>JAOAPE010000039.1 GCA_025462725.1 Terriglobales bacterium | reverse complement strand
GTGCCCGCCGCCGGGCACACCGGGGACGTCGATCCAGCGGCTCTCACCGAGGATCTCTCCGACCACGGAGGTGCGCGCGGGTGTCGCCGACACCATGGCACCGTCGTACGCGATCTCGTTGCTGATCCCGAACATCGGGCCGGCACAGCGCCGGTGGACGCGCAGCGGACAGCCGACCCACGTCGTTCCCAGCGATGTCCCGAGGGGGGTGACGGAGTCGGCCACGGTCTGCACCGACGTCGTGGCCGGGTCCCACCGGTCCGGCACCCTCCACTCGGCTCGCAGAGCGGTGTGGATACCGGTCGCCAGGGTCTGGACCGGTGGAATCTGCAGCGGATCGCCGATGACGATGGTGCGGCGAGCTCGCCAGATGGTGCCCGCCGCCTGCTGTGGAGAGGCCTGACCAGCCTCGTCGATCAGCGCCCATCCCAGGGACTCGGGTCCCAAGCCATGGAGCATCCTCGCCGCCGAGGCGAAGGTGGTCGACAGGACAGGAACCACCAGGAAGAGCGACGTCCACACGCTCGCCAGCGCCTCCGGGTCGGCGCCCGACGGTGGCTGGCGCAGCACCTCCATCATCGCGGCGAGGTTGGCCACGATGGGCTTGCCGGCCGAGCGGACGAAGGCGCGATGGAGATGCAGCGCGGCGACGAAGAGTTCGGCTCGCGCCTTCTCCCACGATGGCGTCGACCAGGGAAGGGACTGCTGCCGGACCTCCTCGTCGAGCGCCCAGAAGGCGTCGTCGACGGGGATCCGCGACGGGTTGGCCGCCGTGGCCGCCCGCTCCCGATGCCACCTCTCCTTCTGGACGGCGACGCGGAAGTGGGACCGCGCATCCGTCCACTCCTCCGCGGGCGGTCTGGCGCCCAGCTCAGCACGGAGTGAGGCCTCGCGGTCGAACCAGAGCGCCTCGCGAAAGAGGTCACGGTTGTCTCGATTCCCGAGCACCCCCGCGATCAGTCCCCAGGCGAGTGCGGCGTCACCCTCGCGCGCCCGAGCCAGCCGCGTGCCGAGGTGGGCGAAGGGGTCCGGACGTCCACCGGTGAGGGACGGATCGACAGCATCGTGCCGCGGCAGCTCGAGGGTGAGGTTCTCCACCGCGCCGTTGTTGCTGCTGGCGACCAGCAGCTCGAAGCCGCGGAGCCTTGCGTCGATGGCGTGGGTGGGATGGCTGGTGCCGCCGGCACTGATCGGATCGCCGCGTCTGAACGCCGAGGCGGGGCGGCCGTACCCGAGCATGACGCGGGCTCTCTCCACGACAACCGCTGCGACGATGTCGCGGAGCAGCGTGGTCTTCCCTGTGCCCGGCGGCCCGTTGACGCTGAAGATCCCAGCGTCCGCGGTCTCGACGGCGAGCGCACGATTGACCGCCACCTGCTGCATGAGAGCGAGATGATGTCCGCCGGGTTGCGGCCAGCGGCCCGCCGGAAAGCACCCCGGCCGCACCGCGTCGCCGACTGCCGCCCGGTCACGCCGGACGTCGCGACGGCCGGACACGTCGACGCCGGAGAGGTACGCGCGCAGGCCGCGAGGCAGGCGGTCGGGCTCCTGTGCGACTCGCATCAGGCGTGCCAGGTCGCCGAGGTAGAAGCTGCTGAGGACGTCGGACTCGGGGCGGACGGCCTCGTCCTCCCGGGCGTTCCGCCGCCGCCGGCGCACCACCCGCCGGGCGTGGGCGATCGGACCCTCCGTGGGACGGCTGGGGCTCCAGTCGATCGCCGTCTCGACCGCGGCGACCTCGGCGCGCATCGCGGTCACGTCGCACCGGGTGGCGGCGTGCCGATCCGCGAAGTGCTGCTGGTACGACCGCTCGGCCTCCGGTAGGCCACGGAGCTGCGGATTGGCGGCGAGCTGGCCCATCGCCCAGGAGTGACTGCTCAGCACCCCTGACCCCGGGACGATGATGCCGCTCTGATCGACGACGAAGGAGGCGAGGCAGCACTCATCGCGGCTCGCGGCCGTGTCGGCGTCGGGAGTCGCCCTGAAGTGCTCGAGGAGCTCTGTGACGGCGGCGCGGTGTGGATGGATGCCGAGGTAGACGATGTACCAGACGACCCACTCGTCCGACGGTTGGACCGGCCACGGCAGGTCGCCGTCGTCCCGGATCGCGACGATGTTCGCCGTCCGGCTCGAGGGGACGGTGAAGTGGCTGAGCACCTCGACCGCGTTCCAGAAGCCGAGGAGGCGTCGCAGGCGCTCCGCCTCCCGCTCCGCATCCTTCTCACCGGGTCCGGCCACGCCGCCGGGACCGGTTGCGGTCCGTGGTGTCATGCCGTGAGGCCGCTGGGCGTGGACGGAAGGGTCGGCACGAAGGACAGGTTGAAGCACAGGAGGAGGTGGGGCCGCAACCGGACATGGCCCGGGGTGGATGGGCTCTACCCGCCCGATACGGGCGGACCTGGACGAATCCCGGGAGCCGCCCGACCAGGACGAATCAGCGATGAGTTCCAGGTCCGGCTGGGGTCATTATCGGTACCAGGCTCAGCTCATCAGGAGGCGCCCAGCATGGCCGTCGAAACCGTCAGCGCGACCACGATCATCAATGCCCCGGCGAAGGCCGTCTTCGCGGTCCTCGCCGACCCAGCCAAGCACGCTGCG
>JAOAPE010000052.1 GCA_025462725.1 Terriglobales bacterium | reverse complement strand
CCGCCTGATCGAGGGGCCGACCGAGAGCGACTGGACGGTGATCGAGGCGGTCGCCCGGGTCGCGGCCGAGGCCGGCGCCGGCTCGGCGGAGGTCGCGCTCGCCTGGGTGCGCAGCCGGCACGCGGTCGCCTCGACGATCATCGGCGCCCGCACCATCGAGCAGCTGCGGGCCAACCTGGCCTCGCTGGAGGTCACGCTCACACCCGAGCAGCTGGCCGCCCTCGACGGGCCCTCGACGCCGTCGCTCGACTTCCCCGCGTACGTCACCGCCGGGCCCGGGCCGATGCTCGGCTTCGGCGGGGCAACCGTGGACGGCGTCGAGCTCCCGGTGTGGCCGATGCTGCTGGCCAGCTCAGCCCGCTATTGAGTTGGCGGTCGCCGGCGCGGGTCACACCGCCGGGGCAGTCACCGCCACCGTCCGCAACGACCGTGACATCCTCCCGGCACCTCGTAGGACCGGTCGTCCCAGTGCTGGGAGTAACAGCAGTCGTCGCGACGCTGGTAGGCGGCCGGCCCTGACCATGACGGCAGACCACCGCTGCATTGCAGGAGATACAGGCCGATCAGCCCCAGCACCAGCACCCAGACCGCGGTCGAATCGCCGGACTCATGGTGGCGCACCCTGGATCGCCTCATCGCGCCGGAGATCGGGCTCACCGGCGGCGCACCTCGAGGAGCTCGAGTCCGAGCGCCTCGATCTGACTGAGCACCCCGTTCAGCGCTGCCTGATCGACAAGTGGGCCCACCAGAAGCGTCTCGGCGCCCTCCGCGTCGGCACGCATGCCGGGGAAGGCTCCGATGATCCTCTCGCTCAGCAGTCCTCGAACGCGGATCTCGAAATGTTCGTATGCCTCGGGTTCGTTCATGACACGAGTGTCGAGGCGGTGCGTGTGAGCGCGCATCGCCCGGATCGTGTGAGCGCTGCCCCCTCAGCGCCGCCGTGCGGGGGACGGCGCGAGCACTCCCAGCTCACGGGCCCGCCGGACTGCCGCGGTGCGGCTGTGCACACCGAGCTTCTCGTAGATGTGGCGCATGTGCGTCTTGACCGTGTTGAGGGACACGTACAGCTCGGCGCCCATCTCGGGCGCGGACAGATTGCTCGGCAGGTATCCGAGAACGCGCAGCTCCCCGTCGCTGAGCGGGTCCCGCGGCGGCACCGTCTCGCCACCTCGTCGCGGCGAGGACGAGCCGGCGAGCATGTCGAGGACGTCCGACAGGAGGGCTGCGTGGGAGGTGCGATGTCGTGGGTGGCGCTCGAGCAGGTGTCGGACCGGGGTCAGGGCGAAGGGCAGGATGAGCCCCTCCGGCTCGGTGAGCTCGAGCGCACGCTCCACCGCGGCCTCCGCGGAGTGCGTGTCGCCGAGCTGGTCGCGTGCGGCGGCGTCGAGGAGGAGCGCCTGGACGACCGTGAAGGTGTGGAGAACGGCGGCGGAGCCGTCGAGAACCGGGGTGAGGGCGTCCACGGCCGCCTGGGGGCTGCCGCCGGCGACGCAGACGGCCGCGAGGGCCGCACGGGACTCGCCCCAGTCACGCTCCTCCTCGCTCATGGCGGCGAGCGACGCACGGGCAGCCGCCGCCTCGCCCAGGCCCACCTGCGTCTGCAGCAGGACGCTGCGCACCAGTCGCGCCGCCCCGTGCCGGGTGACGAGCAGCCCCTGCATCTGTTCGGCGGCGCGGAATGCGGCGAGTGCCTGCTCGAGCCTGCCCTGACCGGCATGCAGCAGTCCTCTCAGCTGGTGGAGCAACAGCCCGGTCGCAGGGTCCACCTCCGCGCCGCACGCCTGCTCTGCGCGGCCGAGCCACTGCTCCGCCTCTCCGAACCGCCCCGCCCACACCATGGTGCCGCCGAGCTGACCCAGGGCGATGGCGGTGATGGGATCGGCCGCCCATCCGTGGGTCTCGGCGAGGGCGATCGCCTCCTCACAGCGCTGGCGGGCCAGGGTGAACGAGCGTGCGGAGACGGTGACCGCGAGATGGCCGAGACAGCCGATCTCGACGTATGGCCGCCCGATCCGGCGTGCCAGCCGGAGACCCTCGTCCAGATGCCGGTCCGCGTCGTCGAGACGGAGTGACCACAGCTCGACGATGCCGAGGTTCATCAGCGCCACCGCCCGGAGGTCGTTGCGCTCCGCGATGTCATGCACCGTCTGCGCCTCCGGCGTCGCGACCATTGCTCGCACCTCGCCGAGCACGGAGCTGAAGTCGCCGCGCCGGCGGGCGAGCCACAGCCGCACGAGCCCGAGCCCGAGGTCGAAGCCACGCCGGCGCTCCATGGGCACGGTCGCCGCCTGGCGTTCGGCGAGGGTGACGTGCGCCACCGCCTCCTCGACGGCGCCCCGGGCGGCGTGATCGGCGGCGAGGAGCGCGACCAGCTCCGGGTCGGTGGAGACGGCGCCGACCGGGAAGTCGCTGAGGAGCGCGTGGGTGGTCGCCCCCAGACCGTTGAGGAGGAGGCTGAAGGAGTGGTCGGCGAGCAGGCGGGTGGCCTGCCGCCAGTCTCCCGCCGCCTGTGCCTGCCGGACAGCATCGACGACGTGTCCGCGGTCCGCGTACCACCGTGCGGCGATC
>JAOAPE010000066.1 GCA_025462725.1 Terriglobales bacterium | reverse complement strand
CCGTCATGGACCCATGCCCTGGTTGAAAACGGGGAGCTCCCCACTTATACTCGCTCGCAACCGGGGAGCTCCCCGGTACGCGGAGCCTACCTCGCCGGCAGCAGGAACAGGAGACATGACGATCCACACCGAGATCACCCCGACCGAGGTGGCGGACCGCGTGGCGATCCGCGTGCTGGTCGACGCCTATGCGCATTGCGCCGATCGCCGTGACGCCCAGGGGCAGAGGTCGCTCTTCACGGAGGACACCCACTTCGTCGTCCACATGGACGGTCAGGGCTCCGAGCCCACACAGGTGCTCGACGGCCGGGAGGCGCTGACGCCCGTGTTCGAGGATCTCAACCGGTACACGGCGACGATGCACTTCAATGGCCAGAGCACCATCGCGCTCGACGGCGACCGGGCGACCGGCGAGAGCTACTGCATGGCCCATCATCTGTCGGTCGGCGCGGACGGGCAACGGACGTTGATGATCGCCGCGATCCGCTATTACGACACCTTCGCCAAACAGACCGGCGCGTGGCTGTTCGCCGAGCGCCGGCTGCTGGTCGACTGGATCGAGACACGGCGTGTCTCGGCCTGACACGTCCGTTTCGCGGCACCCCGCCGCCGGGCCGTGGTGACCGGGCCGAGAGGCCGAAACGTCGCCTGCAGCCGGATACCTACTGTTTGTGCGGGTCGCTGTCGGGCAGCCAGGCGTCCGGCGGATGGATTTCGAGGTCGCCGACCCCGTCGGTGAGGCTGTCCACCACCGCCAGGACGGCGGCGCGCTCCTCGCCGCGTCGCCAGACCAGAGACCAGGTCCAGTAGACCTCCGGGGCGCTCACCGGGCGCCGGACCAGGTCGGGCGGAAGCGGCATGGCCTGGCCCTTGGGCGAGTTGACGATTGGGCGGCGGCTGCGGCGCGCGTGGTCGAAGAAGGCGGGGCCGGTGATGCCGCCGTCGGAGATCCGTACCACGCGGGCGCCGGTGTCACGGGCCAGTTGTTCGGCATAGAGGTTCCAGGATGCCCAGGAGGTGATGTCGTCATCGATGAGAACAGCGGTGTCCTCGGCACGGACATCGCTGGTGTCGTCACCGGTGGCGACCGCGTAGAGGCGGTCGGCGCCGATGAGCCGGGCTATGAGCCCGTACTGCTCCAGGTCCTGTGTGCGGACCCAGCACACCGCCAAGTCCAGGCTGCCGTCCGCGACCCGGACGGTCTGTGTGTGCGATGGCGCGATCCAGGCGTCGATGTGCAGCTGCGCTACCGCGGAGGTGCGGGCGGTCAAGTCTGCGGGCAGCCAGCTGACGTAGCCGAGCCGGACCGGTTCGGAGCCAGACATCTGGCCGGCGCGGCGCCGCAGGTCGGCGGCCCGATCCAGCAACGCCCTGGTGTGTGGGAGCAGGGCCGCGCCGGCTGGGGTGAGGGCCACCGAGCGGCGGTCGCGGTCGAAGAGCCGCACCCCCAGGTCGTGTTCGAGCGCCTTGATCTGCTGAGAGAGGGAGGGTCCGGCGATCAGCAGTCGCTCGGCGGCCCGGCCGAAGTTCAGCTCCTCGGCCACCGCGAGGAAGTACCGGAGTTGGCGCAGCTCCATGCCTGACATGGTACGTGCCGTGGGAGGCTGCGCCTAACAGGAGAGAGGAAGCTGGTCGTGGCGCCGGTCCTGGTGGCAGGGGCAGGATGGGGCCAATGCGGAGCACTGCTGCCTTACCCAGGAGGCGCCAACCATGGAGTATCTCGTCACGATGACCACCCACGTTCCCGACGGGACGTCGGACGAGACGGTCCAGGCCATCCGCGCACGCGAGGCTGAACGCTCCCGCGAGCTCGCCGCGCAGGGACACCTGCTTCGCCTGTGGCGTCCTCCACTGCAACCAGGGGAATGGCGCACGCTCGGACTCTTCGCCGCCGCTGACGGTGGTCAGCTGGAGGAAGTCCTCACCTCGATGCCGCTGCGTGTGTGGCGGACAGATGAGGTCGCACCGCTCGCGCCTCACCCGAATGACCCCGGAGATCCGGATCATCCGCACACCGAAACCAGGGAGCGAGCCATGGAGTTTCTGATCACCCTGACCATCACCGTCCCCGATGGCACAGCCTGCCAGACCGTCGCTGACACCACGGCGCGCGAGGCGGTACGTGCGCGTGAGCTGGCCGAGAAGGGACACCTCCTCCGGCTCTGGTCGCTGCCGGCCCAGCCGGGCAGGTGGCGCACGCTGGGCCTGTGGCGAGCCCACGACCCTGCCGCGATGCACTCGATCATGGAGTCGCTGCCGCTGTATGCCTGGATGACGGTGGGCACCACACCGCTCAGCCAGCACCCGAACGACCCCGCGATCACCGGCAGGATGACGGCGGGCGCGTGAGCGAAACCCAGCCACCTCAATCCAGGAGCAACGATGTCGAACCACTTCAGCGCCGACAATCTCAGGTTTCCCGGCGATGACACGCGGCTGGACCTCACCGACGTGTTCGCCTTCAGGTCAGCAGAGCACCCGGGCAGGACGGTGCTGATCATCGACTCGAACCCGACGGTCAGGCCCCCGATCGAGCTGCCCGCAACGGTCATCACCAGCCGGGATTTTCACCCGGATGCGGTGTACCGGATCAACATCGACAACGACGGCGACGCGCAGGCCGACGTCGCCTTCACGTTCACCTTCTCCGAGCTCGTGAACGGTGTCCAGACCGGGACGGTCCACCACGCCAGCGGCACCCAGGCCCGCGAGACGGGGCCGGCCGGCGAGGAGCTCACCGCGTCCGTCCCGGTCAGCTTCGATGCGATGGCGCAGCCCGTCGACGCCGGAGGGATCCGGGTGTTCGCCGGGGCGCGCAGCGAGCCGTTCTTCGCCGACATCGAGGGAGCCCTGCACGGATTCCAGTGGACCGGGCACGACGACCTCGCCGGCAACAACGTCCTGTCGATCGTGCTCGTGGTGCCGGACGACATGCTGGGCGGGGGCCCGGTGATCGGCGTCTGGGCCACGATCAGCCTGCCCCAGGACGGAACGTTCAGGCAGATGGACCGCGGCGGGAACCCGACCATCAACCCGTTCATCACCCCCGACGGCGAGAAGGACCTCTACAACTCCCGCCAGCCGGTCGACGACGTGGCCAACTACCTGGGGCCGTGGTCCAAGGTCCTGGAGAAGGGCGGCTACCCGCCCGACGAGGCCAGGCAGGGAGCCCTCATGTTCCTGCCCGACGTCCTCCGGTACGACCGCAGCAGGCCCGTCGCCTACCCCAACGGCCGCCACCCCACCGACGACGTCTACAGCTTTCGGTTCGCCTGGCTGACCAACGGCAAGGTCCCGCCGACCGGCCTCACGCCGCACGACGACCTGCTGAACGCGTTCCCCTACCTCGGCCAGCCGAACCCCTGAGAGCGAACCCGATCATCGGACCAGAAAAGGAGAATGTGCGATGCCCTCGATCACTGTGGGTAGGGAGAACTCCGCCCCGATCGACCTGTATTACGAAGACCACGGCGCGGGGAAGCCGGTGGTCCTGATCCATGGCTATCCCCTGAGCGGCCGGGCATGGGACAGGCAGGTGCCCGCCCTGTTGGGAGCGGGCCACCGGGTGGTCACCTATGACCGGCGCGGGTTCGGCCAGTCCAGTCGGCCGACCGTCGGCTATGACTACGACACGTTCGCGGCCGACCTCGCTGTCCTGATGGAGCAGCTCGACCTGCGCGACGCCACGCTGGTCGGGCACTCGATGGGGACCGGCGAGGTGACCCGTTATCTCGGCGCCCACGGCTCCGCACGGGTCGCCCGGGGGGTCCTGGTTGCCCCGATCCCGCCCTTCCTGCTGCAGGCGTCAGACAACCCGGAGGGCGTTCCCGAAAGCGTCTTCGACGGTTTCGCCGAGGCCGCGAAGGCGGACACACCCGCATGGATGGAGACCTTCCTGGACGTCTTCTACAGCACCGGCGTGGACAGCCGGACTCTGGTCAGCGACCAGGCGTACAAGGTCAGCTGGAACCTCGCGACGGTCGCATCGGCGACGGCGGCGGTCGCCTGCGTGGCGACGTGGAAGACCGACT
>JAOAPE010000025.1 GCA_025462725.1 Terriglobales bacterium | reverse complement strand
TACGTGAACTTCGAGGGCCTCACCCTCGACACCGACGCGGAGGTCGCGCAGCTTGCCGACTGCCTCGACGAGCGCTTCGCCGCACTGGGACGGCTCGTGCACGTGATCGTCAACTACGACAACTTCGCCCTGGGGCCCGCCGCGACCGAGGCGTTCTCGGCCCTGGTCGCCCGGAACAACGATCGCTACTTCGCGTCCTCGACCCGCCACTCAACCAATGCCTTCTTCCGTCGCCAGCTCGCAGGCCATCTGGTGCGAGCGAAGCTCGAGCGCACCGTGTATCGCGATCTCCAGGCCGCGAAGGACGGGCTGCGGCGTGAGCAGGCGCCGTAGAGGGCTTGGGCAACGTCCTCTATCACTCCTGTCCAGATGTGCAAGAACGCTACGAGGGCGCGTGATGTGGCCATTGGCCGAAGCGGCCATGCTCAACCTGGTCAGACGCCGAGTCGGAGACCCGAGCATTCGGTGCCGCCATCCCGGCAGACGCCACCAGGCGCTGTATCACCAGGAAGCCGTATCACCACCCTTCGATTCGGAGAACATGATGACCGCCACCCCCATCTCGTCGAACGCAGAATCCGGCACCTGGCCGCAGGTGAACGGCCACGGCTCTGACGTCGGTGCGTGGTTGGACGCCGCGGCGGTCGCCGAGCTGGCGACCGCGCCCGCCGATGCCGTGGGTGAGGGCGCACGGAAGGCCTTGCTGCCGGTGCTGCCGCACAGCGCGCTGGTGCTGGTGACCCCGGAGTCACCCACCTTTCCGGTGCAGATCGCCGCTCCGCAGGGAGCACGTCAGCGGTTGGCCACCATCGATTGGATCCAGATGATCGGTGCCGACCTGCCGGCGAAGAGCGGTGTGGTGCGACTGGAGCTGCCCGCCGTGGTGGGCGGTCTGCGCGTGGCCGGCTGGATCGCGCGGTCGCCCGGGTTCACGGTTGCACTGATCGTCGGCGACCGCGCGCGGCTCAGCATCACACCCGGCCAGGAGCAAGCCGCCATGCGTGTGGTCACGCGGGCTGCGGCTCGGGTGCGGGCCATCGACGACGACCCGCCGCCCCGAACGCTGGCCTTCTCGCATGCCATGAGCCAGGAGCGCGAGCGCATTCGCCTGGAGCTGCGCACTCGACACGCCGCGACGCTGTCATCTCTGCTGCACACGTTGCGGAGCGCGACGGGAGGGGGAGGCGCGCAGGCGGCGCCACCCGGCGTGGCCAAGGCCATCGACATGGCCTCGCGCGGGCTGCTCGAGCTGCAGGCCGAGGCCGACGCCAGGGATGCGACTGGTCGCGCTTCGATCGGTGCCGCGTTCGCCGACGTCGTGAAGGAGGTGCGTGGGACGCTGCATTCCGCACGGATGCGGCTGGTCGAGGATCTCGACGCCGGCGACGCCGGCGAGGCCGCTCAGCTTCCGTATGCCGTAGCACACGCGGCGCGCCTCGTCACGCGCCTCGCCGCACTCAACGCGACCCAGCACCCTGGAGCGGACAAATCGCGACTGCTGTGGCGGCTGACCGATGAGGCGCTGATCATCATCGTCGCCGACAACGGCGTCGGTTACGACGATGCCGCCGAGCGGCTCGAGCGCGAGCTCGCCGGTATCCGCCGCCTGGCCGGCGAGCTGCGCGGCCGGGTCTGCCTGGACTCCAACCCGCACTGGGGCACGACCGTCAGCTGTTGCCTTCCGCTGCACGACCGCACCCCCGCACCGGAGACGCCGGCCGCGCGACGCCTGTCCGAGCTGGGCGACCGTGAGCGCGAGGTGCTCGAACTGATGATGGCGGGGCTGCGCAACCGCGACATCGCCGTACGGTTGTTCATCAGCGAGCGCACCGTCAAGTTTCACGTCTCCAACATCCTCGCCAAGCTCGAGGTCGGATCCCGCACCGAGGCGATCGCTCTCGCGCATCGCGTGGGGGTCCCCGTCGCACCCACCGATGCTGGACGTTGACGGCGTGCGGCGAGGGCATGGTGCCGGCGCCCTCGCACGGCGCCATGCCACTGCCGATCGGGGGATTCGCGATGCGGAGGTCGGCGCCGATGCCACCGTCGCCCGCCGTCGCCAGGCCAGACGCGGGATCAGGGCCATCGACACCGTGCTCGAGGCGGTGGAGCAGCACCACCTGGCTCAGCGTCCGCACCGTGTGCCTCCGCTCCCCGAGTGGATCGCCTGGTTGGAGCAGGAGGGTGGCCTGTCGATCCCAGCGCACATCCTGGGGCTGAAGAACACGGTGCAGCTGCACGGAGCTCTCCTGGATTGGCAGGACGAGCTGCTCAGCACCGCGTTGCCCGGGCGGGCGCAGCTCCTCGGCGCAGAAGATGACGGTGACGTCGAGTAGCGCCGCCTCTCCATTCCGGCGTGGGCGCGGGCGAGGGCAGACGAGGCTCGAGGTGGTGGTGGCAACCGGCGGAGCAGCCGGCGGAGGCGATCGTCCCGGGACGCCGGCGGAGCGGGGTGCGCAGCGGCTGGTGTCGCGCAGGGCGCTGTTCCAGCGTCTGTCGGCGGGTGGATCCCGCGG
>JAOAPE010000061.1 GCA_025462725.1 Terriglobales bacterium | reverse complement strand
GCACGTTCGATCACGGCATCATCGATGCGGTTGAGTTCAAGCGCGAAGAACAACAAATGCACCGACGCATTCGTCAGCCGCTCCGAGACGTCGCCGTAGAATTTGGAGATGGCGGGATCGACGCTGTCGCCGGCATGAATCAAACCGGCATAGGAGCCGAGACGTCCGGCGAGATCGTCGATTGCCTCATAGCGCCTTATCGCTTCGGCGAGCCACTTGCCGCCTGCCTCCTTCGCCGTATGATCCGCGAGCTTGCCCTTGTAGTCGGTCTCAAACGCGACGCATTCCGCATCCATCCTGGTGAGGTCGCGGGTGACTTCCGGCGCGTCGATACCGGACTAGAGATCGGCCAGGTTCCATTCCGGCAGTTTGCCTGTTTTGGGTTTGGCGGCGGATTTCTTGACGTTCGGCTTGCGTTGGGCGGTCGACTTACGGAGAGCGGATGAGGAGCGCGAGGTCATCTTGTTCGAGCCTGTGTATGCGTTTTCAACCTGAACAGCTGCGGCGAGGGAGCGCTGGCCGGACGTCAACATTTAAGAGGGCGTTAATCGGCATCAGCGAGAGTGCCCCGATTCGAGACAGATAGTTGTAACGCGCGGGGAAAGCCATGGCTGCCAGCATTTTGATTGCCGACGACGACGCGGTAGCGCGCCGGCTGGTCGAAAACATGGTGCAGAAATGCGGCTATGAGACCATCGTCGTCGACTCAGGCGACGCGGCCATCGCGATGCTGACCGCACCGGATGCGCAGGCGATCGATGCCGTGGTGCTCGATCTGGTGATGCCCGGCCTCGACGGCATGGGCGTGCTGGCGAAAATCCGCGAAGCCGGACTTAACATCCCCGTCATCGTGCAGACCGCCCATGGCGGCATCGACAATGTGGTGTCGGCGATGCGTGCCGGCGCCCAGGATTTCGTGGTCAAGCCGGTCGGCATCGAGCGGCTGCAGGTATCGCTGCGCAATGCGCTCAACGCCAGCGCGCTGAAAGGCGAACTGCAGCGCATACGCCACAGCCGCGAAGGCCGACTGACCTTTGCCGATATCATCACCCGCAGCGAAACCATGGCGGGCGTGCTGCGCACCGCGCAAAAGGCCGCCGCCTCCACGATCCCGGTGCTGATCGAAGGAGAATCCGGCGTCGGCAAGGAATTGTTCGCGCGCGCCATCCATGGCAGCGGCGAGCGCAAATCGAAGCCGTTCGTTGCGGTCAATTGCGGCGCGATCCCCGACAATCTGGTGGAGTCGATTCTGTTCGGCCACGAGAAGGGCGCCTTTACGGGCGCCACCGAACGCCATACGGGCAAATTCCTCGAAGCCTCCGGCGGCACGCTGTTCCTCGACGAGGTCAGCGAATTGCCGCTGGCCGCGCAGGTGAAACTGCTGCGCGCGCTGCAGGAAGGCGCGGTCGAGGCGGTCGGCGGGCGCAAGCCGGTGAAGGTCGACGTCCGCATCATTTCCGCGACCAACCGCAAATTGCTCGACCGCGTCAAAGGCGGACAATTCCGGGAAGACCTGTTCTATCGCCTTCACGTATTGCCGCTGACGATTCCTCCGTTGCGGATGCGCCGCGAAGATATCCCGCATTTACTCCGGCATTTTCTGGCGAGGTTCTGCGCCGAGGAAAATCGCCCCATTACCGGCATCAGCGGCGAGGCAATGGCTCACCTGTCGCAGCTCGAGTGGCCCGGGAATATCCGCCAGCTCGAGAACGCGGTTTATCGAGCCGTCGTCATGAGCGAGAGCGACCAGCTGGGGCTGGCGGATTTTCCGCTCGCCGCCG
Organism: Terriglobales bacterium; assembly: GCA_025462725.1. GTDB lineage: Bacteria > Acidobacteriota > Terriglobia > Terriglobales > Acidobacteriaceae > JAICLA01. The sequence goes on along the minus strand of JAOAPE010000061.1, from coordinate 938 downwards.
CGCAATCACCGATGTCGGAAGCGCACGGCCAGCACGGCGAACCGCTCATTGTTGGGCCGGCGTTTCATTCGACCGCGCCGGCGATGGTTTCCGGTAATGAAATACCTATCGCGCCGCTACCATCGGCCGGGACCCTGGCGATGCTGACGAGCGCTGGAGAAATGCGACCGCTCGAAGAAATGGAAACCGAAATCATCCGGTTCGCAATCTCGCATTATCGCGGCCAGATGTCCGAAGTCGCGCGGAGGTTGAAAATCGGGCGCTCGACGCTTTACCGCAAGCTCGACGAAGCGGCCGCCGACGATCCGGCCGCCGGCGGCGCCGAGGAAGCGAACTAAAATGAATGCGCGATTGCGGCGCTCGCGTGTCCAAGATCTCGAGGCCGAACGCTTCAGCTATTCTGGAACATTTGAACCGTGTCCTGGCGGTGACAGACAAAGCGAAAAGCACGTGGCAAAAGCGCACATTCCGTTGCAAAGGAGGACCGTTGGAGTCAGTTTGTCGTGAGATGCCCCGCGTGGCGCTGGCTGCATGAGGGGGCCGCGTGTATCGTCTGCGTATGAATCGTTGCGTGCAGGCGTTCGAAGTTCGCAGAGAGCGTATTCCGACGTGAACCAATGACGTTGAACGCGCTTAACTACCGAGGCCGGCGCTTTAGCGAAAGCCTAAGACGGACGAAACCAAGAGCTGTTCCATGTCGGGGCGGCTTCGCGCGAGGGGTGTGACGATGCGTGACTGCTTGAAGAACCGTGCTGGATACGACCGCGTGCTGATGGTCGTCGCAGCGACCTTCCTCACGGTGTCCGCAACCTCTGCCCTGGCCCAGGCCGATCCGGCCCGCAACAGCGCCGCAGAACTCGCGATCGACGCCGCGATCCCACGCCCCGAACCGGCCAACGTTCCGCCCCCGACCGTCAATGATTTCAAACTGGACGCCA
>JAOAPE010000072.1 GCA_025462725.1 Terriglobales bacterium | reverse complement strand
CAGGCCGAGCATGTGCCCGACCATCCCCACCGAGGCCCGCGACTGCGCCGCCACCATGAGGTTCTCCCAGACGGTGAGGTCACCGAAGAGCTGCACCGTCTGGAAGGTGCGCCCCAGCCCGGCGAGGGCGCGCTGGTGGGGGGCCATGGCGAGCAGGTCCTGGCCGTCGAAGGTCACCCGCCCGGCGTCGGGCTGGACCAGCCCGCTCAGGCAGTTGAAGCTGGTGCTCTTCCCGGCGCCGTTGGGACCGATCAGCGAGACCATCTCGCCGCGGTGCACGCGCATGCGGAGGTCGTCGACCGCGGTGACCCCGCGGAAGCGCCTGGTGATCCCCTCGACCGCGAGCAGCGCCATCAGGCCACCTCCGTCCCGGCCGCGGGCGCGGCTCGTCGGCCCCGCAGCCGGCGCGCCACCAGGGTGCCGGCGAGCGGCAGCTCCGCGAGGCTGCCGACGATCCCGGTGGGATTCACGATCACGGTGACGATGAGCAGCAGTCCGCTGAGCAGCTGCTGGTAGCTGAAGGCCTGTGCCGGGTCGGCCCCGACGTGGCCGAGGACCGCCCTGATCACCACCGGCCCCCAGATGTACAGGGTCGCCGCCACCAGCGCCCCCCAGACCGAGCGGATGCCGGCGAGGATGATCAGCGCCAGGAAGGTGATCGACAGGCCCGGGTTGAAGTCGGGGCTGCTCACCGAGGGCAGGGTGAGCGCGAACAGGCCGCCGCCGAGCCCCGCGATGCCCGCGGCCAGCGAGAAGGCGGCGAGCTTCACGCGGGTCAGCGAGATCCCCATCGCGGTGGCGGCGTCCTCGGAGTCGCGCACCGCGAAGAAGGCCCGCCCGCTCGGGCTGCGCTGCAGCGCAGCCACCGCCAGGGCGACCACCCCGAAGCCGGCCAGCAGCGTCCAGAAGAGCGAGTGGGCGGTGGGGTCGCTGAGGTCGATGGGACCGGCGACGGGGTTGACCGGCTGGCCAGCCGCGCCCCCGCTGAGCGGGAACGACTGGGCGAAGAGGAGCTGGTCGCCGACCAGGGTGAAGGCCAGGGTCACCGCCGCCAGCTGCAGCCCCCGCACCCGCAGCGCGGGGATGCCGATGATCATCCCGATCGGCGCGGTGCACAGCCCCGCCAGCGGCACCGCGAGGAAGAAGGGCAGGCCCCATCTCGCGGTGAAGATGGCGGTGAGGAAGGCGCCGAATCCGGCGAAGGTGAACTGGCACAGGGAGATCTGGCCGACGAAGCCGGTGAGCACCACCAGCGAGAGGAAGATGCAGGCGTCGCCGAAGACCTGGGCCCAGTAGAAGCGGTTGACGTCGCCGAACCAGCCGCCGGTGCCGCCGATGCCGACGAGGAGGAAGAAGAGCACCACCGTGGCGATCGCGGCCCGGCGGGTGTAGGTCCACCAGCGCGCCCGGAAGGGCTCGACCACCTTCTCGCTGACCACCTGCGCCGAGGTCCTGGCCAGGTCGGGGTTGATGATCAGCGCGGCGAGGATGACCACGAAGGCGACGCTGAACTTGAGCCCGGGGAGCCCGCGCAGGCCGGGGACGATCGCGATCAGCTCCTGGCTCATGCCCAGCACCAGCGCGCCGACGGCGGTGCGGGGCAGGCTGCGCAGGCCGCCGAGCAGCGCCGCGGCGAGCGACTCGATCAGGTAGATGGTCAGGGTGCCGCTGTCGAGCGCGCCCAGTCGCGGGGTGATGAGGATTCCGCCGACGGTGGCCAGCGCCCCGCCGATCGCCCAGGCGAGCGCGCTCACGCTGTCGACGCTCACTCCCATCAGCCGGGTGGCGTCGACGTTCTGGGACGCGGCCCGCATCGCCACCCCGAGAAAGGTGCGCGTGAAGAACATCGCGAGCCCCACCCCGATCGCCGCCGTGACCAGCACGGTGACCACGTCCTGGGCGTTGACGCCGAGGCCGCCCACCGAGAACAGCCGCTCGCCGCAGCGGCCGCAGATGTGGCTGATGTTGGTGGAGACGCCGGCGTTGAAGAGCAGCACCGCGGCGTACTGCAGGGTGATCAGCCAGCCGATGGTGATGATCGACCGGTTGAGCGCCGAGGCCCGCCGCACCGGTGCCAGGGTGAGCCGGTCGATGGCGACCCCGATGAGCGCGCCGACGGCGATCGCCACCAGCGCCGCGGTGAGGAAGTTGACACCGTGGTCGGTGAGCGACTTCAGCACGAACACGGCGAAGATCGCCAGCGCACCCTGTGCGAAGTTGATCACCCCGGAGGTGCTGTGGATGATCACCAGGCCGGCGGCGAGCAGCGCGTACAGGCTGCTGATGATGAGACCGTCGACCAGCGCGGGACCGATCAGCGACACGGCGGCGTCAGCTCCGGCTCACCACGGTCCGAAGGGGGTGACCTGGGCGAACTGCGCGCCGTCCCACCTCATCCAGAGGACCTGTCTGTTGGGACCGTGGTCGGCGGTCATGGTGATGTCGGGGGTGAAGCCGGTGTGGTAGTCGCGCAGGCTGTCGAGCGCCGCCAGCAGGCTCGCCCGGGTCAGCCCGGCCCCCAGCTTCCTCGCCTGCTCGGTGAAGACCTTCGCCGCCAGCCACGACCCCTCGGCGTAGGTGTTGGCGTCGAAGCCGGGGAAGTACTGCCCCTCGGTCTGCAGCCACTCGTTGACCTCGGGCGTGTTGGCGTTGGCGGGCAGATAGTTGCGGAGGACGTAGACGTCGTGGCCCGGATGGCTGAACCAGCCTGAGCCCTGCTGGATCACCACCGGGTCGGAGGTGGCGGTGGCGGTGACCAGGCTCGGGTACCACCCGTTGCTGCTCATGGCGTTGATCTCGCGCACCGCGCTGTTGGTGTCGAGGAGGTTGATCACCGCGTCCGGGTTGGCGTTGCGAGCCGCCACCACGTCGGTGCCGTAGGTCGCCGAGGCGACGTTCTCGGCGTTGGTGTAGACGATCTGCTGACCGTTCTTCGCCGCCTGCTCCTTCATCGCCGCGAAGGCGACCTGGGTGAAGTCCAGGTCGACGTAGAGGACCGCGAGCCTCTTGAAGCCGAGCCGGTTGGCCTGGTTGACGGTGGAGATGCCGGCCCCCGTGGCCGAGCAGGCGAAGGAGTACTCGACGGGGTTGCCGTACTCGGAGAGGGAGAGTCCGTCCACGCCCACCACCGGCACCCCCAGCTTCGCGAAGTACGGCGCGGTGGTCGACGAGGTGACCGGCGTGAATCCGCCGACGACGGCGAAGACGTTGTCCTGCTGCACCAGCTCGCGGGCGTCGGCGGCAGCCTTCTGCTGGTCGAAGCCGCCATCGTCGAGGTAGGTGAAGTCGACCTGGCAGCCGTTGATGCCACCTTCGCGGTTGACCTTCTTGAAGTAGGCCGCGGTGGCGTTCGCCGCGGTCTGCTCGGAGACGGGGCCGGTCACCGCGACGATCTGGCCGATGGCCATGTGCCCGTTGACGCAAGCGGGTGAGGTGCCGCCGGGAACGGGAGCCGCGGCCGCGGGCACTCCGGAGGCGGTCGTCCTCACCCGCGTGCCGGCGGCGGTACCGGCCGGCGACGAGCCCCCGATCGGACCGGCGGCACCTGCGCCGCCCGTGCTGCCCTGCACGGCAGCAGCGCCGTTGTCGCCGCTGGCGGGGAGGGAGGCGTCGCCGCCGCCGCCGGCGGATACGCCGCCGATACGGGCCAGGGTGACCCGCTGGCTGCCCTGGTCCTGGTAGTCGCGGATGACGAAGACGCTGAAGGCGCAGATGGCGACCAGGGTCAGGACCAGGGTGAGCACGTAGATGCGGTCACGGCCGGCGGCTGCCTGCATCGGTGCTGTCACCTCCCGGCGGGACCCCTTCCGGTACGATCTGCTACATGGTAGCTAAATCGGATACCGCGAAGGTACAGCGAAATGGACGGGGCGTCAACACCCGCCGCTACGAGTCCACTCTGCGGCAGGCTCAGGCGCAGCAGACGCGCCAGGCGGTGCTGGATGCGGGACGAGCGCTGCTCATCGAGCGCGGCTACGCACGGACGACGGTGCGCGCCATCGCGGAGCGCGCCGGGGTCGCCGTCGAGACCGTCTATCTCCACTTCCGATCCAAGCCGAGGCTCCTCCAGGCGCTCCTGGACATCGCCACCGGCGGCGACGAGGAGCCGATCCCGGTCTACGAGCGGGAGTGGGCCCAGGAGGTGCTGCGCTCGCCGGGGGCGCGCGCCAAGCTGGCGACGTTCGCGGAGAAGATCACCGTCGTCAACGC
>JAOAPE010000076.1 GCA_025462725.1 Terriglobales bacterium | reverse complement strand
CGGTCGCCGGGCTGGACATCCTCGCCGGCGGAGCACAACCGCTGCACTGGACCGCAGTGCGGCAGATCCGCTACCACGCCTCGCTCGACCCCGAGACGGCTGCTGCATCGGACCCCGCCATCGAGGCGATGAGCGAGCAGGCGAGGCTCGTCGACAGCCCCGACCTGTCCCCGTCGACGCCTGCCAGCGAGCTGCCCTTCGGCACGCCGGCCCCGTACTGGCTGGACCTGCGCGGCTACGACGCGGTCGCGGTCGCCGCGGCGCTGGACCGGCCGATCCTCATCCTCCAGGGCGGCCGCGACTACCAGGTGACCGTGCTCGACGACCTCGCGCGATGGAAGACCGGCCTCGCCCACCGCGCCGACGTGACGTTCCGCATCTACGCTTCCGACAATCACTTCTTCTTCACCGGCACCGGCCGCTCGACGCCGGCGGAGTGTGAGCCGGCACAGCACATGGACCCAGCGGTCGTCCCCGACATCGTCAGCTGGCTCACGACAGTCATCCACAATTCCCCTCGACCGGAGGGGCATTGACGTCGGGCGTCGGCCCCGGCCTGCGAACCTCGCCGGCGGCGGTCGAGGGCATGGCGACCCTGCTCCAGCCAGGCGCCGGGCGATTTCCCAGCCTGCTCCCAGACTCTCCACGTGGGCATCCCAGGATGGCCGGCCATCCTCGGCCCATGGACATCACCCTCCCCAAGCCGCCCCGGACCATTCCCCCCTTCAGCCGGCTGCGCATCGCCACCCTGGTCAGAGGGCGGCAGTCGGAAGCGGTGTGGGTTCGCCCCGCCCTCCTCATCCTCCTCGGCGTGACCGCGCTCCTCTACCTGTGGGGCCTGGGAGCGTCGGGCTGGGCGAACTCCTTCTATTCCGCCGCGGTGCAGGCCGGCTCCTCCAGCTGGAAGGCGTTCTTCTTCGGCTCGTTCGACTCGTCGAACTTCATCACCGTCGACAAGCCCCCGGCCGCGCTCTGGGTGATGGACATCTCCGCCCGGCTGTTCGGCGTCAACTCGTGGAGCATCCTCGTCCCCGAGGCTCTCGCCGGGGTCGCCACCGTGGGCCTGGTCTTCGCCAGCGTGCGCCGGTGGTTCACCCCCGCGGCCGGGCTTCTCGCCGGCGCCGTGGTGGCACTGACGCCGGTGGCCGCGCTGATGTTTCGCTTCAACAACCCCGATGCGCTGCTGGTGCTGCTGCTGACCGCGGCGACCTACGCCACAATGCGGGCGATCGAGGACGGAAGGGCCCGGTGGCTGGTGCTGGCCGGCACGCTGGTCGGCACCGGCTTCCTCACCAAGATGATGCAGGCGTTCCTGGTGGTGCCGGCGCTGGCGCTGGTCTTCCTGGTCGCCGCGCCGACGCCGCTGCGGCGCAGGCTGCTCGGGCTCCTCGGCGGTGGCGTGGCCCTGGTGGTCTCGTCGGGGTGGTGGGTGGCGATCGTCCAGCTCATCCCCGCCGCGGACCGCCCGTACATCGGTGGCTCGCAGGGCAACAGCCTGATCAACCTCATCCTCGGGTACAACGGCTTCGGCCGGCTCACCGGCAACGAGACGGGGAGCATCGGCGGGACCGGGACGGCCGGGTCGATGTGGGGCCCGACGGGCTGGGATCGTCTCTTCCTCGCCAACTTCGGCGGACAGATCGCCTGGCTGATCCCCGCCGCCCTCATCCTCCTGGTCGCCGGCCTGTGGATGACGCGCCGCGCCCCGCGGACCGACCGCACCCGCGCCGCGTTCCTGCTGTGGGGCGGCGTGCTTCTCGTCTCCGGCGCCGTCATCAGCCTCTCGAGCGGGATCATCCACCCGTACTACACGGTGGCCCTCGCACCCCCGATCGGCGCGATCGTGGGCATGGGAGTGGTGACCCTGTGGATGCGGCGGGACCGGCTGCCCTGGCGTCTGGTCCTCGCGGCGGCGCTGGCGGTGACCGTCGTCTGCTCGTACGTCCTGCTCGGCCGCAGCGCCGGCTGGTACCCGTGGCTGCGGACGGCCGTCGTCGTCCTCGGGGTGGCCGCGGCGGTGGGCATCGCCCTCGCGTCCCATCGCCGGGGACGGCTGAGCGCCGGCCTGGCCGTTGCCGGGTTGATCGCAGGCCTGGCCGGAACCACCGCCTACACCGTCGACACCGTGCTCACCCCCCACACCGGGGCCATCGTCTCCGCGGGTCCCGCGGTGGCGGGTGGCGGATTCGGGGGCCCCGGCGGAGCCGGCGGGCTGGGTCGGAGAGGCGGCGGCGCTCGGGCCGGACGCTTCGGGTTCGGCGGCGGCCCCGGCGGTTTCGCACCTCCCGGTGGCGCGGCTGGAGGCCCCCGTGGAGGCGCGGGAGCGTTCGCGGGCGGGCCTCCCGGCGGATTCGGCGGCGGTCCAGGCGGTGCCGGACCCGGCAGCGGCCTTCTGAACAGCAGCACCCCCGGCAGCGCGCTCGTCTCCCTCCTGTCGACCGACGCCGGACGCTACACCTGGGTCGTGGCCACGGTGCGTGCGAACTCGGCGGCCGGCTACCAGCTGGCAACCAGCGCCCCCGTGATGGCAATCGGCGGCTTCAACGGCACCGACCCCACCCCGACGCTCGTCCAGTTCCAGGCGGCGGTGCAGCAGCATGAGATCCACTACTTCATCTCCGGCGGACGTGGCGGCGGTCCGGGCGGTGGATCCTCCACGTCGGCGGCGATCACCACCTGGGTCCAGAGCACGTT
>JAOAPE010000063.1 GCA_025462725.1 Terriglobales bacterium | reverse complement strand
GGAAGAACTCGCTTTCAAGGTCAAATTCGGCGCGGTCGAGCATGCGGACGGCGACGGACACGATCACCTGCAGCATTTCGAGATCCGTCTTTCGGCCGGCGTCCAGGCGCTCAAAGGCATCGAAGGCCAGCTTATCGCCTCCGGCGTGACGGGCACACAGATTTCGGGGAAAGACGGCGTCAAGGCGTTCGCGGGCCTGGCGCCCGATCTTTTCGCCGGCGATTCCGAGGCGCTTCGCAAGTTTCGCACGGCGCTGGCGCAGGAGAACCGCTTCGCCGCAGAGGCTTGGCAGAACCGCAAGAACTTCTTCGCCAGGCGGAACGTGACGGCGATCGTACTTGAAGTCCCGACATCGATGATCGGCCAAGGCCGCATTCATGCCTGGGCGACCGTCTCGCTCTTTGGCCATGCGCCGGAGGTTCAGGTGTCGCGCTGGGGATTGCCGCTGATCACGAACGTGCTCATCCCCGACGAAAACCTTCGTGAGACCTACAATCGAACCGGCCCTGCGGAGGACCGCGAGAACCTCGCGCAAGCCTTGGCTCAATTCGCTGCGCAAGTCAGCGGCTTGGCCGGTTCGGCCCCGAACCCGGCGGAGTAGGGCCGCCAGGTGGCGGGTCTGCTTTGCCCAGGGAGGCTGCCCTACGAAGTGGGCTCCAACGCGGCATTCGATTTCGCCGGCTTCAACGGCCGCGCGCTCGGCGACGATGTGATGGACATCGTCATCACGTTGGCGAGCAATGTGCCGCTGGCGGACGGCGTCATTCCGGACCGGACCCGGATTCGTTCCGATTTCCCATACTTCGGCGCGCCCTTCACGGCAGAAGAACAGGCCGGTATAACGCCAGTCCAAATGCGGCCACCGACGGCCGGACATAAGCCCTAAATTTTCTCTTCAGATGCTGATGCGCGTCGGCGCATACGCTGGCGCACTCAATCGAGTAGGGCCTTCAAGGGAAACCTAATTTGCCGGAGTCGGCCGCCCGTATTTGGCAAGCTGCGCTTTTAGGCTTTCATTCTCCTGCTGGAGTTCGATCAACCTTTTTCGGATTGGCGCCAGCGCCGGCTCTAGCTCGGCCTGCGTGAAGCGTGGCGTGATATGCTGCGGGCAATTCCAATCGAAGTTTTGCAGATGGATGAGCATCGCACGCTCGACCTTCGCCTTGTATCCAGGCACCGCCAACTTTACCGCCAGGTCTGGATCGTCCTTGAGGTCCTTGACCTCGACATGGCCCAGGATCTTCAGCCTCGCCCTGTTCGCGTAGTCCATCAAGAACAGCGCGGCACGGTCGTCGACGCTCAGATTTCCCACGCTGATGTATTGCCGGTTGCCGCGGAAGTCGGCGAAGCCCAGCGTCCTGTCGTCGAGAACCCGCAGGAAGCCGGGGGCGCCGCCGCGATGCTGCATGTACGGCCATCCGTTCTCGGCGACGGTCGCCATGTAGAAGCTGTCGCGCTGGCTGATGAAGGCGCGTTCGTCGTCGGTGAAGCGGTCGAAATCGCGGTGACCGGCGAAGTTCGCCCATGCCGCATCTCCGCCGTTTGCTTTACGGGCGGCCTCGATGCTCGGCGTTTTCAGGGTATCCAAGAATCCGTAGCCCATGACGCTCTCCGTCTCCAATAGACAAAGTAAGGGATAGCGAATTTGGGCAGTACCGCGTCAATCTGGTAGTCCGCTTTTCACGTGGCGAGAGGCTGAGGACCACGAACGAAGAATCGATGAATCCAAACGCAGGTCGCAGCGACAAGGACCCAGGCGCGATTACACGTTGTTATGGATTTGATGCCCATGCCTAGCTTGTGTGTGTCGTCGTTTGCTTCAGGTTGAGCGCCATCGCGCCACCCGCACCATTTGCCGTGGTCCGCGTACAGAAGGGAGCGAAAGATGACGTTTGAGCAGAGATATCCGCGTCGCACCATCTTGAGGTGGAGCGCAGGAGCCGCGGGCATTTTGGTGTGCGGTTCGATGCTGCCGAACTTCGGCATCAGCTCGGCGCTCGCCGCCGACCTCGGCGAAGGCGACGTCGCGATACTGAACTATGCATACGCGCTCGAACAGCTGGAAGCCGCGTTCTACACGAAGGTGACGGATCATCCCTTCAAGGGGATCACGCAGCAGGAAACCGAGACATTCACGGAAATCCGGGATCACGAACGGGCGCACGTCGAATTCTTCAGGAAGGCGCTGGGTGGTCACGCCATACCCGGCATCGAAGTCGATTTCTCAAAGGTGGATTTCGATCGACGGTCAAGCGTTCTTGCCGCTGCGGACGCATTCGAGACTCTGGGAGTTGCCGCCTTCAACGGTGCGGGTCCGTTGCTCGTCAACGCAGACTATCTCGCGGCGGCGGGCACGATCGTCTCAGTCGAAGCGCGTCACGCCGCCATGATCTCTGCGTTGCTCCACGGTCCGTCGTCGGCGTCCGCCGGCAAGGGACATGTCAGCTCGAAAGGCCTGGATTCGACGATGCCGCCAAGCAAGGTCCTGGTGCAGGCAAAGCCGTTCATCAAGACCCCGTTGACCGCTGCTTCGCTAAAGTGAGGACACGAAAATGAATACCCAGGAAAAACCTCTTTTCGGTTCCGTTGAACCCGAAGTCGTCGAGCGCATCGGTGCCGCTGCGGGGGATGCTCTCCGCAAGAACCGCAGGCTTGCGGTCATAGGAAGCGTGCCGATCCTTTTGGCGGCGGCTTCGGCCGAGGCGTTCGCAGATGGACTTCCGCAACAGGTGGTCGATGTTCTTAACTACGCGCTGACCCTCGAGCATTTCGAGGATTCCTTCTACAGAAAGGCAAATGGAACGGACGGCCTCATCCCGGCCAAATATCGCGACCTGTTTCGTGAGATAGGCCAGCATGAAACCGGACATGTCGCGCTCCTAAGCTGGGTGCTAGGAAGTGCTGCCGTCAAGCCTCCGAAGTTCGACTTCACCGCCGGCGGCAAGTATCCGGACGTGTTCTCAAACTTCAAGACGTTTTCGACGCTGTCATCCACCATCGAGGACACCGGTGTCGCGGCCTTCAAGGGACAGGTGCTGAACCTCGCTGGCTCGCCCGTGCTTCAGACCGCCCTTCAAATCCACTCCGTGGAGGCCAGGCACGCGGGCTCTGTGCGTGTGCTGGTCGGCAAGCCCGGCTCGGACGGAGCGTTCGACAAGCCGATGAGCAAGAGCGAGGTCCTCGAAGCGGTCAAGCCGTTCTTTGTCTAACGGCCACGCTGTGCTGCAGCACCACGCCCACTGATCGTTGTTTGTGCCGGCATTGAGAGAAATTCGATGATCCTTCCCCACGAAGCCCCTCTCAATGTCACCGCTCTGCAATCACGAATGATCGCCGCGGTCCGGGCGCACTGGAAGGCCTTTCTGGTCGAAGGCATCCTGCTCGCGCTGCTGGGCCTGGGGGCAATCGTCATTCCACCGCTGGCGAGCCTTGCCGTCACGATCTTCCTTGGCTGGATATTCCTGGTCAGCGGCATCGCCGGACTCGTGCTGACCTTCTGGGCGCGCCAGATGCCAGGTTTCTGGTGGTCGCTGATTTCGGCGGTGCTGGCGATCGGCGCCGGGATCATTTTGCTGGCGCGCCCGGTGCAGGGCACGCTGACGTTGACGATCGTCGTCGGCGCCTATTTCCTTGCCGAAGGCGTCGCCTCCATCATGTACGCGTTGGAGCATCGGCGCGAACTGTCCGGGCGATGGT
>JAOAPE010000016.1 GCA_025462725.1 Terriglobales bacterium | reverse complement strand
AGTGATAGACGACCACGTCAGGCTCCAGCAGGGTGCTGTAGCCGCACCGGAACACCCGGTAGGCGAAGTCGAAGTCCTGCGACGACTGCAGCTGTCCTCCCCCGCCGAGCACCTCGTCGAAGGGTCCGACCCTGTCGAATACCGCGCGCCGCACGGCGAAGTTGGCGCCCATGCCGAAGATCCGGAAGCCGCGCCGCCGATCCATGAGGCGCCGCTGTGGGATGGGCAGGATGGGGGTGACCCCGCGACGGACGGCGTCGGGCTCGACGTCCGGGGGCAGCAGCACCTGGCCGTAGACCAGGTACACCTCGTCGTGCGCCGCCAGCGCGTCCGAGATCGACCGCAGCCAGTTCTCCGGCGCCACGCAGTCGTCGTCGGTGAAGGCGAGCAGCGGCGCGGCGGAGGCGCGAACCCCCGCGTTGTACGCCCGGGAGAGGCCGGGGGGGCTGAGGTGCAGGTAGCGGAAGCGCCGGTCGCGTCCGGCGAGCTCCTCCACGATGTCCCTGGTGCGGTCGTCGGCGCTCTGGTCGACCACGATGACCTCGAAGCCGTCGAAGTCCTGGGCCGCGAGGCTCTCGAGGGTGCGCACGAGGCTGTCGGGTCGCTGGTGTGTGCAGACGATGACGGAGATGTCAGGATGAATCACGTTGCGACGCACTCTACCGGCGCGCCGGCGGCGCACCAATGGGAAGGCGGTGCCGCTCCCCGGGACCGATGCCCACGTGCCATGGGCTCCGCGGCACGCCGCGTCCCGGGCGCCGATGGCCCCGCGACCCGCCGGCCGGTACGGTCGACGCAGAGCAACACCGCAGCAGAGGGGGTCCACTTCGTGCGTCGCGTCGTCATCACCGGAGGGGCGGGGTTCATCGGATCCCACCTCTGTGACCGGCTGCTCCAGCAGGGCCTGTGGGTCGTCTGCCTCGACAACTTCCTGACCGGCAGCCCCGACAACGTCGCCCACCTGCTGAGCCATCCGCGCTTCTCGCTTCGCAGCTACGACGTCACCGAGTACCTCTACGTCGAGGGCGAGGTCGACGCGATCCTGCACTTCGCCTCCCCCGCCTCACCGATCGACTACGCGCAGATGCCGATCGCCACCCTCAAGGTGGGCACCCTGGGCACGCACAAGGCGCTCGGGCTGGCCAAGGCGAAGCGCGCCCGGTTCCTGCTCGCCTCGACCAGCGAGGTGTACGGCGACCCGGAGGTGCACCCCCAGCCGGAGGACTACTGGGGCAACGTGAACCCGGTCGGTCCTCGAGGCGTCTACGACGAGGCCAAGCGCGCCGCCGAGACCTTCGTCATGGCCTACCACAACGCCCACGGGCTCGACACCAGGATCGCGCGGATCTTCAACACCTTCGGGCCGCGGATGCGCCAGCGGGACGGACGTGCCGCCCCCGCGTTCATCACCCAGGCGCTCGCCGGCGAGCCGATGACGGTCTTCGGCGACGGCTCCCAGACGCGGAGCCTGTGCTACATCGACGACCTCGTCGAGGGCCTGGTGCGACTGCTCCTCTCCGACTGCCATCAGCCCGTCAACCTCGGCAATCCCGGTGAGCTGACGGTGCTCGAGCTCGCCCACATGATCCGCCGGCTGGTCGGCGGCTCCAGCACGATCGAGCACCGTCCGCTGCCGGTCGACGATCCCCGGCGCCGCCGTCCCGACATCTCCCGAGCCCGTCAGCTCCTGGACTGGCAGCCCCGCATCGGCCTGGAGGACGGCCTGGCGCGCACCATCGCCTGGTGGACGGAGGGCGGGCCGCATGCGCGCGTGCCCGCGCGCACGCCGGTGACCACGCTCCCGTTGACCGTCTGAGAGTCGAGGAGACCCGGCCGATGGGACCCGGCACCACGTGGGCCGACGCCGCGATGCAGGGCGCCCGACGCCCGCGCTGGGCGCTGAGGGTCCTCGCCGCGGTCGGCCGGGCCCGTGTCTCCCTGCGCCACTGCGACTCCGTCGGGGCCCGGCCCCGCCTGTACGGCAGGTGCTCGGTGCACAACGCCGGGGAGATCCACATCGGGTCCCGGTTCCTCATGACCGCGCGCACCGTCCGCGGTGAGATGGTCGCCCATCCGGGCGGGCGGATCGAGATCGGCGAGCGCGTCTACGTCAACTACGGGTGCTCGATCTCCGCGCATCGCCTGGTCCGCATCGGCGACCGCTGCCTGATCGGCCAGTACACGCTCATCATGGACTCCGACTACCACAGCGCGGACGACCACGCCTCCCTGGGTGAGGTGCGCCCGGTCGTCATCGGAGACCGCGTGTGGATCGGGGCAAGGGCGATCGTCCTCAAGGGCGTGACCATCGGCGACGGGGCGTGCGTGGCCGCGGGCAGCGTGGTGACCGGCGACGTGCCCGCCGGCGCGACGGTTGCAGGAGTCCCCGCGCGGGTCGTCGGCGCGTACGCGGCCACCACCGCGACCTGACCTCACCATGAGCTGGTTGATCGCGCTCTTCGCCCTGTTCGTGGTGACGGGCCTCCGCCGGCAGGGCCGCATGGGCTCGACGTACGTCACCATCCTCGTCGGCGCCGCCGCGATCCTCGCCTACGAGTACCACGTGATGGGGGCCGGCTGAGCGATGCTGTCGCCGGCCCTCTCCGTCGGCGGGCTGCAGCGGGCCGCGCGCGCCCGGACCACCGTGCTCCTGGCGGCCGGGTTCGCCCTGGCTGCGGTCCTGGGACCGGTGATCGGACTCCTGGGCACCAAGGCGGCGGCGGCGGCGATCGGCGTCATCCTGTTCCTGGTCTTCCCCATCGTGTGCTGGCGGAGACCGGCGGCGTCCGTCCTGGTCCTGGCCGGCGCCGCGCTGCTCTTCGAGCAGTACCCGCTCCGCCTCGGCGACCAGCTGACCGAGCAGGTCCTGCTCTTCGCGACCCTGAACACCAACGGTGCCAGCGGGCTGTTCTTCAGCCCGATCGAGGTGCTGCTGGCGACCGCGCTGGTCATCTGGCTGGTCCGGGGCATGGCACGGAGGGAGCTGCGCCTGCCCAGGTCAGCGCCGGCGATCGCCCTGGCGGCATTCGTGCTGTGCGTGGTGGTGGCCCTGGTCCGCGGACTCGCGGAGGGCGGCGACTACCGCATCATCGTCGACGAGGTGCGGCCGTTCCTCTACGTCGCCTGCGTCTACCTGGTGGCCGCGGAGACGCTGCGCACCAGGGGGCGGCTGTGGGCGCTGCTGTGGGTCGACGTGCTGGCCACCGGCTTCAAGGGTCTGCAGGGGACCTACCGGTACCTGACCGTCACCCAGCAGACCCAGTCGCTCCTCGCGCACGAGGAGGCGATCTTCTTCGACCTCTTCACCCTCCTGGTCGCCGGCCTCTGGCTGTTCGGGGTCCGGGGCAGGCTGCGCCGGGTC
>JAOAPE010000065.1 GCA_025462725.1 Terriglobales bacterium | reverse complement strand
GTCACGTATAGTCTGCGAGGGGCGCCTGCCCATGAGGGGAGCCCGGGCCGCTGCCCTCGGCGGGCCAAGGACAGACTGGAGAAGCGCATGCAGAAGGTCTTCGAGATCTACATCAAGACCACCCCGGACCGCCTGTGGAAGGCCATCACCGACAGTGAGATGAGGAGCAAGTACACCTTCGGCTGCCGGATCAGCTCGGACTGGACGCCTGGCTCGCGCTACGAGCAGAGTCACCCGTCCCACCCCGGGCTCCTGGGTGAGGGAGAGATCCTCGAGGCGGACCCGCCACGGCGGCTGGTCCAGAGCATGGTGGCCCTCTGGAGCGAGGACGTGAAGGGCGAGGGGACCTCGCGGGTGACATGGGAGATCGAACCGATCGGCGACTCCTGCCGCCTGACCGTCACCCACGACCAGCTTCGCGAGGGCGCGAACAGCCAGCTCTACGGGGGCTGGCCGATGATCCTCTCCGGCCTGAAGACGCTGCTGGAGACGGGCGAGCTGCTCACCACTCCCGGATCCCTGATGTACGGCTGAGCCGACGGCGCCCGGGCCAGTGCGTGACCCAGACACCGGGTCGCGCACTGGCCCGAGCGGAAGCACACCGACCCGGCCGGCTGCAGCAGCCGGCGCTCATCGGTTCTCGGCAGCGCCGGGTGAGCCCGTGGCGGCGGGCAGCGCGGGGACCATGGTCACGAGGCCGCCCCGGGCGCGATGCGCCCGCACCCAGCCGGTGAGCAGATCGAGAGCGGCGTGATCCATGTGGCCGACCTCGTCGAGATGCATGTGCAGCTCCCGCTCGGGCGCGACCTGCTCGAGGGCGGCGGCGAGTGCGGGGAGGCGCACGAAGGTGGCCGAGCCGCGGAGGCGCAGCGTGGTGCGGGCGGATGCGGGGTCGTGGGCGAGGTCCACGTCGATGTGGGAGAGACGGAAGAGGAGCATCCCGGCGGCGGCGAGCAGGCCGAGCAGGACCCCGGTGAGCAGGTCGGTGGCCACCATCCCGACGACCGTGACGGCGTAGACGGCGAGCTCGCCCCGTCCGTGGCCGGCGAGCTGGCGTATCGCGTCGCGATCGATGAGCATCCAGCCGGTGAAGACCAGCACGGCGGCCAGGCTGGAGATGGGCACCAGCCGCAGGACGCCGGGGGCGAGGGTGACCAGCGCGAGGATCCACACCGCGTGAAAGATGGTGGATGCCCGGCTGTGGCCGCCGGCTCGCACGTTGGCGCTGGACCGGACGATCACCGCGGTCATCGGGAGGGCGCCGAGGGCGCCGCAGATCAGGTTGCCGATCCCCTGGGCGCGCAGCTCCCGGTCGTAGTCGGTGCGCCGCCCCTGGTGGAGGCGGTCGACCGCGCCCGCGCAGAGCAGCGTCTCGGCGCTGGCCACGAGGGCGAGGACCAGGGCCCTGCCCCAGGTGTCGAGGCGGCCCAGGAGCCCGAGGATGTCCCGGCTCACGGGGTGGGTGGCGGTGAGCAGCTGGTCGGGGACGGCCACCCGGGCAACCGGGAGCCCGGCGAGGTTGGCGAGCGCGGTGGCGGCGACCACGCCCACCAGCGTGGCCGGGACGAGCCCCACCCGGCCCGACGCCCACCGCCTCCAGGCGAGGAGCACGGCGATGGTGAGAAGGCCCACCAGGGCCGCCTCGGTGTGCGGTCCGTCCCCCAGGAGCACCGCCGCGAGAGATCGGGGCACCGCCAGGAGGTTCGCGAGGCCGCTGTCCCGAGGGCGCGCGCCGACCATGACGTGCACCTGCCCGGCGATGATCAGGAGGCCGATGCCGGCCAGCATCCCGTGGACGAGCGACGGTGGCACGGCCCGCGACCACCGGCCGCGGCGAGCGAGGCCCGCGGCGAACTGGAGCAGGCCCGCGGCCAGGACGACGGCCGAGAGGAGCACCAGACCGCCCTCGCGCACGATCTCGGCCACGATCACGGTCAGGCCGGCGGCGGGCCCGCTGACCGAGACCGGCGAGCCCTGCAGGAAGCCGACCACCAGCCCGCCCACGATCCCGGTGACGAGGCCCAGGGCGGGCGGCACGCCCGAGGCCAGGGCGATCCCCATGCAGAGCGGCAGGGCCACCAGGACGACGACCACCGACGCGACGAGGTCGTTCAGCCAGAAGGTGCGTCGACTGGGTGAGGCACGTACTGCTCCGGTCTGGTGCATGCGCAGACGGTATGCGCCGGGCGAGCATGCCGTCACCGGACAGCGATGTGAACGGTAGGTCCCGGAGAGTCCACAGAACCACTACCTCCAGGCTGTCTTTGTGCATCCCGACCAAGGCCACGGCGCACAGGCCTCGGTCCAGGCACATGAGCGCGGGCCGTGGAACCCGCTCCCGATACGGTCATCGAATACCGCCGCCGGCGGAGGGCCCTGAGGGCTCCCCCGACGATCGCTACGCGCCGGTCCGGCCGGCGAGCTGGTCGAAGTGCTGGCGCATCAGCTGCCTGGCGTCGAGGCGGAACAGCTCCAGACGGCGCGTCTGGGGGAGCACGAGCAGCCCTGGTCGGTACGGCCGCATCCGCACCGACGAGCGGCTCCCGCTGCTGCTCGGCCAGGCCGACCGCCCCGTCCTCCTCGGCCACCGCATCACGCCGCGCCCGGTCATCGCCCTGGCCGACCACTCGGAACCCCTGCGTGTCCGGGATGCCAGGCGCGACTGATCCCACTCTCGGGCGGCGGATCATAGCAGATCAACGAACATCCGTTCGTCCCATGTGACCCCATCAGGCGTCGGACGAGGCCGGCCGGGTGGGCCACGCCTGCAGGGCGAGGTCGACGACCCGGTGAAGGTCCTCCCGCGGAACGCCGGTGGCTGCCTGCACGGCGATGCCGTACACCACCGTGCCGATGTAGCGGGCGAGAAGGGAGGGGTCGCTGCCGGCGGGCAGGTCGCCCTCGTCACGAGCCCGGGCGAAGCGTGCGCGGAGGGCCTCCTCGCCGTCCCGGCGCCAGGCCACGAGCGCATCGTGGGCGGCCTGGCCGCCCTCGCCGGTGGCCAGGGCTCCCTGCACGCACAGGCATCCCGCCGGGCGGTCGGGCCGGGTGGTGGCCTGGACCGCGCCGTGAAGGACCTGCTCGGCCACGGCCCGCGCGGCCGGCTCCCCGAGA
>JAOAPE010000008.1 GCA_025462725.1 Terriglobales bacterium | reverse complement strand
GGCCAATAGATGAAGACGGCTTTGCCGGTGATGAAGGTCTCGTCGACGGGGCCGAAATCGCGGCTGTCGTTCGACATGGAGCGGTGGTCGCCGAGGACGAAGAACTCTCCTTGTGGAACCGTGGTCTCTGGCATGGAACGGAAATCTATGTAGGCGGCGGGGACGTAGGTCTCATGCAGGAGATGTCCGTTGACGTAGACGCGTCCTTTGTCGATGACAACGCGGTCGCCGGCGACGGCGATGACGCGCTTGATGTAGCTCTTTGCTGTGTCGCGCGGGTAGCGGAAAACGACGATGTCGCCGCGGGTGATGGGTTCCCATCGGTAGACGAACTTGTTGATGAAGATGCGTTCCTGATCTTCAAGTCCCGGCAACATGCTGGTGCCTTCCACTTTCACCGGCTGGTAGAGAAAGATGATGAAGAAGACAGAGATGCCGAGAGAGATGACGAGGTCACGGATCCAGGTGCGAACGACGGCGAGCTTTGCGGGTTCTGCGAATGGAAGCTGCGGCTGTTGCGGCTGGAGGTCCTGGGACATGTGCGTCTGCTCTGATTATAGACGCAGGAGTTGGGGATTTGGTTAGTTGGAGAGGCAGTAGATAGGAAGGCAGTGGTTAGTGGTTAGTGGTTAGTGGTTAGTGGTTAGTGGTTAGTGGTTAGTGGTTAGTGGTTAGCTTGCCGCTTGGCGGCATGTCGAACAATTCCACAACCTTGTTTGTAACTTCTGCGAGCAGATTGCAGAGTGCGTTTGTAACTTCTGCGAGCAGATTGCAGAGTGCTAAGCGCAAGATCCTTCGCGCCAAAAAGAAGGCGCTCTGGTTGACAATTCAAACTGAGAGCCGTTTGCACAGAGAGTGCAGACACACAGCCGAGGGCGGCTGTGCCACACGAGAAATTTGCTGCTCCGGTGTCGGCTGTGCCACACGAAGGATTCGCTGCTCTGCTGGTGGCTCTGCCACACAAGCAATTAGCCGCTCTGCTTGGGGCAGCACATGGTAATTCGCTACGGTTACAATCTGCTGCGAATCGAATGCTGGGTGGCGGTGTTAGAATTTTGTAGAGAGACTCCCATGAAACGTGTACTTATCGTTGTCTTCATCAGCCTGATATCCATTGCAACTTCTGCGCAATTTGCGTCGCAGCCGGAAGGTGTGCCGGCGTTCAATGCTTCGGCTCCGGTGAAAGGGGCGAAGCTGCCTCCTATCCTTAGTGGAGTGCAATTGCTGAATTTTCAGCATCCCGTGCAGGTGAAGGCGTATCAGGCGGCGGCGAAGATTCCTGGCGTCTTTCACCAACTGCCCTGCTATTGCTATTGCGATCGCCATGCCGGACACAAGAGCCTGCGCACCTGCTTTGAGTCAGAGCATGGAGCCAATTGCGCCACTTGTTTGAAGGAAGCCATGTTTGCGGAGCAGCAGACGAAGTTGGGGAAGAGTCCGAAGCAGATCCGAGCGGCGATCATTAAAGGTGATTTCGAGAAGATTGATTTGGTGAAGTTGGATAAGTAGGCAGTGGCTAGTGGCTAGTTATTTGTGATTAGTGTCTCGCCGCTGGCGCTATTGAACTTCTAGCTCTTAGCTTTTAGCTTGAGTCAAAAGCGGTGTCGCGCCTCTGGCGCTTTTCATTCCTACTTACCTTAAACCCCGCGCTTACGCGCGGGGCTATTCCCTTTCGCGCCTTTGGCGCTGAGTGCGGATTCCTCCGCTGCGCTCGGAATGACAAACCAATAACCGTAAATCCAGCGTTCGCAATGAATTGTGTAATCGTCGAAACTCCGCGGCGCCTCTACAAACACGATTCAGTTGACGTTGCGGCGGTAAATGCCGTATAACTTGCGACTTACCTGATTCGCAGTTGTGTTCAAGTGCTTTTCCACAGGCCTGTTTTTGGGGTCTGCCCGGGTCAGACTGGAAAGAGCGGCGGAATGAAAAAGAAAGTAACTCAAAAACTTAAAGGTTCGTCTTCTAAGACACTGAAATCAAAGAAGATAATGAAATCAAAAGTTAAAGCTGCTGCGTCTCGCACCAAGGTACCGGCCAAGCCCGTGATCAAGGTTGATCCGCGTTTTACACAGGCTGTGCAAAACTACGAGGCCGGATTGAAGGCCATGCAGACCCACAAGTTTGATCGGGCGAAGGCTGCATTTGCCAAAGTGATCGAGGGGCCAAGCTCTGAGTTGGCGGACCGCGCGCGTCTGCATATCAATGTCTGCAATCAGCAGTTGGCGCGGACTTCCACTTCATTCAAGACTCCCGAAGAGCATTACGATTATGCCGTGTCGCTGATGAACAGCGGCGATTACGATACTGCCCGCGAGCATTTGGAGAAGATCCTTAAGCAGTATCCTAAGACGGACTATGTCTGGTATGGCGTAGCGGTTCTGGACTGTCTGACGATGCGGATTGAAGATGCTTTGCGCAATCTGCAACAGGCGATCAAGCTGAATTCTTCAAACCGCTTCCAAGCGCGGAACGATTCCGATTTCGCCAAGATGGCGGACGATCCCCGCTTCACGGAACTGCTCTACCCTGAACCCGGCGAGTTGGAACAAGCATCCCAGATGCCGGCAACTTTGGCTGCGAAGTCGAACGGAAATTCCAAGAAGCGTTAGACACTTAGGAATAGATTGGCTTTGTGTCTCCCCTCGTAAACAATTCATCACTGGAGCAGATCGCACGGCGTCCTCTGCGCGTGGTTGCGCTGGGTGGAGGCACGGGGCTATCCACGTTGCTGCGTGGACTAAAGCGATATGTGGTTGAGCCGGGCGTTTCGCGCATTGCGCAGAACACGCAGGCGATTGGCGACCTGGCAGCAATCGTGACAGTAACGGATGATGGCGGATCCAGCGGGCGGCTGCGCAAGGAGTTCAATATGCTTCCGCCGGGAGATATCCGCAACTGCCTGGTAGCGTTATCAGAGGATGAGAAGCTGATATCGCGATTGTTCCAATACCGTTTTGCAGGTGATACGGCGCTGGGCGGACACAGCTTCGGCAATCTATTTCTTGCGGCGCTGTCGGGGGTAGTCGGAGATTTTCCCAAGGCGGTGCAAGAGGCGTCGCACATTCTGGCCTCGCGCGGATCGATATACCCTTCCACAACTTCTGACGTGCAGCTCGATGCGTGGATGGATGACAAGTCGCGCGTGCGGGGCGAAACGAACATCACGGCGAGTCATAAACGAATCGTGGAATTGCGATTGGTTCCGGCGAACGCGCAACCGCTGCCAGACACGTTGTACGCTATCGCCAATGCTGACGTGATCACGATAGGGCCGGGTTCCCTGTTCACGAGCCTGATCCCGAACCTGCTGGTACGCGGCATTCCGGAAGCTATCGCGCATTCGCGGGCGACGAAGATATTCATCTGCAACTTGATGACGCAGGCGAATGAAAGCTTGGGAATGTCGGCGTCAGAACATATTGTGGCAATCCGAAAGCATGCGCATCGCAAATTGTTTAACTTTGCGCTGGTCAACAATACGGCGGTGTCGCCGAGTCTGCTGGAGAGGTATCGGGAGCAGGGGGTGGACCAGGTGCAATGCGATGTTTCGGGAGTGGAGTCGCTGGGCGTGCGGTGCATTGCCGACAATTTCCTGGAAGAAGCGGATGTAGTGCGGCATGACACGCTCAAAGTGGCGGAACGGATACTTGATATCGCATATTCGCCGGAGGAGTTCTCGGTACCCACAGTGGCTAGTGGTCAGTAAAAGCAAAATCGCGTTCACCACAGAGACACAAAGGCACAGAGAAAACCAAAGCTGGGAGTAAAAAGACGAAAGCTTCAACCGCGAAGGACGCGGAGTACCGCAAAGGAAAATGAAACAAAGTTGTTGGTAATAATCGCGTTCACCACAGAGACACAGAGGCACAGAGAAAACAAAGCTGGGAGTAGAAAGACGAAGCTTGAACCGCGAAGGACGCGCAGTTCCGCAAAGGAAAATGAAACAAAGTTGTTGGTGATTGCGGGAAGTGGGAAATGGCATCGCGAGTTGCTGTTAATGATGTGCGGCCAAACCCGAAGTGCTTGATGTTTGCTGTTGTGCGGAGCGCGTTGCAAGCTGTGTAGAATTAGGCACACAAATGCCTTCAGAGAAAAAGACGATCCCTAAAAGAACAGCGGAAGCGAGCGGTTCTACCGAACCGAGACCGGCCAACCCCCCGAGACTTGCGATCGCCATCATGGCGGCGGGCAAAGGCACACGGCTGAAATCGAAAAGGCCGAAGGTGCTGCATGAGATCGGCGGCAAACCGCTGCTGGAACATGTGATCCGCGCGGCCATTCACGTTGTGCCGGCCAGCAATATCTTCGCGATCATAGGACACGAAGCAGAGAAAGTCCGTGGAGCAGTACAGCACACGGGAGTGGGATTCGTGCTGCAGGCGGAACAGCGCGGCACGGGACACGCTGTAATGTGCGCGCGCGACGTGCTGCGGGATTTCGATCACGTGCTGGTGCTGTCGGGCGATGTGCCGTTGATACGTCCGGAGACGATAAGGCAGTTGCTGGAGTTCCATTTGCAGCAGAAGGCGTCGATGACGATCCTGACAGCGACGCCGGAGGATCCGTCGGGATACGGCCGGGTGATCCGCAAAAGCAGCAAAGGCGCGGATGTGACGGCGATCGTCGAACAGAAGGCTCTCAGCAAATCGCAAGCGAAGACGCGGGAGATCAATTCCGGCATTTACGCCTTTGCGACGCGCGACCTGTGGCAGCACATTGACCGGATCACCACCAACAACGCGCATGGCGAGTTTTACCTGACGGACATGGCTTCCCTGCTGGTGAAAGCGAAAAAGAAAGTTGTGGCGCTGGCTGCGGCGGAGGCGATCGAAGTGCTGGGCGCGAACACGCTGGCGGAGATGGTCATGCTGGACTCGAGCATGAGGCTGCAGAAGTGCGCGGAGTTGATGTCGGCCGGTGTGACAATTTTCAGGCCGGAGACGTGCGTCATCGATGCGGAAGTGCAGATCGGGCCGGATACGGTGATCGATCCGTTCGTGCAGATACTCGGGAAGACGCGTATTGGCGAGGATTGCAGGATCCGATCGTTTTCTGTAATCAAGGATTCGGAGATCTCCGATGGTGTGATGATCAAGCCGGGATGCATCTTCGACGAAGCGAAAGTTTCGCGTGGCGCGATCATTGGGCCGTACTCGCATCTGAGGCCGGGGAGCGATATCGGCGAGAACGCGCACGTTGGTAATTTTGTAGAGACGAAGAAAACGCGACTGGGAAAGGGATCGAAAGCCAACCACTTGACGTATCTGGGCGACGCCGAGATCGGCGAGGGCGTAAACGTAGGCGCGGGCACGATCACCTGCAACTACGATGGAGTGAACAAACACCTGACGCGTATCGAAGACGGAGTGTTTGTTGGTAGCGATTCGACGCTGGTCGCTCCGGTGACGCTTGGTAAGGGATCGTATGTGGCAGCGGCGTCGTGCATCACTGACGATGTTCCGGCGGATTCGCTGGCGCTCGGCAGGTCGAAGCAAGTTGTGAAAGATGGCTGGGCGAAGGCAAAGCGCGAGGCGAGGGCGGCGGGAAAGAAATAGCAGTCAGGTGAAACCAAGCTTTCAGCTCTCAGCTCTCAGTAAGGCCAAGATTTCCAGCTTTCAGGCGTCAGCTGTCAGTGAAACCAAGAGGAGCCCAGCTCACGCCGGGCTCCTCTTTGTAGAAGCACTCTGCAGGTGTGCTACCTTTCGTTCTCCGGCAACTTGTAAAACCGCTTTGCGGCTTTACAAAGGCGTTTCGTCCGGTTTTTCGCTTGTGTTGCGACTTCGATGTCAGCCTTGCCTTCCATGAATCGCGCTTCCGCCTGAAGCTTTTCATAGTTGCCAAAACGTTCTGCATCGAGGGATCCATCGCTGATGGCTTGTTGAATGGCGCAACCAGGTTCGGTGGCGTGTTTGCAATCGCGGAACTTGCAGTTCGCGGCCAGAGACTCAATGTCATCAAAGGCTTGGGCGAGTCCCTCATTGGAATCCCAAAGCTGCAGTTCCCTGATCCCCGGGGTGTCAATGACAGCGGCACCCGACGGTAAGAAAAAGAGTTGGCGCGAAGTAGTGGTGTGGCGACCACGATCATCGCTTTCACGGACAGGAGCGGTGGGCTGCAGTGCGCGTCCGAAAAGCGCGTTGATGATGGTGGACTTGCCTACGCCGGACGAACCGACAAAGACGGCAGTCTCTCCAGCGATAAGACTCGTGGCGATGACCTCTTCAATCCCCTGGCCGGTTATTCCGCTGACCGCGCGGACAGGAACACCGACGGCTGCGCCTTCGAGCGCGAGCAGCGCGGCGGAAATGTCATTAGCGAGATCGGCTTTGTTGAGAAGAATGACCGGGCGGGCGCCACTCTCCCATACGAGAGCGACGTATCGTTCAATGCGGCGAAGATTCAGGTCCTGATTGGCCGCAGTGACGATAAAGACTGTATCGACATTCGCGGCGAGAATCTGCTCTTCCATGCCGGTTCCTGAAGCTTTGCGAGAAAGCTTAGTGCGACGCTGCAGAACCGCTTCGATGGAGGCGCGATCGTTTTCAAGCGCGCGAATGAGAACCCAATCTCCAACGGCGGGCAGATCGGCGCGAGAGGTGGAATGGAATCGAATAGCCCCGGTCAGCTCAGCTAGCGATTCTTTACTGGCGGAGAGCACTCGAAAAAAACCTTTCAATTCTTCAATGACGCGGGCGGGTTCGGTCTGGTTCAGATCTTCATGTTTGGTGGATTGAACGTCGAAGTAAGAGTTCCATCCCATTTGTTTCAAGTTCACTTGTTTATCTCCTCAGATAAGACGCAAGCGCGCGAAAGCGCGGCGACGTTGATGTGGAATGTCGAGGAGAGATCTGACTGGATCGAAGCTTCTGCTTTGTAATTAGAGTTTGCAGACTGAGGCAGACCTATCCCAGGAGTAAGTCGAGAAAATCACAGGCGCCTCCAAGTTGCAGGATTTGTCTGAGGCAACAGCCCCGAACATCTGAAGAAAGCATACCGGAGCGAAGCGCGAAATCAAAAGGAAAAGCAAGTGTCTATCCAGAATGGTGGGCGGCAGGGGCTGCTGGCGCGCCATCCAACTCCTGAATTGAAGGAGTGAATGATGGCAGATAATCGCAGTCCCAAGCATGGTAGTTCTCCGAAGACATTTCCTGATCGGGACAAAGACAATCCACCCGAAGACATTGCGAGCGAGAGCCAGCCGGATGGCACGGCTGCCGAATCGCCTCGCGGTGAAACTCAAGCTCAACCCAAACCAGGACAGAACCGCGTCGAGCCAAGCGGAACGGGGCCGACAGGAGATCATCCTGCAACGGCCGGCCACGGCCACAGGCGTGTACGCAGTGAGACGCCGGAGAATCGCACAGGGCAGATCAATCCTTCTGCGCCGACGGAGGCGACGGAAGGTGCGAGCACCGCTGAACAGCATTTGCCAGCGAATCCGACGATGGACAGCGCGGGCGAAGTTGGCGAGCCGAGCGGAAAGGGGAACCTGGATGTTGATCCGGAGACGTTTGAGCAAGCGGGCGGGCCGAACCCGACGGAGAAGCGTCCGGGGAAGGAGGGAGCGGGGGACTTGAGAAAGAGGGCGTAAAGGCGGGTTTCGAGTTTCAAAGGCGAAGGCGCTGTCGCTATCGGCTGTCGGCTGTCGGCAAAAAATCAAACGCAGCAGCAGCGCCAAATGCAACGGCGTTGCCCTTTCGACTGCGCGCTCCGCGCTTCGCTCAGGGTGACAGTGGTTTGTTAATTAGCGATTGTAAGTTGCGCACAGCCGAGGGCGGCAGTGCCACACGGGCATAAAAAATGGCCCCTTTTCAGGGGCCAGTAATTCAGGAGAGAGGAGAGATGAGCGACTGTAAAAGTTAGAGCATCTGCGAAACGAGTTCGCGGACGAGGATGCGCGCGTTGCAAACGGCTGCGCGGGATTCGTCTTCAGTGATGCCGATCATGTTAGCGATGCGAGCGTGGTCGTAATTTTCCACGTCATGCAGCAAAAATGCGAGACGCTCGGTGGCAGGAACCTGAACGACGGCGCGTTCCAGATGAATGCGCTTAGTGTTGCCAACGATCGGTTTTGAATTGGTGATGGATGTTTCCAACGAGAGCAGGCCGATTGGCATAAGTTCGCGCAATGCGGTGACCAAGTTGCTGTCAATGGCGGCGACTACCGCTTCGGGGGTGGATACAGCGCGGCTGAATGTCCGGGTGAAGACGGTCGAGGAGATGTCTTCGGCGGTCATCTCATTGTCAGTCATCCAAAATGCGAGTGAGTAGATCTTATGACGATTATCTTCAAATAATTGCTTGTATGAATCAACGGGGAGAGCAGTTGCGGTTGTGATCTCTGTTGCGAATCCGTTTAGAACTGCCTGCTGTACGCTTGATGACATGTCTTTGTCCTTTGGTCGGATCTGCTTGCGGAGGCCCTGAAGCGCTGCCTCTTGTCATAGGGTAATAGCACGATGGATGCCTAAGGGGTGTTGCGCAGGGAGAGCGATGGTGTGGATAACGCCCAAGTGATTGACAGAGAATGTGTTACGGACAATTCTAATTATTTAAGGTGTCCTGCTGAGGGTGGAATTGTACAAACCTTAATACTAAAAGTAAGGGCAAAGTGTGTATTTTGATACCAACATGTGGCGGTTCAGCTACTCACAATTGCCTTGGTGATGTAAAAATTACAGGTAAAAAGCGGCTGTAAGGTGGTCAGTGTCAGAGCGATTAGGCTTTTAGCTCTTAGCCATTAGCTTGTAGCGTCGGTTGCGGAGTGGGCGGACGACTAAACGACAGCGGACGTAAGCTAACCCGCCCACCCGTATCGCTCTTTCGAGCGATACGGTGGGGCACCGTCAATTGGAAGAACTCCAGCTACCAGATCACTACGCGGTCGGGTGGAGCGAGGTAGAGCTTCTCGCCGGGTTTGACGTCGAACGCGGAATACCATCCGTCAAGGTTGCGAACCGTGGCCACACGATATCGTGAAGGCGAGTGGGAATCGGTTGCGACTTGCTGGCGGAGAGACCCTTCCCGAGACTTCGACGCTTCTACCTGAGCGAAAGCGATGAAGAACTGCTGGTCGTCAGTGAAGCCGTCCTGAGAAGGGCCGGGTTTTCCGTTGAGTGAAGCTTTGTAGCCATCGTAGGCGGCGGAGAGGCCGGCGACGTCAGCGATGTTCTCTGCCAGCGTTTGCTTTCCGTTGATGGCGAGGTCAGGGAAAGGCTTGTAGGTGTCATACTGCGCGGCGAGCTTCGCGGTGGCCTGCTTGAAGTGATCAAAGTCCGCGGGCTTCCACCAGTCGCGGACGCGTCCCTTGGAGTCAAAGGCGCTGCCTTCGGAGTCGAAGGTGTGACTGATCTCGTGTCCGATGACAGAACCGATACCGCCGTAGTTTGCGGCTGCAGGGGCTTCGGCATCGAAGAACGGGGGCTGCAGAATGGCCGCCGGGAAGTTAAGTGCGTTCTGTAACGGCAGATTGACGGCATTCACGGTTTGAGGGGTCATTGACCACTCGTGCCGATCAATCTGTTTGCCGAGGCGGGCGATCTGGCGATGCAATTCCCAAAGATTTCCGCGCCAGAGATTGCCGAAGATGTCGTCGGCTTTGACATCGTAAGCGGAGTAGTCCTTCCAAGTTTCGGGGTAGCCGATTCCCACATAAAGCGTTGTGAGTTTTTGCTGAGCTTCGGCTTTCGTGGAGGGGTCCATCCACGACAGTCCGTCAATGCGCTTGCGAAATGCTGCGATGATGTTGGTGACCATCTCCCGCGCCTTCGCTTTGGCTTCCGGCGGGAAGTATCGCTTGGCATAGATCTTACCGATCTCATCTCCGAGATAGTTGTTCACAACGATGACACCGCGCTGCGCGCGAGGGCGCTGCTGTGGCGTTCCGGAGAGGGTCTGACTGAAGAAGTTGAAGCGCTCATCAGCGAAGGCCTTAGGCAAGACTGGGGCATACGCCTCAATCAAGTGGTAGGCGAGGTAGTCCTTCCAAGTGTCGATTGGAGTTGAGGCGACGAGTGCTGATTCTCCTGCGAATGCAGTGGGCTGCCAGACGATGAAGCTGGCTTGTTTGGCGAGTCCGGCGGCGCGGAAGTATTCCGGCCAATCGAGTCCGGGAGCTTTGGTGGTGAAATCAGCGGGCTTCCAGGTGTTGTTGGCTTTGTGAATGTCGTCATTCTCTTCGAGCGAGAGATGTTTTTCGGCGATTGCATGCTCGAGTTCTAAGACGCGGGCGGCACGAGCGTCAGCGTCAGTCAATCCAGCAAGCTTCAGCATTGCGGAAACATGCTGCTGATACTTGGCGCGGATGTCCTTCATGTGCGGCGTGTCGGCGAGGTAATACTCGCGATCGGGAAGTTGCAATCCGCCCTGGAGGAGATACGCGGTGTAGTGTTCGGAATCATTGAAGCTAGGGGCGACCCAAAGGCCGAAGATGTTAGCGGTGTGGAAGTTGGTATTGTTGAGGGCGTCGACGTCAGCGCGCAAGGTTTCGCCCAGAGCGCGGGCGAGATCCTTCCTGGTCTTGATGGCGGTGATTGAGTCGAGATGCGGCTTCAAAGGAGTGAGTCCTTTGGACTCAATGCCAGCCTCATTCATGAATGAGTTGTAGAGGTCAGCAATCTTTCGCGAGCTTGAACCGGCGGCTCCGCCTGACTTCGCAGCTTCTTCAATCAATCCGGAGGTGCGCTTGTTGCTCAGGATGTCCAGGAGAGTGAATGTGCCGATACCACCGCGATCGGCGGGGATCTCAGTGCGCTTGAGCCAACCGTCGTCAGCGTATTCGAAGAAGTCGTCACCGGGACGGACTGAGGTTTCCATCTTCGATGGATCAATGCCGTGTTTTTCAGGGATGGAGTTTGCCGATTCCTGAGCGAAGGCAGAACCAAGGACGAGGGTCAGGAAAATTGAAAGAGAAACTAAGAGGTGTTTGGTATTTTTCGAGCAAGGAATCATTCGATAGGCTCCAAAGGCTGAAGCGTGTGAACACACGCCAGCGTACCCCCTTAGACTACTGGAAATCGCTGAGGTTAGCATGGGCAGGGAACGCGTTTTGTACGTTTTCTCTGATTGTATTTCCAGTAACTCTGTGTAGAATCTGAGTTCCCCCGCCAGAGGCCCTACTCGATGTCAGCAGAGCGAATACTGGTCGTTGATGATGAGGAAGCGATACGAGAGATCGTATGCTCGATGCTTACCAATGCCGGTCACCAGACCAGGCAAGCGTCGTCTGGCCTAAAAGCGCTGGAGATCCTGAATAGCGGGGCAGAGTTTGAGCTGATCCTTTCCGACTTGATGATGGCGGAGATGGACGGCATTGGACTACTGGAAAAAGTCAAAGAGTCCTTCCCTGACCTGCCGGTGATCATGGTCACGGCCGTGCATGACATTTCTGTCGCACTAGCGGCGATTCGCAATGGCGCATATGACTATCTTCTAAAGCCATTCGAGCGCGAGCAGATGTTGGCGATGGTGAAGCGCGCGCTGGAGCATCGGCGATTGAAGCTGGAGAACCGCGCGTACCAGTCGAATCTAGAATCATTAGTTGCCGCACGCACGGAACAATTGCGGCAGACAATGACGGACCTCGAACGGTCATACGACATCACGCTGGAAGCATTGGGCGATGCGCTCGATCTTAAAGACGCGGAGACCGAAGGCCACTCGAAACGAGTGACCGCATTCACAATCGCCGTAGCTCGGGCGATGGGACTGGCAGGCGACCGCATACGAGTGATCGCGCGTGGCGCGTTCCTGCACGACATCGGCAAGATGGCGATTCCGGATGCGATCCTGCGGAAGCCGGGCGCGCTCGATGCAGATGAAAAAGCAATCATGATGGAGCATTGCTTCCGCGGGTACCAGATGCTGCGAAAGATCCCGTTCCTCTCGGAAGCGTCAGACATCGTTTACTCGCACCAGGAAAAATATGATGGCTCTGGATATCCGCGCGGGTTGAAAGGCGAACAGATACCGTTGGGCGCTCGCATATTCGCTGTGGCCGATACGCTGGACGCGATCACGTCGGACCGTCCTTACCGTGCCGCGCAACCTACACGCGCAGCGCTGGACGAGATCGCGAAATACTCTGGAACACAATTTGATCCGGTCGTAGTAAAGACATTCCTCTCAATGCCGGAATCAATCTGGGAAGATCTGCGCAAGCAGATTAATTCGCAAATTCACAGGTACAACTATCCTGACAAGTTCGTTAAGGCGAGTGCGGGGGATTAGAAGGTCCGCTACTCTGCTTCAACAATTCCTCTAAGGTCACAAAAATTCCGCTACTCTGCTGCGGCAACAACTCCTTCCTGCTCAGCTTCATCCTAAAGAAGACAACTGAAACCGAGGTGAAGCATGCGAAAAGTCAGCATTATTACAGCTCTGGCCGTTGCTCTGGCAATGCCAGTAGCATTCGCGCAGACGCAATCTTATCCGCAAAACACCACACAGCCGCAGCAGACGCAACCTGCGCAGCCGAACGACCAGACTCAAACAACGCAGCCGACGCAGACGTATCCGCAGACGACGCAGCCTTCTCAACAACAGACGTATCCATCACCAACCCAGACGCAGCAGTCACAGCCACAACAGACGCAGAGTTATCCCCAGACTACGCAGCCGACAGACCAATCTACACAGCCACAGGTAACCCCGCGAACGGCGGAGCAGGCGAATCAACAGCAGCAGGAAGTTGTGAACTCCGCGAATCCGGGAGAGATTCCGGCGGGAACCGACCTGTTCATCCGCGCGGACGAGAACATCAATACGCAGACCTCTGACGCGCAGCACACTTATCAGGGCACGGTTACGCGGCAGATCGTGGATGCGAATGGCAGGATGTTAATCCCCAAAGGAACTCCGGTGCAGCTTTCAGTGATGGAGAACTCGGGTTCCATGGGAAGCAAGAACCTGGTCCTGGGCGTGAACTCGATGAACATAAAGGGGCACACCTATGCTGTGACTAGCGATCAGGTGACGAAGAGTGCGGGAAACATCGGTGGCGATCAGGGTATCGGCGCCAACAAGCGCACGGCAACGCACGTAGGAGGCGGCGCAGTATTGGGCACGTTGTTAGGTGCGGTAGTTGGCGGCGGTAAGGGCGCGGCCATCGGCGCAGTGACCGGTGCAGCAGCAGGCGGCGCTGTCCAAGTGTTGACGAACGGCAAGAAGATCAACGTTCCGGCGGAGACGGAGTTGCAGTTCCATCTCGACCAGCCGATCCGGCTGCAAGCCTACTAGACCGAAGCACTCTCGCTTACAATGGGGCCTCCGAGATGGAGGCCTCATTTTTTATGCCCAGTATTGTTCTGACGGACCAGGAAGTAGATTCGGCGTTGAAGGAGCTTCCGGGATGGAAGCGGTCCGGAAGAGCGATTGAGCGCCGGTACGAGTTTCCGGATTTTGCGAAGGCGATGGAATTCGTGAACAACGTGGCGGAGGCCGCGGAAAAAGCGGACCACCATCCTGATATCGATATCCGCTACAACAAAGTGCTGATGGCGTTGACCTCTCACGATTCAGGTGGCGTGACGAATCGGGACCTGAAGATGGCGAAACGGATCAATGAGTTTGGGTGAGAGATTTCAGGAGGCTACTGAGCGGCGGGACGGACGCCGAGAGCCTGGGCAAGGCCATCGAGCGCTGACTGAATGGCTTCGAGTTCGTTTTGCGCGGCCATATTCCAGTCTTCGAACGTTTCAGGTCCGTCAAAGAGATTATCTGCAATATTGCGCACAACAGCGCGGCCCTTTTCGGTGCCAAGAAGCATTCCTACCAGGCCCAACCCTCCGAGCCCCAGCACTGTGATTGGCAGATACGACTTGCGCATAAACTCTCTTTACAAAAAGTAGGATGCTTAATTGACGCAATCGGTTCATGCAAAGTTCCCAAAATATCCGCGCTGACGGAAGTGGCAAGAGCGATACCTGCATTAGTTCGATTCTGCATCGGGCAGAACACGACAGCGCCAACACAAGCACGGTTGAATTGTTCCGCGTGGTGCTGCAAATAAATCCATGAATATCTGAAGCAACCTGAGCAGCGATTCAGTGCTGGATGCCATCCAATGTTGTAGTTCACCCGAATTAAATTCAGGGCTGAGGTCGGAACATGACTAGAGCATTTCGCACGTCTACACAAATCGCGGTATTGATGGCCGTTCTCGCGCTGCCATTTGCAGCCTTCGCGCAGGACCCTTACGGTGGCACACAGAGCAACACGCAAAATACGAACCAGAACCAGTATCCCGTGTCGCGTGGATCAAATTATCCGAATGGGAACAACGGTCCTTATGGCAGCTACAACGCGCCGAATGCGATCCCGGAAGGCACGCGCTTTATCGCGGTGCTTGACGACAAGCTGGAAACGCAAAAGATCCAGCAGGGAAAGAAATTCAAGTTGAAGCTGGCCGAAGACCTCATGGCGCCCAACGGGCAGGTGATCCCGCGCGGCAAGAAGATCAAAGGGCATGTCAGCAGCGTTGACCGCGGATTCCATGGGCGCATCCTGCTGAGCTTTGACGAGATCGAGACCAAGCACGGCTGGGTCCCGCTGGTGGCGACGGTGACGGGTGTTCCCGGCGAGCATGGCGTGAATCAGACAACCGGCAACGAGGGCGAGATATCGCGTCGCGGAACGGACAAGCGCAGAGCGATTGAATCTGCCGGAGTGGGCGCGGCAGTTGGCGCAGTTGCCGGTGGTGTGACTGCGGGCACCAAAGGCGCGGTGATCGGCGCGGCCGCTGGAGCAGGACTGGGCGCGGGTGCGGGAATCCTGACTGACCGTGACCTCACGCTGAATAAAGGAACGCAGTTGGAACTGCAGTTAGATAGGCAGTTGTCGGTCCCGCAGTAAGCAGCACGGCATCGAGAAATAGAGGCGCGAAGTTTTTCTAAGGCTTCGCGCTTTTTATTTGTGGATGGATTGGCGCAAAAGACTGAATTACCTCGCAAGAAAACGTTGCACTAATGAATGCGGCACCGCGCTTGAACGCCGGCACAGCGCTGCCAGGGCTGCGAGACTTTTTACATAGGTGTTTTTCGATTGCAACCTGCTGCTGCTTTTTTGTTTCTATTCACTCTCAAGCTCAACAATCCCAACAGGAGATAATGATGAAGAAGCAGTACCGACTCGCCCTAGGACTCTTTGCAAGCGTGATTACTGCGGTGCTCGTAGCGACCCCTTCCATGGCGCAATCAAGCGTTCCCGCAAAGCCCTTCAATGGAACCTACCAAATCTACGACTTGCCAGGCGGAACGGGTAATACGATCCCGTACGGGATCAACAATAATGGAGTGATCTCCGGCGAATTCTATGATTCGACGATACGACATAGTGTGGGATTCATTGACGATCACGGCACTGTTACCCGTTTGGAAGCGCCGGGAGCAATCAACACGAGCGGACGCAAGCTAAACGACTCGAAACAAGTAATTGGAATCTTCTATGACGCCAATAATGTGAGCCATGCGTTCTTGTATAGCGACGGCACATATAACGACTTCAACTATCCCGGGGCCACGCTGACGCTGCCTCATGGGATCAATAACGCCGGAATCGTCGTGGGGGAGTACCAGAATCCAGACAATAGCAACCACGGATTCATCCGCTACCCGAGTGGGCAGCTCGTTACCTTCGATGATCCCGATTTGGCGGGGGACGTGCCGCAGGACATTAATGACAAAGGCCACATCCTAGGTAGGTTCTATCTCTATGCGGATGGGAAATTCACGTATCGCTGGGATGCTAAGAAGTACATTCCGCCGCAAAATAATGGATTTAACAACGAAGACCAGATTACTGGAGTAGGCAATTTCGACATCTTTGGCTCGCTTGACGGATTTTTTAAAGCAAACAACCAGTACTATGCGCTGATTCCGCCGAATGCAAATGAAGTTCTGGGGTTTGATGTCAACGACTCGGGCGTTGTGATCGGCTGGTTTCTCAGCTATTCGGCCGGCCAGCACGGCTTTATTGCGATTCCCAAGACAAAATAGAAACAGTAGCCCTGCTTACAGACCGCGAACCCCGACGGGTTCGCGTTTTTTTTATTGCAAGATTCGCTCCCTCAAGCGTTCGTATAATCAGAAAGAGTACTCCCGGAGGAAGCAAGAATGAGATCGTCCAGAGCAGTGGCTGTTGTTTTTCTTTTGGCGGCGATATTTGATGCGATGCAAGTTGTGGCTCAGTCTGAGCGTCCAGCCATGGCTCCGCAAAACAACACCGTTGTGGTCGGTGCGGATGGCAAATTCGAAACTGCGCCGGACACGGCGATGTTGCAGTTCAATATCGCAGCGCAAGAAAACACGTCAGAGGCGGCGTACGCGTCGGCATCGAAGGCGGCCGAACGGATGCGGCAGGCACTAAGAGCCCAAGGGCTTGATCCAAAGTCTGCCGAGTTGGCGCAATATTCGTTGCAGCCGATGTACGACTATAAGTCTCCGAAGCGGAGGCTGGTGGGATTTCGTGCGACCACGAGTGTCAGTCTGAAAATCAAAGATTTCAGCAAAGTAGGACCGTTGCTGACAGCGTTGTCGGGGATTGAAGAGACGGAAAACCAGAGTATCAACTACACGCTCGAAAACATTGACGCGGCGAAGTCGAAGGCTGTTGAGGATGCGTACCAGCGCGCCCGAGGGCTGGCGACAACGTTAGCCAAATCCAGCGGACGGACTTTGGGCGAACTGTCATACGCGTCAGTGGACACATTCGAGAGAATGCCGGTTCCCATGCCGATGGTCGCGATGAAAACAATGCGAGCGGAATCCGCGCCGTCGGCTCCGACTGAGGAGTTCAGTCCGGAGAAGGTGACCGTGACTGCACACGTGAATGCGATATTTGTATTGAGGTAAGAACAAGGGCTAAGCTTTGGCTGACGACAGGCTGAAGGCGTCCCCTGACTGGGTAAAATCCCCACGTTAGCTTCGCGAACGTGGGGCACCTGTAGCTTCGTTACGGTACGCGGGGGATACCGATCCCGGGTATCGGAGATGCTTGCTGGGAAGAGCCTGGCTTATCGAGGATGCGGTATCGCTGCGGAGTGTTGGAGACGTACCGATTAGTGCTGTCGATGCGGTTGGCGTCGAGATCGAGCGGACGCTGCAGGACCATCTCCACAGAAGAACCGGATTCAAGGCGGATCTCATCACCACGGGTAAGCATTGCAGTGACAACGCCGACTGCAGCACCGATTCCACCACCCACTAGCGCGCCTTTTGTTCCGTGTGAAAGCGCACCTACCAGAGCTCCGCTTCCGGTGGTGGTGGCGATTCCGGCGGCGTCGCGTCCCTTGTTGCCATCCGCCTGAACAGTTCCTTCTTTGTCTTTCACCTTCATGTTGTCACTGGAATCGGTGCTCTCCAAGGACCCAGGCATGGTGACGGTGTATCCGTTCGGATAAACAAGCGTGGTGAAATGTAGAAGGAGTTCGGCGCGGCCCTTCACCCGACCTGAGCGCTTGACGCTGTCCACTACACCTTGCACGAAGGTACCGGCGGGAATGATGACTCTTCCCTTCTCAACAACCGGGAATGTGCTTTCAAGGAATACGCCATCCCCTGCTTTCGCGTTGCGGCTGGAAATGCTGTTCTTGAGTACCAGCAAAACTTTTGTGCCGCTAGGGACCGTAACGATCTGCGGAGCAATGTCAGGCTGATTCGGTTGCGCGGCTACCGCATTGGATTGCGGTTGCGCGCTGGGCTGAGCTGCTGGTGCGGATTGCGTTTGCGCCAAAACGGCAGAAGCCAAAAGCAGAACGGGAGAAGCAACAACAAACATCTTTTTCATTTTGTGCGCTCCGTCGGTATCTGATGCGGGGCCCGAATCACTACTTTAAACCTAGTACCTGAAAATTAGTTGCAAAATTGCATCGGAGTTGTTGCATATGCCCAAAGTGGGCAGCTCTGAATACCTTCAGAATCGTGAGCGGCTGCTGGTTTCGTCCATCTCTTCTTCCCTGCTTTTCATCTCAAAACAGGCGGGCCACAAAATCACCAAAACGGAGATGCAGATGAAAATCGAATCGCTACGGGAATTATTTATAGACGAACTCAAGGATTTGTATTCAGCAGAAAACCAGATCATCAAGGCATTGCCGAAAATGATAAAGAACGCAACATCAGACGAGCTGAGAAGCGCGTTTGAGGAGCATTTGGAGCAGACCAAAGTGCAAGTGGAGCGGCTCGACCAGATCTTTGAGGACCTGGATGAGTCTCCGCGAGGCAAGAAATGCAAGGGCATGGAAGGCCTGTTGGAAGAAGGCAAGGAGATGATGGAAGAGGACATGGAAGATGAAGTCCTGGATGCAGCGCTTATCGCCGCAGCGCAGCGAGTGGAGCACTATGAGATCGCCGGATACGGCACGGTGCGCACCTATGCCGAGCAATTGGGACTGGATGACGCCGTGAAACTCTTAGAGGAGACTCTGGAAGAGGAAAAGGAAACAGACCAGAAGCTGACCAGTATTGCGGAAAGCGTGAATGTGGAAGCAGAAGAAGCCGGCGAAGAAGAGGAAGAAGACGTCGCGTAATCACTTATAGGTTGCGAGTTGCAATGAGAACGAGCCGGAAATTCCGGCTCGTTTTTTTGCAATTACATCTGTTCGTCGGCGGAGGGGCCGTAAACGCCGGGCACCCCAACGTTGTTCAATCGCAAGTACACACCGAGTTGTGCGCGATGATGGATCATGTGATTCATCACCCATGTGCGCAGGACGGCAGCTTTCGGAATCGTGAACAATGTTTGTCCGCCGGCTTTTAATGACCAGGGCTTGCCCATGAGTTCGTCGCTGGCTGCGGCAATAGCGGCGCGTCCTTCGGCCATATTCTTGTCGAAGATGTCCAACAGTTCTTTTGTGGTCGTCGCTTCTGGAGTTTTGGGTTTGTCGCCGCTGACCGGAGCGATGTCAATCGAATCCTGATTCAACCCGAAGACTGCCCAGCTAGGAATGTTGGCAACATGGCTGGCGAGGTGTCCCAAAGAAAACGATTTGTCATGGGGCTTCCAACCGGATTTGTCCATGGGGACGCGTTCGAGCGTTCTTCGGGTAGTTGCCATTTCCTGATCGAATTCCGGTAAAAGGATGTCCTTCAATGCCATGTGGTCCTCCAAGAGAGCGAATTGTAATTGATTGATGTGGGCCGCGGGGCCGGCGACTTAAAACTTGTAGAGAGCTTCGAAGTAGGCGTAGTCGGCGTCAGAGCGCGTGGGATAAATCTTTTTGATGACGTTTCCGCCGAAGGCATGCGCGTAATAGGCTGAAAATGTAACGTGGGGATTGAATTGCCAGTCGAGTCCGAGATCGCCGATGGAGCCGAGTTCCCTGCTGCCGCCGCTGGTGCGTCCGGCAATGCCGAAGTTCGATTGTGAAAATGCTCCGCCACCCGCGTACCAGAGGTCGTTGGGATCGGAGAGCTGCAAGTAGTGGTATTCGGTGCGGATGATCACTTTCGAATTCGGACGCAGCAGCAGTTGGGCGAAGGCGTCCTTCAGGTTCATGTGGTTGTAGAACGGGAATCTCGAGTAAATACGCGGCGTTCCGAGTGGCTCGAGAAAAGTGCCATGGCGAGTATCGGTCGAGTTGGAATCGCCGGAGGTCCAGTTGTAGCCGAGACGCACCCAGGGTTTGAGCGCCATATTGGGCTGAATTCCGGCTTCAATGGAAGCTGCGCCTGCGAGATGGTCGAGGATTCCCCAACTTCCGTACTGCAATGCCGCCCAGAGAAGAAGATCGGCTTTAGCTTCGCCAACTTTTTTGGTCTTCACGTAATCTGCGCCGAATGTGCCAATGCGGATGTTGCTTTGGTCGGCGGCTCGCGCGACTGCGGAACGATTGTCCGACTTTAGAGCGCGACGCCCGTCGTGATAGCTCAATCCGAAGACTCGCCACTCACCGGGGTTCTCTTTGCTGCCAATCTGGCGGGTGAATCCACCGTAGAGGATGTCCACGTCGAGTTCGCCGTTGCCGTCCACCTGGAAGACGCCGCGCGTGGCGCGTCCGGCCATGAAGTCGAGATTGGATCTTCCGGTGTCGCGCTTGAACTCGATGCCGTCGAATGAGCGGCCAACGTGGGTGAAACCGAAATTGCCGACGAGACGTTGCGCGATTCGTTCGCGTTTAAGGAATCCGAGGGTGGCGTCACGTTGCGCGTTCTCGACGCCTTCGATGAATTCGAAGCGTCCGAACCGGACGCTAGTGGCGCGGTCCTCTGAGGAGATGAAGCGGATAAAAGCTTGTTTCGCGAAAACATTTGCGGCGGCGGTCTGGTTCCCGTTCGCCGCGAAGTAGCTGGCTCCAAGGCCGAGTTGTGCTGCGGGCGGGGGAGCGGTGGATCCCGGAGGCAAATTGAAGAGAATGGGGACGGCGGCCTCAATCTGCCAGTCGTAGCTTTCGCGCTTCTGAGTTGCGGATAGTCGCAAAAGTGATCCGCTGAATGTGTACTCTCCGTCCGCGGCTGGAGAGTTGAAGAAGTTCCAATTCTCAACGCGAGTGCGAAAGCTGCCGGAGATTGTAATATCGCCGACTTTGATGGGCTGTATTGTGGCCGGCGGGGGAGCGGGAGCGAGTTTTGTCGATTGCGGTGATTGCGCGGCAACAGCAATCGACATCGCCGAAAGAGCAAGGACCATGGCGAGCATTCGATTTTGAGCACACTTCGGCATGACGGCTTCCGCTCTGCCAGATGGTATCGCCAGAGCGTTTGATTTCCAGCGTGATTCTCAGGCGAGCATGTTTACTTAGGTGGTTAGTCAACGAGGCGGTTGGCGGCGGGAGTGTCTGCAGGTACACTGGCCGCGCGGTCACAAGGGAGATCAGTCAATTGTCTAAAGCTCGAAGAGGTATTCTGTGCCTGTCAGGCCTTTTGCTAGTGGCGATGTCATTACCCGCCTTCGCCGGCGACAAAGTAAAAAAAAAGAATTCGGATTTGAAGGAAAGCAGCGCAGTTACCTTTTCCTGGCACCTACGGAGCCGGAGCCAGTTCCAGTGGTCATCCTACTGCATGGCTCCGGTAGAAGCGCGCAAACCATGAGCGATGAGTGGAAGGGCCTCGCAGCGAAAAAACACTTCATTATCATCGCGCCGGACACGATCAAAGGCGACTTCGCCATGTCAACGGAGGGCCCGGCATTCTTCCGTGCGCTGGTCCAAGATGTGAGTACAAAACATGCTGTGAATGACGGGCGAATTTACCCTTTTGGACATTCCGGCGGAGCGAATCACGCGCTGATCATGGCGCTGCTGGAATCAGAATACTTCGCCGCAACCGCCGTTCATGCCGGCGCGATGCACAAGGAAGATGTCCACGTTTTTCAATTTGCGAAGCGAAAGACTCCCATTGGCGTTTGGGTCGGTGATCGTGATCCGTTTTATCCTTCTGAAGTGATCAAAGAAACAAAGGCCATGTTTCAGGAAAAAGGATTCACCATGGATGTGGTTGTGATCCCCAACCACGACCATAATTATTACGTTGTCAGCAGCAAGGTGAACAAAGAAGCGTGGGAGTTCCTCAAAAAGAATGAATTGAAGGAACCGGTCTTCCAGGAATTCGGTGCGGTGAAGTAAGCGCGCCAGCGTTTCCGCTGCAGAGAAGCAATCGTCTTACGAAGCCTGTTAATTTACCCTTTCGGTAAGCCATCGATCAGTAACAGCGAAAGCTGGCGAGTGCGCCTGATAAGTATTTACGAGCGGGGCGTCCCGGATTGGTAACTGTGTCATATCCGGAGTTTCGAGCTACCCTGGTCGAGAAAGTCAAACCAGAAATTATAGTCGGTACCGGGAGGAAAGCTAAGGCCTTCAGGAACCAATGCCCTAGCTGCTTCAGTAATCCGTCTGCACGCTAATACCTCGACAAAAATTGTACGAGCAGCAATCACCCATTGCCATCGCGGTTTTTTCGGTAGTAATGATTCGATCCCGGACTCGAACTCTCTCCATTGTTCGAAAGACTTCAAGGCGACGTTAGGCTGCCATTGGGGCCATTTGGGTGTTCCGAATTGTGCAAATGCTTCCGTTATCGAGTCGAAGGTAAGTCGGTCGGTCTCCGCGACTAGAAATATTCGGATATCGTCGTCTTCAACATCTCCGTTCCAAGCTACTACTTCGTACAAGAAAAAACGCTCTCCACTTTGAACTATTCCCTTCGTAGTGCCATCGTAGTATCCCAACGATAGAAGCTTCAGAAAAGGATGTTCCACGCGAACATCGAACGGAACTTCCTGTACAGAATCATTCATCTGAATTGAATACTAAAACCGGTTCCACAAGAACTGGTTGTAAACGTCGTGGTGGTATTGGACTTCGGGCGCCTTCACGAATGTTCCCAGGAGACGCGGGCAACGATCGGCCGATGCTTGTTTGAGGTCCGCGTAGCGAGCCTTCACGTCTCCGCCGAGAAGCTTTGATGTCCATGCGGAGTCGCGGAAGTTTTCGAGCGCGGTGTAGATGTTGTCAGGGAGGTATCGCTCGGCCTGGCGAAGGTTCTTGATCTTGGAAGTTTGTCCGTCAATGCCGCTCTTGAAGACCGAGTACATCACCATATAAGGATTGGCGTCCGGGCCAACTGAGCGGACTTCGACGCGCATGCTCTTATCGTTGCCGATAGGAATGCGCACCATGGAACCGCGATCGGTTGCGGAGGCTTTGATCTGGTTTGGCGCTTCGAAGTGTGGATCGAGGCGACGGTAGGCGTTCACGCTGGCATTGAGCATGAGGCAAACGTCATTTGCGTGCGTGAGAATTCGATCAACGAACGACCATCCCAAAGCGCTGAGTTTTTCTTCGCCCTTCGGGTCCCAGAAAAGATTCTTACCGCCTTTGCTGATGGAAACGTTGGTGTGCATTCCGTTTCCGTTCACGCCCACAACTGGCTTGGGCAGGAATGAAGCAGTCAGTCCCATGCGGGTGGCGACCTGTCGACAGATCAGTTTGTAGAGTTGGATCTGATCGGCGGCGGCGACGACTTCTCCGTAGCTGTAATTGATCTCGAACTGCGAAGGCGCGACTTCGGGATGGTCTTTCTCATTCTCGAATCCCATTGCACGCTGGACTTCGGCGCTGGTGTCAATGAATGTGCGCAGAGGATCGCCGGGAAGTGAGTGGTAGTATCCGCCGGTGTTGACGTACTCGAAGGTTCCCGTCTCGTGATAGCGCTGCTCGGCGTCTTCTCCTTTGAAGATGAACCCTTCGATCTCGTTCGCCGCGTTGAGGGTGTATCCGCTCTTGTCGTGAAGATCGTTCGCGTACTGCTTGAGGACGCCTCGGATATCAGCCGAATACGCTGTGCCGCCCTTGTCAGTGACTTCGCTGAAGACGAGAACCTTACCGGGCCCGAAGAAATCCGCGGGGGCCCAATAAAAGGCGCTCCAATCGATAGTCAGACGGAGATCGCTCTCGCGCTGCGCGGTGAATCCGCGAATGGAAGAGCCGTCAAAGGTGAGGTTGTCCCAATTCTTGACGAGGAATTTCTTGTCGTAGTCGAGCATGTGTAGCCGGCCTTCGAGGTCGCTGAAGAGCACGGTGACAGCCTTGATACGCTTTTCGTCTGTGAGATACCGGATGCGGTCTTCTTGAATCTTGCCGGGAGAGGTGCGCTTTTTCCGCTGTTCTTTAGCCTGAAGATTCAGGGCTTCGAGTTCGTCGTACGGGAGCTCAAGGAAGCTGCGCAGATTGGTGGACATGGTTCTCCTCAGAGATGAGCAAGCTCAAGATAATGCGGTGCTATCAATGTAACTTATATTGGAGCAAAATGCTGGTTGCACTGGGCCGGATGCAAGTTGAGAATACTCAGAAGACTGCCAGCCGTAAAATTCAATGTTTTTATGAGCGCGATAAGGGGAAGTTATAGGGCAGCTCTTGGCTTTTAGCCATTAGCATTTAGCTTCTAGCTTGGTCTATTTATGGACTTCGATCAGCTCAATTCGTTTTTGGAAGTGGCGAAGCACAACAGCTTCTCTCGCGCGGCGGACAAGTGTTTCCGCACGCAGCCGGCGATATCGTCACAGATCCGCGCATTGGAAGAAGAAGTAGGAGCCAAACTATTTGACCGATCCGGAGGAAAGGTCTCGCTCACTGGCGCGGGCAAAGCATTTCAGAAATATGCAGAAGAGATGATGGAGAGTAAGCGGCGAATCATTTCGGCAATGGCGGAGATGGAACGGATTCCGCGCGGTGAGATTGTAGTCGGGGCGAATGAGGGCACATGCCTGCATGTGTTGCCGGAAGTGTTCGCGGAATTTAAGAAGCTGTATCCGAATGTTGCAGTGGGCATCAACCGATCGGAGCGGGTGCGTGTGTTGGAATCGGTAATCGACAACACGGTAGATTTCGGCGTGGTATCAATGCCGGTGGAAGACTCACGATTCACAGCGGTGGTGATCCATAGGGACGAGTTGGTGTTGATCGCGCCGCCGGAGCATCCGATCATCAACGGGAAAAAAGGTGTGACGATGGCGGAGGTGGTGAAGTATCCGCTGCTGCTGCCGAAGATGGGAAAGACGCGAGATGCGCTGGAGGACCTGCTGCATGAACGCAAGCTGAAACCGAATGTATCGATGGAACTGGACTCCAGCGAACTACTGAAGCGCTTTGTTGCCGCAGGAGTGGGAGTGGGGTTCATTGCGAGGTCGAACGCATTGAGCGACATCCGCGCAAAAACGTTGGTTGCCCTTCCGATCGCCGACGCCCACATCAAACGCGACCTCGCGCTGGTCTTCCGCAAGGACAAAGCACTCAGTCGCGCGGCGCTCGCCTTCATTGATATTGCGGTGAAAATCAAGAAGGCGGAAGCGAAGGCAATCTAGCGCAAATCCCCGTTGTTTTTTCTGCACGCGCCACACACTTTCTGTTACTTTATTTATTCCGCAAAAACCAAAAAGCATTCGCAGGAGGATTCACGGCATTGGGCGTTGACATGGTTCCCAAACAGATGTTTCTCACCAAGGGCGTTGGCAAACACAAAGAACGCCTGACGTCATTCGAGCTCGCGTTGCGCGATGCCGGAATCGCCGCCCAGAATCTGGTCCGTGTCTCTTCGATCTTTCCGCCGAACTGCAAGTTGCTCTCGCGCAGAGAGGGATTGAAACACCTGCATCCGGGCGAAGTCGTATTCGCAGTGGTCGCAGAGACTTCCACACATGAGCCGCATCGTTTGATCGCTGCCAGTATTGGAGTGGCAATCCCGACGGACCGCAATACGTATGGCTATCTGAGCGAGCACCATTGCTACGGAATGTCAGAAGACCAGGCGGGCGATTACGCCGAGGAACTCGCAGCAGAGATGCTGGCCACGACGCTGGACGTGGATTTCGATCCTGATAAGTCTTGGGATGAGAAAAAGCAGATCTACAGGCTGTCGAACAAGATCGTGCGGACGGCAAACATCACCCAGACCGCGGTGGGGGATAAGCGCGGGTTGTGGACGACGGTAATATCGGCTTCCATATTGATCTTTAACAAATAGTTCTCGCAGAGAATATCGAGGCGCGGCCAAGTGCCGCGCTTTTTGCTTTGGGTTCGCAATTACGTTAGGTTGGGTCTGAAGAAAATGACTGATTTCCGTAGCCCGCGATTGATTTTGTGCACGGCGGTGGTGCTCTTGCTTGGAAGCTCCGCATTGGCGCAGGGCAAAACGACACCGGTCGAGTACAAAGAAGGCCCGACTAATACTTATTTTGTGAGTTGCGGAAACCAACCACCTTACAAACCGCGCACAGCTGTGAGTCCGGTCTTGGTTTCGCCAAATGGTGAGAATGCGGCGTATGCAAAGGTCCGCGTGAGCGTGGGAGGGGA
The DNA here is from genome assembly GCA_025462725.1 of Terriglobales bacterium. Lineage (GTDB taxonomy): Bacteria > Acidobacteriota > Terriglobia > Terriglobales > Acidobacteriaceae > JAICLA01. Next base: position 350,142 of record JAOAPE010000008.1, on the reverse strand, counting down.
TATCGATTGCTACAACGAGTCTGAGCTGTTCGTGAGGCTTGGAAAAGCTGCAGAATTCAAGCGTGTCTTTCAAATCAAGCCAGTGCAAGGTGAGTTAGGGAACGGAATGAAACTAGTGGACTGGTCGCCGGACAACACTTCTCTGCTCTTCGAAACAATAGGCTGGCAATACGCTTCGGATGCGGGACTCGATGAGGGATTGGCTGTATTCGACGTTCGCAATGGCCGAGTAAAGCAACCGTTTCTTAATAATGTGTTCAAGATCGATCCTGCGGAGTGTTTAACTTCAATAAGGGCATTGGGATTCGACGGCGACAAACATTTCGTCGTCAAAGCACACTCAGAATCTTATTCTGACGCCGGGGATAATGAGCCCGGAAACAAAGCATGTGACGTCCCAGATCAACTCTGGTCCGTGGGCATAAGAGATTCGTCTCTAAATAAGATTCCCGGCAAATTCGCTTTGCGAAGAAATGGGCACAACCTGCCGTCTCCGAAAAAATAAATCCGGTTTCAGTCGTTTGTTATCCTGATATCCACTTTCAATCGAGGCCGATTCATTTGAGTGACAACGAACAATATCGCGTTGGGCTGATACAGATGTCGTGCTCGCCCGATCCGGACGAGAATCTTGCGCGTGCCTGCGCCAAGGTGCGTGAAGCGGCGAAGCTCGGAGCGCAGGTCATCTGTCTTCCGGAGTTGTTTCGCACGCAGTATTTCTGTCAGCGGGAAGACGCGGAGCTGTTCGATCTTGCTGAGCCAATTCCCGGGCCGTCAACACAGGCTATCGCGGATGTCGCGCGTGAGATGAAGGTCGTTGTTGTTGCTTCCGTGTTCGAGAAGCGCGCGCGGGGGCTGTACCACAACACTGCGGCGATGCTTGATTCCGATGGAACTCTCAAGGGGATTTACCGGAAGATGCATATTCCGGATGATCCGCTCTATTACGAGAAGTTTTATTTCACCCCTGGAGACTTGGGATTTAAGGCATTCGACACTGCATATGGCAAAGTCGGCACGCTTGTGTGTTGGGACCAGTGGTATCCCGAAGGTGCGCGGTTGACGGCGTTGATGGGCGCGAACTTGATCTTTTATCCCACGGCGATCGGGTGGCATCCGTCAGAGAAGGAAAAATACGGCGAGGCGCAGCACGATGCCTGGCGCACGATCCAACGCGCGCACGCGATCGCGAACGGAGTATTCGTTGCAGTAGTGAACCGCGTGGGACACGAGGATGGAAACATCCGCGGTAATGTGGCGCCAGTCGGACAAGGGCTTGAGTTCTGGGGCGGATCGTTCCTGGCTGACCCGTTTGGGCGAGTGCTGGTGGAAGCCTCGCACGATAAGGAAGAGATACTCATCGGTGAAGTCGATTTGAAGGAACTCGAGGAAGTCCGCCGCAACTGGCCTTTCCTGCGCGATCGCCGGATCGACAGCTACGGGAATATCGTGCACAGGTTCACGGATTGAGAACTTCCGCAAAGAAAAGTCTCGCCTCTCCGGCGAAGACTCCTTCCTCGCTCGGGTATCGGATGCCAGCGGAGTGGGAGCCTCATTCCGCAACGTGGATCGCATGGCCACATAATCCAACGGATTGGCCGGGGCGGTTCCAGCCGATCGCCTGGGTGTACGCCGACATCGTCCGACATCTCTCGCGCGGTGAGCGCGTACATATTTTGGTCAATGACACGGACGCGAGAACGAAAGCGCAAAAGTTGCTCGGGTATGCAGGCGTCACCGTGGAAAATGTCCGGTTCCATCTTTGGCCGACGAACCGCGTGTGGACGCGCGATTCGGGCGCGATCTTCGTTCGGAACAGCAAGGGTGCAGTCGGTGCCACGGATTGGCGATTCAACGCCTGGGCGAAATATCCCGATTGGAAATTGGATGACCAGGTTGCCGGCAGGATGGCGAAAGCTTGCGGAGTTCCCTGCTGGCAGCCAATCTCGGATGTTGGCGGGAAGAAAATCCGCGTGGTGCTCGAAGGCGGCAGCATTGATGTAAACGGACGCGGCACAATGCTGACGACGGAGGAATGTCTGCTAAGCGAGGTGCAGCAGCGGAATCCGGGGCTCTCGCGGAGTGACGTGGAAAAGGTTTTCGCCGAATACCTCGGCATGACGAAAGTTATTTGGCTGAACCGCGGTATCGCCGGGGATGATACGCATGGACACGTGGACGACCTGGCGAGGTTCGTCGCGCCGGATACTGTGGTGACAGTGGTCGAAGCGAATCGTGAGGATGACAATTACGAGCCGCTGCAGGAAAATTTGGAGTTGTTGCGGAGCGCGACTGATCAAGACGGCAAGAAGCTGAAGGTGAAAACCTTGCAGATGCCCGCGCCAGTCATTATCAAAGGACAACGCGTTCCAGCGAGCTACGCGAATTTCTATATCGCAAACGGAGTGGTACTGGTTCCGACGTTTAATGATCCGATGGACCGAGCGGCGCTGAACACTTTGGCAGAATTATTTCCGAACCGTAAGGTGGTCGGGATCCACTGTGGTGATTTCATCTGGGGACTGGGCGCGATTCACTGCATGACGCAGCAGGAACCTAAGGCTGGTGGCTAGTTGCTAGTGGCCAGTGGCTATTGAAAAGCAAAAACAAAGGCCGCCCGAGGGCGGCCTTTTCGTGCAAGGTGCTCTTTATTTACGGCGTGCGAACAATCCACCCAACAGTGAACCAAATCCCAGCAGGCCTAACAACGGCAGCGGAGAAGCGGTCTGGGGCAGCTTGTTCTGAGCAGTCTGCGTAGCATTGGCATCGGCGGCGTTGCCGGTGCTGCTGGTCGAATTCTGATCTGCGGTGCTGCTAGTAGCGCTCTTGTCAGTGCTGGCGCTAGAGGCAGCGGTCTGATCAGCGGCCGTTCCGGTGGTGCTGGTGGCGGCGCTGGGTGTCGTCTCGGTCGTAGTAGTAGTGGTGGTGCTAGTTGAAGGAGCGGTTGCCGGCGCGGTCGACTGGTCCGGAGTTGTGGCCGTAGGGTTGCTTCCGGTGGTGCTCGTCGAAGACGATGCGCTGCTGGAAGGAGTGGTCGCGGTCTGGTCCGGATTCGTTCCGGTGGTGCTGGTCACAGGCGGCGTTGCATTGGCATTGCTCGTCGTGTCCATTGAATTGCTGGTGCTCGGTGCGGTAGTAGTCGAAGTCGAGCTAGCAGAGCTTGATGGCTGAGCGGCTGCGCTCTGGTCGGCGGATGTCGCCGGCTTCGGCTCGTATCCTGACTGATCGCGTGAGACGGAACCGGTATTCGATTCCGGCTTCGCAACGCCAGCGTTGTCAGTTGATGTGCTGGAAGTTGAGCTGGGATTCGAAGCGCTGGGTGTTGTGGAGGCGGCGCCGGCAGCCGATGTGGAAGGCTGCGTGGTGCTGCTCTGTGACTGGTCAGGAGCTGCAGTGGTGCTGCTGGAGCTTTGCGTCGCTGCGCTGCTGGTTTCGCCTGCTGCTGATGGAGCCGCTGAGCTGGACGTGCTGTTTGAGCAGCTATCAGAGATCATCTTCACTGATGTCGCGCTGAAGTTGCCATTGGCGTCTGCTGTGCCGCTGACTTCGACCATCTGATTCACGTGGCTTTTGAAATCATCAGAGTTGCCAGAGAGCTTGTAGGATTTTCCGTTCTGGTCTGCGATGGTGTAGTTGCCGCTGGTTCCGCTCAAACAGCCGCGGACTGAATTGTTGTTGTCGCTCGATGTAGCTGTACTCGAGCCCGATGTTTGCGCAAGCGCCATGCCCGCTGCAAGCAAGAATGTTGTCAGAACTGTTTTCTTCATGTGTTACTCCCTTATTTAACCTGCCCTTTGGGCGTTGCGGATTTTGGGTGCATCTCTGGCGCGGAGGTGAACCCGGAACGACGATTATGGCTGTTTAGAACTAAGTAACTGGTTTGGGTTTGCCTGTCTAAGGGAAATAAGATTTGCCGGCCAGAGTTCGATTTAGGGTCTGAAAATGCACATTCAGAGTTGCTGGTTGGCTTTTCCGTGCGTTACTCAGTAGTAAATGTCACTTGTGTCTAGGCCATGAGGCCAAGATTTCGGAGCGAACAGCTACACTGGAAGTCAAGATGAACTCCAAACCTGAAGCAGCATCGGACGACCGCTTCATGAGAATAGCGCTCGAACAGGCGGCGCTGGCGGAAACGGCGGGAGAAGTCCCGATCGGGGCAGTCGTAGTCTGCAATGGCGAGGTCATCGGCAGAGGGTTCAACCGCAACCTGCTGGACAGCGATCCCAGCGCGCACGCTGAGATGGTGGCGATGCGCGAAGCGGGGAGAAAGCTGGGGAACCATCGGCTAGTGGGCTGCGAGTTGTTTGTTACAATGGAGCCGTGCGCGATGTGCGCCGGAGCGCTGGTGCATGCTCGTCTTTCGCGCTTGGTTTATGGGTCCGATGACCCAAAAGCAGGAGCGGTAAAATCAGTTCTGCAGGTGCTGAATCATCCCAAACTCAACCATTTGATGGATGTGACCTCCGGAGTCTTAGCCGAGGAGTGCAGCGAAAAGGTGAAAGCGTTCTTTCGGCGGCGAAGGGCAGGAACGGCATAGGTTTTTTTGTTGCGGAGAGGTGCGTGAGTGGTTGAAACGACCCGCCTCGAAAGCGGACATACCTTAACGGGTATCGTGGGTTCAAATCCCACCCTCTCCGCCATCAACTGCCACAACCTACTTCTTCTCTATTCGCGTGATCTGATTAGCTTGTAGTTGCCATCCCGCGGACGTTTTTGTCCACACATTCATATAGCGGTATTCGCCGCTACTCTCCTTGCCACCATATTTTGTGCTCTCAAGTGTGACTCGGCCAATATCCACCGCGATGTTTCCATGCACTTTCAGCTGTTCGCGCTGAGGCCTGATCGCCTGGAATTCGGTAGCTCCGGATTTGATGTTTTCCATGCGCTGGACCTTTGTAACCAATTCACCCTGGGGGTTGATGAATGTGTAGTCCGGCGCCCAGATCTTGTCGAGCGCCTGCGTGTCTTTCTTGGTGAGGGCATCCGCGTACTCTCGAAACCGGTTTTCTAAAACCTGTGCGGTTCCGCTACTCGACTTTTTATCAGTCTGCTTACTGCCCTCCTGTGACATCGCTAATGTAGAAAACGCGATTGAGATGATTGCCACGAAAAGAAGTCGTTTCATAGCTTAAGCCTCCTCTTTTGTTCTGCGTGGTGGGATGGGCTAAAAAGTTGAGGCGCTGCCTTTCTGTATTCACGCTTGCAGATTCCTTTCTTGTCATTGGCTCCGAACCCGCTGTTTACTAATTGAGCAACATTGGCCAGTTCTCCTGAATCCTAGTCCTCCGGAGAACGGAAATGTCCAGCACCAAAGCCTTCCTGCTTGGTTCCAAGTGTGTTCAGTTCGTTGCATGTTTGCTCTTGTTAATGATGACGTCGGGCATGGCGAATGCCCAAGGCACTGCGTCAGATGCCGGGTTCAGCTTTGAGAAGTTTCTGACTTTTCCCCCTTATAGATTGAACGGATTGGCTTGGGCCCCGGATGGTCGAGCATTTCTCTGGCAAAAAGATGGCGTCATAAAGATTTACAAAAATGGCGCAGTGCTCACGACGCCTTTCCTCGACATCAGCAAAGAGATCAACGCCGGTGGGGATCGCGGTCTTATCGGATTTGCATTTGATCCGAATTTCTCCACGAACGGCTATGTATACGTCACTTACGTGTACGAGGATCCTGCGGTCACTCCACGAAACCAGTTCAATCCCGCGACCGAGCGATTAAGTCGCTTTCAAGCTGATCCGAACAATCCGGACAAGGCACTGGCCGGGAGCGAGACGATCATCCTAGGAAAAGTGTCGACGCCGGGCTGCTCGGGGATCAACCAAGACTGCATGCCCAACGATGCGCACGAACATACGATCGATCGGGTGATGTTCGCGTCTGATGGAAGTATGTTCCTTAGTCTCGGCGAGGGCGGTAGCTCATCGGGTACGAGCGCGCATGCATTTCGGGCGCAGAATCTCGACATCCTTAATGGCAAGGTATTGCACATTACCAAATCCGGACAAGGATTCACTTCAAATCCTTTTTATAACGGCGATGTAAATGCCAATCGCTCAAAGGTGTGGGACTACGGTCTGCGCAATCCGTACAGTTTTTCGATCAAGCCGGGAACGGTGAGCGACCTTTATATTGCCGATGTGGGCTGGTACACCTGGGAGGAGATCAATCGCGGCAAAGGGAAAAATTTTGGCTGGCCGTGTTTCGAAGGCGGATTGAACACCACAGGCCAACTAACGACGGTGAGCCAGCCGCGTTATCAAACTGACTTCCCTTCGAACTGCTCACCCGTGCCCGCAAGTTCGACGACCGCGCCGATCTACGCTTATAACCACAATGGCGGTGGAGCCGCCGTCCTGGGTGCGATCTTTTACACGGGAACGAAGTACCCGACGCAATACCAGAACAATCTCTTCTTCGCGGACTACAACAACGCGTGGATCAAGCGCGCTGTGATCGACCCCACTACGGGAAACATAACCTCTGTCAAGACATTCGCGACAGGAGTTGAATCGCCTAACAATATTGTGCAGGGGCCGGACGGAAATCTTTATTACGTTGGATTTACGACAGGAAATGTTTGGCGCATCCGATACACCGGTAGCCTGCCGCCTGTTGCGAAAGCATCGGGGACACCGACTTCAGGCGCTTCCCCGCTGACGGTGAACTTCAGCAGCGCAGGATCGTCTGATCCGAATGGCGGGACGCTGACTTACAGTTGGGATTTCGGCGATGGTACCGGTACATCTACCAATGCAAATCCTACTTACACTTACAATTCCGCAACGACGCAAACCTTCACAGCCGTGCTTACCGTGACGAACACCAAAGGGTTGAGTTCGACAGCGCAGGTGAAGATCACTATCGGTAGCACGCCGCCGACGGCGACCATCACTGCGCCAGCTAATGGCGCGGTGTACAACATCGGCGACCAGGTCACGTATGCCGGATCTGCGACGGATGCGAAAGACGGCACGCTCTCTGGAGCTTCACTGCAATGGACAATCCTGCTTCATCATCAGGACCACGTGCACACAGCTGCGCAGACGACCGGCAGCGGCGGGACATTTACGGTCGAGAACCATGACGCGATCGGATACTTCTATTACGAGATAATCCTGACCGCAACCAACAGCGACGGATTGCAAGACACCAAGAGTGTGTCGATTCAGATCAACCGACCCACGGGAAATATGATCGGGAACGTAGTGGACGCGCGAAACAATAAGGGTGTCGCTGGAGTGGTGGTGTCGTATTCGGGAGGAAGCAATACGACCGACGCCAATGGCGCGTATGTGTTGCTGAATGTGCCTCCGGGGAATTACACGTTGACGACCAGTAAATCCGGATGGCTCTCAAGCACTGCGAACGTGGCGGTGACAGCCGGCGCAACAACGACGACGAACATTCCGATCGCTACGGCGGGCAAGATAAGCGGAGTAGTGACCAACAAGACGACCGGAGCAGTCATTCCGGGTGCGACCGTGAAGATCGTTGGCGGAGTGATCGCAACGTCAAAGACGCTGACCACAAATTCCTCCGGAGCGTATGCGACGAATTGGATACCTGTGGGGACCTACACGGTGACGGCGAGCGCAACCGGTAGAACAACAACTTCAGTGAGCGTCACAATCGGCTCAGGGCAAACCGCAACGGTGAATATCGCGTTACCGTAATGGAAGGGGCTGTTGATTTTCAGCGGCCCCTATTTTTATTTCCACCTGAGTGTTACGCGGGAAAATGACGTCGTGACCGCGAGCGATGAATCGTGAGTAGATGGCACGGCTGGCGCCGTAATAACCCAGTCCGAATGCAAAGGCTCTTGACCCGGCGGTGAATGCTATCAATCTTCCGGTAAGTCCGAAGCCGTTTCCTGCGATTCCGCTGTTTGCAGAGCCCGGTTGGCTACCATTGATTCCATCTTCATCGTTCTCAGCCATTGACTGCGAGAGCAGCAATAATCCGAGCGGGACCAGATACTTCGCTTTGGGTTCAGCGGCACGGGTGTTCCCTTCCTGGTCCATCTTGACGTTGGAGGCGGCATCTGCTGCGGCGAGCTGTCCTTTAATAGTTTGAGCTACGCCGGAGGGCAAAATCATCTGCCTGAATGTGAAGCTGAGTTGTCCATTCTTGCCTAGACGCTTGGCAGGAACAGCACGAGTCACTTTGCCCATCAGGCGAGTGCCTTCGGGGAGAATCAGCCTTCTATCGCCAACGATCAGCGGTTGCGTGAGCAAAGCTTCCACTGGATCTCCCCAATGGCTCGTGGCAGAACTTACATCCGTGATCAATCGAGCGCGGAGGATGCTGTCGGCGGGAGGCGGAGTCCCAAGTAGTTCGGTATTGGCGGCGCCGCTTTCGCCGGAACGCAGCTTGAGAGGCGCTTGCAGTTCTGCGACGAATTGAGTGCCTGGATCAAATGCTTGCGGATGATAGGGCAGTCGGGCGAGAAGGCTGTTCTTCGCCCATTGCAACTTATTAGGACGATGAATCGCCTGGTCCACATTGCGCTTCTCGTTGGATATAGCGCCCTTCGCGGTGTTCTTCAACTGCTTCCATAAACCTTTGCTATCGGCTGCGGACCCCATTCGCACCACGGCGGAATCGCGTTGAGCGGCGGAGCTTTGGATAGGCAGCTCTGTGCCGTCTGAAAGAATGATGCTGTAGAAATTCACGACTGGCTCACGTAGCGGAGTGAAGTCGCCTGACGAGAGCGCATTCAACCGCTTTCGTTTTGTAACGGGACGCGCGTCAACTACTTTCCCGAGCACCGCGGTTCCGCTCGGGAGGGCAAGCCGATCGAAGACATAGACCGGTTCGGAGAGATGTCCGATGAGGGGCTGTCCGACTTTGGTGTAGGAGGCACGTTCATCGAGAACAATGTGCAAGGGGACGCCGGAGTTGACGACAACATCTTGCGTTTGGTTTGAAGTTGCGAAGGATGGTGCAACGGCTAAGAAGAATGCCAGAGAGGAAACCAGGGCCCGGGGGAACCGATACATTGTTGAAGCTCCAAGAGAGTAGCTTCAATTATATCGCGCGGGAAGGCGCATTTTCAGGCGCTTTTATGCATATTCCCGGTCAGGCCCTAACCCGCTTCTTCTTACCCATGACAAAGTTTCCGATGAAAACGACAGCTGCGACTGCGAGCAGCGCATGAGCATAAGAGCCGCCGATCTGCGCAACGAGAGCGACGATCCACAGAAATACGAATGCAAGGCAAATGAACCAGATCATGAGAGAGTCTCCGTTCTTTGTAGGATTCGCAGTGGCGCTCTGGTGTTGCCGTCATCGCCTCAGCAACATTCATTTACACTTCCAGTCGTGAAAGAGATGGCCGAGAGATTCGACCTGCGTCGAAGCGCACTGATTTTCGCGGGAGTATATGCTGGCGTGCTCGCTGCGCATGCAACGCTGCTTCGCCTTCCCTACTTCTGGGACGAAGCCGGCTACTACATTCCCCTCGCGCGTGACTTCTTTCTCTCCGGCGACTTGATTCCGACCACAACGCTTTCTAACGCCCATCCGCCGCTGCCGGTGTTTTATCTCGCGTTGTGGTGGAAGCTGCTTGGGTATTCGATCGTGGTGACGCGAGCCGCAATGCTTCTGGTGGCGTCGTTCGCGCTATTGCAGGTGTACTTGCTGGCGAAGCGAGTCGCGAATAAGCAGGTGGCCTTCGCTGCAACATTGTGTTTCGCGGTCTATCCGGTTTTCTTTGCGCAGAGTTCGCTGGCGCATGCTGACCTTCCCGCGACTGCGCTGACGCTTTGGGGACTGCGGCTCTATTTCGAAGATCGTCGCTGGTCTTGTGTCGTTGCATTCGCATTGGCAGCACTGGCTAAGGAGACGGCGATTGTCACTCCGCTCGCGCTGTTTGCGTGGGAAATGATCTTCGTTTTATTGAGCCGCATGTCGTGGGACGTCAGTTTCCGCAGCTTGGAAGATGGTGTAATGATTTCGCGATCAATAGGGCGAGACAACCCTCGGCTCAGCAAAGCGGCCTCGCTACTGATTCCGGCAGTCCCGCTGGCGCTGTGGTTCGCGTATCACTACTACCGGACAGGGTATGTCTTCGGGAATCCGGAATTTTTTCGTTACAACGTCGCAGCAACGCTGAGCCCCTTGCGATTCGTCCTGGCAGCGGTACAACGCATCTGGCAGGCGTTCGGACACATGAACCTGTGGATGCTGACGCTGGCAATGTTAGCGGCGATGCTTCTGCCTGCGATCGGCGAGCGGCGGCGAATCGCGATTTCCACTCAATTTGTGTTTGCCGTGTTGATCCTCGCGCACATCATTATTCATTCACTGATCGGTGGCGCGGTGCTGGCCCGATACATGATGCCGGTGATTCCGCTGGTGATCATCGTCGCGATGTCCACGTTGTGGAGAAGGGTGCAGGAGTGGAAATGGGTGATTGCGTTCGTCTGCGCTGCTTTCGTTGTGGGATGGTTCATTAATCCGCCGTACAGATTTTCACCGGAAGACAATCTCAACTACGCCGATTTCGTCCAAGCGCATCAGCATGCCGCTGACTACATTCAGAAGCGGTTCCCACATGCGCGGGTGCTGACGGCATGGCCAGCAACAGACGAACTCACGAAACCGTATCTCGGATATGTCACAAGTCCGGTGCGTGTAGTGAAAATTGAGAATTTCTCGTTCGACCAAGTCATCCTGGCGAAGCAGAACACTGATTACGATATCGTTTTGCTCTTTTCTACGAAGTACGAGCCACCGCGCCGCCTGTTTTATTGGGATTTCTGGGAGCGCGCAAATCAGCGTTTCTTTGATTACCACAGTGATGTATCGCCGGAAGTGGCCGCGGAGATGCTCGGTGGGAGGATGGTCATGAAGGAAATCCGCAATGGACAGTGGGTTGCGGTGGTCGAGATTCCGACGATCAGAAATGCCAAGCTACTTCAGCAGCCGCCTCGCCCGTAGGAAAATCTCCGAGAACATCTTTTCCGTGAGCCTGCCCGTGTTGGTGTTCTGCATTGAAGGATGGTAGGAAGCGAGCAGGATGATTCCATTTGGCAATTTGTATTCTGCGGCGTGTCCGAAGGTGTAAGCCGCTCCGCTACTGATTACTCCCTCACGCTTGAGCGCTCGCAGATACGCATCGAATGCGATTTTCCCCAACGTGATTACTACCCGCAAATTCTTGAAGAGTGCCAATTCCCTGTCGAGAAAAATGGAACAGTTTGAAAGTTCTTCCGGAGTGGGCTTGTTGAGCGGCGGGGCGCAACGTCCTACGGCGGTGATGTATGCGTCATGCAATTTGAGTCCATCATCGCGATGGGTCGCGCTCGATTGAGATGCGAAGCCAGTGTGATGGAGTACCGGGTACATGAAGTATCCGGAGCCATCGCCAGTGAAAGGGCGTCCCGTTCGGTTCGAGCCGTGAGCGCCCGGCGCCAGGCCCAAGATCAGGACCCGGGCGTTGTGGTCTCCGAAGCCGGGAACAGGCTTGGCCCAATATTCCCAATCCAAGTAGGCGCGACGCTTCTCGCGGCCGATGCGCTCGCGATATTCAACGAGTCGCGGGCAGAGTGTGCAACTGGTCACGTCCTGATTGAGGATTTGAAGAGGCGAGAGAGCGAGGGCCGGTTTCATAAGGGTTCGAAGTTTCCGATGCGTACTTCTTTAACTGTTAGTTCTTCGCAACGCTTATCGAGTTGATCGTGCTCGTCTTCGTGATTGTTCTTGAAGTGTTGAAAAGCCGCTGCGTTCTCCCAAATGTCAGTCACGAGATAGCGGCCGGGAGTTTCAAGATCTTTCCCCAGCGTCGTACCTTTGTAGTCTGGACTGTTGCGAAACAGTTGTGCCCAATCACCGTTGCTGCCGTATGCCCGCTCGAATTCGGCGATCTTCTCCGGCCTAGCTTGAAATTCCCAGAAGATGTAAAGCAAATCGGTTCTCCCGTCGAAACTAATTCTATTCTGCATCATCCAAGTCAAGTAAGACTACGAAGGTTACTTAATCAGCCCTGAAAAAATGCGGCTTCCAAGTTTGACCGCAGTGCTCACCACTATTTAAACTGGAGCTTCGCGCACGCCTCTGGCTCCCTACCAGTGGCCCGCTCGAACACACCTAAGTTTGAAAAGAAGGCAATATCTCTTGAGTTCTCCTGAAGCGAAAACCGATACAAAGAAGAAGACCGGCAAAGCTGAGTCACCGGAGCAGCCGAAACCCGCCGCCTCCACGTCGACGGCTGTGGAAGAGAACGAACATTCTCACGACCATGATCACGACCACGCCGGTCACGATCATGACCATGGGCACGCCCACTCGCACGACCACGGGGCTGAAGCTCCGATGAACGAAGCCTGCAAGCGGGAGATCTCCGTAGAGATCCCAGCGGACGTAGTTTCGAAGGCGACTGAAAAGACCATTAAGAAGTACCAGAAGCTGGCGCGAATCCCCGGATTCCGCGCGGGGAAGGTCCCTTCTACCATCATTAAGAGCCGGTTTATGGACGATGTCCGTAGCGAAGTTGTGGACGCGCTAATCCCCGAGCACTTTCGTGCCGAAGTAGAGAAGCAAGGGCTGCTGCCAGTGTCGCAACCACGGGTAACGGACCTACATTTTCAGCAAGGTGATCCTTTGACGTTCAAAGCGGTTTTCGAGGTCTTGCCGGACATCAACGTCTCCGGCTACACGGACCTGAAGACTAAACGCAAGGACATCAGGGTTTCAGACGCCGAACTCGACGAAGCACTGAAGAGCCTGCAGGAACGGCAAGCTGGCTATGAGGCAGTGGAAGACCGCGAGCTGCGCGACGGGGATTACGCCCAGATTTCCTTTACGGGAACGGCAAAAGGCAGCAAAGCAGTGGCAGAGAAGAAGGCGGAACTTGCATCAAAGAAAGCAGAGAAGCCGGATTCACCCTCCCCAGTGCAAGAAGCTATCAACCAGCAAGTCGAGGACGAGATTGCGAAGCCAGTCGAAGTTGACGAGGTGCTGGTTGAGATCGGTGGCAAGAATACAGTGAAGGATTTTTCTGAGAACCTTCGTGGCGCGAAGCCCGGCGACGAACGTCATTTCGATGTTAGCTATCCTGAAGACTTCAATGACCAGCGTTTGGCTGGACAGGTCATGAACTACGCCATCAAGATCCAAGGCGTGAAGAAAAAGACTGTGCCGGAACTTAATGACGAATTCGCCAAGGAGTTGGGCGAATTCGCAACCCTTGACGAATTGAAGTCGCGCATCCGCGAGAACATGGAATCGGAGCGCAAGCATGAAATCGAGCACAAAGAAAAAGAGAAGTTGATAGACGACCTTGTCGCCAAGAATGATTTCCCGGTACCGCAGGCGTTGATCGACAGGCAGATCGATGTCCGGCTGGAACGCGGATTCCGCGCGCTCGCAGCGCAAGGGATGAAAACGGAAGACATGCGCAAGATGAATTTCGACCGTCTCCGCCTTGCCCAGAAGGACGCTGCCGTTCGTGAGGTGAAGGCTTCCCTGCTACTGGATAAGATTGCCGACTTGGAAAAGTTAGACGCGACGGAAGAAGACATCGAAAAAGAGTTGGAAATCGCCGCAGCACAAACGAAGCAAACAGTTGAAGCTCTGCGTTCTCGTTTGACCAAGGAAGGGTCGCTCGATCGATTGAGAGACCGTATCCGCAATGAGAAGGCCTTGGATTTTCTTTACAGCCGGTCCGCGTAAGCGGTCCGCAATATCCCGCCCTCCGCTAAGGCGACAGGGCTCCCCTGAGAAGGTGCAAGTGCAGACAAAAGATCCACAAATGTATCTGGTTCCAACAGTGCTGGAGCAGACCAGCCGCGGTGAACGCGCCTATGACATCTATTCGCGCCTGCTTCGCGACAACATCATCTTTCTTGGCACTCCTGTGGATGACACGGTAGCCAACTTGATCATCGCCCAGTTGCTTTTCCTGGAGGCGGAAGACCCGGAAAAGGACATCCAGATGTACATCAATTCGCCGGGCGGATCGATCACGGCAGGGATGGCCATATATGACACTATGCAATTCGTCCGCCCTGATGTAACTACTATCTGTATTGGGCAGGCAGCCAGCATGGGTGCCCTCCTTTTGTGTGCAGGTGCGGCAGGCAAACGATTTGCGCTGCCGAATGCCAGAATTTTGATCCACCAGCCGTCAATGGGCGGGCTCTCCGGCCAGGCTACAGATATTGACATTCACGCGCGCGAAATCCTCAGGATGCGCGAGATCACGAACCAAATCATGTCAAAGCACTCAGGACAGAAACTGGACAAAGTGGAAAAAGACGTCGAGCGCGATTTCATCATGAACGCAAAGCAAGCCAAAGATTACGGCATTGTGGACGACATCATCTTCAAACACAAATAGCAAGAACTGTAAGTCGGAATTAGTGACTGAAGTAAGTGGAACAGACTAGTGAATCAGTGCAGACTGAGGCATTAGTCTGGCCGGGAACCCGGGGCCATCCCGGACTAGGAGTAACAACTTTGAAAACGCGTACAGGTTCGGAAGAATCTCTTCGTTGCTCGTTTTGCCATAAATCACAAGACGCTGTCGCCAAACTGATCTCTTCCCCTAGCGATTATCCCAGGGCCTACATCTGCGATGAGTGCGTCGCCGTCTGCAATTCCATCTTGGAAGACGACCGCTCTGAGACCCACGCATCGGCGGCTCCCAACCACTTGCCTAAACCGCAAGAAGTAAAGGCATTTCTTGATGAGTACGTCATCGGGCAAGAGCGCACGAAGAAAAAGCTCGCGGTAGCGGTTTACAACCACTACAAGCGCGTGCACATGAACAAGAATCGCAATGGCGATGGCGTAGAGTTGGCGAAGTCCAACATCATGCTGGTCGGTCCGACAGGGACCGGCAAGACGCTTCTTGCGCAGACTCTGGCGAAGATGCTGGATGTCCCCTTTGCCATCGTGGACGCGACTACTCTCACCGAAGCCGGCTATGTCGGCGAAGACGTGGAAAACATCATTCTCAAGCTGCTGCAAGCAGCCGATGGCGATGTAGCCCGCGCTCAGACCGGCATCATCTATATAGATGAGATCGACAAGATCGGCCGCAAGGACGAAAACCCGTCCATCACCCGCGATGTTTCGGGTGAAGGCGTCCAACAGGCGCTGCTGAAAATCCTTGAAGGCACCGTCGCCAATGTTCCGCCGCAGGGCGGACGCAAGCATCCCCACCAGGAATTCACCCCGGTGGACACCACCAACATCCTCTTCATCTGCGGTGGCGCTTTCGTTGGCTTGGAAAAAGTTATCAGCCGTCGCGCAGGAAAAAAATCTTTGGGCTTCCGAGCTGACTCTAAAGATAAAGACAAGAATGGCCAGACACCGGTCATCAATCCGAACAAGCGGGATTCCGAATTGCTTCAGCAGATGGAGCCGCAGGACCTGATCAAGTTCGGGCTTATCCCTGAGTTTGTAGGACGCTTGCCAGTAATCGGCGTCTTGAATGATCTGGACGAAGCGGCATTGATCGAGATCCTGACTAAACCGAGGAATGCGATCCTCAAGCAGTATCAGCGCTTGTTCGAGTTTGAGAATGTCAAACTGAAGTTCACTGATGAGGCCGTCAGCGCGATATCGCGCGAGGCGATGAACCGCAAGGTTGGCGCCCGTGGTCTCCGCATGATTCTTGAAGAACTCATGCTGGACTTGATGTACCATCTGCCTAGTCAGAAGCGTTTGAAGGAATTCGAGGTAACTAAGGAGATGGTAGACAATCGCGACGTCTCCATCGCTAACCTTGAGAAAGCCGGCTAACCGCACGACCGACCAAGAATACGAGGAAATGAGTGACCCAGACCAAGGACAAATTCGAGACACGTAACCTGCCCATGATGCCCATTCGGGACGTTGTCATCTTTCCGTTCATGATGACTCCGTTTGTGGTTGGCCGCGAATCGAGTGTCCGCGCATTGGAAGAGGCGCTTGCCGGAGATCGCAAGATCTTTTTGGCGACGCAGCACGACGCCAGCGTGGACGAACCCAAGCCGCACGAGATCTTCCAGGTAGGCACAATCGTAAACATCGTGCAGAGCCTAAAACTTCCCGACGGCAATATCAAAGTCCTGGTAGAAGGACTGGAGCGCGGCAAAATCCAGCAAGTGGTTGATGAACAAGGATACCTGCGCGCCATCATCAAGACTTCTAAGTTCACGACCGAAGTGACGCCGACTCTTGAAGCGGCGATGCAGAAAGTCACTTCCCTCTTCGAACAATACGTAAAGCTTTGCCAATCATTGAACTACGAGACGATGATCGCAGCAGTGCGCATGGAAGATCCGGCGAAACTTACGGACACTATCGCTGCGAACCTCCAGCTTTCCATCGAAGAAAAACAGGACCTGCTCGAAATATTCGACCCAACTGAGCGCTTGAACCGCATCGCTGATGTACTCGACATCGAGATTGAAAAGCTCAACATGGACCGCACCATCCAGACCCGCGTGAAGCGGCAGATGGAGCGCGCGCAAAAAGAGTATTACCTCAACGAGAAGATCAAGGCCATCCAGAAAGAGCTGGGTCGCGGCGAAAAGAGCGAGTGGGACGAGCTGAAGAAAAAAGTGGATTCAGCCGGGATGCCGAAGGAAGTTCACGACAAGGCCATCCAGGAACTGAAGAAGCTTGAGTTGATGCCGCCCATGTCGGCGGAGTCGACTGTCTCGCGCAACTACCTTGACTGGCTGCTCGCGGTTCCATGGAAGAAGAAGTCCAAAGAGATCCGTAACATCGAGCGCGCAGAGAAGATTTTGAACGAAGACCACTATGGTCTGGAGAAGATCAAAGAGCGCATTCTCGAGTTCCTTGCGGTTCGGCAGCTTGTAAAAAACCCCAAAGGATCGATCCTCTGCTTTGTCGGACCTCCGGGCGTGGGCAAGACCTCACTTGGTATGTCCATCGCAAAAGCGACGGGACGCAAGTTCGTACGCATGTCGCTGGGCGGAGTGCGCGATGAAGCGGAAGTCCGCGGACATCGCCGCACATACATCGGTGCGCTACCGGGACAGATCATTCAGATGATGAAGAAGGCGGGCACAAAGAACCCGGTCTTCATGCTGGACGAAGTGGACAAGATGGCCTCCGATTTCCGCGGGGATCCTTCAGCGGCGTTGCTCGAAGTCCTCGATCCCGAACAGAATTTCATGTTCGTTGACCACTACCTCGACGTTGAGTATGACCTCTCGCAGGTCTTCTTCGTGGCGACTGCGAATGTGATGCACACCATTCCGGCTCCGCTGCAAGACCGCATGGAAGTGCTGCGGCTGCACGGATACACGGAACTCGAAAAGGTAGAGATCGCCAAGCAGTACTTGGTCAAGAAACAGCTCGTGAACACCGGACTTACCGATGTAAACGTCAGCTTCGACATCGGCGCCATCCAAGAGATCATTCGCTCGTACACACGCGAAGCCGGCGTGCGCAACCTTGAGCGCGAGATTGGCAACGTTTGCCGCAAAGTGGCGCGTCGCGTTGTGAAGGATGGCGCGAACTACAAGATTGCCATCACCGCGGAAAACATCAACGAATTTCTGGGCGTTGCTAAATTCCGCGACACACTCGCGCACGAGAAGAGCGAGATCGGCCTGGTTACCGGACTTGCCTGGACGGAAGTGGGCGGCTCCATCCTTAGCACTGAAGTCAGCGCCGTGGAAGGCAAAGGCAAGCTCACACTTACAGGCAAACTAGGCGACGTGATGCAGGAATCCGCGCAGGCCGCGATGAGTTATGTTCGCTCACGCGCGAACCGGCTTGGACTTCCGCGTGATTTCTATCGCAACCTGGATATCCACGTGCACGTGCCCGAGGGCGCAATCCCGAAGGATGGCCCGTCTGCCGGAATCACCATGGCTACGGCATTGGCTTCGGCGCTGAGCAAGATTCCTGTGCGGCGCGATATCGCCATGACCGGCGAGATCACGTTGCGCGGAAAAGTGCTGCCCATCGGCGGATTGAAAGAGAAGTTGCTCGCAGCACATCGCGCCGGTATCTTTGAGATCATCCTGCCAAAGGATAACGAGAAAGACTTGGCCGAGGTTCCGGAGATACTCCGTAACGCCCTCAAGCTGAACTTCGTGGATAGGATGGATGAAGTCCTGGCGATTGCGTTAGAGCGTCCCCTACCGCACTATACCGAGCCGGAAGATCAACCCATCTCTGCCGTCCCAAGCGCGCCGGAGACTCCGGTCGCGAGACAGTAACTCGCAGTCTAGTAGAATTGAAAGAGCCCGCTCTACAGGCGGGCTTTTTCTTTTGCATTGCCAATGAAAGTCATCACACAATTCGTCACGTCATCCGCTGCGCCGCACCAGTTCCCTGCGGGGGACGTCCCAGAAATCGCATTTCTCGGACGCTCCAACGTTGGCAAGTCCAGCCTGCTGAATTCGCTGGTGGGAACGAAGATGGCAAACGTGAGCAATACTCCCGGACGCACGCAGACCATCAACTTCTTCACGGTAACTTTCGGGACACCGAAGCCGAATCCCGAGCTAATGCTGGCTGACCTGCCCGGATACGGCTACGCGCGCGTGCCAAAGGCAATCGTGGGTGAGTGGCCAAAGTTTATCGAGCCGTATCTTGCTGATCGCCAACAATTGCGGCTCTGCATGTGTCTTATTGATTCGAATATTCCGCCGCAGAAGAGCGACCTGCAATTGCTCGACTGGATGCGCAAGGTGGGCCGCCCATTTCAGTTGGTGGCAACGAAAGCCGACCGCCTATCCGGAAATAAGTTGAAGCAATCCATGTCCGCATTGTCGAAGGAATTCGGAGCGGAGCTGCTGCCGTACTCGGCAAAGACCGGGGCAGGCAAAGACGAGCTTTGGAAGAAAATCAGAGAGACAATTAGCTAGCCCGTCACTACGTTTCCGTTCGCGATGGTCATCTCGCAATTGTTCCCACCGAACCAGTAAGCGATCTCGCGATAGTCGTTCACATCGAAGATGGCCATGTCGGCGTCCTTGCCCGGTTCGATGCTTCCTTTGCGATCACCCATCAGTAACGCGTGCGCCCCGTTAATCGTGGCGGCGCATATCGCTTCCACGGGCGACATCTTCATATGAGTGCAGGCGAGTGAAAGAATGAACTGCATGTTCGACGTTGGCGAGGTGCCTGGATTGAAATCGGTGGCGAGTGCGACCGCAACGCCAGCGGAAATCAGCTTGCGGGCATCGGGAAATCGCGAATGTCCGAGGAAGTAATTCGCTCCGGGCACGAGCGTCGCGACGGTGTTGCTTAATGCCAGCTTGGGAAGATCAGCTTCGAGTAGGTTATCCAAGTGGTCGAACGATGCGGGTCCGAAATTCAGGAGCGATTCCAGCGGACAGGCAGTGAACTGTCCCACGTGTGCACGAGTTTTCAGCCCATGCTTCTCAGCGGCAGCAAAGACCTCTTCCGTTTCTTCGACGCTGAATGCATTTTCCTCGCAGAAGATATCTACAAATTGCGCCAGCTGCTTCTTCGCAGCCTCCGGTACCATCTTCTCGCAAACCAGGCGGACATAGTCGTCGCGCTTGTCCTTAAACTCTGCGGGAACGACGTGGGCGCCGAGCAAAGTCGGAACCACAGCTCCAGGCCATTGTTTGGCGGCGCGTCGGATTGCACGTAGAGATTTCATCTCCGCATCGAGATTCAAGCCATATCCGGATTTCGCTTCGACCGTCGTTGTGCCCGAGGCCAGCATCTGGTCGAGCACTTTCAGCGCGCCATCCGCAAGCTTGGCTTCACTCGCCTTTCGCACTCCTTCAACGCTGGAGCGGATTCCGCCGCCTGCAGCGGAAATCTCTTGATAGCTTGCTCCTGCAATCCGCTTCTCGAAATCGATGAGACGAGGCGCGGCGAAGACCAGATGAGTGTGGGAGTCAACGAAGCCAGGCAAGACTGTCTTGTTCGCGCAATCAATCTCTTTGATCTTGCGTTTGTGTTTCTTGATCCATGGATGCCGCAGAATCTCGCGCTGCTTCCCTGCAACAACGATACGACCACCAGCACAGAGCACGGCAGCATCTTCGATAAGACCGACGTCATCGAGTTCGCGACCACGCCGCGCGGAGTTCGAACCGCGGAGGGTGAGCAGTTGAGAGATGTTGGTTAAAAGAAGCATCCTGCGTTAGTGCTTCTGGTCTTTCATGGGGACTTTCACATCAGCTTTGGCAGCAAACTCTTCCGCCTCTTTGTATCCGGCATCGACATGGCGGATGATTCCCATGCCTGGATCCGTCGTGAGAACCCGCTCGATGCGCTTTGCCATCATCTCTGTGCCATCGGCGACAGTGACTTGGCCGGCATGCAGCGAGTATCCAATGCCCACTCCCCCGCCATTGTGCACTGATACCCAACTAGCCCCGCTGGCAGTATTCAAGAGCGCGTTGAGGATGGGCCAATCGGCGATGGCGTCGCTGCCGTCGAGCATCGATTCGGTCTCGCGGTAAGGAGACGCTACGGAGCCGCAATCCAAATGGTCGCGTCCGATCACGATGGGCGCCTTGAGTTTTCCCTTCTTTACCAGGTCATTCATGGCTAGTCCGAACTGTGCGCGCTCACCGTACCCGAGCCAACAAATCCTTGCGGGAAGACCTTGAAACTTAATCCGTTTCCGCGCAAGGTTAATCCATCGCTTTAAGATTTCATTCTGCGGAAAAAGCTCAAGTACAAGGTCGTCTGTGACGGCGATATCGGAAGCTTCTCCCGAAAGCGCTACCCACCGAAACGGGCCGCGCCCTTCGCAAAAAAGAGGACGAATATACGCCGGAACGAATCCGGGAAAGTCGTACGCGCTTTTCACTCCGCGCTGATGTGCGAAGGTGCGGATGTTGTTTCCGTAGTCAAAGGTGACCGAACCCAACTTTTGCAACGCCAACATTCCTTCCACATGACGAGCGATGGAGTCGAGCGACTTTTCAAGGTAGCCTTTGGAATCGGCTTTACGTAACGCGTTCGCTTCTTCCAGTGACATCCCATTCGGAATGTATCCGTTCAGCGGATCATGCGCGGATGTCTGGTCTGTGAGCAGATCAGGCACCACGCCGCGCGCGGCAAGTTCCGGGATGACGTCAGCGCAATTTCCTACCAAGCCGACGGAAACAGCTTCTTTCTTCCGGACAGCATTCTTGAGGATGCGCAGCGCTTCATCTAGAGTGTTGACCATGAAGTCGCAGTATCCGGTCTTGAGGCGCTTTTTGATTCGCTCAGCATCGATGTCAATGCCGAGGAACGCCGCTCCGGCCATAGTCGCTGCGAGTGGTTGCGCGCCACCCATGCCACCCATACCGCCACTGACTACGAGTTTTCCTTCGAGTGATCCGCCAAAATGCTTTTCTGCAGCAGCGGCAAATGTCTCGAATGTTCCTTGCACGATTCCCTGTGAGCCGATGTATATCCACGAGCCAGCGGTCATCTGGCCGTACATCATCAGCCCGGCACGCTCTAGCTCGTTGAACTTTTCCCAGTTGGAGAAATGTCCTACCAGGTTGGAATTTGCGATCAACACCCGTGGGGCATACTCGTGCGTTTTGAAAACGCCAACCGGCTTTCCGGATTGCACCAGCAACGTCTCGTCATTCTCCAACGCCGTAAGCGAGCGGAGGATGGCGTGGTAAGCCGGCCAATTGCGCGCGGCCTTTCCGGTTCCGCCGTAAACCACCAGATCCTGCGGACGCTCCGCCACATCAGGATCGAGGTTGTTCATCAGCATGCGCATGGCCGCTTCCTGCTGCCATCCTTTGCAGGTAAGCGTAGTGCCGCGAGGAGCGCGCACCGGGGTGTATGTGTCGGGAATGGTAGCGACTGCCATGACTGGGATTATACCGAGAGGAGGAGCCGAGGCTGCTGCGGGAACTTACCAGGAGCTGTAAGCGGTGCCATCCGGAGAAATCTCACTTGCGCCGCTGTGGACGTCAGAGATGCCGGGCTCGTTCTGGTCAATGCTTAACATCACGTCTTCTTGGGCAACAACCCATGTATCGTTCTTTCCCGTGAATGGATCCTTAGGGATCTCGCGGAAATAGCCAGCGGTCACAAGGTCATCCAGCGATTGCGGCGCGCGCTGCTTGTCCATTGTGTAGGCATCAATCGCTTGTCGCAAATGGTAGAGGTCTTGGCGGAGTGTCGCTTCTTTTGCGCGGATGATGGACTGCGCGTAGATGGGCGCGGCGATGGCGGCGAGTATGCCAATGATCATGATGACGATCATCAACTCCACCAGCGTGAACCCTCGCTGCTTTTTCGCGGATTGTAGCTTGGTCACCATTCTTTGTACTTTGTGCCGTCCATCGCGGTACCTTCTGATTTTGTGGTCACGTCAAAGACGTTTTGCCCACCCCATGAAGTGGAATGAGGATCGTCCTGCATGGAGCGCAGGTTCCATTCCGCTTTGCCGGTCATGGGATCCATCGGGATCCGGCGCAAGAAGCGAACTTTTTTTCCTTGCACGTCTACTCCCTCGACCAATGTCTCCAGATCGGGCGGATATCCTTCTGTCCCCACCTTGATCTGGAAGGCTCCACGGTCGGCGGCGTCTTTGTAGCGGTCGATGGCGTCGCGCATCTCCCAGAGTGCCCGGCGAAGGTCGCGCTCCTTCTCGCGCTTGATCACGTTGCGCGCGATGGGAACAGCGGCTCCCATCAAGATAGAAATGATAGTGATGGCGACGATCAACTCGACCAGCGTTAAACCGCGTTGATTCGCCTTCGCAACTCTAAGCTTCAACCAGGACATTAGTTTCAATACTTCATTTTACTCAACGAACAACTCTCATTTAATGGTGATCACTCCGGAGGAGACAGCCGCCGGCACAGTCTGCATGGCGCTGTTCTTCACGTTTGCGCGGATACTCACGTTCGCTTGCCCTTTGGCTTTTGCCTGGAAGGTCAGCGCGTAGAGGATGCCGTCTCCGCTTACGCCACCGGAACCGGGTGGACGTGTCGCATTCGCTTGG
The DNA here is from genome assembly GCA_025462725.1 of Terriglobales bacterium. Lineage (GTDB taxonomy): Bacteria > Acidobacteriota > Terriglobia > Terriglobales > Acidobacteriaceae > JAICLA01. The sequence continues at coordinate 327,214 of JAOAPE010000008.1, read as the reverse complement.
ATCGTTCCTAAATCTTCTCGATGCACCAGCGCGACGGCCTGTCCGTCGCGAGAGAGGAAGTCTCCGTTCGATACGTTGACCAATTGCAGCAGATTCGGATCGTAGATGATCTGCATGGGTGCGGAGTAGATGTCCTTGCCACCCGCCATCATCACGTTCATCGTGAACGTGGAACCCGCGTTCGGCGCAATGCTTGGCGGATCAAACCGCAAACTCATCGGCGTAACCGCGTTAGACGGCGTGTTTGCGTTGGCAGCGGCCGCTGCACCGTTTGCCGGCGGTGCTTCGGTCGCTGCGGAAGCAATCTGGTTCGGAGATTGACCTGACGTCTGCCCCGTAGTTTGTGGGGTGCTCTGTGTAGCAGGCTGGGCTGGCGGTTGTGCTGCCGGAGCAGGCGGGCGCTGCGAAAGCGGAACCGGAGTCTGCGGCGCTGAAGTTGCCGGAGTATTCGACGAAGGTCTTGAAACACGACGCAGGTCGATTCCGTTGCCTGTTCCAACATCAATCGCGCGGTGATTCAGTTCGCTGTAATCTTGTCCGCGAACGATGTGTGGGATGAGGATGAAGATGATCTCACTGTCGATCTTCTCCTTGTGCTCGGACGAAAAAAAGTATTTCAGAAATGGTAGCTGGGCAAGCCCGGGAATACCGCTGATCGATTTCGTGTCCGTCTGCTCGAAGATACCGCCCAGCAAGTTGATCTCGCCTTCCTTCAGGCGGATATCCTGCTCGCTCTTGCGTTGGCTGATGATGGGCTGAGTGATCCCACCGATATTGCTGCTGCCCGTAACGGACGAAATATCGAGGACCAGTTTCAGGCCTATTTCCCGGCCCTGAAAAACACGCGGTGTAATGTCTATGTTCACGCCCACATCGATGTATTGAAACTGAGTATTGACTAGTCCAGCCGACGCGTTGAAGCCGCCTCCAATGGGGTTGCCGATCGAACCTGTCGCGATGGGCACGCGATCACCGATCTTTAGCGAAGCTTTTATCCCGTCAGTGGCCCGAATCTGCGGGTTCTGTATAAGCTTTGTGTCGCTGTCATTGTAGAGAAAATTGGCAGTTGCGCTGGGAATCGTTACTGCAAAGTCAGTTGCCTTAAGATTCGGGAAATTGTTGAGCGTGAGATTGCCTGTGGGAGTGGTTGTGGGTGTAGCGCCGGGAGTGGTACTCGGCGTCGTAGTCGTGGTGGTTGGTCCGGTTAGAGTCACTGTCGCGCTCGCCGGAGGCTTGATGCCCAAATCGCGCATTTTGTCGCGACGTACCTGCAATACTGCAACTTCCACGATCACTTCAGGTTTCGCCTTATCAATGTCCCCAATAATCTTTTCCGCCAACGCCACCTGATCTGGCGTACCGCGCACGATGATGGCGTTCTGGGAATTCACTTGCTGGATCTTTTGCATCTCCAGAATGCCGCGGAGTGCGCTGGTGATGTCCTGCAAATCTGTGGCGGCTGAGACGTTGGTGAGATAGAACGTCTTAAGAACCTGCTGTTCCAACTCTTTCCGCTTTGCCGGTGTGTTCGCGGCTACAAAAATCGTGTTCGGCGTAATTGGGCGCCAAAAAGTGTTGGAGTGAAATGCGAGGATGTCCAGCGCCTCTTGAAGAGAAACTCCATTGAGCTTGAGCGTTACTCGGCGAGGGGTGTAATCCGGATCAAACAAGACGTTAACGCCAGCGAGTTTGCCCAAGGTCTCGTAAACGAATTTGCTGTCATTGGAAATTTCCAGCGTTACGGGTTGATTCGAGACCGGAGCTAATTCCGCCGGGCCGGCCGCTTCCTCAAGCCTTCTACTTATTGGAGAAGGCGACGGCGGTGGTGCAGGTTGTGTCCCGCTCTTAGAGTCAATCAACGTCTTGGTGCGACGCATTTCCTGCACCGCTATAAAGCTCGAGGGATCTACTTTCGTGGCGTATTCAAACTCAGCCAAGGCCTCGTCTAACTTGCCCTGTTCACGCAATTCCTGACCTTTGTTTACATGTGCTGCAGAGGCCAGGAATCGGGTTCGCTGGAAAGCGATACGGTACTTCAACTCAGTGGGCTTTTGGTCGTAAGCCTGCCTGTAGGCTTCGAACGCGGTGATGTAGTCCTGTCGCGCTTCAGCTTGCTGACCTTTGTTGTATAGGGATCTCGGGGACTCGGCTGTTGCCGTGATCACAAGGACTATCACCAGCAGTAGCCAGGCAATTCGGGGGAACTGTCTCAATTGCACTCCTTACGGAATTTTTTGAGAAACTTTGAGGCCTCTTGGAAGTACCAAGAAGGACATGTAACAGTCTCTTAAACACCCCACCGTACACTTGGTTGCGGGCTTCACATTCCAGTACTGCTGAATCGCGATTATAACAGCACCAAACTTGCCAAGTAGAACATTACCAATACGATGCGTGTGTTAGATTAGCGTTTTGACGTTGCTCGATGCTCTTCCGTGAGCAAGCACAACTCGAATAAGTCGCATGGCCCGCCAACAGTTGCAACAGACAAAACCCGAAAAGCCGAAAAACCCCAAGCGAGACCCAGTCGCTTCGGGTGAACGCGACGCTACGATCAATCGGGTCGCCAGCCACAATTATTTCCTGTCTGACAATTTCGAAGCCGGCGTCCAGTTGCGCGGGACAGAAGTAAAGTCCGTCCGGCACGGGCTCGCAAACCTCAAAGATGCCTATGGATTGATTAAGGATGGTGAGCTCTGGTTGCTCAACGCTCATATTGGCCCATATGAACATGGCAATATTTACAACCACGAACCCACGCGAACGCGGAAATTGCTGGTCAAAAAAGAGGAAATCCGCAAATTGACGGGAAAACTTCAACAAAAGGGCTTTACGCTGATTCCCACTCGAATGTACTTCAAGAGCGGCCGAGTGAAATGTGAGCTCGCCTTGGCCAAAGGCAAACAACACTGGGACAAGCGCGAGACCGAGCGTCGTCGCACAGATGAAAAAGAAGCACGGACGGCTATCCGCGAACGGAAAGCTCGGACCTAGTTCGTCGCAACTGCTTCAGCTATCCACGCCGCACATTCCTTCGTGCCAGAATTCCCGCCCACATCCTGCGTGGTTTTCTTCTGCTGAACAGCTGAGAGGACAGCTGCGTTAATCTTTTCTGATTCACCAGTGAGACCGAGATGCTCCAGCATCATCGCCGCAGTGAGTATGGAGCCTATTGGATTCGCGATGTTCTTCCCCGCGAATGGCGGCGCGGAACCGTGCACAGGCTCAAACATTGACGTCTTGCCGGGATGGATATTTCCGCTGGCGGCCATGCCCAATCCACCCTGGAGGGCTGCAGCGAGGTCTGTAATGATGTCGCCAAACATGTTGTTAGTGACGATAACGTCAAACTGTTTGGGATCGCGCACCATGTGCATGCAAAGCGCGTCCACGTACATGTGCGAACTTTGAATCTCAGGGAATTCCGCAGCTACAAGCTTGAAAACCCGTTGCCAGAGTCCGCCGGCAAAAGTCATCACGTTGGACTTGTCTGACATCAGCACTTTCTTGCGTCCGTGCTGGCGCGCGTAGTCGAATGCGAATCGGATCACACGCTCCACACCCTTGCGCGTATTGAAATCTTCCTGCGTTGCGATTTCGTCGGCAGTTCCCTGCTTGAGCACGCCGCCTGAATCCACATACGGGCCTTCCGTGTTTTCTCTGACTACCACGAAGTCCACATCTGCGGGCTTCACGTTCTTCAGCGGACAAAGCGACTCATCCAGCAGTTTCACAGGACGCAAATTCGCATAAAGGTCCATTTTGAAACGCATGCCCAAAAGGATTTCTTTGGCATGGATGTTCGTGGGAACGCGTGGATCGCCAAGTGCACCGACAAAGACGGCGTCGAAGTCGCGCTCGAGCATGGCAAATCCGTCTGCAGGAATGGTGGTGCCGTCCTTTAGATAACGGTCGGCGGACCAATCGAATTCGGTGAACTCGATGGATTTCTCCGCGCCGGTTGCGCGGACCACTGACAATGCCGCTGGAATGACTTCTTTGCCGATCCCGTCGCCGGGGACAACTGCGATTCTCTTCTTCATAGCAGGCTTCCAAAATACCAGAAAAGCTGAAATCGCAGCGCGGCGATGAATCCACGAGCACAAGGCGCTCATCCTAATTGGCTATAATCAAATGTTGCAGATATGACCGTAGCCGGCACAAATACGAAGACCGCTTTGGCTGACAAGCTCGCGAACAGCGGCGCCGCTCTTGCCGAATACTCCGGCGCGGAAACGGCTGCGCACTTCCTGCGGGGCACCAATGCAGAGTTCGCCGCAATCACCGAAACATGCGGAGTCTATGACCTGGGATGGCGTGGCAAGATCAGCGTGACCGGCGACGACCGCGCGCGATGGCTCAACGGCATGGTCACGAACAACATCAAAGATCTACCGCTGAATTGCGGTAATTACAATTTCTTGCTGAATGCGCAAGGCCGCATCCAGGGTGATATGTACGCCTACAATCGCGGCGAACAGATCCTGCTCGACACGGAACGCTCGCAGGTCGAACACCTCAGTAAGACTCTCGATCACTTCATCATCATGGATGATGTCGAGCTATCAGACGCCAGCGAGAAGATCACTTCCATCGGTGTGCAAGGCCCAAAGTCGGCGGAAGTTTTGAAAGCGATTGGCATTGAGCCGAACTGCGCTGATCCTCTTCTGCTTTGCGATGTGAGTTGGAATGGTAATCCGATCTCGGTCACTCGGATGGTCAGCGATGAATATCTAACATTCGAGATTTCGCTAGCTCCTGAGATCGCACCTGCACTTTGGGACGCGCTCGTTTCAGCCGGAGCAATCCCCACCGGTACCGACGCGCTCGAGAAATTTCGCGTGCTTGCTGGCGTCCCGAAATACGGTACGGACATTCGCGACCGCGATCTGCCGCAAGAGACCGAACAGAAGCATGCGCTGAACTTCACGAAGGGTTGTTACATCGGACAAGAGATCGTTGAGCGTATCCGCTCGCGCGGAAATGTGCATCGCGCATTTACAGGTTTTATTTTGGATGCCAACGCTGAACGCGGTTCGAAGGTCATCGCCAAAGAAAAAGAAATGGGCGAGCTCACCAGCGTCGCAACCGTTCCATTGAAATCGGGTGAGAGAACCCTAGCATTGGGATATATCCGCCGCGAAGCAGGTGGCCCGGGAACACAAGTTAGTGTTGCAGGAACAACCGGAACCATCGCGTCATTACCATTCAAGTTCTGAGTTAGGAAGGTTTGTCATGGCAAAGAGAGAACAGGAAGAATTCGTAGTCGCCGATCGGCGAAAATTTACATCGGAAGGCGAGTTGCGACCGAATGCTCCACCGGAAAGCGCGCCGCCCGAGACTGCCGCGCCCGAAGCGCCAGCAGCGCAAAAAGAGCCCAGTTCTCCAGAACAAGGCGCGAGGCAAGAACCAGAGGCTCCTGCTCGCGAAGAGATGCCAGCACCACCTTCACAGGCAGACCAGCATGCCCAAAATCAGGAGTACCAGGCTGCCGGAAGGAAGATCGACTCCCTGCTCGACGAAGCCGGAGCGCAGCGTCCTAAAGACATGGAGATCACTTTCGAGCGGCTCATTGTCTCGCTCTACATGCAGGCTATGGCACAGCTCGGAATGATTCGCGAGGATGAAAACACTCCGCCTCGTCCCGACGTGATCAGCGCGCGGCAGACCATCGACACCATCGCGCTGCTCGGCGACAAGACGAAGGGTAATCTCACCGAACGCGAGTCCCACATGTTGCAGAACGTGCTATTTGAGTTGCGCATGGCATTCCTTGAGATCACGAACATGTTGACGCGTCCTCCGGCTCCGGGCGCTCCCGAATCCGGCGCGAGCACAAAGAAATAATTGAGAGCTAAACTCACAGTCTTGGGCAGCGGCACTTCTATGGGAGTGCCCACCATTGGATGCAGTTGCACCGTCTGCACCTCAGAAGACGCCCGCGATCGACGCACCCGGCCCTCTGTGCTCGTCCAGTACGCCGGACGCAATGTTCTCATTGATACAACTCCAGACTTTCGACAGCAGGCCATCCGCGAGAAGATCCATCATCTTGACGCTGTGCTTTACACGCACGCTCACGCAGACCACATTCTGGGTCTCGATGATCTTCGGCCTGTGAGTTTTCGGCACGAGTCTAAAGTCCCGCTCTACGCCGGCGAGCAAACAGGGCGCATGTTGAAGTCAATCTTCAAATACATTTTCGACGCCGACTACAAATACGGCAGTCTCGCCCGCGTCGAACTCAATGACCTGAACAACGGCGTTGACCTTTTTGGCGCGCGGTTCGATGCAGTCAAAGTAATCCATGGTGACACTGAGATTGACGGCTTCCGATTTGGCTCCGCCGCGTACCTCACCGACTTCAGCGAGATCCCGGAAGCATCGCTAGAGAAATTGCAAAATCTCGACATTCTCTTTCTAGATGCTCTGCGTCACAAGCCGCATCCTACGCATTCATCCGTGGAGCAATCGCTGAAGATTGTGGAGCGTTTGCAGCCGAAGCAAACTTTCTTCACGCACATCTCGCACGACTTGCCGCATGAGAGCACGAATGCCGCTCTGCCTGAAAACGTTCGGCTGGCGCACGATGGTCTGCAACTGGAGTTTGAGATCTAGTCATGCAGATCTTCCGCAATCTCGACGAGGTTCCCCAAGACTTTGGCGCGACTGTTCTCAGCGTCGGCAACTTCGATGGTGTGCATTGTGCTCATAGGAGCGTCCTAGAGCACATTGTTCAGCGGGCCAAAGAGCTAGGCGCGAAGTCGATGGCTGTCACGTTCGACCCGCATCCCACGCGAATATTGCGACCGGACAAGACTCCGAAACTGCTGACTCCGCTCACAGAAAAATTGCGATTGCTTGCGGAAACAGGTCTCGATGCCACACTTGTGCTTCCATTCGACCGCGATCTGTCACTTACGAAGCCGCGCGATTTCGCCGAGCAGATCTTGTGCAATCGCCTACACGCTCGCGAAGTCCACGAAGGCGCAAACTTTCATTTCGGACACAAGGCTGAAGGCAACGTGGAAAAACTCGGCGAGTTTGGCCGCGAAGCTGGATTTACCGTGAAGATTTATCCGGAGATGGTGATTCAGGGGCAGCCGGTTTCCAGTAGCAACATCCGCCAGTTGCTTCGCGAAGGCGAGGTCAGCAAAGCGAGGCATCTTCTTGGACGCGTCTTCACCATCACTGCACCACCCGGACGCGGTCGCGGTTACGGACACAAATACACTGTCCCCACTATCAACCTCGCGCAACACGACGAGATGGTTCCCGCAAATGGTGTTTATATTACTCGCGCGAAGATAGACAGCCATGTATTTGACTCTGTGACCAACGTCGGCAACCGCCCGACTTTCGGCGAAGACTCGTTCGCCATCGAGACGCATCTTCTGAATTTTTACGAGATCGATGTCACCGCCGACACCACTGTCGAACTGGCATTCCTGAAATGGCTGCGTCCGGAGATGAAGTGGCCTGACGTGGACGCGTTGCGCGCACAGATCGCAAAAGATGTTCGCCGCGCCCGAAGATACTTTCATCTGCAACAGACCCTTGCAAAGCAACCCGCCTGAGTTCGTCATAAGTCTGCGCTACAATCGCAATCCCATGTCTACCGCCACGGCCGGCTTCGCAGGCATTACATCTGCACAGCGCAAAACGCTGATTGCCGCCGCCATGGGCTGGGCGCTCGACGCCTTTGACGTCATGCTCTACGCGCTGGTTCTCGCGTACATCATGCGCGACCTGCACATGACCAAGCAGACGGCCGGACTTCTGGGCACGCTCACGCTGCTTGCTTCCGGGATTGGCGGCGTGATGTTCGGATTCATCGCTGACCGCATCGGACGCACCAAGGCGCTGATGTTGAGCATCGCAACATACTCCGTCTGCTCCTTCGCATCCGGTTTGGCAACATCGGTGACCATGCTCGCGGTCTTCCGATTCGTTCTCGGGCTGGGGATGGGCGGTGAATGGAACACCGGCGCAACGCTCGTCGCGGAAACATGGCCAACGCACCTTCGCGCGAAAGCGATTTCAATCGTTCAAAGCTCATGGGCGTTGGGATACGCCGCTGCCGCGCTCGTCGCCGGATTGCTCTTACGCGAGTTTAATTGGCGCATCGTCTTCTTCGTTGGAATCCTTCCCGCGTTCGTCATCCTGTGGATTCGCCGTAGCGTGCCGGAATCGGAAATGTGGATGGCGCGTCAACGGAGTCAGGTCGCGGGAGCGCCTTCCGCGAAGTTCAGTGAGATTTTCTCCCGCCCATTTCTGAAGAACACCATCGCGCTACTCGCGCTAAATTTCTTTGGGATGTTCGCATGGTGGGGTTTGTTCACTTGGCTTCCGCCGTACTTGTCATTGCCTATCGAAAAAGGCGGACTCGGCTTCAACCTGATGGACAGCACACGGCTGCTTCTGGTTCTCAACTTGGTGGGCATGTTTCCGGGATACGCCAGCTTCGGATGGGTCGCCGACAAATTTGGCCGCCGCAAATCTTTCATCCTGTATACAGGATGCGCCGCCGTTCTCGTCCCCATTTATGCTAACGCGCGCGCCCCGTGGGCGATCATGGTGCTTGGAACGCTCGTCGCGTTTTTTGGTACGGGATTTTTCTCGGGCTCCGGAATCATCGCCAGTGAGATTTTTCCCACGCGAGTGCGGGCGCGGGCTTTGGGATTTACCTACAACGGCGCACGCACGCTGAGTTCAATCTCTCCGGCAATCATCGGCAGAGTTGCAGATCACAGCGGCCTTAGCGGCGCTTTCTATTTATGCGCTGCGGGATTCTTTCTGGCAGCGGTTGTCGCGACGCAATTGCCTGAGACACTTGGCAAAGAGTTGGACTAAGCAGTTTGCGAGATCGCGTCTGTGGAACTCCGCTCAGGCAACTGCACCACCACAGACGCGGCCAGCACGACAAATATCCCTACCATCTGAATTGCCCCCAACGATTCGTGAACGAACGTTGCAACGAAGAGGATCGCGAACACTGGCTCCAGGCAACTGGTGACGATAGCCCGCGTAGCATCGAGTTGCTGCAATCCAGCGAAATAGAGTGATAGCGGCAACAGCATGGATGCGATGGAAAAGACGAGCAGGAATATCCACTGCTCGCGGGAATAATGAGCAGCAATGATCTTCCACGGCGGATTGATCACCATCCAGAATATTGCCGCTCCCATCATGGCGTAAGCGATCACCTTCCAGCGGTCGTGCCGAGTGACCATGAATTGTCCGAAGGTGCTGTAAAACGCGAAAGAGAACGCTGCCATCAGCGCTGCGCCTACTCCCAGCGCATTCAACTTGATCCCGATCACGTGAATAAAGGGTGAGGCACCCGTGACGCCCACGATTCCTATCGATAAAGCGCTGCCCACGAACGCGAGTACGACTGCCATCGTTCTCTGGAGGGTCGCGCGTTGTATCTTCCGCCACACCATGTAGAACAGCACCCACACCGGAGCCGTGTATTGAATGATGATCGCCGTTGCCACGCTTGTCTTGTCGATTGCGTAGTAGTAGAAAAAGTTGGATGCTGCCACTCCCATGATTCCTAAGAGCATGCAACGCAGTACGTCTGCCCGCGACAGCAGCAGCGATTTCCGTCCGCGCCACGCAAGCAGGATTGGGATCAGAATGAGTAACGATAGTGTTGAGCGCGCCTGTGCCAGGATCAGCGCGTCAATTTGAGGAAGCGCAGCATCGCGTTGCGCGAGCATTCCGCGAAAAACAGCTTTGCCCAATGTGGCGGAGCCGCCATAGCAGAACGAAGCGGCCGCGATCAGCAGATATCCCCGGATTGGATGTTGTTCTTTCTGCAAATCCGCCGCTCAGCTCACTTGGCCAGCATCTTCTCAAGACGATCGGGGTCGAACCCGATCATTACCTCTTCACCGACCACGATGGTGGGAGTCGATCGGCTCTTGTACTTCCCTACGAGGTCGCGAACCGCGTCGGAATCAGAACTAACATCTCGCAATTGAAATGGAATCCCTCTCTCCGAGAGGTAGGCTTCTGCCCATTGGCATGGCGGTCAGCCCGGCTGGCTAAAAACCATCACGATCTTTTCTGTCATCTTTCGGGCTCCCGTATATAAAACTTACCAATATTTTAAACGTACTCTATCTCAACAGTGATCTTTGCTGTCTTCTGTAACATCTGAGAAACGGAACAGTACTTTTCTTTCGATAGCCGCACTGCATCTTCGACGGCCTTCTTCGTGACTTTGCCGCCTACCGAGTAAATCAGCTTGATTGATGTGTAAACCGTTGGAGGCTCAGCCGCCCGTTCCGCTTCCGCGCGCACTCGCACGCTGGTGAATGGCTCCCGCTTCTTCGTCAGGATGGAAAGGACGTCCGTCGCAGTGCACCCACAAAGAGCTGTTAGCACAAGCTCCATCGGGCCAGGGCCAGTGTTGCTCTTGCGATCCGAGTCGATCACCATCGCGTGTTTGCTCGTTCCAATTCCGACGAATCGCTCGCCGTCAATCCATTGAACTTCAGAAATCAACATCGTCTCACCTTGTATTGTCCGTTTGCGGTTCCGTGTGGATCAAGACTTTGAACAGTTCTGGAGCTTCTTGCTTAAACCGGATTTCCAGCGCCGTCGAGATGTCATGCACGCGCGATAGCGGCAAATCGTCGGCCATCGTGCAGTGGCACGACAGGTAAATCAGGTCGCGCACTTTCTTGATCACAACATCATGCACGTCAATGATCTCCGGAAATTCAGAGACCGTCTTTCGCAACTTTTGCACCAGCACTTTGTCTTGGATTACCGCATCGCCGGTCTCGATCGTGTTTGGCTCGCTCTCGATGTGAGTGAGGATTGAAGAAATCTCCGGAACCTCAGCGCGGATCTCAGCTTCGAGTCGGGTAACTACATCGTGCGCTTTCTTCAACGTGAGCTGCTCGTCGAGTTCAAGGTGTTGTTCCACGAGCAATCGGCCACCCAAGTCCTGCACGCTCACGTCGTGGACGCTGTAATTGCTTCGCGACGCCACCGCACGTATCCGGTCGAATATGTTTTCCTCACCCGATGCCCGGGGAATCGAACGCACGGTCGCATCGGCATTGGGCAAGATGGCATGAATAGCCTTCGTCACATCGCCAACCACCTGCTCGGATCGCTGGAAGGTGACTCGCCGTGCCAGTCCTATGGAGACTTCCACGAAATATCGGTTCCCGGCTCGCCGGATTCGCACACGATCCACTTCGAGCACACCTTCTACTTTCGATACTCGCTCAATAATGTCGGCGCGGATTCCCGCGGGCGCCGCATCCAGCAACGCATCAATCGTCTGCCGCGCCAAACGCGAGCTAACGTAGACGACTATCATTGCCACTACTAACGCAGCGATGGGATCGGCCTTGGTTAGTCCGGCAATATGGAAACGCTCGGCCGCCCAGACCAGCGCCAGTCCGATGATGACCACCCCGCTCGACCACACGTCTGTGCTGAAGTGGAGCGCGTCCGCTTCCAGAGCTTGACTTTCATACTTGTTGGCGATCTTCTTCAGCTTCCTCGAGCGCCACACATCAAGCACCATCGACAGGAACATCACCAAGAACGCCGAGATTGTGGGATCGATGTGGACTTCGTGGAACATAAGTCTCTTGACCGCTTCCCAGACGATCCAGACGCATGTGACCAGCAGCAATCCAGTCTCGATGAATGCGGAGAAGTTTTCGACTTTGCCGTGTCCGTATTGGTGATCAGCGTCAGCAGGCTTATCTGAGACGCGCACGGAGAGGAGCGTGATGAACGCGGCGATGAAGTCTAATCCCGAGTGCGCCGCCTCCGAGAGGATTCCCAAGCTGCCCGTGCGATATCCGACCAACAACTTGAGCACCGTAATTACTACAGCCACGTACACGGAGTTGAGGGCGACTTGGCGCTTCTCCGCCTGCATGGAGTGCAGTTCGAGTTGGATCCCTGGTGTGCCCATTAACTTTTCGCGCGCATCGGCTCAGTGGATTGATGTTACAGCAACGGTGCAACCTGTCGTCGCTCGAAAGTGGTCCCGTGCTTTGCCCCATTCTTTGTGCTACGATTCCGGTCGCTTGTTTGTAGCCACCAGCAATTCGCGTCTCTGCGATAATTTCAACATCCAGTTCGCCAGGAGAACCCAGTTCCAGTGAAGATCATTCTAAGAAGCATAGTCGCAATCCTCGCAATCACAATCTCTAGCTCAGCCCAGACGACTCCACCTGCGGCAAAGCCCAAGAGCACCGCTCCTGCGAAATCCACGCAGCCCACTTCCAAACCTGCAACCACGCCGGCGACAACCCCAGCCTCGAAGGCTCCCGCGGAAGCTACCAAACCGGCAACAACCGTAGCTCCGAGTGACGCCGTTATCACCATTGCAGGACTGTGCGCGGCGAACACTCCGCCTGCCAACTGCGGGACAAAGGTCACACGCGCGGATTTCGAAAAGCTCATGGACGCGATCAGCCCCAACCTTCCAGAGGACCAAAGACGCCAAGTGGCAAATGCCTATGTCCAGCTTCTGACGGTCGCCAACGAGGGGCAGAAGCTCGGAGTAGATAAAGAGCCACAATTCCCAGTCCTGGTTCACATTGAGACTTTGAAGCTACTTGCTACCGGCACGCAAAAGAAGATGCTGGAGATGAACAAGCCCACGCCGCAAGAGATAGAGACCTTTTACACCGAGAATTCCGGAAAATTTGAGGAACTCTCCATTCGACGCATCATGATTCCTAAAACCACTGACAAAGACGCGAAGCCCGAACAGATAAAAGCGCTCGCCGACAAGATTCATGATCGCGCCGCCGCCGGTGAAGATATGGACAAACTCCAAGCCGAAGCTTATCAAGCGGTGAAAGCCCCCGGCGCTCCACCGACCACCAGTTTGGGATGGAAGCGACATGGCTCATTGGATCCGCGACATGAACAGCAACTTGCCAACCTCCGCTCAGGGCAAGTGACTCCGCTGATCGAAGATGCACAGGCTTTCTACATATACAAAGTCGATTCGAAGCGCATGATCCCGCTGCAAGCGGTTTCCAAGGACATCGAAGGCGCACTTCAAGGTCAGCGCGCCAAAGAACAATTCCAGAAAATGTTGGAAAACGTGAAACCGCAATTGAACGAAGCATACTTCGGACCGGAACCGCCGAAGCAGGAAGCCCCGGGGCAGCAACCGCCAACATCACCAAAATAAAACTCGATGCGCGAGAAAAAGGCGACCATCGTTGTGACCGGAGTCTCAGGCAATCTGGGCTCGCGGTTGTTGCCGCATCTGTCCAACTACCGCGTCATCGGCTTGGATATGCACGCTCCGCCCTCGGGCGCGCCTGAACTCGCTCACTTCGAGCAGATGGATCTCGGGGTGGAATCATCCTGCATCCGTCTTGTCGAGATCATCCGTGAGCACGATGTCAGCGCAGTCGTTCATCTCGCATTTGTCATTGATCCGCTTCGCACCGGCGTCCTCGACAAGGATCGCATGTGGCAGATTAACGTTGCCGGAACTGCGCGCGTGATGGAGGCGATTGCGGAAGTCAATCGTCAAGGCGGACACGTGGAGAAATTCATCTTTCCCAGCAGCGTCTCGGCGTACGGGCCAGAGACATCCAGTCTGGTCACGGAAGAGCACGCCCTCGGCGCACACACTCTGCCCTATGCGGTCCACAAGCAGGAGTCCGATAAAGTCGTCCAACTCCGCGCTGTGAAGTTAGGCGAATGTTCAACATTCATATTGCGTCCGCACATCTTTGTGGGAGCAACGATGCAGAATTATCTAGTGGGCGCGTTGCGTGGAACGCCAACGGGAAAAGGATGCCTCGGTGAATGGGCGCGCAGCAAGGGAAAACGCCTTCCTATGCTGCTTCCCTTCGGAGAGCAATATTTAGAGAAGAAATTTCAATTCGTTCATGTGGATGACATGGCTCGTCTCATCGCTTTCATCCTCGATCGCCAAGCCGTCGGACCTGAGATTCAGATTCTCAACGTGGCCGGGCGCGGCGAGGCGCTCACTTTGGCTCGGTGTGCGGCCATCGCAAACGCGAAGATTGTGCGCCTGCCCAGCAGGTTTCTCTGCGCACTCGCGCTCAAATTGTTTTGGGACATCGGTCTATCTGGTGTGCCGCCGGAAGCGTTGCCCTACATCATTGGCTCTTACACGATGGATACGACGCGATTGGGATTCTTCCTAGGCAGTTCCTACAAGCAAGTGATGCGCTACACGATAGAAGAAGCTCTGGTGGACAGCTTCCCGCCCACGCAACCTGAGCTCGAAACCGAGCCAGTCGAAGTCAACGCAGCTAGCTCTTCGACGTAGCCTTCCGTCCGCGATACAGTCCCGCGATGCCGAAGGTGTATCGCGTCCATGAAACTTCCGTGAACCCAACGTCGCGCATCTCGTCTTGCATCTGCTGCGGCGCCGGGAATCGCTTCACCGACGCGGGCAAGTATTCATATGCGCCGCTCGCACCGGAAATCAATCCACCGATCTTCGGCAGCACGTTCCGGAAATAAAATGTATACACTTTGCCGAACAAGCCTCCGGGCTCCGCAAAGTCGAGTATCCCGAATTCGCCTCCGGGACGCAGCACGCGATGTATCTCGCGCAATCCTGCATCGTAATTCGCAAGATTGCGAAATCCGAAAGCGGACACCACTAGGTCAAAGCTCCCATCAGGAAATGGAAGCTGCAATGCGTCTGCTTCAATCGCTACGATTCCTCTGCCCTTGAACTTGTCACTCCCACGACGCAACATCTGGTGGGAAAAATCTGCCCCAACATACGGCTGCGCGTTTGCGGGAGCCTGCCGCCGCAACGCCAAAGCCATGTCGCCGGTGCCACAGCACAGGTCCAGCACTGCCGCATCCGGCCGGGAGAGAATGTGACGGAACTTCCGCGCGGTTCTCCGCCACCAAAGCCGATCCACGTTTGCTGACAGCACATGATTCAGCAGGTCGTATCGCCCGGCGATCTCGTTAAACATGTGCTGCACGGCGATTGCTGCTGACTTCTCGTCACTGGCTCCACTCGGAGCCGCGCCGGTTGCGACTGCTTTGATCGGCGGTGATTCGTTCACAGGGTTGCGCTCCGCAGCTTTGCTACAGCGCTCTTAACTGACGCTGGCTTCACATCATTCACTATCTTCACCGAGCCGATTCGAGTTGCCAGCACAAAATGCGGAACTCCATTTTTGCTCTTCTTGTCAGACTTGATCAGCCGGAGAATGTCCGGCGACTCGCTACTCACGGGGGCTAGTGGCCCGTAACTTTCGATAACCCGTGAGATTCGGTCAGCCACCTTGCGCGGCGTCGCGCCTTCGGACGCGCCAATCTCGACGGCGACGAGCATTCCCCATGCGACCGCTTCACCATGAAGGAAGTGTTTGTATCCGGTGTCAGCTTCCAGCGCATGTCCGATCGTGTGTCCGAAGTTCAGAATGCGCCGCAGGTCGCCCTCGCGCTCATCCTGCGCAACAACATCCGCTTTCACCTTTACGGCTGAAGTGATAATCCGCAATAAAGTGGCGGGATCACGTTGCAGAATCCGCTCTCGCTCATGCTCCATGAAATCAAACAGCTTCGCATCGCGGATCACTCCACACTTGATGACTTCAAAAAGCCCCGCGCGGAACTCGCGATCAGAAAGGGTTGAGAGCACATCCGGATCGATGACCACCAATTTCGGCTGATGGAATGCCCCAACAAGGTTCTTTCCTTCCACAAGATTTACGCCCGTTTTTCCCCCGATAGCGGCATCCACTTGTGCCAACAGCGTCGTTGGAATCTGCACAACAGGAATGCCTCGCATAAAGATTGAAGCGGCAAATCCCGCCACATCGCCGACTACTCCGCCGCCCAGCGCAATCACAACGGAACTGCGGTCCGCTCCCATCGCGGCGAACTCTCGCATCAGCATTTCGACACTAGCGAAAATCTTCTGCGCTTCGCCGTCGTCCATTTCTGCAACTTGAAACCGCAGCCGCGCGGATTCCAAACTCTTCTCCAGGGCATCTCCCCAAAATTTGCGTATACGCGGCGACGTGACAATCACACACAAGCTCGGCTTCTTCAGAACCCGCGATATCCGCTTGCCGGCAGAACGCAATAATCCGCTCCCTACGAGCACGTCGTATGGCGCAGATTTCAATTTGACTGTGATCTTCTTCACGGCCTCTCATCATATCTCAGGCCTGCATCTGCGCTCGTCGCTCAACACTCCCGAAAAAACTGCGTGTTAACATCGAAGTTCAACCACAAATGAAACAAGTTCCCGCAGAGACTGATTTCATCGTTGTTGGCGCAGGTGTGGCCGGACTGCGCGCTGCCATCGCGCTCGCGGAAGCCGGTCGCGTCTTGGTGCTCGCAAAGCAGGAACTTACCGAATCAGCAACGCAGTACGCGCAAGGCGGGGTCGCGGTTGCGCTCAGTGACGAAGATGAGATTGGTCTTCACCTTCAGGACACCATCGACGCGGGAGACGGAATCGTCAATGCAGACGCCGCACGCGTTCTCGTGGAAGAAGGCCCCGAGCGAATCCAGGAACTACTCGAGTGGGGCACGCAATTCGATCGCACGGGGATAAAGCTCACATTCACGCGCGAAGGCGCGCATAGCCGCTCGCGGATTCTTCATGCACACGGCGATTCCACCGGACAAGAAATGGGCCGCGCGCTCACCGCCAAGGCGATGACGCTGCCGAATATTTCGTTTTGCGAATTCGAATTCACTGCGGATCTTTTGATGTCTGGCGGTGCTGCTGGCGGGGTGGAACTTATTGCACAAGAAGGAACGCGACACTCCGTCTCAGCGTCCTCCGTGTTGCTCGCCACCGGCGGCGCAGGGCAGGTCTTCCGCGACACCACCAATCCCAGTGTCGCCACGGGCGACGGAGTGGCAATGGCTTCACGCGCTGGAGCCACCATCAGCGACATGGAGTTCGTGCAATTCCATCCCACCGCGCTTTACGTTCCCGGCGCACCACGTTTTCTTTTGTCCGAAGCGCTGCGTGGTGAAGGTGCGTACTTGCTCAACACTGAGCTGCAGCGATTCATGCCAGCGTTACACCCCATGGCTGAACTCGCTCCCCGTGATGTCGTCGCCCGCGCGATTGCGAGCGAGATTGCAAGAAGCGCTGCTCCGGATCCGGTGGTTTATCTCGATATGCGCCATCTCGATCCTGCGCACATCGCCAAGCGGTTTCCTCGAATTCACACCACCTGCCTCGAGTACAAGATCGACATCACAAAGGATCTCGTTCCTATTCGCCCAGCGGCACATTACTTAATGGGCGGTGTTCAGACTGACCTCTTCGGACGCACCAATATTCCCGGACTCTTCGCCGCCGGCGAGACTGCATGCACCGGTGTTCACGGAGCCAATCGTCTCGCCAGCAACTCGTTGCTGGAGGGAGTTGTTTATGGTGCTCGCGCGGGAGCGTGTATGCGCGAAGAATTGAAAACTTCACGAGCGTTGAATGATCAAAAAGGGGACATTCCATCAGGCAAAGATGATCCCGAAAAAGCCGAGCAGTCCATCAAGGTGCTTCAGAATGTTATGTGGAGGCACGCTGGCGTCGTCCGCAGCGGTGAAGGATTGCAGGAAGCAATGGCCATGGTGGGTGCGCTCAAAGACCGCCTCCCCGCCCCGGTTTCACGCCGTTCATGCGAAGCAGCGAACATACAGCAAGTGGCATGGCTGATCGTGCGCTCGGCGATTGCGCGCAAAGAAAGCCGCGGCGCTCATTTCCGCACGGACTTCCCCGCCCATGATGACGCGAACTACCGCAAGCACTCAGTTGTTCGTGGAGAGAAGATTACGTTCGAGTAGGAACAGCTTTGGCTGCCGACATCGGCATTTGCCTTTTCAACTTGATCAGCAGCGCCGCGCCCGCAATAAGGGAGAGCAGACTCGCAACTTGCGCGTTCGACATCCCAAAATAGACTCGCGGATTGATCCGGATGAACTCCACCAGGAACCGCGCCATCCCGGAAAAGATCAAAAACATCGCCAGCACCGTGCCATTCGGCATCGCACCGCGCAACACTCTCTCTCCCAGCTTCCACAGGAAGTACGCGATGACCATGCCCGCTATGAATTCGTAAATCGGCGTCGGGTGCACGCGTTCGTTTGTAGGAACCAGCCCGTGAGGGAAACTCATGCCCCAAGGTAGTGATGTCGGTTCGCCATAGTCGCCATCGCCTGATAGCAAGCAGCCAATCCTGCCCACCGCGTATCCGACCGCAGCAGCAGGAGCTGCCGCGTCAAGAAAAGTCAGAATCGGGATTCGGTATCGCTTCGCGAAATAGATAAGTGCGAGAAGTCCGGCGATGAATCCTCCGAACCATGCGAATCCCGTTCGACTAAACAACATGGTAAATGGCGCTGCCATCAACTCGCCCGGGGATTCCAATACGTGATAAAGCTTCGCGCCTGCAACACCCGCGAGCGCGCATATCCCGATCACCATTTGCGGATCAGCGGGAAGATTGCGACGTCGGAAATCGGCGTTCAACACGAAAAACGCCGCCACGAATGCCAGCCACATCATCAGGCCGAAGGTCCCAATGCTCAGCGGACCAATGTTGATGTACGGAATCATCTCTCATCAGTATATTCCGTGCTTCGCCGCAATCGCATGCTGATGTAAATTGGAAACCATGTGGAAGATCATGGGACATCGCGGCCTGCGGCTGATTTTTATCGCCAACATGATCTCCATGCTCGGCAGCGGACTCAACGCCTCCGCCGTGATCTGGCACATCTTTCAGCAGACACGCTCCGAGATGAACCTGGCGTACCTCGTGGTATTGCAAACCGTTCCGGCGATGCTTCTGCTTCCCTTCAGCGGAGTAGTGATCGACCGCGAAGACCGCCGTCGCATGGTGATGATGCTCGATGTGCTCCGCGGCACCGTAATTGCCTGCGTGACTGTGCTCGTGTTCACGCATAAAGTAAAACTCTGGCACTTGTACCTGATGAACATGCTGGTCGCGGCAGGCTTTTGGATGTTCTGGCCCACGATCACTGCACTCATACAGGAACTCACGCCAGATTCTGAGATCGTCCATTCCAATACTTTTCTCATGGCCGGAGTGCAAGGTGGATGGCTCATCGCCGGTGCCATCGTTGGATTTCTATACAACCACATCGGCCTCGGCGGGATATTGCTCATCGACGTCTTGAGCTATGTCGCATCTTTCCTTCTCTACTTCGGCGTCCGCAAGGGGAAACATATCGTTGAACGTCCCGAGCACGTGCTTGCACATTTAGAGGGAATCGGCGGCGCTGTCTCGCGATACGTTCATGAATTGCAGGAAGGGTTCCAATATCTTCGCGCTCGTCCTTCCGTCGTGCTGCTCGGAATCAGCTGGTCTCTCTTCCTCGGCGCCATGCTGACGCAGGGAGTCGTCACGGCTCCGCTCAGCGACCGCATTCTCCACGCCGGAGCCATCGGCTATGGACGCCTCAACGGTGCATGGGGCATCGGCGCATTTCTCAGCGCCCTGTTCGCCGCAAAGTTCATCTTCAAATTCACTGCACGCGCGACAGTAGCCATGGCGATGGCGGCGCTTGCGCTCGGAATGTTCGTCGCGCCATTTTCCGGAATGGAATGGATCGCGGTCGGCTTCTTCCTGATCATGGGGACCGCTCGTGGACTAGGCGGCATCTCCATCACAAGTTCCATGATGGAATCGGTTCCCAAGTACATGATGGGACGCGTACAAAATACCTTTTTCTTCGTCGGCACTCTTCTCCAGCTTGTTCTTGGAACCCTCGTGGGAATCGTCGCGTATCGTTACAGCCTCACCGGCGCTTTCGGGATCATTGGAATCGTATATGTCACGGCAAGCGTGCTCGCCGTAATTCCCGTTGCCCCGGTTCCGACTCCGGTTGAGTCGAAAGAAGCGGAACCTGCAGAGCTGCCATCCTAATCAGCTCCCGCTGATACCTAAAGTAAAACTTTTAATATTCCAGTCAGTCCTTGACCTACCTACGCCAGATGTTTACGCTTTAGTTAGGCGAATTAAAAGCGAACATTAAAATGGCTGCCGTATCCAATTTGCTGTCCCTCATCCCCGGCGAGATTGCGCCTGACACTCGCCTTGTCGGCATCGCCCGCCTTGCAGCGCTCGGTGAATCTATTGAAGAACACAAGGATGTCGAATATTTCACGCTCCCGAACAAATCCTTGCTCAACAAATGCACGGCGCGCAACATGCCTTTCACGTGGACGATCAATCCCTATCGCGGATGCGAGTTTGCTTGCAAGTATTGTTACGCCCGTTACACGCACGAGTTTATGGAGATGCGCGATGGCATCGACTTCGAGCGGAAGATTTACGCCAAGCAGCAGAGTGCATTCCTCCTCCGCCGCGACCTGAAAAAAGTAAAGCCGGGGCAGGACATCGCCATTGGAACAGCAACTGATCCCTATCAACCTGCCGAGCGCCGCTACCAGATCACTCGCTCCATCATGGAAGAGTTGGCGATGCACCGCGGTTTCTCCATCGGCGTCGTCACGAAGTCGCAACTCGTCCTGCGTGACATCGACGTCCTCCAGCGCATCACCGAACACAACCAGATAACCATCCATCTGACCATCACCACGCTGAACACTGACCTCGCGCGCAAGCTCGAGCCGCGAGCGCCGCGCCCTGACCTACGCCTCGACGCCGTTCGCAAGTTGAATGAGAATGGAGTTCGTGCTGCAGTGATTTGCGCGCCGGTGCTACCGGGCATCACTGATTCCCCCGCCGACCTGGAAGCCCTTGTCGCCGCTGCCGCTCAAGCTGGCGCTAAATACGTTTATGCGAATCCGCTTTTCTTAAAGGATTGCGCCGCAAAGATGTTCATGCCATTTATCGAGCAGCACTTCCCGCAACTCGTGACAGCTTATAAACAGCGCTATGGTAGGGATGCATACGTCTCACCGATTTATCGAAAACGCATCGCGGATCTCATGAACAAGTTCGCACACAAGTATGGATTGCCCGACGGAGAAGAGCGCCGCCGCTCTCGCGAGCAGCAGCCCGAACAGGCGGAGGTGGAGCAACTCACACTGTTTTGATCGGAATGGCTACGCGGCTCGCTTCACATTCTCCCGAATGTAAGCAGCCGCCACTTTCAGGTCGGCGACAAACTTCGTCATCTCATCCCGCCGCGCTTCTTCATCAGGCGCGCGCAGAATCGAAGACGGATGCACCGTGGCCATCACTGCCAACGCGATCGCAACATCGTGCAATATCTCTCCGCGACGCTGGGTTACCTTGAACGTCCGGCCGATGACTGCCTGTGCTGCCGTCGCTCCCAAGCAGATCACCACTTGCGGTTTGATCACCTGCACCTCGGCTTCGAACCAGGGCCTACACGCGGCGATCTCCAGCGCATTCGGTTTCTTGTGGATGCGCCGCTTTCCCCTAGGCTCCCACTTGAAATGCTTGACGATGTTCGTAACGTAAGTCTCTTCTCGCTCGATACCCGCCAATTCCAGCGCGCGGTCGAGCAACTGTCCCGCCGGCCCCACGAACGGACGCCCCAGCAAATCTTCTTTGTCGCCGGGCTGCTCACCGACAAACACCACACGCGCTTTTCGGCTGCCTTCACC
This sequence comes from Terriglobales bacterium, assembly GCA_025462725.1. Lineage (GTDB taxonomy): Bacteria > Acidobacteriota > Terriglobia > Terriglobales > Acidobacteriaceae > JAICLA01. The sequence continues at coordinate 305,619 of JAOAPE010000008.1, read as the reverse complement.
GAAGACTGTCTGCGTACCGCGCTTGTAGAGGTCGCATGCAGTGCATCCGGCCGCGACTTCGCGAAGCGAATTCAGCGTTGGATTCGCTGGTATAAACTCTTCAGCCGTACTGATCAACTTCGGCATCTTTAGTTTGATGCTGGCCTGAGGACACGAAGCGCATGACGTTCCACACTGAATACCTGACGTTGCACACCAAGAAGCATCGCGAATACGTTCACATCACTCCGCAGGTTGACGCCGCACTCAAGAAAAGCGGAATCCGCGAAGGCATGGTGCTGGTCTCGGCGATGCACATCACCGCCGGAGTTTATGTAAATGACAATGAATCAGGATTGATCGAGGACATTGACAAATGGCTCGAGCATCTCGCGCCATTCAAACAGGATTACAAGCATCACCAGACCGGAGAGGACAATGGCGACTCGCACCTGAAGGCTATGCTGGTCCACCATCAGGTGGTCGTTCCAGTCACGAACGGGAAGCTCGACCTCGGAACCTGGCAGCGTGTCTTCTACGCAGAGTTCGACGGACGCCGTGACAAGCGCGTCATCATCAAGGTTATGGGCGAGTGATTAACAGCTACTGTTTCGGCTCGCCCGGCGGAGTCGCATCCGCTGCGCGATTCACATTCACGGTTTTCGCTGTGTAATTCACGCCATTGAACGCAGCGACCACTGCCACTTCAGCGCCCACGCGCAGGTCATCCGTAACGCCGATCTGATTCGGCGCGAATTTGATCTCATACAGCCGATTGTCAGATTTGTTGTCAACGGCCATTGTGCCAGACCGCAGATCCAGATGCGTCAGTGTTCCGTAGAACGTGAACTGCGAACCCGGCAGCGCGATTACATCCACTTCATTGGCGGTGGCGCGGTTTCCGGGCGTCGTACCGAGTCGCACGGAAATCAATGCATTCGGCTGCAACGAAGCCGTGGTCCCATCAGTATCCTTCAGCTTGATCACGGTAGATTTCGTCACGCGGAAATAGACTGGCCGTTGCGATATCTGGTCGCGCATGGAAACGTCACCGGTCTTCGCGTTATAGGACAAGATCTGCCCACTAGCAGAAGCCACGCCTGAGCCATCCGACATGCGGATGTGAACGTTGCGGGCAAAGATCTTCCCTTGCGTTAACTGCGTGTCCAGGTAAACGCGGTCGCCGGGCTTCACTGCCATCTGGTTTACGTTCTCGCCGTTGCGGTCGAACTTCGTGCGCTCGTCGAAGATCACATTCATCTTGCCTGCGCCAAAAATCTGCAACTGCATCCGGTTCCGCACTTGATCGATATTCTTGACGGTCCCGCCCACGAGCGCGATTTTTTCCTTCGGCAGTGCTGGCGGCACAAGCTCCGGCGCTAAATAACCAGTTTTGGTCTTGCTCTCAGGAAAGACGGTAGTCGTGGGGATGCTTTCTTCCGGTGAGTGCGCCTCATCAGACTCTGGCTTCTGTACTGCCGTCTTGGGTTCATCCGTCTTCGCGTCGTTGGGTTTCGCATCCGGCTTCTGCTCTGTGGGTGGAGCGCTCTTCTGCTCCGTGACTGCTGGTGTCTGCGCCGGCTGTGAACTCGGAGCTGGTGCCGTCGCCTTCCGTTCCGACGTTCCCGCAGCAGTCTGTCCGTTCGCCAACAGCGCCATCGCGCAGAAAACTCCAACAACAATCAATCGCTTTGATAACGACATAGAACTCCGGATGTGATCAGGTATTTTGATGACGTGCGCCCGCTGCTGCGAAATGCTGGCTGACTACAGGTCTAGGATGCGCCTCACCCGCGCTTGGGATTCCAGCAGCTCACAACGTATTTGCGAAAATCCGGCAGCATACAACCCGCCGCTCGCCTTGCCCTTCAATAACTGAAGGCCTTACCACGCACCGGCCACAAGCAACAACATCTCGGGTGGACTAACCAAGTGAAATCAAAATTCCTTTATCTGATCGTCGCGGTCGGCATACTTATTACTCAGGCAAGCGCCAAGGATCTCAGGATTCCCTTGCCCAAGCGCAGTCATCCCACTCCGGTGCAGAAGTACAACATTGCTGGCGTGAAGGCTTTGAATAAACAGAAGATTGAGGAAGCAAAGAAGCAGTTCTACAAGGCCTATCTTCTCGACCCGAATGATCCATTCACGCTGAACAATCTCGGATACGTTTCTGAACTCGAAGGTGACCTCGAGCGCGCACAGCGATTTTATGAACTCTCTTCCGCTGGCGCCACAGACGCCATCGTTTACAAGTCCAGCAACAAATCGTTTGAAGGAAAGCCCGCCTCTGAAGTCGCAGGCAAAGCTGACGGCGGTCCGCTTGACGTGAACCGCCTGAACGTCCAAGCGATCGGGTTGCTGCAAAAGGATCGCGCCATTGAAGCCGAAGGCGTATTGCAAAAGGCGTTGAAGCTTGATCCGCAAAATCCGTTCACGCTCAACAATCTCGGATTCGCGCGTGAGAAGCAGGGTGAACTCGAATCTGCGCTTGGATACTACAAGCAAGCGGCCAGCACGAATTCAGACGAGATCGTAATCGTCGCCACCACTGAGAATCGCAAGTGGCGCGGACAGAAGATCCGGGATGTCGCATCCGGCAACGCCGATAAAGTCACTCGTGCCATGCGTGGCGGCGAATCTCTCGAAGCAAAAGTTGCGCGCCTGAATCTTCGCGGAGTCTCCGCGCTGAACCGCAATGATCGCTCTGCCGCTCGACAGTATTTTCAGGAAGCCGGCAAGCTCGACCCTAGCAATGCATTCAGCTTAAACAATCTTGGATACCTCGCCGAGACCGACGGCGACCGCGAAAGCGCAACCTTCTACTACTCGAAAGCCCAGGAAGCGAATAACGCTAACGCGCGGGTCGGCGTTTCTACCCGCAGGGATGTGGAAGGCAAACAGCTTCAGCGCGTGGCTGACGCTAACGAACTAGCCGTCGATTCGCGCATGCAGATTGATTTACAAAACAAGCGTCGCTCCGCTCCGAAAGAAATTCCAGCGCTGAAACGCCGCGACAACTCGGTTGTGGTGCCCACGCCGCCTGCCACTCCGCCGGCAAACGAGCCACCGCCTCAGACGCAACCGCCACCGCCGCAAATGTAACGAACCCTAGCCCCAACTCGAACCCTCTGTGCGCCTGTGTGCTCTCTGTGGTTAGTTCAAATCACCGGCCCATTCCCCTGCCCCACACTCGGCGCTCTCAAAATTGCCTGCCTCACAAACTCCTTCGCCGCCCCGACTGACTCCCTCAGGTCTTTCCCGAGCGCCAGATTGCATGCCAGCGACGTAGCAAAGGCGCATCCCGTCCCATGGGTCGACTCTGATTCGATCCTCGCCGATGCATACTCGTGTTCCTCGCCCGAGTTCGTCCGAAGGAAATCGATGTTCTCCGGCGAATGCCCGCCGGTGATCACGACTGCTCGGGCGCCCATGCGCTGTAAATGCTCAGCAGCAGCTTTCATTTCCTCTACAGAGCGCACTTGCAGTCCGGTTAATGATTCAGCCTCATCCAGATTCGGCGTGAGCACTGCAGCCAGCGGAAGCAGCCACTTGCGCATGAACTCCACTCCGGCTTTGTCCAGCAAGTCTGCGCCGCTCGAGGAGCGGATAACCGGATCAAGCACCACGTTCTTCGCCCGGCGTCCGCTTAAAAAGCTGGCGACTGCCTCGGCTACCGCCGCCGATCCCAACATCCCTATTTTGATTGCAGCAAATTCCATGTCGCCGGACAGCTCGGAAAGCGTCTGCACCACTAACTCCGCGGAGACCGGTTCGACCCGGAACACCCCTTGGGTGCTCTGGACCGTCAAAGCCGTGATGCAAGTCACCCCATAGCATCCATGGGCGGCGATGGTCTTGATGTCGGCAGTCACCCCCGCCCCGGACGACGGATCAAACCCCGCAATCGAGAGAACAATCGGCAACGACCCCAGTCGAACGCCTGATTTTTGCTGTTCAGCCATCGCCAAGCAATCTAGCGGTGCCAGCCGATTCGGTCAAATCCTTCTGAGTTGCCCAAAAGAAAACTGTTTCCAGACCAACAACGGACTAGGTACCCCCATCTAATCCTTATGCCTGAAATCGCCTAAATCAGGCACTTCCGGACTGCCCTTAAAACGGTGCAATCGGCACCCGGACTGTCAACCATTTTCGACGGAATTTTGCAAGCAGAAAGCCCCCGATTTCTGGCTCGGCAAAATGGACTTAATTACCGATTTTTCATATAATTACAGCAGTAACAAGGGCCCTGCTGTAGCTAGTACTTTGAGGGTATTTTGGAATGCGAGGAACGATGAAATTGCTAACCGTCACATCCGCGCTGGTACTCAGCGTTGGAATGGCGGCTGCCTCCGATCCAGGTACTACGAAGGGAAGCACACCGGCAGCCCCAAAACATGAATCGAAGCCTGATTCCAAGCAGGCCGCAACTCCGGCGGAAAAGCCTACAACTTCGGTTGATACTAGTGCAAAAACCTTAGTTTCCGGTAAGCCAACCAAGAAAAAGCCGCAAATCGGGCCAGCGTCTTGGTACGGAGAGAAGTTCCAGGGACGGACCACCGCCAGCGGCGAACACTATGACATGTACCAACTCACCGCGGCCCATCGCGAGTTGCCTTTAGGAAGCTGGATCAAGGTAACCAATATGCGGACTGGTAAATGGCTTATCGTAAGAGTCAATGACCGCGGCCCATTCGTAGGGAACCGGATCGTTGACCTTTCCGACAGCGCTGCCGCCATGCTCGACATCAAAGGCCGGGGCGTGGAACGTGTGAAGCTCGAAGTGGTACCGGAACCGGCGATCATTGCAACCGCTACTTCCCTAGGCTTGGAATAGAATTCACAGAAAGTCAAAAGGCTGGACTCATTGAGTCCAGCCTTTTTCTTTGCCGCGCGGTATCATCGAACCATGCCTAGCTCTGAAACTGTCTGCTCTTCGCTTGCCTCCCGCCTGGGCACATCTCCTAAAGAACGGCTGATCATCGCCCTCGATGTACCCTCCGCCGCCGAAGCCCAGAAGATGGTTCTTCAGATCGGTGACGCAGCAGTTTTCTACAAAGTCGGATTCCAACTCTTCACCGCCGCTGGCCCGCAGATCGTCCGCGAGTTGACGCAATCCGGAAAAAAGATATTCCTTGACCTGAAGGTGCATGAAATCCCAAATACAGCTGCCGAAGCCATCAAATCAGCCGCCGCGCTTCAGGTGCAGATGGTCACCGTGCACGCCAGTGGCGGATCGAAGATGCTCCGCGCGGCTGTCGAAGCCGCCACTTCCGCCGGACAGACTCAAGGCCAATCCGCTCCGGTTATCCTCGCAGTCACAGTGATAACCAGCCTTGCGGACGAAGATCTGCATGAACTCGGACTGAATGTCACCGCGAAGGAGCAGGTGGCTCGCTTGGCTAAGATCGCTCACGGCGCAGGATGCGGCGGAGTCGTTGCGTCACCGCAAGAGATTTCAGAGATTCGAAAAACTGTTGGGCCGGAGATGTTGATTGTCACTCCCGGCATCCGCCCGGTCGGAAGCGATAAGGGCGATCAGTCGCGAATCGCGACACCCGCTGATGCGATTCGCTCCGGGGCCACACACTTAGTCGTGGGCCGTCCGATTACGAAAGCGGCAAATCCGTCAGAAGCTGCGGCGAGTGTTGTGAACGAAATTGCAACAGCCTGATTTCCACGAGAGAGAAATGAAAAAGCCGGCCAATAGGCCGGCTTTCATTTGCGAAACTGTTTAGATGATTAGAGACGCTCGTTGAATTCGCATCCCGAGCAGGAGATGAAAATCCCGCCACCGACGCCGCGCTCACGGTCTTTCATCCGCTTTACGATGCGAGTGGCCTTGCCGCACTTAGGGCAGTCGGTGCTCTTCGATGTGTCCATGATCTTCTTGCGATCTCCGGTTTTGGCGATCTTTGCCATTGCTGTTTCTCCAATTCAAATGCGTATGATTACGCGAAAATGCTCCGCACGAATGGCGGTCGCCGCTTCTCAGAAGTCTTCTCAATTTTACAACAAGCGCCGGAAACTGTCAGGTTGACGCGGGTTACGCTAATTCCCTGTGGTTTTTGCCGGAGCAAGCCCCTTCGGCGCCCAAGTTTCGACAATCGCCTTCGCCATTCGCGCTATGGTCAGATAGCCCTCGTTGTCCGGCGTCCATGATTCATCTTTGTTCTCGTATGTGTATGCCGATATCACGATCGGGCCGCTCGTCGTGTAAACAATTGCGACATCCGCTCGGAGCGCGTCGAGCGCTCCGGTCTTGTTAGCGATGGCGGACGGAACTTCTGATGTGTCAGAGGTCTCCGTGTAGCGCGGGATGGATTCGCGGTAGATCTGGTTTTTCAGCATCCCCAGCATCGTCTTGCAGAGCGCTTCGTCGCCGACTTCGCAGTTCTGAATGCTAGTGATGACCTTCGCCATCTCGCGGGCGGTAGTTTTGCCCAGCCCGAATTTCTTCTGGTCAGGCGGCATAGGGCCTTCTGCTTTTTTGTAAACCTTTTTGTAGAAGTATGTGTCCTTCAGACCAAGCGCTTTGCTGCGGGCGTTTATGTTTGCGAGGCCGAGCTGGTCGATTGCGAGATTCGTGGCTGTATTGTCACTGGCGATGACCATAAAACTGAGAACGTCTTCCAGTGAGAGTTGAATCGGCGCGCGCAGGAAAGGAAAGATTCCGGACCCGCCAACTTTGTCCTCCTGCCGCAGCGTGACTTTATCGTCGAGATGTTTTTTGCCATCCTTGATCTGGTGCGCCGCTTCCACTAGCGCGGTGAGTTTGATGGTTGAAGCAGTTTGGATCACTTCGTCGGCGTTGATGGCAACACTCTGTCCGGTCTTGAGGTTCTCCGCGTAGAGCGCGACTTTGCCGCGATGTTTGCTTGCGATCTCTTGCAATTTGGCTTGCAAGGCCTTCGTCTCTGCCGTGGGTGCGGGTGTGTCAGTTGCAAATGATGCTGTGACGGCAAGTGTCACGAGTGATGACAACAAAAATGCCTTGAAGGTTCGCATAGGTGGCTCCTGATGAGCATTATTTGTAAATCAAATACTTGCTGCGCAATTGCATGAACTGGTCGAGGTCGTCACGCCAATCGTCGGCGATACGGCGTGGATCGGTTCCGGAGAGCAAAGACTGGAAGGCTGCGGTGTTACTGAGCAGCCGAATCATCTTCTCCGGTTTGTAATCTTTCGGATAAAGCTTAATGAACGCTGATGCCAGTTCGACGCCCAGTTCCGGTGCGTCTAGCGCGTAGCGATCAGTGACGATGACGTTGACCCCGTTGCAAAGCTGCTTCGCATATACCGCCGATGCGGGAGTAAAAGTTGTCGGCACAAAGCGGACTCCTGCGATCTGCCGTCCGTTGAGATAATCCGCAAGCTCTCGCGATTTCATCCACGGCGCGCCGACGACTTCGAACGGAGTATCCGTGCCGCGCCCTACGGAGACATTCGTTCCTTCAACCAACGCCACACCGGTATAGAGCGTGGCCTCGTTCAGGTTGCGCATGTTGGGCGAAGGATTCACCCACATCTCATTCGTAGCGTCGAACCAGTCCCCGCGAATCCAGCCCTGCATAGGGATGACCGTCAACTTGGCATTGATCTTTCGTTCGGTGTTGTAGAAGCGGGCGAGTTCACCGAGCGTCATGCCGTGTCGGGGCGGAATGGCGTGGTAGTTCACGAACGAGAATTCAGTATTCGCAACGGGGCCTTGCACGAGCACGCCACCGATGGGATTGGGGCGATCGAGGACATAGACTTCAATTCCCGCGCTGGCGGCGGCTTCGAGGAAGTATCCCATGCTGGTTTCATAGGTGTAGAAGCGAGCGCCGACGTCCTGAATGTCGATGACGACCGCGTCGAGGGTTTTCAGTACCTCCGCAGAAGGGCGTCGCGATGCATCGCCGGTGCCGTAAACGCTATAGATAGGAACAGAAGTCTTTGCGTCAGCGGGATTCTGTTTGATGTCAGTCGTGTCCTGCTCGCCGACTGCCCCGTGTTCCGGGCTGAAAATCGCAGTGAGCTTTACACCCGGTGCATTGGCGAGAACGTCAATCGTGCGGCGCCCATCGAGGGCGATGCCCGTCTGATTCGTGAGCAGACCGATGCGAGTCGTTTCGCGCTTGTTGCGAATCTGCTCGAAGTTGCTGCTCTCGAGCATGTCAATCCCGTTGAAGACTTTTCCGTTGCGACTCACCGGACGATGGCTACCGACTGCAGCTTCGTTGTATCCCGTAATCGAGGCGGCCTTCTTCATCGTCGGGCTATCGAGGTCAACGTCGAGCTTCAGAGCAGCGGTGATCGCGGTCATTACTTTCGTGCGCAGCGCGACAGTAGGGCCACCGGGCAGCGGCCCGTTGGGATGAACGGAATTCGTCAGAAGGATGACATAAGTCTTCGAGAATGGATCAATCCATAAGGACGTGCCGGTAAAGCCCGTGTGGCCGAAGGAACCAATAGGAAGTAGTTCTCCGCGATTGCTGGCGAAGGGTGTGTCAATGTCCCATCCTAGCCCGCGCACACTGGTGGAAGTGGGCGGCGTTTGCGGCGTCGACATCTTTTCGATGACTGCGCGACTGAGAATCTTGTCTCCGCTCAAGAGAGCTTGCGCAAAGATTGAGAGATCGCTTGCGGTTGAGAATAATCCGGCATGTCCCGCGACTCCGCCCATGCGTCGAGCGGTGGGATCGTGAACGATACCGCGCAGCATGACATGTTGTTCGTCAAACTGTGTGGGCGCGATGTTTTTGATCCAGTCATGCGGCGGTAGGTAGGAAGTGCGAGTCATCTTCAGGGGCTGGAACACGTGGACGGATGAGTACTTGTCGAGCGAAAGGCCGGAGAGCCGTTCAACGAGAAAACCAAGGATCTCAAAATTGATATCGCTGTAAACGAATTGCGCACCAACCGGAGAGGTGGGCTTTTCCGCAATGATCATGCGCATCGCCGTATCACTGCCGTTCCATGGCTGCCGCAGATCAAGATCAGGACGTAACCCGGAATAGTGCGTCATTAACTGCCGGATAGTAATGTCCTCTTTGCCGTTGTTGCCCAGTTCCGGGAGATACCGCGAGACAGGATCGTTAAGGCGAATCTGGCCAAGCTGGAGTAGCCGCATGACGCTGGTGGTGGTCGCAACACACTTTGTGAGCGATGCGATATCAAAGATCGTGTCCACGGTCATGGGCTCGACAGTGGGTTGCAGTGAGCGGTTGCCGTAGGCCTTGCGATAGAGAATCTTCCCTTTTTGTCCGACCAGCAGGACTGCGCCGGGAATCAGATTCTTCTTTACGTAATCATCAATGACCGCGTCAGTGGACTTGAAGCGTTTGTCCGTTGAGAGCGGGTCTTTTTTTATGGTCTTCGTCCTGGGCTTGGCCGGAGCGGTGAGTGAAAACGTTTGCGGAGCGAGGAGGAGAATGCCGAGGACTAAGGCGAAAACTCTTTTCATTGATTGGACGTTTGTAGAACCTGTTCAGTTTTGAATCCGGAGAAGATGAGATTAGCACTTTGGACGGAGAAGTGGCACGGAGGAAATGAGGTATCTTTGTGAGATGCGGGAGTGCTGGTGAACAAGCCTGAAACAGCGCCGAGGATCGGCGACAATGCGCGATTCGAGCGGGTCCGTTCCCTGCTCAACCAGGCCATTGCTAACCGAGCATTCCCAGGCGCGTCCATTTCGGTAAGCGTCGGCGGAGAGTTGGTCACGGCCGAAAGCTTTGGACATTTCACATACGACCAGAATTCGCCCACGGTGATTCCTGAAACTGTTTTCGATCTGGCGTCTCTAACCAAAGTCATTGCGACAACTGCAATGGCCATGCTGCTCCACGAGCACAGGCAATTTCAATTGGAGCAGCGGGTCTGCGAAATTGTGCCGGAGTTCGCAGAGGGCGCAGATGCGCGGAAGCGTGACGTCACCTTCAGGATGCTCCTGGCACATTCGTCAGGGCTTCCCTCTCATGTCAAATTCTTTGAAGATGTCTCGACAAGGGATGAACTGCTGCGTGCCGCATTCGCGGTTCCACTCGAAGCTGATCCGATGAGCCGCGCAGCTTACAGCGATATTGGATTCATTGTGTTAGGAGTTGTGCTGGAGCGAATCGTGAAGGAATCGCTGGATTCGATTTGCGCGCGCGAGATCTTCAAGCCGCTCGGTATGGCCAATACTCTGTTCTGTCCTCCCACAGAAATGCGCCAACATATCCCGCCCACGCTGGACGCAGTGGACTTTCGCAAACGCCCGATCCAAGGCGAAGTAAATGACGAGAATGCGAGTGTGATGGGTGGCGTTGCCGGGCATGCCGGCCTATTCGGCTCGGCGCTGGATGTCACGAAGTTTGCGCAATGCATGTTGCGGGTCGGCGCTCCTTTGTTCGATCCGGCGACGGTGAAGCTGTTTACCACGCGTGAATCGCTCCCGGCAGGCACGTCACGCACACTCGGATGGGACACTCCCTCGGCGCCTTCGCAATCAGGAAAGCATTTTTCAACGCACAGCTACGGACATCTTGGGTACACTGGAACTTCGCTGTGGATCGATCCCACCCGCGATTTATCAATCGTTCTACTTACAAACCGCACTTGGCCGGACAATCAATCGCAAGCAATCAAACAGGTGCGTCCGGCAGTTCACGATGCAATCATTGAGGCGTTAGCTTAAGGCGAATGGAAATGGGAGCAATGGCAGCTACGAAGAAGAAAACGAGTTCATCATCAACTAATGGCGTAGTAGACCTTGGACATTTGGGGACAGAGCAACAAAACCGGTCGTCAGCGAACTTCGACACAAAGTCGGCACTGGAGATCGCGCAGATCATCAATGCTGAAGACGCCAAAGTCGCGGCTGCCGTGAAACGCGCGCTGCCCAACGTGGCCAAAGCCATCGAAGCCATTGCGCACGCGCTGAGCAACGGCGGACGGCTGATCTATGTTGGCGCAGGAACCAGCGGGAGAATCGCTGCGATTGATGCGTCGGAATGTCCGGCTACCTTCAACGCTGACCCGCACCAGGTTCAATACGTGATGGCGGGGGGTCCCAGAGCGCTGGCGAGCGCGGCAGAGTTCAACGAAGACTCACGCGAGTTGGGCGCGGCAGATATCGCCAAGCGCAGGCCCACGCGAAACGACGTGATTGTCGGCATCGCAGCGAGCGGCCGTACACCTTATACGATCGCCGCAGTGGAATATGCCAAGAGCCGCGGAGCTGTGACGGTTGGGATTTCCTGCAACAAAGATTCTCAACTTGGTCGCGTTGCGGACATCGAGATAGAAGTGGAAGTCGGCCCGGAAGTGGTATCGGGCTCGACGCGCATGAAAGCAGGTACGGCGCAGAAGTTGATCTGCAACATGCTGACCACTGGCGCGTTCACGCGATTGGGATATGTCTATGGCAATCTGATGGTGAACGTTCACCTGAAGAACAAGAAACTGGTGGAGCGCGGGATTAACATCCTGATGCGAGCGACGGGAGTGGATCGTGCGGCGGCAGAAAAGGCATTGAAAATCGCCAGCAATCACGTGCCAGTTGCGTTGGTATCGCTGAAAACAGGAGTTACCGTGATGGAAGCGCAGCAGCGCTTGGAAGCTGTGCAAGGTAACGTTCGCCGTGCCATAGAAGAGATGGATTAGCTGCAATTTCTACGTGTTCCACCGGATTTGCAAAATCCTGACGCGGCGTAGAATTGAAACAAATCTGAAAGCAAAGGGCCTTGCCTGAATGGACAAGTTCGTGATCCGCGGCGGTAATCCACTATTGGGAACAGTGCGCATAAGCGGCGCAAAGAATGCTGCACTGCCGGCGATGGCCGCGGCCATCCTCACCGACGAACCGGTGATTTTGGAAAATATTCCCGATGTCCGCGATATTCAGACAGAGCGAAAGCTGTTGATGTCACTCGGCGCGGAAGTCGAGCTCGGATATGGCCGTGCGCATCATCGCACCACCATCAACTGCAAGAACCTGAGCACGAATCCTGAAGCTGCATATGAAGTCGTAAAGACGATGCGCGCTTCCACGCTGGTTCTTGGTCCTCTAGTAGCGCGAATGGGAACAGCGCGGGTTTCCCTGCCCGGCGGATGCGCTATCGGTGCGCGTCCTATTGATCTGCATATCAAAGGCTTGGAAAAAATGGGCGCGGTGATCACGCAGGAACATGGATACATCGAAGCCAAAACTGACCGCCTAAAGGGCGCTCAGATCAACTTCGACAAGATCACCGTGACCGGAACCGAAGACTTGATGATGGCAGCAACGCTCGCCGACGGCGAGACCATCATGGAGAATTGTGCGCGCGAACCCGAAGTCGTTGACTTGGCCGACCTGCTTAACAAGATGGGCGCGAAGATCGAAGGCCAAGGGACTTCAACGATCCGGATCAAAGGCGTTTCGAAACTTCACGGCGCGAAGCATCGCATTATCCCTGACCGCATTGAAGCGGGAACATTCATCATTGCTGGCGCACTGACGGGCGGCGACTTGATGGTCTCCGGTTGCGATCCGCGACACATCTCCGCTCTGCTGCAAAAGCTGGAAGAGTGCGGCGTGAAGATCCGGACGACTGGCGATGGCGTGCGTGTCATGTCAGACGGAAACCTGCAAGCCGCGGACGTGAATACCGAAGAGCATCCGGGTTTTCCCACAGACATGCAGGCCCAATTCATGGCGCTTGCCACCCAGGCCGAAGGAACGTCGATTATCACAGAGAACATCTTCGAGAACCGCTTCATGCATGCGCAAGAACTGGTCCGCATGGGCGCGAACATCAAGATCGAGGGACGCCGCGCGATTGTGCGCGGCAAGACCCAATTGAGTTCTGCGGCTGTATTGGCCTCAGACCTGCGGGCATCAGCGTCATTGGTGTTGGCTGCACTCGTTGCCGATGGCGAGACGATCATCGACCGTGTTTACCACATCGATCGCGGATACGAGAATATCGAAGAGAAACTGCGCGGAGTTGGAGCCCAGATGAAGCGTATCGGCGAAATGCTTCCGAAAAAGATGGGCGTACCTGTCGCAGGGTGAACCCGTTTAATGCAGCTTCAGTCCTAGCAGCGAAGACACAATCACAATTGTAAGTACTCCCAGCGAGACAAGGATCATCGTCTTGTCACGTTCGGAGATGTACATTGCCAGCGCGGCGATGATGCGGACAGTGGGCGTCGCCATCAGGAAGATGACCCCGACCTTCGCGAAGATAAGCGCAGCATCGGGGATTCCGGCAAGCGAGAAAGCGATCGCCACTAGCAGCAGCACGAACGAGCCATACGCTCCCACCCGCAGGACGAGAGCGACGTATCGTTCTGAGTTCGCGGAAGTTTTGTTTTCGCTCATTGTTTATCCAATGCCGCCGGTTGCGAGTTTGTAGATCATTTGTCCTGCCAGCCAGAGCGTCACCCCAATAAATAAGAACAAAATATAAGTTGTGCGAATGCGCGGAGCAAGGCGCGCACCCACGAGCGATCCGGCGAAGACGCCTGCGACAAGCGGCGCGGCTACGGGGAGCAGGATGTCGCCGCGTCCGTAATAAATGTAGGCGCTGGTGGCAGCGGTCACTCCGATCATGAAGTTGCTGGTTGCCGTGGCCACGCGCAACGGCACATTCATGAAGAGATACATGATCGGGACTTTTATCACGCCGCCGCCGACCCCGAGCAATCCGGAGAGAGCGCCTGCACAGATTGATCCAGCCAAGCCGAGCGGAATATTTTTTACTTCGTATTCCGGGATGTCCGTCTGCAGCGCTTCGCTGCGGGAGGTCCACGCACGCTTGATCATGCTTGACGCGCTGTACACGAGAAATAGGATGAAGAGCAGCGCAATAGTTCGTCGGCTCACGCGGGCGGCAATCACCGCAGCGATGGCTGCTCCGATTGTCGTCGAGAGTTCGAGAATCATTCCCAGACGGATGTCGGTGATGTGTCGTTCGACATGGATGGACGAAGTAGCCGTGGAAGTGGCAATGACGGCAACAAGGCTGATGCCAATCGCCTGGTGGAGCGGCAGATGAAAATAAATCGCCAGCAGAGGAGTGATGATCGCGCCGCCACCAACGCCGGCAAGCGCGCCAAAGCTTCCGGCGGCGCATCCGATGGCGATCAAAATCAAGATTGCGGAAATCGTCATTAAATCTCTGGTGGGATTGATTGTCTCAGATTCAGTTGCGAAGGCTCGTCGCTTTCCGCTTTGAGGACGAATCCGACTGCGCCCAAAACTACTATGGCCGCCAGCATCATCATGCCCGTGATGAATTCATGCAGTATCAATGCGCCTTCCGCGATGGCGACGAACGGAGTGATGAGATTGATAGTCGAAAGCTGATACGCGTGCATGTGTCGCAGCAGCCAATAGAAAACAGCGAATGCTACAGCGGAACCGAATGCTGCGAGGAAGACGAGAGCGGTGACAGAAGACCGCGTCCAGATTGTTGGCTCGTGAGATTCCATGACGACGCTGACAATTCCGAGGAACGCGGAGCCGATGATGAGTTGCAATCCGGTAGCAACGACGGGGTGAACGTTGCCCGTGTTTTGCTTCGCGAAAATTGATGAGAAGGCACTGGAGAGCACGGCGATGAGCACCGCTGTCCCTCCGAGGAGTGAATTCACTGATGCGCGCAGATCCACTTCAAACAGGAGTGCAATGCCGCCAATCGCGACGAGCATACTGTAAATCGCGGCACGAGGGACTGGGCGTCCCGTCATTGCCGGCGTGATCAGCGCGACAGTCAGTGGAAGTGATGAGTAAAGGACCGCTGTCATCGAGGATGTGATGTGCTGCTCGGCCCAGAAAATCAGTCCGTAAGGTAGGGCCATCATTGTCACACTGAGGATTACTATGGCGCGCCACTCGCCACGGTTCGCCGGCAACGGAGCGCGTTGGATCAGAGCGAGCAGGAATAGTAAGACGGCGCCGATGACGAATCGCATTGCTGCGGCGCGGAATGGCGGAAAGTCCCGGACGACCACGCGGATCGCGAGCCATGTGCTGCCCCATATCGCGCAGAGCAGGGCGAAAGCGAAGTAATGCTTGGGCGCGAGACGGGAGTCAGACATGCGTGTGGCGTCCTTAATCTTGTATCACACGCGTTGGGGAAAGATGCACGCGCGAATGGCTATCCGCACATCTCGCGGAATTCCTGCCAGCGAACGTTGAATTTGCCGCGCTCGACAGTGCCGTCTTGGAAGTAGAGTTCGTAGGATCCCGATGCTCCCTTCCCTTCCTCGAAGTTCGACAACGTGACCGTACCCTTTGACGCGGGCCAACATCCACCTGGTTTGGCACACCGGGTAGCGGCATTGCCCATGTTCTCGTGGATGTCTATGGGAAAGGTGAGTGGCGCGGCGACTTGCCCGTGCGGAATATCTTTGTAGATAGAGATTGAGATGCGGGGAGAATTGTCCTCGGCTTTGGCATTTCTTCTGAGGTCAAACGCGAGGGCGGTGCCGTCCCAGGGCGCACAAGAGCGATGAACGGTACCGAACCGATACGCAGTGGAATCCGCTTTTCCGGAGAGAGTCGAAACGCCGCCGAACAAAAGAGCTGCCGCCAGAAAGAATGTAAGCATGCATCACCTCTGCAAGTAGAACGCATCACTGTGGGGTTCTTGCAGGAGATATTACAGACTTTACGCGATGTTTTGAGTCATCTCGGATTTCAGAAGTTCCAAGCTTTTCTGTTCAGTGGGGATAAAGATGGAGAATACGGTCCCGGAATTGTCGGGATTCGTGGAGCTTTTCACTCGTACCGTGCCATTGTGTTTCTGAACAATGGAAGAACTGACCCAAAGTCCAAGCCCGGTTCCAGTTGTGCCCTTCGTGCTGAAAAAGGGTTGAAAGAGTCGCTTCCTCACTTCAGCCGAAATACCTGTGCCGCTGTCGGCAATCATCACTCGGACACCTGGTCTGCGGCCATTGACCGGTTCCAGCACATTACGCATGCGAACTTTCAAGGTCCCGCCAAAGCGCATGGCATCGATCGAATTCCCAATCAGGTTGGCAAAGACCTGTCTCAATTCTCCGGAGAGACCCATCACTGGTAAGACATCTTCGTATTCTTTTTCCACGATGATGCCGCAAGACTTCAAACGCTGACGATGTAATGACAGCACGGAATCTAATACCTCCGGCATGCTGATCAAAGTGGGACCGCTGGGCTGACGATGAAATTTCAGCGTATGCGAAGCTATCTCAGAGACGCGGACGAGCTCCTCTGAGGCCATGTCAGCATATTTCTTCATGTCCTTCATGGATTCGCTGGTTTGAATGAGATACAGAAGGTTGGTGACTGCTTCTAGGGGATTGTTGATTTCATGCGCAATGCTGGCGGCCAGTCGCCCAGCGATGGCGAGCTTTTCTGATTGGCGCAAAGCGACTTCGGCCAGCTTCTGTTTTTCCAATTGATCACGCACCTGATATTGACGTGCTCGAGCGCGCAAGGCAATCTTCACCGTGCTGACCAAGGTTTCAGGGCGAATGGGGCGTTCGAGCAACAGGATATTTCCAAGCGGTTGGCGCAATTCACTGCGTTTCTGAGTGGATAGGCTGACGTTCCCGGAAAGCGTAAGCAATACCAGGGGGAAGTCAGACCAGGGCGGTTGACTACACAGGAGTTCCTTAAAACTCTGCACAAGCTCAGGAGTAAGCGACTCTTCTGCCAAGATCATCGCACCCGTAGGAAGCGCAAGTTGAGCATAGGCCTGATCGACGGTAGCGCAAGGTTCGCATGCAATCTCCGCTGTGCGCAGTACCTGGCAAATGAGTTCGGCATCGCGCCCCGAAGGAGCAACTACAAGTACGCGCAGTTCATGGTTGTCACTGAATTTGCTGTCCAACTAGGCCAGTGCTCCCTTTTTCCCCAGGAATTTCGGCACTCCTGTCAAAACACCTTCGAACTCATGCAAGGGCTTGCCAACGCGAATCTCTCCACCACCAAAGATCAATTCACGGATGGTGCGCTCATGAGCGCCGCTTCTTTTCTTAACCACGGAGATTGCCTGCTTGATCTCTCCAGAAGCTTCAAAATACCTGAAGAGGAGCACACCGTCAGCAAGATAGCTAACATCGACCGGACTTGCCATATTGGCGCCGACGAATCCGTGCTCTGCCATGGTCACCAGCGTGGCAACACCGTGCTGATTCAGATACATAAGCAGTTCGTGCATCTGCATGGTGAGATATGTCTCGCCCGGCATGGAATTCATGAACCCGTTCAAGCTATCGATCACTACAACCGTGGTTTCGTCTTTCTCTATTCGTGCCCTGACTAGATGGACAAACTCGCCGGGAGAAAGTTCCGCAGGGTCAACCTGCTGAACGGTCACCTTCCCGGCCTTGATGTGCTTGCGGATGTCCATGTTGAGACCCTCAGCGCGATTGAGCAGAGTCTCAATATTTTCGTCGAAAGCAAATATCGCGGCGTTCTCTCCCCGCTCAGCCGCAGAGACGACGTAACGCGCAGCTATGGTTGATTTACCGCAACCTGCGGGGCCCATCAACAACGTGCTGGTCCCAGCGTCAATGCCCCCACCGAATAGCTCGTCCAACTCTTTCAAGCCGCTAGGCACCACTTTGGATTTAACCCCATCGTTATGCTCGGAAGCGATCAGGCGCGGATAAACAACGACTCCGCCGTGCTGAATGCTGTAATCGTGGAAGCCTTCGCGAAAGCGGGAGCCACGGAGTTTTCTGACCTCCAACCTGCGTCTCTTGATACCGTAATCCCGTTCGAGTGACTGCAAGATGATCACACCATGGGCAATGCTTTGCAGTTGGAGGTCAGCGGTTTCAGAGGTGCGGTCGTCAAGGAGAACCACGGTGCAGTCGCGTCCGGAGAAGTAGCTTTTGAGCCCCAGAATCTGGCGGCGGTACCGCAAAGGGTCGCGCGCCAACATCCTTAGTTCGGAAAGTGAATCGAAAACCACGCGCTGAGGACCGATCTCATCCACCTGCTTCAAGACAGAACTGGTAGTGTCGGCCAGTTCCATTTCCGCGGGATGAAAGACGGTGTATTGCGCCTCAGGGTGAATGTCTTCGGTTTGCGGCGCCATCTCAAATATGGGAATACCCTCCAATGACCAACCGTGGGAACGGGCTACTCCCAAAAGTTCATGTTTAGATTCGGAGAGCGTGACATAAAGTCCTTTTTCACCGCGCTTGACACCTTCCATCAGAAACTGAAGGGCAATCGTCGTCTTTCCAGTTCCCGGATCACCTTCAAGTAGGTAAAGGTGACCCTCAGGCAAGCCACCGTTGAGAATGTCGTCTAGTCCTGCGATTCCGGTCTTAGCCCGTGCTTCAGTGTGCACAGAATCTGCGCCAACCGAATTTTTGCTGTTCGTCAAAACTGTCTCCTGAGGATTATCAATATTGCGGTGGTGGGTAGAGCCAGGTGGAAACGATGAACGTACTTTTATGTGCTGTTCGATGACGCTATTTGGGTAAGAGTTGTCTGATGATGACGGAAGTTGACGCCTGCGCCGCGGGCTGCGTGTTAAGATTGCGCGCTCGATTACGAAACTCTCACACAAATCTTTAAATCAGGAATTGAAGCCTTACCTATGAACTCTCAGAGGAAACTTGGAATTATTTCTACCCTTTTGTTTGTTGTGGCGTTAGCTGCGGCTGCTTCTGCTCAATCCGCGCCAGTCCGCTACAGCGTCACCACAGATCCCCAGCCCGCGACGCACATGCTGCACATTTCCATGGAAGTGAACGGCGTAAAAGAGCAATCTGTTGACGTAGCCTTCCCTGCTTGGGCGCCCGGCGCGTACAGGATTGGCGATAACTGGCGCCAAGTTCAGGAATTTGCTGCAACAGATTCCGCAGGCGCTGCGCTGAAATTTGAGAAGACTGACAAACAAACCTGGCGCGTGTGGCGCGGCAGCGGCAAAGACGACAAAATCACCGTCAATTACAACCTCTACTCGGCAGACTTCAACGAGCAGGGCGCGTACCTGCGCGGACCATCGGTATTCATGTATGTCGTTGGCAAAGCGCCGTATCCTCTTGGCGGAGCGGTCAGCCTGAAACTGAATCTGCCCGCAAGTTGGAAGACTCAGACAGGAATGGATTCAGGTCCCGAGGCAAACACTTTCGTTGCCCCGGACTATGACACCTTCGTCGATTCTTCCGTCGTCACCGGAGACAATTGGGAGCAGACGCAGTTCGAGTATCATGGTGTCCCGCACTACATCGTCTTCATCGGCAAAGGAAACTTCAACAAACAGCTGATCACGGACGATACCAAGCGCGTGGTGAGCACGCTCACTGACATGATGGAAGGCGCGCCGTACAAGAAATATGTTTTCTTCCTGCGCGCACGCCCGGGTAACGGCTCCGGCGGACTGGAGCACTTGAACTCCACTGACATTACTTTCTCCGCCAATGCCACTCATGCAAGCCGCGCCAATTACAGCCGGTTCTTATTCGTGGTGGCGCACGAATATTTCCACTTGTGGAACGTGAAACGTATACGTCCGCAAATACTCGGGCCATTCGATTATTCGCATGAACAGAACACCCGCAACCTCTACGTCTCAGAAGGCATGACAAGCTACTGGGCAGCACTGGGCCTACGTCGCAGCGGATTGTGGTCGCAACAGGAGTACAACGACGAAGTCGCGAAACAGATTGAGTCGCTGCAAAATGCCGCAGGACGAAAAATGATGAGCGTTGAACTTTCCAGTTGGGACACATGGAACAGCGGCAGCAACGCAGCCAACAACCGGATCGATTACTACAACAAAGGTGAGTTGCTGGGAAATCTGCTTGATCTCGAAATTCGCCAGCGCACGCAGAACAAGCGGACTTTGTTGGACGTCTTCCATTACCTGAACAAGAACTACGCTCTGCCCAAACCCGGTTTCGAGGAGAAACAAGGTTTCCGCAATGCCGTTGAAGTGATCACAAAGGAAGCTGCTCCGAACAATTCTGATTTCGGCGACTTCTTTGCGAAGTATGTCAGCGGCACCTCAGAGGTCTCGTGGAACGATTACCTCACCCACGCCGGACTAACTCTGGATTCGAAGCCGGGAAAAGCTGATTCGACGATCGGCATCACCACCGGCCGGAACATCGCTTCTACATTCCCTGGCGCGCCTCCCACAGTTCTTCCCGAGGGACAGATCGGCGTCACCGGCATTAAGAGCGGTTCCGCAGCAGCGGCAGCGGGCTTCGACATCGGTGACGTGATCGTTGCCCTCAACGGCGATCAGGTCACGGCCACGAATTACGCCGACCTATGGAAGGAACAGAAGCCCGGCAGCGAAGTAACATTCACCGTATTCCGTCGCGGCTCGCTGAAACGCATTCCGGTGACCGTTGGTCAGGACTCAACCACAACGTACGCGATCAAAGAAGTAGCCAATCCAAGCGATCTGCAGAAGCAGATCCTCTCAAGCTGGATGGGCGCCGATAAGGGCACTCAGAAAGCAGCAGGCGGGACGCAGTAATTGAACTAGCAAAGAAAAGAGCCGCTGATCTCAGCGGCTCTTTTTTACTTTAAGGTGTTCGAACTACCGACGACCGCGACCACCGCCGCCACCACCACCGGGGCGTCCGCCTCGACCACCGCGTCCGCCACCGGGACCACCGCGACCGCGTCCACCACCACCGCCAGGACGTCCGCCACGATCTCCGCGACCGCCACCAGCACCGGCGCCTGCGCCAGCACCTTGGACACGATTGAAGTTCGGTTCGCCATCTGTGGGTTCGGTATCAGCAAAATCCCCGCCGCCTTCGATGGTCATTCCCTCTTCAACGGGTTCGCCATTCTCAGCCGCCATCTTGGCGCGCTGTTCCTTCAGGATCGCCTTGCGCGAAAGCTTGATGCGATTGCCTTCCATGGAAAGCACTTTCACGAGGATCTGATCGCCTTCATTGAGTTCGTCCTTCACTTCGTTCACGCGATGCTCTGCGATCTCACTAATGTGAAGCAGTCCGTCAGTTCCGGGAAAGATTTCGACGAATGCGCCGAACTCAGCGAGCCGAACCACCTTGCCCAGATAGGTTTTACCCACTTCCGGCGTAGCCGTGATGTCGCCAATGATCTGGAGAGCCTGCGCCAATGCTGCTTCGTCGTTTGAAGCGACATTGACCTTTCCGGAATCTTCCACATCGATCTTCACGCCCGTGCGCTCGACGATGCTGCGAATCATCTTGCCACCAGGCCCGATGAGGTCGCGGATCTTGTCCACGGGAATCTGAAGCGTGTGAATGCGTGGCGCAAACTTCGACATCTCTTCGCGTCCGCCAGCAATGATCTGCTCCATCTTGTCGAGAATGAATAGACGACCGCGACGTGCCTGCTCCATGGCTTCACGCATGATCTGGCTGGTAAGGCCGGAGATCTTGATGTCCATCTGCAGAGCGGTAATGCCTTCGCGCGTTCCGGCGACTTTGAAATCCATGTCACCGTAATGGTCTTCGGCGCCGGCGATGTCCGTGAGGATGGCATATGCATCGCCTTCCTTCACCAATCCCATGGCGACTCCGGCAACCGGAGCCTTCAACGGGACGCCAGCGTCCATGAGCGAAAGTGAAGCGCCGCAGATGGAAGCCATCGAAGATGAACCGTTCGACTCAAGGATGTCAGAGACCACGCGCATGGTGTACGGCCACTCTTCTCCGGGAAGAACCGCGCTGATTGCGCGTTCGGCAAGAGCTCCGTGTCCGATTTCGCGGCGTCCAACGCCGGTCATGCGGCCTGTCTCACCCACCGAGAACGGGGGGAAGTTGTAGTGCAGCATGAAGTTCTTGCGAATTTCGCCTTGATAGCGCTCGATGCGCTGCGTGTCGTCCGACGTGCCAAGGGTGGTGGTGACTAAAGCCTGGGTTTCTCCACGAGTGAATAGCGCAGACCCGTGCGTCCGCGGCAGAACACCTGTCTCGATGGTGATCTGACGGATCTCGTCAAAGGCGCGCGCGTCAGGACGGCGACGATCCTTTGTGACCTGCTCGCGGAACAAGCGCTCCCGCATCGCGTCAAAGTACTTGCCGAACTTCGTGCGACCAGCAGCGTCTTCTTCAGGAATGGCGTTCTTGCCTTCCTTCTTAAGGGCTTTGATCTTGTTGTAGCTTTCTTCCTTCTGATATTTCTTGGTATCGCATGCGTCGGCGAGTTTGTCCCAGAGGCTCTTCTTGAGCTCGGTGTAATACGCTTCGTCGAACTCTGCTGGAAGCACTTCCCTTTTCTTCTTGCCAACTTTCTTGGCAAGATCGTCGATGGCAGCGACGATCTTCTTGATCTCTTGGTGCGCGAACTCGATCGCGCCCAGCGTGGTCTCTTCGCTGACGCCCTTCGCGCCGGCTTCCACCATAACGATTCCATCAGCAGTCGCGACCACAACGATGTTCACGGCGCTCTCCGCCATTTCCGCGTAAGTAGGATTGACGATGAAGTTCCCACCGACTTGTCCCACGCGCACAGCTCCCACAGGTCCGTTGAACGGAATGTCAGAGATGGTCAATGCAGCGCTGGCGCCGTTCATGGCGGCAACGTCAGGATCGTTTTCTGTGTCGGCTGAAAGTACCAGGGAGATGATCTGTGTTTCGTTGCGGAAGGTTTCCGGGAAGAGCGGGCGGATAGGACGGTCGATCATGCGGCATACGAGGATCTCGCGCTCGCTTGGGCGTCCTTCACGCTTAATGAATCCACCGGGGATGCGTCCGCCCGCGTAGGTGTATTCGCGGTAATCAACGGTGAGGGGGAAGAAATCAATGCCCTCACGCGGTTCCGGATTCGAGCATGCTGTGGTGAGGACAACGTTGTCCCCGATGCGGACCACAACAGATCCGTGTGCTTGCTTGGCCAGTTTTCCGGTCTCAATGCTGATGGACTTACCGCCTGCCAGTTGGACAGTGGTTTCTTGCTTCATGGTTTCCTCTTTTCTGTATGGAAGGCGCCGCAAAGGACGGAGATGCAGACGATTTGCTGGAGGCGCGGTTGCGTCTGGATAGCGGAATCAGGCATGTCCGTTGCCGGGATCTTTCAATGCTAGGCGCGAGAGATGGTTAAAACAAAGTGCAGGACGGGAGAAATAGTCCTCCCGTCGTGCCAATACAAAACTGCCAACTGCCTTTGCAAGCTGGATTATTTGCGGATGCCGAGCTTCTGAATCACGTCTTTGTAAGACTCGGAATCGTGGCTCTTGAGGTAGTCAAGCAGACGACGACGTCGGCTGACCATCATGAGAAGACCGCGACGGGACGCGTGGTCCTTCTGATGGGACTTGAAATGTTCGGTCAATTCGCCGATCCGTTCGCTCAACACTGCAATCTGAACCTGTGGGCTACCGGTGTCCGTGGGATGCGTGCGATATTGGCTGATAACGCTCTGTTTTTTCTCGGTTGCTAACACTGAAGCTGGCGCACTCCTAGTCTTTACGTTCGATTAATGTCCTAAAAAGAATAACATGGCATGCCGGAAAGGGCAAAACGGGGGCTAGACCGGCGATGTCTCAACATCCGATCTACGGGCTTCTATGTCCACTTTCCACTCGCGCCACGATTGTAGCTGGGACTCAGAGGCTGAGTTTTTTTCAATAGATCCCAAGCCTTGTCGCACGAAACTAACGCGTCTGCGAAGTTGTCGAGCGCGGAATCAATTGCAATTTGGGCTCTTAGATTTAAGAGTTCTGGAAGTTCTATCTTCTTCACGATTCGGTTTCGCCATTGAATGGCCTTTTGGGCATCTCTCCTGTGCCAAGCACTAAAAACCGAAGCCTCTAACAGCAAAACCTCGCGGTACACGGTTCCGGCAAAACGAATCCGCTCAAGGCATCTTTCTAGATGCAACGCAGCCTCGTCTCTCTCTTCCCGAGCGCTTGCCCGCATGTAGGCCAAGCCAGTTGCCCCTAAATGCTAGACCGCTTTTGTCTTTATTGCATCCAGCCCATTCTGCCCATTTTTTGTTCCAAGATTTTACTGGCACATGCCGTTCCAAAAGACGGTTAAGTGCAAATACAGCTAACCACGAACGAGTTTTTGCTGGAGACCTGCTGAGCATGTACAAAGTTACTCCGTCGCTGGCTGCCAAGCTTGTTTGAAATGGGAAAAGGTTTGAGATTCCAGTAAAGAGCGAATATGCGGAGAACATTGCGAGCGCCTTGTGCCACAACGAAGTTGGATCAATTATTCCTGTTTCCAAAACAAACAGTGCAAGGAAACCAGAAATTAGGTTCGCAAGCGGCCCGCCAGCGGTAAACAACAAATATCTCTTGCGCATGCGTACCCGGCGATCAAAATCCATGTGGACGTATCCAGAAACAGGAAGGTTCCGATGTACTTGTACCTTCAGTCCACTTTCGCTATTGGTCAGCGAGAAGGGCGCAACGACGAGAATCTTGAAGCGGAGCTTGGCTAAGAGGCCAGCGGCTAGATGCCCGAACTCGTGTATAGCAGCTACCGGGAAAACCATGAACGCGAAAAGAGCGGCCACTTTCACGGGCATGTATATGTCGGTTGAGGAGTTCAACCCTATTTGCTGATTGAAAATAATATTTACGCGAGCAGCAATCCTCGAAATAACGGGAATTTGTACGGTGAAATACACGAAGAGAGCTGCGCCGAAGGTAAAAACGAGTAGGATCACGACATCGCGCCAAGTTAAGCCCTTTTCAAAGGACCGGGGAAGCGGTGAGTCCAGATCCAAGATAGGAGTAACTGAGGCGACGACCTGACTCTTGCCCATCGTGAGCAGGATAGTAGCAGACCACTTACCTAATGCTAAGCAGCCTTTTTACCCGGCTTTGCCGGCTGCAACTGCTCGAACGTGCATTGCTTCGGAGCTTTATCCGGACGCCACCGCAAAAATTTCGTCCCGTGGCGAAACCTGCCATCGGCGAAGTGGTCATACTGAACTTCGCAGACCAGTTCCGGACGCAATGGCTCCCACTCAGTTGACCGTGGATTCGCGGCCGACCATCGGCTCGGTCCTCCCGGAGCTTTGCCCGTGAAGCCTGGCTTTTCAATCAGCGGAACGAGCTTCTTGACTAAGTCTATTCGTTGTTCGGCGGTGAAGCCGGAACAGAACCCGACATGGTCTAGTTCTCTCGCCTCGTTGTAGAGCCCAAGCAGAATCGATCCGACGCCCGCGTTCTTCTTGGTCGCATACCGAAAGCCACCAATGACGCAATCCGAGGTGCGCAGCCGCTTCACCTTGACCATCGCATCGCGGTCGCCGGAGTGGTACGGCTCGTCTCCTAGTTTCGCAACGATCCCGTCGCAACCGTACGCGGCCATTTCGGTCATCCACTTGTCAGCTTCGTCCCGCGAAGGAGAGCTCGGAGCCAGGCGAATCATCTCCTTTGCAGCGCTGGGCTGGATGGCCTTCTTAAAGAAATCTGCAATGGCTTTCTTGCGGTCTTCCAACGGAGTGTCCGTCAGAAGATTCCCCTTCGAATCCACGAGCAGGTCAAAGCAGAAGATCATCACCGGAGTCTCACGGCTTAACTTCTTGATCCGCGACTCCGCCGGATGAATCCTCTGGAGCAGCGCGTTGAAGTCGAGATGTCCGTCAGCTTCTATGACGATCTCTCCGTCCAACACAAATTGCTCGGCGCGCAGCTTCAGCAGCGCGTCAACAAGTTCGGGGAAATAACGCGTGAGCGGCTGTCCGGACTTCGATTGCAGCACAATGTTGTCGCCATCGCGGAACGCTAAGCAGCGGAAGCCATCCCACTTGGGCTCGTATATCCATTCCTTGCCTTCAGGAATTGCTTTACCGATGCGCGCTTCCATTGGCTGGAATGGCGGTTGGAGGGGAAGATTGAGCTTAGGAAACTCTGCTGGCTCGATGTCGACGGGGATTTTAGATTTCGCGCGTGCCATCCAAAGTTGGATGCAAACGAAAAGGCGGCCCGCAGGCCGCCTCTCGCACAGAACAACTGTCTTAGCCGCGCTGATCCATCGGAACGTACTTAGCCGGATGCTTCGGCCCCACGTAATCCGCTCGCGGACGAATCAACCGATTGTCATTGTGCTGCTCAATCACGTGTGCTGCCCATCCGCTCATGCGCGATATCGCGAAAATCGGCGTGAACAGATCAATGTCGATGCCCAACGTCGTATAAGTGGACGCCGAGTAGAAATCCACGTTCGCGTTGAGCTTCTTCTCCGCCTTGATGAACTTCTCGATCTTCTCAGACATCTCATACCACTTCGGCTTGCCGTCCTTCGTGCCAAGATCGCGCGACATGCGGCGCAGGTGCGTCGCCCGCGGGTCTTCGGTGTGGTAAACGCGGTGACCAAAGCCAGAAATCTTCTTCTTCTCCGCGATCATCTTTTTCACGTGCTCCACCGGGTCTTCGCCGGCTTTGTCGATGGCGAACAGCATCTTCATGACTTCTTCGTTCGCGCCACCATGCAGCGGACCCTTTAGGGCTCCAATCGCACCGGTTATGCACGAATGCATATCACTCAATGTCGCTGCAATCACGCGCGCCGCGAATGTCGAAGCATTGAGCTCGTGATCCGCGTGAAGAATGAGCGCAACGTCTAGTGCTTTGTCAGCAGTGTCAGACGGCTTCTCGCCATTGAGCATCAGCAGGAAATTGGCTGAGGTTGAAAGCGACTTATCGGCTTCGACAATATCCTTCCCTTTGCGGATACGGTCGAAATCCGCAACGATCATTGCGATCTGCGAGGTCAGGCGTATCGACTTGCGGATGTTGGACTCATGATCCACCTTTGCCGCGTCAGGGTCATACATACTGAGCGCGGAAACGGCTGTCCGCAGCACTTCCATAGGAGGCGCACTGGTTGGAAAGCTCTTCAACAGTTTGATGATGTCGGGATGCAGCTTGCGTTCCGCCCCGAGCTGCGCCTGGAAGTCAGAAAGTTCTTTCGCGTTCGGCAACTTGCCGAACCAGAGCAGATAGCAGACCTCCTCAAAGCTCGAACGTTCTGCGAGTTCATGAATGTCAATGCCGCGATAGGCGAGGATGCCCTTGTCGCCGTCAATGAAGCAGATGCTGGATGTTGCGGCGACTACACCTTCGAGTCCCTTGGTTGCGGGCGTGGTGGACATGGATACGATCTCCGGAAAACCTTGATTATGAGTGCTGGCCAGAATCGCACGGCGGATACGACAGACGATTCGGCAACCTATCTTTATAAATCATTACGCGCGAGTTGGGCAAACGGAGTGCGCAAATTCAATGATTTTTTCGGAACAAACGTGGAAGACCAGGCGTATAGGTAAGCGAAGGACAACCTCTGACAGCTTCGTAAAAAAACGCTCTAGTGGCAGACTTAATCGCCAGCGTCGTTGGCACAGCAGCTTGGGCCTCTGGGACGTCAACTGTGATTTGGCCAGCGCATCCCATCGTGGCAGTGCTTCGCCTTACCTTCGTCACTGACATTCTTCTCAGGTATGTTTGGCCGCTGAAGATGGCAAGAGCATAGTTGGCGTTCACTACAGTGACAGGCAGAGCTGTATCGGCTAATAAAGATGAAAGCTAACTTCAACGTTTAGCATCATTGCCACAGGCTTGCCGTCCAGAATGGCAGGCTCAAATGTCCATTGCCGCACGGCCTCTACCGCCTTTTCATCAAGACCGTGTCCTGCCGGGGTGGCCACGTGAACCTCTATTACTCGTCCATTGCGGTCAACAATGATGCCCAGAACCGATGTTCCTTGGTACTTAGATTTTCGTGCTTCTTCCGAATATTCGGGATCCGGGGTTTTAATTGGCTTAGGGGTCTTCATACCTTGCCCAAACCGGTAAATCATCTCGCCATTAGGCAAGATACCGGCTATTCCGCCAGGGGTTTTCTTGCGCGTGACGCTTCCGAACAGTTCTTGCCATGGCTTTGGCACTAGGGTATTCAGTTCGTCTTGGTTCATCACGAAAACTCGGTCACGGATCAGTGTTAGTAACTGCGTGGAGTCCTGAGTGAACGGACCTGTGATGCTGATCTCGATATTGCGCCCCGGCTTTATCCCGTTCTCAACATATCCAAGGCACTCACCATCAATCTTGATTTCCTTTTCCTTCACACGAATCTTGTGAACTTCGATCTGGGCCGCATACCACGGGCCAGGATGAATCTCTGACAAAAGCTTGAATTGTGAGTCATAAATCAATTTCTTGTCTGTGGGCAGACCGCGCAAAAGAAACATCTTGTCCTGCAAACTTGAGCGTAATTGGGCTTCAATGTCTTTGTTCTTGAAACCAAAGGCCGATTGCGCATTAGAAAGCGCAAGCAGAACCATTAGGACGCGTAAACAATTCGTAAACCGCTTCATGCCGGCCATATCTCCAATGCAGTCTTGCTGAGTATCATCTCTTTCGCAGCCTCTGAGATCGGCAACCCTCTGAAGTCGCTCAGGTTCTTTGCGATATCCGGCACACCTGGCCCCGGCCAATCAGTACCGAAGAGTGTTTTGTGCGCAATCTCTTCAATTCGCGGAAAATTGTTCAGCAAAGTCTTTGGCGGGATTCCACTGATGTCGAGGTAAACATTGGGATGTCGCCGTACCAGAAAAAACGCGGAGTTCATCCACAGCGGACGTCCACCGTGCGCGAGCAGGATTTTCAACTTCGGGAAATCCACGGCGACATCATCCACAAAAATCGGGTCGCCAAACTTATTTCGCGCTCCGGGAAAGATCGACGTCCCTGTATGGATCATCACGGGGATTCCGTTGGACTCCGCCACCCGGTAGATCACTTCCAGTTCCTTCACGCCGTTCACATAATCATTCGGGAAGAGCAACTGGTGTGGCGGATGAATCTTGATCATGCGAATGCCCATGCGCACAATATCGTCCATATCACGCTGAACATCCTTCGTGTGCCGCGGATGAATGCCCCCGCACGAGATCAGCCGCTTCGGATCTTCCTTCACGTAATCCGCAACGTACTTGTTCACCGCAGGAGTGAATCCCATCAGGTCAGGCGCAACATAATTAATGAGCACAGCGCGATCAATGCCGACTGAATCAAGATGCTTGAGGAATGCGCGCGGCGAACGGCAAAATTCCAGCACCTGATCAAAGTTGGCGCGCTTCGCCTTCATCGTCGCCAGCACGGAGGGCTTCATCATCTCCATGGGCATGATGTGGACGTGGCAGTCAGTGGTCAGCATCTAGCAGTTAGCCCTTAGCATTTAGTGACTCCCGTTCGTGGATTCGCATAACAGCGATGAAGTTCAATGAAGATAAAGAAATCATCCTGCAAAAGCAAAGCCGTGAACCTCATCGATTCACGGCTGAATGCTAAGTGCTAGATGCTAACTGCTGCTTCGCTACTTCTTCGGAAAATTCGGATCGGCCTTCACTTCCTCGATCTGCTTGATGTGTCTTGCCGTGTGGCTGGCGGTGAAAAGCAGCCATTCGTGCGCATCGAGATCAGTACCAATCGGAGTCTTGGCCAAATGTGCGCGAAGGTCGGCTTCAGGAGTGGCCTTTGCAAACTCCACGTTCTTATCTCGGCTGGCATTGAAAGCCCTGATGATTTCCGCTTCCGTGGCCCACTTGCCTGTAGGCTTGAGGGCGTCCGGCGCTTGCGCTTTCTTTGAGCGGTCTGTCATGCCCGCAACAAGCTTCTCTTCCTTACCGTACATCTCTGATTTCGTGTTCACCGCAGGCGTTGACATCACGTTCTTCGACATCCCACCCAGCAGGTCTTCTGAAAGCGCGATGTGTTCTGAAACTTCTTTTACTGACCACTTGTCCGGCGCGGCCTTGAAATTGAGTTGCGCGTCAGAAAGGCCCTTCACGGATTTCATAAAATCTTTGCGCGTCTGCTGCATGTAAGCAAGCAGCTCATCTTTGGTCTGCGCTTTGTTTTGTGCTTCCTGCGCTTCGGTTTTTGCCGCAGGAGCGGTTTGGGCGAATGCACTGGAAACAAAAAGTACCGTTGCCAACAACAACGTAGTCTTCAATCTCATCTATTTTCTTTCACATCAAAACTGTTTGGCATTTGGAATTCAGACACACACAACTAAAGCTACCGGCTAGATGCTAAATTCCGCTCCTGCCGCGGCCATCACTGCCCGCTTCGTAAACACGCGAACCATCTCCCGCCGATACTCCGGCGTCAGCAAACTCGTAGTCAGCGGTTTCGCGACACGCGAAGCCAACTCGCCCACCACCATCGCCGAGTGCTCGTTCACTTCCCTTCCCGCAAGCGCATGCAGTGCGTCCGGAACAAGGTGCGGCGCCGGATTCACTCCCGTGATTGCCACTTTCGCATCTTCCACGATATTCCCTTTTCTCTTCAGTGCGACGGCGACTCCGGCCAGCGGATAATCTATCGACCCGCGAATGCGCAGCTTTTTATATGCGCCGCTGTATCCCGCGCTCGACTCGGGAAGGTAGATGCTGGTGATCATTTCATTCTTCGCGATCTTGATGCGGTTCACACCGTCGTTGGTGTAGAGATCCGCGATTGCCACCCGGCGGAATCCGCTGGGGCTGGCGATGTTCACCTCTGCGCTCAGGCAAAGCAGCGCGGCGGGAGTGTCCGCTGAGAAGGCAGCCCAGCATTTTTTTCCGCCGGGCGCCACGTGACAGAGGTCGCCGTCTTTCTTGATGCAGAAGCCGCATGACTTGCGCCATTGCAGCGACTGGTTGTACCAAAGACATCGAGTGTCCAGGCAAATGTTGCCGCCCATAGTTCCCATATTGCGCAGGATCGGCGACGCCACCGTCTTCACCGCCTCATGCAGCACGGGATAATGCTTATGAATAAATCCGGAGTCTTCCACCGCCGTCAGCGTAGTGAGCGCGCCCAGTTCCACGCCAAGTCCCGGTGTGACTCGAATCCGCTCCAGGCCCTCAATCCCGCGGATGTCCATCAAGTATTTCGGCGAGAACAAGCGTTGCTTCATCGACGGAATCAGGTCAGTGCCGCCAGCGCATATCTGAATCTCATCCTGATAGCGATGCAGCATGCCAACAGCTTCTTCGACCGTGCGCGGACGCAGTAATTTGAATGTGGGTAGGGACATTTAGTTTTCGTTAGTCGCCTGCAACCGGTTCCGCTGTGGTCTTCCTCGACGGATCGTCCGCATGCCGCTGCGGACCTCTGCCTTTGAACCACAGCGATCCGCCATGCTCGCGCAACTTGTGCGGAGCCGTAGGATCAACGCGGTTCGTCATCTCAATCTTCTTCTGTCCATTCTTTGCGCGGATAGCCGCCAGCACACGCTCCGGCGTGAACGGAGATTCCCTCATCCGCACTCCGACCGCATCGTAAATCGCATTCGCCACCGCCGGGATTGCCGCAGCAAGCGATCCTTCGCTGGCTTCCTTCGCGCCGAACGGGCCTTCCGGGTCGATGCTCTCAACAATGAAGCATTCGATCTCCGGCGATTCCGTTGACGACGGCGACTTGTACTCCAGCATCGTCGGATTCATCAGCAACCCGTCTTTCCAAACGAACTCTTCCTGCAACGCCTGGCCGAGTCCCATCCACACTGAGCCGATCACCTGGCCTTCGACGGAAACCGGATTCAGCGCGCGTCCGCAATCGTGTGCTGCCCAAATCTTGTGGACAGTGACTTCGCCCGTCTCCTCATCCACGCTCACATCCGCGACTTGCGCCGAGTAAGAGTACGCGGGCGATGGGCCAACGCCGCCGCCTTTGTGCTTGCCGCCCTTTGCTTCAACCGGCGGCGCATACGAGCCCGTGCCGCTGAGCGCGCCGGTGTTGTCCATGGCGGAGGTCACGGCCTCTTCAAAACTCATGCGCTCTTTGGGGCCTTCGTCCTTGCGCTTCTGCTGCACAGAGCCGCGAAGGATTTGTCCTTCCACGTGTCCTGAGACTGTTGGCGCTTTGTCGGATGGCGACGTGCCCAGCACTTTTTGCAGAATGGATTTCGACTCAACCGGCTCCACGCCCCGCTTGTAAACAATGTTATCGCGCATCAGCACGTCTTCGGGTGCGCACGCCAGCTTCTTTGCTGCCGCAGCAACGATTCGCTTCTTGATGTCTTCCGCCGCGCGCATGGTCGCATTGCCGTTCATGAATGTCACACGACTCGAGTACGAGCCAATATCCACGGGAGTGAGGTCCGTATCGGCAGCAACCACCTTTATGCGATTCATCTTGCAGCCCAGCACTTCAGCCGCAATCTGCGCGACCATCGTGTCTGAGCCTTGTCCAATATCTGACGCGCCGGTGTAAACGATTACGCCGCCATCTCGATCAATCTTGATGTTCACCGTGGAGTGCGGCATGTCAGACCGGATGATCGAACTCGCCGCGCCGCTCACATAATGACTGCACGCCATTCCCAGTCCGCGGCCTTTGCCGAGCTTCGTCCGACGCTCCGCCCACTTCGATTCGCGCGCAACAACATCAATGCATTCCGGCAATCCGTAACTCTGCACACGAAGTCCGTTGACGGTAATACAAGGCGGCTTCAGCAGATTCTTGCGGCGGATGGAAACAGGATCCATGTTGATCTTGCCCGCGAGCTCGTCGAGCTGCGATTCGAACGCGAAGCGGACGTTCACCGTCCCGTGTCCGCGCATGGCGCCGCACGCGGGCTTGTTCGTGAGCACGCGGAATCCGTCGTACTTGATGTTGGGAATGTCATACAGCGCACCGAGCAACGCACCGGAATAGAGGATTGTCACCACGCCATACGAGCAGTACGCGCCGCCGTCCTGAATCACTTTCGCGGCCACTGCGGTGATGCTGCCATCTTTTTTCACGCCGGTCTTCAGGTCGATGATGGTGCGCGGGCGTCCGCGATGCGCGAGAAAAACCTCTTCGCGCGTGTACGTGATCTTCACCGGCGCCTTCGCTTTGCGCGCTGCCACCGCCGCGATGATCTCCAAAGGGATGATCTCGCTCTTGCCGCCGAATCCGCCACCGACCAGCGGCTTGATCACGCGGATCTGCGACATCGGCATGTCCAGCACGATCGACAACTTGTGCTGCAAGTAGTACGGCACCTGCGTCGAAGATTGCACCGTCAAGCGCCCTTCGCGTCCCGTCTGCGAATCGAATTCGAACGCGGCCAGCGTGCAATGCGGCTCCATGGCGGCATGCGTGACTTCGTTGGCTATGTATCGGCCTTCGAGCACCACGTCTGCTACCGCGAATCCGGCATCAGGATCGCCGAAGACGTGGTGATAGTCCTTCTCAATATTGTTAGGACGTTGCTCGTGAATGAAATTCGATTGCGACTTCATCGAATCTTCCGGATCGAACCACGCCGGCAGCGGCTCATATTCCACATCGATCAATTCAAGCGCCGCTTCAGCAATGGATTCTGATTCGGCGACAACGCAAGCAACGTTGTCGCCAACGTAGCGGACTTTGCCGACAGCGAGCGCGGTCTCGTCGTGTCCTACGGGGAGAATGCCGTAAGTATTCGGCGCATCCTTGCCGATGACGACAGTAACGACGCCTTCCAGCGCAAGCGCGCGGGAAGCATCAATTTTTTTGATCAACGCATGCGGCAGATGCGAATGAAGGATCTTGCCGATGAGCATCCCCGGCGCAGAGAGATCGTCAGCGTACTTGCCCTGTCCGGTGGACTTGCCGGCCGAATCAACGAGCGCGACGGGTTTGCCGATTACGGAAAACTCACTCTTCTTCGGTTCGCTCATTTCCCCGCGCCATTCCCTTCTGCTCCGCCAAAATCGCTGCTTTAATGGCTTGGTACATCTGCGTGTAGCCGGTGCAACGGCAGAGGTTGCCGCTAAGCGAGTGTCGAATATCTTCATCGCTCGGCTCAGGATTCCGCTGCAACAGCGCGCGTACCGTCATCATGAATCCGGGAGTGCAGAATCCGCACTGTGAGCCGCCCCAATCGCCATAAGCTTTTTGAATGGCAGCCAGTGCGCCATGTTCGGCGACACCTTCCACAGTCGTGATCTCATGCGCTCCGTTATCGCACTGGTAAGAAGCAGCAACCATCGTGCATGAGAGCATCGGCGTGCCGTCCACTTGAATGGTGCACGCGCCGCAGGACGAATCATCGCATCCGCGCTTGGAACCGGTAAGGCCGAGGTCCTCGCGCAAGGTGTCGAGCAGCAGTTTGCTAGGCTCGATGGCGACCTCGTGTCGGCGGCCGTTCACTTTTAACTCAATGAGTTCTTTTTTCATGAAAGAAGCTGTCAGCCATCAGCTCTCAGCCTTCAGCTTGGGTCGTGTATTGAGTATATATGTGCAGGTTGCGAGATTCACGACCTCAAAACTTTACGGGATCACCATGGCTGGCCGCTCGCGAGATTAGCAGAATGGGCGTTCTACTTTTTAGAACTGCTATCCTTTCTCGGTTTCACTTCGTCCTTGAACTTGACTGACCCCGCGCAAACCTCTCCTTCGTCAATTCCCTCGGCCCAACGCTTCAACTCTTTCACTCGAAGGAAGGTTATGCGGGCCTTCTCACCGGAATGACACATGGGAAAGACACTACCGTACTGAGTCGGCTCTGAGTCATGGGGATAAACGGCAGCCAACTCTGCATCTCTAAATTGCAGCCATGCTCTTTGAGCTGCCTTAAACTTCGTAATGAATACAGGATCATCAGCATACTTCTTCAGAATCTGATGATAGACCCTGTTGAGCTCCTTGTCGGTGGAGTCCAGATCGCTCGCAGCGCATTCATTCAGCTCCGATTGTGTGTTGGCCGTATCCCAACAAGACTTTGGCTTGTATTTTTGAGAAGCACTTGCCAATGTAGCAAACCCTGCGACCATCAATTGCAGAGCAATCAGACGCTTTATCGTCACCGTGTTTCCCTTTCAGTAGATCGGCACCTTCGGGTCAATCGCCCGCGACCAATGATCAATGCCACCACTCAACGACTGCACCGCCTCGAATCCTTGCTGGCGCAGCCATGCCGTCACATTCATCGACCGCACTCCGTGATGACACACCACAATAATGTGTTGATCGGGATCAAGCTCATTGTTGGCCCGCGCGGGGATTTCGCCCATAGGAATGTGCTTGCTGCCTTCAATGTGCGCGGCCTCATATTCCCATTGCTCGCGACAGTCGAGCAGCGTGACCGTCTCGCCGGATTTCAACTTCATTTGCGCTTCTTCCGCGGAAATTTCGTAATCAAGCATTTGAGAAATCAAAAATCGGCAGCCACTCGGTTTTACATTCTTCCCTCTGTGCGCCTCTGTGCTCTCTGTGGTTAATTTTATTCAATACCCATAATCCGTCTGCGCTGCGAACGCGTGCTTCTTCACTCCCAGACCCTCAACGCGGTCATTCCCGAGCAACTCCGCATAGGCATCGCGGTCAGCAACTCCGTTGATCCATCGCGCGGCCCATTCATCGAACTCGGATTTCGACTTCGTCTCCTGATGATATTGCTTGAAAAACGCATCATCGCGCTTGTAGTAGCCCTGCACCGGCGAAGGATGCGCGCCCAGCGGCGACTCCACCACCGCCGTCACAAGGAATCCAGGGATGACCGTCCGATTGGGATCGCTGGCGATGACCTCCGCAGCAACTATCTCCTCGGCAATGAGGATGACCTTCTTCGCTGCGCGGACCGCTTCCAGCATCACTCCGAAATTTCCCCAGCAGTGCGCGTTCCCATTCGCGTCCGCTCGCTGCACGTGAACAATCGCTACATCCGGCACAAGCGCCCGCACCGCAAGCAGCGGCTCCTTCCCTTCGAAGGGAGAAAATATCTGGTAGAAAAAAGGATTGTTCTTAGGGACATCGCTGCCCAAAGCCGTGCGCGTCGGCAGAAACGGAATTCCCATCGCCCCAGCCTGCAACGCCAGTGCAATCGTGAAGTTCGTCAGGTTGAAGACCTTGATCTGTTCATTCTCAACCGCACGGCGAAAGTTGTACGCCGACCCCATCATCACGTTTCCTACCCACGCGGCGATGACCTTCTCAACGCATCCCGCGCCGATCATCTGGTCAAACAGAATGTCGGAGATGGGACCAATCAGCGTGAGCCCACGCTTCCCCTGCCGGATAATCTCGTGCCCCGCAGCAAATGGAATCATCTGCTCAAGCTGCAGCCCGAGCGCTACGGATGAACCGTCAGGGACATGGGCGGAGATGGCGGATGAGAGTGATTGAAGCTTGCTCATCTCCCCTTCCACTTCGGTTCACGCTTCTCACTCCATGCAGCCACGCCTTCTTTCACGTCTTCGGTCTTCATCAACTCTTCCAAGTAAGTCTTTTCAGCGCGGGCAATGCCTTTGTCCAAATGCAATCCATCCCACGTGTAAATCGCTTTCTTCGTCACGGAGAGCGCAGCGGCCGACAGTTTCCCGAACTTCGCTAACAGCTCCGCTAGCTTCTGTTCCGTTTCCTCACGCGTTCCCGAGGCCGTCGCCAATCCCATCTTCGCCGCCTCGGTTCCGGAGAATGTGTCGCCCGTAACAATCAACTCCGTCGCGCGCTTCTGTCCTACTAGCGACGCCAATGCCGTGCATGCGACGGGCGGATAGCAAGCGAGTTTGATCTCGGGAAATCCCCAAGTCGCGTCCGATGCCGTGTAAACGATGTCGCAGACCATTGCGAGTTCCGCACCGCCACCCAGACAATTTCCACGCACCATTGCAATGCTGACCTTCGGCGAGCGCGCAATCGCGAGTATCACCGCATGGAACTTGCTCAGCATCTCCTGAATTTTTTCTGGAGTGTGCGCCGCAATGTCCACGCCAGCGGAAAAGCACTTGCCGTCCCCGCGAAAAACAATGGCATTGATCTCAGGATGCTGCTCCACTTCTCGAATCGCCGCGAGCAGTTCCTCCATCATCGGGATATCAATGACGTTGACCGGCGGATTCTTCAATGTGATGTGCGCGGCGTTACTTTCACATTGGACGGTAAATTTCTGCGGGGACATAGGCATTATTTCTTTTCCACTTGCTTAAGAACCCAGGCAGGAATGTGGTCAGGAATTAGACCCTTTGCTTGAATGTTCTCGAAGCTACCAGACCCATCTTCATCGTAAATCACCACTTCAGTTAGGCACCCTAAGTATGACGAGCCTTTCCCGTTTGCTACGGTAGTGGGAAAGTACGCCCTACCAGCGATGGCAAATGTCTTCCCTTTGTGTAAGAACCGATATGTTTCCCGAAACTCCCAGAAACCTTTACCGTCCGGTGCTCTCATAAGCA
The DNA here is from genome assembly GCA_025462725.1 of Terriglobales bacterium. Classification (GTDB taxonomy): domain Bacteria; phylum Acidobacteriota; class Terriglobia; order Terriglobales; family Acidobacteriaceae; genus JAICLA01. Next base: position 268,580 of record JAOAPE010000008.1, on the reverse strand, counting down.
GGCCATTCGGCTTGTAAGTTATTAGTTGAAAATTTATTTCTTCCTGAAAATTGAGACCTTTTACCACCCCGATCTTTGAAGACTTCTCGATGAAAGCCTTGTCGTTCGGAAACTTCCATTTAGGCTCAACATCATTGACGTTGATGCCGCAAGCGAAACTCTGCCCGAGCGATAGGGAAACTAAGAAAATCGAAACCGCGATTACTCTTTGAAAACTCACTTCGTCCAAAACCCTTCCTTGTCGTAATCCCGAATCACCGCTAGCTCTTCCGCGCTCGGCGGAGCAGTCTCTTGCACATCGTCGGCGACACGCAACTTCCATCCTGTATTCGCGACAACATCCTCCACCGACACTCCCGGATGGTTCGACGCCAGATACGATTCCCCGCTCTCGTCGAATCGCAAAACGGCTTTGGTGGTGATCACCGCTGACGGCCCTCCGCGCGGCAATCCCACTTTCTTTCGCCATCCTGCCCCTTCGCCATTGCCGGGGCTCGTGACGTAGCTCACGCGCTCAGGCAGACGGTGCTTGGAATGTTCGATCATTGCCACGAACCTGCGCGCGAGCGACGCAATGTCACAAGCGCCTCCCGAACCGGGCAGACGAACGAGCCCGTTCTTGCCCGTGACCTGCGTAGAATTCAGATTACCGAAGCGGTCCACCTCTGCCGCGCCAAGAAATCCCAGATGGACGCGTCCGGCTTGCAGGTAAGTCATTACGCCCATCATCTCCAGGCATTGCGTTGCACCCAGAATGTTCGGCGGATCAGCCATGGTGTAAATCAGTTCTTTTGAAGGAGTGTCGCGGATGACTCCGTTCTCGAACAGTCCCGTCGCATTCGGCGCGTGCGTACGTTTCGCAACAACAAAAGCGATCAACGGCAACCTCATGCCGACGAACACAATCTCGCCATCGCGGATCTCCCGCGCAGCTGCGGCGACCATCAGTTCGCTCAGAGTGAATTGTGCTTCGGAGCTAGCAAACGCCATCACTTCGCCGTAAACGTCGCGGGACGCTTATCTATATATGAGCTGATGCCTTCCTTCGCGTCGTCACTCTGAAAGAGGAGTTGCTGAAGTTCGCGCTCCAGTGCCAGCCCTGATTCCAGCGGAATCTCCCATCCTGTCTGCACTGCGCGCTTGATGCGGCCCACGGCCATTGCGGCTTTGTTCGGCGGACAAAACTGCCGCGCATACTCCATCACCGTGGACATGAAATTGTCGCGCTCGAAGATGTCATTCACCAGCCCCAACTCTTTTCCTTTTTCGAACGTGAAAGTGCTCGCCGTGATCATCAACTCGATTGCTTTGGATTTTCCCACTAACCTCGACAGCCGTTGCGTTCCACCAGTCCCCGGCAACACCCCGAGACTTACTTCCGGCAATCCCATCTTCCCGGAATCCTTGCGCGCGATGCGCAAGTCAGCAGCCATGGCAATTTCCAGTCCGCCACCAACGCAGTGTCCGTTGATCGCGGCGATCACGAGCTTAGGAGTGTTCTCAAGTCGCAGCAGCATCTCGTTGGCCTGCAAGCAGAAGTAGTACTTGAATGTGCCGTCGACGCTGTTGAGCATTCCAATGTTCGCGCCCGCAGAGAAAAACTTCTCGCCCGCGCCGGTCAGCACGATCACGTAAACATCATTGTCCATGCGCGCTTTGAGAATGGCCGCGTCAAACTGCAGGTTCATCTCATAGCTGTATGCGTTCGCCGGCGGATCATTCATCTCGATCACGGCCACGCCGGATTCCGTGCGGTAGTTGATCAGCGTTTTCTCAGCAGGCATAGGGGGCATTCAGGACTCCTTGCGGCAACTCTCTTCTGTTTTTATCGACAGTAAACATAGCAGGCAAAGCGACTCGCCCGCAAAGGCAGGACATCCCTCACACCACTGCGGCGCTCATAACTGTCACACACACATAAAGGAGAGCACATGACTGCGAGACCTAATGAAAACGATCCCGTCGATCTGGACCCAGCGCGCGATCCTGCCTACGAGATTGAAGAACTCAGCAAGACCGGGTCAGAGCTTCCGCCCAAGGCAATCAATCCAAAGACAGCAGCGCATCCCATCAACATGGATTCCACACAGCGCCGCGCGGATGACGCCACTGATCCGAGCAAAGTCCAAACCAACGTCGAAGCGGGGATTCCGCCGGGATCTGTGGAGCAATCAGAGCAGGCACGAGCGGATCAGGGAGACCTCGAGCGGGAGCAACCGCAATCAGGCAAACGGAAAAATGAAAACGTAGAAAGCGGGGCGCGCGGTGACAATGTCGAACGTGAAGACGATCAGCGCGGTGCAGCTTAACTGATTATCTTTTGCGGGCGACTGTCGCAGTATCCGTTGAGGGACCGCCCGCAGTATTGCGGATGATCACCAACTTGGATTTCCCTTCGCGTCCGCCGCTGAGGAAGATCAGGTGGTTCACGGAGTCGTATGCCATAGCGTGTCCGCGGATGTCGCTGTAAAACTCGGACCGCGCCTCAAGCCGATTCGCTCCCACATTAACGATCGCCACTGCACCATTTCCGGCTGCGGCGAAAAGCGTGTTGCTCGGCATATCCAGCCACAGCGTGTCAGTTCCGGCCGGAGCAGGCACTCGTCCCGTCTCCGTTCCCGCATCCGCATCGAGTTGCAAAACCGCATAGCGGACTGCAACGAACAGCCTTCGCGAATTCTGCTCGAATAACAATCCTGTTGGCTGCGATGCAGTCAGCTTTGTGCGCCGCGTTACAGGCTCAGCGGCATTCGCCGGATTCAACGAGATGACTTCGTTCGTATCTTCCAGCGTCACATACGCAACTTTGCGTTGTGCGTCCCACGCCATCTGCCGCGGACGCCCCTGAACATCAAAAGTCGCCAGTTCTGATGGTGAGGTCGGCGCGATCTTCTGCGCGCCTTCGGTTGAAACCACAGATATCGACCGGTTCAGCGGATTCGACACCAACAACGAATTCATAGAGGGAACAAGAAGCAGATTTTCCGGCGAGAAGTGCAGTCCCATCACGCCTTTCACTTGCCAATCTTTTGAGCTGACAACGGCGATAGTGTTGCTTCCTGATGCCGCGATGTAAACCAACCCTGCCGGCTCATCCACTGCCAACCCGCGAGGAGACTCGATGCCGCGAATCTCAGCCACCAACCGCCGCCTTACGGGATCGAATATCTCCACCGTGTTCGCGCCATGATGCGCAATCACTAGGTTCCCGTTCACAAAAGCCATGTCGTCGAATCCGGGAATGCCGGGCAAGTCAAGCGACGCGATCTGCCGCAGCGCCGAAGGCTGCGATGCTGCGAACGCGGGCATGGCAACAAGAATGACGAGCACGAAAACGAACGGCTTTACAATGTGCATGTGGCTCCGGGTCAAAGGCGTGCGAGTGAGTTCTTTCCCGGTAATGTGATGCCTGCAGAATGTGTGCTGCTGCCTGAAGAAGTTTTCCTGCTGCGTTCTTGCCTAAGTCATTTATTCTCTGTGGCGTGACTGTGTCTGTCGCCATCATCACCAAAAACGAAGAAGCCAATATCCGACGCACGCTGGAGAGCGTCCGCTGGGCGGATGAGGTGATCGTCGTCGATTCCGGCAGCACGGATGCCACCTGCGACATCGCACGCGAACTTGGCGCCAAGGTCTTCACGGAGGATTGGAAGGGATTCGCCGCACAAAAGAATTCTGCGATTGATAAATGCACCGGCGACTGGATCCTGAGCCTGGATGCGGATGAGGAGGTAAGCGAGGGGCTCCGAGGCATGATCACGCGAGTCATGCATTCTGATCTCATGGACGTGTATGAACACGTTGCGGGGGTCATGTTGCCCAGAAAGAACTTGTTTTTGGGCCGCTGGATAAAATATGGCGGATTCTATCCAGACCGAAAGTTGAGGCTGTTTAGGAAGGGCACTGGACAATTTAAGGAAGCTCTCGTTCACGAAACAATTGAGGTGAACGGCGGTACAGATAGGCTAGACCATGACTCTCTTGTTGGGTATGAGACACCCGACCTCATTCACCACGCCTATCCCACGCTCTCCAGCTACATCGAGCACATGAACAGCTATTCATCCCTCGGTGCGGAGATGGCCGTCGCCAAAGGACAAGGCCGCTTCAGCATCCTCAACATCGTCGTCCGACCGCTCGCGACACTCATCTATAACTATTTCTTGCGCTTGGGATTTCTAGATGGACGCGAAGGACTTCTGCTCCATCTCTATCACTCAGTCTATGTAAGTTGGAAGTACGCGAAGGCATGGGAAAAAGCGCGGTCAATCAGCAAGACCAACTAGACCACCACCATCTCGCGCTGCTCTACTTTCGTGCGAACCTGCCGGCGCTGCCAGTTCTTATTCAGCAGCCAGAACAACGTGAAGTTCGCAAGGACGTTTGCCGCCACCAGCACCATCCCGCGCATTTCGTCACGGCTTCGGAAAACAAAGAACAAAAAGATAAATAGCCAGCACGCGACGGCTCCGGCGAACGATATCGCTGCCCATCGCAAGATGATCCGTCTGCGCTCACGCCAGAGCCACGCAAAACTCAATCCACTCAGCGGCAGGCATGTAAGGAACATAATGACTGTGTCCTCGCGCGAGCGCGCCATCAGCAGGATCGGCCCTAATGAAATTCCGGCAACAGACAGGACTGTCAACACCAGCATCATCGGGCTCGACCGCTTTCTGCGGTCAACTGTTGGAATCTGTGCCATGAGAATTTGGCAGAAAGATTAGACCCTAATAAGCATTTTCGCTAGTACTTTTGGAAATCTACGGAAGAAGTTCGGCTACAGCACGACGAGATCATCTTCGTGACCATGCCGGTGATGGATTCGCCAACTTCTATTCAACAGCCAGAAGAGGATTCCATTGGTGAGCAGATTCAGCATAACCACCGCTGTCCCGCGGGCCTCATCTTGCGTTTCGAAAATGAAGAAGAGGAAGAACAGCAACCACGTTCCTACGGAGGAAGCGAAGCAAACAGCAGCCCATCGGATAACGAAGCGGCGGTCTTCCTGCCATGCCCACGTATAACTCAGGCCACTGAGTGGCATACAAGTGAGCAACATTAGGATTTGTTCTTCTCGAGTGTGGGCCAGCAGGATGATTGGCCCAAAGGTCATTGCCGCCACGGCAATAACAGTGGACGCCAGCAACACGGGTTTGTGGATGGATGGAGGGCCAGTCTTCATCGATCTATTACCCGGAATCAGGAACTCAGGCATAGAACCCCGCGGCCAAAGGTTTGTTGCGCGATTAAAAATACATCGTCATACGAGCCTTCTTCCAGTTACTGAAGGACATCCTCGCAAATTCCAGATGGACGATTCCCATTCTGGAAAAAGGCCATCTACAAGGCTCGGCTTCTAACGCGTACTCTGGACCTTGTTCGCGCGGAAAACGCTCCCTACGGCTCTGGAATCTAAACAGCCCAGTCATCCTCCTTTGCAGAGCAGAGACGTTGTCATGCGGAACCACCTTCTTCGACTTATTCTTTTGCTGATTGCTTTGCCGACCGGTTTTTCTGGCCTATGCCCGGCACAGGACGCGCCGCCAGCTTCGCCCAGCAAACCTACAGCCGCTCGGGATTCTTCCATCGCAATCGTCGTGGATACATCCGACGCCGCAAAGAAACACTTTGACGACATGAAAAGCGCCATCTGGACCTTTCTGAAATCCTTCGAAGGTGAAGACGAGCTCTGTTTGTTTTCAGCAGGCGGACAGCCTCGCATACTTGAGGATTTCACCACTGACACTTCAGTCCTCAAAGACCGCGTCAAAAAATTGAAGGCGAATGGCAGACTTGCTTTGCCAGAAACTACCCGCACAGCGGCTGAACACTTGCGGGCCGATTCACCCACCGACCACGCAGCTGTGATCGTTTTTGTTGCCGCGCAAGAGCAGAGGGATCAAGCGCCGATTAACGCTCCTTCCGGCGATGCGCAATCCCTTCGCGTTCCTGTTTACGTGATTGCGGTGCCCGGAAGTGATTGGCATATGCAGGAAGCATTGCAGCAACTCGCGACCGCGAGCGGTGGTGCGGCCTTCTTCCCTCGTTCGCGCGGACAATTGAAAGAAGTTTCAGAACAGATCGCGCATCGTTTGGCCGGCGCTGGCGGCGCCAGCGGGAATGCCTCCGCTCCGGTCACGGACGCGAAGACTGCCCGCAAGCAGAAGTCATTGGCACCCTATGATCAACTCACGGTACGCGGAATCCCGATGGCGGGTGACGACAACACCAGTGAATCTACCGGAGGCGAAAACCTGCTCTTGCAAAAAGTTCTGGTCTCTCGGTTGCAGAAGGCAAAAGTGTTTCCCGAAGTCGTGGACGGCACCGGAACGCCCCCTCCGTCTGCACAGCCCGAAACCGACGGCAAGCCGGGGAAAAAGCTGGATCTATTGGCCACCATCATTGAATATCGTCGCGGAAATCGTACGCAACGGCAGTTCATGGGATTTCGCGGAGGTGCGAAATTCAAAGTTCAAGTCCTGCTCGTCGATTCGGCCACCCGAAAACCCGTGATGACGCTGAATGAGGAAGGCTCCTCCGCGAGTGGACTCTTCGGCGGCAGCCAGGAGCTAGTCCAAACCAAGGCCATGCTGGAACTGGTGGACAAAATCGTCGACGACCTCCGCCACGCAAGATAGAACTCATTTGACTCGAGCAAGGGTTGGTTTTACCTTCAATCGCATGAAGCACTCCGAAGGATTCCTGAATATCGTCAAAGATGCCAAATCGCGCGTCCCGGAAACCAATGTCGAAGAAGTAAAGCAGCGCTTGGATAGCGGCGAAAAACTCACGCTCGTGGATGTCCGCGAAGACAACGAATGGGCCAAGGGACACCTGCCCGGGGCCGTACATCTGTCAAAGGGGATCATCGAGCGGGACATTGAATCCGCGGTTCCCGACAAGAACGCCGAGATCATCCTTTACTGTGGCGGCGGATTCCGCTCCGCCCTCGCCGCCGACAACCTGCAAAAGATGGGATACAAAAAGGTCATTTCCATGGACGGCGGTTGGCGCGGATGGAACGAAGCGAAGTATCCCACCAGTAAAGAATAATTTTTTCTATCCCAGGCGTTTCCTCTTGGATTTTGTTTTCTTCGTGTCCTTCGTGAAACCTTTGTGACCTTCGTGTGAACAGGTTTGTCCCCGATCCACATTTGCGCTCTGGTTGTTACCTTGGTACATTGGTACACATGAAGAAACAGCCAATGATTGAGATTGAGCGTGTCCAGACCGGCGTCCGCATGGAAAAACGCCTCCTCAAGGTCCTGAAAGCCACGGCCGAATTGAAAGACATGTCACTAGGAGATCTGCTTGAGGGCATCGTCCTCCATGCATTCGAAGGCAAGGCTCCATTCGCTACCGCCACTCTGCACGAGATCGAACAGTTCAAGAAGATCTACGGACTGAGATTAAAGGCCGCCAACAGCCACAACTTAAAGGAGCGGGAAAAATGAAAACAATTTTGATGGGAATCCTGGCACTCACAGCGAGTGCTTTGGCGCAGGAGCATGGATTCGTTCCCTCATCGGAGCCGCTGCTTCACGTCTCACACCAATTCACTTTCACGATCCACGCTCCTATGAGGGCCGCAGCCCCTCTCTTTGGAGCGCATGCGGAACGCGCTTGGGCCGGCGCTGAGTGGGACCCCCAATTCATCTATCCTCAGCCCGCCGCAGACAAAGAAGGGATGGTCTTCACTGTTTGTCATCCCCATACGAACGCCATTTGGGTCAATACCGTATTCGACCTGAAGAACGGACACGTTCAGTACGTTTATTTCATCCCCGACGCGCTGGTCACGCGCATTGATATCCACATCACTGCGTCGAACGCATCCACCACAAACGTCAAAGTAGTCTATGAACGGACGGCACTGAGTCCGGAGGCGAACGCGCATGTGCGGAAGATGGGAGAAGCGGATGCTAAAGCCGGGCCGGAGTGGGAGAAGCAGATCACTGAATACTTCAAACGCACCCCTGGTTAAGCGGGTTTCTCTGCTTCTTTCCGAAGCCGCGCGAAGCCGGTGAACACGCGGTTCCCTGCTCTCCAGAATTCGCCGAAAGCAAGAGTGAGCGGCACTTCATGGCCGTTCTTGTGCAGCCCGGGCAAATGAATCTCGCTCCAGTCGAGGTGCCGTTTGCCGGTGCTCGTATAGCGGCGAACTCCCCCTTCATGGCGATGTCGCAAATATTCCGGCATGATCTTGATAAGTGAATCGCCGATGAGTTCTTCAGGCGACCAACCAAAAAGCGCCTTCACCGCCGAATTCGCGTAGATCACTCTGCTCTGCTCATCAATGGTGATCACGGCATCTGTGGACCGCTCGGCAGCCAATCGCACCTCGGCTTCATCTTCGATGACAGCATCGTTAATGCGGAAATGTTCGAGGAACACTCCGATCTGCACTCCTAGCGCCGCGAAGAACCTGATCGTCTCCTCGTCGCACTCATGGACTTCCTTGCTGAAGAATTCAAAGACGCCGGATACGCGGCGCAACCGGAATGCCGGAAATGCGATCGCAAACCGCAGTCCGTCGATCTCCGCAACCATTGCGCGCGGAAAGTTTACTGCTTTGCTTAAGTCCGGCACGCAGACCGGCGCCAATGATTCCCAAGCCATTCCGGGGATGCCTTGACCATGGGTGAGGTCCCTCACTCGCGTGACTAACTCGAAATTCGGGAATTCCAAACCTGAGCGCGCCCAGAAAGAGACGCAGCGCAACACAGTCCGCAGTTCATGGACGACCCAAAAGCTCCCGGAGTCAAACTGCATGGCATTGCCCACAAGCGCAAGTATTTCTGCGATTGCTGATTGGGAGTCGGAACTTTCAGCCAACACCCCTGTGATCTGGTAGCTGAGTTCCCATCGCTCAACGGGAGTTAAAGGACGCATAAAGAAAGATAGTGAGTGAAGCTAATCTACATGCCGCAACAGTTCTGGAAAAGCAGAAAACGATGTATATCTCTTTGATAATTGTGATACACTAATATTCACATTTAGAAAGAATGAATGACGTTCATTTTTCAGGGTACATTCCTGCCAAAGTCGTCATTCTGGCTATCTTACGTGGGGGGAGGGGGGGTACCCACCGCTTCAAAAGGGGACCATATCCAGCGTCCTTGCTCCGCCCCATGTCATCTTCTAAGATGGAATGTTCGCCGAACCGCTTAGGCACTACTGAGTAACCCTTATGGCCCACATGAAAGACAAAACGCCCGTTGACAGCAGCGTCGCCGAAAGCCCTATTTCAGATGTCTTTGAAGGTCGCCACCCTTCCGAGTCAGAAATAAAGTGGGCAGAAAAAACCCTTGCACCGGCTCTGGAAAAAGGCCCGGAGCGTCCCATCGGTGCTCCCACCGGCGTCAACATTGACGAGCACGGACACGCCCGCTTCACCACCATCTCCGGCGTGCCTATCCGCCGACTCTACACCCAGGCCGATCTTCCCGAAGATTGGGAGACGAACAATGACAAGTATCTGAATTTTCCCGGCCAAGCGCCTTACACCCGCGGCATTCACGCCAGCGGATATCGCGGCAAACTCTGGACCATGCGCCAGTTCGCCGGCTTTTCTTCTCCCGAAGAAACGAATCTCCGGTACAAATATCTGCTCGCTCATGGCGGCGGCGGACTCAGCGTCGCCTTCGATCTTCCCACGCTCATGGGATACGACTCAGACCACGCGCAGAGCGAAGGTGAAGTTGGAAAATGCGGCGTCGCAATTGATTCTCTCGAAGACATGGAAATCCTCTTCGACGGCATCAACCTTGAAAAGACAACAGTCTCCATGACCATCAATTCGCCTGCATCTGTGCTGTGGGCGATGTACCTCGTCGTAGCGGAAAAGCAAGGCGCCGATTGGAAAAAGCTCGGCGGCACTATTCAGAATGACATCTTGAAGGAATACATCGCGCAGAAGGAATACATCTATCCGCCCGCGCCTTCCATGCGGCTGGTGATAGACACCTTCGAGTTCGGAACGCACTTCACTCCGCGCTTCAACACCATCTCTATCAGCGGATACCACATCCGTGAAGCCGGTTCCACTTCCCTGCAAGAGCTGGCATTCACGATTTATGACGGCGTCGAATATGTCGAGTGGGCGCTCAAGCGCGGACTCAACGTCGACGACTTCGGTCCGCGGCTCAGCTTCTTCTTCAATTCGCATAACGACTTCTTCGAAGAGGTCGCCAAGTTCCGCGCTTCGCGCAAGATCTGGTATCGCTTGATGAAAGACCGCTTCCACGCGAAGAACGAGCGCACTCGCCTCATGCGGTTCCACACGCAGACCGCTGGCGTCTCACTCACCGCGCAGCAACCGATGAACAACATCGCGCGTGTCGCGATTCAGGCGCTCGCAGCGGTTCTCGGCGGAACGCAATCGCTGCACACTGATTCCTACGACGAAGCTCTTGCATTGCCCACTGAAGAAGCGGCGCGCATCGCGCTGCGCACACAGCAAGTTATTGCGTATGAATCGGGCGTGGCGCAGACAGTCGATCCGCTGGGCGGCTCCTACTTCCTCGAGAAGCTCACCCTCGACATGGAAAAGGGCGCATTCGATTACTTCGACAAAATGGACGCAATGGGCGGCATGGTCAAAGCCATCGAGCGCGGATATCCGCAGAAAGAGATCGCCGAAGCCTCATACCAATTCCAGCGCGCCACTGAAGCGAAAGAAAAGATCACAGTCGGCTCAAACGACTTTGTAATCGAAGAGAAACCAACGCATATTCTCTACATCGGCGAAGAAGTCGCCATCCACCAGACTGCAAAACTCAACAAGCTTCGCGCCCGACGCTCCAACGAAGCCGTACAACGCGCCCTTGACGCACTAAAGAAAGCCGCGGCACAGGAACCCGTGGTCAAAGCCGACGGCAAGATGTCCGACGCAAACACCATGCCGTACATCATCGATGCCGTCCGCGCCTATGCGACTGTCGGCGAAATCTGCGAGGCACTCAAAGAAGTTTACGGAACGTACGAAGAAGTGAGCGTTACGTAAACAATGCGCGCTGCCCTCAATCACCTCAAGAAATCCGACCCCGTCCTCGCCGCCATCATCGCGCGCACCGGGCCATGCAAGATTTCCTACCGAGAGCCGACTTTCGAAGCCCTCGTGCGCGCAATAACATTTCAACAACTCAATGGCCGAGCCGCGCTTACCATCTACAACCGATTGGTAGAAGCTGCAGGCGGAACCGTCACCCCGGAGTCCATCCAGAACACCTCAGTCGGCGAGATGCGCCGCGCGGGATTATCGAAGCAGAAGATCGCATACATCCGTGATCTTGCTGAGCACGCCGCCAGCGGCGAGCTTGATTTCGCCGCGCTGCCAAACCTCTCTGACGACGAAGTGATTGCCGCGCTCACGCAAGTAAAAGGTGTAGGCGAATGGACGGCGCAGATGTTTTTGATGTTTGCCCTGCGACGCCCCAACATCTTGCCCACCGGTGACTTCGGCGTGCGCACCGCCATTCGTAAGGCTTATAAGAAACGATACAAAACGAAAGACGGACTTCCCTCTCCGGCGCACATGAAGAAACTGGCGAAAGCTTGGCATCCGTACTGCTCGTTTGCGAGTTGGTATCTTTGGCGCTCGCTCGAAAGCACTCCGGAGATTTAGGATCATTTTGCTGATTAAGTAGTCTCGCAATCGAAATTGTTTGGAATGAGCTTTTGGCTGATAGCTAAGAGCTGAAAGCGAGTTTCCCCATGCCAGACCACAAAGTGCAGTTTACGATTCCCTATCGCGAACTCGGACGCGCCGACATCAAGTTCAAGGTGTACGCGCAAGAGACTGCCGGCAAGAGGACTGAAGAAGAATTGATCGGCACGCTGCTCGTGAGCCACGGCGCTGTCGAGTGGCGGTCTAGAAAAAAGCAGAACAAAGTGAAGCTTGATTGGCGTGACTTCGATCGTTTCATGATGGATAAGAAGAGTAAGCGCTGAGAGTAAGCGCTGAAATGCTATCCTTGTGAGTTCAATGACCACTGACAGAAAAATTCGCGTTCTCGTCGCCAAGCCCGGCCTCGACGGCCATGACCGCGGTGCCAAGGTCATCGCCCGCGCCCTGCGCGACGCTGGCATGGAAGTCATCTACACCGGATTGCGGCAAACGCCGGAGATGATCGTCAACGCCGCTCTCCAGGAAGACGTTGACGTCATTGGATTGTCGATTCTTTCGGGCGCGCACAACGCTATCGTCCCCCGCGTGATGGATCTCATGCAAAAGCAAAAGATGGAAGACGTGATGGTCGTGCTTGGCGGCACTATTCCCGCGCAAGACCTCGATCAGCTCTCAAAAGCCGGAGTGGCCGCAGTGTTCGGTCCTGGCACGCCGATGCAAAACATCATTGAATTCATCCGCACCAACGTAAAGCCTCGCGGAGTTCCCGCCTAACTCTCAATTTCACTCAAAAGTTCTTTCCTTCCCTGCTAACCGCTCCTGAAAGCTCAGGTCTAACTTCCCCAACAGAGGTGAAACATGAAGAAGAGCTTCGTCCTCCCCTTGGCGATTTTGATTTTGAGTTCGCTGGCCTTCGCCGGCGATGGCAAACACTACACAAACTTCACCAGCAATAACTCTGACAGCGCCAACTGTCAGGACCATCTGAAGATGTATTCGGATGACAAACCGGCGCAAGCACGTAGCGAGGAAACTATCACCATCGCAAACCAGCCGCTTCGCGTTACCGCTTCGCGCAACGGCGGAATCTCCGTAAAGAATTGGGACAAGCAGGAATTTTCCATAAAGATCTGCCGCTTGGTTGCGGCCAGGACCGAATCCGAGGCGCAACAGGCTCTGGGAAAGATTCGCCTGAACAGCCAAGCCGGAACCGTTTCCGTTGACGGACCTGACAGGAACAACGATGGATATGTTCGCAATGACGACGATCCTTCCTGGTCAGCGGTTCTCATTATTCTTGCTCCAGTCGGTTCGACTATGGATTTGACCTCGCAGAACGGCGGCATTTCTCTTAACCGGGTTTCGGCTAACGTCACCGCGCACAGCCAGAACGGCGGCATCGCGCTGAAAGAGACCTCCGGCAAAATGGACGTCGAAGCCCGCAATGGCGGAATCTCCATCAAAGACTGCGGAGGTGATGTCAAAGCCACGGTCCAAAACGGCGGACTCTCGATTGAACTCGCCGAGAACTGGAACGGAACTGGACTCGACGCTAAGACGCACAACGGCGGACTCGTCGTTTCCATCCCCAAGAACTTCCAATCATCTTTGGAAATCGCCAGCAACGGACACTCCGGAATGATCTGCCAATCAGAAGCGTGCGAAGGCGGCCAGCGAACTTGGGACGACAATGGCCGCATCTTCAAGATCGGCAACTCAACGCCGGTGATTCATGCATCGACAGTGAATGGCGGCATTGTGATCAAGTCGCGTGAACATCGCGGGGAGATTTAGTTGATGCGCGTTCGGCTATGATGCTGCTGTGGCTAGCGCAATAGCTGAATACTTCCAGGTTGAAAAAGATCAGGACTACAAGGTGCTAACCGGCACACTTGTGAGTCCTGATTTCACCAATCGCCTCAGCCGCGCCTGCGTCGCAGAACTCACCCGTGAAATCGAACGGCTCGCAGTCGCAACTGAGCCACTTTCCCTGATCCTGACTGGCAATTCGAAATTCTTTTCTACCGGCGCCGACCTTAACGAAATCTCTCAACTATCCGGACCTGAAGCATACGAATTTGCTCTCCTGGGACAACGCCTGATGAACGCCGTCGATAACTATCCTGCTCCAGTCATCGCAGCCATCAACGGATACTGCATGGGCGGAGGACTCGACCTTGCTATCGCTTGCGATTACCGCATCTGCTCACCAAACGCAATCTTCGGACATCGCGGCGCAGCACTCGGCATCATGACTGGCTGGGGCGGGACGCAACGGCTACCGCGGCTAATCGGAAAACCGCGCGCAATGCAGATGTTTCTCGCCGCAGAAAGAGTGCACGCTGATAGGGCGCTGAGGATTGGATTGGTAGATTTAGTCGCCGCCGATCCGCTCGAAGCTGCAAAGCTCTGGATCGCGTCCGACAGCATTGCCCCGCAACGCACCGCTCCTGTATCGTAAAGAGTTTCCTAGTGCTTATCACAGGACCTGTCTAACCACCCATGGCCGAGAGCAGCACCACAACATCTCCATCAAACGTCCTCCAGACAAAGGTCGACGCCACGTCACCGCGTTTCGAAAAGAACATGCGCGCAATGGCGGAATTGATGTCGCAGATCCACAACGAACAGGAGCAGATTCAACAGGGCGGCGGCAAGAAGGCGATCGAAGGACAACACGCGAAGGGACGTCTCACTGCTCGGGAACGCATCGCGCTGCTCATCGATCCGGGAACGGATTTCCGCGAGCTTGGCCTCTACACCGCTTATGGAATGTATGAGGAGTGGGGCGGAGCGCCGTCGGGCGGAGTCGTAACAGGCATCGGTCGCGTGAATGGCAGACTGTTCATGATGATCGTGAATGACGCCACAGTAAAAGCGGGTGCATTCTTCCCGATGACGTCGAAGAAAGTCATTCGCGCGCAGAACATCGCCATCGATAACAAGATTCCTACAATCTATCTGGTCGATTCCGCCGGCGTATTCCTCCCTCTGCAAGAGGACGTCTTTCCTGACACTGACGATTTCGGCCGCGTCTTCCGCAATAACGCGGTCATGTCCGCTATGGGCATTCCGCAGATCGCCGCCATCATGGGCATGTGCGTTGCCGGCGGCGGATATCTACCGGTGATGTGCGACCACATATTAATGACCGAAGGCAGCGGACTTTTTCTCGCCGGCCCTGCGCTGGTTCAAGCAGCCATCGGACAGAAATACACGGCCGAGGAACTCGGCGGCGCCAAGATGCACGCGCAGATTGCCGGCACGATTGATTTCCGAGAAGAGAACGACCAAGCTTGCATAGCCCGTATTCGCTCGCTCGTGGACAAAATGGGGAACCGAGATTCTCTCGCATCCCCATTCAGCGTGACGGAATCGGAAGAACCGCTCTATGCAGCAGAAGAGATGTACGGCATCGTCGAATCCGATACTTCAAAGCCGTATGACATGCATGAGGTTATCGCGCGCATAGTTGATGGCAGCAGGTTCGATGAGTACAAATCCGAGTACGGCAAGACCCTGCTGTGCGGATACGCTCGCATCGGCGGTCACGCTGTCGGCATCGTAGCCAATCAGAAGACGCACGTGCATCACACCGATTCGCACACTGGCGAGAAGCGCGTCGAATTCGGCGGCGTGATTTATACGGAGTCCGCTGACAAAGCTTCGCGCTTCATCATGGATTGCAACCAGAATCTCGTGCCGCTGATTTTTATTCATGACGTAAACGGGTTCATGGTGGGCCGCGACGCAGAGTGGAGCGGCATCATTCGCGCTGGTGCAAAGATGGTGAATGCCGTTTCGAACTCCGTGGTCCCAAAGATCAGCGTCATTGTCGGCGGTAGCTTCGGCGCCGGACACTACGCCATGTGCGGCAAAGCATTTGATCCGCGATTCGTCTTCGCCTGGCCAACTGCGCGATACGCTGTGATGAGTGGCGCTGCAGCAGCAGGAACACTCGTAGAGATCAAAATTAAACAACTGGAACGTGGCGGCAAGAAACTCACCGAGGAAGACAAGAAGCAACTCTTCGACGAAACCAAAGCCACATACGACCGCCAAACTGATCCGCGATACGGCGCTGCGCGACTGTGGATTGACAGCATCATCGATCCGCTGGACACACGCAAAGCACTGATCGATGCTCTGGAAGCAGTGTCGCTGAATCCCGACGTGCCGAAGTTTAGCGTGGGGGTCTTGCAAACCTAATGTCTGAACAGATCAAACTCATTGAATGTCCCCGCGATGCATGGCAAGGCCTGCCGGGGCAGATCCCGACTGACACTAAAGTCGCCTATCTTCGCGCGCTGGTGGCCGCAGGGTTCAAGCACATCGATGCAGTCTCATTCGTCTCCCCTAAGGCCGTGCCGCAGATGGCAGACTCTGAAGCGGTATTGAAGAAGCTCGATCCACCGGATGATGTCGAAGTCATCGGTATCGTCGTCAATGAAAAGGGCGCGGAGCGGGCAATTGCCACTGAAGCGGTAAAGACATTGGGATTTCCGTATTCAGTGTCGCCAACATTCTTGCAGAACAATCAAAAGCAGACACTCGAAGACGCAATAGATCAGCTGGAGAAAATAAAAGCCAAAGCCGACGACGCAGGATTGGACATCGTCGCCTACATCTCCATGGCATTTGGCAATCCATACGGCGATCTCTGGAATGCCGAAGAAGTTTCAGAGGCGATGAGCATACTCGCCGATATGGCGATAAAGCAGATCTCACTCGCAGATACAGTAGGCGCAGCAACTGCGGAGACGATCGCCGAGGTAGTTTCCGACGTAATCAAGAAATATGACCACATTGAGATTGGCGTTCACTTACACAGCCGTCCTGAATCAGCCGTCGAAAAGATACTCGCCGCGTATGACGCTGGATGCCGTCGCTTCGACTCAACTATCGGCGGACTGGGCGGATGTCCATTCGCGCAAGATGACCTTGTTGGCAACATCGCAACCGAAAGCGTTCTCGCTGCACTTGCAATGCGCGGAGTTGATCCACCTATCAAGCGCCATCTCGAGGATGCAACCAGCATTTCCGTGGAAATAGCTGCACAGTACGGCGTGGAATAGTCAGGCAAGGGTAAGCGCACAGCGAGCGCTTTAGCGCGCGAGCAGAGCGCGAGTGCGAAGCAGTTTCGCTGCGGAGCCCTCATAATGAAAGGCCCAATGAACGATTATAAGACTCTCCTTCTCTCTGAATCCGCCAAGATCGCAACAATCACTTTCAACCGTCCTGAGAAGCGCAATGCGGTCAGCTTTGAGCTGGTTCAGGAGCTCATGCGCGCGCTCGAACAGATTTCCGAGTCCAACGCGCAAGTGGTGATCATGACCGGCGCAGGCAAAGCCTTCTGCGCTGGCCTGGATCTCGAAGATCTGAAAGGACTGGTCGGCAAGACGCACGAACAGAACCTGGAAGATTCGGCGACCATGGCGCGAATGTTCCGCACCATCTATGACTTTCCCAAGCCGACTATCGCCGCAGTAAATGGCGCGGCCATTGCAGGTGGAACAGGAATCGCGACTATGTGCGATTTCACTCTTGCCGTTCCCGATGCAAAGTTCGGATACACAGAAGTGCGAATCGGATTCGTTCCCGCAATCGTTTCGTCCTTCTTAGTTATGCAGGTAGGACACAAGATCGCTCGCGACCTGCTGATGACCGCGCGATTGTTCGACGCTGCCGAAGCGCATCGCTACGGCTTGGTGAATGAGATTGTGCAACCAGAAAACCTGATGGCCCGAGCAAACGAACTTGCGAAGCTGCTGCTTGAGAACAGTCCGTCTTCCGTCCGCGCCACAAAAGCTCTCATCAACGGATTCATCAAGACACAGCTCGACACCCAAGTCTCTGCGGCAATCGAGGATAATGCGCGCATCCGCAGTACCGCCGATTTCCGCGAAGGCATCTCGTCATTCCTCGAAAAGCGCAAACCGGTTTGGAGTGGTAAGTGAGCTTGCCAGTGAACATGGTCGCAGAACCGCGCCTTCGCGTCCGCTATGCTGAAACCGATAAGATGGGTGTTGTCTACCACTCCAATTTCATCGTGTGGTTCGAAGTCGGACGCGTTGAGTTGCTGCGACAAGCAGGATTCAATTATCGCGACATGGAGATTGAAGACGACTGCCATTTGGCTGTAGTCGATGTGCGTTGCCGGTATAAATCGCCAGCATATTACGATGATGAATTGATCGTTCGCACCAGGTTGAAGCATTTGCGCGGCAGCTTGTTACAGTTTTCGTATGAGGTAGTACGGGTCAGCGATCAAGTCTTGCTAGCGGAAGCTGAGACCACGCACTTGGTAGTCAATGCGAAGTTTGAGAAAACAACTTTGCCGGAAAAATACGTATCCGCGTTCAATGCGGCCATAGGTCAGGAACAAATTAAATGAACGCACTGCACATCAACGGAAATGACCTCACGCTCGAAGACCTGCGCGAAGTCGTCTATGCCCGTCGCCCAGTCTTGCTCGATACCGAAGCTCGCGAGCGGGTAGAACGCGCGCGCGCGGTAGTGGATGACCTTGTTGCGAATGACCGACTTGCTTACGCGATCACAACCGGGGTTGGCATGTTGAGCGATGTCCGCATCAACGCTGAGCAGAACCGCGAATTGCAAATCAATCTCCTTCGTTCGCATGCAGTCGGTGTTGGTGAACCGCTTTCGGAAGCAGAAACTCGGGCAATGATTTTGCTTCGCGCGAATTCGTTGGCAAAAGGATTTTCCGGAGTACGTCCGGAGGTCATCAACACCCTTTGCGAGATGCTGAACCGCGGCGTCCATCCGGTGATCCCGTCGCAAGGCAGCGTGGGCGCGAGTGGTGACTTGGCTCCGCTTGCACATCTCGCTCTCGTTCTGATCGGCGAAGGTGAAGCGTTCGTGTCTGACACTGCGCGCGCGCCCGGGCGTCACGAACGCCGGGGAAAACGATTGTCCGGAGCGAAAGCGCTGGCCGCGACACAGATCGCGCCATTGGTACTCGAAGCGAAGGACGCGATATCGCTCATCAACGGTACGCAAGCAATGCTCGCAGTCGGAACGCTCGCTCTGCTTTCGGCAGGGACTCTCGCGGACACAGCAGACGTGCTGGGCGCAATGTCGCTCGACGCGTTAATGGGGACTGATGCGGCATTCGATGAGCGACTTCATGCGGCGCGTCCCCATCCCGGACAAATAAAAGTTGCGGCGAACCTGCGCAAGATGCTTGAAGGCAGCGCGTTGCGCGAGTCCCATCGCGAGTGCGGCAAAGTGCAGGACGCCTACTCGCTGCGCTGCATCCCGCAGGTTCACGGAGCGGTGCGCGATACATTGGGGTTCTGTCGGCAGGTGTTTGAGACCGAGATGAATTCCGCAGTGGACAATCCGCTGGTCTTCCCCGAACCGAAAAAAGTTGGCGCGCCGCGCGGTTCCATCATCACTGAAGCACAAGGCGACATCGTCTCCGGAGGAAACTTCCACGGCGAACCTGTGGCGTTCGCGCTGGATTATCTGGCCATCGTGCTCTCCGCGCTTGCGGGAATCTCCGAACGGCGAATCGAACGGATGGTGAATCCGGCGCTCAACGAAGGGCTACCTCCGTTCCTTGCGTCCGGCGCAGGATTGAATTCCGGATTCATGATGGCGCAGGTCACCGCCGCCGCGCTGGTGAGCGAAAACAAAGTCATGTCGCATCCGGCTTCCGTGGATTCGATCACAACCTCCGGCAATAAAGAGGACTACGTTTCCATGGGCATGGGTGGCGCGATCAAATTGAAGCGCGTGATCGCGAACAGTCGGAACGTCTTCTCTATTGAGGCCATGGCTGTCGCCCAGGCTCTCGACTTCCGCGCTCCGTTGAAAACGGGAACACGCGGACAGAAGGCGCATGCTGCCATCCGCTCGGTGAGCGCGACTGTGACGCATGACCGAGTGCTGTCGGGCGACTTTGCGAAAGTTGCGGAGTTGATCGAGAGCGGCAAGATCGCGGATGTGTTGAGAAGCTAGCCCAGAACCCAAACCCTAGCCGCGTATTCACGCAGCTCATGCGGATAAACTCACTTACGCCCGCTCTGCGGGCTGAAGCAAAACCTTGGAATTTGCGTCAGGTGCCAAAGCCCTTTTTTCAAAGCCTCTTATGCAGGCATGAAGGCCCTCGCCACACAAAACTCCAGGGGTGACCTATTCGGTTCCTGCGCGGCGCGAACGAGGCGTGGCAAAAAAATCCCCTTGCATTTCCTTAGGTGTTGTAGTTAACTACAACACTAGGTCAGGCCGAAACTGCCCGCTGCAATGCGCATGCAACAGGTAGTTCCGACCCGGGCCAATCTAAGGAGAATGAACATGAAATCCCTACGTTTCTTGCTGTCCGTTGCATTGGTCTCGCTTTCAAGCGCGGCTTTTGCTCAATCCGACGCGCATAACCATGACGCTCAGAACGCACCAGCGCAAAAAGCTGCGGCGCCCAAATCAGAAGTTCAAAAGTCCTTCGACGTTATCAAATCTCTTGCCGGAGATTGGGAAGGTCGCGTGGACACAGACATGTCCGACGCCATGAAAAAGCAGATGGGCGCGGACATGAAACCGATGCACCTCTCTATGCGCGTGACCTCACGCGGAAACGTGCTCGTGCATGAATTCCAGGAAGCCGGAACGCCGCTTGACGCGACGAAGTACGACCATCCTGTGACGATGTTATATGTGGACGCCGGCACGCTCACTCTGGTGCACTATTGCGACGCGGGAAACCGTCCGCGCATGACCGGCAAGATTTCGCCCGACGGAAAGAGACTCGAGTTCGATCTCGTAGATGTTTCCGGTGGAACGAAGTTCGGACACATGCATCATGCGGTGTTCAACCTCATCGACGCAGACCATCACACGGAAGAGTGGACATACATGATGCCGGGAGACAAGCCGATCCACGCAACCTTCAATCTGCAACGCATCAGCACGACTGCTTCAAAATGAAGGAACCGTACACTGGTAAGTTATCGGGATAACTTGATGGAACGTGAGTGGAATGACAATCAGCCGATCTACCGCCAGCTTCGCGACCGCGTGGTGGCGATGATCCTTGACGGCGTGCTGAAGGAGGGCGATCCGCTTCCTTCAGTGCGCAACGTCGCAGCTGAATACCGGGTGAATCCGCTCACGGTGCTCAAGGGATATCAGCAACTGGTTGACGAACGACTTGTGGAGAGCCGACGTGGCCTGGGGATGTTTATCAACAGTGGCGCCCGAGACTTGTTATTGCAGGGCGAACGACAGAAATTTCTCGGCGAAGAGTGGCCGCGGATCCAAGCAACGATTCAGCGATTGGGACTAAAAGCTGAAGAACTCCTGAATGGCGAACAGTCTAAAAGCGCCGGGTTGAAATCAAAGATCAAGAAAGACAAAGGGGAGGAGCGCTGATATGGCATGCATAGAAGCACGCGGATTGCGCAAGGCTTTTGGTACCACCATCGCGCTGGACGGTGTTGACTTGCGTGTGGAAGAGGGCCGAATCCTCGGACTCATCGGTCCTAATGGCGCGGGCAAGACGACCGCCCTGAACGCCATCCTTGGACTGACCACATATCAAGGTCAACTGCTAGTGCTGGGACGCGACCCGTGGACCGAACGCGACCAATTGATGCGGGATGTCTGCTTTATCTCTGATGTCGCGGTGCTGCCGCGGTGGTTGCGGGTTTCGCAAGCGCTCGAATTCCTGGCCGGAGTGCATCCGCGATTCGATCGCGTAAAGGCGGAAGGGTTTCTTACAAAGACCACAATCAACCGCACGAGCAAGGTCAAGGAGTTGTCGAAGGGCATGGTCACGCAACTGCACCTCGCGCTCGTGATGGCCATTGACGCGAGATTGCTGGTGCTCGATGAACCGACGTTAGGACTCGACATCCTCTTTCGCAAACAGTTCTACGATTCCCTGCTCAATGATTACTTCGACGGCAATCGCACGATTGTGGTGACGACGCATCAGGTGGAGGAGATTGAGCATGTCCTTACCGATCTGATGTTCATCAACCGCGGGCGCATTGTCTTTAACAGCAGCATGGAAGAGATTGAATCGCGCTATGCGGAAGTGGTAGTCAATCCGGAACAGCTCGCCGCTGCACGCGTGCTGAAGCCGATGTATGAACGTCAGGCGTTGGGTCGCAGCATTTTGCTTTTCAAAGACGTTGATCGAAATCAACTCGTCGCGTTTGGAGATGTGCGCACGCCCAACATCGCTGATTTGTTCGTCGCAGTGATGGGCAATCCTGCCAGCCAAGTGCAAGGAGCGGCAATATGAATACTCCAGCGAATGTGATTCCCGATGCTCAGCGCCAGGCGCACGCGATGGTGCCTACGGAGATTCCTGCGACTACGCTTTTCTACTGGTCAGTACGACGGGAATTGTGGGAGTACCGCTCGTTGTATATCGCACCGCTCGCAGTGGCTGCGGTTTTTCTGGTTGGCTTTGCTATAAGCACCGTTTACCTGCCGAGCCAGATGCGCATGGCTGCGGGCCTGAATCTGATGCAACAGCACGCACTAAGTGCGCAGCCTTACGACAATGCTGCGCTATTGCTGATGGGCGTAGGTTTTATCATCGCTCTGTACTATAGCGTGGAAGCGCTGCACGGAGAACGTCGCGACCGAAGCATATTGTTCTGGAAATCACTGCCTGTCTCCGACGCCACGACTGTGCTCGCGAAGGCGAGTGTCCCGATCATCGTTGTGCCAGTGCTCGTCTTCCTAATCACCGCGGTCACGCAAATCATCATCTTGCTACTGAGTGGCGTAGTGCTCGCGGCAAGCGGCAGTTCTGTTGCAACGGTGTGGTCAAACGTATCGCTTCCCTCCATGTGGTGGATGCTGTTCGCTCACCTTGTGGGAGGGCATGGGCTCTGGTATGCGCCAATCTATGGTTGGCTGATTCTCGTCTCAGCTTGGGCCAAGCGCGCGCCAATCTTGTGGGCGACGCTGCCTGTTTTAGCGATTGCTTTCATTGAGAAGACGGCATTCAACACTTCATATTTCATCACCATGCTGGGCGATCGCCTTGTCGGCGGCCCTGATCGCGGGACGATAGTTGCGGCAGGCTCCAACAACATGGAATCGATGTTGCACCTTGATCCGGTTCAGTTCCTGACAAGTCCGGGACTGTGGATCGGACTGGCACTCACCGCAGCATTTCTCGCGGGAGCAGTCAGGCTGCGGCGGTCGCAAGGGCCGATCTAATTCAAGGAAGGAGGAACCGAAATGGGGCACATTTTTTCACAGAACAGAACGCACAAACATCGTTGCGTCTGAAAGCCAGGATGACAGGCGTGTTTTCTCTCCTGACGATATTGACCGGAATATTCGCGCAAGGCTTTGTAAGTAACAGGCTTGTTGTGAACGGTGACGCCGCTGCTACGGCGGCTAACATCCTCGCGCATAGAACGCTGTTTCAATGGAGTTATACGGTTTTCATCATCGAAATGGCCTGCAACATCGCGATGACCGTTCTCTTTTATGAACTGCTCAAACCGGCGGGCCGCAGCGTTTCCTTACTCGCAGCATCGTTGGGCATTGCCGGTTGCATTATCAAGAGCTTCAGTCGGTTTTTTTACATAATGCCTCTGTTCATCCTGGGAGGCGCACCCTACTTAAATGTATTTAGCCCAGGACAACTGCAAGCTTTGGCACTTGTTTCGCTCAAAATAAATGATCGGGGCGCGGGGATGGCGCTGGCATTTTTCGGATTTTATGCGGTGCTTTCTGGATATCTGATCATCAAGTCCACTTTCCTTCCCCGGATTCTAGGTGCGTGGTCGGTTTTGGGAGGTTTGGGATGGTTGAGCTTTGTGTATCCGCCGCTGGGGTCTCGCTTGTTCAACTATGTTGCAGTCATTGCCCTGCTCGGTGCAATGGCAATGATTTTCTGGCTGCTCGCGGTAGGCGTGAATGAAAAGCGGTGGATGGAAAAAGCTCGACCTGTATTGAGCTAATCCGCCGTCGCCGGCTTCTGCTCCTGCACTCCTGCCAGTCCCAACTCCGCGGCGATTCCCTTCATCGCTTCGATGCAAAATGTAATGTGCTCGTCGAGATCCACTCCGAGGTCGGCGGCTCCGTTCACGATGTCATCGCGATTTACGCTGCGGGCGAAGGCTTTGTCCTTCATCTTGCGGCGGATGGATTTTGCATCCACTTCAGCCACCGACTTGCTCGGTTTCACCAAAGCCGCGGCGGTGATCAGTCCTGAGAGTTCGTCGCAAGCGTAAAGAGCTTTTTCCATCGGGGTTTCGCGTTTCACTCCGCTGTAATCCGCGTGCGAAAGGATGGCACGGATCACATCTTCGGGGAATCCGTGCTCGCGCATGATCTTATTTCCGACAAACGGATGCTCTGCTGGCGTGGGATATTTCTCGTAATCGAAATCATGCAGCAGTCCGGTGATTCCGAATTTTTCTGCTTCTTCATCTGCAACGCCGAACTTTTTCGCATACGCGCGCATGCACGCTTCCACAGCCAGGGCATGTTTGCGTAAACTTTCTGACTGGGTGTACTCACATAGTAAACCCCACGCGGACTCACGAGTTTGCAAGGTTCTTTACCTGTTTTCTCCGGGTTTTCTCCCGGTATTCCGGATGTATCATCCGGTTACTGTCGATATTTGTATTGACATCAAGGGTAGCTATACCGCAAAGTTACTACGCAACAAAGTAGCAGTGAATAGACCCGCTCTGGTCTCTTCCAAAACCTGATGGCAACCACTTTAGCGCCCGTAGATTCACGGGAAGTACTGAGGTGCGACCACTGTCACCTCGTCCAATTCCGGACAAACAATAACCTTTGCAGAAAATGCCACCTGAGCCTTGAGGCTGAAATCGAAGAGCCTGAGCCGATCGTGGCGGAACCTGCTGCAACTTCAATGGGCCACGGCAACCAGATCCAGATCGCGACTGCTATCCGCAGTCTGCGCCTGCGAAGCGGTTTGAGCCAGCGGCAATTGGCGTTGCGTATGCAAGTGCCACGCACTTACGTCTCAAAGATCGAGAACGATAAGGCTACGCCGACACTCTCATCTTTGCAGCGGTTGGCAACGGCGCTTGAGATATCCGTGACGGAACTGCTGGAAGTTTCCACGCAGAATCCGGCCAGAGAAGCGGAGATCCGCGAACTCATGGCAGACGAATTCATCTCAGAACTGGTGCCGTTCATCAACAAGCTGGATGCGATGCAACGGTCGTCGTTCCTGACACAAGTGCGGGAATTGACGACGCGTCCGCGACGCAGCGCATAAGTTTACCGCTCGGAAAGTTCGCGCCGAGGCTGTGATAAACGGCCTCGGCTTTTCTTTTCTGTAGCTGATAATCTAAATCAAATCGATGCAAATTGAAGAGAACATCCCGCTAGCACCGCTGACGACCTTCAAAGTCGGAGGCAACGCACGCTATCTGGTGGAAGCGCGCGCTGCCGACGACGTGCTGGCGACGGTAGAGTATGCCCGCTCGAACCAACTTCCGCTATTCGTGCTCGGCGGCGGGAGCAACCTCGTTGTATCCGATACAGGATGGCCGGGAATGGTCTTGAAGATCGGCATTCGCGGCGTGGAAGAGCGCAGCGATGGTGTTTTCGAGGTCGGTGCTGGGGAAGATTGGGATAGCTTCGTTGCGCTGACTGTCAATCGGAATTGCGCGGGAGTGGAAACCCTCAGCGGCATTCCGGGCACGGTGGGCGGCACGCCAGTGCAAAACGTGGGCGCATATGGGCAGGAAGTGTCGGAGACGATCACGTCCGTTCACGTGCTGGATACTGCAACACGCCAGTTCAAAGACCTGAGCAACGCCGAGTGCGGATTCGCTTATCGCACGAGCATCTTCAATTCGACTGAGCGCGGGCGATACATTGTGCTGCGAGTGACGTATGCGTTGCGACCGGGCGGAGCGGCGAAAATCGCGTACGCAGATTTGAAAAAGTATTTTCCCGAAGGAACTCAGCCCACACTGCAACAAGTTCGCGACGCTGTTCGCGAGATCCGGCTGAGCAAAGCCATGCTGATCGTCCCCAACGATGATGATTGCCGCAGTGCGGGCTCGTTTTTCAAGAACCCGATCGTAGACACGTCAATCTATGAAGATGTTGCGGCGCACGCGAATGGAAGCGTGCCGCCGAAGTATCCGGCCAGTGATGGCAAAGTGAAACTCTCAGCAGCGTGGCTGGTGGAGCAATCAGGCTTTGCGAAGGGCTACACGCGTGGTGCAGTTGGGATTTCGCGTAGGCACTCACTCGCCATCGTGAACCGGGGAGGCGCAGCAGCAGCAGACATCATCGCGCTCAAAGAGGAAGTGCAAAAAGGGGTGCACGAGAAATTTGGTATAGAGCTGTCGCCGGAGCCAGTGTTCATCGGCTTCGAATAATCAGCGGGAACCCACCTGCTGCAATTCGCGAATGAGATTTTCGCGTTCCTTCCCCAATATCTCGGCTGGAGTTCCCTTCTCCGCGATTCGACCGTCCTTCAGCGCGATTACGCGATCACCCAACGCAAAAACCTCATCCAGTGCATGTGTGACATAGATGACCGCGATTCGGTGATCCTGCGTCCACGTGCGGAGATCGGCAATCAGTTTGGATTTTGTTTCATAGTCGAGCGCTGAAAGAGGTTCGTCGAGCAAGAGAGCACGAGGATTCGTGACCAATGAGCGCGCCAGGGCCACGCGTTGCCGCTCTCCACCAGAGATGCGGTCAGGACGTTGTTGCCCGAGATGCGCGATATGAAAAGATTCGAGAATCGCCGAGATGCGTTGATTTCGTTCGTTCCCGGTCAGCCGCGCTAATCCATATCCCACATTTTCTTCCACCGTCAAATGCGGGAAGAGGGCGAGAGTTTGAAACACATATCCCAGATTGCGAATGTTTGCCGGCAGATTCACGCGCGAATGCGAGTCAAAGAGGACTTCTCCATTCACCGAAATCCGTCCCGCATCCGGCGTGAGCAACCCGGCGATGCATTCCAGGATGGTCGTCTTACCTGAACCCGATGGACCAAAGAGGACAGTGATTCCAGATTCGACACTGAAATCGACGTCCAGTCTGAATTCATGATGTCGAGCGGTGAATCGCTTCAGTATGCGGATGGAAAGCGACGCGGCCTTGGTCATCGGCCCAACCATCCGCGCCAGAGTTGGCGATTCGTCGCGTAAACGCCCGATAGCACGACGAAGGAAAAAATCAGCAGAAGCAAGGCAGTTTCGTTTGCTGTTGCATAGTCGAGGTCCTGCACTCGATCGTAGATGTCGATGGAGATTGTGCGCGTAACTCCGGGAATGTTGCCGCCCACCATCAACACGACTCCGAATT
This sequence comes from Terriglobales bacterium, assembly GCA_025462725.1. Classification (GTDB taxonomy): domain Bacteria; phylum Acidobacteriota; class Terriglobia; order Terriglobales; family Acidobacteriaceae; genus JAICLA01. Next base: position 241,642 of record JAOAPE010000008.1, on the reverse strand, counting down.
CACCGACAGTGTGCGCAAAGCTGAGGACAATTCCCGTGACAATCCCGCTCAGTGAGAGCGGAAAAATGATGCGCTTGAACGTATGTAACCGCGACGCACCGAGAGTCGCAGAGGCATTGAGAAGATTGCGATCGATCTGCGAGAACGCCGCCGCGAAGGGCTGAACCGCGAATGGCAAGCTGTACAACACAGACGCAAGGAGCAGTCCTTGAAAACTAAATGCGAAGCTGTGTCCCGACCAGGATTCGTACAAGCGCCCGACAGGACTCTGGGAGCCGATAGCCACCAGCACATAAAAGCCAAGTACAGTTGGCGGCAGGACTAGCGGAAGCGCGACGACAGCCTCGACGAGGAATTTCAACCTCCAGCGCGAGTACGCGACCCAATACGCCAGAGGCAATCCAACGATCAGCAATATCAATGAAACGAGTGTCGCGAGTTTTGCTGTCAGACCGATGGCTTGCCAGTTCACTTGGTAGCGGCCTTCGCAAGCGGAATCAAGAATCCGTAACGCTGAAGAATTTCCTGTCCCGCGGGACTGCGGACGTACGCGAAGAACGCATTCGCCGCCGCCTTGTTATTCGACGATTTGATGACAACAGCTGCCTGTTCAAGCGGAGGATACGCATCCAGCGGCACTTCCCAGTATTTGCCTTTGTCTTTAAGCGCAGGTGAAAGACCTAGGGATAGAGCGATGATCCCGACCTGCGCATTTCCGGTCTCTACGAATTGCGCAGTTTGCGAGATGTTTTCGCCGATCACGAACTTATCACGAACTTTGTTGGACAATCCGAAATGACGTAAGGCTGCTACGGCGGCACGACCATAGGGAGCGTGACTGGGATTGGCAATTGCGATTTTCCGAACAGTGGAATCGAGCAAAGCAACCATCTGGAGCGTCGTAATATCGAGCGGCGAGTCATTGCGCACCCAGAGAACAATTTGTCCGCGAGCATACTCATACAGAGTTCCGGCTTCCGCCAAGCCTGCACTCTCGAGCTTGCGCGGATATTCAACATCAGCCGAAAAGAAGATGTCGAAAGGCGCGCCGTTCTGGATTTGCGCGTAGAAATTTCCTGAAGAGCCAAATGTCGTCTTCACTTTCGTGCCGCTCTGTTTTTCAAACCCCGCGACGAGTTCTTTCATTGCAGCGCTCAGGTCGGAAGCAGCGGCAATTGTGAGTTCACTCTGCGCCAAGACCGAGGTGGAAAAAATCAAGCAGGCGCTCAATACCAATCTACGGACGAACAATCATCACCTCAGTGGACTTGATCAGCGCAGCTGCGGTGTCGCCGGTCTTCAGACCCATCTCGTGCACAGCGTCGGCGGTGATGATTGAAGTGATGATCTGACCGCCAATGGAGAGCTTTACCTGCGCCATCAAGCCGCTGGTCTTGATCTCAGTGATGCGGCCTACAAGTTGATTTCGTCCGCTGATCTTGCGATAGCTTTGCCGCCGCTCTTGAATCGGCTTGGTTTTGTTGGAGTGAAGAAAGCGGTCAAGCTCTGACTCCGGAATGCGGTGGTGTCCGCCGCTGGTCCTGATGGTCTTTAATTTTCGGTTGTAGATCCATTGCTTGATCGTGGGATAACTGATCCCCAGACGAATGGCGGCTTCTTTCGGCTTCAGCAGGGCGGACACGGAATACGATTTTATACGATTTTAATCGTCATTTCAATGCGCAGCGATTGCGACCGAAACTTTGTGGACTCAATCGCGTCTAATAGAAGACCGTTTCAAGAGATTGCTGCGCAGCATTGACGTGAGACACTGAAAGAAGTCCATGTTTTTCGCAATCTGAACCGGTTCGCTGCGCGTACTTAAGACAAGGGAAACTCAATGCTCATCAAGAAGCCCGAGGATTTCAAGTACTCAGAGATCACTCCTAAGAACGTATACCTGAATCGCAGGAATTTCATCGCTGCCGCAGGCATGGTGGGAGTCGGATTGGCTGCAACCAAACTCATTCCCGATATGCTCAGCCCTGAAACGAATGCACTCGGCGGCACCAAGCTCCAGTTCACCAAGAGCGACTTGAGTACAAAGGGCGAAGAACTCACCCCGTATAAAGACATTACCTCGTATAACAACTTCTATGAGTTCGGCACGCACAAAGACGAACCTGCAATCGAAGCGAAGAACTTCAAGACATCGCCGTGGACCGTTTCCATCGAAGGCTTGGTAAAGAAACCGCAGAAACTCGACCTCGCCAGCATCATGAAGGTGAGTCCCTTAGAAGAGCGCGTTTACAGGATGCGCTGCGTTGAGGGATGGTCAATGGTAATCCCCTGGATCGGAATACCGTTGAATGCAATCATCAAAGCCGCGGAGCCCACGCCGAAGGCAAAATACGTGGCTTTCCAGACATTGCTCGACCCCAAACAGATGCCCGGTCAACGTGAAGAAATCCTCAATTGGCCTTATATCGAGGGGTTACGACTTGATGAGGCCATGCATCCGCTCACCATTCTCGCTGTCGGATTACATGGCGAGACCTTGCCGAATCAAGACGGTGCTCCCATCCGGTTGGTGGTCCCGTGGAAGTACGGGTTCAAAGGCATTAAGTCCATCGTGAAGATCAGCTTGGTAGAAAAGCAGCCGCCCACAGCATGGAACGTACTAGCACCCAGTGAATACGGCTTCTACTCCAACGTGAATCCTGATGTGGACCATCCGCGTTGGAGCCAGGCGACGGAGCGCCGGATCGGCGAATTCCGCCGACGCAAGACCCTTATGTTCAATGGATACGCCGATCAAGTTGCGAAGCTCTATTCCGGAATGGACTTGACGAGGAACTACTAAGGCCCTGAGTCCATGAAGAACAAACACATTATTTGGTTGAAGGTAGTGGCTTGGGTGGTTTGTCTCATATCGCTGGGCGATCTGCTTTACAGGTACTTTACACAGAACCTCAGCGCGAATCCCATCGAGTTCGTTACGAATGAGACCGGACAAACTGCGCTGAAGTTGCTCATTGCAAGCCTTGCGATCACGCCCATGAGGAAACTGAGCGGATGGAATTGGCTGATACGCTTTCGCCGTCTCCTAGGCTTATTCGCCTTCTTCTACGCCTTCCTGCACCTGACCACGTTCGTCGTTCTCGACAAATTCTTCGATTGGCAAGAGATGCTGCGCGACGTAACGAAACGCCCATTCATCACTGTCGGAGTGCTGTCGTTCGTGTTGATGGTTCCGCTGGCGGTCACATCCATGGCATGGGCTATCCGCAAAATGGGCGGAAAGAATTGGAATCTGCTGCATCGGCTGGCATACGCGAGCGCTGTTCTGGGAGTCATCCATTTCTGGTGGAAGGTGAAGGCGGACATTACAGAACCGGCGACTTTCGGCGCAATACTCGCCATTCTGCTGATCTACAGAATCGTTGTCTGGAGCCGGTCGCGCTTGAAAGCCGGTGCAGGCACGGCGGCCAAAGCGGCCTTAGCTAGCGAATAAGGTACATTCCTCCCGTCGGATAAGCTTTTCTGCGAATTTCCGGAAGCGGCGACCAAGGCCATACTCCTCTCACCTTAACCCCAATCCAAACGAATTCGCGGAAGCGGCGGCAAAAATCCTGGGGGAAACGATGCCGGTGTAGATGCGAGGACAGATGGTACAGAAGTCCCCGGAGATTAAACGATTTCCGGGGATTTTTGTTTGTGGCAAGCAGCAATCCCCGCCGAATCCGTGAACTGCTCTAGTGCATTACACTAGATATGTTATGGCCCTCACAGAAGAACAGGTACGCACAGCCCTAAAGGACGTTTACGATCCGGAAATCCCGGTCAACATCGTTGACCTCGGATTGGTCTATGAGATCCGTTTCAAGCCGGCGATGGTGGTCGCTTCTGAACTGGCGCCGCAACCTGAGACTCCGCTTGAAGATGTGGAGATTGACATGACGCTGACGTCTCCCGGATGCCCTTCGCACGTGACCATCGGCGATTCCGTGCGCAAGACCGTGGAAGCGCTTCCCGGTGTGCAGAGCACCAACGTGAACTTCATCTGGACCCCGCAATGGGGCCCAGAGAGGATCAGTCCTGAAGGACGGGAAAAGCTGGGGATAGAGATCTAGCTGATGTAGTCAGGGCGGCCCTGGCGTTCGCGCGCCGCCTGAAATTTTTCGCTCTGCTGCGCAATGCGTTCCACAAACTCGCCCACGCCGTTCACAAGGCGCGTGCCCTTTTCAAGATATTCAGGTGCAGAGTTCCAGAACTGCTCAAACTTTTCAGGATGCTCCGCCGCAACGGTGGCAAGTCCGATGCCGGCCAGCGCGAAACCTGCAGGACGTCTGCCGGTCAGCAGGAGGACAGCCGCAGCAGCAAATGAACCGATCATGAGAGCTTTCTTCCAATTTTCGTTTATTCCACGCTTTGCTACGTCTTGCATATCATCAAATTCCTGCATCGAAGTTCCTCCGGATGTGCGGCTATAAAAAAACGTTCTCACCGAGTGTAGTTAGAGAGAAGTAGTGGCCTAGCCTGTTGCCTGCTCTCAGTGTGAGCGGAGCAAAAAAGAAGGCCAGCATCTCTGCTGGCCCGAGTTGCTGCAATTGCGAACTAGAAAACGTACTTGCCGGCTTCGATCACGCGGTCCGCAACGTGCTGCCGGGCAGAGATGCTGTTAATCGGTTCGTACTTAAAGAGACGACGCAGTATCGCCATCTGCGTCCTCAGCATATCGCCTTCCGCACACGCCGCGAGCACGCGCTTTGCCTCAGATTCAACCTTATCAACCGAACCCGAGATGTAAGCACGAGTCATTGCAATCGCTGTTTCACACGCAGCTTCACCTTTGTTCTCGATCAACTTCTGCGTCCGCAACACGGCCGATTCCATCGCATAGGCTTCGATGATCATATTCGCCATGGCTCCCATGATCTCCTGTTGGTCTTGCTGGCCCATCATGTATTTCTGCATGGCGACCCCGGAAACCATCAGCCCGGCTTTCTTCGCATTGGCAATGATGGTGCGCTCCGCAGCTAGAGGCCCTTCGAGCGGTTCACCCATGGAAGGTCCGGCAAGCACTTCGTCCATCAACTGCTTGATGGCAGGCATGAGAGCCAGCTGGCCGGACATCGCACGCTTCATCAGCCATCCGGTGATGATCATGCGATTGATCTCATTGGTGCCTTCGAAGATGCGGTTCACGCGAGCGTCGCGGTAGGAACGCTCTGCGGGATACTCCTCGACAAATCCGTAGCCGCCGTAGATCTGCACGACTTCATCCACGACGCTGTCAATCATCTCCGATCCCCAAACTTTCAGGATGGAACATTCAACGGCGTACTCTTCAATGCCCTTGCGGATCTGCGTGGAGGCATCGGGAGCGTTCTTGTCGATGTCGGCGAGAATGGTCTCGATCATGCCAACCGTGCGATAAGCCAGCGCTTCGCCAACGTACACTCCGATTGCCATGTTCGCGAGCTTCTCCTTGATGAGTCCGAAATCAGAGATGCTCTTTCCCCACGCCTTGCGTTCTTTCGCGTAAGAGATTGCGTTGGTCAAGGCATTGCGAGCGCCGCCGACAACGCCGGCGCCGAGCTTGAAACGTCCAATGTTCAAGCTGTTAAATGCGATGACGTGTCCTTTGCCGATCTCGCCCAGAAGATTTTCAGCGGGCACCTGGCAATCATTGAGAATGAGTGGCGCCGTAGATGAGCCGCGGATTCCCATCTTCTTCTCTTCTGCACCGACGGAGAATCCAGGGAAATCTTTCTCGACGATGAAGGCCGAGAATTTCTCTCCATCCACTTTTGCGAAAACTATGAAGACATCGGCGAAGTGCGCGTTGGTGATCCACATCTTCTCGCCGTTAAGCACCCAGTGCTTGCCGTCTTTTGAAAGCACGGCTTTAGTGCGGGCGTTCATTGCGTCCGACGCAGAGGTGTTTTCCGAAAGCGCGTAGGCGGCGATCCAGTCACCACTTGCAAGCTTGGGCAAATATTTCGCCTTCTGTTCCTTCGTTCCGAAATACACGATAGGCAGAGTGCCAATGCCGACGTGCCCGCCAAAGCTCACGCTGAAGCTGCCGGAAACGGCGATGCGGTCGGCGATGATGCAGGACGAGATCTTGTCCATGTCGGCCCCGCCGTACTCTTCGGGGATATCGACCGTAGCGAGACCGAGTTCAGCGGCCTTCTTCAACAGGTCGCGAGTGACCTGCCAATCCTTGTGCTCGATCTTCTCGATGTTGGGCACAATCTCATTGCGCGCAAACTCTTCCGTCGTCTGCGCGATCTGCCGATGCTCATCAGTGAAATCTTCCGGCGTGAATACTTCCGCAGTAGTACGGTCTTCGATCAGGAAACTTCCGCCGATGATCTTGGTTTTAGGAATTGCTGCTGTTGCCATTATTTCCTCTTCTGACTTCCTGGATTATGCGATGTTCTCGATTACCCCTGCTGCGCCCATGCCGCCGCCGACGCACATTGTCACGATCCCGTACTTACCATTCCGCCGCTTCAACTCTCGTATGATGCTGGCCGTCAGCTTTGCGCCCGTGCAACCAAGCGGATGCCCCAGCGCAATAGCTCCGCCATTCGGATTAATCTTTGCCGGATCGAGTTCGCCGGCTTTGATCACGGACAGCGATTGCGCGGCGAACGCTTCGTTGAGTTCGATAACCTCGATGTCGGAAATTTTCAGTCCAGCTAGCTTTAGAACTTTCGGGATCGCATAGACGGGACCGATGCCCATCTCTTCGGGCTTGTATCCGGCGGTGGCGAAAGCGACGAATCGCGCTAGGGGCTTTATACCAAGCGCTTGTGCGCGTTCGGCCGACATCAGCACCGCAGCAGCGGCGCCGTCCGACATCTGCGACGAGTTTCCCGCAGTCACAGTTCCCTTTACATGGAATGCGGGCCTGAGTGATGCGAGCGCCTCGATGGTCGTGTCCGCGCGTGGACCCTCGTCAATCTTGAATTCGATATTCGTGCGCTTGGGCTTGCTGCCGTTCGGAGTGGTGAAGCTCACCGGGACCCCAACCGTCTCATCGTCAAACTTGCCTGCGGCGATTGCAGCGAGTGCTTTCTTATGGCTGTCGAGGGAAAACTGGTCTGACATCTCGCGCGTAATTTCAAATCTTGTAGCGAGCCGCTCTGCGGTCAGTCCCATGGAAAGATACGCATCGGGATAATTCTCCACCAGCCACGGATTGCAAGAGACCTTGTGTCCGCCCATCGGGATCATCGTCATCGATTCGGTGCCACCCGCAACCATGACCTCCGCGGCTCCGCTCGCGATACGGTCGGCAGCGATGGCGATTGCTTGCAGTCCGGATGAGCAGAAGCGATTAATCGTCATCGCGGAGATCTCGACCGGTAATCCGGCACGTAGCGAAGCGATCCGGGCGACGTTCATGCCCTGCTCGGCTTCAGGCATCGCGCATCCGAGAATGACGTCTTCGATCTCGGCTTTGTCGAGCTGCGGCACTCGCGCCAACGCGCCGGTGATGGCAGTCGCAGCCAGGTCGTCAGGACGAGTAGCACGCAACGTACCTTTGTAGGCTTTACCTACCGGCGTTCGAACAGCGCTTACGATTACGACTTCACGCATAAAACCTGCTTTCAGCTCTCAGCTATTAGCTCTCAGCTTTTAGCTTTGTACCACTTCCTCTTAAAATTATCTGGCCGCTATTCTGGCGCGGGGCTTTTCTGACTTGATGGGGTCTCCAGGCATAGGCCGATTGGGGATGCCTGAAACGTTGACCGCGTCTTTGTCTTTTAACCTGCCGTTCGCATCGAAAAATAGCTCTACCCAACTATTGTTCTTGTAGTTGACCAGATCCTCGGGAGTCTTCAATTCGTACATCCAGCGACAGAAAAGGAAGGCATCGCCCTTCTTGCTACCTCCGGCTTGGGCGTGATCCGGTTCTCCCAACAACGTCAACACTTCCACAGTTGTCTGTTGCAGATGTAATTGCCTATATCCCGAACTAATTTTCGAAATCCGGTCAGCGGAAGCGGTAAACGGAAAACCCACTTTCTTGTGGAACTCTTGGTAACTGAGATGACCCGACTGACAATTTCTTGCGAGCACAAGGGCGTTTTGCCTGCGTGCTTGCAGGTTCGATTCGAACCTCGTGAATGCAATCGCCCCGAGTGCCGCCAATGACAGCAGCAAGAAAATCACAACCTGAAGAGCCTTCCTCATCTAGTTCCTCAACGGCTTCCCGGTCTTTAACGTGTGCTGGATGCGCTCTTGCGTTTTCTTTTCGCCACAGAGTGACTTGAATCCTTCACGCTCCAGATCGAGCAGATACTGTTCGCTCACCGGAGTTCCCGGCGAAACCGCGCCTCCGCAGATAACTTCGGCGACTTTGTTTCCGACCTTCACATCGTGGTCAGAGATGAATTCTCCTTGCCGCATTAGATGGACGCCCAACTTCAGCGTCGCAAGTATGTTTTCACCCGGAGCAGGAACATCAGTACGCATCACCGGCGCGCGATATCCCGCGCGCACCATCTCCATAGCCCGCGCCTTCGCGTCAGTGAGAAGACGCTCGCGGTTCATGATGATCTGATCGTGGTCAGTTAGGAATCCGAAATTGCGGGCTTCAGCGGCGGAAGTCGAGACTTTCGCCATTGCAATCGTCTCGAAAGCTTTTTTCATCGCTTCCATCATTTCCACCGATTCGCCGCGACCATCCGGACGGATCGACATCGCACTATCAACAGCTCGCAGCGTCATCTCTTTGCATCCGCCGCCGCCGGGGAGCAGGCCAACGCCGACCTCCACTAGTCCCATGTAAAGCTCAACGTGCGGATTGCGCGCGGCTGCATGCAAGCTGACTTCGCAGCCGCCGCCTAGCGCCATGCCAAACGGCGCAGCGACGACTGGCTTCGACGAAAACTTCACGGCCTGGGTCATACCCTGGAATGCGCGGATTGCCATGTCGACTTCATCCCAGTCGCCTTCTTGAATGGCGAGCAGCAGCACCATGATGTTGGCGCCCACGGAGAAATGTTGCGCGTCGTTATAGAGGACGAATGAATCGAAGTTGTCGCCGAGCGACGTGCCCGAACTACTGGGCTTCAGCGTTTGCGTTATGAGTTGGATGATGTCTCCGCCGAGCGAATTCATCTTGCTGTGGAACTCAATGCATCCAACACCGTCGCCCAAATCAATCAGCGACGCGCCCGCATTCTTCTTCACTACTCCATTCGACTTCTTAACGACTTCAACCGACCACACACCCTCAGGCACTTCCACCGGCTTGTACGCGCTGGTCGCGAGATCAAAGAAGGATTTCCCCGAAGCGGATTTCGGATTGCTCTCATACCAGCTCTTCTTTCCCGCAGCCAACAGCTTTTCTACATTCGCCGCAACAGGCTTGCCTTCCTTCTTCATGCGCGCGACTGTCGCCTCTACTCCGGCTGCGTCCCAAAGTTCGAATGGACCCATCTCCCAGTTGAATCCGGTCTTCATCGCCCGATCAATCTCGACGACTGTGTCAGAGATCTCAGGAATGCGATTGGCAGCGTAAGTCCACAGATCAGAGAGCGTGGTCCAATAGAATTTCGCGGCTTTGTCTTTTTCAGGATCGCCGCCCAGCAGCATGCGCAGGCGCTCGCCCGTATCTTCCACGTTCTTCGCCATCTCCAGCGCGGCGAACTTGGCCCGCTTCGTCGGCCGATACTCCAGCGTCTCCCAATCCATTCCCAGCCGCTCTTCGCCGGCCGCGCCTTTTACTTTTTTGTAGAAGCCACCTTTGGTCTTGTCGCCGAGCATCTTGCCATCGAGCATCTTCTGGTAAAAATCCGGCAGCTTCAGTTCAGAGCGCTCGTCCTTCACGTTGCGCAGCATGTTTCCCACAACGCTGCCAAGAATATCGAGTCCAACCAGATCAATGGTGCGGAAGGTCGCTGACTTCGGCCACCCGACGGCCGTACCGGTGAGCGCGTCAACATCTTCAATGCTGAAGTCCATCTCCTGCATCACCCGCATCACGTTCAGCACCGAAAAAGTCCCAATGCGGTTGCCGATGAAATTGGGCGTGTCTTTCGCGCGGACAATGCCCTTGCCCATCCACACGTCACCGAAATGCGAGACTGCGGCGATGGCGGCGGGATCGGCATCCGGTGTGGGGATGATCTCCAGCAGGCGCATGTAGCGCGGCGGATTGAAAAAGTGCGTGCCAAACCAATTCTTACGGAAATCCGCGCTGAAGCCTTCGGCGATGCTGCTCACCGGAAGCCCGCTGGTGTTCGTGGTCACGATCGAACCCGGCTTCCGTAGCGCTTCCACCTTTTTCAGCAGCGTGCGTTTGATCTCGAGGTTCTCCGCCACGGCCTCGATGATCCAGTCGCATCCGGAGATCAGTTTGAGGTCCTCATCAAAGTTGCCGATCGTCACCAGCGAAGCATTCGCCGCCTCCGTGAACGCTGCTGGCTTTGATTTTTTTGCCGCTTCGAATCCGGCGGCGACGATCTTGTTCTTCGCGGCTTTGTCGGCGTTGGGATCGGTGCCGGGCGGAATAATATCGAGCAGCACACAGGGAAATCCGGCGTTGGCCACGTGTGCGGCAATGCGCGCGCCCATGGTCCCGGCGCCTAGAACGGCAACTTTCTTGATCTTGTTTTGCATGTGGTGAGGTTTCGTCTCGTGGTCGGATGTGCGCGGCTCGTGGCCTTTGCCAAGTTCTACAGTGGTGAGGTGGGCCATTTCAACTGCTTTGTCGGTGGCCTTCGGATTCATGATGAACCATCTTGGGCAGATTTTTAGCGGTGGTGTTGCTAATACCGCATCATCATACGCCCACGCTTTTGAAGTTGTTTCCGCTTGCGACACGCCTTTGGATAAAGCCAGCTACTCTGAATCTTTGATGCGGAAAAGTGTACTGAATGAATACTCATTCAGTCAAGAAAAGCGACCGCCCGATTGCATTCCTCAGACTATCCCGACGTAAACAAGCTCTCATCTCTCCGCACATAGTTCGCGTCCAGCTCTTCAATGCTCACCACATCCCCCCCTGAAAGCTTTCGCAATCCTAAACGAGCTATCATCTCGCTGCCCGGCTGCGGCACGATCTCGCACCGGACATTCTCGTCATTCGCAAGTTCCGCAACCGCTGCTTCGGGAGTAACAACGGCGATCTCTGCGGCACGCTTCCGCAACTGAGCAACAAACTCGGACCGCGTGCAAAGGAATTCCGCAATTCTCTCCCCGCCCTGATACTCGCCAACGTAAAGCTCCGCTCTCCCCGCGTCCATAGCCGCAATCACTCGCTGCCCTTCCCCAGCCTTCGTCGCCGTCGACGCAATTGCTTCCAACACTGATACCGCAGCAATCGGTACTCGCAAAACCTCCGCCAGTCCCTTAACCGCAGACAGTCCGATGCGCAACCCGGTGAACGATCCCGGACCAACGGCGGCCGCGACCCCCTGCACATCTTTTTTCGTAAATGAATTGTTTGCAAGCAGCTTCGATATCACTGGTACAAGTTGTGCGGAGAACGTTCCGCCATCCACCATCGCCACTTCGATGAGCTCGAACGATTTCCCGTCGCCGCGTGCAAGGCACACGCTTCCGTTCTTGTGCGACGTATCGATTGCGAGGATGAGCATAGCGCTCAGGCTGGAGTCGGCTGGTCCTGGCAAAGCTCCAGGAGCACTCCGCCTGCGCTCGAAGGATGAACGAAAACGTAGAGGTGTCCGCCGGCGCCCACTTTTATCTCGTCCGAAATAAAACGCGTGCCGGTCTTTTTTAACTCTTCGATCGCTTCGCTCAAGTTAGGGACATGCATCGCGATGTGGTGGATCCCCTCGCCGCGCTTGGCGATGAACCGCCCCACCGGAGAATCTTCAGAAGTTGCCTCGAGCAATTCCACGCGGCTCTCGCCCACAGGAATCATCGCGACCTTCACCTTCTCATGCTCAACAGTCTCTTCGCTGACGACCTTGAGGCCGAGCTGCTCGTAAAGACGTTTGGCGGTTGCCAAATTCTTCACCGCGATTCCGAGATGGTCGATTGTCACCATGAATTCAGTATAAACGGCTACTTCTTCACGAAGTTGCCAACGATCTCGTCCACCAGAGTGTAAGGATCGCGCCGATGCTCCGCCACTTCGCTCGCGTATGTCTTCAGCTGCTCGTCGCTTAGTTGCTCGCGTGTGAGTCGTTGCAGCAATGACTCACGCAACATCTCCACAATGCGTTCACGCCAGTTGCTAATTTTCTTTTTGAGACGCAGCCCTTGTTTGTCCAGATATCGCTCGTACTCTTCTATTGCCGCCGCGAGCTCAGGGATTCCCTTCCCCTCGGTCGCCACCGTCTGCACAATGCTGGGATTCCATTTGTCCTCGCGCATGGCGAGCGACTGCATGGCGCGAATTTCTTTTTCAACGCGGTCAGCGCCTTCGCGGTCGCTTTTGTTGATCACGAAGATGTCGGCAATCTCCATGATCCCCGCTTTGATCGATTGCACATCGTCCCCCATGCCGGGGACCAGAATCACAATGGTCACATCGGCAAGGCGGACAATATCAATCTCGTCCTGTCCCACGCCGACTGTCTCAATCAGGATCACATCTTTCCCGCTCGCATCGAGCGCAGTGGAAACATCGGCTGTAGTTCGCGCGAGGCCGCCGAGAAACCCCCGCGTGGCCATGCTGCGGATGTAAATACCCGTGTCGGCATGATGCGCCTGCATGCGGATGCGGTCGCCAAGAATCGCGCCGCCTGTGTAGGGGCTCGTCGGATCTACAGCAACAATGCCAACGGTGTTGTCATGCTTGCGATACTCCCGCGCAAGCTGGTCAACCAGCGTGCTCTTGCCCGAACCCGGTGACCCCGTCAGTCCGATCACTCGCGCTTTGCCGCTGAACGTAAACAACGCCTTCAGTAACTCGACTGACTCGGCGGTCCCATTCTCAATCGCAGAAATCGCGCGCGCCACCGCGCGCACCTCTCCGGCACGAATGCGGTCAACCCAAGTTTGCAGTTCGTCGTTGTTCAAAAGGAAAACCTTTTTAACCGCGGATAAAAGGAGGATAAAAACGAATAAGGCACAAGACGCAACAAGCTAAGAGCTAAAGGCTAATAGCTAGTCTTTAATCAATTGCCGCGCAATCACCAGCCGCTGAATCTCGCTGGTTCCTTCGCCGATGGTGCATAACTTCACATCGCGATAAAACTTCTCCGCCGGATAATCCTTTATGAATCCGTACCCGCCATGGATCTGGACACCTTCATTCGCGCAACGCACCGCAACTTCGCTGGCGTAGAGTTTCGCCATCGACGACTCCTGCGTCGTCTTCATTCCTTTGTCTTTCATGTCAGCGGCGCGCATGGTAAGCAAACGGGCAGCGTCGAGTTCTGTTGCCATGTCGGCGAGCTTCCACTGGATCGCCTGAAAATCCGCAATTGATTTTCCAAACTGCTTTCGCTCTTTCGCGTACTTCAACGCGGCTTCGTATGCACCCTGCCCGATTCCCAACGACAATGCAGCGATCGATATGCGGCCGCCATCCAGCACGCGCATCGAGTCGATGAATCCATCGCCTTCTTTGCCGACCAGATTTTCTGCCGGAATCACGCAATCTTCAAAAATGAGTTCGGCGGTGTCGCTAGCCCTGAGCCCCAGCTTGTTTTCCTTCTTGCCAGCACGAAAGCCTTTCGTCCCCGCTTCGACGACGAATGCCGAAAGTCCATGCGTGTTGGCAGTGCGGTCAGTGACTGCGATCACCACACAAACGTCAGCGTAGTGTCCGTTAGTGATGAATGTCTTAGTGCCATTCAGCACCCACTCTTTCCCTTTGCGGACAGCGGTCATGCGCGCGCTTCCGGCGTCAGAGCCGGAACCAGGTTCGGTCAATCCCCACGCGCCAATAAATTCACCTGTTGCCAGCTTGGGAATGTATTTGCGCTTCTGCGCTTCAGACGCCGCCAGAAAAATGTGGTTCGAGCAAAGCGAATTGTGCGCCGCCACAATGATCCCGATCGAACCATCCACGCGAGAGAGCTCTTCCACAGCGATGACGTATTCAACGTATCCGCTGCCGGAACCGCCGTACTCGACGGGAAAGATGATTCCCATCAATCCGAGCTTGCCCAGCTCCTTGATCGTCTGCAGCGGAAATTCCGAGGCCTCGTCCCACTTCATCACATTGGGAGCGATCTCGCGCTCGGCAAATTCGCGCACTGACTTCTTTAGCTGAAGCTGCTCTTCGCTCAGTTGAAAATCCAAGATGTCCCTCCACGGATGATGGCTTTGAGCAGCGCTGCTTCACAGACACACGCGCCCGCTCAGGGCAAAACAGGTGATTATACAAGGTATCTAGATGTCGGGTGAGCAGCCCGGATCCCAAGCGCTGGACTATTCTTCAGATGGCCAGTTTGCTCCAGCCATGTTCTTTAGTTCGTCTGCAGCTCTCCGGCGGATGCGCAGCGTGACTTCCTCATCAGGTCCTAAAATTAGTTCCTTATAACTAAAAATCAAACCCTTACCATTTCGCAGACGTATTTCTCTCCATGGGATTAGAAGGGGAGGATGCTGGAAGCGAAAGATAGGTAGGACAGCCAGATAAAAGCCGAGGTCACTAACACCAAAAGTCAAGCAGTTGTTGTATTTGATCCACCCCATCCGACCACTACTGAACGTCTGCTTGGGCTGAACAAAAGAATCTCGTAGTTCAAATCTTTCCGACAAGAGTTGCCACCCGCTGGTAGAACTTGAGATGGCGGACCCTAGGAGCCACACGAATACAAAGCAAAAACAAAAAAGGAAAGCCGTCGCAATCGGGTCATGATCGATCCAGTATCGCATCGGCATAAGAGTATTTATGACGCGGTTCTTCGCGACTCGATCATCCCGAGTATCTCGCCGGGACGCGGCATCCGTTTCTTCTCTTTGTAGGAAAATATCGACTTGCCATTGACGAAAACTTTGAGCTCATTCGCGGAGACGCGCGTCTTCGCAACGATTGACAGTTGCGATTCGATCTCCGCTTTCAGGCTCTGCGCCTGCTTGCGCAGGTCGCCGGGAAAGAGCGGCGTTTGGATTTCAATCTTCATGCGGTCAGGGCGGCGCCTGATTCTAAGCGAACTTACGTTCCGCCGCCACCTTTTCAGCCTGCGACTTCATCGCTTCAAACCACTGCGCAAACTGCTCCAGGCCCTTCTTCTTCATATCATTGTTGATAAAGAATGTAGCTGGACCAGAGAGTTCGATATTGCTCTGCATGAGCGTCGTTTCATCAGCTTGCGGAATAAACTTAAAGCTATGCGTGATGGTTACGCCCATCACGCTGCCTGTCCAAATTGCCTGCTGCGGCGCTGCCACTTCAGAGACCGCGGCCTTCACCTTCGCCGAGGGCTGCGCCACTTCAAGCAGTAGTTTGCTGCCGCGAGCCCACGGCTCCCCTTCGATCCATGTCGCGCCCGAGAAGAGGTTGCTCCACTCCGGCCAGCGCTCCACTTCTGAAAACGCCTGCCACACCGATTCCACTCCGCACTTCGCGGTCGTTGAGTAATCCAGCTTTATTGACATGTTTTGATGGGCCTATTTGGGGAAAATCTGTTGCATTGCTTCAAGCGCACGCGAGCATGCCGCGCGGTCAACGTCCATGTGAGTTACAAACCGGACATGCGACGGGCCGATCGCGCTCGCTAGCACATTCTTCTCAGCCAGCTTGCGAGTAACATCCGGAGCAGCAACGCCGGGCTTCGTTACTTCGAAGATGACAATGTTGGTCTGCACACGCGAAGAATCGAGTTTGATCCCCGGCAATTGCGCCACGCCGTCGGCGAGGAACTTCGCATTCGCGTGGTCTTCGCTCAACCGCGCCGGCATTTTTTCAAGTGCGATCAATCCTGCGGCTGCAAGGATTCCCGCTTGCCGCATTCCTCCGCCCAACGCCTTGCGATACACACGCGCTTGCTCGATAAACTTCTTGCTACCCACCAACAGCGACCCGACCGGCGCGCCCAATCCTTTGGACAAGCAGAACATCACCGAATCCAGCGGGGCCGTGATGTCCGCGACTGATTTGCCCAGAGCTACTGCGGCGTTGAAGACGCGGGCGCCATCCAAGTGGACTGGCAATCCCGCCGCCTTCGCATTGATGCAGATGTCCTGAGTGATCTCCAGCGGAGTGACCGCACCACCTGCCATGTTGTGCGTGTTCTCAAGAACGATCAGCCCCGTCTGCGCTGCGTAATAAATCCTTGGCGAGATCGCCTTCTTAATCTCATCCCACCTGATTACTCCGGTGCCATTGCCGCTGCGCACAGGACGCACCATGCACCCTGAGAACGATGCCAGACTGGCCATCTCCCAATTGAAGATGTGCGCGCGCTCCTCGCAAATGATCTCTTGTCCTGGTTGGGTGTGGATCTTTATCGCAATCTGGTTTCCCATCGTCCCCGTGGGAACGAAGATGGCTGCGCCGCGCCCGAAAATCTCCGCTGCGCGCTGCTCAAGTTTGTTGATGGTGGGGTCTTCGCCATAAACGTCATCGCCGACTTCTGCCTCCACCATTGCGCGGCGCATCTCCTGCGTGGGCTTGGTGACGGTGTCACTACGCAGATCAACTACGGCATTGGGCTTTGTTACAGGCGATTCTTCGGCGAGCGCTGATTTGGGATGAGTCATGTTCGAGGCACCAACGTTCAGGATCATGAAGATTAATTGTACCGCGACTAAATGGCCGGGACTTTTTCTTCCGCCCCGATGAATCGCGCAAAGACTTCGTTCGATAGCAATCGTCCGCGATGCGTCAGCATCACGCGGCTCTCCGTTCGGAGCAGCAGCCCGTCCGCAACCAGCGCTTCAATTGCTTCTGTGAACTCGTGCGGAATCTCGCGCCCCGTGCGTGCTTCGATTTCGCTCAGGTCAATTCCGCGATTCAGCCTAAGCCCCAGAAAAAACTCTTCTTCAATCGCCGCTTGCTCAGACACGGCTAAAACCTCATGTTCCGTTCGGTCCGAGCCTAAAAAGACATCCAAATCATCCGTCGTCGAAAACCGCACCGCAGACAATTCTCGCCCGTGCAACATCGAATGTGCATCTAGTCCGAATCCGTAGTAAGGCTGCCGGGTCCAGTATTTCAAGTTGTGTTTCGACTCAAATCCATCTCTGGCGAAATTCGAAATCTCATACTGCGCGATTCCCGCTGCATCCATACGTTCGCATGCTGTGGCGTAAAACTCCGCTGACAGATCGTCATCCGGAACATGATGCGCGTGATATCGTGTCCCCCCGGCGATTAGTTCCCTTCCCAGTCGCGAATCCTCATCCACTTCCAAGATATAGACGCTGACGTGCGGTACTCCAGTAGCGATCGCCTGCTCCAGCGACTCATTCCAACTCTCACGCGTTTGTCGCGGCAAGCCTGCGATTAGATCGACATTGACATTGGTGATCCCCGCGTCGCGCAGTCGCGCAATGTCAGCTAGCGTAGTCTCCCGATTATGCAACCGCCCCACCGCGCGCGATTCCTCATCAATGAACGACTGCACGCCCAGACTCACACGATTCACACCGCAATCAATCAGCGTCTGCACAATTTCGTCCGACACCGTCCCCGGCGCGCACTCTACCGTGATCTCTGCATCCGGCTGCACATCAGAATGGCGCCGCACGGTAGCAAGTAATTGCTTCAATTGCTGCTGAGCCAGAGTGCTCGGCGTTCCCCCGCCGAGGTAAATCGTGTCGACCTCCCGTTCGAACTTCCCGCCCAGCTTCCTCGCGGCCTCTTCGGTATTGGCAATGTCCGCGCACACCCGCTCCACAAACCGCTGCATGCGATCTCGCGAAAAGACACCCGACGCGAAATTGCAGAAGCTGCACTTCGACTTGCAAAACGGCACCGAAATGTAAACGCCTGTGGGCATAAAAAGCTGTTTGTAACCACGAATCCCGGCTGGCATCTATTATAGGCATCTATGTCGAAGCGAGTTGTTATCACAGGAATGGGCGTGGTCAGCCCGAATGGCGTTGGTGTCGAGGCGTTTTGCCGCGCCGTCCTCGATGGCAAGAGCGGCGTCCGCCGCATTACGCGCTTCGACACTTCACAACTTCCCGTGCATATCGCCGGAGAGATCCCCGACGCCGACTTCGACGAACTCGCCTGGGTCGACAAGCAGCAACGCAAGCACGTCTCCCGCGCCGTGCCTCTGGCAATCGCCGCGACAACCGAAGCACTCTCCGACGCCGGAATCCCGACCAAAGGAATTTCGCTCGAAGACCAGCGCAACATCGGAATCGTTCTTGGCACCGGCGGCGGCGCGCAGGACTTCAGCGAAGAGCAGTATCGCCTCTGGTATGAAGGCAACATCAAAAAGGTGAGCCTCTTCAGTATTCCCAGTGGCACCATGGGAACGCTTTCATCGGAAGTCAGCATGGCTTTCGGACTTCGCGGCATGAGCCACGTCGTCACCACCGGATGCACTTCCTCGACCGACGCCATCGGCTATGCCTATCGCCAGATTCAATCCGGATTAAACGGAATTCCCAAAATGATTGTCGCCGGCGGAGTCGATTCGCCTATCGCGCACGGCATCATGAAGGGATTTACCCTGATGAAGATCCTTACGACGCGATGGAATGACGAGCCCGCACGCGCATCGCGGCCCTTCTCCGCTGACCGTGACGGATTCGTCATCGCCGAAGGCTCATGGATGTTCGTCCTCGAAGAGTACGAGCACGCCATCGCGCGTGGGGCGAAGATTCACGCCGAGATCACTGGATACGGTTCCACTTGCGAAGCGTTCCATCGCGTGCGTCTTGCCGAATGTGGAGAAGAACCTGCGCGTGCCATCCAACTCGCCCTCGAAGAATCTGGCATCCCCGCAACTGAGATCGACTACGTCAACCTGCACGGCACTTCCACGCAGCTCAACGATCGCATCGAGACCCGCGCCCTGAAACTCGCACTCGGCGACCACGCCTCCCGCACTCCTATGTCCGCATTGAAATCTCAGATCGGACATCCGCAAGGAGCAAGCGGAGCCGCTGGCCTCGCGGCAACGCTCGTTGCCATGAAGCACAGCCAGCTTCCACCAACGATCAATATTGAGAATGCTGATCCGGACTGCGACCTCGACTACGTTCCGCAACCCGGACGCAAAGCGGATATCGAATACGCGGTCTGCAACTGCATCGCGTTTGGCTCGAAGAATTCAGCGCTGGTCGTAAGAAAATTGCAGTGATTTTGGAATCGCGCCCGCCCGGATTTCCGTCTATATAATCTGACTAGATGGCGGCCCAAGAAGAAGAGGTACTAGGCAAAGCATATGACAGCCGGTTAATGCGTCGGCTGCTCACTTACCTGCGTCCCTACAAATGGCAAACGCTGGTCGCACTGATCGCCATCATCCTCAAGGCCGGCATGGACGTCATCGGCCCTTTCCTCACCAAGACCGCAATTGATAAATATCTCGTCAACGCTCATCGCGGCAGCATTCTTGACCGCTGGTTAAGTAGCGACGCAATGGTTGGACTCGGCCAAGTCTCGCTGATGTACATCAGCGCGCTCGCTCTGAGCTTCGTCTTCGAATTCATACAGACATACCTCATGCAGTGGACCGGCCAAAAAGCCATCTTCGACATGCGCACCGAGATCTTCGGTCACCTGCAACGATTGCACATCGCCTTCTTCGACAAGAATCCCGTCGGACGCCTCGTCACCCGCGTCACCAGCGACGTTGACGCACTCAATGACATGTTCACGGGCGGAGTCGTCGCCATCTTCGAAGATATTTTTGTTCTGCTCTTCATCATCGTCATCATGTTGCGGATGAACTGGTGGCTGGCGCTCATCACCTTCGCCGTGCTTCCGCTGATCTTTGTCGCCACCATGATTTTCCGCAAGAAGGTGCGCGATTCCTACCGCCGCATTCGCACTGCCATCGCCCGTATCAACTCCTATTTGCAGGAACACATCAGCGGAATCGTCGTCCTCCAGCTTTTCAACCGCGAGAAGCGCAGCTATGACGAATTCGAAAAAGTGAACAAGCAACACATGGAGGCGTACAAAGACGCCATCATGGCGCACGCCGTGTACTACCCTGTCGTGGAAATCCTGTCTGCCATCGCGATTGCTTGCGTGCTCTGGTTCGGCGGAAACAGGTTGCTGCACGGCGGAATCGGAAACCTCGTCACAATCGGCGTTCTCGCGGCCTTCATTCAGTACGCGCAACGATTCTTCCGTCCCATTCAGGACCTCAGCGAAAAGTACAACATCCTGCAAGCTGCCATGGCTTCGAGCGAACGCATCTTCAAATTGCTGGACACGACAGTTGAAGTACTCGATTCCGCAAACCCGAAGAAAGTCGAAGGACCCGGGGTGATCGAGTTCGACCACGTCTGGTTCGCATACCGGCAAATGCCGATTGAGGAATCCGCAGACACCCCTTCCCGCGAAGACTTCGATTGGATCCTTCGCGACGTCTCATTCACCATCAACCCCGGCGAGACCGTTGCCATTGTCGGCCACACCGGCGCTGGCAAGACCACGATCATCTCCCTGCTGCTGCGCTTCTACGATGTCCAGCGCGGCGCGATCAAAGTTGATGGCGTTGATATCCGCGAGATGTCCATCGAGGATCTCCGGCGACGATTCGGCGTTGTCCTGCAAGATCCGTTCCTCTTCAGCGGCACCGTCGCCGACAACATCAGGTTAGGCACGCCGTCGATCGGAGACGCTGCGATCGAACAAGCTGCGGAAGACGTAAACGTCGCCGATTTCATCCGCGCACTGCCTGAAGGATTTAACGAGAATGTTCGCGAGCGCGGCAGCACCCTCTCTACGGGACAAAAACAACTCATCTCCTTCGCGCGCGCCCTGGCTCATAATCCGAAGATTCTTGTCCTCGACGAAGCGACCTCCAGCGTCGACACCGACACCGAAGTCCGCGTTCGCAACGCTCTGAGCAAGATGGTGGAGGGTCGCACCTCCGTCATCATCGCCCACAGACTTTCAACTATTCAGCAGGCTGACAAGATCATCGTCATGCACAAGGGCAAGCTGCGCGAGATCGGCTCTCACCAGGAACTGCTTGCGCATCGCGGAATTTATTGGAAGCTGTACCAGCTTCAATACAAGGACCAGGAAATCGGCGGCGAAATTTCCGCTCCCTCCGAGATGCTTGGGACGCCAACCGTCAGCGCCGATTAGCCCGCGCGCATCCGCCGCAGGTTAAGATATCCAGCATTCATGTCATTGAAGATTTTCATCTCCGCCGGCGAGGCTTCGGGAGACATCTACGGCGCGCAGTTGATCGAATCCGTGCGTCGCGCTTCGCCGGATGCAGATGTCCACTTCTTCGGACTCGGCGGCGAGCGCATGAAGACCCAGGGCTGCGAAATTGTCATCGATTCAAAGCGCGTTGCCATCGTCGGACTTGTGGAAGTCGTAAAACATCTTCCCGAAATTTATTCAAAATTCCACGAGCTACTGCGGGAAGTGGACAAGCGCAAACCAGACGTCGCTGTCCTCATCGATTTTCCTGACTTCAACCTGCGACTCGCGCGCGAACTTCACAGGCGTGAAATCCCCATGGTGTACTTCGTCAGCCCTCAGCTTTGGGCGTGGCGCAAGGGACGCATCAAGCAAGTCCGCAAGTACGTCAGCAAGATGCTGGTGATTTTTCCGTTCGAAGAAAGGTTCTATGGCGACCACGGCGTGGACGCCGAGTACGTCGGTCATCCGCTCGCCGATCTCAAACCATCAGTTCCTGACCGCCAGCAATACGCGAAAGAAAACTCGCTCGACCCGAACAAGCAATGGATAGCGTTACTCCCCGGCAGCCGCAAGCAAGAGATCGAGCGGCATCTTTCTACGCTGCTCCAAGTTGCAGACGCCCTCGGCGCCAACTTCGAGTACCTTCTCCCCGTGGCCTCAACTCTTGATCCTGCTTGGCTACAATCCCAAACGCGCCAGTCAAGAATTCAACTGGTGAAAGACGCCCCCACCGCCCTCTCTCTCGCGCGCGCATCTATCGTCGCCAGCGGAACGGCCACGGTCGAAGCCGCACTCGCCGGAAATCCGTTCGTCGTCGTCTATCGCGTCTCTCCCCTCACTTGGGCTCTAGGCCGGAGGTTAGTCTCCCTCCCGAACTTCGCTATGCCAAACCTCATTGCCGGAAGAACGATCGTTCCCGAGTTGATCCAGTCAGATTTCCTCCCCAGCAATGTTGTTACGAAACTGAACGAGCTAATCCCCGATGGTCCCGCTCGCATCCAGATGATTGCCGACCTCGCCGAAGTTCGACGTATGTTGCATCCAGCTTCCTCTTCTGAAACCGCCGCAGACCGCGCTGCCGCTGCTGTTTTGGCCATTGCGCGCGCTCAACAATCGCAGCCCAGCCACAACTAAGTTGAACAACCTGTGTCTAAAAGACTAAGCTTAAAGAGCAGCAGCATCGTTTTTTCGCGATTTCTCATCCAATAAAATGCAGCTTCTCTGGAGAACCAAATAGATATGGCAAGTGCACGGCTTCGACGTGCTTTAGTTTCCTGCTTCGCACTGTTAATCCTCATCACGCCCTTATACCTTCAGGCAGCTGAAAAGCCACGCCTGCGGGCGGACGACTACGTCATTGACGCTGAGATTTTTCCCGCCACACACAAACTTGTCGCCCACGCCAAAGTGAAAGTCACCGCTCTTGAGGACATCAGCGTCGCCGTCTTCGAACTCCACAATGGGCTTCGTCCCACGAAGGTCACCAACGCCGCCGGACAGCCACTCTCTACCGAGCGCGTCACTCAGGACTCCACCATTCGGATTCCCCTTCCCGCAGGACTGCCGAAGGGTGAAAGCACTACTTTCAATTTCGATTACGAAGGAACGCTGTCCTCGGGCGATGACAGCCCTGTCGAAGGATTGAAGCTGGCTTATGTCGGCGACGGGATCTCGTATCTGCTCTACGCCGGCCGCTGGTTCCCAACTCTCGGATACGGAACCAACCGTTTCACTTCTACCATCAACATCACCGCTCCGGCTGCAATGAGAGTAGTGGGCAGTGGGACACCTGTTCAGAAACCTGCCGCAGGCGGAAAAACTGTCCACACATTCGTTTGGAACAAGCCCAGTTTTCCGGGAACTATCATTGCGGGCGTCTTTAATGAGACTACCGCCAATGTTGGCGGAGTGACTATCCGCACGTTCTTCCTGCCAACGAAGAAAGATTTCGCTCCCATCTACGCTGAAACCGCGGAAAAGGAATTCGAATTTTATACATCGCTTTATGGCCCGCCGCTCTCAACTGAGCTGAGCATCGTTGAGATCCCGGATGATGCCGTCCCATCTACCTGGGCTCCTGAGATCGCCGGGCTAGCTTCCCGCGCAATCAGTGAGAAAGCGAACTATCGGCTTCTTGCGAATGCAATCGCGCACCAGTGGTTCGGCGTTTCCGTCAGTCCCGCCACTCGTGATGACTTCTGGCTTCAGGATGGCAGCGCTCGTTACTCAGAAGTCAGATACGTCGAGCATGCAGCCGGCTCTGCCGGATTCGAAGAAGCCACCAAGGACATGGCTGTCGGCGCGCTCGCCTATGACAATATCCCGCTCTCAAGCGCAGGCAAACTGGAGATGTTCTCGCCGGAATTCCAATCGCTCACCACTGACAAAGGCGGAATGATCTTGCACATGTTGCGTTGGGACGTAGGCAACGCCGCGTTCGACCGCATCATGAAGACATTCACAACGCAGTACGCAGGCAAGGCCGTCCGCGCGGATGATTTCGCCAAAGTCGCGCAATCCATACACGGTGACAACCTCGTCCCCTTCTTCGCTCAGTGGCTCGACGGAACCGGCGCACCGGAGTTCAAGAACAAGTACTCGATCTATCGCGTCGCCAAAGGCTTCCGCGTTACTGGTGAAGTCACTCAGGACCTCGATCTCTTCCGCATGCCGATGGAAGTGCGCGTGGATACTGACGGTCAGCCGGAGATGAAGCGCATCGAAGTAGTCGGCACCAAGTCGCCGTATTCCATTGAGACATTCGGCAAGCCCCGACGCATCGCCATCGATCCCAACAATTGGGTGCTGAAAAACTCAGACGATCTGAAAGTTCGCGTCTCTATTCTTCGCGGACAGCAGATGGTCGCGCAGGGCGACTACGCCGAAGCCCTCAAGCAGTTCAGCAAATCTCTGGAATCGAATCACAGCAGCTCGCTTGCGCACTATCGGATCGCGGAAGTCTTCTTCCTCCAGCGGAACTACCAGGCCGCCGCAAATTCATATCGTGAATCGCTCAACGGCGATGGCGAACCCAAATGGACGGAAGTCTGGAGCCACATTCAACTGGGCAAGATCTTTGACGTGACCGGACAACGCGAACGCGCGACCAACGAATATCGTCAAGCGCTTCAGACGAACGACAATACGCAAGGTGCGCTCGACGAAGCCCGCCGATATCTCTCAGCCCCATTCAAGAAAGAGAAGGACGCCAGCGGCCGATAGGGCGTAGCAATCCAAACAGAGAGCCACCCACTTTGGGTGGCTTTTTTCTTTGGCAGAAATGCAGGTACAATCCTCGGCTGGGGAGTATTGGTGCGGCGCTTACGTTAGGAGTCTGACTATGAAGAAGCAAGAACTCTGTCTCTTATTTTTGCTGATTTCCGTCTCGATATCGGCGCAGGAAGCATCTGACGCCATAAAAAATGAGCGCAGCGCTGTTGGAGCAATGCGCACTCTGAACACAGCCGAGACTTTCTATTCGAACCAATACAAGGATGCTGGATTCGCCTGCGACATCACGCGCCTGGGTTTGGGCAGCGAAAAAGACAAGCCAAAGGCAGAACAAAAATTCAACTCTGAAAATGCTGGTTTGATCGACGAAAGCCTGGCCAAGGGACATGACAACCGCAACGGCTATCGCTATGACGTGAGTTGTCCCGGTGTTTCGAAACCGCAAAATACTGTCCAGATCTCCGCGGTCCCTCTGGAAGTCGGCAAGTCTGGTCGGCGTGCTTTCTGTACTGAATTGAATTCCGATGCCGGAAAGACTTCAGGCGGAATCATCTGGTATGCAGACGATGGCACCGCGGCTACCTGCTGGAAAAACAAACAGGGCATTCAGTAATCTCGGCAAGAACAAAGGCGTCCAGCAAATCCGGACGCCTTTCAGTTTTGAATCACAAATTAAAATTACAAATGTCTTCACTCGTACCGTAGCGCCTCGATTGGATCCAGGTTCGCCGCTCTCAATGCCGGCAACATCCCACTCACTAATCCAACAATGATCAGAATACCCGTCGAAACAACGAGGCTTGTCGGCGAGATGATCAGGCGGATGTCCGCCGCTTCAGCGTTCTTCGCCAGGGCGCTGTAAAACGTTAGCCTTCCCACGCCCAACGATACCGCGTACGCCAACACGATCCCTAGCGCTCCGCCAATGAACGTGATTGCCATGGCTTCCGCCATGAACTGCGTCAGGATATGTTTCTTCTGCGCGCCCAACGCTTTTTCCACGCCGATCTCTCGCGTCCTCTGCGTCACGGCAACCAGCATGATGTTCATCAGTCCCACACCGCCGATTCCCAGCGTCAGCGTTCCTATGAACGCCAGCAGCACCTGCAACCCCGTCGTCACGATCTCAAACTGTTTTACCTGCTTCATGGAATTGAAGATGAAGACAGCGCGTTTATCAGATGGTTGGAACTGGTGTGCTGAGGCCAGTGTCCCGCGTACCATCTGCTCCACTTTCAAGTATTCATTCGACTCGTAATCGATCCAGATTCCGTCCAGGTATCGCGTGTCTTTCAGATCTCCCATAGTGGTAAATGGGATATACACCAGCCGATTGATATTGTCGTTGCCCTCTTGCATCTTGGGATCAAGCACGCCGATGATAGTGAAGGTCACCCCATCAAGTCGTATCGACTGCCCGATCGCGTATTCGCCTGAAAACAGTTTCGTCTTCGCTTCCGATCCCAACACCGCCACCCGAGCTCTAGCATTGTTGTCCGCATCAGAGAAGAACCTGCCTTCCGCTGGAGTCAACTTGCGTATCTTCTGTATGGCCGGATAATCACCCAGCGTTTCAAAGACGAACGAACGTCCATTGGCGCTGACTGAAGCTTGTTTGCTCACGTCCGGAGAAATACGCGTGATCAACGGAACGCCCGTAACCAGACGATCAATGTCATCCAGTTCAAGTTTGACCTGTGTTCCCGCCTTGCTGCCACCTGCTTGTTGTGATGTCCTTCCGGGAAACACGCCTATGACCTTCGCGCCAAATGAAGCGAATATCGTGTTGATGGCGCGTCCGAAGCCCGATCCATACGCCAGCAGCAGCACCACCGTGGCGATGCCCCAGGCCATGCCGATCATCGTCATCGCCGTGCGACGTCGATTGTGTTGCATCGCGCTGTAAGCCTGTCCTAATAAGTCTTTAAGCATGGCAGCTACTCTTTCCTCAATGCTTCTACCGGCTCAAGCATTGCTGCTTTACGCGCAGGATAAAGCCCAGCAACTGTGCCAGCGATAGAAAGCGCGGCAATCGCAACCGCGGCTGACCACGGCACAAGTTTCGGAGGATCGAATCCTTCAGGCGACGGCAATGTACCTAGCGCTGCCATGAACCCGCCAGAGACAAGGATTCCGATTGCACCGCTGATCAGCGTGAGGAATGCGCCTTCAAGGAAGAACTGCGTCATGATGGTCGCTCTGGTTGCACCCAGGGCGCGACGCAACCCGATCTCTTTCGTCCGCTCGGTCACGGCCACGAGCATGATGTTGATGATGCCGATGCCGCCCAAGGCTAGCGTGACCAGCCCTACGCTGCCCAGGAACATGTTCATCGCGTCGAAGATTTTCCCGACTGTCTGCTCGCTTTGAACCGTGTCCCAGTCTTCGAATGCATCTTCCAGTTTGTAATCGAAATCATGGTTCCGCGCGACGACCCTGCGCACTTCCTCTTTCGCGAGCAAATGCTGTTCTTTTTCCTTGGGGCGATAATTAATGAACGACACCGCATCGTCAGGCAGCTTCTCGTCTTTCAACGGAAAGAATTCATGCATCGTCGAGAACGGGATGAACACCCGCTGGTTGGTTCCGTTGTTCGTCTCTTCTTTTCCGATCACGTCCAGATAGCCGATGACTTCAAAACGCAATCCGTTCAGCAAGATGGATTCGCCCAGCGCCGGCCTTCCCGGGAACATGCTCTTGCGCATCTCATGCCCGACGACCGCCACCTGCCGACGTTCCGCTTCGTCCTGCTCGCTGATCCAGCGTCCGGCAGCTATGGGAAGGGTACGAATCTGGTTGTAGTTCGGCGTCACTCCGAAAGTCTGTCCGTTGGTATTTGCATATTGGCTGACTGCGCGGATGTCCTGCCTGTTGATCACAGGCGCACTGTTGCCCACAGTCTTCGCTTCGTCGTGGATCGCCTGCCAGTCGCGATACGTCAAAAAGTAAGGACGTCCGCCGGCAGTGCTGCCCGGTTGGGCCGGCACTTTTGCGGGGAAGATGAACATGATGTTTTCGCCCATCTGGCTCAACTCCCGCCGATTGCCAGACCGGAAACCCTCACCCAGTCCGACAAGCAGCAGCAGCGAACCTACTCCCCACGCAATTCCGAACATAGTGAGGAACGATCGCAACTTGTGCGCCCACAGGGTGCGCAACGTCTGCCCGAAGATGTCGAAGAACATTCGCATGATCACTTACCTATACGGAATGCGCCGCACTCCGGTTCCCGCAATTTCCCTTACCCTTAAGACTGCGGAAATGGGTTTCAGTTAACTAGAAAAAGGGGACGATCTTGAGATCGTCCCCCTCTGCAAATTCGAGCTGACACTTACTTCCCGGCTTTCACCTTTTCTGAGTCTTTGGCCGGAACCGCTGCCTTCGCTTGCTCAGGATAGTCGTAAACTCCGCGCCCCGACTTCCTTCCCAGCCGCCCGGCTTTCACATACTGCACCATCAATGCCGATGGTCGGAATTTCTCTCCCAGCGTCTTCTGCAGGTACTCAAGGATGTGCAGCCGGGTGTCCAATCCCACCAGGTCCACCATCTCAAACGGCCCCATCGGATGGTTCAAGCCCAACTTTAAGGCTTTGTCTATATCTGAAGCAGATGCAACACCTTCTTGAAGCATGTTGAATGCCTCATTCCCGATCAAAGCATTGATCCTGCTGGTGATAAATCCGGGGGACTCCCGAATCACTACCACCTCTTTTCCCATGTTCCGGCCCACTTCGCTGCATGCTGAAATCGTGCTCTCGTCGGTCTCCAGACCGCGGACAATCTCCAGCAACTTCATCTTGTGAACAGGATTGAAGAAGTGCATGCCCAGACACTTCGGTGCCCGATACGTCACCGATGCAATCTCCGTAATGCTGAACGACGAAGTATTCGAAGCCAGAATCGTCTCCGGACGGCAAACCTTATCGAGCAGCGTAAATATCTCGATCTTGGATTCCATCTCCTCCGGCACTGCTTCGATCACCAGGTCAGCTTCTCGCGCCGCTTCTTCCACCGAACCTGCGTACTCGATTCGCTTATGCGCCGCGTCCGCAGCTTCCTTGGTGACTTTCCCGAGTTCCACAGCCTTGTCGAGGTTCGCGCGAATCTCGCTCTCCGCCCGGCGCAAGCTGGCAGGAACAATGTCTTCGATGATGGTCCGATATCCGCCCAGCGCCGCAGAGTGGGCGATACCCCGCCCCATGATTCCCGCGCCAATAACGGAGACTGTCTTGATCTGCGCCATTACTGTCCCTTTTCCAGGCGCTCGAGCACGGCCAGAAAATTCGGATCAGACTTCCGCATATAGTCGGAAAGCTGCTTGCGCTCTTCCGTGGTCATGAAAGGCATGGTCGCCGTGATTCGGCGCAAAGTGGTGGCAATGTCATCAACATAATTCTGCAAGCGGATAAGCTCGCCGGTGACTGGCATGGATTCTCCTGTGGGGATATGGGGAGTTACAACGACAGATTCATTTTCGCCTGTGGGCAGGCGTTTAGTAAAGGAGGTGAAGTTCTAAGTGCCGCATAGCCACAAGATCGGCAGAAAGATATTTTTCACCGCCGCAAGCGCGGTGGGTTTGCGGACCTTTATACCTACCGTCGTATCCATAAAATCGGGATCATGCCGCAGCCACTTCCCTGCAGCCTCCGCGTCTGTGGCGGTCTCTTCGAATCGGACTTTGTCCCCGCACTTTGAACACAATGGGAACTGCACCAATAGCGTGTTTACCAGGTGCGGCATGCGGTGTTTGTAGTGATAGACACGATATGTGCCTGCCTGCGGAACGTGGTCCCCTGGAACAAACTGTTTCATTGAAGCCAACCCCGATTGTTATTCTCGCGCTTTGCGGCCCAACGCAAGAGCGACAGAATAACACCGGCCCGGTACTGCTGGCCTTGTCCAGCTCTCGAAAAAACTGCCCAAATTGTGTTATTATTTACCTGCGTTAGATTTGAAGCGGTAGTATCAAGCGGTTCTGCTCTACAGCACGTACCTGCCTTAAGTACCTTCCGGTTTCCTTTCTTCGTATCAATCAAAATCAACACTAAAGGAACAAGCACCATCATGGAACAAGGAACAGTTAAGTGGTTCAACGACGCTAAAGGATTTGGTTTCATCACCCGTCAGGGCGGCGAGGATGTATTCGTACATTTCTCAGCCATCCAGTCAAACGGCTTCCGCTCATTGCAGGAAGGCCAAGCGGTTCAATTCAGCGTTGTTAAGGGCCCCAAAGGCTGGCAGGCTGAGAACGTCACTGTTCTCTAAGCTGTAAGCATCGCAATCAAAAAGGCGACCTCCGGGTCGCCTTTTTTGTTTCCGCTCGCACCAGAGTCATAGCTATAACCGCCTTCGCATCCGGCATCTAAACCGCTTACGGATGCGCACAAACGTCGAAATCTTAACGGCCCAGTCCAGCGGTCTTACGGAATGTCTTGACCGCATGGCGGCCCACAAGCGGGAATCTCGCCCGCTCTCCACGTATCGTCTCCAATTCCACAAAAGTTTCCGATTCGCAGACGCCACCAAACTGCTTCCCTACTTGCACTCATTGGGAATCTCTCACGTCTATTCGTCGCCTATCCTCAAAGCCCGCGCCGGAAGCACTCACGGATACGACATCACTGACCACAACCTGATCAATCCTGAGATCGGCACGGAAGCGGAATTCCACGAGTTCGTCGGCGAACTCAAGCGCCTGAACATGGGTCAGATCCTCGACGCCGTTCCCAATCACATGGGCATCGGGATGGGCGACAATCCCTGGTGGCGCGATGTCCTCGAGAACGGTCAAGCCTCCGAGTACGCTGACTTCTTTGACATCGATTGGGACCCGCTCAAGTCGGAACTCCGCGACAAATTACTCCTGCCAATCTTAGGCAATCAGTATGGGGAAGAATTAGAAGAAGGCCGGATTCAACTCGCGTATGAAACGGAATTTCTACTCCGCTACTACGACAAAGCATTCCCCATCGATCCGCAAACTATTCCGCTCGTCTTCGAGTCGTTGCTTGCCGAAGCTCCCACTGATCCTGACATCAGGGCCTTCGACGCGACACTCGGCGATCTTCGTAATCTTCCTCTTCACTCCGAAACGAATGCCGAAGCAGTCGCACGACGTCGCGCCCTAGCTCCGCAACTGCTCAAGCGCCTGGTCGAGATCATCGACAGCTCCGACAACGTACGCCGTGCAGTTCACGAAGCAATCGTTGCGATCAACGGACACCCCGGCAACAGCGCCAGCTATGACGCGCTCCACCGACTTCTTGAAGCCCAAGCCTATCGCTTGGCGCACTGGCGCGTCTCCGCCGAAGAGATCAACTACCGCCGATTCTTTGACATCAACGAGCTAGTCGGTTTGCGCATGGAAAATCCCAAGGTCTTTGCCGAGACTCACCGCCTCATGCGCCGCCTCTTAAGCGACGGCAGCATCAGCGGCGTGCGCATTGATCATTGCGATGGATTGCTGAATCCCCGGCAGTATCTCATCCGCTTGCAGATGCTCTTTGCCGCCAGCCAATGCTGCGGCCCGGAACCGCACGCGCCAGTGTCAGAAAACGGAATCGAACTCGAACTGCAAACCGCTTTCGGACAACACAATTGGATGGGTCAACATGCGCCGCTCTACACCGTAGTCGAAAAAATCCTCGAACCCGGCGAACAGCTTCCCATCGAATGGCCCGTGGACGGAACCTCCGGATACGACTTCGCCAATCTCGTGAACGGCATTTTCATTCAGCAGGCGAACGAGCGCGCTTTCACCAACACCTACGCGCGATTCATCGGCGGCCTTCCCGATTTTGAATCCATCCTCTACGGCAGCAAGAAGCTCATCATGAACACTGCGCTATCCAGCGAGGTCAATGTGCTCGCGCACATGCTGGATGAGATCTCCAGCAGTGACCGTCACGCCCGCGATTTCACTCGCAAGGCACTTCGCGATGCCATCCGCGAGACCATCGCCTGCTTCCCTATCTATCGCTCGTACATTGACGAGCGCGGAGAGATCACCGAACGCGATCGCCGTTATATCCATCAGTCAGTTGCTATCGCGAAGCGACGCAACGCAGGAACCGCGTCGGCGGTCTTTGATTTCCTGCGCAGCATTCTTCTTTTGGAATCTGATCACATATGTCAATCGACCAACGGACGCAACGGCGTTGATGGCCATCCGGGCACCTCCGAAGCGCGACGCAACGGCAACGCCTCTGATGACACCAAAGATCAGCTTTACTATCGCAAGCTTCAGTTCACGCTCAAGTTTCAGCAACTCACCGGTCCGGTGATGGCCAAAGGACTTGAAGACACGGCCAGCTACGTTTACAACCGCTTCGTCTCGGTGAATGAAGTCGGCGGCTCACCGAAACTTTTCGGACATCCCGTGCAGGAATTCCATCGCGGCAATCTCATCCGGGCCGAGCACTGGCCTTTTTCCATGCTGGCCACTTCCACGCATGACACTAAGCGTAGTGAAGACGTGCGCTCCCGCCTCGATGTCCTCAGTGAGCTCCCACGCCAGTGGTCAGCAAGCGCCATGCGTTGGCGACGCACTAATGCCAGCAAGAAGCGCGTGCTGACGGACGGCCGCACCGTGCCGGACCTCAACGAGGAATACCTGCTCTATCAAACGTTGGTCGGCGCGTGGCC
The DNA here is from genome assembly GCA_025462725.1 of Terriglobales bacterium. Taxonomy (GTDB): domain Bacteria; phylum Acidobacteriota; class Terriglobia; order Terriglobales; family Acidobacteriaceae; genus JAICLA01. Next base: position 209,586 of record JAOAPE010000008.1, on the reverse strand, counting down.
CCTGCGCATCGAGACTGATGAACAACGGCAGGAACTCATCACGCGTATTCAGGAGTACATGGCGAAGGCGCTGCACGAAGCTAAAGTCAACCTGAGCTGGATCAATCCAGATCCGGAATACATTGCCGCGACCAATGATTTCATCGCCCGCATCCTCACGCCCGGCACCAGGAACAAGAGCAATCTTTTTCTCGAGAGCATCGAAACGTTTCTTCCCGCCGTGCAATATTTCGGATTGCTCAATTCCCTCGCGCAGGCAATTCTGAAGATCACTTCACCGGGCGTGCCTGACATCTATCAAGGAACCGAGCTTTGGGACTTCAGCCTCGTTGACCCCGACAACCGCCGGCCAGTAGATTTCGAGCAGCGTGAAAAGTTCATGCGCGAACTGAGCCAGAAGAAAGATTCCAGCCTGCTCCAAGTCGCCACTGGTCTCCTGGCGGATCTGCCCGCAGACGAGGGACTCGTAAAGCTCTACATCAACACTCGTGCGCTCCAGTTCCGCCGCGAGAATCCCGAACTCTTCCGTCTCGCCCCATACATCCCGATTGAAGTCACGGGCGACAAGCGCGACCATGTAGTCGCCTTCGCCCGCACATCGCCTCCAAACCAGATGGCCATCGTCGCCGCCCCGCTCTTCGCCCACACTCTAATGAAGGGACGCATCGCCCCACCCACTGGCGACGTCTGGGCCGACACCGAACTTTCCCTTCCCGAGAATGCCCCCGACTCTTTCGAAAACGTCCTGACCGGCGAGATACTCAACGTGACGAACAGGCGAACCTTGCTCCTTAAAGAGATCTTCGCAAACTTCCCGGTAGCCTTGCTCACCACCACCTGACTCGACCCTGGTTTTGCCTTTCACCCTGCCTTCTTTGTGTTCCTTTGTGCTCTCTGTGTCCTTTGTGTTGCAAGATTTTGGTTTTGGCATTGGTTTTGGTGTTGGTTTGGTCCCCGTTCCAACCTTCCGCTTCTTCTCCCCTTCTCACTCTACATGGACGTAGCTGCTTTCATCCCTCTGGTTGGGAACTGCCTCGCTATTTTCGCCCTGGCCGCCTACGGGTTCCGGCTGCTGGCGCAATACTATTCAACCGGACAGTGGGCCAAGAACGTCACCAGTTTCTTCGCCGGATGTGGCCTGCTCATTCTCGCTTTGGGACTCATGCTCACCCCCCAGAACGTGAAGGTTTTGGAGTACATCTCACACACTAAGGCTCCAGTGCTTCTGCTCTGGATCAGTAACCTGTTGTTGCTGGGTGCCATTACGGCATTCGGCGTGATCACTTACAGTAGACCGCTTCGACTTTGGCATGAGCACAAGCTCGAGAAAGACCTACGGAGTGAACTTCCCAAAATTCAGTAGTCAAAAACGCTCTGGATCGCCGGAAGACAGGGGTAAGGTCCTGAATTTCCCGCGCCCTGTACCCGGCGGGGACGAGGCAAAGCCCAAGTCCAGCCTCTTGCATCGTCTCGGGCCGGGATTGGTGACTGGATGCTCTGACGTTGACCCTTCCTGTGTGATAACCGCCACCGTAGCCGGTGCGGCCTTCGCGCACTCACTGCTTTGGGTCGTCGTTCTCTGCTTTCCCTTTCTGCTATCGATCTTCTCAGTGACCGGGCGGATTGGAACGCAGACTAGGCAAGGACTTTTGGAGCTCGTACGCGAAAACTATGGCCGCAAGCTGGCGCTCTTTGGTGCCTTGTTCGCGATCATCACTAACCTGGCGGTAGTGATCGCCGATCTGATGGCTGTTTCCGATGCATTCTCTATCCTGACGAACCAGTCACGAATGTACTTTGTAGCTGCTACTGCCTTTTTCATCTGGTACATCCTTGTCTTTCAGGACTACCGCAAGATCACCCGCGCTCTGGTGATCTTCTCGCTGCCACTCTACGTTTATATTGTCGCCGCAATTCTGACCAGGCCACATATCGGACAGTTGCTGATGGACGCGTTCATCCCAAGAGTTCAGCCGACAGCGGCTTTCATAGAGAACGTCGTCGCGCTCTTCGGCTCTCTCCTCACGCCCTACATCATCATTTGGCATGCCAGCTCGCGGACTGACCCCGCACATGAGCACGACCATGACGGCGACTCGACCGTGGCGACCATGATGGCAATATTCCTCACCTCATCCATCATGATCGCCGCCAGCGCGGTACTTCACTTGGCGCACCCCAGTGATATGACCACGCGACAGGCAGCGGAAGCGCTCAGGCCGGCGGTTGGCCCGCTCGGCCCCATTGTCTTTGCCATCGGTATCATCGGTTCCGGCATGGTCGCCTTGCCCGTGCTCACTGCTTCCATGTGCTACGACTTAGCCCAGGCAATCGGATGGAAATACGGTTTGAGTGAAAACCCGTGGGAGGCCCGACGCTTCTATCTCCTGATCAGCGTGGCAATGCTCGTGGCTTCTTGTGTAAACTTTTTCCCGATCAATCCTGTAAAGGCGCTCTACTGGTCAATGATCCTTGCCGGAATCCTGCTGATCCCGACGCTGATCTTCATCCTCTTGATTTCGAACGACAGGCGAATTATGCGCACCACCAGCACCGTCTGGGAAAACTTTTGGGTAGGCGCAGCCGCCGGTGGCGCCGCCGCTGCTGGGCTCATTTATCTGCGATTCAAGCTCTTCTAGCGAACACTCTGCAAAACGCCAACAGTCACTCTGATTTGTCATCCTGAGCGGAGCGCAGCGAAGTCGAAGGATCTATGCATTTGCCTTCGACTTTACTAAAAACTATTGAGCTAAAAAGTGACCTTTGTCATCCTGAGCGCCTTTTTCGGCGCGGAGGATCTTGCGCTTCGCTCTCTGCAAACTGCGGACAGTCACTCCGACTTGTCATCCTGAGCGAAGCGCAGCGGAGTCGAAGGACCCCTAGCAATTTGCAATCTGCTGGCACTCGCCACCAATTTGCCGCGAAGCGGCACCGGTAGAAGGGAGCCTTCAGGCTCGCTTTCAAACATGCACGGTGTCCCTTCCGTTTCAGGTTCTGACTTTGATTTTTCATGCTCCATGCCCCTTTTTGCTACCATCATCAACAATGAAATCAGTAGGCGAGAATGTTGTTCGCATCGAAGCCGAAGCTCTGCGCGGATTGGCCGACCGCATCTCCGGCCCCATGGCCGATGCTTTCAATCGCACCCTCGATCTTCTCCATGCATGCACAGGACGAGTCATCGTCACCGGAATGGGCAAAAGCGGGATCATCGCGCGGAAGATCGCTGCCACTCTGAGTTCCACCGGCACGCCCGCAATGTTCCTGCATCCCGCCGAAGCTATCCATGGCGACTTGGGAATGCTGGTTCGCGGAGACGTCGTAATCGCCCTCTCCTCCAGCGGAGAGACCGAAGAGATCCTCCGCCTGCTCGCCACCATCAAGCGCCTTCAGGCCAAGTTGATTTCCTTCACATGTGATTCGCTTTATCCCGGCGGTAAGACGAACCTCTCCACACTCGCGGCCGCCGCTGACGTCGCACTCGACTGCTCCATTGCAGAAGAAGCTTGCTCCATGAATCTCGCGCCGACAGCTTCCACGACTACCATGCTTGCCCTCGGCGATGCTCTGGCCGTTGCCCTCGCCGAAAAGCGCGGATTCAAAGAAGAAGATTTCGCTGACCTCCATCCCGGCGGAGAGCTAGGCAAGAAACTCGCGCGAGTGCATCAGCTGATGCACTCCGGAGACAACATGCCCCATGTCACGCCGCAATCGAAGATGACGGACGTGATCTATGAAATGTCCCGCAAGGGTCTGGGCATGACCACTGTGGTGAATGGCCCGAATAGCAAGCTGCTCGGCGTGATCAGCGATGGCGACCTCCGCCGGCAGCTCGAGAAACACGGACGCACTCCCGGCAGCAAAGATGTCCTGGAACTCACAGCGGAAGATTGCATGACGCATAATCCGCGTACGATCCAAACAGAAGAATTCGCCACCACCGCGCTTGCCATCATGGAAGAGAAAAAGATAACCGCGCTTGTTGTCGTCGATGCAGAAGGGCGTCCCCAGGGAATTCTGCATCTGCATGACTTGTGGGGCACCGAGGCCATCTAAATGGAAACCGGACTAAAAGGCAGAGTAGTGATAGTCGCAGGCGCAAGCCAGGGCATGGGATTCGCCACCGCAAAAGCCTTTGCCGCTGAAGGCGCGATCGTCGCCATGTGTGCGCGGACTGAAACCAAGTTGCAGGAAGCCGCCGCCCAGATCCGCGAATCCAGCTCCGCCGAAGTCTACGCAGAAGCCTTCGACGTGAGCTACCAAGCTGCCGTCGAAAAGTTCGTCAAGGACATCGCCGCCAAGTACGGCAGAGTAGATGTCTGCGTCGCCAACGCCGCGGGCCCTCCCGCGAAGACCTTTCTGCAAGCCTCCCTCGAAGACTGGCACAAAACCTTCGACATGAATTTCATGAGCGTCGTCTACCTCGCCCGCGAGGTCATCCCCCACATGCAGAAAAACAAGTGGGGACGCCTTATCACCATCACCTCCACCTCCGTCCGGCAGCCCATCCCCGACCTCATTCTCTCCAGCGCCATACGCCCCGCTGTAGTCGGCCTTGTGAAAAGCCTTGCGATAGAGTTCGGCAAAGATGGCATTACCGCCAACAACATTGGCCCCGGATACACCGCCACCGAGCGCCTCAATGAACTGGCCAGCTCGCGTTCGAAGGCCGCCGGAGTCTCAGAAATCGACATTCGCGACCGCTGGGCCGCTGAAATCCCCATGCGCCGTCTCGGAGAACCCTCTGAAATCGCGGACGCAATCGTCTGGCTCGCTTCCGAGCGCGCCTCCTACGTCACCGCACAAACCATCATGGTAGACGGCGGCATCTACAAAGGAATGTAGGGCTTACATCTTGCCCTCGCCCATCCGGCATCTATTCTTATGTGATTTGGGTTTTCATATCTCTCTACCTTCTGGTAGGGGTAGGCACGGCTGCTATTTGGTACTTCTGGTCGGTTCGCTCGAACCGCCAGCGAGCGGTACAAATCCTTTATTGGATAGAAAACGCCCTCGGCAAACAAGGCCACGTAACCGGTATCCGCTGGCATTCGGTCTCTGAATTTGAAGTCCCCGTGCGGATGGCCTCCAAGCTCTTCCGCAAATCCAGCATCCTGGTAAAGATCAGCAGCTATAGGATTCCCATCAACTGGCTGCTAGCGCGCATTAATGAGCCCGAAGCCGAGACTCTGACATTCCAGGCCGACCTCGATCTTCATCCCACTTTCAATCTTGAGCTACAGAATCGACGCTGGTTCGCGCGCTCACAAAAAAACTTGAACGTGGAAGGCCCCGGGTGGCAATTCGAAGGATGCGTCCCGGTTGTGCTCACGACGCGCCTCGACTGGCAAAAAGAACTCACGACAGCGATCCAGTCAGTGCTCGCCGTAGATCAGCGCGAAAACCTTCAGGTACAGTTCCGGCAATCGTCCCCGCACTTTACCGCCACGGTTCCGCTCGACGCCATCACTCCCGAGTCACAGATGGCTGTCTTTGACCTGCTCGGGTCAATCGTTTCGCGCGCTTCCGCCAAAGCGTCCTAACAACCAGCCGACGCTCACTTCCCCTTCGCCAGTTCTTCCACGGTCAACAGAGTCGCTGCATAGTCGAGGTCATCGCGACCAGCTTCATGCGCCTTGTCATAAATATTCTTCACCGTCTCCAGCGCCGGAAGCTTCACTCCCGATTCCTTCGCCGCCTCCAACATCAGCCGGATGTCCTTATGCATAAGCCGCAGCGGAAAATTAGGTGAGAAGTCACGCTTCTCCACAAACGGCATCTTGTAATCCACTACTCCCGACCGCACCATAGACGACTGAATCAGCGAGAACAGCGCCTGCTGGTCCACGCCCAGCTTGGTCGCTAAAGTCAGCGCCTCGGCGAATCCCTCATAGATCAGCGCGATCATCAGATTCATTGCTAGTTTCGCGCCAAGCCCCTTGCCGTTATCGCCAATCCGGATGACCGTCTTCCCCATCGCCTTCAATAGCGGATCCAGCTTCTGGATCGTCTCGTCTTTCCCGCCAGTCATAAAGATCAGGGTTCCACCTTCGGCCGCGATCTTCGACCCGGTCACTGGAGCATCCACAAAATCTGCTCCGCGCTCGCGCGCTTGCTCCGCAAACTTCACGCTTATTTCGGGAAGGATTGTGCTCGAATCCGCAACGATCATTCCTGGCTTTAACGATTCAAACGCTCCGTCTTTACCCGTCAGCACTTGCTCCACTGCCGCTGTATCAGACACGCACACCCAAACAACTTCCGCATTCGCAGCCGCTTCTTTCGGCGACACCGCCGTCTTGGCACCTTCGACGGCTTTGGGCGAGCGATTCCACACCGTGACATCGTTTCCAGCCTTCACCAGATTCGCCGCCATGGAGCGGCCCATGATTCCCAACCCTAAAAATGCAACGCGCATGATCTCTCCAGTACAGAAACTTGAGTCGCACGATTCGCGACAAGCATCGATTAGAAAAGAGAACAGCGCGACGGTCAAATGGCCTTAGTCCCGAAGAGGAATATCGGCCCGCCCGCCAACGCGCTACCATGAATTTCCAACTATGAATGTGACTCTTCGCAGCCGCGCAAGACAGTTCAGCAATTTGATGCGACGTTCAGCCATGCAGCCGCGCGTCGGCACCGTGCACAGGCCCGTACTCACGAAAAACGGGAACGTCGGCGTGACCTTCATCGGCCACTCGGGATTTTTCATCCAGACCGGAGGCAAGAACGTCGTTGTCGATCCGAACTTTGCGCAATGGCTGTTCTTGCTGAAGCGCCTGCGCAAGCCCGGGCTGCGGATAAAAGACCTTCCACCAATCGACTACGTTCTCGTCACGCACGCGCATTTTGATCACCTGCATCGGCCATCATTGCGGAAGATCGCGCAGCTCACGCGACGCCAGCGGAAAGTCGCGCCCGTGATTGTCGTTCCTAACGGGGTCGGTGATCTTGTGCGTCCCCTCGGATTCAGCGAAGTTGTCCAACTCAAGTGGTGGGACAAAGTCCAGCTCGGCTGGGACTTCTCCGTCACTCACGTTCCCGCCCGGCACTGGGGCGCACGCATGATCCATGACACACATCGCGGATACGGCGGCTACGTCATTCGCTCTGGCTCCAAATCCATTTACCACGCCGGCGACACCGCCTACTTCAACGGCTTCGCTGAGATCGGTAGCCGCCTGAAACCGGAAATCGCCTTGCTTCCCATCGGCGCCTATCATCCGGAATCATTCCGCAACGTGCACACCAGTCCTGAGGACGCGATGCAAGCTTTTCAGGATCTCGGCGCACGCTGGATGGTGCCCATGCACTACGGAAGTTTCCGTCTCTCGCACGAGCCGATGGAAGAACCATTGCAACGGTTGCGTTCCGCGGCGGAAAGTTCCGGCATGTCAGAACAAGTCGCTGTATTGGAAGAAGGCGTCACGCGGTTCTTCTGATCAGTACGCCATCAGGATACGAATGTCGCGAATGTTGTTTCCCGTTGGACCAGTAACAATTCCATCGCCGAGCTTTTCGAAAACAGGGTAAGAATCAAATCGCGACAGCGCTGCACTCACGCTGTCGCCCGTACCCAACCGCGACAATCGCCCAAGAGTCTGTCCATCCACCACCGCGCCCGCAGCAGGACTATTCCCATCAATCCCGTCCGTTCCGGCGCTGAGAACGGTCGTGTTCTCCCCCGTAATCTTCGTCGCGCAATAGAGAGCGAACTGCTGGTTGCGTCCTCCAACTCCAGCGGAATCGCTGAGCTTCACCGTCACTTCCCCACCGGAAATCAAGCACACTCGCGACGCGCCTTTCCGCAGCTCGCGAAGTCGCTCAAGCAAATAATCCGCAGCAGCCGTGTATTCCCATTCTTCACACGCGTTATCGATCTCCACCGCAAAGCCCGCCTCAGCAGCCTTTGCCGCAGCCACTTTGAGCGCGTCAGCATTCGAGAGGATCGACCACCAGCGGCTTCGATGAAACAGCGGATCATCCTTATCAGGTGTCTCTTCCAGCGCGCGACGCTCAAACAACTCTCTGACGCTCTGCGGGAATCTCCCCACCAATCCATACTGCGCCGCAATCCGATAGCAGTCTTCATCGCTGCTGCTGTCCGGCATCGTTGGCCCGGAGGCGACTGCGTCCAGCGCATCCTCCGGAACGTCCGAAAGAAAGATCGTCACCTGTTGCGCCCGACACGCGGCCGCTGTTTTCGCCAACCTCCCACCCTTCACCGCTGAGAGATGCTTGCGGATCGCATTAATCTCCGCAATCCGCGCACCGGAACAGACAAGTACCTTGTGAGTCGCAATCAATTCATCTATTGCGATATCCGCGTCGATCGGCTTCTCCACCATCGACGAACCGCCGCCGCTGATCATGAAGATCACCAGAGATTTCTCGTCCAGCGTGTTCAGTGTTTTCAGGATTGCATTCGCCGCGCGAACAGATTCCCCATTCGGCAAGGGATGTCCTCCATGAAAATATCGGAAGCCCGGGACCTGAGATTTGTCCGGCGACTCCGGCGCACAAACGATCCCGCTGATCAGCGTTCCCATCTGCTGCCGCAACTCATGCGCCATCGTGTGTCCGGCCTTGCCGAACGAGATCACCACCACGCGCGAGTAATTATCAATATTGTGAAGATCATCGCCGATACGGAGAACGCCGCGGCTGTAACTCACGTGCCGATGAAACGCATTGGCCACACTGGCTTGATTGATAGCGTGCAGAAAAATTTCGCGAGCAGTGGAGCGGAAGTCAGCAACCGGCAGGACCGAAGCTTGCTCGCCCACGGTCATCGCACTCCGGAAAGCTCCGCACCTTTAAACGTGTCCTTTACCCAATCTTCAATCGCCTGCTGCATAAAGTTCAGTTTGCCTACGAAGAAATGATCGGCACCTGGGACGATGACAAGCCTCTTCGGCTCCGCCGCATTGTCCACCGCCGCGCGCAATTCCGGCTCAGGCGAGTATTGGTCCTGTGACCCACTGACAAAAAGCTTCGGCTGCACGCATTGCGATAAGAATTGATAAGCGTAAGCTCGGCCCTCCACGGACACGGGCGTTCCCAATGAGATCAGCCCCACTACTCGCGGATCGTTGCAAGCTGCTTTCAATCCCGTCGCCGCACCAAAAGAAAATCCGGCAAAGATGATCGGCAGATGAAACTCGCTCTCCAGAAAATCCAGCGCCGCTCGAACATCCTCTCGCTCGCCTCGACCCTCATCATGCGTACCGCCGCTCAACCCGGTGCCCCGAAAATTGAATCGCAGCGCATGGAAGCCAAACTTCGTCAGTGACTTCATGGCGTTGTACACAACTTTGTTGTGCATCGTGCCGCCAAACAGCGGATGCGGATGGCATATCAGCGCAGCGTGAGTGGCACTCGCCTCACCAACATTCAGCAGCGCTTCCAGTTGGCCGACCGGCCCATCCAACATCAAAGATTTGATTTCGCCAGCCAAGCTCTCTTCGTCCTCCTCGCAATTCATTGTAGCGTGGCAGATAGGGGCGACAAGGGGCGCACTTGCATGATTCAATCTTTTCCCTCTGCGCTCCTCTGTGTCCTCTGTGGTTCAAGCTGTTGCTTTTGGTTTAGCTGAGAGCTGATAGCTGACAGCCGAAAGCTAACTGCTGAGTTATCCTGTTCTCGTGACTCCCGAACAGACTTTCCACCTCACACGTCAACTCATCGACATCGAATCCATCACCGGCAACGAAGCCGCAATAGGCGAATTTCTTTTTGCTGAACTGGCACGACTTGGTTTTTCGCCCACCCGAATGACGGCGGCAGAAAACCGCTTCAACATCTACGCTGCCGACCCCAACTTTCCCGCGCCGCAGGTCATCTTCTCCACGCACATCGACACCGTTCCTCCATTCATCACTTCGTCAGAGGACGAATCCCATATTTACGGTCGAGGTGCCTGCGACACTAAGGGAATCATCGCTGCGATGCTGAACGCCGCTGTGCGCTTGCGTGCGGAGAACGCCGCCATCGGATTCCTTTTCGTCGTCGGCGAAGAGCGCGACAGCCTCGGTGCGCGTGTTGCCAACGAATCGCCGCTGAATCCAAAAGCGAAATACCTGATCAATGGAGAGCCAACCGAGAACATGGTCGCCATTGCATCCAAGGGTTCGTTGCGCGTTGAGATCACCGCAACCGGCAAGATGGCCCACTCTGCCTACCCGCATCTCGGCGAGTCTGCCATTGAGAAACTACTGGAAGCGCTGAACCGCGTGCGCGCTCTGGAGTTGCCGGTCAATCCCGAAGTCGGTCCCACCACTATGAACATCGGCATCATCGAAGGCGGACGCGCGCCCAATGTCATCCCTGATTTCGCCAAAGCGCAACTTCTATACAGAATGGTCGGCCCTGCGGAAGAATTGAAATCGAAAATCGTGGACGCGGTCGGCAACTTGGCCAAAGTCGAAGCAGTGCTCGATATCCCTTTCATAAAGCTGCGCACGTTCGACAACATTCCTACCTTCGTCGCCGCATACACCACGGACATCCCGGCACTCTCAAAATGGGGAGAGCCTATCTTGTTCGGCCCCGGCTCCATTCACGTTGCCCACACCACGGGAGAATTCATCGACAAAAAGCAATTGCTTGAAGCCGCGGACAGCTACTACGCCATGGCTAAGAAGCTGCTCTCAACCTGACCCGCAAACAACCTTTCCACCCGCGAGATAGACTTAATACTCATGGCACACGAAACAGCTACTTCGAACGCGCTCGCGAATGCTTCGTCTTCCTACCTACGCTCCGCAATGCATCAGCCCATTCGCTGGCATGAATGGGGCGAAGAAGCTTTCGCAACCGCTAAGCGGGAAGACAAACCCATTCTGCTCGACATCGGCGCGGTCTGGTGTCATTGGTGTCATGTGATGGACCGCGAATCCTATGACAGTGCTGAAGTCGCCGCACTCATCAATGAGAATTTCATTGCCATAAAAGTCGATCGCGACGAGCGCCCCGATGTTGATAGCCGATATCAAGCCGCAGTCCAGGCCATCAGCGGACAAGGCGGTTGGCCCCTCACTGCATTTCTTACGCCGGATGGTCGACCATTTTTCGGCGGCACTTACTTCCCTCCTGACGACCATTGGGGGAGACCCGGATTCAAGCGCGTTCTGAAGAGCATCTCCGACGCATACAAAGACAAGAACGGCGAGGTCATGGAGTCCGCCGAGAGCGTCATGGGTGCCGTCGCTCATCAGGAGATGTTCTCCGGACGCTCCGGCTCCATCGATCCAAAGACCATCGACAACATCATCGAATCCGCATTGAAGATGTTTGACGCCCGGCATGGTGGATTCGGCAACGCGCCAAAGTTCCCTCATTCGCCGGCTCTGGACCTCGCCATTGATTCGTATGCGCGCACTGGCAATGTGCAGCTACATACCATGATCAGCACCACCTTGGAGAAGATGGCCACCGGCGGCGTCTATGACCAGCTTGCGGGCGGCTTCCACCGCTACTCAGTGGACGAGAAGTGGATCGTCCCTCACTTCGAGAAGATGTCGTATGACAACTCCGAACTGCTGAAGAATTACATTCATGCGTTTCAAGTCACTGCTGATCCGCTTTATTCGGCGATCGCGAATGACATTGTCCGCTGGGTTGATGAATGGCTTAGCGATCGCGAGCGTGGCGGCTTCTACGGCTCGCAAGATGCCGATTACTCCATGGACGATGACGGCGACTACTTCACCTGGACTCTCGCCGAAGCCGCGGCAGTGCTCACGCCGGAAGAATTGCAAGCTGCCTCCGAGTACTACGACATCGGCGAGCTTGGAGAGATGCACCACAATCCTCATAAGAATGTGCTGCATGTCGCAAAAGGGATGGATGAGATTGCCACAAAGACCGGCAAGAGCGAAGACGCAGTTTTTGCGCTGCTCGCTTCGGCGCGCAAGAAGATGTATGCCGCGAGGCTGGAACGTCCAACTCCTTACATTGACAAAACGATTTACGTGAATTGGAACTCGCTGCTCATCTCCGCCTATCTCCGCGCAGCAAGTGTTTTGAACAACGATGACGCACGACACTTCGCGCTCAAGTCACTTGATCGAATTTTGTCAGAAGCATGGAACGGAGAGGCTGGCAGGCTCGGACACGTCATCGCCTACTCAGATCCGAAAGCCGCAAAACGCGTTCTCCCCGGCATGCTCGATGACTATGCTTTCACCGCTATCGCCGCCCTCGATGCCTACGAAGCCACCTCGGATATCACTTACTTCAACTTCGCTCGCGCCATCACCGACGCAATGATCACCCGCTTCGGCGACAATACCAGCGGCGGCTTCTTCGACATGGACAGCACCGCTGATCCAACTGGCCTGATAGGCGCGCTCACAGCGCGTAGAAAACCTCTGCAGGATTCTCCAACGCCCGCGGGAAACTCAGCCGCGATCATCGCGCTCATGCGCATGTACGGCTACACCAACGGCGGAATTTACAAAGACAAAGCCGAAGACACGCTGGAAACTTTCGCTGGAGTCGTAGACCACTTCGGAATCTTCGCCGCCACATACGGAATCGGCCTACGCCTATATCTCACTCCGGAAATTCAAGTTGTCATCATTGGTGACGACACACTGGCTAATCAGCTCCATGCCACCGCAATCGCTCCGTTCGCACTCAACAAAGCAGTCATCCGCCTGCGCGAAGGACAAGCGGTTCCCCAGAACCTCCCACCAGCATTGGCAGAAACCATCCCCAATCTTCCCGCACTAAAGGAGGGCAAGTCCGTAGCCATCATCTGTTCAGGCTTCGCCTGCCAACCGCCCATCCACGACCCGGCACACCTCACCAAAGCCATTCAACAGGCAATCACCAGCATTAAGTAGTTCCAACGATGACTCCCTTTGCATCCCCCGCTTTCCTTTGTGGTTCATGTTTTTGCTTTTGACTTTGGTTTAGCTAAGAGCTGACAGCTAAGAGCTGACAGCTAAGAGCTAACAGCTAGATGCTACAATTTTCGCCGTCCACTCAAATCCAGCCGGGGCCAATCACCACATGGAACAAAACGAAAAGATCTTCCCGCCAAAACAATTCAGTGAACGCGCAACGATCAAGTCCATGCAGGATTTTGAGGCGCTCTATGAAGCAGCCGCGTACGATCCCGACAAGTTTTGGGCGGAGCAAGCCGGAGCCATCCACTGGTTTTCTAAATGGAGCAAAGTCTGTGATTGGACAAACCCACCCTTCGCAAAATGGTTTGTTGGAGCGAAGACGAACGTCTCATACAACTGCCTTGACCGACACCTCACCACTTGGCGCAAGAACAAAGCCGCCATCATCTGGGAAGGCGAGAACTTCGAGCAGCGCATTCTCACGTATCAGGAATTGCATCGCAAGGTCTGCAAATTCGCCAACGCACTAAAACAACTTGGATTGAAGACCGGCGACCGCGCCATCATCTACATGCCCATGACGCCCGAAGCAGCCATCGCAATGCTCGCCTGCGCACGCATTGGCATCATCCACTCTGTTGTCTTCGGCGGATTCTCCGCGGAAGCGTTGAAGACGCGCATTCACGATCTCGAAGCATCCATCGTCATCACCGCGGACGCAGGCTTGCGGCGCGGCAAAGAAGTTCTGCTCAAGCAAAACGTTGATGACGCGCTGGCTAACAACGAATGTCCCACGGTGAAGAATGTGATTGTTCACAAACGCACCGGCGCGCTGCTAAAAATGCAATCAGGACGCGATCACTGGTGGGACGACCTCACCACGGGAATCTCTGAATCATGTCCAGCAGAAGAATTGGACAGCGAGCATCCGCTCTATGTCTTGTACACCTCTGGCACAACCGGAAAACCAAAAGGTGTAGTTCATTCGACCGGCGGCTACCTCACGCAAGTCGTCGCGACAATGAAGTGGGTCTTCGATCTGAAAGATGAAGACGTCTACTGGTGCACCGCCGACATCGGATGGGTTACAGGACATTCCTATGTTGTCTATGGCCCACTCGCGGCAGGCGCAACCACGCTGCTCTACGAAGGCGCGCCGGACTGGCCGAAGCCTGACCGCTTCTGGCGCATCATTGAAAAGTATCGCGTGAACATTTTCTACACATCGCCCACCGCCATTCGCTCTTTCATTCGCCAGGGAGACGACTGGCCGAACAATCGCGACCTGTCTTCGTTGCGACTGCTCGGTTCCGTCGGTGAACCAATTAATCCGACAGCATGGCATTGGTACAACCGCGTCATCGGAAAAGAAAAATGTCCTATCGTAGATACGTGGTGGCAGACGGAGACGGGAAGCATCATGATCTCGCCTGTCCCCGGCGCGACTCCCGCAAAGCCAGGTTCCGCCACGCGTCCTCTTCCCGGAGTCATCGCGGAAGTTGTCGACGACAAAGGCAATCCGGTAAAAGTTGGCAAGGGATTCTTAGTGCTCAGCAAACCGTGGCCATCCATGCTGCGCACCATCTACAACAATCCCGAAAGATTCAAGTCAGGATATTGGTCGCGCTACCCCGGGAAATATTTCACCGGCGATGCCGCCACCATCGATGAAGACGGATATATCTGGTGCCTGGGTCGCGTGGATGATGTGCTCAACGTCGCGGGACATCGCCTGAGCACGATGGAAGTTGAATCATCACTCGTGCGACACAAGACGGTAGCCGAAGCAGCGGTCGTCGGCGCACCGCATGAACTCAAAGGCGAAGCCATCCATTGCTTCGTTACGCTGAAGCAGGAATATCACGGGAATGACGCGCTCACAGAAGAGTTGCGGCAATGGGTAGCAACAGAGATCGGCGCGCTCGCCCGACCGGAAAAGATTCACTACGTCACCGCGCTGCCAAAGACCCGCAGCGGAAAGATCATGCGTCGCTTGTTGCGCGAGATCGTTACGACGAAAGTCGTTAGCGGAGATACGTCAACACTCGAAGACTACAGCGTCATCCTAAAACTTAGCCAAGAAGGCAAAGAGGAAGAAGAGATTCTCGGGGAGAAAAAATAAACTACGGCATCTAACCAACGGGATGCGGGTAGATGCCGCAAGAAGGAGCTAGCGGCAGCTCTTCTTTTCAGTCTTGCTGTCGCTCTTTTCTTTCTCATCTTTGTCAGCATGCATCTTCATGCCGGAACTGTCTTTCTCTTTCATCATCTTCTTGCAGCAGCAATCATCGTCCTTCTTTGCATTCTCGTGAGCGTCAGCCTTCGCTGATTGCTCATGGGCGGGAGTGGCAGTCGAAGTTTGCGGTTTTGCGTTCTGCGCGAATGCAGAAAGACTAAGTGCAAGCACAGCAGCAACGATTTTCATAGCTTCCCTTCATGGATCAAAAATACGGCTGTTCTAGCCGTTCTCGCCGATCATGGCCCAATCACTTTCGCTGGTCTCACGCGAGTAACCCGCGGGCTGGTACGTGCAGCACATCTCCTGACCGAGCGGATCACCGGTCATCGCGTATGTGCGGGCACGTGAGCCGCCGCAGATCTCGCGGAATTCACACGCACCGCATTTCCCTTTCAGCATGGAACTGTTGCGCAACGCATTGAACAGCGGCGCTTCGCGATAGATCACCGGCAGCGGACTGCGCCGCACGTTCCCAACGGCCAGAGGCAGAAACCCGCTGGGAAAAACATCACCGGTATGCGAGATGAAGACGAACCTTTTCCATCATTCACCCATGCGCGCCGCTGTTCAAACCCTTCGATGTCCGCAATGCTCTCGTTCCCGCCCTTGATCTTTCGCGTCGCCGCCATGCGTTGTTGCGCGACGAACCTGCGGTAGTGCGGAGCTTCCGTCGTCTTGATGTGAAATGGAAGTTCGCCAGAGAGCCGATACAATTTCGCGAATATCTGCTCGAACTGCGAACCACTCGGCAGGTCCTTCTCTCCGGCGCGCCCGGTGGGAACTACGAAGAAGACACTCCACAATACGATTTTCAATTGCTTCAACACTGACGCGATCTCATCCAGTTCATACATGTTGCGCAGTGTGACTGTCGTGTTGATCTGCACCGGCAATCCCGCTTCATTCGACCAGTGGATCGCTTCCATGGTGCGCGCGAAGGAGCCGGACACGCCGCGGAACGCATCATGTTTTTCCGGCGTTGCGCCATCCAGACTTAAGGCGATGCGGGACAGGTTGCAATCTTTCAAGTCATGGATGGCGCTGCGCGTGAGCAGAGGCGTGGCACTCGGCGTCAACGCCGGCCTCAATCCTCTGCCGACAGCGTAAGAAGCCAGGTAGTGGATGTCCACGCGTTTGAGTGGATCGCCCCCGGTCAGTACGAAAACGGAGGGCTTCAATTCGGCGATGCCGTCGATCAGCTTCTCGGCTTCTGCCGTCGAGAGTTCAAAGGGACTAGCCTTCGGCTGGGCGCATGCGCGGCAGTGAACACATGCGAGATCACAGGATTGCGTCGTCTCCCAGATCACCACCATCGGCCGCTCTTTGAAGTTGCTCTTCGCGATTGTCGTCACAATCCCTCCGCACCATCGTCGCTATTAGAGCGATGGTGCGCTTAGGATTCATTGAGAGCCGTGACGCCGAGTACCCCTCGATGTGACCGCCATCACAGCGAATGCAGTTCGGCTACTGCGCCTTCTGATACAACGCATGCGGCTCCAACCGCACGTTCCAGTGAATCGCGGCCGCGCGGAGTGTGACAATCACTGCTGTCGCAACCACAGCGCTGATCGCGGTAGTTACTCCGGCCCGTTGCATTCCGACGAACAATGCAGCACCCAGCAGCGACACCGTCGCATAAACTTCTCCGCGAAAGATGCGGGGTATCTCTCCGCACAGCACATCGCGAATCGCGCCGCCCGCCACGCCGGTAGTAGTAGCCATCAGCACAGCGATTAGGAATGGGGCGCCATCTTGCAACGCGAGCTTCGCGCCGCTGACTGTGAAGAGCGCAAGGCCAAGCGCGTCCGCCATCGTGAGCGAATATGTTGGGACAGTGCGGAAGCGTGTGTACGCCGCCGTCGCCAGCGCGACGACAACGCTGACCCACAGGAACGTCGCATTCGCGATCCAGAAAACCGGACGATGATCGAGGAGCAGATCGCGCACGGTTCCGCCACCGACTGCGCTGACTATCGCAGTGACGACGAGACCGAAGATGTCCATCTTCTTGCGCGCGGCGGCCAGCGCGCCGCCGACGGCGCAGACGCCGACTGCGAAGATTTCCAGTCCATAGAGAAGTGTCGCCGGATTGGGATAACGGACTACGATGCTCATGATGATTGCTCCTTGTCGCAAAATAAAAAGCCGCCCAGAATCTGAGCGGCTTTAAAAATTCGAAAGGGTAAAAGTTGTTAGTCTCTTGCCCCCGAACCGCTCGCATCAGACACACGCTTATGCACAAAGCGTTGGCGTTGCTGATTGGCAAACACCATCGGCTGCATCATGCGAATGTATTGGTGAACGGTTCTCACCTTTTCAGAGTACGTGTTGTAGTCTAAAAATGTCAACGAAGCGAAAATGTTCCACGTGGAACGTTGTGGAAAAGTGCTCTCGGCTAGATACCATCTTGCTATTTACGATGTTGTGAATCCCCTCCCAGCGGTTGGCATCGAAAGAGTTTTTAGATAGGAGACCAAGATCATGGCACTCACAGCGCCCGTTAAAGAAGCAGCAACTTCCGCACAAGTCACTCGCCAGAAAACTATTGGATACGCAGCCACCGCCGCCGACGCGGCGCTTGCGCCGTTCTCGTTTGAGCGGCGTGAAGTGCTGCCGCGAGATGTTCAGATCGAAATCCTTTTCTGCGGAGTGTGTCACTCTGACTTGCACACAGCGCGCAACGAGTGGCAGAACACGATCTATCCCGTGGTTCCCGGGCACGAGATTGTCGGGCGGATCACGAAGGCGGGGTCCGAGGTCACCAAGTTTAAAGAAGGCGGGCTGGCCGGAGTGGGATGCATGGTGGATTCCTGCCGCACGTGTCCGAGCTGCAAGGATGGACTGGAACAGTACTGCATCCCGGGCTTCACCGGCACTTACAACAGTGATGACAAGATCCTGGGCGGAGTCACATACGGCGGCTACTCGAAGACGATCGTAGTGAATGAGGATTTCGTATTGCGTCTTCCGGAGAACTTGGACCTGGCTGCTGTCGCGCCGCTGCTTTGCGCGGGCATCACTACTTACTCTCCGCTACGACATTGGAAGGTGGGCAAGGGACAGAAGGTGGGAATCGTTGGCCTGGGCGGATTGGGGCACATGGGAGTAAAGCTGGCCAATGCCATGGGCGCTCACGCGGTGTTGTTCACCACATCAGCGAACAAGAAGGAAGACGGCAAGCGGTTGGGAGCGGCTGAAGTGGTGGTCTCGAGAAATCAGGCAGAGATGGACAAGCACCTCGACAGCTTCGATTTCATTCTCGACACAGTCTCTGCCGCGCATGATATCAATGCTTACCTCAATCTTCTGAAGCGTGATGCGACGCTGACGCAGGTGGGAGCACCGGAAGTTTTGAACGTGTCGCCATTCAGTTTGATTTTCAGACGTCGGCAGCTTGCAGGATCGCTGATCGGGGGCATTGCCGAGACGCAAGAGATGTTAGATTTCTGCGGCGAGCATGGAATCACATCAGATATCGAGATCATTCCCATTCGAAAGATCAACGAGGCTTACGAGCGGATGTTGAAGAGTGATGTGAAGTATCGGTTTGTGATTGATATGGGGTCGTTGGGATAGTCCAAATTTCGGTGAATCACTCTGCCCACTCATTGCGCAAAGAACGCGCAATGAATGGGGCAGCCGGCGCGTTCTCAGAGGTCTATTCACTCATTTCGTGCTGGAATTTTCGGTGGCTCTTTGCTGCCTTGGCCTAGCCCAGATCAAAACCAATGCTGGTACGACGCCACACGCTAGGAAAAGCAGAAATTCGTTCAGGGGCGGTTCATAGTGCGCAACGACTAATAGCGCATACGTTGAAAACGCGAGCATGAGCAGTGACCAGCCCAACAGTGTTGGCCGAATGAACTGCCAGATGCAAATCGCATCGAGCACCATGTAGAGCCCAATCGCTTCATATCCGCCTGTCATCCCAACGGAAAACACGCCGAATAACGTCGTAACGGCGGCGCACAGTAGGTAGACGCCTCTACGATCGATCGCACGCAGCTCAATAAGTCTTCCGAGAGATGCGAGATTCATATTTTTAGTCGACCCTTTCCGACTTAGTTAACGCCGAATGGCCAAGTCATATTTTCCACTGGACTCATGGGATACTTGGCGGCGGGTGGCCCACCCAATCTCCCGTTTTCACAGGGGTAATACTACGATAGGGGTGCCCCATTCATTACGCGTTTTTTGCGCAATGAATGGGCGAACGTAGTCTGCAGGGACTGGGTGGCATGCAAACAGTTTTAACGCCGCGGCTCATCTCTCTACTCTTTCCGGGTGTAAACTCTCGCTCGTGCCCACCGGACTGAAAAGATTTTACGAAGCCGACGATCTCTAATTCATAACCTTCAGTTTGTATCGGAACTGCCGAGAATGCGACGACTTTGTTGAGTTCCGCCGAAAAGATACGAGAATTGCTCGACTCCCTTTATCGCGTAGATTCGGGACGAATCCTGGCAACTCTGATCCGCCTGCTCGGTGATTTTGATCTTGCCGAGGAGGCGATGCACGAGGCCTTTGCGGCTGCCGTGAGCGTGTGGCCGACGAGTGGAGTACCCGGCAACCCGCGGCCGTGGTTGATCTCGACGGCGCGATTCAAAGCCATTGATACTCTGCGTCGACGAGCAAGATTTGATGCGTCGCAAGACGAACTCGTGCGACATCTCGAAGCGCAATGGGATTCCGCGGAAAAGTCTACCGAAGAGGACAGCCTAGAGGATGACCGGCTGCGCCTGATCTTTACCTGCTGTCATCCATCACTCGCACCGGAAGCGCGCGTTGCCCTTACTTTGCGCGAAGTGTGCGGGCTGACAACCGAGGAGATAGCAAAGGCCTTTCTGACAACTCCGCGCACGCTGGCGCAGCGCATTGTGCGCGCCAAGGCAAAGATTCGGGAGACGCGGATCCCATACGAGGTGCCGACGCAAGAGGAATTGCCGGAGCGACTGGGCGCGGTGCTTCAGGTCGTCTATCTCGTCTTTAACGAGGGTTATTCGGCGGCGGCAGGAGCGGAGGTAACGCGGGCCGAGCTAACCGGCGAGGCGATCCGACTCGGGCGCTTACTGACGGAACTCCAGCCAGAGCCGGAGGCAATTGGGCTCCTTTCCCTTATGTTGCTGCAGGAATCGCGACGAGCGGCAAGAACCTCTCCGACCGGAGAACTAATTTTACTGGAGAACCAGGACCGCTCGCTGTGGAACCGGGAGCAGATCGCTGAGGGAGTGGCCTTGCTGGAGAGAGCCATAAAATCCCGCAACTTCGGTTCCTACACACTACAGGCTGCGATCGCAGCGGTTCATGCGCAGGCGGAGTCGGTTCCTGCGACCGACTGGAAGCAGATTGTTGCGATCTACGACCAGTTGGTACGAATCCAGCCTTCGCCGGTTGTGCGACTGAATCGTGCCGTGGCAATTGCCATGCGCGATGGTCCAGAGGCCGGTCTCAAGCATATCGACGCGGTGTTGGAAGATGGCGAATTGGCAAATTACTACTTGGCACATTCAGCCCGTGCAGATATGTACCGCAGGCTCGGCAAGACAGCAGAGGCCCGGTCCTCTTATGAGAAAGCTCTGGCGCTGACCCAACAGGAACCGGAGCGGCAATTCCTGCAAGAGCGAATTCGGCAGCTGAAATAAAAATTTGTATCGCTGTCGATTTTCCGCCTCCCCAACGACTATAGGACAAAAGAACGATAAGCTATGGCTCTCTGAGTCACAGAAAAAAGGAGCAATGAATGAAATACATCTGTTTGGGTTATTACGACAAAGACAAACATGAAGCCATGACCGAGGGTGAGCAACAAGCGATGTTTGACACGTGTTTTGAATACGACGACCATCTTCGCGCCAACGGGCATTGGAGTGGGGGAGATGCGCTTCAGCCTGCGGAAAACGCCTTGACCCTGTATTGGAAGAACGGCAAAGCCGCCACTACGGACGGTCCCTATGCGGAAACCAAGGAACAACTCGGCGGCATTCTCGTACTTGAGGCACGCGACATGAATCATGCCGTACAGCTCATCTCGCAGCATCCGGCCTTGAAATACGGCACCATTTTCGAGATTCGGCCCACGGCGGACTTGAACGAGATGATGAAGGCAAGTGAACAACGCCGGCAACAGAAGACTGCACGCTGAACTGTTGGCGGCGGCCATTCCTGCAACAGCGGATCGGCAATTAGAACAAAAAATAAAATATTTCTTTCATGATGTGTCGAATTGCCGCCTGCCATTCGACTATCTCGTGAACGCAGGGCAACTAGCCCGGCCAAAGACAATCCAAGGAGAACGATAATGCCGCACTATATGGTTTCTGGTTACCTGCCCGACAACTTTGACCCGTCCACACAGACCGAAGCGATGATGGAAGAGATCCACGCGCTCAATCGCGAAATGATCGCTGCCGGCGTGAGGAAGTTTGCTGGCGGCCTGGGCTCAACCCGCACACTTCGCCCGCAGCCCAACGGCGAATTACTCGTAACCGACGGGCCGTATCTGGAGACGAAGGAGCACGTGGGCGGTTTATGGATACTGGAATGCGCTGACGCAGACGAGGTGATTGCGTGGGCGCGCAAGGGCGCTAAAGCATGCCGTTTTCCGGTTGAAGTGAGAGAGATCTTCTTCATGCCTGCCCCCGAAAAGGACTGAACGGTACGGCAGCAAAAAAGAAATTTCAAGATGAGGGGTAAAGGATACTTCACGATGGGGGCAGTCATGTTATTCGTTAACGATTTGAGAGTTGCTTTCCGCTCGCTGACTCGAAGCAAAGGGCTTGCGCTCACGGTGGTGCTGACGCTAGCACTTGGTATCGGCGCTAATTCGACGATCTTTACGCTGGTACGCGGCGTGCTCCTCAAACCGCTCCCTAACCGTGAGGAGGAGCGGCTGATCTATATCCGCCAGAGCGCCCCTGGGGTCGGCAGCGACAACACAGCTTTCTCCGTGCCGGAAATCCAAGACCTGCGAGCCGGAGTTAAAACCGTGAGCGCTTTCGGCGATTTCTCGACAGTAGGCTTCACGATGATCAACCTGGGTCAACCGCGCGAGGTTCAAGCTGGCGTGGTTGGCGGAAACTTCTTCGAAGTTATGGGCCTTCACCCTGTGCTCGGTCGGCTCATCGGACCGCAAGACGACGGCCCCAACGCTGCCGGAGTCGTCGTTCTCACTTATCGTTTCTGGGCGACCACTTATAAGAAAGATCCTTCAGTCATCGGCAAGGCTATTCGCCTTGACAGCGGTGTCCTTGGCAATCGGTCAGCGACCGTCATCGGAGTCCTCGAACCCTCGGTCGCATATCCTCAAGAGACGGAAATCATCGCCAACATCGTGACCAGTCCGCACCACATCTCCGCCACCATGGTCACGGGCCGTGTCCATCGCATGACTGAGCTGTTTGGTCGTCTGGCTCCGAGTGCCACCCTCGAGCAAGCCCGCGCCGAATTGCGCTCCGTTTATGGCGCAATGATCAAGGAACATCCCGAAGCGTATTCGTCCAAAGCGGATTTCCAGATCGGAGCAAAGCTTTTTCACGACCAGATCACCTCGGGTGCACAGACCATATTGCTGGTGCTGCTCGCAGCCTCTGTATTGGTATTCGTCATTGCGTGTTCCAACGTTGCGAATCTGATCCTCACACGGACGCTTCGCCGCGAAGGCGAGCTGAACATTCGTGTGGCACTCGGCGCCAGCACAGGCGCACTACGCCGCATGCTGCTGGCCGAAAGCCTTCTGCTTTGCACAGCCGGCGCTGCTCTGGGTCTAATCAGCGCGTATCCGATGGTGGCAATCCTGGCCCGCTATGCCTCTCGCTTTTCCGTCCGCGCGCTGGACTTGACAGTTGATTCGAGCCTGCTTTGGCTGGGAGCCGCGCTGGCCCTTGTGGCGGCGGTGATTCTGGCGTTCGTCCCGCGGCTGCCCTCGGCGGATACGTCAAAGGGACTAAGCCTTTCAAGCGGGAGCGCACGGATGACGGGGAGCACGAGCCGCCGCCAGCGAATCTTCGCGGTCACACAGATCGCGGCATCGTTCGTATTGCTGGCCGGCGCGAGCATGTTGATCACTACGCTGATCGCACTGCAATCGGCGCAGACAGGTCTCGACACGCGCCACGTGCTTGCTGTCAACGTTCCAGCTATGTCGTCAGGCAAAACACCTGAGCAAGTGCTAGATTTCTACAAGGAATCAATACGCCGCGTGGATGCGTTACCCGGCGTGACACGTACCGCTTTCGGTCTGATGGTTCCCTGGCGCGATGCCGCCAGCGGCTTCGGCCTGCAATTCTCAGCCGATGGTCATGTTCATGCCGCGGGCGAAGAGGACCCTCGCGCGCAGTGGCGTGTGATCTCTCCGGGATTTTTTGCGGCGCTGGGAGTTCCCATACTCAGCGGTCGTGATTTCACCGAGCTAGACGGAAAAAATAAAGATAAAGATCCCGTGGTAATCATCAGTAAGACTCTTGCAGAGCGCATGTTCCCTCATCAGGATGCTATTAACCGGCATGTGTATTGGACGGATCCCGTGCTGAAATTCGTGCCGGGAATCAGCGCTGTCCCGCACCGCATCATCGGCGTCACCGCGGATGTCGATGACGTGCATGTTGTTCCCGAGCCCAGCGTCACGATCTATAGCTCATTTGAAGAAGGGCCAATGTTTGGCGGTCGGCTTTTCGTTCACACCGATGCGGATCCATATTCGCTGGTCACGCCGGTCACGCGGATCATTCGCGACATGTCCGCCGACCAGCCGATTGAGCATGCTGCCAGTCTCGAAGACGTCCGGGCGGAAGTGCTTACGCCGGACCGCTTGAATTCGCTGGTGTTTGGAGTGTTCGCGGCGGTTGCGTTATCGATTGCCTTAGTTGGCGTAGCAGGCGTGCTCGCGTTTTCGGTCAGTTCGCGGACGCGAGAATTCGGCATCCGGTTGGCGCTAGGATCACAACCACGAGACCTTCTGCGCGGAGTAATCACAGATGGCGTAGTGATGGCCGCGGTGGGCGTCCTTGCAGGCGCGGGATTCGGATTCGTGATGGCGCGTTTGGCGCGAAGCTATTTCGTGGACATGAAAATGCCGAGCGCATTGCCGGTAGTCCTTTCTGCGTTCGTGCTGCTGATGGCCGCAGTCATCGCGTCATTGGCGCCGGCAGTGCGCGCTTCGCGCATCAACGTCATGGAGGCTCTTCGCGCCGAATGATTGAATGCTGTAGAGGGACTCTGCGCTCGCGCAGATTACAGATGGGTTTGAGTGATCAGTAGTAGCACTCGTTGAGGACTTCGACGATGTGTTTCACGGGGACTTCGAGTGCGCGTTGTTTTGCTCCGGCGGTGAGTTGGAGGAGGCATCCGACGTTGGCAGTCACGATCACTTCTGCGGCGGAGATCACGGATTCAACGTCATCCATCTTGGCGTTGAGGATTTCCATGGAGAGTTCATTCTGGGTGACGTTGTAGCTTCCGGCGCTGCCGCAACATTGATCAGGATGCGGCATTTCGATGATCTCAGCACCGACTGCTTTCAATAGTTCGCGGGGAGCAGAACGCACGCGCTGCGCATGAGCGAGATGGCAGGGATCCTGATAGCTGACCTTCATCGCACAACTCTGTTGCGGTTCGACCAAGCCGATCCCGGCGAGAAACTCAGTCACATCTTTTACTTTTGCAGAGAACACGCGCGCTCGTTCTACATAATCCTTGTCTTCGCCGAGCAGGTCAGGATACTGCTTCAGATTGGAGCCGCATCCGGAGGCGTTGGTGATGATGGCGTCGTAATGTTGTTCGCCGTCGAGCATGGTGTCAATGTTGCGTCGGGCGAGAGCGCGAGCGTCTTCACGGTATCCGGCGTGCGCGTGCAGCGCGCCGCAGCATCGCTGGCGCGGAGTGATGTAAACCTCGACTCCGTTCATGGAAAGCAATCGGACGGTTGCGTAGTTCAGCGAAGAGTAGGCGACGTTGGCGATGCATCCGGCATGAAAGGCGACGCGGGCGCGCTTGGTGCCGACTGCGGGGATGAGCATTCCAATCTCGCCGAAGAAAAACTCGGAATCGATTTCAGGCGAGAGCTTTTCTATTTCCGCGACTCCGAGCAGATTGAGAATACCGGACTTGCGCGCCAGTTTCTGCAATCCCGAACGCTGGTAAAGGCGCAGCAGTCGCGCGGACTGCGCCAGTAAGTGGAAGTCGCGAAGGATCTTCTTGTACACCGCCCAGCGGATCAGGCGCGTAAGCAACGGCCGTTTGTAGTGATCTTCAATCTGCGCGCGAGCACGCTCGACGATGTGTCCGTATTGGACTCCTGATGGGCACGCTGTTTCGCATGCAAGACAGCCGAGACAACGGTCAATGTGTGTGACGAATGAATCGGAGATGGGGAGACGGCCGGCGTCCACTTGAAGAACTTGGTAGATGCGTCCGCGGGGCGAATCCATCTCAGTGCCGAGCACGCGATAGGTGGGGCAGTGATTCAGACACAATCCGCAATGGATGCAGGTGGAGTAGAGATCCCAAGTGGGCCGGTCTTTGGCAGAAAAGTTCGAAGCCGGGCAGCCCTGCTCGATTTGGATCAGATCGTTCACGCCAGAAACCTCCCACGGTTGAGTATCCCATGCGGGTCCATGGATGCGCGGAGGCTGCGCATCATTTCCAAATCGGTGGGAGTGGTTCCCCACACGTCAAAGCGGCTCTTTGATTCTTTCGGGCAGCGGAGAACATGCGCGGAGGCGTCGCGGGGGAGTCTTCCCCGCAGAGACGAGGCCGCGTTGGCGAACTGCATAGCTGAAGGTGGATCGACGGCGAGCGGCATGAATGCGATGACGAGTGCGCCGGCGGTGATGCGTCCGATGCTGGCGCAGAGCAAGTTGTGTTCGATGGCGCTGTCTTCGGCAGCCTGGAGCGCGCTTTGGACGTCAGCGATGCTGACGCTGACGTTGATCACCATCCCATTGCGATGACGATCGATGACAGTGGGTTCGAAGTTGGAGATGCGAGTCCAAAGCTGTTTCTCATCGTTGGAGATGCGAGTCCAAAGCTGTTTCTCATCGGCTGCTGCAATCTCGCGCGTGACTGCTGCCCCCAACTCCTGACGATAGCGATTGAGCACAGCATCGCTGCCGCTAGCCCGGACGAGAACATTCCATGAGGAATAGTTTTCCAGACGGACGGGCGCATGATGGTGATCGGGATCGCGGGGCGCCGCCGGTGCTGCGAGATATTCCTGCGCACGGGGAGAGTTGATCTCCACGCACATTGGTTGCAGCGGAGATGCGAGAACACGATCGCGAAAAGCGATTGCTTCAGCAAGAGAAGCGAATGCGCAAACGAATGTGCGCGTCTGCAGGGGTGCGGGAAAGACTTTGAAATTTGCGCTGGTGATGACGCCGAGTGTACCGAAGCTGCCGATCATGAGCTTCATCATGTCGTATCCGGCAACATTTTTGACGACGCGTCCGCCACCCTTGGCGATCTTTCCATCTGCTGTGACGAAGTGGACACCGATGCAGTAATCGCGCGCGCCGCCGAATCCGGATTTCATGGGGCCATGCGCGTTCGCGGCGAGGACTCCGCCGACGGTGGCGCGATCCGGAAGCATGGGATCGAGCGGAAGCATCTGCGAGTTTGCGGCTAAGGTCTGCTGCACATCGGAGATGGTCATGCCTGCACCGGCGCCGAAGGTGAGGTCGCCCGCGTCGTAATGTTCGACCTTGTTGAAGCGATTCATTCGCAGCAGGATGTCAATGCGATCGGGAACGTATCCGATGTTCTGCTTGGTCATTCCGCCTGTGGGCACAACAACGTAGTCGCGCTCAGAGGCGATACGAAGGATGGCGGCAATCTCTTCTTCTGAGCCCGGCGAAACGACGGCAACAGGAACAACTTCATCGATGGCGTAGGAGCCAAGCGGCGCTTCGTCGCGAGTTCCCAGCCTGCGGTCTTTCCTATTTCGTTTTTTGTTGCGACGCTCGACGGGCGGTCCAACGAGATTCGCTGCACCAACGATCGATTTCATTTCGTCTGCGATTGAATGGGCGGGGGCTAGCGCCAGGTCGGCGGGCATTAGTCGGCACCGTGGGCGCTAGTGGCCGGAGCGCTGGCGTTGACTGGGCCGTGAAGACTGGGGTGATCGCCCGCATTCGTCTCACGACAACTGCGAGTGGTGGGCAAGACTTTCTGCGGATTGAGGATACTTTTCGGATTAAAAACATTGCGCAGGCGCGTCATGACTTCGATGTCGTCTTCTGAAAACATGACGCACATCTCATTCAGCTTTTCCATGCCGACGCCGTGTTCGCCGGTGATGGAGCCTCCGACGCTTACGCAGAATTCGAGAATCTCGCGTCCGGCGGCGATGGTGCGTGCAGTTTGGTCGGCGTCGCGCGGATCGAAGAGGATGAGTGGGTGCAGGTTGCCGTCTCCGGCGTGGAAGATGTTGCCGATCTGGAGATTGTATTTCTTGCTGACAGAATCGATATGGCGCAAGGTCTCAGGAATGCGGGTGCGCGGGATCACACCATCCTGCACATAATAAGAAGGAGAGATGCGTCCGACAGCGCCGAATGCATTCTTGCGACCGGACCACAGGCGCTGGCGTTCGGCTTCGTTCGCGGCAAGGCGAACCTCTCGCGCTCCCACTTTCATGCAGATGTTGCGAACGATGTCGGCATTTTCATCGACTGCTTCGCGCAGTCCTTCGAGTTCAATCAATAGGACGGCGGCAGAGTCGAGTGGGTATCCGGCGGGAGTGGCGGCTTCCACGGTACGTAAGGTCCAACCGTCGAGCATTTCAAGAGCAGCCGGCGTGATGCTGGCGGCAGTGATGGCGACTACGCTGTTGGCGGCATCATCAATGGTATTGAAGACGGCGAGCATCGTGGCGACGGCTTCGGGGAGTTTCGTCAATCGAACTGTGATCTTCGTGGCGATGCCGAGCGTGCCTTCAGAGCCGACGAAGAATCCGGTGAGGTCGTATCCGCAAGCGTCGTTGGCTTTGCTGCCGAACTCGACGATGCGGCCGTCGGGCAATACAACTTCCAATCCGGTGACGTGATTGACGGTGACTCCGTTGGCAAGAGTGTGCGGGCCGCCGGAATTTTCAGCGACGTTTCCGCCGATGGTGCAGGCTTTCTGACTGCTGGGATCGGGAGCGAAATAGAAACCCTGGGATTCCACGGCATGTGTGAGGTCGAGATTGACGACACCGGGCTGTACGATCGCGCGCTGGTTCGCGATGTCGATCTCCAGAATCTTGCTCATGCGGGAGAAGCCGAGGACGATGCCTCCTTTGCGGGCGATGGAACCGCCGCTGAGTCCTGTGCCTGCGCCACGCGGCACGATGGGCACGCCAGCTTTTGTGGCAAGTTGCATGATCTTGGAAACGTGCTCGGTGGTTTGGGGAAAACAGATGATGTCCGGGGTGCCGCGATCGACTCCGCCGTCGTACTCGTAGAGCATCAGGTCTTCAGGTTGGTCAAGAACAGCGTCTTTTCCGACGATCTTTCTTATCTGCCTGGCGAGCCGGGAATACTGCATGGGGGTGGCTGAATTGTAGCGCGTTATTGGGTTTTGTCCATGAACACAATGTATGAGGATGACCACAACTCGGTAGGCACGCTGCCGTGTGCGCGAGCGGTCACCACCAGATTGTAGTCCTGGGTGACGGGCAGCGATTGGAGGACGGAATCGTTTTCAGCGGGGGTGACGAGCGCGAGATAGCGAAGGAAATCGAGAACGTCTGTGCTTCCGGTGTACCCCGGCGCGACGAACGAAAGTTGCGTGTTCGTCCCGGCGAAATGCCAGGCGAGAGAGGCGGTTAGTTGAATGGCCGTCTCGTATTGTTCGGTGCTGACGGTTCCAGGAGACGGATTATCGAAGATGATGCGGAGCTTGCGTTCGTCCTCACGGGTGAACTCGCGGACTTTGAGCGAGCCGGATTTGGCGGTGGCTTTCCAATCAACGAGACGTGCTGAATCCTCAGGCATGTATTCGCGAATGCGGTAGAGATCGTAGCCGCGTCCACGAACGAACGCTTCGAACTCTCCGGTGATCATGGGGAGAACCTGGAAGAAGTCATCTGTTGGTTCAACGGAGGGATAAACCACCATCTCGCGGGTGATGGAAAGGCGTCGGGTCTTGATGAGGAATGAGAATGGAAAGCGGGTAGAGAGACCGAATCCGTCTTGGACGAAGAGGCCGCGGCGCGTGAATGAGAGTTCGATATCCGCATGCGCGGATGAGCGCGAGGCGATGTAAGGAAAATAAACGGAGCCGCGGAAGATCGCGTCGGCTGCAGGCGCAGCTTCACGGACTTTGAGTTTCAGATCAGGCCAGCGTACCCATTGTTTGTTGGCGGGACGGTTCGCAGGAAAAGTGAAGGTTCCCTTCTCCCAGTGAAAACGCTTGCTGCTTCGGGATTTCATGGGAACAACGCTGACAGAAAATGATGCGACGAGATGAGTGTTCCGCAGATTGATGCGGGCCATGACTGGCTGTAACGCGAATACGTGTTCGGGAAGACTGGGGTCGAGGCGGAGTCCGCGCAGAACTACAGCAGAAGCCATTCCGGAGACGATGATGGCCGCGAGCATGGCGGCAAGAATGATGAAGAGAAGATTATTTCCGGTATTGAGCGCGGCGACTCCGATTAGGAGTGCGACTCCAAGATAGACGATACCTTCCTTCGTGAAATCGTAATCAAAGGCCTCGCGCATTCCTTCGAGCGCCACGCGTTTGGCGAGATACGGGACGGTGTAAAGGCCGATGAATCCTGCGGCGAGCAGCGAGATGGAGGCGGCTACGGCTGTGGCGAAGAGGTTTCCGTTTTCACGGAAGACAGTGGAAAAAAGTGCCGATGTAAAGGCGAGTGCGAGGCCGAAGATAGCGATGAAGAAGCGTATCCACGCAGGGCGATCGATTTTGGCGAGCGCGGATTGCAGGGTGGTGAGCACACTCAATGGTACAAGTGGCAAACGTCAATGGCTAGTGGATTGACCACTGGATTGCAGGGCGGGCGCGAGCAGGAATTGCAGCACTGCGCGGTTGAATTCGGCGGGGAGTTCTTCGTACGGGAGATGTCCGGTGTTGGGAATTACGGTAGTGATGACGTTTGAAAAATTAGCGGCGAGCGCGGGCATGGTGGAGATGGGGACGACTTCGTCTTTGTCCCCCCAGACAAGCAGAGCGGGAATGCCTTTGATCTGCGGCATGACCGCTGCGAGCGAATCAAAGTTCTTGCGCCAACAACACATGAGATTTACGAGTGGTTTGATGGTTCCCCGGATGCGGATGGCGGCAGCGTATTGTTGCACGGTGCCGGGAAGGGCGCGTGAAGGGACGGCGTACATTCGCTTGATGAAGTATCCGTGAACTGCGGCGGGTGCGAGGTAGAGGAGCTTGGCGATGTATCCGCCTAGTGTGGTGGAGAAGAGTTGCGATTGCCAGCGCGCGGTTCCCTCGGAACCGCAATGCGCGGGGGAGACGAGGATGAGCCTGTTCACTTGATGCGGGGCGATGGCGGCGAGCATCATGGCGGCGGTTCCGCCGTAGGAGGAGCCAAGGATGTCGGTGGAATGTAGGCTGAGCGAATCCATGAAGCTGAGAATCTGAGAAGCGGTGGAGTACAGGGTTGGGTCGAGTTCACAGCGCTCGGAGTATCCCGTATTAAGGAGATCGGGCGCGTAGACAGTGAAATGTTCAGAGAGAACGGCGAGGTTTTCGCTCCAAGAGAAGGAAAAACCCATCAGGCCGTGAATGAGTAGGAGCGGAGGGCCGGAACCGGCGAAGAGGTATCGCATACGGTGGCCATCGACAGCAGTCCAGCGTTCTTCGGTGCCGAGCGGGACGAGTAGGCGCTTCGATGTCATTATTGAGTTGAGAATACAACCGAGCACGGGAAAGTGGGAGTCTAAGTGTGTAGAAATCGCCTCTGTCGCTTCTAAAGGGAGAGTGTAAAAACTCTCCCGTTTTTCTTGCCCGTCAACTTTGATGGGGCGGATGGGTTTATTCGGGCAGAAGCCTGATATTCGGCGATTGTGGCTCAATACGTAATTCCACATCTCCCTACGGAAATATGTAGTGGCACATTCAACGTAAAGGCTATACTTATGAAAACACTCGGCAAGTTACAGTCCAAAAACTGTATATGCAAAGGGCCGAGTGGCAATGCACTTGCAGGGTATTAAGTCGAGCGAATTTCTGCGTCTATGACCAAGGAACTCCAGGAGCGAACCGTAGCAGTAGTGCTGGCCACCGTGACGGTGGCAGCCATGGTTTTCGCTTGGCTGAACTTCCAACTGGAGAGGAGAACCACCATCCCGAACGATGGAGTGTGGTGGGTGGAAGCGGGCGACCACTTGCAGGCGGAACGTGTCCATGCAGGGGGGCCGGGAGAGCGCGCGGGAATCAAGGCCGGCGACCGCTTGTACGAAGTCAATGGACAGGTCATAAGCAATACCGCTGCTCTTGAGCGCCAGCTCTACAAAAAAGGCATTTATTCCGACGTTAAATATCTGCTGCAGAGGGGCGGTGTCCCGCTGGATGTGCAAGTCATCCTGGTTCCGGCAGACAATTCCCTCAACGTCGGGCTGCGGCTCATTGCATTGATCTATTTGGGAATCGGCTTGTTTGTGCTGCTGAGGCGGTGGACTGCGCCGAAGTCCGCGCACTTCTTCCTTTTCTGCTTAGTCTCGTTCATCTTCTATTCATTCAAATACACGGGAAAATTTAACCTGTTTGACTGGAGCATCTACTGGTGCAACGTCGTGGCGTGGCTGTTGCAACCGGCGTTGTTCCTGCACTTCGCACTAACGTTTCCTGAGAAACGCGATTTCCTCTCAAAGCACAAATGGGCGGGAGCGGCGATCTATCTTCCTGGCGCGCTGCTGCTGACTGTCCACGTTTTGGCATTGCAGACACTGGCGGCGACGGAGTTGTTGCGATTTCGGCTGGACCAACTGCATTGGACATATCTCGCCGTTTACTTCGTAGCAGCGGCGACGGTTCTTTGGGACAGCTATCGGCGGGCGGATACGCCGATCCTTCGTCAGCAAATGAAGTGGATCACGCGCGGTACGATCCTCGCCATCGCGCCGTTCACGATCTTTTACGTTATCCCCTATTTGCGCGGTGTGCTGCCCAGTGCGGGGATGAAGCTTTCGGTGCTGTCGCTGATATTCCTGCCGCTGACTTTTGGATATGCGATCGTGCGGTATCGGTTGATGGATGTGGACATCATCTTCAAGCGAGGCGTGATCTACACGCTGGCGACTGCGAGCATTGTTGGCATGTACTTCGGAGTGGCTGCGCTAGTTGCGCAATTTGTCCAAGCCAAATTGCAGTCAGGCAATTGGGGATTGATTGCAGCCATCGTCATAACCGCGCTGCTGTTTGAGCCGATAAAGCACACTATCCAAGACAGGCTGGACCAGTTCTTTGACCGCAAGCGGTATGACTATCGGCGCACGCTGCTGGATTTTGGTCGCGAACTGAGTTCGGAGACGGACTTAAGCACAACGCTGAATGCGACTGTTGATAGATTGTCGCGGACTTTGCTGGTGGACCGCATTGCGTTGATCCTTGCCAACGGCGAGAGGCCGGAAGAGTTCTTCATGGCCAAGGCCTTCGGGATCAACTACAAGGGCGAGTTGGATCTGAGCTTCCTGAATGTCCCGCGTCCGGAAGACGAAGTGGGACATCTGTTCTTCGACAACACGCGGCAGGCAGTGCGAGAGACGCCAAGCGCGCAGATGACTATCGCGCAACTCGATCTGAACTATTACATCCCGTGCAAGGTGCAGAACCGGACGATCGCGGTGCTGGGATTGGGCAAGACGATCCACGGGGATTTCCTGTCGAGCGAAGACGTGGAACTGGTCGAAACGCTGGCGGGATATTTGGGAATTTCGATACAGAATGCGCTGCTGTATGCGTCTCTGGAACAGAAGGTGGCGGAGTACGAGCGGCTTAAGGACTTCAACGAAAATATCGTGGAGTCGATAAGTGTTGGCGTGCTGGCCGTGGACCTGGAAGATAGGATCGAGTCGTGGAACTCGCAGATGGAAGTGATGTATGCGACTCCGCGCGCGCAGGCCAAAGGCAAGCTGCTGAGCGATATATTCCCGGGAAATTTTGTGGAGAATTTTTATAGAGCGCGACAGAATCCGGGCATTCACAACCTTTACAAGTTCCGACTATCCACCCCGACGGGCGAGTCGCGCATTGCAAATATCGCGATTGCGCCGTTGGTGACGCGCAACTTCCAAGTGGTTGGGCGACTGATCATCGTGGATGACATCACGGAGCGAATCGCACTGGAATCGCAGTTGTCGCAGGCAGAGAAGATGTCTTCCATCGGCGTGCTCGCGGCGGGTGTGGCGCATGAAGTCAACACTCCGCTGGCGGTGATCTCATCTTATGCGCAAATGCTCTCGAAGCAGTTGCAAGGCGACGAGAAGCTTTCTGGATTGCTGGAGAAGATCACGCGGCAGACATTCCGCGCCTCTGAGATCGTCAACAACCTGTTGAACTTCTCGCGCACGAGCGGAACGGAATTCAGCGACGTTGATATCAACAAAGTGATCAACGATACTTTGACTCTGCTGGAGCACCAGTTCCGCAGTTCGAAGATCAAGTTGAAGAATGACCTTTATCCTGATCTGCCGATGATCGTGGGCAATCCGGGAAAACTGCAGCAGGTTTTCCTCAATCTGTTCTTGAACGCCAAAGATGCGATGCCTAATGGCGGGACGTTGCATGTCTCCACGAGCAACGGTTCGGCGGTGATGGTGCGCGTTACGGATACGGGAAGCGGTATCGCGCAAGAGAACATTGCGCGCATCTATGATCCGTTCTTCACGACGAAGAACTCTGTGCGGGATGGCGAGCGACGCGGCAACGGGTTAGGACTTTCAGTGACGTACGGCATCATCCAAGAGCATGCTGGAAAGATCGTCGTCGAGAGCCAGCCGGACAAGGGCACCACATTCAATCTTGAGTTTCCCATGAGCCGGATGAAGTCGAGCCAGGGAACAACCGTCCAAGTTTAGAGTCAACGAGGTTTATTGCGAATGTCTGAAGTTGCGGTTTATCCGCGAAAGGCTTCGAGAGCGCCCGAAGCGGCGACGCCTGGGTCGATCCTCATCATTGATGATGAGCATGCGATACGCGAGTCATTGCAGACTCTGCTGGAGCTGGAAAATTACCGGGTGGAGTTGGCGGAGAATGCCGAGCAAGGCTTGGCGTCGTTGGCGAGCAATACGTACGACCTTGTCCTGCTGGACATTTCCCTTCCCGACCGCAATGGACTTGATGTTTTAGAAGATATCCGCGAGCGAGATGCAGCGCTGCCCGTCATCATGATCACTGCGCACGGCACGGTGGACAATGCCATCCGTGCGATGCAAAGCGGCGCAACGAACTTCATCCCCAAGCCATGGGACAACGAGAAGCTGCTGGCCGATGTGGGTTCGGCAGTGGCGAGGCGCCGCGCCGAAGAAGAAAACCAACAGCTCAAGCGCGCACTCAAGCAGCGCTACAACTTCGAAAACATTGTCGGTAAGAGCGAGAAGATGCTGCGCATCTTCGATCTAGTTGCGCAGATTGCGCCGAGCCGATCGACGGTGTTGATCCAGGGCGAAAGCGGCACGGGTAAAGAGCTGATCGCGAAAGCGATCCACGCGAACTCGCCGCGCAAAGACCGTCCCTTTGTGCCAGTGAATACGGGTTCGATGCCGGCTGACTTGCTCGAATCCACATTGTTCGGGCACGTCAAAGGAGCATTCACTTCGGCGATCGCTTCCAAGAAAGGTCTGTTTGAAGTCGCGGACCGCGGCACGATCTTCCTGGACGAGATCGGCTCGATGGGCTTGGACACGCAAGCGAAGATCCTGCGCGTGTTGCAAGACCGCAAGTTCATGCACCTGGGCGGCATTCAAGAATTGCAAGTGGACGTGCGAATCATTGCCGCAACCAACGAAGACCTGAAGACGATGGTGAAGGAAGGCCGGTTCCGCGAGGACTTGTACTATCGGTTGAACGTGATCACGGTCGATCTGCCGCCGTTGCGCGACCGCGCAGAGGACATCCCGCTGCTCACTGCACACTTCCTGCAAAGGTTCTGTGCGGAAAACGGCAGGCCGCTTTCCACGGTGAGTTCCGAGGCGCTGCGTCCGTTGATGGATTACATGTGGCCGGGGAATGTGCGCGAGTTAGAGAACGTGATCGAGCGCGCGGTGGTGTTGTCGTCAGGGCCGACAATTGGTATCGACCTGATCTCTGACCACATTGTGGGAAGGGCCCCGATCACGAGCATCCTTGAAGGGCGCCCTGATGCGTCCCTCTTCGACATCATGGAAGAGTGCGAGCGCAGGATCATCATCGACATGCTGGAGAAGTGCAATTGGAACCAGACTGAGGCAGCTGATAGGTTCCACGTTCCGCTGTCGACGCTCAATCAGAAGATCAAGCGGTTGAATATTGAGATAAAGAAGAAGATGTCGAAGGAATAGCGCTAGAACCTTTCACCACAGAGGCACGGAGTACACGGAGAACGCAAAGCTGATTCAGACAAACGCACTCCGGAGAACAGCGCAGAGCGGTTGGCACAGTAAACTGATCGTTCGCACGGCGATAGCATTCGCTTGTTTTCTGTTGGGCGTTGCCATTCTGGTCACACTTGAACAAAGGCGAACGCAGGCCGAATTGGGCGCAGTGCTTTCAGATTTGTTTTCTGAGAGAGTCTTACGCCAGCCACCCGCAACAGCTTCAGAACTTCAAACTATTATCCTGCGCGAAGCAGAGACCCCGGGCACCCCTGGAGAAGCGCTTGGAACGAGACCGCGACCTAATCTTTGGTCAGATGAGAAATCGCGTTTTGCCGAAGCGTCTTTCGTCACCCGCAGCAGCTTCCTCCTGACTAATACATTTCGCACGGAAATCCGAGCAGACATTCGCCTGCCTCTAGGCGCTAAAGCTTCCTTCATCAGCACCGAACAGTTGGAAAATTTTCACTTATATTTCCCAAAAACGGATGAATATTTCGCCATTTCTCAGGCTGGATTTAACTTCAGCAAGACAGAAGCGATCTTATACGCCAACCACTTCTGTGCCGGTTTATGCGGCGGTGGAGAGTACATCCTGCTGCGAAAAGTGAATGGCGTCTGGCGTATTGTAGGCCAGCACCACACTTGGATGTCATAGCCCAGTGGCTTGCGTTTAGGCGCCACCACCCAATTGCATGAGTGTAGGGCGCGCCCTGAGTTTGGGCAACGCGAATCCTTTCAACCTCTTCGGTATCTAAAGCGGTGGGAGAAAATCCATGACAGAGAAGATCCAGAAACCTGAATCCGAATGGAAGGCAAAGCTCACGCCCGAACAGTACAGAGTGACGAGGGAAAAAGGCACCGAGCCGGCGTTCAGTGGGGAGTACTACGAGACGAAGACGCCGGGGACTTACAAGTGCGTGGCTTGCGGGCAGGAACTATTCAGTTCAGAAGCGAAGTATGAATCCGGCAGTGGATGGCCGAGCTTCTGGCAGCCGATCCGCGAGGAGAGCGTGGAGACTGTGACCGACCGGAGTTACGGGATGGCGCGCACGGAAGTGGTGTGCAGCCAATGTGAGTCGCATCTGGGACATGTTTTTGAAGACGGGCCGAAGCCGACTGGGCTGCGTTTCTGCATGAACTCTGCGGCGCTGGAGTTGGAGCCGAAAGAGTAAGGTCAACTATTTCTGCGCCAGTGTGAATTTGATGGTGATGCTGGTGTTGGCCTCAATGGGTTCGCCGTTGAGGGTGTAAGGATCGTATTTCCAGTGGCGTACTGCCTCTTCGGCAGCATTCGCTAGCCGGGCGTCGCCAGAGACGCGGCGAACCTGCTTCACTTTCCCATCCTTGGTGATCACAGCAGTCAGGACAACTGAACCTTCTATGCCCAGTCTTTTCGCCTCATCTGGATAAGTCGGCTTGGGATTCTGGATCACATGTCCGGGAACGATTGCGCTTGGGGCCGGCTCGGGCGGAGGAGTCTCAACCTTCAGCGTGGGATTATCAGTGATCACACTGCCCATCGCGTTTGCGAGCGGTTGGGGAGTTGTTGCGGAAGCGATGGCAACTCTCGGCGGAGCTGGCTCAGGCCCCGGAGCAGTGGGCTTGGAAAGAGATTGAATGCGGATAGCCGGCATGGAGTTTGCGGGCGCTCCGAAACTCGGCAGAGTGACGTTGGGGCCAGTACTGGTGCGGGACTTCGCGGGGGCATTGGCGGCAGAAGTTCCTAGCAAATCCAAAATAGGCTTGTTCGCGGTCTTCTTCGGCGAACTAGAGATGCTTGCAGGGGGCGACGCTAGTTCGTCTTTTGGAACGTCAGCGTTTGGATTCTCTTGAGTGGCTGTTGCGGCTGGTGTTTCGGTGGGCTGCGCTTTGGAGCTGTTGGCAAAAATCTTGTTTCCACCGGGGATGCCGTAAAGCACTAGCCAAGCAATCACGAGAATACCTACGATAACCATCAAGGTTGTAGTGACGAATTGGCGGGATGGAAATTTGAATGTCGGTTCGCGTGCTGCGCGCAACGCCGCTTTCCCTACCACTCGCTGTTGCGGTGCAATGGCGTTGCGTATCTTCTCCATGGCGGGGTCAGGCGGGTGCGCTGCAATGGGCGGGCTTTGCGGCAGGCTGAGCGCGGCTTGGGAAACGGAGTCCTGCTTCGGAAAGGCGGGTGCGGGTGATTCCTGTGGCGGTGCGGCTGTTGCGGAATACGAGCGAGAGTTCGCTCGTATGCGGGCTGGCTTTTTTTGCGGCTCCACTTGGGGTGGCAACAGTGTGCTCAGGTTCAGATCAGCGCTGACTTCGTCCACAACGCTGGCTTGGATCTGGCGCTGGTTGAGAGCACATCCTATGGAGAGGCTCGCGAGGCAGAGACGATTGATGGTGCGCGGAACTCCCTGGCTGAGAGAGGCGATCTTGTCGATAGCCTCTGAGCTGAACAACGGCATGCCCTTATAACCAGCGACATCGAGTCTGTGGTTGATGTACGCGATGGTTTCTTCGGGCGTGAAGGGTTTGAGGCGATTCACGATCGAGATGCGTTGATAGAGCTGAGTCATGCCGGGACTCATCAGCTTGTTTGCGAGCTGAGTCTGCCCGGCAAGAATGATGTGCATCAGCTTGGCATCGCTGGTCTCGAAGTTGGAAAGAAGGCGAACCGTTTCCAAGACTGAGACATCGAAATTGTGGGCTTCGTCGAGGATGATCAGCACCTTTTTCCCGTCGCGCGCGCTCTGAAGAAGCACTTCCTTGAATCTCTCATGCATGGAGAACTGATCGCGTCCGTCGGATTCGACGCCAAGCTCGGACAGCAAGTGCCTGAGCAGGTCCCTTGAGTTGCATTGTGTGTTGAACAGGAACGCTGTATTCGCGGAATTCCTGTAGCGCTCAAGCAGATCAAAGAGCAACGTTGTCTTGCCCATACCCGGGTCTGCGATCAATGCAGAGAATCCTAAGTCAGACTGCACCGCATAGAGCAACGACGCGAGCACCTCACGATGGCTGGGACTGGCATACATGAAGCGCGGGTTCGGAGTGACGCCGAACGGTTGTTCACGTAATCCGTAGTATTCAAGAAACATGGTTCAGATTTCCAAGGGCGGAAGCGCGCGCGCTCAGGCGCGATAGAAATGCTCGGCGGATTCCTTGAGAACTTGGTGTCCGCTGGCCTGGGTGTAATGCGGGGCGTTGATCTTGTACCAAACCGTACAGGGTTCATAGCGCGATTCCCGAGGCTTTGCCACGATGCCTTCGAGATCGTTCTTCACTGCGACGTCGAAGAGTGCCACTCCGTTTCCGACAACATGGTCAGCGTAGCGCAGTAAGCCGGAGCTGGAGGGGATGATGTCTTTCAGCCGCCGCTTGCGCTCGATGAGCGGCAGGTCCCGTTGGTCACGTCCGTTGACTAACAGAAGATCGAAAGCGAAATAGCAGAGGCGTCCCTTGCGTTCGACCAGGTCAGAAAACTTGATGACACCGTTCTCGTCCATGCTGACGAGTTCGCCATCGAGAATGGATTCGCGGGCACGCAATGACGATTGGATGGATGAGGCGACGCTGTTGAATCCGTTCAGCCGTGAATGGCAGATGGAATACAACTCGCATGTGTCGTCAACGATATAAGTGAGCGCACGAATGCCGTCATACTTGATCTCAAAGAGCCAATCGTTATCGTTGAAAGGATTGGCAGTTTCGACCAATTGCAGCGGTTCAATTGTGGGTAATTCTTTTTGCACGGAGTTATTACTAGCGTACGGGGATCAGTACAAAAGTGTGGAGAGGGCCTGCATGGCTCTCGTGATCAAGTTCAACAACATGAGTGTGAGCGCCGCCTGAACTCGGACTGCCGAAAGCGATGATCAGTCCTTTGTCATTGATGGAAGAGGCGCCGGTAAGAACGACATTTTGCGAATCGATCAAGGAATTCAAATCCTGCATTCCGTTGAGTTCGTCCCAGATGAAAGCATGCAATCCGAGCGCGCTTCCGGAAGCTCCAACGGCTATGCCGGAATTGTTCAGGCCGGTGGCAGTGCTGTAGTCGCCTCCGGGAAGGGTTCCGAGATCGCGCATGCCATCCGCCGCGGACCAGAAGAAGCCGCGGGTTCCGTCGTGGCCTGTGGAAGAACCGACCACCTGACCGGCATTGTTGATGAAAAGTGCGACACTGGTGGTTTGATTTGGCAACACGCCGAGAGCGCGCATGCCGGAAGATCGCGTCCAAAGAAATGCGTGCGTGGCGTTGCGGCTTATGGAACCGCCGACCACTTGACCGGAATCGTTTACGCCGAAGGCCTGGCTTCCGCGATCGCCTGGCAGTGTGCCAAGAGACTGCATTCCGGAATTGCTCCAGATAAACGCATGGCCGCCGTTACGACCGGTGGAAGTTCCTACGATCTGCCCAGTGTTGTTGATGCCGCGAGCCTCACTGCTGGTGTCGCCGGGGAGGGTGCCGAGATCTGCGAGACCGGAAGCAGTGGTCCAGAGAAATGCGCGCATGGATTTCGCGGTGTTGGAATACCCGACGATGTCTCCGGAATTGTTGATCGCGAATGCAGCGCAGTATTCGCCGCCAGGCAAAGGATTGATGTTAAAGAGCCGAGTGCCACTCCAGAAGAATGCATGAGTACTTTCGCCGTGCGGCTGACCGGTGCGGCCGGCGGCTTGTCCATTGTTGTTGAGAGCCGCGGGAACGACACTGCGGGCTTGCAATGAACCGAGGTCAACCACTCGATATCGCTGAGCGCAGGTGTAGGTACTCGCGAACGATGTTATGAAGGCAACGAGCGTGAATATTTTGAACATGATCAGAAGCTTGTAAAGTTCACGGTTGTAGTTGCGCCAGAAGTGACGGAGCCGGATTTGGACTGCGAGGCGCGTCCGGTCTTTGAAACGGTGATGGTGTAACTGCCGACCGGAATCCAATTCGATAAATAATTTCCTGAGGTGTCAGTGGTGAGCGTAACCGTAGTAGAAATGGTCCCGCCTGACAGTTTCACAGTGGTGCTTGAGACTGCAGCGCCGGTGGTTGATGTGACGGTACCGCGAATTTTCCCACCGGTGGCAAGTTGGAAATTCAATGTGGAGTTCGCACCCGCGGTCACCGCGGTTGACAAAGAGCGAGGGAGATATCCGTTGGCGGAAGCCGTGACGGTATACGTGCCCGGCGGAACTGCAGTGAAATTGTAGCTGCCTGTTGAACCGGAGGTGGCTGTAGCCGCCCCATATTTGATGGTGCCTGCGATGACCTGTCCGTTCGAAAGCTTCGTGACCATACCAGAGATGGTGCCAGTGCTCGGTGGCGGCGGAGCATTGGGAGTGAGTACAAAATTCGCCGTGGACTGCGCGCCTTGCGTGACAGCAACAATTCGGGCGGACGATTGATATCCGTTGAGTGAAGCTGTGATGTGGATATTGCCATCCGGAACTGTTGGCAAGTTGTAGCTTCCGGCGGCATCAGTGGTAGCAGAACCGCCGTCAAACGAGACTTGAGCATCGGCCAGTGATGCGCCACTTGAACTCGTGACGTGGCCGGAGACACTGCCAGTTCCAGACGAAGTGCCGGCGACAAGCGCGAAATTTGCAGTGGCCTTAGTATCGGCAGTCACCGCCACTGACTGCGTCAGGTTCTGATACCCGGTCAGTGATGCTGTGAGTTGTACCGAACCGGTTGGGACATTTGCGAGCGTGTAGTTACCTGAGGCGTCCGTAGTTGTGGTGCCGCCGTTGAACGACACAGTCGCTCCGGAGAGTGGTCCTGTAGCCGAATCTGTCACCTGCCCCATGATGCTTCCGACCGGAGGCGGGCTTAAGTTAGTTCCGATTTGGACGATCTTTGCCACCGAGGGCACTCCAGCGGCAGAGACGATGAACAACATGTAGTTTCCGGGCGGGGCGATATTGGGATTCGTTGGTGTATTGATGTTGAGGCCGCCGGGAGCCGCGGTGAATGACAGGCTTATGAATCGCTGATCCATGTCAAAACTATGAGTCACTGAGCCCAGCCGGATGAATGTAACTTGCCCGACGTTCGCTGCGTCCGGCGTACTCAGAAAAATGCTCTGGCCGAATCCAAACGTTGCGGGTACGGAACTGATGGCCGGGCGGGCGCCTTTGAAAAGATACGGCGGCGAATAAGTTTCGGCGTTGTGGCCACCGACATTCCCTCCGGCCGTAAGCACCCGGCCATCGGGAAGAAGCAGCGCGGTGGAATGGTATCCGCGATAGACGGCCTCGGGCGCCATGCTGGAGAAAGTGCCCGTAGCGGCGTTCCAAATCTCGGCGTTGTACACCGGAAGATTGGAATCGTCGAAACCGGAGCCGCTGCTTCCGCCAGTGATCAGGACAGTTCCATCTGCAAGCAAAGTAGCATTGTGCTGACGGCGGACATAGGTCATGTTCCCCGTTTTCTTCCAAACAGGGGTGGCGCTGTTCAAATCAATCGTCTCGGCAGTGTTGGTTGGAGGGCCGCCTCCGCCTACGATCATAATTTTGCCTGGTTCGTACATGACTGCGGATCCGTAGGTTCGCGCGATATTGAAATTCGTCGTGGCCACTGAGGACCAGGCGCCGGTGCCAGTGGTGTCGAGATATCGAGTCACCCTGTCTGGCCCGGCCAGAAAGACTTTTCCGTTCGGAGCCAAAAACATTCTTGGATATAAGGGCAGCGCTAACAGTGCGGTGTTCAAATCCTTCCAGGTTCCGGTTGCCGTTTGATAGATCTGCGGCAAGGTGTCGACGTTGGTCTGGGAATCAATGTCACCACTGATGGTGAGTATGTCGCCATTTGGGAGTGTGGTGTTGGTCGGATACCAGCGACCGGCATTCATGTTGGGGGCCGCAGAAAAAGTATTGGTGAATGGATTGTAGATACTGGCGTAAGGCCATCCGATGTAGTCGCCCTTGTGCCCGCCGGTGAACAGAATGCGTCCGTCAGGCAGGTAGGAATGTCCGGTGCAGAAGAGATCGTAGGAAGTTGTGCCTCCCGCAGAAATCGCATTCGTCTCAGGATCCCAAATCTGCGGGCTTTTGGACTCCACATAGTAGGAGACAAAAAGCACTTTGCCGGTGGGGAGCAGATGCGCCGAGACTGCCCTTGTGGGCCAGGTTTGGACTGATGACCATTGTCCTACGGTGGCTGGGTCTGACTGTGCGGACAATAACGGGACGCTGGTTGCGCCAGCTAATGCAAGCAGCAGCCAACGCAGTGAAGTAAAGCAACTCCTACTGAAAAAACCTGTGGCAGACATCGGGTCCCGTACCGAATACTCCGTTTAACCGCGCAAACGGTGAACAAGTGAGTTGTTGGATGAGTACTCGCAAAGGGAGGTTGGTGAGCAAGCTGTTGTCTGCTACCCTGCGTTGCATTTGTTATTCCTGTGACTTATTTGCAGCTTCAATGGTGACTGTTACTGATCCCGGTACATTGAATGCATCCGCCGCACCGTTGATCTTGGCGATGGGAATGACGCCGGGAGAAGGTATCGACTCTCCATCCTGGTGGTAGTAAACGGCGAACCGGTGATCCGGAGACCAATAAGCGATGTCTCCAACTTCGTACTTATCCTTTCTGGGCCCTTTCTCCGAGAGGGCTTTGGGCAAATCGCCGTACTTTTCGCGCCCAAACAAATCTTTCATGGGATAGGTTCAAAGGGAGCAAAGCTACAAAATCCTTGGCGGTGCCGTTGTCTGCCAAGGTGGCGACGAGAACCTTATCGGCGATTCTTAAACTGATTTGCACGTTTGTTGGCCTAGCAACTTCGAATACGGCTAGCAGCTTTTTTTATAAAGTCCTTGATGAGACAAAGTTGTTGATGTACATTCCCGATTCCGCCCTCAATCCGGGCAGACTTTGTGAATTTAGGAAATCAATGAGGGCCAAAGGCATGAGATACAAGACACGATTCGCACTTTTATTAACACTAACGTTGCTCAGTGCAGGCTACGCACAAACGCCAGACAAAGCTAAGCTGGACCAATTCTTTGACCGTCTGGCCGAGAAGAACAAGGCAATGGGGAGCCTGGCCATCGCCAAGGACGGCAACGTTCTTTACACTCGTTCTGTCGGCTTTAGCCAGATCAACGGAACCGAAAAGAAGCCGTTAACAGCGACGACGAGATACCGGATCGGTTCCATCGCGAAGATGTTCACTGCCGCAATGATCTTTCAGCTTGTGGAGGAAGGAAAACTAAGGCTCACGGACACGCTCGACAAATTCTATCCGCAGATCCCGAACGCCGGAAAAATCACGATCGCGCATATTCTCGCGCATCGCAGCGGTATCCATGACTTAACCGACGACCGGAGTTATTCAAGCTGGAAGATGAATCCGAAGACACATAGCGAAATGGTCGCTATTATCGCCAAGAGCACTCCAGACTTCGAGCCGGACGCTAAATATTCCTACAGCAATTCCGGTTACTTGCTTTTAAGTTATATCGTCGAAAACGTAACGGGTAAGACCTACCAGGAAGCCCTGCAGAAAAGAATCACTTCAAAGATCGGGCTCAAGGATACTTATCTCGGCACCGGATACACAGATGTCAGCAAGAACGAAAGTTTCTCCTTTCGATGGATTGGAGAGTGGAAGCAGGAAGTTGAGACCAACTTGAGTATTCCCGGCGGCGCGGGAGCAATCATCTCGACGCCGAACGACATGGCCAAATTCATCCAAGCGTTGTTCGAGCTTAAGCTCGTATCGCAGAAGAGCCTCGACCAGATGATGAAGAATAAGATGGCAATGGAAACTTACCCGCTGGACGGCAAGACGTTTTATGGGCACGGTGGCGGAATCGACGGCTTTGGAGCTTGGCTGGCTTACCTGCCCGAAGAAAAGCTGGCAATCGCCTACACTTCGAACGGGAAGGTCTACCCCGTAGCTAACATCGTCGGTGGCGTTTACGATATCTACCGCAACAAGCCGTTTACGATGCCCAGCTTCGAGGCGGTTAATGTCAGCCCGGAAGTTCTGGACAAATACGTGGGAGTTTATTCGAACCCGGAAGTTCCCGTGAAATTCACGATCACGAGAGATGGCGCGACGCCATACGCGCAGCCGACGGGACAGTCCTCTTACCCCCTCGAAGCGACAGCACAAGATAAATTTAAGATCGAACCTCCGGGAATAGTCATGGAATTCGATGCCCTGAAAAACCAGATGCTCCTGAAACGCAGGGGTGTCGATAAGGTTTTCACGAAGGAAAAGTAATC
Source organism: Terriglobales bacterium (assembly GCA_025462725.1). Lineage (GTDB taxonomy): Bacteria > Acidobacteriota > Terriglobia > Terriglobales > Acidobacteriaceae > JAICLA01. Next base: position 164,766 of record JAOAPE010000008.1, on the reverse strand, counting down.
TGCAAGTGGCAGGGTCTTAGGCGGCGGTGCTCAGTGTGCGCGCCATATGCTCGGCGTACCACTTTGGCCAGTCAGGATCGGCCTTACCTAGCTCCTTCTCATGAATTCCGTGCGCGGCTGCGGCGCTTTTAAGCGCCTCAAGCAGGATGTCTGCAGATTTACCTTGGAGCGAGCCATGCGATGTCCTTCCCGGGAGCCGCTCCTTGATCTCCTGCAGAAACCAACCGTTGCCGTCGGGGTCTTTGAATGAGGCATACGAGCCGTAAGAACGGCCTTCCGGATCTGGACCCGGGGAGCGCCCTTCGGTGCCGATATGAAAGCCGCCGGCGAGATTGCCTGCGGAGTCGTGAAAGACTTCGCTCACCTCGATGCCATGCGAGAGGAGTTCGTTTCGCGAGGCATCGATGTCGTATGTCGCCAAAATCATGTGGTCGATGGAGCCTGGCTGTGCAGAGGTGACTCCCCTTGCCGAAGATGATCGAAGCCTCAGAACCGGGCGGAGTGAACTGAACAATACGGTATTCCTCATTACCGACGTCGGCGTCTAAGCGAAATCCCAGTTTCTCATAAAAGCGTTTGGCCCGTTCGACATCAGAGACAGGTACGACCAAAACTTCAAGTTTCATATCCATAATGATGATTCCTTTTGCTTTATCTGTGCGTGGAAGACTTAAGATGGGGGATACTGCGCGGTGTTTCCTGGCTGAATTGTTGTTGCAAATGGGAAGTTATCCCCGCGCGAGATTACGCCGCAGAGTTGTTCGCCTTTGTATGTTGTTGAAGGAATGGTGAGCGCGGAAGGAATCGAACCTTCAACCTACTGATTAAGAGTCAGTTGCTCTGCCAGTTGAGCTACGCGCCCTCTAAGGGTGATTGCAAGGAGCTTCGACGGGAAGAAAAATCTGCATGACAACGTGTCGAAGAGTATGCATCGAGTGTAACACAAGAGGCGATGACGTTTAAAGTTGAGCGGGTATAACTAGCGACGATAAATGGCCAGTCCCGTGGCGGTTTGCAGGACTGCTTCGAGGCCGCGCCGTGCAGCACTCTTTCCCGCGCTGTTAGGCACGAAAACGATGTCCTCGGGCTGCAGACTGAGGTCGGGTGACTTGGCCGCAAGAATCTCTTTAAGCGGAATTGCGATCTCTTGCGGTTTGTTTTCGACCTTGCGGATGAGTTTGGCGCCATTCAGGGCCGCGGTTTGATTCGCCCCTTGTGCCATAGCCACCGCCTGTAACACCGTCATGGTTGAATTTTCCATGACAAATCCCCCGGGCTTAGCTACATCACCTACAACGTATACGATCCCAGCTTTGGAAACTACGACAGTGTCGCCGGGCATTACCTGCGCATTTACGCCAGCTTTGGATCCGGCGCTCGCGTAGGAGAGAGCTACGGTTTCCGGTTTGTTTGGTGAATCCCTATGAGTGATGGTTATCTCGTTCCCAGCGCGGGGCGTTGTTCCTCCAGCAGCAGAGATCGCGTCGAAGACTGACCGGCGTCCCAGCAGGGGGTAAATTCCCGGCTTTAAAACCTCGCCCAGCACCGAGACGCCCTGCGTGGCATATTCCTTCTCAAAGATGGAGACTTGCGGATCGGAAAAGAAGCCACCTTCCACCAGTCGTTTAGCAACGAGTTGTTCGGCGGCCGTCGTTGAAAGTCCACCGACTCTAATTGCACCAATCAGGGGTAGAGATATGTCGCCCGTCGAACTGACGCGGATCTGCTTAGTGAAATCCTGCGCCCCGAGGACACTGACTTCAAGGAGATCGCCAGCGCCAATCGAAACTTCTGGCATTTGCTGGCTGGGGCTGCCCGGTTCGCTCTGTTGCTGCGAAGCGCGCGAGTTGGCGTCAGGTTTTACTTGCGCGAAAGCCAGCGAAGCCGGCTGCGCCAACATCGATGAGACGACGAGCGTGATAATCGGGAGTTTCATTAACTGGTACAACATGGGACACCTTCTTTGGCCAACAATTTTTCTGCGGACTGAATAAAAATGGTGCTCGAGCATTCGCCCTCAGTGGCTAGTGCACCCACGTAGTTGTCCGCTGGGGTAAACGACTGGAGCGCCCACTCTGATTCTTGCCTGCCGAACTGTACTCGCTCACCGGAGACAGCGAAACTGTCCAGAGGTATTTGCAGTCCCGCACCTCGCGCTTTAACGTATGCCTCTTTCCGTGTCCAGCATTTGAAGAGGTCAAAGGACTGCTGCGGGATTGGGACAGAGCGCAGGGTACCTGACTCGAAGCTGCTGAAAAAATGCTCGGGAATCGCCTCGTGTAAAACTTCCGGCTGAATAAGTTCCACGTCGATCCCGACTTGCTTCCCTTTAGCGAAGGCAAAAACTGCAACGTCATGTGAGTGGGAGTAATTAAAATTCAATTCGTTCCCTGACGATCGACTGTTGAGTTTCGGCTTCCCAAACGCGTTGTGAGTAAATTCCAGCTCCTCAGGTTCAATCCCTGCGTAGAGGGAAAGGATCCACCTCAACAGAGCATGAGAAGCGATGAACTGTCGACGGTCTTTGTCGAATCGGAACCGCGATGCGCGATGTTTTTCATTCAACGACAACAGTCGCTCCAGGCGCTCGTCCGGCATTGGAACCTCGCTAATTCGAGTGTTCCAGACATGGATTTCACCACTCGCAAGAGTCAGTATTTCTGTGGAAACGCGGGGCATTGTTGCAATCAAAAGCTGACAGGCAGAGCGTCAAGTCCGCGCAGGCCAAGATTGAATCGCCAAGAAAGGGTGGCAGGGTCGGCATTGAGCCGCAGATTCGGAAGGCGACGCAACAATGTCGCGAACGCTATCTGGCCTTCAATACGAGCGAGTGCGGCTCCGAAGCAGAAGTGGGCGGCCCATCCGAATGCAAGATGGCGATTGTCTTTTCTTCCGAGGTCTAGCACGTCGGGATCAGGAAATCTTTCGGGGTCCCTGTTCCCTGCGGCCATGACAGCGATAACTGCATCCCGCTTCCTTATCAACTTCCCTCCCATCTCCACATCCTTAGGAGCAATGCGAGCAGTGTGTTGACTCGGGCTCTCATACCTCAACAATTCCTCTACAGCCGATTGGATCAAGGATTCATTCGAACGAAGCCTTTCGAGTTCTCCGGGATTCCGCAGCAACGTGAGGATTCCATTTCCAATCAGATTGGTTGTAGTCTCCTGGCCGCCGACCATGGTGACGATTGTGTTGGCGATCACTTCCTCTTCAGTCAAGCGGTCGCCATTGATCTCTGCAGTAACGAGGGCGTGAATGAGTCCGCCTTGTGGATACTTTTTCTGCTCTGCAATCGCATTTCGGAAATACGCCATCATTTTCTCGACTGTGGCGGCAACACGTGGAATGCGATCAGGATTATGTTGAAAATTCCCGAGCATCTCAGCAAAGTCTGCGGACCAGGATTTTAGGTCCTCATGGTCAGAAACCAGTACTCCCAGCATTTCCGCAGTAACTATTGCCGGTAAAGGATTCGCGAAATCCGCAATCAGGTCCATTCCTCGCGACTCTGACACAGCATCGATCAGCCTATCCACAATCTCCTGGATGTGGGAACGCAGTCGTTCAACCCGGCTTGGAGAAAAGGCAGCAGACGCGAGTGCCCGCAACCTTGTATGGGCAGGCGCGTCCATGAACAACATCTGCTTGACCATCACCTGCGCCACAGGGTTGAAAGAAGACAATCCCATCTCTGTTAATTGCTCAGGGGTGGGGGTGCGGTCAGCGCTGAAATCGTGCAGCACCTTAATGACGTCGTGATAACGGGTTACTACCCACGCATGCAAAAACGGGTCCCAATGCACAGGAGCCCCAGTTCGCAAGCGATGATAGAGAGGGTAAGGATCGGCAAGAACCTTTGGATCAAGCAGGTGATAAAGGCTGAGTTGCAGATCTGCTTTGCCGTATAGCGGAGCAGGAGATTTAGGAACGGTGGCCATCTTTTTGGTCTCTGGTCAAAACTCGTTTAACGGTGGCTTCGCTGGAGAGCAGGCATGTTCAGTTTTCGACCTACCCAGCGCTTGGCAATGTCGAGAAGAAGCGCCGCGTCGAACTCTTTACCAGTTGAGTTGTAGGCCTGCACCCGGAAGAGATTAAAAAAACGTTCCGGGCGACCGCCATTCGGAACGGAGTAACGCCCATTGACGGCGAGCGTGTCTCCGCCCCAGTCATACAAGAGGCAATATTGCAGTGACTCTGAGGATAAACAGATATCCGCGGGAACACTGCTGCCTTCTACTACTTTTACTCCCCCCAAAATGGAAAATGTTGCGTGAAGATGAAGATCAGTAATGAAAAACGTGGAGGAAGGAATTGCCCTCAAGAGCTGATGATTTCGATTGCGGGCGAACAGCTTGCGAAGAAAAGTCTTGTGCGCGGCGTGCAAGTCTTCAATGCCTATAGTTGGGGACTTCCCGAGCACGGGCGAATTTTCGAATGCGCTGTAATCATTCTTGTATTGAGCCAACGCTGCCGCCGAATCGTGGTCCCCACCGATTTCCCACTCATCGCCTGGATATAGCACGACCGTTTTGATTCCGAGTTCGCGGGTTGTGAAATCGTAGACATCCCAAATGCGATTTGATTCCTTGTTCGCAAAATAGTTTTCTTCATGCGAGAACCAGACAAAACTTGCGCAGGGAATCAGTGTGCGGGGCCGCAGTATCTTCACCTGTCGGCGCATTTCCTGAAGCTTGTGCTTTGCCATCAGACGATGTCCGTCGACGTCGTCAGGATTACCCACCCAGTTCGCGAATGAAAATTGGGTGAGTAGGACGTCCGGCACTCCGACAAGTTCGGCAATGTGTTCCAAATCTGAATCAAATTCAAAGACACAGTCATTCATGTTCAAGATGACTTCGCCATGGGAACGTATTGCCAGCCAGGAATCGATCCGCCCTTGCTTGCCGCACAAGATTGAGACATCTTCCGAGATTTGCACCCATTGGTCCTCAGGGAGTTCTCTTGTCTGGAATTGCAAAGACTTGCAAAAATTTACGACACGTTTGTCGCGAGTTTCCTGGAATAACACCGTAATGTTCTTGCGCGCGTGTTGTGGAGTCCTTCTCACATTTGAAGGACTGAAATGGTCAGGGTGTTCATGCGAAAAGAAGATGTGGCTGATGCGATCGAAGTCGTTGAAGTCGAAGCGCGTTTTTGAAATGAGCGACCAGCCGTTGTTGAAAGCAGTGCCTTCGAGCCATGGATCGCATATGAGAGCAACGTCCCCTTGCTGCACTACAAATGACGCGTGGTTAACCCAACTGATCTTCATACATGCCTTCAATCGCTCTGTTACGTGTTTCCCAGCCGGTGAGTGAATCAGCTTAACCCGCTACAAACTTGCGATCACTGCACTACGTGATAACTCCTGCACCTTTGAGGTATTTCGCGGATAGGTGCGAACTGCTGGCGCCAGTAACGTCTGAACAGATAGATCGTCATTCGGGCGCCGCTTACAGGCTCTGATCTGTTGCGGTTCTAGATCGCCCTACCAAGCACGGACTTCGTTCGCATTGTTGCGTGCCACTCACCAAAACAGACCACAGGAGTAATTTTGAAACAACATAATTTGTTAGCTGCAGTCATATTCGTATTCTGTTTTTCGATGTTCTCATACGCCATCACCGTGCAAGTCACAAGCCCTCTTTCCGGAAGTACCGTCTCATCCCCGGTAACAATCAACGCACATGCAACCTCAAGCCATTCCATAACCGGTTGGTGGATCTACGTGGATGGTGTTGGAGTTTGGAAGACAGGAGCAACACAAAACATCGCACCTAGTATTGCAATGTCAGCGGGCACACACCAAGTGATCGTGCGTGCGTGGAACAATGTTGGCAACTATGCATCTACCACTTTGACTTTGAATGTGAAGTTGAGCACTTCAGCGGTATCAGTTTCTATTTCTCCCAGTACTGCAGTCCTTCAGACGCAAGCTTCTGCACAATTCACAGCATCAGTCAGCGGCACAACAAACACCTCTGTGGCATGGCTTGTAAACGGGTCACAGGGTGGCAATTCAACAGTGGGAACAATCTCTGCAATGGGGCTTTACACCGCACCTTCAATAGTGCCTTCAGGTTCGGTTACCGTGAGCGCGAGAAGCATGGCTGATTCCACGAAGTCAGCAAGCGCTAACGTCAGCATTCTTCCGACCGCAACGTCAGTTGGTGTTGCAATCTCCCCGACGTCAGTTTCCATACAAGGGGGGCAATCAAAACAATTCACCGCAACCGTTTCCGGAACCAGCAATATGGGCATCATCTGGCAGGTGGGCGGCGTCACGGGCGGAAATGCCACTTTGGGCATGATTTCGTCATCCGGACTGTACGTTGCGCCGGCGTGTCCGTCAGTCAGCGCTGCAACCGTAACCGCTCGCAGCGCGTACGACTCTAGCGCTTCCTCAAACTCAAGTGTTACGTTCGCTGGCAACGCACCCGCGGGGACAAGTGGCAACTTCTACGTGGCCACGAACGGCTCCGATTCGAACGATGGCTCAGCTTGCCGTCCTTGGGCGACCATTCGACATGCAGCGAGTCTGGCGCAAGCTGGCTGGACGATTCACGTGGCGCCCGGAACTTATTCCGGAGACATCGTGAGTCAGGCAAACGGCACTGCGACCGCGAGAATCCGCTACATCTCTGATGTGCGCTGGGGAGCCAAGATCGTGGGCAGCGGAGGAAACAATGCTTTCCAGCTTGGGGTTAACTCCACTACTCATAACGGCAACTACACTGACATTGTAGGGTTTGACGTGACTGGAAATACTGCCAGCAGAATCGGCATCGCCACCTATGCTCACGATTCAAAGATCATAGGTAACCGAGTCCACGACGTTCCTAGCGCGGGATCCACAATATCCTGCTTTGCAGGCGCTGGAATATATCTGGGCACAGGGTCGCTCGCTGCCACTACAAATGTGGGAAGCAATCTTGTGGATGGCAACTATATCTACAACATCTCTACCAACAATGTGCCCTTTCCGCAGGCTTGTAACCAGTCGCACGGAATCTATGCGGGGACGAACAATAATACGATGACGAACAATATCGTCTTTCACAACGCTGGTTTTGGCATCCACGTCTACGGCCACACAACCAATGAAATCGTGGTCAACAACACAACATTCAACAACGGCTATGCCGGGATAATCATCAGTTCTGATGGAACCGTCACCGATGACTACACGATCGTTAAGAACAACATTTCCATCAATAACGGCGTAACCTCTACGAGCCCCGGTATCAAGGAGACTAGCTATCCTAGCGGGCACATCGGAAGCCATAACGTGTATTCGAATAACATCACGTTCGGAAACACCGGCGGAGGTTACTCCATGGCCGTGAGCAGCCCAACCAATTCAATCACCACGGGAACGAACAGCGGGTTGTTCATCAACTACACAGGCACACAAACAGGCGACTATCACATACAGGCCGGTGGACCTGCTGCAAATGCAGGAACACTCACAAATGCTCCAAGTCGGGACTTCGATGGCAGCGCACGGTCAACACCAGACATCGGCGCCTTTGAAGTTGGTTCTTCTCCGGCTTTGTGGCCCTGGCAATAAACAGTTGCTCGCGATTCGATGCGCTGTCCGTGATCCGGGCAGCGCATCGCATTTTTACTGACGTCCTGCTTTAGTGCTTTTTCTCACAAACTCATAGGCCCCGCGGTCAAAGGCCTTTCCTTCAGGTCGAGCAACACCATCGAAATCATCAAGCGGAGCATTTTCTACCGCACCGGAATCAATGGCCGGACTTCCAGCGGTGAGATGGTAATCCCCGGTCCCAGATACTTTCCAATCCGTAAACAATGGATTGGCATTCACGGAATTCAGAACTCTGTGCCCATTACCCAGCTGATAGTCCTTTCCGCCATTTTCATAAGTCAGGTTGTTTGAAATGGTGTTGTGCATACCAACAGTTCCAGTTTCGTGGACAGCGTCTTCTACCACGTTCCGAATTATGTTGTTGCTGACAATGCAATTATCTGCAGATGCACCCGTTGCGGGATCTGCCCCGAGAATGATTCCCGTATTGAACTGGAATATTGTGTTGTTAGTAATGACTATGTTGGTAGCGTGGTGCCACATGGTTATGCCTTGCCCCGAACCCTTGTAGACCAGATTGTTCTGTACCTTGCCACCGGGACTCGCTTGGTAGATACCGTGGCCTCCGCCACCGCAGAAATGCTTCCCGTCCCAGCCGATGTCGTGTATCCAATTTCGCAAGACATTGTTGTTTTTTAGCGAAGCGGGATTTCGATTGGCATTAGTATTGTCGATCCCAGCGATTCCCCCGGTGTATCCGATGCAAGCCCCCGGGCCAGCAATGCCGTGAACATGATTCTCCACTTCATTAACGTCGGAGCCATCGTTCTGGATGCCAATGTGACCGTCGCCGGAAATGTCGAATCCAACGATATCAACGAAATCACCTTTGTTATGCCAGACAGCATTGAAATGAGAATCGCAGTTGTACGTAGGAGCGAACGCCTTGCACCCTGAGCCGATGATTTTTGCCGCCCACTTCGTGTCAGAGACGAACACGATTCGCGCGAAGGATATGCCAGTAGCGTTGGAAACGACGTTTTCAAAATATGTTCCCGGAGCTACGTGAATGGTGTCTCCGTAATGTGCCAAAGATGCGGCGTGGGAGATCGTCTTCACCGAGGAGCTTGAGCGATTACCAGTGCTAGTGTCTTTGCCTACCGGGGAGACATAATAGTCGTTTGCGATGGCAAACGTAGACAATGCGCACCAGAGCGCGAGCATCCCTAGCTTCGAAGACATGAATTCATCTGCTGACTTACAGACTGAAAAGCTTCGTTCAGGTGAGCCCTAAACTTTTCAGCGAGTGTATGCGCGTGTGGCTCTTCCAGCATCTCTGATGGATAACCTGGGACAATGAATTCCTCCACTGCGCTTAGCGCAAATGCTTTCAAACTCATCTTCGGTCTGACATGCCGAGCGTAGTCTTTCTCCGGGCGCACAAACAAAATGGGTCCGATATATTCTCTTGGCACATAGGACATAGCGGCCTGCTCGTTGCCCTCTGAAACCAAATCTGCCGCGGGCTTTTGCCAAAAATCGGAGTTGGCCCGCAAGGATGTCCCCCGACCGGGCATTCCAACAGCAATCAGGGATTTCAAATCGCGACGTCCTCGCAGCTCTTTGTGGCGTATGCCACCTGGACGCCAACTGAAGAGCCACTGCTGAACACGGAAATAGAGTTCGTCGAAACGGGACATTTCATTCAGAAATCGCCAATCGTAAGTTTCGATCAGTGCTAAAAGCACTACAGATTCACCTGACGATTGCAACTGTTGTGCAATCTCAAACGCGACGGTTCCGCCCATGCAAAAGCCGGCGAGGCAATACGGTCCACGTGGTTGAACTGATTTCATGGAGCGGATGAAATTGGCAGCCATATCCTCTATGCGGCGGTAGGGGGGGGCGCTGCCGTCGAGCCCCTTCGGTTGCAATCCGAAGACTGGCTGATCCGCGCCCAAACATTTTGCCAAGCTTCGGTACATCATCACGCTTCCTGTCTGACCGGGGATGCAGAAGAGTGGCGTTTGCGTACTGGTACCAGCTTGAAGCGTCACCAGACACTTATCTTGTGAACTCCCGTTAGTGAGAACCTCTACCAAAGCAGCGACAGTAGGGGCTTCGAAGAGAATTCCAGCAGGAATGTCCCTGCCGATTTCATTTCCCATCTGGGCGCACAGACGCACGGCTGTGAGGGAGTCGCCGCCCAGCTCAAAGAAGTCGTCGTTCACGGAAATTGGCCTTCTATTAAGGGCCGACTCCCATGCTGCGAGCAACTTGCGTTGCAGCTCTCCTTGGGGTTTAGCGTTTGCTGCCGAACGAGTCCCCGCAATGTTGTTTGGCTCCGCAACTTGCCTAAGCCGAGGTGTTTTCCGATCCAAATTGATTTCGCCAACGCGAAGCTCTGGGTTGGCACACACAGCTTCGAGAACCTGTCGGTAATCTTGTAAGAGACGAGATGCCGAAGACCTATCGAACAAGTCGGAGTTGTACTGCAAATTAAACTCGAGTTCTTCCCGCATCTTGACCCAAAAGTTGAGTTCGTATCGCGCTGTTCCTGTATCGAATTTATACGGTGTAACGGACAAGCCTTCTGCATGCCAAGTCTCGCTAGAAGCATTTAAGAAGACAAACAACACCTGAAATAACGGGTTCCGGCATGGATCAACGTCTGCTTGGTGACGCCGTACTAACGATCCGAATGGAATAATTTGGTGCGAGTACGCACTGAGTGTGGATTGTCTAATGCGCCGTAGCACCTCCCTGAATTGCAGATCCGGGGAGATCTCTGTTTGCAAGACCACCACATTCGCAAAAGGACCGACCACTTGCTCAAGTTCAAGCAGGGGCCGGTTTGCGACGCAAGTTCCCACCCCGATCATCCGTTCTCTTGAGTAGGCATGCAACGTGCATTTCAACGCCGCGAGCAGGAACATGAATTGGCTAACCCTTTCGGCCTGACTCAACTTGGTGATCGTGCTGACCAGGGATGACGGAAGGACCAGCTTTTCGTGGGCTCCTTTAAAGGTGCGCGGATTGGCTCGCTCATGGTCCGGAACGACGTGATGGAAGTCGTTATCAGCTGGGATTAATTCATCCCAATAATTCAGGTGCACTTGCATTTCGGGCGAAAGCTTTTGGTTGAGCCACTGGACAAATTGTCCATACTTATAGTCCAACGCTGGCAATGCCGGCGCTTGCGCCGTCACTGCGGACGAGTAGAGAGCCAACAGGTCGCGAACAAGAATTCCGGTGGACCAATCGTCACAAACGCAGTGATGAGTCGTGAGCAGGAGCAGGTGGTCATCATCGGCCAAGCGAAGCACTGCTGCGCGAAGATTCGGTGGTTGCTTAAGATCGAATGCTCTTTGAGCATCTTCAACAATGACCTTACGTGCCTTGTTTTCTCTTTCAGCCTCTCTCAGATCCGAGAGGTCAATGAGCTCAAGGGAGAAACTTTGTAGAGGAGCTGTGATCAATTGCTGGAGGCTGCCGTCGTGGGATATCGCAAAAGAGGATCGCAGTACGCTGTGGCGGTTTAGCAGTTCGACGATGCTCCCTTCCAGCGCAGCTAGGTCGAGATTTCCTCGAATCCTCAGTGGGAGTGAATAGTTATGCGCCACGTTGGACGGGGTCGAAGGATCTTGAACCCATTTCGCCAGCTCGTAATACCAAGTCGGCGGGGTAAACGATTTTCCAACACGGAAGTCACTGGAAGTTGCGACGGCTTGGGGAGGTTGTGTTATCACGCCAGACTTGTGAGCTGTCAGTTGAGAATTGTCGCAGGTGTTATGGCACATTGCGTTTTACTTTGCTTGCGTAGCTTTATGTAGACCGGCTTGCGCGCATATCGCCGAGCTACATGATTCAGGATTCTGCAGTGCCGCTGATAGCAAGGTTTGCAAGTCTGTTACAAGTTGAGCAATAGCGCTTGGTTCAAACAGATCAGTGCTGAATTGCGCTCGGAGTGAGAGAACATCCGGTTGCTCGATGAAGGCAAGGTAGAGGTCCCAAAAGGTGCCGCCATTGTCGGCGTCCATCGACGTCACTGACCACTGGGAGTGAACCTCTGAAACGGGAGGTTGAAGTGAAATGCCTACGTTGAACAATGGATGATCCGTGGTTGACTCCGGATCTACTTCTCGAACCACTAGCTCAAAAGGTAAGTCATCGTTTGCAATCGCTTCTGAGATGGTGCGTTGCGATTGCTGCAGCAGCTTTCGAAGAGTGGCAGCAGAAGACAACCGCGTCCGTAGTGCCACAGGATTGAGAAAGTGCCCCATCGTCCCTTGCAGTTCCGGCCGCTTTCGGCCAGCGGGTGAAAATGTGCCCAGAATTATTTGGTCTTGCCCGGAGTAGGTCTGCAGTAGCAACGCGACCGCGAGATGCAAGAGCGCGAACATCGTGATCCCCTCGCGCCGGCAGAACTCCAGCATAGCTCGATAGAGATCGCTCGAAAGTGTGAATGACTTGAACGAACCCTGGATGGAGCGCCTGCTATTTTGGTCGAGACGGATAGGCCAGTTTAACCGGGGAAGCTCTCCAGAGAGCCGTGCACGCCAATACTTCCGCTGCGCATCTGCGGCGACGGAGTTCAACCAGTGCTGTTGCCAAAGTGCGTAGTCTGAAAACTGCGCGCGCAATTCCGGCAGCTCGATGGTCTTGCCTTGAGAACAGGCGGCGTACAACTCTGCAATCTCTGTTGGGAGGATTTGGTATACAGAAACACCATCCACAATACTTAAATGGGCAGTAGCCAGGATCCTGAATTCTTCTTCCCCTTCCTTGACCACCACAGCTCGAAGCAGTGGACCTTGCTCTAAGTCGAATTGCATGCGAGCTTGCTCATTGCCCAATCTTCTTATCTCTTCCTCCCGATCATCGGCAGCTAGCCCACTGAGGTCTACCAGCGACATCGGAAAAGAATTTGGGAGGGGTTGAACCAGCTGCAACAGCTCGCCTGCGACCACGTCATATGTAGTGCGCCAAATCTCATGTCTTTCAATGACGGCCAGCAGTGCCCTTTCCAAAGCGCGCATATCAAGCGGGCCATGTCGTCGCAGTGTGATGGACTCGTTGTAGAGCGTCGGAGTAGGGAGGCTATTAGATTGCGACCACATCCTTTTTTGCGCGAATGAGAGTGGCGCTCGCGCCCCGGGTATCCTGGGCGATATCGCAGATAAAGGAGGGGCATTCTCCGAGACTTTCCCTTTCAGATACTCCTCAAGGAGTTGGCGCTTCGTTTGTGATAGACCTGCGGCTCGTGACATGGGGAGGGCTCGCTACTATTTAGGCGAAGATTGCGAGAGCTTTTGCGGCACTGCGGGATTGAGCAGTTGCACAGCTTCTTCTTCCGACATTTCCTGAAGCTTCGCAAGGAGTAGACCCTCGACCTCACTGGAAAGTTCTTGGATCGTGGGGTGTTCAAAGAGACTGAGCAATGAAAGTTCAACGCCGAACGCATCACGCACTCGAGCAATCACTTGCGCACCCAACAACGAGTTTCCCCCGAGCAGGAAGAAGTTGTCAGTCACGCTGATCTTGTCGACACGCAACAGAGTGGAGAGCATGGCTGCCAGTCTCTCCTCAACTGGAGAGCGCGGAGCAACGTGATCGTCGCGTCGGAGCACTTCCTGATCTTGCAAAGAAGAAAGGGCGATGCGGTCTATCTTGCCGCTGGAGTTTAGTGGAATCTTTTCCAGACGATAAAAGGCGGCGGGCACCATGTATTCGGGCAAGCTCTCAAGAAGAAATTCCCTTAAGAGCTTTTCAGTTGGTTCCTCATCCTTTTTTGCGGCAACGACATAAGCCACCAACTCATTTTCATCACCCTTATCCCGAGTGATGACGACACTCGCATCAACGCCTGGATAACGATCAAGCGCTGCGGCTACTTCGTCTGGTTCGACGCGGTAACCGCGGATTTTAGCCTGATTGTCTGAACGCCCGACGAAATGGATGTTGCCATCATGCGAGAAACTGCCTAGGTCCCCCGTCTTATACAAACGAGCACTTGGGTCATTTGAGAACGGATTGGAAATGAATCGTTCAGAGGTAAGGTCAGGGCGATTTCTGTACCCTCGGGCTAGACCAACGCCGCCAATATAAATGTTGCCGGTGACACCGGTGGGCACATGGCGTAGCTGCTCGTCCAAGATGAAGACCTGCATGTTTGTGATGGGCCTTCCAATGCTGGGCAGTCTATTAACAGACTGCCCAGAAGGGACATCGCCCGAAGTGGTCACAACCGTACATTCAGTCGGGCCATAGTTATTGACAAGTTTGAAAGGTAAATCTTTGTGCGGGTATCTGCGCAACGTGTCAGAGCCGGTGAGCAGCGTGTGCAACTTAGCGTTGGCGGGCCATTGCAATTGGATCAGCCGTTCCGCCATGGGTGTAGGTGCGAAAGTTATTGTCGTCGCCGATTCCACCAACCAGTTGCGAAACAACTCTGGATCGGTTCGAGTCTCATCGTCAGTAATCAGGACCGATGCACCAGCGACTAAATAAGGCCACACCTCCCAGACCGCCGCGTCGAAGCCTGGACTCGCTTGATGCGTCGCGCGGTCGTTTTGTGTCACATTGAAGTTTTCGTTATGCCAGCGAATCAGGTTCTCAAGTGCACCATGGGTGATCTCAACTCCCTTTGGTGTTCCGGTAGAACCTGAGGTGTAGATCACATATGCGAGGTGGCCACTCTCCGCAGGATTAGAGCGCAATCGGTTTCCTTCTACTTCATCTGCTATGCGGCCCCGATCATCTATTGAGGTCACGCTCCAATTCCCAGAAGGAAGCTTGCTGGCGAGCTTTTGATTTGTGATGACGATCCCAACTCCGGCATCGTTAAACTCGAATTTGACTCTAGAAGCAGGTGACGAGGGATCAATCGGGAGATAGGCTCCACCCGCTTTCATGATTCCTAATGCTGCGACTATCGTTCCGAGTGACCGCGGCAGATAAAGCCCGACCACCACGTCTTTGGTCACACCCAGGGTCTCTAAACGTGCCGCAATTGCGTTTGAAGCATCTTCTAACTCTTTGAAATTCATTTCCAAATCCCGATCTGCGACGGCGAGTGATTGGGACCTCGTGTTTGCCTGGACCGAAATGGCAGCGGGTACAAACGCTGCCCGGTCTGTTGGGGTTTGTACGGCAACATTTGGCGACATAATCGATAAATTGCTGTGATGCAGCATGAGCGTTTCCTATTTAAAAGTTTTGTTTTGGAATCGAACTAATTTGGTAGCAGCGAGCGAATGCCTGACAACAGTGGGTAGGTTTTGTTGGAGAGCACTCCCGATGCAAGCCGGACGTCATCCCCCGTCAGCAGGAACAAATCTTCGACTGTTAGCCCCGTCACCCGATGTAAACACGAGACGTAATACACCGTTTGGCAGGCGTACACAGCAGTCGAAATTGCTGCGGCAGCAATGAGCCCATGCGCCGGAATCAGCCACACATCGAGGATTGCTGTGCCGATCATTCCTCCAACAGAGCCACGACTTGCGTATTGAGGAAATCCACGACCAAGCAAATCGGCGGTGTGAATTTTTGTGCTAGCCAGGAGCACGACGCCGGGTAGCAGTATCCAGAAGAGGACAACAGACTGCTTGAATTGCCCCCGAAACAAATTTGCGAAAACCCACGGAGAGATCACTGCGCCGACGACAGCACCAAAAAATACGACGCTGATCGAAAGTCGAGAGACGCGTGCTGTGCGCCAGTTTGCCTCTTCGATAGTCGAGGAAGCTGTGGCTGGAAAAACCACGGTTGCAAAGCTGCTGGGTAGATAAAAAAGCATTTCAGCCGCGGTATAAGCTGCCGCATAAATACCAAGTGCGGCCACACCCAAGTAGTAGCTGACTATGAAGCTATCCAATCTATAGGTGACAAACTGGGCCAGGTTTGCGAAGTATCCACGAAGCCCAAACTGGAAACAATCGCGCACAAGTTCCCATTGCGGCATTAACCGGGCCTTCAATCCTTCACGCAGGAAAAGCAACTGCATCGCGACTACTATTGCGGTCGCGATCACCAATCCGGTTATGGCTCCTTTGGTGCCGCCATGAAAGTAGACGACTGCCATTAGCACTATAGAAATTACGGCAACGCCCTGTGCAATATTGATCCAAAACTGTTCGAAGAAGCGCATTTGAGCAGTAAGGATTGAGGTGAAATATGAATTAAGTATCTGGAGAGGAATCCAAGCGATGATCACCGGATAGATGCTCGGGTCAATAGCGATGAACTTGAGCACCAGGCCTCGCGCCAGAAACATCACAACAACGATGAGACACGACTCAATCAGCCATCTTAAGAACAAATTGCCCAGTATCTGCGGAAGCGAATAAGTGCGTCTCCCCAAGAAATAAATATTCGAAAGCGGCAGCCCGAAATTCGTGGATAGCAACAACCAACTGGGCAACAAGTATGCAATTTGAACTTCGCCAAGAGCTTTTGCACCGAGTAGCCGCGCTATAACTGCCCAAGTGGCAAGCGTAAGCCCATATCTGGCCAGTTGCGATGCCATCAGGATGGCCGTGTTCGTGGTAAATGAAAATCGGCTTTTCTGAGTTTCGTGGCCGCACTCCAAAGGCAATGCTACGCTGCCCTTTTGCTGTAAGACTGCCGAAGTGTGATTGGCTTCCATGCTCAACAATCAATCGGTTCTCTCATCGCAGATTCGTAAACCTTCAACATTGAAGGGGCGTAGTTTCGTGAATCGAATAGTTCTTCCATGCGTTGCCGCGCTGCAATCCCCATTTGTTGCAACGATGTCCGACGAGTTGCGTACATGGCGAGGACATCACTCCAACTTTGAACGTTCCCGGTCTCGACTAGGAGGCCGGTCCTCCCATTGACGACCACTTCGGACGCCCATTTAGCATCACTAGCGAAAACTGGGCGTCCACATGCGGAGGCTTCTACTGCAAGGTTGCTGAGACCTTCCTGAAGGCTCGGCACAAGTACAACATCCGCGGCCCGAATGTATGCGGGCACTAGATCTGGAGTAACGAAACCACCGATGTGAACTCGTTCCGGCGATGCCAGACCTGCGCGCCATGAGCGAACATGCGGATTCGAGGGATCGCACCCGAGAAGAAGAAGTGAGGCGCCTGCGGACACCACGTACCGCTCGGCCAGCCTCCAAGCCTGCAACAATGTTTCACCACCCTTTGTGTTTAAACCGAACGGCAACTCTCGGCTGGCGGGAAAGCCACCCATAAAGGCAAACCGAACCGGACGTTGAGCCGCAAGCGGGCCTGCAACTTCGCCCGAAGGATTGAAGAAGTCAAGATCAGTTCCACGGAATACCGTTTGCACATTTTTCGAGCCCGGATAGATTTGGCAAAACGTTTCTGCCAAGGCCGTGCTGTTGCAAGCAACTCCGTGCACGTATTCGTGCCAGTCTGCATAGACAGCGGTTCCTCTTGTATTCGGCAAAAACGCATTCACGTCGGAGCCGGTCACTTGGAACACGTGGTGTTTCCCCAAGCGCTTTGCCCATCCGCTCGCGAGTACACCAGCGTCACTTCCCACAGAATGCACGATGTCGCAATCTTCTAAATGTGGTGCAACCCTGGACCAGCCGAGAAGTTTGTAGACCAGCAAATTGAAAGTTGGGCCCCATGGAATTTGTGGAATCGCAATGGTTGTAACCGGGATTCCCTCGACTTCTGAAATTGCCAAGCTACGACGGCCGGGAACCCATGACCTCAGATGGACGACTGTCACGTCGAAGTACTCCATGAGACATTTGGCGGCACGCAGGTTGAAAATGCCGTATTTCGGTTTGCCTTCACAGGGAAAGCAAATCGCGACCATAGTTACTTTTAGACGCGAACTCCGGGCGTTTTTCTTTTTGCCCCGGAGATACGCTACCGAGTATGTGTCCTGTTCAGCTATATACGGTCTGTCGCCGATAGAGTGTGATCGATACTCATTCGCGTCCATAATTCAAGCACCATGATTCCCCAAAGCAGATAGCCATGATCCGCGCCCGCCCTGTGCTCACCTACAACGCGCTCCAGGGTGTCACGGCGAAACCATCCGCGCCGCTCAATGTTGTCTCCTAGCACCAGATCTTCAACCAGATCGGGCCAATCGTTACGAATCCATTTACCTACAGGCGCGACGAAGCCCTGCTTGCGACGTTTAACGCACGACGCCGGAACGTAACGCATCGCAAGCCGTTGCAACAGAGCCTTCGGCTTGGCATTTCCAAATCGGATGGCTGCCGGGATTCGCATAGCAAGATTGATTACATCGACATCAAGAAAAGGACTGCGTGCTTCAAGTCCGACGGCCATAGTGGCGTTGTCTACTTTGGTCAGGTAGTCGTCAGGAAGAACCGTCTTGATCCTCGCTTGCATCACTCGATCCACCGGTAGCGCTTTTTCGTCGACTGGAACCGCCTTCCGAAAGTGCTGATCAGGACAGTGAGTTCCCAGTGCATCGTAAAATTCTGAAGTGTAGAGTGCGGAACGGGTAGCTCTGTCCATCGCCATGCCTTGAGCGAAGAGCGTTTGCTCCAGCGGTTCTGAAGCCAGCCGCAATAGTGTTTGCGCAGAATGCATCCGACCAGTCCCGTTCGGCTGGGCTCGATCGAGTATCCACTTGGGCAGCTTAAGAAAGCTGGATCCCAAGCGGCTTAATTTTCCAGCAACGTAGTAGGCGAGAAACTGGCGATATCCGCCAAAACCCTCATCACCGCCGTCGCCAGTCAACACCACTTTCACATACTCTTTCGCTGCTCTCGAAATGGCAAAGGTATTGATCGCTGAAGCATCTGCTAAAGGCTCTCCCATTGCAGCGATCAGTTGCGGAAGGCTGTTGCGAATCTCGCCGCGAACTTCTAATTTGTGATGTTTCGTGCCACACCGTTCTGCGACAGAGTGGGCAAACCCGCTTTCATCCAATGCTGGGTCTTCGCTGGCGACAGAAAATGTTTGTAATCCTGGACACAATTTGGAAGCAATTGCGGTTATAAGGCTTGAGTCCACTCCCCCCGAAAGAAGCAGTCCGATCGGAACATCCGCAACGAGTCTTCTTTGCACTGCCATTTCGAGAAGCTCTTCAATCCTTTCCAGCCACTCGTCTTGGTTCGTTCCTTCTTCGGGGGAGAGGAAATCCGCTTGCCAATGCACACTATCCCGTCGGGAGCCATCCCTCCGGATCGTAATGGAATGGCCAGGAGGCAATTTCTCAACCCCAGAAAAAATCGTCTCCGGACCCGAAACGAAAAGGTTCCACAGAAAGTCGTCGACAGCTGAAACATTAATCGAGGGTGTCGAATGAAGTCCGAGCGCCAGCGCGCGAGCCGATGATGCAAAAACCAGTTCCTCTCCGTCATAGCAGAAAAAGAGCGGCTTCTTCCCAAGTGGGTCTCTGGCGAGATGAATGCAATGTTCCTTCTGATCAAAAATCGCAAGTGCATACATCCCCTTGATTCTGCTTAACAACCCGGCTATGCCCCACTCCTCATAGCCGTGGACTAATGTTTCTGTGTCGGTAGTGGATTGAAAGGCGTGACCCTCCGTTTCCAATAAATGTTTTAGTTCTTTAAAGTTGTAGATCTCTCCGTTGAAAACAACCTCAACAGAGGAATCTTCGTTCTTCATGGGCTGCAGACCTCTTTGTGAGAGGTCGATTATCGACAGCCTCTGATGCCCAAGAGCACAACCTCCGCTTTGAGTCATTCCTGATGCGTCCGGGCCGCGGTAGGCAATGGCCTCTCTCATGCGCTGAACGCGCAACCAATCGACTTCACCGCCATCGGGACGGAAAACTCCACAAATGCCACACATAATTACTGAGAAGACTTAGGCTATTGCGGCACGTAAGAGGCCCAGAGCTGTTCGTAATGGCGCAGCGTGGAATCATGCGTCACAGACCCTAGTGCATGAAGCAAATAGATGTGAGTAGCGTGATAGTTCACGCCGATCCACGGCTTACGGTGGCTCACCACATGTTCGAGATCATATGCAGTAAATCCGCCGAGGTCGTAATCAGGAAGAATCACCTTCAGAGAATGCAACGCTTGTTGAAAGTATTGTCCAGCCATTGCAGAGTTGCGCCCCGGAACCTGCGTCCAGTCATAAACGCCCAGCATCGCAAACATGAACCCATTTAATGTGTATTCGGGCGGGGAGGTCGGGTATTCCTCAAAGACGATCTCGTCAGACTTCCCTCCTGGCAAAGAGGAAAGGTTTTCAAGCGTGCCACCCTTGGAAGTAGGAGTGATCAAGAAATCAAAAGCTTTGTCGCCCGCCTCTAAATAAGCAACATTCCCTGTCCGGTAGTACGCGCGTGCCAGCAAACTCAGGGCCAAGCCTTGTCCCATGCCCGAGACCCAACCGGGGCGATAGGTCTGGTAAGGAAAGTTGTACAAGAAGGCTCCACGAGAATCCTGCAGGCTTATCAACTTTTCTGTCGCGGCATTTAACCCAGCTTCGGAGCTGCGGTCGCCGTGAATGCTGCGCCCATACATTGCAAGTCCATACATGGCCGTGGTCACAGGATTGTAATAGTAGGAGCCCCCGTAGTTAACGATGGGTATTCCGTCTTTATCGAAATGGAAGCGGTCTCCCTGCCAGGAGCACACTGCCTTTCCGCAGTTCAGCCAATCACCGTAGGTTGTGTATTCTTGGATTCCATCCTTATATGTGAATCCCATGGCCGCGTATTCGACCCGAGCAGCAGCTACGGCGCACTCGTGCGGGTTTGTTGAATTCCCGACCACCCGTCTTCGAATCTCGCAACCAGCCTTTGTTCCGAAAGACATGGCGTGAACCCGATACAGATGCGGAATCTCCGACCATTTCCAAAGATGTTGCCGAGCAACTGTGATGGCGGTTATGCATAAGCCAGTAGCTGCAATGGCTAAAGCAGATGTGATTTTTTTTCTTACACTCACAAAATTGTGATGCTTTAGAGTTTGCCGGCCGCCTGAATGCAAAATTGCAACGCATTCGGCGCCTTGAAAATAAAATTGTATGGAACCGCCCTACCACCAAAACTGCGGTTGAAGTGTTCCACACTTTCCATCATGGAGCCCGCGAAATCAAACTTGCAATTGCGGGACGCTGCCATCTGAATAGCGTGCCATATCCCAAATGAATTAGCGCCGGTGTTGCGAAATTGCATTTTGGTGCCGCCAGCCAATAAATATAGTCGCCGGTCATCCCATACAAGCAGGTTGGCTGACAAAACCTGACCATTTTGATCAACGACTGAGAAGCAACCACCAGCTTTGTTCCGGATAGCAGCTTCGCAAATTCTTCTCAGATATGATTCCGTGTGCGGTGGCGCAGTCCGCCGCACTGAGTAACTCTCACGTTGACAGCGGTCAACATCCTCAATTTTTCCTTCACCAAACCTCTGACCGGATTTTGTCGCTTGGGAAATCTCGTTTCGCGTGCTTTTGTGCATTGCGTCCCATACACGGCCCAGCGGATTTGGTTCATCTATCACATATGTGAACCTTGTAGTCTGCCGGAACCCCTCCCAATAAAATGGTAACCAATTTATCTGTGAAGGGTGGAACGCCTGAAAAAACAGTTTGAAGGATGCAAGCTTGGCTGCGAAGGCCCGTAATATCTGGATCTCTCGTGTAGCAGTGGTGACAGGCTTCCCATCCAAGTTCGAGATCACTACTCCCCATGTCTGGGTGAGTTTCGGCATTGAACAAATACGTAGCTGATACCGCCGTTCAAAATAGAGGGGTATTCCAGCAATCAACTTGCCAGCTGAAAAGCAGCCCATGATTTTTACGTTTCCCACCGCTTCCAACCACCAGGAACGGCAAAAGATAGCTCCCTGTGGGGAAGTCTGAACCAACGCATCCCAAAGGGGATATTCATCGCGCTCCAGAAATCTCAGTTCCAAAGCGCCGTCTGTGACTGCACTGATTGACCGTTTCGGTGCTTCGATTTGTACTGTGTTCACGAGTATTGTCCGGTATCTACTGTGGCGGTGTCGAGATGATGCCACAGCGCACAATTCAAGAGTGCGTGCCCAGTTCGGTGCGGTATTGAAAGTCGCTCCACACGTGCGCAGATGTGACTGCCATCTTTTTCGAAGTGACGTGTTGCTGTGAGCAGGCCACTCCGCTCAGGACCATCAAGATCGGCATAAGTTGGAAAGAGTCGTTATAGACGGTGGCAGCAAGCATGTAGACGGCCATCGAAATAATTATTGCTTGTAGCGCGATGGTTACGGCTATCAACAGTGTGTCAGCCCTTGTCTGAAGTCGTAATTTTTTCAACGCTTGGTTGATTCGCCAAAATAAAAGAATGAACGCGGTCATTCCAAGAACCCCGTAACGGCGAAGCAGCAGCACCCATTCGTTGTCGACGATTCTGTCCATTGTCAGCTTAGCGGGGCCGTATCCCAAAATAGGCGACTGTTCCCAAAGCCTGATGTTTGGCTCCCACATGGCAAGACGCTCTTTGAAAGTACCTGCACTCGCAGGGTCCTTCAGTTCGCGATAGCGGTTTTGTTCGTGCAATGTCGCTGAACTCAAAACGATGCCGCCAATTGCTGCGATTAACACCACGATCACCATTGCTGACAGCGCCACCCTACCAATGAACCTCTGGCGGAACGAAAGCGTGAGAGTTACGATGAAGCCGACGCAAAGAGCTATAGCTGCAGTTCTCGATTGCGCCAATGAAAGTGCGCCAATAAACATCCCTAGCCCGATCCATGCGAAAACTCGCAAGGTAGGGGTTTTGCCGAACAGTGCGAGCGCAAGAGTGAGGCAGGAGGCAATCACCATTGTTGCGCCGAAGACGTTTGGATTACCGGTGGTGCCAGTCACGCGACTGTATTCGAGCATCGCTCCCAGATTGTGCCCGGAAGCATAAACCGGCGATATGGATGCATTTACGTTTGCGATGTCAAAATACTGGGCGAATCCAAGCATTGCGGAACAGGCATAAGCTGCCATCGCGGCAACAATGACTCTTTTGAAGGCGATTCCGTCTAGTTTTATGGTGGCCATTGCTGCGAAGAGCAGGAAATACTCAAGCAATTTCGCAAATTCTAAGAAGTCTCGGCCACTCGGCGGAGTGCCAAAGCGGGTTCCAGCGTAGGTTGTGGACACCAACATACAAAGCCCAAATAGTCCAAACCACTTCGCTGCGGGAGCCGCGAAGAGATTCAACGAACGTCTATTGGCGACCGACACTGCGAACCAGCTAAACAGCACGATTGCTAATCCGACCTCGTCCGGGCGTATACGGAGATCAAAATTGGATGCTGGGAGCAGAGGGCAAAGAATAATGGAGAGGACAAATATCGTTGGAACCCACTGCAGTGACAGATGCCCACGACGCCAAATCACCCCAAAAGAAATAAGAAAAATGAGAGCAATCGCTAGTAAGGCTGTGGTATCCATTGTTATGGCGCTACAGGAGCTTCGGTGCCACTTCGAATGGGTTCTGCTGACTCCGCGTCGACAGAACCAACTTCTGTTTCCATAGGGTCAAGATTGCTTCCCCAATCCTTGGCGAAGAGTCCGGCAGCAATGAACCGATCTTTGACTTTGCGGAGTAGCTCAGTTGAGGCAATCCAAGTCTCTTGATGTTGCGTCCTAGAACCCGCGAGCTTGTAGAACGCCTCTCCAATACCTTCCGACAACTGCCCG
The DNA here is from genome assembly GCA_025462725.1 of Terriglobales bacterium. Taxonomy (GTDB): domain Bacteria; phylum Acidobacteriota; class Terriglobia; order Terriglobales; family Acidobacteriaceae; genus JAICLA01. The sequence goes on along the minus strand of JAOAPE010000008.1, from coordinate 141,562 downwards.
CCACCAAAGCTCGCCGGGTGCCACAACACCGAAACACCTCCCCAGCCGTAATGGCGGCTTTTTACCAGTAGATCAGAAACCTCAGCGGTGGCTGCCTCAGCGCTAGGAGAGAGTGCTTGATCCATTGCAATCATCGGTAGCTCTAAAAACCTTGCGGGCCGCTCTTCGACAAAGTTGTAGGGAGGGTAAGGGAAACAGGCACCGGCTCTAAATCCGATTCGGTCTTGCCAGCCAACTGAGGTGTCAAAAAGCGCGCCTGCTCGTTCGATACCGGAAATCAATCTGTCGATTGTGAACCGAAGCCAATGCTGGCGCCCACCAGTGGCGTGGAATCCAAATCGCCGAAGAGTTTGGAATTGCTCGGCGAGTCCATCGAGCCTGTCCAAACTAGTGTACGAACCATGCAGGCCGGTATCACGACCGAAAGCCTCCAGTTCTGCGATAAGCTTGAGTACAGCGGTATCTTCGATCCGATAATTGGCATCTCGTCGGTGCGCTTTGGCTGCAATGAAGTTGAAGGAAGAGCCGATTCCCATTTCTTGCTCTTCCCTCGCCAACTGTTCGATTCCATCCAACGGGTTGATGCGCCCTACCGCAAATCTTGCGGCGCGAGAGATTATCTGGAGTGCGCAGGATGGCGACTTTGTAGCCGAAATCAGCGCATTTTTAGTCAGTCTGTGGAGGGATGAAAAATATCCGTAAGGGACAAAGTCAACATCGTGCGTGCAGACGACGAAATGCTTGATTGATTGCTCGGGAGATTTTGCCCTCAAGCTTTCCTGCGGAACACGCTTGCAGATCTCGCGTTGCAGAAACCACATTGCAATCGCTGCATAGGGTTCTCGCTCATCAACTGCATACCTGCCAAACAAAGTGGACTTGAAAGGCACACGCCCTACCGAGTCTCTCTCCTTTACGTTGAACTCGTGTGCGCAAGATGTCCACTCAAATATCTCCGCTAACCAATCCACCTCTTCGACACTACCTTTGGCATGAAAAAGAAATGTTGTTGCACCATGCTGTTGGAATAGAAGAGGTTCAGGGGCCGGCAGTTCCGGAGAGCGCGCAATATAGGAATTCCTCAAGCGAAGAATCTTTTCACTGTGAGAAGCTCTGCCCTTTTCACAATACGTAATTCGACAGTCTGCGCTCGTGACGTTTGTATCGAGAATAGGATCGTGTCCATAAACCGCACAGAAGAGCCGAAAGGCATACTCCATGCGACTCCGATGTACAGGAGAGTGATCCGGAATCAATTCAAGTGCAATTCTCATTCTATGAAGCCGTCCTGAGTTTGCATACTGGAGCGAGTTTTGGCTCGACCTCAGCCAGTGATTCTTCTGGTCCGAGAATATTGGAGTAGAACTGGTGTAACTTTCTGCTTTCTTTTTCCCAATTGAACTCGTTCAAAGCCATCTCATATCCGCGGCGACCCATTTCCGCTGCTTCATCCGGATGCGTCAAGAGAAAGGAGATAGCATCTGCCACAGCTTGAGGGGAGGTGGAGTCCACGGCTATCCCACACCCAATCGAATTGACAAGTTTTTTCCAGTTTGGAAAATCAGAAGTGATGACCGGCAAGCCTGCCGCCAATGCTTCGTAGAAACGGTTAGAACCCACTCCGTAGTGATTGGGCTCAGGGCTGAATAGAACAAGCCCTATACTCGCGCTCAACAGTGCGGAGAGCATCTCGTCTAGTCTGAGATTCTGAAATGAGACCCGGTGCCACCCTGGCAGTCCGCTCACCTGCTTAAGCAATGCCTGCGATGAAACGCCTCCACCCAACCGCAAAGTTGCTCCCATATTGTGAGGTAGCAGCCCAATGGCTTCGATGACCACCCTAGTGCAGGTTCTGGAACTCACACCGCCAAAATGGACAAGCTTTCCCGCTGCAAACCGGGCGGGATCAAAGCTCGGTGCACGAGGAAAGTCGGCAATGTTTGGGTAATTCCCAATGTTGACGGTCAGAGGATTTAATTCGGAGATTCGCGAGGTTATTTCATAATTTGCGCCGATGAGACCGGAGAATTGTTTCGAAGCTCCACGTTCGAAGCGCGCGAAACATTTCGAGGTAAGTTTTTTCAGCCCACGCGGAAGCCAAGCGGAATGCCGAATCGTGCTCGGGTAATCCTCGTGAACATCGTAAATGACATTCTTGCCTTTACGGCGCAGCATCAATCCAACGGGAATCAGTTCCGGATCGTGAAATTGGTAGAGGTCTGCATTTTCCTGTATTGCTGCCTTGTAGATTGCCGGAACAACCTTGAGAAGCCGCTGACCACGGCTCGGCGCCTTAGCAACAGCCCGGATTTGAACATTTTCGCGTATCTCGTCCTGCTCATGAGGGACTATCAGTGTCACCTCGTGTCCCTGTGAAGCAAGCGACTTGCACTCGCGATCGAAAATCCGGTTATCCCATGCTACGTGGACGGAAGTGAGATGAACTATTCGGGACATGTCACTGCCGTGTGCATTTCTGGTTCTTGAACTTGGTTGATCTTGCGGAGCAGGATCTCAGCAATCCTGTGTCCAGCATCTCCATTGCCGTAAAGATTCGCATCACTTCCGGGCGTGCTTTCGAGAGCTTGCCTGAACGCCGTCATGAGCGAACCCACGTCCGTTGGGGGCGCGAGAACGTTCCAACCAGAATCTAGAAGCTCAATCCACTCCGTTGAGTCGCGCAATGTCACACAGGGGACGCCATTGAAGAACGCTTCCTTTTGGACTCCGCCAGAGTCGGTCGTGATCATCCGAGCGTTGGCTTCCAACATCAACATGTCCAAGTATCCCAAAGGCTCGATCACCCGCATGGAGGTGGGCAGTTCCTCAATGAGATTCCCGCAGGCAAGGATTTTCCGTGTTCTCGGATGGAGCGGCAAAACGACGGAAATTTCTGCGCTGAGCAGCGCTAGCGCCTGCACAATAGTTTCAAGACGTGAAGTGTCGTCAGTGTTCTCAGCTCGATGAATAGTGGCAACGATGTACCGCCCGGCTTCGAAATCGAGTGTGCTTAGTATCCGGCTTCTTTCTTGAGCTTTGGTACGGAAGTACCGAAGCGCGTCATACATTACGTCACCAACTTGGAAGATCGCCAACTCGGGGATACCTTCCTTCCGGAGATTCTCAATAGCCGCATTAGTCGGGGCAAACAATATGGCAGAAAGATGGTCCGTGACTACGCGGTTTAACTCCTCGGGCATTTGCCGGTCGAAGGAGCGCAGACCAGCTTCAACGTGCGCCACAGGAATATGCAACTTTGCCGCCGCCAGAGCTCCGGCTAATGTGGAATTTGTATCGCCATATACCAGTACGTAGTCGGGTTCTTCTTTCTGAAGAACTTTCTCAATCTGTTCGAGCATTCGCCCGGTCTGCATTCCATGCGCGCCTGATCCCACGCCGAGGTTGTAGGCAGGCAGGCGAAGACCTAACTCTTGGAAGAAAACGTCAGACATCGCTGAGTCATAGTGCTGCCCGGTGTGGATCATCACTTCAGTGATCTCGGGGACAGCTTCGAGTGCCCGCGACACTGCAGCTGCTTTGATGAATTGCGGCCTCGCGCCGACGATGGTAACGACTCTCACGCCGCCTTGACCAACGTTTCGGGAGGTGTACTAGCGACTGGCATGCACTGCTGCATCAAGGCGAGAAGATCAATGACCCTGTTTTCGCGACGAAACCTGGAGAGCATGTACGCTCGGCCACGCTGGCCTTTTCTGGTGGCCTCACCCGGGTCTTGTTTGATCTCCTCGATGGCATCATGAATGCTCTTTGGGTCGCCTGGATTTGCGCAAATCCCAGAATTGGCTTCGCGCACGAGTGCTTCCGCTTCCCCATTCGCCGCCAGCACAACTGGCCTTGCGCACGACATGGCCTCAAAGAGCTTTGTTGGCAGCGCCGCTTCAAAAATTGCAATGTTCTTGAGCGGTACGAGAACACAGTCAGCAGCGGCCAATAATGCGGGCATCTTGGTTTTTGAAACGGGCGCCCCAAAGGTAACGTTTTCCAAGTTCAATGCCGCAACCTTGGATTGCAACTGCTTTTTATCCGCTCCTGAACCCACGAAAAGAAAATGCACCTTACTGCCATTTTTCTGTTGGAAGAGTGCCGCAGCATCAATGGCCGCGTCGAGATTCTGACTGAGCCCGATTGTGCCTGTGTACAAAACGAGAAAGCGGTCTTCTGGTATTCCAAATGCAGTCTTGATGTTTGTGGGGGCTGGCTGCGGACAGAAGAACTCTGTATTCACCGCATTTCGAAACAGTACTACGCGGGCGCAGCCGACATCCCGAGCGATCGCTTTCCGGATTCCCTCAGTGACAGTGACTACCATCGACGCTCGCTTGTAGAAATAAAGCTCCATTGCTCTCGCGCACCTGATCAGCCAGGGACTTCTCAAGACCCCAAGTTGCACTGCGGTTTCAGGCCAAAGATCGGAAACGTGGAAGATGTAGGGGGCACCTCTGAAAACTCGCAGGAAGTTCGCTGTTATGCCCGTGAACAATGGAGGTGATTCCACAACCATGATGTCAAACTTGGGAATGCGAAAGCCTGCGATGCAGCCAAAGATGGCGAATGATAACTGGCTGAGAATCCTTTTGAAAAAGCCGGAATTCGGCGTGACAAAGGTCCAGAACCGGTAAATATCCACGGCATCTTCCGTCCCGTTCCAAAACCACATTCGCCTCCAACGATCGGGAACAACGCCGGATGGGTAATTCGGAAACGTGGTTAGTACCGAGACTTCATGGCCACTCTGGGCCATCATCGCAGCTTGTTCATGGATGCGAGTCTGAGGCGCTCCAACCTCAGGCGGATAATACGGTGAGATATAAAGAACTCTCATATTGCTCATGCAAGCCGAAGAGGAATCAAGGCAGTGGATACGATGACTTGAAGATCGCTGAAGAGCGTTGCATGCTCCGCGTATTCCAGATCAATTCTGATCTTTTCCGGAAGAACAACGTTGGTATAAAAGGCACGCAGCTCGTCAGCTGGGACTTGAGATAAAGTGTCCTCTTCATTTCTGAACTTGAGGCTGGCCGGACTGGTCAATCCCGGTCGCAACGCGAGAACGGACATGCGATCACTTCGTAGCGCTGAGATATATTCAGGCAAGTCGGGGCGCGGCCCAACCATTGACATATCTCCGCGGATAACATTCCAGAGCTGCGGAGCCTCATCTACCTTGAGTAGCCGCAGAATCCTGCCGATGGCAGTAATCCTTTTATCTCCGGTTCTCGTAAGACTCGGGCCCTTATCGCCCTGATGCACCATTGTTCTTAGCTTGATGATCTCGAAAGTCTTACCGTCCTTGCCAACTCTCGTCTGGCGAAATAATGCCGGGCCCGCAGAATCCAGTTTTATCGCGACTGCGCAAAGGAACAGGATGGGGAGCACAGCAAGGAGAATGAGAATAGAAGAAAAGACGTCGAACGCACGTTTTGCAGGGGAGTTGAGCCAAGGGCTTACATTTTCAGTAAATGAATCTCCCGCTCCGCGAAGCTCGCCGCTTTGAACCTGAGTACTCATGCTATTCAAGTACTGTATTCACGCTGCAATGAGCGCCGACTTGCGATTTAGCTGAACAACCTTCTTCACGGCATTGATTACCCGCCCTACCTCAAATTCATTCATGTCGGGATAAATCGGCAATGAAATGCATCTTGAATAGGCGTCTTCGGCATTCGGGAAATCGCCCTCAACATAGCCGTATCGGTCTCGGTAGTAAGGATGCAGATGTAAGGGGATGAAGTGAACGCTGGTCCCAATACCCATTTGCCTCAGTTCATCTATAAACGTTGCACGATCTACCCTCAATGCGTAACGGCAGATACGCAGGATGAACAGATGCCATCCATGCTGAATGTCGTTTGCGGTCGCTGGCGGATTCTCAAGCTCATCCATCCCTTCGAAAGCAGCGCGATACTTGGCGGCAATAGCACTTCTTCGTTCGTGGAAGCTATCGCACTTTCTTAGCTGAGCAGCTCCAATTGAGGCGAGAAGGTCACACATGTTCAATTTGTATCCGGCATCGAGGACCTCGTAATACCAGGAGCCTTCTTTGGCGTATCTCTTCCAAGCATCGCCGCTGATCCCATGAAGCCGCATGGAGCAAGCACGCTCGGCGTACTCGTCATTGTCGGTTGTCAGCATTCCACCTTCGCCGGTCGTGATCGTTTTGGTTGCATAAAAGCTAAAGGCTGTTAGTGCTGAAGTCGTGCCAATACGATTTCCTTTGTATCCAGATGGGAGTGCATGCGCAGCATCTTCGACGACGTGCAGATTGAACTTCTTCGCGAATCGATGGATGTCTTCCATCTCACAAGGTTCACCTGCGATGTGTACTGGAAGTATTGCGCGAGTCCTTTCTGAGACACGCTTCTCAGCGTCCTTGATGTCGATGTTGAACCCCCCTGGCACGCTGTCACACAAAATCGGTTGGGCGCCAAAGTGAGTGATGACCGCCGCCGAAGCAGTGAAGGTGTAAGAAGGGACCAAGACCTCATCCTTCGGCGAGAGACCAATCGCATCGAAAGCGAGTTGAAGCGCGGCTGTGGCTGAATTTACTGCGATGGCATGACGGCACCCGATATACGAAGCAAACTCTTGCTCGAATCGCCGGGCGACAGGCCCAGTGGTCAACCATTTTGAGGCAAGAACTTGCTTGACTGCTTCCTCCTCCTCCAAGCCGACAGAAGGACGATGAAACGCTATGTAATTGTCATTCATTGGAAGTTCTTTGCGAGAATGCTAAGCGGCGGCTACGGTGGGGTGCCCTTTGTGTGAGCCGTTCGCGGTGTAAGCAGGGATGGCTTCTACGCACTGTTCACCGATGATGGCATAAGACTTTGAGCAGGCGGAGCATGTGACGGTGGGTTCGACGGTGTCTTCGAGCCGAACACCGCAATAGCACATCCAGCCTATGCGTTCTGCAGGAACTCCGACCATCAACGCATAATCCTGGACGTCGCGCGTCACAACCGCGCCCGCACCAATAAAACAGTACCTGCCCAGAGTCGCTCCGCAGACCACAGTAGCATTCGCGCCGATGGAAGCGCCTCTACGCACTAACGTGCGCTTGTATTCATGCTTTCGAACAACATGGCTGCGGGGGTTTGTGACGTTCGTGAAGACCATGGAAGGTCCGCAGAAAACGTCGTCCTCCAGTTCCACGCCAGTGTAGATGGAAACATTGTTCTGGATTTTTACGTTGTTGCCGATAGTACATTCGGGACTGACGACTACATTTTGTCCGAGGTTGCAGTTGCTCCCTAGTTTTGCCCCTGACATGATGTGAGAGAAGTGCCAGACTTTCGTGCCGGGTCCGATCTCAGCACCTTCGTCGATGATCGCGCTCGGATGAGCGTAATATTTAGGGGCGGGCTTCTCCACTTGAACAGGCGAACCTTTTTGCAAGAGTGATTGCTCGCAGGCCTCCAACACCTGAAGCACGCGCACTGCACTGCGCCCGGAAGTCCTGGGAGCATTTCGCGTTTCGATGCAAGACAAGAAATGCTCACATTCTTTCCTCAGTGGCTCCCCGGATGGCAGTGGAACAACTTGGCCGTCGTCCTTGTATGCAACCGGTTGCCGATCGATCCAGTCGATTCGATGCGAGTAGAGGACCAATTTTCTATCTCTCTCCATATCGTCAAAGACCGCCATTTTCTTGCCACCGACAATCGCCAACTTCTGTTCCTTGAATGGGTGCAGCCAGCTGACGAAAATGTGCGCCTTTACTCCGCTCTTGAAATCGCAAGTGGTCAAGGTAGTGTCGGGAATCTGCGAGCTGAGGTAACTACCGCCATGAGTGGAAACACGATTCGGGAGTTCATCCAGCAAAAACAGGATGGCGGAAATGTCATGCGGAGCAAAGCTCCACAAGATATTCTCTTCCGTGCGAAGCTTTCCCAGATTCAATCGAGATGAGTAGATGTACTGCACTCTTCCTAGTTCGCCTTGCAAGATGAGTCGCTTTAATTCCAGAATCGCCGGGTGGTACTCAAGAATGTGTCCCACCATAAGAATGCGTCCCTGCGTGTTCGCAAGTTCGACTAGCTGTTCGCCTTCGTCAGCGTGCAACGCGAGTGGCTTCTCTACGTAGACGTCTTTACCGCGCAGCAGACATTCTTTCGCGAGTTCGTAATGCTGCGCTGCCGGCGCAGCGATGGCGACACCACGAACTTCGGAATCTTGGAGTACTGCGTCTAAAGTGGGCGATATACACGCACCGTACATCTCTTTAGCGCCCTTCAATATCTCCGGCCTGGGATCGCACACCCAGCGAAGGGTTCCTAGTTCGTGAAAGTTGCGAACCAGGTTTTTTCCCCAGTACCCTGCTCCTACGACTGCGATATTTGCGTTCGATTCCATGGTTGATCCTTGATTTCGTTTTTTGATCGGTTTATTGCTCGAAGAATTGTTTGATATGTTCCACAACCATCCACTGCTGATCGGAAGTGAGCTCAGGGAAGATCGGAAGCGCCAATACTTCCCGGCTGGCGGCTTCGGCCTTTGGAAGCTCTCCGTTTTTGTATCCTAAGTAGCTGAACGCTGGCTGCAGGTGCAGCGGCAGCGGATAATAGATCTCCGTAGGAATGCCGGCCTTCCGCAGAAAGCTCCGCAGCTCATCCCGTCTTTGGATACGAATTACAAACTGGTTATAAACATGGGTCCGATCTTCCGGGTGCGCCGGAACCGTGATCCAGTTCTCTAGCCCAAGTTCGGCAAAGAACGCTCGGTAACGATCTGCATTCCCCTGGCGGCGCCTGGTCCAATCTTCTAAGCGTTGCAACTTCACTCTCAGGATGGCCGCTTGCAGGGCGTCTAAGCGGCTGTTCATACCGAGCAGTTCGTAATGATATTTTTGGATGCTCCCGTGCACCCTCAATATTTTTAGTCGCTTTGCAAAGTCAGGGTCGCTAGTCGTTATCATTCCCCCATCTCCTGCTCCACCCAGGTTCTTCGAAGGGAAGAAACTAAAGCACCCCATTGCGCCGATACTTCCTACTGCACGCCCTTGAAAGCGAGCGCCAATCGCTTGCGCGGCGTCTTCAATCACCGTCACATTCTGAGCAGCAGCGATCGTGAGGATTGTAGACATGTCAGACGGAAGTCCAAATAGATGGACGGGGATAATGGCTTTCGTATTGGGAGTTATTGCAGAAGCCAGCTGTTCAAGGTCGAGATCATAGGTTTCAGGATCAATGTCAACAAATACCGGCTTCGCCTGGAGTCGCGCGATCGAGCCTGCCGTGGCAACAAAAGTGAAAGGTGTGGTGATCACTTCACTTCCAGGACCAACTCCAAGCGCCATCAACGCAAGCAGCAAAGCATCGGAACCCGAGGCACAGCCAATCGCAAATGTTGATGCGGTTAACTGTGCTATTTCTTCTTCAAGAGCCTCTACTTCTTTGCCCAGAATGAAATGTTGGCTTTCTAAAACCCTGTGCACGGCTGAGAGCACGTCATCTCTGATATCTGCAAATTGGGATTTCAGATCCAAGAACACTAATGGCTTTGTTTGCGCAGACGATGGTGCTTGCATAGTCACGGGATTACTTGTCACGTTTTCTCCTACTTGGATAGACCGGTTGAATTGTTCTGTGAAAAGTTACGCGTAGTAGTAACCGTACTCTCTTGATACGTACTCCATGCCGTTGAGAACGACGTCGAGAACCGGGGCCGCCTGCATGTCATTCAAAAGCGAAATGCTTCGACGTATTGCGCCTCGAGTGGTCACACCGGAACGGCCAACGATAACGATGCCGTCCACAAACGTAGCGAGCGCTCTTGCGTCGGGGTAGAGCAAAATCGGGGGCGAATCAACGACGATATACCTGAAATCTAGTCTCAGCGCTCGGATGACGTAGTTCATCGATTCCGAACAAACCGATTCAGGATTGGCAGAAACTGGACCGGCAGGCAACATGGTTAAGTCGTGCGCGCCGGGCACCTCGACCAGCGCTTCGTCCAGAGTGAGTAAACCGCGCAGCACGCCCGCGAGCCCGCTCCCAGCCTCGACACCGAACTCAGAAGCGACTCCCGGCTTTCTTAGGTCTGCTTCAACCAGGCAAGTTTTCCCAGTTTGCGCCAGTGCCAGAGCCAAGTTCATGGCTACGGTAGTTTTTCCTTCGCCGGGGACAGAGGATGCAACAAGAACCACTTGTGGTGGCTTATTGCGTCGGGAAAGCATGAGCGAAGTTTGCAATCCCCGGAGGGCCTCAGACTCGGGTGAGCGTGGCCGATCCAAAAGGAATTTATCGGGATGGTTTTCTGATGAGGCACCGAAAAGAGCTTTCGGTCTGAATGTTGAGCCGCTTGCGATCTGAGGGATGATGGAAATGGAAGACGAGTTCGAGAGCATCATCACGTCTTCTGGAGTGTGAATCTTGTCATTCATCGCTTCTCGTATAAATGCAATGAATATGCCGCCGATAAGACCGGCAAAGATTCCCAGTGCCAAATTCAGAGCTTTTTGAGGACGGGTAGGGCGGTCCAACACTCGGCCAGCGTCAATGATCCTGATTCCAGAGGATCTGGAACCAGCCGCAATTCCTGCCTCCTTGATGCGCCGATAAAGAGCGTTGTATAACTCCACGTCCGCTTGCGCTTCTTTCTTCAAAGCGCTATAGCGCGCCATCTGCGTAGCTTCGTGCGTGGCTCTCTTCATGGCACCACTAATTGCCTGTTCACGCGTCTGACTGGCAGAATAGCTTGTCTTTAGGCTACCGAGGATTGAAGTACGTTGAGCGTTCAGCTGGGCTTCAAGCTCATTGCTCTGGTTTTGCAGCTTCTTCACATTGGGATGATTTTTCCCATAGACGACTGCAGACTGCGACAGCTCCGCTTTGACCTCTGCGAGCTTTTGTGTGAGATTCTGCACAACTGGATTGCTTTGCGCTTGCGGCAGTTCAGCCGCATTCTCCGCATTCACTTTGTTCAGGATTGATCCGATCTGTATCCGCTCAGTTTGAGCCTGCGCCTTTTGTTTGTTCAATTCGCCGAGCTGCTCAGAAAGGGTGTTCCTGTTGTCGTCCAGATCAGCGATACCGGTTGAACTTTGAAACTGTCCGAGGGCGCGGTTTGACGCCTCCATCTTTTGTCGAACATCGTCTAGTTGGCGGGAGAGCCACTCAGTGGATTGCTGAATGGACTCTAGGCGCGTGCGATAAGACCGTTCAATAAATAGTTGAATAGTCTTGTTCAGTACATCAGCCGAGAGTTTTGGGTCGTGACTGCTGAAACTGACGGTGATCAAACGGCTGGCCGCATCGCGTTTTACTTTGAGATTCGCACGGACGTTTTTTAACGCTGCATCCTGCTGAGGTGTCAGCCCCGTGATGCCAACTTCTGACGAAGTTCCTTCTGAGCCGGACATCTCCTTTACGCCATCAAGGCCGAGCGCCTTGACAACAGCGATTCCGAGCTCTTCGCTTTGGAGGTTCTGAGCGCTGGTTTCTAGAAATTCCGCTTCGTTGGCGCCGCGCTCTCCGCCTTCAAGTGAGAACGCTTCAGTTCCGGGAGGATCAACTTCAATCCTGGCAGATGGCTCATATACCGGCTTCATGAGGAACGTTGCTAGCGCGACTGCAATGATTACAAACGCAGCGAATGCGACAGAGTAGCGCCAGTTCCTGCTGAGAACGGTAGCTATTCGCTGCCAGTCAGTACTGTGTTCTGCTTCACGTGACTCGGGCTCGTCGGAGGGAGCCGAGGGCATGGGCTGCCAGTCAGAATGTCCATTCTCGCGTGCCTTTTGCATGGGGTTCTTGCCTGTCCGGCGCATTAATTCAAAATTTCTGCTCATTCAATGTGCGCTCCGTTCTCTTACTGCACTGTCACGCGGCTTCCGTTGCTTTGTCCGTGGCGACGACTCCGACCCCATTCGCATTTCTCATCACCATTGGTTCAAGCACTCGCTTAGTGTTGAACGCCAAATGGTGCCGATCAAGTTCGCATAGACACCTAATCTCTTCGCTTGGCAAGTATTCGGGCACGATCTCCTTCAGCTTCGTAACAAGCGCGTTGATGTTCTTCGCTTCTACGAGTGCCGAGAGATCGTGAAGCGACTCCAAAACCTGTCCAAAGAGCTTCGACTCGCCCTTCAGTACCCTGATCTTGTCGTGCGCCGTTGCGCCCAACTGTTCTTCAGCCAGTCTCAATTGCTCGACCAACTTTTCACCAGGGCGGAGTCCGGTGAATACAATCTTGATATCACGCCCGGGCTCTAGTCCTGACAGGCGCACAAGATTCTCGGCGAGATCGAGAATCCTTACTGGTTCTCCCATATCTAGAACGAATATTTCTCCGCCCTGCCCCATCGTTGACGCCTGTAGCACCAGTTGAACAGCTTCAGGAATCGTCATGAAGTAGCGCTTAGCATCCGCGCTGGTCACGGTTATAGGGCCACCACTCTCGATCTGCTGCTGGAAGGTCGGCACTACGCTCCCATTGCTACCCAGAACGTTTCCGAATCGGACGGCCGTGAAACGCGTGTGTTGCGATTTTTGCAGGCTGAGAACGATCAATTCTGCGATTCGCTTACTCACTCCCATGATGTTGGTCGGATTCACTGCTTTGTCTGAGGAGATCAGTACGAAGTCTCTCACTGAATACTCCTTTGCGATCACAGCAACGTTATAAGTGCCGAAGATGTTGTTGGTGATTGCTTGGAAACAATTCATTTCCATTAATGGAACATGCTTATAGGCAGCAGCGTGAAACACTGAATCTGGTCTTTGCGATGCAAAGACCTGGCGCAAATGAGCAACGTCCTGGATGTCGCCGATGACTGGCATGCAGTCTATCTCAGGGAACCTGATACTCATTTCCACTGAAATCTTGAAGAGATCATTTTCGGATCGGTCGAACAGCAGCAGCCGGCGTGGGGAGAACTTTGCGAGTTGCCGTACCAACTCGGAGCCGATCGAACCACCAGCTCCAGTTATCAGCAGTACTTTGCCCGCGAACTTCGCCCGAATAGTATTCACATCCAGTACCACCGGCGCGCGGCCAAGTAAATCTTCGAGTTGAATATTCCGCACCTGGCTAACAGGGCTTCTACCCTTGATCCGCTCGGAGACGCTGGGCAGAATCTTCAGCTCAACATTGCAATCGCGGCAATCTGTGACTATCTGCTCAATTTTTTTACCTGTAGCCGAGGGAATCGCAAAGAGGACGCATTGCACATTGCCGTTCGCGATTAATTTGGGCAGAGTCTCTGTTTTGGCCAAAACCCGCACGCCATGGATGCTAATGCCGAGTTTGGTGGGATCGTCATCAACGAATCCGATTGGCTTGTAGTCAAGATCCGGGTTTCGTTTTAATTCCGCGACGATTGAACTGCCTGCGGACCCGGCACCCACGATGATGGTGTTCCTTTGCGCAGCGCTTTTCTGCACATGCTCCGTGTATGCCCGCACCGCAAATCTTGCACCCGCGACCATCAAGATGGTAAGCATCATGTCGAGGATGACGACGGATCCAGGAAAGGAAGCTGGCCGGAAGAAATAAATCAATAACGCACTGACCAACGCCGCCTTTGTGATGTCCGCCAGATCGCTCATGCCAGCGTATCGCCACCAGCCTCGCAATAGATTGAAGTAATAGAAGAGCGGAAGCTTTATGGCCACCACTATGGGAAGGTAGTAAAGAAAAGTGATCTGATCACTTGATGGAACGATGAAATCGAATCGCAAGAAGATGCTGCCGAAATATGTAATTACCAGCAGACATATGTGCGACAGCAGAATGATTCCCTTGCGATAGCCTCTCAGCTCGATCAAGCGCGGCTTTAGAGTGGTACCGAAGTGGACGAGAGTCTGTCGAATCCAATTAGGCATGATATTTGGTGACGAATTGTTTGCCGGGAGTGATCGAATCAGGAAACTTGAGCCAGATCACTTCCATCAATTTCCAGCGCAACGGACTGCATGATGGAATCCAGTGTGACCACAAAGCGCATGTCGCCCTTGCGTCGAACCACGATTCCCTCCAGCCCTTTAAGTGGCCCGCCACTTACGCGAACGCGCTTGCCTATGTCAAGGTAGGGGTACGGTTTCGCTTTGCGATGCTGCAAAGCATTCCTCAATGACTCGATCTCCGCTTCCGGCAGGACGGCTGCGCGACCGCTGAAAGAGACGATCCGCAGCACGCTGGCGACTTCCAAAACCTGCAAGCGATGGCTGATTGGTATATGCACAAAGACGTAACCGGGAAAGAGCGGTAGTTCCACGCGCGCGCGTCTGTCTTTCCAGCGGTGCACGGTTTCATAGAGAGGAAGATAGGAGTCAACGAACTTCTGACAGAGCTGTTGCGCTACTATCTTTTCATGCCGGGGAAGCGTGTATGCGGCGTACCACTGAGCCGTGGATTCAATGCCGGGGTAATTCGTTGTCGCTGCAGGGAATTCTAGGGGACTGTTCGTCGTCGCCATCGCAAGGCTTCGCCAATCTGGGTTACATCATCCCAGCTTTTTTCGAGTCGCGCCGACTTTCTGGCGGTGGATCCGCGTACAGCTCTAGAATCCTCGGCAAAAATATCCTTAAGCACCACGTCACACAAGAGGTGAAAAATCTCCGAACTGGTTAGACCAGTAGCACGCATCCATGGGCTACAACGCTACTTTGGAGTAGCGAAAAACGTCTCACATGTGACCGACAAAATAATCAGTGTTGAAGCTGTATCAATCAGTGTTGATGCTCCTGTGGTGACCTAGTTAGGCGTGGCACACAGGATGAGTGACCACGCATCTATGTACTCAAGATCCAATTGAAGGTCGTATTGCTGCGTCCGCTGACTTGCCATAGACCTGTCATTCCAGGCTTTACACTGAAGCGCCGCATCAGGCACAACTCGGAAAATCGTGAGACGTCGCGCACCGACATGGGTCTGGGTCCAACGAGCGACATTTCACCGTGTAATACGTTGAACAGCTGTGGGATTCATCGATGGATGTTTTCCGCAAAACCCTCCAATGCGCGTAACCCGGGGATCGTCTTTGATTTTGAAAATGGGTCCGGACTTCTCGTTTCAGTGCTCGATCTCGGCTTGTCGAGACTCGGCGGTTGTTTCCATGGTTCGAAATTTGTAAACCGTAAAGAGGCGCTTTCGATAGCCATGCCGTAATTGAGAGAACGGGGCCGGGAGTGTCTAACTTTATTGCCAAAGCAGTCGCAAACATTAACGGCGCAAACAAGACGACTCCACAGCAGGCACCTACAATGTCAATCGCTCGCTTTACTGACCGGCGCATGTCGTTTTCGACAACTTTCATCACCAGCGCCGCACACGAATTCGTGGCGAACTCCACCGACGGTCTTGCGAAACCAGGCTCGAAGAGGTCTAAGACGTATTTTGCATCTACTCCTGCATCTTCGCAGGTTTGGATTACGAAATTGATGTCGGCATAGCATCTAGCAATCGGCAGCGCAATCACAATCTCATCGATCGCCGTGATCATCAGTATCTTGGGTAAATCAGAAATGCTGCCGAGATGCTCACTCACGATGCCAGGCTCGTGATGATCGTCAATATACCCAAGTATTTCGTATCGGCTCCGATGATTCGATTCAAGCAGGCGCCTGGCTCGAACACCTGACCCGGCGACAACGGCATTGATTGTGTTCTGCCGGCCCGCGGGGAAACTCCTCACAACCGCCGGAACGAGGAGACGCACGCTGGCAATACCTGTTGTGGTAATCACCCGGAATAGGAAAATCAACCAGGCGCCCGGACGAAAGACCATTACGAAGGGGGTGCAAAGCACTGAACCTGCCAAGATTGCGAGCAGTTGACAATTTCGACAAGCTAACGCCTGAAAGGCAAGCGCTCATGATGTTGAACAAGATGAACCACGCTAGTGTGACTGCGCATACACCTAGGAGGTGCTTGATGCGTACGGACGCAGCCAGGAATTCAGTCTCACAAGGGGTGGTACAAAAACCACTGTTGTTTCGGTGTTGATGCTGTGTTGGTCGGAAAAGAGAAGAACCCGCAACTCTCCCGGACATTTCTTAATGTCAG
Organism: Terriglobales bacterium; assembly: GCA_025462725.1. GTDB lineage: Bacteria > Acidobacteriota > Terriglobia > Terriglobales > Acidobacteriaceae > JAICLA01. Next base: position 125,536 of record JAOAPE010000008.1, on the reverse strand, counting down.
CGGCAGTCGAAAACGACGACGCGGCCACTTTGGGATTTGGCGGAGGCGCGCGATCATGCGCCAAAAATGTAGGAAGAGGTCACGCGTCCTGAGTTTTAGGCTTCATCGAGTCGATATTCGTGTTCAGAATGGCTCATAAATGCAAACTATTGCTCTTTCTTGCTGGTCGCCCGCTTCTCACCCTTTGTTTTCCAAAACTGCGTCAATGTCGTTTCCAAATAGTTGGTTACAGAGCGATTGTCCTTCTTCGCCTCTTCGAACAGTCGTTTCTTGAACTCCGAAGATACGCGCAAACTCAAAGTTTCAGCTTTTCGCATGAGCTTCTTTCCAAACAGAGACAAACGCATAGTACCTATCTAGCCGGCTATGGGTCAAAGCTGAAGCTTGACAATTCAATACAACATCAATACAATAACAATACATATGCGAAGACATTTGTATCAGTCGAATCTCAGCATAGCGAGGGGCTTGTGGCGACTAAATAGTTTGCAAACTTCTCAACTGAATATCCTGTGCCAGGAGTTTGACTTTTTTGTGTCATTGGGAGATCTGACGCTGATCGACGCGAAATGGTATGAAACCCACGCAGGCCTTATTCGGCTCGCCACTCGAAAACATTGTTTCGGAATCTTGGCGCGGCCCGTTGAAGCTTTTTGCAGTGCTGAAAGCAGCTTCTGGGTATTCAAAGCCACCGTTTTCAAGTCGTCGCGATGCAAGGGCTTTGACGGTTATGGAGACGCATGCCCAGCGAATGTCTCAGAGACAGTACGAGGCGCGGAGATGAGGGACGCGGAGACTCGCGCCGTGAATCGGGCTCTGCGGAAGGCATATGGGATCGGAGTCTGTTCGGTTGAAGAGGGGGGCTCTGCTGCAACCAATGAACCTAAACCTGGTCCTGTTTTGGTTCGATCGCATTGCCCCGCCGCCCCGAGTTCGCCGATTAGAAATAAATTGCTTGAGCTAATCCGGCGGCACCAGCTTGATGCCAAGCTGGTCAAAACCTACGCCGAAGATTTCTGCGGCATCGGCGACCTGCGCAGTGCCGATCGCGAAGGAGTCGCCAGATTCGTTGAGAATCTCGCTAATTGGGCGACTAAAGACCGCGCCGGGCTTGTCGCCCACTTGGAACAATATGGACAAAGCAAGGGAGCTTGACAACGAAAATCCCCTGCCTTCGCAGCGCTTCTGATTTCTCCAGCGATCTTCCCGATGGATGCTATCTCGTGGAGGTTCGGAAAGCTAGATATCGCCGCAAGTTGCCCAAACCCTACTTCGCAATTGAATTCTCCGTGCTGGAACCGAAGATGCACGCAGGCGCTCATGTTCCCGCGCGGGTCTATTCCACTCCCAAGGCGTTGTGGAAGCTGCACTGGTTCCTGTGTGACTTCGGCTATGACCGTAGTCTGATAGAACGCGACGAGGTCGATGAGCGGGCGCTGGTTGGGTTGAAGGGCGTAGTCCGGTTATCGCATGCGATGGTCAACGGCAATCGCTACCTGAATCTCCAACGGCTTCATGCCTGCGGAGCGCTGGTCGGAGATGGCGGAGGCGGCTTAGCCGGGAAACACTCGTGACTTACAGCCAGACCCAGATCCGGGAGTATCTCAGCTGTCCGCGGAGCTATCGCTATCACTACCTTGAGGGCAAGAGAAAGAGGACAGCACCGCCGCGCTCTTTGGAAGAGCTTTTGAAGAGTCTCTGGCTGGGCACTTTCTCGGGAACGAGGGTGGTGCCGTCTTACAAACCGAATGGGACCGCTGTCGAGACCATGTGATTCGTTATGACAGCAATAAGAAGTGGAAGGAGATGCTGCAGCAAGGTTTGGAACTTCTTGCGAAGTTTCAAGAACAAGGCCGCGTGCGAATTCTACAGCCATGGCGCAATCTGAACGTAAAGGCCACTAGGCGGCTCTCGTCGGCGAACGATTTCCTAGGGTATGTCGATGGCATTGGATACCTAGACGGCACCCGTTCCATCCTGGAGTGGAAGACCACATCCAGTCGATATCCCGAACAGCCAGCCGGTCTGCTCTCTCTCGATCCACAACTGATCTGCTACTCCTGGTTGACTGGCATCGCCCAAGTTAGCCTCATCTGCTTTGTGCGCAAACGTGTACCCGAGATTCAGTACCTCTCAGCAGTGATTTCTGAAGAACAGCGCAATGACTATGGTTGTCTGGTCGAGAGCACGGTCGCGCAGATCGAGGCGGCCAATTTCTCTGCACACAGCGGCATCCGCTTTCCCCACAGCGCTTGTTTGGGTTGCCGATTTATCGGGCTTTGTCTAAACAACCAGCAGTTGATCGAGGCCAGATTGAAGCGCCGACCCGGAGCTGAAGACCTTGATTGGATTAACCAACTTGCGGCCTAGCGAGATTCCAGCTGCGCCGCTCTTTAATGAAAAACGCGCCCGCTGTGTGCTGGGTAAGATCGACGCGATACTGGCGCAGGAAAAAGCAATGGATCAGCAGCGTGATGTCCGATTCGTGGAACTCGGCGAGAACCTCTGCGAAGTGCGCGCATGCCAACATTGGCGGTTGGAGAAATTCGAATCCTTCGATGCTTTTCTAGAATCGCGATTTCCCGGTTCCCGTCGGAAGGCGTATTACCTGATGGCCATCCATGAGCACTTGCCAGCAAAGATCAAACCGTCCCTGAAAGCGGTGGGCTGGAGCAAGGCAGTCGAACTGATGCGCGTGGCGCGCTCGGATGGCGGCAAGTTTGCAAGTGCAACCTGGTTGCACAAGGCCCAGCAACTCCCGAAAGAGCAGTTCAAGGAAGAAGTGGAGCGGCATCTCTCCGGCAAAGAGGTTGAACCTTCAGAAATCATCTATTTCAAGTTCTACAAAAGCCAGCTTCCAGTGATCGAGCAGGCGCTCGAAATGGCGTCGCGCATGTTAGGCAGCGATAAATCGCGAAGCTACTGCCTGGAGATGATCTGTGCGGATTTCTTGGCTGGGGCCAGTCTGGATCGCGATCCCAATACCCTGCTGCTTTCTGTCTCCAAGCTTGTTCAGTTATTGCCGGAGCCACAGAAGCTGGAGTTCTTGCACGAAATCGAGTCCTGGCGGCAGAAGGAGATCGCCGCATGAGCTCAGATCAGGAAAGCGTGCAAGAGCGCAGCGAAGCTGCCCGCCTGAGACTGAAAATCCTCGATCGCGACAACTGGCGCTGCCAATTCTGTGGCGCTCGATCCAATCTGCAGATCCACCACGTTCTCTTTCGCAGTCACGGCGGGCCCGATTCAGAGGACAACCTAATTACCGCGTGCGCCACATGTCATCATCAAGTCCATCTCGGCAAGCGCCGCATTCGCTAAGACTCCCCGCCGCATCACTTCCCCGACACTGCACAGGGAAAACTTTCTCAAAATGCCCCTAAAACATTTTCGCGGGATTTCGCTCAGGACCTTCGGAAAGAGAGCGCCAGCCTCGGGGGTCACCGAGCCGGTTGCCGGGCGTTAACAAGAATGCGGGCGCGTTAACAAGGGATCGGCCAGGAGTATCCGGATGCCCACAACGGGGAAAATCAAGTTACGCGCCATCACCAAAAGGCCAGATTCGAGGCGCAAACTATTGAGGAGCAGCATGATTTGGGGCGCTTGTCCGGGTAGCATCGGTCCTCGGCTCCCAAATAAAATCGAAGTGATTGCAGATAAGCCGATCGTGGGCGCGCACATGCCCGTGCATGATTACTTGATCTCCCTGCAGCCCCACCATACCGACAGGATCCTCGCCGGCGAAAAAACGGTTGAGTTCCGCCGCCGTAGCCCCGCCATAGCGAATGGATCTAGGCTGTGGGTCTATAGCAAACTGCCGCGGGGCCGCGTCGAGGCGGTCGCCGAAGTTACCGGCGTAGTCCGAGATCGGCCCGACCGCCTTTGGATGTATTACTCAGAGGTTTCAGGTGCCTCCCCGTCCGAATTTCAACAATACTTTGCCGGGGCTCACCGCGGTTGCGCCATCATGCTCGCTAATGTTCGACGCCTTCTCCCGCCGATCACTCTCCAGGAGCTGCGCGCTGTGCGTGATGGTTTTCAGCCGCCACGCTCAGTCGCCCAGCTGCGACTGAATGGTCCTGAGCTTGCTCTCTTCCGGGAACGCGCACGTTGTTGAATCCTTATGTTCAATCTTGGCGAATCCGTTTTTTTGTCGCAAAACCCTGCGCCAACGGCGACCGATGGCGCCTAAATGAATTATTTGCGAGATGGGGGACAGTTATGCGATTTTGCCTTTTCAACGGCCCTGATTCTGTGGGAATCTGTTTTCGTTCCAAAACCCTAGGCCCAACAAAATCGATCTTTAGGCGGTTAAATAAGTTACAACTGAATGGGCGGGAAGTTTTTGTCGCATTTGCGATTTCCAACTGCGCAAAATTCTTTGGAGAGCCGACTTTGCCAAATAATTCCGCACTAGCAGCGACCAATGTTCATGCGCATAAACGAGTTCCACGCGAATCGCTGGATAATTATTTGGTTTTCAGCGATTTTCAAGACCCTCCAATTTTTAAAAGCTGGTATTTTGTCAAAAACCCCCGCTCTAAAAAGAGCAATCTCTGTACGGATTAAGGACTTACACTCGAATCGCCGGATAGTTATTGGAATTTGGGGTGCGCCGAATGCGGGCTGGCGATCGCTAAAAAGTCATTGGGACCAGACAGCGAACCCACCAGGGACGGCAGCGATCAAGCAAGGACGATTTTCGCGCAAACAAACCAAAAACAATAGGTCAGTGTATCGCCCTCACGCAGTCACTTGGAATCTGGAGAGGGTCTTAGGTGTGAGTTCAGTTGAATTGATGGGGGTGGGAGTAGCCGCTCCGTTGTGATTGATCGCATACAAGATCAACTCAACCCGGCTGGATATGCCGAGTTTGTTAAAGATTCGGAACATGTAGTTCTTTACGGTATGCTCGCTGAGCCTAAGCTGCGCAGAGATTTCGCGATTCGACATGCCATCGGCAACGAGCGTAACCACTTGTTCTTCTCGTCTGGTCAGGAGACGATTTCCATTGGCATCAGAGGGCCTCAATGGGACCGCGCTCTTGAAAGCCTCCAGCAAATATCGAAGTTCATTAGCACTGGCCCATATCTGGCCTTGGTGCACTGCGTAGACGCATTTACACAGTTCATCCGGTGACTTGGCCCGGCAAAATATCCCGGAGGCGCCCGACCGGAAAGCGTTGACCACCTGATCTTTTTCGTCCGAATCCAGCAACACTATCAGCGGCACGTTGGGATGTTTGGAGTGAACTTCGCGCATAGCGTGCAATCCGCTAAGCGCTCCATCCTGCAGTGATGCTGAGATTACTGCAACATCCGTGGGGAAATTGCCGATAGAAGCAAGTAGTTCTTGGGATGACGTTACCGATGCGGCTATTGAAAACTTGTAACGCGAAGTTTTCAGCACGTTAGACAAAAGCTGGCAGCCCATACGGCTTGAATCGGAGATCAGGACTGTGATTTTTTGTCCGCCGCGCTGCTTGCTCATCCTTCTACCTTGTCCTGTTTCAGGCGGTGAGTAATCCCAGCCCAAACGTGTCGAGGTCACATAATAGTGGCATTGGCCCCCACACGAGTCTGCCAAGTTCCGCCAACCACTGAAAAAGACAAAACTTTGGCTTAGTGCTTTTTTGTTTTAAAAAACGCGGTGCGCAAAGGAGGACTGCCTGACCGCAGTTGTTCAGGATGGCAACAGGCTAGAAATTGAAAGCCACGCCGCCACGGATGGCGCGGGCTGACTGAACGAGATATAGCGTCCGTCCATCTTGGCCGACCATGGGGACGTAACCTTGCGAGAGAAGATTTCGCACATCCACTAAGGCCTCGATCTTACCCGGTAAGAATGAAGTACCGGGGAGCGGCTGGCGAACAAAGATGCTTAGATAGGGATCGGATTGTCCCGCGGAGGCATTGAACATGTCTACCGGAGTCACCAAGCCATTCCCGCTAGTCCACTTATAAGAGGTGATCCATTTGGTCTTGCATCCGGGGATCTCACCGGCGAATTTCGCGGAGACGGCGTGATGCCGCTGCTGTGAAAACGAGGCGTTGCGAAGCAAAGAATCGGGTTGATCGATCGAGAATGCTCCACCCATTGAGTAATTGACGGTAGCAGTGAGTGAGTCTGTGATCTTGCGCTGAGCGACCATCCGGAATCCCTGCGTCTCCAGGGTTCCGCCAGTGAGAGAAAAGGTGCTGGCGTAAACATCCGGAAGCAGGTCAGTCACTTCCGCATCAGCATTGATGTCTCCCACGCCGGTAATCGCCGTTCTCCGTACCACATCAGCGTAGTACGCAGCCTGGAAGTTGCTCTTACCGATACGGCGCGAGACTGAGATCTCCTGATGTCGGGCCCGCTCGAGTTGCGGCGAGGAATTCAGCACTGACACTCGGGGATTGGCTTCGCTCAGATCCGCAGGCGAAGTGTCAAAGCCCTTCTCTTCCCGCGTACTCGGTTCCGACGTAGCATACCGATACTCGACCATTGTGTCCGGGGTGAGATGTGCTTTGATCGCTCCATACGGGCGGAAGCTGGTGACTCTCCCGCGGAACTGGATGCTCTGCATCTCGCCGCCATAATTGAATTCCACAACGTTGCCGAAATTGAATCCATCGGACAATGACACTGCCATGGCGTTTAGCGCCGCATGATGTGCAGCGGCCACAGGGGATGCGTATCGTCTTGCGGTGAATGCTATCTCAGGATGGAACCCTGAAGAGGTCTCCTGCATGTAAGCAGCGCGAACTACTCCGTTTGGCTGGCCCTCGCCGTATGCCAAATTCCCATTGAATGACAACACGCCGGAACTTATGCCGGTGCTGAATAGAGATTGCTCGACCTTGAAAGCAGTATTTACATCAGAGCTGCCGAAGGCGTCACCATTTGAGCCGGCAATGAATGCCACACGTGCCTTCAAGACGCGGTCGTCGGCCTTATCGGAGTTGGAAACCATGACCAGCGGGCCGTCTTGTTCGAGAGCACGCAGGATTGGGCGGTTCGCCGCCGAACGCAGCGTCCAACCCCAGTCGTCATCTTTTTTATCTGTCGTGCGACGGGCCGGAAGCATGGTGAATGCCTCAACCAGCGTATTCAACGTTAAGTTGACCATCACGTCGGTGCCTGAATGAAGACTTACGTTTTCACGCAACGAAGGCAGGAAAGAGGTCGCGGTCGCTTTGATGAAATAGATACCAGGGAGCAGACCGGCAGCGGAGTAGAACCCTTTTACATCGGTATATGCCTTGATCGGCTGGGCTACGGCCGTGCTGAATACCTCGACCAGGACACCCATTTGGGGTTTCCCGGCGGAATCGCTGACGCGTCCGGAAATAGTTCCGCCAGAAGGCGGAGCAGCCATTGCAGGAGCCACGAGAAAACTCGCGACTGCGAGGACCATTACGAATCGAACTATTTTGTTGGCCATGGGAAGCGCCTCACGCACTAACGGTCGTCTTAACTATTCGACTATAAATTTCGCCGAAGGTATCGGTGTAATTGTCTGCTTTGAGATGTTGTCGTTCACCTTGATATTCAGCTGGTACACGCCCGGCGGCACACTGGCCAATGAAAGTGATTTCTCAACGGTCACCTGGTCGCCATTGTTACCCATGTCTGAACTGTTTTCCGTCGTCTGCACTACGGCCTTGTTGGTCGCAGTGTTCACAATCTCGTATTGGATCGTGGCGGAAGACTTCTGTGTCTTCTGGTCTACCCCCAGATTGTAAACCTGCATCCAGAAGTTGACCTTTTCGCTACGCTTGAAGCTGGTCGGAGTTCCATTCGCCGGAGTAACGCGAGGCCGCACTTTGGTAGTTCCGAGCACGAAGCTGCCGGACCCGATGTCTTTGGTCGGCACCTTCTCCATCTTGTCAGCCAAGATCAAAGTGCTCGCTACAAGGCCACGCTCTTCACCCATGTTCGGAACGAGAATGCCGGTCCTGTAAGTTCCCAGGCGACCTTCACCGTTGCCGACATCTTTAACGACGATGTCCACACGATATCTGCCGGACTTGAGCGGTAGTGCCTTCCAGTAAACCGAGGACTTCTGCGCGGTGTCTGCGATCAAGCTGGCAGGAGCATCGATGCTGACAGTGTCTTCAAATGTCTGCGCGATACGGCCTGTCATGGTGGTGACGCGGCCGAAGATATTGACCACGCCGTGCGACACGCCTTCTTTTTCTATGAAGGTGATGTCCTTGTTCTTAATCTGAATCGTGACCGGCACTAGGATCGTGTCCTCAGTGACTTTTACAAAATCCACTCGGACATCGAACGGCATGAGGTTGTAGCGGATCTTGGTCGAAACCACTTCTTCGAGGTCCTTGAACTTCACAGCCGGCGGACGGTTGACCTTGGCAAAGAGCTCCAATCGATCGAATTCCTTCGACGTCAGATCGCTATTGAATGCGCCGCGACCAAGCCTTTCATTACCACCATTGAAGCGGTCTGTCTTGCTGGCTAGTCCCATTTCTTCATATTGAGTGAGGCCCGCTCCGGGCACATTCAGCAGGGCGTCCTTCTTCGAGCGGTCCATGGTCATTTCGTATTTGCCGCACATGCAGTCATCCACAAACTCGAGTTCAACCTCATTGCCGATACCCTCGATGTAGCGATATCGCCAGGTTTCAAATGGAAACGTCGAAGTTGAGCCGCCGCCTTCTTCTTGTGGACGGAAATAGGTACCGCCGCTGGCATGGGAATCAATGGAATCAGGAGGCCCAAAGACGATGTAAATGCGGCCGCGGTCGGTTCTCCAACCTTGTATGCCGGCAGCGAAATGCTCGTTCGCATAAGCGATACGGCGATAGTGCTCTTCCTTGTATTCGTTTTCTACGGTGTCCGGCGTGGGATCACGGCGCTGCCAGAATGCTTCGATGAATTGATCGCGCTCTTCGTCGTTAGACAGCTGCTTGAATGCGGCGAGCTCTTCCCCGCTTATGATCCACTTCACATCGTTCTCGAGCCACTTCTTGTAGCTCTCGCCAACTTCCTTCTTGAAGGCCTTGGCATTCTTCCTCTGCTGTTCCGGAGTGATCTCCCGCTTCAGCGGATCTGATTCTTTTGACGGGGCAGCTTTCTTGGTGTCTTTATCGTCGGTTTTTTGAACGTCAGGGGTCTGTGCAAAGGCGGGAATGAATGACAACGAAAGGACGATCGCAAAAAGCCTCAACCGGGGATGAAACCGCATACTAGTAACGCTCCTGAACAGCGCCCAAAAGAAACACTTATGGCTGTTTAATTGTAAGTTTTACCGCGTCAGAAAGCAAGGACTTCACGTCCAGATTTAACCCTAGGCTCCGCTGTAAGTTGCTTCAAAAAAGAGACTTATTTAGCAACTTCGGGAAACTGAGCTGTGGCGCAAGTTGCCGCTTGTCCAAAACGGGTCTGGAACCCTGAGACCACGAAGCAATTGGTGCGCGAAGCACCTGGAGCGACTATAATCTCTGTCAATTCCAGAAACATGAATGCTAATTAGGCGAGTGTCCGCGACGTCTAGAGCATGATGGGAGTCTTCCGCCCTGCTTTGCATAAGTTTTTGAAACTTACGCTGCTTCTTTGACGTAGAACATACAGCAATTCAGCACACTCAACCGTCCCCCAAGGACAAAGATTTCTGAATGCAATTCAGAACTTTAGGATTTAACCGCTCATGAAGAAGATATTGATAATCGTTGCCATCGCCGTGGTTGTGATCGGCATAGTCGCGTTCACCGTAACCCAGAGCCAACGCAATGGAGTGGCCGTGCAGACCGGGCCAGTGGAGTCGAAGAGCCTGGCCACAGTGGTCAGCGCTTCTGGCGAGATCAAGCCTAAAACCTACGTCAACGTGGGTGCGAACGCCATGGGGCGGATCATGAAGCTGCACGTCAAAGAAGGTGAGCACGTAAAGCGCGGCCAACTTCTGGCGCAGCTTGAAAGCGTGCAGCCGGCTGCAGAAGTCGCCGCCCAGCGCGCCGGAGTCAACGCCAACCAAACCGACGCCGTTGCTGCCGATGCAGCAATGAAGACGAATATGGCCGATCTGAATCGCGCCAAGGCTGATGCGGCCCGCACGAAGCTGGATTTTGACCGTGCCGAAGGCTTGTACAAGGCACAGTTGATAGCAAAATCCGACTATGACACGAAGAAAGCGGCATGGGAAGTAGCCGATGCCCAAGTGGCCCAGGCTCAAGCTCGCATCCAGCAAAGCAAGGCCCAGTTGGATTCCGCACAAGGACACATCGCACAAGCTCGAGCCACGCTCGCCAGCGCATCTGACCGGCTGGACAAGACGACTTACGTGGCTCCTTTTGACGGAGTCATCACCAACCTTCCCGTACGTGAAGGTGAGACCGTTGTCATGGGTATCCAGAATTCGCCGGGAAGCTTGTTGATGACCCTTGCTGACCTTTCCGTCATCACCGCCGAAGTTAAAGTTGACGAGACCGACATCGTGAATCTTAAGCTGGGACAGACAGCCGATGTAACCATCGATGCTATCCCTGGTAAGACCTTCAAAGGACACGTCACCGAGATCGGCAACAATGCGGTCTTACGCTCCAGCGGCTTGGCAACTACGCAAACAACTTCAGGCAGCCAGGAAGCGAAAGACTTCAAAGTGGTTGTAACTCTGGATAGTCCGCCGGAGAACCTCCGTCCGGGCTTGTCAACCACAGCAAAGATCACAACGGCTGCGAAGCCCGATGTTCTTGCAATTCCAATTCAGGCTTTGACCATCCGCACTGCGAAGGACCTCGAAGATAAATCTGCGAGCGGCAAGACCGCGCAGGCTGCGGCTCCCGCAGGTGGGAAGAAGGACGAAGAACTTCAGGGCGTCTTCAAGATCTCCCACGAAGGTGGCTCTACAAAAGTGAAGTTCGTGCCGGTCAAAACTGGAATCACTGGCAGCACGGATATCGAAGTAGTAGATGGCCTGAAGAAGGATGACCAGATAGTCACGGGCAGCTACAAGATCCTGCGTACCCTGAAGAACGGTGCTACTGTCAAAATAGACAACAGCACGCAAAAGAAAGACGAAGAAAAGTCCTAACCCCTGAACGGCAGGCGAGTCTAAAAGCTGGGAACAAATGCGAGGAGGCCTTCGTTCCATAAGAAGGCACTACCGCAGTAGGCCGTTCGGCGTAGGAGAGCGATAATGGGAAGTTTTGCACCAGTCCAAGATGCACGCGAGGAAAGATTAATGACCCCACCCACCGAATGCATCATCAGCGTTCAGGACCTATGGAAGACGTATGAAATGGGTTCCGAGCAGGTGCATGCTTTGCGCGGTATAGACCTGCGCATTGACCGCAACGAGTACGTGGCCATTATGGGACCTTCGGGCTCAGGCAAGTCCACGCTGATGAACCTTATCGGCTGCCTAGATACGCCCACGCAAGGTAAGTACTGGCTGAACGGCCATCTTGTCAGCGAACTTGATGACGATGAACTTGCCCGCATCCGTAACAAGGAGATTGGTTTCGTTTTCCAGACATTCAATCTTCTCGCACGCGCAACCGCTTTGCACAATGTCGAATTGCCGCTGATCTATAACGGCACACCGGCGGATGTGCGTATCGAGCGCGCGAAAGAAGCCCTGCGCCAAGTGGATTTGGAATCGCGCATGACACACAAGCCTAACGAACTCTCAGGCGGACAGCGTCAACGTGTCGCTATCGCCCGCGCGCTGGTCAACGATCCTTCGATCATCCTGGCTGACGAACCGACCGGAAACTTGGATTCGCAGACGGGTATCGAGATCATGGCATTGCTCGACAACCTTCATCGCAAAGGCAATACCATCGTGCTGGTCACCCACGAACATGATATTGCGGAGTACGCGCATCGCGTCATTCATATCAAGGATGGCAAAGTGTCACGAGACGAACGCAAGAGCGTGGCTAAAGCGTAGGTAAGACTGAAACAAAAATGCCTCCCGAGTGGGAGGCATTTTTATTTGCCGCTTAGTCTGGCCTAGAGGATCTCGAACTGCTCCTGGTGCTGGAGCGCATCGCTCTTCACGATTACTGTTTTCTTGATTATCTCTTCCATCTCCTGCAGCCACTTCCCGCCGTTTTCCTTGAGCGCCTTGCCCACTTCAGGATTCACACGCAGCGTGACTTGCTGTCCGTCAAGGTGGCGAGCCATCTTCCGCAACTCGACATAAATCTCATTGCAGACTGTGGCCACGCTCTTGATCATGCCGGTTCCAGTGCAGTAGACGCATTGCGTTCCCAACGTGCGTTCCAGCGATTGCTTCACGCGTTTGCGGGTGATGGCGACCAGGCCGAAATCGTTGAACTGGAGAACCTTCGATGGTGAGCGGTCCGCCTTCAACGCTTCTTCGAGAGCCTGCATGACTTTCTGCCGGTTCTTGCGCTCGTCCATGTCAATGAAGTCAATGACGATGATGCCGCCAAGATCGCGCAGGCGGATCTGACGCACGATCTCTTTGATTGCATCCACGTTGGTTTTAACGATGGTGTCTTCGAGCCGCGCCGTCTTGCCGACATACTTGCCGGTATTGATGTCGATAGCCACCAGCGCTTCAGTTTGGTTGATGACGATGTATCCACCGCTCTTCAACCAGACCTTCGACTTCAGCGCCTTATTAATCTCATCCTGAACGTTGAACTGTTCGAATAGCGGAGTTTCTTTGGTGTAAAGCTTCACTCGGCGAACAAGCGATGGCTGGAAGCGGCTGGCGAAACGCAGTATGCGCTCGTACTCCTGTTCGCTATCCACCCATATCTGCGAGAACGTGGTTGTGACCTGATCGCGCAAGATGCGCTCGACGAGGTTCAAGTCGTGATAAATCAGCGCTGGCGCTTTCGAAGTTTCCGCGCGTTGCTTGATCTCGTTCCAGAGATTGATCAGGAAGCGGATGTCCGCGCGAAGATCTTCTTCGCTCGCTCCCGCAGCCGCGGTGCGAACGATGAATCCACCGTGTGACTGTCCTTTTTCGCTGATCAGGATGCGCTTGAGGCGCTGTCGCTCTTCTTCGGAACCAATCTTCCGCGAAACACCAGTGTGATTGACCGTCGGCATGAATACCAAGAAACGCCCGGGCAGCGCGATGTGACTGGTGATGCGCGCGCCTTTCTTGGCCATCGGTTCTTTTGCGATCTGGACAAGAATCTCCTGACCTTCTTTCAAAAGATCATTGATCTGCGGCATCGGTCCGCGTTGAATGTTGCGGCGAGGCCCGCCACCAGAGCGCATAGGACGACCACCGCGCTGGTTGCGTCCGCCTTTGCGTCCGCGACCTGCGCGATCAGGACGACGCTCAGTCTTCTGCTGGAAGCCGGCAGTTCCCGATGGCGCGCGAAGTTCTACGCGGCCTGAATAGTTCGGATCTTCCGGATCCGGCTCTGATATTTCATTACCTTCTTCGGAATCGGCCAGCATCTCGGCTTCTTCTAGCTCTTCGCTTTCGTTCTCAAACTCGTCATCATCATCGCCGTCCTCGTCCTGCGAATCTTCGGATTCGGTCTCCGCCATGTAGTTGTCGGATTTCTCCGGGCTGCGGCTCTCGGCGAGCGCCGCAGCAAGACCCTCTCCGGCAGCGATAACTTCGTCTTCGTGATGATCGGCAACGTCGAGGGTCTCTTCTTCGAGGTCTTCGTACTCTCCTTCTTCCATGTGCTCTTCCGTAGGGGAAAGCTCATGCTCTTCTTCGCTGATCTCTTCTTCTTCGATCACGCCTTGGCCGGGACTGAAGTTGTAATCGCCGGTTCCCCGCTCTTCTGTTTCTTGTTGCTCTTGGGCAGGGGGATTTGCTGGTCGCGAATGTCGCTCTTCGACTTCGACCGGAGCTGGTGCTGCGGCTTGCGCGGCAGGTTTTGAATGTTGCTCATGCTCCCATCCGCGACGCGGCCTTCGGGTCTCGTCTACGGCTTCTGGCGCCGGCGTGGCTGCGACGTGGTCCTCGTGGCTGATTCCATGCGAGTGTTCCGCGGTAGGCTCAACTGCTGCAACCACCGCTGCAGGTTCAGCCTGCGCAGGACGATTGCGATACTTCGCCAATGATTCGCCGGGAAGAAGTCCATGACTCGCTGACAAAGCGGCAGGCGTGATGGAAACCTCTGTCGATGGCTTCGGAGCTACTTTTTGAAAGCGCGATTCAACTTTCGGTTCAACAGGCTCGGCTTTCGCCGCTGCGGACTCCGCGCGCGGGTTGTACTTCGCCAGCGATTCGCCGGGAAGAAGTATCCGCTGCGGACGTTGCTGTTGTTTTTGTGGTTCCCGATCGCGCTGCTCGCGGTTTCTGGCAGGCTGTCCTGGAGCATCTGCGGCAACCGGCCTCTTGCGAGTTTCTGGCTCGCTCTGTACCGGCTCTTCCCGGTTTACATCGACTTCGTTGTCGTTGCTTGAATCTGAATGCGCGGAAATTGTTTCTTCCTGCTGTTCATCCTGTTCAACCGCTTGCGGTTGCTCGCCATCGGCTGATGCTTCCGGCGGTGTGGCGAATTTCGATTCACTGAGCCCACCACGTCCACGGCGGCGTCCGCGACGTCCACGCCATCGGCGTGGGCCGCGATCGCCAGTATCTGCGCTAGCTTCAGCTGGCTGACCTTCGCTCGAAGCGGCAGATTCTACGACCGCATCGACAGTCTCGTCTCCATCCGGAGGAGTAGGAACTTCCTCAATGGGCCTTTGTAGTGCCGCTGCATTGGCTGCCCGATTCTGCTCCGTGCGACGTCCCCTGCCCCGGTGCTCTCTTTGGTCCCGCGGTTCTCGGTGCTCCCGCTCTGGTTCCGCGTTAGTTTTCGCGGGAAGCGCCTGCACGGTGTCGAGATCGTCGCTCTCTTCTACTTCTTCAAGGAAATCAGTGACGTAGAGGAAGGCGTCGCGTTCAAGGCCGATATCAACGAAGGCCGACTGCATGCCGGGAAGCACGCGGGTTACTCTGCCTTTGTATATGGAGCCTGCTAGGGTGTATTCGTTTTCGCGTTCGAAAAATACTTCTACAACTTGGTCATCTTCCACCACAGCAAGTTTGGTCTCGTGCGGTGTTGAAGTGACGAATAGTTCTTTTGACATGCTATCTCCGGTTGCTGCACCGGCTTAGCGTGGGCGAGGTTATGGAAGCGATTCAGGGACGCGAAGAAGGCAGGGCGGCGCCAACAGTATTGGCACTGGCCGAATACGAATCTGATTTTGATTTTTCAAATTCTCTACACCTTCGCAAAAACTCTGCCTGGTGTGGCCGCACTCCCCAGAATGCTGGAGGGGGCCGTTATCCACCCGGGCATGGGCTTTTCTCTTGAATCCTTCCGGCCAGGCACTTCGCTCTGTTGCCGGTTTGCCCTTTTATAACGAGAGGGCGAAACGTAATTTTCAATTTGTTCCTGCCGATAATCAGGCAGCTTGGCGATCTCAATTCACAAATCGGCGCATGTGGATGTTCATCACAATTCCCAGCGCCAAAAACGTGAACATCACTGAAGAGCCGCCATAACTCATCAGCGGTAAAGGGATTCCTGTGACCGGCATCATGCCGACCACCATTCCGATGTTGACCAGGATGTGGAAGACCAGTACGGCTACCACTCCCATGGTGATCATCGTGCCTGCGCGATCAGGAGCCGTTTGGGCGTTCTGAATCAACCGCATAAGCACGATAAAGTATAGCAAGAGAACCGCCGTAGCACCTACGAATCCATGTTCCTCGGCAAAGGCCGCGAAGATGAAATCCGTATGCGTTACAGGCAGAAACATGCCCTGGGTCTGCGTTCCGCCGGCTACTCCCCGGCCAAAAAGGCCCCCATTTCCCACCGCGATGAGGGATTGCTGAATCTGGTACCCCGACCCCTTAGGGTCATTTTCAGGATGGGTGAAGTTGACCAATCGGTCTTTCTGGTAGGGCTTCAGTGCCACCTTCCACGCCACGGGAACGACCATAGCCACGGCAAGCAGGATTACGGCAATCTGTTTAAACCGAATCCCACCTAAGAACAACCCAACAACCAGCGGCGGAAGATAGGTGAGGGATGTCCCCAAGTCCGGCTGCTTGACGACCAGCAGAAACGGTATCCCCGCTATCAGGCCAGCTTTGAAGATGTCTGGCCACGTGACATCCTTCTGGTTCAATGAACTGATGTATCTGGCCAGCACGATGATCAATACCAGTTTCACCCACTCCGATGGCTGAAATAGTCCCAAGCCGGGCACGCGTATCCAGCGCTTCGCCCCGAGGATTTTTATCCCTATGGCGGCCACAGCCAATAAAGAAACAATCGAGCCGACATACGCCCAGTGCGCGTTCTCAAGCAACAGGTGGTAGTCAATGCGGCTAATGGCGAACATCACGAGGATTCCCGCAGCCAGCCAATACATCTGCTTTATGTGGACCGGGGTTCCCGTAGTCGCGTCCGCGAATTTCGTATTCAGACTGGCACTGTAGATTTGCAGCACGCCAAGAGCGGCGATGGCCATGGTGAATCCCAGCAGTACCCAATCGAAATCGCGGAATGAAAGATTCTTGCGCATCAGTCCTGCCCCGCCGGGAATGGATGAACAACCGTTCCCAAGATTGCAGGGGGCTTTACTGTCGAGCGCTTTGCACTCAGAGCGACTTTGAATCTTCCGCCCTGTATGGCATCGGGAGTCGCGTCTTTGTCAGCGTGCTCGTCCCGCTGGTTCCACAACCCAGCGACTTCAATCGCCTTGCCGTCCTTTGTGACACCCGCTGTTTTGACTCCGATTCGCCGCTGTTTGTCCGCATACGCTTTGATCACTTGTGTTGCCAACCGCGCGGCTAACTTACCGTGTTCGCCGCCTTCGAACAGCACGGCGACGATAATCTCCGGATTACGTCGTGGCGTGAATCCTACGAACCAACCGTTCTGCGCGAAATCATCATTCTTCTCATGCTTTGCGCGCAGAGCCAGCGATACCACTTGTGCGGACCCTGTTTTTCCCGCAATGTCTACGCCGGGAACATGCGCCGAGGGCGCTGTCCCTTCCGGCAAGAGCACTCGTCCCATTGCGTCCGTGATCACGTTCCATCCGCCCGCGTCGATGGCAACATTCTTCACTTCCGGACGGCTCACTCCCGTATAACCCTTCGGCATGTCTGTGGGATTCACTACATGCGGCATGACCATTTGGCCGTCCATGGAAATTGCGGCAATCGCGCGCATAAGTTGCATCGGCGTTGTCGTTACTGCGCCCTGCCCGATTCCGACTGAGATGGTCTCCCCGGCAAACCATTTCTGCTTGAAGTTTCGAATCTTCCATTCCTCAGAAGGCATAATCCCGGAAGCTTCTTGCGGAAGGTCAACACCTGTCTTCTGACCGAGTCCCAATGCTGTGGCGTATTTTGCAATCCGACTGATGCCAAGCCGCTCGGCGAGCGTGTAGAAGAAGACGTCGCAGGATTGGTAGATGGCTTTCGTCAGGTCCACCGCTCCGTGGCCGCCTTTGACCCAACAGCCGAATCGGCGCCCGTAAAAGGTAGCGCCACCATTGCAGTGAACATTGAGCGTCTGTGCGATGCCCTCCTGCCAACCTGCAACAGACATGATGATCTTGAAGACCGAGCCGGGAGCAAGCTGAGCCTGAATCGCTTTATTCAATAGCGGTTTCGCGGGATCGGTAACTAACTTGTTCCACTCGTCGCGGGAAATGCGCACCGCGAAATGGTTCGGGTCAAATGTCGGACGGCTGACTAGCGCGAGGATGTCGCCGTTGCGCGGATCCATCGCAATCATCGCGCCGTTATGCCCTTCGAGCGCCTCTTCCGCGGCGATCTGGATGTCGAGATCAATCGTCAGCTTCAGTTGCTTGCCCGGTTCGGCGGGAGTCTTGCTCAGCCGCCCCACTTCTTTTCCTTTACTGTCCACGAGCGCGCGGCGCTCGCCATCTTTTCCGATCAGCAGATCGTTGTATTGCTGCTCCAGGCCTGATTTCCCGACAATGTCACCCTGCTTATAAAGCTCAAATTGCGGACGATTCAAATCGTCTTCGCTGACTTCTCCCACATAGCCGATCAAGTGTGCGGCGAATCCGTCTTTCGGATACAGACGACGATGCACCATGATGGTCTCGAGTTCAGGAATCTCACTCTTGTTGGCTTCGATGAATGCCAACTCGTCAGGCGTGATGTCCTGCTTGATGACTACAGGTTCGTACTTCGGACGTCCGGCATAGCGCCGCAGCAGGTTGCGAATCTCATCTGCCGAAACATTTAACCCGTCAGCGATCTTGGAAATCTTCGGTTCCACTTCGTGAGGCTGCTCGCGCAAGAGCAGCGCAGAGAACGATGGGTAGTTGTCAACAATGATGCGCCCTTCCCGGTCGAGTATCTTACCGCGCGGCGCAAGGATAGGGATGGTGCGGATGCGGTTCTTTTCAGCGAGCGACTCGTACTGCTCACTGCGCATCACTTGCAACCGCCAGAGACCGAATGCCAGCAGAAGGAAGATTGCCAGGATTGCGTACTGCACCACCAGCAATTTGCTTGTAGGGACCTTCTCTTCGCGGCCTATTTGTTGCATAACCACCTGATTGGCCAAAGCCAATGTGCTACTTACAGTATGAGATTCAGAGTTGCAAAATTCAAATCAGCTAATTGCGTTGCTTATAACGATCCAGGACCATGAACAAGGCCACCGCCAAGAGTGCATTGGCGAGGGCTGCGCCTAATTCGTGTCCCCAATTGAACTCGATCGGCATTCGCACCATGTTCCGCAGCGCTTGATAGATTCCGCGATGTAGAAGATAAAACCCAAACGTCATCAGCAACCGCGAGCCGGGATTCTCAACATCAATCTTTACGCCGATTGAAGAAGCCAGGTATCCGATGATCGTCTTTGAAATGCCGAATAATCCGATGGGCTGATGTTGATACGTCAAACTATCTTGCACCAATCCAATGATGAAGCCCGTCAACGTTCCCGCGAGCGGATTTCTGCGCGCTACAGCGAAGAAGATCGTGACCAGTAGCGGCAGGTCGAAAATAGAGAAAAATGTAAACCGCAGCGGCAACGATGCCTGCAGGAACAACGCGAACAAAGGAATCACGAGCGCAGCAATAATGCTGAAGCGGTGGACCTCAATACCTTCTCTGGTGATCGAGCGTTGGGCCACGGCTATCGGGGGCTTTCCTTAGTTTTTTCTGCGGGCTTGGATGGTTGCGAAACAGCCTTAGCAACCGGCTTTGGCGATGTAGTGTTCGTCGTTTCGTTTGTCAGCGGCTTTGCTCCCGATTGCTCAGGCGATTCCGTTTTTTTGCCATCTTCTTCAGTCTTCTTTTTCGCGGAAGGGAGTCTTTGCGCCAGCATGTCAGCGGCGCGAATCGGCACAGTAGCATCAGCCACAGCATTGCTGCGTTCGCTCAGTTGCGTCACGACCAACACTTCTTCGAGGTGTCCGAGATTCACGGCGGGCTTCACGCGGATTGAGAGAAACGGGTCCCTTTCCCGGTCCGGTGCAACATTGATGACCGTACCTACCGCGAGTCCCTTGGGATAAACCCTATCTCCTCCCGTGGTTATCACCTTGTCGCCCACTTCTATTTTTTCATCCGCCATCACATTCAAAACTTCCGGTGAGCCCGATTGAGTTCCCTTCAGGATTCCGTTCAACCGTAATCGTTCCAAAAGCACTCCGGCACCGCTTAGCTGATCGGTAATGAGAAGCACTTGTGAGGTGGACCGGTCTGCCCGGCTGATCTTCCCAACGATTCCATCAGGCGTGATGACGGCCATTCCTGCTTCCACGCCGTCGCGATAACCACGGTCAATGTAGATGACCCGAGACAGGTCAGTCCCGCTTGTGCCGATCACTTGTGCGGCAATGGTCTTCTCTACGTATTGTTCTTTGAACGCGAGCAATGCTTGCAGCCTGCGTCCCTGGTCAGCATCCTGTTGCAGTCGAGTCTGCTGCAATCGCAATTCGTTCAACTGCTCTTGCAAACGCGCGTTCTCATCACGCACATGGATGAGGCCGACGTACTTGCCCCAAAGATTCCTGACGCCAGAGCCGCTATTGACTGAGAGTTTTTGAAAAGGTGAGATCACTGCGACTGCCCACACGCGGATCAACCGAGTTGAGCTTGAGCGGCCACTGATGTTGGGATCGCCGGTGAATCCGCCCGCGTCTGATACGCGCACTTGGGTGGCCAGCGCAATTACCTGGAGAAACAGTATGCCGAACAATACTGTTTCATTCCGGTATCTGGTGAAGAAATTATCCATTGCATCCGGCCGCGGTTCGTGGCGTTAAGCAGAGAGGTGGCGCTCTCTACGCGTAGTCGATCGAGATCTTGCGGAGCAACTTGAAATCGCTGAGCATTTTTCCCGTGCCCAGAACGACGCTGGCCAGGGGATCGTCAGCGATTGAGACCGGAAGCCCCGTTTCTTCGCGGATACGCTTGTCCAGGTTCTTCAAGAGCGCGCCGCCACCGGTCAGCACGATGCCGCGGTCGCTGATATCTGCGCTCAACTCTGGCGGTGTCCGCTCCAACGCTACGCGAATCGCATTCATGATGGTTCCAACGCATTCGCCCAGCGCTTCGCGAATCTCGCTGTCATCCACGGTGATGGTCTTCGGAACACCCTCAATAAGGTTGCGTCCTTTGATCTCCATCGTGAGCGGCTTGTCCAGCGGGAACGCCGAACCGATTTCCATCTTGATCTGCTCTGCAGTCCGCTCGCCGATAAGCAAGTTGTACTTGCGCTTGAGGTAATTCATGATCGCTTCGTCGGCCTGATTGCCCGCCATGCGAACTGAGCGCGAGTAAACGATGCCACTCAGCGAAATCACCGCGATGTCCGTGGTGCCGCCGCCGATGTCCACAACCATGTTGCCGCTCGGTTCAGTGATGGGAAGGCCCGCGCCGATGGCCGCGACCATCGCTTGTTCCACGAGATACACTTCGCTGGCTTTGGCGCGATATGCGGAATCCATGACCGCGCGCTTTTCTACCTGCGTGATCTCAGATGGCACTCCGATCACGATGCGCGGGTGCACCAACATCTTGCGGTTGTGCGCCTTCTGGATGAAGTAGTTCAACATCTTTTCAGTGTGGCGGAAGTCCGCGATGACGCCGTCTTTCATCGGCTTGATGGCAACGATGTTTCCCGGAGTGCGTCCCAGCATCTCCTTGGCTTCCTTGCCCACCGCTTCCACTTCGTTTGTATTCTTGTTTACCGCGATGATGGATGGTTCATTTACAACGATGCCTTTGCCTTTTGCAAAAACCAATGTGTTGGCTGTGCCCAAGTCGATGGCAAGATCGCTTGAGAACATGCTGAAGAGTGACCGAAGATTATGAATGCGGTTGTTCTGGGTGCCGTTCGACGACATATTAAAGTCCACTTCCTTGACTGAATTACCTGAATACTGTTGTGCTTCTACGTACCACTGCGAGGGGAACGAAGCACCGTTCCACTCACCGCCTAAGAACTGCACCAGTTACGTGGGATTGTCAGGGTTGATTCTATGCGCATCTTTGATATCAGTGACGATCTCGAAGACTCGCTACGAAGCGGAACCACTGGAACCGGATGTTCGGCCTTCATCCGTTGTACTGCAGTGCTACTGGATAACAACTTTCTTCGTCTGCGTGCTCACGCCGCCGCGAGAATTCTGCGCAGTCACCGTGATCACGTTTTCCCCATTCGGCAGTGGCGGCGTGAAAAATAGGAACCGCCCGTCTCCACCGATCACCGGAACTTCCCCGCCATTGACCATCACGCGCGCGGTCGCGTCCGTCTTGCCCCGCACTTCGATGATACGGCCATGTTGCACGAATGGTTCGAGTTCCAGACTGAGTCCCGCCTCGGTGCTCTTAGGGATCACAGTGAAGCGGTTACGTTCGCTCTCAATCGATTCTTTCCCGCGCGGATCGATAGACTGCACTGACCAGTAATAAGCGCCCTCAGGAACCCCGGTCATCTGAAGCTCTGGTCCGGCAACGTTCTTCTCCATCACCAGTTGCGTGAAGTACGGGTTCTTTGCGATGCGGACGTGGTATCCCTTCACGCCATCGATCGGTGTCCAGGTGAAGCGCACAGCACTAGCGCCGCCACTCGAGAAGATCGGCATCATGTTTGATGGATCGATCAGCGTCGGCGGGCCTATTTCGCGGTCTTTGACCATCTGCGCGGAATCGGACTTGAACGAGACTTTTTCGAAGTTCGAGAGGCTCACTACTTCCCCGTTGCGCGTTACTTCGCCAGCGCCCTTTTGGAGAAGGATTTCGTGCGAATCGCTTCGCGGATCATTACGGACTTGCGCCGTACTCTCAGGTGCAAGGGAAGCCTTGCTGCCCGCCATGATCACTTCTGATTTCGAACCGTGCGAGTATGTCGCAGTCGAAAGATCGACGGTACCGGTTGTGACTTCAACAGCTACGCGAGTCTGCTGCTCAGCGTTGGTTGAATTCTCTTCCACTACGATCAACGAATCCGGTTTGACTGTGTAGTTCGTGAGATCGGCGAATACGATCTTTGCCATGCCTTCAGCGCCGGTCTGCACTACGTCGCCTTTTTCAAGCGGCACGTCGTACGCAGCATTCACCCAGGAATTGCTGCTCTTCTTTTTCACTTTCACGCTGCCGTCGATCATCGTGAAAGAAGCTTTTTGCTCTCCCACCGCTCTCGGCGGTTTGCCTGGTGGGGCCGCGGCTCCCAACTTCTCCAAAAGCGAAGTCAAAAGATTGCTTCCGGAATTCACAATGCTGGCGCTGGTCTTTGGAAATGCGAAATAAAAGACGACTACCGCAAGTACGAGCAGTGCGATTACGGACATCACAATGCTGCGGTATCGGACCGTCGTCCAACCGATGATATGACCTTCAGCGTTTTTTGGTTTAGTTGGGCTCAATCTTAGTCACACAACTTCTTCGCAAGTTGTTGAATGCTAAAGAGAGTACCACACCTGTTTCGGCTCACAAATGGGTAATCACCTTAAAAGTACACTCATTGGATACCTGACAACGGATACGTTAGGCCATAATCCTCCGCGAGGCACCGCCGCCTGCCCCGGAAGATGAAATCTCGCCAGAAATCCTGTACGATTGAGAGTTTTCATACTCTGTTCAAGGACTTCCTACCAGCATGGCTCCAGCGAAGGTGTACAAGAATCTCATCGGCGGTGAGTGGGTAGAATCACGCACTGGAAAAACCTTTGAAAACCTTAACCCCGCCGACACTCGCGACGTTGTGGGCATTTTCCAAGCCTCCGGCAAGGAAGACGTCGACGACGCGGTGGCCGCAGCCAAGACTGCTTTCGAAAAGTGGCGGTTAGTCCCTGCCCCCAAGCGCGCCGAGATCATCTTCCGCGCGGGTGAGATTCTTACCCAGCGTAAAGAGGACTACGCCCGCGACATGACCCGCGAGATGGGCAAAGTGCTCAAGGAAACTCGCGGCGATGTCCAGGAAGCCATTGACACTGCCTATTTCATGGCGGGCGAAGGCCGCCGATTGTTTGGCGCGACGGTCCCCTCGGAGCTTCCGAACAAATTTGCCATGGCCATCCGCGTTCCCATGGGAGTCGTCGGAATGATCGCTCCGTGGAATTTCCCGATGGCGATTCCTTCGTGGAAGATCTTCCCCGCACTGGTCTGCGGAAACACCTGCGTGATCAAGCCCGCTGAAGATACTCCGCTTTCCACGATCAATCTCGTTCGCGCTTTAATGGACGCTGGGCTTCCGAAAGGTGTCGTAAATATCCTGACCGGATTCGGCCCCGATGCTGGCGCTCCCATCGTCACGCATCCGGATGTTCGCGCAGTATCTTTTACAGGCTCATCCGAAGTGGGACGCATCATCGGCGAACAGGCCGCGCGCACCTTCAAGCCTTGTTCGCTCGAGATGGGCGGAAAGAATGCCATCATCGTTCTCGACGATGCCAACGTCGATCTCGCAGTGGATGGCGCAGTTTGGGGTGCCTTCGGAACCACAGGTCAGCGATGCACCGCGGCTAGCCGCATGATCGTGCAAAAAGGTGTTTACGACGAATTCCTCGCGAAGTTTTCAGAGCGTGCGAAATCACTGAAGGTCGGCGCAGGACTTGATGAAGCTAGTGACATGGGTCCGCAGATCAACGAGCAACAGATTGAAACTACGGCAAAGTACGTTGCCGTCGGCGCATCGGAAGGCGCAAAGGTCGTCTCCGGTGGAAATCGTTTGAGCAGCGGCGATCGCAGTCACGGCTGGTTCTTTGAACCCACTATCTTCGGCGACGGCCATCCCAAAATGCGTATCGCTCAGGAAGAAATCTTCGGGCCGGTGGCCACGGTGATTCCGGTCAACTCCTCAGATGAGGCGATCGAGATAGCGAACGGCACTATGTACGGTCTCTCCTCTTCGCTTTACACGCGCGACGTCAACAAAGCTTTCCGCGCCATTCGCGACATCTACGCCGGAATCACTTACATCAACGCTCCCACCATCGGCGCTGAAGTGCATCTGCCATTCGGTGGCGTGAAGGCTACAGGCAACGGACACCGCGAAGGTGGACTCGGCGCGATTGATTTCTATTGTCAGTGGAAAGCGGTTTATGTCGATTACTCTGACAAGCTGCAGCGCGCGCAGATAGACACAGAGATGTAATCAGGTAAATATTCACCAAGCGGAAACGTGCGTTTGTTGCTGCTTGCGATGCACCTACTAAAACAGAAAAGGCGAATTCAAAAATGCTTATTGGTGTACCTAAAGAGGTAAAAGATCATGAAGCACGCGTCGGCATAGTTCCCAGCGGCGTAAAAGGACTCATCGATGCCGGCCACAAAGTCATTGTGGAAACGAACGCTGGCGCACTGTCGTCAATGCCCGACGAAGAATACAAAGCTGCGGGAGCTGAGATCGCGGGCAGCGCAGCGGAAGTTTGGAAGAAAGCCGACATGGTCGTAAAAGTGAAGGAGCCCATTGCTCAAGAGGTTCCACACTTTCGCGATGGACTAATCCTCTTCACCTATCTGCACCTCGCTCCCATTCCAGACCTCACCGGCGAATTGCTCAAGCGGGGCGTGATCGGCATTGCATATGAGACCGTCACAGACAAACGCAACACGCTTCCCCTACTCACGCCGATGTCAGAAGTAGCAGGACGCATGTCAGTCCAAGTGGGCGCCAGCTACCTCGAAAAAGAAAAAGGCGGACGCGGCGTTCTCCTCGGCGGAGTCCCCGGCGTTGCACCGGCAACTGTCGTCATCATCGGCGGCGGAATAGTGGGCACACACGCAGCAAAGATCGCCATGGGAATGGGCGCTGATGTCACCATCATTGACCTCAACCTCAATCGCTTGCGCGAACTCGATGACATCTTTGGCGGACGCGTCCACACCTTGGCCTCGAACTCTTACACCATTGCCGAAGCGACCAAGCGTGCAGACCTCGTCATTGGCGGAGTCCTCATCCCCGGCGCTGCTGCTCCCAAGCTCGTGACTCGCCAGATGGTATCGAACATGAAGAAGGGCGCCGTCATCGTTGACGTCGCTATCGACCAAGGCGGATGCATTGAAACCGCCAAGCCAACCACTCACAGCAACCCCGCCTACACCGTTGACGGAGTGGTTCACTACTGCGTGACCAACATGCCTGGTGCAGTTCCGCACACGTCAACGTTGGCGCTCACCAACGCCACTTATCCTTATGTGATGAAGCTGGCCCAAATGGGTGCGACAGCCGCGATCAAGTCTGACAATGGCATTAAGGAAGGTGTGAACACATATAAAGGACACCTCACCTACGCCGCGGTCGCCAGCTCGCAGAACCAGCCGTTCAAGGACGTCTTGAGCCTCATCTAACATTGATGTAGGGACGCGATGCCCGCGTCCCTACATCTCTTTCTCTATAATGGCCACATTCACCGTGGCCGACAAAAACAACAGCCCCGAAACACCCTCTCCGACTATCAGCCGCCCAGCACTGGTCATGCTGATCATCGGCACGATTGTCGTCTCCTTGCTGTTGTTCTCACAGACGTCGCTAAACCTGAGCTTCATTAGTCCCGATAGTCCCTCCGGCACCCTGGTGCTCATCGGACTCTCGGCCCTGATCTTTCTCTTGTTTGTCGCGCTGCTGTTCGTGCTCCTCAGGAATGTGCTGAAGCTCTTTGCAGAGCGCAAGCTTCGAGTA
Source organism: Terriglobales bacterium (assembly GCA_025462725.1). GTDB lineage: Bacteria > Acidobacteriota > Terriglobia > Terriglobales > Acidobacteriaceae > JAICLA01. The sequence goes on along the minus strand of JAOAPE010000008.1, from coordinate 99,467 downwards.
TTGGGGTCCGCCTTCCGCACACGCATGGTGATCGGCGGTTTGATCCTTTCGTTTCTTCCTGTCATCTTCATGTTCTTCTTCGCCTATGTGCTGATGAACCGCTCCATTGATAAGTGGTTCTCACGTCCGGTGGAAGAGTTACGAGAAGATTCCGCACAAGTCGCCGGATTGCTCTCCAGTTACGCTGCCGCGAACGCCCGTGCGGAAGCCATCACACTTTCCGGTGGCCGCACCGCGCAAAAATCCCTTACTACCGGCGACTTCTCTGAGATGAATGGGGTGTTGCAGCGGCAGCAGGCAAATCTCCAAGGCGGATTTTCGCTGGTGATCAAAGGTGACAAAGAGCTGGCAAGCTATGGACTTCCGCTGCCATGGAATCAATTGAGTACCTCTCTCTCCGCACCGCTCGAAAGATATTTATTCAACAACAAGCTCTCGAATACCACTGCGCTTGGCCCCACGTCGTCAGCGTTTCCTTTCCAGGTGAAAAGTGTTCAGTATCTTGTCGGAGTTGCCGACCTCGCCCCTGACACCCACGTGATAGTCGCCCTACCGCTCCCCGCTGCGCTTTCACAAACGTTGAGCAGGATAGAAAGTAACCAGAGACGCTATTTCGAACTGAGCACTCAGCGCCGCCAAGTCCGACGCTTCTATATGCAGCTCTTGCTGCTCATCACTGTTCTGGTGTTGTTCGCTGCAACATGGCTCGCCATCTTTATGGCTAGACTCGTCACGCGGCCGGTAGCAGCGCTTGCCGAAGCTACGGATGAGATATCAAAAGGGAACCTCGAGTATCGTGTTCACGTTTCCGCCGCAGACGAACTCGGCGAGCTGATCAAGTCATTCAATACGATGGCCAGTCAGCTTGAGAGCAATCGACGTGAGATCGAGCAATCACGCCGGGAACTCGCTTCCACGAACGTCGCCCTGTCAGATGCGAACAAGGACATCGAACAGCGTCGCAGTGAGATCGAGACGATCCTGGAAAACATCCCCACCGGCGTGCTTTCTCTCGACTCCACTCGTCGCGTCAGCCACTCCAATCAAGCCTTCGAAGCGATGTTCCGCAAAGTGGACGACCAGCCCGACGCAACACTACGCAACATCTTCGACGCAAGTGTCGCGCTCGATCTGGAACATCTTCTCCGCCGCGCGGATAGGATGGGCACCGCATCGCGCGAGATGCAGATCAAGGGCCATAGCGGCGAATTGAACATTGAAGTGACGGTTGCGTCGCTGCAGCACCAGAAGCAACACCTTGGATATGTCATCGTCTTTGAAGACCTAAGCGATTTGTTGAAAGCGCAAAAGCAAGTGGCATGGCGTGAAGTGGCGCGACGCGTTGCCCATGAGATCAAAAACCCTCTTACTCCGATCGCCCTCTCCGCAGAGCGCATTCGCCGGCACCTAGACCGCAATCCGCCCGGGATTCCACCGGACAGCAGTTCGCTCGCGGTGATCCACGGCTGCGCGGAAACCATCTCCGGCGCCGTGGAAACTATGCGCACTCTCGTTGACGAATTCGCAACCCTGGCGCGCTTCCCTACCGCGCAGCCGCAGCCCACAAGCATCAATCACATCGTCGAAAGTGCGCTGGCGATGTTCCACGGCAGGTTGGATGGCATCAACCTTCGCACAGAACTCGCGTCGAATCTCCCTTCCGTCCTCGCCGATCCGGATTCAATCAAGCGTGTTGTCGCCAACTTAGTAGACAATGCCGCCGAAGCCACGCAAGATTCAATGTTGCGTGAGATCCACATCGCCACGGCGCTCGTCGCTGATGATTCGCGCGAGATGATCGAGATCAGCGTAAGCGACAGCGGACACGGCGTTACCAGTGACCTGCGCGAAAAACTCTTTCTTCCCTACTTCTCTACGAAGGAGCGCGGCACAGGATTGGGACTTGCGATTGTCAGCCGGATCATTGAAGAACACCACGGCTCGGTGCGCGTAGAAGAAAATTCACCAGTAGGCGCGCGATTTGTGGTCGAATTACCAGTCGCCACCTCGGCCACTAATGGCGCGGGCGGCGGAAACAACTCGTAACTCCAAACTCCAAATGCATAGAATTCTCATCGTTGACGACGAGCCAGAAATCCGCAAATCACTTCGCGGCGTTCTGGAAGACGAAGGCTACAAGATTTCCGTGGCTGCCAGCGGCGAAGCCTGCCTTGAAGAGATCAGAAAACATCCGTTCGACCTCGTGTTACTCGACATCTGGCTTCCCGGTGCAGACGGCTTGGAAACTCTCGAAGAGATCAAGAAGGGCGAAGCCGCGCCGGAAGTCATCATGATCTCCGGCCACGCCACCATTGAGAGCGCAGTGCGCGCCACCAAGCTCGGCGCATTCGACTTCATCGAAAAGCCGCTCTCGCTCGACAAAACACTCATCCTTGTTAAGAACGCGATTGAGGCTCATCGGCTGCGCATTGAGAACAAGGAACTCAAAACGCAGGTGCAGTCAAAGAGTGAGATCGTCGGGCAAAGCATCCCGATGAAAGCGCTGCGCCAGCAGATCGGATTAATGGCGCCGACTACCGGTCGCGTTCTCATCTACGGCGAGTCAGGCACGGGAAAAGAACTCGTCGCGAAGGCCATTCACGCGGGAAGCCCGCGGCATGAGAATCTTTTTGTCGAAGTGAATTGCGCAGCTATCCCTGAAGACCTGATCGAGAGCGAACTTTTCGGACACCGCAAAGGCTCATTCCCCGGCGCCACCAACGACAAAGACGGAAAATTCCAGAAGTCCGACGGCGGAACTCTCTTCCTCGACGAAGTCGGCGACATGAGTCTGAAGACGCAGTCAAAGGTGCTGCGCACTCTCGACGAACAGCGCTTCACGCCCGTCGGAGGCGAAGAGCCTATTTCAGTGGATGTCCGCGTGATTGCCGCGACGAACAAAGACCTCGAAGATGAGATCGGCAAAGGTAACTTCCGGGAAGACCTCTTCTACCGGTTGAACGTGATTCCCTTCTTCGTTCCGCCATTGCGCGAACGCAAAGAGGACATCCCCGTGCTCACGCGGCATTTCCTAAAGGAAATATCCGCCACCTACAGCCGACGCATAAAAGAGATCACAGACGACGCAATTGAAACCCTGATGAGGTATTCATGGCCGGGAAATGTGCGCGAGTTGCGCAACGTGATCGAGCGAGTGGTGATCATGAATCCCACAGTCAACAAGTTCGACCGCAAGCATCTTCCACCGCTTGTATATCGGGATGGCAGCAGGAAATCCGCCCCGGAGTTCTCAACGTTGCACCAGGCCCGCGCAGCTTATGAGCGCGATTACATCCTGAAGAAGATGGATGAGAACCATGGAAACATCAGCCGGACTGCCGAAGTGCTCGGCCTCGAGCGAAGTCATCTTTATCGCAAGATGAAGACTTTGGGAATCTCGGTGAAAGAGTAGATCTACTCAGGCTTTCCCCATGTCTTATCCAAGTAAGCAATGTATTTGACCACCAGCTTGTAGGTCTTGTAATGCTCCGTCACATTCATGTGCTCGATCTTGTCGTCGGGTGTATGCAAATACTTATCTGTGTCATGCGTGATCGAATGAACGGTCAAGGCCGGGATCTTTTTACTGGCAAAGCTTTCAGAATCTGTCGAGCCGATGGTCTCGAAATTGATGTTCCGGAGCTTTATGTCCATCGACGAAGCCACAGTGACAATGTCCTTAGTAAGGCGTTTGTCCGCGCGGTTTCCCCAGATCGCGGTTGGCCCCAGACCCACAGTATCCATATTGATCATGGCGTCCGTCTTCGCAATCTCTTCCTTGGTCATCTTGCTGGCGTAATCCTCTGAACCGATCAAGCCCTTTTCCTCCTGGGAGAAGCCGATGAAAATGAGCGTGTGGTCGCGGGGATTCGCGCGGAGCGAATCATAGACTGATGGCAATAGTGAAGCTCCACTCCAGTTGTCCACCACTCCACTGCCTGCATCGACCATGTCGAAGTGCGCGCCAATGATGATCATCCGGTCAGTGGTTCCTTTTAGTATGCAAACCACATTGGGGATTGTTTCGTGTTTCACCGGTGCATCTCTTAGATTTTCTCCCGTGCAGCCCACCTGCTCGAATAGTGCCCTCAACGTGTCGTGCCGTTGTTGGTTTTTGCCCTGATACATGTTCAAGCGCTTCTCGACCACGGCAGGAGGCACAAATCTGTATTTGAATTCTTCGGCCGAAACCGCAGTCAACAGAACCGCCGAAATCACTGCTGCCTTAAATGCCGTCGTGGGTGCCATTAAATGACCTCGATTAGATTTTTCAGGAAGGATTCTTGCGGAAAGACAGTATCTCGTCAACTCAATTCAACAATGCTCGCACAACAGATTTACTCGGACGTAAGTTTTGCGCGACGCTCCAGCGTTCCCAAGTCTTCTAACTGCTTGTGCCAATCCAGATCATCGATAAAGCGCTTTGAGCTGCGCCAATCAGGCACAACTTTCACGAACAGTTCGAGAAACACCTTTGTCCTGATCAACCGCTCGATCTCGAGTCTCGCCCCGGTGCCAATCTTCTTCAGCATCCCGCCGCCTTTGCGATGAGTATGGCTTTCTGCCCGGTGCGTTCGCAGAAGATGAAGACGCCCGGCATATCAGTGAAAGAATAAATGCCAAACAGAATTCAGCCCTATTCAGGCTCATTCAGCGAATCAACAGCAGGTAAATTGTGACCGCCACCCCGACTAGCGCGAGCGCAATGGCAAGCCCGACTGCTGAAGTCGAACTAGTTGGGCTCCATGTGCCATTGCGAAGCCTGTTCACAAGACGTATATGCTGAAATGCGGCCAGCACGTTAACGACAACGCCCATCAGGACTAGCGCTGTTCCGAACCAGAGAGAAACGTGCGGCGATTGAACTGATACAAGTTCACGAGAAGCCTGCAATTCACGCAGAAATAGTCCAAATCTTGCGACGACAAACCCGAACCCCATCATCGCGAGCCCGGTTCGAATCCAAGCCAAGAGCGTTCTCTCAGCCGCCAAATAGACGCGCGGATCGTTCTCTGCTAGGTCAGGCACTTTCCCGCCAATTTCTCAACAAACAACGCCGGAGAGCAGGTTTAGGAATTCACGCAACCCGGTTACTGTACGACTACCTCGATCGGCAGGGTGTAGTTAACTACGTAGCTGAAGTATCGTTCGTCGAATTTCTCGGGCTGTGATTCTCCCGCTGCATTTCTTGCTCGGCTCTTCAATGTAAAGCGTCCAGGATGGCCCGGTATTTCCCAGTCATAGCTCCATCGCCGCCAAGCATGTGCTCGTATCGGATCGAGAAACTTTGCAGCCGCCCACGTTTGTCCGCCGTCCGTTGTCAGTTCGACACTCACCACGTCCCCTGTCCCGCACCACGCAGCTCCATAAACCGTAAAAGGCTGCCCTTTTGGAAGCACCTCGAATGTGCGAGGGCGCGCGATCTCGGACTTCACCGCGACCTGCGACAAAGGGCGCCTGACTGGGATTCCACCAACTTCATCCCAAAATCCGTAATCGATCGTCTGCCAATATCCCTGAAATTGCTCTTCGAGGACGCGGATGTGAATTAACCATTTGACAGAGGCCATTCCGTAATGGCCGGGCACGATGGCACGCACTGGAAAGCCGTGATCCTGCGGAAGGTCCACGCCATTCATCGCATAAGCGAGCAACACGTCATCCAAGGCTTTATCGAGAGGAATGCTTCGACTGTAGTTGATCGGTTCCGGAGGTCTGGGCAACTCTGCTGGCAGGCCCCGGTCGGCGCCTTCGAGCACAACTTCACGTGCATTAGCATTGAGCCCTGCCTGATCCAGAAGCGTTGCCAGTGGAACCCCGGTCCATTCCGCATTTCCGACCGCACCTAACTCCCATTGGGCCCCGGGCTTTTGCGGAACAAGGAAGACTCGACTATTTCCAGCACACTCCAGCGTGGCTACAATTGTCTTTGCGGGCAAGCTCTTCAACCAGTTTAGTGTGATCGCAGACGGATTCTTTACTGCTCCGTCCACAGTCAACCGATACGAGTCCGCTTCAATCATTGGAGCGTGCAAGTGACTGCGGATGTAGAACGACTCTACCGGAGTGAGATAGCTATCGAGCCGATCAAATGGGAACTCCAGATTCCTCGGTTCTTCTTGCCGAATGATAAGGCCGCCGGCGTGAGATGCGGACATTGCTGAGAACCTCCGGTTCCATTTCGCTAGGATATTCTGCGCCTTTGCTTAAGTTGCCCGCGACACAGTCGTGAACTCTCACGCTAGAAAGGCTTGCGGGGGAATGTTCTCGACGAGCTGCTCAGATCCAAAAGACATCCCGTCAGACTTAACAAGAATCATGAACAGGACTAAAAGACGAAATCACGTTCATCTGATCAAAATGGATCAAGACCATGGGATTGAGACCAGGAATATCAGCAAGGCATGCTTTCCTTTGTGTCGCTCTCCTGATGTCCATCTCATCCGCAACGCTCGAAGGTCAAGATCCACCGCGGAGTTCAGCCGCAATCGATGCGTCCGTATTCTCTGACTGGACTCCACCTGTTTCGTTATGCGACCAATCTGCAAGCGGGTGCTCACCAAGGTCCATCGCAGTTCGTGATTACAAATTAAATCCGCAGAGCAGCGGTGGCGCGTCGCAGGACGATTGGGTCCACGCATGGCTGCGTAGCGTTGATGAAACTCGTGCCAGCCAACCTCATTTTGTTTCGCCTATTGTCACAACTCACGTCATGCTGGTTCAGCAATACCGCTATGACATGTCATGGCAGCAAGATCCTACTGGCGGCACGGTTACATCGAACTATGGCGCCTCGCGCGGAGTGGAAATTATTCCTACAACACGCCTGGAAGTGGGAATATTCCCGCCACCTTACCTCGTCCATCAATCGAACGTCACGGATGGATTTGGAGATTTCTCCTGTCAAGTGAAACTCCGGGCATTTTCCGCAACGGAGGGCAAGGGAGATTACTTCGTGGGATTTTTTCTCGGTGGTTCGCTCCCAACGGGGACGGCGCCCAACGGCTTGGAGCACGCCGTCTTATCTCCCACATTCGGGGCAGCGAAGGGTCTTGGCCCGTGGGACTTTCAGAGCACGATCGGTGCAAACCTTCCCGTCAGCGGCACGAATGTTCTTGGACGGACGATCATTTTCAACACCGCCGTTGATTACAGGATCAAGGGAAAGATCTGGCCTATGCTCGAGCAAAATTCAACATTCTGGTCGGGCGGCACAATGGATGGAATGAAAGAAGTTTTCCTCACGCCAGGACTCGTGCTGGGAACCGTTCAAATAGGCGAACGACTCCACTTAGGCGTTGGCGGCGGGGTACAGATCGCCGCAACGCGCTTCCACCAGTTCAACCATCGATGGATCCTTTCGGTACGTTTCCCATTCTGAGCAGCTTGTAATCACCGGGGGAAATTTCCCCAAATGCGAGAACAAGAGCCGCATAACGCTGATTCACTGAGGCAATTGGCCATTTGCTTTGACCCTGCTGACGATGCTGTAGTGCCCATCCCCCCCCGTCGCATCCTTCACATGTATTACATTGCCCTTGACTCTGACCTGTTGGGTCTGACCTGGCTGCCACGGCACACCTTCTCCACTCTGCACTTCATACTGATATACGTAAGTCGTATCGCCAACTTGCGTGGAAACGTTATAACGGCTTACCGAAGCTTTCAGAGGTGCAATATCAGCATCTCCTTGCGTAGTTGCTTCAGGCAGCTTTTTGATCGAAACGATCTTGCCTTGCTGGTAATCATCCTGCCGCGATTGGGTAAGAGCTGGCGCTGCGGCAAGACACACCAGTACAAGACTCAGCCATACATTTTGTTTCATAGGTTTCTCCAAGTACCCTGCGTCCGAGGACCAGATTAGACGGACCGATCCGCGTGCGAAAGTCCACTAACAAGGAACTCCGGTCGCTAGTAAAAATTGGGATTCGTGTTTATGGCTGAGGGGTTGGGTGTCGTTCTTTCGACTGAGTAGTCAGTAGTCGATGAAATTTTATGGATTATCGTCTTTCGGGGTAGACAGCAAGATCGTAGACTCAACTTACTTCCGCTCCAGCGTTCCCAGATCTTCCAATTGCTTGTGCCAGTCCAGATCATCGATGAAGCGCTTTGAGCTGCGCCAATCTGGCACAACTTTCACGAACAGTTCGAGAAACACCTTTGTCCTGATCAACCGCTCGATCTCGAGCCTCGCGCCGGTGCCAATCTTCTTCAGCATCTCGCCCCCTTTCCCGATCAGGATGGCCTTCTGTCCGGTGCGTTCGCAGAAGATGGTTGCGCTTATCTTGGTAAGCGACTTCCCTTCCTCATACCGCTCGATGATGACCGCAGTGGCATATGGGACTTCCTGCCCGGCGGCGATCAGCACCTTCTCGCGAATAATCTCCGAGACAAGGACCCGCTCCGGCTGATCCGTGATCTGGTCCTTGGCGAAATATCGCGGGCCTTCCGGCAATGCGTTGACCACTTTGTCCAGCAGGACTTCGAATCCGTCTTTGTGCGCGGCTTTTGGCTTCCGCGCGGAAATGGGAATGATCTCGGCGAATTTATGGAGTTTGCTGTAATCGGCGATCATTGGCAGCAGCTTGTCTTTGGGGATCAGGTCAACTTTGTTCAGCAGCAGGAATATCTTTCCTCCCGCTTTCTTTACCAGGTCGAGGACAAACTCATCTCCCGTGCCGAATTTCTTTGTCGCATCGACAATCAGCAGGATCAAGTCGCGCCCTTCGAGAGCGTCGTAGACCTCTTGCATCATCCGTCGGCTGAGTTGCGACTCCGGCTTATGCACGCCGGGAGTGTCGATGAAGATGATCTGTCCTGCCGGACGGTTCTTTCGCGCCTTGACGTTTACGTATCCCTGGATGCGGTTGCGCGTTGTCTGTGGCTTGTGCGTGACGATCGCCACCTTCTCGCCCACGAGCGCATTCAACAGCGTGGACTTGCCCGCATTGGGGCGACCAATTATGGACACGAAACCTGAACGGAAACTTGACATAAGAGCGGTAGGTCGTAGTTTGTGGTTTGTAGATCGAAATTCGTACTGTTGTAATTTGTAGTTCGTCGTCACTAACCACGAACGACTAACTACGAACTACGGCCCTTCGATTGTACCGTGTCCGCAGCCTCATTCAGGCTGATGCGCAGACGCTCGACCAGACGGTCAGTGGATTTGAGGATCTCGTAACGAAGTCCGTTCTGCTGAATAACCTCTCCAGTGTCCGGGATACGTCCGACGAGTTCGCTGACTAATCCCGCAACTGTCGTGGCTTGGACATTCTCCGGCCGCACTCCGAATAACTCATCCAGGCGATCGATGTCCATGTTGCCGGGGACAAGATACGAACCATCACGCTCTTTGATGACGTCAGAATGCGGCTCGTGCTCATCCGTGATCTCGCCTACGAGTTCTTCCAGTAAGTCCTCAATTGTGACCACCCCGGCGACGCTTCCATATTCGTCGATCACCATCGCCATATGCGCTTTTTGCGCCTGCATTTCGCGCATGAGCGCCTGCACCGGCTTGCTCTCCGGCACAAAGTAGATCGGCTTCATCAGCTCGCGGACAGTGCGCGTGTGCGCCTCCACATCTGATATCTGCAACACATCATGCGCGAACACCAGGCCTTTGATGTGGTCGATAGAACCTTCAAAAACTGGGACGCGCGAGTACGGCTTGTCCCGTAACATTTCCGTAAACTCTTCAATCGTCGTCGTCGCGGGAACGCCAAAGATCTCAGGACGCGCAGTCATGACTTCGCGCACCGTCTTGTCGCGGAATTCGACCACTGACTGGATCAGTTGGCGATCGCCTTCTTCGAGGATTCCTTCTTCTTGTCCTGCTTCGATGAGCGCGTCCACCGCTTCAGACTGGCTCTCCGCCTGCACCGGTTCATTCTGTTCGGCTAGCGCTGCAATCTGCAAACAGAACCCGAGAACGATCGTAATCGGCAGCATTAAGTAAATGATGGCGTGAAGCAGTGGAGCAAACTTCACCAGCCACTCGCCCTTGGTTCGCGTAAAAAAAACGAATGGAAGCAAGCGGTTGAACACCAGGATGATGAGCGCGACAGCCAGCAATGCCTGCGCAATTTCCGCCAGTGCCCAGTGCCCATCCGCCATAACGATGTAGATGATGCACATTGCTATCCCCGCGGTGGACAACTGCGCCAGCACCGACATGGAAAGCGGCGCGCGGTTGCGTACGCGCCCCAGCAGCGGTTCAACGCGCAACTCATACGCTTCAATATTTTCTTGGAATTCGCGCGAGAGGAATTTGCCCATCTCAGTGTAAATGCGCTCCACGTAGGAGGCCAGAGTGAGCAGCATGATCAGGACAAACAACAATATGAGAATTGCGATTGTCATTTCGTGGTTTGCCGCCCTCGCCCTTTCGCCACGCTTGCACGCGAAACCCGACGAGCAGCGGTTCTAACCGTCTTCTTTCCTATTCTATTCGCTTTCGGCTTTTCTGAAAGCTTCTCAGTTCTGTCTATCAACGACGCTTGCAGTCCCAGCGCTTTCCGCAACTTGTTCTCCAGACGCGCCATTTCGCCGCTGTCGTTCTCGTGGTCATGCCCGGCCAGATGCAGCATCCCATGCAGGATTAGGATTTTCACCTCTTCAGCCGTCGAATGACCATACTGCGTCGCATTGTCCGCAGCCATTTCTGCGGAGATGGCGATATCCCCCGCGTGTGAATCGTTTGCTGACGGAAATGAGAGCACGTCCGTTGCTTTGTCCTTGCCTCGAAAACTGCGGTTCAGCGCCCGCAGTTTCACGTTGGACGAAATCAATATCGTGACCGTGTTCTTCAGTTTCGCAGCTGCATGGGCGCGCTTAGCGAACGCAAGAAGCTCCTGGGGTTTCAGCTTGCTGTTTCGATGGTCGATTTGAATCGCAACTGGCATTCTGGTTTGCAGCACAAAAACAAACGGGAGGGCCGATTTGCCCTCCCATCTTCATCAATCCATCTTACATCCTACTGTTCTATCTGCGGCACATGTTCTCTGCCAGCTTTCGCCTTCACCGGAACAGCGTTCTCGTCCAAGCTTAGGTGCAGTTGGTTGCTGGTGCGCTCCTTGTGATCGTCATAAGCGCGGATGATCCGCTGCACGAGGTGGTGCCTCACCACGTCAACCTCATCGAACATCGTGAAGCCGATTCCCTCCACCCCTTTGAGGATTTCCATAGCCTCAAGCAGTCCGCTTCGTTTGTGTGGAAGATCGATCTGCGTGACGTCGCCGGTGATGACCGCTTTGGCATTGTTTCCCAGACGTGTAACAAACATCTTCATCTGTTCCGCAGTCGTATTCTGCGCTTCATCAAGGATGATGAACGCATCATTCAGCGTCCGACCGCGCATGAAGGCGATTGGCGCAATCTCAATAACATTCTTTTCCAAGAACCGGTCAACTTTGTCCTGTTCCATGAGATCGTAAAGCGCGTCATATAAAGGACGCAGATACGGATCCACCTTCTCTTGCAATGTGCCAGGAAGGAATCCCAACTTCTCGCCGGCTTCCACCGCCGGTCGTGCGAGGATGATCCGGCTCACTTGCTTCGCCAGCAATGCGCTGACTGCCATGGCAACTGCGAGATAGGTCTTTCCGGTTCCGGCCGGGCCTATGCCAAAGACCATGTCGTTGCTGCCGATCATCTCAAGGTATTTTTTCTGGTTTACGCTCTTAGGCTGGACAAGGCGCTTTACGCCTTGCGACCGCTGCTTCCCTGATTCCGCCAAGCCGCGGAGAGTGGCCGTTCTGTCCGCCACCATGACGCGCAACATACTTCCGAGATCGCCGTTATGGAACGTGAATCCTGCCTTTCGCAGGTGTTCAAAGTCCAGAAAAACCTGCTCCGTGCGGGTCACGTTGTCCGCCGAACCTTCTATGCCCACCGAGTCAGAATTGAGGTTGATAGAAACATTCAATCCGTCTTCCAGGATGTGCAGGTTCTCATCGCGCGTTCCAAAAAGGTTTTCAATGTTAGGCGTGATCTCAATTTTTTTCTTCATCTATTTTTTGGGTTTGGCCTCCGGACCTACTTCGGTTGATCTTGATAAGTTGCAAAGGGCTCTGGTCATGCGAAAAGCTGCCTGTCGGCGCGCCGAAAATCGCGCAAGCCAGCCACGCGTGCTCTTCATACGACAAGAATGGGTTTGTTGTTTAGGATGAACTGCCGGGTTGCGATGCTCGCCCGAGGGCGAAAGCACGTCCATTAGCGGTAAGAGTATGCTGGTTCCGCTGACCAAGTCAATGAATACTTCGCCTGATCTTGTCCCCTGATTTTCAGATACTCGCGTGACACCCTCCGGACTTTCGTTCACCCGATTTATTAGATGCTGCTGCTATTGCGCAGGACACCAAAATTAGGGCCCTAACTACTTGCCTTTGACGGGACCGCCCATCTACAAAGCTTCCTCTCAGGTTTGACCGTCAGGGCCAAATTCCCGTAGAATAGTCTATTCACGACCAGTTCTGAATCCCTATAGAGGACACACAAGCAAGTTATGGCAAACCATGTTTCCGCGCTGAAACGCGCCCGTCAAACCGTAGTCCGCACCGACCGCAACCGCGCCAGCACCTCACGACTGCGCACAGCTTTGCGGGGACTGCGTGAAGCCCTCACCGCCGGCGATAAGAAAGCCGCTGAGACGGCATTCGGAGCCACTGCTTCCGCCATCGACAAGGCCGCAAAGAAGGGCGTTCTGCATAAGAACACGGCATCGCGCTATAAGAGCCGTTTGAAGACCCGCGTCAACAAGCTCGGGAAATAACGATTTTCTGGTTTACAAAAGGCAGGCCTTCGGGTCTGCCTTTTCTGTTTGCGCTAGTGCCCGATCCTCGACATCCACCGCCCGACCATCTTCAGCGCCACCGCTATCAGTCCGATTGACACCACATCACCCCACCAATCCTCGTGCGGCTCCGCATGATAATGCTCGATAGAAGACAGATCCGGCGTGAAGTGCGGTTTCGCGGCCGCCGCTAGATTTAATTGCGCCAACATCTGCTGTGGTTGCTGCATATCCAGCATCGATAATGGCGAATGACAGTGTTCGCACATTGCTCCCTTCGCAAGGTCAATCGGAGCGCCGCAATTATGGCAATTCAGAATTTGTATGTTCTCGCGCAGCTTCGCGATCTGCTGCGGAGTGAGTGGCCGGATGTAATCTTTCTCACGCAGAAAATCAAAGAACCCGATGAAGTGACCGTGCTCCTTGTCGCATCGCCAATACGTGAAAGGAGTGTTGCGCTGCCAATCGTGGGTAAGCAACAGCGTTTCCTGACAAACGGGACAGCGCAATACGTCCGCCGCTGGAATCCTCGATGACGAAGTATTCTCGCCGATAAACTTCATGAGCTTCAGCGTCGACGCCGGCGCCAACTGTAAGCTCTTGAACATCTCAAACCAGAATCCCTGGCACGGAACGCAGACGTCACAGGTAACAGGCCGCTCAAGCTGTCCCTGCAAGTTCATCGAGGACATCTCGTCGGCGCAGTTTGGACACTTCATCTTGTGTGATTAGACCGGCAACTCTTCTTGCTGCCACGCCGGAGCAAGTTGTGGGGCCTCACTCGACAGCTGCAACACCAGGTTCTCCAACACCATTCGCTTGCTCGGCGGATTCGACCTCAGCGCTAGGTCAGCCCTCGCGATCGACCGCAATGCGGCTGTAAGTTCCCTGCGCGACTTGTACCGCCGCGCCTGCCGGATGATATCTTCCGCCGCAAAAGGCGGCACGCGGAAACCCTGCCAGAGCGCCTGCCATATCGCGCGAGAATCGCGGACATTCTTCTCCAATATCACCAGCATCTGCCGGAAGGTCTTGGCCAACATATAAAGGTGGCCAATGGCCGCATCCTCGCCGTCTCCGCTGGAGAGCATCGCGTCCAGCACCGCGAGAGCGCGGCCGCGATCTTTCGCGGAAATCGCATCTGTCAGCTCATAAAGCGAACGCTGCTTGGCGGAGAGCACCATCGTCTCTACATCGCCCAGTGTGATTTTTTTCTTTTCCCCGACAAACAGGATCAGCTTCTCCAGCTCGTTTCCGATGAGCATCATGTCTGAGCCCAGCGAATCAACCAATTCGCGCGCTGCATCCTGATCAACTTTCACAGACTGCGCTTGTCCGGTCTCGATGACCCAACGGATTCCGTCGCCTTCATCCACGCGCCCGAGTTCAATGATGCCGCAGAACTCACCAAGCGTCTCTCGAATGCGCTCATAACGGTCTTTGTCTTGCATTTCCATCTTGCGGACATCCGCCGGAATGCTGAGATGGTCTGCGACGAATATCAACAACGCATTCGGATTTGGGTTCTTGCAGTACTCCTCAATGGCCGCAAATTCCTCTTTGTGGGATCCTCGACTGTAAAGGTTCTTTACACTACGAGTAAAAAACACCTGGAATGGAGCCATCAATGATGGCGTCTGCGCGCGGTCTAGGATTTCCGTGATGCTGATGTCGCTAAGGTCGAGATCGTAGAGGCTAAACTCGCGCAGGTCAGGCGCAACCAGATGTTGGATCACAGCTGCCCGGCAGCGGTCGCGAAAAAAGACTTCGTCTCCGATGAGAACGTACGCCGGACGGAACTTCCCTGCCGCAACTTCCGAGATGAATCGCTCAGTCGCCGCAAAGCTGCGCCCACCCGCCATGATTAGAAGTTCTCCAGTACATCGGCAACGAGCGTGCGTGCTAAGTCGCGGGACAATCGATCGATCGCGGGCGACTCTTCTTCAAAGAATGACGAAATCTCTCGCGAGACCTGATACTGCTCGCGGAAAACATAATTCGTGTTCTCGAACAGGACTTTCCCCTGCTTGTCCACCAATTGCACTTTGAGATTGACTGTGACTAATCCGCTCGATGCGCGTCCGGTCTGCGAGTCATAGGTCAGCGGCGCAATCAGCGTAGAAACTATGGTGCTCTTCAGCGTGACATCCGCTTCGGGACTGGCCTCATTGATCACGTGGTACTTTGTGCGGCTGATGAACTCGCGTATTACCGCGGAGGTCATCTTCTGTTCAATCGCGTACGTCTGCGTCTGATTGATGAAGGCTGGGATGGCGATGGTTTGGATGTTTGCAGGAAGACGAGTTGCTTTGCCAGCGGTGGAATAACCGCAGCCACTCGACGCAAGCACAATTATTGCTATGGCCGCCAACGCAAGCGAGAGTCTGCGATTCATGAGGTTTGAGTCTGACACAAACATCTGCATTTCCGGCGAGTAATGTTGCGGTAGTGCTTTCTTGATAAACGACGATGAAACACTTACTGGATCTTGCCCGAAGGTCTTGTCGCTGCCAGGATCGCCGCACAGTCCATCGCTGTAATAGCCGCGATCTTCAGATTGTCCGATGCAGCCCAGAGCCAGATTCCATTCTCCCGCACGGGATCGGAGTTGATGGAGATCATGATCTCGTCCTGCCCGGCGGCATTCACGTTGCTTGGAGCATCGCTCTCCGGGCCAACGATATTCACGTGCTCGCCCTTCAGCGCCAACGAGAAATCACCGGGCGCGATTTTGCGCGACAACTCCAAGTAAATTGACGCCGTGTGCCCGTGGAATGTCGGCGCATGGATGACTTGCAACGCGGGCAGGTCAGCGCGCGAACGCGTGATGAGTTTCAGATGGCGCGCGATCTGCTCGGCAGAGGCTTGCAGCGATGATTTCGATTCGTCTCCAAATCTCGGCAGCATGTTGAACGCCACTTGCACGTCAAAGACTTCCTTAGGCATGCTCTGGAACGATAGTAGATTGAGCGTCTGTTGATGCAACTCATCCATGCCCCGTTTGCCCTGCTCGGAGACAGGCTCGAACAGTGTCACAGCGGAACTTTTAACCACGCCCGTGCGCTGCGCTCGCAGCAAAAGCGTTCCCAGCATGGTCGCCGCCGGATGCGCCGCAACCACGGCGGTCGTCTCCAGATCAACTTTTGAAGCCCGCTCTATTTGCGACTCAAGTTCCTTCTCCAGCCACGGCGAACGAATGCCGATATTCGCTTCTGACTCCAACGCGTATGACAGATCGATGATTGCGCATCCCGCAGCCTTCGCGGCCGGCCAATGCTTGCGCGTGAATGCCGCATCTCCGGCGAAGAATGCCACATCAACGCCCTCAAAGCTGGTCCGCGTTATGTTCTGGATGAACGTCGCTTCATCGCCCACAGCCTCTAGCTGTCCCAGCGAATCGTCGTCATCGAGCAGCACCACGTCACTTGCGGGAAAATTGCGCTCCTCAAGGACTTCTTTCACTTCTTTGCCCTTGAGTGACCCAGCGCCCACGATGGCAACCTTGTAGAGGCCGCTCCATCCGGGCGTCAGCGGACGCGCCGGGCTTGTTTTTTTCGTACCTGTCATGAGATCGTTCGAGTCCTTGCTAGGTTTGGTGCGGCTGTTCTTGCAATTGCTGTTGTTCAGCGGACGACAGTGGCGAAGGCCTCCGTAAGATGTATGCCAACCGCGACAAAACTCCGTAAAGCGTATACGTCATTGCGATAAGAAACAGTACCGGTTTCGAGAAGAACCAGATCGCCGCGATCAGCCCGGTGATCAACATGAATGCGGTGAACGGACGTTGTTTCTTAAGGTCAAGGTCTTTCATGCTGTAGAAGCGCCATGTCGTGACCATCAAGAATCCAGTCGCCAGCACCAGCAACATCCAGACTAGAGAAAGCCACCAATCCTTGATCGGCTCGCCTCCAGCCAAGTGCACTACCGCCGCGATCACGCCCGCTCCCGCCGGAATCGCCATGCCGACGAAATACTTCCTTCCCGGGCGCCCGGGATTCGATGGCTGCGGATTTGCTTGGATGTTGAAACGTGCCAGTCGGCTCGCACCGGCAGTAAGAAACAGGAACGTCATGATGGCGCCAAGCTGGATCAGCTTCGTCTGCCATTCGGTGTTGCCAAACGGAGCGTCAGTACTGCGAACTCCCCAAACGTATGCCAGCATCGCCGGAGCCACGCCGAATGTGATCACGTCAGCCAGCGAGTCAAGCTGCTTGCCGAACTCGCTGGTGGTGTTGGTCATGCGCGCGATTCGCCCATCAAGCCCGTCGAAAAGAATCGCGAAACCGATCGCCTTCGCTGCGAAATCGAAATGCCAAGCCTCGCCCGTTGTAGCGCCTTGAAAAGTTTGCGCCAGCGCAAAGTATCCGGCGCCAATGTTTCCCGCAGTAAACAGAGATGGCAGAATGAACATGCCTTTGCGCACTCGCTTGCTTCGGCGGATATCCTGGAGTCTCGGCAGTTGCTGTGGCATTACACACCTGCTCCTGTAGTCACTCGGTCAGATGCGACGTTCTCACGATTCCCCGCTGTCCCTTGCTGAGCGAGAACTGACGAACCGCCGGCAACATGGTCTCCTACCTTCACCAGCACCCGCACATCCGGATGCAAGACAACATCGACGCGCGATCCAAACTTGATAAGTCCAATGCGCTCCCCGCGTCCCACCGCGTCCCCAACACTCTTCGTGAACACGATTCTGCGCGCCAGCAATCCCGCGATCTGCTTGAAGGTTACTGTTTGACCTTCGCCCTGAACAGTAACAATGTTCTGCTCGTTGTCGTCGGAGGATCCCGCGCCCATCGCGTTTCCGAACTTGCCCTTCTGATATTGCACCTGCGTGATTTTTCCTGCGATAGGAGAGCGGTTCACATGCACATTGAATACATTCAGAAAAATGCTGATTTTTGTACGCGGCTGTCCATCTACCTGCGTTTGCAAAACCGACGTCACCTTGCCATCCGCGGGCGATATCACCAACCCTGGCTCTGACGGGATTGCCCGCTCGGGATCGCGAAAGAACCATAGGAAGAATGCTCCCAGCAGTAGCGGTACGATCGCCAGCAAAGGCACAGTGAAGTACCCCAGCACGACGGCTGCAACAAACATTCCCAGGCCGTAATAGATTCCGTCTTTAACCATGATTGATAGCAGTGGAAAGCACAATTATACGCGGCTAAGCCTGGGAATTCGGCGCTGAATCAACATTAGAAAAGCCTTCCTAAGGCAGGTCTTTCCCCGCACCTCGGAAGGCTTTGCAGATAGATAAATGATTGTGATCTTAGGCTACGCTGGCGCGTTGCGAGAACTGGTGTTCCAGCGATGTCATTTGATCTTTGAGTCTGAGTTTCAGCTTCTTCAGCCTTACTTCTTCCAGCTTTTCGTCTTCTGAGAGATAGCGTTTCTGGGCGAGAGCATCTAGGCGCTGCGAGTAGAGGGAGTGTTCATGCGCCAGCTTACGAATTTGATCGTCGCTGGCCAGGATCTGATCATTCTGGGATGTTTCCATAGTGCAAACCTCCTATCCCTGAACGGACAAGCTAACAAACAGGCAAAAAGTTTTCAATCGAAATCCAGAATAGAATCTTTGCACCGAAAAGGAGGCACGACATTTGCTTTACAAACTCTCCAGTTTTAGCACCAACGCATCTTCATCGGGATTCGAGTAATACGCTTTCCTTCTTCCCGACTCCTCAAATCTGAATTTCGCATACAGCGCGCATGCCGCGATGTTCGACTGTCTCACTTCAAGAAAAATGCTTTCCGCCGATTCGCCTCGCGCTAGAGCAATAAACTCTTGCAACATTGTGGAACCAATTCCCTTCCTCTTCCCCGCTTCTGCAACCACAACGTTCTGAATTTCCCACTCGGCGCCCACATATTGCCCCACCATAAATCCAACGACCGCGCTTGCCGATTCCGCCACGAGCGCAACGCGCCTATCCGTACCCAACTCCGCTGCCAGCCTCTCGTAATCCGCCTGCGCCCAATGCGCGGATGTCGCGGACCCGCGCTCCAACGCAACAATATGCTGAATGTCATCCGCAGCAGCTTTTCGCACCGTGATCTTCACCATTGCGTCACAAGAAAATAGCGGTCATCTTCCGCGCCGCGAAAATCCTTAGCCGGAATTTCCGCGACAACCCGTCCCCCACCGGCTTCGATCATCGGCTGAAATGTTTTCGCAGTGGTCTCATACCTCGCGCCCATGACAACCGCGTGTGCACCCGGATTCATGTAATTCTTCAGGTTGGAGTAAAACTTCCGATGCAGCCGCCACTCCGGATCAAACGTCATCACAGTGTCTTTGTCCGTTTGCACGCGCGGCAGCAATTGCGGCGGATTGCAAACCACCAGGTCCCACCGCTCGTTCTCCGGAACCTGATCCAATGCGTCCGACACATACGTAGTCACAAGATTCTCGATGCCATTATGTCTGGCGGTGAAGTTTACGGCGTCGATGGCGCGCGCATTCAGGTCAACGAAGCAAAGCGTCTTGCAGAATCGCCGCGACAGCAGCGAATAGCCTATGTATCCCACGCCGCCGCAGAAATCGCACAGCCTCTCGCAAGGCCCTATTCGCAATTGCATAAGCGCTCTGAGGAAGTCAGGCGCGTGAACGGCTCCGCCGCCGAACAGCATAGGATCTGCGAAATCGAAAACGACTAATCCGTCGTAATCGACAGCAGGCTCCAACTTGTAGCCATCACCGTCAGTCTGGAAAGGTTCTGCCGCAAATCGCCGCCTCCGCTCCCAGATTCGAGCTTCCAGCTGAGGATCGATCGCGTTCGGAATCCGCTCGGGCGGCATGCCACGAGTATAGATGAGCGACGAAAGAAGCTGCGGCGCTACGAAGCGCCGCACCCAAGCAGATTAGTTGATGGCGCGTACATTAAACGTAATTGAGCCAGAACTGCCGAAGCTGGTCAAAGTCAGGTTGCAGACATGCAGGAATGACTTCGTTCCGCTGTTGTCAACGTATGCTTGGAAGGTATACGAGTCCCAGGCCGTAGGCATCGAGTTCGCTGTGCTGCTCAATACCGATGCCACAAGTGTGGAAGTGTTCGACAGAGATCCGGAGGCTGGCGGGATCGGAATGTCTTGACCGGCGGCGAACGATGGATAAGCACCGCTGTATGCAGCAGTACAAGTGTTCTTGACCAGATTCACTGTGTTCGCGGAGATCGTTACCGGATTGAAGCTGAGATTGTTATTGTTGCCCAATCCGTCACCAATTAGGTTCCACCCTGTGCCCGCGGCATTGCAGATATATAATTGTTGTCCGCCACTCGTCGCGCCCGTCTTGATGAACAACTCTTTCTCGGCCGAGCAAGCGCCTGGAAGCGCAGAACCTGCTCGCACCGGCATGGTCGCTGTCGCCGCACTCGCGTCAACAGTTCCGGTAAATGACTTCGTCCCGGCGATCGATTGAGCTGTGCTCAGGTCAACAAAGTTTTGCGAACTCGATCCCGTTCCGCCATTCGCCACAGGCAAAATCCCGGAAACATCCGCAGTAAGCGAAGTGAGAAGCGCCCCACCCGTTACTCTGCCCTTTGTATCGACGGTCACCTTATTGTAGGTTCCCGCCGCGACCACGTTCGCCAGCACTGTCGCACCCTGCGTCCCCGTCACGTCACCGGCTAATGATCCGCTGAAGCTAGTCGCCGAAGTCGCGTTGCCGGAAAGCGTGGCCGTGATCGTTCCTGCCGTGAAATTGCCCGAAGCATCGCGTTTCACGATTGTGCTTGCCGAGTTCAAGTTCGTCGCGGCGTTGGCCGCAACTGTTGCCGTGTTCACGTTTGCCGCCGTCGATCCACCCACCGTGGCGACCACCGTTGTCCCTTGCGGACCGGTCACATCACCCGCTAACGAGCCCGTAAAACTGGTAGCCGAAGTCGCCGTTGTCGCATTTCCCGACAACGCCGCTGTGATGGTGCCTGCCGTAAAATTACCCGAAGCGTCACGTTTCACGATTGTGCTTGCCAGGTTAGCGTTGGTCGCTGCATTTGCCGCGGCTGCCCCTGAGGCGACATTCGCTGCAGTCGCCCCACCAACTGTCGCAACAACCGTCGTCCCTTGCGGACCAGTCACATCACCAGCCAACGAACCGGTAAAGCTTCCCGCCGATGTAGCTGTCGTCGCATTTCCCGACAATGCCGCTGTGATCGTGCCTGCCGTAAAGTTTCCGGACGCGTCACGTTTCACGATTGTGCTTGCCGTGTTCAAGTTCGTCGCTGCATTGGCCGCAATAGTAGCCGTGTTCACGTTCGCTGCCGTCGAACCACCAACGGATGCAACCACGGTGGCACCCTGGGTTCCAGTCACGTTACCCGCAAGTGATCCACTAAAGTTCGTCGCCGACCCGGCCGATGTCGCCGTAGTTGCATTTCCAGACAATGCCGCCGTGATCGTCCCTGCCGAAAAGTTCCCCGATGCATCGCGCTTCACGATCGTGCTAGCTGTATTGGAATTCGTCGCCGCATTCGCCGCCGACGTCCCCAGAGCAACGTTCGCCGCTGTCGCTCCGCCGACTGCCGCAACCACTGTTGTTCCCTGCGGACCCGTCACATCACCCGCCAACGATCCCGTAAAGCTCGTGGCTGAAGTCGCATTTGTCGCCGTCGTTGCTGTGGCTGCATTACCGCTGATGCTACCTGCCGCAGTTCCTGTCCAGCTCACTGCACCGGCATTGTCTACCTTCAAATAGTTAGTTGCGCCGGTCTTGTCTGTGACCGCGAAAACATCTTTCGTCGGCGATGCCAATGTCGTTTGCTTGACCGTGATTCCCGTAATGTCCGTTGTCGGAGCAAATGCATTGGCTGCGTTGATGAGCGGCACGTTAGCAGTCAGACGCGCATCCACGACAGTGCCCGTTAGTTTGGAAGCATCCAGCGACGCAATGACCGTCGCTCCTTGCGTTCCCGTCACATCACCAGCCAACGATCCACTAAAGTTTGTCGCCGACCCCGCCGTCGTCGCATTTCCAGACAACGCAGCCGTGATCGTTCCGGCTGTAAAGTTGCCGGAGGCATCACGCTTCACGATTGTGCTTACGGTATTTGAGCTCGTCGCAGCATTGGCCGCGATCGTAGCCGCATTAACGTTCGCCGCCGTCGAGCCTCCGACTAGCGCAACCGCTGTTGCGCCTTGCGTGCCCGTCACATCACCAGCCAACGATCCACTAAAGTTTGTCGCC
Organism: Terriglobales bacterium; assembly: GCA_025462725.1. Lineage (GTDB taxonomy): Bacteria > Acidobacteriota > Terriglobia > Terriglobales > Acidobacteriaceae > JAICLA01. The sequence goes on along the minus strand of JAOAPE010000008.1, from coordinate 77,478 downwards.
GAGCCTGCCGTCGTCGCTGTGGCTGCATTACCAGACAAAGCTGCCGTGATCGTTCCTGCCGAAAAGTTCCCCGCTGCATCGCGCTTCACAATCGTGCTCGCTGTATTGGAATTCGTCGCCGCATTCGCAGCCACTGTCGCGGCATTCACGTTTGCAGCCGAAGAACCACCTACCGTCGCAACAACCGTCGTTCCCTGCGGACCAGTCACATCACCCGCCAGCGATCCAGTGAAGCTAGTTGAGGACGTCGCCGTCGTCGCATTTCCAGACAACGTAGCCGTGATCGTCCCTGCTGTGAAGTTCCCTGATGCATCGCGCTTCACAATCGTGCTCGCCGTGTTCAAGTTCGTCGCTGCATTGGCCGCAATAGTAGCCGTGTTCACGTTCGCTGCCGTCGAACCACCAACGGATGCAACCACCGTGGCACCCTGGGTTCCAGTCACGTTACCCGCAAGTGATCCACTAAAGTTCGTCGCCGACCCCGCCGTTGTCGCCGTAGTCGCATTTCCCGACAACGCCGCCGTGATCGTTCCAGCTGTGAAGTTTCCGGACGCGTCGCGTTTTACAATCGTGCTCGCCGTGTTATTGGCCGTCGCCGCATTCGCCGCCGAGGTCGCCAAAGCAACGTTCGCCGCTGTTGCTCCGCCAACCGCCGCAACTACCGTAGTTCCCTGCGGACCCGTTACATCACCTGCAAGCGCTCCGCTGAAGTTCGTCGCGGAATTCGCCGACGTCGCCGTAGTTGCATTTCCAGACAATGCCGCCGTGATCGTCCCTGCCGAAAAGTTCCCCGATGCATCGCGCTTCACGATCGTGCTGGCTGTATTGGAATTCGTCGCCGCATTCGCCGCTACCGTCGCGGTATTCACGTTCGCAGCCGTCGAACCACCTACCGTCGCAACCACAGTCGCTCCCTGCGGGCCTGTTACATCACCAGCCATCGATCCAGTGAAACTAGTAGCCGACGTCGCCGTAGTCGCATTACCCGACAGAGCTGCTGTGATCGTTCCCGCCGAGAAGTTCCCCGACGCATCACGTTTCACAATCGTGCTCGCGGTGTTGAAGTTCGTCGCAGCATTTGCCGCCGATGTTCCTGAAGCAACGTTTGCTGCTGTAGCTCCGCCAACTGCCGCAACCACGGTCGTTCCCTGCGCTCCGGTCACATCACCTGCGAGAGAGCCGCTGAAATTCGTGGCCGAAGTCGCACTGATCGCCGTCGTTGCTGTGGCTGCGTTTCCGCTGATGCTACCCGCCGCAGTTCCTGTCCAGCTCAGCGCGCCTGCATTGTCAACTTTCACGTACTTGGTTATGCCGGCGCTGTCGCTTACTTCAAAGATGTTCTTCGTAGGAGAGCTCGCCGACGTCTGCTTCACGGCGACTCCCGTAATGTCTGTAGTCGGACTGAACACATTGGCAGCATCGTGCAACGCGACATTCGCCGACAACCTCGAGTCCGCAACCGCGGCCGTACCCAACGCAGTCTCGGCTGCCGTTGCGCGTGTGACTTCATTCGTGATGCTGGTCCCCAACGTTGCTTCAGCATACGTTGCGCGTGTGACCTCATTGCCTAGACCTGTTCCCAACGCGCCTTCCGCGCCTGTCGCCCGAGTCGTCTCTGCGGTGATCGCAGCCGCGTTCGTGGCGATATTTGCAGTGTTGGTCGCGATATTGGTGGTGTTGGTCGCGATGTTGGTGGTGTTGGTAGCGATGTTGGTGGTGTTGGTAGCGATGTTCGCGTTAGCTGTCGCCAAGCCTGTTGTAAGGGTTCCCTCAGCCGCAGTTGCTCGTGTCACCTCGCCAGCCAGATTCGTCGTCAGTGTGCCTTCCGCGCCTGTTGCCCGCGTCGTCTCTGCCGTGATCGCAGACGCATTGCTGGCAATCGCTGTCGTGTTCGCTGTGACATTCGCCGCAATTGCCGACTCCGCCCCTGTTGCTCGTGTCACTTCCGCGCCGATCGCAGCAGTATTGTTTGTGATCGCCGTGTTTGCCGACGCCAGATTTGTGGACAGCGCGTTTTCCGACGCAGTCGCACGTGCGGTTTCTGTCGCTACTGAGGCATTGATGGAATCCGTGAACGCCAGTGTGTGAGTCACGTTCGCATTGTCTTGGAATTGTAGGGCGCCACCGGCATTCCACAAATCGCCGGAAGCTGCGCTCGTGGGTGCCACACCTTCAGGAACATTCAGCGAAGCATACCCAGCCACTCCTGCTGCGAGTGTCTGAGTACCGCCCGTGAAACTGTTTCCCCCTGCGATATTTGCTTTGCCCGTTACCGCCGTAGAAGTTGCCGCGACTGTCGCCGCAATAGCCGTCTCTGCTCCCGATGCTCGAGTGACTTCCGCCGCAATTGCTGCCGCATTCGCAGTCACATTGGAAGCAATTGCCGATTCCGCTCCCGTGGCCCGCGTTACTTCGCCAGCCAGACTTGTCGTAAGCGTGCCTTCCGCGCTGGTCGCACGGGTCGTCTCCGCCGCAATCGAAGTCGCATTCGCTGCGATTGCCGTCGTATTTGCAGTGACATTCGAAGCAATTGCCGATTCCGCTGCCATGGCCCGCGTTACTTCACCAGCCAGATTCGTTGTCAGCGTACCTTCCGCGCCCGTCGCCCGTGTCGTTTCTGTCGTGATCGCAGCCGCATTCGCTGCGATTGCCGTCGTATTCGCAGTGACATTCGACGCGATTGCCGACTCTGCTCCCGTGGCTCGCGTTACTTCGCTCGCAAGGTTCGTTGTTAGCGTGCCTTCCGCTCCCGTAGCCCGCGTCGTCTCCGCCGTGATCGCATTCGCGTTGTTTGTGATAGCTGTATTCGCTGAGGCCAGACTTGTGGACAGCGCGTTTTCCGCCGCGGTCGCACGTGCGGTTTCTGTCGCCACTGAAGTATTGATGGAGTCTGTGAACGCCAGTGTGTGTATAACGTTTGCATTGTCTTGAAATTGCAGGGCACCGCCGGCATTCCATAAATCGCCCGATGCAGCGCTCGTGGGCGCCACGCCTTCAGGAACATTCAGCGAAGCATATCCAGCCACGCCCACCGGGAGTGTTTGCGTACCACCAGTGAAGCTGTTCCCGCCCGCCAGATTCGCTTTGCCTGTTACCGCGGTGGAATTTGCCGCGACGGTCGCGGCAATAGCCGTCTCTGCTCCCGACGCGCGCGTTACTTCCGCCGCAATCGCCGCTGCATTCGCAGTGACATTGGTTGCGATACCTGTCTCAACCCCGGTTGCCCGAGTCGTCTCAGCCGTGATCGCCGCCGCGTTCGCGCCGATGGCTGTCGTATTGGCAGTGACATTCGCCGAGATGCCAGACTCCGCACCTGTCGCGCGTGTCGTCTCTGCCGAAATCGCGCTGGCGTTCGCGGCAATGCCCGCCGTGTTCATTGTTACGTCCGACGCGATTGCCGACTCTGCCCCCGTAGCCCGCGTCGTCTCCGCCGTGATTGCCGCAGCATTAGCACTGATTGCAGTTGTGTTAGCAGCCACATTCGCCGCAATTCCCGCTTCTGCGCCCGTCGCCCGTGTCGTCTCCGCCGTGATCGCGGTATTCGCCGCTGCCAGGCCGTTTGTGAGAACTATATCTGCCGCCTGCCGCGCCGATGTCTCTGAAGCCAAGTTCGTAGTCAACGTTGACTCTGCTGCGGTCGCCCGCGTCGTTTCCACACCGATGGCCGCAGTGTTCGTTGCTATATCTGTCGTGTTAGCAGCGATGGCCGCATTCGCCGACGCCAATCCGCTGCTCAGAGTGCTTTCCGCTGCAGTGGCACGAGTGGCTTCTGCACTCACACTTGATGTCAAGGCACTTTCCGCCGCCATTGCCCGTGTCGTCTCCGCCGCAACCGACGTGTTGATCGAATCTGTGAACGCCAGTGTGTGTGTAACGTTCGCATTGTCTTGGAATTGCAGAGCGCCGCCGGCATTCCACAAATCGCCAGATGCAGCGCTCGTTGGCGCCACGCCTTCAGGAACATTCAGCGAAGCATATCCGGCCACTCCTGCTGCGAGTGTCTGGGTACCACCGGTGAAACTGTTTCCGCCGGCGAGATTTGCTTTGCCCGTCACCGCGGTTGAATTCGCTGCGACAGTTGCCGCAATCGCACTCTCCGCTCCCGATGCGCGCGTGACTTCCGCCGCAATTGCTGCTGCGTTCGCCGTCACATTGGATGCGATTCCAGATTCTGCACCTGTGGCCCGTGTGGTCTCTGCCGTGATTGCCGCAGCATTTGCGCTGATGGCTGTCGTGTTCGCTGTGACATTCGTCGCGATACCAGACTCTGCTCCTGTTGCGCGTGCCGTCTCTGCTGTAATGGCGCTTGCATTGGCGGTTATCGCGGCAGTGTTGGTCGTTACATTCGCGGCGATGGCTGACTCCGCTCCCGTCGCTCGTGTTACTTCGCTAGCAAGGTTCGTTGTCAGCGTACCTTCTGCCCCCGTCGCCCGTGTCGTCTCCGCCGTGATTGCGGAAGCATTCGCGCTGATGGCTGTTGTGTTCGCCGTGACATTCGCCGAGATACCCGACTCTACTCCCGTCGCCCGCGTTACTTCGCTAGCAAGGTTCGTTGTCAGTGTGCCTTCCGCTCCCGTGGCCCGCGTCGTCTCCGCCGTGATTGCATTCGCGTTGTTTGTGATGGCCGTATTCGCCGTTGCGAAACTCGTTGCCAGGGCGTTTTCCGCGGCAGTCGCGCGTGCGGTTTCTGTTGCCACTGAAGTGTTGATCGAATCCGTGAACGCCAAAGTGTGAGTCACGTTCGCATTGTCTTGGAATTGCAGTACGCCGCCGGCATTCCACAAATCGCCGGATGCAGCGCTGGTCGGTGCCACACCTTCCGGAACATTTAATGATGCGTATCCCGCCACTCCCGCTGCGAGTGTCTGTATCCCGCCGGTGAAGCTATTCCCGCCCGCAAGATTCGCTTTTCCTGTGACGGCCGTTGAGTTTGCAGCAACGGTCGCTGCGATCGCGGATTCCGCGCCTGTCGCGCGACCAACTTCTGCCGTAATGGCTGCAGCATTATTGTTGATCGCAGTCGTGTTCGCCGTCACATTCGTTGCGAGGCCTGACTCTGCCCCGGTCGCCCGTGTTGTCTCCGTCGTGATCGCTGCCGCATTGTTCGTGATTGCTGTGGATGCGGTCGCTAGGTTGGAGGTCAGCGTATTTTCAGCGCCCGTCGCACGGGTCGTCTCTGCCGTGATCGCTGTGGTGTTCGCACTAACATTCGCAGCGATTCCAGTCTCCGCTCCCGTCGCCCGAGTCGCTTCTGCCGTGATTGCCGTTGCATTCGCCGCGATTGCTGCAGTGTTTGCCGTTACATTCGATGCGATAGTGCCTTCCGCGCCGGTCGCACGTGCAGTTTCCGTGGTGATCGCCGCTGTGTTGTTGTTGATGGCAGTGCTGTTTGCAGTGATGGTCGCATTCGCGCTTGCCAGGCCGGAGGTAAGGGTCGTGTCTGCTGACTGCCGCGCTGACGTTTCCGATGTCAGGTTCGTTGTCAGCGTGCCTTCTGCTGCCGTGGCACGCGCCGTCTCCGCCGCTACTGATGCAGCTATGGCATCCGTAAATGCCAAGGTCTTTGTGTTAGCGACTACGCCATCCGGGCTGTAGCGGATTACTCCCGCTTCATTCCAGAAATCGCCGGGCACCGGAGATGTAGGAGAAACTCCAGACGGCGCTCCAGGTATGTTCAACGACGCGTATGTCGGACTTGCTCCCGCCAGTGTCTGTTTGCCACCGGTAAAGTTGTTTCCGCCTGCACGCTTTGCCACATTCGCTGTTAGCCGTGCGTCAATGACTGTTCCAGTTAGTTTCGAAGCATCCAGTGACGCAATCACCGTGGCACCCTGAGTCCCGGTCACGTCGCCGGAAAGTGATCCGCTAAAGTTCGTAGCCGATGCGGCGTTAGTCGCATTCACCGCATTCGTAGCATTGGTGGCGTTCACCGCATTGCTTGCATTCGGCACTGCTCCGCTTATCTTGCTGCCAGCCAGTGAAGTGATCCAGCTCGGATCGGCATACGATCCTGTCGTGTACACGCCGTTCGTCACTGTCGTCGCATTGCTCGCATTGACAGCGTTCGTCGCGTTCACTGCATTGGTTGCATTCGCCACGGCGCCGCTTATTTTGCTGCCTGCGAATGATGTGATCCAACTCGGATCAGCATACGACCCGGTCGTGTAAATCCCGTTCGTTACAGTCGTGGCATTGTTCGCATTCACTGCGTTCGTCGCATTCGCCACGGCACCCGAGACTTTGCTGCCTGCGATGGAAGTGATCCAGCTTGGATCCGCATATGATCCGGTCGTGTAAACGCCATTTACAACAGCGCCGGCACTCGTGGCGGTCGCTGCATTGCCGCTGATGCTTCCCGTCGCGAGGCCGGTCCAATCGATGCTGCCTGCGAAGTGGCCCTGGTTGGCATTGATGTTTCCTATTGTGTTGAAGTCACCGTTGCCGAGCACGCTCGCCACTTCGGTAGCGAATGCGTAGTCCGCCGTGTTTTCCCCCACTTGAAGACTCATGATCTTGCCGCCTTCAACATTGGCGAAAGTCGCCGCAACTGTGTTGGCATACAGACCGCGCGCTAACAGCGCCGCCGCCGGGGCCGTCACATCATCAGGATATGCGTCAAACCATCCGGCGATTCCTTTGCCATTCGTGTTGCCATACACACCTGCAGAGGTGTTGCCGTTCGCAGCTAGCGTTTCTCCCCACAGTCCTGTGCCGCCTTGTTCGCTATAAGACTGCCCGTGAACACCCGCGCCGCCACCTACTACGCTGTTTGCGATAGAAAGGATTCCATCGCCGCTGATTTGCGACTGATTAATGAGCACGGTCGGGATTTGGATTGTCGGAAGTGTGGTCGTTCCGGCGTCACGAATATCCAAAGTAGCGATCGGATTTGCAGTTCCTATTCCGATGAATCCGTCCTTCTCTGCGATCGTCGAATCCACGATCGTGCTCGCGCCTGAAAACTTTGAAAGAAAATTAGGAGTGCCGCCGGTCGTATCCACCGCCGCGTTGCTCAACAGCGTTGGCGACGACGCCTCGCGAAGCGCAGCCATCCGCTCCGGAGTATTCTTGGGTGTCTTACTGATGTTTAAAGTATTGAGTGCGTCCGCGAGTACGTAAGCAGACGCTGGACGCCCGCCCAGACTTTCAGAGTCCATTGACTTCATCGCATAAGGAACGCTGACCAGCACTACTCTCGGTTGTTCCGATTCCTGTTCCAGTCGCACGCCTAACCAATGCGCATCGCTCGAAGCGAAAAGTTCAACTGGCATTCCCTGTGCGTTGATCCCCAACAATGCAGAGTATCGGCCTTGCTCGTCTAGCTTGACGTTCTGTGTCTCTTGCCACAGTGCGGTTGAGTCCGCCTTCTCCCGATAAATGGAGAACGTCAACGCAACTGTTCCCGTGCGTGGCTTCCCGTCGCTGTCTTTCAACACGCCACCAAATTTGATCAGCCGTGGCATCGCCGCACTGACCACTGGATCCGTGCTCGTCACCTCGCGTGGTGCATCTTGCGCAACGAGCGGCAAGGTTGTCAGCAGCAGTACGCATGCGTACCGGGAACAAGAATTTAAACGTCTCATCGTGGATCTTCCTCAGCAGAAACACTCGGGGGAAGCTCTGCGAAACTCTCTCTCGGGGGATAAATCGAAATTAGTGCAGTTTTGGGAAGATTACAATCAATTCCCGATTCGGGAGGATAACTAAGGTAACTAGCTTGTTTTCTATCGGGCTACCCACTTAGACGCCTTCGAAAAGTCGTGTTTCAGTCCTTCATTGACCGTTCTCTTCTGAACGCGATGTGGTAGCTTGTGACTTTCCCCGTTAGCTTCCATGTCACATCTCACATCCGATCCCGTTTCCGAAAGCGAACCGGCAATCCTTTTTCCGGCGACATGGCACGACAACGTTGCACCGAACGTCTCCTTTCGCCTGGTGCGGGACGCGCTTACAAATTACTCAGCCACCGTAGTCGCCGGACTTACGGGATTGCTGATGGTCCCGATTCTTTTGCACCAACTTGGCGCCGAGCAATACGGCCTTTGGGTCGGTGTCCTCCTCATGGCCGGAATGGTTCCCTTGGATTTTGGTTTGGGCTGGAGTTTGACGCGCGAGATATCTTCCGATATCGGCAGCTCTCGTCCTGAAACAATGAGGTTTGTGCAGCAGGCAGGAAACCTATTCTTCAGATTAGGATTACTCGGCGCGCTGATCATCGCGCTTGTAGGTCTTCCCTTGAGCACTCGACTTCGGATGTCCGAAAGTTCTCGCCCGCTTGCCGCGTGGATATTCTGTATTGTGGGTATCAGTTTCTTAGGCGACCATCTCACCAGCTACGTTGTGGCCGTACTGCACGGATTGCGCCGATTCGGACTCGCTAACACTCTCTATGTCTCTGTCGCACTCGTGAAAGCAATCGGATCACTCGCGCTCTTGTTTTTGGGTGGAAGACTTTTAGCTGTTGCGCTTTGGCAAGCGATAGTTTCGTTGTGCGTCGCTCTCATCAGCTTGCAACTGATCGGAAGCATCGAGCCCAGATACAGGTTCCGCCTCAGCTTTGATTCCAGTCGTTCATTATTTTCTTCGATGAAATTGCATTTGCGTTTTGGTGTCGGTAGCCAGTTCGCAATGTGGAGCATCAACTCTGTCTGGCAGATCACGCCTTTATTAGTCACGTTTATCTTCGGGCCGGCCGCCATCATCGCCTACACCGTCGGACAAAAATTCCCGCTCGCACTTTCCATGTTCAACTGGAAGGCCGCAGAGCCGATGTTCCCTGCTGTCGGCGAAACCGGCAGCGACCTCGCGCAAGATCGCGCCGTGCTCAAAGCCGGAACGCGCTGGATACTAGTCGTCGCTACACCTATCTGCATCATCCTCTGGTTTGCAGCTCCTTCGATTTTGCAAGCATGGTTGGGATCGGTGCCGCAAGGAAGCGTGCTCATCCTTCGCGTGACCACACTCGCAGCTTTGGCAGATGCTGTTGGCGTCGGCGCTCTTCACGTTTTGTGGGCGAAGGGCGAGATCCGCACAATCCTGAACATCACGACCGGGATGTTGATAGCCACGGTTGCAACCAGCACTGCCATCTTGTGGCGGTTCGATTCCACATTCGCCGTTTTGGGATTAATCGCTCCCTTGATCGTTGGCGCGATTCTCTTCATGCACGCAGCTTGCCGCCGATGCGGAATGACTGTCGCAAACCTCGCCTCCGGATATCCAAAACTATGCTTGCCCGCTTTATTCTGCGCTGCCGCAGCACTGGCCATGCAATACTATTTTCAATCTCCAACGCGCCTTGTTGTCTTCGCCAGCTCTATTTTTTCGCTACTGACATACGTGGTTTCCTTTTATTTGTTCGCGGCCACGCAAAACGAAAAGCTGTTCGCGCGGTCCTTATTCACCAGGCAAAACCATTCGCTTTGACGCACTGCTAAACGATGGCCACTCTTCTCAGAACAGTCAAAGATGTCCTTCGACCCCTCCCCGGACTTCGCATCGCATATCACAATTGCATCGTCTTCGCCGATTACCTCAAATACACATTTACTATCGATGATGATTGCCGCATTGGAGACAAATGGGATTTCACCGCTCCTGCCGAACTCTTCCGCCATCGCGTCGCAATCGATGCAGTCAAAAAGATTCGCGGAGACGAATGGGGGGACGTGCTCGAAGTTGGCTGCGAGAGCGGCGTCTTCACTCAGCAGCTTGCCCCGATAGTCCGTTCACTTACGGCCTGCGATGTCTCAGCCTCGTCGTGTCAAACCGCTTCCGAATCCTGCGCAAAATTCTTAAATGTCGAAGTCCTAAACCTCAACATCCTCAAACAGGACATCAATAAACAATTCGATCTTGTCTTCCTCATGGGCGTGTTCTGCTATTTCAAGGGAAACGCCCGCAAGCTCCGCGTCGCCGCCAAACTCACTAACGCCTTGCGACATGGCGGCCTTCTTCTCGTCCAGGAGATGCGACTGCCGCCCGACATCGAAAACTCATCTTGGGTACGCTGGTTCGGCGAAGGCGGTCTTGAGATTCGCAATTTCTTCAACCGTACTCCCGGACTCAAAGTCACTCACGAGCAGCTCGATCGCGACTACATCACTGTGCTTTACGAGAAATCCAACGATGCGCCCGCGCCCAAACGATGGAAAGATTTTGTTCCTGGATTTCTGAAGACGATTTATCGCAATTGCCAACTCGCTCGAGCCTTGTCCAACGACCTCGATCTAAGTAACACCCGCTCCGCCCGCGATTGGCTGCAAGCCTTCAAGATCATCGCGCGGGTGCAGCGTCGCTCTCTTATCGGCGTTCATGGATTGAAACAACTCTTCGATCTCATTCTCGCTTTGGACCGCGCAGCCATCGCCGGCGATATCGTCGAGTGCGGCGTTTACCGCGGAGGCAGCGCGAGTGTGATGGGTTCCCTGTTCACCGCCTCGCCTTGTGACCGGCATCTTTGGCTCTTCGATTCTTTCCAGGGACTCCCCAAGCCCTCCGCCGCTGACGGGCCTAGCGCTGCGGCGCTCGAAAATAAATTGCCTAGCGACGAACATCTTGTTCGCCAGTTGCTGTTGGACTGCGGCACTCCCCCGGAAAAATTTCACATCTATGCCGGATGGTTCAGTGACACACTGGCGAAAGCACCCATCGAACAGATCGCCTTGCTCCACATAGACGCGGATTGGTACGACTCCATCAAGCAGTGCCTGGAACATTTTTATGACATGGTCGTTTCCGGCGGCGTCATCGTGCTCGACGACTACACTGATTGGCCGGGCTGCAAAACTGCCTTGGACGAATTTGCAGTCTCACGTGGGTTGCAGTTTCATCTCGAGGGCGGCGGCAAAGCGCCTTATTTCTTTCGCAAGCAATAGTCAGGACGAATGAAGCTTTCTGTCGTCATCGCAACTTTCAATCGCAGGAACTTGCTCGCCCGAACTTTGCCTACGGTCCTCGATCAGGATTTTCCTCCATCGCAGTATGAAGTTGTGATCGTGGATGACGGCTCCACTGACGATTCTCACAAACTGCTCGAATCCTTCAGCTCTGATTGCAAATTGACTCTGCTTCGGAAGCCGAACGAAGGTCAGGGAATCGCGCTCGCACACGGCGCGGCAGCCGCGCAGGGAGAAATCCTTCTCTTCCTCGACGATGACATCGTCTGCCCGCGCAATCTGATCAGCGAACACGTGGCGGCACACTCGGCGGCAGCGGGAAACGTGGTCGTCTCCGGCCCCGTGGACATCTCGCCAGAAAGCCCTCCGAACGTTGCCACAGACTGGATCCGTCATGCCGACGCAACTTACAAACAAAATAATGTAAACGCCAAAGAACGCGCTTGGCCCGCCGACTGCAAGCTTGACGCGAATAGTTCCATCTCGCGCTCTCTTCTTCTCGACTCCGGCGGATTCAACCCAGAGTTCTCTCCCGCGCGATTCGATCTCGAACTCGGATTGCGACTTCACCGCCGCGGTGTTCGATTCCTTCTTCATCGCAACGCCCGGGCCGAGCAGATTTACGTCAAATCACCGCAGTCGCTCATGACCGACGCTGCCTTATACGCCGCAAAAGAACTCACGATATGCCGCCTCTATCCTGAATATCGCGCTGTCTCGGCTTTCGCGCGACTCAACGAAGGGCCGCTACTCAAGCGCACTACTCGCAAACTTATCGTGCGTACGCCATTCTCAGCAAAGATTTTGGCTTCAGCCGCTCGCATGACTAGGAGTGTTCAACTGCTTCAAGCCGCGTATACAACGAATCTCCTCCGCACCGCAGCGCGCTCAACAACATGGGAATCTTTTCATGCTGAATTCGGCATGCAGCTCCCCGTGCTTCTCTACCATCATGTGGGCCCGTTACGCGCAGGCACATTCCCTACTCTTTCGGTGTCGCCTGAAAGATTCCGGTCACAGATCGAATGGCTTTCCCGCAACGGATACCAAACCACCACTACCACCGACTGGCTGCTCTGGTCCTCCGAAGGCAAACCACTTCCCAAAAAGCCGGTCTTGCTCACATTTGACGACGGATACAAAGATCTCGCCGAATTCGCCTTCCCCATTCTCAAAGAGTTTGGATTCGGAGCCACCGTTTTCATCGTGACCTCGCAGATCGGTGGAACCAACGATTGGGATCAACGCAACGGTTCTGCCGCCCACGCTTTGTTAAGTGCGGACGAAATTATCCACTGGAGCCGCAGCGGCATCGAGTTTGGCTCTCATAGCGTCACGCATCCAGACATGACGTCCCTGAATGAAACCGATTTGCGCACACAATCGGAAGACAGCGCTCGATCCCTGTCCGGTCTCCTCGGCACTCAAGCTGATTCTTTCGCCTATCCCTATGGCGGAGTGAACCCCGCCGTGCGTGAAGCCTTGAGCAGCAAATATCGGCTGGCGTTCACCACTGAGGTTGGACTGAATCACTTGGGCAGTGATCTGTTCTCTTTGACACGCACGATGGTGCAGTCGAAGGATTCGCTTTTCGATCTTCGCCTTCGACTCATCTTTGGTTGGAACCCGATTGAAGGCATTCGCCGGCGGATCGCGCAACTCCGCGGCAGAGTACCCAAACCAGATTCTCTACAATTCGCTGCTCCCCCACGGTAGCCTGCCCTGAGCGAAGTCGAACGGGCGAAGCTAACGTGGGATCGTCAGTTCGTGGCTACCACATCTTCGTATAGCTAACGTTGGATTCCGGCAATAGTCGACAAAAACAAAAAGACCAGACCGTTAGGTCTGGTCTCATAAAAACTTCTTGAGCTTAGGCTCTCTTTCGCAGGCGTCCGGCAAGTCCAACGAAGCCCGTGCCCAACAACATCAAGCTTGTAGGCTCCGGCACTGGGGCAGCGTTTGTTTCAACACTGGAGATGGTTACGGTGTAATCGCCTCCCGCGCACAGTTGTTCGTCGCTATTACAACCGTAATTGCTGAACCCATCCAACAGATTTCCGTTTCCACCGTACGCAAACCACGGCCCAGAATGCCCAAATCCGTCGTTTGTGTGATCCCAGTCCACGTCTAGGTCGTTAAGCGCACTCGCAAAGGTGCAACAAATCGCAACGCTCAACGTGTAATTACCTGTGCCAAGCGAAAGCGTAAATCCCGGAGCCGTGTCGTTGTTTGAGTCATCGTTCGAAATCAGGTGATTGCCATTGCTGCCGAACAGCGAAAGATTCGCGTCGATTTTGCCGTCGAAGTGGAAGTTGTAGAGTCCTGCGTTAATGATGGTCACACCGTGAAGGTTCACCTGCTCAGAGTTCGGTATGTTGCCGGTCAAGACAGTGTCCGCATGAAGGGATACCGTCATTGCAACCAGGCAAATCAGGGTAACTATTAACCGATTTCGCATCATCTAACCGCCCGCAAATGGAGAATTTTTCAACTAGCGCGACTATTAATGCAATCGCAAGCCCAAAACGGGAATCTCTGATGAATCGCACCTAAGCTGCATCATATAAGTGACATAGAAGATAGAAATCTACTCGTCTTCAAGCCAAAAACCGACCGGAAATCGCACTTCCTTGCGCCCATGTTGCAATTGTTTGCAGTTTGTCGGAGTGAATAAGCAAGGATTTTAGGTGATGGGCGCGACGTTTACAGTTGGCGCGTTCAGTGAAAAGGAGTCTCCAAAAGAGGGAGGTTCAATCGCCGCACCGACCCGCGCCTCCGCCATACCCGATCTTAATCTGCGTTGACCTGCGTTCATCTGCGGTTAAGTTTTTGATTAGAGTTGCCTTTGCCTTCTTTCGGGCCTCCGCGGTGAACCCGCATTGACATCCTTCTTTGATCTGTCTTCTATCCGCGGTTAGTTTGTTTTTGCTTTTTGCTGAAGGCTGATGGCTGACGGCTGTTTTTTCTTGCCAACACTTTCCCCTCGCCGCAGTCTATTATTTCAACCTAAGTCCCTCTTTCAGGAGATTCCCCTACATGCGCAAAGCTTTTGTTGCTGTACTTCTCTTCTCATCTTTCGCCTTTGCTCAGAAAGATTTCCCCGGCGCTGTCATCCTTACTGGCACCGTTGAACAATTCAACGCCGCCTGCAAAGCCGACCTCGACAACGCACGCACTGAGATCACGCGTCTCAAAGCCATGAAGGCGCCCCGCAACACCATGCAGACGCTCCAGGCATTCGACAATGCCAATCTCGACATCAGTTTTGCCGCCGACCGCGCCAGCCTCGCCCAGGAAGTTGAGCCTGACGAGAGCATGCGCAACGCCTCTGAAAAGTGCGGACAGGACGCCTCCGCCCTCAGCACCGAGATCAGTCTCGACCGCGGCGTCTACGATGCCATCGTCGCGCTCGATATCTCCAGGTCAGACGAAGCCACCAAGTATCTAGTCAAGCAGACCCTCTCCGATTTCCGACGTTCTGGTGTTGACCGCGATGAACCCACTCGCGCTCGCATTACCGCGTTGAATGATGAACTCACCAAGATCGGACAGGAATTCAACAAGAACATCGCCAAGGGCGTTCGCACCGCCAGCTTCACTCCTGCGGAACTCGATGGCCTTCCTGACGACTACATCAAGTCGCATCCCGCCAAGGACGGCAAAATCGTCCTCAACACCAGCTATCCCGATTACATCCCCTTCATGAAGTACGCGAAGAACTCCGCTGCTCGCGAGCGTTTCTATCGCGTTTACAACCAGCGCGCCTATCCGGAAAACATGGACGTGCTCAAGCGCATGATGGCGAAACGTTACGAATTGGCCACGCTCCTCGGCTACAAGAACTGGGCCGACTACGCAACCGAGAACAAGATGATCGGCAATGCCAAGAATGCCGGCGACTTCATCGAGAAGATCACCGCCGCCGCTGACAGCCGCATGAAGGTGGATTACGCCGAACTACTCGAAGTCGCCAAGCAGGACAATCCCGCTGCGACCGCCGTCAACCCCTGGGACTCTAGCTTCTACAGCGAGCGCCTGCGCGCCACCAAGTACAACTTCGATTCGCAGGTAGTGCGCCCTTATCTCGAATACAACCACGTGAAAGATGGCCTGTTTGGCATCGTCAGCAAGATGTATGGAGTCGAATTCCGCAAAGCTAAAGATGCCAAGGTCTGGCACTCCAGCGTCGAGGCCTATGACATTTACGATGGCAAAAAGAACCTCGGCCGTATTTATCTCGACATGTTCCCGCGTGAGAACAAGTACAGCCACGCCGCCAATTTCTTCCTCACTCCCGGCCGCGCCGGAACCTATCTCCCGGAAGCCGTTCTCGTCTGTAACTTCCCTGACCCATCAAAAGGCCCTGCATTGATGGAGCACTCCGATGTCACAACTTTCTTCCACGAATTCGGCCACACCGTCCACTTGATTTTCTCGGGACAACCAAAGTGGTCCGGATACAGCTTCCAGTGGGACTTCATCGAAGCGCCCTCTCAGATGTTTGAAGAATGGACCATCACTCCAAGCACACTACAGCTCTTCGCTAAGCACTATCAGACCGGCGAACCCATCCCGACTGAGATGGTGAAGCGCCTCCGCCGCGCACAGGAAGCCGGCAAAGGCCTGGGTGTCCGCCGGCAGATGTCCCTCGCCGCACTCAGCCTCGGCCTCTACAATCGCGACCCCAAGGACATCGACACCGACCAAATGACACAGATGGTGACTGAGAAATACACTCCTTTTAAATATGTCTCGGACACCCACTTCCAGACCGCATTTGGACACCTCGAAGGCTACTCCGCCTTCTACTACACCTACATGTGGTCGTTGGTGATCGCCCGTGACATCCTCACCGAATTTCAGAAGGATGGCTTCATGAACCCCGCCGTCGCCATGAGATACAGGAAGGAAGTCCTCGAACCCGGCGCCTCAAAGCCGGCTGCCGAACTCATCACCAAGTTCCTCGGCCGCCCCTACAACTTCGAGGCCTACAAACGCTGGCTCGACCAGACCGAGTAGAGATAAAACGGGAGTAACAGAAGCACAACAACTATTTGCTCAATAACCAGGCGGTCATCACCGATGACCGCCTAATTTTTTGAAAACACAAGTTTCATTTCAAAATGTTCCACGTGGAACGTTGTGGAAATCCTGCGCTGCATATTTATTCGCTCCAGCGATATACTGACTCGTCACTACTTATGAGGTGCTCTCCGCTGTGGGCCTAATCGTTCGATCTTCTGACATTCATGCTGCCGGTGTTTACACAACCTCCCCGATAAAAAAAGATGCGCACATCGTCGAGTACACTGGCCCGCGCATCACGCGCGAGCGCGCGGATGAACTCTATGAAGGCCGCGCGTACACGTATCTTTTCGGCCTCGATGATGGCGTGAATATCATCGATGGGAATGGAATTGCCGCATTCATCAATCATTGCTGCGATCCGAATTGCGAGACGGATGAGATCAACGGGCGCGTGTGGATCATGGCGCTGCGCGACATCGAAGCGGGCGAAGAACTTTCTTACGACTACAACTTGTATGACGGCGATGATGATCCCTGCATCTGCCACTGCGGCGCAAAGAACTGTCGCGGCACCATGTACACCGAAGAAGAGCAAGAGAAGTTGAAGAAGGCCGCGGCGGAAGAGCAAGAGAAATCAAAGAGGGCCGCTGCAGAGAAGAACGTGGAAGTAGCGGCAACGCGCTAGCGCTCGGCCCTGGTCACAATAGGATTTAACGGGTGATTCGCAGCAGCGTGATCCGAAGCAGCGATTTTTGCAGGAGCGCTTACTAGGCTGCGCCGGTGTGGCGTCGCAGTTCCTCGATCGCTTTACTTTCCGTGGGACAAACGCCGAGGACAGAAAACAATCGAGTGATCTCGAGCACGTGCTGGACACGTGCGTTAGGGCACGCAAGTTTGATGTCGCCTCCCGCGGCCCTCGCTGTGGTGTAGAGGCCGACCAGCGTGCCTATCCCGCCGCTGTCGACGTAAGCGAGTTGCTCGAGGTTGAGCACCACCGCTTGTCCACTCACTTCGAGAATGTCTTTCACGAAATTGCGCAGCACCTTCGTCTCTTCACCGAAGACAAGACGACCGTGGACGTCCACAACCGGGACGCCATCTGCGATTCGTTTTGATACCTTAAGTTCCATCGTGCCTACAAGCGGTAAAGCGTACCGCCTAGCCTACATGTTTTGCAAGTCTGAAGTTCTCACCGATCAAGAGTCCGTGATTTTGGCGGCTGCGGCCGAGCAATATTCACTGCAACTGTAGTGCTCCGGAAGCATTTATAATCAACTTCTCCCTATGAGCTATCAGGTCCTGGCGCGCAAGTACCGTCCGCAGAAGTTTTCCGAAGTCATTGGACAGGACCACGTCACCCGCACGCTCAAAAATGCCATTGAGCAACAGCGCATTGCGCACGGATACATCTTCAGCGGACACCGCGGAATCGGCAAGACAACGATTGCGCGCATCTTGGCGATGGCGCTGAACTGCCGAAAGAACGATCGTCCTAATCCGGAGCCGTGCGGCGAGTGCGAATCATGCACCGAGATTCGCGCAGGCGGTGCGGTGGATGTGATTGAGATTGACGCGGCGACGAACCGCGGTATCGATGAGATACGCGAGCTGCGCGAAGCGGCACGATATCGTCCAGCGCGTGATCGGTACAAGATTTACATCCTCGACGAAGCCCACCAGATCACGGACGCGGCATTCAACGCGCTGCTGAAGACCTTGGAAGAGCCGCCGCCGCACATCATCTTCATGATGGCGACGACGCAGCCGGAAGATATTCCGCAGACCATCCGCTCCCGCTGCCAGCATTTCAGTTTTCATGCGGTGCGCTTCGACGACATTGTGGGGCAACTGAAAGCGATCGCCAAGCACGAGAAGATCGCTGTCGAAGATGATGCTGTTGCCGTGCTCGCGGAAGCGGGCGATGGATCCATGCGCGACGCGCTCTCCATCATGGACCAGGCAATTGCGGGTAATGCCGTGTCCGCCACCATCACAGCGGAGCAGGTGCGCGGGTTGGTTGGTTCGGTGTCGTCGGAGATTCTTGAGAGTTTGATGAACTCTGTGGGTAAGAGTTCGAGCCAGGAAGTTTTACAGCTCATCGACAAGCTGGTGACCGAAGGCCAGAGCCCGATGCACTTTGTGAAACAACTTGTGCGCTTCTTGCGCAACGCAGTCGTGGCGAGAGTGGCGGGAGCTGATTCTCAGCTGCTGCAGATATCGCAGGATGAACGCGCGCGGGTGCAACGTGTCGCGAACCAATTCGCGGAAGAAGACCTCACGAGGTTTTTAAACATCGCGCTGCGCACGCACGATGATCTCGGTTACAAGCAAGAGCAACGCTTCCATCTGGAACTCGGCATTTTGAAAATGGTTCATGCGCAACGCATGTTGCCGCTTGAGGAGTTGCTAAGTCAGCAGCCAATTGGTTCCGGCGGTTCGCGAAGCACTCAAACGGCAGCACCGAGCACGAGCACGCGAGCAGCGGCGCCAGAACGGACGAGTGTTCCGGAGCGCGTTGCGTCGCCATCTACACCGTCCGCACCTTCTCCATTTGAAAGTGATCGCGCGCGCAAAGGTCGAAGTTCTGTACCGGAGATGTCGGGTGGTGTTGTGACTGCGTTGACTGAGTCGAGCGCGAAATCAACTGCGATTGCGACAGCCGCGGCGGTAGCGACGGCGATTGCGATTGCGGATGCGGCCGATACGAACAAGCAAGGTTCCCACGTAAGCTCCGCCGAGTCGGCTCCGCGTACGTGGGGCACCCGCACAGACGTTGAGAACGCAGAAGCAAAGCCGAGTACTCGGCAGATTGCTCCCATCGTTGAAAGCGATCCAAGTGCGGACGTTGGCACCGATCAACTGCGAGGCGCGGTTATCGGCGCACTGGAAGATGCGGGGCAAGGCATGCTGGCGAACATGCTTGATAGTAGCGAGTGGTCGCTCGAAGGTGCTGATCTGACGATTAAGGTTGTGCAGTCGGCGGTGATGATCGATATGTCATTCGGGGCGGAACCGAAGAAGATGGTGAATGCTGCGGCCACCAAGAGCGCAGGTCGTCCCATCAGAGTGAAAGTGGTGAGTGGCGGGAATCCGAATGCGGCGCCGTCGCAACCGGCACATCGGGGAACGTCGCGTCCATCGGGCAGCGCACGCAGTCGCGCAGCCGAAGATCCGATGGTGAAATACATGCAGGAAAAATTCGGAGCGGAGATCCGCACCGTTATTGACCAACAGAGTAAAGACCAGAAAGATTAGAGCAGGAGTTTTCCATGGGCAACTTTGATCCGAAACAATTTCAAGAGCTGATCGTGAAGGCGCAACAGCAGACGCAGGAGTTGCAAGCGCAGATGCAGAGGACCATCGTGGAAGCGAGTTCCGGCGGCGGCACGGTAAACGTGAAGATGAACGGAC
This sequence comes from Terriglobales bacterium, assembly GCA_025462725.1. Taxonomy (GTDB): domain Bacteria; phylum Acidobacteriota; class Terriglobia; order Terriglobales; family Acidobacteriaceae; genus JAICLA01. Next base: position 58,141 of record JAOAPE010000008.1, on the reverse strand, counting down.
AGAAGCGCTTGCTGGAAGTGAAGATCGAGCCGGAGGCGGTGCAGTCGGGTGATATTGAAATGCTGCAGGACCTGATCACCGCAGCCGTGAATGAGGCCAGCCGCAAGATTGATGACGCGATGCAAGCGAGTGTGGGCGGCATGCTGGGCGGGATGGGATTACCGATCTGATCGTAGGTCGTAGGTCGTTGTTTGTAGTTCATAGTGACAGTACGGCTATCTTCTTTCAAGTCTTTGTTTTTGTAAGCTCCAAGCACGAGTTGAGTAATCGAGGCGTGAATTGACGAAGTTTGCCGAGCCGATGGCTCGACTCATTGACGAGTTGAAGAAGTTGCCGGGGATCGGCAGCAAGAGCGCGCAACGATTGGCGTTCCACATCCTGCGTTCGAGTGATGAAGATGCGGATTTACTCGCTGGCGCGATCCATGAAGTAAAGGCTAGCCTTCATCTCTGCTCCATCTGCAACAACATCACTGACGTTGATCCGTGCGTGTACTGCAGCAACGAGTCTCGGAACCAGCGGCTCATTTGCGTTGTGGAAGAGCCGACAAACATAAACTCCGTCGAGAAGACGCGCAGTTACAACGGCGTCTATCACGTCCTGCATGGTGCGATATCTCCACTGCACGGCGTGGGACCGGAGCATCTGCGGATATCCGCGCTGACGAAGCGTGTGGAGAATGGCGACGTGGATGAATTGATCCTCGCGACGAATCCTACAGTCGAAGGCGAAGCGACGGCGCACTACCTGACGAAGCTGTTGAAGCGGACTGGAGTAAAGGTCACCCGGATTGCGACGGGTATCCCCGCGGGAAGCGACATTGAGTATGCGGATGAAGTGACGATGTCGAAGGCGATTGAGGGGCGACGGGAACTCTAGTGGTTAGTGGGTAGTGACTAGTGGTTCGTAGTTTGTAGTTTGTAGTTTGTAAGATCAAGAGCAATTCCTCGCTGCGTTCGGAATGAAAAACCCTCCACAATTTATTCTGTTGCTGAGCCAGCGGTGTCGCCGCTAAGCGCAAGATCATTCGCCGAAATAAAAAGGCGCTCTGGAGGACAATTCACACCAGAATGGGTGCAGGGGCTGAAGCCCTTATCTAAATGAATGTTAGGGCACGACTAAAGTCGTGCCCTGTTACAGTGTCCTACTGAAGTCGGCCCCTCGAAGCAATCGGAATTTAGAAATAATTTAGCTGCGGAGTTTGGCTAGCAAATCTTGCGGGTGGACAGGTTTGGCGAGGATCTCGAATTCGTGTCCCTGCTGGCGGGCGGATTCTAGGAGGTCCGCGGTGGCGGCCTGTCCTGAGAACAACAAAATCTTGCAGTTGGGCAGCATGCCGCGGATCTTTATGGCGGCGTCAATGCCGTTCATGTCAGGCATGATCACGTCGCTGATGACCAGGTCCGGGCGCACACTACGTGCGCGCTCGACGGCGGCGGTGCCGGTGTAAACGGCAGAGGCATCGTATCCGTGCTGGTTGAGAATGATGGCGAGCGTGTCAGCGATGACGCGCTCGTCGTCGGCGACGAGGACTTTTGGTTTCCCGTTATGTGGCATAGATATCCAGCTTGTTAGATGCACGGTTGTGCGAGTGGCTGAACATTATTTTTGCACAGACCCAGTATTCCTACCTAGGCACCGAGGCGTGTCGCGCCGCTGGCGCTCGGGCCTATTTGCGTCTGAACCCACGTTTACCCACGCCCGCAAGCTACGCTTGTCGGGGCTCCGGTTGCGCGGTGGGCTATTCCCTTTTGCGCCTCCGGCGTTTAGAGCCGGTGCCGCTTCGCGGCAGATTGAAAATGCATATATCCTCCGCTGCGCTTCGCTCAGGATGACAATTCGCACATCAAACCGATGAAAAAGAAAGGCGGTTGACTTTTCGAGGGCTACAATCGCCTAACGATAAATGATCAGCATTGAAGACAACATTTGTGGCGACCTGGCGCAGACGTATGCACGTGAGTGGCTGGAGACGAACGGGCTGGGAGGATATGCGTCGTCAACGATCACCGGGTTGAACACGCGGCGGTATCACGGGTTGCTGGTGGCGGCCATAAATCCGCCTGTGGGGCGCGCGGTGTTGTTGTCAAAATTCGAAGAGATGCTGACGATCGGCGGCCGGCGGTATGAGCTTTCGTGTAATGAGTATCCGGGAGTTGTGCACCCACAAGGCTATTGCTACTTGAAACGGTTTCGATTGGAGCCGTATCCCATATTCACATATGAGGTGGATGGAGTTGCAATAGAAAAGCACGTCTGCATGTTGCACGGCGAGAACACGACGATTGTGCAGTACAAGATCGCCAGCAAATTGAAGAACGATGCGGATGTGCGGCTGGAGTTGAGGCCGCTGATCGCATTCCGCGATTATCACGGGACGACACATGAGAATTCGGCACTGAATGCTGAGGTGGGAATGGAACCCGGCTTGGCGTCCGTCGCGCCGTATGCGGGAATGCCGACCCTGTACCTTGCGCACAATGCCGAAGCGGTTTCGGCTACGGGAGAGTGGTATCGGGATTTTCAATATGCCGTGGAGCGCGAGCGCGGGCTGGATTACGAAGAGGATTTGTTCAATCCCTGTGCGTTCTCGTTCCGATTGACTGCGGAACAATCGGCGAAGGTACTTGCGTCCACTAAGAAGCGCGATGCCGCGGATGCAGGTGCGCTGGTCGCGGCTGAAGTGAAGCGGCGAATCGGGATTGCGAAGACGTCACCAGTAGATTCGGAGTTAGGGCGCTCGCTGGCGATCGCGGCAGACCAGTTCATCGTGAATAGAGGCGATCAGAAGACGGTCATCGCGGGATATCACTGGTTCGGCGATTGGGGCCGCGACACGATGATCGCGCTGAATGGACTGACGCTGGTGACGGAAAGATTTGAAATCGCGAAAAGCATTCTGCGCGAGTTCTCAAAACATATCAGTTGCGGCATGCTGCCGAACCGCTTCCCCGATGCGGGCGAAGCTCCGGAATACAACACTGTAGATGCGACGCTGTGGTATTTCGAGGCGATCCGCGCGTATTGCGAAGCGACGGGCGATGATGCCTTCGTGAAAGACGAGTTGTATTCGAAGTTGCTGGACATCATCAACTGGCACGCGAAAGGGACGCGGTACGGGATCCGGGTGGATGCGGATGGGCTGCTACATGCAGGTGACGCCGGAGTCCAATTGACTTGGATGGACGCAAAGGTCGGCGATTGGGTAGTGACGCCGCGTATGGGCAAGCCGGTTGAAATTCAAGCGCTTTGGTACAACGCTCTGCGGGTGCTGGAAAAGTTCGCGGCGAAGTCCGGCGATGAGGGCGAGCGGCTGAGATTGGAGCGGATGGCAATCTTGGCGGGCGAGAGTTTTAAAGAAGCTTTTTGGAACGATGCTGAGGGATGTTTGTACGACGTGGTGAATGACGGGAAAGATGCGTCAATACGTCCGAACCAGGTTTTTGCAGTGAGCCTGCATTACTCGATGTTGTCGCAGGAACGAGCGAAGCGGATGATGGAGGTCGTCGAGCGCGAACTGCTGACGCCGATGGGATTGAGGACGCTGTCGCCGAGAGATCCGAAGTACATTGGAACATACGCGGGCGATCAGCGGGCGCGCGATGGTGCGTATCATCAGGGCACAGTGTGGCCGTGGCTGCTGGGGACGTATGTTGAGGCGTATCTGAAAGTGAATGGCAGGGGGGCGACAGCACGGAGGAAAGCGGCGGCGTTGCTCGCGGGAGTTGAGCCGCATCTGCAAATGGCGGGATTGGGAACAGTGTCAGAGATACTCGAGGGTGACGCGCCGCATCGGGCGTGTGGGTGCATCGCGCAGGCGTGGAGTGTGGCGGAAATTTTGCGAGCAGTGAAGATGGTAGAGACGGAGACGACGTCGAAGAAAGTTGCAAAAGCGAAATAGAATCCCGCCGCTCTGGAGTCTGAAAATTTTGCTAGACTTCCGGCTTGGCTCGTCATGGAGGCATTTCACATGGCAAATACACGAAAGGTAATCGATTGTAGAGATTTTCCGAGCGATAGAAACTGCACCTTGGCGATATCCGGGACTGAAGATGAGGTTTTGGAAATTGCGACACAGCACGCGGTGCAATCACATGGACATAAAAACTCTCCCGAGTTGAGAGAGCAGTTACGATCTTTGTTGAAAGATGAAAGACACGTTGCGGCAGCGTGAGTGGATTGAAGATTACTGCAAAGAAAAAGGCCTCCAAGATGGAGGCCTTTGATTTTGCGCCGAACTTTATTGCGAGACTGCTGAACGCACGGGCGTTGGCGCGGCGTTGACGGCGAAAAAGCTGTGGTCGTAGAGATTACGGTACATGCGTCCGGCGATCTCAGCGGCTTTGGGGCCGAAGGTGGGCCGTCCGCCGCGGAGAAAGACGACGGTGACGATACGTCCGTGCTGTGTGTTGGCGTATGAGGCGAACCATCCAAAGCGGGTGCCGTCTTTGGAGCAGGTGCCGGTCTTGCCGAGGATCTGCTCTTCGCTGAAGTTGTATCGCACGCTGCGAGCTGTGCCGTATTCGACAGCGCCGTTCATTCCTTCTGTGACTTCAGGGATGTAGGTGGCGATGTCAAGCGTGCGCTTGAGTTTGGGATGGAAGTTCAGTACCTCATCCTGCGATGTGGGGTGCTGGAGATAATAGAGGCTGCCATTGTTGGCGATAGAGGCGACCATTGCGCCGAGTTGCAGTGGGGTGAGCGAGATGCTTTCGCCGAAGGAGCACATCTTGCCGACTCCGCCGAGTTTCGCGCTGAGTTCTTCGCTGGGAAATGCGCCGAGGTGCTCGCCTTCAATGTTGTATCCGGCGAGTTCGCCGAGTCCGAATTGCTGCGCGTAGTAGCTGACCTTTTCGAATCCGAGACGGCGACCCATCTCTTCAAAATATGCGTTGTTGGAGTGCGCCAGCGCGTAGGTCAGGTTCATCTTGGTGCGTCGGCCGAGAAGGACGTTCGTGTCTTTCGTGATCAGTCCTTCGCTGAGCGCGGCGAGTCCGACGGCGACTTTGAATGTGGAACAGGGCTGCGCGCCTTCAGAGAGCGCGAGCTTCTGGTTGACCATGGTGAGAATGCGTCCGGTCTCAGGGTCAATGGCAACAACGGTGCCATTCATGTTTCCGAGCGCGTCAATGGCGGCAGCGCGGACGATGGGATCTTCTCCGGCGGTGACATCGCCTTCAGTGTTGTCCGTGGAAAAAGAGCTGGTGTAGAAATGCTCGTAGTATCGGGTGCGCTTCTTCGCCTTCGCAGATCTCACGAGTGGCCGCGAAGAATGCTTGCTCAACTTCTTCTTCGTCTTCGCACTCTCAGTGATCTTCGCGGTGGAAGTGGATTTTGATGCGGAAGTTTTTGTTGGCGTCGAGCGGGCGAAGAGTGTTGTTGAAAATGATAGGGTGACGATGATGACGGCAGCGCGAAGATGATGACGAATGCTCATTTACCTTAGAGTCCCAGTTAGTAATCTACCCTGCGTCAGCCAGAAATTCCTCAAGCTGATTTGACGATGCGCAAGTTGTCGCTTTGTCCAACAGGATCGAGCAGGGGGGCTGCTGTTTGTAATGCGATAGTACGGAATTCGCATTGCGAACGCAATGATTAAGTGCACAAAAACCCATGCAAGTAACCAACCTCTAACTATAACGGATGCAGCCACTTACGACGGAGTTGCTGGAATTGCATGGAGTTGAGGGAGGGGCGGGTTAGGGCAAGAAAAAGGCGGCATCTAGCATTAAGCACTTAGCATTGAGGGTTTCAGGTTTTACGTTCTGGAACGTGTGCGCGAGGGTAGCGGATTGATAGCGATCCTTCGGCTCCGCTGCGCTTCGCTCAGGATGAGAAGTGCAATTCATGAGCCTTGGTCGTTTTACGAACTTTCGCCGCGTTTGCGGATGAAGGCGGGCACATCGAGGTCATCCTGCTCGACGTCTGCTTTGATATTTTCTTTCAGGCTGGAGATCGTAGCCGGGTCGCGGTTGATGGATGTGGTGGCGCGTGGAGTTGGCGGTTCATTAGTTGACGGAGCGCTCGGTGCGGGGCGCGAGGGCGAACTCGATATCGGCGGAGTGGAACGGAGGACGGGCGCCGGGGCGGTGGGAATGAATGCCGAAACGGTGCGCTCTTTGCCGATCGCGGCAGCTGCGGCCGTGACTGAACGGTCGCTCTTTTGCGATTGATTTGTTTTGAATCCGGTCGCGATGACGGTGATTTTTACTTCGTCCTTCATCTTCTCGTCGAGGACCGCGCCAAAGATGATGTTCGCATCTTCATGGGCGGCGCTCTGGATGATGGTAGACGCTTCGTTCACTTCTGAAAGCTTCAGCGAACTTGAACCGGTGATGTTGATGAGGATGCCACGTGCGCCGTCGATAGCGCCCGCTTCGAGGAGTGGCGAAGCAATGGCGGCGTTGGCGGCGTCGAGCGCGCGGCGATCGCCTCTGCCGGTGGCGGTGCCCATGACGGCGTATCCCATGCCTTGCATGATGGCTTTCACGTCAGCGAAATCGCGGTTGATGATGCCGGGGATGGTGATAATGTCGGAAATTCCCTGCACTGCCTGGCGTAGAATGTCGTCAGCGACGCGGAACGATTCGAAGAAGCCTGCGTCCTGCGCGACAGCTAACAATTTTTCGTTAGGGATGACGATGGTTGTGTCGACGGAGTCGATGAGGTCGGCGAGGCCGCGCTCGGCTTGGGAGAGGCGTCGTTTGCCTTCGAAGCCGAAAGGCTTGGTCACGACTGCGACAGTGAGTGCGCCCATCTCACTGGCTAATGACGCGATGATCGGCGCAGCTCCGGTTCCGGTGCCGCCACCCATACCGGCGGTGACGAAGACCATGTCCGCGCCTTCGAGGGCTTCGATGATTTTTTCTGCGTCCTCGAGTGCGGCCTTGCGGCCGATCTCGGGATTCGCGCCAGCGCCGAGTCCGCTGGTGAGCTTTACGCCGAGTTGAATCTTTACCGATGCTTGCGACATCTGCAGCGCCTGCAAGTCAGTGTTGGCGACGACGAATTCAACGCCTTCGACTTTCGCGTTGATCATGCGGTTAACGGCGTTGCCGCCACCTCCGCCAACGCCGATGACTTTGATCTTGGCGTTGTTGCGGGCTTCTTCGTTGAAGGAGATGCGGATATCGGAGTCGTTGGTCATTGGAAAAACCTCTTTTAGCTGTCAGCTATCGGCTGTCAGTTTGAAAAATCATGCGCTTTGGAAAATTGCTTTCAACTTTGCTGCGAAGCCGGTTTGTCCGGGGCCGCTACGGGCGACACGCGAACGGTTTGCGTACATAAGGGATCCGACTGCGGTGGCGAATTCGGGATCGGACAATTCCATCGGCATCTTGGCGATGGTTGCGGGGCGCCCGATGCGGGATGGTGAGCGCAGAACGGATTCGGCGATGGGCATCAGTCCCGCCAAACGCGCGCCGCCTCCGGTCAGTACTGAACCAGCGCCGAGCGCCTCGAGGACCCCGCCTTGACGGAGATTGTCGCGAACATATTCAAAGAGTTCACGCGCGCGCGGTTCGAGGATTTCGCTCAGCAATCGTTGTGGCATAAGGCGCGAAGGTCGCTCGCCAACTGCGGGGACCTCAATCTCATTGCTCTCAGGAACGTTGGTGACAACAGCGTTTCCGAAGAGGCGCTTGATCTTTTCCGCTTCAATGAGTGGTGTGCGGAGGCCGACGGCAACGTCATTGGTGAAGTGGTCGCCACCGATAGGGACGACTCCGGTGTGCGCGACAGCGCCTTCGAAGTAGACGATCAGGTCAGTGGAACCGGCGCCGATATCGAGTAGGCAAATGCCGAGTTCGCGTTCATCCGACTTGAGAGTGCCTTCGGCCGAGGCGAGGCCTTCGAAAATGGTGTCGTCAACCTGAATGCCGGCACGATTTGCGGCGGTAACAACATTCTGACTGGAACTTTTCCCTGCCGTGACAATGTGCACGCTGACTTCGAGCTTCATTCCAATCATGCCGAGAGGATCGCGAATGCTGGACTGTTGATCGACGATGTATTCCTGTGGAAGGAGGTGCATCATCTCGCGGTCAGCCGGGAGTACGACGGAACGGGCGCGCTCACTGGCTTGGCGGACATCTTCGCGGGTAATCTCGCGGGGACGGCTGCCGAGGTTTAATCCGCCGCGACTGTTGAGTCCGCGCACGAGGGGACCACCCATGGTCACAACTGCGTGATCGATGGTTGCTCCAGCAATCTTTTCAGCTTCTTCCACGGCGCGGTGGATGGAGCTGCTGGCCTTCTCGAGATCTACTATGGCACCTTTGCGCGAGCCGCGGGATTCGGAGATGCCGTGTCCACGGTAGCGGAGCGAGCCGTCGATGGTTTCTCCCACGAGGACGCAGGTCTTTGCGCTGCCGACGTCGATGACCGTGAGGAGGTTTTCAGAGTTCGTTGCCAAGCCGTTGTCCTGTTCCAGAATCCCAGGGCTAAAGCCCTGATTATTAACTTCGCTTACGGGGCTAAAGCCCCGCTCTCCCACCGGGGGCTGAAGCCCCAAAAACAAAGTCGCTCGTTGCGGCGGGGCTAAGGCCGTGCCCTGACCTGTTTCATCATCTATGCTTTCGCTTTCCAACTGCTTTCGTTGGCGTTGGAGCGATTGTTTGTACCGAGGCGGAAGTGGGGGCGGCGTCTCCTGTGGTTCGGCCGTCCGCGTTGACTATGATTTGTCCGTTGAAGCGCAGGTCAACTGATTCAAGTTTGTTGAACTGCTGTCGCCATTCCTGAATGTGGCGAATGTAAATCTTGTATCGGTCGAGATAGTTCGATGAACCGAGATGCACGACGAGCGCACCGCCGGGATCTTCGAGCGTGACTTTCACGTCTTCGGGATCAGAGAGTTCTACTTCGCTCAAATCTTTAGAGTAGTTGCCTCCACCCGAATCTAGCTCTTTCACCAGCGTGGCATAAATCTTCATGCGAGCGGCGCGGGTGGAGAGCGGATCAGAGTCAGTGGTTCCGGTGATGACAGGGAAAGAATATTTGGATTGTCCGCGAGGCATATCCATGACAACTCCGCTGGCGTCAATGAGGTTGACCTTGGAACCAATGCGGACAAATGCGAATGGAGTGCGCTCCGTGATGTTGACGCGCAGCTTGTCAGGAAGCAGGCGCATCACGGTGGCGGACTTCACCCAAGGGATTTCTTCCAACTGTTTTTTGCGGTCTTCGAGCGAGATGCGGAAGACGTTGCGTCCGATATCTGCGCCGAGGACTTCGAGCACCTGTGCGCGGGTGACATTCGTCAATCCGGACGTCTCGATATTGTCACTGGACTCGATACGGAATCGCCAAGAACTTGTGCCGTAGTGAATCAGTGAGAAACTGATGCCGCCGAAAACCGCGACGGTGGTGGCGACGATCAGAACGATGCGCAGACGGAACGCGGTCTTTTTTGTTACGGAACTTTTGCGGACGGGAATTCGTTTCGTCGCGCGAAGAAATTGCGGTTCGGCTTCAGCCTCGGCGTCGAAGTCGTCAGGGTGAAGTTCATCTAGTTGCGAATCGTGATCAGCGGACAGGTCTTCGTCGCGCTCATCAAAGGGAGCACGTGTGGTGGTCTGACCTGGTTCCGGTGGGTAACGACTGTCGTTGCGCGCCATGAACTCCAAATTTTTTAGAGAAAGATCGCCGAAGCAACTATAACTTGTTTCGCGCGAAATTCAGAGCTGTTTTTTGAGGATATTGTCGGGTTTTATGGGTAGATGGTCTGAAATTGAATTGGTTTTGCAATGAATGCTGCCGCCGCGCTGGGGCTCAGGCTTTCTGGTGCCACCTACCCAGCGCTTACGCGCTGGGCTAAGCGCTTCGCTTTCCGCGCCTCTGGCGCTTGAGTGTGCCGTCGCATTCTGTTGCCGAGTAGCAAATGTTCGCGACCCATTGTCTTGGAACCACCTACCGAGCGCTTACGCGCTGGGCTAAGCGCTTCGCTTTCCGCGCCTCTGGCGCTTGCGTGTGCCGTCGCATTCTGCTGCCGAGTAGCAAAAGTTCGCGGCCCGTTGTCATGCCAGCTACGCCTGCCCAACAAATTTGGTGTCGTGATTTTCGATTACGTACTTACCGCCTGCGAAGCCGGTGACTGCAATGCTTGTAGCAGCATGGGTCCGATCTGAGAGACGCTGCCCGCGCCGAGGGTGATGATCATGTCGCCGGGTTGCGCGTTGGTACACGCTTGCGCGACGGCATTTTCAAAAGACGGTGCATACGCTGCGAATGGCCCGGCATTTGTTATCGATGTTGCGAGTGCTTCAGCGGTAATGCCAGGGATCGGTTGTTCACTGGCAGCATAGATGTCGAGAAGGAGAAGCGTGTCTGCGTCACCGAACGCGGCGGCAAATTCGTTCATCAAGTCGCGTGTGCGGGTGTAGCGATGTGGCTGGAAGATGACGTGAATGCGTTTGAATCCGCACTGCTTCGCGGCGGCGAGAGTAGCGCGAATCTCAGTGGGATGATGTCCGTAGTCGTCAATGACGCTGACTCCGGCTACTTTGCCCTTGAGTTGGAAGCGGCGATCGACTCCGCGGAATTCTTCGAGGGCGCGGCGGATGTCGTCACGCTTCATGTCGAGTCCGACGCCGACCGCGATGGCAGCGGTCGCGTTCAGTACGTTGTGCATGCCGGGAACGAAGAGTCGGAATTCGCCGAGTGACTGGTTGCGATACTCGACAGTGAAGTGGTTGATGGCAACCGCGATGCCATCTTCTGCGACTTTCGGCTGCGGCAACATGTGGATGCGGAAATCGGAATCAGCCCGCAGGCCGTAGGTCACGGCGCGGCGGGCGAGTCGTGGAAGCAGCGTGCGAACGCGGTCGTCATCATTGCAGACGACGGCCATGCCATAGAACGGAAGCCGATCGAGGAAGTCGATGAATGTTTGTTCGACATCCTGCATGTCACGATAGGTGTCCATGTGCTCGCGGTCGATGTTGGTGACCACGGCGATGATGGGCGATAGTTTGAGGAACGAGCGATCGCTCTCGTCGGCTTCAGCGACGAGATATTGCGACTTGCCAAGACGAGCGTTGGAGCCCATAGCATCTACGCGTCCGCCGACTACGACCGTAGGATCGAGTCCCCCCGCCGCGAGAACAGCGGCGACCATCGAGGTAGTGGTGGTCTTGCCGTGCATTCCGGCAACAGCGATCCCATATTTCAGACGCATCAATTCGGCGAGCATCTCTGCGCGCTGGATCAGGGCGATGTGTCGGGAATGAGCTTCCGTGACTTCGGGGTTGCTGCGCGAGATCGCGGAGCTAGTGACGACGACTTCGGCTCCGGCGACGTTTTCGGCGCGGTGTCCGACGAAGATGGTGGCGCCCATGGCTTTGAGCCGATCGGTGACTGAGGACTCCTTCATGTCAGAACCAGAGACACGGAAGCCGAGGTTCAGTAGCACTTCGGCGATGCCGCTCATGCCGATGCCGCCGATACCTACGAAGTGGACGCGTTGTAGCTTTGCAAACATAAAATCAGTTTCTAGTTTCTCGTTTCTCGTTTCTCGAAACCCGGGCAATCATCGCTGCGATTTCAGCGGCGGCGATTGGGTGTGCGAGCGAACGCGAAACAGACGACATCTGTTGCAGTCGGGCGGGATCGTTCAGCAGCGATGCGATTGCTTCGACGAGGCGATCTGTTGTCAGTTCGGTTTCCGGAATCAGCATGGCTGCATTGCGCGAAGACAATGCTTCGGCGTTTCTGCGCTGGTGATCGTCGGCAGCATGAGGAAATGGCACGAAGACGGCCACCTTGCCTGCTGCGGTGATCTCGGCGACGGTGCTGGCTCCGGAACGGCAGAGCAACAGATCCGCGCGCGCGAATGCTGCGGGCATGCTGTCAATGAACGGCGACACTTCAGAGTTGGAGGTCATACCTGCGGAATCGTAGGCTGCGCGGACTTCATTATAGTCGCGCTCTCCGGTCTGATGGACGATGTGCAGGCCGGGAGTCCGCTGCTGCAATTGCGGCAAAGCCGCGCTGACTGCGCGGTTCAGAGCGCGAGCACCCTGGCTGCCTCCGGTGATGAGAAGCGTGGGCGGATGCGAATTGTTGTTCGTCGTGATGGCGAAAAATTCCTTACGAACGGGAACGCCGGTGACTTGAGCGTTGCGAAAATATTTTGCTGTTTCCTGAAAATGGACGGCGGCTGCGGTGACGAAACAGGCGACGGCGCGATTGGCGAATCCGGGAACAACGTTCGGCTCGAAAGCAACGGTGGGAAGCCCGCGAAGAACTGCGGCGAGCATGGCGGGGCCGGATGCGTATCCGCCGACACCGACGACAACGTCAGGACGGAATGTCTTCAGTATTTTTCCGGCGGCGAGAATGGCGAGTGGGAGATCAGTAAGAGTGCGAGCGCGAGTGACGAGGTTGACGTTTTTCAATGCGCCGATTTTTACGAGTTTGAGTTCGAATCCGGCTTGGGGAACGAGACGGTTCTCAATTCCGCGCGCGGTGCCGATGAATTGAACCTCAGCCGAATAGAGCGACTGCAACTCGCGGGCGATGGCGAGAGCGGGAATGACGTGTCCTCCGGTGCCGCCGCCAGCAATGATCACGCGCATAGTTAGTCCGTCTGCTTGGTGATGTTCAAGAGCACACCAACGCTGGCCAGCATGATGAAAAGCGATGAACCGCCGTAAGAGATAAATGGGAGCGGAATGCCCTTAGTCGGAAGCAGCGCAAGCACCACGCTGATGTTGAAGAAGGCTTGCACACCGACCATTGTGGTGATCCCCGCAGCGAGAAAGCGCGCGAAAGTGTCGTTGGTACGGACGGCGGCGCGGTATCCGCGATAACAAAAGACTCCGAACAAGATGACGATGAACATCGAACCGAGGAGTCCGAGCTCTTCTGCGGTAACCGCGAAGATGAAATCCGTCTGTGGCTCTGGCAGGTAAAAAAGCTTCTGCTTCCCTTCCATCAGTCCGCTGCCGGTGACTCCGCCAGTGCCGACGGCGATAAGCGATTGGATGGTGTGGAAGCCGCGACCCTGCGGGTCAGCGAAGGGATCCATGAAAGCGAGCATACGTTCGCGTCGCCAGGGAGTGCGGAAGATGAGGAAATAAAGCGCGGGGACGATGGGGATGAGGGCGTATCCGAAATACTTCACGCCCATGCCGGCGATATAAAGGATGGCGGCCGTGATGGCGACACACATCATCGCGGTGCCGAGATCCGGTTGCGCGACGATTAGCACTGCGAAGAGCGCGGTGGGAACGACGGCGGGGAGCAACGTGCTGCGCCAGTCGCCGATGGTCTTCAGCCGCGTCTCAAGAAAGTATGCGAGGAAGAGGATCAATGCGGGCTTTGCGAGTTCTGAGGGTTGCAGGGAGAATCCGCCGAGGCGCACCCAACGATGCGTGTTGTGGCTGCGGTCCAAAAAGAGAACGGAGACGAGCAGAAGCGTCGTGAGTCCGAGCACAGAAAAAACAATCGCGGGATTCTTCAGCTTGCGGTAATCCACGTTCATCAGCGCAACGAGGGCGAGCAATCCGGCGACAGCGAAAGCGAGTTGGCGGAGGAGGAAGTAGTATCCGGAGCCGAATTTTTCGCTGGCCATCACGGCGGAGGCGCTGAAGATCATGATGAGCCCGATGAAGACCAACACGAGTGTCACGCCAAATATCCAACGGTCAACGCTGACCCGCTTAGCCATTGATGCTCCGGCGGGCGGCGGTGACGGCGGGATCTTGATTCTGGAGCGCGCGGACGAGTTGCTTGAAGGTGCGTCCGCGATGCTCGTACCCTTCGAACTGATCAAAGCTCGCGCAAGCTGGAGCGAGAAGGACGATGTCTCCAGTGACCGCGAGTTCGGATGCTAGACGGACGGCGTTCCGTAGAGTCTCCGCGCGTTGTACGGCGATGCTGCTCGGCAACAGGAGTTGAGACTCGATTTTTTCCGCAGCGGCGCCGATGGTGTACACACGTTTCGCGCGCGTTTTCAGGAGCGGGTTGAGGACGGTGTAATCACTGCCCTTGTCTTTGCCGCCAAGGATCAGGTGAATGTTTTCCGGAAATGATTCGAGGGCTTTGATGGTCGCGTCCACATTCGTGGCTTTGGAATCGTTGTAATAGGAGACTCCGCCGATGGTGGCGACAAACTCAAGGCGATGCTCAACGGCTTTGAATTCCTTGACTGCGCGGCGAATGTCTTCGGGCTTGCATCCGGCGAGGACGGCGACCGCGACGGCGGCGAGAATGTTATCTAGATTGTGTGCGCCTTTAAGGCCGATCTCGTTGAGCGGCATGATCTCAACTTCGCTGCCCTCTGGTCTCCGCCAATAGATATTTGCGCCACGAACGAATGAGCCGCTGCCAGCGCGTTCTTTACCGCCGAACCATACGATTGTGGAGCTGATGGTTTTTGATATTTCGACGCAAGTGGTGTCGTCGGCGTTGAGGACGGCGAAATCGTCTCTCGTTTGATTCTCAAAGACTCGAGCTTTGGCGGCGGCGTAAGCGGTGAAGCTGCCGTGTCGGTCGAGGTGGTCAGGAGTGATGTTGAGGAATGCGGCGATCCTAGGCCGGAAGCTGTCGATCGTTTCGAGCTGGAAACTCGAGACCTCAAGCACGTTGTAGCTCTGCGGCGTGGATGAAGCGATCAGATCGGTAACCGGAGTACCGATGTTTCCCCCAACCTGCGTCGGTAATCCTGACTTGGAAAACATTTCGCCGACGAGTGATGTGGTGGTGGTCTTCCCATTGGATCCGGTGATCGCGACAATCGGGCCTTTGAGAAATCGGGAGGCGAGTTCGACTTCGCCGATGATCGGAGTTCCGTACGTGCGGGCTTGCTGGAGTTGAGGCGCGTTCACGGGGACGCCGGGGCTGAGGACGATGAGGTCCTGATCGCGGAAGGTGCGCTCGCCGTGCGCGCCCGTCTCGACGACGATTCCTTTGTCGAGCAGCAGCGGAATCTCTTTGCCGAGTTGCGGCTCGGCCTTCGCGTCAGAGATGGTGACACGCGCGCCTTGCGATTGCAGGAACAGGGCAGCGGAGACGCCGGACTTACCAAGTCCTACAACGAGCACGCGTTTTTTGTTCAAGTCCATGGGCTAGCGAAGTTTCAACGTGGTGAGCGCGAAGAGTGCGAATATCAATGATGCGATCCAGAATCGAACGATGACTTTCGATTCTGACCATCCTAACAATTCAAAATGATGGTGCAATGGTGCCATCTTGAAGATCCTCTTCTTGCGAAGTTTATAGGAGCCGACCTGGAGGATCACGGATACGGCTTCGATGACAAAGACTCCGCCGATGAAGGGAAGTAACAATTCCTGCTTGATGATGACGGCTACAGTGCCAATCGCGCCGCCGAGTGCGAGCGAGCCGACGTCTCCCATGAAAATCTCAGCGGGATGAGCGTTGTACCAGAGGAATCCAATGCTGGCGCCGACCATGGCCCCGCAAAAGACGGTCAACTCCGCCACTTGCGGAATGCGCGGGAGTTCGAGGTAATCGGCAAAGACGGCGTGTCCGCTGACGTAGGTGAGAACCGTGAGGGCTCCGGCGGCGATAACGGTGCAGCCGATGGCGAGGCCGTCGAGGCCGTCAGTGAGGTTCACTGCGTTCGTCGAACCGACGATAACGAAGGCTACGAAAGCGATGAACGGGATGAAGGCGAGAAACCAGGTACTTGAGTTCGAAAGTAATGACGGAATGATCAGGTCAGGGCGGAATTTTTTCAGGAACGGAACGACGAGATGCGTAGAGTATTCGTTGCGGGCTTCCAGCGCGACCAGGAACACGGCGACGAGGACGGCCATAAGTACTTGCATCATGAGCTTGCTGCGGGCGGTAAGTCCGAGATTGCGGTGGTGAACGATCTTGAGGTAGTCGTCAGCGAAACCGATTCCGCCGAACACGACTGTTGCCAGAAGCGCGAGCCAGACGAAACGGTTGGTGAGGTCGGCCCAGAGCAGCGTGGGCACGACCATGGCGATGGTGATGAGGACGCCGCCCATCGTCGGCGTGCCGGCTTTTTTCTTGTGCGCCTGGGGACCTTCTTCGCGAATGTATTGTCCGATCTGGAATTCGCGCAGCTTGCGGATGACGTAAGGGCCAACGATCAACGTCATGAACAGTGCCGTGAGGCTGGCGAAGACCGTCCGGAAGGTCAGGTAGCGGAAGATCCTGAACGGGTTGAAGTACCCGTTGAGAAATATTTTTTGATAGAGCAGCCAGTAAAGCAACTAGTTTTCCCTCGCCATAGTAAATCGCGTACTGCCTGACACGCTGAACGTCTCCGCTTGGACACGACTTTTCATGCAGCACCTAATTTCTGCCGCAAAACCTGAAGAGCTGTCTCCAATTTGACGCCTCTCGATGCTTTCATCAAGACAACGTCTCCAGGGTGCAATTCGTTTGCTAATAGCTCTCCGGCTTCGGCGGGAGTCTCGACGAAGCGAGCATTGATTCCCTGTTCGCTTGCGCCTTGCACGATCTCTTTGGCGAGTCCGCGCACACCGATGAGAATGTCAGCCTTGCCTTTGGCGTAGATACCTGTCTCGCGATGAAGTTCTGCTCCGGTATTGCCAAGTTCAAGCATTTCTCCTGCGACGACGATGCGGCGCTTGGCAGGCATCTGGCTGAGGACGTCCATCATGGCTTTCAGCGCGGTTGGATTCGAATTGTAGCAGTCGTTGATAATGACCGCGCCGGCGAGATGAATGGTCTCTCCGCGCTTGTCTGAAGGTTTTAAGTCTGCGAGCGCCTTCGCAATCGCTGAGGGCTTGATGCCGTTCTCGAGGGCAGTTGCGGCAGCGGCAAGAGCATTCAATATGTTGTGCTTTCCGAGAAGTGGAAACGAAACTTCCTCGCGGATGGAATCAATGACGAGAGTGAATGTGGAACCCTCTTCTCCGCGGGGTTGGATGTTTTCCGCGCGGACATCCGGGGGATGATCGACGCCGAAGGTGATGACGCGTCCCTTGAAGTCGCGCCCGAACTGGGAGACATATGGATCATCTGCGTTGAGGATGGCAGTGCCTCCGGGTGGAAGCGAGGCTATCAATTCGTATTTGGCGCGAGCGATGTCGGCGACGGAATTGAAACTTTCAAGATGTACGGGAGCGACGCAGGTAACGACTCCTGTTTCGGGCTTTGCAATTTTGGCGAGTGCAGCGATCTCTCCGGCGTGTGACATGCCGAGTTCAATGACGGCGATGTCATGTCCGGCTTCGAGTTTGAGAAGTTGGAGTGGAAGTCCGAAATGGTTATTGAGATTTCCTAACGACTTCATCACATGAAACTGTGTGGCGAGCAGGTGCGCAATGATCTCTTTGGTCGTGGTCTTCCCTGCTGAGCCAGTTACCGCGATGAGGGGCTTGCCCCATAGTCGGCGGACGGCTGCTGCAAGAGTCTGCAGGGCGACGAGGGTGTCGTCAACTGCGAGCAGTCTCGATCTTGGAGTGGTAGTGTGCGCGGCGAAGTCTTTGCTCACGACTGCGGCTATCGCCCCGCGTTGAAGAGCGGCATCCACGTATTCGTGCCCGTCGAGACGCTCGCCTTTAACAGCGAAGAAGAGTTCCCCGGGCTGAATAGTACGCGAATCGATAGAGTATGCTGTTGGCGTGAGTTCGGCCTCGGCACCAGTAGCGGCGAAGTCGGCTGAGATGAATTCCGCAATGCGTCGTAGATCAAGCTTCATCTAGAGGCCGGCGCTCGACTTCCCGCTGAAGTCGTCAGCATATCCAGCAGCGTGGAGGGCTTTGCTTGCGACTTCAACATCATCGAACGGATGCGAGCCTTCGCGAGTGATTTGAACTTTTTCGTGTCCCTTACCCGCGATGAGGACTATGTCGCCGGGTTTCGCGAGACGCAATGCCAGGCTGATGGCGCGTTTGCGATCCGGTTCGATGGTGAATTCGGCGTGCGGAAGTTTGCGCAAGCCCAGAAGAGCATCATGAATAATGCGAAGTGGATCTTCACTTCGTGGATTGTCAGAGGTGAGGACTACAAAATCACTTCCACTGCCTGCAGCCTCACCCATCATGGCGCGCTTTGCGCGGTCGCGATCCCCACCACAACCAAAGACAGTGATGACGCGGTTCTTCTTGCCTTCGCGGGCGACGAGTTCTCGGGCAACGGAAGTGAGATTGCGAAGCGCATCGTCAGTATGGGCGTAATCGATGACGACTAAGAACGGTTGTCCCTGGCTGACCCGTTGGAAGCGCCCGGGGACGTGCGAGAGAGCGGCGATTCCCTTGGCGATGTCTTCCATCGAAATTCCGCGAGCATGCGCCGCAGCCGCAGCGGCAAGGATGTTGTAAATATTCACCTTGCCGACAAGCTGAGAATCGATCTTTACGTCTCCGGCTGGTGTGGACATCTCGAAGTGTGTGCCGGTTGGTGAGAGTTCATGCTTTCCGTTTGCGGTGGAGAAGTGCGCGTCCTTCAAACCATAAGTGAAAATCTCAGAGCCCAGAAGCTTGGACGCGGCGATCAGTTTTTGGCCATATGCGTCGTCGGCGTTAATAACAACCGCGCGTGGCGGCTCGGCACCGCATCCTGCGAAGAGAACTTGCTTAGCAGCAAAGTAGGAATCCATGTCGCGGTGATAATCGAGATGATCGCGCGTAAGATTTGTGAAGACAGCTACATCAAACGGAACAGCGAAGACGCGCTCCTGATGCAATGCGTGCGACGAGACTTCCATCACAGCTTCAGTGGCTCCGTGAGTGACTGCTTCAGAGAAAAACTTATTTAGCTCCAATGATTCGGGAGTGGTGTGCGGCGAAGGGACAACGGTCTTGCCGATGCGATATTCAATAGTCCCGATGAGAGCGGACTTCTTCCCTGCCGCGGCAAAGATGGATTCAATCAGGTACGTGGTCGTTGTTTTTCCGTTCGTTCCGGTAATCCCAACCAGTCCTAAGCTCTTGGCAGGGTATTCATGAAAATTCGCGGACATGGTCCCCAGCACGCGGCGTCCATGATTGGGCTTGATGCTTGCCCATGCTACGCGCGGGCGGGGTTTCTGCTGAGGGGAGTCGCTTACGACGGCGACCGCTCCTTGCGCGATGGCGGCATCGATATAGAGATTGCCATCGGTGCTGCCCCCTTCCATGGCGACAAAACAGTCTCCCGCAACGACCTTTCTCGAGTCGTATTGCAGACCGGAAACGTCAACACTGCCGCCAGTGACTGCGACGGTTTCTGCGCCGTTAAGGAGTTCTGAGAATCTCATTGGTTCTGATTATAGTGGAGCAAGTAGGGGCCGATTTCCACAAGGTTTGCGCCTTAGCGCGCAAATTTTACGACTACCCTGGTACCGGGTGGAACACGTTCGCCAGCAGCGGGCGCTTGCGCGCGGGCCACGCCTGAACCGACGACATCAATCTCAATGCCCGCATTCTGAGCGGTCTCAATCGCCGAGCGCACCGACTTGCCTAACAGCGCGGGCGCGACGGGGCCGTTGCCTGCGTCGAGGATCACCGTGCCGCGCGTTGGAGTTGGAACTGGAGCCGCGGCGGGCGTGTCGATCTGCTTTGCCGGTTGGGGTGCAGGGGTAGTCTGCTGCTTTGCGGGAGTGAATGAAGCGGCGATGACGCGCGCGCGATCGGCTTCCTTCTTCGCGGCAGCGGGGGTGATTGCGGGAGTAGCTGAGGTCTCGGCGGTTACGATGTCAGCTGCATCCACTTCGCCACTGAGACGATCAGGTGAGCCTTCAGAGAAATCCGATTGCTTGGCTGATGCCCGAATCATCAAGCGTTGGGAATTCTTTACATCTGCATCATGCGGCACGTTCATGTAAGCGAGAACTTGTTGGGCGACACGCCCGAAGAGTGGTCCGCCCACTTCGCCGCCATGGTGTTCACCCTGGGGCGAATCGAGCATGACTGAGATCGTAACTGCAGGTTGAGCCACAGGGGCGAAGCCAGCAAATGACGCAACGTATTTCGTCGCGCTGTATCTACCAGTTGCGGGATCAATCTTCTGCGCGGTTCCGCTCTTGCCGGCAGAAGTGTAGCCATCGAGGATCGCTTTTTTTCCAGTGCCGAAGAGGACGACTTCTTCCAGCATCCTTTTCATTTCAACTGCCGTGAGTGGCGAAACAACTCGACGCTGTTGCGCGGGCTTGAAGACGACCGTCTGCAACGTAGCGCGCGGAGCGATGGAACCGGCGACAATGCGGGGAGGCGTGTAGACACCGTCGTTGGCGATTGTGGAGGCCATGGAAACCAGTTGCACAGA
This sequence comes from Terriglobales bacterium, assembly GCA_025462725.1. GTDB lineage: Bacteria > Acidobacteriota > Terriglobia > Terriglobales > Acidobacteriaceae > JAICLA01. Next base: position 37,933 of record JAOAPE010000008.1, on the reverse strand, counting down.
TGAAACGCCTACCTCTTGTCCCATGGCAATGGAACCGATGCTGGACTTCGTCCATCGGCTGGCGGGCTTAGCCATGCCACGAGTCTCGCCGGGAAGTTCGAGGCCGGTCTGCGTGCCGAAACCGAATGCGCGGATGTATTGGTCCATGCGCTGGTCGCCGAGGCGAAGCCCGAGTTTGATGGCGCCGACGTCGCTGGACTTCTGCAACACTTGGGAGACGGTTAAATTGCCAAATGGCTTATGGTCATGAACTTTGCGTCCAAAGACCATGATTGAGCCCATTTGGCAGTCAATGACTTCATCGGGGCGCGTCAGTTTTTCTTCGAGCGCAGCGGAGAGAGTGACGATCTTGAAGGTGGAGCCGGGCTCGTAGATGTCGCTGACGGCGCGGTTCTTCAACGCTTGCGGTGTTGAAGTACGAAATGCGTTCGGGTTAAACGTTGGCCGACTAGCTAATGCGAGGATCTCTCCGGTATGGGGATTTTGTACGACGACGGTTCCGGCTTCCGCGTGGGACTCGGCCATGGCGCGGTCAAGTTCGCGCTCGGCTATGTACTGGATTTTTTCGTCAATCGTAAGGACGATGCTCTGTCCGGATTCCGGCTGCTTCTCAACGCGACCGAGAGAGCGCTGACGGGCGTCGACGGAGACCAGCATTTTGCCGGGACGGCCGCGCATCTGCTCGTCAAATGAACGCTCGATTCCGCCGAGACCTTCGTCGTCGAGGCCAACATATCCGAGAACTTGCGCCGCAAGTTCTCGTTTAGGATAAAAGCGCTTTGATTCCTTCTGGAAATAAATCCCTTTGAGACTCAGCGCACGAATGCGATTGCTATCTTCCGCGTCGAGCTTGCGGGCGATCCAAGAAAAGTTTCGCGAGCCCTGAATCTTTGCAAGGATCTCTTTGGGCTCGACTTTGAGAACTTGCGCAATAAGACTGGCGGCGTTGGCCTGGTCGGGGATCTCCGATGGAACTGCGAAGACGGAGTCCACGTTGATGGTCATGGCCAGTTCATGGCCGTTGCGATCATAGATCACGCCACGTCGCGGTGAGACTTCCACAGTGCGCTGCTGTTGCCGTGAAGCGCGTTGCGTGAATTCTCCATAGCGAACGACTTGGAGCACGACGAGGCGGTATCCGATGGCGCAGAGCCAGAGTAAGAGGAATCCCGCGAGGAAGTAGATTCTTATTTTTGGATTGGAATTCTTGGAATTTCTCGAGGACTTGCTGGGTGAGTCAGCGTCCGTGCGGGTGGATTTTTTCTTCTGCTCTGGCATTTCCGCCAATTCATTTTTCGTAAGTTGAAATTGACTAAAGAAGCAGATGACGGATCTGCAGTTTGCAGTATCCGCCATCTGTATCTCACCTTAACGCACCCAACTTCTCACTGCACGTACAGTACAGAAACTATTGCGCGAGCGTGACCACCGCGACATCAGAGGCCCGGGCCATCATCGGAGTTCCGGCATCGCCGGCGTTCTCAAGATGCTGCACCTGTCCGGCTTGCGGAGATTCCAAACCCATGCGACGCGCTAGAACGTCAATCCTTTCGGGATCACGCAGCGAAGCTTCTTCGAGACGCAACGCGCGATTGGCTTCCACCAGTTCTTCGCGCTGCTTCTTCTGTGCTTCAATCTTGTATCCGTACTCGATGGAGCTGAAGTGCTGGAAAGCGTAGACCATCACCAGCAGGAACAAGCACGCGAGCGACGCGGAGAAGATCGCGATCTCGCGCGTACGCTGGTGGTCAGTGACCTTCACCAATCGCGAGTTGTCAATGTTCTTCGAGAAGTAAATCTCGGGAGTACCCATCCATGCGGTCCCGGCGCGTTTCACGCCAGCACCGGGAGCAGCCGCAACGGGCGAGTAAACGCCCTGTACGCGCGCGGGGACTCCGCCTGCCCAATTCAAACTGTTTGCCAACCACTGCGACGCTGCCATTACGCTACCTCAAATGCCCCGGTTGATACTGCTGTTTCTGGTCGGTAATACTCGTACATATACATGGCGTAAGCCTGGACGTTCGGCCGCGACTTCTTAATGCTGTCGGCCGACTCGATGTGCTGCTCCGCCTGAACTACGCTCTGAATGAGGTCGTCAATCACGCTGCCTTTGTACATAGCATTCACCTTCCTTTTATTTCTTTCATGGCCTGACTTCTAAAATTTTTCCGGAACAGCACCGAAACGGTGGGATAAATTCGTGGATTTTTGTTCGCCCTAATTTGTTAGAGAGGACGATGCCATTCCGGAACTTCTTGCCATTCACTGAATCCACGCCAGTGGCGGCATTAAACTTTTATCGCGGCGCGCATTTTTGCACTGCGTGCCCGCGGGTTGCGATCCATTTCTTCATCGCCAGCCGTTACCGGCTTCTTGGTCAAAATCTCCCAGCGCTTTGGCCGGGCGTGCGCGCCTTCCCGCAGCGCGTCTTTTACAATCCGATCTTCTAGCGAGTGGAAGCTGATGACTACCAGTCTTCCACCCGACTTAAGGACGCGAAGCGCCGCACCACCTGACCGAATGGAATTCGGCTGTGGGCCGGCAGTTTTTCCGTGTACCAGCGCTTCCAGATCGTCCAACTCACGGTTTACGAATATTCGGAGAGCTTGAAAGGTCCTCGTCGCGGGATGAATCTTGTCAGTTTTCATTGGCCGGGCAGCGGCCGATATAACCTGTGACAGATGAGCGGTCGAACGTATCGGCCGTGCCCGTACAATGGCTCTGGCGATTCTCCGCGACCTCCTTTCCTCACCGAATTCGTAAATCACATTGGCGAGATCTTCTTCGCCTATGCGGTTTACCACTTGATCGGCGGTGCGCTCAGCATGCGGATCCATTCGCATGTCGAGCGGTCCTTCCGCCTGAAAACTGAACCCTCGCGACGGGTCTTGAAGCTGCATGGAACTGATGCCGATGTCGGCAAGTAATCCATCTGCGCTTTTCTCTGCGACATGCTCTGCGATATCCGCAAAGCTTGAGTGCAGGAGCGTGATGCGCGGCCAGTCGTCTTTCAACTCTGGCGGCGGTTCACTCAAACGCCGTTTCGCGATTTCCAACGCGTGCGTATCTTTATCGAAGCCAATCAAATGACCCTGTGCGCCGAGGAGCTTTGCGATTTCGAAGCTGTGCCCGGCCAATCCCAGAGTCACGTCGATATAGGTGCCGCCGCGCCGGATGGCTAAAAAGTCGATCGCTTCTTTTAAAAGAACCGGGACATGGCCAAAACCCGTCTTGCTTGAATCCGGCCCATGTCCAGCCCCCTGAGGGGCGTTGTTTAAACTTTCGTCCGTCACTAGATGCCCAGTTCGTCGAGCGTCTTTTCATCCTCTGCGGTGAACGGAGCTTGTATCTCGGTGCGGATAGAATCCATGTTCCGCACTTCCAGATACGTAAGCATCCCCATGACTGCAACTTCGCCCTTTATTCCGGCTGCTTCGCGCAAAATTTGCGGAATCAGCAACCGGCCTTGGCCGTCGATCTCCACTTGCTGGCCGTAATAGTTCGTTCGCGTAAGAAAGTTCTTCTTCGCCGGGTTGAAGTTCGAAAGCCGGGAAAGCTTTTCCTCGATCCGCTGCCATTCCTCGAAGGGATATATCTGAGCAATCCTTCCATCGACGCTGGTGATGTAGAATTGCGCCCCGTACTTCTCGTCGACTGTGCGCTTGAACTCCGCAGGGACCTTTAACCGGCCCTTTTCGTCGACGCGTGTTGGATGATTGCCGCGGAACATTTGTTTTTCCCCGCTTAGGGGTGCTGCTAAAACTTTTTGCGGCTACTGCCGCTACGAAGGAGGTAAAAGCGATAGCAATTTCGGTCTTTGTCAGCGTTTCAGTCTCGTTTTGGAGGCTGTTTAGTTTCATTTATCGCTGTCGGCACCTTTTGACTACTTGCACCCACTGACCGTATTGCTCTTTCCACTTCTAACCACTTTCTCCCACATCCTACGCCTAAACCTATGTGTGTCAATAAGTATTTTTCCCACAGGATGAGGATTTCTATGCGGAATCCGGAGTCGCAAGGCTACCGTGTATAGGTTGTGGTACTCAGACAAGAGCACCACAAGCAGTAGAGTTTACTGAGTGGGTGCCGGAAAGGAGATTCCGCTGGACAGCATAGTCCGCCATCTTACGCCTACCCGAACCTGAGAAACGAGGCACTCTGGAATCAAGTTATACTCCCACTTCAAGCCTGAGGGGCTTCGTCAAAGAGCGTCCTCGAAATGGTCCAAAATAAGATCATTCATTACAGCGTCACCGATGAACTGGGTAGTGGCGGGATGGGAGTCGTTTTCAGGGCAGAAGATACCCGCCTGCAGAGACCTGTAGCCCTCAAGTTCCTTCCCACTGACCTGGCCACCGATCATCAAGTGATGGAGCGTTTTTTGCGCGAGGCTCGTGCGGCTTCTTCACTGAACCATCCCAACATCTGCACCATCTATGCCATCGAGGAACATGAAGGCTCGTACTTCATTGTTATGGAGTTGCTGGAAGGCGACGTCCTCAGTTCCCTCGTTCAAAGAGGTCCGCTAGATATCACGGATGTCTTGAATTTTTCCATCCAGATCACCGAAGCTCTGGAGGCTGCTCACGCACGAGGCATTGTGCACCGCGATATTAAGCCTGCAAATATTTTCATCACAGAAAGAAAGCAGGCCAAGGTACTCGACTTCGGTCTGGCGAAGATCGACCGCACCGGGAGGCGTGAATCCGCGCTGGAGACAGCACTCATCGCTGAGCCGCTGACTACTCCGGGAACTTCGATGGGGACGATCGGATACATGTCGCCGGAACAAGCGCGGGGACAGCTGACTGATGGACGAACGGACTTGTTTTCATTTGGCACCGTCCTCTATCAGATGGCGACGGGAGTCATGCCCTTTCGAGGGGACACCTCGGCAGTGATCTTCGAAGCCATCATGAATCGCGAGCCTGTGGCGGTACAGGAACTAAATTCGAAACTGCCCTCCGAGCTACAAGTGATCACGCGAAAGGCACTGGAGAAAGACCGCAGTCTGCGTTACCAGACAGCGACAGAACTGAAAACAGATTTGCTAAGACTTAAACGCGATCTGGAATCGGGGAGCAAGAAATCGGCGGAAGCTGGCGAGCGCCGCGAGAATGGGCATGCGGAAAAATCCATTGCGGTGCTTTATTTTGAAAACCTGAGCGGCGTGAAAGAGGATGAGTATCTTCGTGATGGTATGACAGAGGACATCATTACGGAGTTATCCAAGATCCGCGAGCTGAAAATCTTTCCGCGCCCGACAGTGCTGGCGTATCGCGATAAGCCGGTGACGTCAACGCAAGTGGGAAGGCAACTGAATGCGGCGTACGTTCTTGGTGGAACGCTGCGACGCTCGGGAACCCGGCTACGAATCAACACCCAATTAGTGGATACGCACACTGATTTTCCATTATGGTCAGAACGCTTCGACCGTGAAATGAAGGATGTCTTCGAGTTGCAGGACGAGATCGCACGCAGTATCGCAGACGCTCTGCGTATCACCCTGTCGCCGCAGGAAGAGAAAGCATTAGCTAAAAAGCCGACAGATAATCTACACGCATACGATCTGTACCTGCGGGGTCGAAGCCATATGCGGCAACTGACCAGACAGGACCTGGACTTCGCGTTGCAGCTGTTTGACAGTGCGGTGGCACTGGATCAGAGCTTTGCGCTGGCCCATGCGGGCGTAGCGAACGTTTGCGCACGACTGTATGACAGCCACGAGCGGGAGCCCCGGTGGATTGAAAGGTGCAGTGCCGCATCGGGAAGGGCGATTGCCCTGCAACCCCAACTTGCCGAAGCAATCGTCGCTCAGGGTTGGGTATTTTATGCGGACCAGAATTACAAAGAAGCGATTCGGTGTGCGCAGCGCGCAATCAAGTTGAAAGCCCACTGTGAAGGGGTTTATCACCTGTTAGGATCAGCATATTTCTCAACAGACCGTTTCGAGGAAGCGATCAGGATCGTGCCCGCGGCGCTTGAGGCCAATGGCGATGATTACAACACCTACGTTCCTTACATCAATGCATTAGACAGCTTGGGCCATAAAGAGGAGTGCTCTGCCCTTATTTCTAAACAAGTAGAGGTACTGGAGAAGCAGCTTCTTACTAATCCTGAAGACGTTCGCGCCAGAAATCTTGTAGCAACCAGGTATGAGCAGCAAGGGCGCTTGGAAGATGCTGAACGGGAGATGAACCTGGCCATCTCATTCCGACCTAATGATCCGGGCATCTTGTACAACGCAGCTTGCATGTACGCGCTGCGTGGCAACAAGCAGCAAGCGCTACAAATATTGACTCGAGCGCAAGCTGCGGGTTTCCACGACTCAAATTGGGCACGTCGCGATCCGGATTTGGCGTCGCTCCATGGCGAACCGGAATTCGAACGGATCTATCCGCCTCTGGCTGCCTAGAGATCTCTCAAACTTTCAGTTCAACTTAGACGTGTAATAGCCGCGGCGGTGGCGTACTTTGTAGGGCGTCGGCGCGGGATCGCCGGAGTCGCCATCCTGCTTGGTCACAGCTGGGAGATTAGCACCAGCCCGGGTGATTGAAATATCGATCTTGCGGAAGTCGGAATCTGCGAGGCGCTGCGATGGATAGTATCCCAGCAAATATTGGGTGCGAAGCTCGCGGCTGATCTGTTGAAAGGCAGCGTCGAGTGTTTGCGGAGTGTCCGCATAGTAGTGTTTGCCGCCGGTGTCCTTCGACAACTGAATCAGCGCGTGCTCACCACCGGTGTTGCGTCCCGCACTGGCCGCGATGGGAACGATGATGATGCTGTACACGATGGCTTCGGCTTGTTGAGCTGCGCGGACAGCCTCGCCGTAAGTGGTGCGGCTCATCGTGTCCCCACCATCGGTGATGATGACCATGACCTTGCGGCCGCGACGGTCAGCAAGCGCTTCTCCGCCGAGGTAGATCGCGTCATAGAGAGCTGTGGCGGAGCCAACCTGAACTGCTTTGATTCCGCGCGCAATACGCTGGAAGTCTGAAGTGAAGTGGACGAGTTCCTTCACGGTCTCGCTGAATTGAAAAAGCGCCAAGCCGTCACTTGGGCGCAGGGTTGAGGAAACGAACTTCCGGGCGGAATCGAGCTCGAGTTTGAGGTCTTTACGAATGCTGCCGCTGGCGTCGAGCGCGAGGACGATCGAGAGTGGGACTTCCGATTGTTGCTCGAAAACTGCAATCTTCTGCGCAACGCCATCTTCAGAGAGCGCGAAATCTTCCTTCTTCAAATCTACGATCGGCGCGCCGTTGGGATCAGTGACCGTGGCGAAAACGTTAACGAGTTTAACGTCAACTTTGAATTGCGGAGTCTGATCGTCGGACGGCTTTTCCTGCCGCGGTGGAAGCTTGTTCTCCTGCTTGGGCTGAGGAGGAGCGGCAGGCTGCGTCTGGACAAGAGAAAAGTTTGACAAGAGGATTAACGAAATCGCGAGCAGTCTCATCCTTTTGCTAAGTCGCGTGAAGTACGAAGCTCTTCCGGGAAAGGTTCGCCATCAGCCCATACTGCACCGTCTTCAAAAAATTCTTTCTTCCAGATGGGAACGGTCTTCTTCAGCGTGTCGATGAGCCAGCGCGAGGCGTCCATTGCGGGGGCACGATGCGCAGAAGCGACGGCGATGAATACGCTGGTCTCGCCAATCTCAATCCTTCCGAGCCGGTGGATGATTGCGACATCGCGCACTTTGAAGTTAGCAATAGCATCGGCGGCGAGCTGTTCCATCTGCTTGAGCGCCATTGCTTCGTAGGCTTCGTAATCGAGGTAGAGAGTCTTGCGTCCGCGAGTGTTGCCGCGAACGATGCCGTCAAAGATGCTGATAGCTCCATCGTCTGGATGCTTGATGGCGTCCATGATCGCCTGTTGATCGATTTTTGCGCGGACGATAGAACATCTGCTTGCAGTCCCGACGTGGGTGTCAGTGCCCCCGGAGACGGGAGGGAGCATAGCCACTTCGTCCCCATCATGGAGTACGGTAGCGAGTTGGGCATATTCCTGATTAACTGAGAATGCGAGCACGGTACGGAAGTTATCAATCGGAGGAGTCTGCCGGATGCGGTCATTGACCAGGTCTGCGAGTGTGGAGCGCTCAGGCAATTCGACGTCATCGATCTGCCGGCCTACTGCGTCTTTGAGCATCCCGAAATATATAACCCGAACTTGCATTGATAGTTAGTGTAACGCCTCCGGTGAAGAACAAAAAAATGCCGTCCCGAAGGACGGCATCTTGAGGAGATCCAACTGGAAGGTTAGACCTTGAACTTGCGACGAACAGCTCCGCCCATTCCGAGGAGGCCCGTTCCCAGAAGGAACAGCGAACCCGGCTCAGGAGTTGCGGTGGAATCGTTGTAATTCGAGACGGAGATCGAACCGGGTCCGAAGCCGCCGTCTGTGGTGTAAATGTTGAACTTAAGAACATCACCGTTGTTGACGTTTAAGCTCCAGAAACCAGAGGCACTATAGGTGACGTCAGGAATACCGCTGACATACGTAATATCCGTGCCGTTGAAATTGATAGAAGCAGGATCATACGGGAATCCGTCCGCATCGTACGACTGTGCATTCCAATTGAATGAGACAGTACCGCTGCTGGTGAAAGTTGTAGAAAGAGTAGTGTTATTGCAACACCCAGCGCCATTGCTACCGACGAGTCTGAACCCACCAGTGGAAACGTTGTCCACGTAGCCGTTTCCGCCTGTCGAGAAGCTATAGCTTCCGAGGGTGAAGTTGTCCGCCATCGCTGGCGTGCTGAATGCCGCAAGCAGAACAACTAAGGCAAGCGCTCCGCTCAATTTGCCAAAATTTTTCATTTTGAATCTCCTCTGTAGTTTTCAGCCTCTTGGAACCGGCTGTTGCCATAACTAATGCAAGTGACGCGCCAAAGTTATTGCCATACAAAACAAAGGACTTAGCTTGAGGGCAAAAAAATAAGCTGCAAATGTTTGCAGCTTAGGTGAATTAAGTTGAATTGCCTACTATTCGGCTGTGGTTAGCACCCGTTCCCGTTCGGCGGCATCCTGCTTCTCTTCCACAGAATTGCTGGGTAACGCGATCGTTAGTGCCTCATCGATGCTATTCACATAATGTACGGTCACGCCGTCGAGTTGGTTCTTGTCGAGATCTTCTTCGACATTCTGTCGGTTCTCGGCGGGCAAGATAACGTCATGAACTCCGGCGCGCTTAGCCGCCAGGACCTTCTCTTTGATACCGCCGACGGGCAGCACATTTCCGCTTAGAGTGATCTCACCGGTCATCGCGGTGTACGGGCGCACGCGGCGATCCGTCAGCAATGAAACCAACGTAGTTGCCATGGTCACACCGGCGGATGGACCATCCTTGGGGATGGCACCCGCAGGAACGTGAATGTGCAGATCGTGATCGCGGAAGAAGTCTTCGTTGATCCCCAACTGCTGCGCATTGGACCGAACCCAGGTTAAAGCCGCCTGCATGGATTCCTGCATGACCTGACCGATCTGTCCGGTCATGGTGAAACCGCCCTTGCCCTTCATCTTATTGGCTTCGATAAAGAGGACATCCCCACCGGCGGGTGTCCATGCGAGACCGACGGCCACACCGGCTCGACTGGTGCGCTCCGCTACTTCAGTGTCCACACGGACCTTGATACCGCCGAGGAACTCGTGAATGGTCTCTTGATCAACGACCAACTTCCCAGTCTTGCCTTCGGCGATACGCCGCGCCTGCTTGCGGCAGACGGTTCCGATGGTGCGCTCCAGGTTGCGAACGCCGGCTTCGCGCGTGTAGTGACGGACAAGATAGCCGACTGATTCCTTGGGGAACTCAATCTGTTCTGCCGTAATGCCGTTCTCTTCAATCTGACGCGGGATCAGGTAGCGGAAAGCGATGTGCAGTTTCTCTTCCTCGCTGTAGCCCTGAAGCTCGATGATCTCCATGCGATCACGCAGCGGCTCCGGAATGGGGTCGAGCATGTTCGCCGTGCAGATGAAGAGCACACGCGACAAGTCGAATGGCACGTCGAGATAGTTGTCACGGAAGGTCGAGTTCTGTTCCGGGTCGAGCGTTTCCAGCAACGCCGAAGCAGGATCGCCGCGGAAGTCGCGTCCGAGCTTGTCTACTTCATCGAGCATGAAGACGGGATCGTTTGTCTCCGCGCGCCTGATGCCTTGCAGGATCTGTCCCGGCAAAGCGCCGATATATGTGCGGCGATGTCCGCGAATCTCGGCCTCATCGTGCACGCCTCCTAGAGAGAGGCGCGCGAATTTGCGTCCGAGAGAACGGGCAATGCTGCGACCAAGCGAGGTCTTACCGACGCCCGGAGGTCCGACGAAACAAAGAATCGGCCCCTTCATGGACGGCTTCAAACGACGAACCGAAAGGTAATCCAAAATGCGGTCTTTTACCTTTTGGAGATCGTAGTGGTCTTCGTCGAGAATCTCTTTGGCTTTGACGATGTCCACTTCCCCGCCGGATGACTTTGCCCACGGCAGAACCGCAAGCCACTCGATGTAATTGCGAGTAATGGAATAATCTCCGGCAGCGGGAGACATGCGAGAGAGACGGCTGAGTTCTTTCAGTGCTTCTTTCTTGACGTCCTCAGGCATTCCGGCTGCTTCAATCTTCTTGCGGAGTTCTTCTACGTCGCGCGAGCTTTCGTCCTGCTCACCCAATTCTTTCTGGATGGCTTTCATCTGTTCGCGCAAGTAGTAGTCGCGCTGTGATTGCTGGACCTGGTCCTGCACTTCGGTCTGAATCTTGTTGCGAAGCTGCTGGACTTCAATCTCCTTGGCGAGATGCCGGTTGATGAGCTCAAGACGGATTCGAATGTCAGACGTCTCGAGGATCTCCTGCTTGTCACGAGTTGCGAGTGATGGCAAGGACGAGGCGATGAAATCAACGAGTCGACCCGGCTCATCTATGTTCATTGCGACGGTTTGTAGTTCGTCAGACAGAGTGGGCGAACCGGTGACAATCTGCTGGAAAAGAGTAAGAACGTTGCGCTGAAGGGCTTCGAGTTCAGGCGTCTTCGGGGCAACCGGCTCCGGCAGAGTGTCAAACTCCGCCTTCATATAAGGACTGATCTGGTCGTAATTGCGGATGCGAACGCGTTCCTGTCCTTCCGTAAATACGAAGAGGCTCTGGTTCGGCATCTTTACGACTTTATGTACGACGGCGAGAGTGCCTATTTGATAGAGGTCAGTGGGGACGGGCGAATCGATGCGCGCGTCCTGCTGGGCGACCACGATGATCTGCTTGTCTTCTCCCAGGGAATTGATTAGTTGCACGGAGCTGTCCCGGCCCACGGTGAGCGGCAAGACGGCATGTGGAAACAAGACCGTGTCACGCACGGGCAATACGGGAAGCGAGGATTCCACCGGCTTCTGCGGGCTGGCCGAGGTGCTGCGCTCAGTGTTTCGAGTTTCTTTTGCCATTTCTATTTTCCTTGAGTATCAGTTCACCACAATAGATGAGTGAGAGGGACTAAAAGATGCGGACTGTGTAGCTGGCACGCCGCCAAGGGGTGCGATTCTACCCCTGTTTGAGATGCACGGGCAACTGTAGGCGGGTTGGAAACCACTTTTGTAGAGCTACGCCCAGTAAGTACGATCGAGCGTTCGATACTGGATGGCTTCAGCGATGTGCTTGGACTCGATCTGGGGTGCGGCTTCAATGTCAGCTACGGTGCGAGCTACTTTCAATATCCGGTCGTGAGCGCGGGCGCTGAGTCCTTGCTGGGTCATGGCGCGCTCGAGCAATCGCTCGCACTCGGTCGAAAGTTCGCAGTATGCACGGATCTGTCGAGTGCCCATCTGCGCGTTGGAGTAGATGCGCTCACCCCCTGCGGCGAATCGATTCAGTTGAACCTCTCGCGCTCGGAGTACACGTTGGCGAATCTGCAATGAACCTTCCGGGCCGGTGCCGCCGCGCAATTCCTTGTAGTTCACCGCGGGGACGTCAATGTGGATGTCAATGCGATCGAGCAGCGGGCCGGAAATCTTGGACACGTATCTTTGGATCATTTGCGGCGAACAATGACACTCGCGAGTCTTATCGTTATGGAAACCGCAAGGATACGGGTATCTTCGTTGCCCTCAACTGGAGTGGCTCAACCTCAGCTGGCCAAAACGGAAAGAGTGGAGGCAAGCGGCGGAAATGAAGGCAGCGCTATTGAAGACTGAGCCCGAGCGACTGGCGAGGACTTCCGGCACATAGCTTCCGGAAGCATCCGTGTCACTGCAAAGCCCGTTATTACGAATCACCGCAGCTCGCCTCCTGCGCTTACAGGCGCATTTCTAAGGAGTTTTTAAGCAAAAGGCGTCGAAGTTCATTTTGTGCATCGGGGCGATAGTTTGTGGCTCCGTGCCTAACCCAAATCTGGTTGTCATGTGTAGAGCAGATTGCATCGTTGCGTTCGATTGACACGACCAAGACCGGTTCGCCAAATGCATCCATAGCTTCAACGTGGAAACTCGGAATAGGTTTTACTTTATTGCTCACCAGCCACCTTAACTGATCCCTCTGTGCTTGGACTGGATCAGGGTATTTCGAAAAGATCTTTCTTAATTCGCCTCTCCCGTATGGCTTCCCGTCCCTGTCCTGCACTCCGACGTAAACCTTTCCCCCATTCGTGTTCGCAAACGCAATGACGCTTTCGACAAACTCACTTTCCTTGTCGTTGTTTGGTTGCATGAAAGGCTTGTACTCAACGCTGTCCCCTTCGCCTCGTGATAAATCCAGCAGATGAGCGTCCAAATCAGTAGCTTCTTCGTCCTCGAATCCTATCGTCTCGTATAGAGCCCGGAGCTCCGTGCGTGTAATGAATCCGCCATCCTTATCAAACATATAGATGACTAGTTCGCGCGTGTCTTCGGGGATTTCAAATGTTGCTTCGCCTACGACGCCCCGCATGATCTGGAACTCGGATTCGCTGCCATGTTGAACTATTTGGTATTGCAATCTTTCCTCCGATATTCTCGATTCAGACACCAGGACCAGTTTGCCCGGAGTCCACCGCGCCTTGATAATCCGAGCCCGTGTATCGGGAAGAAAAGTAATTAGTTGTCCCAGATTCGGGACGGAGCTATCGTAATGTTCGATCCGTGGCTCCTCGAACATCCATCTACGGATCGCATGACCAGGCGAGGAGAACGGCTGTAGCCCAAAGGCCAAGAGTGGCTGGTGCCCAAGTTGCACTTCATGCTCATTGGGATCTCTATCGCAATAACTTGAAAACCTCCACCCAGACCACAACTCGGACCCTCGGGGATGTGGCTCGGCGTCCAATCTCGAGTTGCTGAATTTGTCAGAAATTTTGTGGCCCTCCATTTCTGCTTGACCGGATAAGAGCTTGGCAAAGAAGTCCAGCACATCATCAATAGCTATCCAACGTTCGAGCAACAGCAACGTGCCATAATCCGCTACCACGCGCGAGGGGATATGGTCCTGCCGGAGGAGAACAAATCCGGTCACAAACTTAAGACGCTCGTCCGCTCGAGCTAATGCAATCCGAAACTGTGCGCCCGCATAGCCTGAATGCTCCTGGCGCTTCAGGCGTTCGGCAATTTCGTTTAGTGTGTCGCGAGATGTTTGGAAGTCTGGCATGGAGGAATTCCTTAGGGTTTGGGACTCGGAGTGGCCGAGTGCATTCTTATAACAACAATGAGCAGCTAGTACTACCAATTATCTACATTTTCGATTTCTTGAAAATCTGTTGCTACAATTTGAAGTTCCGATTACCCTTCCACAGAAACTTCTGTTTGTCGTTCTATGACAACTTCGCCAGTGATAACTCGCAACGGGGCGGACCTAAGCAGACGTCTGGGATATCTTGCGACCATTATTACTATTCTTGTTGGCGCTGTTTCACTCAAAGAGCATTTTGACCGACGTCCGAAATTTAATCTTTCCGGACGATGGATAATTGAAGACAAGATAGATAAGACCGCCTACAAGCCATATCTCGGAGGCACGGCTATGTTTTCCGTCGCAATAAACCAAACTGGTACAGATTTCAGTGGTGTAGGCGAAAAGACAATGCAGGCCGCTCACGAGTTAGTTGGCCGGGAGCGCTCCTCCCTGTCAATTCAGGGTCACATCGATGGAGATAAAGTAACTGCCACCTTCCTCGAGAAGGGTAACTCACGTGAGACTTCAGGGTTTTTTCTGTGGACTTTTGATCCCGCTCAGAATCGCTGGGTTGGGACGTTTTCTTCTACTGCAGCCGATACGAGCGGGTCTTCTATCCTGAGGCGTTAATACTCACTCGGGCCTGGTATTTTGTGAATATGGAAAATAACGATGCGAGTAGGAGTTGGGCCGCGATACGCAGTGCACTTCTGGTATGCACCATAACGCTGGTACTCTGCAACTCAGCAGCTGCTTTGAAGCCGATCCAAGTCTGGGCAAACTCACGTTCAAAGGTGTATCACTGCCCGGGATCAAAATCGTATGAGAACACCAAGCAAGGTTTTCTAACTGATGAAGATTCGGCAAAGAGTAATGGATTCAGACCGGCTGGGGGAGTCTCATGTTCTGGGGTCGGTAGTACATCGTCACAGGTGAGTGCAGCGGCCAAAGTGAGATCGACTGCAGTACTTCAGTGCGGCTATGAGCGTTGGCCCGTAAAGATCCTTATGGACGATGACGCTACAAAGGTTAACCTCCAACCGATAAATGCGACAATCAGCGGCCTCTTGGCACTAAGATCGCCACATAAGACTCTTCCCTATAAGCGAAGATTTGCGCCCACGGAATTGCAAACCTTTGTGCTCACTGGTCGAGTGCAGAAGATAAAACTTGAATCCGATTCTGACTTGCACCTGATTCTGAGCGAACCGTCGGACAACACCGCCACTCTAGTCGCCGAATTGCCCGCACCTCAATGTGCTATCGGTTCACCGCAAGAGGAAAACTTCCGGAAAGTGCAGACTCAGCTTTTACGATTGAAAATAGGAGAAATCGTGAAAGTTACCGGCGTCGGTTTTTTTGACAGATTGCATGGACAAAAAGGAGCAGCTAGAAACGGTATTGAATTGCATCCCATTCTGGAATTGCAACAACCCTAAAGCCTCCAACCTAGAACTTGGATCAAGAGCCACCAAGCCTGCAGAGTACAGAAGCGCTGCGGTTATCCTGCACCCCTTCAGGGAAATTGTTTCGATTTCCGGAAACCTAGAAGTTTGAAAATATCTGCCAATTGCCCATTCCTTCGAGTAGTCTTCCTACACCTCGGAATAGTCAAGCGCTCCACCGTACTTTCCTAATACCGTACTTTCCTAATTCTGTTGCACGCACTGCTGCATGGTCTAAATCTATCTCTGGTGATTGTTAATGTCGTCCTTCGATTCAACCAAGACGGAACTTTCAAAGCTACTCGACGAGATTGTTGACGGTAAGATTCAACTTCCAGATTTTCAGCGTGGTTGGGTTTGGGACGATGAACATATCCGTTCTCTGATGGTAAGTATCGCTCGCTCCTTTCCCATAGGCGCAGTCATGTTGCTTGAAACAGGCGGAGAGGCCCGATTTCAGGAACGCCCCGTGGAGGGCGTCACCACCGCAAACCAAATCAATGATTCTGGATGGTCAACAGCGGCTCACATCGCTCACTCAAGTACTCAAGCTGACTACCCCTGTCGCTACGCAAGACACGAACAAACGCGAGATTAAAAGGTACTACTACTTCGATATCGCAAAGACTTTGTCTGGCCCCGTTACGATGGAAGAAGCAATCATCGGAGTGGGCGAGGACAAAGTGATTCGGTCAAATTTTGGGAGGGATATAGTCCTCGATCTCAGCACCCCGATGAAGGAGTATTCTTCTTTCCATTTCCCATGTAATCAAATTCTTAATTCCGATGCATGGGAAATCGGGCTTAACAAAGCCTATCCGGATCGTTTCAGTGTTTACATGGAATTTCGTCAGCTGATACTAAGTGCATTCCGGTCCTACCTCGTTCCAGTGATTGAATTAAAAAAAGGCACATCGAAAGAAGCCGTGTGCCTCGTCTTCGAGAAAGTCAATACAGGTGGTGTACAACTGTCTGTTTTCGAGCTGGTAACAGCGGCTTATGCTGCCGATGGTTTTAATCTTCGACGGGACTGGTACGGAGAAGGCAAAGAAAAGGGCCGAAGAGACAAGCTCGCAACGAAGCCGCTGTTGAAAGAGACGGCGGCGACGGAATTTCTTCAAGGCATCAGCCTGCTGCATACCTACGAACGCCAGCAGCAGGATATTAGGGTCGGTAAGACTGGGAAAGCCGTCACCCCCGTCAGCGCGAAGCGTGAACACATTCTGTCAATGCCGCTCTCCGCATACAAGAAGTGGGCGGACAAGCTGGTGGAGGGGTTCTTCGAAAGCGATCAGTTTCTACGGCATTTGGGCTTCCACGATCCAAGATTTCTGCCGTACCGGGCACAACTCATCCCTCTCGCTGCAGCTTTGACTCTTATTGGCGATCGATGGCTCGAACCGCAGGTTCAAGACAAACTTGCGCGTTGGTTTTGGTGTGGAGTTTTCGGTGAACTTTACGGCAGTGCTTCTGAGACTCGGATTGCTCTCGATCTTCAGGACCTATTGAAGTGGCTTGATCAAGCGGATGCTACTCCCAAGACCGTAGCGGATGCAGGATTCCAGGCAAGCCGGCTGGATACGATGCGAACTCGGACTTCCGCCGCTTATCGGGGACTTTACGTGTTGGTGCAGCACTGTGGAGCAAAAGACTTCTTCTGGAAAGCACGCATGCTGGATCTCGACCGCAATGAGAAAGGGATCGATATCCACCACATTTTCCCTAGAAAGTGGTGCGAGGACCAGGAACTGAAAATTTCACCTCGCGTTTACAACTCGATAATTAACAAGACCGCCATTTCTTTCAAAGCAAATCGCAAGATCGGGGGCAGTGCCCCTTCAGAATACCTAGAGAAATTACAGGACCATAAGGCTGTGCAGCTCGACGATAATGGGATGGATATCATCTTGCGCAGTCACAACATCGAGCCTAAGTTTCTTCGGGCCGATGATTTTGAAGGTTTTTTCGCGTTTAGACGAGAGACTCTGCTGCGCCTTGTTGAAGAAACTATGGGCAAGCAGGCAGTTGCAACCTCTGCTTCCGATGGCGAGAACGGCCTTGAAGCTGATGACGAGGAGGAGTGAGTATGCACGAGCGTGCTTTCTTAGCAGATCACTACTTTACATATGCCGAGGGCGAAATTTACGGACGAAAGCAAGCCAGTCTCCTTGCGAGTTCTGACTTTTTGAGGTTCTGATTCGTTGTTGGGTCAACACACTTTTCGAATTTCCACCTGTTGTTTTCTGGCCTAGAAAACACTGCTGTTACTCTCTGTGTTCTATATGTAAAAGTTCGAATCGTGTTCCTTCCCGATGTTGTGGTCCTGTCTCTATCCGGTTTCCCACAACTTGCTAGGATCTTGGCAACCGCATCCGGGGCTGGTACAGCCACTTCCTGAGTTGTGGGATTCATAATAGGCGCATCAGCTCCAGCGCTTTTCATGACCACGACAAGGCCCATAGCTAGCATGCCGCATAGCACTGGTATGACGTAAGCATTCGGAGGGCTCTTTTGGGGAATAGCGCCGCATTTAGGGCAAAAAGGCTCTGATGCAGGCACTGAGTTACAACTTTGGCAAGTAGCCATTTTCATCCCCTTTCTGGCGCGACATCGTAACATTTCTGATTCTCAACTCCTAGTTCGCTTTCCGGACAAGGTACAATGCTCGGCTTCGAGGTAATGCAATGGGCTGGTATCTACGAAAATCCGTGGGTTTTGGACCGCTAAGGGTGAACCTTTCAAAATCTGGGCTTGGATATTCTTTCGGTGTGAGGGGAGCTCGCATCGGAAGCGGTCCAAAGGGCACTTATGTTCGCATTGGACGAGGGGGTCTTTATTATCAGCAATATCTCACTCCAAAATCTATGGGCAAGGTGCAAGAGCGGAATCAGGTCTTACCTCCTCCAGATCACGAGTTGTCTGAAATAGTCAGAACTGCAGATGCCTCGGAATTGCACGATTCAAGCGCCGAACAGCTCATAGAGGAATTGCAAACGAAGCAGAACAAATCGCGTGTCGCAATATGGTTGGCCGCGCTATTTTCTATTCTCGTATTGTGGAGCCTTGCGGCGGGAGCGCCACTTTGGTTTCTTACTGTCCTAGTGTTTTCGGCAACAGCTACCTGTATTTGGGGAAACAAGCTCGATTACGATCGTAAGTCAGTTCATTTGAACTAAGATCTCGATGACAATGCGCAATTGGAATATGTAAAGCTCCTGAAGGCCTTTCAGCAGTTAGCGGGCGCGGGTAGATTATGGAGGGTGTCGAGTTCCGAAAAAAACTTTGATCCGAAATACCACGCAGGAGCAGGAACTTCCGTTAAAAGGAAGATCACATCGGCGCGTTTGTCCTCACCTCCGTTTGTCCAAAGCGGAGTAGCAACGTATGCGCTCTTCCTCGAAAACCAAGTTCTCTACTTTCTTCCAGATCAGATTCTTGTCTATCAGGGTGCAGTGGTGGGTGCAGTGAATTACAGGAATTTGGAAACAGAGGCACGCGTCGTCAACTTCGTTGAGGAAGAGGGGGTTCCTTCAGACTCGCGAGTGATCGGTTACACCTGGCAGTACACGAACAAGAATGGAGGACCAGACAAACGATTTGCTAGTAATAAGCAGATTCCGATGGCTGAGTATTCCTGTCTGATTCTCAAATCATCAGCCGGAATGAATTTTCTATTGCAAGTTTCAGATCCTGCAAAAGCGAAATTGATTGCTGCGGCGCTCCGGGATTATGCCACCACAACCTAATTCGGCACCCTTCCGGACAGATGATTCAATCTGCCTTACTCTGACCTTTTATCTGTATGAAAGGCTCTCCGCGACTGAATAGAAACTCCCCTTGCGAAACTCTCCAACACATCCAAATTCATCAAACGGTCCAAATCTGGGTAAAGGGAATGGTTGGATCGCCTTGCAATGGCTCGGTTTGCCAACCGAGATTTCCGGGCAATACTCAAAATCGGCGGTTCCATAACCAGGCGAACTTGCTTCCAACAGGTAACCGTATCGGCATCGAAGGTGTTGAACAGCTTCTCTAGGTCGCCTAGAAAGGCTGAGCTTAGTGAGCTCCCTCTGGATAAGTATGCGTGCCATTCCTGAATCTCGGCTGCTGAGTATGATTTAAGCTTATCGAGATCCTCACGAATAGCCTTAACCATTTCCTCTGCTCGATTACATAGAGAACTTGCAGTTCCGAAATCTCCTTTTTCGATTGCTTCCACTACGAGCTTGTTTAAGTTGCAGACGTTCGCAAATCGGTTCGCCGCTTCTGGAGCAGCATTAAGAAGTTGTTGATCTATTTTTTCAGAGTCGCGTCCAATAAATACAGCCCGTTCTCGGGTCCGCTCAAAACCAGAGATGGAACGATCTAAGCTCTGCGTGATGGCTTCCAAATCTCGCATAATGGCAATAACGTCTTCATGACGTTTGCGGACTGGCAACTCTCGGCGGCGCTGGCGGAATTGCTCGAGTTTTCTATCGAGATCACGACGACTATCTCCCTTATATCGATTCGCTAAAGACTCCAATTCAAGAAAGCGTTGCTCCTGAGTTTCACATCTGGACCGAATGCCTTCGTCGAACGTAATCGAGTCTTTGAGAGTAGAACCAATGCTCTGGAGAGTTTTGGCCGCCTTGACCATGGACTCGGGATCTAAAGAACTGTTAAGTGAGCCCTTGAATTGTTTGTGAGCTTTCGTAATCTGTCTTTGATGTTCATCTAACCTTTTGGCAGCGTAAGTGGTAAAGCATATGCGGCGATAAACTTTTTGTTGTTCTTGAGTTGCTGATACAAACGTTTCCATTGAATGCGCAAAGGCATCGGTGAAGGCGCGCATACGTCGCCGACGGAGCCATTTTGGCCAAATCGGCAACCACGGTCTATCGGGGAGATGAATAGTCAAGGATGACATCTACTCTCCTATCACTGCCCAGCGCCACCTTTGCTGCTGAAATATCTCCATCCCCTGCGAGCACCAACTTCTGTTTTATGTCTTGGCCATAACCGCAATTTTGGCATTTGTACATGAATTTCAGAACTTCCAGGGCACGACTCGCAGAGTACTGCCAATTACAGAATTCATCATTCGGGCACTTGTCGGCGTCTGCAAACCCCTGAACCACTATTCGTTCAGCGCGTGGAAGTTTTGCAATTCGTTGCCCAGCCAAACGAAGGTAGTCCCGACCCTTTTCATCAAGAATAGATTCCTTTTTTTCAAACTGCACTTTGCCGCGCAAAGAAAGCACTATACGCTCTCCGTCTACGACGTTGGCAATTCCTTGATCCTTCAGCGTCTTCGAGATTTCATCAAGTCGCTTCTGTCTGTTGGCCCTGTCCTGAACATCTGAGATAAAGAAAACTAGGCAGCCGATAAAAAGTATCAATATGAATACAAACGTCGACAGAAAATCGACATAGCTGGGCCATGCAACGTTTTCATCTGGAAAATGGTCGTCAATCTCCACGTCAGAGCCTCCATTTTGGTACACGGTCAAGTTCCGATGAAATATGAATCAGTTTCTTTTGGATCGCTACGAGGCCCGCGGAGTCGTTGCCATTCCCTGCTCCAGCTCCAGCTCCAGCGGCAGAGCTCAACATTCGTTGAATTGTTGAAATTTCAGCATGGATGTTGGAAATCGAATGCTCCAGGCCTGCAGACAAACCATTTGACAGTATCCGTGAAATCTCTATAACGAGATGGTCGATAGAAGACTGAGTCTTTTCCGTTAAATTGTTTTGCGCTTGTTCCAGCGTGGAATTCACTTTCGCATCTAGCTCGGATGCTGCCTCTTTAAGCTCGGAAAGTGCTGGAGCTAGCGTGGCGGAGAGTTCTTTGAACTCGAGCGTCGCCTTTGAGAATTCTTCAATTGGAAACTGAGAGACTTTGGAGTTGAGTTTTTGCACGTCAGTTCGGAGAATACCCGTTGAGGAATCGAATTGATTCAATACCGCCGTGAGGGCCTGGATCGCTGCCGGAGTACCTTCAAGCTGCCGGATCGACTTGGAGGAGCTTTCTACTTGAGCAGCCATGCCGTCCATGTACTTCTGGATTTGGGTGATGTTAATCTGCTGATCGCCATAAATCGCAGCGATCCGTTTTAAATATTCAAGCTGATGCTTGAGATCTTCATTGATGCCGCGGGCTACATCCGCCGATAGGTTGACCATCCCTGTTTGTATCTGTTTTGGTAGACCATCAACAGCTTTGCTAATCAACTCCGCAGAAGATTCGAACTTGGATCCAAACGATGCCAGTTCTTCCAGCCCGGAGTTCGTTTTCTCAAAGACGCGCGTCATCTCTGAAAAGTTATTAATCACCTCCGAAAGGTTTGCAAGGGCATGATCCGGAGAGGTCCGCACCTCTTCCGTCGCAGCGATAGCCATCAGTTCAGCTGTAGCGGCGCAAAGGCGTCGATTCAGCTCGTGAGCACTTCTTGTTTGAGCCATCGCACAGATTAGGAGCAGTGCAGCAATGCCTATTGCAATCGCGCTATAGCGGAAGGCCTGGGTGGCCGAAGCAGCTATCCCACGCATTCCAGTCTGCAACGCCTCTGGATCTAGTGCTTTTGAAGCACCGCTGGTAGTTGGAGCGCGTCCTTCCTGTAGCACACGGTCGAGGCTTGCGACGGCACCCTGCAAATTAACTAAAGTGATTACCAAGCCTAAAATCAATACAATGCCGCTTATTGCCCGGATTCTTGTAACCCCTGCCATAGAGGCTGCAGCAAACGATCTAAGTCCGGCATCTGTATTAAAGGTAGCAAGTGCTTTCGCCGAAGCTGCCCTTTTCATGGAACGAAGGTGCGCGCTCAGAGAGCTTGCGATGGCGGAAGAAGGGCCTTCCGAAAACTCAAAGACCTCACCCTCAGAAAGCCTCTCTGTTCCCGAATGGGTAATAAGCCTACTTTCGAATATCGTGATCTGTGCATCTGCTGCACGGAATCCCTTCAAGTTACCCAGGAATGCAAAGATTGCAAAAGCAAGCAACCATAATCCGATTGCACCAAGTCCGAAAAGCAATAAATCCATTTCAAGCACCTATTGGACGCATACTGATCAAGGCACACAAATCCGTTTGCGTCCAAACTTCCTCATTGAAATCCACAGATAGTCTCGTTGGCAGAACTAAGAACAATTGTTCTTCTGGTTCAAGCTCTGCCCTTCGTTCGCTCAAGCGCTTGTAAATCCGCCTCTGGAATCGTTGCCGGAGTTCTTGAACAAGGTCGGCCGCAACTCGGGTGAACAAATTGCTATGTGCTTCTCGGATAGACAAGACTCTTGAGAGCGAGTTCCCAAGGCTTAATATCGGATAAGTACCAAGATTGTTTTCAAAATTTAAAAACGACAAATACTCGCGTTGAATCTCGGGCGGTTCTTCTGGAAACTCGCACAAAATCGTCTCTAGTGCAGCCCCAAGTAAGGGCCGCTTCCCGACTCGGAGTTCGGACCCAAGGCTGCTGAGATAATCCCGAAACGTTCTCCAATCAGGGCAAATTTCAGAAGCGGACTGAAGCAATTGCGGTACAACCCTTGTAGACAAGTTTGACCGAACGATGTGTGCATTGGACGAAAACGGCTGCGGTTCTAGGGTAAGACTGGAGATCAGATCAGAGACTACTTGCTCTGGCCGGCGTGGGACCTGATTGAATAGCCTGTCGTAAAGGAGGCCCTTTGCTACGATACCGGCTTCATTGTCCACAGGGTCAGCATTCTCCAGCATCATCTTCACTTGCCAGACCTGGCTTCCTACGCGTGCTGTTGAGAAACATCTGGCGTTAGGGATGCCTGCAAGCATCCGATTCGGCAGCAAAGAAAGTAGAAATGTTGAGAATTCGACTACGGACTGGAAGGCTGTTAGTCCTTCGGCATCCACTACCCAAGTTGTTCCAGGAAAAGCGATTGGGTGAGGACCTGAATTGGGCCCCACGGGCAACACGAGGTCGTACGGAATACGATCATTTTCAAGATGCGAATGGAGTTCGGCATCCCAACTCCTTAAGTCTTCGCAACCCACAAGCAACACCTTGTCCACATTGATCTGACGCCGAACATGCGTTAGTTCCGCGCGGAAGTTCTGAGTGCTCGGAAATGATTCTTCATGTCGTTTGATATCTAGCTCTTGTAACCTAGTAGCCAAAGTTGGTCTCACAGTCTCGCCTGCGGCGCCAAGGTAAGCTATAAGTACGCTGCACACTTCAATGCGCCAACTCTGGAAATGCTTTTATGAGCTGTGAAGTTGAAATGACAACTGCTTTCCCGTCACCTTCAGCGAGAATGCCAAGAACAGCGTTTGGATCGCTAATTGGCATGATGGCACGGCCTACAAACTCCCCAACCTCTTCGCTAAGACTCCCTTTACCGTCTTCAGCAAGGCTGAGCCTCATTGGAGATCCAGCCTTACCCTGAATAGTTACTTCTTGACTGGATTCTGGGAACTGAAGAGTTCCCAAGCGAGAGGCATCCGGAGAATCAAGCTTATACAGATAAAGTGCCGTGCCAGAAATGGAGGCTTCACGTATCAGCGTGGCATTAGATTGCCAGCTTTCTGCAGAAATAGTTGCCTTCTGTCCAATGTTAGAAGTTGTTACCGCCCAGTGGGGAGCAACTAGCGCTACATCATGCGAAGAACCGTCGGTTCCGGCAATTTGTGGAATCGAGGGTTGTGCTGGATGTTCTACGAGGTAAAGAGCCGAGGCCAAATGTGCCAGACAAGCACACACGAATAATACAGCTACTGTTTTCAGCGTAGCTCGAAGTCGAGCTACGCGAATGCTTTGTTCCGATGGAAGAAAATGTGTCTTCATACGTTAGCCCTTAAGCCCAGTCGCGCTTTAATTAGGTGATAAGGATCTGTGATGTCGCGACCATTTGGCTGCGTAAAAGCAGCTTCTAAAGCGGTTGCGAAATCCTGCGCATGGCGCAAATCATCTGGACTTAGCCTCGCACCTTCCTGATGAAAAATTGCCATGTGGTCAAACAGTGGGAGGGCTTTCGTTTGATAAGGCGGAATATGCTGCTGTCTCGCGTTACATTCCGTCAGAATGCTCATGGCTGAAATTTCGTCCTTTGCCAAAACATAGGACGGAACTGCGTTTGGTTCCACAGCAAGTGCACCGAGCACGCTGATTGACAACTGGTGAGCTACATTGGCACGCTGGGCGGTCGCAGGAATCATGCCTTGTTCGGTAATCTCGCGCACGATATTTACAGGTCCATGTTGTTCAACTGCAATCAGCATTTGCGGCTGGAGCTTTGATCTAAGATCCGAAAACAGCTTGATAGCCTGGTTTGACCTCTGGTCGATAGGGATTGCAAAGCTACCGGTTAAGTGCCCTTCCTCATCAGAAGCAAGAAAGAAAGAATCGTCTAATTCAATAGGTCTCGTTGAAAGTTCAGCAATCTCCGCGGCAAATTTGATTTGTTGAGATCGCGAAATTTTTAGCACTGGGCCTGTAGGATTTGCCAATCCGGCAACGATGGCATCGTGTCTCGATCGAGCTTGATTTTGTACGATTTTTAACGATTCGCGAATTCGACCGACTCGTTGATGCAGTTCAGTCTGACAATATTTCTTGATTTCAGACACTGCACTAAACATCAAAAACATCTCTAACTTGGACAGTACTTCTTCCAATTCATCTCTCAGAGATTCACGCTTGAGGAAGGCCGTGGTTACGTTGAACCCAGTCCTGCGCTGACTTATTCTTTCGAGCGACTGTTGAACGTTTACGGTCCATGCCTGTTTGTCTGAACGTTCGGGTATTCCCAGTTTTTTCCAGTAACCGCACATGGAATCAACTTCATCGCATATGCCTTTTATGAACGATTCTCCGGCCGCCAAACTCCGTTTTTTGGCCATCTCGCTAACAAAGCGCCTCGTAATTGCAACTCGAATGAACCTTTGTCTCTCAGCCACATGTTGCTGCACAAAACGGTAAATAGTTCCAGGAACATCATCTGCAAATTGGGTCCGGATTGATTGACCCGGCTTATCAGTGTGCCCTTTCGTTAGCTGATCAATGAAAGTATCAATGTCTACATCGGCCCGAAGACCGGGCCAGTGGTTGGCACTGATTTCACGCCAGGCTTCACGTCCGCGTTTCTCCGCATTCTCTCGCTCAAGTGGCTGACGGGTAGTTCCCTCCATATAGCCTTCAGGGTCAAGCCAACCTTCACAAATAATTTCTGCAATCGCTTTGCAGGATGCCCCTTCTGCAATTTCGTATTTTGGATAGCTCACCGCGCGCAAGTTGTAATTGAGGAACATATTGTGCACGGGATCATGTCCAATCTGGGCGTTCAAATTTACGAGCCGTGAATCCCGGTGAGCAAACATCCCCAGTAAATCAGCAGCTAATTGAAGACCGGCCATCATGAGCAGAGGCGAACTCGGACTCGTCTTGAATTCCAAGTGCAGATTGCCGTTCTGATCTCGCTGGGAGAGTAAATAAACCCTCTGGTATGGCGCACTTTGCTGGTTTAACGTTGAGTAGGTTTGTTTGAACCCTGCATTGGTACGCCACGACACTTCATACGCTGCTGGGTTCTTGCAGAAGAACTCTAGATCTTTGATGGCTGCCCATGTATTTGCCTTGAATGGGACGTTAGCTGAATCGTCCGGGATGAAGAAAATCGCATTCCTGACTGCTCCTGGCTCGAGTCGCTGTATTAAGTATCCAAGGTCGATGCATGCACCGGAACAGGTACCACCTGCCAAGCTGCCTACAACATAAACAATGACCTGATTTGGTTGGCTAATGACGCTATCCCCAACCGGAGCGTGTCGTTTTTCTAGCAAGCTCCTAAGCTTTATGGAGGTAGCAGGACTGTTAGCCGCAACTTTCACTTCGGTAATCGCAGACTTTAATACCTCCTCTATATCCGAATATTTGTACAAAAACATGAACCGTCCACCTGCTCGCTTATTGCCCGCACCGGTCAAACCTCCTATTTGGAGATCCTGCGGGCACCACGAAAAATCCTCTTTCAAAGTGGATTTCATAGCCGTGAAAGCTTGACCGGTGTTTTGGACATGGATGTTTATTGGTTTTACTTGAGTGTCACCCGACAGAACATCCTCATCAGTAGACGTCATATCGGTTTCAAGAATTAGGAACCGGAAAATGTCGAGGCTTTCGGTATTCAGCACCTCAGACATGTATTTCTGAAGAATGTTTACAACGTGCTTTCCAGTGCTTCCTAGTCCTATGACTATTGATGGACGTATTTCCATTTTGATCCTTAGCTAACTCTTCGTTGCCACGTCTTGAGCTCACGTCTCAACGAGAAAAACTGCACGGCAGTTAACAATGCCAGAACAGATGCTGCTGAATAGTACGGGAGCACTGCAGATACAGCTAGGACTCTTTGCAAGTAAGCGAGGACGGTTATATGGCTGAGAATGAGCAGGATACCCATCACCCCTGCCCAGGTCCAGCCTAGACGCGCGCGCACGAAAGTTGTTAATTCTGCTCGACGGTCGAGAAATGCTCTAGTTATCAAAATAGCAGCGATCCAGCAAGTTATCAGGGCCGGAATTAGAAGTGCTAGAGCAGCCTGAATGACGGCACCAGTGGCATAAAGAGGCTGTGGGCTCCAAAGAAGGCCACGATAGTAATCAAGTATGTCTAGGACCATTCAGAGTTCCTTCTTTTTAAGAGGTTATCTATCCACGCTGGTAATTTTTGTGTTCGGAATACCAAAGCTCCTGCCCCAGCAATGAGAGTCAGCAGTAAAACGATTGGTAGAATCGAAGATTCACGGGGGGGGCTCGTCAACGTCTGAGTGTTAGAACGGACGCTTTCTCCCGATGCACGCCATCCAGTAACGTACCAGCGCATATTTCTGCTAGGAGGGTTCAGGAAAATAGCTTCCCTTGATGCCAGATTGGATTTCTCAAACATCGTTTCGCGAGTTGTTGAATCTTCAACTTTGACATTGAAGCGCTCCAAAGAATTATCTGCTTTCCATCGGAGTACATAGCGCACTGGTCGTTCTTTTGAAAATTCAGGAAGTAACAATGTAATCGGATTGCTCTCTTGCGAAGCTGCGTTGGGGCGAGTAGATGCTCGTTCAAACTGAATAAATTTCAGTTGAACTCGAGGATCTTTCAACCATGTAAGTGTCAGAGGAATTTGTTGACTAAACTCGGACTCTGCTTTGTTTATGAAATCTTGGTGCTGTTGCGACACGTCGGAATCAGTCAAGAAGTCTGAAACGACAATCGCAAAACCTTCAGAGGCATTTTCGGCAGAGAGATCTGCAGCGATCGCTAACGCGAGTGGCTTGTTCGTCTTTTGGTCCTTAAATTCATTTGCGTTGGGGAATTCCTTATTAAATGCAATTCCGTCGGAAGCTTGAGCTAAGTTGAAGTACGGATACTCCTGTACTGGGTAACTCCCAAATCGAATAATCCGAACGCTCCCTTGGGCAAGGAACCGATGCAATACATCGACATTACCTGTAAACCTCCAGGCAGTCTCTGAAGGTTTCTTTCCATCAAACAACACACTTGCAAGCGCTGCTTTGACATCCCCCTGCCAAGCGCCGTAGTGCTGCATGCTTTGGGACACGTCAATGGCGACAATAGGCTCCGACGCAGCGCATGGAAGCGCCGCTATGAGGATTAGCAAAAAAATGCCTAGTGTTTTGGAACAACAATTCAAATGCATATTTTCCAGCTTGGAAGGATTTATGGCAAAGCCTGAAGAGTTTTAAGGGTATACCTTAAATTTGGTGGTAGTGCAACCATATTGGTGCTGGTTTCCCAATTCGGGAAATTGCTGATCCAGCAGCGACCCCGCACCCGCCCGCCCATGAGGTGCTGCTTAGACTCCACTCATCAGCTTAGCTATGCTCATCCCGAAGCCCTGCGCAACAATGTCCAAATTGCGCAAGCATATCTCTTTCTTCCCTGCCTCAATCTCTGACAGATAGCTTCGATCTATTCCTAACGCTTCGGCCATTTCGACTTGGGTCCAACGGCGCTTAAGCCGAAGACGTCGGATGTGTATACCAAACCTCACGCAAATGTCATTGGACATCCACGCATCTTGCGTTGTAGGCTGTCGCCTACGGGTTGGCTATAGCCTACACGAAGGGCTATACGTGCAAGCAAAGCCCCAATAACAGACTTCATCTACTTCGCGTTGCCAATTATGAAAAGTCGGGCGAGTCACACGTTCCAGGCCGTACAACCTGTCGTATTCGACTCGGCTGTAGCGGCACTACGAGAGCTAGGTTGGGCCTTGAAGCAAACGCAATCTTCTTCTTCACTGCTCCGGGCCCAAACTGGCGCCGGGTTGAGGTCGTTTGGAGAAGCAATTGAGATTCAACTCGTCCCCCTTGAAAACGCGACCGAAGTGCGAGTCGAGTCCTCTACTGATTGGCAATTGGTGGATTGGGGAAAGAACGGGGATAACATCCGGAGGTTTTTTTCAATGATGCAGCAACGCCTTCATCCGCCATCGCCGACCGCCAATGTATCTCGAAATTCACCCTCTCCATGCCAGACGTTCTGCACCTCTTGCGGCAATAGTCACGCTCCTAGTGCTATCTATTGCTCAGATTGCGGATCGAAGATAGCCGCTCCAGTGAGGTGATAGATGGAGCAAGCAGTTGAAATTGTTTGTAATAGTTGCCGATCCAATACTCCCGAGAACTCAAAGTTCTGTAGGCACTGCGGAAATCCCGTGACTCCGGCACCTGCACCGGCTGTATCCCAGTCGGTGGCTCGTTTCTGTCCATCATGCGGCGCTGCAGTTGCAGGCGAAAAGCCATTCTGTGCCGGTTGCGGTGTCAAGGTTCGGGAATTAGTTCCACCGTTGCCAACTGCGGTCCCGTTTCCTCCTCTTCCGACAGTAAATGCCGCAACCGGATGGAAGTTCGCCGGACTAAGCTCCTATTATCTAAATGAGTTTCAACAAATTGAGAACACTCGAGAGTCGTACAAAGGGAAATGGAACTGGGCTGCGTTCTTGTTCGGGGGTTTCTGGGCGCTCACAAAAGGAATTTGGCTGCCAGTAGTCATCTGTTTTGTCGGATCGCTTTTTACGGGTGGGCTGGTGGGAGTTGCGTATTGTTTTATCTTCGGCGCGCGCGGGAACTATATGTATTACTGCAAGGCTGCGCAGGGCAAAGATGTTCCCATCTAGGGCCAACCAATGACCTGCCAATCCTGTAGAGTTCAATCCAGTTCTGGTCGTTTTTGCATTAGCTGTGGCTCGACTCTCGTTCCGGAAAGCTCATCACTCACCCAGACCCAAAGTCCGATCGTTGTTGTAGACGCGAGTGGTCTTGATGACTTTGTTCGCATCGCTGCAAAGTGGTTCTTCTTAGTGTTAATCGTTGTTGCTGTTTTGATAACGTCCTTTTTGTTCCTTTCAAGCGAAAGTCCAGCAAATCCGTCACTGAGATCGAAGCCGCAGGAGACCAATCTCCGAGCAGATTCCAACCAATCAGTTTGCGGAGATGATGGAGTTGAAAGTAACGAAGCCGTAACTGGTGGCGGAGAAGGCGTTATCTGCGTTCCCAGAGACAAAACTAAAACTACACTACGCGATTTTGAAAAGGAGATCGTGGCAGCCATGCATGCACCGGAACCTGCTTATATTCCGGTTCCAGAAGACTACTGGCAACAGATGGAAGAGCATGGGACGACAAGCATCGCTGTTCGAAGAGCCACAACCGCGGTTGCCATGCAACTGAATGAGCTCGGGCCGCCGGCCATAGTCATAAGTGGTAATCCTAATGCCGATGATCCAGAAATGTTCTGTGGATCTGCGGGCTGCCCTTTCGAAATCGTCGAGAAGCGGGGAGCTCGGTACTTTACATTGCTTTCTCAAGATGTAGGCGGCGGAGTGACATCGTTAAAGGAATATACAAACGGTTATCGAGATGTCTTCACTGCAGGCGGCTCCTTTGTCACAATCTACCGGTATGACGGAAAAAGTTATAGGGCTTCTGCGTGCTTCACGAAAACTGACAATGCGTTGCTACCAGAAACGACTTGTCATTAGTCGCAATTGGCTGCCGATCCAAAGGCAAGAGCCGCACTGAACAAGTGTGGCTCTTCTTATTCTAAGTAGACATGAACGTGCGATTCCAAAACGAATTGAGATCCCACTGTTCCAAAAACGTTGTTGAAGTGCTTCAAACCACTGTATTCACTAGAGATGAAGCTCGCTTCCCCACTATTCCGAAATCATGTGTTTTTGGAAGGGGCAACGCGGAATCCAGGAAGGAATATAATTCCGCGTCACTATGAAGTTCATCTCGCAGATAATTCCGCAGGACGAGGACGTTCTGGCACTGGGACCAGATGAACTCGCTGGCGTGCTTCTCGAGTGCCTAAACTCGTTCGATCACACCGAAAGGCATTTCCTCCACCGGCAGCAATTCTTCGGATCTCCGCACCCGCTACACGGTTACCCGCCAAGGCACGGGGGCGAAATCAAGAGTGCGCTTGCTGAAGCTTGGCAGTGGTTAGAGCGCGAGGGAATGATCATGCGTCAGACTGAAGACACAACTAACAATTGGTTTGTAATCACGCGCCTTGGTACGAAGCTAGCGGGGCGCGCGCAGTATGATTCTTATCGCAAATCCCAACTACTTCCACGTGGCTTGTTGCACCCCGCCATCGCGACCCGAGTCTACTCCTTGTTTCTGAGAGGAGACTACGACACCGCAGTGTTTCAAGCGTTCAAGGAGGTCGAGGTCGCCGTACGCACTGCCGGCGGATTCCCTGATACTGCCATTGGTGTAGATCTCATGGGAAAGGCGTTTGGTTCTGAGGAGGGACCGCTCAGCGATCAGTCCGCGGTTTTAGCGGAGAGAAAATCTCTTGCCGCATTGTTCGCAGGGGCGATCGGTTCTTATAAGAACCCGCACAGTCACCGAAACGTGCAGATCGATGCTCCAGAAGCAGTCGAAATGTTGATGCTGGCGAGTCATCTGCTTCGAATCGTTGATTCGAGAACCAAAGCCGTGGAAACGGCTGGCCAAGTTTCGATTTGAACGGAATAACGGGGATCAAACATGCTCGAAGTGTTCTGCGACATTCACCAGTTACCGATGAAGGTCTTCGCCTCCCAGTCAGATCGCTGGCCCTTCTCGGTCTTCCGCTGCACAGAACAGGGGTGCTCACGTCATTTCGTAGAGCGGCATGGCTATCACAACGTGACGAACGAACTCATGGACATCTCCACTCAGACCTTAAAGCATTGTCCAGCGCACGCAGGAGCAGTCGCGATCACAGCAATTGAGGAATCAACACTGTTCTGGAACTGCATCCATCCGGATTGCGAGGCATCCGAGCCGACCTTCGAAGTATGTTCCCGTTAGAGTTTCCAGCATGCGATCCCGAAAGAGTCTAATCACAGTTGAGAATCTTTATTCGCTCTTAAGCGTGGCACCATTTCTCGCCCTTAATTGAGAAGGCAAGGAATTAAAGGAACCGACAACAGCAGAAGTGGTTTATCTTCCAAGGACATGTGTAAACAAGAGCTAAATTCGAGACCGTTTTGAAGAAGGCATTGAAAAAGCCCACCAAATAGGTGGGCTCTGTGTTCACAACCTATCGCAACACGATACAATTATGAAAGTCCTTGTATAAGGCTGAGCCCCAAGGCCGCGTGACCCGCATGCATCGGACGAGCGCCGCCAAGGGGCTACTATTTGGGAGGCCTGCAGGAGCTACTCTACTGCCGTTTCAACCCCGCATAAGACGCCGAGTTGCGCCTTGCCGTACTACTTGGGCACAACGACACATGAACCTGTCGGGACAGGTTCGATAACTCTCAAATGATGTCTTGGAGCTGGAAGGCGCAGCCCTAAGCCGCTCTGGACATCTTTACTGGCTCTTCCCGGGTAGTTTCTGTCTCGCGGTGTTTGCGGGTATTTTTCATCCATTCGTCAATCTCTGGTTTCAGCGCGAAAACAGCGCTGCGGTCGTGCTTGGATGGTCGATGAATGGGTAAGCCGAAATCTCTTTCCCAGCGCTGCAGGGTCCGTATCCCGCGATTCATATAGGCGGAAATTTCTTTCCAAGACTGAAGCGATCCTGGGACAGCCGTTTCCAAGCGAAATAAGGATTGCAAATCGCTGACCAACTGCGCTGCTTCGCCGTTTCCCTTGAGCTCACTTGTACGAGGTGAGATCAACAAAAGATTATCCTGCTCGGGTGAGATCTCCCTATTGAAGCCTAGAACAGGTATGGCCTTAAACTGACGCGTCATTGCCATCAGTTCCTTGTTCGACATGTTTTCAGTAGCGGTGTAGCAGAGGATCACTGCATTGAAATTAGACGAATGGAAAACGGGAACAGCATAGGTAACATGGGAGACACTGACTACCGAGAACCCACGCGCGATTAATACCTGGTTGCGAAGGATCGTGAGCTCTGGGGTACCGCCGACGGTGAGAATCGAATGCAACATGTGTGGTCGGGCTCAGGTTACCTAGATTTGATGCGGGGGTTGTCTCCCCGAAAGGAACCCTGAGGGCAGCCCTACGGGGAAGCCTCGGCCCTACAGTTCCTTATCGGATTGAGGATGAAAAGGGCACAAGCAAAGCAAGACTCGTGCCCTCATTCATGGCCTGTTTTTGCCGCGTACGTTAGTAAGCACACTATAAAACTTGAGGGTTATGTGCCAAAGCGCCAAGTTGGACAGCGCAAAGGGGGTACAACGATTTATTGCACCGCAGATGAGCCAGTCGGAAAGAGGTTGGACAACTCCCAGATGAGGTCTTGGAGCTTTGCGTCTTGCTCCAGCTTGATCGTAATGTTTCTAAGCTGCACGCTCACTACTTCTTTATCTTCAACCTCCGGCGCGATCACAACAACATACGGTCTCATTCTCGATTAGATAAGAACTTCTGAAACGCTCAGCGCCTCCCGAACTTGGAATCCGTTGGCAATCAGTCCATCGGCAAGCTGGGAGAGAGATTGGTTCGAGAGGTAGACGACAGAGATCACGTGGGGGTTATAGCACAATTCGACATTGCCGCTTCGTCCAGCTCAACAGGCGCCGAGCCGTTCCGACACATACCATGCAACACCCGCCGATGCCAGCAACGAAAGGCACAATTTGATAATCCGGTTGCTACGCAGCAAGCGTGCATACTTGTTCACCATCACCGGTGTCGGATTGAGATTATGGAGTTCTTCCCTGTAAATCTTTCGCGCAAGTTCTTCGTATTTCGTCAGTTCAAATGGCTGCATATCAGGGAAGCCCTACCGCACCCTCAAGGTTAACGGCAGGGCATAGTCGCCACCTTGAGGAGTGTGGTGACTGAGGCCCATCCTAGAGCAGCCTTGCGAAGATCATCGGGGATTCTCGTTTTGTTCCGATTTCGTAAATTCTAAGTAGTTGCCGGGACAGAGCCAGGCGTTTACACTCCCCGCGAGAATTGGAGGGGTTTTGAAACGGCTTCTAATAATTAATGAGATTCTGTAAACGACTCTTTCTAAACGGCTTCTCTGGCGCAAAGGATTTTTTAAGAGGGTTTCAAGGATTGCGATGGCTTATGAGCAGAACATGCGTGCTTGTCGAATGCGGCATCCCTAAGGGACTTGGTTTGCGCGACAAGTCCATTCATCGAATCAGCATGTAGACCATTCGGGATTGTGAATACCCAGCCACAAGCAGAACACGCCCAGCCAGCCACCGGATGATCCACCCAGTGTAACGTTCTGGAAGCCATGGTTCTGGATTGTACGCCGACTGAGCACTTTTGCTCATTTTATGTTTTGCTTCTAAGGATTTCCGAAAACCATTCAAGATCATCAGGTGAAGCAAGCCTGATTCAATCCCCCGCAATAGAAAAAGCCCACCTACTTGGTGAGACCATTAGGCAGTGCCTGTGACAGCTCCCACGGCGAGTGAGATCTCTACGATGCACTCCGGCTTGTCATTCTTGGGACTGTTCACAATCTGACTCACCGGATAGCGGCGCATCTGCTTCGCTGGAAATGGCTTCAGCAATTCAGTGAGTGTGCCGGGCTCCTTCACGCCGGGATCAAGCCACTGCTCATAGTCATCGCGATCGAGAATCACCGGCATTCTATCGTGAACATCCTGGACCAGCGCATTGGGCGTGGTGGTAAGGATGGAGCATGATTCGACGGATGTCCCATCCGGCGATTTCCACGTATCCCATATTCCTGCGAACGCGAATACAGAGTCGTCAGCCATGCCGAAGTTGTAGGGGTGCTTCTCCTTGCCGACCTTTTTCCATTCATAGAAACCGTCTGCAGGAATCAAACAGCGACGCTTCTTGAATGAATCGCGGTAAGCAGGTTTGTCCAGTCCCGTCTCAGAGCGGGCATTGATCATCTTGTAGCCGATGGCGAGGTCTTTAGCCCAGAAAGGCACCAATCCCCATCGCAACTTCGACAGCATACGCGCCGGTTGCGCAGCATCCTGCCGGATGGCGAATACGGATTGACTAGGCGAGATGTTGTACCGCGGTGAGTAGTCGGGGTCGATCTCCACGCCAAACTGCTTCATCACGGCCTTATCGGTCTTCGAGAGGCGAAAGCGTCCGCACATAGGCGAGAGATGATACTTCAGGAGAGGTGAACGCGTCATCTTGAAGAGTAAAGCCCGCGGCGAGCATCCGGCGTCTAACCGTTCGATGCCCAGCGATGTCATCAAAGAGATCGTCAAGATGGAAGGGTCCGAGAAGGACTTGCAGCCCTACCTAGACCGATTGCCCGTCGGTGTCATCCAACTCGACCGCGACGGCAGCGTGATTCAATACAACTATTTCGAGTCGCTAATGAGTGGTTTGAATCCGATCCAAGTTTTGGGCAAGAATTTCTTCACCGAAGTGGCGCCGTGCACTACTGTGAACGGTTTCTACGAGCAATTCAAACGTGCGGTCGAACGTGAGGATCTGGACATAACATTTGACCTGTACTTTGCGTTTCCTTCGGGTCCGCGGCAGGTTCAGATCCGGCTCGCATACAGCAACATATCAAAGATGGTTTGGTGCATAGTGACCGACCAGGAGAAGACTGCAGTCAACCGCTAGTCGCACGCACTCTTGTTAGTCGGGGATTGTACCTCAGTTGCTTCGAGGGGAACGGCTTCTTGCAGGATTCGCATTGCAGCCTGTCATTGTCCAATCGCCGCATGGTCGCTGGTGTGTGGACGTGCTGACCAATGAGGTAAGTCCAGGTTGGAGTTTGGGGGCGAGGGCCGCGGGGGACGGCTACGCGGCCTTAACTTTGCCGAGCTCAGGGACGACGCCGAGCTGCTGCATAAGGCCCAAAGTGTCCCAGTTTACCCAGCCTTCTACCATCTTGCCGCTAGCGAAGCGGGCGATGCTTACACCGGAGATAGTGAACTGCTTCCCCGTTGGCGCAATCCCGCTGAGATTCCCTTTGTGGGTACCCCGACAGGACCATTGGGCCATCACAGTTTCGCCTTCAGCAATGATGTCCTCGATGGTCAGTCGAAGGTCGGGGAAGGCATTGCGGTAGAGTACCGCTCTTTTCTTCTCACTCTCCGGGCCTCGCCCAACATCGGGCGTCGAAGCGTCATGGTGAGCGTAGGTGGGGGCAAAGAGCTCGTCTGTCACCGCCGATTGCCCTTGTTCCAAACTTCTTCGAACAAACGGCGGACTGCGTTTTTGATTCCTTCTGACATGGTATGTTCTCCTTTTTGAAAATTTCGAGATTCCTCCTCGCCGGAACCCGCCCGTCATTCTTCTTCAGCAGTTCTACGCTGCTCGTTTACTTCGGTGTGCAGTCGCTAGATTCACGATCGCCTGCGCTCTGAGTACGAATTTGCTCTCCGCCAGATCACGGATGGTACGGATTTTGAACGCTTGGTCCAGAAGTTCCGCATCCTTCTTTGAAAGCCCCTCCAGGGCATCAACCGGCGACTCTGCAAGTTCATCAAAGGTTTTCGATTCGTAAGCCTTATCCACGTGTTTCGCTATATCAGCCATGTGCTCTCCTCGAGTTGAATCTGATGTTTGGTTTGTTCGATGCCTAACCGCCAACTTCCAGAACGCCTAATCGCAAGGTGGACTGGTAACCTGACTCGGATTTGAACGCATCAGAACAACAACCTATGCACCTAAGGCGAGCTGACACCGTCTGATCTCGCTATCAACTCCGGAGATGCCCATGAAGGCTTCGCACAGCACTATCCACTCTCTGTTACTCATCATCATCGTTATTGCTTCAGGAATAGTGGTACCGACTTTCGCACAATCAAAAGCGAGGACCACCGAACAGAGACAAACGGATCATAAAACAGGTTCGGAATCAAAAGTAGATCTCAACGCAGCTTCACAGAAAGAACTGGAGGATTTACCTGGGGTTGGTGCTGCCACTGCGAAAAAGATCATCAGTGGGCGTCCTTACTCGAGTGTCTCTGATTTGTCTAAAGCAGGCGTTTCCGCCAAAACCATAGAAAAGATTACTCCGCTCGTAAAGGCCAACGGTAGTTCTGGTTCGGGAACGAAGAGTTCCGATACGGCGCTTAGAAGTGATTCAACAGAACGAAATAGCGCGCGAAGCAAGACGGGCTCAAACAACTCCTCTGATACCAAAGTAGACCTCAACTCGGCATCGCAATCTGAACTAGAAGCCTTGCCCAGCGTAGGTCCAGCAACTGCAAAGAAGATAATGAGCGGGCGTCCGTACTCAAGTGCTTCCGATCTCTCGAAAGCGGGCGTCTCCGCTAAGACAATCGACAAGATAATGCCTCTGGTTACCGCAAGTGGCAACAGGTCGGAGTCGCACTCGTCAAAGGCAAGCCCAAGCGAGCCGACAGGATCACGTGAGCATGAATGGTCTGGTGACAATGATTTGTCCTCCGACCGTAACTCCACGCGCACTACGAGTTCTCGGCCCGAGCCTCGAACCAGTGAATCCGAGATACAAGCACCGGCACCGCCTAGCAAAGGGATGGTTTGGGTCAACCTCGACTCGAAAATCTATCACCGCGAAGGAACCCGCTGGTATGGAAAAACCAAGAACGGTAAATATATGAGCGAAGCCGACGCGATTGCAGCAGGTTTCAGAGCTTCAAAGCAATAGCTCCATTGGAGGACTAGAAATGAGCTTATTCGATTCAGTGAAGAACGAAGCTGCATCACGTCTTGGTGGCGAAGACGAAGTGGCGCATGGCGTTCTAGGAATGTTTGGAGGTACCCGAATCGAGGCGTTACGGGGGTTAGTCTCTGCGTTCCAAAAAAATGGTTTAGGGGCCGTAGTTTCATCCTGGATTGATAGCGGCCAAAACCATCCAATTTCGCCAGAACAATTGGAGCAGGTCATTGGCAGAGAGCGCCTAGAGAAAATCAGTTCCCGCTTCGGGCTATCTGCAGAAACACTTACCGCAAAGCTGTCGCAGATGTTGCCCGCCGTCGTCGACAAGATGACTCCTCAAGGGCGGCTACCAGATGAGTAGAGTCAAAATAGGGCGGTCCGCTCCAGAAACATCAATTTTCGGAACGTCAAAACAGCCATTCCGCCAGGCGTGGAATCAACAACCTAGGGCATCTTCGGTGACTGGGATTTTGGAACATTTTTAGGCCTTTCAGCGGCATCAGAGCCCGGACCGGAAACAGGGCGGCGTGCCGACCCTAACCCTACGACAACTAAGCCCGCGGCTAAACCGCACCCAGTCCGCAGTTGTAGGGCGCCAGTCCGCACCCTGAAAGGGGGCGGGAGGCGGCCGGGGCTGGAATCAATCGAATGGATGGAGTAATAGCCGCCGCCCTAGAGGAGAGACAGTCACTCCCAACATATATATATGTAGTAAGAGCTAACAATCCCCATAAGCAATGCCCCTGGGGAGCGAATAGTAAGAACCCCTAAGAACAAGCCCATCAGATCCCAGTAAAGCCAAACATGGGCTGAG
>JAOAPE010000041.1 GCA_025462725.1 Terriglobales bacterium | reverse complement strand
CTCGGCTGCGACGCGTGCCAGGGCTATTACTTCGCTCGACCCATGCGGGCCGAGGCCTTCGACGCCCTGATGGGCCACCGCGTCGCCGGCGGTAACCCACGGCT
This sequence comes from Terriglobales bacterium, assembly GCA_025462725.1. Classification (GTDB taxonomy): domain Bacteria; phylum Acidobacteriota; class Terriglobia; order Terriglobales; family Acidobacteriaceae; genus JAICLA01. Next base: position 2,540 of record JAOAPE010000041.1, on the reverse strand, counting down.
GCCGGTGCTCGCCTCGGCCCCGTGACCCTCCACATCCGCAGGTGATCGGAGAGACCGTCCAGTCGCGTCTCGTCACAGATTCCTGACCGGTTCGTATACCCAGATGGCCGTGCCGTCCGTGAATGCTTTCGAGTCGACGAGCCTGCGACGCAGAGGCCCGAGCAGGTCTTTGAACAGGGGCATCCCGCTGCCCAGGGCAACTGGACGGATCACGAGGCGATATTCGTCGATCAAGCCTGCCGCGATAGCGCCTGTTTCCGCCTTCGTGAGCGTCTTGGAGAAGACCACCTTGGGAATGTTGTTCATGGGATCCGCATACTCAGCCGGGCCGTTGTACGGCCAGTGGCCGGCCATCTGCTCGTAGGTGACACGCCCCATGATGTGGGTGCCGACCTCCTGCACTGACTGGACCTTCCATCTCCTCACCGCCTCGTCCTCGTGGGGCGCGCCGGCCTCGCCTGTGCCTTGCTGGCCGCCGGCCACGATGCCGTCGACCGATAGGCCCATCTGCAGCACCACTCTTCGCATGAGTCTGTCTCCTTCGTTATGCTCCCGACCTCCTCGTCGGCGTCTCGTTCTCGAGACGGCGGGACGACCCAGGACTCATCGGTCCCTGCGCTGTCAGGCGTCGCGGCCCCTGGAGCGCGTGATCGGTCCTGCCGCCACCACCTGGTTCGCGGACCCGCTGGGGCGTCCGGTCGGGGTGCATCGGGGGATCCTCGCCTGGCCTACGGTGATCTCGCTGGACAGGTGGCCCCGCGCCTCCCATCCAAGTGCCGCTAGCGCCGCGTCTACTGTCACCGGTCGGGGAAAGCCGGCCACCTGAGGAGCGACGTCATCTTGGTTCGTGGCGGTGGCATAGACCGTGGGTCCGGACCTCGGGGCCTCCCACGCCCAGGTGCCGGCTACTTCCGGGTGATGGTCAGGTCGATCGAGCATCCGGCGTTGTTGTACAACTCAGGATCGTTGGGACCGAGGACGAAGGTGCGCGACACCGGCACGACAGCCTCCGCCTGAGTCCGAGTGGTGTGCGGTGAGCCATCCCCGTCCGGGGGAGTGCCCGTGGTGGCGTCCACTCCCAGCACGATCTCCTGGTCCGGGGATGCAGCGCGTCGGTGGTAAGCACGAAACCGGCTCGTACCACCTGGTCTCGGTGCCGTGGGCACGGAAGGGGCTCCGCAGCGGCACTAGCGTGTGACCGCGACCGGGGTGGCGCCCGCACCACCGTCGTAGACAGGGCGGCTGCCGAGGGGGTCCTGCAGGCGAACCGTGGTGGCGGCGAAAGAGCCGCCCAGCGAGCATCCAGACGGACCGCGCCTCCCCAGCATGACGGTCACTCTGACCGCTGATTTCGACTCGGAAACACGGACGCCGGTCAGGAAGCCGCAGGAGTACGGATGGGCGGCGGTCGGGGCTGGACCTGGCCCGCGCAGATACCCCAGCAGCAGGGTGCGCCCGTCCCCCTCGAGATGAAGGCTGTCCAGCGCCTGCTGCGAGGCGCTGTCGGCGACGCCAGGGCATGCGACGTCCAGGCCGTTCGGCCCGGGGGTCGCGCAGGACGGTGCCGCTGCCGCTGACGGTGACGGAGTGGATCCACACCCGCAGAGGACACTCAGCGACGAGATGGCGGCAACAGCCATCAGCCCCTGGCAATGGGATTGCCGGAACGTCAGCCTCACCGGTGCTCCTGGTGCGAGAGCGGGATCGTGGTTCAGCCTGCCACGACCGTGTCCCGCCACACCGTATGGTGTCGTGACGACCTGCTCACAACATCATGATCCGAGGGGGGATGACGCTGGATGAACTCGTCGTATCCGTGAGCGCCACAGCCCTGTTGCTGTGTGGAAACGAGCGATGCAGAGTCCGTGAGCGCTGAGTCACCGTCCTGTGGCGCGCTCTCGCGGAGGGATTTCCGAGTTACCGTCGACCCGTGCCTCTCTCCCTCCGCTCCCGAGCTGGCGCGGGGGCACGGCGAGCCGTAGACTCAGGTGGTGATCTCGGGTGAGCAGGCCCGGGCCCTCGAGTGCGGGATCCTAGGTCCGATCCAGGCGGCAGTTGACGGCGCGAGGCTCTCGGCGGTGATGCACCGGAGCGGGCGCGCCTCGTCCCGCGCCTGCGGAGCGTGCTCCCCGACGTGGGCCGACCGCGGCCGTGATGTCACCAGCAACAGGCGGAGGTAAACGATGAGCTCGAGCAGTGACTATGACGTGATCGTTCTCGGCGGCGGGGCGCCCGGCGAGCACTGCGCTGCGGCGCTGGCTGCGCGCGGGCAGCGCGTCGCCGTCGTTGAGCGAGAGCTGGTCGGCGGCGAGTGCTCCTACTGGGCTTGCATTCCGTCGAAGTCGCTGCTGCGCCCGGGCGAGGCGGTGGCGGGCGCGCGCGCGGCCGGCGCGAGCGCGCAGGTCGACGTTCAGGCCGCGCTGGCCTGGCGGGACTTCATGGTGTCGGGCTATTCCGACGCCGGCCAGGAGCGCTGGCTGGCCGACCACGGCATCGACCTGCTGCGCGGCACCGGCCGGTTGGCCGGCACCGGCGTGGTC
>JAOAPE010000038.1 GCA_025462725.1 Terriglobales bacterium | reverse complement strand
ACAGCTCCTGGCACCGGATTGACAGGAGGATGTCAGCCAGCCGCGAGGGCATCGCCTTCCTTCTGCTCCGCGATTGCGTGTGCAATTGCGGAGGCGAGCGCCGACACCAGGCGTCGGTCGTCACCGTCGCGGAAGGCCAGGGAGGTTTGCCATGCATGACGTGAGGTCGCCGATGCTCACCGAACCCGTGAAGGAGGGAGGCACCGTCGAGCTGGGGTCCACGGTCCGGGTGCGGGACACCGACGGCGAGCACGAGCACACCGTCGTCGCCCGGGCCACGGTGGGCACTGCGCCTGGGTGCGTCTCGGTGGGATCACCGGTGGGCAGGGCTCTGCTCGGACGCAGGGCGGGTGACGAGGTGGAGGTCCAGAGTCCCGGCGGTGTCCGTCTGCTGACGGTCGTGGCCGTGGTCGCCGAGGCGCCGCCGATCTCCCCGAGGAGCGCTCGTACATGCGAGGGATGAGGACGAAGCTGGCGAGGACGATCGCCGCCGAGGATGGGAGGGTTTCTCGATGAGGGATGAGGAGGGGGAGGACCTGGAACGGGCCGTCCTGTCCCTGGGCCAGCGATGCGACAGGCTCGGCCCCGTCATGACGTTCAGGGAGGGCGGAAAGCTGTTTGCCCGACTTGACGATCTCCACTCCTACCCTGCCCGTTCGGTCTGCCCTCTCTCCTTGACCATGGCGAGGGCAGCCCGGTGGAGCCGCCAAGAGCCGCGAAGGTGGGTGGCCATGGCGCTCGATGCGGCGAAGACGGCTGATGATGGTCCCCTGATTGCCCGGTGTTGGGTGGAGCAGGCGACGACGCTGGGGCAGGACTCCCTGAACCGCGCTGTGGGGGCGGGGGCGGTCGTTCGAGGATACCTTACCGCTGCAGCAGTCAAGGCTGGCTCTGACAACGACCTTCGGGCTCGGGCTCAGTATCGCCTTGCGTACGAGCACGCAGCCATCGGTGAGTGGAAGGAAGCGCGAGTGGCTCTCTCCCATGCGGAGACGGCTGCCAGCCATGCGGGATGGTCACACTCGCGGCGCGGTGCCATGGCCGGGTCGTCTCTCTGGGTCATGGACGAACTGAGCGCGGCAGAGTTTGCGCTGTCAGACGGGATGGGCTGCGAGGGTAGCTGCCGTCTGTGGAGCCTTGCTTGGCTTGCCCGTGTGCATCTTGATAGCGGTGATGCAGACGCAGCCCTCGAGGACATCCTGCAGGCTGACTGGGAGACGCGAGACATCCACCGTCGTGACCTCGCACCTCAGCTTCGAGCGGTGGCCGGCGCCCTTCCCGCGAATCTCCGCACCATCGCCTTCGATCATCTGAACTCCACAGAGGCTCCCCACGAGATCCGAGGCGTGGCTGGCTGGTTCTCTCCCTCCCAATAAGGCGAGGGTTCTCCCCCGCACATATTTTGCAAGCCTACGGCCCGTGGACGGCACCGTCGACACCGCCCTGGTGGAGATACCGTCGTCGCCGACCGCCGTCGACCACCTCGACGTGACGGGGTCACATCAGCGCCGGTCCAACTCGATAAGCACCTCGCGGAGCTCGTTGTGTACGGCGATCCCTTCCTTCCTCGTCCGGTCCTACTCCGAGGTGCTGCGCGACCGTCGCGCCATCAGCGATCGTAGTTCGGCCTCGCGTCCCTGAAGGTTGGCGCGCCGTTGCGCCAACTGCTCCGTCGTCCAGTCCTGGTAGTTGCTCAACGTGCCGCCCCTGCCTGCGCCGACTGCCGGCGCTGCGCCTCGAGGGCAGCCATGATCTGTGCTTGCATCGCAGGACGGGTGCTCCCCAGGTCGAAGAGCGCGTCGAGTTGCGGTTGCGTGTAGACGTGATCGTCGTCGTAGGAAAGGACACGCCCGTCGTCCATGACGTGGAGCCAGCCGGCCCCTCCAGCGTGAGTTGGGCCCCGAAGCGACTGGTGCTGGGCAGGCTCAGCCGACGGACGATCCGCTCGGCGATCTGGTTGTGGAGCAGATCCGGACAGGGCCAGTACCTGCCCTCGGGCGAGATCCAGCCGCCCAGGCCAGTGCGGCGGTGCATCTGCATGGTTCTAGCCTATCCCCCTGAAGACCACCGCCGGTGACACAGCGTCGACATTGTCGCCCGCGTTGCCATTCTCGTGATCGGTGCGCCGGCACGGCGGCGCCTCCGAGGGTGGTGGCCTCGTCGACGTCGGGATCGCCTGGGCGAGGGCTGCAGCGGAGGTGGAGGCCGCGTCACCGCCGCCCGACAAGGGCATCCCAACACACCACCCTGAGCCGTGGTCTGGTCGCCCGCTTCTTCGGCTACGGCGACATCGTCATCCGTTCGGCAGGGAAGGGGGAGGAGATCCTGAAGCACATGGCCGACGCCGACAGCTTCCGCCTTGCGCTCCTCACCGCCATGAGGAAGACGAAGCTATCTCGCCTCATCGACCAAGAGCCGCCACAGGTCCGGCCATTGTAGGAGAGTGGGAGAAATCGGGGGAGGCACACCGCGGCGTCGGTGCCCACCTGACCGCCCCATTCCCTCACGCTTCGCTTTCGGGGGAGGGCGGAAGCTGCGCGGTGAACAGTTCGCTGTGGTATGGGATGGCCACCCTTCAGCCCTCGGCGCGCTCGTACAGTAGCGCGCCCACCCGATCCAGGACCACC
>JAOAPE010000086.1 GCA_025462725.1 Terriglobales bacterium | reverse complement strand
CGATCGCCCGGCGTCGAGCGACACGACGAATGCGTTCGCCTCCTCCAGCGCCTGGAGCATCCGCTCCGAGCCCGAGCCGCCGGTGAGGACGTCGGCAAGCGGTCCGCTCACCCGCTCCAGCACCGAGGTGCGGAGCAGCAGGCGCCTCACCTCCTCCGGCTGGTGATCCAGCACCTCCGCGAGGAGGTAGTCACCGACGGTGCGTGCGCTGCCGGAGAACTCCGCGACGAAGCGCTCAGGTTGGGGATGCCCCGCCAGTGTGATCGCGGCCAGCCGGAGCCCCGCTGCCCAGCCCTCGGTCCGCTCGTGGAGGATGGCCAGGCCGCTGTCCGACAGTCCGATCCCGGACGCATCGAGCAGCTCGCGTGTCTCCCCGAGGGTGAAGCGCAGATCGGACGCGCGCACCTCGGTCAGCTCGCCGGCAAGGCGCAGGCGGTGCAGGCCCAGATGTGGATCGCGGCGTGTCACCAGCACGACGCGGAGCACGCGTGGCAGTCGGGTCAGCAGCAGCTCGAGCTGCGCGAGCCCCTCGGCGGAGTGCAGCTCGTGCAGGTCGTCGATGACCAGCACCACGGGCTCGTCGAGCGCCTCGAGGTCGGACGCCAGGCGGCGCACCACCGCCACGCCCTCGAAGTCCGGCGTGGGCATCAGCGTCTCGACGAGCGACTCCCCACCGACGGCGCCGCGCAGCTCGGTGACGACCGAGAGCCAGAAGCGCTGGGCATCCCTCTCATCACGCTCGACGGAGACCCAGCCCACCCGCTGGCTCAGCCTCGCGTGCTCGACCCACGACCGCAGCAGCGCGGTCTTGCCGCTGCCTGGAGGCGCGGAGACCAGGGTCACCCCGCCCGGGCGGCCTGCGGAGAGACGCTCGACCAGGGCCCTGCGCAACACCAGCCGGGGCGCACCCCGATCGGCCGGCTCATCACTGCTCCGCTGTGTCGGTCGCGCCGAGCGCCGAGCTGCGGGGCCCCGTCCACTCGCCGCCTCCACGACCTCCGCGGCCGTGGTCGCCGCAGTGAAGGGCGTGGTGATGGGCGTGGTCGCAGTCATGCTCATCCCTCGTGTGTCCGGCGATGCGTCCCCGAGCAGACCCGGTATGCCCTGAATCGGAGGAGCCTCCGGTGCATACGAGTCTAGCCGGAGGGGCCTCCATTTAGCAACGGGCGCCCCGCTCCGTACGGTGTGAGGCTGCACGCCGTGTTCGAGGTCATACGGCGATCTGGGGGGTGGTCGCTGTCCCCGCGGCAGCGGTGCCCGGCGCGCGCGCTGCCGCAGCAGCCGCCCGGTTCCGCGGGGAGCCGGAGGGAAGGAGCAGGGCGAGGAGCACTCCGACGGCGCTGAGGCCGGCGCTGAGCAGGAAGACGTCATCGAGGCTGCCACCGAAGGCCTGGTTCTGCACCGAGGCGTACAGACCCAGGATGGCGCTCTGCCCGTGGGCGGCGACGTCGTTCAGCTGCGGAAACCCGGGCGCCACCGCTGGCAGCATCGATGCCCGTTCGAGGTACTGCTGCGCCTGGTGCCCGGTGAGGAGAGCGGTGAGCGCCGCCAGGCCGAGTGCGGAGGCCATCCGCTGGACGACGTTCAGGATGGCACTCGCCTGGCCGGCCCTCGCTGCGGAGAGGCCTGCAGTGGACCCGGTGATGATCGGGATCAATGCCAGGCCGATACCGGCGTTCCGGATGCAATTGGCGAGAATGATCGGCGTTCGGCTCATCTGCGGGGTGACGACATGCATCATGTATGTGCCCCCGGCCACGAGCAGGATGCCCAAGGCTGCCGGCCACCGCGCACCCACACGGTCGTACACGCGGCCGCTCATGGGAATCATCACCGTCGTCACCATCGCGGCGGGAAGCAGTGTGATTCCGGCCGCGAATGCCCCGAGGCCCTGGCCCTGCTGAAGGAAGAGAGGGGTGTAGAAGGCGCCGGCGAAGAGCCCCACGTTGAGCAGACCGCTGAGCACCGCCGAGAGTGAGAACACCCAGCCGCCGAAGAGCCGGAGATCGAGGAGGGGCTCTCGAACGGCGAGCTCGATGACCACGAAGACCGCCAGGCTGAGCAGGCCGCCGGCGACCAGCAGGAGCACCGAGTACGAGGTCCAGTGCCAGGTCTCGCCCTCGGAGGTGGCGATGAGCAGGCACGCCAGCCCGATGGCGATGAACAGGAAGCCGGGGAGGTCGAATCGGCGTGCGGGTCCCCTGGCGAAGCGCGGCAGGATGGTGAGGGAGAGGATGGTCACGACCACCCCGATGGGGACGTTGATGGAGAAGATGAGCCGCCAGTTGACGTCCTCGACAAGCCACCCGCCGAGGGTCGGCCCGACCGCGGGAGCCACGATGATCCCAAGCCCGTAGATGCCCATCGCCGAGCCGATCTGCTCGCGGGGAACGATGCGGTAGATCATGGACTGGGCGAGCACCGGCAGCAGGCCGCCGCCGACCGCCTGAAACACGCGGAAGGCGATCAGGGTGTTGAGGCTCGACGCGACCCCGCAGAGTGCTGAGCCGAGGGTGAAGCCGACCAGTGACGCCACGTAGACCCGTTGCAGACCGAGGCGATCGCTGAGCCAGCTGGTGGTGGGCACCACCACCCCCAGCGTGAGCGTGTAGCCGGTGGAGATCCACTCCACGTCGGTCGTGCTGCCGCCGAACTCCCCCTGAATCCTCGAGATGGCGACGTTGACGATGCTCGTGTCGAGCAGCGCCATGAAGGAACCGATGGTGACGACACTCAGCGGCACGAGCCAGCCGCCGGTCGCGCCGGCCGCGCGCGCCTGGACCGGATCCCGGTCAGACCCCGCAGGAGAGGCGGACGCCGGCCGCCGGGCCGGGGC
>JAOAPE010000047.1 GCA_025462725.1 Terriglobales bacterium | reverse complement strand
TCGAAGAATTTGCCGTGGAAGTCGACCATGCCGCCGTCCAGGACCAGTTTGATGACCTCGATCATCTCGTCGACCCTGGCGCCGCGCGTGGCGTACGGAACTCCGCACCATTCGAATTCCTCTGGTGCCCAACCAATTCCCACACCGAAGCCGAACCGATTACCGGTCAGATTGGCGACCGAACCGACCTGGCGGGCCAGCAGCAACGGATTGCGGGAGCCGAGTTTGAGCACGTTGGTGTAGAAGAACAGCGTCGAGGTGACCGCGCCCATGGCCGCCGCCGCGATCAGTGGATCCACCCAGGGTGTGTCGGCGTTCCACATCCGCGAGCCGTCCGGCGTGTACGGGTAGTCGGTGGACTGCTTCTCCATGTAGAACAGCGAATCCGGCAGTGCGATCGCGTCGAAGCCCACCTCTTCGGCGGTCTTCGCGATCTCGACCAGCTGATCGACCGGCCCCATCGCCACACTGCAGGTGTACTTCATCATGAGTTGGGCTTGTCCGAACTGACGACCCACATCGAGTAGTACTGCGAGCCACCGCCATAAGCGTGCCCGAGGGCTTTGCGTGCGCCCTCGACCTGGTGATCGCCTTCCTTACCCATCACCTGAATGGCGGACTCGGCGAACCGGATCATGCCGGATGCGCCGATCGGGTTCGACGACAGCACGCCGCCGGACGGGTTGAACGGGATGCGGCCGCCGATCGCGGTCTCGCCGGCTTCGGTCAGCTTCCAGCCCTCCCCTTCTGGCGCAAACCCGAGGTTCTCCAGCCACATCGGCTCGAACCACGAGAACGGAACATAGATCTCCGCGACGTCGATCTCGTCGATCGGGCTGGTGATCCCTGCGGCCTTCCACAACGCCTTTGCTGCGTCACGCCCCGCTTGCGGGTTGACCTGGTCGCGACCGGAGTACGCCAGCGGCTCGGTGCGCAGGGCGGTGGCGTGGATCCAGGCCACCGGATTTCCCTCCTGGACGCGGCGATCCGCGATCTCTTGGTCGCCGATGACCAGCGCGCACGCACCGTCGGACGACGGGCAAGTCTCATCGAAACGGATGGGGTCCCACAGCATTTGCGACGACATCACCTTCTCCAGCGTGATGTCGGGCTGATGCAAGTGAGCCAACGGATTACGGGCGCCGTTGAGCCGGTCCTTGACCGCGACCATGGCGCCGATGTGCTCGGGTGCACCCGAGCGCCGGATGTAGGCCCGCACGTGTGGCGCGAAATAGCCCCCGGCACCGGCACCCACCGGCTTCGTGAACGGCACCGGAATGCTCAACGCCCACATGGCATTGGACTCCGACTGCTTCTCCCACGCCATCGCCAGCACCCGGCGGTACTTGCCGGATTGCACCAGGCTGGCGGCCACGACAGCGGTTGACCCGCCCACCGAACCGGCGGTGTGCACCCGGATCAGCGGCTTACCTGTCGCACCGACCGCGTCAGCCATGAACAGCTCGGGCATCATCACGCCCTCGAAGAAGTCGGGCGCCTTGCCGACCACCACGGCGTCGATGTCGTCCATCGTCGAACCAGAGTCGGCCAGCGCCTTATCGATGGCCTCGCGCACCAGCCCGTTCATCGACACGTCCTGGCGCTTGGCGACGTACTTCGTCTGTCCGGTGCCCAGCACCGCGGCCAGCTGGCCCGCCATGATTATTTCCCTTCCAGAACGGCGACGAGATTCTGTTGCAGCGCAGGGCCGCTGGTTGCGTGTGCCAACACCCGCTGCGCCGAGCCGTTGAAGATGTGCTGCGCGGCGAAGCCGATGCGCTCAAGCCCGGTCGAGAACATCGGATTGGCCGCAAGTGCCCCGCCGGACGGATTCACCTTCGTCGACCCGTTCAGCCCGATGGCCTCTTTCAGGATCAACTGTTGGTGGGTGAATGGCGCGTAGATCTCGGCCACGTCGATCGAGCCGACGTCACCGCCGGTTGCCGCCTCGGCCGACGCCGCCGTCGACGGCGAGGTCGTCAGGTCCCGCGCACCGAGCACCGGGGTTTCGATGCGGTGTTCGAAACCCGTTACCCACGCCGGGTTCTCGCGGAGTTCGCGGGCCTTATCGCCTGCGGCCAGCACGATCGCGGAGGCACCGTCGGTGATCGGGGCGATGTCGTGGCGGCGCAGCGGATCGGCGAAATAGGGGCGGGCCAGCAGTTCGTCGATGCTCTTCGCCGGTTTCTCCGAGTCCGTCCGCTCGGCGACCGCGAACGAGTCCAGCGCCACCTGGGCCATCTGCTCGGCTGTCCACTTGCCGGCGTCAAGGCCGAACCGCGCCTGCAGCCCGGCTATCGACACCGAGTCCGGCCACAGCGGCGCAACGGAATACGGGTCGGTTTGCATGGCGAGCACTCTGCGCAGTGTGCCCGCCGACGACTTGCCGAACCCGTAGACAAGCGCGGTGTCGATCTCGCCGGTCAGCAGCTTGATGTAGGCCTCGTAGAGCGCCCATGCCGCGTCCATCTCGACGTGCGACTCGTTGATCGGCGGCACGGCGCCGATCGAG
>JAOAPE010000043.1 GCA_025462725.1 Terriglobales bacterium | reverse complement strand
CCTCCGGCGCCATTCCGCCGGCTCGGCAGCACCGGACACGGCGGTCGCCTAGCGCTCGGTGGCCTTGTCATCCCGCGTCACTCCGCCGGGCTCATCGGCCCCCGCTGGACGACGACACGGGTCAGTTCGACGCGGGAATCCACCCCGAGCTTGGTGAAGATGTGGCGGAGGTGGTAGCCAACGGTGTGGGGCGACAGGAACGTCGAGGCGGCGATCTCGCGGTTGGTGCGTCCCTCACTCACGAGCTCTGCGACAGTTCGCTCGGTCTCGGTGAGGCTCTCCCATCCCCGGCTCGCACGAGAACGCCGCGGTTCAGGGGCGGCGGCGGGGGCGTCTGCGGCCATCGGCTGGGGCAGAAACCGCAGCAGCGCCCCGATGACGTCGCCGCCGTCGGCGACGGTTTCGCACGACACGAGGCTCGAGCCTCCAACCGGCACCGGCAGCTCGAACGTAGCATGCTGCCGATCGAACAGCGCCGATGAGACGAGGTCCCACAGCAGGGCACGGTCCATGTCGTGCAGGAGCTTGACAGCCGGGGCGTTCGTGTACATCGCCTGCCCGTTGAGGCCCACGAGGGCGGCTCCGCGGCCGCCACGCCGGGCGCGCAGGAAGCTTTCGAGAAGGACACGGTCGGCGGCCGGGTTCGCGCTGACGAGGCGTTGTTCAATGAGGTGGGCGGACCGCTTGGCCACGGCCAGCATCAGCGGGTGAGCCCCCTCCACGGAGCACGTCAGGTCGATCGCGCCGATGAGCAACGCCGTGGTGGGGTCGATGATGGGGGCCGCGGCGCAGGCCATTCGGGTGAGCGCATCGGCATAGTGCTCAGCGCCCATGACCATGGATGGTGCCCGTTGCTCGAGCGCGGTGCCGATGGCATTGGTGCCGATCCGGCTCTCCTGATAACAGAAACCGGGCGCCAGCATGATCCTGTCGAGGCGCGCTCGCAGCATCCTGTCGCGGGTCAGTCGATCGACGATGCGGCCGTGCCGGTCGGAGAGCAGGAGGGCCATCGATGTGGACTCGAGGTCCTCGACCAGACGGTCCAGGACCGGCCGGGCGGCATGCTCGACACGGTCGTCGGTGTGCGGGTCGGGCTCGTAGGGAACCTCCAGCCGGTCGGGCTGAAGATCGACGGCCATCGACCGGTGCCAGGAGGCAGCGATCTCCGGTCGGACCGCGGCGCTCAGGAGCCCGGTGGACCGCAGCTCGTCCAGTGCACAGCGTAGGTCGGACCGTTCCTTTGCCATCTCGGGCCTCCTCGGGCTCCCACCGATTGCATCGATCAGCGTGGTTGGGGACCAGCGTCGGCAGGCCGATCTCGAGGTTGGCGTGGCCGCCGTCGCGCAGCTGCTGTGCGGCACCGGCGGCCATCCGCCCTCGGGGCGGACGAACCGGATGCGCTCGCCGCTCCGAGCAGACCTTAGGCTCCCATGATTCGGTCGTCATCGACAGAACGGACCAACTTCGGAGCTGCGACGTTCTAGTCGAGATTGACCGGTGGTCGTAGTCATGACTGGGGATGACACGGTGAGGGTGTCGCGACATGATCGGTTCCATGCGACCGCATGGAAGTTGCCGAGGTCTACCACAACGCCGTCGACGGCCGCGCGGCAGTCGCGCGAGGCCGTCATGAGCGGGTGGGTGCGCGCGGACGGCGCGCGGCGGTGGCTCGAGCACCTGGACGGTCCGGCGGCGGAGCTGCCGCCACCGACAGCGTGGGAGCGGTTCGGGGATCGCCTCGACGTTCTCCATGAGCGACTGCACTGGTGGTACGACGCGCTGATCCTCACGCTGCGCCTGTTCGTCGTGCTGTTTCTCATGGTGGCCCTCGCGGCTGGGGTTCTCGCTCTCTTCGGACCGGGCATCACCCACGTCGCTGTGCCCGACGCCTCCACGGCACCTCACGGGCCGACCGGCCCGCCGGCCGTGAATGCGACCCGCGACACGATCGGCACGGGGGTGCCGGCGGTGGGGAGCGCACCGTTGCGCAGGTCCTCGGCACCGGTCACCGTGTGGGCGAGCGACGCTCGGTCGGGCGGCAGATCGGTGCCCCGGCGCACAGGACCGACCAGCACGGATGGGGGCGCGCCGGTAGCCGGTCCTCTCCAGGCGGATGCGTATGGGGTGAACCTCGATCCCCTCGCCACCTGCCTGAGCTGTACGAGCGCGCAGGCGGGACGCAACTCCTCAGCTGCTGAGGGACGGGAGTTCCGCCTCGCCGGCGAGAGCGTCAGTGAAGGACAGGTCCCGGCCAACGGGTACGCGAACGGCACGCTGGTCGCCCTCCCCTCCAATCCGCTCCTCCGGTTGGCGGTGGCGGGGTGGGACGGCTACGCCACCGCGAACCGCGGCGCATCGCGGAGTCACGCTCGGGGTGCGCTCCTGGACTTCGCGTTCGCCGATGGTGGGATCGACACTGTCACGGTCGGCGATTCGACGAGCGACGCCACCGACAGCGGGTCGGCGTCGCACGCCCGCAGCGACAGCAACGGCGCTCGCGCCGGACTGGGAGGGGGGCGGCTCGCCCTCGTGGTCCTCCACTCGGAGGGCTCCAGCGACGCTCCCGGTCACGCGTACCTGGCATCCCTCAACGGTGAGGAGGCGATGACGTCGAATCGGGCGACGGACGACAACAGGGTCACCGTCCCACGGGTGACCAGCCTCGCCCTGCTGCACAGCGACGGGAGCGGTGGGCTCCTCGCGTCGGCGAGTGACGGGCGCGCCCAGCGCGTGGTGGCAGTCGGAACCACGTGGGTCGGGAGGCCCTCGGCGGACCCGCAACCGTTGCAATGATCGGCGAGCAGGGATCGACGCGGATCATCCGACGCCGATTGCCGGGGTGGAGATCTGGGCTCAGTCCTCGCCGAGCACGACGTGGGGCAGCATCCCGTTGTCG
>JAOAPE010000010.1 GCA_025462725.1 Terriglobales bacterium | reverse complement strand
TACCGTCGGCATCTCCGGGTATCAAGGCGGCAGGATGAAAGCCCTCTGCGACATTTGCGCGGTCGTTCCTTCGGACAATATGCAAATGATTGAAGACTTGCATCATGCCATCGCCCATTCCGTCTTTACGTCCGTGCGTGATTCGTTGCAGATGGATAGAGACAAGTTCATGGCCAACCCGCCCGAACAAAAAAGGGCAGCCTGATGAGAATTGCCTTTGACTTGCGTAGGATCAAGAACCCCGGAATCGGTAGGTATATGAAGTGCCTCGTCGAAGAAGTAGTTCTGCAAGCACCGCAAAACGACTATCTGCTGATTTTGCCTCCTGATGCCGAAGAAACATTTTCGGTGGCTGACCGCAACACAACCATACTCACGTCAACGATGAAATACTATTCGATCCAGGAACAGATTCAGCTACCGGGGATCCTTCGCCGCCACAAGATCGACCTGCTGCATTCACCTCATTTCATGATGCCTCTGCTGCGTCCCTGTCCCTGCGTGGTCACCATTCACGACGTCATCTATCTGGCCTGTAAAGAGGACCTGTATTCCCAGCTTGGCCGGTTGTATTACCGCGGAATGATGTCGGCTTCCTTGCGTCTTGCCGATCGCGTCATTACCGATTCCGAATTTTCGAGAGGTGAGATAGTCCGGTATCTGCATGCTGATCCGTCGAAGATCGAAGTCATCTACCCCGGTGTTGCAAAGGGGATTCGACAAGTGGCCGATGCCTCGCGGCTGCGAGCTGTGCGTTCGAAGTACGGTATCAGCGGTCAATTCATTCTTTATACGGGGATCTACAAGCCCCGAAAAAATCATGCCGGACTCCTGCGTGCTTTCCAAAGATTTTTAATCACTGGAGGCAGCGGCCAACTGGTCATTGCGGGACCAATGAACGAGGGCGGATCGATATTGAAGGGATTAGCGCTAGACCTTGGGATCGAGAAGCAGGTCGTCTTTGCCGGTTTTGTGGATGACCTCGATCTGCCTGCTCTGTACTCCGCTGCCCACGTTTATGCATGTCCCTCGTTGTATGAGGGGTTCGGGTTCACCGTTCTGGAAGCCATGGCTTGTGATGTTCCCGTCGTCTGCTCGACTGCCGCTTCATTGCCTGAAGTCGTCACACAGGCCGCCATCTATGCCGATCCCCGCAATCCGGAAGAGTTCGCGCAAGCCTTACATCGCGTCTCGTTCGATTCTGACCTGCGTCGGCAGTTGATTGAAAACGGTAGGAATAATTTCCAACGCTTCAAATGGGAAACAGCGGCTAAGCAAACCCTCGCTATTTATGAGGAAGCCATAAGAACACCCTTTCCTAAGGCTGCTTACGCATGAGCGCAACCATCGCCAAACAAGAAGCGAATAATTTAACTATCCATTCTCTCGCTCCGCACGTTCGACAGTTGACGGTTTCTCAAGTTCTCAAAAGAGTGTTTCGGATGGCGGTGCTTCTTATCGCCGCGCGATTGCTCGGAGTTGAGCTTTTTGGCGTCTACGCGCTCTTGCTTACTGTTGTCGAGATGGCGGCGATGATCTCTGGTTTTGGCTACGTGGATTTCCTGACTCGCGAAATCGCAAAGCGTCCGGAGTCCGCATCGTCCCTCGCCATCAAAGCGACCCTAATCAGGCTTTTATATCTTCTTCCGGTCGTCGGCGGAGCGCTATTCTTGCTGAAGGCTTTGCGATATCCGCAATCGTTGGTTGCGGACGCTGCGCTGCTCGCCATCGCGCTTATTCCGCGCACAGTCGGCGAGTCCGTCCAAGGCGTGATCAAGGGACTTCAACGCTTTTCTCTCTTACCCTGGATTGAATTCGTGCAGGGAAGTATTGTCCTTGCGGCTGCTTCTGCCTTCCTGATTGACGGTTTCAGATTACGCGGCGTCATCGTCGCAGAAATCTTGGGTGCGAGCGCTGGCGCTATTGTTTCAGTCTTGGGTATCGTGCGCTCTCTGAATTTCAAGAGCTCAGACCATCGCACATTCCGCGACGTCCTTCATTCAACACTGGTATTCAACATCTATCCATTCATTGCGAATGTGTATGACCGCGTTGACGTAGTTCTTCTCTCAAAGCTTGCCGGAAATTCCGCTGCCGGGATCTATTCGCTGCCCTACCGTGCGTTCGCCACAATGCAGATTGTTCCTTATGGCGTTATGACCGCATTGCTTCCTGTATTTTCGTCGTCCGGGTGCAACCATGAGACTCGTGACAAATGCTCTCGAGCGATGGAGTTTTTATATGTCACAGCATTGCTGCTTGTACTGGTCACATTCACATTTGCGCGCCCAGTGGTCTTATTCGTCATGGGGCAGGGTTACGCCAGTTCCGTTCTGACAATGAAGATTCTCGTATGGGCTGCCGTGCCCGGATTTCTCAACTACGCAATGAACACGCTTCTCCTCGTCGAGCACAAGGAGAACTTCTTTCTCTGGACAGCGGGCGTTTGCACCATCTTCAACATTTGCGCCAACTTGATTCTGATCCCAAAGTTTTCATTCTTGGGCGCTGCGGCAGCTACCGTACTGACGGAACTCTTACTGCTTTCTCAAAATTTCTACTTGGTTAAGAAGGTCCTGGGACATCCTGTATTTCCAAAAGATGCGACAAAGATCACATTCTGCTTTATTGCAGCCCTCGCATCATTTGCAGCCTTCCAGTTCTTGGTGCCCGAGGTTTTTGCTGGCTGCATCGCGTCCGCCGCCTTCGCTGCTTTCGCATTGCAGTTGGTATCAGGTTACAAAAGGATTTTTACTCCGAGGCAGTTGATTGAGCGGCGACCGTGAATGATAAGAACAAAAAAGTAATCGCATTTGACACCTGGAGTATGGCGAGCCGCTTTCGCAATCATGGCACGTACGTATATGCGAAAAACTTGTTAACGAATTTTCGAGAGATGGCATCGGAGTCCTCGGTTGAGGTAAGGCCATTTGTCTCTCCCGCTGCGAGTAACGACGCAAACTCCTTTCGTGCGGTAGAGGGCTTCGCACCGAAGCAAACGGCGCTGTTGCAACGGGATCGCCTATGGCGCTTCGGCGGGGCATGTGCGGCAGCATTTTTTGACAGGGCAGACTTGATGTTCTGTCCTGCCAGCACGGTTCTTCCTCTCAAGGGATTGATCCCGATCGTCACCACGATCCACGACGTGACTCCGGTGACGATGCCGTCCTTCACGCGCAGGATCACAGAGCTCTTGCGCTTCCAGCTTCGTAATGGCGCGCGCTTCTCACAGGCGCTGATCACGGTTTCAAACTGTTCCAAGCGAGACATTGTAGATATCTACGGCGTGCCAGAATCCAAAGTGTCGGTTGTGTATCACGGATATGACAAGGCCACTTTCAATAGCTCGCCTGCTGATCCGCAAGCGAGCGCCGATCTGCTTAGACAACTCAAGATCACCAAGCCCTACATCCTCCATCATGGGGTGATACAGCCAAGGAAAAACCTCGAGCGGCTGATTCAATCGTATCGGCTCATGCTCACGAGGAACCGTAACCTTGATCTTGACTTGGTGTTGGCGGGACCTCTCGGATGGCGGTACGAAGGGGTTTTGGCTGCCGCCAATTTCAATGGCCGAGCAAGAGGTCGCGTCATTTTTTCAGGTGCGCTGGATGATCAACATCTTGCGATGTTGGTGAAGGGGGCATCCCTGGTCGTGATTCCTTCCTTATATGAGGGTTTTTGTCTGCCAATGGTGGAGGCGATGGCCTGCGGGACTCCGACTATTGCTGCCAATTCCTCTTGTTTGCCTGAAATTTCAGGAGGAGTGTTGAAGTACTTTGATCCGCAATCTGTGGAGGCCATTTCACACGGCATGGAAGACGCACTTGAGAATGAAGATGTACGAAAGCAACTGGTATCAAAAGGTCTGCAGCGCGCTGCTTACTTTGACTGGCGTCGTTGTGCTGAGGAAAGCCTTGCGGTTCTCAAATCGATCGGTTTGTAATGATGAAAAAGACAGCCGCAGGAGAGCAACCTAACTACTTCAAATCTTGGGTGGAGTGGTCTGGCATTCCCATCGCAATCGCCTTACTGGCAACCCTAACGATCACCCTGCCCTATACTTCGCCTGCTGCTGTGCCCGTCATCGCCGGTTTGGCAATTTTGGTTGCTTCGTTCTTTCGCTACGACCTGCTCCTGTACTTTATGGTCTTCCTGCTGCCAGTGGCTCCTTTGCTACAGATCGGGGATTTTCCTGTTCACGATGTGGTTTCGTTGATGCGGATCTTGATGTTTGCGGGAGTGTTGGCGAAAAAGCTGCTTGATGGGGAACCGCTGCGCCAATGGTTCTGGAGAAGTCGCATTGAAAAACTAGCTCTGGTGTTTTGCCTCATTGCGGTGATATCCGCAACGGTCACCAATCCGGTTGACCCAGCCTCAATTCGATCTTTGTTCCGGCTTACTTCTTATGTGCTCTTCTATTATTCCCTGACCGGGTGGCTAAATTCTGAAGCGCAACTGCGGAGGATGATCGGGGTTTTGTTTGCCTCTACCATTACCATTTGTGTGCTTGGCTTTGATCAGGTGATTCTGAACGACTTCGGCACCTGGTTTTATTGGCTCTATACGGGGCAAGAACAGTACATAGAGCCTTGGCAAACCAGAATCACTTCCGTTTTTCTGCATGTCAATCCATTTGCTGCATATCTCAATCTGGTACTCCCTTTGGCTTTGGCTGCCGGCACCTCGCTGGTGCTCGGTTCTTTTCTTCGCCGTGCCGGGAGGATCTGTTTCTTCGTTGCCACTCTGGCGCTACTCCTAACGCAGAGCCGGGGGGCATTTCTCGGTTTTGTCTGCTTTCTGGGGATTGCCCTCTGGTCCGTAGTCAAACAGAAATCAGCGCGCAGCAAATTGGTACTGACTGTACTTATGGCATTTGTATTTGCCGCCATCGTGGTACAAGTCTCTAGCGATTCTGTCGGAACGACAACGGCATCCGCTTCAGACCGGCTTACTGGTCTGGATGAAACAACGCTCACGAGAATCTACATTTATGCCACTGCATGGAACTTATTTACTTCCGCGCCGTTCCTTGGGATTGGTTACGGGAACTTCAAGTCTCGTCTGAATCCATCGATAGCGGGCGGACCCGATAACGTATGGGACACGCACAATTTATATCTGAAATTGCTATCTGAAACCGGGACCATTGGTTTTTTGTGTTTTATGGCATTGATCTTTTTCGCTGTACAGCAAACTCGACAAAGTCTGAAAGACAATTCTGCCCAGTTGCAACGAGTGTTTGCTGTCGCGTTGCTCGGCGCTCTAGTTTCTTTGCTGGTGCATGGGTTGGTAGACGTAATGATTGATGTGCCTCAATTTGGCTCACTGCTGTGGTTAATATTTGCGATGTTCACAGTTGCCAATCGTATCGGGCAAAAAGAAGCTGCCATTGCAAATCTCAGCGGCATTCCAGCACTCTCGGGATCAAGGCAAGGTTGCTAATGGGATCGTTACGTAAATTGCAAGAAAACTGGGAAGGACTTGCGCAGGCCGATCCACTATGGGCCATCTGCACCGATCCGGAAAGACGCCACCATAAGTGGAGCGAGCAACAGTTCTTTGACACTGGGCGAAATGAGATCGCAAGAGTGCTGCATTACATCGCTTCTCTGGGTCTGCCAATCGATAATACTGCCATAGCGCTTGACTTTGGTTGCGGTGTCGGACGTCTAACGAGAGCGCTCGCCGGACACTTTCACGAATGCTGGGGCGTGGATATCTCGCCGACGATGATCGACATGGCAACAGACCTTCACAGAGACACTTCGAACTGCAAGTTTTTTTTGAACGAAGCGGCTGACCTTCACCATTTCTCAGACGGCTTTTTTGGTTTCATCTACACCAGCATTGTTCTTCAGCACATAGAGAAGAGGTATGCACAAGCTTATCTGCTGGAGTTAGTCAGGGTTCTGAAGAGCGGCGGAGTATTTGTCTTCCAGGTGGCTGATCGTGATAACAGCGGACTGATAAGAAGGTTTAGAAATGTTGTGGGTTTTCGAAGCAAGCTTGAGCGGCTCCTGAAGCGAAACAAGATCCAATCGCGCATGGAAATGCATTGCATTCGAGAGCGAGAGATCCGGGAGCTTTTGTCTAAGCAAGACGTCCGTATTCTGGATGTCAAGATTACCAATTCAACCGAGAGTTCTTTTGGTGGAGATTTGCGATTTCTCGAACAAGAGCCAAGACGTGGATATGTAAGCAAACAGTATTGCGTTGTAAAGATGAGCTGAAACGAAGATGCGAGTTGGTTTTGATGCGCGTTGGTATAACGATTCAGGCGTGGGCACCTATGTTGCTGAATTGCTCAAAGCCATGGCCTCGCTTGATCGCGACTTCGATTTATTGATATATGAAGATCCAGAAAACCTCCTCCCGCAGATGGATGGAAAATCTGTTGAACGAATACCTGTGAGTTCGGGGAAGTACTCTCTCACCGGACAGATCGAACTAGCTTGGCGCTGCAAGCGCGATGCGGTGGATGTATTTCATAGCCCCTTCTATATTTTGCCTTTAGCTGCGCCTTGCACAACGGTGATGTCGTTACACGATCTCATTCCATTTCTGTTTGAGATCCACAAAGAACCAAAGCAGTCTCTGGTCAAAGCTGGCTACAAAGTCGCTACTCACCGCTCTACTCACATTGTCACCGGTTCAAAACATACTGCTGGAGACGTTCAAAGCATCTTGCAAGTTCCGCCAGAGAAGGTGAGCGTCATTCAATATGCAGTCTCCACCGCGCACTTCCATGCCAATAGAAATGCCGACGAACTCCAATACTTGGAGGAGAGATATGGCATACATCCACCGTATGTGCTCACCGCGAGTGCGCGGAATTGGCGTACGAAAAACCTCATCACTGCATTCCGTGCCTTGTCTCTCGCTAGTTTAGCTCTGCAGGGCGATTTTCAGACCGTTGTCTATGGTCCCCCCGAAGGGATAACTGCATTAGGTGGCTGGCAGGCTTGGCGAGAGTTGAAGCTCGTGCCAACCGGGTATGTTCCCGTCAGAGACTTGGCCATTCTCTTCCGGCACGCGCAGTCGTTTATTTTCCCTTCTCTCTATGAGGGATTCGGACTTCCAGTGTTGGAAGCGATGTCTTGCGGCTGTCCGGTGATTACTTCGAATGCGGGATCTCTGGCGGAAGTAGCAGGAGAGGGCGCCCAGACTTTTGATCCTTTGGATGTGAGAGGAATTGCTGAAGCTACGAAGATGCTTTTCTGCGATCCCGGTCAATCGAAGCATTGGCGCGAGTTTGGATTAAGACGCGCGCGCGATTTCTCTTGGCAAAAAACAGCCGAACAGACCATCTCTGTTTATCACCGGGCACACAGGCAGCTTTCCACGCAGACGAGGAGTCTTACCTCACTAGGATAACCAAAAAACATGCGGGCCCTCATTACTGGAATCACCGGCCAAGACGGATCTTATCTTGCAGAGCTGTTGTTGAAAAAAGGCTACGAAGTCCACGGGTTAGTGCGGCGGAGCAGCTCGGAAAAATTTGATCGTATTAGGGACATCATTCCCCGGATCAAAGTTGTAGAAGGCGATCTGACCGATCAGGGTTCGCTCGACATTGCTATGCTTCAGATCCAGCCGGACGAAGTCTATAACCTCGCTGCTCAAAGCTTTGTTCCAGCATCTTGGAAGCAACCGGTCCTCACCGCTGACGTAAATGGATTAGGTGTGTTGCGCATCTTGGAAGCCTTGCGCAAGCATTCTCCAAAATCGAGATTCCTGCAGGCATCCACTTCAGAAATGTTTGGCAAAGTTTTGGAGCGGCCACAAACAGAGAGGACTGCTTTTCATCCGCGCAGTCCTTATGGCGTCGCCAAGGTCTTTGGGCATCACATCACTGTGAACTATCGCGAGAGTTACGGCATCTTCGCTTGCTCATCTATTTGCTTTAACCATGAGTCCCCGCGGCGCGGCTGTGAGTTCGTGACAAGAAAAGTCACTCAGCAGGTGGCCCGCATTGCGCTCGGATTCGACGACCGCTTGACGATGGGTAATTTGGACGCCCAGCGAGATTGGGGCTATGCCAGCGACTATGTCTATGCCATGTGGCTGATGCTACAGCAACCTGTAGCCGACGACTTCGTGATCGCCACCGGCGAAACACACAGTGTGCAAGAACTTCTGGAGCTTGCATTTTCCCATGTCGCCCTCGATTGGAAAAAATATGTAGTCATAGATCCGAAACTGGTACGTCCAGCGGAAGTCGAATATCTCTGCGGAAATGCGAAAAAGGCTCATGAAGTTCTGGGTTGGCAGCCGGAAACAGAATTTAGCCAACTCATCCGCATGATGGTGGACTCTGACATCGCTACCGAAAAAAATGTGTACCGACCCTCAACCATCGCAGCTTGAAATGGGACCTGCCTCTTCCGCGACTCGTCTGCAAGTCATACCGGGTCCGCAGAATGCGATAAAACGGGAGCGTTTGTTGAAGCGGTTGGTTGACCTTGTCGGGTCCATCATCCTGCTGCTCTTGTTTTCCCCTGTCATTCTCCTCCTCGCTTTATTGATCAAGGTTCACGATGGCGGACGGGTGATCCACCGACGCCGTGTTGTTGGCCCGGCTGGCGAATTCGACGCTTTCAAACTGCGCAGCATGCGTACAGACGCCGATGAGATGCTCCAGCGCGACCCACAGCTCCGCGCGAAGTTTGAACGTAACTTCAAATTGCAGAACGATCCTCGGCTCACACCTGTGGGAAAAATTATCAGGAAACTCAGCCTCGATGAGTTGCCACAACTCGTGAACGTACTAAAGGGGGAGATGAGCTTGGTCGGCCCGCGAATGATTACTCCGCCCGAACTTAAAAGGTATGGGGACGCAGGGTGGATATTCAACGTCGTCAAGCCTGGCCTCACCGGTTACTGGCAGACTCATGGCAGGCAGGAAGTCTCGTACAAGCAGCGGGTACAGATGGATCTCTTCTACGTTAACAATTGGTCGCTGGCGTTCGACCTGGAAATTCTGCTCAACACTCCGATGACAATGTTTCGGGGATCTGGGGCGCTTTAATGGCACAGGTGCTCGTCACCGGCGGTGCGGGATACGTTGGCTCGGTATGTTGCGCCGAATTGTTGCGCTGGGGGCATCGTGTTTCTATCGTGGACGATCTCTCGACTGGGTTCATTGATGCAATTCCTAATGGGGTGGATTTCTTCCAGTTGGACATTGGCGATCGGCCCGGTTTGCGATCGTTGTTCGAGCGGAACAGATTTGATGTGGCCTTTCACTTCGCGGCCAAAGCGCTGATCCCGGAATCAGTTTCCAACCCAGGTGTTTTCTTCCAACAGAACGTAGCCGCTGGAATCACGCTCTTGGAAGTTATGCGTGAGGCCGATATCAAGAATTTCGTTTTTTCTTCCTCCGCCGCCGTTTATGGCAATCCCGAGAAGGTTCCGATTGATGAAGATGATCCGAAGAGACCCGTGAACTCCTATGGTGAGACAAAGCTGATGTTCGAGCAACTCCTCAAATGGTATGCACAGGCTTATGGATGGAGCGTCGTGGCTTTCCGGTACTTCAATGCATCAGGTGCTACCTCCGATCATGGGGAGCGGCATGATCCTGAAACCCACATCATTCCTCTGCTGCTCCAGACTGCTGCTCAGGAACGCGAATTCTTCAGCATCTATGGTGACCGCTATGGCACTCCGGACGGCACGTGTTTGCGAGACTATGTCCACGTCCTGGACATCGCCCGGGCTCACGTTTGTGCTCTGCGCAAAATGAATGTGCCCGGCATGCGCGCCTACAACATTGGTTCAGGCAGCAGTTATTCTGTCAGCCAGATCTGTAAGGCTGTTGAGGAGATCGTCGGAAGACCTATTCCCGTGCGTGTTGCCGAAAGCAGAGAAGGCGACCCACCGGTGTTATGCGCCAGTCCGCGGCGGATAATGCAAGAGCTCGAATGGCAGCCGGAGCACTCTTCACTTCGAGAGATCATTTCTTCCGCATGGCAATGGAAACTCAGCCATCTGGGATCACAGGCTACCGCATCAGTCCGTTAGAACCTGTCGTGTGTGAATGAGAGATCGTCAGAGTGGTATCCGTTGCTCTTCTGGTATCCAGATTGGAGCGACAAGACGAGTTGTTTTTGCAAGTCAGTGGCTGGCCTGCGTCTCTGCGCGCGCTCTCTCTCGTAAATTAAATTCGCCTGGTAGAGTTGCCCCATGCTGATCGTGCGCACTCCTGTGCGAATTAGTTTCGGCGGCGGCGGTACAGACCTGCCTGCCTATTTTGAAAACTATGGTGGAGCAGTCCTGAGCACCGCAATTAATAAATACTTTTACACCATCGTCGGCAAACGCACGGATGGGCACATCCAGATCATCTCTTCCGATCTCAGGATTTCCGAGACTTGGAAAGACATCAATGACATGAGCGTGCGTGGTACCGCCTTCGAGATTCCTCTGGCTGTTCTACAGGAGCTTCGGTGTGAGATGGCAGTGGATGTCTTTCTAGCTTCTGAGATTCCCCCCGGAACAGGCCTGGGCTCTTCCGCAAGCGCTTGTGTAAATCTGCTTCAGGCAATGGCCACGTACCTTCACCTTCCGTTCTCAAAGTACGACTTAGCAGAGAAAGCCTTCCATATTGCAAATCACATCTTGCAAAAACCTATTGGCAAGCAGGACGAATACGCAGCGGCCTTTGGTGGCTTGAACTTCATCACCTTTAATCGAGATGGCACAACATTGATCGAGCCACTGAGACTGGAACCGGGATTTGTGAATCGATTCCAGCGAAAACTGCTATTGTTCTTCACGGGTGCCACTCATCATTCCTGGTCCATATTGAAGGAACAGGAAACTTCCATGAAGATGCAAAAGGAAGCTGCCCTCCAATCCCTTCACAACATCAGGGAACTGGCCGAGAAAATGCGCCAGGCATTGCTTGCGGGAGATCTGCGCGAGTTTGGCTTACTGCTTCACGAGAGCTGGGAAAATAAAAAGAGAATCTCAAGCAGCATCTCCAACTCCTCTATAGATAGGCTTTACGAAGTGGCGCGTGACCACGGTGCCGTCGGTGGCAAGATAACCGGTGCCGGCGGTGGCGGCTTCATGCTTCTGTATTGCGACGAGGACAATCAGCCTGCCGTGCGAGATGCTTTTGCTGCTCAAGGGATCAGGGAAATGCGCTTCGACTTCGATTTCAATGGTACGCGTGTGCTCGTTGACGATCCTTTTATCGATCAGGATGAAAACTGCGCCTCGCAGTGGACTCTTGTCAATGCGGGAGACTCCGCGTTGAAACAGAACTCCCCTGGTTGATTCCATGAAGGCGTTTTTGTTGGCAGCCGGCAGCGGAACCCGCTTGCGTCCTCTCACGGACAACGTTCCTAAATGCCTCCTGCCCATTCACGGCGTCCCTCTTCTGCAGATATGGTTGGACAACTGCGAAGCGGCAGGTATCGGTGACGTCTTGATCAATGTTCATGCACATCCCCAGATGATTCGAGACTTCGTTGCGAGCTGCAAAAGCAAGGTCAACGTGCACGTCGCTGAGGAAACGACATTGCTGGGTAGCGCAGGCACCCTTGCGGAACATCACAGCTTCATTGATGGGGAAGACGCATTCTTTGTACTTTATGGCGATGTGCTCACGAATATGGATCTGATTGAAATGCTTGCTTTTCATCAAACTAAAAAACAGTTGGCATCGCTGGCCATTCACCAGGTGCCTGATCCCAAGCAGTGCGGCATTGTTTCTCTTGATGAGGGCGGGACTATTAAGGCCTTTATTGAAAAACCGGAGCATCCGGAAAGTGATTGGGCTTTTTCCGGTGTCATGATCGCTCGTCCTCAGGTGCTGGATTTCGTGCCTCCGCAAAGGCCTGTTGATATCGGGTTTGATCTTCTTCCTCGCCTGCTCGGGAAAATGACTGCCTATAAGTTTTCGCAATATCTCGTGGACATCGGAACTCTCCAGAATTATGGCGCTGCCCAATCTTCTTGGCCGGGTTTAGGCGAAAGGAATAAAGGCGACTGAATGTTGCAGGGAGTGATTTTTGATCTCGATGGCGTCATCGTGGACAGCCATCCCATACACAAGCAGGCGTGGAATGCATTCTTCTGTTCGCTTGGCAAACAGATCAGCGACCACGATCTGGAGTTCGTTCTCGAAGGAAACAAGCGCGAGGACATACTCCGCCACTTCTTGGGTGAGCTTACAGATCAGCAGTTGAAGGATTACGGCGCACGCAAGGAGTCGCTTTTTAGGCACTCTGCAAACGCTCTCAAGACCGTCGATGGCCTGACGTCTTTTCTCGAGCAGATTGATAGAGAGCAATTACCCATTGCCTTGGCTAGTTCCGCAAGTCGCAGCCGCGTTCACTACATGTTGGAAATGCTCAAGCTCCGCGACCGCTTTCGTGTGGTCATTACCGGCGATGACGTGATGAAAGGCAAACCTGATCCGGAAATTTTTCGGCTGACTGCGGATTGTTTAAATATGCGTCCGTACCAGTTACTGGTCTGCGAGGATTCAGTTAACGGCATTGATGCGGCAAAGAAACTGGGAATGAAATGCCTTGCGATCGCCGCGAACGGCAGAGGGCCCATGTTACGGGCAGCCGGGGCGGACAAAGTTGTCGCCAATTTCAACGGGGTAAACTTGCAAGACTTACGCGACATCTTCATACAGGCCTAGCAGCAGGGAGATGGAACTGCGAATCATTCGATGGGGGACACTATGCAGTGTATTGCTGGTGTAAATGTGATCGTCGGCCGTTCCTGGTTCATGTTCTTCGCGGTTAGATGCCGCAAACAGTTGTGCGTCCGAAATGATGCCGTGAGTCCCATGTCAGATGCCTTCGTTTGCGGTACTCCTGCTTTTCAATGACTCACGTTGGCATAAATTGGCATACGTGGTTTCTTCTATAAGCGTCAGATAATCACCACATGGCACAAACTGCGAGAATTCTAGAGATACGCAATCATTACCTTTCAGAGCTGAGACGATTTGAATCAGAACTATCGAAACAATTGAGCGAGATACGAACAGAGTTATCTCGATTAAATCCAGCCATGAAAAGCAAACACTCCTCAGTGGCGACAAAAAAAGGAAGCAGTAAAACAGTAAGCATTCTCTCAGGAAAGATCTGCCCTAAATGCGGAAAGAGGGGCCACGATCTGCGCCGACATCGCTGGGAAGATAAGAAGGCCGTGGCAAACGGCAGAAAAAAAGCGTCCTAGGATTAGCACTTCTGCCACAACGTGGTGACAGCATTTGCAATGCTAGAATCAGTCCTCGGAATCAGCAAATGCAAACCCTCTCCACCTCTCTCCTCAAGACCAAGGCCGCGCTCCTTCGCGCCTGCGACCCCAAGGACGCGCCTGCTCTCGCATGGCCCATGGTCTGCGGTTCACGCGTTGCTGAGCGCACGCAGCCCTCAAGTTTCGAAACCGGAGTCCTGACGATCATCGTCCCCGACAAAGGTTGGCGCGCCGAGCTCGCCGACCTCACTCCGCGTTATCTCGCCGAACTCAATAAGATCTCCCCGGTGCAGATCAAGTCGCTCCAATTCACTACGCGCGAAGATTCGCCACCCAGCATTCGCTAAACTATCCGCACCGCTGTTATCCTCGAATAGCTGCCATGAACGAAAAAGTCACAGAAAAAGAAGTCGGATACGTCGCCGATCTCGCAAACCTTGAGCTCACTGCAGACGAGCGTACGCGCATGGTGCGCGACCTCAATTCCATTCTCGGATTCATAGACACCCTGAATGAGCTTGACACGACCAACGTTCCGCCGATGGCTCAAGTCACCGCCGTGAATTCATCCGACACCGCGAAGCACAGCGAACTTCGCGAGGACGCTTCACGCCCTTCGCTCAGCCACGATGCCGCGCTGCAAAACGCTCCTGAACACGACCACAACTTTTTCAAAGTGCCTAAAGTGATCGAACGCTAAGCCACGAAAATGGAATTAGATCTCAACGTACTCACCGTCGCTTCCACCCGCACTGCCATTGAGCAGCGACAGGTCACAGCTACATCGCTCGCTGAAAGCTTTTACAAGAAGATCGACGCGGAAGACAAGCAGGTCAACGCTTATCTCTCGCTCTCGAAAGACCGCGCCCTCGCGCAGGCCGCGCGCATTGACGCCCTTGCCGACAAAGGCGAAGCGCTCCCTCCTCTTGCAGGAGTCCCGATTGCGATAAAAGATGTGATGGTCACGCAAGGTCTACGCACCACTGCCGGATCGAAGATTCTCGAAAAGTTCATTCCGCCCTACGACTGCACTGCCGTCGCGCGCTTGGAAGCTGCGGGCGCAGTGATCATTGGCAAGACCAATTGTGACGAATTTGCCATGGGCTCCTCGAATGAGAATTCCGCTTACGGCCCAGTCCGCAATCCGCGCGATCTCACTCGCGTCCCCGGTGGCTCCAGCGGAGGCTCCGCCGCGGTTGTCGCAGCTGGTACTGCAGTCGCATCCCTCGGCTCAGACACTGGAGGCTCAATCCGTCAACCCGCGGCGTTCTGCGGAGTCGTCGGCCTTATGCCCACTTACGGACGCGTCTCCCGTTACGGTCTCATCGCGTTCGCATCGTCCCTCGATCACATCGGCCCATTTACGAAATCCGTAAGCGATTCCGCATTGGTGCTCCAGCACATCGCTGGACGCGATCCCCTGGACTCCACCTCCGCTGACGTGCCCGTCCCTGATTACGTAGCTGAGATTGGAACTCCCGTAAAAGGCCTCCGCATCGGAGTGCCCAAGGAGTATTTCGCGGAAGGTCTGGATTCCGAGATTCGCAGCGCCGTCGATGCCTCTATCCAGAATCTCGCTGCTGCTGGATGCGAAGTCGTTCCTATTTCGCTGCCGCATACAAAGTACGCGATACCCACTTATTACGTCATCGCCACCGCTGAGGCATCATCTAATCTCGCGCGCTATGATGGCGTGCGCTACGGACACCGCTCCAACAATGTCCGGACTCTTTCTGAGATGTATCGCAGGTCACGCGATGAAGGCTTCGGCTCGGAAGTGAAGCGACGCATCATGCTCGGCACGTACGTTTTAAGCGCCGGATACTACGATGCTTACTATCTAAAAGCGCAGCGCGTTCGCACTCTTCTCACGCAGGATTTCGAGAATGCGTTCCAGCAAGTCGATGCTATCATCACGCCTACTACTCCAACTCCGGCGTTCAAGCTCGGTGAGAAATCCGATGACCCTGTGGCCATGTACCTCGCGGACATCTACACCGTCACCGCAGATCTCGTCGGCATTCCGGGAATCTCCGTCCCATGCGGCAATTCGAAAGAAGGATTGCCCATCGGCTTGCAGATTCTCGCCAAGCACTTTGACGAATCCACAATGTTCCGCCTAGCACACGCCGTCGAACACTCACTCGCAGCAAAGGCTTAGTGCGGGTGCCCCACGTTCGCGAAGCTAACGTGGGATTCGACTATTCGTCCTCAGAATTATCCGGCGCAATCTCCACGGCATGTCCTCGGACGCTGAAGCTGATCTTCTCGCCTCCGATCGGCTGAAAAGTCACGCGCACCGGTTGCCGCTGCCATAAAGGGATCGTACATTCTGATTCGGGTAGCTCGCCCGCTTTCGCAGCTCCCAAAAGTTTATGCAGCAACGGTTTCTTGCGCCCTACTTGGACAACCACCGCAAACACCTTGTCTCCACCATCAGACACGCCACAGTAGGCCGCCAGATCGCGATACCAACTGGCTGTCGAGTAAAACGGATCGTACTCCGGCAATGTAAGTTTTGAGATGTGGGCGGTGCTGCGGTCGATCATCAACCATCCGCCCGGCTGCCACTTCCATTTTGCGGAAAGCTTTTCATCTTCCGGCAGCGTGTCATTCAGCCTGTACGCGCGACGCACCACGAAGGCACGATCGGTGACATCATGCGGTTCGCCCGTGGTGAACTCTTTGGTGTCGCCGTTCACTGCTAGCGCACGCACCTTCAATTCCACCGGAGTGGTCTCATCGGAACCTACGTACCACTTCACGGGAGTCCATCTTCCAAAGGTGATCACTTTTGGTTTGGCGGCGGCACAAAGCGCCACGATAGATAACAAAACGATCAAGATTACAAAGGGGGGTCGTTTCATAGCGGGGCAAGCGTAAATGTTTCTCTTCCGGTCTGCAATGTTCTTTTCTAGAGCGCCTTACCTATTTCAGGTGTTAAGGCGCGATTTTATTTGCCGCACGCAGTTGTTGCATTGAGAATGTCGCTCGAGCAGCTCAAAACACTCGTTCACTATCCAGAATGCAACCTCCGGTGATTGAAACTCGTCCTAACGAAGTGCCAGATTTAGTTGAAGCCCCCTTGCAGGTATTAGCCCCCAAGCGTTCCCAGTGTGTCCTTGTTGTCGACGACAAGATTGACACGGTCTTGCTCTTGCGCGAGCTTCTAAGCTCTCGCGGATACACCGTCCACACCGCCGGCGACGCCATCGAAGCGCAAGAAGCTATCCCCCGATTTCATCCTGACCTCATCCTGCTTGACGTGATCATGCCTGGCAAATCTGGATACGAACTCTGTCGCGAACTCAAGTCCGATCCCAGCACCCGGCTCATTCCCATCATCATGATCACTGGGCTAAGCGATCGCGACGACCGCATTCGCGGCATTGAAGCTGGGGCAGATGATTTTCTTAGCAAGCCGCTCTATCCGGAAGAATTGTTTGCCCGTGTGCGCTCGCTGCTGAAGCTGAAGGAATTCACTGACGAACTCGACAACGCTGAAGCCGTGATTTTTTCACTCGCTATCGGCGTCGAGGCCCGCGACGAATACACGGGCGACCATTGCGCACGTCTCGCCCAATACGCTACTGACCTCGGTCATCATCTCCGTTTGGATTACGACAGCATAGTCGCACTCAAGCGCGGCGGGTACCTCCACGATCTTGGCAAGGTCAGCATTCCTGACCGAATTCTCCGGAAGGAATCCGGGCTCTCCGCCGATGAGTGGGCCATCATGAAAGAGCATCCGGTGATCGGCGAAAAGATTTGCGAGCCGCTTCGCTCTTTGCGCAACGTGCTTCCTATCATCCGCAGCCACCACGAACACTGGAACGGCTCCGGATACCCTGACGGTCTGCGCGGCGCTGAGATTCCGTTACTTGCACGCGTCCTTCAAGTAGTCGACATCTATGACGCGCTGACTACCTCTCGTCCATATAAGTCCGCCCTCTCACATGAAGACACCGAACGAACCATGCGCGAAGAAACCCGCGCCGGTTTGTGGGACCCGAATCTCGTGAACGAATTCTTCTCCATGCTGCGCCGTCAGCGTATCGCCGCATAACCTCGCCGCCGCAGTGCTAAACTGCGGAGTGCATTTTTCTGAAAGACATTCTGATCGCGGGTGCTCCCGATGAAAATCCTCCTCATCGGCGCCAACGGACAGCTCGGCACTGACCTGCATTCCCAACTCCAAAAGGCTGGACATGCAGTCACACCCGCCACCCGTGCAGACTTAGACGTCGCCAATCCCGCGCAAATTGAATCCTGCATCAATTCGGCGAAACCAGAACTCGTCATCAACACTTCCGCATTCCACAATGTTGAAGTCTGCGAGACGGAACCCGAGCAGGCTTTCGCCATCAACGCCATCGCTGTCCGAAATCTCGCGCTCGCCTGCCTCCGCCACAACTCCGAGCTGATGCACTTCAGTACTGACTTCGTGTTTGACGGTGCGCAGCGCGCACCCTACAAAGAGACTGATTTGCCGCATCCCGTAAACGTTTATGGATGCTCCAAGCTCGCCGGCGAAAATCTCCTCGCCATGTCCATGGAACGGCAGTACACCATCCGTACTTGTGGACTCTTCGGCAGCGCAGGGAGCCGCAGCCGATATGGCAACTTCGTCGAACGCATCCTGAAGCGTGCGGCCGCAGGCGAACCGCTGCGAGTCGTCACTGACCAGGTACTCACGCCCACTTACACCAACGATCTTGCGCAAGCAGTCATCGCATTGATTCGCACTCGACAGTACGGCCTCTATCAGATCACGAACGAAGGCGAGTGCTCGTGGTTCGAGTTCGCCAGCAAGGCTCTCGAATTACGCAGTATCTCAGCCGACATCCAGCCCGTCACCAGTGACGCTTTCGCCGCAAAGGTAAAACGCCCCAACTATTCAGTGCTGTCCAAGGAAAGACTCTATTCGCTTGGCATCGCTGCGATGCCGCATTGGCAGGATGCCTTGGCGCGGTATTTAGCTCTCAAGACCTAAGCCTTATTCCGTAACTCATTGTCCGGTACAATATCCACACTCACCCCCCAGTGGAGCGGATTACGTACAGCATTGTCATACCTGCGTACAACGAGAGCCAGCGCATCGTCGAGTCTCTCGACAAGATCCTAGCCTACATCGCTGACCAGCGATGGGACGCAGAGATCATCATCGTCAATGACGGTTCACGCGACAACACCGCTGACATCATCCGCCGATACATGCGTGATTATCCCAACGTGCGACTGTTGGAGAATCCAGGAAATCGCGGCAAAGGATATTCCGTCCGCCACGGAATGATGGAAGCCAAGGGCGACATCATGCTCCTTACAGACGCCGATCTCTCCGCCCCCATTTACGAAGCGCCTAAGCTTTTCGACGCGCTCTCTCAAGGCGCTGATATCGCCATCGGCTCGCGCTGGAAAGATCGCCGCAGCCAGACGGTGCGGCAACCCGTTTACCGCCAGATTACCGGGCGAATCTTTAACGCGCTGCTACGAACTATCCTCGGATTGCCTCTCAAAGACACGCAATGCGGATTCAAAGCTTTCACCCGCCGCGCTGCGGAATCTGTTTTCCCGCCGCAGATAGTCGAGCGCTGGGGATATGACGCTGAGATTTTATTCTTGGGCAAGAAGTTCAAGTTCAAGATCGCGGAAGTTCCGGTGGAGTGGGCCAACGATCTGCGTTCGAAGATAAATCCCATTCGCGATGGCTTCAGCATCGTATGGGACATGGTGCGCGTTCGCACCTATTCATTGACAGGGAAGTACGACCACCTCGAGCCTGCGAAGGTCGCTCCTGCTACCACCCACTCGCGCTAACCGGGAACGAAATAGAACGCCACTGCCATCAGCGCATAGACCGCCAGCAGTTGCACTCCTTCAAACCAGTTTGTCTCCCCATCAGACGAGATCATTTGCACGATCAACACTGACAATATGATCGCGGCAATCTCAAACGCGTTGAACACCAGCGACATCGGCCTTCCAATCACCATTGAGATGATCACCAGCAGCGGGGCAACAAATAGCGCTACCTGCGTGCTCGCCCCAATAGCGATGCTGACTGCCAGGTCCATCTTGTTCTTCCGCGCCACAATGATCGCTGATGAATTCTCCGCCGCATTGCCTACGATAGCCACCACGATCACGCCGACAAACAATTCCGTCAGTCCCAACGTCTTCGTGACTGCTTCGATCTCGCCCACAAGTATCTCGCTCATGTAAGCGATGATGAGAGTGGCAGTGACCATCGAGATCGCAGCCGACCTCACCGACGTCACGCCCTCCCCGGCGGGCACATCCTCCTCGCCGCCGGAAAAAAGTGTCTTATGGGTTTTGAAGACGAACAGAAAACTGACCACGTAAAGCAGTATCAGCACGCCGCTCGTCCATAAACTGAGCTGTTGCAACGTTGCCCCGTGCTCTTTCAAATCCCCGTGGACAGAGAGGTCATACACAGCAGGCATCACCAGCGCGATCACAGCGATGAACAACATCGTGCTGTTGGTGCTGGAAGCAGCACGCGAAAATGTCTGCTTATGCCTTCCAATTCCGCCGAACAACACCGCAAGGCCCAACACAAGCAGCAGGTTTCCGATAATGCTTCCTGACAGCGACGCCTTCACCACCTCGATGTGCCCCGCCCGAAGCGCAAAGATGGCGATGATGAATTCCGTTGCGTTGCCCATCGTCGAACTGAGCAGTCCACCCACCGTCGGGCCCGCGTGCGCCGCCAGCGCTTGCGTGGACTCCCCAAGGATTCCAGCTAATGGAATGATCGCCGCAGCAGAAGCGGCAAATACGACTAGAGGACTCGCTTCAGCCAGGTGCAAGCCGATCGCTGCTGGAATTGCCAGCAGCATGAGGTTCAGCCAGAGGTGTTCGCTGCGAAGAGGGAAGTGTTGCCAGACTTTGACGAGTGGAGCCGGTTGTTTCCGCTGCATGGCAGGGAATTGTACAAGAGGGTGCCCAATTCATTCGCCCGCAATCAACCCTCGCATTGGAGAACTCGTCTTCGAGAAGGATGGCCGTTAGTTCTCATTGCCGAATACTAGCCATTCCGAAAGTGAAGTCTTTAAGGAACTAAACACGAATGGCCAGCGCATCGCGACAAAACGAATTGCGAATAGAATAAGTAATGTTCTTGATAGATTTCAAAGATGAGATGGCTTTGGAGTACCCATTCGATGACCGGACAGTTCCTGCGGGCCGGGGAAAATTGGTTCTAGGTCACTGTGAAGAAGAATTCCTAGCCAATTTGGCTTTGTGGCGGAAGGCAGATTATCGTTTTCATTGGGCACGTGAACTCACTGCGCTTTTAGGCGGCAAAGAAAAAGCCGCTCTTATCGTGTCCTACGCTGATCCGAAATTCGCTGCTAACCTGGAGGTTTGGCGCGTCTACCGGGATGCAGAGCGCGCGTACTTTCAAAACCAGATTTTATGGTGTGATGAATTGCCAAAAGATTTCCATCCAGCAACGATCGGTGATCATATCCACCCTCGCCGAACGATCGACTCAAATGGAGAAAATCTCGGAGTGGAAGGTAAGCCTCCAGGATATTGCGCGATTCTTGGGTGAGCGGGTGGTTCACTGACCGCGATAGCTTTGCAATTGGAATGACCGAAGCCATTTCGGTCGAAACTCGAACTCAAAATCAGACTACGACGCCGCTGCCCGTCTCACCATCGGCGGCTTTTGCAACACCCGTACCCCGTGGATCTGATCGTAGGTGAGCGTCTGCGTCTCTGAGCACGGCCCGCACAGCCAGAAATGTTCCACCTTGCGTATCGGTTTTTTGCCCGTCACGAGAACAGGACCGTCAAACTCGACCTTGAAGACTTTTCCGGCACGCAGATAATGCAACGCTTCGTGGCAATCAGGATTCGCGCATTTGGACAGCATGGATTTGCTCCAACAGAGGGTGCTGATTTCGAATACCTGGGGGGAGTGTGCGTTCGAACAAGATATTGGATGCCCAGAGTTCCTGAAATGTACCTGTGGAAAATCAAAAATATCTTAAACGCGAATTATCTTGGTCCAACTTCAGATTGGCTGGAAGAAGATTAAAGATGATGTCGCAAGTCGGCGTTCTAAGGTCTTTAAGCCGTACGCACTCTGGCTAAGTGCACGCCAAACCACTTACGCTCGTCCGTCCACGTCTGTTCCAACTCGAACCCACCCTCTTTAAGCACTTGCTCCACCATTTCCGGAGTGAACTTGTAGCTGTTCTCGGTATGGATGGTCTCATCCTCTTGGAAATAAACGTTCATTCCCAGATCAGCGATATCAACGTTCTGCGCAATCACACTTTCCAAATGCATTTCCATCCGTGACCGCTCCGGATTCCAAATCGCCTTATGCCTGAATTGCGAAAGATCGAACTCCGCCCCCAACTCGCGGTTGATCCGAACCAGAATATTAAGGTTGAATTTCGCAGTGACACCTTGCGAATCGTTATACGCCGCATGCAGGACGGCTTCATCCTTGACCATGTCAGTCCCCAGCAGAAGGGCATCGCCCGGTGCGAGCGACTTGCGGATATTACCCAGAAGCGCGCCCGCCTCATCTGGCTCAAAGTTCCCGATGCTCGATCCGATGTACAGCACCAGCTTGCGCCCCGGTGTTCCGCTCAACTGCATCAGCCCCGCGGAATAATCGCCCACCAGCGGTTTCACCCGCAGGGCAGGAAAGTCACGCCGCAAATCCTCCTGCGCAATCTCCAACGCGGACATCGATACATCAATCGGATAGAACGTCGCACTCATCTGCCGCTTAAGCAGCGTACCAATGATCACCTTCGTCTTGTTCGCCGTTCCCGCACCTAGTTCGATCAGCGTCAGTCCATCGCCCGCGCGCTGCAGGATCTCCCCCGCATGCGCCACAAAGATCGCGCGCTCCGTCCGCGTCAAATAGTATTCCGACAATTCCGTGATCTGCTCGAACAGGTCAGAGCCAGCGGCATCGTAGAAGAGCCGCGGCGACAAGCACTTCGGCGACCTACTCAACCCCTGCGCCACGTCTTCCGCAATCGGAGACACCGGCGACGCAATCTGATTTTTCACTAATGGGTTCATTTAACTCGTTTCACCAATCTACGTCATCCGCTAGGAAGAGTCTCGCTTACGGGCAAACTCTTCGGCACTAAATGCTAACTGCTAGATATCCTTCGCCAACCGGATTCCCGAAAACTGCCATCGCGCACTCGTCGGAAAGAAATTTCTGTAACTCGCGCGTATATGGGACTGCGGCGTCGCACACGATCCGCCTCGCAGCACATATTGATTGCACATGAACTTACCGTTGTACTCTCCCAGCGCGCCCGTAGCAGCCCTAAATCCCGGATACGCAGCATACGAACTCTGCGTCCATTCCCAAACGTCGCCAAACATCTGCTGCGGATTGTCACCGCTCGCATCCGCCACTGCCGCCGGATGCAGATTGCCACTTTCCAAAAAGTTCCCCGCCTTCGGAAGCTGCGACGCTGCAATCTCCCACTCAGCTTCCGTCGCCAGCCTGCACCCCGCCCAGCGCGCGAATGCGTCTGCTTCGAAATAACTCACATGGCACAGCGGCTCATTCAATCGGATCTGCCGCATTCCATCGCACGTAAAATTCCACCACTGTTCGCCGCGCTTCTCCCAGTACAGCGGAGCCTCCCAGCGTTGCGTGCGCGCCGTCTCCCAGCCCTCTGAAAGCCACAACTCCGGCCTCTGATATCCATCATCCAACATGAATTGCAAATACTCCGCGTTGGTCATCAATCGCGAGCCCAACTGAAATCCCTGCGAGTAAGTCTTGTGCCGCGGCCCTTCGTTATCGAACGCGAATCCCTCGCCATCATGTCCGATCTCAAAAATCCCTGCCGGGTATCGGAACCATTGCAGCTTAGGTACGCTGTAATCCCGTGCCTCGGATTTCGCACTGCGCTCATGAAATGCCGGACGTAGCGAATTTGCCGCCAGACCGTGTTTCATGTCTGTGACGATCAACTCTTGGTGCTGCTGTTCGTGGTTCAATCCCAACGTGACCAGATCCGCCAGTTCCTTCGGCGTCTCTGATTCCAGCAATCGCAGCATCGCCTCATCCACATGCCGTCTATACGCATACACCTCGTCCAGGCTCGGCCGCGAAAACACTCCGCGCTGTTCCCGCAAAGGACGGTCACCCACAGCGTTGTAATAAGAATTGAAGAAATTTCGATACTCAGGATTCAGAGAACGATAATCCTTCAGGGTCGGCGTCAACACGAACGTCTCAAAGAACCACGTCGTATGCGCCAGGTGCCACTTCACCGGACTGGCATCCGGCATCGACTGCACCATACAATCTTCGGCGCTCAACCCGGCCGCCAGCGACTGCGTCATCTCCCGCACCGACTTGAATTTTTCGCCCAGCAGCGCATGCTCAGCAATCGGCTGCCCACTCCCCGGCTCCGCCACGATTCTGCCCTGCTTTTGTTGCGTTTTTGAGATTAGCGTCAGTGACATACCTTAAGCTTTTCCAGAATCGTAGATATTACGCCTTAATCCTTGCTGCTTTCAGCAGACCCTAGGACTAAGAACTCACTCTTAGATGTTCGGGCTGCCAGAAAGCCACATTTTATCCTTATGTACTTCCCAACCGGCGTTTTTACAGATTCGCCGAAGCCTAGCGTCAGAATTTGCCGCTACTCCCGAATTTGCTACAGTAGAACACGGGGGGCCTTAGCTCAATGGTCAGAGCAAGCGGCTCATAATCGCTGGGTTGTAGGTTCGAGTCCTACAGGCCCCACCAAATTCCGATAACCGGGTGAGACTCGGCGCGAGCGCCTGCGGGGTACATCTGAAAATGAAACGCAAGCGAGCAAAGGAGTTTCGCTTCTGGACCGCTTTCAAATACTGGAAGCGGGGTGACACGGACCGGGTCGAACAACTACGCCGAGAGTTACTCATCGCGCTCTGATTTTCTAGTGATTCCCACGCGTTCCTCTCTATAATCCACTCAACACTTCTTCAGGAGTTCGCTTGGATTCCTCGCTCACCGTCGCCGAAGCCTCCGCTCCCACTCACGACGAGATGAGCATCCTCGTCCAGACGATAGAGGCGCTTTCGATCCTCACCGCATGCGCACTGATTCTCGCAAATGCAATCCACTTCGCGCGCGTCCAGACACTTCACTGGACAACTCCCCTCGCCATCCTTCTCGCCCTCCCCGCCGCCGACTTCGTCTCCGGTCTCGTCCATTGGACAGCCGACACATGGGGCAGCGAGCAATGGCCTGTCATCGGACGCCGCTTCCTGCGCCCATTCCGTGTGCATCACATCAATCCGCATGATTTTCTGCGGCGCAACTTCGTCGACACCAATGGTGATGTCGCCATGGGCTGCATTCCGCTCTTGCTCGCCGCGCTGCTCATTCCACTGAACACCGTTAGCGGAAGATTTCTCGCCGTCTTCATCGCCGCATTCTGTTTAGTCAGCCTGCCCACAAATCAGATTCACCAGTGGTCACACCGGCCGAAGCCGCCGAAGTTGGTGCATATTCTCCAGGCGTCCAGATTGATCCTCGGCTCACAGCATCATCAGATCCACCACACTGCTCCCCACGTCACCAACTACTGCATCATCAGTGGATGGTGCAATCCACTGCTCGCATACACAGATTTCTTCCGCCGACTCGAACGCATGATCACACTGCTAACCGGTCTCCAACCCCGCGCCGAAGAACAGCCGATCGAGGCATCCTGATGTCACCCGAAGCCACACAAGATCCCGCTCTCAGGGCATTCGGTTCCGGATGGATCAGTGGCGTCTTCTCTGTCCTGCTTGGCGGCATGGGATTGTTCGCCGTCTTCTGTCTGTTGTTCCCGTCGCTGCTCACCGTCCCTGAGGCGCGCGCGCTTTATCCAATGCCATACATCCGCGCGCTCATTCATGTCGGGCTGGTCTCAGGATTTCTCTTCGGAGTCATTTGCATCTGCCTGCGTAAGTGGCGCGTGCTCGGAATCATCGGCGTGGCATGCACGCTCATTGCGGCATTGCTCGGCGGCTCACAAGTGCCTATCGAAGGCGAGTTGAGCAACGGCCCATACCTCGGCCTCGATTGGTTTCTGCTCAATTTGATTTTCTTCTCGGCGGTTTTCGTCCCCATGGAGCGTCTCTTCGCGCGACATCCCGAGCAGGCCATCTTCCGCCAGGGCTGGCGCACGGACATCATCTACTTCCTCATGAGCAATCTCCTCGTCGGATTCACCACACTACTCACCATGAAGCCGGCGATGGTCTTGTTCTCATGGGCAGTGTCCGCGCAATTTCAATCAGCGGTGCGATCACAGCCCGTCGTCCTGCAATTTCTGGAAGTCATCCTCATCGCTGATCTCTTCCAATACTGGGTGCATCGGTCATTCCACACCTGGCCATCGCTCTGGAGATTCCACGCCGTGCACCACTCCGCTGAGGCCATGGACTGGCTCGCCGGGTCACGGCTCCACCTCGTGGATGCCGTCGCCACCCGCGCCATCATCTTCCTGCCATTTTATGTACTGGGATTCAGCCAAGCCGCGCTGCTGGCTTACGTGATCGTAGTCTCGCTTCAGGCCACTTTCATCCATGCGAACGTGCGCTTCAACTTCGGACCGCTACGCTTGCTCTTCGCCACTCCGCAGTTTCATCATTGGCACCACGGCGCAGACGCCGAAGCTATAGACAAGAATTTCGCCGTCCATCTGCCCGCACTCGATCTGCTCTTCGGAACATTTCACATGCCCAAAGGCGAATGGCCCCACGCATACGGCATCACCAACAACCCCGTGCCTGAGGGCTACCTAAAACAGATGGTCTATCCGTTCAGGAAGAAAAATTGAGGGAGGCGGAATGAAAATACGTGTAAGCATGATTCTGGTTTTGCTGTCGCAAGCCAGCATGGTTACCCAGTCTCAGTTGGTCCCTGACCCGGAACTCCCGACAGTGCAGTTGAAAATGCCCACAGGGACTGCCTCAGAACTAGCTCACATCAACTACTTCATGAGCGGACAGTTTGGGGGAATTGGCAATTTCGTCTCAGAGAAGAAAAATCAAGAGTCCTATGTCATAAACGCATCAGCAGAGGGGAAACCCGCTACCCGAATCAAAGTGATTGTGTATATCCCCGGCTGCGAACTCACGACCCTCGATCTCACTTTCGAGACTGATAAGCACCTGGAGCGGCAACTGGAGTGCCATCCGCTCCCAACCGTCACTTTCATTGCCCGACTTGACTCAATGCCTGAATCCGACAAGCCCCTGGAGATAGCTGTTTTCTACCTCGCCGATTGGGACCATCCCTTTTTTGGCATTATGGATGGTATGGTAACAATGATTCCGATAGCAGTTCTTAAACCTCTTGGGCGCCATCCCTGACTTCGCAAGAGATTCTGTTGTTCGCGGTTTTCCAGAGCGCGAGTGGGGCACTTTCATGCTGCAGCTTCGGTCGAAAAATGCCTGTGCACTTCTGGTTAAGGGTGCAAAATCTCGATACCACAACTTGGCAGTTCAAGAGGCCTACCCAGAGGCTATTGAGTTTACTTGCGAAAAGAGAGGGGCCCCAGCGGTTTAATAGCCGGTGCCCTGTTCTGCTTTTGACTTTCACCAGAAACCAAAAACGAGAAACCGGAAACGGGTTTATACTACTCGCCCTTTATGTCCATCTCACCCGCACTCCGCGACCAACTCATCGCCGCCGCACACGAGGCCACCAAGCACGCTTATGCGCCTTACTCTAAATTCCTCGTCGGCGCAGCGCTCCTCACTGCCGACGGCAAGATCTTCTCCGGATGCAACGTCGAAAACGCCTCTTACGGACTCACCATCTGTGCCGAGCGCAACGCCATCTTCGCAGCTGTCGCCGCCTCGAATGTTACACCCCAAGGCAAGATCACGATTCAAGCGATTGCCGTGGTGAACTCAGAGAATGTGCCCTGTTCGCCCTGCGGTGCCTGCCGACAAGTCATCGCCGAATTCGGTAAAGACATCGTCGTCTACTACCAGGGAAATGACGGCATCAAGGAATCCACCATCGCCGAGCTGCTGCCTGACAGTTTCAGTTTGTAAGACGAAGCCCTTACGAACTACTAACTACGAACCAGGACCTACGAATTCCCACTACCCACTTCCCACTTGCTTCTGCTACTCTCTTTTTTCCGCATACATGCGTCCAGTAGACCTCATCCGCAAAAAGCGCGACGGCGCCGAGCACACGCGCGAGGAAATCGCCGCGCTCGTGAACGGATACACCGCCGGCTCCATCCCCGATTACCAAATGTCCGCATGGCTCATGGCCGTGCTCCTTCGCGGGATGTCGCGCACTGAGATCGCTGCGCTCACCGAACTCATGCTGAACTCCGGCGCGACGATGGACCTCTCATCCATCCCCGGCAAGAAAGTGGACAAGCATTCCACCGGCGGAGTCGGCGACAAAACATCCTTCATCCTCGCTGCCATCGTCGCTGCCGCCGGACTCACCGTCCCCATGATCAGCGGCCGCGGCCTCGGACACACCGGCGGCACGCTCGACAAGCTCGAATCCATTCCCGGCTTCAACGTCAATCTCAGCACCGAACAGTTCATGCACGTGCTCAAGACCTGCGGATGCGGCCTCATTGGCCAGACCGCCGAGATCGCGCCCGCCGACAAAAAGCTCTATGCCCTGCGCGACGTCACCGGGACAGTCGAGAGCCCCGCACTCATCTGCGCCTCCATCATGAGCAAAAAACTCGCAGAGGGAATCGATGCTCTCGTTCTCGACGTGAAGACCGGTTCCGGCGCGTTCATGAAGAAGAAGGAAGACGCGATTCATCTCGCTGAACTCATGGTCGAGACCGGACAGCAAATGGGCAAACGTGTCGCCGCTCTCATCACTGACATGGATCAGCCCCTCGGGCGCACAGTCGGAAACTCGCTTGAGATACTCGAATGCATCGAGATCATGCGCGGCGATTCGCATCCTCTCTCGCATGACCTGCGCACGCTCTCCGTCGAACTCTCTGCGTGGATGTTTTTCCTCACAGACTCAGTCACCAGCGTTGACTCCGGACGCAATCGCGCCGAAGAAATGCTCAC
Organism: Terriglobales bacterium; assembly: GCA_025462725.1. Classification (GTDB taxonomy): domain Bacteria; phylum Acidobacteriota; class Terriglobia; order Terriglobales; family Acidobacteriaceae; genus JAICLA01. Next base: position 278,449 of record JAOAPE010000010.1, on the reverse strand, counting down.
CTCCGGCAAAGCTCTCGCCAAGTTCAAAGAGATTCTCCGCCTGCAAGGTGGTGGCGACATCTCCGTCGTGGACAAGCCCAGCCGCCTCCCGCATTCATCGCATACGACGGAATTCAAGAGCACGCGCGATGGCTTCATCACTGCCGTGCAATGCGAGTATGTCGGAACAGCCAGCCTTACCCTCGGTGGCGGACGCAGCAAGAAAGAAGACTCCATCGATCACGCCGTTGGCCTCGTTCTGCACAAGAAAGTCGGCGACACTGTAAAAACCGGCGACTCCATCTGCACCGTTCACTACAATGCCGTCACCCCGGGATGGGAAGACCGCCTCGCGCAAGCGCTCGAGATTTTGAATGACAGTTATGAGGTTGGCGAAAAGCCGCCGACGTCTCGTCCGCCTTTGATTCATCAAGTGATAGGCAAAGCGTTATCTGCGCATGCTGACTAGCTCTGCCCTGACACACTTTCGAGAAACTAGAAACTAGAAACGAGAAACTACAAATGGCGAGATTCACCGGTCTGCTTGGGATACTGGTAATTCTGGGTGCTTGTTACGCCTTCTCCACAAATCGCAAAGCGATTCGCCTCAAGACCGTTGCCTGGGGCGTCGGCCTGCAATTCTTCTTCGCCATCCTCGTCACCAAGTTCACTTACGGACAAGAAGTCATGGCGAAGGCCGGCAGTGCGGTGAATCATCTGCTCTCCTACGCGGGAAATGGCGCGCAATTCATGTTCGGCGCACTCGGCACCGGCGGAGCGATCAGTAATCTTGATAACTCTCCCGCCGCTGTCAAAGTCGGGTTCGTCTTCGCCTTCCAAGTCCTGCCCACCATCATCTTTATCGCTGCATTTTTCGCCGTGATGTATTACCTCGGCATCATGCAGATCATCATCAAGCAGATGGCCAAGTTCATGACTCTGGTCATGGGCGTCAGCGGCGCGGAATCGCTCGACGTAGCCGCCAGCATTTTCATGGGACAAACCGAAGCCCCGCTCACCATCCGTCCGTTTTTGCCCAAGCTCACCCGCTCGGAACTGATGACCATTATGACCGCTGGTATGGCGCACGTTTCTGGCGGAATCATGGCCGCATACATCTCCTTCGGAGTCGAAGCAAAGCACATTCTCGCTGCTGTCATCATGACCGCACCCGGAACCATTCTCCTCGCCAAGATGCTCGTCCCTGAGACCGAACAACCGGTCAGCGGCACCAAGGTCGAAATGGCCGACGTAGACGAATTCAAAGACAGCAACATCCTCAGCGCCATTGCACGCGGCACCATCGACGGATTGCATCTCGCGGTCAACGTCGGCGCCATGCTCATCGCGTTCGTCGCCCTCATCGCTATGTTGAATGGCATCCTCGGCGGCATTCACAATCACATCGCGTGGATTCCCGAAAGCATGGAAAAGATCTTCGGATGGGTCTTCGCTCCCGTCGCCTGGCTCATCGGCATCCCCTGGCACGACTGCATCCGTATCGGAAATCTTCTCGGCACGCGTATGGTCATCAATGAACTGGTCGCCTTCTCGCAGCTCGGGCCGATGAAGGCCGCACTCGATCCGCGCACATTCACTATCGCCACATTCGCGCTCTGCGGCTTCGCTAACTTTTCTTCTATAGGGATTCAACTCGGCGGCATCGGCGCCCTCGCTCCGAATAAGCGCGACGAACTCGCCAAACTCGGATTCCGCGCGATGCTTGCTGGAACCATGGCCAACCTCATCTCCGCCGCTATTGTGGGGATACTGGTTTAGGTTTAGTAGCCCGTTCTGCATTTAAACAAGGGAAGCTTTGGGGTGGCGCAGGGCTTCAGCCCTGCATTCAGATCGCGAAGAAGATGGGGCTTTAGCCCCTGAGGTAGAGATTCTCAAAGCCAGAAACTAAGCGAATGACAACCACGACACTCCCCAAGACCTCAGCGAGCCTCTGTGCTCTCTGTGGTTATTAAAAATTATGGATCAATACACTTCAGCCACTATCGCCGCCGAATTTGTTCTCTCTAAGACCAAGCTACGCCCGAAGGTCGCTATCGTCCTCGGCTCGGGACTAGGCGCTTTCGGCGACTCTCCCTCGATCACCGATGCCACACGCATTTCCTTCGGCGACATCCCAAATTTTCCCAAGTCCACCGCCGAAGGACACGCTGGCAAACTCGTCATCGGCAACGTCGGCGGAGTCCCCATTGCTGCCATGCAAGGTCGCGTGCATTTTTACGAGGGATACACGATGGAGCAGGTCGTGTTTCCGCTCCGCGTTCTCGCGCGCATGGGCGTCCGCGCCGTCATCCTCACCAACGCCGCCGGAGGTATCAGTCCCAAACTCGAGTCGGGATGCCTCGTCGTCCTCACTGACCACATTAATATGTTGGGACACAATCCCATGTCCGGCCCCAACGATCCCCGCTTCGGATTGCGCTTCTTTGACATGACCGCCGCTTACGATCCCGCATATCGCGCGCTCGCAATGAAAGAAGGGAAGCGCATCGGCGTGAAGATTCATGAAGGTGTGTACCTCGCAGTCAGCGGCCCCAGCTATGAAACGCCCGCGGAGATCCGCGCCTTCCAAGTCATGGGTGCGGACGTCGTCGGCATGTCCACCGTGCCCGAGACCATCGCCGCGCGACACATGGGAGTGAAAGTCCTGGCGATCTCTTGCGTGACGAATCTCGCCGCCGGACTCGGCGCTCCACTCGATCACAAGGAAGTTCTCGAAGTCGGTGAACGCGTCCGCGGGCACTTCGTCGCCCTCCTCGAATCCCTAATCCCACAACTCGCCGCCGACGTCGGAGCGCCCGTAAAAGGATAGTCAGTGCACGGACAGTCAGGGCACGGCTTGAGCCGTGCCGCACAGCTTGCCCTTGAAACTCGAAACTCGAAACTAGCTTCTGAAACTTGAAACGCGAAACGTGCTTCTGAAACTCGAAACTAAAAACCGCCCCTACATCATCGCCATTGCCGGCCCTTCCGGCTCCGGCAAGACCTCAGTCGCTCGCGGCATCGCCGCCGCGCTTCCGTCCACTATTTTTTCTCTGGATTCCTACTACTTCGACCTCGCGCATCTTTCGTTAGAGGACCGCGCCCGCGCCAACTTCGATCACCCTGATTCGCTCGACTCCGACCTCCTCAGCCAGCACTTGCATCAACTCGCCGAAGGAGAAGAGATCATTCGCCCCATTTACGACTTCGCTCTTCACACTCGCTCCAAACAGACCGAGCGCGTGCGCAGCGCGGAATATCTCATCGTTGAAGGACTCTTCACTCTTTACTGGAGTTCAATTCGTCCCATCTACGGAACAAAAGTATTCGTCGAGGCCATTCACGATCTCTGCCTGCCCCGCCGACAGGCCCGCGACGTCACCGAGCGCGGACGCACCCCCGAATCCGTTCAAAAGCAGTATGCCGAGACCGTCAGACCCATGGCGGACCAGTTCGTGAATCCCACGAAACAATTCGCGGACATCATCCTCGACGGCAGCCAGCCGCTCGACAAATCCGTGGACATCATCCTCAAGCACATCCGCGCGCATCGCCCGCAATAAGCAGCTACTATGCTAAAGTAAGTGTCTGCTTACTATGCGTCTGAGCGCTCCTGCACGCCGACAAAACCTGATCGAAGTCGCCGCCGAACTCTTTGCGCGACAAGGTTACCGTGGAACCACCACGCGACAGATCGCCGCTGCTGCCGGAGTTACCGAAGCGCTCATCTATCGCCATTTCCCGAAGAAAGAAAATCTTTATGTGGAGATCATCGAGGCAAAGTGCAAGGCCCGTGGCGCGAGGACACAGCTACAAAAACGCCTCGAGTCTAAGCAGGACGACGCCTCCGTCTTCGCCGGAATTGCTGCGGACATTCTTCGCCGCCACACCGAAGATCCCCAACTCTATCGTCTGCTTCTTTTCAGCGCGCTTGAGAACCACAAACTTTCTGACCACTTCTTTCGTACTCAACTATCGCGATACTACGAGATGCTCGCCGTCCGCATCCGTGAACGCATTCGCAGCGGAGAATTTCGTAAAGTCGATGCCATGCTCGCGGCCCGCGGATTCGTCGGCATGTTGATCCACCACTTCATCGTGCAGGAACTCTTGGGTGGAAAGAATTTTCAGAAGTTTGACATCGAAGAAGTCAGCACTACGTTTTCACAGATTTGGCTTGCTGGCATGGCGAGATCCGCCACGCCCAAGAAAAGCGAACCGTTATCCATCAACAACAGTGGTGACGTCACCGCGTTGAAACAGTCCAAGACTGGATTGAAAGCTCTACGCGCCGTTTAACAAAAACAAGTTGGAAGAAACTAATTAAATGAGATCGAGTCTCCCGAAATATCCCGTCATCATCGCTCTGGCGCTCGCCCTGGCAGGCTGCGGAAAAGAAGAAGCCAAGGTGGCAGCTCAAGGCCCACAAAGCGTCCCTGTCACCGTTGCCGCAGCGGTTCAGAAGGACGTTCCTGTCTCTGTCCGCGCCATAGGCAACGTGCAGGCGCACCAAGCCGTCGCCATCAAATCACAGGTCAACGGACAGATCACCGAAGTCCATTTCAAGCAAGGGCAAGACGTCAACCAGAACGATCTGCTTTTCGTCCTTGATCGCCGCCAACTCGAAGCCGACCTTCGCCGCGCGGAAAACAATCTTCTCCGCGATGAAGCGCAAGCCAAGAACAACCGCGTGCAGGCTGAACGATACGCAAAGCTTTTGAAAGAGGGGGTCGTCGCGCAGCAGGCCTACGATCAGTTCGTCTCCACAGCTGACGCTTCAGACGCCGGAGTCGCCGCCGATAAAGATGCCGTTGAATTCGCTAAGCTGCAACTGCAATACACAAAGATTTACGCGCCCATCACCGGACGCACCGGCGATCTCATGGTGGACAACGGCAACCTCGTCAAAGCCAATGACGTGCCTCTCGTCACCATCAATGAGATCACACCTATATATGTGAACTTTTCGATTCCCGAGCAACAACTTGCTGACGTCAAGCGATTCTCCTCTGCCGGCTCTCTCCACGTCCTCGCCGTGATCTCCGGGGAAGCCGATCGTCCCATCGAAGGCAAGCTGAGTTTCATTGACAACACCGTTGATGCTGCCACCGGAACCATTAAGTTGAAAGGCACTTTCAACAATACTGACCGCCGCCTCTGGCCCGGACAGTTCGTTGATGTAGTCCTCACACTCACCAGCGAACCCAATGCAATCGTCGTACCTTCACAAGCCATTCAAACCGGACAACAAGGCCAGTATCTATTTGTAATCAACGGCGACATAGCAGACCTGCGCCGGGTCACGGTCAAGCGCACTGTCGGCGGGGAGTCAGTGATTCAATCCGGGGTCAAACCCGGCGAGCGAGTCGTCATTGACGGCCAGATCCGCCTCGTGAAGGGAAGCAAGGTCGAGATCAAAGCCAGCAAGGATATTCCGCAGCCCCCATCGAAGGAGCTGCAATCATGATTGCTGAAACATTTATCAAGCGTCCCATCGCTACCACGCTGGTGATGACGGCGATTCTCATCTTCGGCATCTTCGCCTATCAATTGCTGCCCGTTAGCGATCTGCCCACAGTCGATTTCCCCACCATCGTCGTCAACGCCAACGTCCCCGGTGCGAACCCTGACACCATGGCGACTTCCGTCGCAACGCCGCTGGAAAAGCAGTTCGCGACCATCGCCGGCGTCGATCAGATGACCTCTGTGAATTCGCTCGGCAGCACCCAGATCACTGTCCAGTTCACATTGGCTCGCAACATTGACGCAGCCGCACAGGATGTCCAGGCAGCAATCGCAAAGACGCTCCGCGATCTGCCCGCGGACATGCCTTCTCCGCCGTCGTATCAGAAAGTAAACCCGGCAGACCAGCCTGTCTTGTATCTCGCCTTCAGTTCGCCCACGTTGAAGCTTTCAGAAGTTGACGAGTACGCTGAGACCACCGTTGCGCAAAGCATTTCCACTATCTCCGGCGTCGCGCAGGTGCAGGTTTACGGCAGCCAGAAGTATGCCGTTCGCACTCAATTTGATCCGCGGGCGCTCGCAGCCCGCAAGATTGGTATCGATGAAGTTGCCGCGGCCATGCGCACCGGCAATGTCAACATGCCAACAGGCACCCTGTTTGGCAAGCACAACGCTTTCACCATTCAGGCCAATGGACAGCTCACCACAGCCGACCAGTTCCGCCCACTCATCGTCGCCTACCGAAACGGTGCGCCAGTTCGCCTCGGAGAACTCGGCAAAGTTACTGACAGCGTCGAGAATGACAAGACCGCCACGTGGTTTCAGAACGACCGTGCCATCATCCTCGCCGTTCAACGTCAGCCCGGCACCAATACAGTTCAGGTTGTAGACGACGTACTCAAGAAATTGGAAGTCCTCCGCAAACAGCTTCCGCCCACGGTTAAGCTTGAAACACTCTTCGATCGCTCGCTCTCTATCCGCCAATCCGTTGGCGACGTGAAATTCACGTTGCTTCTCACCATCGCTCTCGTTGTGATGGTGATCTTCGTTTTCTTGCGCAACGTCTCCGCCACCATCATTCCGAGCTTGGCACTGCCCATGTCCATCGTGGGCACGTTTACCGCCATGTACTTGCTCGGCTTCAGCGTGGATAACCTCTCGCTGATGGCGCTCACCCTGTCCGTCGGATTCGTCGTCGATGACGCTATCGTCATGCTCGAGAACATCGTTCGCCACATGGAGATGGGCAAAGCTCCGTTTGACGCTGCCATGGACGGCGCCAAAGAGATTGGCTTCACCATCATCTCCATGACGCTCTCGCTCGCGGCTGTGTTTATCCCGGTCATCTTCATGAGCGGCATCATCGGACGCCTGCTCAACGAATTCGCCGTCACCATCGCCGTTGCCATCCTGGTCTCAGGATTCGTCTCGCTCTCGCTCACGCCGATGCTCTGCAGCAAATTCCTCCGACACACTCCGCGCGAAGAACACGGAGCGCTCTATCGCTCAACCGAAAAAATCTTTGACGGCATCCTCGGCGGATATGAGTGGTCACTGAAATTAGTGTTGCGACATAAGATCGTAACCGTAATCGCATCTGTGGTCGTCTTCGTCGCCACCTTCTATCTCTTCGGCGCCATCCCAAAAGGCTTCTTGCCTACCGAAGACATCGGACGCATCGCTGTCAGCACCGAAGCCGCACAGGGAATCTCGTGGGACGAAATGGTTGTTCACCAGCAGGAGTTGGCGCAGGTGGTCGCGCAAGATCCGTCCGTCGAAGCATTCATGTCCACGCTCGGCGGCGGCAACACCGGACGCATCATTATCCGCCTCGTGCCTCGAGATCAGCGCCCCGGGGCGGAAGAAGTTCTCCAGCGCCTTCGCCCCAAACTAGCAAGAGTGATCGGCATCAACGCCTTCTTGCAGATTCCCGCGCTGATCAACCTCGGCGGACGCCAAACGAAAACGCAGTATCAGTACACACTGCAATCGCCTGACACTGAAGAACTCTATCGCGTGGCCCCGCAGTTCGAGGCCAAGCTGCGCGAGTTCTCGCAATTGCAGGACGTCACCACCGATCTGCAGATCAAGAACCCGCAGGTAAATGTTGACGTCAACCGCGACAAAGCTTCCGCGCTCGGCATCAGCGCCTTCCAGATTGAAGACGCCCTCGCCAGCGCCTACGGCGCGCGCCAAGTCTCGACTATCTACGCGCCCAATAACCAATATCGCGTGATCATGGAACTCGAGCCACAGTACCAGCTTGATCCCGCATCGCTGAGCTTGCTCTATGTCCGCTCATCGAACGGCGCGCTGGTTCCTCTGAATGCCGTCGCCACCTTGAGCCGTAGCGTCGGCCCGCTCTCCGTAACGCACCAGGGACAAGCGCCCGCAGTCACCCTCAGCTTCAACCTCAAACCCGGAGTCTCACTGAGCGAAGCCACAGCTCTGGTCGAAGAATCCGCGCGCAAGAACCTTCCCGGCAGCATGACTACTTCCTTCCAGGGAACCGCGCAAGCCTTTCAATCATCGGTCAAAGGACTCGGCCTGCTGTTGATCATGGCCATCTTCGTCATCTATATCGTGCTCGGCATTCTGTATGAGAGCTTCATCCATCCGGTCACCATCCTCTCCGGATTGCCCTCGGCCGGCGTCGGCGCACTCCTGACGCTGATGATGTTCAAGTACGAACTCAATCTCTACGGATTCGTCGGCATTCTGTTGCTGGTGGGAATCGTCAAGAAGAACGCCATCATGATGATTGACTTCGCGCTCGAAGCGCAGCGCACAGAAAACAAATCCGCCGAGGACGCCATCTACCAGGGCGCGCTCGTCCGCTTCCGCCCCATCATGATGACCACCATGGCCGCCCTCATGGGCACGCTCCCGATCGCAATGGGAATTGGCGCGACAGCCGAAACCCGACGTCCACTCGGCCTCGCCGTCGTCGGCGGTTTGGTCCTGTCACAACTGCTGACGCTCTACATCACACCGGTCTACTACATCTATCTCGACAACTTCCAGAAGCGTCTGCAAAAAATCTTCGGCAAAAAGAAGAAGGACGCCCACTCCGGAACCCGCGATCTCGACCGTGAAATGGCACTCACCACCCGTAGCGGTCAAACAACTTAGAGGTTTGACTTTGGAGCGCCAGCGGCGCGAAAGGGAATAGCCCACCGCGTAGACGGTGGGAATGCTTGTAGTGAATGCCAAGCGCCACCAGCACGACACGGTCTGCGCAGATCCCCTTCGTGCTCCCCTCGTGTCCTTCGTGTGCGCCTTTGATTTCACTGATAGCTGCGGCGAAACGCCTCACGCCCTATCCGTTATCAACCTCGCAGCTCTCTGATAACTGAAATACGTGACTGCCCACTCCGCCATCACAAACGCTCTATTCCTGAATCCGATCAAAAACATCACGTGGACAAACAACCACGCCAGCCACGCAATAAATCCTGAGAAATGAATCTTGCCAACCATCCCAACGGCCTTCGATCGCCCGATGGTCGCGAGACTCCCTTTGTCGAGATAATGAAATGTCCGTCGCGGTTCGCGATCAATATCTGCTTCAATCATCTCCGCCGCAAACTTTCCCATCTGGATCGCTGCCGGCGCGACTCCGGGTACCGGAGTTCCATCTGCATCCGCATACGACGCCAGATCTCCGATCACGAACACATTGCGATGTCCCGGCAGCGTCAGATCATTCGCGACCGTCACTCTTCCGGCTTTGTCGGTCTTATCGCTCAACATCTTTCCCAGCGGAGACGCGGCCACTCCCGCCGCCCACATCGTCACTGCCGACGGCAACACTTCATCCCCGATCCTCACCTGACCATCTTCCACACCGGTCACAACAGTTTTCGTCCGGACTTCCACTCCCAGATCATTCAATTGTTTTTCGGCGCTCGCCGAAAGATCCGGCGGATACGCCGCCAACACCCGCGGTCCACCCTCTACCAAGATCACACGCGCCTGCTTCGGATCGATGAAACGAAAATCGTTTGCCATCACTCGACGAGCAATGTCCGCTAGCGCGCCCGCCAGTTCCACTCCTGTCGGACCACCGCCAACGATTACGAAGTTCAGCGGCGGTGCCGGCACTCCCACTGCGGCTCGGCGTTCCGCACTCTCAAATGCCATCAACACGCGCCGACGAATCTCCAGCGCGTCCTCGATCGTTTTCAGTCCCGGCGCTAGCGGCGCCCACTCCGGATGCCCGAAGTACGCATGTCCCGCGCCTGCCGCAACGATCAGGTAATCGTAGGAAATCGTCACTTCGCTGTCCTTGAATTTCACCATTTGCTTCTCCAGGTCGAAACCAACAACTTCGCCCAGCAGGACCTCAACGTTTTTGTGCGAGCGAAAAATGCCGCGGATGGGCGAAGCGATCTCCGCCGGCGACAACACCGCCATCGCTACCTGGTAGAGCAGCGGCTGAAATGTGTGGTGGTTTTTTCTGTCAACAATGATGACTTTGACGGGTAGCTTGGCCAGCGACTGCGCGGCGTAAAGCCCGCCAAATCCTGCGCCCACTATGACGACGTGCGGCCTGCGATCTTCCATGCATCTTCCTCAGGTTGGGCCCGTATCGATTGTATGGCAGTTAATCAGATTCACGCCGCTGGCATAAGTTTCCTTAAGGTGATTCTGCGCTATTCCCCGATTGCGTATTGCTGTTGTTCATGGTACTTTCCACGTTCAGCTACTCTGTTTAAAAGCACTGATTTTTTCTTGAAACCCGGGGGCACCGGGCGATCCCCCAAGATCGAAAACGAAAGACGGGAAACGGGAAACGGAATTTACATGCACATTGATGACCTGCTAAGAATCGCCATTGAGCGCAAAGCCTCTGACTTGCACTTGAAAGTCGGCAACTATCCGCACTGCCGTATCGACGGCGATCTGGTTCCCATCAGCGAGCAACCGCGCATCTCCGCCGAAGACATGTTGAACATGGCCTTCAGCATGATGTCCAACCGGCAGAAGCAGAAATTCAAAGACAGCTCCGAACTTGACATGGCATACGGTGTCGCCGGACTCGGCCGCTTCCGCGTCAACGTCTTCCAGCAGCGCGGCAACGTAGGACTAGTCCTTCGTATGATTCCCACCAAGATCAAGGCGCTGGAAGAGTTGTTCATGCCGCGCATCATCGAAGAGATCTGCGAAGCATCGCGCGGATTGGTCCTCGTCACCGGTGTGACGGGCTCCGGAAAATCAACAACACTTGCCGCTATGCTCGATCGCATCAATTCCACCCGCCCGGAACACATCGTCACCATTGAAGACCCGATCGAATTTCTGCATCGTGACAAAAAAGGATTCGTCAATCAACGCGAAGTAGAAGTCGATACTCCTTCATTCGGCTCGGCGCTGCGCGCCAGTCTTCGTCAAGATCCTGACATCATCCTCGTCGGCGAAATGCGCGATCTGGAAACCATCGGCACCGCACTGCACGCCGCTGAAACCGGCCACTTGGTCTTCTCCACGTTGCACACCCTCGACGCGACAGAGACCATTAACCGCATCATCTCCGTCTTTCCGCCGCCAGAGCAGAAGCAAGTCCGCTTGCAACTCGCGACAACGCTCAAGGCAGTCGTCAGCCAACGTCTCGTGCGCCGCGCAGACGGCACCGGACGCGTGCCCGCCGTCGAAGTCCTCATATCCACCGCCTATGTCCGCGAGTGCATCATCACTCCGGAAAAAACCCGGCAGATACACGAAGCGGTCACGCAAGGCGGCACGCAATATGGCATGCAGAGCTTTGACCAGTCGCTCTATGACCTCATGACGCAGAACCTCATCACCTATGAGATCGCGCTTGAGAACGCTACCAATCCGGACGACTTCAAGCTGCGCTGCCAAGGTATCGGCTCCACCGCAGACGCCGCCCGCGAACAGATGGACGCAGCCAAATTCGGAAGATAGGGTTTCCTTGATACCGTTTTTCTTGTTATGCAAGCCGCCCTCCGGGGCGGTTTTTCTATGATCGCGACTCGTCGTGGGAAGCGGAGCACAGCTAAGTCGAAGGCACGGCACCGGTAGAAGGGCGGGCTAAAGCTCCGCGTCCGGATCACTCGAAATTGGGCTTTAGCCCCGGGCTCTTACAAAGCGCTTTCGCCGAGAGCCGAAACCCGAAGGTGCCTCGTGTGGATAACCCGTCCCAAACTCCACTTGATCGTTGGCAAGTGTCGAATGGGTGCATACCAGTTGCAGAGTTTTGCAACACGGTTACTACTTTGGTTACTTAAGTAACTGACAAATAAGGCGCGTGTTTATGGGCTAAAACGTGCTGCAACTCTGCTTGGTTGTCCCCCAAAAAAGTCCTTACCAGACTCAATCCATGGAGGTTTTATGAAGGGTTTGAAAGCCCTGTTTGCAGTAGGTTTACTGGTAACGTGCTTCTCTGCTATCGCATCGGCAGATTCGCTTATCGGTGTCAGCAGTTTGGGTGCTCTGAACGCGAACGACTCTTACAACTGGGCGCAAAAAGGCCCGGATGGAACCACTCTGGGTTCCTCTTTCGGCGCCACCTCAGGCCTTGGTTATAACGGAACAGTCGGGCTGGCTGGCCCGGACAGCATCATCGCTGTTCAGTGCCCGGCAGTCAGCTGCAGCTGGACTGGGAATTTCAATGCTGGTGACAGCTTGATCTGGACCTCGAACGGCAATGGCGGAGCCAACGGCCCCATGTCATTGGCGTTCGGCACGGGCGTATTCGCAGCCGGCGCCTACATTCAGGAAGACACCCCGGGACCATTCACTGCTCGCATCACCGCCTATAACGGCAACACGGCGTTGGGTTCCTACAGCGTTACCAGCGACAACGATGGCAATGTGGTCTTCGTCGGCTTGATCGATTCGAACGGCTCGATGACCAAAGTGGTCTTCGACCTCACCAACTGCTCTGGTTTCGATTGCAACACCAAGGACTTTGCAATTGATTCCGTCAACACCAACACAGTCCCTGAACCCTCATCGATGGTGCTTCTGGCCAGCGGTCTGGTAGGCATTGGTCGCACGATCCGCAGACGCAAGTAATCCGCGTCTTGAACCTCAATGAAAATTCGCCCCGCGCAAGTGCGCGGAAATCCCCTGGAGGATATTGAATGAAGCGTTTAGTCGTATTCGTTCTGTGCGCCGCGTTCTTGTGCATCGCTGCATCGGCAGCATTCGCCCAAGATCAACAACCCCAACCTGATGTTGACATGAGTGGGGTTTCCCTTCCGCTGAATCTTCCGCCTGTAGGTGAAGATGGAAATAGCGTGAGCCTTGGCCCGGTAGTCACCGCCAAGAATGCCTCCGCTTCCGGAGCCGGTATTCCTGTTTGGAGTTACCAGATCACCTCACCCGTGGACAACAAAACCTATACCGGAATCATGGTAGGCAAGAGCCCCATGGTGCGCGGAACCCGCTCAACCAGCATTCCAACTGTCATTGTTCCTGTGCGGGTTTATATTGCTGCCACAAATCGCACGTTTGACCCGACAGTAGGCGACCCCGGTTGCATTGGCGCGGGCAGAACAGCGCTCAGCCTTACTCAGCAGTCTCCTATTTTCCAAAATGCCAACTTCACCATCGGTGGAGTGAACATGGGGAACACTCAATACATTGACGCAGTCCAACGAGCCAGCTTCTGGCAATATGTGGGTGCGGCAAATCAATATCACACGCTTCTGGGGCCAGTCACGGTTATGCCGTTGCAAACTATCACTGCACCTACGACAACGCAGGGAAACAGCTTCTCATTCGGTGGGCAATGCGGAACCAATCCTGGAACCGCCGGTGCTGCTCCGGGATCCAATCCTAATCTTCCGGGACGTTTGGGTGTGTTTGATATCAACTGGTGGGATCCGCAGGCGGAAGCTATGATCCAATCGCTTAATATTCCTGCTACCTCTTTCCCGCTCTTTTTGTTCTACAACGTGGTGATGTCAAGCGGACCGCCAGCTGCTAATTTGAGCAACTGCTGCATCCTTGGCTATCACTCTGAAAACTCTGACACGTCTCCAAACTTGATCACGACCTACGGCAACTCTTCGTTTGAGGGCCGTAATGGCACTCTATTCACGGGTGTGGCCGATGTCTCGATCATGACCCATGAGATTTCAGAGTGGATGGATGATCCCCTCGGGAACAATCCAACACCGAAGTGGGGACACATTGGACAAGTTGGAGGCTGCCAAGGCAACTTGGAAACCGGCGACCCGCTGACAGGCACCAACAATCCGCCGGTCACGATGCCCAATGGTTACACCTATCACCTGCAGGAACTGGCATTCTATTCGTGGTTCTTCCGCCAGAGCCCTTCAGCAGGCGTCAGCAACTGGTACTCAAGCAACAACACCTTCCACACAGGTGCCGGACCAATCTGCCAGTAAACCAACAACTCTACAAAGCCGCCCTTCGGGGCGGCTTTTTTGTTGCAGTGGCAAGACCATCTGGCAAGTTGCACCACCTAGAAATGTTTGGTCCACGTCTCGGGCGGGGCTGTGGTAAAACCATCGCGTGCCCTTCGCGCGCTCCAAAAAAACCTACGACCCGGCGCAACTCTACGAGTACGCCGTCCAAGCCTTGGGACGCCGTATGCGCACCGTCGCCGAACTCAAGCGGTTGCTGCGGCTCCGCAACGTCGAGGGCGACAAAGATGCTGCCATCGAAGCAGTCGTCCTGAAACTTAAAGAACAGCGCTACCTCAACGACACCCAATTCGCCAGCACCTATTCCAGCATGCGCAAAGAGAGCCAGAAGTTCGGTCGACAGCGCGTGATCACTGATCTCAAGGTGAAGGGGGTCCACGCGGATGTGATCGAGAAGACCGTCTCCGCTACCTACGAGGGCGTGGACGAAGAGTCGCTCGCCCGCGAGTATCTCCGGCGCAAACGCGTGAAGCAGCCAAGCGCGGCAGCGCGCGGCAACGCTGAATCGGTGAAGAACTCGCAGAAAGAAACCGCACGCGTCTTTCGGATGCTGGTGCGCGCAGGATTCCGCACCGGCACGATCATAAAAATCCTCAAGAACTGGAATGTCGAAGACGAGGTACTGACGGCGCTGCAGGAAGAGATGCCATGAAAAAGTGGCAACGGTATGGATTGATTTTTGTGAATTTAATCGCGGCAGCTTTCTGCCTCATATACTTGGGCGATATATTCATTCTAGTTTCGGGATTAGGCGTCAACATACCAGTCCCTACAGATTTCGTTCGTTTTGCTTTTTGGCTACTCAGCTTTGTTCTGCTTCTTCTAATTTGCTCATATTTGTTACAGCCACTTGAAAAACCGATAGTTCGGCGACGGCCCTTTTGGCAAAGGATGGCTATCAGTTTCGCTGCAACGTTAGTATTGGCGGTTGTGATTTACATCCCTTGGTTGGCAACAGAGCTTTGACCATCTTGGCCTTCCTCTGCGTCTCTGCGCCTCCGCGGTGAATACGCTTTTGCCGACGGCTGACGGCTCAACGCCAACGACCCTCCTGCTAAAATCACAGCAATGCTCTCCGGCTCGCAAATCCGCCAAAAATTCCTCGACTACTTCGCCCAGCGCGGACACAAGATCGTCCACTCCTCCTCGCTCGTCCCGCAGAACGATCCCACGTTGCTCTTCACCAACGCGGGCATGAACCAGTTCAAAGACGTTTTCCTTGGTCTGGAGAAACGCGATTACACGCGCGCGACGACTTCGCAGAAGTGCGTGCGCGCCGGCGGCAAGCACAACGACCTTGAGAACGTAGGATTCACCAACCGCCACCACACGTTTTTCGAGATGCTCGGCAACTTCAGCTTTGGCGACTACTTCAAGCGCGAGGCCATCGCCTACTCTTGGGAGCTGATGACCTCGCCCGACTGGTACGCCATCGACAAGCAAAAACTCTACGTCACCATCTTCGAGGGTGACGCCTCCGTTCCGCGCGATAACGACGCGGAAAAATTCTGGATGGAAGTCGGCGTCCCCAAAGAGCGCATCTTTGCCATGGGCGCCAAAGACAACTTCTGGGCCATGGGAGACACCGGCCCTTGTGGCCCCTGCTCTGAGATCCATTACGACATGGGCATCGAGTCCTCCGACAAAGCGCATCCCGATTGTGCGGCAGGCAATTGCGCTTTCCCATGCGGCCGCGATTGCGGACGCTACGTCGAAGTCTGGAACCTCGTCTTCATGCAGTTCGATCGCGACGCGTCAGGGAAATTGAGTCCCCTGCCCAAGCCGTCGATCGATACCGGTATGGGACTCGAGCGCATCACCGCAGTGTTGCAAGGAGTGGTCTCGAACTATGACACGGACTTGTTCACGCCGCTGATTGCGCGCGCTGCCGAACTCACCGGAGTCTCCGCAAAAAAGGAATCAGAGAAAGAGTCGCACTCGAAAAATGCAGCTTCACTTCGCGTGATCGCCGACCACGCTCGCGCAACCACATTCCTAATCAGCGACGGAGTTCTGCCGGGCAACGAAGGCCGCAGCTACGTCCTGCGCAAGATCATCCGTCGCGCCATTCGCCACGGCAGACTGCTCGGTCAAGAGAAACCGTTTCTCAACGAAATGATTTACGCCGTGCGCGATCTGATGAGCGACGCCTATCCGGAGTTGAACGAGACAGCGGAGCGTGTAGCGAAAGTAGTTAGAGAAGAAGAAGTTCGGTTTATTCGAACAATCGGTGTTGGCTCGAGAGAGCTCGATGCTTTGATCGAGAAACGTAAAAATGAAGCCGAGGCTGCGAATCATCCAGCTGGGCTGCATGGACAAGATGCATTTTATCTATATGAGACATTCGGGCTTCCGATAGATTTCATAGAAGATGCTGTTCGCGATCAAGGTATTTTGTTTGACCGTAAAAGTTTTGAAAAATCCATGAATGAGGAACGCGAGCGTGCCCGCGCCTCCTGGAAAGGCGGGACCAAAGCCAGCGCATCTCCAGCCTTCCGAGAAATCCCGAAAACGGTTTTCGAAGGATACTCACAATCCGAATCCTCCGGGGCCGAAGTCCTCGCCATCGTCCAGAACGGACTAGGTGTCCCCGAGCTCAAAGCCGGCGAAGAGGGCGAGATCGTTCTCGACCATACTCCCTTTTACGCCGACTCCGGCGGACAAGTCGGCGACACAGGATGGTTCTACTCCGACGATCGCAACACTGTAGTCGCTGAAGTCCGCGGCGCTGTGATGCCCGTGCAAGGCGTGCGCGCGCACAAGGTAATTGCGAAGCACGACATCCGTGTTCGCGACCGCGTCACAGCGGTCGTGAACACGGATGTCCGGCAAGCCATCGTCCGACATCACACCGGCACGCACCTTCTTCATGCCGCATTGCGCGAGGTCTTGGGCAAGCACGTGAAGCAGGCGGGCTCGCTGGTGGACCCGGCAAAGCTGCGTTTTGATTTTTCGCATTTCGCTTCTGTGGCCGACGAAGAACTGCAGGACATCGAAGACCTTGCCAACAAAGAAATCTTGCGCAACACGAACGTGCAGGTCATCAACGATGTGCCGATTGACGTCGCCGTGAACGAATACAAAGCGATGGCGCTCTTCGGCGAAAAGTATGCCGACAAGGTGCGTGTGATCAAGATCGGCGATTTCTCGACCGAACTTTGCGGAGGCATTCACACCGCCGCCACCGGCGAGATCGGATTGCTGAAGTTATTGCACGAATCGAGCGTGTCGTCTGGAGTGCGTCGGGTGGAAGCGGTCGCAGGCGAGCAATCGCTGCGGCACTTCCGCGCTGACCATCAGGTCGTGGACGTCGCCAGTCAAATGTTGGGACAGCCGCAGCATGATGCGGCTCCGGCCGAATCATTCAAGCGCGCGCTGCTGGCCAAGGACGATGAGCTGAAGAAGCTTCGCAAAGAGCTGGAGCAGGCGAGGATGAAGTCGGCATCAGCTTCCGTTGCGGCTTCCGGCGACAACGTCAAGACCATCAACGGAGTAAAGGTAATCGCGCAACGCGTGGACAACATCGACCGCAACCAGATGCGTACGCTGGTGGATAATTTGCGCAACAAACTCGGCTCCGGAGTTGTGGTCTTGGGTTCCGCTCTCGAAGTGGACGGCGACAAGCGTGTGGCCATCATCGTCGGGGTGACGAAAGACCTTACGTCACGTATTCAGGCCGGAAAGATTATCGGGCCAATCGCAAACAAGGTTGGTGGCTCCGGCGGTGGACGTCCCGACATGGCAGAGGCCGGCGGAAAAAATCCCGCCGCGCTCGACCAAGCGCTCGACGATGTGCCCGAAGTGGTTGAAGGATTGTTGAAATAACGAACTACGTGATCTGTATCACTCCCGAATAGATCGCTGTTCCCACCACGGCATCAATCCCCAGTGCGTCCAAATCCCTAACTTCATCCATCGAGCGAATACCGCCGCCCACCATCAAATGTTTCTTCGTGACTTTGCAGAGTTCGCGGGCTTCCACCATGGGGAAACCGCCGCCCATGCTGCCTCGCGGAGCGTCATCAATATGCGTATGCAGAAACGCTTTGCAAAAAGGTTCCAGTGCGCGGATAGCATCTTCCGCAGTGATGGGCACCGTCTTGCGCCAGCCGCTCACGGCGATGAGCCCTTGCTTGGTGTCCACGGAGAAGACGAGATTCTTGGCGCCAATCTCGTCTGAGATTTTCTTCGCAAATGCCGTGTCAACTTTATCGTCCGAAATTAATGCCGAGCCCAAGACGACGCGCTTCGCTCCGGCAGCCAACATCGCCCGCGCGGATTCCACGTTCGTGATTCCGCCGCCTACCTGGCACGGCAATCGTTTCGTGAGTTTCGCAACCAGGGTGGCGTTCGATCCCTGCCGCATCGCGCCATCCAAATCCGTTACGTGCACCAGCGGATACTTCTCAAACTTCTTCAGCCAGGGTTCGAACTCGGTAAGGTCCAGCGAACGGCTCTCGCCGTGCGACAGTTGAACCACCTTGCCGTCCATCAGGTCGATGGATGGAATCAGCATGAACACCTCCCGGTGCAGGCGATGCTAGTTGCCGGAGGCCAGCGAGTCAACCGGAGTTCTGGCAAGCCGCCTGCCGATGCCGCGCCGCATCCAAACGGAGATGAACTCTCGTATCGTTCTTCCCGTCATCGCCGCCGCACTGCTTACCTTTGGATGCAACCGACAGCACGCAGCAGACCAGCCGGATCGCGGCCAACAATCTTCGAACTCCGCAGACCAGCAGCAGGACGGCAACAATAAAGCGCGAACCACGGGAGAGAAGATCGGCGAGACGGCGCGTGAAGCGGAGATTCGCACCCGTGGCGAGCGCGAAAAGATCAAGCAGGGTGCCATCGATCTCGCGGCAAAGACAAAGGTGGCAGCAGAAGGCGTCGTTGAGGGATGGAGGGCGGGCAATCTTACTGACATCAACACCGCCACTCGCGAACGCTTGGTTCAGACGGGACTCAGCGAAGCCGAAGCCAACAATGTGATCGCGCACCGTCCGTATCAGTCGAAACAGGAACTGGTAGACAGGAAAGTAATATCCGCTGCGAGCTACCGCGGCATACAAGACCAAGTGGCCGTCCGGCACAAGTAGGCACTCCTAAGCACCACAATAAATGCCTAAAATATCTCTCGAGATTGCGAGGTATTCATGCGCATTGCAAACTTGAGTTTTGCATTTTGGTTATTGATGGCAGGTTCGCTGGTTGCGCAGTCGGCTGCGCCTGAACTGGTGGGGCATTGGGTCGCGGGGAATCGCTCAAAAGGCGGCATTGGCTCCATGTGGGAGTTTAAGAAAGACGGCACGCTGACGATGGCTCCGGGAGCAGTGGTCGACATGGCTTACAAGGTCGACGGAGACAAACTCATCCTTCCTCCGGCCACCACTGGCCCTGGCGCAAAACCACAGGTGGCGAGAATCAGGTTCGATCAAGATGCGATGTACGAAACATCAGGCGACGGCGCCAAAGCGCTCGAACAGAAATTCGTGCGTGTAAGTGTGGCAAAGCCGGGCGACGCACCCATAGTGGGCACGTTGAGCAATTGTTAAGTCCCGCAGGGACGAGCGAAAGTAGCCCGGCACGTCAATGCCGGGCCTACGAACGCGACCGACCGAGTCCCGCAGGGACGGCTGAGTTTCCGGCTTTTGCACTTTGCTGGTAGAGCGGGGCTTCAGCCCCGCGTAAGGCTTTGGAGACTTATGGGCTTTAGCCCTGGAGAGCCTAGCGCAACGCGCCGAGTACGAAGTTCAATTCAAAGTCCCGCAGGGACGACTGACAAGCCCTAGCCCTCCAGCAGCTCACAAAAATTCTTGTATTCAGGCAACGCAACCAACCTCCGCTACCTACCTACACGGAAGAAGTCGAGGAGATTCCCCATGAACAGAGATCGAGCGCTAATCCTTTTCGTCGCATTAACGGTCTGCGTGGCAGCACTTGCGCAGACCGGAACCCAATCGCAAACAGGAACGTCACAGACCGGAACCCAACCTTCAACCGGCGCCCAGCAAACATCGCCCGGAATGCAGCAACCTACAACGCCCAGCACTTCGCAGGGCGGAATGTCACAGTCCAGCTCTTCGCAGGGAATGTCGCAAATGGGTGGCGGCACGGAGCAGCAGATACGTATGCTGGAGGAGCAACTCAGACAATCTGCTCTGCGCAACGACCCCAGCTTTATCGATCAGCACGGCACCAGCGATTATGTTTCCATCGGAGCAGGTGGCAGGCAGATGGGAAAGAGCGAGGTAGTCCAGAGCCTCAGGTCCGGAGACATTCACTATCAATCCATCGAACCGATCGGCACGCCCACAGTGCGCATATTCGGAGACAGCGCGATCGTGAATGGAGAAGCCGCGGTAAGACTCACCAGCTTCGGACAGCCGATTTCCGGAAACTTCCGCTACACGCGCGTTTGGGTTAGACAGGGTGGCGATTGGAAAATCGCATCGTTTGAGTCCACACCGGAGCAGCCGCCAAGCAGATAAATGTAGCAAAAAAGAAAGCGCTCTCCGCATGGAGAGCGCTCTTCGCTGCTCAATGACTATCGGCGTCCATAAGCTTGCTGATACGCCTGTTGGTATCCCTGGCGATATTGCTGCTGGTAAGTATTCTTGTCGCCGAGACTGTTGTTATATCCGCGATCCGGATGGTTGTAGCCCGGACCATACTTGAATGGCCGATTGGCTTGCCGGTCCGCGCGACCGTCAGTGGTCCCATCCTGATAGCCCATGTTGAATCCGGGGCTGCCATTCGACTGTCCGTAGCCGTTATTGCGACCGTTGTTGTATCCACCGTTGTTGTTGTAGCCGGCGTTGCCATTGGCTTCACGCAGACCGCGGTTGTATCCCGCTTCATAAGCTTGACGGTCATCGTTCGACTTCCAGCGTTTGTGCTGCTGGTGGTTGTTCTTGTGGTGCTCGGCGTCTTGGCGTCCGAATTTCAGCCCGTCCTGATAAGCGGCGCTGTTGGAATACTGATTGTCATTACGATCACGGTTATTGTTCTGGTCGCCATTGTTGTCGCGGTGATCGCGTTCGGGACGCCCATTCTGGGCCACGGATAGGGCAGAAGTGCCCGCAATCAAGGCAAGACAGATCAATGTCCTTCGAAACATCTTCATAATGCCCTCCATGCCGCAAGCGACGAGACGGCGCCATTGGCGCAATCCTGTTAAAAGTCACTGGGGCGATACAAGTAAGAACCAGAATCTCTGGAAATGGTTGCGTGAGCGCTTTTCCTTTATTTCCACACGATTGCACCAATCTTGTGTAATTGACGCGCACCCTGCAAGACCATAGAGTGCCAATGGAGCTACAAACCTTCCCAAGAAAAATCCGAGCACCTAAAAAAGCAGCATCGAGATCGTAATTTCAAACGATTTACACAGAAAAATTCAGCAACAAAGTGCGCCACAAGCGACACACGCCCACGGCAAAACACCTTAAGTGCTTGCGTTTCAGGTAGAACCAACTTAAGCAACAAGTAGTACAATAGAGACACAACATGTTGCGTTTATTTCTTGACACGTACAACATACAGGCGTAAAGTCGCCATCCACTGGGGTAGAAATCATCTCCTAAGTGGTGATTTCGAACCGTGAAAAGGATGTAAAAACTTCCGGACAGAGGTGGCCGGAAGGGTAGTAACCAAGGGTAGTTGATTAACAGCGGTGACTCCGCCCCGACTCCAAACAAGCCTGGGGCAAAACAATGAACCACAAAGATCCGGCGGCGTTTTTGGACCCTTGCCGCCGGTATCGCCATAGAGTTTGTGTGACCAAGAGGCCCGGAATCAACGGTCTCGATTTTGCCAGCTTCAAACACGGGTTTTGACCCGAAGAAACATCAGTAGCAGAGAACGTAACTAGGAGAGCCAGCGCATGGCCGACGTAACCGAGAAGACCGCCAAAGCCGCCGCAACATCCGCGCCAACAACAGCGCCCAGCACATCCGAAAAGAAAGCACCGGGGCTCACATTCAAGCGCTTGTTCACGAAGCCCACCCAGTCAGCCTACGACCAAGTCGAGTGGGAGCTGCGCACTGCGTCCATCACTGACGCCACTGGCAAGTCGATCTTCGAACAGAAAGAAGTGGAAGTCCCCAAAGATTGGTCAATGACGGCGACCAACATCGTCGCCAGCAAGTATCTCCACGGACAAGTCGGCACTCCCGAGCGCGAATCCGGCGTGCGCTCGCTGATCAGCCGCGTCGCCGACACCATCGCCGGATGGGGCAAAGCGCAAGGCTACTTCCGCACCGAAGCCGACGGCGAAACATTCCACGAGGAACTCATTCACCTGCTCGTGACGCAGATGATGGCGTTCAATTCCCCTGTCTGGTTCAACGTGGGATGCGACAAACTCGAGCCCAACTCTGACGCGCAAAATTGGCACTGGGAGCGCGCCGCCAACATGGTGAAATTCGGCGTCACTGGATACCGCACGCCGCAATGCTCGGCCTGCTTCATCAATTCCGTAAAGGATTCGCTCGACTCCATCCTCACGCTCGCGAAGACCGAAGGCATGTTGTTCAAGTGGGGAAGCGGCACGGGTACAAATCTTTCTCCGCTGCGCTCGTCCACCGAGCAGCTATCAGGCGGCGGCACAGCCAGCGGCCCCCTGAGCTTCATGCGCGGATTCGACGCCTTCGCCGGCGTCATCAAGTCAGGCGGCAAGACTCGTCGTGCAGCAAAGATGGTGATTCTCAACGTCGATCACCCGGACATCATGGACTTCATCGACTGCAAGATGCGCGAAGAAGCCAAAGCCTGGACTCTGATGCAAGCCGGATACGACGGCTCCACCCCGGACTCGGAAGCTTACAGCTCCATCTTCTTCCAGAACGCGAACAACTCTGTGCGTGTGAATGACGAGTTCATGCACGCCTTCGAGCGCGACGCCGAGTTCTCGACCAAAGCCATCCGCGATGGACGCCCCATCAACACTTATCGCGCGCGTGACATTATGACCAAGATCGCCGAAGCCACATGGCAATGCGGCGACCCCGGCATGCAGTACGACACCACTATCAACAAGTGGCACACATCGAAGAACACTGCGCGCATCAACGCGTCGAATCCGTGTTCGGAGTACATGTTCCTCGATGATTCCGCCTGCAACCTCGCCAGCTTGAACCTGATGAAGTTCGCGCCCAACGGGCAATTCGACGTCGAAGCCTACAAGCACGCCGTGGACATTACCATCACCGCGCAAGAGATCCTCGTCGACAACTCCGGATACCCCACCGAATCCATCGCGCGCAACTCGCATGACTATCGCCCGCTCGGTCTCGGATACGCCAACCTCGGCGCGCTGCTCATGGCCGCCGGTTTGCCCTACGATTCCGATTCCGGCCGCGACTACGCTGCCACTCTCACCGCCATCATGTGCGGCGAAGCGTATCTGCAATCCGCTCGTATCGCCGAGCAATGCCCAACACTCGCGCCGGCCACTGAGCTGACGCAATCCACAACATACTCCGGAGGCGCTTGCCCGGGCTTCTACGTGAACCGCGAGCCGTTCCTCGATGTGATCCGCATGCATCGCGCATCGGTCAACAACATCAGCACCGCCACGACGGCAAATTCGCCGGTAGCGTCGCAGATGAAAGACCTGATCGAAGCCAGCAAGCAGTGTTGGGACCAGGCCCTCGCACACGGCGAGCGCCACGGATACCGCAACTCCCAGATGACCGTCCTCGCGCCCACCGGCACCATCGGCTTCATGATGGACTGCGACACTACCGGCATCGAGCCAGATCTCGCGCTCGTGAAATACAAGAAGCTCGTCGGCGGAGGCATGATCAAGATCGTCAACAACACCGTGCCCACAGCGCTCTTCAAACTCGGATACTCAGACGAGCAATGCAACGCTATCGTCAGCTACATTGACGCTACCGGAACCATCGAAGGCGCGCCCGGCCTCAAAGACGAGCATCTCCCTGTCTTCGATTGCAGCTTCAAGCCCGCTAAAGGCACGCGCAGCATCCACTATCTCGGACACATCAAGATGATGGCCGCCGCGCAGCCGTTCATCTCCGGCGCTATCTCGAAGACCGTGAACCTGCCTAACAACGCCAGCGTCGATGACATCGCCGAGGCTTACAAGGAATCCTGGCGACTCGGCCTCAAGGCCGTGGCCATCTATCGCGACGGCTCCAAAGGCGGACAGCCACTCAATGTCTCCTCCGCTGACGGCAAGTCAGCGAAGAAGATTGACGGCGCTCAGCAGACGATCGTCCCCAACGCCGCTGAAAATCAGAAGCAGCTCGAAGCCGCACTCGCCGCTGCGCTCGCGCAAGACCAGGACGCACCACCCCGCGCCATCCGCCACCGCCTGCCAGATGAACGCGTCAGCATCACGCACAAGTTCTCCATCGGCGGACACGAAGGCTACATCAACGTCGGCCTCTACAAGAACGGACAGCCCGGTGAGATCTTCATCCGCATGGCCAAAGAAGGTTCCACCGTCTCCGGCCTGATGGACTGCTTCGCCACCGCCACTTCCATCGCGCTGCAACACGGCGTGCCTCTGCGGCTGCTCTGTGAGAAGTTCGCGCACACCCGCTTCGAGCCCAGCGGATGGACCCAGAACCAGGACCTCGGCTTCGCCAAGTCCATCATGGATTACATCTTCCGTTGGCTCCAGCTACGCTTCCTCACCAACGAACAGCAATCGCTCTTCGCCGGATTGCTCAAACCCAAGTCAGCGCTCTATGTCGGCGCCGGCGAGGGAACGGATGCTGCCGATGCTCGTGTGGCACAGCCGCCGGCTGTCTCCGCCGATCAGCTTCCTCTGCGCACCACTCCACCACAAGAGGGAATCGCCGCTGAACAAGGGATTGCAGCTCCCACTTCGGTGCCGGGTTTCGCTTCTGACTTTGAAACTCGAAACTCGAAACTTGAAACTGGACACATCCATGCGGCGAACGCATTGAAGGGTTTGATTGATCTCGGCGACGCTCCTTCATGCCATGTCTGCGGAGCCATCATGACGCGCAATGGAAGTTGCTATCGCTGCGGTGAGTGTGGAAGTACGAGTGGGTGTTCGTAAGGCAGCTAGTATGAAATAACTCTCATCAACAATGCGGCGCGAAAAAGAAAGATGCGGGGGCTCCTAGGGCCTCCGCTTCGTATTTAGGAGTCAGGATGCTCTCAATAGATTTGAAATCGTTAACGGATCATAAGTTTCAAGAGCTGTTCGCACCATTTGTTCCTGGGCTGATAGTCGCCTTTGGATTGGGCATTGGCACCCTCCCAAAATTTGTGGCCTCAACTGGATTTGAGCCTTCACACTTGTATCTAAAATTTTCGATCGGGTTGATTGGTTCTTATTTAATCGGATTATCTCTATTTTGCGCAATTGTGCTGGCAGATTTGATCGCGATGCTAATGATGGGAATTCTTATAAAGTCTCTCGCTAGCCAGAAGGCATCGGAAGAACCGATTTGGAGGGCAATGGTCGGCCTTTGGCTAACGCCCGCTTTGGTTCCAAAGATATCGGTTCCTGCAGCCAGCCTGAATCAAACTCTTGATGCTCTTGTTAGATCAGGTTATAAGCCTACGGACAAAGACCGTTTGAACCAGAGTGAAGCTTATGCGGCTGACTCAAGCTGGACCCGCATACATTCTGTCTTGAACAGTTACTTCAACCTAAGCACGAAGATAAAGCCCGAGGAAGGTTTTTCTTTTGTGATGGTTCACTCTATTGCGATTTCATGGTTGATATTTCAGCTCTTGACTCATCAAGTCATCAATTACCACTGGTCAGTCTGGTTGCTGGTTGTTCTCTTAAATTGTCTAGCATTTGTGCTGATGCCGCTACTCTATTGGTCAGCCATGATGTCTTCTCAGAACCCAGATCTTCAAAGTGCGGAAATACTGAAGCTTCTTAAATCCATCGATGCGGCTGCAGCCAAGAGCGCCACAGCTTGAAAACGCAAGAGTTGGAGCTTACAGGAATTTACGAAAACAGGACAACTTGTTTTAGCTGCGGCGATAAGCCGGTACTAGTATTAGCCTCCTATTCTAGAAATGGAGTAATCGACTGATTTCTAAAAGACAAGTTCTCGCTGCAACAACCTTTGGAGCTCGCATCGCCGAGGACGAAGGAGACGCGCTTAGCTCCTACTTTGTCGAGACCGAACAGTGGAGAAAAATTTTTTCAGGCGAAGTAGACGTAGTGGAAGGTCCGAAGGGTTCAGGTAAGAGCGCCATCTACTCGCTTCTAATTCAAAAAAAGACAGAACTGAATAGACGAGGGGTGTTATTGGTAGCGGGGGAAAATGTGCGTGGCACTCCCGTTTTCAAAGACCTTGAGGCAGATCCTCCAGCTTCAGAAGAGCAATTCCGGGCTTTGTGGAAGCTGTATCTTCTATCGTTGATCGGGAGCACATTGAAGCTTGCTGAGATCAACTCAGATTCCGCAAAACGCGTAATCAGAATCCTAAGTGAGTCCGGATTAATCGAAGAAGATCTCGGACTCAGGAGGATATTGAGAGGCGCGCTGGAATATGCAAGACGACTGGACCTAGAGGGGACGGTCAAGGTAGGAGAAATGTCTGGCGCCCCTGAAGGATTCAGTGCCCGAGTTCGTCTTCAGGAACCCAGCGCACACGATAGGAGCCTCGGGTTCGTATCTGCAGACGAACTGTTGGCTGAAGCGAATGATGCCTTTGGTTCAATGGGTTGGAAGATGTGGATTTTGCTTGATCGGTTAGATGTGGCATTTGCCGATTCGCCAGAATTGGAAGCAAATGCACTCAGGGCACTTTTCCGCGTTTACTTGGATTTACAGGCGCATGATCGCTTGTCGGTGAAAATTTTTCTTCGCGACGATATCTGGAATCGGATCACTGCTGCTGGCTTTCGGGAAGCTAGTCACATTACGAAATCAATACGCATAACGTGGGATACGAAGACCCTCTTGAATCTGATTATCCGAAGAGCTATTTACAACAGCAGCATTCAACAATATTACGGTCTTTTACCCGACGAAGTACTGCAATCTTCCGAAAAGCAACTATCCTTATTTTACAAAATGTTCCCAGCACAAGTTGATCCAGGAGGAGGTAAGACAGTTACTTTAAACTGGATGCTTTCACATTCCGCAGATGGAACTAAGCAAACCGCCCCTAGAGAATTGATACATTTACTTTCGGCAACTAGAGACGCCCAGTTGAGACTGCTGGAAATCGGAACCCAAGAACCCCCTGACACCATTCTTCTCGACCGTGCAGCTTTGAAAGAGGGTATTAAGGAAGTCTCAGAAACCAGACTGCACCAAACGATTTATGCAGAGTATCCGACACTTAAGCATTGGATTTCACGGTTGCATGGAGAAAAGACCCAACAAACCGCAGAGACATTGGCTATCGTTTGGCGAATAAACGCCGACGAAGCATTGAAAATTGCGAATCAGTTGGTAGATGTTGGCTTCTTTGAGAAACGGGGTAGCAAGCACGAGCCAAGTTTTTGGGCTCCTTTTTTGTACCGAGATGCCTTGGACTTAGTTCAAGGAAGTGCAATCAAGAAGAAGAAATGAAGTCGGTAGGATCGTCATGCGTTAAGATACCTGCCGGCGAGGTTCCCTGTCTTGCAATTGATGGCCAATCGAGGGCAAATCGTTGACTCCCGACCCACTCTCCGACCATGACTAAACACGTGAGATTTTTTTCCACCTGTGTGATCGCGGTTATCCTCTGCCTCAGCCTCCCAGCACTCGCGCAGAAGAAGGACGAAGCCGGAAAGCGCCACGCCGCCCCAGCCAATAAACAGCGCAAAGAGATCATGCAGTTTCTTGACGACGCCAAGAAGGCCATTCAGTCCAAAGATTTGAATGCGATTATGGCGATTTATGACCCGGACGTCATCGCCTATGACATCGCTCCACCGCTGCAATACGTCGGCGCCGCTGCCTACCGCAAAACGTGGGCAGGTTTCCTCGATATGTATGACGGTCCCCTCGATGTCGAGTTCCGGGACCTACGAATCAGCGCCAGCGGCGATCTTGCCGTGACCTATAGCCTGGAGCGCATCTCCGGCAAACTCAAGGACGGTACGCATGCCGACCTGTGGTTCCGTGTCTCCGATGTCTATTCGAAGAAAACTGGCAAGTGGCTCATCACCCACGAACACGTCTCCGTGCCAATAGATTTCGCGTCAGGCAAAGCCGCCCTCGATCTCAAACCCTGAATGCACGAACTGGATTCAGCCTGCAGAGCAGGCGTAAGGAAATAGCCCACGGCGTAAGCCGTGGGTACAGAACAGACGCGATCCCTTCCACTCTGCCGAAGGCGGGTTTAGCATTCGCGCCTAACTTAAGGAGTAGGTTAATGAGCACGAACTTCATACCAAATTTAGAGAAACTCTACGCATCGTTAGGGAAGCGTGATTACGAATCAGTGATGTCGCACTTAGCGAACGACATCGTTTGGATAGTGGCCGACAATTCGCCGCTGGCAGACCGCAGCCCTTACCACGGGATAGCTGCGGTTCGTTCGGGCATCTTTGAACGATTAACGGCGGGGTTCGACAAACTCGTCGTCGCCGTGGATGAGATATTTGAGTGCGAGGGCGGGAGAGTTGTGGTTCTCGGCTACTATCACGGCAGATTTCGCGGCAAAGCTGAGGACTTCAAAGCACAGGTCGCTCACGTCTGGACAATCCGCGAGGGACGAGTCGTCAAGTTCCAGCAGTATCTCGATACGCTACAAGTAGCCCGCGACTCGGGAGCTGTCTAAGGCGGCAAGCTCCAAACACTGGCGGCATCTACTTGTCATGGTCCAGTGTGGTCGACAGCTCCGGGAATGCAGTCGCTTGCTTACGGGGCAAGTCAGCCTTCCCTATGACTGCCGGGTACCCCACCCTAGCTTGTTAGGGTGGGTGGTTTGCCGGGTGGGAGTTGAGAATTGGGTGCCCCACGTTCGCGAAGCTAACGCGGGGATTTCAGTAGCATTAGCTCAGCACGGGTGGCGCAGGCATTCAGGCCTGCATTTAGTCGTCATTAAAATCGGCTTTAGCCGCTGAGGTAAGGGTTTGATTCAGAATCATAGAAACTATGAAGGGACTCAGCCTGCAGAGCAGGCGTAAGTGAATAGCCCACGGCGTAAGCCGCGGGTACAGATAAAACGCGCTGCCCTTCCGCTCTGCCCACGGCGGGTTTAACGCGCGAAGCGCCTCGCCTCTAAAACAATTGCATTCTTCATCCCAATCTTCCGGATACAATCTCGCTGAATGCTACAGCTTGGTTGTGCCATCATCGCGCTGACTATCGGAATCTACTACCTGCTCTGCGCATTTCTCCCGTCTCTACGGTTGCTTGGCGGCACATGGGAATATCATTTCCCGCCCACCGCAATGTTGGTGATGTTACCTGCAAAACCGAAAGCATTAGAGGACAGGCCCGTCACTCGGCGGGCATTCATCCTGACCGGCGGCGCATTCATCCTCTTCGGCCTTACGCTTATGCTGAACGATATGGGAACCCTTGCCGACGATCGCATCGGATATGGATTGGTCTCCACGATACTCATCTCATATCTCGCCATCTTTCTCGACTGGCTGGATACCCGGCCTAAAAACGAGCCTTCGGTCGGCGGCACACTCTAACAAACCGTTTGTCTCCTCCGCGCCTCCGCCTCTCCGCGATGAAAATGTGCTTCACTCCGATTCCCCTCACCTCATTACCTTTGCGCACCTTTGCGCCCTTTGCGGTGAAGCCCTGCCTTCCTCCGCGCCTCCGCGGTGAAATCGCTTTTCCACACAAAAATCTCCTTGACAACTCCATGCCTAAATAGAATAATTGTACGCATATGCTTTGCATATAGTTATACAACTAACCCGAATGGAATCAATATTTTGACCTTTAACTCACCTGTAATCAATATTTTACCAACCACGCCCCGCTAACCCCTCTACTTTCAATATTTTGAAAAAATGCGGGGGGGGGGGGGGTACTAAAAGCAAAGAGGAGACACCATGGACGACATCAACCAAACCGAAACCACCGAGACTGAAACCAACAAAGAAATTGAGATTTTTCTCTGCGACCACGTCCGCGCCAACGGAACCTTCTGCCAATCGCCCGCCATCACCGGCGACGCGTTCTGTTACTTTCACAAGCGCGATCGCGACCGCCAGAAGCGCATCCTCAACAATCTCAGTCAACGCCGTGCCAATATCGCCACCGGAGAGCATTACATGGTCTCGCAAGAGATCGTCGGCTCCAAACTCACGTTTGACGACAACGCTGCCGAGCTCTTCTCCGGACTTCACCTTCCCGCGCTCGAAGATGCCAACTCCATCCAGGTCTGCCTGACGGACATCTATCGCGCCATCGCCACCCAGCAGATCAATCCTCTCGTCGCCGGACGACTCCTCTACACTCTCCAGATCGCCGCGCTGAATCTCAAGCACACCTCCTTCGGACAAGCCTACAACTCCGCCGCCCAGACCACCGACGACGAATCTCCCATCGACCCCGATCCCTGGGGCACAAGAATCCGCGCCAAAGTCGCCGCCTGCTATCCGGAAAAGGAAAAATGAAATTTGATATTCAACACGGGTGGCGCAAGCCTTTAGGCCTGCATTTAGTCGTCGTCAAAATCGGCTTTAGCCGCTGAGGTAACAGCAGGAAAAAGGGTTCAGCCCGCATCGCGGGCGACTGATATTAGCCCAGCGTTTCAACGCTGGGTAACAGTTCCAACGCGATTCCTTCCAATCTGCCGAAGGCGGGTTTAACGCGCGAAGCGCACCATTCACTCCGCTTTCAGATAATTGAAACTGATGCCCGCCGGAGTTCTTCGGAAATAACATTCTTGGGTGAATGCAAAACGATTGATGGCCGCCAATGCGGCATCGGCCGCCCGCTTGGTGGCAAATGCGAACATCCTCATCTGACCATCTTTGTTGTCAGCAATCACTCGATAGTTGTGGCCGGTCCCTTCGTTATCCCGAAGCTGCACCAGATGGAGATGGGAAAGGTGGTGCGCGAAACATTCTTCGCCTTTAATTTTGCCTGTGGGTGCCTTTCCATCCACGAGCATGAAGTGAAATGGCGAAAACGGATCGTCGATCCAACAGGATGCGTTCATCCCGTATCCCTGGATGATCCTGAGCACTTCGTGGTCGTCCTGCGATTGTTCGGTCCCATAAAGCCAGTGAAGATATCCGTGCAAGGTCGGTCCGCGGGCAATCTCCTTTTCGGTCAGCGTCTTCGGATTGAACGTTACGCATTGCATTCCTCTTATCGAAGGAATTGCCGTCGAATGGACATCAGCATCTGTGCGCGTTTTCAGCTGCGGCTCACGCGTCAATGAACTCTGCTGCGCCGCCGCAACCGTTGCCATGAGCAGCAGCGGCAACACCCAGTGTGAAGGTTTTGTTCGCACGTTTATAGGACGGAGCTGTGCGGCATAGGAGGTTGCCATACTGATCATGGGTTTCTTGGATGGCAGTTGCTCAACGTGCCGTTCGATTTCGCTTAGCAGTCACTCGCGTCGGCTCAGCTTCAGTGGCACTATCTTCCCGGAGAACATCTCTCTTGCCACAATCCAATAAGGAGTCTCTATATGCATGCGCTGCTGATTGAAGGATCGATCAAACCGGGAAAGAAAAACGACTTTATGAAAATCTGGGAGAGCCAGATTCTGACAACTCTCAAAACACAAAAAGGATATGTCGAGGAGATCCTCCTATTAAAGGAGGACGGACAACAGGGCGTCGGGGTCTCCCTTTGGCAGACAAAGGCAGATGCGGACCGTTATTACAACGAGGTCTTCCCGAAGCAGGTCGCTCAAGTCTCAGACTTAATGACGGGCACTCCCAACATGCGGCCTTTCAACGTGGAGCATGCGGATACATTTAACATCACCGCAGGCAAAGCCGCTTAAAAAAGAATCAATTGCGCGGAGCGCTGCTGCCTCGATGGCAAATCGTGCTCGCGAATAATTTGAACCTTCCCTGAATGGGTGATATCAACTGAACCAGCACTCCGAAGGAAAGATTCAAAGGAGCCTCGCCATGGACACATTCACTCTCATTCACGTCGCCATCAGCCTGGTCGCAATCGCCACAGGATTCCTGCTCATCGCTGCGCTTGCGAAGGGCAAGCTGCCGCCGAGACTGACTGACGTATTCCTAATCACCACCGCGCTCACCAGCATCACCGGATTCTTCTTTCCGTTCGTGCATATCACGCCCGGCATGGTTCTCGGCATCTTGTCGCTGCTGGTGCTTGCAGTCGCTGTCCCGGCACTTTACGTCTTTAAACTCGCAGGACATTGGCGCACTGCGTTCGTCATCAGTTCCATCATTGCGCTGTACTTCAACTTCTTTGTGCTGATTGTGCAGAGCTTCCAGAAGGTTCCGTCGCTGCATACCTTGGCGCCGAAAGGGAACGAGCCTCCATTCGCGATTGCGCAGGGAATCTCGCTAGTGATGTTCATAGTGATGGGAACGCTAGCGGTGAAGCGGTTCAAGGTTGCGTCGCCGCCGATCGAGATCAGGGCTGCAAGAGCGTGACGCTCGACGTCATAGGTTCGCGAATCGCCAGACAATAAACAGAAAGGTATAGATAAGGACGCCGCAGCCGAGCGCGGCCCAGTTTCGCGGATGGTTATGGCGGCCCAGCCATAACTCGAGGTTGCCCTGGAGATGTTCTTCCTGGTAAACCGCTTCAGCTTCGAACTTCAGGATTTCGAGGTGCCGCGAACGGTTCTCATCATCTCTGATCCTGCGACGTACCTTGCGACGACCCATACTCTGCAGATTAGTACAGCAGAGCTGTTGCTGAGTCTCATTTCGGGATTTGTTACGAAAACAGTACAAGCTTTGAGCCGGTACACAGAAGATGATCACGAGCGATTCGGGTGCAGGATTTGAGTTGCGGCAGACGCTAACCAGCAGTGCTAGCGCTCTTCACCAAAGGCTCCGGTTCAGCGCCGGCAAGCCATCGCAGAGCTTCGTTGCGGTCCCGGAAGATCTTCATCTCTTCTTCTCCGCCGGCGAACTCGCGGTAGCTGGCGTACATGTTGGACATGCCGACCGCCAGCGCGCTGTTGACGAGAAATGCGCGGCGGGAACGGCTTGAGTAAAGACTGCGCTCGGCAAGGTGGCGTATCCAATCAGCGCTGATATCGAGATCAGTCAAGGCAGTGAAGTCGAGCAGTTGCGAAAAGTCGTTGTGAAAAGCGGGATCTGCGGCAAGACGCTGCTGATGTTCGAGCGCTTCCGCAGCGGTGAGAACGCCGGAGCCGGAAGTGATAACCAACTTCCTCTCGCCGTCAATGATGTAGTTGCAGGGCATGGATCGTGTCGTGAGATGATGCCACCAAAGCGGGCTGTCGGCAATGGTAAAGGCGGTTAGAAAACTTTCCCCTTTTCCAGCAACTTGGAGATTACCTTGGCGACACGGCGGTCGCGCGTTGCCTGCGACTTCGCATTGAGGATGTACACAAGACATTCGCCTTTGTGCGATTTTGACATCTTTTCGTACAGAGCTCGCGCCGCTGGGCTCTTCGCGAACGCGCTCTGCATGAAGTCGGGTGTTTTTTGGAATGCGCGTCCGAGTTCGGCGAGTTCCAACGTCAGCTCGGCGACGCGCTTAGCGCGGCGTTCCGCTGAC
Organism: Terriglobales bacterium; assembly: GCA_025462725.1. GTDB lineage: Bacteria > Acidobacteriota > Terriglobia > Terriglobales > Acidobacteriaceae > JAICLA01. The sequence continues at coordinate 244,963 of JAOAPE010000010.1, read as the reverse complement.
TGGGCATCCGTAACGAACTCCACGCGATATCGCTGGCTTCCCGGCGGAAGCTCGTCGAAGCACTTTTGCGCATCTGCATTTTTTGCCAAAGCTTTGCGGAGATCTGCTGGAACGACGACTTTCTTCGGAGCAGCTTCAGCTTCCATAGTGAACTCGACGACTTCGCCAGGCTCGGAAACGCCTGCTCCCTTCTGCATCTTCTTGTTGACCATGATGAAGTGGCGTCCGCCGCGCGTGGGAAAGATGGAAGTGGCGAACGGGAATCCGTTGATAGTGCCGTGAACGCGGACGATCCCACCTTTGCCGAATTCCGTTCGCGCGTCAAAGGGCATGTAGGCGATGATCCAGTTGCCGATCGCGCCGGTGGACATTTCCAGCTCTGCTTCGAATCGCATGTCGTGGCGATTTTACAAGAGACTCAATGTCGCGAGCATCCTTATGGCAAGCGACGACTTCCTTATGTGAAGTGAACTGACAAAGGAGAGCAGAGATGTCAAAGAAGACTCGTGGAGCAGAAAGCCAGCAAGGCGGAGGCGGATCACATCGCGGAGCGGCCAGACAAGTGGGCGCGGGAAGCAGCAGCGGAGCGGGAAATCCGAGCAACAAGAAAGCTGGGGGCAACAAGAAGAGTGCTACGAAAAGCGCGGCGTAGGGAAGGTGAGACGCGCAGAGTAGTGGTTCGTCTGCGCGTCCTGTTCCACAACTATTCTGATTTCAGGAACCACGCCAGGAATACTCCGGCGAGCAGCGCGCCAACACCGTAGTCGAGTACCTGTCCAATTTCGTAGGCAGTCGGATATCCGTACCAATTCCACTGCGAGAAGTCGGAGACGATAAAGGGCAACAATCCGAGCCCTGCAACCAAGCCCACGCGTCCGATGAGCGAACCGATGCGCGGCAGCGCGGCCCATAGCGCGAAGGCAAGTATCCAACCAGCAACGACATCAGAAAGGAATTCGAGGCCTAGCGTTTTGAGAGTGATCTCAGGCGCGCCCTGAGGGTGATAGTCAATGATCATGGAGCCCGCGGTTTTAGACTTCGTGGTCATCTCCTGCATGGCTTTCTGCTTCTCGGCCGCTGGTGATGTCATAAAAGCGTGTCCGGGCAGGAAGTAGAGGCCGGGTTCGTTGGTGCTGGTTTTCATCGCCGCGAGCACTGCATCTTCATTAGCGATTGTGCTTAGGCCAATCTCGCCAACGGGCAGTGCCATGTGGGCGACCGAACTCCAGATGAACATCACGAGTCCAGCGAGAAATCCCCCGACAACAACTCTTTTGGTCATTGGCATCTCCTGAAATTGTGCTTGGGTTTGCAGACGATTGGAACACACTTAACGCTTCACTTGAAGCGGATTCTTACACCATTAGCCCGCAGGTATTCCAGAGGGCGCGACTGGCATATCGCGCGTAAGTTGCTGCATCCAATCCAGAACGGATGAACAACTCTCCTGGAGGGCAAAACAAGTTGCACGTATTCGCAATCGTCGCGCTGATCTTCCTCGCAGCGTGGCTGATTCTAACGTTGTTCCAGCCGCAGATGCACTATCGCGTGCAAGCATCATCGGCGCCGCTTGAATCCCAGGAGTTCTGGTGGATGTTGGAATCGGTTACGGACGCCCGATTGCAGCAGCATAACAAGATCCAAGTGCTGCCGAATGGCGAGAATTTCTATAAAGCCGAGTTGGCGACGATTGCGCAAGCCCAGCACAGCGTGAATATTGAAGCGTACATCTTTCAGAAAGGTGAGGTTGCGCAAAAGTTCATTGACTCACTCACTGAGCGTGCCCGAAACGGAGTGAAAGTAAAGCTCGTGATCGACGCGCTGGGCAGCTTCTCGAATTCAAAGGAATATTTCAAATCTTTGACCGATGCCGGCGGAGAAGTGAATTGGTATCATCCGCTGCGCTGGTACAACTGGGACCGCGCGAACAACCGCACGCACCGCGAGTTGATGGTGATCGACGGGAAGAAGGCGTTCATAGGGGGCGCAGGTATTGCCGACCATTGGCTGAACGACAAAGGCGACAAGAAACGTTGGCGCGACACCATGGTGTTGATCGAAGGCCCTGCCGTTTCCGCGTTGCAGGGAACATTCGTGGAAAATTGGTTGGAATCGTCAGGGCAGATCATCAGCGGCATTGATTACTTCCCCTTGATCCAAGGGGAAGGAAGTTCACCGGCAATGGTGGTGAACAGCACGGCTTCACAAGGCGGATCGACCCGCGCGCGAGTGTTGTTCCAGGCGTTGCTAGCGTCTTCGAAATCTACAATCTATATGAGCTCGCCATATTTTCTTCCCGATGGAGATGTTCGCGACGAACTGGTGCGAGCGGTGAAGCGCGGAGTTTCAGTGAAGATCATCACGCCGGGCAAGAGCAGCGATCACGCCGTCACGCGCAGTTCGTCACGACGGTTGTATGGCGACCTGCTGCAGAATGGCGTGCAGATATATGAGTATCAGCCGACGATGATCCACGCGAAGATTCTGGTGGTCGACGGTAAGTGGAGTGTGGTGGGATCCACGAACATGGACAATCGCTCTTTCCAACTCAATGATGAGGTAAATCTGGCTGCGTTCGATGGTGACATGTCGCGCAGATTGACGGAAGACTTCATGAACGACTTGCAAGCCTCACAGCTAGTGACGTATGAAGATTGGAAGAAGCGCCCAATCCTCGAGAGATTGACGGAATCGTTGGGAGCCATTATCCAGCGCGAACAATGAGCAGTGCGTCGAACAAGCTCCGAATCGCAACTTACAACATTCATAAGTGCCGCGGCATGGATGCTCGTGTACGTCCGGAGCGCATTGCGGAAGTCATTGCGGGACTCGATGCGGATGTGATCGCATTGCAAGAGGTAGTCCGCGGCAAGCAGGATGCAGATCAATTGCGGGTAATCGCCAGAAGTTTGCGCGGATTCCACTATTGCTTTGGAGAAACGCGGAAGATTGGTGGCGCAGATTACGGCAATGCGATCCTAAGCCGCTTTCCGATCGCAGCCCACCAGCACTATGACATCACTGCAAGTTGGCGCGAGCCTCGAGGATGTCTGCGCGCGGACTTGGAGATAAAGGGCAAGAAGAAGCTGCTACTTAGATTGTTCAACGCGCATTTGGGAACGGGATACATCGAGCGTCGCAGGCAGGCGCAGATTCTGGTGGACCGGAAGATGTTGGGCAATCCGAAGTTCGCCGGGAACAGGATCATGCTCGGCGATTTCAACGAGTGGACGCCGGGCCTGACCACGAAACTTCTGGGAGCACATTTGAAGAGCGCCGACCTACGTCCTTATATGCGACGAGTGAAGACGTATCCCGGAATGTTGCCGTTCATGCACCTCGACCACATTTATTTTGATCCCGTGTTTGAATTAAGCAACATTACTCTCTGCCGGACAAAGCTGGCGAAGGTGGCGTCTGACCATTTGCCTTTGGTCGCGGAATTCTCAGTGAATGCTGCGTGAGTTGCCGGAGTTTTGTCGCGTGGAACCAATCGGCTGCGCTAACATCTAATGATTATGGAAAACCAATCAACGATTGAGAAGGCCACCTTCGGAGCCGGATGCTTCTGGGGCGTCGAGGCCGCCTTTCGGCAGATACCTGGAGTGAAGGCGACTGCCGTGGGCTACATGGGCGGCGCAACACAGAATCCGACATATCAAGACGTTTGCACTGATGAGACTGGTCATGCGGAAGTAGTAGAAGTTCAATATGATCCGTCGCTGGTGAGCTATGACGTTTTGCTGAACACATTTTGGGAGAACCACAATCCCACAACTTTGAATCGTCAGGGGCCGGATGTGGGCAGCCAGTACAGGTCGGCGATCTTTTTCCACTCACCGGAACAGGAAGGCGTGGCAAAAGTCTCGAAAGAAAAATTGCAGGCGTCAGGGAAGTTCTCAAAGCCGATCGTGACGGAGATCTCGCCAGCGAAGGACTTTTATCGCGCGGAAGAATATCACCAGCAGTACTTGGAGAAGCGCGGCTTGTCGCATTGCTCTCTGGCGTAAGTTGCTGATAGAAAGCGGTTTAGCCAAAACTAGATTCCGCCGAAGGCATCTTGTCCGGATTTCGTAAAAAAATAAATTCGTTGTTCCGGAATCCGCAGTTTGCCTTAATCTCGCAGGCGATCGAGTTTCCCGTTGGCTGACACCCCCAGACCGCACTGATGTTGGTCAACGGGAAACTTCGATTTCCTGATTTTCAAAAGAAGCGACCTCAATGAGGTCGCTTTTGTATTTGCGGAACCCGACTGCAAGAAAAAAGGCAGGCGCCGAAGCGCCTGCCTGCAATAGCACTCCCGCTTTAGAAGGTGAAGCGGAAGCCGAACTCACCGGTAAGCGAGCGCGGAGTGTTGGTGCTGGTTGGATTGATGAATCCCGCGGGCGTACCGAAGTTGCTCGGGCTACCGATGTCACCGTGGAAGTTGTTGCCATAGTTTGCACGGTTAGTCAGGTTGAACGCCTGCGCGATCATTTGGAAGTTCATCCTATCGCCGAACCGGAAGTTCTTGGTGAGGCGGGTATCCAATTGGAAGAAAGCATCTCCACGCAACGGATCGAACTGTGAGAGTACGCATTGTTTGGAGACGTAGTAGCAGAACCGGGCCGCGTCACCGCTGAGGGCTCCCAAATAATTTGTAGGAGCGCTTGCGGGAACGATGACTGCCGGTCTGTTTCCACCGCCGGTGTCGAGAGTATTGGTTGAGGTCACCACGTCATACGGGCGGGCGCTGCCGAACTGTAGGATTGGCGAGAACTGGAATCCCTTGCCAAGGTCTACGATTCCGCTGATGGTTACGTGATGACGTTCGTCGTTTGGCGAAGGACCAAATTCAGCCGCGCCAAGTGGATCGTAGGAATTGCGAGGATAGTTGCGGAACGAAGTACCACCAGCGCCATAGCCTCTCGCCCAAGCCAATGTGTAATTGGCATTCATTGAGAAGTGATGAGCCATGCGTTGACGGTAGCTGAAGTTGACGCCATCGTAACGCGAGCGGCCGATCGACTCTTCAACACGAACGCTGTTCAGTACCGGAAGTCCAGCCGCGTTAAACGCAGCAGTGAGTGGACGAGTCATCGGGCATGATGCAGCCGTGCAGCCCGCGCCAGGCACTTTCTGATCTATGTTGATGGTTTTGTTCTCGTGCAGACCAAGAGAGTGGACGTATTCCAACTCAAACACCGAGGTGTTTGACGTCTGCAAGCTGTAGCCAACGTTGAACTGTTCCGTGTAAGGGTTCACGTAGTTCGTGTCAATAACGCGACCTACGCTACCCGGATTCAAAGTGGCGGAAGGAGCAGGAATTGTCGGCAGGGGATCTACGCCATAACGCCAGTTCAAAAGCGTTTTGGCTGTTCCCGGGACCGGATCAGACCCGCTGATGCTCAAGCTCTGTTGGAAGATTGTTGCATTGCCCTGCTGGACCATGAACAGCGGAATATTCAGGAAGATGTTTCCGTAATAAATTCCGAATCCGCCGCGGAGGAGTTGTTTGCCGGAACCGGTGAGGTCATAGGCAAATCCTACGCGAGGGCTGAAGTTCTTGGTGTCATCACTGGGTGGATTGACGAAGGGGTTCGTCAAAGGATTGTTGAGGGCCTTCAGTTCTTTGTAGGTTTGGCTGTTGGCAACGGCTGCACTGCCGGCCAAGTTGAAGTCCCTGTCCCAGCGCAGGCCAAGGTTCAAGGTTAGGCGCTTGGTAGCTTTCCAGTCATCCTGGAAATACAGACCCAGCTGCTTGGCGCCTCCTGGCAGATCAAATGCAGGATTGCCATTTGCAATACCCATACCGTTTACCGCGCCCGGAGTTGCAAATCCGTTCGGGTAAATCGCCGGGCCGCAGGTGGCGGTACTCACAGCAGCTAAAATGCAGCTCGGATTGGCCTTGAAATCAATCTCCAAAGTTGAGCTGAATTCGAAGAAGCCTCCCAGTCTCGGTTCCCAGATGTAATCAAAGCCGCCTTTGAAGGTGTGGTTACCCCAGGTCTTTGAGAGATCGTCTTTGAACTGCCACTTGCGCTGATAGGACTGCTGGGGAACGTTGGTGTTGGTGCCGAACGAAGCGTCCGGGAACGTGACCAACGGAGCCGAAATATTGCTGGCGATCAGATTGTTCCAATACTGAAAGCCCAGAGTGAATTGATTCACCGTTGTTGGGGACAGTACGGAATTCAACGTAAAGTTGCCAACCTGCATGTGGTTGACCGTGAAATTGCCGTTTGTCAGGTCGCCCGTTCCATCCGACTGATCGTTCAGGCCGTCATTGCCCTGTGTAGAGAAGCTCACATAAGCAGAGTTCGCATTGTTGATCAGCCAGTCAGCACGACCATTCAGGCGGGTCTCAAAGAACGGAGTTGGGATTACCGCAGAAGCCTGCGCTCCGATGGGAGTCGCCAACGTCAGTTCGGAAAATGATGTGGGATCTTCCACGAGGCTGGTGTGCTCTCGCAGACGTTCGAGGGCGAAGAAGCCGAACACTTTATCTTTGATGAACGGTCCGCCGATGCTGCCACCGAACTGCTGACGATCATAAGGACTGTTGGCCTTTGTTCCATCTGACAGTTTCTGGTCAGCATTGAACATTTGATCACGGAAGAATGCAAACGCCGAGCCGTGAATATTGTTAGTACCTGACTTGGTGATCATGTTGATCGCTGCGCCTTCGGAGCGTCCGTTAGCCGCGGAGAAGCGCTGCGTGGAGATTGCAAACTCCTGAACAGCTTCCAGAGGCAATTGCATGACCGTGCCACCAACGGTGTTGTCCTTGTTGTCTACTCCGTTGACCGTAACGTTTACGTTGCGTCCGTTCTGGCCATTTACCGAAAGAACTGCCGAGCGAGCTTTAGTTGGATCGTAGGAATCAGCGGCCTTAACGCCGGGTACGAGATAGGCAAGGTTTGCTGCATCACGTCCAAGTAGCGGCAATTCCGCCATTTCAGTGGGAGTGATGTTCTGGCTGACGCTGGTCTTCAACTGGTCAACGATCGGCATTTCGCTTGTGACTTCGACCACTTCACTCGCGCTGCCGGGCTTGACGCTGAAGTTCTGGGTGGTGGAAGAGCCTACGAGGGTCTCCACTTTTTGCGCGGTAGCACCGGCAAAGCCCGCCATCGCGACCTTTACGCTATAAACACCCGCTTGCAGAGGCTCCACATTATAGGAACCGTCGCTGCCGGTCTTCACCGTTCGGGTAAATCCAGTGGCCGGGTTGGTGATGGTCACGTCCGCGCCTACAACAGCGGCGCCTGTCGAATCGAGTACTGTGCCACGAATCGCTGTGCTGGCCGTAGCCTGCCCGAACACTTGTAGGCAGGATACGAATAACATCAGCGTTATTCCTATCCATTTGCTCGTTGTTTTCATGGTTGAAATCCTCCAACTGATTGCCCGTTCGGGCGTCGTTTTCATGGATAAAAAGACAGACACTTTCGAGCCTGCCAGGGGACAGGTAAATGCAACAAATAAATCCGCTACTCTGATGGAATTGCAAGTACAGCTCCAAAGTACGAACTTCTATGTTGCTGAAAATAATGGCTGAACACGATGTATGTTTCAAAATTGTGAATATCAGCCTTGGGTGTCTATGGATAGTCATATATCGCTTGAAATTTAGTGACGCTAAGTATTAAACCTGAGGCTCTATCGCCCGACTAGCGGCAAACCTCTGAGGAAAGCGTCGTCTCTCATAAAGCAGGGAAAGAAATCAGAGTGGCTGAGGAGTTTGCATGACGGTGTCATTGTGGAAGCTGGGGGGGCTGACTCCAATTCGTTTAGTAAAGAACGTGGGAACACAGATCAGTGAAGACGAAGTGGCGGACAGATCGGCTGCCCTGTCCTACTACTTTCTGGCATCTTTGTTTCCGCTGTTGCTGTTCCTGATGACGCTGTTTGGATTTCTCGCGGGCCCCGGATCGCAACTGAGAAACACTCTGATGACGGACATGGCAAGACTCATGCCGGGGTCGGCTTCAGAATTGGTTTCGAAAACTCTCTCAGAAGTAAACCGCTCCGCCACGGGATTGAAATTGATTTTGGGGCTGTTGGCTTCGTTGTGGGCGGCATCGAGCGGAGTGAGCGCAATCATCAATGCGTTAAACATCGCGTACCGAGTGAAAGAGACCAGGCCTTGGTGGAAGACACGGCTGGTGGTTTCTGTTGGACTGACGATTGCATTGTCTGTGCTAGTGATCGCCGCGTTGGGCCTGGTTCTATTCGGAGGCACACTAGGCGAATCTGTAGCAACAAAGCTCGGGCTAGGCGGCGCGTTCACTCTGGCCTGGAAAATCGTGCAGTGGCCGCTGATCTTTGGCTTCATGCTGCTAGCGTTTGCGATGGTCTATTACTACGCCCCGAACCTGAAAGAGCCCGAGTGGTATTGGATAAGTCCCGGCGCTGCGGTAGGCCTCGTTTTATGGCTGGTCGGCTCGCTGGCGTTTCGCGTTTACTTGCATTACTTCAATTCCTACAACGCGACATATGGATCGTTGGGTGCGGTGATCATTCTGCTGCTGTGGTTCTACATCACTGGTGCGGCAATCCTCATAGGCGGAGAAGTGAATTCGCAGATCGGACACGCAGCGGAGGAAAGGCAAAAGCGCGAAGAGAGACAGAAGACTCTGGAGTGGAAGCGTCCAGTTGCAGCGTGACGATCAATAGAAGTCAGAGCAACTGAGGAAGAATCCGCAGGTCAGGCATTTCAGTTTGCAACTGGAATCCTTGAGCCGCGAACCGCAGGTCGGGCAATAGAGCATGGCGCAATCGTTCGCGTTTGGCACGTTCGTATTTTGGGCAGCGTGAGATTTCGCTTCTGCGGGAGTAGTTTTAGACGAGGAGAAATCAGCCATCGCCATCAGTATGCCCCGTCATTAGCAAAATGCAAACTGTTCTCTTAAAGGAAAGAACACCGGCGGCATAGTGCTGGTATCCTAATTCTCCAATCTGATTGACAGGAGAGATGCCATGCAACGTAAGGGAAGCGCAGTTTGGAAGGGCGGACTGAAAGACGGCAAAGGGACCGTATCCACTGAGAGCGGTGTCTTGAAAGACTCGCAATATAGCTTCAGCACGCGATTTGAGAATGGGATCGGGACAAATCCCGAAGAGCTTTTGGCGGCAGCACACGCGGGTTGTTTCTCGATGGCGCTGAGCGGCCAGTTGGGCGCCGCGAACATGACCGCGGAGAGCATCAACACTACTGCCAATGTGTCGCTGGAGAAAGTGGAAGGGGGGTTCGCTGTCACCAAGGTTCATCTGGATGTAGTCGCGCGAATCCCAGGCGCAGACCAGGCGGCTTTTGATACGGCAGCGAACAATGCGAAGGCGGGTTGTCCGGTGTCAAAGCTTTTCAAGACGGAAATCACAATGACTGCAAAGTTGGAGAAGTAAGAACCATCTGCTCTAGAGCGAGAAAACGGCTTCCGGTGTTCCGGAGGCCGTTTTTATTTTGTCGGCAACAGCACTTGTTTGCTGGCCATCTCACTCGCAAGCAGGGCTGCCTTGGGATACTCGCTGTGAAACTCACTATTTTCGGACTGACTCTCTCCTCCTCCTGGGGTAACGGCCATGCCACACCGTATCGCGCGATTCTGCGCGCGCTGAACCGCATGGGACATCAGGTCACTTTCTTTGAGAAAGACGTTCCTTATTACGCGAAGCGGCGGGATTTTCAGTCATGCGGTTACTGCGACCTAATGCTGTATTCGGATTGGGAGTCAGTGCGCGATGAGGCACTGCGAGTGGTTGCGAAGTCAGATGTGGTGATCACGGCCAGCTATTTACCGGAGGGCGCGCGGATATCCGACGAACTGCTGGAACTCAAAAATCCGCTGCATCTTTTCTACGATCTGGATACGCCGATCACACTGGGACGTCTTGCTCATGGTGATGTCGAATATCTGCGGCGAGATCAGATTCCGGAATTCGACGCGTATTTGTCATTCACCGGCGGGCGGGCCATCCGCGAACTCGAGCAGCATTGGGGAGCGAGGAACGTTTCGCCGCTCTATGGATGCGTTGATCCTGAAGTTCATTTTCGGGTGGACATCCCCAAGCCCTACCATTGCAAGATGAGTTACATGGGCACATACGCGCCGGACAGACAGCGGAAAGTGCAGGAATTGTTTTTGGATCCCGCAGCGGCAATGCCGAGCGAAGTGTTCGTTCTGGCAGGGTCAATGTATCCGCGAAACGGTGAGGGCGATTTTCACTGCCCACACAATGTTCGTCGCTACGAACACGTTGGGCCGCATGATCACGCCGCCCTGTATTCGTCCTCGGGAGCGACGCTGAATATCACTCGCGCGGAGATGGCGGCTTACGGGCATTGTCCGTCGGGCAGGCTGTTTGAAGCAGCGGCATGCGGCACACCCATCCTTACGGATGAATGGGAAGGGCTGGACGAGTTCTTCAGCACGGACGAAATTTTTATCGTGCGCGACACTGCGGATGTAAGGCAAGCGCTGATGTCAGACGGTGCTGAATTGAAATCGCGTGCGGAAGCGGCGCGGACGCGAACGTTGGAAGAGCACACTGGCGAGCATCGCGCGAAAGAATTGGTTTCAGCGATTGAGAAGGCGTGCGGATCAATGGCATTCACTAGGGAAGAGACGCGCGAGTTGGAAGAGCAACGGATTGGCGGTGCCAAATGATCGGCATTGTTCCAGCAGCGGGGATTGGGCAAAGAATACAGCCACTCGGCTATTCGAAAGAGTTGTTGCCGGTGGGATCGCGCGTCGTGAATGGCGTCGAGCGCCCGAAGGCGGTAGCGGAATATCTAGTCGAACGCATGATCGCCGCCGGAGCAGAACAGATATGCATGGTCATATCGGCGGAGAAGGGCGACATTGTTCGGTACTTTGCCGAGCGGGATTACTCCGCGCAGATTTTCTACGTGGTGCAGGAAAAGCCCCTAGGACTGTGCGACGCTCTATTTCGAGCTGATGGCTTCGCACGCAATCATGATCGCGTGCTCATCGGTCTGCCGGACACGATCTGGTTTCCGGAGAATGCGTATCGTACGGTACTGGCGCCAGAAAACTTTCAGAATGCGGATGCGAACCTGTTGCTGTTTCCGGTGGTCAATCCTTCGCAATTCGACGCCGTCGTTTGCGACGCGCAAGGATACGTGAGCAGCGTGGAAGTGAAGAAGGCGAATCCACATTCGCATTGGGTGTGGGGCGCGGTCACGGCTACAGGCAAAGCATTTCACGAATTGAAACTGCTGTGGGAAGCGCGGCACCGGGCGGATGAATATTTGGGCGATCTGCTGAATGCCTATATCGCAGCGGGAAGCGTGGTGCGCGGAGTGGCTGCGGGCGAGCTTTATATGGATGTGGGCACGCTGGAGGGATACCGCAATGCGCAGGATTATCTGCGCAAGGCGGAAGGCATTGTGCCGCGAGCTGCGTGATTGGGTTAGCTGCGAGTGCGCAAGACGTCGCGGATCATGCGGTTGATGCGGGCAGAATCGCGAGCACCCTGATCGATCATCTCCGCCCACTTGCGGCTGTCCGGCTCGAGCTTTGATTGGTTGAGCAAATAACAGGCCTGCATGATGGTCTCAATGGAATTGCTAAGGTCGTGTGCGAGAGTGCGTAACTCCGCGCTGAGGTCTGCCGGGATTTTTGTCTGTTCCATTTGCGGTTGCGAAGGCAAGAGTTCCTCCGTTGCTTTCTAGTATATTACCGGGCTTTGAAGCTGTTGGATGAGCGCCGATGGGGGTAGAGTTTTCCGGTAGCGATGTAAGATGCAGGATTCTGGTTGCGGGTTTGACAGTAGGGAAACAGTTTGTTTGAATAGAGATGCAGTTCCTTTCGATTCGACGGGCGTGTGTCCGTTCTCATCGTATTAAATAAGTGCCGAAGTGGCGGAATTGGCAGACGCGCGTGGTTCAGGTCCACGTACTCGCAAGGGTGTGGGGGTTCGAGTCCCTTCTTCGGCACCAAGAATTTCCTAATAAGCGGTTCGACCGCGCCTGACTTTGCTTCCTTTCCTCTCCGCCCGACTTTATACTTACCTGCATCCATGTCCACCAAATTAGACGAGATACTTGCGTCCACACGGCGCAGGATTGATGAAGCCAAACGTGAGAAGCCGCTCGGCGAGATCGCGCGTGAGGCGGAGCGGGTGGCCACTCCGACACGCGGTTTTCGCAACAAGTTATTAGCTGCTGCCGAAAAAGGCGTGGCCGTTATAGCGGAGTTGAAGAAAGCGTCCCCATCGAAGGGCTTACTCCGGGGCACGTTCCATGTCGGCGGCTTGGCGATGCAAATGGAGAAGTCCGGCGCCGCGGCGCTTAGCGTCCTCACGGAAGAGGAGCACTTCTTAGGCTCGTTGCAGTATTTGGTGGAAGCTTCCGCCGCGACTAACCTGCCATGTTTGCGTAAAGACTTCATCATCGACGAATACCAAGTGTATGAATCGCGATTGCATCGGGCTGATGCCATTCTGATGATCGCGTCAATTCTCGATGACGCGCAACTGACGTCACTGCAAACGAAGGCCAAGTCGTTGGGATTAGACGTTGTTTGCGAAGTGCACGACGAAGACGAGTTGGCCCGCGTGATGGCGATTGACGCGGAAATTGTCGGGGTGAACAGCCGCAATCTGCGCACATTAGAAGTGGATACTGAAGTGCATCATCGGTTGGCGCCGCTGCTGCCGAATGGCGCGCTGCGAGTGGCGGAGAGCGGGCTCACCACAGGCGAAGAGATTCGCAAGCTGCGATACGGCTCGGGTTATCAGGCGTTCCTGGTTGGCGAGTCGCTGATGAAAGCCGAAGACCCGGGACTTCTGCTATCACAGTTGATGGGCCAGGCGAAGGCTACTTCGTCGCTGTGAAAACCTGGATAAAAATCTGCGGGACGACGAATGCTGAGGATGCGCATGCGGCAGTCGCGGCGGGTGCCGATGCCCTCGGATTCATCCTCAGCGACAGTCGACGTAAAGTCAGCGCTGAAGAAGTTAGATCGATCGTCACGGGACTGCCTGCAGGGGTTGAGAAGATCGGCGTCTTCGTGAATGAGAATGCCGAAGTAGTGGCTGAGGCGATCACGTCCGCCGGTTTGACTGGAGTACAGCTGCATGGCGATGAATCCCCGCAGTACGGTTCCCGCCTGAGACAGATGCTCGGCAACGGCACGAAGATACTTGTTGCGATTTCTGCTGGCAGCGACCAGCGGGAGAGATTCAGCAGTTTCTCCGGAGCGGAAAATTCTGTGGATGCTTTCATTGTCGATTCGGGAAACGTGACGATGCGAGGCGGTACGGGCCAAGTCTTTGATTGGCTGCGAGAGAGCGATTTTGTCATGGCATTACAGGAAAACGTGCGCGTAGTGATCGCGGGCGGATTGAGCCCGGAGAATGTTGGCGCAGCGGTGACGCTGTTTCGCCCGTGGGGCCTGGATGTGGTAACGGGCGTGGAAGTTAGTTACGGCAAGAAAGACCACGAGAAACTGCGTCGATTCATTTCAGCCGTTCGGGATGCTGATGCGAAGGGTATCGCGGCAACGCCGTAGCTGCGATACTGATAAGACAGTCTGTACGGAATCATTCCCTTCCAACAATGGCAAGTACTGCAACAACGACGATGAAAACGCCTGGCAGATTTGGAATCTACGGCGGGCGCTATGTGCCCGAGACTTTGATGGCAGCACTGGAAGAGTTGGAGTCCGCGTACGACGTTGCCAAACGTGACAAGAAATTCCAGGAAGAACTCAAGCATCTGCTGAAGACCTATGTGGGACGTCCATCCCCTTTGTTTTTTGCCAAGCGACTGACCAAGCATCTGGGTGGAGCGAAGATTTATCTCAAGCGTGAAGACTTGCTGCACACCGGCGCGCACAAAATTAATAACAGTTTGGGACAAGCACTACTCGCACGGCGGATGGGCAAGAAGCGAATCATCGCTGAGACAGGCGCGGGGCAGCACGGAGTGGCGACCGCGACTGTGTGCGCGCTTTTCGGACTCGAGTGCGTGGTCTACATGGGCACCGAGGACATGCGTCGGCAAGAGTTGAATGTGTTCCGCATGCGTCTGCTGGGAGCGGAGGTGCGCGGCGTTGATGCCGGACAACGCACGCTGAAAGACGCCATTAATGAGGCTATGCGTGATTGGGTCACGAATGTGCGCACGTCTTATTACCTGCTGGGTAGCGCGCTGGGAGCGCATCCTTATCCCACGATGGTGCGCGATTTCCAGTCAGTGATCGGACGCGAAGCACGGGCGCAAATTATGAAAGCCGAAGGGTGCCTTCCGAACGCGGTCATCGCATGCGTGGGCGGGGGGTCGAACGCGATCGGCATCTTCCACGAATTCCTGAAGGACAAAAAAGTTAAGCTGATCGGAGTGGAAGCCGGTGGTCGCGGATTCGGACTGGGCGAGCATGCGGCGAGATTTTCCGGCGGTGTCCCCGGAGTTTTGCAAGGGACGTACTCCTACCTACTACAAGATGAAGCGGGCCAGGTTGCGAGCACGCATTCGATATCAGCCGGATTGGACTATCCATCGATCGGTCCGGAACATGCGGAGCTACATGACAGCGGCCGCGCAGAATATGTCTGTGCCACAGATAAAGAGGCACTTGCCGGATTGCGATTACTGTCAGAGATGGAAGGCATCATCCCGGCGCTGGAAAGCGCGCATGCAATATCAGAAGTGACTAAGCGCGCTCCGAAGATGAAGAAAAACGACATCGTGATAGTGAATGTCTCTGGCCGCGGAGATAAAGACATCGGCATCCTGCGCGAGAACCTGCAAGTTTGATCAAGTTCAAATCCCATCCCGGCCTTGTGGTTTACGTAACGTGCGGCGATCCCGATCTGGAGACCACGCGCGAAGTAGTGATCGCTGCCATCGATGCCGGCGCGGACGTGATCGAACTGGGAGTTCCGTTCAGCGATCCGGTTGCGGATGGCCCTGTCATCCAGCGGGCGAGCGAGCGGGCGGTAAAGAACGGGACGTCAATGCGCGATGTCTTGCGTCTGGCTGCAGAAGTCAGAACCGCGCGGGCGGAAGCGGGGCTGATCATCTTCTCGTATCTCAATCCCATTCTGCGTTTCGGAGTGCAGCAGTTCGCTTCCGAAGCGAAGCGCGCCGGAGTGGACGGCGTTCTAGTCACGGACATGACAGTGGAAGAATCCCATATGTATTCCGCGATCATGCACTCCCAGAGTCTGGCCACAATTTTCCTTGCAGCGCCGACGAGCACGGACGCGCGCTTGAAGATCATTGCGAAGGCATCTAGCGGATTCATCTATGCCGTGTCCCGCACGGGCGTAACCGGCACCAAGTTGCAGAGCGATGTTAAAGGTGACGCGCAGCAACTGGTGAGGCGTTTGAAGAAGATATCGAAGCTGCCGGTTGCAGTAGGATTTGGAATTTCCAGCGTCGAGGATTTCCGCGCGGTAGGGACTTATGCGGATGCCGCCGTCGTCGGCAGTGCCATTGTAAAGATCATCGAAGAGAATTCGGATTCGAAACAGAAGGCTGCCGCGGCTGTTGCGCGGTGGATCCGAAGCCTCACGAGTAACAAGACAGCGGCTAAAGCCTAAGCCCTCACGCTCACTTCTTCAATGCATTGATGTTGTCTTGGGGTTCCAGATTTTGATCCACTGGTTTCAAGCGAACGAGTTTCGCGTCTGTGCAAGTGGATTCCCCAACCTTCTTCGGAGTCTCGCTCTTGCTGAAGTTGTAGCTGCGCATGGTGTAGCACAGGTCAACATTGGGCAGGACGCGCGCCGAGAAAGTCGGAGTGATGTTCCCGTGAAAGAGCGCTCCGCCGCGGCTGAACAGCAATGTTTCCGGTGCATTGACACTGAAATGCTGCAGCGGTTGTATTGCATGCGCGGTGTCGGTCAGCGCTGGCGTGTTCTGGGCAAAGCTAGAACCGGCAATGCAAAAGCAAAAGAGGCACAGCATCAAACATCGGCGCATAGACGGGTTCGCCTTTCGTCGGGGATTATACCCGACGGGTTAGACGTCCCGGCGGCGCGTTGGGTATCCGGCTTCTGGAGGGCGAGTGGTTTCCACCTTGCCCGTAGATTTTTCGCTCGTCTCGGCGGCATCGCCGACGGGCCCCGGCGACGAACTCTTTGCGGCGCGTCCTGTGGTTCCGGTGGCGGGCTCTTCCGTGCGCCATTCCGCGCGGGCCGGTTCTGATCCGCTGCCTTTTTTGGCTTGCGATTCCATGGCGCGCTTGAAATCGCGCAATGCCTTAGCGATGTAGCCTTCCAGATGTTCAGTAACCGGCGAAAGCATTTTGCCGAAACGTCCGAGGGGCGGAGCGTAGTTCATAGTCACGTGAACGAGCGTGTCATCGCCGATCGGCGAAAAGCTGATGCGGCCAGTGTGCTTGGGACCAGTGACAGATTTCCAGCTGATCGCCTCATTGGGGATGACCTGAACGGTCGTAGCCTTCCACTTGAATTCTTTTCCGTCGACAGTGGCTTCCCAATAAGAGGTGTCGCCGTTCACGCGGACGTCATTGATGTACTCGATGTGGCGCGGCAGATCCTCTAGGTTCGTCCAGGCTTGATAGACATCTTCAAAGCGGCGACCGATCTGAATGGTGTCTTCCAGTCGGACAATGTGCGAATCAAAGCCGGAGCGTCGGTTGGCGAAATAGACGGCGGCGAGAGTTGCGCCTGTACCGAGAAGCGCGCCCACGGCAATGCCCCTCCAGTCTTTTCGTTTCATATCCCGCTGAGTCGTCTCCATGCTGGCTTCCATTGTCATTCTCCGGTGACACTGAGGTAGATGGTAAGAAGAGAGTGGCAGGCGGAGAGGTTGGCTACCGGCATAGATGAGCTTTAGCGGAATGAAAAAAGGCTGGATCCGGAGATCCAGCCTTAAGTCTTACAGCGCGCAGTTCTTAGAAAGTGAAGCGAACTGCAAATTGGATAACACGTGCTTTCGGGTCACCAGGGTTGCCGGTGTTGGTCACCAGACCGAACTGGCTGCTGAGAATGTTTGTGTTCGGGTTGTCAAACTCAGCATGATTGAAGATGTTAAAGAACTCCGAGCGGAATTCCATGTTGAGCCGCTCGAAGATCTGTGTGTTCTTCGCTATCGCCAGATCGGTGTTGACACGGCTAGGTCCACGGAAGAAGTTCCGTGGCAGCGTGCCGTAAGTGGCCAATGCCAGGTTCGCGCGAACAGCCGCGGAACTCGGATAAGTCGCGTCGAAATTAGCAGCGTTGAAGTAACGGTTTCCAGGTGCGCTTGGGTCGAGGATGGTGACGTTGCCACCGACGAGATTGGCATAGACCAAGTCGCGATCACCAGCTCCTGAAGGTCCTGAACTAGAGCTGGAGGCGCCGAGTCCGCTATAGACGTCCAAGGCAAATCCAGTGCGCCAGCTGATGATCGGATAAAGGCTCCACCCTTTCGTCAGGCGATTGCTCCAAGTGCGATCCAAAGGCAAGTCCCAGCCGCCGCTGAACGTGACACGATGAGCGATGTCAAAGTCAGAAGAGGCGCGGTTGCGATTCGGTTGATAGAAAGGCACCTTGCTCGTGCGATTGCGGAAGCCAGATGCAGTGTCAATGTTGTGGGACCATGTGTAAGCAAGTGTGAAATATGTCTTGCCCATCCAACCAGTGTCAGAGGTCTGCTTCGTCAAGCTAGTCTGCAAACTGTCGTAGTAGGCGCTGGCAACGTTGCGGAAGGTATCCAAGCGTGCAAAGCTGGCGCCCGGGATGGTGTTGAACAACCGGGTGTTCGTACCCAAGACGAAGGGGTTGCTGTCAACAAGCGAGGTCAACTTCTTAGACCTGCTGCCAACATAGCTGGTTTCGAAGGTCACGTTCCGTGCTACTTCGCGCTGCACGCTCAGGTTGTACTGATACGTGTACGGTGTTCGCAGGTTCGGATCAACGAAGTAAACACCACCGCCACCGAAGGGAGTAAATCCTGCTGCAGCGAAGTCAATGTTGCTCGCAGGCGGCTTCGATGGGAACGAGTTGGGAGTTCCGGTATTGTTGGTTGCCCATGGATTATTGAAGTAATTCGGCGATCCTGGCGTTGCTGCGATGGGGTCGAAAAAGATGTCGCCGAATCCGAAGAAAGGCGCCTGACCGTTGTACTGCAAGTTATCTTCACCTTTCAGCACGTCGTAGAAGACGCCGAATCCGCCACGGACGCTGGTCTTACCGTTGCTGAACGGATCCCAAGCAAATCCAAAGCGCGGTGCCCAATCATTCTTGTCAGGGAAGTTCGCCCCGGTGGGCGCGCCAGCGTCTCCCGGAAAGAGCAGTCCGACGGGAGCTTTGGTGAAGACCGTTGATTGTTTGCCCAGAGCGAGCGAGAAAGAGCGGCCCTGAGTGTCAAGCTTTGGCGAGTTGTATTCGTAACGCACACCCAGAGTGAGTGTCAGATTGTGGCGAACGTGCCACTCGTCTTGCGCGAAACCGTAGTAAGACTTGCTACGTATGTTCGAGGGTGCATTGCCGAATTGGAAGTATTCATCCGGCAGTCCCATCAGGAAGTCAGCGAAGTCGTTCGTGGAGAAACTGCCGCCTCCCTGACCATAAAAATCAAATTCACCATCACCGTAGAAATCGTAAACGGTGTTGTTCTGATACGCGGAGAAGTAGCCACCGAACTTCCAGTTATGTTTGCCCTTTGTCCAGGACAATGTGTCCGAATAAACAAAGGTGTTGTTGATGATGTCCTGCGGCCCCTGTGGGCTAAATCCAAGAGACAAGCCGCTGCCAAAACCCAAACGCGGTGGCCCATTCGGCAGATCCGGAGTTACGCCAACACCTAAAGCAGAAGGAATCGGCTGAGTGCTAGCGGGCGTGAACGATAGCCCATGAGCGCGCTGAGCGGCAAAACGGGCTTCATTCAGCACATTCGAAGAGAAGATTTTGGTATAAGCAAAGCTGCTAAAAAGATTCGTGCTTTCATTCGCAATCGGGAACTTGTTTGAGTTGCTGAAAACGGAACCAGTGTTGCCGTTGCTTCGATAATTCGCGAGCACTGAATTTGGTGTTCGGCCGAGAGTGACAGCCAGCTTGTCACGATCAGTGAAGTTGAAGTCGAATTTCGTGGTCAGCTCGTTATTATTATTTTTTCCTGGCCCTTGTTCGTTCAAGATGCCGTTCGCAGCCGTCGGTATCAGCCCTGCCGCGATGTACTTCTTCGCCACTGGGTCTATCTTGTTCGGATCGATTATCGCCTGCGTTCGAAGCGCTGCGTTCCCCTGGTAATACGGATTGCTGTTAAGGAACGCCACGACATTTGGATCGGGGCCGTTTTTTGTCGTATTTGACAAGGAAAAATCGCCAGTCAATTCACGGGGTGTGAAAGTCGGCTGGGGAGTGTTTGAGACTGACTGAACGAGCCTTTGAACCTGCCCGCCCACGAAGAAGAAAACCTTGTTCTTTACGATAGGTCCGCCAATGGTTCCGCCAAATTGGTTGCGTTTTAGGATTTCACGGGGCAAACCATTCTGCTTGTTGAAATAGGAATTTGCATTCAGTGCGTCGTTTCGCAGGAATTCGAATGCGCTACCGTGAATACTGTTCGAGCCGGATTTCGTGACCACGCTAATGATTCCACCGCCGTTGCGTCCGTATTCTGCGGTGTAGTTGCTGGTCAGAATCTTGAACTCCGCGATTGAATCAGGATTGGGGTTATAAACCGGCGCATTATTCAGAAGGTTGTTGTTCATGCCGCCATCGAGCAGATAGGTGATTGAATCTGAACGCGCGCCGGCAATGCTGAACCCGGGGCCGCCGCTGCCGTTGCCCGGATTGTTCGCTTCCGTTACGCCGGGTTGCAGGAGTGCCAGATTGAATACATTACGCCCGTTAAGTGGCAGGTTCACCAGAGGCCGACTCGTAACGGATTGGCCTAAAGTCGAGTTGATGGTTTCGACTCCGGCTCCCTGTGCCTGCACTTCAACCACTTCGGTGCTGGCACCAAGTGCCAACTTCATGTCAACGCGCATGTTCTGGTTGATGAAAAGCTGCTGCGCGGAGGAGACCGCCTTTGTAAAACCATCCTTTTGAACGGTAACCGTGTAATTACCGATCGGCAGCGCGGACACCATATATGTGCCATCAGAACCGCTCGTGGTCTCACGAGTCACGGAAGTCGCAGTGTTGGTTACGGTGACTTTCGCTCCCGGTACTACGGCTCCTTGTGGATCGGTTACTGTTCCGACCACTTTGCCAGTTGCATCCTGTGCGGCCAGCGGCAAACTGAGAACAAAGGCAAGCGTAAGCATCACAGCTAGCGTGACGCGAAACCCTCTAATCTGATTTTTCATTTTGTATCCCTTCGTGTTTTCAAAAGCTTGAACCTGATCGCCTTCTGAGGTAAGTACATGAATAAAGTCGAATGCATTCTTTCAAAGCAATTCTGGTTCCAATGCCAACACGTTGTAAGGAAAGGAGTTGAAGCTGGCGAAAGGAGAACAGCTACTCTCTTTGGAATATAGATTTATTGGAACTATGAAAATCAATACGCTTTGTTTTTTTCCACCGCAAACGAATGTTTTCTACTAGTTCCCATAGCACTTGTTTGGAATTCTACAAATGCAAGTAGCGATGAGCCATCGAGGAACATAGAATGAGCAATTTCCAAATGCCGTGACTTGGTTGGCGAATTGCAACACTGCGGCTACAGCTCCTAACATCTAGACTCGTGTTTTTCCGAACACTGAAACTGCAACTGTTCCCAAACGCAAAGTTTTTTGTGGCGTATCACTGATTAGCGTGTAACATTCGCACCGCCTGATTTAGTCCGCTGGTCGCGCACGGCAAAATCGGGATTCCCTAGAGTTCTGTTCCACTGTCTCAAAATTCGGAGGAGGAAGCATGCATTTTCAATCCAAGAGAATCCTTGTAGTCCTATTGGTCCTTGCGTTGGTGTCGAGCGCAGCCTGGGCCCAGTCTGGGACTTCCACCATACGTGGCACCGTAAGTGACCCGAAGGGCAGCGTTGTGCCGGGTGCAACGGTGACGATCACAAACACCGCAACGGGGTTGACCCGAAATCAAAAATCAACGGAAGTCGGGACTTTCAGCTTCGAACTGCTCCCTCCTGGGGATTACAAGGTGCAGATTGAAGCCGCGAATTTCAAGAAAAACGTGGGCATGATCCATGCTGCAGTCGGCACGCCCGCCGACGCGTCCGCTGCTCTCCAAGTAGGTAGTGCTTCTGAGATTGTCGAAGTCAGTGCTACTTCGAGCAACGTGGAAGTGAATACCCAGGACGCAAGCCTCGGCAACAATTTCACCAGCCTCCAGATCACTCAACTTCCGTTGGAAGCACGCAATGTGCAATCGCTACTTACGCTTCAACCAGCGGTGACTTCAGCTGGCTATGTCGCCGGCGCCCGCAGTGACCAATCGAACATCACGCTAGACGGCGTTGACATCAACGAAGCACAGACGAACGCCATCGGCACTCCTGTATTGCGCTTGAATTCGGAAGCGGTGCAGGAATTTACCGTCACGACAGTGAACGCGAATGCTAACCAAGGCCGCTCTTCGGCGGCGCAAATCAACTTGATCACCAAGGGCGGCAGCAATGCTTGGCACGGCGCCGCATTTGAGTTTTATCGCGGCACTGGTTTCACTGCCAATGATTTCTTCAACAATCGAGTTGGTCTCCAAAGACCAAAGCTCCTCCGTCACACCTATGGTGGCGCGCTCGGTGGCCCGGTGAAGAAAGACAAGCTTTTCTTCTTCTACAGCTATGAAGGGCGTAGAGACACAAGTCAATCAGCGGTGGAGCGAAGCGTTCCCCTTGCAAGCCTCGGGGCCGGTAATCTTAAGTACAAGGATACGACCGGAGCTGTTCAGACTTTAACCACTGCACAATTAAATCAAGCATTCAATGTAGTGGGGATCAATCCCGCCGCTGTCGCTGCTCTCAGTGCAGCATCTACAACCTACGCTTCAAACGACTTGCCTTTCGGTGATGGGATCAACACCGGCGGGTTTCGTTTTAACGCCCCTACTCCGGTAAAACTCGGCTCGCATGTGGCCAAGCTGGACTGGAACATAAATAACAGGCAGACAGGATTTATCCGCGCCAATGTGATCAACGATAAGATCACGGGAGCTCCTCAATTCCCGGATACCCAAGCACCACAGACTTGGAGCCATCCTTGGGGCGGCGTGGCGGGCCACACCTGGTCAATCAACAACAACATCGTCAATAATTTCAGATACGGATATACCCGTGAAGCGTTCAGCAATATCGGAGACAGCCAGGCAAATGCTATAAGTTTCCGCTTCGTCTTTTCGCCGCTGGCTTTCAGTCGAACACTGAGCCGCGCGACGCCTGTCCATAACATCACTGACGATATCTCCTGGATCAAGGGTAAGCACACGATCCAGTTCGGAACGGCGATGTGGTTTACCAATAATGGCCGCACCGCTTACGCGAACGCGTTCGATAATGCGATCACGAATCCTTCCTTCTACAGTGGCGCAGGCGCAGTGGTTTCGAATGCTATTAAGGCGTACTTGACCGCGAATGCCCTGCCGGCAATGAGCTCAGGTTCTACCTCGGCGGCTCAGAATGCGGCCACTGCACTGATCGGACGTTTCTCCCAGTACTCAGCCAATTTCACCTTCGGGAGTGACGGTTCTCTGTTGGCATCCGGAACACCGACTGTTAGAAATTTTGCAACCCAACAATACGATTTCTACGTGCAGGACGCATGGAAGATGCGTCACAACATGACGTTATCCCTTGGCTTGCGCTATGGAATCGGCAGCCCGGTACATGAGACGGCTGGTTTCGAAGTGAAACCGGACATTTCGCTGACCGACTATTACAACAGCAGGGTCGCGGCAGCTGCTCAGGGCATTGATTACATAGTCCCCTTGACTTTGAATCTGTCCGGTGCGGCGAACGGAAAGAGCCCCATGTATCCATGGGACAAAAACAATTTTCAACCCCGGGTCTCAATGGCTTGGTCTCCCAACTTCCAGGGTGGCATTGGACACTGGTTGTTCGGCAGCGAGGGCAAGTCTTCTTTGCGTTCCGGATTTGCCATGACTAACGACTACTTCGGGCAATCACTGGCGGTCTTGTTCGACCTGAATAACACACTCGGGTTTAGTTCGGGCACCACCATTCCCGCCAACACGTATAACGTCACAACAAAACCAGCTCCGCTGTTTACTGCGTATGGTCAACAGGTAAGGCCGTTGCCGGGCATCACCGTGCCGGGTAACGTGACCTTCCCAAGGCAACAGTCTTCTAACGGAGCTCGACGAATTGAAAGTTCACTCGATGAGGGATTGGTCTCGCCCACAAATTATCAATGGAATGCCACCTTTGAACGCGAATTGCCAGGCAAGCTAATGGTCCAAGCGTCTTACTTAGGACGACTGGGCAGGAACCTCTTAGCCACTCGTGACGTCATGGCACTAAACAATCTCAAGGATCCGAAATCAGGGGTGGATTGGTATACGGCAGCGACTCAGTTAGAGAAGCTTCGGCAAACGGGAGCAGCCTCGAATGCTTCTGTCGCAAATATTCCTTACTTCGACAACATCTTTCCTGCCAACCTAGCGGGGATCATGAATTCCTTCTATGGAGCAGGTTCGATACCGGCGGGTCTGTCGAATACTCAAACTGTTTATTACATTATGAAAAATTTTTACGGAAATGACTGGACTACATTCCAGGATGACGTAGAACAAGCTACAGGCAACCACTATTTCTACCAGCCACAGTACGGGGCCCTCTCAGCCTGGGGCACGGTTGCCAATTCTGATTATCACGGTTTGGCGATCTCAGTCCGCCAGCGGATGAAGGACCTGAGCTGGGACTTCAACTACACCTGGTCTCACTCCATTGACGACACATCCGGTCTGCAGAACAGCACGGCATTCGGCGGCGGCTTCATCCTGAACCCGCTTCAGCAGCAACAAAGCCGTTCGAACTCTGACTTCGATGTTCGTCATCAGATCAACTTCAACTCTGTCTATCAGTTTCCGATCGGAAGAGGAAAAGCGTTTGCTGGGAATGTGAATCGTGGTTGGGATGCATTGATCGGAGGCTGGCAACTGGCGAGCATCTTCCGCTGGAATACCGGGCTACCGTTCAGCAGCCCGTATGACGATTCCCGATGGGCGACAAACTGGAACGTGCAGAGCAATGGCACTGCAACCGCTCCGGTAGACACTTGCGTCACCAAAGGGACAGCCACTGTTGCACCCAAACTCTTCGGGTGCAACACTAACGCCGTATACCAGAGCTTCCGCAACGCCTATCCCGGAGAAGCCGGCCAGCGCAACAACTTCCGTCTGCCCGGATACATAGTGGCGGACATGGGATTGTCCAAGTCCTTCACTATGCCCTACAACGAACATCACAAACTACAGCTACGCTGGGAAGTATTTAACGTGACGAATACTCAACACTTCGGCACGGTAGATACAAGCAAGACTGGCTATGGCATTAGTCTGGATGATGCGCTGCTCGGAACAAATGCTCCTTCCACCTGGTCGAACTTCACAGCTATCCAGGGGACTCCACGAGTGATGCAGATCGGCGCTCGCTTCGAGTTCTAATCGAAGTTGAACCCCTACGGCCGGTGCAGAAATGCACCGGCCTTTTTTTGTCTCTATGGGATTGAGCGGGGAATCGGCGAAGAGGGTAGTTTACTGCGCGTCGAGCTTGAACACTTGGCTTCCGACGAGCACGGTAGCGCCGTTCGGGACAGGCGCTTTGCCGCGAACCTTTATAAATGTTCCATTGCGGCTGCCCAGGTCTTCGACAAAGAAGTCCTCACCGCGATGGTAGATTTTGCAGTGGGCGCGGCTCATGAATGGATCTTCAGGGAATACAAAAGTGCCACGGCTGCGTCCGAAGCTGATCTCTTCTTCGTTCAACGGCAAGCGCGCAGGAGTGTCGAGGAAATCTGGTCCGACAAAGATCAATTCGGCAACCGGTTCGTCCATGGTTGCGGATAGATCAAGAATCGTGGTGCCACGCGCTGCGGCGTTGGCCACGGCTTCGACTTTTTCGCGGAAGCGGAATATCTGTTCGCCCATGCGGATAATGTCGCCATCTCGCATAGTGTATGTGGCGATGAGTCCGATGAAGACGCTGCTCACTCCGCTGATGTCCTCAACGAAGAGCTGATCCTTTTCCACCGAGAAACGCGCATGCAGCGGCGCCATCTTGTCGTCTTCCGGGAATTGCACTTCGCCGCGAAGGCGTCCGACTTCTAACCTGTCATCTTTAAGCTTGTATTGGTCACCAATGCTGCCATCTTTCAACACGCGCAGCAGCTTGAACCGCGGCACGGCAGCGGCCTTCGAACTCGACATGACCACCGTGTGTGCGGCCGCGCGACGAGGCTGCAAGCGCTCCGTCCACTGCACTTCGTACAGTTCGCGATTCTCGCCTTTGCCTTTTAATGCGAAACGTCCTAGCGGGAATAGTTTGAATTCACCGCTCTCGGCTACTTGCTCATACAGCGCGTCAGAGATAACGATCTGTTCCGGCGATCCCACGCTCTCAACGCGCGATGCAACGTTCACGACGTCGCCGAATACATCGTGCTCGCGCACGATTCCCGGACCGTAGTTCAATCCAATGCGGATGGAGACGCGATCCTGTTCGGGCTTTTCCTGGCTGTCGTTGTAGATGGCGTGCTGCATCTTGATTGCACTTTTCACTGCCAGGACGCAGTCGTCATAGCTGGCCATGACGGCGTCGCCGATTTCTTTAATGACTTTGCCGCCGTGCTCGCGAACGATGTCGCCGATAGCGTTGTTGCAGGTGGAGACCATCAGCAGTCCCGCTGCGTCGCCATAGCGTTCGAAGTAAGAAGTGGAACCCTTGATGTCAGTAAAGAGGATGGTGATATTGCGGCGGAACTTCTCCAGTTCAGCAGCGGCGGCAGCTTGATTGCCGACGGACCCTAGTAACTGGCTGACTGTGGTCTTCTTCTTGTCCATGAGAATAGATTGCGAAGCCAGTGCCGCCAGTCCCGCGAAGCATACCGGCAATATTTGAAAACTGTAATTGTGGTTCGGCGAAAGTTTAACTTAATCTGCCCGCAACTGCCAATCGAAGAATGTGAAGTGCCCGCTACTAGAGTGTCCTACTAGGTTCACAAACAATAACTGCTTAGTCGCTCAAGACACAACAAATAGGTTTGACTCAAACCAGAGTTGATGTAGACTTCCGTCGGCTTCCTCCCCCGAATTTTTGGATTTTCAAAGCTGTAAGCGCTACGGCTGCTACACGGTCGCGGCGGTGCGTTGTTTTGTATTCCACCAGTGCTCGGAAGGATCAACCATGTTCAGGAAGTTCGCCCCCGTAGTGTCCCGCCTTTTCGCCTCCAGTGTTGTGTTCGCAGGCCTTTTGTCAGTAAGTTTGACAAGTTTTGCTCAGGCGAAATCACCCGCCGCCCAGGCAAAGCCAGCTTCCGGCACTGTCAAGCCGCAGCAACCCGCGAATAAGGCGAAGCTGTCTGCAGCGATGGCGAAAATGCCGTTGGCGTTTGAGGCGAACTCGGGGCAGCAGGACGCGCAGGTGAAGTTCCTTTCGCGCGGTTCCGGATACACGTTGTTCTTGACGCAGAGCGAAGCGGTGCTGGCTCTCGCGGCGGGGAAGAATTCCGCAGATGTTGTTCGAGTGAAGCTCGCCGGCGCGAACAGGAATGCGCACATCAATGCAGTCGAGCGCCTTGGGTGGGACAGCAACTACTTCATTGGCAACGATCGTAAAAAGTGGCGGACCCATGTTGCCAACTACCGCAAAGTTCAATTTGACGATATTTATCCCGGCGTACAACTCGTTTACTACGGAAATCAGCAGCAGCTTGAACACGACTTCATCGTAGCCCCAGGCGCGGATCCGAAAAAAATCGCGATGGAAATCGCCGGCGCCAAGGAATTGGTTGTTGATGAGCGCGGCACTCTGGTCATCAAGACCAAAAGCGGCGAGTTGCGGTTCGAAAAGCCAGTCATCTATCAAGATGTGAACGGATCGCACCAGCAAGTTGCAGGAAATTTTGTTCTTCGCGGAAAAAAATCAGTTGGATTTGAAGTAGCCGCCTATGACCGCAGCAAAGCCTTGGTTATCGATCCGGTGTTGAATTATTCAACCTATCTGAGTGGTGTGAATGGTTCGGACGCAACTGCGATATATGTTGACGGTTCTCAGCAGGCCTTCGTCACAGGCAAAACTTTGGACACTACATTTCCAGTGGCGGCTACAGCGACTTTTGGATCAATCGCACCTCTGACACAAAACGGATTCGTCGTAGAGTTTGATAGCACGGGAACTACGCTGGTCTCCAATGCATTCTTCGGGGGCAATAACTCAGTCAGCCCCCACGGAATCACAGTCGAAGGAGGCGGTAATGTTTGGATAGGCGGCGACACGACCGCCACGGACTTTCCCACCGCGGGAACGAACACTGCGTATCAGGCGATTCCAGCCTCGGCAGGCAGCCAAGGTTTCGTGATCGGACTGAGCTCCGACTTCAGCACATTGCTATATGGAACGTATGTTGGCGGTGCGAACGGAGGTGGCACCAACATCTACGGCTTCAATTTTGTTAATGGTTTGGCATATCTGACAGGAACGACCGCAGATACGGCGTTCCCAGTCAGCGCCGGAGGTTTTCAATCTGCCATCGCAGGCACTGGAGACGCCGTTGTCGCTGTTATCGATCCGACTGCCGGTGTGGGTGGGTTGTACTACGGCACTTACATCGGCGGCACAGGAAACTTTGAACGAGCCAATGCGGTCTTGGCCACGTGCGCACCTGAAGGTGCCGGATGCGGCAGAGACTTCATCTATTTTGCTGGTGTTACAGATTCCTCGGATTTTCCGACTTATCCAGCCGGTGCTGCGCAGAATACCTTTGTGGGAGCGGGTGCAAAACACGGCTTTGCTGTGAAATTGGATCCATCCAGCGCTCTGGTAACTTCAGGCGCCGCTTCCCAGAGTTGCAATGCAGGCGTCGTCACTCTCACAACAGCAGCTGCACATCACTTTGTAGTGGGAGAAGAGGTAACTGTTTCGGGAGTTGCAGTAGGCACGGGTGGGACTGACTTCGGGTTTGCTGCAACCAAGGTAGTTGTCATTGGTGTGGGAGCAAACGCAATCAACTACAATCTGCCGGGCAATCCCGTAGATTGCAACGGTTTCGCAACAGATGACAGCGCAGGCGGGGGAACTATTTATGGTGGCTTGCTCTACTCCACCTTTATAGGCGGCACTGATGGAAGCGAGTCAGTCTTCGCTCTGAGCGTAGACCAGCTCGGAAGCGCATACGTAGCCGGTCAGACGAACTCCACAAACCTTCCAGTCGCTGTTGGAAATGCGATTCAGCCTCTCGGATTCGCGGGCGGCAGCAATGATGCCTTCATAACAAAGATCAATCCGGACGGAACGGGGTTCGACTATTCGGCTTATATCGGTGGCAGCGGAAACGACGTTGCTAGATCCCTAGTGGTTGACGGAACCGATGGCCTTGCATGGGTAGGTGGCACTACAACGTCACCGAATTTCCCTGTGCTCAATGCCTACCAATCAACATTGCTAGGCACGACAAATTCATTCGTGACAAGTATCAACGCTGCTGGAAATGCACTGAACTACTCCACCTACCTCGGCGGCAGCGGTAACGATCAACTTGCGGGAATGTCACTGGACTACCTTGCGGTGCCGGAAGTCGTTTATCTCGCAGGTTCGACTACGTCGGCTGATTTCCCCACTACTGGCAGCGCATTTCAGGCCGCACCTCTGGCAGCAAACTCAGCATTTGTAGCGAAATTGACGGGCAGTAATACTGCTCTGACAACACCTTTGTCTATTGTCGCTAGTGTGCCGACAGTCGATCCCATCGGTGTTTCGCCGCAGGCAGGGCCAATCGCTTACGCAAATCAGACGACGTATACATTCACCATACAGAACACGGATGCCGTGAATGGTGCTACCGGCGTTCATTTTGACTTCCTTATTCCCGGTGGCGCCGCACTGCCGCAATTGTCAGTTGTTTCAGCCACTCCTTCTGCGGGTTCGTGTAGTCCCAGCACAGCTGGCGGCGTAAGTTGCGATCTTGGAAGTTTGGATCCCACTGGCGGAGCGGATACGGTCACGGTTGACATCACGGTAACTGCGACTCAGGCAGGCGGATGCTTCACCGCGAATGCTTGCACAGCGTCCACCATTGTCAGCACCGCGAAGGCGTCTGCATTTGAAGGCAACAGCGCGAACTCAACGACCGAGACGAGCAACGTGATACCGGTCACTTCGCTTTCGGTGGCACTGGTTGGAAACGGAAATAACAGCGCGACATCCGACAAATATGTAGAGCAGCAGGATTCGACGCTCAAATATATTGCGACGGTAACCAATGCGGGTCCCAATACCGCGAACAATGTAACTGTTTCGATCACCACTGTCCCACCGAACTTCACGCTGACAGGACCGGGTGGGTGCACGCAGGTGGGCGGCGTTGGCACGCAGATTGACTGCGCGAACATCATTGCTTCCATAGGCGCTAGCACCAACCAAACCGTCACGATTACGGGCACTATTCCTGCACTCGCGGCCAATGTTCCGACCGCGAATGTCGGGGATGCGGTCAGCACGATTGCGACTACATCCGTGATCAATAACGGAACAGTAATGTCGAACACGTCAAAGGTCGTGCAGGAGCGTGTTGCTCCGCTGACAGTTACGGCGTTGCCATCCCCGCAAACTGTTCAACAGGTAGTGGGCGCGCTTTCTTATACCGTCACGGCACACAATGCCGGTCCCAGCGACGCAACGAATGTCCGATTGAAGATGACGTTCACCACCGGGCTGGCCGTTGACTTCACATCAGTGAACGCTACCGATGGCGCAGCAGGGTGCACGTTGAATCCCGGTAAAGCAACCCTGAATCTGCTTGGGGGCGGTCGCAACGCGAATGTTGTGACCTTATCCACCTCGCAGGCATATTCGTTCCTCATCAACACTGCTACACGCACAACGAATGTGGTTACCGTGCAGACAACTGCTCCACACGGTTTCACCGTTGGGAATTCTGTCCACGTGGTTGGGGTCACAACCTTTGGCCCTTCATACGATGGCACGTTCATCATTACCGGGACGCCAGCTCCGGATCAATTCACGTACGCGCAAGTTGCGGCGGATGATCTGAGCGGCTCGGGTGGAACGGCTGCGACGCTGGCTGTGGGTGACACTGTGACCATCGCGGGCACTCCCGCGGGCGGTCTCACGGCGCAATCTGCGGATGGAACTTATGTTATTACCGCGACCCCGACCACTTCCAGCTTCGAATTTACGCAAGTAGGCGGAGATGATTATGCAGGCATCGGCGGGGGCTTCGGCCCCGGTGGTACGGCAACTCTCCAGGCCGACATCAACTGCTTGAGCACTGCACCCATCGCTTCCGGCGCTGATTACGTTGTCACTTTGACAGGGACTGCGCCTGCAACCATCAACGGAAACGTTGCGCCCCCAACAGTTACCTTCACCAATACAGCCATTGCAGACACGTTCCCCGTTTCCGCGGTTGTGGATGTAGCTGGCACGCCGCAAACACCGGTTTCCACTACTTTTGACACGATCATCGAGCGGCAATCGGATCTATCAGTAGGTGCCGTTACAGCAACCGCTGGACCTGTGCAGTTGACGGGTGCAACGAACGTTGCACTCGACGTAACCGCTGGCTCTAGCAACACGAACTACTCGATACCAAGCGCGGTTGTTTCCTTCACGTTGACTCCGACTGCTCCTGCAACACAGTTCACCACTTTCCCCGTTGTGGATGGCTCTACCACCGGTGCAAGCTGCGTCGTAGCAGGTGCCGCTCCTGCAGCAACTGCCGTCATTAATTGCACCGTTACGAACCTGTCCAACGCTGGACAGCTGATTCACCTTGTCACTTCCACGCCGATCACTGACAACGTGAGCGTGGGGACTGTAGCTTCTGCCGCATTCACAACGAAGGCCTGCATCTCGGGCACAGGTTCAGTCACAGTAGCCAGCGATCCTGGTGACGGATGCGCCGGTGGCAGCAACAATCTCTCGACCACAGCAGGCGCTGATCCGAGCACTACGATCCGGCGCACGACTGACCTCGACGTCACAACTGTTTCTTTGGCAGGAGCGCCGAATCCGGTTAGCGTCTCCGGACCGCTGACCTATACCTACAGCATCAAGAACAACGGACCAGACACGGCACTGAATGTGCTCTCCACCATCACGCACACGTCAAGCGCGATCACCACACCCTTGGTCGTTCTCGCCCCAACCAATGCGACTTGCGTCATCAACGGGAGCGATGTTAATTGCTCCGTCGCGTCACTCGCTTCTGGCGCCACCGTCAACATTACCGTTCCTATTACGCCCCCGTTGTTGACCTCCATGACTGGACCGACTGCGACCAACACTGACACGCTGGGCGCAACTGCAAACCTTGGAACTCAGGTCGCCTCTTACGATTCGACCGCAGGAAACAACGCAAGCAACACCATCAGCACAACCATCAAGCGTCAGGCTGACCTTGACATCACCACAGTCTCACTGGCAGGAGCGCCGAACCCGGTATCACTGGCTGGACCACTCACCTATACATACAGCATCAAGAACAACGGCCCGGATACAGCGCTGAACGTGAACTCCACCATCGTGCACACCTCGACCGCTATCGCCTCAGCTTTGCTGGTGGGTACTCCGACAAACGCGACCTGCGCTATCAACGCTAACAACGTTGATTGCTCGGTTGCATCCATCGCAAATGGCGCGACTGTAGTCGTCACCGTGCCGATCACGCCTCCGGTGTTGACCGCAATGACTGGCCCAACAGCTGCAAGTTCCGGTGCATTGGGAGCTACCGCAACTCTCGCAGGTCAGGTCTCGACCACGGACACAACAGCGGGAAATAACGCGAGCAATGCGATCAGCACGACACTGCAACGTCAGTCCGACCTTGACGTAACGACCGTTGCCCTCGCGGGAGCGCCTGGAACCGTGTCCTTGTCAGGTCCGCTTACTTACACGTACACAATCAAGAACAACGGACCGGATGCCGCGCTGAACGTGAAGTCCACGATCACGCACACATCAACGGCTGTCACAACACCTCTGGCTGTCCTTGTTCCGACCAATGCGACTTGCGCCATCAACGGCAACAATGTCGACTGCTCGGTTGCTTCGCTCGGAGTTGGCGCAAGTGTCGCTATTACCGTACCGATCACGCCTCCGCTGCTTACAGCAATGACCGGGCCAACGGCTGCAGGTTCCGGCGCATTGGGTGCAACGA
Organism: Terriglobales bacterium; assembly: GCA_025462725.1. GTDB lineage: Bacteria > Acidobacteriota > Terriglobia > Terriglobales > Acidobacteriaceae > JAICLA01. The sequence continues at coordinate 212,690 of JAOAPE010000010.1, read as the reverse complement.
TCAATCTGGGACCACAAGTTTCAACTGTGGACGGAGTTGCCGGAAACAACACCAGCAACACCATCAGCAGTACGATTCAACGCCAGGCGGATCTTGATTTCACGACAGTGTCGCTTGCGGGCGCTCCGAATCCGGTATCTGTATCAGGACCGCTCACCTACACCTACAGCATCAAGAACAACGGACCGGATACAGCGCTGAACGTGGTCTCCACCATCACGCACACATCCACCGCTGTAACTACGCCTTTGGCCGTCCTTGCGCCAATAAATGCGACCTGCGCCATTAACGGCAACAACGTTGATTGCTCAGTTGCATCCATCGCAAATGGCGCGACGGTTAACGTGACTGTGCCGATCACTCCTCCACTGTTGACATCCATGACCGGAGCAAGCGCAGCGAACACCGATGTCTTGGGTGCTACAGCAGCACTGGGTACGCAAGTCTCAACCGTCGATCCGAATGCTGTGAACGACTCGACTAATTCGATCAGCACCACCATCGAGCGCCAAGCAGATCTCGACATCACCACAGTTTCGCTCGTAGGAAGCCCCAGCCCTGTCTCGTTGTCTGGTCCACTTACCTACACCTACAGCATCAAGAACAACGGCCCGGACACCGCGCTGAATGTGCTTTCCACGATTGCGCATACTTCAACGCCCGTCACGACGTCGCTGCTTGTGGGCTCGCCAACGAATGCGACTTGCGCCATCAACGGAACCAACGTTGATTGCTCGGTCGCCTCCATTGCGAACGGAGCCACAGTCAATATCACTCTGCCGATAACTCCTCCTGTGCTTACGTCAATGACCGGAGCAGGAGCTGTTGCGACGGACCTTCTTGGTGCCACCGCAAACTTGGGCACACAGGTTTCAACCACTGATACGACTGCTGGAAACAACGGCAGCAATACGATCAGCACCACGCTGCGTCGCACGGCGAACATTGACTTAGCAACGCCGACTTTCAACGCCACGAGCAGCGCGGTCGCATACGCACCGAATGTGACCAGCACAGCGGTTACCACAAACTTGACCGCCCCGATGACTTTGAACTTCGGAGTTCATAACATTGGTCCGGACACGGCTCTCAACGTACCAGTCTTGCTGACCAATTTGGGTGCTGGATTAGGTGCTGCAAGCGGTATCAGTTCCACCGCCGGTTCCACATGCGTCGCCTCAGGCAACAACATTCAATGCACAGTGGCTAGCGTCGCTTCGGGAGCAACCTCGAACATTGTGGTCACGTTTACCCCGTCTACCCCAACAGGCATGACTCTGGGTGGCGGCTCCAGTCCCACAGGATCGTTCACCAGTACCCAGTCGGTTTCGCCCGCTCCTACGTCTTACTTTGACGGTACCGCGGCAAACGATGCGAACGCACAGACGGTAACCACAAACCTCCAGCGGCAGTCTGATCTACAGTTGCAGTTCGCCGGCAACTCCTTCACGGGCACGCCTGGTTCGGTTGACCTCACTGCCCAACTTACATTCACATACAACTTCAAGAACAACGGCCCTGACCCAGCACTCAATACGAAATCACGGCTCACATTCACTAGCGGTCCGGTCACCACGCCTTTCCAATTCGTGGCGGCTGGAAGCACGGTGGACATTGGTGGTGGCCCGGGTGCACTCGCAGCTGCAGCCAATAACGGTTGCGTCGCAGCCAGTTCAACGCAGTTGGATTGCGAAATTGACGGTCCAATTCCTGTTGGCACCAGCCCAGGGTTTGTCGTCAAAGTCAGTCCTCCGCTCACAACCTTCATGAGTGGCGGCGGAGCCAGCGATGCGATGACAGTAGGAGCGCAAGTTGGTTCCATCTCAGTGGTGGACGATGCCGGTGCTCCCGCTGCGAACAACATCAGCCCCTTTACTATCGGTATCTCGATTCAGCGTATTTCTGACCTGGCCATCAACAGCATGACGGAAACGCCGTTCACGGCAGCTCCGGCTTCCAGTGGCTTGGGTAATCCTTTCGTAGTGACGCGTGATTCGACCATCCACTACGACATGGTCATCCAGAACAACGGACCTTCGGACGCGACAAACGTCGTACTGACGGTCAATGTAGCCGCAGGCTCCACGCTCCCGGGTGGATTGCCAGGCGCATGTGGCGCGGGTAGCGGGTTCGCAGGTAGCACGATCACCTGCAATTACGGATCACTCGCAGTGGCTGCAGGAGCGGTTCCGATCACGTTCATCGTGACGCCTCCGGCTTTGGCTGCGAATTCACCGTCTGTTGTTCTCGCCGGTGCAGCATCGATCGGTTCAGCATCAGTAAATGACACTACGAACACCAACAACAGCGGCAGCGCGCCGACCACACAGGAACGTGACATCAACCTCAGCATTCCGGTGATGACGGAAACGCCGTTCACTTCAGCTCCGGCTTCGAGCGGACTGGGTAATCCTTTTGTGGATGGCCGCGATTCGACAATCCATTACGACTTGCAGATACAAAACATCGGGCCTTCGGATGCGACGAACGTCGTGTTGACGGTCGCGGTAGCGCCAGGTTCTTCTCTGCCGGGCGGATTGCCAGGAGCATGTGGCGGCGGCAGCGGCTTCGCCGGCAGCACCATTACGTGCAATATAGGCAATCTCGCGGTCGGTGGACCGCAGTCAGTGCCGTTTGTGATCACTCCGCCAGCGCTAGGCGCCAACACAGCGCTTACAGTATTGCCTGCAAGCGCGTCATTGAATACAAGTCCGCTTTCCGGAAACAACCTCAGCGGTAACAGCGCAAACGCTGCGGCAACGACCCAAGAACGCGATGTGAACCTGGTGATCCCGACCATGACAGTCACGCCGTTCACTAGCGTTCCAGCTGCGAGCGGGACTTCTTTTGTCATAACTCGCGATTCCACGCTGCACTATGTGCTAGGACTTTCAAACGGCGGTCTCTCCAGTGCTAATGCCAGACTCACGGTGAACATCGCCGCAGGCTCAACATTGAATGCGCCGATTCCTGCTGGTTGCGCTCTCGGTGGCAGCACCATTACTTGCGATATCGTGCTAGCCGGCGGAAGCACGCCGACTTACACCTTTATCGTGACTCCGCCAGCGTTGGTTGGCGCCTCTACCACCCTGCAGGCGACCGCCACACTGGTAATGACTCCTGGAAATGCCGCCAACAATGCAAGCAGCAATAGCGGCAACAACGTTACGATCACGCAAGAGCGCGATGCCGATCTCGGGATCACGCTGGTTCAAGCTCCCGCACAGATACAACCGGTGATCATTGGGCCAACGTTTAATAGCCCGATCAGCTGGATCGTAGGAGCAACAAATGCTGGTCCAAGCGACGCAACAAACGTGACAGTGACAAGCACTCTCGTTCAAGGCCTGGTGTTCGACGCAGTGAACAGTTCAGGAGCTTGCAGTGCCGTGGGTTCGGCTGTTACTTGCAACTTCGGAACTGTCGCGATCGGAGCAACGCCGACCTTGACCATAGTCGCGAAGGCTGGCCCAACGACCCTGCCCAACGGACAAGCTTCGGGCTCGGTTGCCATGTCAGCAGCGATTGCCTCTACAACCATTGTTGATCCCGGTCCAACGAGCAATCAATCCACGACAGTGAATACAAACATCATCGGTGAAGCGGACGTGAACGTAGTCAGCCTGACTGCAACGCCGAATCCTGTATTTGTAGGCGACCAGGTCACCTACGTCTTGACCATCAACAATATTGGGCCTCACCCCACGCAACCTCTGACGGTCAACAACACGTTGCCCACGGGTGTGACCATAGCCTCAGTAAGCTCGCCAACGTTTACGTGTCCTGCCGCTGCAATGCCATGCACATTGAACCAGCTTGCGTCGGGCAGCACAGGCGTCATAACGATTGTCGGAAACGTGAACTCTGGTGCTGTACCGGCATTAGGCTTCCAGACCATGACCGATACAGCGAGTGTCGGTTCGAATATCGAAGATCCTGTGGCTGGCAACAACAGCAAGACGCTCGCCGGCAGCCCTTCGGCTTTCGCAAATACACCAACTTGCACGGCAGGTACTTGCAGTGCGATCACACTGGTCAATCCTGAGGGAGCGGCAAACGCCGGCATAGCGGTGCTGCCGTCGGGTTCGGCTCCCGGGCAATCCGCTACGATCACCTTCAATGCGGTGACCGTGAAGGGTGGAAGCTCGCTGGTCCTGTCCCCGGCCTCATGCGTAGTGACTGCTGGAAGCGTGTACGCCGGAACAATTCCTCTCGGCTACAGAGCTGGCACCTTCGCATGCGGTATCGGAGCACCAGCCGCAACCTTCTATGACGTCTCCACTACGGCCCAAACAACAGGCGCGGCCAAGGTTTGCGTGAACGTCAACGGTGACACGTTCAGGAAGATTGAACGCGTCCGCATGATCCAGATCTTTGCGAACGGTTCTACTGCCGACATCACAGCGAGCAGCGCAGCGCCGAATGTCTGCGGCAATTTGCCGGCTTTGACTAAAGCCTCCGGCACATTGAGGGTTGCGGTCATGGAGCCCAGCAATGCGGCGCCCACAGCTGCTGGCACAGGAACCGTGACCACAAACGGTGTCGGTTTGGGCGGCGGCTTGGTGGTAAATCTGGATGCATCACTATCCACTGACGGCGACGGCCCCGACACTTGCAACATTGGGACTGGCGCTTGCTCTGACACCTTGTCGTATTCATGGTCTTCCAGTGCGTTCGTCAATTCACCAGTGCTCGGGAAGACCGCCGTTGTTGCTATAACCGCAACGGGGAGCTTCACGGTGACGCTAACCGTCACCGACCAGTTAGGCGCGAGTTCAACTTTCCCGATAACCTTGAGTGCAACAGCTACTGGTGGCGGCGGTGGAACCACCACTTTCACTCCTTTCGTCAGCAATTCGAATGTTGGCAAGGGTCAATCTGCTTCGTTCGGTATTCCGATCATCGCCCCAGGCGGAGGCGTAGTCACAGTCACAGGTTCTCCGAGCCTCACAACGGCTCAGATCACCTGCAGCATTAGCCCTGCTGTGCTGTCGCCTTCTGCAACCGCTCAGACGGTAACGATCCTCTGCTCAACCCAAGGCCAGATATTCGGCAAACTTGCACCTCCGAATTTTGGTGGCGAGGGGTCCCCGGTACTTGCTGGAATTCTCGGGATCGCGAGTCTGCCGCTTCTGGGCATGCTCTTGGTTCCTGGCAAGTCACGCCGTCGTAAGCTGATGAGAATGTGGGGAATCTTCGGCCTGATGTTACTGATGGTCGTATTCCAAGCGGCTTGCGGTGGCGGCGGATCTGGTTTCGGTGGAGCGCCCAAGTTGCTGAACGCTGGCACTCCGGCTGGAACCTACACGCTCACATTAGGGCTACCGGCAGGTGCAACTCCAGGGACGGTCACGATCGATACTCTGGGAAATACAGGACCGGCTCCTCTGACCTACACGCTTGTAGTTCAGTAAACGATTAAAGGACTAAATGCCTGCCGGACTTTCGGCAGGCATTCTTTTTGGGTGATGCAAAGCTTAAGGGCAATACTCCCATTCACTAAGCGTGAATTCCTGCTTTTGCCTCTCGCAATTTCGTGGTACTTTGCTCAGTACGCATTTCTCGCTGCTGAACGCGGGGAGTGGTTCGTCTGCGCAGCTCTCCTGTTGCGAAGGCGCTTGGGCGGAAATGTCCCAGCGGCGCGGACACTTAAGGTTCAACTAAAGATTTCTAGCGAGTTTCAAGGGTAGCCCATTCGATGGCCTCTAACTTGTTGCAAAAAATAGGTAAGTACGACGTCACCGACAAACTCGGTGAAGGCGGAATGGGCGTTGTCTATAAGGGCATAGACCCCGGCATCGGACGTCCTGTCGCAATAAAAATGATGACCGGCGGCTTCGCCGAGAACCCCGATCTCCTTAAGCGCTTCCAGCGTGAGGCGCAATCAGCAGGAACACTCCAACATCCCAACATTGTCATCATCTATGAACTCGGAACCCATGATGGCAATCCCTACATGGCGATGGAGTTCATCGCGGGTGAATCGTTAGAAGCTATCGTCAGTTCGCATCGCCGCATGTCATTAGTCGACAAGCTGGAGATCATGATCCAGATCTTGAACGGCTTGCAGTATGCGCACGAGCACGGCATCGTTCACCGCGATATCAAACCCGGCAACATCATGGTGCTCAAAGATGGCACCGTGAAGATCGTGGACTTCGGGATCGCACGCATCTCCGATAATTCCATGACCAAGACCGGTCAGATTGTCGGGACCATCAATTACATGTCGCCGGAGCAGTTCAACGGGCACATCGTTGATGGACGCTCTGACATCTTCTCGTCCGGCGTTCTGCTTTACGAATTCCTGACCGGTACGTTGCCATTCGATGGAGCTGAAACTCCGTCGGTCATTTTGAAAATTCTCAATGAGCCGCCACCGCCGTTAAAAAATTATCTTCAGAACTTTCCTCCGGAATTGGAGGAAGTCGTCAACCGCGCGCTCACGAAAGACAGGGAAGAGCGGTACGCTTCCGCGGAAGATTTCGCATTCGATCTCGGGCACATTCAAGAAGCGCTAAAGAAGGACATGGTGCTCGAGTACGTCGAGCAAGCTAAGCAGGCGCTTTCAAAATCCGAGCTGACCAAAGCCAAAGAACTTCTACAGCAAGTACTGAAAGTTGACACCAAGCACCTCACAGCCAAAGAGCTGATGAAAGAGGTGCAGGGAGCGCTGCTCGTCCAGCAGCGTGGTGAACAGATCAGGCAATTGCGTGCCAGTGCGGAAGAGGCGCTCGGACACAAGCAGCTGGATGAAGCCCTCTCCTATGCTGAGCAGGCGCTCAAGCTGGACAAGGCGAACCCTGAGATCCTCCAGTTGCATGCTTTAGCCAAACAGGCCAAGGCACGAAAAGAACAACTTGAGAAGACCCTGCTCAAAGCGCAGCATCTGCGCGAAGATGGCGAACTCGATGCCGCATTGCGGTGCACTGACGACGCCCTCGCCATCGACCCAAAAGACAGCAGTGCAAAGCACGCGCACGATGCTATTGCAGCAGAGATCAAGAAATTCCAGGCGCAGAAGGAAGTCGCTGGTCTTCTGGATAGGGCACGAAAAGAAATCTCGGATCGCCACTTCACTGTTGGGCTGGAGTTGATCAGGCAAGCTGAGGACCTCACTCCCGGCATGACGCAGGCGGGTTCGCTGCGAAATGTGTTGGCCGCTTCTCGCGAATCTGAGATGCGCCGCATCGCTATCGATCGGCTCGTAACGGACATCGAACTTGCTCTCCATCGCGAGAGCAAGCAGGTTGTCCAACAGAAAACCGACGAAGCGCTGAAGAAGTATCCCGGCGAAGAGGTGCTGCAGGAGATTGCGAATACAGCGAATGAGATTCGGCAGGCCGCCGGACTTGGCGAAGTCGAGAAAGTCTCCGAGCACGCCATCAAGCTGATGGCAGACGGCAACTTCGAACCGGCCATCGCTCTTCTCGAACATGCGATCAACGCTGCTCCCGATGAGGGATTGAAATCCCTGCTAAGCGAGGCCAAGCAAGACTGGAGCGAGCTTCAGAAGAAGGCTTCCACTGCCGCGGCCGAGGCAGAGAAACTGCTCAAAGCGAATAAGGCCGACGATGCCCTGAAGCTTTTGGAAGCGGAACCCATCGCTTCGCTCCGATGCGCATCCTTCTATGACTGCATGCTGAAGGCGCGTCAAGAGCAGGATCGTCTCGGCACGATCGAGGTCGCAATCATCGAAGCGCGCAAGGTGATGCAGAAAGACGTCACCGGAGCGTGGAACAAGGCGAAGGAGATCCTACAGGCGAATCCGACATCAGCCTCGGCACAAGCGTTGGTCAAAGAGGTCGAAGCCTTCCGCGCTAGTCAAGCGAAGGATGTTGTTGAGAAAGCAATTAAAGACGCCCGAGCATTGCTGCTCGCACGCCAGTCTTCCGCGGCGAGCCGCACCTTGCAGATGGTCGCGAATCTTGTGCCATCCGCGCCTCAGCCCGTCCAGAAAGCTTACGAAGCGCTGCAAAAAGAGATCAAGTCCGGGTCGTCGCAGCAACAGATCAACGCGGACATGAACAAGACCGTGGTCCATGGTTCGGCGGGCATCGCCACTGGTTCAGCAGCTGCCGCAGCTCCTGCTCCGGCGATCCAACGCACGATGGTGCAGACCGCCCCAGTGATCCCGGAAAAGCCGTTCCCGATGAAGCAAGTTGTGGGCGCGGTTCTGGCGATTGTCCTGGTGGTAGGCGGATATTTTGGATTCAAAGCGGCAACGGCGCCGCCGGTGATCGATACGTACGTCGACATCACGGCGACTCCGTGGGCCAAGATCACCACCATCGTATCTAAAGACGGCAAGCGGACGTACCCGGTCAATCAGGAAACGCCTGTGCATGTGCTCTTGCCTACTGGCGATTTCACCGTGAATGCGATTGACCCCGACGGAAAGCCACTTCCTGCAACACCGTTCACAACGAGTAAGGCCACGCCTGGAATCGTTCCTATAACTATCGTGCCAATCACCAAGGAAAAAGCAGATGAGATCGTTCAAAGCTCAAACTAGCGCTTTCATGTTTTTCAGCGTTTTGCTCGCTGCGCCCTTCGCCCGCGCGGACAAGAAAGATGATCAATACGCAAAAGGTGTGAAGGCGGCAACTGTCGATGCGGATTCGATCGCAGCGCGGGATATTTTTTGCGCTTTGGCGAAAGAGGATCCTGAGTACAAAGATGTCAAAGCTCAATGCGCCGACTACACCGCTGCCGCAAACAGAACGTTGAATAGGTACAAGATTGCGTTTGGGGACGGTACGGCTGCGATGGATAGCGGCGACTATGCCACCGCTGAGACGAAATTCCGTTCCATAAAAGCTGGAGATTACGCGGACTCTGCTAAAAAGAAACTCGCGGAGATAGCAAAACTCAAACAGGACAAGGTAAGCGCTGATGCTGCCGAAACCGAGATGAAGAAGAAACTCGACGCCGGCAATAACGCTTTCGCGCAAGGAGACTTTGCTTCCGCAAAAGCATCGTTGAGCGCCATCAGCGGCTCCCATCAGGGCGACGCTCAAGCAACGCTCAAAAAAATCAGTGACTATGAGATCAAGCTGCGAGAGGCTACCACTCTCCGCGACGCTCACAGCTATGCAGCCGCAGCGACGGCATACACAGCCCTGATCCAAATGAACCCCAACGGACCAGGAAATCCGGCCACTGAATTGGCAGCCGCAAACCGCTTAAAAGACGCTCCTATCGCTGCTCCCGTGAACACAACACCTACAGTCACTGCTTCAAATCCGATCGTGGCTGTGAAAAAGCCAGAGCCGAAGTTGATTGATGTGAATAAGTTCAATCAAGAAGGCCGGAAAGCTATGGCCAAGGGCGATTTCAAAAAGGCCAAGCGGTTCTTCCAAGAAATTCTTGCGCAAGATGTCAAGAACCAAGAAGCCAATGACGCTATTGCAGAGCTAAATCAGAAAGATACAAGTAAGACGCAGGCTAGTGATGCTGATCCACAACTGAGTCGCTACGTGAGTCTGTTCTACGATGGAAGCTATTTGGAAGTGGAACCTCTATTAAATACCTATATTTTCAGCCAAACTAACGGAAAAGGTAAGTTAGGGTTGGCGAATTTCTATGCTGGAGCTAGCATGCTGACTCGATATTATTTAGGTGGTGCTGTTGACGAGAACCTGCGTCGTGAAGCTCGCAAGAAATTCAAGGCAGCCAAAGAAGTAGAAGGATTCAAGGCGCCCGACAAATACGTTTCCCCAAAGATCATGAAGGTCTTTGAAACCTCCTAATTTCGTTCCCGCCGGTCTTTGGCCCGGGAACCCAGGCATCTATCCTAGAAACACTTAAGTGACTTTTCTGCTAGCTACTTACCTCAGAAAGTGGTATTAGTTTTCCCTCACAATTCTTGTCTAATAACAGGCTTCCTGCTGTCAAGGCTTAACTGGGCCTACGTTTGTATTGACTGCGTGTGTGCATGGATTGTGGTGTCACTTCGGGTAGTGGATAGGAGAACATCGTCATGGGTCGAATCGTTCGGCTTCTTCTCATCGTCTCAGCGGCACTGGCATTTGTGCCCTCAGCATCTGCGCAGAACGCAGTCGTCTTAGGAACTGTTCTGGACGCGGGCGGCAAACCAATGGTCGGTGTTGTCGTGCTTCTTGAGAACAAGGGCAGGGCGTTCGTCCGCAAGACCACGACGGGAGCTGATGGCACATACACCATCAGCGGAGTCGAACCGGCAGACGGCTACACCGTGAGTGCGACGACTCAAGATGGTGCCGATATCGATGCGACGAAGCAATCGTTTGCAGTGAGCGTCGGTGATGAGCGTGAAATTCTACCGGCACTTCGAGAGCATCCTGCACCAACAGTGGCCGGCGGAGAACCATCAACAGGCGCAGCTCCAAGTCCCGCTGCACCTACCGGCCCCGCGCGAGCAGCCAGTAAAGTTCCCAACGACAAAAACACAAACATAGGCGGCGTGATCACCGGAGCGCAGTTGCGCACCCTTCCGCTATACAACAGAAATTTTCTAGTTTTGGGATTGTTGTCGCCCAACACACACGACGTTGAAGCAGGCTCGCCATTGTCAGGCGCCAGTTTCAGTATCGCGGGCCAACGTGCAAGTTCTAACAACTTCCTTCTCGACGGCGCCGAAAACATCGCTTCCAGCAGCAACCAGGCAATCCCGTTTCAGGTGAATGACGCCATTCAGGAATTCCGCGTTACGTCGAGCACGGCGAATGCCGAGTTCGGACGCGGAGCAGGCGGTATCGTCAGCGTCATCAGTCAAAGCGGCACGAACAAATGGCACGGCTCTATGTTCGGATACTTTGCGAACGATGCTCTGAATATGGATTCGCCACTTTCGGTCTATAACGGATCGGGTTTCGACAAGGCTGCAACATACGCGGGGTCCACTAGCGCAACCCCGATCGCTTCGGCCGGAGTGGGAAAAGCAGTTGGGCCGTTGGCATACAACAGCTACGTTGCCACTGCGAAGGCGAATGGTTATTGCACAAATTCAATCACCGCTTCGGGTCCTGCATTCAATCCCGCAACATGCGTCGCCAACAATCAAGGCAAGAACGATCTCTTCAACCCGGCTGCGATTCTCGCCGCCAATGACACCAAGAAGAGTCCATTTGACTCCAAGCAGTTCGGCGCGAACATCGGCGGGCCGCTTAGCATTAACAAGAAAATCTTCATGTTCGGCAGCTACGAGGGCACGCGCATTGACAATCCGAATGCGATCTTCGAACGCGTTCCAACAGCTTTTGACAAAAGCATTGTTTCAACTAATGCCGCGCACGCAGCCGACTATCTGCTCGCCAAGAACATCCTGAACCTCTTGCCTACAAGCAACGTTGTTGGTGTCCCGGGAGTTCTGGAGTTCTACAAAGGCACCGCTCCTAATTACACGAATGTTCACAACGCGCTGATTCGTACTGACTACAAAGCAACAGACAGCTTGAACTTCAGCCTTCGCTATGCGGGCCAGTTGCTGAATCAGCTGCATGACGACACGCTTCCCGAAAGCGCCACTTATCCTGGTAACGGCGCTCTGCGTAAAGCGCAGAACCAAAATGCCGTCTTCACGATCACCAAGAGCTACAAGAAGCTGATCAACGAAGCCCGGTTGGGAATCACGCAATTCCGTTTCACAGAGACCGCGCAGGACGCCAGCTTCAATGCCAAGACCATCGGCTTGAACGGTAATGCTTTGCAAACCATTCTGCTCAGCGGATTGGACACGCAATATAGCGGCGCAGCTCCGGGCAAATCGGGAGCTTACGGCGGATGGCTGGATTCGTTCTGGTCCACGAATGCCGGTGCGGCACCCGCGAACCAGGTTGCAACCGCTGGCATGCTTCCCACTTTGGATGGACTCTTTCCATTTGCCAGGATCGGCGCTCCGCTTGACGCACCATCTCTTCACCGTGACACCACCTGGTTCGGCTCCGATGCCCTTAGCTGGTCACACGGCAAGCACTCGTTCAAGTTCGGTGGCGATTTCCGCTTTATACAGAACCGCGTGACCGATGGCGGATTTAGCCGCGGTTACATCGCGTCCGGAGACATCGGCGAATTCACCAGTGACAGCGAGACTTGCAATACCGGTAAAGTTTCCGGCGTTGGTTGTCTCACGAATCCGGCATTCCGGGCACCATCATTTGACTACGCATTGAATCAGCAGCCGAATTTCAACGGCCTATTCAATTCGTTCAGCTATGCGGGCTTTGGTCAGGATCAATGGAAGTTGGGCAAGAGACTCACCGTGAACATGGGCTTGCGTTATGAGTTCTTCGGTGTGCCTCACGAAGTAAACGACCAGATCTGGAACTTCGATCCCACAGCGAATGGACTTGTGCAACAGAACGGCTCTAAGGTCTTCGATCCTTACGGATATCAATGCACTGGTGCTGCCGTAGGTACAGCTACTACCGTAGATTCAGTGCCTCGCGACCGCGCCTCTGCGGCGCAGTGGCAATGTCTAGGCGCAAGTACCAACGGAAACGTAATTCAGCCCGATCTCAACGATTTCGCAGGACGCGCCGGAATCGCATGGGATGTCCGCGGTGATGGCCGTACGGTCGTTCGTGCCGGCGTAGGAATGTTCTATGACCAATCGCCGATCAGCTACATGGCGCGATTAATGGAAAACCGTCCCACGCAATTGAATGCGGCGAATCCGCGTTACATCTATGGACAGACGTTCTTAAGCGGATTCTGCACACAATGCGGCTTCGGCAACAGCACGGTTAACCCGGCGTACATAAACCCCGCTGTGGGAGGAAACGGTGGTTACGATGCCTTCCGGCAGAGCGCTGCTAGTCCCTTCGGTTTGGCTGCCCGTGACAATCGCAACTCGAAAACCCCATATACCCGCCAGGTGAACGTGACACTGCAACAGAGCTTAGGTGATTACACGTCCATCGAATTGGGCTATATCGGGGCCGGTGGACATCGTCTTCCCATTATCACCAACACTGGCTACAACAACGAGTGGTTCTGTAACGTCTCGAAGATCCCAGTAGTAGCCGGAGGAATCGTTACTGGCGCCAGCAATTCGGTTTGCGATCCCTTTGAAAGTTTCCCGATCGAGACCCAGGCTAACGTTGGTTCTTCTCTTTATCACTCCGCACTGGCCCGCCTTCGCGTCGCCCAGTTCAAAGGGCTCAGAGTGAATGCCACGTACACCTACTCAAAGTCGATGGACAACGCCTCCAGCGCGAATCCCAACCTGGTGCCTACGCCGCTTCTTACGCAGGCTTCTGGATTGCAACGTTTCGGTTTGGCTAACCCCTTCAGCTTTATTCTCACGGGTGGTACCGCGCTGGGAGTAACCATCGCACAGGGCGCGAACATTCCGGCCAGCGTCAGCGGCGCGGATACATTTACGTCAAGCTTAACGACGACTGGTGCGGGCAGAATATTTGTAAGCCGTTACAATCTGCCGCAGGATCCAACCAACTTCCGGACCAATGATTGGGGCCCATCTGACTTCGACACCACTCATCGCGTGGTTTTGGATTACAACTACGAATTGCCGTTGCTGCGGAATTCGGAAAGGTGGGGAGGCTGGCAGGTCAGCGGTATCCTCACGGTCCAGAGCGGACAGCCATTCACCATTTACTCCGGCCCTCTGTTCGGTGAGAGCACGGAGCGGGTAAGCGCCACCGGTGTGCAGTTGACTGGTGATCCTAACAACTACATCAGTGGAACATTCACACTGCCGGGACAAGCTTTGGTTGGAGGCAGCAAGTGCCTGTTTGCTTCTGCCGCGCCCAGCACATTATTGTTGACTGGCCCAGTTGGATCGCCTTGCATTGGCAACACCACACGTAACCAGTTCACCGGGCCGGCCTATGCCAGCATGGATTTCGCCATCCAAAAGGGATTCAAGTTGTTTGGCAGCGAAGCCAAGGAACTCACATTCCGCACTGAGGCTTTCAACCTGCTGAACCGGGCGAACTACTACAACCCGATCAGCAACTACAGTCTGGATGGGATCAGCACAACAAATCCTGACTTCGGAAAAGTGAAGTCCGCACATGCTCCATTGCAACTTCAGTTCTCTGCACGGTTCAACTTCTAATCGTTGAAACAAAAAAGCCCCTCTCGCGAGGGGCTTTTTTTTGCGCAAGAAATTTAGTGCACCAGATCGTGGCTGGCAAGTTCTGATTTTGCGTGGTCCACCATGTCAGTGGCGGTCTGCATCTTCACCCATTCGAGCAACTCCGGCAGCCCCGTTTGCAATGAGACCTTCGGCTGGTAACCCAGTAGTCTCTGCGCTCGTGAGATGTCGGCAACACAGTGTCGGATATCGCCCTCTCGATACTCGCCAACGATCTGCGGCTGAATGTCTTTGCCTAAACCTTCCGCCAACATCCGAGACATTTCACTCACGCTGGTGGCGACTCCGGTTCCAATATTCAGCGCTTGAAAGTCAGCACCGTCGGAATCAAGCGCCAACAGGTTTGCCTCGACGATGTCATCCACGTGGATGAAATCGCGCGATTGTTCTCCATCTTCGAAAATCACTGGTGCGCGATCGTTCAGCAACCGGGAACAGAAGATTGCGCATACTCCGGTGTAGGGATTCGACAGCGCCTGCCTAGTTCCGTAAACGTTGAAGTATCGAAAAGCGACGGTCGGAACCCCGTAGGCCCGCCCCATCACAAGGCATAGCTGTTCCTGATCTTGCTTTGAGATCGCATACACAGAGGTAGGGAACAGCGGCTTATCCTCTTTTGTTGAGATCGGACTCAAAGCGCTGTTGCACACGGGACATTTAATGTCCCACTCGCGCCCGCGTAGCTGTTCCACAGAGCGAAGCGGTGGCGCAACGTCGCCGCAATTAGCGCAGCGATAGCCGCCTTCGCCGTAGATAGACATCGATGAAGCGACAATCAGCTTCTTGATCTGTGTTCTGCGCAGCCTAATCTCTTCCAGAAGGATCGTTGTGCCCATCGTGTTTGCGCGCATGTACCGTTCGGGCTCGTACATGGATTGGCCCACGCCGACTTCCGCTGCTTCGTGATACACAACGTCAATGCCGTCGAGTGCGCGCCGGATTGCTTCCTTGTCGCAGATATCCGCCTGAATGAATTCAGCACGCAGGTTCAGATGTTCAGGAGCAGCGGATCCATGTACTTGCTCAATCAGTTTGTCGAGTATCCTCACTTCATGGCCCCGGCGGACCAACGCATCCACCAGATGCGATCCAATGAAACCTGCGCCCCCTGTGACCAACACCTTTTTCTTGCTCATAGTCTTCACTCGCTGCTGCTTTTGACGCTATTCTGCCCGGAGTCGTTGTACCGAGTACCTTTGGGCACAGCCCATTTATGTGATGAACGTGAGGACATTCCCGGAGTGCTGGACGTAGAGTGCCGACGGGGGGTATTGACTATTTCTTGAGTTGTATTTGGGCGACTGCCCCGGCGTTCGCGCGGCTCAGATATTCAACCGCTTGCGGATTCTGTTCCAATACCTTTAACAGCCCTGG
Source organism: Terriglobales bacterium (assembly GCA_025462725.1). Lineage (GTDB taxonomy): Bacteria > Acidobacteriota > Terriglobia > Terriglobales > Acidobacteriaceae > JAICLA01. The sequence continues at coordinate 197,215 of JAOAPE010000010.1, read as the reverse complement.
CACGAGTTGCTGAATGGCTTCTTCCTCTGTGAATTTCTGCTCCTTGTTAGTGGATGGCTTTCCTTCATGCCATGCCACGTGGATCAGTTCGTGCAAGTAAACTTTGCGGCGCAATCCAGAAATAGAGGAGGGATCGATCTGGATGACTTTCTTGTCAAACCGTGTCATCCCGGCGTAGGAATCCGTAAACGGTTCCATCTGTACTTTGAAATTTTGATTGTCCAGGCGCAGAGTCTCAGGCGGAGTCTCATCACTGGTATTTGCACTGGCGCTGGCCAAAGCAACTGCCAGCAAAACCGGCCCTACGAATCGACCTTTGCGAAGCATCCCGGCCAGAGTGCTCATGCTGATCCACCTTTCAGATAGGCGAAAAAGTATGGCCGAAGAGTCCAGGAGCGTTGAATCGTAGGTTCAACTTAGTTTGCTTGCAGAAACATCTTATGCGCGACAGAAAGTTTGGTCGGGGCGAGAGGATTCGAACCTCCGACCCCCTGCGCCCAAGGCAGGTGCGCTACCAGGCTGCGCTACGCCCCGACTACTTCGATTGTAAACGATAACTCTGCTGTTCTTCGATCGGGCGCCAAGCTTGCGCGAGAATTCTCAGACCTGTCCGCGAATAAGCCTGAAAAAAAGCACCAGAGCAATGAACGGTAGCGATATCAATGCCAACATTCCCAGGGCCAGCAGCATGAGGAAGAGCCAATCCTGGAGCGAGTGCGACTTCTTGGCTCCCGCTTCCGCGCGCTTCAGCAGGTTGTAGTTCATCCGGTTGGACTTCCACATTACGTCGAAGGCGTCGCCGAAGATCGGGACAATTCCGATCACAGTGTCGATGCCGATGTTCGCCAGCATCCGCGCGAGTGTTACTCGGGGAAGTCCGCGCTGCCATGCTCCATACATAATGAGGAATGACATGGCCCCGGTAATCAGGTCCCCTAATCCTGGAATCAGGCCGATCAAGGCGTCGAGTCCAAAACGAATCTTCGTACCGGGAATGTTGAAGACATCATCCAATAGCGACGCAAGTTGGTCGAGTTGCTCGTCGCTGATGTTTCCCGGTGCAGACCTCCGCTTCAGTGGCGGCAATATCTCGGGCTCGACAGGTTCTGGCATGGTTCATCCCCGTTTGTTCGTCTAGTATTGCAATATTCTCTTTCACTGCCCCGAACATCTTATAATTTCAGGTTTATGCCTGAACCAGCAAAGCCTCGGCAATACGCGGTGGTTGCTTATGTCCGCAACCCCGTCGGGCACTTCGTCGAGGACCTGCGCCGTGAACTCTATCCCGAACACGGACATCTTCCCGCACATGTCACTGTACTTCCTCCGCGCGAACTGCATGGCACTGAGGAAGATGCTATCCGCTTGCTTAAAGAACATTCCGCACGCTTCAAGGCATTCGAGGTCAGAATGGGAGACGTCGAGTCCTTTTGCCCAACAACGCCAACTGTCTTTCTGCGAGTGGAACATTCAGCTCATCGCTTCCGAGACTTGCACGAGGACCTGAACACCGGGCCGTTTCGATACGACGAAACATGGCCCTACATGCCTCACCTTACCATTGTAAAGATGCCGGAACTGCAGGAAGCAGACCAGGCGCTGGCGAAATCCCGCGAGCGCTGGTCTGGATATTCCGGCACCAAGACGCTGCAGATTGAAGAGCTTACGTTTGTACGCGAAGGCGACGACGATCACTGGGTCGATCTTGCCACCGTCCGACTTGGCCCTGCTCCGGAGCCTCTCGGCGGCGGTCGTTGAACCTACCACAGGGAACCTGCGTACATGTACCGTTTCCTGCCTTGACCAGCACTCTGAGCACCTTGCTCAAGTCTCGCCTGCGGCGTAAAACCGCAACTGCCCACTCGAATCGCAATCAGTAATGGACGTACTCAGCAGAAGCCGAGCTCGCCCGGTTAAAGGAAGAACTATCTATGCACATTGGAGTTTACGGATCGGGATATCTCGCAACGGTTCTCTCTGCATGTCTTGCCGACTTTGGAATGCCCGTTGTCTGCGCGGACGAAGACTTGTCCCAAATCACTGTCACCGCTCAAGGAACAGTCCCATACTTCGAGAAGAACCTTCAAGAAGTGCTCAAGCGAAACATCCGCGCAGGACGCCTGACTTTCACCTCTGACCTGACGCACTTGGCGCAGAAGAGGGAAGTCATCTTTCTGGCGCAGGATTCGGCGAACTATATCGAGGAGATCGCGCTGCGCATCTCGCGGTTGTGCATGGACGAACTCATCCTCGTGATTTCCACTCCAGTCTCAGTGGGAACAGCGGCGCGCATCCAGGCGCGGCTGCGTGATGCAGCGAGTCACGTAACAGTCGTTTCACAACCTCTCTTTCTTACCGATGGTTGCGCGCTCGAAGACTTCAATTGGCCGGATCGCATTCTGTTGGGCACGAGTTCCGCTGCGGCTGTTGCAATACTTAAGCAGTTGTATCGTCCGCTGGTGATGCGCGGAGTTCCGGTCATCGTAACCAGCTTGGCGACGGCAGAACTCGTCCGCGAAGCATCGACGGCGTTTGTAGCGACCAAGATCAGCTTCATCAACGAACTCGCTGGATTATGCGAACACGTCGATGCTGATGCGGTTGATCTGGCTCTGGCAATGGGACTGGACAAGCGCGTAGCGCCGCGATGCTTGCAACCAGGCGCAGCGTTCGGCGGACCATTTGTCGAGTCTGATATGGATTCGCTGGCTCAACTTGCTTCGAGCAAGGGAGTGAACTTGAAGGTGCTGAGCGCGGCGCGCGAAGTGAACCTGAGGATGTGCGATCGCGTGGTCGAGAAGATCTCAGGAGTGTTGCGCTCGGTTTCCGGCAAACATCTCGGGATTCTTGGATTGTCGTTCAAGCCGAATACGAACTGTGTTGCTTCGTCAGCGTCGATCATTCTTGCCAAGCGGTTGCTTTCACAGGGAGCAAAGGTGCAAGCTTACGATCCTGCAGCGATGGCGGATGCGAAACTTGAACTCAACGGAACAGTCAGCTATTGCGCAAGCGCTTATGATGCGGCGCAAGATGTTGACGCTCTCGTGATCAGCACTGCTTGGCCGGAATTTCGCTCGCTAGATTTCGGACGGATCAAACGTGCGGTGAAAAATCCCGTGATTGTCGATCCGAAAAATGTTTTAGATCCAGTGCGTTTGCGCGCGATGGGATTCGAATACGTGGGGATGGGGAGAGCTTCTTAGCAATCAGAGCAGAAAAATTATTGGGGCGGATAGTGGGATTCGAACCCACTCGCATTCATAGTTCTCTATAACTTAGAGGACGTGGATGGCTACCACTGTTGTTGTAAATACACGGCGAGAAGGCCGTGTACGTGTTAAGAGACCCAAACTGACCCACGCCGTCCGGCGTGTTACGAAATCCGAACAAATTAAGGTTATCGTTGCAAAGCGTCTGCTGACGCCTACACTGTCCGATTCGACCCGGACGGCAAGGAGTTTCTCGTCTCAAATGCCAGCAGCTGTGCAGACGTTTGCAAGTAACCTTCCCTCAGTGCGCCATCGCGCACCGGAGGAAGAGTATGAGGAAAGCATTATTGTTTGTGTTCGTCTTGTGCATGGGAACGGCCGCATTTTCGCGGCAAGAACCGGAATCCCAAAAGTTCGTGCAAATACGCGACGGCGGGGGCCCGGAACCGCACTGCATTCCCGGCGACCCCAACTGTCCACCGCCACAGTAATCGGCCGAGTATCGGGCGGCTCCTATCAGGGGGCCGCCTGAATGCACCCCAGCGTCAACGATTACCTGGTTTGGGTCTTTTCTTTCGGGCTTCAACTCGCCATTGCCATCCTGATCTGGAGACAGAAGTTGGTGCGCCGGTATCCGGGCGTATTTACCTATGTACTCTTTTGGGTGGTGGTAAATCCGGCATTGGTGGCGATTCATCGTCACTATGCTTTGTACTTTTATTCCTATTGGGCAGCGCAGATTGTCAGCTACGTCTTGCAAGTGCGGATCGCCGTAGAGCTATTCCGCTCCATGGCGCGCAAGCTGGACCCGTCAACGCTCCGTTCTTTTATTGTGTGTGTGTCGGCCGTCGCGGCGCTGTTTCTGAGTTGGCATGCTCGAGAGGCGCACGGATTCGCTAGCAAGAGCATCGAATTGCTTCATCGCACCCAGGATGCCCTCTTCTTTGTCCGAGCGTCGATTTTCGCGCTGATGTTGGTTCACGCCAAAACAGTAGGTCTTCGCAACGACGGACGCAACTTCAAGATTGCCGCCGGCTACGGGTTCTACGCCGCTGCGGCATTGCTCCTGACCGGACTCCAGAGCAGCACTCCTATAGACCTCGATACTTTGTCACTCGTTCGGAATTGGGGTTATGTGGTTTCTCTCTTGATGTGGATAGGTGCATTCCGGCCGCGTCGTTCCTACACCAAAGAGGAACGGGAAAAGATATTAGAAGCAGTGATTGACCGCCTCGAAACCGACCTAGAACTTCTGCGCAAATACAAGGAGGATTCCCCCCGTGATTTTTAACCTGATAGCTTCATCCATGTTCGGCGCTGTCCTTTACCTCTATATGTCCAGTGACCCGGAGCTGAACAAACTGCTTTGCCGGATGGAAGACCCTCAGCTTTCTTCCATGTTGATCGTCGGCGCACTAGCGCGCAATTCGGAACGCGCAGTGAAGATCGCGACTCTCTTTACCGATGGGGACAATCTCGATGAGACCTATCGCCACATCTGCGAACTGTCGGCCCAAATCATTGCCGAAGCGAAATACTTCGAGAATCAATGCTCTGGCCGGTCCATCGCGACTATAGTGAATGACTACACCGAGCTGCGCCTGGCCATGGTCATGCTCGCCCGCTCCTGCGCACCCGGCGTTCTGGACAAAGTCGCCGCATCTTTCTATATTTAACCGCACCCGTGAAAACCAGAGACTTACTTCTGAAGCGAAAAGCCGAGATACTGAAGCCTGTTCCTCCATTGGAACAAGAGGAACTCGATGCTATCAATCGGGCATTGGCCGCGATCGAGGGCTCCGGCCGGTCGACAATGGGAAAGCCGCGACTGCAAGGCAAACGCCCTCTTGACGCAATGAAGGTGATTTTGACTGAAGCCAACGCCTTCATGTCTTGGGAAGAGTTGGAAGAGCGACTTGTAGCCGAGGGGGCCGCCCTGGGTAAAGAAGGCCGACGCGATGGCGTTCACGAACTCCGACTCGGCAAGAAGATTTCCCTGAAGTATGGAAGCCTGATAGAAGATTCCAAAGGTCGCCTCGGTCTCCCCGAGTGGAAAGACCGCCTCAAGAAGAAATAAAAACAGGAGTAGCTATGAAATCGATGGTTCGTGTCATCTTCGCCTGCCTATCCCTCCTCTGCGCGATTCAGGCACAAGACAAACCTCAGTTAGATCTATCTGTGTTCGGTTTCCAGATTGGCAAGCCTTTCAACTTGGCCGAATGCCCAACAATGCAGGTCGCAAGGGAACGGTATACGTATTCCGGAAGTTCCGGCGCACCTTGCTACAAGCGAACCGGGCTCCTTCGCACTAAAGTGGCACCCGTATACACGGCGACGGTATTGATTCAGTTTCCTTCCGCCGAACAGCCGGCTCTCTCAAGCGGCCTCGACATCTCAGCGCAAGTCATGGACGGTAATTTGGAAGGAATCGGGTTTAACACTGCGGGTGTACGCGACGGCGAAAAAGTACTGCAGTCATTGATAGAGAAGTACGGCGAACCAACCACGAAGCAGCTCTCAACCGTGCAAGGTTCCTACGGAACGGTGTATCCCATGATCGTAGCGAGGTGGGCGTTCAGTAATCTCGAAGTCTCATTCAAGAGCATCTCCACGGAACTAAGCAGTGGGCTGGTCACCATCGACTCCATCAAGTGCCGTGAGTGGCGCCAGGCTACACTGAAGCGCCTCACGGGTTCCGGTCGTACCCTTTGAAGCAGAAATAGAAGAGCCGCCCCAAAAGAGGACGGCTTTGCAGACGCCTGCACAACCTTTATATATCTATATATCTTCCTCAGTCGTGCCCCACGCCGTTCGGTGCCGGCGGGATCTCATTCTGCAGCCACGGCAAACGCACCATGACCTTGTCGAGGATACTGTCCATCGCCAAACCGATGAGACCGCACACCGCGCCTTTTGCCAGCACACTCATTCCCGCCAAGCTCGGCAGGAAGCCTTCGCCGAAGAGGGCAGCGCCGCCTTCCGTCCAGATCACGAAGATGCAACTCGCCGCGAAGAACCGGACGGCAAGCACCGCGCCGTTCTTGCGGAAGTAAGCACCATAGGTTTGCACCGTGCTGGCCGGGCTGGCCACAGACGCGCCGGCCTTCAACCAGAAGTGCAACAATTGACCAAGGATGTAACCCAACCAGTTCAGCATTGTCTCTTCCTCCGTTTAGTGATGTAGCCCGTATCCGATTGCCGCACCGATGGCGATGTACTTCGCTGCCCGCCCCACGCGCCGCACCCAACTTCCGCCCTTCGCCGCTTTGATCGCAACGTCGCGCTCCGTCTTGAGTCCGGCGATTACCTTGTCATCGTTCTTCAGCTGCTCGAGCTGCTTCGCGTTCTCGGCAGAGAGAGCGTCCCGATTCAACTCACACTGCCGGCACGAGATCCCGAACTGCGCCTGCAATACCGCGTCTTTCTGACTCAGCGTCGACGGCGCGTCCGGATCCTGCGAAACCTTCACCCCCTGGAGCGGTGTGTAATCGCGGACAGCCTTCTCCACCTGCGCCGGCGTCGCCTTCTCTCCAAGCTGCGACTTCACCGCTTCAAGCTTCGACGTCTGCACAGCAGTAGCCGACTTGATCTGCTCAATGTCCTTCTTCAGGTCGCCATTGGCTTTGAGCAGTTCCGTGTTCTGCTTCTCTGTAACTGCGATTATCGCGTCGCGCGCGGATTCCTCTTTCGCGTGCGCTACATATTGCGAGACACAGAATCCAGCACCGCCGATCACTAGCACCGCCGATATCAGTCCCGCGTATATCTTGTGGTGTAAATCCATAATTATGCTGCCGCCTTTTCTGCGAGCGGAACGCCCGCTTTGTCTTCGATCGTGATCCATACTTCTTCGCCCGCAGCCATAGCCGCCTCGATCTTTGCGAAGAGCGCGAGGAAGGCCGACTTGGATTGACCGATAAAGTCAGCGCTCTTGGTTCTGCCCACCAACAAACAACCTTCAGTGTCTGCAGCTGTGTTGCCCCAATGCATGAGGACATACAGAAAGTTAGGAACAGCGAGCAGCATTGGCACGATGCGCTTGAAATGTGGCGAGTCATGCATCGCCAACTTGAACCGGCCGCATGGAATGGCAGTCTGGCCGAAGATCTTTTGGTGCCGCTCGACGTCTTCCAGCGTCCAGCATTCATGCACACCGTTGATTGTCAGTTCGCCGATCGTCGACTTCGCGGTCGACGCCTCTCGCAATACATGAAGTTCCATTTTTACTTTCCTATCCCCCGAATCGTGCCCGGTGCTAGATGGTCGATTGCCCATGCCAGCACTCCACCGATAAACGGGATGGCCACCAACAGCGTGACTGCACCGTTGATGTATTTCTCGTGCCGGTCAACCTTTGTCTTCAGCCGGCCGAATGCGCCACCGTTACTGCCGAGCGAACCGAAGACCGCGATCGAGCGCGTGTGCATCAGCTCGACCTTCAGCGCGGTCTTGCCTTGGGCTTCCGTCAAAGCGTCAAGCTTTGTTCGGACAGCGCGCATCTCCTCCAGGATCACTTCCAACAGAGGGTCGTCAGTGTCGTGAGCCGTCTTGGTTCCAGTTGCCATCAATCACTCCAGAAGTAAACTTCCACGAGGGAGCCCAATAACTAGGAACTCAGCGGGATCTTCTCCATCGCCGCCTTCACATGCAGCCAGTTCTTCGCGCGCACCAAAGCAGCAAGCGAGTAATCGACGAGCTGGTTGTCGAGGTCAACCGTTCCTTCCGCCAGCGCCGACGTCACGATCGACTCGACCCTCTTCGGGATCTCCAGTTCCTTGCCGCGGCTATCTATGGCGACGGTGCCATCCGGGTTCACCTTCCACGCCCGAACCTGGACTGCAACGTGATGCTCCGAAGTGATGTTGTGTGGATTTTCCTCGACGGCTCTTTGCGTGATCTCGACAACGATGACGTCGCCGCCCTCGATCTCAAATGCGCGCTGTCCGTCTTTCAGGTTGGCTATATCGTCTCGATGCTTAACTTCCATAGCTGTCTCCGTTTCTATTTCGGGTCCGGTGGTGGAACCGAGTTGTGCGTGAACATTCGCTTCTTCCAATCCACTCCGGCCGCGAATTCACTCTTGCCGATGTAGCCTTGCCGCACCCATCGCATGCCCAAAGGAATCACTCGTATGGGTGACCACTCGAGCTTCCAGCTTCCGTCCTGCTGAAGGAGGTATGTCTTCATTTGCGATCGATGCGCGTGCTCAGCAAAGCAAGGCTCTGAGTCTTTCGGATGGACTGTCGTATCGCTAGAGCCTCGCCACTCCGCGCCGTTTTCCGCGACCAGCGCTACGCATGGCACAAACTTAGGAGGTCCCATCTGCTCGAGCATGCGCGGTTCAACCTCACCGTCGCCCACGTAGCAGTCGAAGAGGTCTCCAACCTCGGCCACTTCGATAACGCCGTGCTCACTGAACCACTGGTCGATGCAGCAGCATCCGCCCGGTTCACCGCCGCCTCCAGTTCCGCTGCCTCCAGAAGCCGGGGTTCCGACGCTTCCGATATAGACGTTGTTCACATTGGCCACAACGACATCGAAGCTGGTCGTCGCGAGGTAAGTGACAGCGCCGCCGGCGAGCAAGGCATCGACGCAGTAAATGAAATAGCCGGTGTTGTAGCTCAGTCCCGCTATCGAGCTGGCGTTGTAAGAGACTCGGCCGAATCCGAACTGCAGCTGGAAGGCCGCGATCGACACCGTGACACTCGCGCCCACGTCCGCCGCGGAGAGGGGATTGACACCGCCGACGATCGTAGAGTTCTTGTTCCCGATCGTGGATGAGGTCAAAGCGCCTTGCGTGATGTGAGAAGTAACAGGACTGACTGTGTGATTCAACGCGGAGACATAAGCGCCATAGACGCCGGCACTGTTACGGCATCGCACCCGGACGTCATACGCAACGTTGTCGTCAACGCCGGAGAGATAGGATTCCTGCGCGGCGCCGTCTACTTCGTCTCCAGGAATCCAGTTCGGGTCAGCATGCTTCTTGAACTCGACGAAGATCTTCCCGCCTGCTAGAACGAATTGGTCGATGGGCTGGTTCCAAGTAACACGGATACGGCTGAGCTTCACGCCATCGCCGCGGGTGACCACAGTCGCCGATCCGCTCACCAGAGTGAGTCCGGTGACCGCCGCTACAACGCTTGGGTCCGCCGTCACTACAGAAGGGAACGCGCCCATAAGGCGCTCGTCGAGGATGCTCCAACTCCAGATTCCACTGTCGACTTCCTTCAGCGTATGGTTCACGCCGAGGTACATCCCATCCATTAACAGGGAACTGAGCCGCATCTCGAAAGTCTTGTTCACCCAGTTCATGGCTTGTTGAGTCAGCTGCAGCGTCTCCGGCGGTTGCACCTGGTAGCCCTTCAACTTCATCGGGTTCATCACCGTGAACATGCGGCGGCCATACTCGAGGTCCATCTTTGCCAATCGCTGGCACTCCGAAGCGTTGTTGACGAACGCGTACTCCACATCCTTCCAGTGGAGTTCCGGACAGAGCACCCAAACCATCGCCCAGTTAGCACCGGCACCCGGCTCGGTAAGAGCGCCGCTGACGTGGGCATTCGTGCAGACGTATGCAAAACCTTTATTAAAGACAGCGTCGTTGACGGCGTAGGCAATCGGAGTCAGCCAGTACGATCGGTTCGCGCAGCCCGGGAATCCGCTGTCGTCCGCCACATACGCCGGGTTCACAACGGAAGGAAAGTCAGTGGGCTGGTAGCCAGATTCGGGCGATACGAAGATGCCGCGGACCGCGTTATAGAGTTCACTGCGGCTGGTGCGGCCGGTCAGCTGCGGTGCGCCGCGGAGGTCGTCATCATTGAAAGATAGTTCCGGCGCGCGGTACGAGCCCAGCCAAAGGTTCAGCTGCCCCGCGATCCATGCGCTCTTGCCATTGGCTTCGTTCGCCAGCATCCCCTTCAGGACATCGCCCGGTTTCTTGCTCGTGTCGGAACCGCCGTTGCAGGTATAGCGATGCTTGGTGCCGCCGGCGAGCTGGGGAACATTCTCATCGGCAAGGTTCGCGGCTGCGATGAAGGTTGTGTCGTTGATCTCTGTGGCTTCGTCGAAACCCATTCCGAAGATAGGGTCGATCGCGTAGTCGCGGATGCAACACGCGAGGTTGTCGGTGTAATCTGTGACGCCGGTGCGCGGGTCCTTTACCAGCTTGCAGCGGGCTACCACCTTGACCGCTTGCGGTACGCCATTCGGGAATTTACTCGGGTCCAGTTTGAGCTTGACGTGGATGGAAGCGAAGCCATCCTGCCTGCAGCTGGCCGTCCAGGCTGCAGCGCCCAGCCCGGCCGTATCGGCAACGAGTCCAGGGAACGCCGGCTCACCCGGTGCGCCAAGCTTCATCTCGACGAAACAGAATCCGCCCGCATACTTGCCGATCTCATTGCCAGCGCCATCGAGCACGAGCTGATAGTCATCGAAGATGATCGCGTCGATCGCTTTGATCTGGTGGGCCCAGTAAGTGACCACCATGTGGAAGTATTCAGAATTCGCGCCGCTGGACGCTGCATAGGTGAGCGTGCCGCCATCGTCACCCTTGCCGTACCGGAACCGCCGATATCCGGCCGCCTGTTTGATGGTGACGCTGTGGTTCGCTGTGTCGCTCTGCAGACTGAGATTCGTCGAACCCTTGATGAGCTTTGTGATCCCGCCGAGCACCAGCGAACTCCCGACCGACAATGCTGTCGCAGTCAGGAATGCAGTCCAGCCACCGGCAGCAAGCCCGACGCCGATTACATGGACAAGAGCAGCGATTGCTGCAATGACGGGAGGCACGCTAGACCCTCCACGCACGCCGGCACTTGTTCACCGGAATGAATGAGGTTCCCTTGGGAGACACAAAGACAGCCGTGACTCCGTTGAGCGATACGTTGCCGAGCGCTGGTCCCATCGCTTCGTCGTCATAGAGCACAACGTCGCCGCGGCCGGCGAATACGATCGGGATCTCTTGCATGCCATGCTCGGCCGTGATTTTCTCTGCAGTTTCCTCGACACCGCCGTTCGCAAACTTCTTCATGACTTTCATTGCGCCAAGGCCACTCGAGTACTTACCTCGAAAGTCGGCAGCGACGTCGACGTCCGTCATCGCACGGATGGCGTCACACACGCTGGTCGCGCAATCGCTCACGCCCCACTTAAACTTTGGCTTCGCTTCGAAGTGCTCCGCAAGCTTCTCTGGCCAATCCTCACGCCGCTGCAGTGATTGCTTCATCCCTTATTCACCGGTACTGGAACAAAAGGTTGAGGACCATTGGGCGATCCTTTTCCAACGTTAATGACTGCGTTCTGAAGACCTCCCACAAACTTGAATCCGTCATCGCCAGGATGGAAGATCTGCTGGTCCTCGTGAGTCATGCGCCAGTTTCGCGATCGCTGCAGCGCGATCATTCGGCTTTCCACTGTGATAGACACAGTGCACGTCTCTGTGCCAACGAGCGCAGACGGCACATCCATCTTTCCGGCCCAAGCTTTATAGGGATTGTTAAGGATCTGTTGCGTGTCTAAGTCACCCAAGGCAACATAGACAGTCACGGGAAAGTTCGGCCGGCACTCGTTCATCGCTTGCTGCAGCGATGTGTTCGGCACGCCGGTGAGCGAGAGCGTCATCCCCTTGGCTTCGACAGTCGTACTCTCTTCAAGCTCGGAGATTGCGCCCAACATCTTTCCGTCAGTCGTCATCACGCCTTGCCACGTTTGACCGTTCCACACGATCTGTCCTAGGCCGGTCCACAGACGCACGACGCCAGAAACAAACGTCGCTTCCACGAAGAAGACTGGGATGATCCGGTCCTTAACGACTTCCGCTTTGACACCTGCCGTGAGGTCTCTCACTAGATGGCCTCCACAGCGTTAAAGCTGAGCCCGTATTCCATTGCAGTGCCGATGTCATAGGTCACGGAATTGTCGGCAAGCCGGAATAGCCCTACGGGTTTCGGCGAACTGATGCCGCCAGACGACACGATGTCGCCGTCGTTCATTGGTCCCGGTCGCAGCGCTGGACTTATATCGACGATGCCTCCGGCGATACCGCCCCCAAGCGCGACGCCATAGACATCCTTCAGAACCTTGTGAAACCTTTTTGTGTAACCGGTCGTTGCGCCGCTCAGATTGATCCAGCCGGTGAGGTTCCTGTTCGCAACAGGGACAAGATTTTCAACGACTCCGGCACGCTGCATGCACGCGCCCCACGCATAGAATCCGCTAAGGAAGAATCCTGCCGGGACAACAATCTGAATTCGATAGGGAGACGTCACCGCGCTAGTGGTGACCAATTGAAGAAGTCCATCCGCCCCCACAGCACTGAAGTCGATGGAGCCGCCGAGGTTATCCTTCAACTTCACCCCGGTAAAACCACCCGCGCCTGTATCTTCGACTCGTAAAGTTGTCACATAGGTCGTTCCCACGACGGCCGCGGCCAAGCCTTCGTAATAAATCGTGAGAGCGCCACCACCACTGGCAGCAATGACCTGGGTTGCGGCATCTGCGCCGAGTCCGCCGGCACCAAGCGAGAGATTATCGCCCGCTTTATAAATGAGCACGCCGGGAATAGCATTCTTAACAACAAGTTGTCGTCCCGACTGACTCGCCCCCTTCACTGTGAAGTAATTAGCGCCACCGGCTTGACTGGAAGTAGCCGCGGTATCTCCGAAATAAAAGGTGCCGCCGCGCGCGGCAAGGAGAAAGGCAATCACTTTTTCGGCATCGGGGCGAAGGAGTCCGGGTGCATACGAGACGGACATCTCCCACCATTCGCCCGGCCACTCTTGGACTTGCTGCACGCCGCTGAACGGCGACGCGGCGCGCCCGATAAGGTTGCGGCGCGTCATCCGTATGCGGTTCGGGGCGGGGAGGGACGGCGGAACTAAAGGGTAGGAGATCATCTAGGCTGCCCCTCCGGATTTTGCAAACGTCTGCACGCTTAGACCTTCCTCCGCTGGATGTCATGGACCTTGAACACCGCCGCGTCGCGCGCCCAGAGACCCATCGCTTGGATCTTCGAATCGATTCGCTGCTCGCTACCCGGATCCGCGTTGGTGAAATCGTTGTAGATGGTCATGCCACCACCCATACCGCCCGCCTTGCTCATCGGCACGACGGTGCCCGCCTGGTCAGGAATCCAGAGTTCCGGTCCCTCTTCGCCGACCCACCCGAGCTCGCCAGCCATTTGGTGTCCACCGCCAGCGCGACCAGGAATCCCGAAACTTCCCATTCCGCCTAGGAAGTCGCCGAACTGTCCGGTGCCGTTCGCGCTCGCCTCCGGCGACACGTTGAGAATCTGCCTACCCCCAGCAGTGAGGCCAAAGAACCCAAGCAACTTCTGCAGCAAAGACATAGCAATCATCTTGGCGATGATCTTGGACATATCCGAGATAATGCTCCTCGCGAAATCCGCGAACGCATCCGCCGCGCTCTTCGAGCCGCTGATCATGTTCGCGAACAGGCTCTCGGTGTCGTTCTGTAGGGAATCGATCGCCGCGTCCCGCACCCAGTTGATCTTCTTGCCCAGTTCGTCCAGCTTGCGCTCATACTTGCTGGCGTTGTCCACCAGCTTCGGATCGCCGGAGGCATCCGCCATCTCCTTGTACTTGCTCACCATCAGATCGAGTTTGTACGCAGCCTGGTCGCGAAGGTCGTTGATCTTGTTCTCCGCTTCCGTGCCCGTCAGTTCATGGTTCTTTTCGGCCGTGGTGACGCGCGCAATGTTCTCGTCGAGCAGACTGAAGACGTTGTTGATCCGTTCCGCCATGCGCCCGGCCTCGGCCGCATAACGCTCCATGGCGTCAGCTTTCTCTAAGAGCGGGTCCGTACTGCCGTCCGCTCTCTTGTTTTGCAAGGCATTCAGCTTCGCCGTGGACACTGTCAGCTTTTCATTCAACTGGATCAGCTTCTCCTCGATCTGCGCCGACTCCAGTTCTTTCTTCTTTACTTCCTTATGCGTGTCGCCTTTCTTGTTCAGCGCCGCGATCTCTTTCTGCAGCGTGAAGTCCCGCTCGAATGCCGCTTGTATCTCCAACCGCAATCCGGACTCTTCCGCCGCGGCATCGGCGAGTTGCAATTCTTTCTTTTTCTTGAAGTACTCCTGCACGCTGATGAGTTCGTGCTTATAGAGGTTCTCGTTGCTGGCCAGTTCAATCGCGTTGAACGCCTTGATCTGCTCAGCTGCGGCCTTGGCCAGCTCCATCTTGTTTTTCGCAAGCTGCTTTTGCAGTTGGTCTTCGTCGCTATTCACTTCCTTGCCGAGCAGTTCCGGAGGCGGCACCGTATGCTTCTCGTGTTTCGAGGCCGGCGGTTCATCAAAGAGTTTGTTCGCGAATCGTCCCAACTCTTCCAGCTGGGCTTTGGCAAACGCTGTATCGTCAAGCAACATGGCATTAAAGCCAGAAGCAGCAGCAAAGGGGTTGCCGTTGGCCGCCCCTTGCAGCATTTCCGCAAATCCGGCGATCTTGGGTGCGGCCACCGTCATCTCCATCCGGAGTGCGGCGATCACATAAGCAACTTTGTTAATGAATTCCCCAAAACTCTTCCCGGATCTTTCCATCGCATCGAAGGCGTCCACGCCAGGTCCAGTCATGGCCGTCGCGAGCTTATTCAGTTCAGGCGTTAGTCCGGTCAGAAAGTGCTGCGTCAGTCCCTGCGCAACTGCCTGCAGGCGTTTCATGTTCTGCTCAAGATGCTCGGCCGCTTCCGCATCCTCTTCTGTCAAGACAACGCCTAAGCGGTGAGCTTCTTCCCGAAGTTCCGCGATCCCGTCCTTGCCTTTATCGAGAAGTGGAATCAACTGCGTGCCGGTACGCGCGCCGAAGATCTGCATGGCGAGCGCGGCCTTCTCGGTGCCGTCTTTGGTCGCGGCAAATTTCTGCGCGATCAACTCCAGTGCGTCGGCTGCTCCGATCACATGTCCCTGCGCGTCTCGCGCATTAACGCCCACCGCCTTCAGCGACGCGATGGCTTTCGTGTTTCCTTCAGCGGCCCCGGCAAGAGTGTTTTGCAGCTTCTTGATGCCCTTCTCGAGTACATCAACACCAACGCCGGACAGGTTTGCGGCATAAGCCAGCTCGGAAAGCTGCTCCACGTTGACGCCGGTCCGCTGCGCCATCTTCGCCAGGTTGGCTTCCGCTTCGAACGTGTGCTCTGCGAATTCCAGCATCTTGCGCGCGACCTCGACGATCGCCAGCGCTTCAAGCACATGCTTTGCGGCTTCCGCAGTCTGCTCCAATTTGTGAATGGACTGCTCGGCAGCTGCGAACGCGGCGGCGGTATCATTCTTCGCGGACAGTGTGACTTCTACATTGTTAGCCATCTATCGAATCCCCCGGCGCTCGTCGATGATTTCTCTTATCTTCTTCGGTGTGTGTGCGGCGTGGAACTTGCCACACTGTATGCAGCCAAACGCATTGAAGTCTTCGCCCGGATGTTTAACCCGAAGCTTGTCTCGGGCGATGATCGCTTTCGCCATCGTCTCGTGCTGCCGATGCCCGCTACACGCTTTTCTTCGCTGCCTTCTTTTGCTTGCCACGCATCTTTTCCTGGACTCGCTTGGCTTTATCGACTGCTCGCTCGATCGCTTGTTTCCGTTCTTGCTCGCTCATTGCCGCGAAGGACCGGCCGGGCTTCTTGGTTCCTAACAGCAACTCGACGGTGACCGGTCGCCTGTATCGGCCGGTCGCGTTCATCAGGTTTGCAACCATGGCCCCTTGAAATCTGTGCTGCCTTTCCTCGCGCTGTATAGCGGCGTCGAGCATCACTTCGAGTTCCCACGGCTTCAGCTCCCACCACTCCTCCGGCGAGATCCCGCAGAGGTCGACCGCTTGCGTGATCGCCCGGCGCGTGTCCCACTTGACGCGCTTCCCGCGGCCAGACCTGCGGGAATCGCTTGTCCTTTTCCCAATCCACCGTTCTCACCCTCCAGGAAGATTCGTAGGGCTGCGGATTCTGCGGCGGCATACTCATCCGGCCAGATGTTGTTTATGTCTTCCATCGTGGGCGCTGGATTGTTCGCTCTGGTCATGCAAAAAATCATCTTCTGCACAACCTCGACACGTTCTTCGGGCGTGCATTCTTTCCGCATCAACCTGCGCAGATCGTTGACCGTCAAATGTTGGCCGGTCTTGAGGCACACGACTGCGCGCATGTTCCACGCGAGGGAGTATTTCTTTTCCAGGATTGTGACTTGTTCGACGATTTTGGCGAGCTGCATAAGGCTGAATCTCCTTTATAGAAATCGGGCGAGGTCCCAAGACCCCGCCCGCTACCACCAGCAGAAAGCTTTAGGGTTGAACGCCGTCCACCAGCGGACCGTCTCCGCGGATGGAGATGTTCGTGGCGATCAAGTCACTGATCGGCGAATTCTCGTCCATGTCCTCGATGTACATGAATCCTTCGCGCTTCGGCTTTCCCGAACCAACGCCGCTCGGATAATCCCGCAGCTTCAGGCGTGTGCCGGCGGCCAGCGCGGCCGCGATCACGTTCTGTCCGGCATCCGCGAAGATCCGAAGGGCTTCAGCAGAGGCAGTCCAGCCGCGAAGACCGGGCTTGTATTCTTCGTCGCCAGCGGATGAGTGACTGGTGGCATCCATCATCTTGGCTGCGCGCTTGACTTTGAGGTCTCGGAGCTCCAAGACCTCGGTATAGCTCGCTCCGCCGTCGATGCTGACGTAGAGCAGGGTGTTAAAGCCGGGAAGTGAATTAGACATTGGACCTCCGTCCAGAAAGTGGTTGAATTTATGTTGCGCCCTTGAAACGTGAAACTCTTACCTTTGCTCTTCCACAACAGCGCTGCCGTCCGCAGTACCTAGAACTGGCGGGTCGCTACTTTCATGCTCACAGACGAAGTCCAATCGACGTTCACCGTGCCGTCAGCTTGATTGAAGCCGACCTTGTCGAAAGGCCCAAGCGCGGCGCGTTCGCCCGCAGCGACCGCCACGACGATGTCGCCGCTCCGGCCGTAGTCACCGGCAGGCACGCTCTTGATGGTGACGCTGTGCGGGGCAGCGTCGCCGTTGTGGACGATTAATTCCGTCCGGCCGTCGTTCACGTAGTTGTTGCCGTTGGCAGCATCGGGGACCACGGAGACCAGCTGCGCTCCGTTGTTCCGGGTGATCTGTTGGATTGCGAGTGCGGTTCGTGGCATCGTCTCTCTCCTGAAACTGCGTCAGATGTGGGGAAGTTCTGTCATCGGCATTCCCCAGGCCGGCTGGCGTGTCCCGTTTCGTGCAATCGTCTGCACGAACTTGAAACTTAAGCGTCCTTGTCCTCTGTGGACTCGGGGCTCTCTGCGGTAGGAGCTTTTTCGCTGATGACGGCCGGCTGCGAGCTGAGGGCTTTCTGCTCTTCCGCATCCTTCAGCAGCTGCTCATGCACCGTGTCCAGGCGCGCGATGCCATCGGCGATCAATTTGTCCGCATACGCGCGGCTGACATGGTAGTACTTGCCAAGCTCGTGGCTGACTTGGGCACCGCCCACGTCGAGCAAATGGTGGGCGAGAAAGTAAAGGCGGACGAATTCTTCTTTAGGGTTGTTCACTGGTTGATCCTTTCGGTTGGGTCTAGCGTTGTCGTAAAGACAACGTCGAATTCAATGGAGGCGATACACACATCGCTGAGTCCCGCTTCTGTCTGCCACTCGATCGCGGCTTCGCTCAGGGACTGGATCATGTCCGCCCCGGCGGCCCACGCCATCAACGTGTTCACCGCATACACATACAGCGGGTCCGTCAGCTTGTCGGCCGGCGCTTCCGCGGCAACGATCGCCTCAAGACGAACGGTTAACTTTCGGTTCACACGGTGAGTGGACTCGCGGTTTGGGTTCTGCTTCCCCGCGAACAGGACGAAGGCCGGCAGTTCGCTCGCGGCGAACGCATCCACGCGTGTACGGTAAGTCGCCGCGGGCTTATCCAGCGGCGCATTGAGCGCCACCGCCATCGCCGCGAGTACCTGTTCGTTGACCGAATCCGCCATGCTTTTGCCTTTGACTTCCTGACTACCGGCTAATAACTACTGACTACACTTCTTCAGCGCAGCCATGCTCGTGCGGCCGTCGCCTTTCAATTCTGTCGTTCGTACTTCGTATTGCACGCCGTTGATCATCAGCTTCACCCCTCGGGCAATGCCGAGTTCCACACCCGACGCGGTCCAGTAAGAGAAAGTGGCCTTTTCGAGGATCACTCCGGACGAGGGCGCGGCTAACCCGAATCCCTCTACACTCTCCGGAATACGGAAGTGCCCCTTCAACTCTCCACCGGATTCCAGGACGGCGGTCTCACCGTCTCGGAAAAAGATTGCGCCGTCCTGGTCGCCGATGGCCATGTCTACTTCTTGGTCGCCGCCGCAACGATCGCGTCAACGAGTTCGTCTTTCTTGCTGTTCGCATCGAGCTCGAGCGAATACTCGGCCTTCGCCAACTCCACCAGCTCGGCCTTCGTGATTGCGTTGAGCTTGGCGCGGTACTCGTCCGGGGTCATCTTCTCGTCGTACTCGACATTCGCTCCCAGGAATTTCCCAGCTTCGCCATAAACTCCGTCGAAGCGGTCCTGCGCGATCTTCTTTGCCGCGTCATCGGAATAGCCAGCAGCTTTGACTTCAGCTTCCAACTCTTCCAGCGTTGCAGGAACTCTCTGAGCTGCTGGTTCTTGTTCCGCCAGTTCCGGTTCGGCTGTTGGATCGAAGTATTGAGCAACGCCGAGCTCAACCAATTTCTTCGCCTCCTCTTGCGGGAAGCCAGCCTGGTCGCCAGAGAAGTAAATGCTGTAGTGCCCGATAAATCGAACTCCAACTAACTTCGGTGCTTCCATGATTTCTCTCTCTTTGTGCGGCCCCGCTCGCTGATACAAGCCGAGCGGAGCTCTCTGTTAAAAATGGCCCGACTTCTAGATCGTGTCTTTGCCGCCGAAGATGATCACACCTGCGACCTCGGCGGTGTCCGTGTTTGCTGCGCTCAGATCCGGCGTGTACTTCAACCGCACATACCGCTTGCAGCCGGCCAGGTCCACATTCGCCAGCAATTCGCTGAGCAACGTGCTGCCTGCCCCGCTGTCCGTCAACACAACCGTGTCGGCGATCGTGGCGAAGCTGGCTTCGTCACTCATGTTCGCGGCGTCACCGTGGAAGAGCGCGATGTTCTTCAGAGTGAGCGTCGCATTGGCCCCGAGCACCGCGCGGCACAGAATGCCGAACACCGCCGAGAGCGCATATCCGAACAGCGTGCGATCGAGAATCTGCCCCACGACCGCGGTATTGTCACCGGTGCCAGCGGCCACCAGCCGTGCAATGCCGGCCACTTTCGCGGAAAGGCGGGCACCTACATTGTGAGTTCCAGGAAACGTCATAACCTTTCACCTCGTTGTTTTTTCTGAAGTGGGTCCGCTCGTAAGCGGACCCGATTTAGGTTTTGCCTTTAGCTCAGAGCTGAAGGCTGAAGGTCAAAAGCTGCTCTTAGCTCCAGAGGATCTTCTGCATTACCGCGATCGACTCGGCGTGCCGCACGACGAGGTCAGTCTCCTCGATCACACGGATCACCGTCTGGTCATTGCTGAAGGCCGAGGTCATGTTGCCAGCGCCGTCGTCATAAGACGCTTCACTGGAAACTTCTACGCCGATGATCGGCGCGTCGGCGATGACAACATCTGCCATATCCACAAGCACCAGTTCCGTCTCATTGCTGCCGCCCAGGAGGTTGAGGTTCTCCGGGATCTGGGTCGTGACGAAATACGGATAACGACGGAAGGTGCCGTTATTGACCATCTCGTTGTAGTAAACGAGATTGCCGTTCGCGTCGGCGACATTGAGCAGGAACTCTTCCGTCCGTGGGCTCATGAACCACACCGGACGAAGGAACCGCACATTAGCGCCGCGCAGCTTCAAGCGGACCTTGCCAATGTCCGTGCGGACGTTTGCAAGAGTCGTGCCGGCAGAGTCCACGATGTTTCCGACCAGCGCCCAGTTGCGGATACCCTTCGGCGTATAGGTGGTTCCGGAACCGCGCAGGAAGGCAAGATCTTCGGCCTGTGCCATGGCTGCGATCATGTCATCACGCACCAAGCTATCGGCTCGGCCGTTCGAATAACGCAGCAAGTCATTGCTGATCGGCACGAGCGCTGCCAGCTTCTTGGCCGCAGCCTTCACTTGCCCGCCGGTGATTTTCGATGGGGTGATCGGTTTGTTCTCACCCAACCAAGTGGCAGTCGATCCACCGGTGATCTTCGGCAGTGTCAACACGCCATTGACGAGCGGCGCGAGCGTTGGGTTCGCTTTGCGCACGATCGATGCAGGTCGCAGGAACTCGATGATCTCGTTGGAGATATTGTCTGCCAACATGAAACCGCCACCGCTCGAAGACGAAGCATCTTGCGGATTCGCGGCAGCGAAGTATCCGGCTGTGACCGGGTCCTTCAGCACTTCGGTGGCGAACTTCGCGGGTGTCATGAAGTTGCCTCTGCGCTGCTGCAGGTGCGCGCCAGCTACCGAGCGCATGAAGCGTCCGATGCGGGCACCCGGCTCAACCTTGTCCTGTTCGTCGCGAGTCACCGTGACACGGCTTTGTTCAGCGGCGGGCTGCTGGATCGGCTGGGCCTTGATTGCTGTCAGGATCTCGCCCTGCACAGCCGTCACGGACGCGCCGTCTTTGATCCACGCCACAAGTTTGCTGACCATCCCGTGCATCGTGGCCAGTTGGCTGATTTTCTCCACGCGTTCGGCTTCAGCGACCGCCCCCGCGCGGATTACATCGACATTGACTGTCGACGCATTTGCATTCGCGTTTTCCATTGCTACCTCCGTTTGGTTTTCGGCTGTCGCCGTCCTTCTTGTCACTTCGACGTTTGTTTCCATCGAAACTTTTGTAGTGCTTGGGTTCGCACCCACTCGCGCCAACGTCTCCTCAAGCGTCCCAATGCGGTCTACCATCCCGATTCGCTTCGCTTCGGTGGCACCCACAACACGCCCTTCTCCGAATCCGCTTTTTACTTCGGAAGCTTTCACCGCTCGGCCGCGCGCGACCGCACCAACAAATTTGTCGTAAATCTCACCGACTCTTTTCTGCGAGTACGCCAAGCCTTCCTCACTCAACGGCTCGGTAGGATTGCCCTCCGTTTTGTATTTGCCGGCGAAGATGTGCGTGACCTTGATGCCCTTCATCTCGAGGGCCTTCGATAGGTCCTGATGCATCATGCGCACACCGATCGAGCCAACATCTCCCGAAGGTGCCATCACGATCTCGTCGCATTGGGAAGCGAGGTAGTACGCAGCACTCGCGCACATCGGGTCGATCTGCGCGATGATCTTCTTGCCCTGCCCGCGCGCATCGAAGATCTCTTGCGCGAACTCGTCGATGCCATAGACCGAACCGCCCGGAGAATCGAAATCGAAGATGATGGTCTTCACGTCCGGCATGGCCATGGCCTTCCGGAAGTCCGCCGCCAATGCATCGACGCCGGTACCGGTTTCCGAGATATCGAGCGAGGCCACGCGATTGACCAACACGCCCCAGACGGGAATCACGGCTGTAAGCTTCTGCCCCCTACCGGGAGCTGCAGACGCTTGCACGTCTTTTAGGAAGACCGAAGGCCCAGCGGCAACGCCCGCTTCGGAGCCCAGCACAAAAGCTTCGCCTTGCACTTTTCGCTCACCGACGCGATCGCGCACTTCCTCTTCCGTCAGTCGCTCGCCGGCCTCGCATCGCGCCAGGACCATCGCAATCGCATCGAATTTGGAATCGAGGATCGCCCACGGAGTATTCATGCAGTACGAGATAATGCGGCCGTATTTCATTCCTTCTCCATTCCACAACTCCAACAAGTGCGTAGATTTGTCGCGCTGCCATCGGGCAGTGCGCCGCAGTCGGTGCACGCGCCAGCACCTGGGTTGCTAGGTGCCGACTCGTCTGCGACGTCGCCTTGTATTCCGCCAGCTCCGCTGGTCGTGAGGTCGATCGGCACGCCTTTCTCTTTGGCGTACTGGATTTCTTTCGCGCGTTGGTCGATGTCCTCGCGCCAATCACGGCCGCGCTTTGCGGCAACGGACTTCAGCGTGTTCATGCCGGCGCGGACGGACTCGATATCGGCGTCCACATCTTTCTTCGGGTCCACCCAGTCCCAACCGCGCGGAGTCCATTGCGCGGCGCGCGCGACCATATCGAGGGGCAATTTTGCGGGCAGCTGGAGCTGGCCGGTCGTGATTGCCATTACCAGCCACTCTTTGAAAACAGGTTTGCAGCAGTGGGAGATTGCAGACGTCTGCAGCACGCGGTAACCTTCGCGCTCGTCTAGCACGCCCTGCCGCAGGGAACTGAAGTTCACCTCGCGCAAGTCGCCCGTCAGCGTGGAGTAACTCATATTGAGTCCCATCGCCGCGCCGCGCAGCATCGCCTTCACGAAATCGCCGAAGCCGCTGTTCGGGTGGTTCCAGTCGATCGGTTTCACGTCTTGGCCTTCTTGCACTTGCCAGAAAGAAGCGGGCGAGACGTCCACTTCCGCGGGACCGCCTTTTCCGCCTTTTATGATCTTGCCTTTGAAGTCCTCGCCGGTCTTCGACGTAAGCACGGCCATCTTGCAAGCGGCCACACGCGCGGCGACCAGCTCCGCTTCCTCGTAACCGCGCAGCATGTTTAGCCGGGTCATAGCGCTGTGCATCCATGGAACCCCGCGCGTCTGGTTGATCCGCTTGAATACGAACGCGTGCTCGATCTGTTCCGCGGGAACCCGCAAACGCCGCCGGCTGGCAAATTCCGAAGGGTGGCCTTCAAAGACGTAATACGCGACCGGGCGTCGCCATTCGTCTAGTTCAATCCCCATCCGGACTTCGCTGACGACGCCGCCCTCCACGTCCGTCTTCTGAATGGTCTGGTAACTCACGTCCACCATGTCGGGGTCGAGGAACTGCAGTCCGAATTGGAATGGGTTATGCGGAAAGCCTTTCACTTTGCGAAGGAAGGTCTCGCCGTCTTGCAACTGCGAAGTGAGCCACAACTGCAGAATGTCAACGAACGTCATGCGACCATCGACGCTGGGGTCCTCACAAAAGCGGTCCCATGCATCCTCGATCGTTTCATTCAGCTTCTCGGCGTTGGGAACGAGGTCGCTGTCGAGTGCCATCTGCAGCCCGATACCGTTCGGGCCGATGACGTTTTCTTTCACCTTGTTCAAAAACCGCGCGGCATAATCGTTGTTGTTCGCCAGCTCCCGACTGCGTGCACGCATGGCAGTGAGCGAAGACCGAATCTCTTGGTCCGCGCTGAGTATTCGCGTTGCCCAGTCCAGGTTCAGCCGGTTCATACTGCCGCCCTTGAACGAGCTGCCGTCTACTACCATCTGCCGCGGCGTAGATGCCAGTGCGTGGCGCGCTTCCGCGAGATTGATAGGCTCTACGATTGCCATCAGCAGAACCTCGCGATAAGTTGATCGTTGTCCGGTTCGATTTCACCGGCGTCGATTTGTTCGTTCTTGTATTGCCGTTTCCAGAATGCGCGCGCCTGGATCAACTGCTCATGCGTGCACACGCTCAGCATGCGGCCTTCGAACTGGTACGTGGACTCGACTCTCGCGTTTCGGTCGAGCAGCACGGCTTCGACCGCATCGAGGTTCTTCTTCGCAAAGGAGCGGGCGTCATAGCCGGCCTTCTGCGCGGAAAGATCGGCGATGACTTGGATCTGCCCTTGGGCGAGCGTCTTCACCCGCGCGCCATTCAGGAAGATGGCAAGCTGCCAGCCATAGAGTCCGGGTGTCAGCTTGGCAGTGTTCGCTGCTGTCTCGGCAAACTTGAAATCAGATCCGGATGCGGTCGATGTAAGATCGAGAACTTGCGGGCCTCGAAAGAAGTACTTCAGCACGTAACCGTCAGCTGCCGAGTAATCGCACAGCGACACGGTCCAGTCGATCGCGTCTCCGACAACAATCTGATTTTCGAACGGCTGCTTCAAATTCGCCCTCAGAATTTTTCTGTTCTCTAAGGGCGACTTTGCCTATCTGCGAGAAACCAAGTCAAAATACGTTTAGAAACTACGCGCAAATACACGCAGCAAAGCAGCGTCTTTATTGGCTGAAAATTATTTTTGAAATTTTCCGCGGGCGTGGAGCATCTTGCCGCGATTTAGGACTTAATAGCGCGTTACCCAGGACGAACGTCGAACGCGCACGACTGGCTCTTCCACTTCTTTCTCTTCAGGCTCGGGCTTGTCGTTTGCAGCAACTTTGTACTCTTCCTCGGACACTCCTTCGCCGTTTTCGGGAATCGGCGGAGGAGGAATCACGGCCGAAGAGGGTTGCTCTGCAGCGGGAACGGCCGGCCGGTCCGCATGGATCGGAGACGTCTCGATCAGCGCCAGTTGGTTCGGGTCGTATTTCTCACGCCGTTGTTCAGCGAGCTTCTTCGCCTCGTCGATCAACTGCTCACGGAGGAACTCAAGCATGGCGTCAACATCCTTCGCCAGCGATAGGAATGCGGCCGTCGCATAGACCTCGCAATCGAGTGCCTCATTGCGCACACCGGGAGGAAGTATCCATTCACGAACAGGGAAGCCCTTCTTATATCCGGGCTTCAATTTCTCGCTCTTGAGCTGCTTGAAGTATTCCAGATCGTTCTTCGCGCGAGAAAAATGCATGTAGCCGGGCCCAGGCGAATCTAAACGGAGCCGCCCATAGACCAGCTCTTTAAGCACATCGACGTGGACCGGATAGACCTTTTGCCTTTGCTGGTTGCTTTTATTCCATGCGCCGACTGGAGGTCGATTGAATCCGGGATATCCGCGGCAAGCGCAGATCCTCCGCTCCCACGTATTCTTCGTATAAGCGAAGACGTTGCCCGCGCGGTGACCGGAGTCGATGAATGCAGAGGCGATATCCATGCGCACACCGTTGGCATGCAGATACTTCGTCTCCGTGAGAAACTTGTCCAACTTCTGCCAGCTTTCCTGTTTCGCGGTATCGCCGTCGATGCGATGCCAATCGACGCACCAGCTCTCTTGCCCTTTGCCCCAACCTTTTACGACGACCTCAAAGCGATCGTCCTGCACGTCGACGCCGGCAGTGAGCACAGTCACCTTGTTCGGCAATGCCGGCGGCGGATAATCTTCCACGCGCCGCAGCAATTCGTCTTCGTCGATTTCGAAGCCTTCGTCTTTCCAAGTTTCTGCGAGCGTCATATTCACGAATGCCTTCAGCAGTTCGCGGTTCTCGCGGTGATGAGTAGCTTTGAGAAACGTACCGGCGAGATACGACCATCGTGCTTTCGGGAATGGCGAATAGAGCGTACTCAAATGAAATCCTTGATGCGTGACTCTCTCCGGCCGTTCCGCGCGCCACTCGCCATATTTAAGCATCCATGCTTTGTTGTATTCGTCGATCAGAACGCCGCAATGCGCGCACTCGTATTGCGTGCCAGTGTGCGGAGGCACCTTGTCCAGGATCATTCCGCCAAGCACATCTTCTTTTTTGTTCCAATGGAGTACTTGATAGCCGTCGAGATGTATCCCTGCGTCGATGTTTCGCTGCGTCTCCGGACCTGAAATGCAACCGTTCTCCAACTTCACTTCGCTGCAGTGCGGACACGGCACCCAATACCGCTGTTTATTGCTGTCCTCATACGACGCCTCGATCGCGGACATGCCCGCCATCGTGCACGTTGACGCTTCGAGCATGATGGCATTCCAGAAAGTTTCTTGGCGCTTGGCTACCAGTTCGCGCGGGTCACCCTCGTCGCCGGCAGAAGCCTTGTATGCGTCAATCTCTTCGCAGAACACAATGCGCGCGCGGCGACGTCGAAGCCCCGCGGCGGAGTTCGCTCCGATGACAGAAAGAGATCCACCGGGGAACTTCTTAAAGAGCACGGCGTTGTTTGATTTCCGTGTGCCCGACGCAAACAGCTTCGCCATCTCCGGAGTGTCGCGTATCAGTGGCTCGAGAGTGTCCACACTCCACGCCTTCGCGATCAACTCGGTGGGCCACATGAAGATCATCGGGCAAGGATCTTCCTTGCAGAAATACGCGAAGATGTTCTCGAGGCAAAGCGACTTGCCGATCTGGCCGGCAGTGAAGTAGGTGATCTTCTCGACTCCGGGGATGTTGACCGCGTCTTGCATCTCGCGCTGGTAAGGTGCAAGCGTCGAGCGATATCGGCCGGCGGCGTTCGAAGATTCAGTCGACAGCACGCGATACTGCTCAGCCCATGCCGTGACCTTCAGCTTCGGCGGCGCTTTCAACACCTGCCCGCCTTCGGTGAACGTGGCGATCACGTTTGGCGTCAGCACAAGGGGATGGAGAATCGGCGCGCTCACGCGTATACTCCAGCGCCATGAAGAGAGCGATAAGATTCCTGCGCACGGTGGTGAGTGACGCATGGCTGCGACGACTTGAAAACTTTAAAGACCGTGCGAGATTGCGCGAGCTTCGCGCCGAAGTACAACAGGCCAGACGCCGCAAGGAAGAGAGACTGAAGGACGTCACTCATGAACTCAAGCGCGCAGATATTATTGCGGACTATGTTGTAACTGCGAAACCTCTTTGGCAGGAAGAGATCGACATCCACACGGACGCGTTGATCCGGGATGCGGACAAGTTCTTTATCTGGATACCAACGGAAGACTTCGAATGGCGAACGGAGCATGGTGCATACGTGTTGCGAAATGAAAGCCGGGTGCGCTTGGAGGCACAAATTTTTAACATCCGCAAAGAACGCCGAGAGAGCAGGATGAAGATCATCGTCCCCATTCTCACGGCGGCTGCTTCTCTGCTTGGCGTATGGCTCGGTTCGCATCTGGCTAGGAAGTAACTCCTGCAATCGTCTGCACGGAAGGGAACTGCTTCCACTCTTCTCCATCCAGCAACGCGCCAGCGGCATGCTTCCCGAGCCTGTACACATCCGGAGCATCATCGCTGTGAGTCTCTTCACTCTGCTTTGGAGTCAGCTGCTCAAAATCCCATTTATTAGCGAACCACGTCGCAACCCGTTCTGTTCTGTCCGGTAACTTGTCGGCACACTCTCCTGGAGCCCACTCACCCCATTGCTTAAAGAAGAACGGCACGCCCGCGGCGACACACTGGTCTCGCAACTGCCGCGCCCAATCCGGATGCATCGGTCGCGCCTTCGGCCCTGACTCGCCGCCGGCGATTACCCAATCAAGCCTCTCGCAGTCATTCTTTCGGAATGTCCCCGTTTTCTGTCCGCAAAGGCTTATGGGTTGAACCGCGCTAAGGTCAATTGCTCCTAATAATGGTTCGGCTGAAATGAACCGCACCGCCGCTGCCGTGCGCAAAAGAATTGGGATTCGCGCGAGTGCGGTCTTTCCGTCTTCGACACTGACACCTTGCTGCACATGCCGCATCGGCCAGCCCACATTCCAGTTCTCGCCGCCACGGACACCGAGAACGTCATGGATGGCATTGCTGATACATGCCTCTGCGGGATCACTGAAGTACGGATCGCCATCTGCGTCAATCGCGAGCTCGAGCAGACGCTCGGCAGGGTCACTCGCCGCAGCTAGCATGTTCAGGAAGTCGCGCTGCCGTTCCGGACGCTTCGTCAATATCTGAAAGGTGTGCCGGTGCGCCATCGCCATGATGCCGTAAACGATCGCAATCCAGCTGTCCGGGATGGACTCGTGAAACAAGTCGGACATCGAGTTCACGAAGATCTTCCGCGGACGTCGCCAGCGCAGCGGGTCTTCGAGATGACGCTCAACCAGACTCACCTTGCCCGTCCAGTGCGCCTCGCGGCGTTCCTTCTTTGTGCCTTGGCCGATGATCTTGAACTCAGCGAGGCCTTCATACGCTTGCCCAGGCCCGTTGAATCGAGCCGCCACTCCCTCGGCGTAGCAGTTCCTGCACCCTTCGCTCACGCGCGAACAACCGCGCACCGGATTCCAACTCGCATCCGTCCACTCGATCTTGCTGTTATCTGCCACGTTGCTTGTACTCCTTCACTAGCGCGTCGAGTTCGTCGTAAACTTCGCGACTCATGCGCGGTTCATCCATCATGTATTCACAGGATTCGAGTTCGTCTGACCCTTCAATTCTGCCGCGATTCCTACAACGTAAAGACGCCATGCCGTGCGCAGTGCGTTCGATACTTGAGTCATAGCTACCGCCAAACAAACGGGCAAATGCAATGAGTTCTTTCGCTTTCATCTTGCGATTACCCACTTCCCGAAGTGCCAGGCATCGACCGCGAGCAACGCCGCGCCGAGAGCCCACGGTCCAACCGCGGCAATCATCGTCGCCACTTTCTTTGTGCCGATAGGGAACCCGACCTTGCGGTCCTCGTGCAGCAGGAAACCAATCACAACCACCGTCACTGCAGCTGCCAATAAATAAATCATCGTTGCCATCCTTCCTGTTTCTTGAGTTCCTTCTCCAGCGCATCTCTCAAGAGGCGCCGTTCTGCCACTAACGCCCGGATGGATTTATCCATCAGGTTCATCGCATACTGTTCGAGGACGCCACCCTCGGCCAGCGCACACATACCAGAGACGACCTTCGCCAGTCCGCGCGTATTCCGGTCGATCGCGTTGACCAGCTTCTGAACTTCCTTGGTGAACTTCGTCGCCATCGCCTAATACTCGGTAGTCGCAAACATTGTGGGAAACTTCTCTCGTTCGGCTGCAACCATCAGCTCTAATTGCTCACGGAAGGAACGCTTGGAACCGTCATCGTCAGAGAATTGCAGCGTCTCCATCTCTTCATCAGTCAACGCATGCGGGTCCTGGAAACCTTCATCCTCGTCGTCGGGGTCGATGCCAGTGATTTCCTTGTAAGCAGTTTTGATGGACTCGAGATCTGTACCTGCCCACCATTCTGTATCGTTAACTTCAAACACTTTGATCGTTGCAGCTTCCATGACATCGCTCCTTTGTGAGTTTGTAATCCTGCTTAGAACCTTCGCGACCGTGACGGCCGCGCGAAGTCAATGTGCACCGGCTCTTTCTCCGGAGGATTGCCGATGCACCGGCACTCGGGCTGCGCGCGTGCAAACGTCTGCACAGGAACGGGCGCGGAGACCGCCGGTTCGGGAAAGAAACTGAAGGCGAAGATGAGATAGAAAAGAAAATCCATAATGCTCTCCTTTGTGAAATCCTTATGCCGCTGTTTTCATCCGCAACTCGCGGCGGTACTCCGTCGCACACGGCGTGCAATACGGTTGCTTACATTTGCGCGGCAGCAAGCCGCACTTCGGACACACGCCTTGCCCTTTTTTCCGGCCGCGGGTCTCTTTCCGCGCGCGCTGCTCTGCGTTCTCCAGGATTGCCGCGGCCAGTGCCGACATCTGCATCACTCCGTCCTCATCGCGAATCATGCGCTCAGCCCTCGACTGCCGCGCATGATGCAGAACATCCACGCGACAGAGACATCGAAAGTCTTCGCGAAGCGGACGACCGTTTTCAAACAACCAGTGACGCGGCCGTTCTCGAGCTTGGATACATACGTTCGATAAGTCCCCAAGCGCTGCGCGGTTTCCTGCTGACTCAATCCCAAGCCGGTCCGGATAAACCAAATAGCGAACCCGAGGTCCTTTTTTTCGTGACCGATGACGGGGGGCAATTTAGGAGCGGACGCGATCGCAACAGCTTTCACTTCGACGACTTCCGCCTCCACAGGCTTGCGGCATCTCCGACAGTTGCGGCTCTTCGTCACGAACTGATTCAGCTCGCAATGGACGCAACGCAGTACCTCTCGCTCCATTTCGCTCATACCCGTGCCTCCACATCGCTTGCCGGCGGCATCACGATCGGCCCGCCAACTTCGGGAATATCCTCCAACGGCGCAACCGGCCGCGCTGCCTCTTCCATACCCAAT
Organism: Terriglobales bacterium; assembly: GCA_025462725.1. Classification (GTDB taxonomy): domain Bacteria; phylum Acidobacteriota; class Terriglobia; order Terriglobales; family Acidobacteriaceae; genus JAICLA01. The sequence goes on along the minus strand of JAOAPE010000010.1, from coordinate 167,215 downwards.
GGGTCCTTCGCCAACCGATCAAGAAGCGCGTCGATTTCGTCCAGCAACAATTTCTCCGCTTCCGCTGGTGTCGTTGCTGTCGACAACGCCAATGCGAGCTCGCGCGGTAACGCCCGCAGCTTCGACCGGATGTTCGAGTTCTTCATGCGCTCGGCCTCGAGTACTTGGTCGCGCGGCAGCAGCAGTCCCGTCATCTGCTCGTACTTGCGTTGCGCGGTCTTGGCTTCCCAGAACTCTCGGTCCGCGCGACTAGCGGCCGCCTTGCGGGTCGCGCTGTCCACCTTTGGCGGCTTCGGTGCTTTTTCCTTCCGGATACGAACGGCTGTTTTCTTGCTTGCCTTCGAGGCGCTGCGCTTCGGTTGAATCAATCGGCCGTGGCGCTTAGTGGCGGCGATCGCCGCGTCCGCTTGCTTCGATTCCACTTTCTTTCCAACAAGCGCGATCTTCCCCTGGGTCACGAGCTTGTTGATGTACTGGGCGCTCACCTTCTTCTTCGCCGCGTACTCTTTTTGTGTCATCAATGCCATGTCAGAAAACCAGTTGTCCTTGCGGCGACGGCCGCGCAGAATCCCGGTACGTGTTCTCCATCCACTCGGGCAGCGTGAAATCAAATAGGCCTTGGAATCCGCGCGTGGGAATCGCGGCCGGCAGTCGGACTAGGTTCTGAGTGACCCACGCCCAACGCCCGTCCCCATAATTGCCGTACATCAATTCAGTTTGCGAAAGCGTTCGCCGGATGGAGTTCGTCGGAACGCACGCGACGAGCTCGACGATGCAAACTACAGCGCCATACTGGAGCCGCTCGTCGAGCAATCCATCTTTGCGAACTTGCGAGGCGAATTCCGAGCTGTAATCCCGGGCGTTGAAAGGTTTCTTCGCGGCGTGGATCGCCAGCGGTCCACGGTAAGAAGTCGGCCATGAACGCGTCTCGATGCGCTTCTTGGCGTGCTCCATCGCGGCCGCCCAAATCTGCCACAACGAAATGGCTTTGATTACCGCCATGACGCAAGCCTCACCTTCCACCAAGTGCGCACACTCCAGGCCCAGCCCTCGATCTTTTCGTGCAGCTTTTGCCAGCGCGACTTCGGGAGGAAGCACGCATGCAGTTTGGTGATGTACGTCTGCAGCGTCGCGCCATTCCGTAGGAGCACCGGATACTTCGCGCTCAACTGGTCGAAGACCCCTTGCTCATCGCCGCGCGAGTTCGTCATCTGCAGCCGCCGATAGAGTTCTTGCTCTTCCGGCAACCGGCAGTTCGAAGGAACAACAAAGTCGTAAAGTGTTTTCTTCTTTCGCATGGGCTAGGCCTGGCCGACTCCTTTCACTGCGACGGAGAGGATCGGCTGGACCATCTGCACAGCGCCGCCACTCATGGCTTCGTACTCGATCGCGTTCTTGATCTGGTCCCAATTGTTTTCAAAGCGGACGGCGCGATCGTCGATGTAGTAATCCGCAAACGGCTTTCCCAGTTCTCCGTCGTCAACCATGTCGAACGGGATCTCATTCGCATGCAGAAACTCAACCATCTCCTTGAAGCACCGCGCGGTTTGTTCCGGCGGATAAACTTCCGGATACCACTTGCTCCCGCGGCACGAGTAAATGATTAGTTCGTAGCCGAGCTCACGGAATCGCGTCAGTGCTTCCTTCACTCCAGCCTTCAGCGGCCCTATCGCCGGAAACATGTGTTCGACAATCGTCCCATCAAAATCCACTGCGATCAGCGGCATTACCTGTTGTCCCCCTCACCTTTAATCACGCGCCGAGCTTCTCGATCGCGAAGTTTGTCGATGTTCATTTGCGCAACTTGCTCCAGCGATAATCCGAATTCGCTGGCGATCGCGTTGAGGTACCAGAGCACATCGCCCATTTCCTTCGCGACCTCGTCGCGTTTTTCCGCGCAGACGTTTGCACCGCTCATCGTTCCTTGGTCTCGCCACAGCTTCTTGACCTTTTCCGCGAGTTCTCCGGCTTCACCCATCAGCCCGAGAGCAGGGAACACGGCATTCCTTCCGGCATCGGGATACTTGATCCGCGACTCGTAAAACACAGCATCGTTGTAGCGCGCGAAGGTGAGCGGTTCGTCCGAGACATCACGACGCGCCAATTCATTCGCAGCGAGACATGAGTCGCAATAGGCGAGGCTGCCAGCACACGAGCAGTGCGTCTTGGCAAGAAGCTGCAGGTCTTTCACGGTTACCCCAGCAAGGTGGCTCATACTTTTCTCCGCTTCTTTTTCTGTAACTTCTTCCGTGCAGACGTCTGCGCACGCTCTTCGCGGCGCTTCTGGAAGTACATCGGGTCCGCGCAGCTGAGCGAGTGCCTTTGGTAGTCGGCAAGATTGACGGCGATGCACGCCCCGCGCGGAGTGCGATACCACTCGATGCGCACATGGCATCCAGGGACCGAGCAGTGCGCGTGATTCAGGAACTTGAAACCGGCTTTCTCGAGCTCCTCATCCGTGCTGTACGGCCATTCGCCGGCGCGGACGGGGATGTTTTTCTTCCGCTGTGGGTTCAGCTGCAGGTGTCGCAATGCGCCGCGGAAGTTCCCGACGAACTCTGGATGTTTCACGCCCATGCTCATGCAGCGCCGCATCCAAACGGTCAGCGCGATGAAGTCCGTTGGGCAGAACGCTTGATCCGCGCACTTGCGGCCGCCGCATGCCGGACAAACTTCACCGGCGACGAGCTGAGCGATCTGCTCGTCGGTCATCGGCACCGGCATGGCTTCGTACTGTACTTGCTGCTCGCTCACTGAAAATCAACCTCGGGAATCAACCTGTTTTTGGTGAAAATCAACCTACTTTTTTTGCGTTTCACTAGAAATTGTTCGCCGCTGGCGCGTTACCCGCAGTGGGGTGGCCCGGGGAAGTACCTTTTCCCCTTCGAGGTCTCGACATACCTCTCCAGCTACGCCTATGCATTACTCCCCGGCTTCTCATGTCGCGCTTTGTCATGCGCTACCGCTTCCTCTTGTCCAGTGCTCTCGTGCCAGCAGCCAGACGTACCACTGCATTCTGTCCTGCGTTAGGATCGGCGCTCTTCAGCGCAGCCCTGACCTCTAGCCATTCATCGCCAGACAAGTCCCCCTTTGCATCGGCACACAGCTCACAGCACACGACAACGTTGCTGATCCCATAAGCCCTGGACTGGCCGCGCTGCGGTTCATCGCGCACGATGGCATAGTTGGTCAGCCCGAACGCCGCGCCGCAATACGGACACGGCAGATCCAGCGCTCGGCATGCCATGTGCCGGAGTCGAACGTAAGAGAAATCCAATCTCTCTCCAGCCCGTTCGGCCGTGCTTCGGAACACATCCCACCGCATTCGCACTTGCTTCTCGAAGACAGCACGCTTGCTCTTAGCAGTTGGCGACAATGCACTGAAGCGAGGCTCTGCATATCGCGCCCATGTCGCTGGCCACATCTTGGCCAAACTGTCATCTGCATGGGCAATCACAGCTAGCCTCAATCGCTGTTGCGTCTCGTCGAGAATCACGCCGCGCCTTTCTGAATGAATTGCAGTCGGAAGTTCAAGTTGCCAGGCTTCATCCCGGTCGATCGCTTTAGCTCATCCATCACGCCAGAAAGAACACCGAGCATCTCTGCCTCAAGCATCCCGACCTCGATCTCAACTCGCTCTCCGATCCGAACGGATTGCATCTCGCGAGTGCATGCCGTCACTCTCAGGAACTCGGCTTCGGTGAACTTCCCCGAGGTCAGCATTGCCGCCAGCACTTTGGCCCATGTGCCCTTGGGAATTTCCACAGTCGCAGCCTGTGGCGCTTCTGTTGAGGGTTGAATGGCGGAATTCAACTGCAAGGTCAACGGCGGTTCACTGGCGGATAGATGGTGGTTCAAGGGATGCGACATTTCGCGCCCATCCATGCGGGAGTCCGCATCCTCCCCCTGCGACTCCTCGCGCACTAGGGTGCGAGAATTCGCATCCTCCCCCTGCGACTCTTCGCGCTCATCTATGCGAGAGTTCGCATCCGTCCCCTGCGGAGATTCGCACCCTGATTCACAAGCATCTGTGGATTTCTTGCGTGACTTTGTCGCGTTCGTCTTGGCCGCCGCCATCTCTCCGCGGATACGCCGCTTCTCTTCAGCGACCATCGCGGCAGTTGTCGGCGGGCCATCCAGTTCAGCGAACCGCCAGTAATTACTCTGGTTGCTGTCATCCTCGCGGAATCGCTCTTCGCGCCAGAGAATGCCCTTGCGGATACAATCAGCGAGTAGCTCGCGCACGCGCCTGGAACTGAGATTGTTGTGTCCCGCCATCGTCGCGATCTTGTGCCATGCCGCGCGCTTCTCATCGTTATGGCCGTCGGCGATGTACCAGAGCAACAGCTTCTCCATCGGACGAACTTCCTCGCCGTTGGGTGCTTTGGTGAGCTTCTTGACGTAAACCAAGGCCTCTGCGCTCATACACCGGCCTTTTGAAGGTGCTCGATCTCGCGGGTTAGTTCCTTCCACTTGCCGAAATGCAGTTCCATCTCCGGCGCATCCCGCCGCGTCTGAGCTTCCTCTACACTGCGGAAGACCTCAGTGCGCTGCTTCAGCAGATCTGCAATCGTCTGCATGCGCGGCTGCACGTTGCTCGTCTCTATCAATTCCATCTCGCCCCCTTGTGGTGTTTGGCGTGGAGGCCTTCACTGTCCGGCCTCCACTAGAGCTGCTTAATTCAGAACTAGGACTGGAACGCCGGTATTAGTCGAAGCGGAATTTGCAGGAGTCGTGCCGGCCGTCCCGCCGAGAGCCGCTCCGCCCGTCACCGTGACAGAACTATTCGTCATGCCAAGGAAATTTCCGAGCGCAGAATCGCGGTCAATCTTCATCGTCACAGCCGCTCCGCTTATTCCGAGATAATGCCTTCGACCTCGCGTCGTCGTTCCGGAACAAGTGAGCGTGACCGCGTTCAAGGAGTTGAAGACTTGCGGAGTTGTTCCGCAAACGTTAGTCATCGTCCCTGAAACGTCTTCGTAAATTCCGAGAGCGTAATTGTTCGAAGCGTCGACGACCGCGATGTTCACGGTCATTTGCGTGAAGGTCAAATCTTCGAGGTTAGGGATACCGATGAAGCGAATGTGAGTCGTGTCTGCGGGAGGCATATTATTTACGCCTGTCCTTGCGAACGTCATGAACGTCACGCCGGGAGTAGAGCCGCTGGCCGCATTTCCCAACGTGCTCTGCATTTGCATGTTGGTGCCGTCGTACACCAGATCGACCCATTGGCCGGCGCGCAGATCGTTGGCAACAATGTCTGTAGTGACTCCGCCAGCGGCCTTCTTGATCGTCTTCGCGCCGACAGAGTTGAAGCTGACTGTCGACGCTGCTGTGTTCGCAACATCAGCCTTGAAGCGGTAATGCGTTCCCGTCACGTAGGCTGAGATCGCCGGTGAGAGCGAGCAGGTGTAGGTCGTAGTGTTCGCGCCGGCTGCCTGGCAGAAGTTGGGCGCGTCAATCACATCGGCCTTTCCTGCGCTCGTGACTGTCGAACCCGCCGAGCTCGTGACTGCTCCGGAGAGAGCTGGCATCTGTGAACCTGCGACCGAGCCGCCGATGTCTGAAAACTGCGCTGTTGCCCCGGAGGTCTCGCGACCTTGTGCATCGAACGTCACTTTCGTATAAGTTCCCGCTGACCCTGTGCTCTTCAATGTCGTTGCGAGTCCCACATTTGTGATGTCGCCTGTGAGTGAAGGCATTTGAGCCGAGGCCAGCGTCCCGGAGAGCTGCGTCGCGGCCGAGATGGTCGCTGTGTTAATCCACTTCGCGCCATCCCATTGCAGCAAGTCGTTCACAGCGGGCGATGTGATTGTCGCGCCGATCGCCGCAGTGCCAGTTCCGCTCTTTGAAGCGAAATCGGAGAGATCAGCAACTCCCCAAACTTCTTGACCTTCAGCCAGCTTCAGTTTTGTTCCGGCTGTGAGCCCTGCATACCCGCTCACGGCATCTTTATTCGCAGTCGCTTCTTTAGCGCCGAGATCGGTAGTGAGATTTGTAATCTGCGATTCAGGAAGCGAAGGCAAGTCAGCCGCAGTAATCGACTCAGCATCCGGAGCCGCAGTGCCTCCGGTATTGTTCCCGTAGAACTTATGCGCGGCGAAGTTTGAGAGCGTGAAAGACAGAGCCGGAGTCGATGTCGCCGTCGCGACATTTGTCGTGAACAGCGGAGCGAGTGCTCCCGCGCTGAATGATGTGACTGTCCCTGAGCCCGATGACGGCGTGCAGCCGGTCGCAGCGCCATTGGCAAGGATTCCGCGTGCATAGTTGCCAGCTCCGCACAGCGACGGCGCAGATGCCAGGGCAGATGCAGTGCTCGCGTTGCCTGTGAGAGCTCCGACGAACGTGTCTGCTGTGACGGAGTGTCCCTGTACGAGAACATTGTCTCCGAAGCTAACGGTTCCTAAGTCTGTTTTGATTGCGAAGTTCACGCTCCCGCCTGTGATCGCGGCGATGTCGAGCCCTGTGAGGATGGTCGCCTGTCCAGCGGGAACCTGAGCGCCGATCGCAAGCACCGATGCGATTGTCGAGAATCCTGATGCTCCAATTTTTAATTGAGCGCTCAGGGTATTTTGCGTGTCTGCTAATCCATTTTCATTGTCAGAAGTCGCAGAGATGGCCGAAAGGAAAGTAGTCTCGCCTCCTCCTGTGTTGAAGGCATCGACGACATGGCCGATCACGCTCCCCTTCCCGCCTGGATTGAATCCCGTATTCGTCGCCTCGACCATCGTGTCAATGCCGATGAGCGGGAAACCGGTATTGTCCTGCCATTGCACGCCGAGAAGCGCGTACTTACTCGTCGAGCCGTTCAGCTTCGCAATGTTGTGAATGTTCCTCGCGATGTACGTTCCTCCGAGCGTCGAGAATCCGCTCGTGACTCCGACCGTGAATGTTCCTGCGTTGAAGATGTTGTTACCTGTGAACGTCTGGTTGCCGTCGAGGTATGCCGTCTGAGCGTTCTGTCGCGCCTTCGCCAGCGCGCCCGCCCAAGTCAACGTGTGCATTGCGCCAATCGAAGAAATCTGGAGGTTGGCATCGTTTGCAAATGTCTGCGTGGTTACGGTCAGTCCATTCAGCGACGCGATGCCGGTACCGGATACTCCAGTGAGAGTGGTTCCAGTGAAGTCGACTGTGCCGCCAGCAAAGGCGATCTTCTTGCCGGACTGAATAACGGCCGTCTGGTCACCGCTGGCATTCAGCAGCATCGCGTTTGCAATGGACGCCGGCGCCGGTGCCGTCCGGGGAGTAGCAGTATTCAAATGGAATGTTGGTCCGGTGATGTCATAGTCGTTCTGCCGTCTCGCGGGAAGGATGGGTCGTTGGGTGCTCGAGTTCCACTCGACAATGGAGACCGTGTAGAACGCGCTGGATGGAGTAGACCCGCATCCGATGGCCGCTTCGTCTGGGACCGGCGCGCTCACCAGTCCATTGCCGTCCGGAGTCAGATATGCGGTGTCTCCGACCGAAATAGAGGGTCCGGACAAGCGCAGGAGGTAGTTCGAGCAGTTCTTCACGGACAATCCCACGCGGTAATTAGAAACGTCGCCCCCGGCGAGCTGTGCCAGATTGGCATCGAAAGCGGTTGTTGTCTGCGCCGTGCAGACGTTTGCAAAGAACAGGCTGAGCCACAGCACAGCCAAGGTCGAGATAGTTCGTCTCAAAGTGTTGCCTCCGTTGAAATGCATTTCGTTGCTTACTTTTTATTGATCTGTAAATCGAGGTCCTGTTCCGGCATCGCGACCAACTCATCGCCGCGGTGCAGGATGTTGATCCCACCACCGACCGCATCCCCAATGGGCAGCTTCAACTTGCTACTGAAAAGAACGCCCGCATACTTCCGATCCTTGGTCGGTGCGAACTTGATCGTGAGAACCAACTCGCGCGGTGGGTCCGCTGGCACTTGTGCATCGTCGATGTTCGCCAGCAGCTTCTTCAGGTCGCGCTGGAAGATCTCTTCCGCCTTGCCGCGGCATAGGTTCTGCAATGTCAGTTTCGGGTCCAGCCTCATTCGCTCTCTCGCTTTCAAAAATGCAAAATGCAAGGGGCCGCGATTGCGCGCGACCCCTCGAGTACTACGCGGCGTCGGCGTCGCCATCTCCCTGGGGAACCGCGGCAGCGGGTGCTTCGGTTTCAGCGGCGGCAGGAACCGGCTCGGGATTGGCGAGCTCAACCTGCCTCGTGTTCAGCACGATCGTTGTAGGCTGATCGGAAGGGAACATCGGTTCGTTCGTCTTCACGTTGACGTTGCAATACTCCGCACCGGTGTTCAGTGATTCCACTTTTGCGCGGATGATGACTTCATCACCCACTTTCAGCAGGGCACCATTTTTGTCGTGTGGCATCTCTTCTCTTTTCTCCGGACGCATCAGCCGCCGTCCGGTGCGGCTTGTAAAAACTCGCGCTTACCGCTTCGCGGTCTTGACCGCCACTTGGAATGAATCTGCGAAATTCACTCGCCAGTTCGCAGCGACCATCGTGTAAACAGCTTTTTGGAATTCATATCGCGGCTTCAATGAAGCGCGAGGCACCAGCACATACATGGCGGTGACCTTGGAACGCGCCACGCCCATCATCGCCGCGCCGGGTCCTAGAACCTTCATGTACTTCCGCGCGCGTTTGTAATCAGCGCCGCGCTTGTACATGATCCCGTTGCGGATAAACCCCATTCCTGAAGCCATCAGCGCATGCGGACGGTCCGCATCGCGCACAAGGGAAGTCGAACTCTTTCGCGCGCCGCCGACGATGGGCACGGCAATCGCAGATCCGTAAGGAAACTTGGTGCCGCCGGTCTCCTGCAGCGCCATGAAGCGGTCGATGTCCTGAATCACACCCTCGAGCTTTTGCTTTGTTGCTGGCGTTATCCGGACGCCGGCTTTGATAAAGGCCGCGTGGCGCAAGGTGAAGTTCTTGGTGAGAATGTCAGTGCGGATATATTTCTGCGCATCGCCGAGCGTCTTCGTAATCGCACGGGCAGTAGCAAAGGGAATCTGGTTCTTGTAGATGTCGCGCATCTCCGCGCTGACCTCATTCGCTCCGTTCACCTTGATCTTGATCGCTGGCATTACTTCGCGCCTCCCATCCAGGCAAGCCCGACAACGATCCAGAAAACAATGACGACCGCGATCACGACTGGAAGAGCAATCTTGCGAAGAAGATGGGTCACGCTGCATCCTCCCGCTTCATCCTTTGCGCGAAGCCGGTTGGCGGCCGATAAACGGCAGCAACGTCGCCGAAGACCAACGCCTTAAAGAGCCGCTCGTCCACCCGCTTCAGGCTGTAGAGTTCAGGATGAACTCTCAGAAAGTGCTTGAAGGTGCGTTCAGAAATCCGCTTGTTTTGGTCGAGAGCGAAATACCGGGCTTGCAACCAGCGGTTCACAGTGCTGATATCGACACCCATTAAGCGCGTCACATCGGTGCGCGTATAGCCTTCCAGCACCGCGCGAGAGATCTTGCGCGCGTCCATCTGCGAAGCCACGCTGGCAAAGCCTCGCTTCAATATCCGCGCGATCTGTTTTGCTGACTTCGTTCCGGAATAGCGATCTAGCTGCGCCAGTTCCGCTGGCGTCCACGGCCGCCGCGTGTCATTGCTCAACCCCAATCGTTGTGCGCGCAGTCGCACAATATGCCGCGGATATCCAATCCTCCGCGTTGCGTCAGTGATTGCAGCCTTCAACTGCTTGCGATTGCTTCCACCGCTCGCCCAGGCGCGGCGGACAAGTTCGTCATGCGCGGCCGAGAACGGATACTTCATCGGTGACTGGATAGAACGCAGTCGGCAGAGATTGCAAAGGTCGTCACGCCCCGCATCCATAGAAGGGCATTTACTGCACTGGCGTTTCACATTTGGAATTCCGCGCATTAGAAGTTCTCGATCCCGACCGTCTCTCGCAACCAGCTCGAGCGACGTCGGCGTTCTTGACGCGGCTCGATAAACTCCGTCCGCGCGAATTCAGTGCCATTGGCCTCGAATGACGCCGTCGTACTCATCACCTTCAAGTGCGTTGGGCAGAAATGAAGGTTCGTGTGCTCCAGCCGAGTACGCGGTCCAGGAGCGGTACACGCCCTCGTGAACGCGCAAGCGCCAATCTGTTTGGCCATCAGTGAGTCCTCCTGCTGATTGAACGGAAGTTGAATAGAGCTCCCGGCGCGCCATGTTTCGCCGGGACAATAGCACCGGGAGTGAGTCGTGTATGGTCTCTTCGTTCCGCAAGCTGAATCGCTGTCACGCGCCCGACCTCACGCTCTCGCCGAGCTAGCCACCGGGCGGCGGCCAGCATCAAGAACGTCGGCAAGAGAAGTGCGACGCGGAAGGCTTGGTCGATTGCAGAGGCAGAGTGATTCACAGCGCACGTGAAGCACTCATCCAGTCGCGCTCGAATATCGTCCAGTTGTGGAACTTTGGATATCGCGTCGTCGCACTTGTGGGCTTCGAATTCCGACGCGCCAAGAAATCGGCCGCCACAACGAGGGCAGGGAATGATCAGCGTCATGCCCTCGCCGCCATTCTGACGACCGGAGTTGCATAGTCATCTCGGTCGCGACCGGGATGACATTGAGCGATACGGTTCTTGTCGTGAATCCATCCGGTGTGGTCACCGGGTGTGCCTTGCTTCCAAAGAACCAAGTCTCCGCAGACTTGGCAGTCGAGTTCGAGGCCGCCGAAATAGTCATTCGGGAGATCAAGCAAGTCGCTTGGGTCGAGCCATCGAAACGGCTGCCGAATGCTAACCAACTTATTCACCGAGTGCAGTCCTGCATGTCCCTTCGGCAACCGGCACACGCGAGGAATATCGAGCGTCAGGAAATTCGCGTTGCAAGCTTCCGGAGTCTGCGGGTCGTCGCGGTGAACGATCGCATGCTCGATGTCCGCGCCCACGCCGAGCAGCGCGTCGGCAACGATCGACCGGAGAGCATCGCCCAGAGTGATAGGGTCACCATCCTGCCTCGCTTGGTGTTGTGCCAACAGAGCATCACCGAGAAAGTCACGGCCGCTGCTTTTCACTGCATCGGCTGCAGCCACTGCTACGGCGATCGCCATCCTCGCCGAGCTGCTGTCGCCGGCCGCCATGCCACGCGCAAATGCTGCGCGGTCACACGCAGTACAAGTCCCCGAAGGGTGAGGATGGAAGTCAGCGGAAGAAGAGACAGGCGGCTCTTCAGCTTGAGCCATGGTCCAGCCGGACTTATCGAACGGCGTGGAGGTGTAGTTTTCAGCGTTCGACTGGCACCACTGCGAAAGTGCAAAGCCTTGCCGAAATGTAAAACGGTGTACCCATACAGTGCCGTTGTCGTAGATGGGTTGCTTACAATGCCGACACTTGGTCTTGCTAACAAAGTTAAGGTCGAGGGCGCGGTTCATCTTCCACCTCGCTTTCCCGGGACCGGCTTAGAGTTGCCGCCGGATTGTTTGCCGGCGGCTCCTCTCTCGATGCGAGTCTTCGCCTTACTCGCATGAACTCTGATCGCGTCGCGCTTGCCCTGCTGGAAGTTCTTCGTCAAGAGCGGCCGCCTTTCTTCTTCGCGGCCTTCTTGGTGACGCTTTTATTAACTGCGGCGATGCGGTACTTACTGCAACGGCAGCGTGTGCAATCCTTGCCCTTGTAGTGATCTGCTACGGCATGCTTGCAGTGCGGATTGGCGCACACACCTTTAGGGGCCACAGATGCCTTCTTCTTGGAAGGCTTACCTTTGGTGCCGTTTTTCGGAGATGGCTTCTTCTTTTCCTTCGGCTTCGCGGGCTGTTTGCCGATTGCCGCCAAACTGACTTTCGCGACATCAACTCCGAGATCTCGTGCCGCCGCCTGAAGCTTCTCTGCAACGTCTTCCCATCCGTGTACGACTTGCGCAAATTCCCCAAGGAACAGAATCTGCATCTTCTTGGCAAGAGAGATCTTCGAGTAGTTCTTCCAGTAGAGGGCTAGAAGCTGCTCGTCCGCATCCTCGACAGCGTCGCCTTTCAGCTGTGCTCCGATGAGATGTTCTAAAGCTTCACGGACCTGCGGCAATTGCAGTTGATGCCTCCGCAATGCAGCTGGCACGAGCACACTTCCGATGAATGTGACGTGCATGTTCGGCTCTTCCAGCCTCTTGCCGGCAGCATTGATGAGCGCCACACCGACGGTCGCGATGCGCTTGTCACGCTCTGCTCTCTCATCTCCTTCAGCTTGCCGCTTCTGATTCGCGGCCGATCTCGACCCCAAGCCTCCGCCTTCCGCACGATTCTCCTTGCGGCTGGCCTGAGCCTTCGCGCCACGCGAGAGCATCACGGTTCCGTCCAGTATCGGCGCCTTCTTTTTGCCTTTACGGGGCTTGAAACCTACGTCTACGTGCTCTTGCCCGATGATGTACTCGCACCCGTCGAAGCTGACCGATTTTCCAGTGGCCTCAAGCGCGTAATATTTCTTCTTGCGTTCCGGGGCCAACTCCTCCCACTCGGTCGGTGTATAGAGACGACGAAGTCCGGCTTCGATGTTTCCTTCCGCTCCACTGGAAACACCGCCCTGAACCGCATAGCGCTCGTTATCAGTCGAAACAAAGATGCCACGCAGGGTGTCGTCATTGCCGAGGCCTGTATCGATGATTGCCGTAAGCTCGTCTACGAGGGTTTGCGAAATGGCACGCCTGAATTCAGACTCCGGACGTGCATCAACGCCGGGATATTCGTCACCGTTCTCATCGAACTCGCTTCCGCGATCCGCTAATATTTCTTCAATCTGCGCCTTCAACGCGCGAACACTAATCGCCTCGTCGTTGTGATCGAACATCTCCTGATCCAGAACATGGAGTTGATCATCAGCCTCGAGCCGGACCAACTCGTCCGCATGACTCGCCATGATCTTCCCCGACGCAAGCGCCGCTTTCGCCGCTGGAATGAGACTTTCGTCCAGCTTCATTCGCGCATATACATAGCGCGGGCTCTTGCCGATCGTGTTTGCAATCGTCTGCACATGCTTCTGCTTTGCGGTCTTCGGCTGCGCCTTGACCATGGAAGACAGCAATTGTGTGTAGCCGACGCCTTCTTCTAGAGCGGTCACGTCTTCGCGCTGAAGATTTTCCACCAGCTGCATTTCCAGAACTTGCTGGTCAGTGAGTTCGCGTGTCATGGCCGGAACAGACTCGAGTCCTGCTAGATGAGCCGCACGGAAACGCCGTTCACCCGCGACGACTTCAAAGTAGTCCTGGCCCAGCGTCAGCTTCTCGTCGATCCTATGTAGGCGATGCTCGAAGACTTCAACGTCAGCTTTGGACGCAACACGCGGACGCAATAAAAGAGGCTGAAGGATTCCGTTCTGCCGGATGCTTGCGGCGAGGTCTTCCATCGCAGCTTCATCGAAGTACTTGCGCGGGTTAGTCGGTGAAGGGTGAATCAGAGCGAGTGGAATGTCTTGGAAGGAATGGTGAAGTACCGGCGATGCGGGTACGGGTGGTGCTTGCGGTTGTGAGGTTGTTGCGGTGGCCATTGAAATTCTCCTTTTTGTTATCTATGTGCTGCTTTTGTGACTGGCAGTATGACTGCCAGTCACGGAGATTAGGCCGTAGCTACTTACGTTGTCAATAAAAATTGTTTGTGGTGTGGAAAATCGAGTGTTGACCAACTTGGCTACTGAACTAGCTTGACAAATCTCTCAAGGTGGTTCTATGGTGACTGCCAGTCGCTAGGGGGTGTGGCAATGTCCACGAGTACATCAGCGTTACCAGCAGCAAACGCGCAGCCTTTTGAGAGTTTGCTTAGCTCGGAAGAGGTCGCAAAAGTGCTTTGCGTGAGCCACGGTCATGTGAAAGCGATGGCGAGGGAAAGAAAGATACCAATGTTCAAGAGCGGCCTCCGCTGGCGCATCCGCCAGTCCACGTTCACGCAGTGGATCGCCGAGCAGGAAGCGGCCGCGATACAGAAGGGGTCCTAACGTGGCCACCGCCACCATCAACGCCGGACTGCCCGGCACCGCGAATCCTTGGTTCAAGTGCCAGGGCGAGAGATGCCGCGCTCTCTTGAAAGAAGCGCAGCTCACCGCGGAACACACCTGCCCAAAGTGCCACAGCGAATGTCTGCCGGAGAAACGACTATGAGAACTAAAGTGACTCCGCAAATTTTGTACGACGCAAGGGCAGCCGACCATCTAGTTAATTGCTGCCGGATGGGATGTCTAACTTGCGAGGCAATTTTGCGAGCTGAGTTCCCGGCAAAAGATCAGGATCTGGAGAGTACAATCTCTCGCAGCCATCCGCGTCCTCGTCAGGAGAATGTTTGAAGCAGACGAGGGCAAGGTACAAGCGGGGGACTGTTCGACTCCAGAAGCGCGCATCCGGACTTCACGTCTGGACGTGGCGCATCCCGGGGAAGACGGCCACCGGAAAGAAGTGCAAGCTTCGGATTCAACTCGGGACCATCAAACAGTTCCGAACGCAGTCCGATGCTGAAACCGAACGCGATCGACGCATGGCCGAAGGGAACCATTCTCTTCCATCCAACGCCGCAGTGTTCGGGGAAGTGATTAATCGTTTTCAGCGAGAAGAGATGCCACCGGCCATCAGCACAACCAACTCGTATCAGTCACTCCTGAAGACGCACCTTCGGCCGAAGTGGGGCAGCATGCCCATTGCGGCGATCAAACCATTCGACGTGCAGCTCTGGCTAAAAGGTCTCAAGAACATCGAGACCGGCCGCGACCTTGCGTCGAAGACAAAGGGCAACCTGAAAGGGCTAATGAACCGGCTCTTCGAGTGCGCGATGTTGTGGGGAGATCTCCCGGTCGGTCGCAATCCAATCGAGCTGGTCCACATTCGCGGAGTGAGCAAGCGGCAAAAGACGCCGCGCGTTCTCTCGAGCGAGGAAGTGTGGGCCATCTTTAACGAGCTGGAAGATCCGTGGCGCGTCATGGCCATTGGACAATTCTGCTTCGGTCTTCGCCGATCGGAAATAATGGCCCTCAAGTGGTCAGACTTCGACTGGATGGAAGGCACGGTTCACATTTCCCGGCGAGTGATCAGCAGGGAAGTGGAAGAGACCACGAAGTCGGAAGCCTCGAATGATTATGTGCCGCTTCATCTGAACGTGGCGCTGGTCTTCAGGGCATGGCGGGAGAAAACAGAATTCAAAGGAGACAATGATTATGTTTTCGCAAGCCCGTTCTTCGCCGGCACAAAACCGTACCACCCGAATAGCTACCATCAAAAGCACTTCAGTCCAGCGGCGAAGAGCTGCGGGATTATCGGGCTGGGCACTCACTCGTTGCGCCACACCTATCGCGCGTGGCTGGACGAGACGGGAGCAACGCTCGGTGTGCAACAGAAGCTGATGCGGCATTCGGACATCAGCACTACAATGAAATACGGCGCGGCAATGTCGAAGCCGCGCAGGGAAGCAAACGATCAGATCGTCGGCAAGGTGCTGACGAAGGATAGGGTCTTCAACGCTTAGGAAGCGACATGCAGAACGAAATACCAGGTCGATGTAGAAACTGTAAGTTCTTCGAACCGCCCAGCGATTCGGATGAGCACATCGGGATCTGCAAGCTCACTAGAACCAACTCTAGAAAAGGGTATGGAGACCATAGAGAATCAATGGCGTTCGCTCAAAACAATGGCGATCACATTGGTTGGCTCGAAGTGCTACCTGATTTCGGCTGCGTACAGTTCCAGAAGCGTTAAGTGACCCTTACGGGACCCAAGCTTTTGTAAGTGGAATCAAATCAGAGAATTATGGGGCGGATAGTGGGATTCGAACCCACGACAGCCGGTGCCACAGACCGGTGTTCTACCGCTGAACTATATCCGCCACACAGTGGTGTTCAGTACCACCATTTTAGCAGAGCCGTGGCCATGCCCCGAATTTGAAATTCGAAACTTGAAACGCTTCAGCTAATTCATCGAGCAGGAGCCGGGGCCGCGAGGATCGCCGCAGCTTCCGCATCCGCCGCCTTTTGAAGCTCGGGCGCCTGTTCCCGCGGATTTCGCAAATTGCCCTTTGCCCTTCACCGATCCCACTGCGAAGGCCGAATACTGCTGCTCGAGTTTGGTGCTGTCACATCCGGGACATCGCGCCTTCTTGCTTCCATTCACGATGGCTTCGAAATGCTTCTCACATTCCTTGCAGACGTATTCAAAGATCGGCATCTTGTTCTCCACCCCATCACGCTTCGCGCGCTGGGGACCCCGGTGCTTGGGCTCCGAAGGGAAATCCGTTATGCTACTTTCAACCTCATAATACTTGATGCAGCAAGAGAGCCCCAAACAGAATGATGTCTTTGTGCCGCGTCGCGGATTCCGCAACGCGCACGCGCAAACTCTTGCCGGCAATTTTCTTCCCCGAACAAATCTTCTTCCTGCTCCTGAAGACCGTCTCTTCCAAGTGGAAGAGGAAGCTCAAGTGCTATGCCACTGCCACTGGCAGCCCGGTGAACGAAAACAAAATGCGCTGACCGTGGTCATCGTTCACGGACTCGAGGGTTCCAGCGAGTCGCAATACGTTCTCGGCACCGGCAGCAAAGCGTGGCTTACGGGCATGAACGTTGTTCGCATGAACATGCGCAATTGCGGCGGCACGGAAGAACTCACTCCTACTCTTTATCACTCCGGCCTGTCGATGGATGTGGGCGCTGTCACGCGCGCGCTCATCGAGCAGGACCATCTCCGGCACATCGCGCTGGTCGGCTATTCCATGGGCGGAAACCTCGTTTTAAAACTCGCTGGCGAATGGGGACAGAGATCCGGCAGCGAAGGCCCTCCCAGTGAACTGATAGCCGTCGCGGGAATCTCTCCGGCAATGGACCTTGCTCCTTCCGCCGATGCGCTTCACGATCTGCAGAACCGCATGTACGAATGGAAGTTCATGCGCGGCCTGCGCAACCGCTTTCGCCGCAAGGCTGCCTTGTTTCCCGACCGCTATGACCTCACCTACCTTGAAAACCTGCGGACAATCCGCCAATTCGACAACGAGATCACAGCCCGCTATAGCGGTTTCACCGGCGCCGACGACTACTACACCCGGGCCAGTTCGTCGCGGGTAGCCGAGTTCATTTCCGTCCCAGCGTTGGTCATTCACTCGACGGATGACCCGTTCATCCGCATGATGCCGGAGACCCGGGCCAAGCTGGTTGCTAACCCGCACGTATCCTTTATAGAGACGCAGCACGGGGGCCACTGTGCCTTCCTGGCCGACGCCAACGGTTACGATGGCCGCTGGGCAGAGAAGCAGGTCATCGGCTTCTTTGAGAGGCAAATGGCCGCCTTCGCGTAGATTCGGGGTGTTCCCACCGGCGCTAAGGGTGGAACACTCATTTCTTGCCAGGGTACCCCCCTTCCCCCACCCCTAAGATAGCCAGAATGACGACTTTAGGAGAAAACGGTCTCCCGAAATGAATGCAATTCATTTGCGTTGTTGATTGTAACTTAAAGATAAGTACACTGATTTAGCAATATCATTTACTTGCGGCCGAGTCAAGGAAATCTGGCTTTGCACTGAAGCAAAAATGGTGTTCTCATTGGGCGGATGCAAGCAGAGTTCAGTGTCGAGCTTGGGCGCGAGGATAGTTGCCTGGAGATACCGTGGTCGTCTGACGACGGCAAGCAGCGTTACTTCGACCTGAAGCAGCAACCGGAACTCTTGTTGGAGATCGTGGAGACGCACGACAACCGGGAGCTGGCGGAATTTCTGTCGGCGATCAACCAGCCGACATCGCGGCTGCAAACGGCGAAGTGCGACACATGGCTTACGGACGAGCTCGACGAAGAGGATGAGATCTTCGGTACCGAGTGGAAGTACGGCGCATACGTGGACGTGTTGTTTGCGGATGTGTCCGCGCGAATGGCATTCGAAGCGCATGAGCGGTTCGGACAGACGGTAGCGAATCTGCTGGGAAAGGTGCCGGATTTCGCGGCGTCGGCGGAAGTGGTGGTGAGGCGGTGTTATTACCACCGCGCTGATGACCCCGAAGAGAGCGACAGCGGATTTTATTTGACGCTTTATATATATGGTTTCGGCGACGACGAAACGGGCGCGAAGAAGAGCTGGGCGATTGGGCTGAAGCTACTGCAGAATGCGCTCATACAGGTGGCAGCGCAGGCGAAGCGGTGAAGCGGTTGAGGTCTGAGCTGGTTTGTTAGAATGAGTCATCCACCTGACGTGGGCGCGTAGCTCAATCGGATAGAGCATCAGCCTTCTAAGCTGAGGGTTGCAGGTTCGATTCCTGCCGCGCCTACCATGATTTCAGTAGTCAGTAGCCAGGGAAAGCAAGAGCAAAGCAAAAGCTCACGTGCTCAAGCCTGCTTGGACTGCGGAAATTGTATGAAATTGAGAGTGGAGTGTAGGCGGGTTGCGCTAGCGTTCTTCGTTTGCGCAAGCACATCTTTGCTCGTCGGCAAGTCTTCCTATCAGACGCACAAAAGTCGAACGCCAGAATACACGTTCAAAATCATTCGAACGTACCCGCATGACAGTTCTGCGTTTACCCAAGGGCTGGCATACAGAGACGGGTTTCTATACGAAGGCACCGGTCTGAAGGGCCGTTCCTCTCTTCGTAAAGTTCGCATCGAAACCGGAAAAGTTGTTCAACGACTTGACCTGTCCCCGGAATTCTTCGGGGAAGGCATCACGTTCTCAAAAAACGAAATCATACAGCTCACCTGTCAATCGCAAGTGGGATTTGTCTACGACGCAACGAATTTTCGGTTGCTGCGCCGCTTTTCGTATCCAGGGGAAGGCTGGGGCCTCACAACGAATGGTCGTGAGCTTTTTATGAGCGACGGAACCAAGGAGATCCGCGTTCTGGATAGCAGCACGCTTACTGAAAAGCGCCGGTTCACCGTTCACGATGGAGATATTTCAATCGATCAGTTGAACGAACTGGAATTCATAGATGGAGAGATTTTCGCGAACATTTGGCAGTCGAATCGAATCGCTCGGATCTCTCCGCAGAACGGGAAAGTGCTTGGCTGGATCGATCTCACCGGGCTGCTGGGACCTATGTATCGCTTAGAGTCTGGCGCCGTACTGAACGGAATCGCTTACGATCCAACCCGGAAGTGTCTTTTTGTCACCGGCAAACTGTGGCCGAGCATCTTCGAAATCCGGCTCGTTCCGAAACAGCTGAAATAACTTTCACCGAGGGCGTAAAGGACGCCGAGAAATTGGCGCTCCCATCCAGTTATTTGGAATTCAAAACGGCGCCCGCTTACGCAGCCCGCTCCAGCAACGCGGCCTTCGCTTGTTTTCTGGCGGTGCTCAGATCCGCTGCCTCTCCCGAAGCGAGTACGTCCGGGGAATCATCTTGCTTCACCACGTATCTGTAACGGACGCGTGGCCCCTTCAAGATGTCAGCAAACAAATTCTCTCGCCTGAGGCGTAAGCGACAACGATTGGGCGAGGCTTCATCCTCAAGAAGAGTTGTTCCGTGAGCACGCATGGCGTTTTGTAGAGTGGGAGCGGGAAAATGCCTGGCATGGTATTGGCACATGCCTAACGATTTGTTCTCAGAAAAAAACTTCTCCATCGCTCTTTCATAGAGGATCAATCCGTCTGAAGCGGGCTCGTGTCTCAAAGCCCATGACATATCGCCCGTAACGCGGAACCCACGGAACCCATTTACTTTTGCCAGCGAAGAGGCTTTTGCAAGGAGGGCTGCCATCAGGACAGGATCAAACGTCCCATTGGCCAAGTAAGTCTTCTTCATGTCGCCGATAACAACGGCGCCGCAGCGAATCTCCTTGTCGACGTCAAAACCCCACTTGCCGAGTAGCTCCAGCAATGCTGTGCTGGTTTGCGGAGTTTGGATGCAGAAGCATTGCTCATTACGTTCAAGGCCCTGCAAAACCCAGGTTGCGATCCCAAATAGCTGCTCGGCCAGCGTTCTGTAAACAAAGCAGACGTGGTCACCTTGATTGATCTCTTGAAATTCTTTTTTCAGGTACTGTCGCAAAGAGCACCGTCTTTCTCGCCGAAAGTTCGAATATTTTACAGCACCTTCAGCATTTTTTGCTGTGGTCAAGCTGTACAAAATTCAAAGCATTTACTCAGCACGTTGGAGGCTACAACTAGTGTTAGGATTTCTTCGATAAAACTCAGGAGTGCCCTAGATGATGCTTCGTACGCGTAGAGCCTTCACGATCGTTCTCTCGATCGCCCTCATCACAGCTTCCGTCCCCGCGCCTGCACAGAGTGACAGCAAGCGCCTGATCACTGAGAAAGACATCTTCCAGTTCAATTGGACGGCGAATCCGCAGATATCGCCTGACGGTTCGCAGGTGGTGTTCGTAAAGGTGAACGTAAATGACAAGAAAGATGGATATGACACGGCGCTGTGGGCAGTGTCGACAAGTGGGAATGAGCAACCGCATCGGCTGACGAATGGGCCGCGTGATTCGTCTCCGCGGTGGTCGCCGGATGGAAAGCGGTTGGCGTTCGTGCGCGCGATGGAGAAAGATGGCAAGCCGCAGCCAGGGCAGATCCACGTCTTGAATTTCAATGGCGGAGAGCCATGGGCGTTGACTTCATTGCCAAAGGGCGCGTCGTCACCAAAGTGGTCGCCGGATGGAATGCGGATCGCATTCACCAGCAGCACTACTCCGGCGGACATCGCGAAAGCCGAAAAAGAGAAGGGCACACCAGCGCAATCGAAAGACGAAAAGGCGGAGCAGAATCCGCCCGCACCGAAATCGCAGGAGTCAAAGAGCGAAGAGAAGGCTTCAAAGGAAGGCAAGCCCACGCAAGCGAAGCCGGAAGTTGAACCGAAGCCAACAACTGCAAAGGAAGAGAAGCCCGATCACGAGAGCGATGTGCGAGTGATATCGCGCGCGGTTTACCGGCAAAACGGCAACGGATACATGGATCCCAAGCATCCTGACCACATTTGGGTGATCAGCGTGCCCGCGGAGCCGAGCGAAGCGCCGCTGCCGAAGCCGCAGCAGTTGACGTCGGGAGCATATGACGAAGAGAACGCGATGTGGTCGCCGGATGGTTCGCAGATATTTTTCGAGTCTGACCGCACACCCGAGCCGTATTACGAAGTCGCGCGCGATTCGACCTACGTGATTCCCTCAAATGGCGGCGAGGCGAAGAAGCTTTTTCAAGTTGAAGGAAATGTGAATGCGCCGGCGCTCAGCAAGGACGGCAAACATTTTGCATTCCGCGGCGCGGCGAATAAGCCTGTCCTCTCATATGCGCAAGATGATTTGTGGGTGATCGATGCGGCTGCTTCTGCCGTGCCGAAGAACCTGACTGCAAATTTCGATGCCGACATCGGCAGCGGACCCGGTGGAGACCAGCATCCTCCACGCGCGGGTGGTGGCACGAATCCGATATGGAGCGCCGATGGGCGAACGATCGTTGACGTGGTGTTGCGCGAAGGGAAGGCCGATCTCGTTCGCTTCGATGCCGTCACCGGAAAATCCACGCCGCTCACCGCGGGCAATCACGATGTGTTTTCCTTCACTGCTTCGAATGATGGCTCGAAGTTCGCAATGGTCATCTCCACGCCGACGAATATCGGCGACGTGTTCGTTGCGGACGCGTCCGGAAATCTCAAGCAGCTCACGCATGTGAACGACAAATTATTTTCCCAGCTCAAAATCACGGAGCCCGAAGAGATCTGGTACACCAGTTTCGACGGCCGCAAGATCGAGGCGTGGGTACAGAAGCCGCCGGATTTCGACCCGAAGAAGAAGTACCCCCTGATTTTGAACATTCACGGCGGCCCGCACACCGCGTACGGATACACCTTCGACCACGAATTCCAGTGGATGGCAGCGAAGGGATACGTGGTGCTGTATCCGAACCCGCGGGGCAGCACGTCTTACGGGCAGGAGTTTGGCAACATTATCCAGTATCACTACCCCGGCGACGATCACAAAGATCTAATGCTTGGCGTGGATGAACTCATCAAGCGCGGCTACATTGACGAAAAACATTTGGGCATTACCGGCGGCAGCGGCGGCGGAGTGCTGACCAATTGGGCAATCGGACAGACGGACAGATTCGCTGCGGCGGTTTCACAACGGTCCATCGCGGACTGGTCTTCATGGTGGTACACCGCGGACTTCACGCTCTTTCAGCCATCGTGGTTCAAAGGGGCGCCCTTCCAGGAGAAGCAGGATTTCGGCGCGCGTTCTCCGATCACGAACATCGAAAAGGTGAAGACTCCGTTGATGCTGATCGAAGGTGAAGCTGATCTGCGCACTCCGCCAACATCCGGGGGAGAGCAGATGTTTCGCGCATTGAAGTACTTACATAAACCAGTGGTGATGGTGCGATTTCCGGATGAGAGCCACGAGCTTTCGCGCTCAGGAAAACCGTGGCATCGGGTGGAGCGCCTGCAGCACATCGTGAACTGGTTTGATATTTATCTGCAAGGGAAGAAGATCGCGGGATACGATCCTGACCCGAGTGCGCCGCAGCAGAGTGGCGGATCAGAGGAATAGTTTAGGTGGTCTGATTGCCGGCGGACTTCAACACAGTGGCCGTCTGCTGCAGAGCCATGCGGAACTTCGCAATGCTGGCTTTGAGGGCAGTGGCTTTGTCTTCGAGTCCGCGCTTTTCCGCCATGTCTAAGATGGAGCCTGCCGTTGCGAGCACGTTTGTGGCGCTGCTGATGATGTAGGCCATTGCGTCGGCATGCGGCTTCCAGAGATAAGCGGAACTCTGCTTCGCGCGAAACTCTTCCTGTTCCACAACCAGGCGAGCCATCATGGCCACGAGATAAGAGACGAGGTTCGCATAGTCCGCGCGAAAACTTTTCTCAAGTCCGAAGTCGCTGCGCAAGGCTTCTGCCTCCGAGGCGGTGATGTTGATGACACCTTTCACCAGCGGAACTACAAAACAGGATTTATCGGCGACGCGAACGAAAATACGGATTGCGTCCTGCTGAGTGCGAATCTTGCCGTCTTCAACGGCGTTGACTCCGGTGGCGAGATTCAACGTGGTGGTCGTCGTAGTTGCCTTCGCGGCAGCTGCGGCAGGCGCAGTGGATTGCGGCGGCGGTGCGGTGACCTTTACCGGAGCGCTCGCGGCAGGAATATTGATCGGCGCTGAAGTGGTGCGTCCGCTCGCGCGTCCGGTCTTGTCTACGACCTTCTTGAACTTCGATATCTTACGGAAATTCTCCTGCGCCTTGCCGTACTCCTGCGACATGATGCGTTCGCCTTCCACGTCGGCGAGATGCTTGACGGTGACGTCTTCGTCGAGCTTGCTCATGATGCTGGCTCCTTCGTCCTGCACGCGAGCCGCGAAAGTCTTGATCTGTTCGGTGGTGGTTTGGAAGAGCTTGTCGAAACGCGCACCGAAGAGCGTGTTATAAACGGCGACATTCGCGAGCACTGAGGGCGCATAGAACGATGTACTGAACGATTGCTTGATGTCGCGCACGCGCTGCACGATGCCGGAATCCATCAGTTGGTCGAAGGTGCGGAAGTCGTCCACTTCCTGATGGAGGAATTCGAACTCCTTGAGTAGTTGCGTGTGCTCGCTCTTGATCACCGGGACAGGCGTTTCTCCCAGAGTATTGACGATGAACGATTCAAACTCGCGCGCAATCTCAGAGATGAAATGAAAGCGGTCGCTGGTGGGCGGGATGGGCCGGGCGCCAAGCTCAGAGCTGCGATACAGAAATGTGGCGACACAATCGGCTTTGTCTCGGTCAGTCTCTTCTTTCGAACTTTTTCCAATGTAGTAGCGAAGCATCGCCTCGGCGGTTTCTCGGGGTAGAGATTCTTTCAGTGCGTCGCGAACAACAATCGGAGGAATCGCAAAGTCGAGCACCGCGAGCCAGCGATGCAGTATCCCGATTGAGTGTTCCGCGCTGGAGGAATCGGGTTTGATGGCTTCATGTGGCAGGGGAACGGGGAATCCGAGTTTTTCTTCGAGCACCGAAATGTAAAAGCCATGAACTGCCACTAGATCGAGCAGTTCGTGGACGGCGTGTTCAACCTGCATAATTCCTGACCTGGGCTAGAGATTCGAAGCGGGCGGGGGATGCGCGCGGGCAACAGTGTATGTCACTTACTCGCCCGAGACAAGACAGTTTAACCCTGAACCGGCGCGATTCTAGGGGTTTCCGGTGACGAACTCGAAGCCGATCTTTTCGCCGTCGTGATAGCGGATGACCACATCAATCGTGTTCGAGGTCTGCGAGTCGGGCTCCATGATGGTGACTTGCATGCGCTGGCCCAGGGTGAGGGAATCGGCGACGTCGCGGTTTGGCGGAAAGATCATCATGCCACCTCCGCCTGCTTGCGAGACTTTGCCAAGCTCGCGTCCGTCGGAGTTGACGGCCACTGCGCCTTCGATGGGAATCCGCTGGAACTGTCGGCGATCGATTCCTTCGGCCATTACTTGCCTCCAAGGACGAGCTTGGCAATCGTGTTCAGCTGCATGTTTGAGGTGCCTTCGTAGATTTTTCCTATTTTGGCATCGCGATAATATTTTTCAACGGGATAATCTTTGACGAAGCCATATCCGCCATAGATCTCAACCGCGAGTGAGCAGACGCGCTCGGCGACTTGCGACGCGAACAGTTTGGTCATCGCGGCTTCCTTCACGAAGTTCATGCCGGCGTCTTTCATACGCGCGGCGTTATAGACCATCATGCGCGCGGCTTCGAGTTCCGTTGCCGCCTGGGCAAGTTGGAACTGAACGGCCTGGAAATCGGCAATGGCTTTGCCGAATTGCTTGCGCTCTTTTGCGTATCGGGCAGCGTGCTCCCATGCTCCGCGGGCCATGCCGATCATCTGCCCGCCAATGCCGATGCGTCCTTCATTGAGCGTTTCGATGGAGATCTTGTATCCCTTACCGACTTCGCCCAGGACGTTGGCCTTCGGCACCTTGCAATCTTCAAGGATCAATTCGCAAGTGCTGGAGGCGCGAATGCCGAGCTTATCCTCTTTCTTGCCGACGGAAAATCCCGGGAAGCTCTTTTCGACGAGAAAGCCGGTGATGCCTTTGTATCCGGCAGCGGGATCGACCGTGGCGAAGAGAACGAAGAGCCCAGCCTCTTTGGCGTTGGTGATCCAAAGCTTTTGGCCGTTGATGACAAAGTGATCGCCTTTGTCTTCAGCGCGGGTTTGTAAAGCGAATGCGTCAGAACCGGATGCGGCTTCGCTCAGCGCGTAGGCACCAACGGTGTCTGTGGCGAGCTTTGGAAGATATTTCTTCTTCTGCTCGTCATTCGCCCAACGCAGCAGCGCATTAATGACGAGAGTGTTCTGCACGTCGACGAGAACACCGGCGGATGCGTCCACACGGGAGATCTCTTCCACCGCGAGAATGGCTTCGAAAAATGATCCTCCGCCACCGCCGTACTGCTCGGGAATCTCGATGCCCATCAATCCAAGCTGGAAGAATTGCTGAATCAAGTCCTTGTCGAAGACTTGTGCTTCGTCCATCTCGCGCACCAGCGGACGGACTTTGTCGTCCGCGAACTGCTTGATGTTGTCGCGAAACATCTGTTCGTCGTCGGTGAGCGCGACCAGCGGGGCAGGGGCATCGGATCTTTGTAGCGTGGCTTCAGCCATAACGTCCTCTATCAATGTCTAATATGAGCACAGCAGAACAGATGATTTTAGCAGGAAGCGCAGAGGCGGGAGGAGGGAAGTAGATTAGCTAAATTACTTGCCGCTTCGAGCGACGATGGCCAGATTTTCCTGCTTGAGGATCTTCGCGATCTGCGCGCGGGCGTGTGCCGACCATGGGCCCGTGGCGTCGAGCTTCACGTAAGCGCGCCAGTGCATCAGCGCTTTGCGTGGCAGTTTCGTTTTCTCTAGCGCAAGCGCGACGTTGTAGTGCGCATCAGCGTAAGTCGGAGCGAGCAGGATAGCCGTCATGTAGGACTTAATGGCTTCGGGCATGCGTCCCGTTTCGTCGAGCACGTTGCCGAGATCGAAATACGCGAGCGCGTATCGCGGATCGGCGGCGATTGCCTGGCGATAAAAGTGTTCCGCTTTGACGAAATCGTGCCGGTTGTAATGGATGGTGCCCAAGTTAATGTGTGCCGGCGCGTGCTGCGGATCGAGTTCCAAAACTTTCAGGTAGGAATCGATGGCTTCCTGGTGCGTCTCTGGATCTTCTTCGAGCGCCACTCCGCGCGCGAACAATTCAGAAAGGGTTTCCGCCGAGCGCATGGTGCGAACATTCGTGGGGACAACTTTCTTTTGTCCGTTGAAGTCCATGACGAACTGTCCGGCGATAGGTTCGACCGCGGCACCATGATGCCGAAACGCCACGCGGTTTCCGCGAGTCGAGAAGACGCTGGATTCCAGAAACGGATTCTCCATGCCTGAGGCCAGTCGCATTTCCTGCAGCGACTTCAGTATTACGGCGGAACGGACGCGCTTGGCCTTCAGGTCGCGAAGTTGTTTGATCTGGAGGAGGTCAAAAAAGGAATAGGAATCGGAGACGGCCACTAGACCCGCTTTTTCCCAGGTCTGCATCTGCCGATTTGTTACGCGCAATATGCGCAGTACGTCTGTTCTACCGTATTGAGTCACTGTGTTTGCAGTTGTCTCACGTCAACGCACTATCAAAACTATGCAGCGAAAGCAATTATGGGGAATCTCATGGGTAAATAGCAAGTGGAAAACAGGATTTTCTTGTGATCTCTTGTGGAAAACTATGCGCGAATTTTTGCCGAACAATTGGTGATGTTTTTCGTTCAGCGCGGGCACCGCCCCTTTACCGAATCGCGATGCGCAATTAAAATCGATGCAGCCCGCTTTTCAAGGCCGACGTAGCTCAGTTGGTAGAGCAACTGATTCGTAATCAGTAGGTCACCAGTTCAACTCTGGTCGTCGGCTCCACCTTTTCTTTTCAGGTATTTACAGCGACTTTGCGAATCCTGCTTTCTGAAAGTAAAGAGACTACCTAAAATCGAATCATCTTTACTTTCACACCCACTGGTTTTTACTTAGCGACGCAACTTATAGCATGTCCACTCATAGTATTCAAATGCAAAAAACATAAAAGCTTTTGCATGACTCAATCCCAAAAGAGTTAGGAACGATTCGAGCGCATATCCGCAAACTAGATTTCGCCGATTTGATTCTCAAGTTTCAGTAGCTTACGTTCGGCTTCTTTCGTTCCTGTCGGTGAGATCAGGACCATGTCTGTCTCTGCGTCATATTCAATAAGGCGGGCGGAGTGCAATTTTAAGAGAACAAATCTTCGGAAGTCTTTGGCGCTCGAATAGTCAATCCACTCGGAAAGATCTTCAGCCGCAACTGCGAATTCCGGTGATTGGTACAACAGTAGCAATGTCTGAGTGGCAGCGTCTAAACCAGGTATGAGGACGCGCTTTTTGCCCATTACGTTCCATACAGCAGGGATTTGCCTCTGGACGGCAACATCTAATAACGCCTGCGCCTCTTCAAGAGGCATCTTGTGATATACCCGAATCAGTTCACAGACGCACCAGTCAACTACTCTGACACATGTTGCTGCGTCAATCGCATTCGCATCAATATCACCACCGACATGTCCCACCCCTCGCTTGCTTCGCACACTGTAGGCGAACGCTAGAGCACGTGGCATGAGCACGCGAAGTCCTTCTGGATGATTCGCCGCTGACGACTTCTCTATTTTCAAACATTCATCTATGAAGTTTTTTATCGGTGTTCCGAAAGCTGTGTGCGTACCAGTAGTGATGTGTTGCAAAAAGCGCAAAAGGGTCTCGCAGAATTTTCCTACCTTAAGCCCGATTTTTTCAGAATCGCCTCGGAGAAAGGCGTTCTTGACTTCTACATAGGTGTCCACTAGACGGCTACGAAAAGGCTCGGCGATATTTGCCAATGCAGCTTGGAGCGGCGAAGTCTTATTTGGCGCTGGGGTTTGTGTACTCATAAACGTTATCTGAGTTCTGGTTGCGATCCAATTTGCCATCTCGCATGAGACGGACAAGAGACACCGCAATTTCTTGAGGGCTATATTCAGTGCCAGTCTTGTGTTTCAAATGATCTCGGATCTGGCTTGGGTTTTTCGCAGCAGAAAAATAGTCTTTTGCTATGAGATCGCTCAGCGCCGCTTTGGGGCCAATTCTTCCTGAGGAATTTTTGCGAATTTTAGGTGTTGCCCCAATTCCGTTTTCTTTCGCTTTCTTACGTCGACGCGGACGAGCAGGCTTTGGATCACTTTCCTTCTTTACCTTTTCAACTCCGCCGTTGTCAGCATCAGGGTCATGGTCTACAAGGGAGGTTTTCAAAACTGGTAAGAAGAGTTCCACTTGCGAAAGGACTTCTTTTAGCTTTTCCTCTGAAGATTCCACGCTCAATTTCCCAGAAGAAAGGTCAATGTCGATCTTCATATAACCTCTTGATTTAGAAGGTTCAAGGATTGTAGCTCAAGCCTTTAAGAGGAGAGCGGAAATCATTTGAAGATCCTAGCGGCAGTTCCTGCCTATGGCAGGACAATTCATGTCCCGTAGTTGGGAAGAATCGTTTTACATTACCGCGGAGTCGCCGCTGAGGGGTGTATGAGGTAAAACCAAGCAATAAGTCCAGGGATGGTGAACGGCAACAATACCGAAAACCAAAAGCCGAGCCGAAAAGTCAGGCGGCGGTAATGGTCAACATTGGTAGGCTTCACGATTGACTCGGACAATGGCCCTGCCAAGTAACAGACGTTTGCCAACGCCATCATGAACAGGTAGCCAACAGCTTGGAACGCAGTTGTGAAAAGCGTGATTTCGGCGTCGGGCATCGTACCCGTGGAAATTCCTCGGTCAACCACTACAACGTAGCAGACGAAGGCCAGCAGCCCCGCAGCGACAAGCCCGATGTTGTATCGCAGACGGCGCTGTTCCCACCAGTTTCTCTCAGTACGGAAATCCCCAACTTCATCAGTGGGTGTCATAACCCCTCCAGGCTCATCAGCGGAACCGCTACTTCTAGCCCGCTGGCGGTGACGCTCATCGAGAACGCTCCATCTCCTGAATCAGAGTTGAGAGAGAAATAGACAGGGCTTCTGAAATACGGCACATGTTTATAAGGCTGATATTGCGAGTACCTCGTTCGACATCGCCGATGTAGGTCCGGTGAATCTCGGCGAGTTCCGCCAATCGCTCCTGCGATAAGCCTCGCTTCATGCGAAGGGCGCGTACCGCCTTCCCAAACTTTACGCGAGGGTCACTTTTGACATGCTTTGGCACGGTCGCAAGATGGTATGTTTCTGATGTCGATGGGTCTACAGACGATAAGTGGACACTGTTCAAAGGGGTGATTAGGACTGAAATGCGGAAAAATTCATCCCGCAGCACACCAGTTTTTAATCGTATGTAATTTCGCGAGACAGGGATTATTAAATTGAAAACTGACTGGAAGTCAACTGATTAGGCATAAGTAGGTCTTCAGGGGAAATCAACAGAAAGGCAACTGATTATTATCAGTTGATGTGGTCAAGCTAATTGATGTGCTGAAAGTAAAAGGATTCTTTTTGAGAGTTGTAACTCCAACACACAAAAAGGCTTAGTAATCCACACGAAAAATGTAGTATGTTTACTTTCAGCCTTTTGTTGTGTGTAAGTTGTGAGTTATCAGTAACATGCAACTAAGCTAGTTGCATCTGCAACAGTAATAAAAAAGTGGTTCGCGGCAGGCTTATTCGTAAACAGTAGGTCACCAGTTCAACCCTGGTCGTCGGCTCCATTCCTTCAATGTCTCGCGCGTAAAGACTGATTTTCGTGTCAACAGCGTCGTAGGCAACGAAGTTCAGTATGAAGCCGAGAATGTCCGAGTTGGCCGCCATGCGGACTAAACTAATCGACAACTGTGATCTGAGCGGAATAGAAAAGGAGCAAAGACTTTCGTCTTTGCTCCTTTCGGCTTATACCCTCCCCGGGTATTTGGCCAAACCAAACTACTGGATTGGGGCGCTGGTCGTAGTCGGGACGACAGGGTTAATCTCCCAACGCGTTACGCCCGATTGATCGGTGTAATAGTCCAAGTCGCCTGTGGTGTGCGGTACAGCAGGAGTCGCGAGCACATTGAATGATTGGAATGTTCCGTTCGCATTCGCAGTCGCGCCAGTGTAGGTAAAGAAATATCCGCTCTTGGCTGTCGCGGCAGTGCTGGCAGCCGACAACACTGGATCAATCAGGCAAGCCGCCGTGATCGCGGGAGCCGCGTTGGCTGCACCGCATACTGCAGAGGTGCCTCCAAGTGCTGCCAGTGTAGGAGCAAATCCACCGAATGTAGACTGAAAATTGGTGTTTGACGTAATGATTGTGCGCAAGGAACCTACGGCAGAAGCCTGGTTAGCTGCGATACGGGCCTTCAACAAGTTAGGGATAGCGATGGCCGCGATGATCAAGATGATCGCAACGACGATAAGCAATTCGATCAACGAAAAGCCTTTTTGCTTGCGCATTGTGTTTTTCCTCAATTTTTACTTCGATTTATTCTGTTGTGGTCACTGTTCATAGGGCACTTCTCTGGCCATCCTTGGCCATCTTTCACTAATTCGTAAGTCGAAGCAAAACAACGCGAATCGGTGCCTACCCGTTGTGTTAACTCTTCATTCGGCAACGAAAGTGACATTCGATGGTCGCAAACAGCCCAAAAGTGTCATCGTGTCACCTCGAAGATCATTCACCAAGTGGCTCCGCATAGATATGGTCGCTGCGAGCTGCGTCTTGCGCGGGATTGGCACTGCCATCTTGCGATTTGGCCATTGACGGAGAAAAGATCATTGTCGCGGGCTTCGGAGTAGGTCTGCTTCAGAAGTGCTCACAACAGAGGGAACAGCTAAAGCATGAGCCTCCCAACATGCCATGAACCAAGGAGGTCCATCAGAGGCAGCAGGCTAGTTGCACTCATCACAATTCGCTAAGTGCTTGTCCCGCTCTTTGCGGAACCCCTGAGCTTGCTTGCTGAGGTCTGTCGTGGGTCGAGGTTCCTCTTTGCTCAAGGTCGCCTTCTTTGGATTACGTCTTCGAAGGTTCGCCTGGTTCGTCTGAACATACTGTTCGGCCAGTCGTCTGAACTCATCACATGGCATGTAAAGAGCTCCTCGATATGCGCGATGAATCCAAAAGTGCTTTCTTCGCTCTCGCTCTGGCTAACAATCGTCTCTCCAGATGAGGGGTGTAGCGAACGTCGCCAGTCAACAGCACGCACTCTTTCCCAGCCTTGACCATGCACATGGGACAACGAACGGATTGAGTTTGTGGGCTTTGGGTGGGCATTCCAACAGTATGCGCCTAAACTCCCATACTTGGTGAACCTTATTCTACTTAGGCGGCGAAGTTAAAGAGTCGTCAGAGGAAAACCGACGTACTAGTAGGCTTTTATGTTGGCTAATTTGGTTAAGCTTCTCTTTTGGCTGCTCGCTTGGTCTTGATCTTAGCTTTAATCCTGCCCTTTAAGACTCCCGGCTTCTTAGATTTTCGGGATGCGTCAGCCTGATGTGCTGAGTAATCTATTTTGCGATTTTTCGGCATGAGCAATCATGCCACATTTTTTGATCGTGGTTCAAACAACACCCCTGGTCTGTCCAGAGATTCTGTCAAAAGATAGATGGCCTAATGAAATCGAGAGTAGAATCAAGGCCCACTATGCGCAGACCAGCTCTTCTAATTCGGAAACGAGTAGCGCTCCCGATCAAACCTTTAGTGTGTTTTCTCTGCTCATTCACGAGCACTCTGGGACAGAACAATCTCCAATTGCATCTCGATGTCACTCACCACGGGTGGGCCGAGGATATGATCAAGAAGATGCGTATTCAGATCACCGAGGCGTAGAGTGAACTAACGAACATCACAGTGTCACGTTTTCAGCGTGACCGTCGCAAGCTCTAACTTCGTAACCGCTACAGTCGTTTGCCATTGATGTTGCGGCTGGGATTGATAGGACAGTAATTGCCAGTGCCTGAGCCGTCCTTATTTAAGATTTGAAAAGTCTTCGCGGTCTCTTGGCGTGCGCGAGAACCTTTCCTTACTCCGGTGAGGAACACAATCTCCTTTGCACTAGAGTCGAACCGGTAGGTGCCGCGATTGCCGTCATAGTCACGGTAGGTGCTCGCATCGATCAATCCAAAATCGAACACCGGAACCACCTGACCACGGTAGTTGCAGTTGTATACACCTAAGGCCGGAGCTGGAAGTTGTGCGCGCTCTTTAGAACTTCCGCCAATGGCTCTGACACAGGGAGCGACGATGTTAGGCGCACTAAAGGACCACTCATGGCCGTCATCAGTTTTAACGGTGTATCTCTTGAATTTTGGTCCCTTGTTCTTGTCTTCTTCCACCTTTGTTATGGTGGCGGGAAACCAGGGGCCGGAACAGGCCTGGTTTACTTCAATGCGGCTACCTTGTTGGAAGCCACTCCAATCCCGACTATCAGCCACTGTATGAACGGCAAAGATTGAACTACTTAAAAGAATTACGAAGGCTAAAGCAAGCCGGCTGGACATGCATTCATCCTAACAGGCGCGAAAAATTCGCTTCTTCCGGTATTCGAATTGCGAGCTCAGAGTTTCGGCGTGATCACGTGCGGCGTATCGGCTGGGCTTTCGCCGAATAGATTTTTCTGGCGTCCTTCTTCGAGCCGCTTCTCCAAGTATTCCCACAGTGCAGGGCAGCCGTCTTTTATAGGAGGCGCGATTCGCGCAACAACACGCTCAAAACTGATGCCGTTCTCGCGCCAGCTCTGGCCGTTGTTTGAAAGATTCAACAGCACGGGCATTGCGCGGTCTATCGCATTTGCATAACGCGACTCCGCTGTCTCACCGCGCTCGAATTCCTGCCAGAGTTCGAGAAACTCCGTGGCTTGCTTCTCCGGCAGCATTCCAAAGATTCGCTTCACCGCCGCGAGTTCCTGTTCCTTGCGGAGTTCCCACCCTTCCTCGATATATACCATGGTGTCTCCAGTATCGATCTCGCCGATATCATGGAGCAGGAGCATCCGAATCACCCGACCGAGATCGAGGGCAGGGTCAGCATAATTCGCCAGCGAAATGGCAAACAGCGCAAGTTGCCAGCTATGCTCCGCAGAATTCTCGTATCGCTCGAGTCCGAGAGGTTTCGTCCTTCGGGTAACGGTCTTCAGTTTTTCTGTTTCGAGAATGAAGTCGATTACATGCTGCAAGTTCTCACCTCGTTCCCGAAGGCTAAACCCATCTTGCGACGGATTCAACTCTGGCGCGTGCTCGTTACCTTCGAAGCATGAAAAACAAAACCACACAATTGCTGATCCCGCATGAGCGGGCCTGTCCAGAAAGCCGCCCCAAGTAGGATTGGGAATACGACCGGAAAAGTAGCGCTGCCCGCGCGCAGATGGATCGCAACTGCTCCGCCGAGATATCCCGTGATCAAGACCATGCCCAATATTCTTGTGCGCGGGACCACATAAAGGATTATGCATGCCAACTGGATCAGCGCTATCGTGACGGACAGCCGAACGGGAATCCCAAGCTGTTCGAAAGCTTGAACCACTGGCGCAGGCTTCATAAAATGCGCGGTGGTATCTGCCAAGAAGAACAAGACGCATAATCCGCTGATCACGCGACCTAGCCACAATTGCGACTTCGAACTGTTACCCGACTGATTTACCAATTTCCGGATTCTCCTTTGGTGATGCGTGAGTCGCGCTAGACACACGCTCCACTGCAAGATAACATTCCCGCCCTATGAAGCGACTCTTAGTGATCGTTGCGGTGCTGCTGTCATGCGCCCTGGGTTCCGGGGCAGAGAAGAAACATTCCTATTTGTTCGCCTGGTGTGGCGACATCGAAAAGAAAAGTTCTGACTTCCTCGCGGTGATTGATGCCGAGCCGTCGTCGCCGACCTACGGCAAAGTTCTGCGGACTGCGCCCACCGGAGTCGCCGGAACGCAACCGCATCACACCGAGATCGAAATGCCTGTCGGCGGCTTTCTTATGGCAAACGGATTCGAATCCGGCCAGACATGGGTCTACGATCTCCGCAATCCGCTTGCTCCAAAGGTCGTCACGTCGTTCGGCGAGATTGATGGATACATGCATCCCCACACTTACTTCCGTTTGAAGAACGGAAATGTGTTGGCCACGTTCCAATATCGCGGAGGACATGGCGCAAAGTCTGACGGTGGCGGAATAGTCGAGATTAACAATGCGGGAAAGATGATCCGTTCGGGAAGCGCGATGGATGCGGCGGCGAAAAGCGAGCTGATCCGGCCGTATAGCATTGAACTTCTACCCAACGTTGACCGGCTCGTTTCCACCAACACCGCAATGCATTACAAATCAGACGGCGCTACTCGAACTGTTCAAGTGTGGCAGCTATCGAATTTGAAAGTGCTGCGAACCTTAGTATTGCCGCCCGGTCCGCGCGGGAATGAACAAGAGTTTCCGGGAGAACCGCGTCTGCTCGATGATGGCAAGACCGTGCTGGTCCACACCTTTGCTTGCGGTCTCTACGCGATGAAAGACATCGCAAGCGACAATCCTTCGATCAAATTCGTACACGCATTTCCCGGCGACGATTGCGGAGTGCCCATCCGAGTGGGCCACTGGTGGCTGCAAACCATACCTGAAACGCACAGCCTGACAGTTTTTGATATCTCCGACCCCGAGCATCCGCTGGAAGTAAGCCGGGTAACTCTAGACGAAAGTCAAAAGCCACATTGGATATCAATGGATCCAAGCGGCACGCGAATCGTCCTCAATTCGGATGAGAAGGGACCCGACCACCGTCTCTTCATCATTAACTTCGACAAGGCGACCGGGGCTGTGAAACTCGACGAACGCTTTCGAGATGCAGGCAGTTCGCGTCCCGGTGTGAGCATGAACGGCAAAACATGGCCGCACGGATTTAAAGATGACGCGTACGCGCACGGAACTGTGTTCTCAAGGTGAGTTTTACAAGTACAGCAACACGATCGGAAGCGCCGTTCCCAGCACCAGCATCGCCCACACTTTTCCTTTTTCACGGGTAGATCTGAATGACATGTAGATGCCAAGGCATGTTGTGCACATCAGTCCAACGGACATGAACACTGCGAAAATTTTGAATGGTATTGAAGGCTTGCGGCGTGGAGTTCGCGGAGGCGCCGCGGGGCGCGGTTGTGGAGCGGGCTTCGCCGCTGCTTCCGTTTCGCTTGCCGCTGTTCCGGAGCTGGAAGACGGCGGAGTCGCTTGTGTAGCTGCTGGCTTCTCCGCTTGTGGCGTTGCGGCTGGCTTCGTCCACTTCGGGACGCGCTGGTCTTTGTGTATCTCAGCTAGCTTTTCAAAGATTGGGATCGCTGGACGCCCCTCATGTTCCTCATGAAACTGAAAGGTTTGGAACGCACCTGTAAGTGCATAGAAGATGATACTTGGCGCAAAAAACGTTCCCAAATAGAGATGCAGCTGCCTGATTTTTAGCATTCCCGTGATGCCTCCGTGTGGTGAACGATTTTACAGCAGAGATGCTGGTTCCGCATGCTGCCTGTCCGGCAACTCTCGTGATAAATTTGTGTGCCACTGCCCAAATCACAATCAAAGGACATCAATGCCAAAGCGCACAGGTAAGTCCTCACTCAGCACGTTCGCACTTATTGCGATCCTCCTCACATCCAATATTGCATTTTCCCAAGCTGCTCCGCGTGCGCTTACTTCGGCGGATTACGCCGCCGCGGAAAAATTCATGGGATACAACACCAATCCGCTCGTGACCGGCACCGTACGCGCGAACTGGCTCCCGGATAATCGTTTCTGGTATCGCAACACCACTGCCAGCGGTAGTGACTTTGTGCTCTTCGATCCCGCGAAGGGGAAGGGCGAGCCAGCATTCGACCACGCGAAGTTGGCGGCAGCGCTCTCGGCGGTTGCGGGACGAACATTAGATCCAGCAAAACTGCCCTTTCAGACATTGGAGTTTTCTCCTGATGGCCAATCGATCATCGTGAATTTGGGGCCGCGCAGGTTCACTTGCGATGTGCAGGGAAACAAATGCAGCGTTGCTTCTGCGCCGGAGATGGGCGCACAAGCTCCCGGCCGCGGCGCACCGGGTGGGTTTGCCCCGCGCAATGACGCGCCTTCGCCGGACAAAAAACGCACGGCGTTCATCCGCGACAACAATCTTTGGGTGCGCGATGTTGCCACCGGAAAAGAAACGCAGCTTACAACCGACGGCGTGAAGGATTTCGGCTACGCGACTGACAATGCAGGGTGGACGAAGAGCGACCGTCCCATCCTGCTGTGGTCGCCCGATTCGAAAAAGGTCGCCACGTTTCAGCAAGACCAGCGTGGCGTGGGCGAGATGTACCTCGTCGAAACCAAAGTGGGACATCCCACGCTGCAGGCATGGAAGTATCCGCTGCCTGGTGACGACGTGGTCACCACCATTCAGCGAGTGATTATTGATGTGGATGCAGCAAAGGTAATCCGCTTGCAAATGCCGGCTGACCAGCATCGCTCGACGCTGTGCGACCACGTTGCTTGTCGCGGAAATGATTGGGCAGATGTCGAATGGAATGCAGACGCATCACGTCTCGCATTTGTATCCAGCTCGCGCGATCACAAAGTCGCGCAATTACGGATTGCGGATGCTTCGACCGGAGCGATTCGCGATGTCCTCGAAGAGAAAGTTCCCACCCAGTATGAATCCGGACAAGGCCGCGTGAACTGGAAATATCTGCCGGCGTCGAACGAAGTCATCTGGTTTTCAGAGCGCGATGGCTGGGGACATCTCTATCTCTATGACCAGACCACCGGCAAATTGAAGAACCAGATCACCAGCGGTGAATGGGGCGTGTTGCAGTTGCTGCGCGTAGACGACAAAGCCCGCACCCTTTACTTCCTGGCCTCGGGGCGCGAGAAGGGCCGCGATCCCTATTTCACGCATCTATATAAGGTGGGCTTCGACGGCAAGAACCTGACGCTGCTCACGCCTGAAGATGGCAATCACGAAGTCACGTTGTCGCCATCAGGCAAGTATTTCGTGGACATCTATTCCAAACCTGACGTGCCAGCGGTGACTGTCCTGCGCGATTCTGATGGCAAGCTGGTTGCCACAGTCGGTAAGACCGATATCTCCCGTCTTCTCGCTACTGGATGGAAGCCGCCAACGCCGATCACGGTAAAGGCGCGTGACGGACAGACCGACCTCTACGGATTGATGTTCAAGCCAACGAACCTTGATCCGGCGAAGAAGTATCCCATTATCAATCACATCTACCCCGGTCCCCAGGGCGGCAGCGTAGGCTCGCGTTCGTTCAGCGCTTCACGCGGAGATGCGCAGTCCCTCGCCGAACTCGGATTCATTGTGGTTGAGATCGATGGCATGGGCAATCCCACGCGGTCGAAGAAATTCCACGACGCCTATTACGGCAACCTGGGCGACAACACATTGCCCGACCAAGTCATCGCCATGAAGGAACTCGCTACGAAGTATCCGTTCATTGATATCGAGAAGGCGGGCATCTACGGACACTCCGGCGGTGGTTATGCCACCGCTGGCGCAATGTTCCACTATCCGGATTTCTTTAAGGTGGGAATCTCAGAAGCCGGAAATCATGACAATCGCGAGTATGAAGATGATTGGGCAGAGCGGTATCAGGGATTGTGGGATCCGAAGAAGCCAGACGCGAACTATGACGCGCAGGCCAATCAGAATTTCGCAAAGAATCTGAAAGGACATCTGCTGCTCGCGCACGGCACAACCGACGACAACGTGCCGCCGTACAACACGCTGCTCGTAGTAAACGAGCTGATCAAGGCCAACAAAGATTTTGATCTGCTCTTGCTGCCGAATCGCCGTCACGGGTTCGGGAACGAGCCTTACATGGTGCGTCGCCGATGGGATTATTTTGTTCGATATCTCATGGGGGCGGAACCGCCACAAGGGTATGAGCTGAAGCCGCCAGATGCGCGCGGAGCGGGGCTGGGTCAGTAGTTCGATGCTTGAAAGGTGCTGGAGTCCTGAGACTGCAGCACCTTCAAGGCTTTAAGTTACTTGCATTCCACCTTTGAATCCTGTGCCGCTACGATTTGCCACTTTCCTTTGCGCTTTAGCCATACGTCAGTCCAAATTTGACACTGGGTTTCCTCCGTACCTTTCGCGGGCACGATCCTGCGCTCAGCGCCGTACGCGATTGCCATCTCGTTTCCAAAAAAGCGGACTTTGGCGTCATCCAGTTTGCAATCGTGTGGTCGGTTAGAGGAACTCGGGGGCTGCATTTCCTCTTTCTTCGTATACCGCTCGCCTTTAGTCGAGGTCCCCTGAAAATCATCGGCAAGGATCTTCTCGGCGACGCCATTGTCTTTGCAGGCTGACTCGGCCCACTGCCGTTCCATACTGATCATGTAATTCGCGGTGGCGTCATCCTTCGTCGCCCACCGGGATTGCTGCCCATGTGCCGATACAGTCATTAGCGTTGCCACTCCAACCAGCGTGATCTTGATGATTCGACGAAACATCTTTCACCTCTCCTTAATCGGGGGGAATCATAGCAGCACACCACACAGCCGATACCGGATACACCACATTCCGAGCATGCGACATCCCATGTTCCTGCCTTGATTCACGGGAAACACCGTGATAACTTTCCTCGCCACACCTTTCACATTTTTTCTCGTTCTGATCATCCGGAGGTAGCTCTTTGGTTCGCAGGAGTTTGGGTCTCGTTGTGCTGATCGTGGGTTTCTGTCTGCCCGCGGCGGCTAAAGACAAGCCGCTGACGGCCATCATCCAATTCCAGTCGGATGCGGGCCCAGCCTACGTTCAAGTCACCGATTTTCAGCTGAACGGAAAGACGGAAGTTTATGTCTGCGCCGGGACGGAATCGCTCGACAACAACTCCTACAAGAAGCTGCCCAAAGCCTCACTTGCACAGGCGACTTCGCTCGACCGCAGCGCCGATGGCGTGCTCACAATGACCTCGCCTTCGGGCACCAGTTGCATTGTGCCTGTGAATCTGAAGCTCGAAAAGAACAAGAGCATGTCCCTTAAAGAACTCGTGGACATGGGCATGGTTCAAGCGCGGCTGCTCACGAAATCGAGCAACGCCACTGATGCGATTCCACAAGTGCTCAAGCCGGGCACACACGTCGAATTCGTGAATGCTCCTGACGTGGAACTTGCGGAATACATGCGAGCAGCGCGAACGCAGACGATCCCGCTGTGGTCAGATTATTTGAAGCAGTATCCTGCCGCTCCGCACTCGGCCGAAGCGCACACCTCATTGGCGACGCTGATTGCCGCGATATCTGAATCGGAATTGGCGGCCTACAACAAATCTGTTACGCAGAGGGCTCCGGATTTCGAGCGGTTGAAGAAGGCAAAGCAGCAGGCGGAAGAGTCGCGTCGCGCATTCGCGTCGTATGCAAAAGCGGATGCGCTCACCCGCGATGTCAACCAGCAGATCCAGGCAATCATCGATTCGGGCAAAGCGGAAATAGCTGCGTATCAGAAGGCTGTCGCCGACCACACTACCGGATATGCGCATCTAGCTGCCGCGAAGGCGCACCTCGACCACGCACGCTCTGTCGATCCGGCGTTCCCAACGCTCTCGAAAGCGGATTCCGATCTGGCCATGCAATCGCAGGAGATTGACCGAGCGATGGCCTCAGCGGATTCGTTGCTTATCGCCACCAAGTTCGACGAAGCCTACGCTGCCATTTCGAAGTACATTGGTTTCGCGCCGGAATTGCCGCGCGTCCAAGCTGCGATACAAGCGGCATTCACCAACAGACGCGTCGAAGCGGACGAGTTGGTCAAAGCGAGCAAACTCGCGGAAGCGATCGTCGCGTACAAGAAAGCACTCACCTTCAGGCAGGACGCCGACACAGTCGCGGTCCTGAAGAAGACCGAAGCCGACCTTCAACTCTTCAATAACAAAGAAGGCGCGCAGCAGGCGATGGAAGAATCCCGCGCCTTCGCCGATAAGAAACAATTCGTCGAAGCGTACGAGCGGCTGTCGTCTTTGCCGGAATCCCAGCGCAGCTTCGTTGCCGCTGATATGGAAGCGCTGCAGATAAATTACGTGAAAGATCTCGTCTCCCGGGCGGATGCGCTCACGCGCGTCCACCTGCCTATTCGCGGACGCGCCGACGAAGACGCCACCCGGCAGGCACATGAATATCTCGCCAAAGCAGCGGCGCTGAATGCCGACGAGAGCATCAGGATCAAACTTGACCTCGCCAGTGACGCCGTCAGCGACTACTACATGAAGCAGGCGCAGCGATTGCTCGACAAGCCGCGCGGCGTGGGCATCGGGCTGGGATGGCTACTGGTGAAAGAAGGCCAGCGCTACAAGGCAGACCTCGAAGGTCTCAAAGACCAGCTCACAAAGTACAGCCCTGATTACGACACCAAGGCGAAGCTCTCGGTCGCGATCTATTTCCGCGACCAGACCTCACGACGCGACAGCCTCGGATTTGCCGACCAACTTGGCGATACCGTCGCCTCCGGCCTGGAAGGCTCAGGACTTCCCGGCGTAAAGACCATCACCCGTAAAGACCGCAACGCGATGGAAGCGGATGTTTCTTCGGGCGCCACGCTCTCCAATCTACAACTCATCGGCGACATCATCCGCCATCAAGTCGACAAGAAGGTAGACACACAGCGGCTGACTTCGCACTATCGCGCGGGACATCGCGAGGTGAGGAATCCTGCGTGGACGGAGGCGAACCGCAATGTGGACATTGCAACGCGCGAGTATGAGAAGGCCAAAGAAGCCTACAACGCCGCGCTTCCGAAGATGAAGAAGAACGTCGCCGCCTCTGAAGCAGCGAAGCTTACGGCGCAAGCCGACGGCATCGAAGCGCTCAAGCGCAAGCTGGAGAAAATCCCGGAGATGCTTCTGGAAAACATCACCGAGCCCTACACCTACACCCGCCGAAGCATGCAGTACACGGCCTCAGTCGAAGTGGCTTTGCGGCTCGCCGATCCCGCTGTAGAAAGTTCGAAGCTGAGTGACAGCGTAAGAGTGGATGTCCCCAAGACCATCGTTCTGCTCGAAAACGTAAAGCCCGAAGATACTGACGGGATCGTTGGTGAAGGCGATCCGCTGGATGAGATTCAATTGCTAGCGGAGGCAGAGAGCCAGGCAAAATCCGTGATGGTGAAGAAGCTGATCGACTGGGTGCACGACGCGCCGCCGAAGTTCCTGACCGAGGCGCGCAACCGCTCGAGCAACAATGATCTGGAAGCCGCTGCCGAACGCTACATCGTCTACCTGAATTCGACGGGGATGAAGTCCACGCCGGAGCGCGCGGAAGCCCAGCAGTATCTGAAAACGAATTTCAACGTCAGCACCATCAAACTGGAGCCTTAAACTCTAGCGCCTCAGGTTGCGCGCATCTTTCGCGCGCTGCAGGCCTTCTTTCGCCGCGCGGCTCTGCGGATCCACCCGCAGAATCTGCTCGTAGAGGAAGATGGCCTTCTGGTAGTCGCCTTTTCCTGCGTACCCATCGGCTTTGCCCATCAGGTTGGGGACGTCCGACAAATTCCACATCTGTCCGCCCGCTTCAGCCGCCGCGACTGGTGCAGCCGGAGGCGGCGCGGGCGTCTCGCCTGGGTTTGCATGGTGTTGTGCAGCGACGGTTTTAGTCCGCGCCACCGCGCGTTGAGTCGCGGCGGGCGCTTCTTCGGGAGCCGTCGCATTCGGGGCGGCGCTCTGATTTCCCGACGGCTTCGCCGTGGATTGTTCTGAAGTGCTCGCAGCGATTGGCACTTCCTGCCGCGGTGTCGTCTGCGTTTTTTGCCAGAGCAGGAATCCCGCTCCCAAGACTAGAACAGCTGCCCCCGCAGCAATCCACGGCGTAGCTTGCGAACCCTGCGCCATGTACTGTGTCTGTTCAGCTGCCGATGGTTGTTGTCCTCGCGAAGACATCTTTACGGTCTTGTCCAACACCGGAGCGACTGCCCGTGCATTCGGATTCGCGCGGCACTGCTTTAACGCTTCGCGAAGCTCATCGCAATTCTGGTATCGCAGGTCAGGATTTTTCGCTAGCGCTTTGTGAATGATGGCGTCCAATCCCGCGGGAAGCGATGGCTCAATGATCTTCGGCGGAATCGGTTCGTCGTTCATCACCTTGTAGATGATGGTGGTCGCGCTCTCCCCTGTGAACGCCTTCTCGCCAGTGAATATCTCGTACAGCACAGCGCCAAGGGAAAAAATGTCAGCCCGGTGATCGATCCTTCGTCCCGCAGCCTGCTCCGGCGCAAGATAACTCGGAGTGCCCAGCACCATTCCCGCTTTGGTGAGTCCGGAATCACCCAACTTGGCGATTCCAAAGTCCATCACCTTGATCATGCCTTGATTGGTCAGCATGAGGTTTGAAGGCTTCAGGTCGCGATGGATCACGCCGCTTGCGTGGGCGAATGACATGGCCGCACAGATCTCGTCGGCCATGTGGAAGAGCTGGTCCAGCGGCAGCAGATCTTTGCTCTCTTTCACCTGCGCCAGAGTCCTGCCCTCAACGTGCTGCATGGTGAAATAAAAAAGACCAGCTTCTTCGCCGACATCGAAGACGGTAACAATGTTCGGATGGTCAAGGACTCCCGCAGTCCGCGCTTCCGTCTTGAGCCGCTCGATCAACGCAACACGCTCTGATTCAGGAACCTCGAGTGGAATCGTCTTGAGGGCCACCAAGCGTCCGATGAGACGGTCATAGGCTTTATAGACGACGCCCATGGCTCCGCGGCCAAGTTCGTTCATCATCATGTATCGGCCGCCGGTGATGTCCTCGGCGGTGGCTTGCTTCGGCGGAAATTTCTGCCGTAGGTTCTGGTAGGTGATCTCGTCTGTCCAGATGAACTCGAAAAGATTCTCTTTGCCGGACTTCCCATGGAACTGCATCGCTCCCACTGCCTGGCATTTCATATCAATGCCTTCATGGGTGCTGATGTACACGGCTTCAGAGACCAGTATCTGTGCGGGCAGGCAAGCTTTGGCGATACGCGCAGCCACATTAACCACGTCGCCGAAGATGTCGCCACCCTTGAGATATCCCAGGCCGTGATGCAGCGCCACGCGCACGTTCATCTGCTCGGATTCCTTGCGCTTGGCATTGGCTTCGAGCAGTCCTCTTTGGATATCGGCGGCGGCGCGAACGGCTTGCTTCGCGTCAGTGAAGTAGGCCATGACGGAATCGCCGATGGTCTTCACCAGCACGCCGTCATACTTCTTCACTTTGGGGATCACAATTTCATTGTGTTCCTCAAGCCATTGAATGCCGACGGTGTCACCAAAATGTTCAAAGAAGGAAGTGGAGCCCGCCAGGTCCGTGAACATCACGGTTATGGGGCTCTTGTGTTTCTGAAGCTCGGCGTCTATCTCTGTCCGGTTTGCAAGTAACGCATCTAGCCCAATGGACATTGCTAAGGATCTACCTCGGATGGGGGTTCAGGTGCCGATTTCAGGCGTTTGATACTGGATGGCAAGTAGCTTAGGCTGCAATCGCAGCAGCGTCAAACAAATCTAGTCGGGTTCCTCAAGCTTTCGAACGAAGTCTTCGTGTTGTTTCAGGACGGAGTAAAACCATTCAAGTGCCTTCTCCTGTCCTGATTTGGACATCCCTTGTATACGCACTCGGAACGCGGCTTCATCCTCTTGGATCCGCTTGAGGTTTCGCCTTGCACTGGCCAACTGGGTTGATTTGGATTGGGGCAAAGTAGCACTCGTTCAATACTGTCACTATTTGTTACTAGCTTACCAGCGGAGCCCCGACCATCTTTTCGAGAATGCGCACGGGCGCCTTCTCCGGCGTGACCATCGCGTCCTTTGAAACGATGTAAGTTTGCTCCAACGCGTACTGTCCGCTGAGGACAGCATGGCTGGTCATGTCGGTATAGACCATCCAGCAACTGTTAGGAGGGAAGTCCCAATACTCTTTAGGACAGTTCTTCTGAAACTCGCCATTCTCCTTGAGAAAGTTGTGGAAGCGCAGCATGAAGTCGTCATACGGCGAGCGCACAGTCACAGGAATTCCTATCGAGCGGAAGGTCTGCTTGATTCCGCGCACAGCGTTGTCCAACGCGAAACCGCCGAGCGGCTTGGGCAGCGCGCATCCGCCGGCCTTTCCGGCGAATTGCTGGGCAAGTGCGTCGAACGGAGAAGTCGTCATCCACTTACGCGGCACCGCCGGATTGATATTGGTGAAGAATCGCAGAATGCGGTCGCCATTGGTAGGACGCGAAGGGAACGCATCCGTATGCAGCAGGTCATTGCGCTTGTGCAAGCTGAGATCGCGACCGTCTTCTTCGAGCGGCCGATAGCTCGCGTAATCCAGCTTCCATCGCTCCGTGTAAGGGGCCAGCAGCATTGAGAGGAGCTTGGTCGCGCTCTGCGAATATGCCCGCATGATAGAGCGAGTGCGGTCCGCGTCTACCGCGTTGTCTCCTGCGAATCCCGTGAGGCGGTCTTCGTTCGTGCGATACGCAACATTCTTGTGGAAGGCACCGCCCGATTGTTCTTGCTGTAAGAGAAAATTGAGATCATCTTGCGGGATGTCGAAGGGAATGCCGGGGATGAAGAGGATGTCGCCGAGTTCCAAGTGCCGGCAGTAGTCGCGGGCGGCTGCATCTGATGGCCGCGTTCCCGACTTCAATGCCTCCGGTGAACTCTCTATGGTGATCAGTGCCACGTGCTCTCGCTTTCCAATAATGGATGGAGCAACAAGAATACTCGCTCGAGTCGATGCAAAACGAAAAGGCCGCCCGGGCAACTCGGGCGGCCTTCTCTTCAAGGGAGAATAGT
Organism: Terriglobales bacterium; assembly: GCA_025462725.1. GTDB lineage: Bacteria > Acidobacteriota > Terriglobia > Terriglobales > Acidobacteriaceae > JAICLA01. The sequence goes on along the minus strand of JAOAPE010000010.1, from coordinate 122,585 downwards.
TCTAACGGAAATTTCACCATCAAAACTTTCTGGGAAAATCTTATGAGCCAGAACAGGGGGTGTCAAGCGATTTTTCTAACTTAAATGTCTTTGTTTTCAACAATATAGCTCAATGAAATACTATTCACAATGAATGACAAAATACGTCATTTCGCGACCGTAATTCGGCTAAGTAACGCCTAATCAGTAACTTGTAATCCGAGCTGCCTTATTCTTTCAAATCAAGCTTAATGAATTCTATGTCCTCAGGGCGGTCAACCAGCCTTCCTGGGAAGAACTTCTTCATGAACACGCGGAAGCCCCCGAAGGCGATTCCCACCACGAACATGAAGGCCACGATCATGAACGCCAGCACCATGTCGTTGTAGACCAGGTTGCCGATATTGTCTTTCGCTCCGTTGAAAGTGGGCTCGCTCCACGTGATCTCCGCGTCGTAGTTGATGTCTGAGAGCAGCGCCTTCGCACCCGTGTCGGCGATCTCGCCCATGACCAGCGCGATAATGGGGCCGCTGCGTTTGCTGACGAACTCGTTCATCCCGCCTTCTACCGGCTTGAATGACTTGCCCCATTGCTCAAGCTTCTGCAGTTGCGCTTGTGCGATCTTCGGCGTGGGATATTGGATGAGCGCCACGTTGGCGATTCCGTCCACCGAGCGCACTTTACCGATTACCACTTCGGGACTAAGCGAGTAGTCCACCTGCGATGACTTGAGCGGCGCGTCGAGCTTGTCGAGCCCGATGGGGCCGGCGACATACTTCGCATTCTCTCGGACCGCAGCGGGCAGATACAGCGCGATCTTCGGTGCCTCAGCCAGATTCCCCGCGACTTTGGGAATGGCTTTCGCCAGTTCGCGCAGCTCTGAGGCGGACATCGCGGTTACTTTGTCCAGATTGATATCAAGAAAGACGTTGGTGCAATAGAAGAGCACGTGCGTGCCGTCAGACGCCCCCTGGTCGCACAGTTTCTCTTTGGCCATCGACGGCTGCCGATAAAAACTGAACGCGCCGTACGCGCCAGTGGTGTCGGAAAACCGCTCGGCCTTGACCGTGAGCTTGCGGTCGCCACGTTCGTAGGTGGCATTTTCGGAATCGACGAATCCGTACTCTTTGAGCAGGTCGGCATTCGCGGGATCAGCCTGCCCCGGCGATGTAGCCGCCCGAGAGCCCGCAACTTTTTGCCATCCTGCAAAGCTCGCGGGAAGCGCTGAATCAGAGCTCTTGCCCGGCAGCGTGACCAAGGTGGTGGATTTCGGCGCCGACGCTTGCGATTGCGCCAGAGCACCCGTTGAAAGCGCGCAAGCAAGCAATCCAATAAAAATGTATGAAGAAGGTTTCATTTGAAGTGATACAGGGTCAATTATGACAGACCGACACCCGGCCTAATACTTAGACTCCATTTATTGAGTGAAAGATTCGGGTGAGGAGGGTCTTCGGAGGGCTACTGCGCTGCGGAGTCGCTGCTGGTGCTTGCTACTTTGATCCCGCTGAGGCCATCTGCATAACGAGAAACGCCTTTGAACAGAGAATCAGCGATCTTCTGCCGATGCTCCGGCGTTTGCAGCCGCTTCTCGTCTCCAGGATTGCTCACAAACGATATCTCTGCCAGGATGCTGGGCATGTTCGCGCCGATAAGCACAACGAACGGTGCCTTTTTCACGCCGCGGTCGCGCATGGCAGAACTCTTTGTGGTCAGCCCCGCATGGAGTGCTCTTTGCACGTCTGTGGCGAACTCGCGGGACTCCTCAATCTTTTCCTTGAGCGCGATCTTCTTCACCAGGTCTTGCAACTCGAACACCGACTTCTGCGAGACGGCATTCTCACGCGCTGCCACTTCGAGCGCATCGGCGTTCGATGTGAAGTTCAGGTAATACGTCTCGACACCCCGCGCGCTGGCATCGCGGCTGGAATTTGCGTGGACAGAGATAAACAAATCCGCCTGATGCTTGTTCGCAATTGCCGTCCGAGTCTCCAGCGGGATGAACGTGTCGTCATCGCGGGTATAGACCACTTCCGCACCGAGCTTCGACTCCAGCAATTTGCCTAAACGCAGAGCAACGTCAAGTACAAGGTCTTTTTCCATCAATCCATGGGGGCCAATTGTTCCGGTATCATGTCCGCCGTGGCCGGCGTCGATGACGATACGTCCGATCTTCAGTCCAAGCGCGCGGATCAGTGAACGCTCACCCGATGCGGTAGGTTCGGCAGTGCGCACCGTCGCGACCTGTTCCGCGTCTTTGGCTTTATCTTTCTTCGATGACTTGCCGCTCTTGCGCGGCGCCACAGCTTCGAATGTAGGAGACGAAGTCGGCGCAGCCGTAGCCTTCACTTCTTTGCTGGTGATGTCTTTGTTGTCGATCGCCGCCTCTTCGGTCAGCTCTTTGGTAGCGTCTGCCTTGTCTGAGGCAATTTTCTTTGCGACAGCAGAGGAAACGGGTTTGCCGGAATCACGCTTCGCAGGATCGCTCTTAGCAGGTGATTCACCCAGATCAGCAGGGGTGTCTGCGGTGGTCGGCTTATCCGGGGCCTTCTTTGCTGGCTTCGTCGGTTCGGCTTTCGCCGGTGGAACATCCGCAGGCTTTTCTGTCGCGACATCCGGCGCAGTGTTCTTCGCAAGCACAGTCTTCGCCGGTTGCTTCCCGTGAATATCGATTATGAGCCGATAAGGGTTGGGCAGAAGGAACGCCGAGTACTCGGCCACATCATCCACTTCGAGCACTACCCGCGTGAGGTCTTGGCTGAATTGCGCGATGCGGATCTTGCGAAGCATTCCGTCGCCCACTTCGAATGTCTTGCCGACCAGTTCCGAAGCCAGCTTCGTGTCATGCAGGTCAAAGAAGATGCGGTCGGGCGAGGGAACTCGTCCCGCTTCATACTTCACTTCTTCTTCCAGATCGATGGCGATGCGCGTGTAATCTGGCGTTGACCAGTGGCGGATACTCGTCACCAGCGGCAGCTTGCCATGCCGCGGAGTAGTGTTCGCGCTGACCGGCTGCGCAACGCTCTTCGTGGTCTCTGCGGCGGCGGTCTCTTCGTCGTCAGCGGGTTCAGCCTTGCGCTGCTTCGTTGCTTTCGCCGTCTTCGGTTCCGGCTCCGCTACTTTGTTTTTCGCGGACTTCTTCGTCGCAGCCTTGCCACCTTTCGCTTCCGCTGCCATTTCGTTAATGGCGTCCTTTGCTTGGTCCGCCAATTCATGTCGCGGATACCGCTTCAGGAATTCCTCAAAAATTTGTTTGGCTTGCTTGCTGTCGTTCAAGTCCTGCCGATAAATCTCGCCTTCAGTGAACAGCGCCTCGAACCGTCGCTTGCTCCCCGGATATTCACGTCGCAGAAACTCATACTGCCCAATGGCGTCGCGAAATGATTTCTCGTCATTGAATGCGCGCCCGTACTCCACCATCAACTCGCCCACTGCCAGCGCGCTGGCATCCGCTTTGCTGGAGTTGGGAGCGGTGTAATAGACCTTACGATACGCATCCATGACACGGGTGTAATCGCGTTTCGTGCGGGATTTCCCAGACTTGCCGGACAGCGCCTCTCGCAGCCGTTCCGCCGTCTCAAACTGCGTACGCGCGATCTGCTTTTTTTGGGCGACTGACCGTTTCGCGAAAGCGGGAAGGGGATTCGACAGCACCGACGCAAATGCGATTACTGTTCCAGCCAGAATCAGTAATCGTCGAAGGAAGTTTTTTTTCATTCGCGGGTTGTTGCTGCCTTATTCATTGCTGAACACCAGGTGTCCGTTGCTGTCGCGCGTGGTCTTTATCGGATTCGCAGCCACCGAAGTAATGGCGTTGTCTTGCCCGTACAGCTGCGTGATCCGATTCACATAAGCTTTCGTTTCCGCGTATGGCGGCACGCCGTTGTTTCGCGTGACTGCGCCCGCACCGGCGTTGTATGCAGCCAGTGACTTGCGGACATCGCCACCAAAATTCTGTAGAAGTCCTTTGAAGTGGCGAACGCCGCCATCCACATTCTGATTCACGTCAAAAGGATTGCGGACGTTCAGCTCTCTCGCAGTCGCGGGCATCAACTGCATCAAGCCCATGGCGCCTTTGCGTGAGACCGCACGCGGATTGAAGTTGGATTCTACTTTGATGATCGAGCGGACGAGGTTCACATCTACATTGTGCCGCGCTGCGGCGGCTACGATCGCGGCATCTACTTCCGCCTGTGTAATCTTGTGTCCGGACATCAGGCCCCGTGTATCCGGCGCGACAGGATCGATCGGAGTTGAAGATACTGTCAGCTCGCGCGGCGATACTGAAACTATCTGCGCTACTTCCTGCGCCGCTGACCGCGCGTTGCGCATAGCCGTTCGCGATGGCGGAGGCACGCGCTTCCAGCGATGCTCCACGTTGCTCCAGTAGACCAGCCGCTTGCTGCTGACCGGCACAGAAGCATTCAGTTCCGGCGCAGTCTTCGCAGCTGCCTCATCGTTTACAAAGACCACGCGCCCATTCTCGCGGACAGCAACAATGCGATCGCCAGCGAACGCCTGCGATGAATGCGCAAATACGCCAACCGCAACAAATAGCATTGCGGTCTTCGCGCTGCGAAAGACGGGTTGGACTCGCGATTTCATCCGGAAAGACACACAACTAGAAACTAGAAACTAAAAACGAGAAACTCCGTTCAGAGTACCGCGATTATATGCCGGGAATATCCGCCGGGCAATGAAGGAAATCATGCAGGAATCACAGGCATGACTAGGCGTTAATACCTATTTCTTAGGCAGCTTCGGCCATTGTCTGGAACCGCCGCAAGGTTACTCTGGAGTACATGGCCGGTTTCCGATCGACTCTGTGCAGAATAGAAAAAGGCGCCGCCATCGGCAGCGCCTTGGATGAGGAAATTAATTTCTACACCGCCACCGTCTGCTTCACTGGCACTGCCGTGAACCAATTGTATCGGTCCTCAGCGCGGCCATTGACGATGTCGTAGAAGTCCTTTTGCAGCGCGCGGGTGATCGGACCGGCCTTGCCATTGCCTACGGTGATGCGATCCACTGAACCAATGGGAGTGATTTCCGCGGCGGTGCCACTAAAGAAGACTTCGTCGGCGATGTAAAGCATTTCGCGGGGGATCATTTGCTCAACGATCGGAATGCGCAAATCTTTCGCAAGCTTCAAAACGGAATCGCGCGTGATGCCCGGGAGCACCGAGCAGCCCAGCGGAGCAGTGATGATCGTCCCATTCTTTACCAGGAACAGGTTTTCGCCGGAGCCTTCGCTGACGTATCCGTTCACGTCCAGGCCAATGCCTTCAACGTATCCGTTTGCGATGGCTTCCATCTTGATGAGCTGCGAGTTCATGTAATTCGCGCCCGCTTTCGCCATTGCCGGCATGGTGTTCGGGGCCAGGCGGTTCCATGACGAGATGCAGACATCCACACCCTCTTCGGGATTCCCGTGTCCCAGATACTTGCCCCATGAGTAGTTGGCGATGTAAACCTCTGTCGGAGACCCCTTAGGATTCACGCCCACTTCGCCGTATCCGCGAAAGATCAGCGGACGAATGTAGCAAGGGAAGACGCCGTTCACGCCCACTACTTCCACCATGGCGTTAACGATGTCGTCGAGTGTGTACTTGGTTTCTATGCGGTAGATCTTTGCGGAATCGAGAAGCCTCTGCGCGTGTTCAGCAGCGCGGAAGATCGCCGGGCCGCTCGGCGGCAAGTAGCAGCGCACGCCTTCAAATACGGACGAGCCATAGTTCACCACGTGCGACATGATGTGGACCTTGGCATCGTCCCATGGAATCAGTTTCCCGTTGTGCCAGATTTTTTCTGTAGGACTGATTGGCATCGCAGTGGCTCCTTCAAGTAGATGACCGCATTCGCGCCGCCGATACACAAAAACCACGCGGCCTCTCCTCACATTCTATGCGAGTTGAAACCAAAATGTTTTATGGGCGCGAACAAACAATTATAGCTGACGCGAGATGGCGTTCTGAAGGAGAGTTTCTCGCCAGAATTCAGCGCAAGATTTTACAAATAATCCTTGAATAAATATTCGTTAGTGGTGTGATTTTTGCGGCACCGTAGCTGGCGCGCTCGCAACAGCCTTCGCTTTGGGTTCCGGTTTCGCTTCGGACGGAGCTGATGACTCTGGCAACACGATCGCTTGTGACGGAGCAGGATTGGCTGCAGCCGCATCCGCAGCTACTACCGGAGTCGCTGGCGAAGTCATGCTGCGTTTCCCGAAGTATCGGTCCTTAGCCGCGACCATCGTCGGCATCGCCGCGAACGGTTTGGCGTAGTCGTTGCGCGCATTCCACAACAAGAAGCCGAGTCCGCCTTGCTGCTTTGACGCGAGTACCTGCGTCTCAATGTATTGCGGAGAATAAATTTTCGTCTTCCACGCGAACGCCTGCAACCACGGCCTGATCACTACGCCAGATCCGGCAGTGATCTTTTCAAACCGCGCCATTGACGTGCTGATGAAATGTTCCGGAGCGTCGCCCGGCATCGCGTATCCGTCCATGCCGAAGAAGTGCGAAGGATAGATCATCGGCGAGAGCACGTCACAGTGTTTTGCCATCTTCACAATGTCTTGTCCGGTGTGTGAGAGATCAACTTGCCGCTGCCATGCCATGATGCCAAACACATCGAGCGAAACAAGAACACCCATCGGATGCAATTCTGAATAGGCTTTGTCGAGGAAATTGGCAATGACATCTGCGCGTTCGGTCGCCTGCGAGTGCGCGGCCACTTTCGCAGAGCCACCTGCTGCAACATCCGTTTTTTCTGGAACCGCAGCTTGCTTCGCTTCAAACGCAAACTTCGCGTCTTTCTGATTTCCTTCAGCAGGGAAGCGGACGTAATCGAACTGGATCTCATCCGCTCCCGAACCGGCTACGAACTTTGCCAGCTCGATGTTGTAGGCCTGCACTTCAGGATTCGACGAGTCCGTCCATACGAGCTTGCCGTTCTCGCGCCACGCCTCCTGTGGATTCGACCTTGACCTCACGGCCAACTCCGAATGTTTCTGCGCGATGTTCTCGTCGCGGAACAGCGCTATGCGGGCGATGGCGTGCATGTGCTGCGAGTGCAGGAAGCGCACATACTTCGGTAGGTTCGTGATGCTGGGCCGGTTCTTCGGAGCCAACCGATGCGAAAACGGAATGCTCAAGCTTCCGTCACTGTCCTTAATGTCGAACACCACGGCGTTTCCGCCCACTTCGCGCCAGCGCCGGACAATGTTCATCCCATTCACGCTGCCCGCCATTGTGCCTGTCAGGTAAACCGCGCGGATGTCCGCATCTTTTTGCGCGGACCGCGGCTTCTCGACGATGGGCTGTTTCTCCAGTGTGGGAATCGTCATCGCCGAGCCCGGCTTGAGGGCTGCGCCCTTCTTCAATCCATTGGCGTCGCGAATCGCAGCGTCAAGTTCGGCCACCGTCATCAAAGAGGATTGCGAAAGAAATCTGCGCGCCAGCAGCAGCGTTGTATCGCCGCGTTTCACGGTATACGAGGAGAGCGACGCTTGTTCGATGGCGTGCGCTGTTGGCTGCGCCGTTTGCACCTGCGTGATCTGCGCATTGGCATTCGCGCCCGCTCCGGAGCACGCAGCCAAAAGAATCTGGCAGGCTGCGAATGCGATAAACACTGCAGTTCTAGGGGCTGAAGCAGAGAGAGAAGTGTTCTTGCCGACAAATATCATTGTAAAGTGCGACCCGATTTCCAATTCTGGCGCGATACTACCATGCTTCACTGTGGGAAACGCCGCAGCCTGGTTACTAAAGGACTACTCGGGCTAAGAAAAAAACCCCCGTTAAGAGGTTGTGCCTACATTCCACAATATTTACCGGCTTCGTGGCAGTGAACCTACTTCCGAAACGCCCACAATCGGTGAACTTACAACTCTGTGGCTTCCATTGCACATCTGATGTGATTGAAAGGCCCGCTCTGGTAAGTTGATGCGCGGCGTTGGCCAATCGTAGAAGGCCAATCAATTATGAAAACCGGTCTTAATACCGCTTTAGATCCTACCCTTCGCAGCACAGACGCCCAAAATTTTGAACTGGCTCTGCGCCGCAAGATCGTAGGACAGGAATCTGCCATCGAGAAGGTGGCTGAGATTTACCAGATGTTCCTTGCCGGGCTGAATGCACCCAGCCGGCCTGTTGGGAACTTTCTTTTTCTTGGGCCCACTGGCTCCGGGAAAACGCGCGTTGTGGAAGCTATGGCGGAGTCGCTTTTCGGCGATCCCCGCGCTGTCGTAAAGATTGACTGCGCCGAGTTCCAACATAGCCATGAAATCGCAAAGCTGATCGGTTCGCCTCCGGGCTACCTGGGACACCGCGAGACGCACCCGCTGCTTACGCAAGAAGCTCTCAACCAACATCACACTGACCGGCTCAAACTCTCTCTTTTGCTCTTTGACGAGATTGAGAAAGCTTCTGACGCGCTCTGGCAATTGCTTCTCGGAATCCTTGATAAGGCGACGCTCACTCTCGGCGACAACCGCCGTGTCGATCTTTCGCAGTGCATGATCTTCATGACCTCAAACCTGGGCGCGGGAGAGATGAACGAGCTTCTCAACGGCGGCTTGGGATTCGCCCAGAAGCCCGGACACATGGATTCCAGGATGGACGAAAAACTTACCCGCACGGCCGTTGAAGCCGCGCGCCGCAAGTTCTCGCCCGAGTTCATGAACCGCATTGATAAGACGGTCGTCTTCAACATGCTCCGTCCTTCGCATCTCGAACAGATACTTGAGATCGAACTCGGCATGGTGCAGCAGAGAATCCTGCAAGCGACAGGGAACAGCCAGTTCGTTTTCAGCTGCACGCCTTCAGTGAAAAGTTTTTTGCTCGAAGAAGGCACTGACGCGAAATATGGCGCGCGCCACCTGAAGCGTTCCATCGAGAAGAATGTAGTTTTCCCGCTAGCGAACCTTGTCGCTACCGGACAGGTAAAGCTCGGGGACTTCATCCGCATCGATCGCACTGCCGACGGCCGTATGACTTTCACCAAAGAAGCCGAAGGAGCATTGGTTCCCGTCCTGCTTGAGAAATACGGACAAGAAGGCGCGGCGGCCACAGCAGCTGCCCGCACCTCTCGTGGTCGCACGAAAGAGTTCGGCGCTTCACCACTGCTGGAAAAATTGGGGTAGACGTTGGGTAAGGTATATTGAAGGGGCATCTCACAGGGTGCCCCTTTTTTCGTGACCTGAATTATCCCATCGGGGGCAGAGAGCCGGAAACCGACCAGCTCTGTTTTTGCATCAAACCTGTATACCCGGAATTTTGAGTAGTTTCTTGTGCGTCGCTTTTTGTCATTTGCGAACGGAGCCTTCTTTATGAGTCACACACGTCGTCCCATGCTGCTGAGGGTCACTGCGGCAATTCTTGCGTTCGCTATCTCTGTACCGCTTTATGCGCGTTTCAATCCCAAACCGGCCAGCCCCAATTTCTTTTCCGTGGACCAGGAAGTCCAAGCCGGCCAGCAGGAAGCCGCCAAAGTGGACAAGCAGATGCCCATCGTCAATGATGCGGCACTGAACCGCTATATCCAGAATCTTGGCGCGCGGCTGGTGGCCAAGGCTCCCGGGCCGAAGTATCCGTATACCTTCAAGATCGTCAACCAGAAGGACATCAATGCCTTCGCCCTTCCCGGCGGCCCTATCCACATCAACCTGGGAACCATTCAAGCCGCGGACAATGAAGCCCAACTCGCCGGAGTGATGGCCCATGAGATGGGACACGTCATCATGCGGCACAGCACCCACATGGCCAGCCAGCAGATGATGGCGCAAGCCCCACTCGCAATACTCGGTGGATTGATGGGCAATGGACGCGGCGCGCAGATCGCCCAAATGGTTGGCTCGATAGGCGTGGGCTCGATTTTTCTCAAGTATTCCCGTGACGCGGAGAATCAGGCTGACCTCGTTGGCACCGGCATCATGCATGACGCCGGGTACAATCCGCAGGCCATGGTGGATTTTTTCCGAAAGCTTGAATCCACAGGCGGAGCAGCCGGCCCGCAGTTCATGAGCGACCACCCGAATCCGGGCAATCGCGCGCAGTCAGTCACGAATGAGATTCGCACGCTCACGCCCATCTCATATCAGCAAGACAGCGCCGAGTTTCGCCAGATCAAACAGCGTGTTGGCGGCATGAAGGCGCTCACTGCGCAGGAAATTCAGAACCAGCAGCAAGGGCAGGGGACCGCAGGCAATCAGCAGATCTCGCGCGGCTCGGACATTATGCCCACCGGCCAATATCAAACCTTCAATCACTCCGCGTATTCGGTCTCGTATCCGTCAAACTGGCAGGTCTTCGGTGACGCGAACTCGGAAGTCACCATCGCTCCAAAAAGCGGAATCGCCAACGACGCAGTCGCTTACGGAACCATCATCAGCGGCTTCGATCCTGAGAACAACGGCAGCGCGAATGCCAACTCGCTGGACAATGCAACTCATCAACTGCTCGCTCAATTGCGGCAATCGAATCCGGATTTGCGCCAAATCGGCAACGATCAAAATGTGACCGTGAACGGCAGAAATGCGAAATCCGTGATGATGCTTGGGCCATCTCCACTCAAAACTAGCAACAACCAACCGGAGCGGGAGCGCGATTGGCTCGTGGTCACGCAACGTCCCGACGGCTCAGTCGTGTATCTCGTATTCATCGCGCCCGATCAGGACTTTGCGCAGCTACAGCCCGCATTCAACAAGATGTTAGGCAGCCTAAGAAGCAGGTAGTCGTCGTACCTAAGCAAGAAGGAAAGCCGCCGGACGAGGCGGCTTTTTGTGCTCTCGATAATTCTTGACCGACATAACAAATCTGACCTATAGTCATATTTGACTATGAGTCTAGATTCTCTCCATCTCCCCGGCCCTGAAGTTCCCGGCCGACGCCAGCGCCGCCGTGAAGAGACCGCGCAGCGCATTCTCTCTTCCGCCGTTCGGCTATTTGAGAAAAACGGATACACGCCCACCACCGTCGAACAGATCACTGAAGCCGCCGACGTCGCCAAAGGGACGTTCTTCAACTATTTCCCCAGCAAAGAGCATTTGCTGCTGAACGTCTTCGCGCTGGTTCGCCTGGAATTCGAGCGCCTGGAAAAAGAAGCCCCAACGGCCACCGACGTTCGCGCGCATCTCCGCGGCTTCGCCCGTAATTTTCTAGCCTCTCCATCGCGGACCAACATTGTCAGGAACGTCATTGGCCTCGCCGTAACGGAGCCGCTTATCGGCGAGGCATTCCAGACCACTCTATTAAAGGCACGCGCTGCTGTGTCTCGCGTTTTCGAACGCGGCCAGAAACTCGGGCAGGTGCGCACGGACATTTCGGCCCTCTTGCTTGCGCGAACATTTCAACAATTCATCCTTGGAACGGAGATCGTGTACAGCGTCAGCGGCGGCAATGACCTGCAGCAATGGCTCGACACCATGTTTGAGATTTTCTGGAGCGGCGCGGCGCCGGCAAAAACGGGCGCGAGGTCCGCAAGTGTCGGTAAACCGAAACGAAGCACGAAAAAGAAAGTGAAGCACTGATATGAATCGCAGACTGATCTTCATTCCTCTCATCCTCATCGCCGGCGGAATCCTCATCGCCGCCAAGTGGTGGCGCGCCGACAGCAAACAACTGACCGCCTCCGGCACGCTCGAAGCGCGCAACATCGAGGTCGGTTCCAAAGTCGGCGGACGCATCCTGCGCGTGCTCGCGCAAGAGGGCGACCTTGTCCAACCGAATCAATTGCTCGTCCTCTTCGACTCTGACCAATTGGAAGGCCGCCTGCTTCAAGCCCGTGGACACTACGCCGCAGCCAAAGCCAACTATGACAAGCTGCTTCGCGGAAATCGGCCCGAAGAAGTTATGGAAGCCCGCGCCGGGACGCAAGACCGCGCCGCTGAGCTTTCCCGCGCCCGTTCCGAACTTGATCGCGCAAAGGCGGAGTCCGTCAATGCCGAAAGCAACTATGCGCGATACAAGAAACTGGCCGATGACGGCGTTGTCTCCCGCCAACAGCTTGACGACGCTTCCATGCGCCGTGATGCTGCGAAAGCAGCGGTCGAGAGCGCCGAACATAGCATCCATGCCGCCGAAAAATTAATGCAGGCATCCGCCGCCGTGCAGCAACGAACAGAAAAGGGATTCCGCGTCGAAGAGATCGCCGCCGCCAAAGCCGAACTCACCCGCTCCGAAGGGGAACTGAAGGAAGCGGAAGCGCAATTTGCGGAGCGCGAGGTGCGGTCGCCTGCGACTGCGGTGATCGAAGCCATGGACATCCGTCCCGGCAATCTCGTCGCCGCTGATACCCGCATCGCTCGCCTGCTTGAGGCCGACCAACTCTTCGTGATGGTCTACGTCCCGCAAGATCGCATCGGACAAGTTCGTGTCGGACAGAAAGCCAATCTTACCGTCGACGCATTTCCCAAGACGACATTCTCAGCCACTATCGAACAGATCCGCCAAAAAGCGGAATTCCTGCCGCGCAACGTGCAAACGGCCGAAGAGCGCGAGCACCAGGTCATTGGCGTGAAGCTGCGTGTTGACAACCACGAGAACAAGCTCCGTGCTGGTATCCACGCGGATGTGAGATTCGCGGAGGCAAACTAATGCCGGCCATCATTACAAAAGATCTGACGCGTAATTTCGGTGACTTCACCGCAGTCGATCACGTCACCTTCAGTGTTGAAAAAGGCGAAGTCTTCGGGCTGCTTGGCCCCAACGGCAGCGGCAAAACCACAATTATCAAAATGCTCACCGGGATTCTCGCGCTCTCCGATGGCGAAGCTTTCGTTGACGGACTCGATGTTCGCAAATCGCCCGAAGACGTCCGCTTGCGCATTGGATACATGAGCCAGAAGTTCAGCCTGTATGACGATCTCACCGTGCTCGAGAATCTGCGCTTCTACGGGCGGGTTTACGGGCTCACCGGAAAAGTACTCGAAGAAAAAATCGCCACCACGATTGAGCGCAACGCGCTGCAGCCGTACATCGATCGCCAGGCCGCGCGCCTCTCCGGCGGTTGGAAGCAGCGCCTCGCGCTGGGCTGCGCCATGCTGCACGATCCCAAGATCATGTTTCTTGACGAGCCCACTGCGGGCATCGATCCGGTTGCGCGCCGCCGACTCTGGGACCTGCTCTTCGATCTTTCGGGGCAGGGCATCACGTTCTTCGTGACCACTCATTACATGGACGAAGCCGAGCGCTGCAGCCACCTCGCGTATGTGTATTATGGCAAGCTCATTGCGGATGGCACTCCTGACAGCCTGCGCGAATTGCCGGAAGCGTCTCCTGCGGGTACGCATCGTTTCGAGATCAGCTCGCGCGAAGTCACCTCCGCGCTGCGCAAAGCGCGGCAGCTTCCGTACCTGAAAAGCGCAACCATCTTCGGACGCTCCATCCACGCGCTTGTGGATGATCACGTGCAAGCCGACCAGATCGTCGCCGATATGGCATCCAAAGGCGTTCAAGTCGAAGAGATCCGCCCACTCGTTGCAGACCTCGAAGACGTTTTTGTCGAGCTGACAGTGCAGCGTCAGCGCGAGATCGGAGAGGTCGTCAATGTCTAGCCTGTTCGCGCCCTTCCGCGGATTCCTCGCCGTCTTCTACAAAGAAGCGCTGCACATGCGCCGCGATTCCATGGCGATCATGTTCGCGCTCATCGTGCCGCTGATGGAGATGATCATCCTCGGCGCTGCTATTGATACAAATGTCAGGCAGGTAAAGACCGTCGTCTATGACCAGACCGGGATCATGGAAGGTACAAATCCCGCGCCCGGAAGTTCGCAGACACGCGCATTGCTTGACCGCTTCCGTAACTCCGACACCTTTCGCATCTACAAGTACGTCCATTCGGAAAAAGAGTTGAACGAAGAGTTGATCGCCGGGCGCGCTCGTGTGGGAGTAGAGGTCCCTGTAGATTTCGATCGCGACCTGCTCGCGCATCGCAGTGCGCAGATCATGGTCATGGTTGACGGCTCAGAATCCGCAGTTGCCGGGCAGGCATTGAACGTCGCCAGCGCCATCGGACTCGACGAATCACTGCGGCGCATGATTCCCGCTGATGCGCTACCCGCGATCGACGTTCGCCCCAAGGTGATGTTCAATCCCGATTCGCGCTCGCCCAACTTCTTTTTGCCCGGACTCATCGCAGTGATGCTGTTGATGATCACCACCATGCTCACTGCATTCTCAGTGGTGCGCGAAAAAGAACGCGGCACGCTCGAACAACTCATGGTCACGCCCGTCAAGCCGTTGGGATTGATGATGGGCAAGATGATGCCTTACTTCGCGCTGGCGCTGGTGGAACTCGTCATCCTGCTCAGTTTCATGCGGTTCCTATTCAAGGTTGCCATCAGCGGGAACGTGTTTCTGTTGGTCTTGCTTTCGCTGTCATATCTCTTCGTCAATCTCGCGCTGGGAATGTTGATCTCAGTCAAAGCAAACTCGCAGGCGGAAGCGATGCAATCATCAATGGGCATTCTGCTGCCCAGCATCTTTCTTTCGGGATACGTCTTCCCCCGCGACAACATGCCCGCGATCTTTTACTGGCTGAGCAACTTCGTCCCTGCAACTTACATGATTGATACGTTTCGCGGAGTGATTCTGCGCGGCGCCGGATTCTTTCAACTTTGGGAAAACGCGGCTGTATTGTTCTTCATGGGAGTTGTCGTGCTTCTGCTCGCAGCCAAACGATTCGGCAAGATGGTCGTTTGATCCGGATGCGTCTGTGAGATCACTGCACGACAAACGCAGTCACGTATCCCTGCCCGCGGGTGTTGTGTACGTCAACGAAGAAGACTTCCGCTGGTGCGCCGGTCTCTTTCATATCGACACTGCCGTTTCCTGAAGCATCCGTTGTAACTGTGTTGTTCAGGAACTGGTTGCATCCGGATCCAAAGATAGTATTCGGGCAGAAGCCCACGTCGTACATCGTGTTCGGCTTCGCTCCCTGGACTTCTGCGTGCACCGTGTCGCCCACTTCGCTGATGAATCCACTGGTAAGCGTGGTCGGTTCAGTCGGGATTCCATTCAGTCCGTTGGTTACGTTGTTCTGCGGTTGCAACGCCACGCGATAAGTCTGAGCGGTGCCGAAATTCCCGCTGAGCGCTGCCGGTTCGGTTTGGAATACTGCTTGCGATGACGCATCAAACGTACTGCTATTGCCAAGAAAGAAAACTCCAGCCCAAGTTCCCTTGCTGGGGAACATGAGTGTCGCATCCGCATTGCCCCCTGGGTCGGTTGTGAAACTTCCCAATGAAACGCAGTTCTGGTTCACTGTGCCAAAGCTGCAAAATTTAACGAAGAACTGCATGTTAGGAGTCGTCTGATTTAGTTTCACCTCAGTGGCGCCGTTGTTTGAGACAGCATCAACCGTGACCTGTCCTACCGCGACTTGGCTGTGCTGAGTCGAAACCAATTGCACCTGATAGGTAGTGGGATTCGCGCTTTGCCCCCCGGGCGTCGGTGTTGGCGTTGGAGTGGGTGCTGGCGAAGGCGTAGGACTTGCGCTGCCGCCTCCGCTCGGGTTGGGAGTTGTCGGAGTGGACGCGACCGTCGGTGTCGGATTTCCACCTCCACCGCAACCAAGGACTAATCCGATCGAGAGAGAGCAAGCAAAAAGGAGTGAAGAAGGTGGGCGAAACATGCGGGGCCTCTGGAGAAGGTGGTTTCTCCATTTAGAAGCCGCGAGTAGCCGGAAGTGTTTACCCGCAATTCGAGCTACGCTCGAATAAATCTACTTTCCTACTCGCTTCCACCCATCCTTTACTGATTGCCATCGGGTGCCGTACATATCCACCCACTGTCCAATCGGCTCATTAGGCTTGGTATCAGACCCGATCCGCATCACGTTTCCATCGAGGTCTTCCACTTGCATCTCAAGCGCCCACGGATAGTTCGAAGGTGGATTGCGCACCTTCGCGCCTTTGGCACTAAGTTCCTGAAAGACAGTCTCGCAATCTTCAACGCCGATCCACACCCATGCGCCGGGATTCCCCTGATCGCCTTCGCTCAGAAAAATTCCGCAACGCCCGCGCGACACTGATGCAATATACGGATACTCCCAGTTCACCTTGAAGCCGAGCACATTGATGTAATAGTCAAGACTCTTCTTCAGATCGGCAACGCGGAAGATGGGGTTGACGCCCCCGAAAGCCATAGGAGGGAGACTGATGGAACCGGAGTTAGACATTGGAGACTCCTCAATCTCAGAGATGAGAGGAGGAAGTGTATTGCGGGGCTAACCTTTTTTCAATTGCACAAACTACCAACCACTGACTCTACCCTTTTTTCAATTCAACCAGAACCTGCCGTGCCACTTCTTTCAGCGTCTCAAAAACTCCGGTGCCGTTGTAGGCTACGGCTTCAAAGACGGGTTCGCCTTTTTTCAGGAGTTCTTTCTTCAGGGCGTCTACGGGCATCACGTTGGGAAGATCGCGCTTGTTCAGTTGCAGCACGTAAGGGATTTTCGCCAGTTCGTAGTTGTGTTCTTTGAGGTTGTCTTGCAGGTTGTCCAGCGCTTCCAAGTTGGCGTCCATTCGCTCTTCTTGTGAGTCGGCAACGAACACCACGCCATCCACGCCGCGCAAGATCAGTTTGCGGCTGGCATCGTAGAAGACCTGCCCGGGGACGGTGTAAAGGTGGAACCGCGTCTTGAATCCGCGGACGGTGCCCAGGTCAAGGGGAAGGAAATCGAAGAAAAGTGTACGGTCACTCTCGGTGGCAAGCGAGATCATCTTGCCTTTTTGTTTGTCTCCGGTCTTGTCGAAAATAACCTGCAAGTTGGTGGTTTTTCCACCAAGGCCAGCGCCGTAATACACGATTTTGCAGTTTATTTCTCTTGCCGCGAAGTTGATGAAACTCAAGACCTTGCCTCAATCGGGTCGCGCGGACACTGCTCTTATCTATGTCTTTGCGATGGGGATGCCGAAACAGAAACTCTGCTGAGTATGCTTATTCTTATATCACAGGAGAGCTACTACTGATTCTAATGCCTGAAACCACCACATCGGACAGCAATCTCACATCGAGATGCTTACTAAAGTGACCTGTACCGGTGGAGATCTGCCTCTGCTACTGGTTTGCCCGTGGCGGCGGAAGTGGATAATACCCATCCCTGGCGTACACGCGCAACCCCAGACGCTTCACCTTGACCTCGATCGACCGGTAATTGCCCGCAACCGTCGCCCGCGTGCTGTAACCCAGGGTGTACTGGTTACGCGCCACTTCGGTGAGATTGGCATAAGCGCCTTCAATCGCGTTTCGTGAAAACTCCGCAAAGTACTCACCGCCGGTTGCCGAAACATACTTAGGCAGAATGTTCCCGTATCCCGTAAATGGCAGATGCAATTTCGAGGCGGTGTTGTATACGGGAATAGCGGCAGTGTCCACGCCAATACCATAGACAGCGATCTCGTGTGTCAGCAGCACTTTCAATACGTCCGCATAGCTTGCGGTGCTGCCTTGCTCTTTGCCGTCGGAGATGATGAAGATAATCTTGCGTGTGGGATTATCACTCTTATGCCTGCTCAGATCCGCAGCCGCGCGCAAGATCGCATCATTCAGAGTGTGCGACTCCTTCGTCGGCGTCTGTACTTGCGGCGTTCCCGGATCGAATGGGCGGTTATTCACTGTCGGGCCGCCTGCCATTGGCCCGGACACAACCGGCACTCCGCCTGTCTGTCCGCTTCGCTTCACCCGACGCAACGCCCCGGTCAGCGCATCGCTTACCGCATTGAAATCCGTGACTTTGTGGACAGAATCTCCATACGTGTAGAGCGCCACTTCGTCGAACTGGCTGAACGCGCCTGTGATGGCGGGAAGGCTGTCATTCACTTTCTTCATCGCCGTGTCAGACATGCCCTGATCGATGATCAAAGCCGCAGACAACGGAAATGGGTCGCTGGTAAACAGCTTGAGCGGTTGCAGGACGCCATCTTCATAGACGGAGAAATCGCGACGTTGAAGCCCGGCGACCATGCGTCCGTCAGAATCTTTTACGTTGACCGGAACGGTGACGAAACTCACGGCCACATTGATCTTGAACTGGTCGCGACCGTCGTCATCCGCAGTTCTGGTTGCCGGACGTGGCATGCGCCTCGCATCGGCAGGAGCTGTGCCTGTGGAACTGGCATCTGTCGCGGGTTGCGGAGTGTTGGGGTCAGAAGAAGATGATGATGAGGAGGATGAGTCGCCTGACGACGCTCCATCTCGCGCAGGCTGATTTGCCGGCGCGGTCTTCGTTCCCGCCGGAAACGTCTGCGGCACTGGACGCGTCGCTGAAGGGGCATCCGGAATCTGCTGTTGCTGTCCCTGAGCGCTTGTGACAGTCCAGCTGAAAAAGGACGCCACAACCACGACCGCAGCTAACATCCTGCCGCTAATAGATTTGCGCATTGCCCCTCTTTGCAACTCTGTTGCACCCTCTGTCAGTTTTTCGCGTCTATTCCCTATAGACTGGGTTCTACTAGTAAAGTTGTAAGCTTTAGACTACCAAAAAAGATGAACACAAACATGGCAAGTGGTTCCCGTCGGCTACGCGCAGTGATTCTCGTCCTCACTGTGGCCGTTTGCGCCATGTCGATCTATGCCGGCCATTCTTTCGCGCAATCGCCGCAGCAGGCATCGCCTCCCGCGCAGAAGACTCCTTCAAATGCCGAACAGGGCCAGAATGATACTTTTCGCGTGGACGTCAGCGTCGTCAACATTTTCTTCAACGTAAAAGACAAGCACGGCATGTTGATTCCGAACTTGAAGAAGGAAGACTTCCAGATCCTCGAAGAAGGCCAGCCGCAGAACATTAAGTACTTCACCGGCGATACCAACCTGCCGCTCACGCTCGGCATGCTGATTGACACCAGTGGCAGCCAGCAACGCGTTCTTCCCATGGAGCAGGAGGTCGGCGGACAGTTCCTCAACGAGGTGCTGCGTCCCAAGGACCTCGCCTTCGTCATCAATTTCGACGTGAACGTTGAACTCGTTCAGGACTTCACCAACTCTTCCAAAGAATTGCGCACGGCGATGAACAGTGTCCGCATCAACACCGGCGGCGCCAGCACCGGCGTTCCCGGGATGGGTGGCGGCCCAATTCCCACCAGCAGCATGCCGCGCGGCACTGCACTCTACGACGCAGTTTTCCTCGCATCGGATGAAAAGCTCGCTCGCGAAGTCGGACGCAAGGCCATGATCATCCTCACCGACGGCGAAGATGTTGGCAGCAAGCTCAAGATTCAGGACGCTATCGAAGCCGCGCAGAAAGCCGACACCATCTGCTACGTACTGCTCATCGCCGACCGTCAGTTCTACGGCCAGATGGGATACGGCGGCGACCGCGCCATGCACAAGCTTACGGAAGAGACCGGCGGCCGCGTGATTGACGTTGGCTCACGTCCGGACAAACTGAAGGAAGCTTTCGATCAGGTGGCCGCCGAACTCCGCAGCCAGTACAGCATCGGATACTCACCGACTAATCAAGCCCGTGACGGAAAATTCCGCCAAATCGAGATTCACACGAAATCAGGCAAGGTTCAGGCGCGAAAAGGCTATTACGCGCCAAGGAAGTAACCAGCTCTTGGCACAAGCACCTTCGCTATTAGAAACTGGCTTCATGAAGTTCTTTCCAGGTTTTGTTTCAAACTAGACACTAGCCACTACCCACTGTCTCTCAGCCTTTAGGCGCGAAGTATCCCTTACGCGCTCGCACTTTCAGCTTGTTGTTATGCGCGGTAATGTCGATTGACCTGTAACGCCCATCTGAGTTGAAGTCTGCAGGCTTGTACGCGAGCGCGTACTGACTGCGCAGCTCTTCCTGGATTTCCAAAAACGCATTTGACACGTCTTGAATCTTGAACGGGAAGAATGCGCGCCCGCCTGTCGCCTCGGATATCCGCTCCAGCACTTTATCTCCGCGGCCTTTATCGGCGAGGTTTGTGCTGATCGTGTAAACCACCACCTCCGCGCGCTGCGCCATTTCGATGGCTTCTTCGCGGGTCACGCGGCTTTGGTTGTCATCTCCATCAGAGAGCAAGATGATCGCCTTGCGCACAGTCTGCTTGTCAGGATGCGCCAGCAACTTATCCCGGCACGCATAATAAAGCGCATCGAAAAGCGCAGTGCCTCCACCCGGGCGAAGCATTCTCACGCCCGCCGACAGTTTTTCCGTGCGGCTGGTGAAGTCCTGCGTGACTTCAGGCGTTGTGTCAAAACCCAGCACAAATCCTTCGTCCACGGGACGAATGATCTGGTTGAGGAATTCGATCGCCGCTTCCTGCTCGAACTTGAAACGGTCGCGGATAGAGTTGCTCGCATCCACTAGCAGCCCTACGCGCAGCGGAAGATTGGTCTCAGCGACAAAACTTCTGATCGCCTCCGCCGGACGCTTATCGTCCATCACGCTGAATTCATCCTTCTGCAGGTTCTTGATGAATCGCCCGTGTTTGTCCGTCACGGTAAAGATGACGTTGACCTCTTCCACTTTTTTCTTAACGGTGAAGTCATCCGGATTCGCTGAATCTTTCGCGCCCAACGGTTTGTCTGACGCAGGGTTATCCGCATCCGGTGGCGGGAGCGCCGATGACGGATCCTGGTTCCCCTTGTTCGTCTGCGGATCTTGCGCCGGAGTGGACGTAGGTTTCTTCTTGCCGTCGCCAAGAGATTGCAATACTGGCTGCGTCGCCTGGGCATCAGTCTTCGGCGTAGGTGCTGGTGTAGTCTGTGCGGAAGCTGGAGGCGCCGGTTTCTTTGCCGGCGCACTCGTCGCCGAAGGTGCCGACGGCAGCTCTTGTCCTGTCGATCCCGTCGTTTGTGCCATCGCGCTCGACATCATCATCGCCGCGCCTGCAAGTACAAGTATGCGAACGTTTCTCATCAGCACATTCATTATATATTCCGGTTGGTGCTAGGTTTGATGCCGCAACTGGGCCAGAAAGCCGTCCAGCTCTGCTGGAAGTTTGCGCTCGAAACTCAATGGCTTGCCCGATTTCGGATGTACAAACTCCACCGCCGCCGCATGCAGGAAGTTTCGCGACAACGTCAGCGGAGTGATCGCCTTTACAGCCTGCGTTTCCACCGGAGCCGAGTCTTTGCTCGCCTTCTTCTTCACAGCTTTTTTCTTTGCGACTCCGTCTCCCGTCGCTTGTTCTGTCAGCGTCCGCGCAAGTTCGGATGATGCGCGATCACGTGTCGCTTTGGTGTCCGCCGGTTTCGCCCGATTGTACGCACTGCTCAGCGGAGCAATCTCCCGCGGCGACCCATACAGCGTGTCGCCTACGACGGTGTGTCCCAGCGACGCCAGATGCACGCGGATCTGATGCGTGCGTCCCGTCTCGATAGTCACTTCCAGCAGCGCAAACTTTCCGTACGGAGTCGTGTACTCGCCCAGCACTTTGTAATGCGTGATGGCATCTCGGCCTTCGCGTGCGCGCGTTGACATCCTGTGCCGCCGCGACCTATCGCGCCCGATCGCCGCATTGATCGTGCCTTTCGGTTGCTTAGGCCAGCCATGCACCAGGGCAATGTATGTCTTTTTTACGACACGACTCGAAAACTGTTCCGCCAGTTTCCGGTGCGCGGAATCGTTCTTCGCAACGATGATCAGCCCGCTCGTATCCTTGTCCAGCCGATGCACGATCCCCGGCCGCAACTGGCCGCCCTCTTGCGACAGCTTATTGAACCGATACAGCAGCGCATTCACCAGCGTGCCCCGCGTGCGCGGATCATCTTCCTCGTGATCCTCGGCCGCTTGCCCCGCGCCCGCATGCACCATCATCCCCGCTGGCTTGTTGATCACCGCCAGCGAATCGTCCTCATAGACAACATCAAGGGGAATATTTTCCGGAGTCGCCTTTAGCGGTGGAGGCACTGCTGGCCCCAGCAGAGCGACATCATCGCCTTCCTGCATGCGATATGAAGCCTTCTCTGACTTGCCGTTGACGCTGATCTTTTCCTGCTCGATCAACTGCTGCACGCGCGCGCGGCTTACATCGTCAAGCTGCGACACCAGAAACTGGTCCAGCCGCTTTCCCACATCCTCTGCGGAAGCTTGAAATTCATTGGATTTCTTCGGAGACATTCATTCCATTGTAACTGCTAGAGAGATTGTCATCCTAAGCGGAGAGAAGGATCACTACGACTCCGCAATATGGCGGGCTCTGAGAACCCAAGCTGCCAGAAGTAGGTGTCCCGCGTTCGCGAAGCTAACGTGGGCTTTTTCCATCTGCCACAATGCCCGCTTGGGTCCGAACTGATCGATTGTCGGAAGCGGGTGCCCCGCATTCGCGAAGCCAACGCGGAAGTATTCAATTTCCCGCATGGGGCGGAACTTCTGGGTCCTCGAAAGCGGTGCTCACCTTCGCGAAGCTAACGTGGGGATTTTTGCCGTCCACTACGGACGGCGAGAAATGAACGGAACAAGATGCGATCCCTGAAACAGCGCCGTAGGCGCGGAAAGCGAAGTGCTTAGCCCACCACGTAAGTGGTGGGTAGTCGGACAAATCGAAACCGAATCCCGTAGGGACGGCAGCTCTAAACCGCAACCGCCGATTTACTCTCACCCCGCCATTGAATGAACATCAACCCGCCCATGATCACTAGCACGATCGATATCAACTGTGTCCCGCTCATCAGGCCATTGAAGACAGATCCGCGTTCCGGATCGTCGCGGTAAAACTCCAGCCAGAATCGCGCGATACCGTAGAGAAACGCGTAAGTCCCAAATACCTGTCCGGAGAATTTCTTGTGCCGCCACGTCCACAGCACAATGGCAAAGATGGTCATCTCCGCCAGGAATTCATAAATCTGCGTCGGATGCATCCTGATTCCCAGCGGCGTCCCGACGAGCGAATGTGCCAGCGGATTCGTAAACACCACGCCCCACGGTTTGTCAGTGGCTTTGCCGTAGCAGCATCCTGCGGCGAAACATCCGAGTCTGCCGACCGCGTGTCCGAACGCGATACCCGGCACAAATGCATCCAGCGTCTTCAGCAACGGCTTTTTCTGCACCGCGACATATGCCAGCCCGCCCAACACTGCGGCAATGAAACCGCCATACCAGACGCCACCCGCCTGCAAGATGTTCAAGCTGAAAATCTCGCCGCGATGCGCCGAATAGTATCCCCAGTCATTGATGACCAGCAGTACCTTCGCGCCGATCACCCCGCAGATGATCGATATCACTCCTAGATTCCACGAGAAGTCCTCATCGATACCATCGCGCTTCGCCAGATTGACATTGATGATCAGCCCGACAACCAAGCCAATGGCCGCGAGCACGCCGTAAGTAGGCAGCGCGAATCGTCCGAATTCAAAGAGGTGGGGAAACAAAGAGAAGTTATTCGTTCAATTTCAGTTTACCAGCACGGGACATAAGGAACGGGGGTGAGGAAGGGAGCGAGCGCCGTAAAGCGCGAGCAGACAACGAGGGCAAAAGCGGCTTGCCGCGGAGCCCTTTTATGAAGGTTAAAGAAAGGCCGACCCACGGGGCCGTGAGTTGGGCCGTTTATGAACCTGTCGTTAGACAGTGGGAACACGCCGAGGTCCTTTAGGCTTTTCCGACTGGCGGAACATAGCACACCGGACCGTTCATTCGAGTCATGCTCCCGGTTTATAGATATTGGTTCAATAAACGGTGTCCACCTACACAAACTTTGCAGGTCGGTCTCCGAAATCGATGCTAAGGAAAATTGCGCGATAACGCAAGCGCCAGGATGTGAATATCTGGAAAAAATAATCAGGAACCCTGTTTCGCCTGAACGGGCGCAAAAAAACTCCCAGCGGGCTTAGCCCCTGGGAGTCTTTTAGAAACTAAAAACTAAAAACTAGAAACGGGTCTTTCACCCTACCTTCAATATCTCATCCAACGCCTCATTCAACGCGCCGGAAAGCCTGCTCGTATTCTGCTGCGTCTCGCTTGCGATGGCATCGTATTTCCGCTTTAGCACGTGATACTCATCCGCGATATTGAGCGCCGCCAGCACCGCGAGACGCAATGAGTCCACCGTCTGTGTCTGCTCTGCAACTGATCGCATCTTCAGGTCAACAAATTCTGCCAACTTGAAGATGTATTCCGGATCGGTGCCACGCAGGTTGTAAGACTGGTCGTAGATCTCAACGCGAACGCTGTTGCTCACAGCTGGTTTGCTCATGCCTCTGATTATGCCTCAGATTCCGACGCGGTCAATGCATCAATTTGCTTCAGCATCTTTTCTACTCTGGTACGCACGTCCTCGCGCTCTTTTCGGAGAGCCACCAACTGCGTCCGCATCTGCTCGTTTTCTTCTTCGCGCTCTTCAAGTTGTTCGCGGACACGCTTCACATCGCGCTCCGCATTGGCTTTCGCTTCGCGCGCGGTCTTCAGCAGTTCGATCGTGCGGTAGATTTTTTCTTCAAGGGAGTGGAATTCGCTGGCGGATACTTCAGCTTCAGGCTTCTCAAGTGCCTTTACAGACATAATTGCAGATGTTCCTTCGAGGGAGATGATTGCGTGTTGCTGTCGCAGTATAACGCGAAACAAAAAAACTTTGCCGCGGTTTCCGCTGATTCTGGCAGATTTCTTTCCGCTGCTACCGCTCCTTGTAAGCAGCTGAACCATTTACTGCTAAGTGCTGACTGCTAACTGCTAACTGCTGGAGCGCGACGCGCGTCCCATCCCATCCAACGCTTTCCAAAATGCCTGCATCTCCGGCGGAGTTCCCAGCGTGACGCGGGCATGAGTATCCAGCGGCGGGAACGGACGCCCGATCATCACGTTCTTAGATTTGAAATAATCAATCACTTGCCGAACAGGTTTCCCTGTCTCGATCATCACGAAGTTTCCTTGCGACGGAACGATCGCGATCTTGCGTTTGTTCGCTTGATTGATGAACTCCGCGCGGTCTGCTTCCGTGCGCTTGATCGCCGCAGCTAATCCGGACGCGTCATTTAGCGCAGCGATTCCGCATTTCGCAGCGACGATGTTCACGTTGTCGTAAGAGGAGAACGCCCGCATCTTCTTCGCCGTCTCCGGGGCGGCCACCGCGTATCCCAAGCGGATTCCCGCCAGCCCATAGATCTTCGAAAACGTTCTCGCGACGATGATTCGCGGATCGTTTACCGGCTGATCCAAGAACGAGACATAGTCCGGCGAACTCAGCGCGAAGTGGTGGTATGCCTCATCGATCAGGACGTAAGTATCCTGCGGCAGCGTCTTCACATACGCCTCGATCGCTTTTCGCGGAGTGATGCTCGCCGTCGGATTATTCGGATTGCAGATATAGACCAGCCCAACTTTTTCTTCGCCCGCCGGCAACATCTTCTGCAAGTCGTGTTCGTACTTGTCATTCACGCGCACTGCCCGAACGGTCGCGCCGCGCATTTGCGCATAGTGTCCCAGTGACTCAAAAGTCGGTGACGCCTGCACCAGCGTCTTTCCCGGCCCGCAAAACAATTCCGCACTCACCCGCAATATCTCGCTCGAGCCGCACGCCAGCATCACCTGCTCGTCCTTCACGCGATGCAGCTCCGCGATCTTCGCCGTCAGTTGCTCATACTGCGCATCGGGATACCGATGCCCCAACTCCAATGCCGCCCGCATCTTCTCCTTCAGGCTCGGCCACGGCCCATAGGGATTCTCATTGCTGTTCAGCAGCACCGGGCCTCCCGTCGCCGGAGCAGCTTGCGGATCGGGCCAAAAGTCGCGTCGCGGCTCTCCGAACGCCTCCATTGGAAAGGGAAGTGCATTGGCCGCCATTGAAACCGCTCCGATAGCCGTCGCGGACAAAGTTGTGCGAAAGAAATTTCTGCGGGAGATCTGCACTGGTGTGGCCTCCTGTGCTGAGGAACTTGCTCCGCAGGATTGTATGCCTAAGCAGGGTACAGCGCCAGAAATCCGGCAAACTCGCAGCAACCCCAGCCCATCCAAATCAACAACACTCAGTTCACGTTTCGGGGCCTTTATGCGGATTGTCTCTGCTTTTCTCCTGTTGCTTGCATTAACCATTTCAGGATGCGGAGGCGGCGACAACTCCACTCCAACGACGCCCACGCCTCAGAAGATTGCTGGCACTCCCGCGCCTGCTCCCACCCCAACGCCATCGCCCACTCCAACGCCATCGCCGACTCCAACTCCGTCACCCACTCCGCAACCTGCAGCCGTACAATCCGTCACTCCTATGGCCGGTGCAACCTGCGTCCCGCAATTCTCGACACTAACGGTGCGGTTCAACGCTGGCGCCGGGCCGAGTAACTTCACAGCGAGCAATTTCACCGTCACCGGTCCGAATGGAAATGTTAGTGGCGCAGCCACCTTTGATACCGCCACCAACACCGCCACCTTTATTGTCGGCCCCGGCGGACGACAAACTCCAGAGGCCTTCGGCGCGGTCACCACATACACTGCCACCATCAACGGGTTCTCCGGCGGCCCATTCACCTGGAGCTTCAGCACCGGCCCTTGCAACGAAGTCATCCCCGCATACTCTGCCAGCTACACACAGATCGATGTCCCCGGGGCAAGCCACACGAATGCATTCGGCATCAACAACCTCGGTGATGTCGTGGGAGAATTCGCCGACGCCAACGGCACACACGGTTACTTGCTGACGAACGGAGTTTTTACCACCATTGATTTCCCTGGCGCGAACAAATTTACCCGCGCAAACAAGATCAATGACAATGGCGACATTGTCGGCGAGTACGCCGCTCCCAACGGAGTCCTTACCGGATTCCTGCTCCACGCCGGCACCTTCACCAGCATCGCCTTCCCTGATCCCAACGTTTTCGCCACCGAAGCCAACGGCATCAACACCGCTGGCACCATCGTCGGACGCGCCAACTTCACCAACAGCACCGCCCACGGATACGTTCGCGATCCGAACGGCACCTTCCGCCTCTTCGACGCCCCAAACTCCATCACTGGCGGCAACTTCGCGAAAGACATCAACAATAATGGCGACATCGTCGGCGTGGTCGGAGGCAATGTCGTTGGGTATATTGCAACCGGCGGTACTAGCTTCACCACCTTCAACGTGCCCACCTCCGGCGACACCGAAGCCAATGGCGTCAATGACACTCAGCAGATCACGGGCCTGTGGACCTCGTCGAACAAGCCTCTCTCCGGATTCTTCAAGAGTGGCAGTACATTCTTCGACGTCGTGGTCCCTGACTCGACGAATGTCCAAGCGCAGGACACAAACAACACTGGAGTAGTCGTAGGAATTTTCTCAACTGTAGAAGGAAGCGCTGCAGGAGACCACGGCTTCATCGCCCGCCCGCGATAGTCTGCCCGGCAAACAAAAAGCCCTCCACAATGGAGGGCTTTTCTCGCGAGCTCGAATCTATTTCACCTTGATTCCCAACTCTTTCAACTGTGCTTCGCTCACCGGAGTCGGCGCATCCACCATCAGGTCTTTCGCTTGCGCTGTCTTGGGGAAGGGAATCACTTCACGCAAACTGTCGCCGTCCGCCAGGATCATCACAATACGATCCAATCCCAGGGCGATACCCCCATGCGGAGGAGTCCCATATTCCAGCGCTTCCAGGAAGAATCCGAATCGCGATCGTGCCTCTTCGTCCGTCATCCCCAGCGCGCGGAAGATCTGCTTCTGAATCTCTTGCTGATGGATTCGTATGCTGCCTGACCCCAACTCCGTGCCGTTCAGCACCACGTCATAGGCCAGCGCGCGCACCGCTCCCGGATCCGATTCCAACCTGCCCGCGATCAAATCCTGCTCATGCGGAGAGGTAAACGGATGGTGCGCTGCCGCCCACCGCTTGCCTTCTTCGTCATACTCGAACATTGGGAAGTCCGTCACCCAGATCCAACGGAAATCTTTTGCCGTGTCGCCGCTGCGCTCGAAAAGTTTGTGTCGCTCCGCATACTTCTGCGCCAGCGCCAATCGTAGTGCGCCCGCGGCCGTGAACACCGCGTGATCATGCTGCTTCACTTCGGGCTTCACTCCGCCCTCCGAAGGATGCGCCGCCGGTTTCGCTCCGCCCGCAACCAGCACAAGCAAATCGTCTGCCTGCGCACCGCACTTCGCGCGGATCTTCGCGACTGACTCAGGAAACGATTTCTCCAATCGCTTGAAATCCTCCAGAATCTTCGCGCCGTTTTTTCCCGACGTCAGCGTCTTGATCTCATCGCGCTCTTTTCGCGACAACTCGCCCACGCCCGGGATTCGCACACACATCACCGGAAGTTGCGCCTCGATCTGCAACGTTCCCAACTCTTCCGCTGAGAATGCATCGCGCACATCGGTCATCGCCGGCAATCGCAAATCCGGTTTGTCACTGCCGTACTGCTGGATCGCCTCGTCATACGACATCCGCGGGAACGGAGTCTTCAACTCGTGTCCCGCCGCCTTGAACGCGGCTGTTAGGAATCCTTCCACTACTTCGAACACGCGCTCCTGTTGCGGAAACGTCATCTCCAGATCAATCTGCGTGAACTCCGGCTGGCGGTCCGCGCGCAGGTCTTCGTCGCGGAAGCAGCGCACGATCTGAAAATATTTATCGAACCCGGAGATCATCAGTATCTGCTTGAACAACTGCGGAGACTGCGGCAGCGCATAGAACTGTCCCGGATGCACCCTGCTCGGCACCAGATAATCGCGCGCGCCCTCCGGCGTGCTGCGTGTCATGAAAGGCGTCTCAATCTCAAGAAATCCGCGCCCTGACAATTCATTGCGAATAGCCAACGCCACCTTATGCCGCAGCTCAATGTTCGCCTGCATCTGCGGACGCCGCAGGTCAATGTATCGATACTTCAGGCGCGTCTCATCATTCGCAACAGTCGAGTTCGCATCATCACTGGGTGAGAACGGCGGAGTCTTCGCCTCGTTCAGCAACCGCAACTCGGTGGCGACAACATCGATCTCACCTGTCGGAATGTTCTTGTTCACAGTGTTCGGCTCGCGCTTCTTCACCGTGCCCGTCACCGCGATCACATACTCCGTGCGCAACGCGCTCGCCTTCTCGTGGATCGCCCGACTCTGCTCCGCATTGAATACCACCTGCGTCAGCCCGCTACGATCGCGCAAGTCAACAAAGATCAGGTTACCCAGGTCGCGTCGACGGTTGACCCAGCCCATCACAACAACAGTGTTGCCTGCATCGGACGCACGTAGCGCCCCGCAGGTATGAGTTCGTTTCAGATCGCCTAAAAAATCCAATTGCATAATTCTTTCTAGCCGCGGATTCATGCGGATGACCGCAGGCTTATTAGCCTCTAAGAATAACAGCGTGAATGTTCCCAGCGCGTCCAATCAGGGACAAGCGCCGTAGGTGCGGAAAGCGGAAGCGCTTAGCCCACCACGGAAGTGGTGGGTTGTCGAGCAAAGGCGGATCGAGTCCCGTAGGGACGGCAGCCTCATCTCCCGCCTAGCGTTTTCGCCAACTCCGAGCGTGGAATGGTCTTCTGCTCGCCACTCTTAATGTCCTTCACCGCGAACGTGTCGGCCTTCACTTCATTCTCGCCGACAATCACCACGAACTTCGCTCCAGTTCTCTCCGCAGCTTCAAATGATTTCTTCAAGCGGAAGCTCTCGTCGCCCAACTCCAGCGCGACACCCTGCGCGCGCAACTCCCGCGCCAGCTTCGCCGCAGCGGCGTTCATTCCTGCACCAAGTGGCGCAATGTACGCGGAAACCGCGCTCTGAACCTGCGCACCTGAAGCTTCGCTCTGCAACGCCAACACAAACCTATCCAGCCCCAGCGCGAATCCAATCCCCGGTGCCTTCGGTCCGCCTAACATTTCGGACAATCCGTCATACCTGCCGCCGCCAAGCAATGCACTCTGTGCGCCTAGTCCACCGTGCGTGAATTCAAATGTCGTGCGCGTGTAGTAATCGAGCCCGCGCACCATCCGCTCATTCAATTCGTACTTCACGCCGACCGCATCCAGAATCTTTTTCACTTCCGCAAAATTTTCGCGACACGGCTCGTCCAAGTACTCCGATATCTTCGGCAGCTTCTCGATCGTCGGCTGGTCTTCCGGAACTTTGCAATCCAGCACGCGCAATGGATTCGTCTCGGCCCGCCGCTGACAATCCGCACACATCTGTCCCACAACATCCTTCAGCGCCGCGCGCAGTGCCTCGTTGTACTTCCCGCGATCATTAGCGCATCCGACGGAGTTCAGCAGCAGCGTCCAACCTTTAATGCCCACGCGGTCGAGCAGCATCGCCAACATCTCGATCACTTCCGCATCGCGCGCCGGAGATTCGCTTCCCGCACTCGCCGGCCCAATCACTTCCGCGCCTATCTGATAAAACTGCCGATACCGCCCCTTCTGCGGCCGCTCCCGGCGAAACTGCGGCCCCATGTAATAAAGCTTTTGCAGCTGCCCTTTGTCGCCCAGCCCGTGTTCGATGTACGCGCGTACCACGCCAGCCGTGTTCTCCGGCCTCAGCGTCAGCGACTGCGCCTTCTCACTCTGGGCCCGCGCCTTGTCTTCCCACGTGAACATCTCTTTTCCGACAATGTCCGTCTCTTCGCCAACGCTGCGAGAGAACAACTGCGTGTCCTCGAATATCGGCGTGCGCACTTCCTGGAAGTTGTAAAGACGGAACACTTCGCGCGCCTGAGCTTCCACAAACTGGAAGAGCGCCGAATCCGGCGGCAATATGTCGCGTGTTCCTCGAACGGCCTTGATCATCGTGTCATCTCGAAGGGATCGACTGCTTCGACAATGCAATCTTTTTCCAGGGATTCCCAATTCAATAAAAGTGAACTCCCGGCAAAATCACCCTTCAATGCAAGCAACATTGAAGTAAGCATGCGAAGTTCGTTGTTCGGCCATTCTAATTTCAAGTCTGCCAAAAGTAGCGAAAGAGTCTCCGTGACGGACTGTTTCACTTCATGCGCTAACTCGATCGGAAAAGTCACTGCGTCGGGCATGTTGGCGCACATGAACGAGTACCCAATGAAGTGATAAAACGCTGCTCTCTCCCGTCCTTCTTTCGTCTTCAATATCGCTAGGAAATGAGGAATCGCTGCATAGGTGCCGTCATAAACGTCAGTTTGATGGCACAAGCAACTCCATATTTCATGCCAAACTTTCTTCTGTTCAACTGCGGAACCCGGAGCTGACAAAGCTCGTAACAGCGCGGGGATGTTTTCAGCCGAGCCGTATGCTTGCTTCAGATCTTTCCACTTCGGACTGTCTAAAGGGATCATCAGAGTCAAATCACAAATTGCCAATTTCCTCTAAATACTGCTCCGTATACCCCAAATAATTCCTCGCATACGTCATGATGCTCTCTTGCGCGGCCTCATCCAGCGTGCGCTGGAATTTCCCCGGAGTCCCCATCCACAATGACCCCGGCTCCACCACCGTGTTCTCCGGGATCACCGTGCCCGCGGCGATAATACTTCCCGCGCCGATCCGCGCATTATTCAATATCACCACGCCCATGCCGATGAGGCAGCGGTCTTCCACGGTGCATCCATGCAGCGTGACCGAATGTCCCACCGTCACCCAATCGCCGACGATGACTTTGTACTTGTTCAGCATGCCATGCAGCACGCTGCAATCCTGGATGTTCGAATTCGCCCCAATGCGGATCGAGTTCACGTCGCCGCGCACCACGGCATTCATCCACACGCTCGACCGCTCGCCGATCTCAACGTCGCCAATCACCTGCGCCGAAGCGTCAATGTAGCAACCCGCCGCTATCGTCGGCGACACACCTTTATATGGTCGTATCATTTATAGGGAACCGTACAGGTACGAACTTCAAATCCTTGCAATCTATTGAAAATACCACGTTTGCAACCACCTCCCAAGCCACTCAGCACTCCAATCCCGCCCTCTTTTGTTTTCTTTGTGAACCCTTTGTGTCCTCTGTGGTTCAAGATTTTGATTTCTGACTTAATTCCGGATTTCGTAAATTTCCCAATCTCGCCATCCCAAAACGGAACTCGAATGCTACAACTCCCCACTCATGCTCAAACGGATTCTCTTCGTGCTTGCATTCTCCGCAACCGCTTTCGCGCAGGAGGCATCCACCTCTGCCGTCCGCGGCAGTGTAGTTGACGCCTCCGGAGCAGCCATCGCAAACGCCAGCGTTGTGCTGACGAATTCCGCCACCGATATCACTCGCACAGCATCCACCGGAACTGAAGGCAGATTCTCTTTCGACCTCCTTCCCCCCGGCGACTACACCATCGCTATTACCGCCAAAAACTTTGCACCCTATTCCGCCACCGCGATCAAAGCCGAAGTCGGCGGTGTTGCATCGCTCACTATCTCCATGCGAATCGCTGGAGCGCAGGAGTCTGTCTCTGTTTCAGCCGACACGCCCGTCGTGGAAACTCAACCTGGCGCCATCTCAGATGTCATTGACGAGCGCGCCATCGCCGAACTTCCCATCAACGGACGGCGATTCACTGATCTCGTCCTGCTCACGCCCGGAGTCACGCAAGATCCGCGCGGACTCACATCATCCTCCAACGGAGACCTCTCCTTCGGCGGCGTTCGCGGATACAACTCCAGCTACCTCGTCGACGGCGCAGACAACAACAACGGGTTCTTCGGACAGGCCCGCGGGCGATATCGCGCGCCCTACCAGTTCAGCAATGAAGTAGTGCAGGAGTTTCGCGTCTCCTCGAACACCTACGGCGCGGAGCTAGGACGCTCCGGCGGGGCCGTCGTAAACGTCGTTACAAAATCCGGCTCCAATCACACGCACGGCAGCGCGTTTTATTATTTGCGTGATGGCCGCACAGCCGCTACGCATCCCTTCGTGCGCAAGAAGTATCCTGACAAGCAAGACCAATTCGGATTCACCATCGGTGGGCCCCTCAAGCGCAATAAGATTTTCTACTTCGCCGGATTCGACCAGCACATCTTTCACATTCCGACAGTCGTGCAGTTCGCAAATGGCACTTCGCAAGTCACTCCCACCACGAATGACTATGAAGCCACCGACAAAGCCCTTGTCACCGCCGCTGCCGATAAACTCTCGCTGCTCGGTGGAGAGTTTCGCTCTGCGCTCCTCGGCAATACCGGATTCTTCAAGACTGACATTGCCATCAATCCGCACCAGTACCTCAGCGCCAAGCTGAACATCTCGCGCTATTACGGACAAAATAATGTCTTTTTCGATCCCGCGAGCCCAATCACCAATTTCGCCACAAGTGAAAATGGGGAAGAGCGCGTTAGCACGGAGAGCGCCAACATATCGCTGACCAGCGCGCTCGGCGCTCGCACCACTAGCCATCTGCGTGTGCAGTTCTCGCGTGACCTGCAAAGTTCGGACGCAAACTCAACTGACCCGCAGACCAAGATCACAGACCTCATCAGCGGATTCGGCCGCTCCAGCGTCCTTCCGCGACGCACCCGCGAGCACCGCCTTAACATTGCCGACACTATCAGCATCACCAACCATCGCCACGCCATCAAGTTTGGCGGTGACCTCAGCCTCACTCGCGACAACAACTTCTTCCCCAGCCTCTTCGGCGGCGAATACATTTATTCAGGCATCAAAGTGAATCCATTCACCTTTGTCCCGCAGGTCGGCGGACTTCCACTCACGCCACTACGCGCCTACGCGCATCAGGTCCCGCGCTACTACATCCAGAATTTCGGACAAGCCACATCACGACCGGATACCAACGAATACGCGCTCTTTCTTCAGGACACCGCCCGTATTGGCAATCATCTCTCGCTCAGCGCGGGCGTCCGCTACGATCTGCAATCATTCCGCTCCGCAGGACTCGTCAACAATCCCGCATGGCCGGAATCAGGCAAAGTCCCACTCGACACCAACAACATCTCTCCACGTCTCGGCTTCGCAGCATCGCTTGGCGGCGAGAATCGCCCTTTCGTCATTCGCGGCGGATACGGCCTCTTCTATACCCGAATCCCGCAGATATACACGTCAGCCGTCGAACTCAATAACGGGCTGGCGCAATCGCACTTGTTTCTCGACTACGCAAACTTTTTCGACCGCCAGGTCTTTCCCACGTACCCAAAGCCCCTCGTTCAATGCGGCTCGCTGGCCAATTGCGCCGCGCCTGCCAGCCTCGCCAGTTTTCTAACTAGCGAGATTTCCAGTTTCTCCAAAGATTTTCAAACCCCGTATGTGCAACAGGTCAGCGTCACTGTCGAAAAAGAAGTCGCAAAGAAGACTGCCATTGGTGTTGCCTATCTCTTTGTCACTGGCAAGCACCTGATCCGCGCGCGCGACAAGAATCTCCCGACTCCCATTTCAGAGACGTATCCCATTTATGACGAAACAGGGAACACTTTCACCGGAGACTTCTACACACTGAATTCATTTTCCACGTGGCAGTTCGCAAAGAGCCTCACCTGTCCGTTTCCGCCGTGCATCAACGATTTGCGACGTCCGATCAGCAATCTCGGTGCGATCAATGTCTTCGAAAGTGCCGCTGGCAGCCAGTACAACGGCTTCACCCTCTCCGCCAAGCGACGCATGAACAACGGCCTCTACTTCCGCCTCGCCTACACATACGCTCATGCCGTAGATGACGGACAAGACGCTCTCCTCACCACCGGATCACAGGTGCAGGACACTACCTCCACCAGCGCCGAGCGCGCACCCAGCGTCACCGACCAGCGTCATCGTCTCGCGCTCGCGTGGACCTCCGACCCGCATCCATTCCATCGCGACCACGCCGTGCTGCGAAACATATTCAATGACTGGCGACTCTCGGGCATCCTCACCGCCGGCAGCGGACGCCCGGTCAACGCCCACGTGAACGGCGACGCCAATCGCGACGGCAATACCGAGAACGACCGCCTCCCCGGCGTAGGACGCAACTCCTCCGTCGGCCCCAACTACATCTCCGGCGACATGCGCATCACACGCCTCTTCCAACTCAATGACCGCTTCCGCATGGAAGCCAGCGCCGAAAGCTTTAACACCTTCAATCACCAGAACAAGCGCATGAACGTGAACGACGACGGCTTCGCCAACACCGCCGCAGAATTTTTCCTGTTAGACCGCACTATCGGCGCCAACAAATACCCCGCCTACTTCACTAAATCCAGAACATTCTTAACGCCCACAAACGCCTACGCCCCCCGCCAGATCCAATTCTCACTGCGACTAAAATTTTGATCGTAGCGCTGGCGTCCCGCCCACATCGCCGCTCAATTGTCATCTTGGGTCCCGAAAACTTTGTAACTTCCCCACGCCCGCGTAATCTAACCCACAGCTATGCCTCGCTTCTGGCTCTTCACGATTCTTCTCATCATCGGCATTGCAGCGCTAGGCACCCTCAAGCGCACCTCCGCCTCTGCCACCCCCAAACGCACCCCCGTCATCGTCGAACTCTTCACCTCTGAGGGCTGCTCCTCCTGTCCTCCCGCCGACGCGCTCCTGAAAAAGCTCGAAGAAACGCAGCCCGTCCCCAACGCCGACATCATCGTCCTCGGCCAGCACGTGGACTATTGGAACCACCTCGGATGGACGGACCGCTTCTCCTCGAAAGAACTGACCGAACGCCAGCGCCAATACGGCGACAGCTTCAACCTCGACTCCGTTTACACTCCGCAGATGATCGTAGACGGCAAGACCGAATTCAACGGCGCAGACGACTCCGCTGCCCGCACCGCGCTCGCCGCCGCTGCAAACAAACCTAAAGCCAACATCGCCCTGACGCTCGCCCCCGACCAAATCCTCGAGATCAACATCGACTCCATCCCCGTATCCGCCAAGAACGCCCAAGTCCTACTCGCCATTACCGAGTCCAACCTCCAATCGAGCATCAAACGTGGAGAAAACGACGGCCGCACCCTCACCCACACCGGAGTCGTCCGTGAACTACGCCTGCTCGGCCCGATCGAAGGCACCACCTTCACCGCCGAATCAAAGCTCAAACTCCACCCCGACTGGAAGCGCCCTGACCTCCATGTCATCGTCTTCGTCCAGGACGCAAAAACCCGCCAAATCCTGGGTGCCACTTTAGTGCCATTGACGCAAACGCGTTGAAGAAGCAGTAAACTCTGCGTCTACATACGCCATTTCCCAGATAAAACTTGACTTGCCCCGTAAAGGCTGCAAAACTTTCCACAGTCCTACAGGATTGGGTTGGGGGTGTTGTTAGTTGGCAGAAGTAAAGGTGCAAGAGGGCGAACCGTTAGAAAATGCCCTGCGTCGTTTCAAGAGAAAGGTCCAGACCGAGGACATCATCAAGGAAGTGAAAAGACACTCCTTTTACCTGAAGCCCGGCGAAAAGAAGCGTGTGAAAGCTGCACTCGCGCGCAAGCGTAACCGGAAAAAGGCTCGTAAAGAGCAGGACTAACTGATTACCTCAGGCGGGGCCGCTGCCAACCAGCGGTCCTGCTTGAAAAAAGAAGCAACAAGCGTTCCCCCCACATGGGTTTTATAGCGACAGGATTCTGTCGAGTCATACCAAGTTTTTGTTGTATCCACGTCTGGTTTAACACTCCAGCCGTGGAGGGCCGAACCTAACAGGGAACAAAGACAACCTGCTGAGTTCTTCCGCGGGGAATCGCGACGGCGGCGCCGGAGTAGGCTCCGATCCTTCATGCTTCCACATCCTCCCGCAAAGGATAAAGCCAGGCCACGGGGTGGTGGGGAAAATGGAATTCCAAGACAGAAGCCTGAAGTGCGTGGATTGCGGTAACGATTTCGTTTTTACCGCAGGCGAACAACTCTTCTTCCACGATAAACAATTCAAAAACGAGCCTAAGCGTTGCAAGAACTGCAAGTCGCAACGCGCAGCCAATATGGGACATCGTGCCGGCGGAGGCGGGGGCAATTTCCACCAGAAAGTGGAAACGCGCACAACCTGTTCCGGATGCGGCAAAGAAACCACTGTCCCTTTCAAGCCTACGCAAGGTCGTCCGGTACTGTGCCGCGAATGTTTCCAGGGGAAACGTTCTTCCGCAGCTACGGCCTAGTCCGAACTGAGGCTCTTGGAGCACACGATTGCGCCGATTCTCGCTTCCCAAAATGAATCCGGATTCATTCGCGCGGAATCTCGTCCGTATATATTCTCGTCGCAGCGCGCAATAAAAAACCGGCTCGCTCGGAGCCGGTTCCATGATTCCTATTTCCTGACGACTAAGCGTGTTTTCTCGCTCCACCGTTTCGCGCCTTTGGAGCGCTCGCTGCCGCCGACGCCACATTCTTCTGTCTGCCATTCTTGTCCTCATGCGACACCAGCAGCGCTTCGATCTGCCTCAGCAGGTCTGAAGTATTCATCGGCTTCACCAGCATCGAATTCGCGCCTTCGTCTTTCCAATCCGAACCCAGCAGCGGATACGCCGTCAACAGCGCAACCGCCGGCGGAGTGTCCGCCTTCTTCGCCGCGCGCACCACGTCATAGCCCGCAGTGTCAGTCTCCATGCGCATGTCGGTAATGACCATGTTGTACGTGTTCGCTTTCAGCTTGCCGATTGCTTCCTTTGCGGACGCGGCCGTTTCTACTTCGAAGCCGTTCATCTCTAGGATTGCTTTCAATGTAAGTAGGATTGCGAGTTCGTCGTCAACAAGCAGGATGCGTCGTTTCATATGAGCTCCTTGTTTAACTGATCAGAACGGAAAAACACTTAGCAGTAGAGTCAGGTTGGATGCTCGAGCAGCTACTCTGGTTGCCGCCGTCTCGCATGGAAAACCCTCCGCTGTCGATTGCTATAATACTCCCGTGTCCGGATACATTGTCGAGAATTTTGGCTGCCGCGCAACGCAGGCCGATGGTGCTTCCATTGAGCAGAATCTTATAGTTCGCGGCTTTTCTCGCGCTCCGGCACTCAATGTGGCGCAAGTTGTCGTATTGAATAGCTGCACGGTCACCGCCGCTGCTGACGCTGACCTTCGCTCCACGGTCCGCCGCATCCATCGCGAGAATCCATCCTGCAAGATCCTTGTCACCGGATGCTACGCGCAACGCGCTCCTGAAGAAGTAGCCGCGCTCCCCGGAGTCACATGGGTCGTCGACAACTCCCAAAAACATAACGTCGCCAAAGTCGCCGCCTCCGCGTTGAAAAATTCTGTCATTCCCGCAGAAGCGCCTTCGCCTTTGCAGGTAGGTTTGGGACTAGAAACTAGAAACGAGAAACTAGAGACTGGTTTTTTCGAGACTCCGCATTTTCATCGCGCTCAATCAGCCGATTTTGTGTCGCTCGCGGACCTCTGGTCGAAAGCTACGCAATCCGATTCCGCCGTCACACTCACTGGCGACATCTTCGCGCACACCGAGCTCATGGCCGCACCCGTCTTCGAACACGGTGCTCAAGCAAAGACCCGCCCCAACCTCAAAGTCCAAGACGGATGCGACAACCGATGCAGCTTCTGCATAATCCCATTCGTCCGCGGACAAAGCCGTTCGCTCAATCTCGACAGCGCCATTTACGAAGTCGACGCCCTCGTCGCCGCCGGATACCGCGAAGTTGTTATCTCCGGCATCAATCTCGGACGCTGGGGCCGCGATCTTTCTCCAGCCACACGCTTCGAAGACCTCGTCCGCGCAATCCTCGAGCGCACATCGCTCGAGCGACTCCGCATCAGTTCCGTCGAACCCATGGATTGGTCGCAAGAACTCATCGAACTCGTCGCAACTTCGCCGCGCATCTGCAAGCACGCGCACGTTCCGCTGCAATCCGGCAGTGACCGCATCCTCCGCATGATGCACCGCAAGTATCGCCCGTGGCATTACGCTGACCGCATCAACCGCATCCGCGCCGCCATGCCCACCGCCGCTATCGGCGCAGACGTCATGGTCGGATTCCCGGGCGAGACTGAAGAACTCTTCGAAGAGAACCGCGCCTTCATTGCCGATCTCCCCTTCACCTATCTGCACGTCTTCACGTATTCGTCGCGCCCCGGCACGGCCTCCGCCACTATGCTGGACCACGTCCCCGTGCACATTGCCCGCGAGCGAAACAAGATTCTCCGTGACCTCATCGCAGAAAAGAACGCCGCTTTCCGCCAGAGCTTCGTCGGACATTCCCTCGAAGCCATCACTTTGCATTCACGCCAGGACGGCACAACTGAAGCTCTCACCAACAACTTCATTAAACTGCAGCTCGAAGGCATTCACGCTGCAAATCAGATCTTTCAGGGCAGCATCACCGAACTCTCGCAAGATGGCTTACGCGGTTCGATTGAGAATGATTGCAGCGAAAACTCGCGTACGACAGAAGGTCTCGTTTCGGCTTGACCTTGGCTTTTGTCCGCGTCCCTCCGTGTTCTCCGTGCTCTCCGTGGTGAAAGCTTTTGTTTTTGCCTTCGACTCGAAACTGCTTCTCGCCCTTCTGCTATACTTTCCCCTTAGTTTCATAGTGCACGGAGGATCCAATCGATAAGCGTTTTATCCGCATAAATGACCGTATTCGGGCACGCGAAGTCCGCGTGATCGGTGCCGAAGGTGAACAGATCGGCGTCCTGCCAATCTTCGAAGCAATCAAAGCTGCCAAAGAAAAAGGTCTTGACCTGGTGGAGATCTCTCCCACCGCCGTTCCCCCTGTCTGCCGCATTCAGGACTACGGAAAGTTCCTCTACGAGCAAGGCAAGAAGGACAAAGCTTCAAAGAAGACGCAGAAGAACATTTCGCTCAAAGAGGTCAAGTTCAGCATCAACGTCGACGAGCATGACTTCCAGACCAAGAAGAACCATGCCATCCGCTTCCTCGCCGAAGGTGACAAGGTAAAGGCCAGCCTCCGCTTCAAAGGACGCGAAATGTCGCACCGCAACCTCGGCCGCGACGTCCTCGACCGCCTCATAAAGGAACTCGGCGACAAGGCTCTGGTGGAATTTGCGCCACGCATGGAAGGCAATACCATGCACGCGATCCTGGTCCCGGCAAAGAAGGTCGAAGTAAAACAATCCAAGCCGAAACCACCCCAAGCACCACCACCCCAGGCTCCGCCCGCCCAACAGGCCTGATCAGAGTCCCGCAGGGACGGCATTATTTAGCCCAGGACGTAAGTCCTGGGTAGCTAAGTATAAAAAGTCCGAGTCCCGAAGGGACGGCACTCACCTTTACCGAAATGCCTCATACTTGCTATAATCCCTCTACGCGCTCACACCCGTGAGCGCTTTGTTCTGTAAGGCATAACTAACCAATGGGATACAAACTAAAAACGCATTCCGGCGCGAAAAAGCGCTTCAAGAAGACCGCCAGCGGCAAAGTTAAGCGCGGTCACGCTTTTATTCGCCACATCCTGACCTCAAAGACCACCAAAAACAAGCGCAAGCTTGATATGCCTGGCCTAGTCAGTGCTGCGGATACGCCGAAGATCAAACGAATGATCCCCTACTAGGGGACGGTGAGAGCGGCGTCATTGACGAACTTGCTCTCCTGAAACAGCGTGTGAAGAGGTCAGATTCAGTTCTTTACCTCCAGCCGCATAGACCAGACCTTTTAGGTCTGCTTATTTAAAAAACAAGGACGCACACATGCCTCGCGTAAAACGTGGAACTAAACGCCGCGCCAAGCGGAAAAAGATTCTTGACCGCGCAAGCGGTTATTACCTCACAAAATCAAAGCTCTACCGCTCAGCAAAAGAGTCGGTCGAGCGCGCACTCAAGTTCGCCTACTCCGGACGCAAACAGAAGAAGCGCCAGTACCGCTCTATCTGGATCGTGCGAATCGGTGCCGCGGCCAAGCTGAACGGCTTGAGCTACAGCACCTTCATCAATGGATTGAAGAAGAGTGGAGTCGAACTGGATCGCAAGATCCTCGCCGACATCGCCGTAAAGGACGCGGCTGCATTTACCAGCCTCGCGTCGCAGGCGAAAGCGGCGCTCGCAAAAGCAGCAGCGTAAGCCACTCTCAGTCACTGGAAAGGGATGCGGCTCGCCGCATCCCTTTTTCTTTGTCTTTGTGCACAGTTTTACTTAATCTGCAGATGAGATGTCTTTTTCAAACAATTTCAAATTGTCATCCTGAGTGCCTTCAGGCGCGAAGGATATTGCGCTTCGCAACGGCACAACGCTAGGCACGTGCGATGACCAGTCCCGCCGGGACGGAATTATTTAGCCCAGGACGTAAGTGTGCTGGGAACCAAGAGTTTAAGATACAGAGTCCCTTAGGGACGACATGTACACACTTCCCAAACTCGACGACTTCTCCCCCGCCGCCCTCGACCGCGCCGTTGCTGCGCTCATTGCTGCCGCTGAAACCGAATCCTCCGCCGTCACCAACGACGCCGAATTCAAGATCTTCCGCGACCACTGGATGGCTCGCAAGAACGGCATCCTCACTCAAGTCAACGACCTCTGGCTCAAGGCTGCCCCGAAAGAAGCTAAGAAAGACGTTGGCGCTCGCGTCAACGCACTGAAGACCGCGGTAGAAGAGATCGTCGCTGCCGCCGAAAAACGCATCACCGCCGGCCCATCACTCGAATCGCAACGCATTGACGTCACTCTCCCCGGCATCAAGCGTCCTCTCGGTGCCGAGCACCCTATCATCCGCACAAAAAACGAGATCGTCCGCATCTTCCAGCGTATGGGATACTCCGTCGCCGAAGGCCCGGAGATCGAGACTGACTACTACAACTTCGAGTCGCTGAATTTTCCGCCTAACCATCCCGCGCGCGACACGCAGGACACCATCTTCATCGCCGGACAAGAAAACAAGCCACAGCGCGACCGCCTGCTTCTGCGCACACACACTTCGCCCGTGCAGATTCGCACCATGGAAAAACAGCGGCCGCCCGTGCGCGTCGTCATACCCGGCAAGGTTCACCGCAACGATGCCGCAGATGCTTCACACTCGCCTATCTTCCACCAAGTCGAAGGGCTTGCCGTGGACACCAACATCACCTTCAGCGACCTCAAAGGCACGCTCGACCACGCCATGAAAGAACTCTTCGGCTCAGATGTAAAGACGCGCTTCTATCCGTCGTTCTTCCCCTTCACCGAGCCAAGTGCAGACGTCCAGATCAGTTGCTTCAAATGTGGTGGAACCGGGAAGCTCAACGCCACTGAAGGCTGCCGCCTGTGCAAGTACAGCGGATGGATCGAACTTCTCGGCTGCGGCATGGTCGACCCCAACGTCTTCGGCTTCGTCGAATCCAACGGCTACGATCCCAAGACCATCAGCGGATTCGCGTTTGGTATGGGCGTCGATCGCATCGCCATGCTGAAATACGGCATCGATGATATCCAGCTCTTCTATCACGGCGACGTCCGCTTCCTGGAGCAGTTCGCATGACGATTGACGAGGTGGAAGACACGCTACCTAACGGATTCCACGATGCGGAATTGCATTCGATTCAAATTGATTACGGTGCCAAGATTGCGAAGTTTGTTATTACTGCGGATATGACCGCGCCCGATGAGGCAGTCGAGGTGAATGATCGGAAAGTAGAATTGATTGTCTCCGGTCTTATATTTATATCAATTGACGCTCCAGATCCGAGTTACCCATATACGGAGAAGTCTTATAGGATTGGCGGTTTTTTTAGCAGCGGTAAAGAGATTGAGGCCTTAAAGGTTCAGGGAATAAATGCCGCACTCCCTCCAGGAGCTTTCTACAACGTAGCCTTTGTGAATGATTGGAACTCGTTTATTCATGTTACAGGGATGAATGCAGAGCTTAAGGACCTGTAAAGAAATGTTTTTGGTTTTGTTTGATCAGATTTGATCCGCTTTTATCCGCGGTTAAATATTGGTTTTCTCTGTGCGCCTCTGTGCTCTCTGTGGTTATTTGAAAAATGAAGATATCCCCGCACTGGCTCCGCGAATTAGTCCCCTACACGGTTGACCCACGTCAACTCGCCGAAGACTTGACTCTCGCCGGCATCGCCGTCGAGTCCGTCTCCGGCACCGGCGACACCACCATCTATGAGATGGACATCACCACCAATCGTGTGGACGCGATGAACCACTACGGCATCGCCCGCGAGATATCCGCGATCTACGATCTCAATTTGAAGCCACTCGCAGCCAAGCTGCCCGCGCCCAAAGGCAAAGCAAATTTCCCGATTGAGATCGAAGTCCCGCAGTTCTGCACCCGCTTCACAGGACAAGTCATCCGCAACGTAAACATCGGACAGTCAACCGGACGCGTTCGGAAGCGCTTTGCCCAACTCGAACAAAAGCTCATTAACAATGCCGCCGACGCAACCAACTATGTCCTGCTCGAGATGGGCAAACCCACCCACGCATTCGATCTCGACAAACTCGAAGGCAGCAAACTCATCATCCGCATGGGTCGCGCCGGCGAAACGCTGAAGACCCTCGACGGCATCGAACGAAAGCTGCACACCGATGATGTAGTCGTCGCGGACGCGAACAAACCAGTCGCCCTCGCCGGAGTCATGGGTGGATGGGACACCATGATCACTGCTGAAACGAAAAATATCCTGATTGAATCCGCTTGGTGGGATCCCGCAGCCATTCGCCGCACCGCACGACGCCACGCCATCCACACCGACGCATCGCATCGCTTCGAGCGCGGAGCAGATTGGGCCTCATGCCCCATCTCCACCGACCTGGTCTCCGAGATCATCCTCGAATCGGGCGGCGAACTCGAAGGCGAGAAGATTGACGTTATCGCCCGCGATTTCAATCGAGAGCCCGTCTCTCTTCATCACGCGGAAGCCAAACGCATCCTCGGCAAAGAGATTTCTTCAAATGAAGTCGAGCACATTATGCGGCGTCTCGGCTTCAAACTCACACCAGCCCACATCTCTCCTGTCGCCACCACTGTGAGTACGGGAAGGGCCGCAGGTGTGATCGAAGCGCCCGCCGATTACACAGTAGAACTTCCCACATGGCGCCTCGACGTAGAGCGCGAGATCGATCTGATAGAAGAACTCGCGCGCATTCACGGCTTCAACAAATTCGCTAATACACTTCCCGGATTCACCGG
This sequence comes from Terriglobales bacterium, assembly GCA_025462725.1. GTDB lineage: Bacteria > Acidobacteriota > Terriglobia > Terriglobales > Acidobacteriaceae > JAICLA01. Next base: position 78,843 of record JAOAPE010000010.1, on the reverse strand, counting down.
AGCAGTCGTCGAACCCGAGGAAGCACAGAGAAAAGAAAAGATCCGTTCCATCTTACTCTCGCTCGGCTACAACGAAGCCATATCCAGCACCTTCATAGCAAAAGCAGACTCGCAAGCTTTCTCACGAAATGCAATCGTCGAGATCGCAAATCCGCTCAGCGAAGAGGCATCCGCCATGCGAGCATCACTCGTACCCGGTATGTTGGACATGATTTCCAACAACCTCAATCGCGGAACCGAACCGAGCAAGATCCGCCTCTTTGAATCCGGTCACGTTTACAGTTTGAAGAATGTGAAGAATGCCGAAACGGAAGAACACGATGCGCTGTGCATTGGCGCAACTGCGGCTGCCATTTTAGAAAACGGCACCGTTGGTGCTTCAGCATCCAACGGTGCCGAAGTTTTCTTGAGATTGAAGGGCGACATTGAATCGCTTCTCGAATCTTTCCAGCACCAGTCGCTCTCATTCGACACTGATACTCCAAACTACTTTCACCCCGGACGCAGCGCTCGCGCCATGCTCGACGGAACCACGGTCGCACATTTCGGACAGCTTCACCCGAACATCGCCACCACCCGGAAGCTGAAGCAGGATATCTACATCGCAGAACTTATGCTCGACAAACTCATCGAGCTTCCGTTGCGTTCCGCCCGATATACGCGCCTCTCACGCTATCCCGCCGTCGATCGCGATTTCTCCTTCATGTTCGAGGACACGATCACCTTCGACCGCATCACCACGGCAATCCGCGCGCTTCGCTTGGCAGAGTTGCAAAGCATCGAACCCGCAGAGATCTTCCGTGGCGGGAACGTCCCCGCAGGCAAATACTCGTTGCTCTTGCGGGTGACCTTCCAGTCCACTGACCGCACATTGCGCGACGACGAAGTAGCACTCTGGTCCACGCAGATCGCGGAAGCATTGAAGTCACTGGGCGGCGCACAACGGACCCAGTAAGCAGAAAATTAATAACTGTCTTCTAACAAACAGCATTTTTCCACAACGTTCCACGTGGGAACATTCAGTCGCAAAAACCATGGGCCGCATCCACGTTTTATCTGAAAATGTCGCGAACAAAATAGCTGCCGGCGAGGTCGTCGAGCGGCCCTCGTCGGTCGTAAAAGAGTTGCTGGAAAACTCTCTAGATGCCGGCGCGACGCGCATTCGCGTGCAGGTGGAAGCCGGTGGAAAAAAGTTGATGCAAGTCACCGATAACGGTTCGGGCATGGTGCGCGATGATGCGATGCTTGCGTTCGAGCGGCACGCGACTTCAAAGATAAAAAATGCGGAAGATCTGCTGACGATTTCTACGCTGGGTTTTCGCGGCGAAGGTTTGCCGTCGATCGCATCCGTATCGCGGCTTACGCTAGAAACATGCGCGGCGGATGAGCCGGCGGGATCTTTGATCGAGATTGCCGGCGGAAAGTTTTTGAAAGTGGAAGAGGCGGGATTGCCGAAAGGCACGTCCGTGACGGTGAAAGATCTTTTCTTCAACACGCCGGCGCGCAAGAAATTCTTAAAGGCGGAGTCGACGGAGTTGTCGCACATAGCATCGCTGGTTACGCATTACGCGTTGGCGCATCCGGAGAAACATTTCGAATTACATTCGGCGACGAACGCGATCCTTGTTGCAACACCTGTAAAGACGCATGCGGAGCGCATATATCAAGTTTTCGGAAAAGATACCCTTGACCAACTTCTTCCGGTGGCGGCGGAAGCTGACCTGGAGCGGGTGGGATTGCCGGAGCCGCCGCCGTGGCGGCGCGATGAAGATTACGAAAAGCCGTTGCCGGGCAAGATTCGCGTGCACGGATTTGTGTCGAAGCCGGAGATACAAAAGCTGAATCGGAATTCCATTTTCATTTTTGTGAACAACAGATTGATACGCGACAGGCTCGTGCAGCATGCATTAACAGAGGCGTATCGCAACATTCTTCCGCCGACGGTTTTTCCGGTGGTGCTGCTGTTTTTGGAGATGCCGTCGGAAGAAGTGGATGCGAATGTGCATCCGTCGAAGACGGAAGTGAGATTTCGGCAACAGGCATTCATACATGATTTCGTGCGCGACACGGTTCGCGCGACGTTGATGCGCGCGCGTCCGGTACCGCAATTCACGCGCGAGATATCAGCGCAGCCGAGCGCGGGACAGGCGTTGACGCCGGGCGCGATGAATATCCACCCTGTCGCAAGCGACAAGAGTGGGGCAGCCCCGGGCGTAGCCCCAAGCCTGGATGGATTTGTTTTGCAGGCACCAATGGTGACGGAGGTAAGCGGGCGGCTGGCGTTTCAGGGTGGGGAAGATGTCGGCGGGAATGCGGCAGTGGCTGTGCCGCGCATCGATCACGCGGCTATTGTGAGGGCATTAAGTTCGACACTCGCACCCTATCCTGCGGATAGGGGTGCGAGTGTCGGTAAACAGCCGAATGGCGCGGCTGGTGACACCTGCGCGGGAGTGGTCAGCAATGGTGACGAAGATTCCGGGGTTGTTGATCTGACCAGCTTGGGTACGTTGAAGGCATTGGGACAGATTCGGGAGTCGTTCATCCTGGCGGTGAACTATGAAGGATTGTGGATCATTGATCAGCATGTTGCGCATGAGCGGGTGCTGTTCGAAAAGATATTGGCCGAGCGGGAGACGGAGAAGCTGCAAGGGCAGCGATTGCTGATGCCGCTGATCGTTGAACTCACTCCGGGGCAGCAGGCGATCTTTACGGAGATATCGGAGGAGTTGCGCACCAATGGGTTTGAAGTAGAGCCATTCGGCACGCGGACGATTGCGGTGAAGACAGCACCAGCGGGAGTGAATGCGCCGGAGATTGAGAAGATGCTGTTCGAGTTGCTGGAACAGTTCGAACGTGAGCAGCAGACGGAGAACCTGGACAGGGTTCGGCACAGGATCGCGGCGAGCATTGCGTGTCATGCGGCCATCAAAGTGAACATGCCTCTGGAGCAGAACAAGATGGATTGGTTGCTGCAGGAATTGGCGAAGACGGATTATCCGATGACGTGCCCGCATGGGAGGCCGGTGGTGTTGAGGTATTCTTTAAAGGACATACAGAAGGCGTTCAAGAGGATCTAGCTGTCGGTTATCGGCAAAAGCAAAACCAACCAAATGCTACAGCTTGCCACGGATTACATGGAAGACACGGATGAACACGGAAGTGCTTACTTGGAACAAAGAGAGTTGTGACACAAAATGATTTTTGAGCAGGACGTACAGAAGGAACGGCAGAAAAAGTGGCGCGTGCCGGCGGTGAAGCCGGAGAACTATCGCGAGATGCGCACGCTTGATGATGCGCGCGAGTTCCTTAATTCGGTGGGGATCGCATTGGCGTATCCGGTAAAGCCACCGGTGTTGGGGCCAACGTTTATCGGCGCGTACAAGGGATCGAAAGAAGATTTGCCGACAGCGAAGCAGGCGTTCGAGGACGATGACGCCCGTGCGGCTTCAGAGTTGTTCGTGCGGTTGTTGTTTGAGAAGTCGGCGTTTGAAGTGGGATTCGGTGATGACGGTTCGCTGCTGGTGTCGGCGGCGGAGTTTCCGTATTTCTACGCGCTGGTAGGTGAGCGCAATCCGAATACTGCGCCCAGCGCGGGAGCGCGCGGTGAAAAGGCGTTGACGACGCATACGTTCAAAGTGATCCAGGAGCATGGGCCGGTCACGGAAGATGATCTGCGACAGCGACTGGGGAAAGAGATAACGGTTAATGCGATAGAGAAGGTGCTGCACACGTTGTGGTCGAAGTTGCGGATCACGCGCGTGGACAAAGGCCTGGAGAGCGGTGAGCCAGTAGAAGCGCAGTGGGACGTGATGCAGCGCTGGGCACCAGAGCAGGTGAATGCTGGGAAACAGATATCGGCGGGAGAAGCGCTGTCAGCATTGGTGTCGAAGTATCTGGAGGCGGTGGTGGCGGCGGAGCAGAAGGATGTTGAAGAATTCTTCTCGCGCCTGGTGCCGCGGTCGCGGGTAACGGAAGTGATCAAGGCGCTAGTGGCCGCGCGTGAGTTCGATCACGTACTGGTGAGCGGCAAGAACATGCTGCGGCTGTTCCCGCGCGGCGGCGAGGAGGAAGCGGTTCCGGTTGCGGCTGGCGAAAGGAAGATACGTCCGTGGCAGGCGAGAGAGCAGGGGAAGATCGCTTCGGCGGAGAAGAAGGCGAGATTCGCAAGTGGTCCTTTCTCGAAGTTCGGGAAGACCGGAGGCAAGAGCTTCGGCGACAGACCAACGGGCGACCGGAAGCCGTTCGGCGACAAAAAGCCATTTGGAGACCGGAAGAGTTTTGGTGACAGGCCCACGGGAGAGCGAAAGAGCTTTGGCGAGCGAAAATCTTTCGGAGATCGAAAGCCGTATGGGGACCGAGCTGCGGGTGGTGAACGGAAATCCTTCGGCGACAAGAAACCGTTCGGTGCGCAGAAACCTTTTGGAGACCGAGCGGCGGGTGGAGAGCGGAAATCCTTTGGCGATCGGAAACCGTTTGGCGAGAGAAAGAGCTTTGGAGATAAACCAATAGGCGAGCGCAAGTCTTTCGGTGAACGGAAGACGTTTGGCGCGCGTAAGCCTTTCGGTGATCGACCGGCTGGCGAGCGCAAACCGTTTGGGGAAAGAAAGAGCTTTGGAGATAAGCCATCGGGCGAGCGCAAGAGTTTTGGAGAGAGAAAATCTTTTGGTGATCGGAAACCGTTTGGGGCGAGGAAGCCGTTCGGGGATCGGCCGGGTGGAGAGAGGAAATCGTTCGGTGACCGGAAACCTTTCGGTGAGCGGAAGAGTTTTGGCGATAGGCCTGCGGGTGAACGGAAGAGCTTTGGTGACCGGAAGCCGTTTGGCGAGCGGAAGAGCTTCGGTGATAAGCCTTCAGGTGAACGGAAGTCGTTCGGTCCGCGAAAGCCGTTCGGCGATCGAGCGGCGGGTGGAGAGCGGAAGCCGTTCGGTGAGAGAAAGTCATTTGGGGACCGGAAGAGTTTTGGTCCGCGAAAATCGTCGAGTGGAGAAGGCCGTCCTGCTGGAGAGGGTGAGCGCAAAAGTTTCGCGCCGCGTCCGGCGTTCAAGAAGTCGTTCGGGGGGCCGAAGAAGTTTGGTGGCCCGAGAAAACCGAGACCAAAACCTTAACCACGGAGAACACCGAGGATCACAGAGGTATCTAGGTCTCAGTGTGTTGCAGATGCCCGCAGAGTGATAGGGGCCCGACTTCGCTACGCTTCGCTAAGGATGACAAGAAGCAGTTTCTGGTTTCTAGTTTTTAGTTTCGAGTAAATTCAAAAGTCAAAAGCAAAAGCAAAGTGTAACGGCAAAGGCGTTGTCCTTTGACTACACTGCGCTTCTCTCAGGATGACAACATCAGGTGAATGAACAAAAAGAAAAGCGACCGGGTGGCTTGGTTATCGCCATTGATGGGCCGGCGGGAGCGGGGAAGAGCACCATTGCTTCGCGCATTGCGCGGAAGCACAACTATTTGAATATTGAGACGGGAGCGATGTATCGGGCGCTGGCGCTAAAGGCGATCATGTCGGATGTGTCTTTCGATGATGAAGCCGGGTTGATGGAGTTGGCGCATGAATCTTCTATTCAGTTGGAGCGACGCATGGATGGCAATCGCGTATTACTCAACGGAGAGAATATTTCTGAGCGCATCCGGGAGAAGGATGTGACTGATGCAGCGTCGCGGGTGTCAGTGCATCCCAAGGTGCGCGAGTGGATGGTGGCATTGCAGCGGAAGATGGGCGAAGCGGGCGGAGTGGTGATGGAAGGGCGCGATATCGGGACAAAAGTCTTTCCGAATGCCGATGTGAAGATATTTCTCGATGCTGCGGCGGAGATCCGGGGAGATAGGCGTTTCAAGCAGCAGGCCGCGTCGCCGGAGGAGCAGGCGAAGATCGTGCAGGAGATGCGGGAGCGCGATCAGCGGGATAGGAGCCGGGCGAATTCTCCGCTAGAGGCCGCGGCGGATGCGATAAGGATTGATTCGACGGAGATGACGCTGGATGAGGTGGTGGCGAGGGTCGAGGAGATTATTGCGGAGAGGCAAGTAGTCAGTAGCAAGTAGTCAGTAGTCGGCAACAGGGCATTCAGCATTCAGCCGTGAATGGTTGGGCCTAAGGAAAAAGCAAGAGCTTCAACCGCAAAGGACGCAGAGGATCGCAAAGGAAAACAATTTGAGTTGTAATCTGTGAGTTTTGATGTCGGTAGCTGTCTGGCTCGGCATTGGCTTCGCTCCGCTCGGGTGACAAGTTCATAATCAAGGGCATTCAGCATTGAGCCGTGAATGGTTGGGCCTGAGGAAAAAGCAAAAGGTTCAACCGCAAAGGACGCAGAGGATCGCAAAGGAAAACATTTTGATTCGTAATCTGTGAATTGTGATTTCGATAGCTGTCTGGCTCGGCATCGCTTCGCTCCGGATGACAAGTTCATAATCAGTGGTTGTGAATTACACTACTCGCGTTCTCAAATCTGAAACTGCGAGCGCTCTCTTGAACATCTCGAATTCCGCAAAGAAACTCTTTCTTTCTTCTCTCCTTAGTTCCGCAAAGAAATTCTTTTTTTCTTCTCTCCTAATCCTGGCAGCAACGTGTTTTGCCGCTCAATCCCCCAGCAAGCAAGAGATTGCGAAGTGGCAAGTGCAGGCGCAGAACGTGCAAATCACGAGGGATGATTGGGGCATTGCACACATTAAGGGCAAGACTGATGCCGATGCGGTGTTCGGGATGATGTATACGCAGGCCGAAGACGATTTCAATCGCGTGGAGACGAATTACATCAACTCCATGGGAAGGCTTGCCGAAGCGGAAGGCGAATCGAAGATCTATCAAGACCTGCGAATGAAGCTATTCGTATCGCCGGAGGAGATGAAGAAGCAGTACGAGGCGAGTCCGGCGTGGTTGAAGAATTTGATGGATGCTTATGCGGATGGACTGAATTATTTCTTATCGAAACATCCGGAGGTAAAGCCAAGAGTGATCACGCGCTTTGAGCCGTGGATGGCGCTGACGTTTCCTGAAGGGAGCATCGGCGGCGACATTGAGGGAGTAGACATCAAGCAGTTGCAGTCGTTTTACGGAAAAGAGCTCGTGACGCAATCGCGCGTTGAAGACAAGTATCTAGAGGGCGACGGAGTGCGCGAGCCGAGCGGATCGAATGGGATGGCTATTGCGCCGTCGAACACTGCGGGGCATCACTCGTTGTTGCTGATCAATCCGCATACTTCATTTTTCTTCCGTTCGGAGTTGCAAGTGACAAGCGATGAAGGACTGCATGCGTATGGGGCGGTCACTTGGGGACAGTTCTTCATCTACCAGGGATTCAATGACCGCGTGGGCTGGATGCATACGTCGAGCGGCGTAGATGCGGTGGATGAATACTTGGAGACGGTCACGAAACGCGGGGACAAGCTTTTTTACAAGTACGGGAACGAAGAGCGTCCGGTGACGGCGACTGAGATTGTGGTGCCGTACAAGACGGATAAGGGAATGGTGCAAAAGAAGTTCACGGTGTATCGCACGCACCATGGGCCGATCGTGCGCGAGGCCGATGGACATTGGGTGAGCGTGAGCCTGATGCAGCGGCCGGTGAAGCAATTGACGCAGTCGTTCATTCGCACGAAAGCAAGAGATTACAAGCAATTCAAAGAGACGATGGAGTTGAAGGCGAACTCGTCAAACAACACAATCTTTGCCGACGCCGATGGCGACATTGCGTACTTCCACGGAAACTTTATTCCGAAGCGTGACACTCATTTCGATTTCACGAAGCCGGTGGACGGGAGCAATCCGGCGACGGATTGGAAGGGACTGCTGGAAGTGGACCAGGCGCCGAATCTGCTGAATCCGAAGAGCGGGTGGTTGTACAACAGCAACAATTGGCCGTGGTCGGCGGCGGGGGAGAGCAGCGGCAAGCGCGAAGATTTTCCGGTGTATGTGGAGGAGGGAAGGAGCGAATCGGCGCGTGGGTTCCATGCGCTCCGCGTGTTGAAGGACAAGAAAGATTTCACGATGGAGTCATTGAGAGACGCTGCGTATGACAGTTATCTGCCGTGGTTTGAGAAGACGATTCCGGCGCTGGTGAAGGCGTGGGATGGGACACCGGCGAATGATCCGATGAAGGCAAAGCTTGCAGACCAGATAGCATTACTGCGCGCATGGGATTTGCGATGGAGTGTTTCATCGGTGCCGACGTCAGTGGCTGTCTTCTGGGGCACGGACTTGATGCGCACGTTGGGACGCGATGCGAAGAAAGCGGAACTCCCGCTGGAAGATTACGTGAGCAGCAAAGCGACTCGGCAGGAGTTGTTGCAATCGCTGGCGTCGGCTACAGACAAACTGGCTGCGGATTTTGGAAGCTGGAAGACGCCGTGGGGCGAGATCAACCGGTTTCAGCGGCTGACATCCGACATTGTGCAACCGTTCAATGATGCGGGGCCGAGTATCCCGGTGGGATTCACGTCGGCGGTGTGGGGATCACTGGCGTCGTTTGGAGCGAAAGCGTATCCCAATACGAAGAAATGGTATGGCACGAGTGGTAATAGCTTTGTGGCCGTGGTGGAGTTTGGACCGAAGGTGCGCGCGATGGCGGTGACTGCGGGTGGAGAGAGTGGGCATCCGGAGTCAAAGCACTTTAATGATGAGGCGCTGCGATACAGCACTGGAAATCTGCGGGAAATTTATTTCTATCCGGAACAGTTGAAGGGGCATGTGGAGAGGGAGTATAGACCGTGAGGCGATAGTTAGTAGTCGTAGTCAGAAAAAGAAAAAGCTTGAACCGCAAAGGACGCAGAGGATCGCAAAGAAAGACAAAGGTCGGAGCGTTGGCGGATGCAGGAAGAAGTTCTGGTTTGTAGCTTTCAGTAGTCAAGAGCAACAGAAAAGGCACAGCTAAATCGCTGTGCCTTTTTCATTTTTCATTTCCCGCGTTATTGTTTGCGGAAGTTAATGGTTCCGTTGTCGTTGCGGACTTGGATGCGAGGGCCACCTTTATTGATGGTTCCTGTGGCTTTGGCTTCGTGGTTCTCGTCTGTTTGCTTCAGTTGTTCGAAATCGGAAGAGATTTCTCCGCGTTGCGAAGCAGCATCGACGGTGAAGTTGCCATTGCCGGGGAGAACGAGAGTGACTTCTCCGCGGTGATTGGAGATGTCGATATTTCCGAGAGGGGCTTTGGCGCTGAGTTCGACTGCGGCGTTGGTGTTTTCCAGATGAACGTCACCGGTGACGTTATCGAGATTGATGTCCTTGTTTTTGGTAGTGAGACGAACGGGGCCGAAGACGCCATCGGCACGGAGATCGCCACGAGTCATGTTGAGGCTGCCGTCGAGGCGCGGGAAATCGAGATCGGTGCGAGTGGAATTGAACCTGAGTCCCTTCGCGATCTTTGAGAGTTGAATCTCATCGTAGTCGCCTTGCATCGAGAGGCGTCCAGTGACGTCAGAGACGCTGGCGTTGTTCATCCGGCCTTCGAGGTTGACGTCGCCCTTGATGTTTTGACCCCTGAAATCGCCGGAGCGAAGGTGGACATCAGTGTTGCCGGTGACGTCTTCGAGAGTGACATCCCCGCGAGAGTTGTGAGCTTTGATGTCGCCGTCGCGTCCGATGACGCTGAGCGCACCGCGCAGAGTCATGAGGTCCACGGCGGCTTTGCGGGGAACGAAAATCTCCATGTTGATGATGCTGGGCTTGGAGTCGCTGCGAGGAAGAGCTTCGACATTGATGAGGTTGTCGACGACGGTGATGACGGGCATGGCGTTGTCGCTGATCTTCTTGGCGTCGAGATCATTTTCCGAGTAGACGACTTTGTGGAGAGCGATGTGGAGCTTGTCGTCAGAGCTGGGCGAGATTTTGATGTCGCCACGATCGACGGCGACCTTCAGAGAAGCGTTCGCAGGGAAGGCGTGGTCGACGGTGTCACTGAATTCGAATTTCTTTCCGTCAGTGAAGATGCTATTGAAATCTTCATCGCCGAGTTGAACGTGATCGCCGAAGTTGTTCCAGTCGACTTTGTCGGCGACGCGATGGGTAGCGGATATCGCGGAGCCGAAGAGCAGGATGAAAATGAGCAGCACGATTCCGCCGGCGCCGATGCCGGGAGGCGGGTATCCGTCGCGCTTGGCTTGCATGTACTCAAACAGTTTGACCACGCCCCAGAGAATCAAGAGTGCCGGCCACCATTGCGCGAACGTGACAAAGAGCGCGCGCGGCGAAACTTTGCCGATGTTGACCAGCAAAAAGAGAACGCCGATCGTGATCAAAATGATGGGGCCGAAGATGGAGCGACGTCGCGGAGGACGAACCCACTGCGGGTTGACTGGAGGCGGCGGCATTTGAGTTGGACTAGCCATTGTTCACCTGTCCTGGTGCTTGAGTTGGAGGTGCGGGTGGAGGCGGAGCGGCCGGCATGTCGGGATAAGCGAATGTCGGCTGAATGTGTCCGTCAGTGGAGGCGCTGCTTTGCAGCAATTTGACTCCGCCGATGACGATGAGGATGACGGCGAGGAATGTCAGGTCGCGTGTGACATGAAGATTGTGGAGCAACCAAAGCACACCGACGGTCACCAGCATCGCTGGACCCATCATGCAGTTCATGCGACACCGCATGCAGGGGCAAAATTTATTTTTATAATAGTTTTCCATGTCTTAACCTCTCTGCGCGCTCACGTTCCAGCGGGTATAGCCTTTCCACAAGCCAATCCCAATAAGGAGAATAGGCAAGAAATTTTCTACTAAGCGCCGGTTAATGTCGCCGAGCAAGAACAATAAACCCAAGCCGATAAGTACGAACGCGCCTATCGGAGCGTTTCCAAATGCCGGCATCGATTTAGCGGCAATGTTTTCGGACGCAACATTAGGGTCTGTGCTTGCAGTCATCGGCGGAGCTTTTTCTTCCAATCCGAAGAGGTTGTTGATGCCGAGCGGATCGGGTACGGGCTCGCCAGTAATGCGCGACTTCGCGGTCTTGTAGGCGTCCCACGACATGTAGAAGAAGTAGAACGGGAAGAGCACCCCGAATCCGTCATTGATGTTTGCCAGCATGATGAGAGCAGGGAACATCAGGACGTGGAGCACGCCCTTCTGGTATTGGCCGTTATAGAACGCGCCGACGCCGGGGATTATGCCGAGTATGGCGGCGAGAGTCGGGTTCGGAACTCCGGGCGGGGCGACGACTGCGCCTGATGGCGCAACGTAAGTCGCCGGAGGTGCAGTGCCCTCGAGCCGGGCGGCGATGCAGGCTTCGCAATACACGACGCCACGGACATCACGCCGACAGTTGTCACAAAGCGGTTTGCCGCAGGTGCGGCAATAAGCCGCGGCCGGAGTCCCGGCATGGTACGCACAAGCGGTCATATCTGTCTCCCGTCTAACGATGCTGATCGTTCAAGCTTCAGCACCGCGATCACATCTTGTCCTTTTTCAAAACTGTAGTTCTCATTGTGATTGGTTTCCGGATTGCGCGTGGTGTTATCACGGTCATGCTGCTGCTTGCGATCGTTGTTCTGGTTCTGGTCCTGATCGGAAGGCTTTCCGGAATCCTTCTTCAACTCCTTCATCCGCGATTCCAATTCATAAACGAAGCGGATGTTTTCGTAGTACTTCACTACACGCGCCGTGGTCTGGTTGTAGCGAAGCGAGGCGTTGGTGGTAATGGCGCTGGGCCGCAGGTCAACATTCTTCAGGTCGCTGACGTGTACGCCGGCCAAGTTCATGACCAGGGCGACAGAGAAGAAAGCCATTGCGGCAGTCATTGCCAAGCGGGGCTGAGCCATGAAGCCGAGCACCGGCGTGAGCACGGGCGAAGCAAAATCGCGCGCGCGGGCAAGCCATGAATCGGAAGCTTGTCTGGTGGCGAGAGCCGGAGCCATGGCCGGATCGATCATGCTGGTGCGGGCGAGAATGTTATGGACAAGATTGGCGGGAGGCTCGACGACAGCCAAAGACCGCAGCCAATCCTTTCCGGATTCGGCCTGGGTGAATAGAGGGCCACAATCACTGCAAGATTCGGCGTGTGCGCGGAAGGCTTCGAGTTCCGCACCGGACATGACGCCATCTAACCCATCTAGGGCGTCGGCCAGGCGGGAGTCGAAATCCGCACATTTCATGCCGTTTTTGGTTGGTTCAGTCATCAATTCACCTGCCTATAGTTACGAGATAATATGCGTCCTAGTTCCGTTCTTCCCCGATTAATTCGGGACTTGACCGTACCCTCAGGGACCTTGAGGGCGGCGGCTATGTCGCGGTAGTCCATGTCCTGTATGTCCCGTAGAATCACGGCTTCCCGCAGTTCCGGGGAGAGCTTCTGAAGGGCTTGTTGCACCAAAACCTGGGTCTCCTTGGTGGCGACTGTGGCATCGGGAGTAGGTTTGTCGTCCTTAATCTGGTCGCCAAGGGTGGGGGCGTCCTCCTCGCCGGAGGGGGAGGCGTCCATGGAATCAGTGACCCTGTCCTGCTTGGATTTGCGGAAGTGATCCACCAGCAGGTTCCGGGTCATGGTGGTGACCCAAGTGGTGAAAGCGCCGCGCTCGAGATCGTAGCTTTTGAGGGTGCGATAGATGCGGATGAATACTTCCTGGGTGAGGTCTTCAGCGTCGTCCTGGGAGCCGGTAAACCTATAACAAATGTTGTAGATACGGCGATTGTGAGAGCGAACAATCTCTTCCCATGCAGCAGCGTCGCCGCCAAGGCAGCGCTTGATGAGAGATGCTGTTTGTTGACTCTCTTCTGCGGTTATCGCCAACCGAAGCTCCTGAACTTCTCCCCTAGAGGCGTCTCCGCCAAAACCCAGGCTTCAGGTGGAGTTACGGATGCGAAGGGGAGGGAGTTCCCGTTGAATTCTAACGGAGGGGAGGATTGTAGCAGGGGAGCAGCTGTCGGCTAGGTCAAGAGCAAAACCAAAAGCATTAACCGCAAAGTACGCGGAGGGGCGCAAAGGAAGACGAAGAGAACCAAGAACTAAGGTTGGCTGTGACACAAGCAAAGGCAAATGCATAGATCCTTCGACTTCGCTGCGCTCCGCTCAGGATGACAAGTCGTGGTGAATGCCGACAGATTGCAGGGTGATAGGAGTCCATCCCATCCCGCCAGCGGAGTTGTCGGGCGGCCCCGGTTTCGACTTCGCTGGGGATGATAACTCCAGCCATAGGAGTATGCTAAAGCGTTTTCTAGAGGGAGATGACATTGGCGGAAGTGGCTAAGGCGTTTGCGGATTGGGTGGTGGAGGTCAATGACCTGCGTCGGGAGTTTGGACAGCTAGTCGCAGTGGACGGGCTGAACCTGCAAGTGCGGCGCGCACAGTTCCTGGGATTCCTCGGGCCGAACGGGGCGGGGAAATCCACGACCATCAAGATGCTTACGGGATTGCTGCGGCCTTCCGGCGGGAGCATCCGCATTCTTGGCATGGACCTGGAGAGCAACAGCGTTGAAGTGAAGCGCAGGATTGGGGTGGTGCCGGAAGGGTTGGCGCTGTTTGAGCGGCTCACGGGAAACCAGTTGCTGAATTTCGTCGGGCGAATGTACGGGCTTGATCGCGATACTGCGGCTTCGCGTGCGGCGGAGTTGCTGGACTTTATGGAGTTGTCGTCCGCGGCGGAACAGTTGGTGGCGGACTACTCGCATGGCATGAAGAAAAAGATTGCGCTGGCTGCGGCGGTGATACATCGTCCGGAGATTCTGTTTCTGGATGAGCCGTTTGAAGGTGTTGACGCCGTTGCAGCGCGGACATTAAAGGAGATGCTGAGCCGGTTCATCGCACATGGCGGAACGATATTTTTGACGTCGCATGTGCTGGAGGTTGTGGAGCGGCTGTGTTCCCACATCGCGATCATCCAGAACGGAAAACTAGTGGTGTCAGGTTCAATCGAGGAGTTGCGCGCGGGTGTGCGGTTGTCGAGTGATTCAAATGAAAGCGCGCTTACTTTGGAAAATATTTTCTTGCGCGTGGTGGGCGTGCCGAAGAGTGACTCGCAGGAGTTGTCATGGCTATGACATCGCCGGGCGGGATCACCGACCAATTTTCAGTGCTGGCACTGGCGCGCTGGCAGGCGTTCAGGAATTCGCTGCGCCGAAAACAGAAACAGTACGAGTTGGTATTCACCGTGATGTACTGGCTGGGCGGATTGGGTATTTTCCTCGGCGGTGGAGCGTTGTTTTTTGCGGCAACATTTTTTCTGTTGCCGAAGAGCACGGCCATGCTGGGCGTGGTCTTCTGGATATTGTTCCTAGTGTGGCAGTTTGTGCCAGTGGTGCTGGAAGGGCAATCGCCGGCGGTGGACTTCCGCGAGATTGCGCGTTATCCGATCACATTCAAACTTTATTACCTGATGAGCTTGGCGTACGGATTTTTCGATCCTGCGGCGGCGACAGCGGTGTTCTGGTCGCTGTGCACGTGGTTGGCAATAACCTTGCGGAAGCCCGAATGGGCTTTGCGAGCGGCGCTGGCGTTTGCTCTCTTTATCCTGCTGAATCTGCTGATGAACCGGGTTGTGTTTGCGTGGGTGTCACGAATCATGCAGACGCGCAAAGGCCGCGAGCGACTGGTGATGTTCGGAATGCTGTGCGCTGTAATGTCACAGTTCATGGTGTATTACCAACCGCGTGGCGGAGTAAGCCAAACTCGCGCGCGCATGTTGCTGACTTTTTTCACGAACGTGCACACATTCTCACCTGCGGGGATGGCGCAGGCAATCATCAGCAAAGGCTGGGTCGCGGCGACGACTGCAGTAGTCGCCGGTCTTGCGGGAGTCATCATTTTGTTGGGTGTGGTGCTCTTCCGACAGTTGTGGAGAACGTACTGTGGCGAGATCGGATCAGAGGGGTCAAAGCGGAGCGGCGCAGTGCAGGTGCAACCGGGATGGAAGTTGCCGGGACTGAGCGAGACGACTTCTGCCGTGGTGGAGAAAGAACTGCGTTACATGATGAAAGATCCCAAACTGGTGATGAACGTCATCATGATCTGGGCAGTTTGCTTTCTGATGACGACAGGTTCTCAATTCATGAAGAATGCGTTCAAATTCAATCTGCAAAACAGCACCTATGTACTGCCGTTCACGATGGGGTATTCGTTCCTGGTGATATCGCCGCAGGTCTTCAATATGTTCTGGTCAGATGCGACGGGATTCCAGCGGTGGCTGCTGTCGCCGATACCGACGCGACAGATCATCGCTGCAAAGAACATCTCAGTGGCGGTGCTGGTGGCGATCAATATGGTTGTGATAACGGGGATCGCTAGATTGCGCGGGCCGATCCAGATGACGCAACTTGCATTGACACTTTTGTGCTCGGCCTACGTGGGACTATTCATGTTCGGGGCAGGAAATTTCTTTTCCGTGTGGTTCCCGAAGAGAGTGGATCCGACGAAGATGACGCGCAAGAACGTGTCAGAGGCGTCGGGAATCTCGTCGATGCTGCTGCTGGCTGCGCTTGGAGGCTCGTGGTTCCTGGTGACGGTGATTGCAACGGGACTACACATGCCGTGGTTGCCGTTTGCGGTGGCTGCGAGTTTGTTGGTGCTGGGCGCGGTGTTTTATCAATTCTCGCTGGCGAAGGTGCCGCGAATTGCGGAGAAGGGGTTGGATAAGTTGCTGGCGGAACTGGGGTGAGGTTAGCTCTTAGCCTTTAGCTGTTAGCCAGAATCAAAAGCAAAACCTTGAATTACAAAGGACACAAAGAAGACGGAAGGAAAACGCAGGTTTGGGCGTTAGTAGATCAAACAGTCTGCGGATTGATGAGGTCCTTCGACAATGCTGCGCTCCGCTCAGGATGACAAGTCAACTGAGTTGGTTTTGGCGAGTATTCTCGTGTTGCTAAGCGCAAGATCCTTCGCGCCAGAAACAAGGCGCTCTGGATGACAAGTCTCTAGCAGTTTGCAGAGAACAGCCAGAATGAGCTGCAGAACGATTGGGATCTCTCGTCGCGCTTGCGGTGCTCGCTCGGGATCTCTTTAAAGCGAGAACTACGAGAGTTGTCCGTAGTAGATGC
Organism: Terriglobales bacterium; assembly: GCA_025462725.1. Classification (GTDB taxonomy): domain Bacteria; phylum Acidobacteriota; class Terriglobia; order Terriglobales; family Acidobacteriaceae; genus JAICLA01. The sequence continues at coordinate 62,897 of JAOAPE010000010.1, read as the reverse complement.
GGGTTTCGTATTCGAAGGTCACTTGGCCGTTCGATTGGTGGGTTTCGAAGAGGCGGCGGAGTTCGGTGAGCATGGGGGCATGTCGCGGGTCAGTTGATTTCGGAGTGTATGAGGACGAGAGCAGGCGTCCGGTGAGGGACGTGAGATCGAACTGCTGGTGGTTCGGAAAGACCTTCGTGCGGAATGGAGCGGCGGCGAAAATGCCGTGCACTGCCTCAGAGACTTTGGCGCGGACTTCCATGTAGTCGGTACCGAAGGTGCGCAGCAGTTGTTCGTATTCGCGCAGGAATGCGCTTGATTCGATGCTGCGCTCGTTCCAGATGAGAGCTGTAAACGCGCTGGGTTTGCCGATACGGATGAATTCGCGTCGGGCGAGTTCTCCGTTGAACCAGTGAGCGGATTGCGCGGCGACGATCAGGTCGCAAAAGTGCGGCGCAAGTGTGGTTCCTTCGGCTGTGGCCGCGATGCTGTGAAAGTTTTTCCTTCCTGAAAATTCCTGTTCGGCTGCGGCACGCATTTCATTGTTCGGCTCGACGGCGAAGACTGTGTTTCCGTTTTCAAGAAAATGTTGAGTGAGGATGCCTGTGCCGGAGCCGATCTCCGCTATGACGGAGTCATTCGCGAGAAGGCATTCGTCTTTCAAGAGTTGAAGGACGTCGGCGGGGTAGTTGGGGCGGTATTGGATGTAGTCGTTGACGCGGGAGGAGAAGCGGGTGGTGGGGTGGGACATTTGTGAATTGTAATTTGTAATTGAAAGGCAAGTCCTTGCCACGGATTACACGGAAGACACGGATGAACACAGAAAAAAATAAGAGTTCAAGCGTTTCACCTTCTCCATTTCCCATCTTGTTCGATGCTTTCACGAACGCGTTGCGCGGTGATTTTGCGGACCAGTGTTAGAGGTAGCGGCTTATCCAATGGAAACTGTACCGCGCCTTTGGAGGTGACGAATTTTGAAAGTTCATTCGCGAAGGCTTTCATCGCCGATGAAGTGGGATAGAAGCCGATGTGACGTTTGAAGGCGCCGTAGATGACCAATATTCTGCGATGCGAAAAAGCCGGCATTCCCCACTTCAGATTTTCCGTGGCCCCGGGCGCAGCTTTACGAATGCATGCGCGCATTTCACGCAATTGTTTCCGCGCATCTTTCGGAGCTGCATTAATGTACTCGGTGACAGTTTTAGGTTTTACTTTACCGGTCATCGCCATACTGCATGGACCTCCGGGTGATGCTGCATCTGCTTGGATTATTCGCTGGTGAAGTAATCCACACTGACTGGGTTTTCGAAGAGCGAGTAGTCGCGGGTGACGACGGTGATGCCGCCTTCGGAGACGAAGTATTTTTGCTTGTCCTCTTCGGGATCGTATCCGATAACGCTGCCTTCGGGAATGTGGACATCGCGATCGATGATGGCGTTTTTAATGCGGCAATGCCTGCCGACGTTGACGTGCGAGAAGAGGATGCTGGCTTCCACCTGCGCATAGGAGTTCACGCGGACATCGGGCGAGACGACGCAGTTCTTCAACGCGGCGCCGGAGATCACCGAGCCGGAAGCGACGATGGAATCGACGGCGGTGCCGGTGCGTCCGGGTTCTCCGAAGACGAATTTCGCCGGCGGATACTGGCGCTGATAGGTACGGATAGGCCACGCCTTGTCATACAAGTTGAAGACCGGCGAGACGGAAACGAGATCCATGCTGGCTTCGTAATAGGCCTCAAGAGTTCCCACGTCGCGCCAATAGAGCGCTTCCTTCTTGTTCTCGTCGATGAAGTTGAACGAGAAAACTTTGTACTCGTGCAGAAGCTTGGGGAGGATGTCGTGTCCGAAATCGTGGGATGAGTCAGGGTCTTCGGCGTCCTTGAGCAGTGCGGGTAGAAGGACGTCAGTATTAAAAAGATAGACGCCCATGGAGCCGGACACCTTGTCTGAGTTGTAAGGTGAGCGCAGTTTTGTTGTCTTAGGTTTTTCTTCGAATCCGATGACTTCGCCGCTGGGCTTGACATCGACGCAGCCGAAGCGCGAGGTCTCGCTGGGGTCGATGAGGATGGTGGCGAGCGTGACGTCAGCGCCGGTCTCGTTGTGTCGGCGGAGCATGAGGTCGTAGTTCATCTTGTAGATGTGATCGCCGGACAAGATGAGAACGTGCTTGGGCTGCTCGCTGCCGATGGAATAAATGTTTTGATAAACGGCATCGGCGGTGCCCATGTACCAGTTGTCGCTGACGCGCTTCATGGGCGGGAGGATCTCAATGAACTCTCCCATCTCTGTGGCGACGACGTTGCCCCATCCTTCGCGGATATGCCGGTTGAGACTCAGGGCCTTGTACTGGGTGAGGATGTAAACGTGTCGAAGATCAGAGTTGATGCAGTTGGAGAGTGTGACATCGATGATGCGATAGATTCCGCCGAAGGTGACGGCGGGCTTTGCGCGGTCGCGCGTGAGTGGGTAAAGGCGCTCACCGGCGCCGCCAGCCAATAGGACTCCTAGAGTGTCTTTCATCGGCATGCGAACTTGAAAATGGTAACACGCGAGAAACGTTTGTAGTTTGCGGTTGCAAGATTGTTGCAAAAGGAAGCCGTCAGTAGCGGGAACGTAATAATTTATGCGGGTTCTCACGATTGGTAAAGTCTGGATTTTCCTTACACGGGGAGATTGCGGCAAAGTGATTGGCGCGAAGAATTTCTGACAGATAGAAGCTGGCGGCGTGATATTTTAGGCACTGGGCGCTCAGTATCGAGCTAAGGTGCGGTCGGGGGAGCTACCCATGATTGTTTTTCGAAGCGTGAACGCGCGCATTCTTGCGTCTTTATTCTTCATCGCCTGTGCCGCCCTGGCGCAGAGCCCGACAAGACCCCAGAGCACTCCGTCGGAACCGGTAACCACCTTTAAGGCGAACACTCGGAATGTCTTGCTTGACGTGATTGTCGCCGACAAACAGGGCAAGCCAGTGACTGACCTCAAACGCGAAGAGATCACTATTTATGAGCAGGGAAAGCCGCAGAAGATGGCGTCCTTCGCGTTGGTGGATGACAGGGTTGAGGCGAAACGGCAGCGGCCGACGGTTCTGCCCGGCGTGTACTACAACGGCCCGGAGATTGAATCGGTCAATGGGCAGATCACCGTGTTGCTGCTCGACGCGCTGAATACAAAATGGGCCGACCAGGTTTTTGGACGCCAAGAGATGTTGAAGTATGTGAAGGCGCACTCCGGTCAGCGCATGGCGATATTCGGGCTGACTGATTCGTTGCTGCTGTTGCAGAACTTTACTGATGATCCGAATTCGTTGTCGAGGGTGATACACGACAAGGGTATCAGTGCAGATCCGCTCCACAGCGGAGGCGCGGGGCCTGGGAACTTCTCCCGCGCGGATCGGGTGGACGTCGGCGCTGCTGCGGCGGAGAGGGATAAATTCAGTTCCTCTGATCAGACGCACTTCTCAAAGACGAGCGACCATTTGCTCGACCTGGAAGGCACAGTCGATCAAAATATAAAGATCCAGAAGACGTTGGAAGCGCTCAGAGTGATAGCGAAATATCTGGCGCCTTTTCCAGGCCGAAAGAAGCTGGTTTGGATGACAGGATCATTGCCCATAACGATTGACGCGGAGGAGATAGGAGAGGGGGCGTCGATAATCCTGTACGCAGACGAGATGAAGGATGTTGCGGTGCTGATAGCCGATGCGCAGATTGCGGTGTACCCCATTGATCCAAAAGGAATGGAAGCGATACCGCTCGAGTTTTATCTCATCCCCTTTGAAAACGCCGGAATGGCACCCAAGGGCAATACCATGCTCTCGGGCTTGGTGGCACGTATCAAAGCCATACAATCGAGCCGTCATGCGATGGAGAGGTTCGCGGAGGCTACGGGAGGGCTGGCCTCTTCCAGTAACAATGACATTGAAAAAGTTATGGAAAATACGATGAACGATGGCTCCACATATTACGCGCTGTCGTACAGTCCGCAGGACAAGAGATGGAATGGCCGGGCACGAAAGCTGGAGGTGAAGATTAGCCGGGCCGGCCTGCAACTGCGCTACAGGCGGGAATATTATGCGCTGGATCCGCTACGGGCTACGAAGTTGAGCGCGAAAAAAATAGCCGAGGAGATGCAGTCGGCGCTGGTCAGCCCTTTGTTGGCGCGAGGCGTTTCCTTCTATGGGAGTGCGTTACCCGCTGAGACGATTGCGGGAGGAACGAAGCCGCATCAGGCGGAAGTCAGGTTCCTTGTGGATCCGAAGAACATAGCGTTCGGCGGGGACGAAGGAGCGGGACAAAAGTGCAGCCTGAATTTTCTTGTGGGCGTGTATTCAGGGGAAAAGCTGGTGGCTTCTGTGGAGAAGAAACTTGAAGGAGATTTGAAGTCCGAAACATTCTCCAAGATGACTGCTGTGATGATGCGGGCGCAGGTAGATGTTCCCGTAGAAAAAGTGCGCATGCGATTGATCGTGAGAGATAACCGAAGCGGTAAGATCGGCGCTCTGGATGTGCCGTATCCGAACGAGATCGCGGCGAAGTAATCAGGCGGCTTTTTCGTTGTCCACGGAAATCTTCAGGGACTTCAAGAAGCGGACATCGTGGGCGTTTACCTTGAGTTCTGGCTGAACGGCGGGCTCGGTTTCGGACTCTTCGGATTCTGATTCTTCGGCGTCTTGGCGGTTAAATCCTACCGTCGCTTCAAGAACCAGGAAAACGTCATATCCTTCTGATTTAATGCGGCTGATGACTTCGGCGATCTGGTCAGAGTTGGCCAGAGTCTCGTTTATTGCATCGCCGAGTTCCTTCATTCTTTCTTTCATCCCGTTGTCCAAAACGCGCCTGCTTAACCCGACTACAGCAAATGAGATGCCGAATGGGGGCCGATAGTTTGGCTAGCTCGGCTGGCGGTGATTTTCGGGCTAACAGGTTGATTCTGCGGGGCTGCTAGAATCTGGGCGTGGGCAGCGCAACCAAACCGGGTTTGATGTGGCGCGCCTTTGCGCGGGTGAGCGGGCGAACGGCCGGGAGCAACAAATTTGTCCGGGCAGGATGGGGTGCGGCAGAGGCCACACTCCGTTCTTTCGCGAGAGTGGGCCATGTACTTTGGCTGGAGATCACGGGCTTTTTCTTTCTTATTTTTGCCCTCATCGGAGGGGCGGCGCTAGTGAGGGAGTGTCGGGCGGCGAGTGTGGACCAGAAGAAGATTGTGGCGGCGGCCGTATTCACGGTGATGTTCGCGTACTTTGGGGTGACGTCGTTTGTGAGATCGCGGAGAAGGGCGAAGGGCTAGTTTCGAGTGTCTAGTTTCAAGGCAAGAGCAACATCTTGAACCAGAAAGACACGGCGCGAAGGTTCACAAAGAAAAGCAACGCAGGGTTTGTTGAGCATGTGCCGGAAGTTTGCAGAGTAATAGGGGTCCTTCGACTCCGCTGCGCTTCGCTCAGGATGACAAAGACCGGTTTCTCGTTTCTAGTTTTTGGTTTCTAGCACGTCAAAAACAAAAGCAAGAGCAGAAGCAAAGGCAAGAGCAGAAGCAAAGGAAAGAGCAGAAGCAAAGGCAAGAGCAAAGGCGTTGTCCTTCGACTGCGCTTCGCTCAGGATCACAAGTTCAACTAGACGGGTGGAACCGCCTGCCAGGGAATGCGGTCGGGAGATAAGCAGCTAAATGGTAGAGAAGAAGAAAACGGGTGCGGGGAATGTGGCTACTGCGTCGGCGGATGTGAAGCCGGTGTATACGGCTGCCGATCTGGCCGGGTGGGATTACGAGCGGGATGATAACTATCCGGCGCAGTATCCGTTTACGCGCGGGGTGCAGCCGACTATGTATCGCGGTCGGCTGTGGACGATGCGGCAGTATGCGGGCATGGGCGATGCCGAGGAGTCGAACCGGCGATACAAGTATTTGCTTGCGCATGGGACTAGCGGCTTGAGTGTCGCTTTCGATCTGCCGACGCAGATCGGGATGGATTCTGATCATCCGATGGCACTGGGCGAAGTGGGAAAAGTGGGCGTCGCCATCGATTCGATTGAGGACATGGAGCGACTGTTCGCGGGAATCGACCTGGACAAGATATCGACGTCGATGACGATCAATGCGACTGCGTCGATATTGTTGGCGCTGTACATCGCAGTGGCAAAGCGGAAGGGGAACGATGTCCGCAAGCTTTCAGGCACGGTGCAGAATGACATTCTGAAGGAATACATCTCGCGCGGGACATATATATATCCGCCGCAGCAGGCCATGCGCATCATCACCGACATGTTTGCGTACGCGAATGACAATGTGCCGGAGTGGAACACGATCTCGATATCCGGATACCACATGCGGGAAGCGGGATCGACCGCAGCGCAGGAAGTGGCGTTCACGCTGGGCAACGGCATGGCGTACGTGCAGTGCGCAATCGATGCGGGAATGGATATAGACAAGTTCGCCCCGCGGCTGAGCTTCTTCTTCAACGCGCATAACAATTTTTTGGAAGAGATATCGAAATTCCGCGCAGCACGCCGGATGTGGGCGCGCATCATGCGCGAGCACTTTAAGGCGAAGAGCCCGAAATCATGGATGCTGCGCTTCCATACGCAGACTGCCGGGTCAACACTGACAGCGCAACAGCCGGAAGTAAATATTGTGAGGACGGCGATACAGGCGATGTCGGCTGTATTGGGCGGGACGCAGTCACTCCATACGAACAGCTACGATGAAGCGCTGGGACTTCCGACCGAAGACGCCGCGCGAGTGGCACTACGCACCCAGCAGATCATTGGCTATGAGAGTGGCGCACCGCAGACTGTGGATCCATGCGCGGGGTCGTATTTTATTGAGGCGCAGACGAATGAAATAGAAAAGAGAGCCAACGAATACCTGGAGAAGATTGATGCGCTGGGCGGGATGCTGAAAGCGATCGAGCGCGGATACGTGCAGCAGGAGATACAGAGCGCAGCGTACGAATTCCAGCAGGCCGTCGACAACAAAGAGGCTATCGTTGTCGGCGTGAATGAATTTCAACTCGACGATGAGAAGTCAATCAATATTCAGCGCATTGACGAAGCCCTAGAGCGGAACCAAGTAGAGCGCTTGCGCGAATTGCGGGGGCGTCGGGGTGCAAAGGCATGGGCAGAATCGCTGGCGAGTGTGGAAGCTGCTGCAAGGTCAGGGGAGAACCTGATGCCGAGGATTATCGATGCGGTTGAGAGTTATGCGACGGTGGGAGAGATCGCGGACACGATGCGGAAGGTGTTTGGGGAGCATCGGGAGGCGGTGGTGTTGTGACGCAGTAGTCAGTAGCAAGTAGTCAGTAGCCAGCTATGTCAAGAGCAACACCCACACCTTTACCACAAAAGACACGAAGGGGCACAGGAACACAAAGAGAATCAGAGTGGGTCGGAGTGGATGCGAATGAGTTGCAGAGTGCCAAACGCAAAATCCTTCGCGCCAGAAACAAGACGCTTTGGCATTGCCCTTTGACTGCGCTCCGCTCAGGGTGACAAATCTAAAGCTTATGCGAGCGGGCTGCAGAGTGATAGGGGTCCTTCGGCTGCGCTGCGCTCCGCTCAGGATGACAAGTTCCACTGGAGTGCTGGGTAAGTTTTTCTTTATTTCCTCTTTTAATTCTGCAGAGTTCGTTTTAGAGTGAGCAGCACACAATCTTATGGCCGATAAATTTGTTTGTTTCCAGTGCGACAAGGAAGAAGCCCGTTGCCAATGCGACAAGTTCTGCTCCTTGTGCCACGGCGCGCATAACGTCAGGTTGTGCAAAGATGGCGCGTATTACTGTCTGGATTGTCGCGAAGCGTGTGACTTTGAAGCGCAGTACTAGAGGCAGCAGTTAGCGGTTAGCTCTTAGCCTTTAGCTTCAGGCGCTTCTTCCTTACGGATCCCGCCAGCCGGGCTGTTGTATTCAGAGAACCGAATAGCCGTGGAGTAGTCCTACGTCTTGATCTTCTCGATGCGTTTGATCTCTTTGAGGAGAGCGGCTTCCACCTCTGGGGAGCGGCGCTGGCCAGAGGCTACCCGGCTTACGTAGGAGCGGTCGATCCCGAGTTGGCGAGCTACCCGGCTGTAAATCCCACGATAGAGTGCGGGTCGAATCAGCACAGGATTTGTGCTAGTATTCTTGTCACCATTGTTGCCCATAGACTCCAGGTTCTCTCCAGAGGGGATTTGGCTGAATGTGGTTTGTTGAATCCAAAAGTATAACGTCCCCGTTAGGGTGTCAACAACTTGATGCGAAAAACGATGCGAGCCAAACCAGCACGACCGGTGTGGGCTGGCAGAATTGAAAAATTCCGCCAGGAATCAGGACTTAGTCAAGCAGCACTGGCCAAAAAATTGAATGTCTCCGCAATGGCCCCCTCCCGATGGGAACGCGGAATCAACCAACCCCCGGCATCTGTCTACATACAACTAGGTAAACTCGCGGGCAATCCGAGCTGCTGGTATTTTTGGGAACGCGCCGGAATCCGCAAGAGCGATCTTGAAGTGGTTCTACCCGGACTTAACCAAAGCGACCACGATGGAAATGTGGTGCGCACGGTAGAAGTCGTCTCGGTAGGACGCAAAGCAAAGCTCGACTCAGAAAACAAATCACGCAATCTGCTGGCAATACCGCTCTACAAGACTTCGCAGCCGGTAGGAACGCCTGCTGCGACGAAAATCTTGCGCGAAGAGCCAGCCGAGTACGTTGTGGCGCCGTTGAACTGGTGTCCGCATCCAGAACAAACCCTGTGCTTGCGAATGAGTTTCGACAAGATGTGGCCTTTGATCCCGGCAGGAGCGATATTCGCTATCGACGAGAGCGAAAAAGAGATGTCGAAACTGGCTGGGAAAGTGGTATTGGCTTCCCATCCGACATGCGGCTTGATGGTGCATTGGCTGCAGAAATACGGTCGGACGATGATGCTGGTCCCGGAAAACAAGGACTACTCCCCCACTTATTTGCAAGAGGACGATTGGACGATCGTGGGAAAGGTTCTCTGGTGGCTGGCTAAGGCGCCTTAGTCCGTTGTCGCAAGTCGGCGTCTAAGTTGTTGTTGCGGGTAGACGAACGTTTGTGTATAACTCTGGCGTTATGCCCGCGCCACCGGTAACGACAATCCTGCATGTTGCCTATGAAGGCCCTCTGATGGTGACACGCGGGGCCATTCTGGAAGAGCGCGGGTACCGAGTGATCTCAGTCATGGGCAACAAGAACGCCTTCCTGGTCAGTCCGAGCGTCATCAATGACATTCATGTGGTAATGATCGGCCATTGTGCGCCGTACGATGTTCGACGCCAAGCGACGTTGTATTTCAAAGAAAAATATCCGCAGCTCTGTGTGCTGGCGCTGAATTCCAGCATGTATAACGGGGAAGTGGAAGAGGCGGACTTTAATAGTCCGGCGGAGACTCCGGAAGAGTGGTTGAAAGCAGTGGCGACGGCGGTGGCATCGATTTGTGAGTAGGGCGCTTTCTTAACCGCAAAGGCCGCGAAGGTTCGCAAAGGAAAACAGGGCGTGTCAGTGGTATAGACGAACAGCTAGAAGTTGCTAAGCGCAAGATCCTTCGCGCCAGAAAAAGGCGCTCTGGATGACAATTCAAAATTTCATGTGCTGAATGCGGCATGGTTGCAATTAAAAGATATAAGTTCGCATTTCAGGCTGCCCTTCTGCAATCCACCTCAATTGACCCCTGTAAAAACGGCGTGTTAACTTACAGAGTTCTACTCGTTGTCCTGGAATCCTCCAGCAGCTCTGTACTTTAAGGAAAAGCCTTGTCTTCGCAACAGACCCATGACCCCGCATCGCAATTGAGAAAAACCGCATTGAACGCCGTCCATCGCAAGCTGGGCGCGAAGATGGTTGATTTTGGCGGGTGGGACATGCCGGTGGAGTACTCCGGATTGATCGCCGAGCATATGGCGGTGCGCACCGGAGTAGGCGTCTTCGATGTGAGCCACATGGGGGACATCCTCATCATTGGCAAGCAGGCGCTCGCGGCAGTGCAGCACATCAGCATGAATGACGCGTCGAAATTGCAGATTGGGCAAGCACATTATTCGGCGTTGCTGTATCCGCAGGGGACGTTTGTGGATGACGTTATCGTGCACAAACTGGGCGAAAACGATTATCTGCTGGTGATCAATGCGGGAACGCGCGAGAAGGATTGGAATTGGGTGCGGCAGAATGTGTCGCGTTTCAATTGCCATCCGAAAGAAGTGAGCGACTACTACACGCAGTTGGCAATCCAAGGCCCGAAGGCCGTGGACGTGATGCGCAAGCTCACTGACGTGGATCTGGATTCCGTCAAAGGCTACTGGTTCAAGTACGGAACAGTTTGCGGGATTCCGAACACAATGGTGGCGCGAACGGGATACACGGGCGAAGATGGGTTCGAGATTTACGTTCCCTCTGATGAGCCTACGAGCGAACGCGTATGGAATGAAGTCATGGAAGCGGGCAAAGAGTTTGGCATCATCCCGTGCGGGTTGGGAGCGCGCAATACGTTGCGACTCGAATCAAAGATGGCGCTCTATGGACATGAGATTTCCGACACGATAAACGTGTGGGAAGCCGACTTGGGCCGTTACGCGAAGATGGACAAGGGCGACTTCATCGGTCGCTCGGCGCTGGAGGAAGCAAAGGCGGCTGGACTCAAGCGCATTCTGGTTGGGTTGGAGATGATCGAGCGGGGAATTGGGCGCGATGGATACAAGATCGTTGACGATGCCGGAAACCAGATCGGCGAGATCACCAGCGGGTCGCCGGCGCCATTCCTGAAGAAGAACATCGCGCTGGCGTATTTGCCTCCGGCGATGTCGGCGATTGACACGGTTGTGAATGTGGAGATCCGAGGCCAAAAGGTGAGGGCGAAGGTGGTGCCGACGCCATTTTATAAGAAACCGAAGAAGGCAGTGGTAAGTGGCTAGTGGTTTGTAGCCAGAGAAGCATGGCCGAATCCAAAGTACTCCTTTAGTAATCAAATCCAGAGAGCGAGAACGATACGCGATGGCTTTTCCAGCAGATTACCGTTACACCAAAGAACATGAGTGGATCAAAGTTGATGGCGACACCGGCACGATCGGCATAACGGACCATGCACAGGATTCGCTGGGCGACATCGTCTTTGTCGAATTGCCGAAGACGGGATCGGACGTGGAAGCGCATAAGGCTTTTGGGACGGTGGAGTCAGTCAAGGCGGTATCGGAATTATTCTCGCCGGTTTCGGGAACGGTGACTGCCGTGAATGACGACCTGGCGACTGCGCCGGAGAAGATCAATTCCGATGCGCATGGCTCATGGATGATCAAAGTGAAATTGAAGAATCCTGCTGAGGCGAATTCGCTCATGAGCGCAGCGGATTACGAGAAGTTTGTCGCGGAAGAGTCCTAACAGTATAAGTTTTGCGAAGATTAAGGGGGGCGGGGCTTGCCTCGCCCTTGTTTTGTGTACGGCGCGTTCACACATCTTATAAAGGCTAAAACGAAAAATGCGTTATTTACCGAAATCGCCCGCTGACCGCGAGGAGATGCTCCGAGAAATCGGGGCGCCGAACATTGACGAATTGTTTTCGCACATTCCTGCGGAGTACAGATTCAAGCGCGATCTGAAAGTGCCGCGGCAGATGGCGGAGTCAGAGATCATCGAGTATTTCAAACAGCGGTCGGAGGAGATGTCGGCTGGGTTTGGGATCTTGCTGGGTGCGGGGTCCTATTATCACTATCGGCCGGTGATCATTGATTCGTTGATATCGCGCGGTGAATTCTTCACTGCGTATACGCCATATCAGGCGGAGATATCGCAAGGCACGCTGCAAGCGGTCTTTGAATTCCAGAGCATGATCTGCGAATTGACGGGAATGGAAGTGGCGAACGCGTCGCTGTATGACGGTTCTACCGGCGTGGCTGAAGGCGTGATGATGGCGGTGCGATTGACCGGACGCAGCGAGACAGTGATCGCGAGGAGTGTGCATCCGGAGCATCGCGAAGTTTTGGCGACATATGCGCAGCACCAGGCGATGCCGATACGCGAAGTCGGATTTGGCGAGAACGGACGCATTGACCTGAGCGCGCTCGATGCAGCGATCACGGACAAGACCGCGGCTGTGGTCGTCCAGTCGCCGAATTTCTTTGGCACGATAGAAGATGTGGCGGCTATTGCGGATATCGCACACAAGAAGGGCGCGCTGCTGATTGTTTCGATTTCGGAAGCTCTGTCATTGGGAATCGTGAAACCTCCGGTAGAGGCGGATATTGTGACGATGGAAGCGCAATCCTTCGGAGTGCCGCTGGGATTTGGCGGGCCGTATGTTGGAGTCATCGCCACACGCGAGAAGTTCGTGCGGCAGATTCCGGGACGGTTGGTCGGACAGACGGTGGACAAGCAAGGCAAGCGCGGATTCGTGTTGACTCTATCAACGCGCGAGCAGCATATCCGGCGTGAGAAGGCGACGTCCAACATCTGCACTAACCAAGGGCTGGTTGCGCTTATGGCCACTATATATATGACCATCTACGGACGCGAAGGGCTGAAGGAGTTGGCGAAGCAGAATCTGGCGAAGGCGGTATACGCTGCCGGCGAGTTTGGGAAGATCGCTAAGGTGCTGTTCGGAGGTGCTCCGCGGTTCAATGAGTTCGTGGTGCAAACATCAGAAGATTCGCGCGCGATCAATGAACGATTGCTCGAGAAGAAAATCATTGGGGGATTGCCGCTGAAGAAGTTTTATCCCGAACTGGGGAATGCGGCGCTGTGGTGCTGCACGGAACTGGTGACCAAAGAGCAGATCGATCTGGCCGCGAAGGCGGTGCAGAAATGAGTGACATGAATTCCAAGATCAAAAAGGTAACAAAGCACATCAGCCAGAACGAAGGGCTGATATTCGAGAGGTCCTCAGCAGGAAAGGCGGCATATAAATTGCCGCCGCTTGATGTGCCGGAGGTGGATGCCGCGAAGGTGCTTGGTTCCGCGTTGCGCGATGGCCTTGGGAATATGCCGGAGGTGAGCGAGTTCGAGATCATCCGGCACTTCACGCGGCTTTCGACGTGGAACTATGCAATCGACCTGGGGATGTATCCGCTGGGGTCGTGCACCATGAAGTACAACGCGCGGGTGAATGAAGTGGTCGTCCGCATGGATGGGTTGGCGAATGCACATCCGTATCTGCCTGAGAAGGCTGCGCAAGGTGCGTTGCGTGTGATGAAAGACTTGTCAGACGCGCTGATCGAGATCACGGGCATGGATGCGATCACGCTGCAGCCTGCTGCCGGCGCACACGGCGAGATGACCGGAATCATGCTTGTCCGCGCGTACTTTGACGCGAAAGGCGAGAAGCGCAGGAAAGTTTTGATCCCGGATTCCGCGCATGGGACGAATCCCGCGACGGCTGCGATGTGCGGCTATCAAGTGGAGAACCTGAAGTCAAACAGCAAAGGGATGGTGGATATCGAGTCGCTCGCGGCGCAGATGAATGAAGATGTCGCCGCGCTGATGCTGACGAATCCGAATACGCTGGGAGTTTTTGAGGAGGACATCCACAAGATCGCGGACCTGATGCACGCAAAAGGCGGTCTGCTCTATATGGACGGCGCGAACATGAATGCGCTGGTGGGAAAGGCGCGGCCGGGTGACTTTGGCGTGGACGTGATGCACTTGAACCTGCACAAAACATTTTCGACTCCGCATGGTGGTGGCGGGCCAGGCTCAGGGCCGGTGGCGATCAAGAAACATCTGGAACCGTATCTTCCGACGCCGGTAATCGTGACGAAAAAAGATGGAACGCTGGGATTTGATTACGATCGCCCGAAGACGATCGGACGCGTGAAGGCGTTTTACGGAAATTTCGGGATGCATGTGCGGGCGTTGGCTTACATCCTAGCGAATGGTCCTGATGGATTGCGGCAGACGACGGAAGATGCAGTGTTGAACGCGAATTACCTTCGCAAGAAGTTGGAAGACGTTTACGAATTGCCGTTCAAATCGCCATCAATGCACGAAGTCGTCTTCAGTCACCGGCTGCAGGCGGCGAATGGCGTAAAGACCGGAGACATCGCGAAGCGGTTGATCGATTATGGGTTCCATCCATATACGACGGCGTTTCCCATGATTGTGGCGGACCACGGGGCAATCATGATCGAGCCGACAGAAAGTGAGCCGAAGGAAGAACTGGACTTGTTCATTGACGCGATGAGGAGCATCGCGGAAGAGGCGGCGACGAATCCGGAGATCATACTGACGGCTCCGCATAATGCAAGGGTGCAGAGGATGGATGAAGTCACGGCGAACAGGAAGCCGGTCCTAAGGTGGAAGCCGGAATCAAAGAGTGCGACTGAGAAGCCGTAATGTCTGTATTCGACGACAAACGCGAAGAACTCGAAAAGCATGAATTCATGATGGGAGTTCCACGCGGTCGGCTCGCGGTCACCATGGACATGCTCACCGATGCGCTCGTCCTTGTCGGGCAACATGGAGTCTACTGCCGGAGCAATCGGAATCCGAGTAAGCCTTCCACTGACATGCAGATCGTTTTGAAGTCGATCAATGATGCCAAAGAGTTGATCGGGACGGTGATGGAAGAACTGAGAAGGAAGGCTTAGGCTTAGTTCGTAGATAGTAGTTCGTAGAAAAGGCGCTCTTACGAGCGCCTTTTTTTGCGACTGGAGTTGGTGCTTACTTTGCTGATATCGGCACTGAGAGCTTTGTGTTTTCCCATTGCATGACGATGGCTTTGGGATTGGTCTTTGGTTCGAAGTTGATGACGAACGTCTCGACTGGAGAGCTTAGGGATTCTTTTTTCATGTCCACGCGGGCTAGGTCCTGCTCGGGGTGGTATTCGGTGCCCCATTGTCCTGTCTGTTTGTTGATAATGAGCTTCCAGGTGCCGGCGGAAGGCAGCGAATAAAGCGTGTAGGTTCCGGCGGGGACGTTGGTGCCGCCAATATTCAGATCGGTTTCCGTCTTCAGAGTGGTGGCATCATTCGCGCCTGTGCGCCAGACTTTGTCGTAGGGGACGAGTTCGCCCATGATCTTCCGTCCCCGCATGGACGGTTGCGAGTAGGCGATGCTGATAGTTTTTCCGTTTAGTGTTGCTATTATTGTGGCGGCGGGGCTTGGGCGGCTCTTTGCGTCTTGCGCGTAGGCCATCATCAATAACGCGGACGCGATCACAGTGCTGACGACGATAAATGCTTTGTTCTTGTTCATGCAGACTTTCTCCTTAAGGACATGAAACGGTTCATACACATCTAGATACTACTTCTGACAGTTAAGCGAGCAAAAGGTCACACCCGCTGATAAGATTTTTTGCGAGCTGCTTCGAGGTAAACCATGGTGCAAAAAATCAGTGTGGAGCAAGTGAAAGGTGAAGTCCTGCGGTTCTGGAACGCGTTCACTGACAAATCGGCAAGCCAACTGATGGATTTCTATGCGCCGGAGGCGAGTGTGTTCTCGTCGGTGTCGAACAGGTCTGAGCCGGGACGGTTGGCGGCTGCACGTCGCGAGCGCGAGTACTTTCATGCGAAGTCGAGTTTAAGGGCATCGGTGGGAAACATCGATGTGATTCTGCTCGGTGACACGGCTGCTGTCGCGAGTTACACATTTCAGTTCCATGCCAGCAAAGTGGCGAGCTCGATGGGACAGGCTTCAGAAGAGGACATCCGCAATGGGCGGGCGACACATGTCTTTGCGCTGGATGCTGACGGGAAGGTACGGATCATGCATGAGCATTTCTCGGCGATTGAGAAGTGAGGCAGCTGTCAGCTATCGGCTAAAACCAAAACCTTGAACCACAGAGGGCACAGAGGAACACAGAGATTCAAGCTGGGTTCCGTGGTTGATGCGGATGGATTGCAGAGTGGTAGGGGTCCTTCGACTCCGCTACGCTTCGCTCAGGACGACAAAACGGGACTTCGTTGCGCTTCGCCAGGGTGATAAGTTCAAGAGTGCTGGAACTAAACCTCGGCGGTCTCTCCAGCCATCTGCAATGCGAGCTCTTTAATCTTCCTCAGGTCGAGTTTGCCGGTGCCGAGATATGGAATCGCTTCGATTTTGAAGAACTGATTTGGGCGGGGCTTCCAGAGCGGTGGTAGGTCTGTCGCTGAGAATTGTTCTAATACATCGTTCAGTTTTTCGTCGGGAAGTGTGTGCAGCACGATGAGGCGCTCGCCTTTTTTGCCGTCAGGGACGCCAGTCACGGCGAAGATCTGTTCGCTGCCGTCCACAGTTTCGTGCAGCTTCTCTTCCACTTTTATATGAGGGACCATCTCGCCGGCGATCTTGCTGAATCGGTTGAGGCGGTCGGTGATGGTGATGAAACCGTCTTCGTCCATCATGGCGATGTCGCCGGTGTTGTACCAGCCATCTTGCAGGACTTCGGCGGTCTTCTCCGGGCGGCCTAGATAGCCGAGCATTACGTTCGGGCCGCGGACATACATGAGGCCGGACTGGTCGATGGGCTGCGGTTCGCCCGTTTCGGAGTGTGCGATGCGAACGCTGACTCCGGGAAGTGGATGTCCGATCTTGCCGCGCTTGGCTCCGACCTGGCGGAATCCCGCGGCGCGGAAGTCGCGTGAGTTGACTGCGACAACGGGCGAGCACTCGGTGCATCCGTAGCCTTCGAGCGGGCGCAGTCCGAAAGTGTCTTCGAATGCTTGGGCAACGCGGTCCGGTAATTTCTCTGCGCCGACGATCACAAAATGGAGGCTACCGAAATCTTCGGGCGGCACTCGGCGGATGTATGCCTGCAAAAACGTTGGTGTGGCGACGAGCAGCGTGACTCGATATGTGCGCACGAGCGCGCCGATGGTGGCGGAGTCGAGCGGGTTGGGATGGAAGACGACGCCGATGCCGAGCGCGGGCGGCATCCAGAGCGTGGCGGTAAAGCCGAAGGAATGAAAGAAGGGCAGGATGCCCATGATGCGATCTTTACCGCTGAGCGCGAAGGTGCGGCCGATCTGGTCGATGTTCGAGGCGATGTTGTAATGCGAGAGCATTACGCCTTTGGGGTCTCCGGTGCTGCCGCTGGAGAAGATGATGGTGGCGAGGTCGTCGAGTTGCGTGAGTCTTTCTGCGCCGACGAATTTCTCCAAGACTGCGAAGGGGAGGAACTTCGCCGCGATGAATGCCACGAGTTTTTCTACGAGCGTTGGATTGGCGACGAGGTCTTCGAGCAAGATGGTTTTGCCGGGGACGGCGAGATTGGGTAGTCGCTCAAGAAAAGCTTTCGCGGTCACCGTGGTCTTTACATCGCACTGCTGGGCGCATGACGCTGTGATCTCGTTCGATGCTGTGTAATTGAAGTTCACGGGAACTTTGCCCATCATCATGGCCGCGTAATTCACCAGCGCTCCGCCGACCGAGGGCGGCAGCAACAGGCCGACCATCTTCTGGCCTTCCCACAACTTTTGTAATCGGCGCGCGAGGAAAATCGCTTTTATGAGCGCCGCGCCATAACGAAGTTCGGGAGTTTTGCCGTCGGCCATGGCGAATCGGCGAGGATGCCGGCGCGCAGTCCGGACGAAGCTGCGGTGCAGAGTTTCCATCCGCGACTTCTGATGTCGGAAGGCTTCGCTCTCGAGTTGTTGAACGGCTTGCCGGACTTCAACAGCCGTCGCGGTCGGCGGCAACGCTTTGCCGAAGCTGACGGTGACTGGGAATGGAACACGGCGCGGCAGTTTCCAGAAGAAGCGTCCGCGCTCGAAGCTGAACATGCTGCCCCACACGCCATCGAGATGAATGGGGATGATGGGCGCATCGACGCCCTTCATGATGCGTTCCAGGCCGCGACGGAAGGGAAGCATGTGGCCGATGCGGGTGATCTGTCCTTCAGCAAAAATGCAAACGACGCGGCCCTCGCGGATGCTGTCACTGGCGATGCGCAGCGAGCGGATCATGTCACGCGGGCGCAGGTTCGAGGAGATTGGAATCGCCTTCATCAGTTTTGCGATGGGCTTGATAAAGGGCGAATCGTAGATGTCCTGAAAGATGATGAAGCGGATGTTGCGGTCAGTCGAGGCGGCGAGCAGCAGCGCGTCCACAAACGAGAGGTGGTTGGAGACGAAGAGCGCGCCGCCGTGGTCGGGGATGTTTTCGCGTCCGTCAACCCGGATGCGATAGATGGTGTGGGTGGCGAGCAGGAGCATCAGGCGGAAGAGCGCTTGCGGGAGCAGAGCAATAATGTAGATGGTGGCCGCGAGCGCGAACAATCCGCTGTAGAAGAAAATCTTGTGCGGCGAGAGGTGAGCGTAATGCGTGAATGCGTAATAAACGCCGGTGGCGAGGAAGACTCCGATGAAGGACAGCAGATTGGAGACGGCGATGATCGCGCCTTTGCGCTCCGGGCGTGGACGATGCTGGATCATCGCATTCAGCGGGACGACGAAGAATCCGGCAAAGAATCCGAGTAGCGCGAGCAGGGCGAAGGCACGACCGTATGTGTTGCTGTGGAAATTCATCAGCACGCCAAGGATGGTCATGCCCGCGGAGCCGAGAGGGATGAGTCCGTACTCGATCTTGTTGCCGGAGAGATATCCTGCGGCGAGGCTGCCGAGGCCGATGCCGAGCGCGGTTCCGGCCATGAGCAGGCCGATGTGCGGTTCGTCGGCGCCGAGGACGGATTTGCCGAAGACCGGAATATTTAACTGCAACAACGCCGCGATGAACCAGAAATACATGTTGCCGATGATGGCGAGATGCAGAGTGCGGTCAGTGCGCCCGACCTCTGACATCCGCGTCCAAACTTCGGCGGGAAAGAACCAGTCGAACTTACGTTGCGGATCGCGCGCGGGAACGTGAGAGATGAGATAGCTCGTCGCGAGTCCTGCGAAAGAGACGGCCGCGAAGATTCCGGCGGCGAGAACGGGATTCGGACGGAAGTGTGCGGCGAGCAATGTCCCGGCGACCGTACCGAAGATGATGGCGAGGAATGTTCCGAGTTCGAGAACGCCGTTGCCCCAGGAAAGTTTTTGCTCGGGAAGCAGTTCGGGGAGCAGGCCGTATTTCGATGGGCCGAAGAGTGCGGCCTGCGTGCTGATGAGGAAAATCGCAACGAGTTGCAGAGGTAAGTAATGCAGCGCCAGTCCCGTGGTGGCAATGGCTAGGACTGCGATCTCCATCCATTTGGTGTAGATGGTGACGGAGCGTTTGCTGAAGCGGTCGGCGAGATACCCGCCGACCATTGAAAAGAGCATGAAGGGCAGAGAGAAGAGAAGTCCGACCTGGGCGTTGATGTTCTCCTGCTGCTCGGTGGAGATGCCCGCGCCAATGACTAGGAAGAGGATGAAATATTTCAGGGCATTGTCACTGAATGCACCCTGAAACTGGGTGACGATGAGGCTCCAGAATCCGCGTCGCCAGTGAGTGGCTTGGGACATTGAGGAGGATTGTATAAGGGCGGCTGTAAGCTGTCAGCTATCGGCTGTGAGCGATCGACTGTTAGCTCTTAGCCTTTAGCTCTTAGCTCAAGCAAAGGCAAAGGCTTGAACCACGAAGGCGCAAGGAGCACAAACTTACAGAACGAGTGGCAAGGGGCTGTGGCTAATCCCACTCGCTTGCAGAGTAATAGGGGTCCTTCGACTTCGCTGCGCTTCGCTCAGGATTCACTTAGCGGAATGCGGATCGCTTTTCCCGGCTTCAGGTTTTCCAGGTCACTGAGTATCTTCGTGACCACTGCCTTGTGTTTTCCATTGCGGCCAGTGGGAACATCAACCTGCGACACCACCAAAAAGTTAGCGCCGCTCTTGCTCTTTTTCTGATTCACCGCCATCGTCGCCTCCTTAACGTATCGCTAGCGTTACAAAAACGACGATACGATAACTTAACGTACGCTTAGATGCAACAAAAAGATTCAAATCGTAAAATAGTTTTCCTGCGTAATCTTACGTAAAGAATCCACTTTCCTGAGCGAATGATTCCCACTAAGTCATTGAAAAAGAATTATTTAAAGAGTTCCCCCGCATCACCGGCTCCCGGCTACTGTCCAGTCAGAGAGTTGGTAGCAAATGGAATCACGCACGTATTTTGAGCAGGTAGAAGTAAGGAACCTACCCAAATCAGAACCTTATTGGGTTAGGACCGGCAATTCACTAAAACATGGCCAGAACGGGCATTCACCTTTATCGAAAACACTCACCCTGGTGGTGGACGACGACCGGGTGCTTGCAGATACCCTCGTTGCGATCATTCGCGCAAAGGGCTTCTCCGCTTTAGCTGCCTACGACGGCAAGCAAGGTCTGGAAGTGGCGCGCGTTTTGCGTCCTGGCGTGGTCATCAGTGACATCCTTATGCCCGGGATAAACGGGGTTGAAATGGCGAAGCTCATTCGCGAACTTCTTCCCGACACGAAAATCTTTCTCGTCTCAGGACACACTTCCGCGCTCACGTTGGTGGACAATGGCCCCATCCCGCAGGATTTTGTGGTTCTCGGCAAGCCGCTCCATCCGAACGAACTGCTGGGGGCAGTACAGGAACATTTACGCCCTAGGAACTGAATTGAAAGTGATGTCAGTAGACTTCTACCGACATCACCTCTCCTTGCAGCGGAGCGCTTTCTTTGTAGTTGATAGATATTTTGCGGTCTTTCCAAAGACAAGAGAACTGGTCAGCTCCCATGACGAGCACCTTGTTGATGCTGACCACGCTCAGCTTGTAATTCTTCGTCCCGTCTTTCACGCTCATGACTGCGTGCGGTTCCTTCGAGCAATCAATGCTCACCAGCTTTCCTGAAACATATCTCGTCGGACGATTGTCCGGAGCGCTCACTCCGTGTTGCGCATCTTCCATCGCTTTCAATTCATCTTTGTCGGAGGAATCGCCTTTGGGCTGCCACGGCGATCCCTCATTGCGCTTGTAATCCTCAGCGCCCATTTGCAGCAGCGGCTTTTCTTTCCACTGTTTCGCCGTTTCCAATTCCGACGCAGCCGCACTAGCTGCGTTCGGATCATCACTTTCCTTCAGCCGGGCAAATATCGCAATCGCATTGTCATACTGCTGCGCCGCCAGATATTGCAGCGCAAGATTGGACTGGTACTGCTCATTCCGCGGACGCAGCCTCACCGCAGTTTTCAACGCTCTGATCGCCTCCGGATAATTCCGCGCGTTTCCCAGCGCGAATCCCTTGAGGCTATACGCGTCTGCATACTCAGGGTCGAGTTGGATCGCTTTGTCCAGTGCTTGCGACATGTCCACCAACACCTCGGGATCCACTTCCGGAGTGCTCGCCTTGCGCATGAGGGAATACGCTACAAAGTAATAGACGCGCGCATCGTTCGACCCCAACGATGCTGCCTTCCGGAAATGCCCTATTGCCTTTTCCATGTCGCCCTTGTGCAGCGATGCATAGCCCAACCCGCGATACGCCTCAGCATTATCGGGGTCCTTCTTCAATATCGCCTGGTACTCGCCCACCGCTTGGTCGATCCGATCGGTGCTATGCAGATGGATGTCCGCGATCAGTGATTCCGTTTCAATGTCCTTCATCTTGCGATGCTGATATGTCACATCTTCAATGCCCGCCGGAACAGGCCACGTGAATGAGACGCCGTTGCGGGAATGGAGATAGCTGTATAACTCCTTGTCGAGCTGCTTCGGCTCCATGCCGAAAGCCTTCTTGATGGCGTCATGGATCGGCATCTTCTGGTTGATCGCCAGCTCGAAATATTCGCTGGTTTCCTTCAACTTTTTCATGTCGAAGATGTAATGCAGCATAAGCCAGGATTGCGCGTAAAACAGTGTCCTGCGATTTCCCGTCTCGTTGTAGTCACTCGAATTGTGTGAAACCGCAAAGAATTTTTCTACGGGCATGAGGCCATTGACCAATGTGGCCCCCGTGTATTCAGGTGGTAGCCCGATCTGCACCTCTTTCTTTGTGATCTTGATGGTCGAGTAATACTCTGCGAAGCCTTCATCGAACCAGGGTTGCGATTCAGGGAAATTGGAATTCAGCAGCATGTGCGCGTATTCGTGAAACACCACCGGATACCCCGCCTCCGACGCGAGATTCAGAGCGATAAAATGTTTGTCTTCGCCTTTGAAATAAACGCCGTCGAGTTCTATGGGCTTGCCTTTCCACAACGGCGCGACCTGCTCTAGTTCTTTGCGGTTCTGGAATGCGATGATTGCCAGCGGCGCGGTTGTGTTCATCTTCTCCCGCAGTATCAGCGAACCGAAGATGCTCCGCATCTGCTCAAAGCGCAGCGCGACTTCGCGACCGCGCTTATCGCCTGCGTCCGTGACTACTGTGAAGTGCGGTGACCGCACTTCCAACCAGTTTTGTGCTGAAGACAACAGAGGGGTGCAGAGCAAAAATATCGAGAGTACGCAAAAGCGCAGCATAGCCAGATGCTATCACTGCTTGCGATTCCCCTGCCCGCGTTTCCAAGCCTATGCCACTTCGGTGCGGTTCAGGTACTCCTGTACGGCTTGCAACGCTGCACGATCCAATACCGCAAACTCGTGCGCGGCGTGGAAATTTTCGAGGATCTCTCTTAGCGTGACATGGGCTTTACAGGTTTCACACCAGCAATCGATTCGCTCATCCATAAAGCCTCCTTTTGTAACCTGCAGAAAAGTCAAAGCGGCTGGAAAATTCCAGCCGCTCAGTTGCTAAAACTATTTGGGATTGGCAGTCGCGCGGTCGTACACCAGACCCGCGACTCCGCCGGCAATAGCTCCGATGCCTGCACCCTTCTTGCCGCCCGCCAATGCGCCAATCGCAGCGCCTGCGCCGGACGAACCGGCAACGATCATCACTGATTTTTCGGTTGAGCGCTTCTGCCGTACAGGCTCGCCGTAACTATCGCGTTGGACACTCGACGCCGGTGCTGCTGCGGCTCGACGAACAACTTGGGGCTGTCGCGAAACGCGCGGCGCGGTGTAATACGCTGGCTGCGTTGTGTATGCCGCCGGTTGCAACGTCACTCCGTTGTACGGCTGATCCGTCGACATCTGTGGCTCATTGTTGCTCTGCAGCTTCGGCAATGCGTAATACGAAAGCGCTGAAACTGCCATCGCCGTCACCAGGCTCGTCACTGCTGCGGTTCGAATCAAAGTGGATCTCATTGCTTCCTCCCTGCGAGCGATTCTTTGATTGCAATCGCCCGACCAACCCTGCAAGCAGAGTTGCTGCCCGGGATAGTGCATCGCCCGTTCCAAACGTAAGTCTCTGAGGAATCGTGAGTTAAATCATCGCAACTATATTGTGGATGTAAAAACTGCTCAGGAACGAGCAACTCGGGACTGTGGAAATGTTTTACTCTGCGGAAAGTTTTTCCAGCGCCCAGCGTGCATGCTCGGCAATATTTTCGTCAGGGTCATCAGCCATCTCTCGCAACTGAGGCACGAATTCTCGATTTCCACTGTTTCCCATCGCCACCGCAGCATTGCGGCGAATACCTTCATATTTCGCACGCTTCAGAGGAGCCCCACGGAATGTCTGGTTGAATTCTTCGCGGCTCATTCCCGCCAACCACTCCAACTTCGGCGCAACGAGTTCTGCACGAACTTGAAATTCCTCAGCCTGCGTCGCCGTCGCGCGCTTCTGGTTCCAAGGACACACATCCTGGCAGATATCGCACCCGAAAACGTTATGGCCCATCTGCGAACGAAACTCCTCCGGAATGGTTCCGCGCTTTTCAATCGTCAGATATGAAATACATCGCCGCGCGTCCATCTTGTAAGGTTCGATCAACGCGTTAGTCGGACAAGCATCAATACACCGCGTACAAGTTCCGCACCGATCCGCAGCAGGGATATTCCAGCTCGCAGTATCGTCCGCGCCGAAATCAATCGAAGTGAGGATGCTGCCAAGAAATAACCACGATCCAAGTTGCTGGCTCTCGTTAATGACGCAAGTGTTCTTCCCTACCCAGCCGATCCCCGCATACTTCGCATACACCCGCTCCACCAGCGGCCCTGTGTCAACATAAGAACGTGTCTGCACCCGACACTGCGGATCAATCTGCTGCCACTCGCTTTGTAGTGCAGCCTCCACCCGACGTAACCGCTCAAGCACCGCATCGTGATAGTCGGTGGCCTTTGGCTTGCTGCCGTTACCAGATTCCTTCTGTCCGAACCACGCATAACGAGAGATCCACCCTCGCGAACTGTCGTTCATTTTCGTCGAATACGGAGCCTCGCTGTTGTAATTGATCGCGCAGACTATGACCGACTTCGCCCATGGCGCCACATTCGCAATCGCCGACCGCTTCAACTCTCCCTGTTCATTCCGCGCCTTCAGATACTCCATCTCTCCGGCCTGTCCCTGCGCGATCCACTCAGGAAAGTAGCTCAATTCCGGAAAGTCGCCGTTCGCGCTCAGGGAGACTATGCCGCACAGCTCAAACCCGGCCTGCGAGGCCAGCGCCCTTACCCTCTCGGTGGAATGTAACTTCTCAGCCATGGCCTTTATTATGCGGCATCTACCAGCATTTATGCGCCTTTCAACGTGAACACCAGAAACCTCCACAGGCCGAATCTGAATCTAATTTTAGGAGTGCTGCTGGTTTAAGCAGGGGACGCAAAATATTCCTGAACATCTGAGGTTCCAATGTACTGCTGGAATTGCGGACAAAAAAATGCCGATGGCAACAAGTTCTGCGGAGAATGTGGGAAGTCTCTGCTCTCGCCCGGCTCTTCGACCACCCAACCTGACAAGACTGTCACGCCGCGTATCGAATCCAAACGCATTCCGGGCATAACGGAAAAAGCTGCGCAACCGACACAACCAGCGCCATCGAAGCCCGACTCCGGACTCCGGCCGGTAGACGGAGCGGAAACTCCGCGCGCAAAGCTTACGAATCCTCTGATCGAAGAACCACGCGTAGTGCGCGAAACCTTGACTCCGGTGCAATCGCCAACTCCACAATCGCGACCATCCGAAAAGCCGGCTGATAAATCGCGCACCAGCGAAACGCCGACGCAAACATCCCGGCCTCGAGAAACGCCATCCACAGCTACCACACCCCATTCAACGAGCATGGCGTCGGTGATTGCCGACCACAGCCTGCTCACTCGCGATCCTCAGGATTCCAAGGTCTCCAGTTCCAACTTCTCCAACTCCGAAGACAGCAATCTTCTGGCGCGCGCACGCCTCAATACTGTTCGCGCGAATGCCGAGCGTGACACCGCCGTCCTCGGCGCGAACCGCATCACCGGACCATCTTTTCTCGGGCTGAGTGATGAGCCTCGCCTCGCCGATGACAGTGGTAGCTATCTACTAGAAGATGAATCCGAGGGCTCTTCATGGCGCGGATACCTCGCGCTCGCCTTCCTTCTCGTCATCGGAATCCTGATCTTGCGGCAGTGGACGGAATTTCGCGGCGTCGCCAGTGACTTCGCCCAAAAAATGGGAATCGGCGATGCGCCCCGGCCTGTGAAGGCCAAGCCGACCGTCTCGGCAAGCAACGGAGCCCCATCCTCCGAACCCACGGCCACCGCCGGCGACAACGCCGACCCAAGCGCCTCATCGCCCACCGCGCCACAAGAAGTCGCGAAGGCGAAACCTTCGGAATCTCTCGGCGCGGGAAAGCCCGAGAATGACGCCGCTTCCACTACTAAGGGTGAAAACACAGACGCAACCACAAAAGCCGGTAGCAAAGATGAGGACGCAACTGCTGACACTTCAACCGAGAAATCCGGCGCCAAACCGAGCCCGTCGAAAGCGGCAGCCGCTGCCCCCACACCCACCGACAACTCACAAGTCGATCTTGCGCAGAAATATCTTCAGGGCAAAGGCGTCCCTCAGGATTGCAATCGCGGAGTAAGCCTGTTGCGCTCCGCCGCGCGCCAAGCCAATCCCAAAGCACGCATCCAAATGGGCGCGCTCTACCTCAGCGGACACTGCGTCGAACAAGACCTGCCGCAAGCCTATTCATGGTTCGCGCAAGCGCAGGAACTCGAGCCCCACAACTCGTGGATAGAACGCAATCTGAATTCGTTGTGGTCGAAGATGACGGACGAGGAACGCCGAAGAGTGCTGCGGTAGGTGTTTGCGTTTGATTTTAGAACGCAACGCTCGAAACTGGTTTGTTCTTTTAACTAGAAACTAAAAACTAGAAACCAGAAACTCGCCCCTAAATTCCCAATTTCTTGACTTCATCGTTGTAATACTTCCGATAAAGTATGTCCCACTCCTGAGTGCCTTCAGGGATGATCCGCTTCTGGCTCTCGATCTTCTGCCGGGCAGCGGCGTCGATGCGCGCTTCCGCAGCGAAAAGTTCTTCGAGGATCTTCCTGCATTCCATGCGGATGGTATTGCGGTCTTCAATGAAGTCCACGTTCTCGACTTCAGCAAGAGAATCGGCGACGGTGTGCGCGAGCTTATTGACCTTATCGCGGGAGAGTCTCACAGCACCGCCTTATATTTCTTCACCAGTTCGTTCTTCACCTTCTTGAACATCTCCTGGTAGCTGGCGCCGCTGTTACGCATCTCGTCCTGGTATTGCTCCAGGATGGTGCGCACGTCTTCATTGATGCGGTCTTCAAGGCTCAGTTCGTCCACCAGGGCATTTGTGACCTGCTCAATGGTGCCATTGACGTCCTTCGTCTCAATGAATTCGCCGGCGATTAATTTTTGAGTGACTTGGCGGGCCAAATAGCCCACATATTCTTTCGAGAAGAGCATGAGTGTTTGTGAGTGGTTTCCGAACTAAAAATTCTAACACAGCGGATTATTTCATCCACCGGTTGCTGACCTCACTCGGGTGGCGCAGGCCTTCAGTCCTGCATCAAGACGCTTGGAAAGAATCAGGCTTTAGCCCCTGAGGTAGTTCCCCTGTACCTTCCGCGTCCTCTGCGGTGAAAACCTAAGCCTTCCGCTTCCTATGCGCGCACTCTTTCGTATTAATGCATTCATCCGGCAGCACCAATCTATCCACTGGTTTCCCACCGACTATGTGCGACTCGATGATCTCATCAATATCTTCCGCCTTCACCCTTCCATACCAAACCTGCTCGGGATAGACCACCACCGTCTGCCCATGCTCGCACTGGTCCAGGCAGCCGGATTTGTTCGCGCGGACACTCCCCTTCAGTCCGCGCTCGGCAATCTTGTCCTTGAACAACTTCTGGAACTCGCCCTTGCCTTCAGGGTCGCAGCATCCCCGCGGACTGCTGGCATCGCGCTGATTCGTGCATATAAAAACGTGACGTTCAAATTTCGGCATGATTACTTCTATGGTATCCGATGGTGCCTTACTCGGGTGCCCCACGTTCGCGAAGCTAACGTGGGAAACTCCCGCCACAATTTCTGATTGTCTCCGGAATCAAAAATGCGTACTCTCCTCGGAACCATGCGCTATCTTCTTCCGCTGATTATTCTTCTTGTTCTCGCACTCTCCACCACCGCAGCTGCAGCCCCCACATTTAAGCCCGGCAAATTCAACTGCTACATCTACCTGAGTCGCAGCCCCATTCTTGCCGACACGGTCACCTTCGCGCCCGGCGGAACTTACACAACGCGCGGCGGCGGCTCAAAAACCGGCAAGTACGAATTTGATTCCAAATCCTCGAAAGTTAAAGTCTTCGGCGGACCGCTTGACGGTGCCGATCTCTCCGTCGAAGCCAACGGCGCCATCCGCCTACTGCATAAGGAAAATCAAGCCTCCACCAACAAGAAGTGGGCGAGCATGTATTGTTCACCGGAGAAGAAGTAGGACGCCCCTCACCGACTCTCTTTCCCGCATCGAATCTTCTGAATGTCGGAGAAGATAGAAGACTACGGCGTCATTGGCGACCTCGAAACCATGGCGCTCGTCAGCCGCCGCGGTACGATTGCCTGGCTTTGCTGGCCACGCTTCGACTCCCCCGCATGTTTCGCTTCACTGCTCGGCTCCGCCGAGAACGGCCATTGGACCATCGCTCCCGCCGCGCGTTTCACCACTACTCGCCGATACCGCCCGCACACACTCATCCTCGAAACCACCTTCAAGACAAAGACGGGCACAGTTCTCATCACCGACTTCATGCCGCCGCGACAGCAGCACTCGCAGGTGATCCGCATCGTTCGCGGCATCAGGGGTGAGGTCAAGATGAATATGGAACTCGCGCTCCGGTTCGACTATGGACGCGTCGTCCCCTGGGTCTCACGTTCGCGACCGGATCACGCGAAGGGACTATGGACCGCCCTCTGCGGCCCGCACGAGTTGTCACTCGCAACTCCCGTCGAACTTATCGGAAAAGATCTAACGACGGTCAGCGAATTCACCGTCACTAAAGGTCAGACGATTCCCTTCGTGCTAACTTACGGACGTTGGCGAAAAAGAAAGCCACAGCTCGCGAAAACAGCCCTCGCGTCAACGGAAAAATTCTGGAAAGAATGGTGCGCGCGTTCCACCTACAAAGGTGAATGGAAGGAACAAGTCGAGCGCTCCCTTGTTACTCTGAAATCGCTCACCTTCGCACCCACTGGCGGCATCCTCGCCGCGCCCACTTCCTCATTGCCCGAATGGATCGGCGGCAAGCGCAACTGGGACTACCGCTTTTGCTGGCTGCGCGACAGCACCTTTCTTCTACTCTGCCTGCTCGAGGCCGGATACGCCGCCGAAGCCAGTGCCTGGCGCAAGTGGCTCGTCCGCGCCGTCGCGGGAAGTCCGGAGCTAGTGCAGATCATGTACACCATCACCGGAAAGCGCATTCATCACGAGTGGATAGCCGATTGGCTCTCCGGATACGAAAACTCCAAGCCTGTCCGCGTGGGCAATGCCGCCGCCAACCAAGTGCAACTCGACATCTACGGCGAAGTCATGGACGCCCTTTACCACGCCCGACGCGCCGGAATCCGTGGCAGCACCGTGGGCTCCAATCTCGAAGTCGTCTTGCTCGATCACCTTGAAAAAGTTTGGGACAAGCCCGACGACGGCATTTGGGAAGTTCGTAGCGGAGGCCAGAATTACACCTATTCAAAGATGATGGCGTGGGTGGCCTTCGATCGCGGCGTCAAGATGATCGAAGAGTTCCAGACCAAAGGCCCGCTCGAGCGCTGGCGAAAAATTCGCGACACCATCCATGCCGACGTTTGCGCAAAAGGTTTTCACCGCGGCAAACTTAACGCGTTCACCCAAGCCTACGGCTCCCGCGAACTCGACGCCAGCATGTTGCTCATGCCGCTCGTCGGGTTCCTTCCCGCTGACGACGCCCGCGTCATCAGCACGGTCGCTGCGATTGAAAAGCGTTTGATGAAGGGCGGCTTCGTACTGCGTTACGACACAGAAACCACTCCTGACGGACTTCCCGCCGGAGAAGGCGTCTTCCTCGCCTGCAGCTTCTGGTTGGTGGACGTCTACCACCTACAAGGACGCGAGCGCGAAGCGCAGCGACTCTTCAAACGCCTGCTCTCACTCGCGAACGACTTGGGATTGCTCTCAGAAGAATACGATCCCCGCCGAAAACGCTTGCTCGGAAACTTCCCGCAAGCATTCTCCCACATCGGCCTACTGAACTCCGCTTTCAACCTGAGTCAAACGATGAGCAGCCCGGCGAAAAAGCGGGCCAAGACATAGCGCCTAATCTCTGCGTCCTTCGCGTCCTCAGCTGTAAAGACTTGTTTAGGGAATCACTGGTGCGCCCGAGAGGATTCGAACCTCTGGCCTACAGCTTCGGAGGCTGCCGCTCTATCCAGCTGAGCTACGGGCGCATATTGACCTACAGACTGTCCAAGCAGAACACCAGTATATCAGCGCATAAACCGATACTTGTCATTGAATGACAGCAAAGAGAATGTGCGCTCGGCGTTGAACCGCGCCATCCATAAGTTGAAGATCGAGATTGCCACTTCGACTGACGAAAATTATCTATACGTGTGGCACTCCAGCAATGACCAACAGGCAGCTGATTGATCGCGGCGAAGTCTATTTAAACAGGTTTTTGAGTACGAACATCGCGTTTGCCGGGCGCTCTGCCAGACGCCGCATAAAGTAGGGATACCATTCGGTGCCGAAGGGGATGTAAACGCGCATCCCGTATCCTTCTTCCACCAACTGCTGCTGCAAGTCGCGGCGAATACCGTACAGCATCTGGAACTCAAATGCAGAAGCGGGGATATTTTCCTGCCGCACAAATTCCTTCGTCGCGGCAATCATGTTTTGATCATGCGTGGCAATGCCGTGATAGACGCCACTCTTGAGCAGAATCTTCATGAGCTTCACGTAGTTGGCATCCACTTCTGATTTGGCCTGAAAGGCGATATCCGCCGGTTCTTTGTAGGCGCCTTTACAGAGGCGGATGCGGATCTTGTCGGCGATAAGTTTTCGGACATCATCTTGGCTGCGTCGCAAATAGGCCTGAATGACAGCGCCGACATGTCCGGCATTCCCGTTCTCGCGGTGCAGTTGATGGACGAAATCAAGGGTCTTCTGCGTGTAAGGCGAGCCTTCCATGTCCACGCGAACAAAGTTGTTGATCTTTGAAGCCTGATGGACGAGTCCGGTGGTGATGTCGAATGCGAGCTTGGGATCGACGTCGAGGCCCATGTGCGTGAGTTTCAGGCTGACATTTGCGTTCAGCTTGCGCTGATTCACCTCATCGAGCATTTGGTGATAGAGCGCTGCGCTATGCTTGGCTTCTTCGGCATTGGTGACGTTCTCGCCGAGGTTGTCGACACTCACAGACATACCCAAATCGTTGACCTCTTTTGCGGCACGAAGACAGTCTTCGACGGTGAGTCCTGCGACGAAGCGGCGGGACATGCGCTGTCCTAGCGCGGACTGCTCAGAGAAATGGCGCAGGGGCTTGTTTTCAGAGAGGGCGATGAAAAAGGCTCGTAACACTGGGCTCCAGAGAGACGGATTCGCGAATAAAGGGAACTGATTTTTGTACCATCTATCTTCTCTGGGTGCAATGCGATGAATTATCATCCGCGCGGGAGCAAGAACTAACGATGAAGAAAGCGACAAGCATGAAGAAGCGCAAAAGCGGCCCGAAGGAAGGAAAAGCGGGAGAATCCCCCTCTCAGCTGATCGATGCGCGAATCAAAGAGCTGAGCGATTGGCGGGGCGAAATGCTCTCTCGGGTGCGAACTCTGATCAATCAGGCCGATCCCGAAGTTGTCGAGGAGTGGAAGTGGAGAGGGGTACCGGTGTGGTCGCATGCAGGGATCATCTGCACCGGTGAGACATACAAAAGTGTGGTGAAGATGACCTTCGCCAAGGGCGCATCGTTGGACGACCCTTCAGCGCTTTTCAATTCCAGCCTTGAAGGCAATACCAGGCGTGCCATCGATCTGCATGAGGGCGACAAGATCAACGAAAAGGCATTGAAGGCGCTCATTCGGGCGGCGGTGGCCCTGAACACGTCCTTAGCCGCGAAGCGGCCGACGAAACTAAACGCACACTGAAACCTGCGGTCTAAGGGGCTTGCATCGGCTGATACGATGGTTGGGTTCCCATGACAAACAATCTCAACGCTGCTGCCACCGGAAGAGCGCCCGTAAAAAAATCGTTAGGGACCACGGGTGGAGGCGTTGGTTTTCGTGTGTATGTCCACGACTTGGTGCGAGTGCTCAGTCAGCGGGGCTGGAGCACGATGAAGTATCTGGTGCGGACGGAAGTCCACACCTACGCCTTCAGCGTTGCAGCGAATGCAATCTTGTCATTCTTCCCATCGATTGTTCTGCTGATGTCACTGGTACGACATGTTTTCCACTCGCAGAGGATGTATGACGTCGTTGTACAGGTACTGCGCGATTATCTTCCCGCAAGCCAGGATTTCATTGTCCGCAACCTCAATGCATTAGTGAATGCGAGGAAGGGTGCGCAAGTGGCATCGTTCATCATTTTGCTGGTGACCTCCAGTGGTATTTTCTTGCCGCTCGAAGTGGCACTGAATGAGGTGTGGGGGATCGAGAAGAACCGGTCTTACCTGGGAAATCAGATCGTGTCACTAGGGTTGGCATTCGGGGTGGGGATGCTGATGCTCATCTCGGTGGCGCTCACTGCGGGAAACCAGGCCTTGCTGCATGCTGCGTTTACTGGCGACATTGGGAAACTTCTCGCCCACATCGTGATGAAGAGTTTTGCCGCGATTGCGAGTATCGGAATCTTTTTTCTGATCTATTGGATACTGCCGAACGGGAAGATTTCGAAGCGTGCGGTTCTTCCTGCCGCCATCGCTACTGGGTTTTTGTGGGAGGGCGCGAAGTATTTGTACGTGCTCGTATTGCCGTGGCTGGATTTCGAAGAGGTCTATGGGCCGTTTGCGATATCAGTGACGCTGATGTTCTGGGCATTCCTCTCAGGATTGCTGCTGTTAGGCGGAGCGCATCTCTCTGCGGATCGGCATGAGGCGTAGATGTTGTCGATGATGCCGCGTGAACTTTGAGCGCCATTGATTCGTAGTAACGCTTAGCCATCGAACAGGCAGCAGACTATAATCTCGCTGCGAACTCAATTCATGTCGACCGTCTCTTACAGGTATATGCGCCGAAAAGTGGCGCGGTTCATCCCTGAAACCATGCTGGGCAAGCTGACGTGGTATGTGGGATTCATCTGGTTCGGCATTTACCTGGTGCGCTGGGCGCTATTTCCGGTCTCTCAGAACGCCAGTCATTCACTCGATGGCTGGGCAGCGACTTTCAATTTCACCTTTGCGGTCTTTCTGACCATCGTCACCTTCAGATGGGTGCGGCGAAAACTCTTGTGGCGAGTGCGCAATCGGCTGATCGTCACATATATCTTTATCGGCGTGATTCCTGTGGTGCTCATCCTGGGCATGGTGGGGATATCGGGATACCTGATCTCGAACCAGTACGCCACATCGCAAGCGCGGGTGGAACTCGAGGGCGAGATTCGCGCGCTGGATCTAGCCAGTGCAAGCCACGCAGCGAGCGTGCTGAATCTATCAGGCAAGAAAGAACTGTTCGCTGGCAAAGACCTGAGCTATCTCAATGAGCGCTATCCGGGATTGATGATCGTAGCCTGGCGAAACGGCGAACCGATCCGAATCGCCAATCAAGATTCAGCGACCCAGGCAACTGAGAAGCTGGGTGATGCGAAGCCGCCGACATGGCTCAAAGAATCGTTCCATGGCGTGGTCATTGAGGATGGCAAGCTCTATATCCGCACTCTGAACACGGCGAAGTCAGGATCGAACACTGCGGTGGTGCTGGCCAGTGTTCCGGTAACCAAGCAGTTGCTCGACAAGGTGATCGGGGAGTTGGGGGCCGTCGCTTTTTACTCAACAGTAAGAGCCGACCATCCCGCTGAAAAAGGCGGCTTACGAGTGAGTAGCGACGTTAAAGGCGCCGATGGACAGAAGACGGAGTACGAATTCCAAAATTCTGCGACTGCTGCCGGCGGAAAGGTTCCAGCGGTGTCGCCGAATTATTGGGATCCGGAATTGAACCTGTATTCGCTCGCTCCTTATAGAGATTGGGTTTCCGGCGAAGAGATGAATGTGGGACTGGTCATAAAGACCCGCCTCTCCGCGCTGATCTCACGCTTATTTGCCAATACGGGGGCGTATTTCCCGGCGGCTCTGGCTGTACTGGTAACGATTGCAAGTTTCTTTGCGTTGATCGAACTGGTCGCTTTGTTCTTCGGTGTAGGACTCACACGCACAATCACGAGTTCGGTCTTTAACCTTTATCGCGCAACACAACACATCAACCGCGGCGACCTGAAGTACCGTATCCCCGTAAAGAACACGGACCAGTTGGCGAGTCTGCAAACCGCTTTCAACTCCATGGCAGAGAATCTGGAGAAGCTGCTCGAAGAGCAGAAGATCAAAGAGCGGTTGGAAAACGAACTCGCCATCGCGCAAGAAGTACAAGAGACACTTTTCCCGCGCGGGAATGTGGAAGTGAAATCGCTGGAGTTGCACGGAGTGTGCCGTCCGGCTCGAACGGTCAGCGGAGACTACTACGATTTTCTTCCCTGCGGCACCGAGCAGCTCGGCATTGCTCTGGGCGACATCAGCGGGAAAGGAATCTCCGCGGCATTGCTGATGGCAACGATACATTCCGCTGTCCGCGCATATGAATATGGGCGCATGCCGCAGAAGGAAGAGTTTATGCATGCGGGTGCCGCAGCACTTGCCGGAGCTGCGCAGGTCAGCACGGGGCGCGATCTGTCTTACAACAATGGGATGATGCAAGCGCCGGCGATTGTTTTGGAGCTTTTGAATCGCCACCTGTTTCACAGCACGCAGGTGGAAAAATATGCGACGTTGTTCCTCGGCGTCTACGACGGCAACAAGCGGTCGCTCACATATACGAATGCCGGACACCTTCCGCCCCTCGTTGTTCAGGACGACGGTACAGTGCAGAGGCTTGAAACCGGTGGGATGGTCATCGGCCTCTTCGACGGCATGACATACGAACAAGCGACAGTGAATCTGAGGACCAATGACATCTTTGTTGCGTTCAGCGATGGCATCACGGAACCGGAAAATGAATTCGGCGAGTTCGGTGAAGAACGGCTGATCGAACTCATCCGCGATAACCGGCGATTGCCGTTGACGAAGATATCGGAACTGGTGATCGCGGCGGTGCAGGATTGGATAGGCGCGGATACCGAACAGCCCGATGATGTGACGCTGGTGCTGGCACGGGTGCTGTGACAGCACGCGCGCGCTTACAGCTAAAGCGCGATTGTTCCTTCAACTGATGCGCGGTCCTCTTCAATCGCAGCACGGTCTTCTATGATGCTTTCTTCAACCAGAGATCGCGCACGTGCAACAGTGATTCGCTCCATAGGCGATGCACTTGTTCCACCGTCATGCCGGTGACGGCCGCGATTTCATTGAAGTCTAGATCGAGAACACTCTTCAAGATAAACACTCCACGTTCTTCCGCCGGAAGCAGCTTGACCATCTCTTCCATCTCTTCTGTATCGGGGAAGCGACTCATCGCATTAGGGCCGAGATTGCGGCACGTCAGATAGGCGTGGCGCAGCAAGCGAAGCGGGATCTTCTTGTCTTGCGAGAGATCGGGTTCTTCACTGAGGTATCGCACGAAAGCCTGATGAGCTGCGGTCTCGGCGGGTTCCTCTTCGCCCATATAGAGGCGACAGTAGGTGAACACAGTCGTGCTCCACTGCTCGAAAAATTCACGGACATCCTGCTCGTCAATAGCCATTGTAAGAACCAACGACACACCCCAATAGATTCCACACCTCGCGACAGAGGTGTTGCCTATTCAGACTATTGTGATGTGAAAAAGTGAGGGCAGGGGCGGGGATTATCGGTCGTCGTCGTCTTGTTGATCATGCTCGTCCAAGAGGAGACTGCCGAAGTCATCACCTGACTCGAGGAGTTGCTGGTATCGCTCGTACCAGTCGGTCGCCACTTCGTAAAGGAAGATGGTTCCCTGATAGGAAAACCCGAGTTGGAGGAATCCGACTTTGCCGACGTGAGTTCGAAGCCAGCGGGCTTCATCAATCTCTTCGTCGGAAGTAGTGGGCGAGTTCTGCAGTCGTTCCTGCAGGAACTCGAGATCTTCTTTGGCGAGGCTGTCGTCACTCACAGTAACGAACGATATGCCGGAGGCCTTCGCGAGTTCGACGAAGTCTTTCCATGCATCGGCGTTGTCGCCAGCGTCCCAAATGACTGTCTGCATATCTTCGGTGACATAGGCCTGGAACTTGTGCATCCCATGGCCGAGGATGAAGGCGTGCATGTCATCTCTGAGGGCGTGAAGATCTTCAGACATCATCTTTATTGTACTGCTGTTAAGCAATGGGGTGTGCGCCATTTTAGGCTATTTGGGCGGGCACTAAAAGGTTTTCATTTTCGAGTTGATAAGACACATGCTAAATTTCATGGCCGATGAACTTTCAACTTCCGCAAGAAGGTTACAAATGGCAGCAGATGTCGCGGGTGGTCGCGGGATGCTGGCTGGCGTTTTATCTGCTCTTTCTTGTTCACGCATACAACGCACACTGGGGCGCGCTGTGGATTGATAACGCCAACATGGTCACCCATGAGAGCGGACACATGCTCTTCGGATTCGGCGGCGAGCGGCTGGCGATATGGGGCGGAACACTCATGCAGTTGCTGGTGCCGGCGGCGCTGGCGATATCGTTCGCATGGCGCGGGCAGACGGCAGGCGCGATCTTCTGCGCATTTTTCTTCTTTGAAAATTTTCTGGGCATTGCGTTGTATATGTGGGATGCGCGCGACAAGGTGTTGCCGCTGGTATCAGTGGGAGCAGCGTCGGGCGATGAGATCACGCATGACTGGAATTGGATCTTCACTGATATGGGAGTGATGGATCATTATTCGCAGATCGCGGGAGTTGTAAGGTTCCTAGGATGGACAGGGATGATCGCGACGGTGTGCGTGTTGGTGTGGTTTGGGTTTGTAAGAGAGAAGGAAGAGCAAGAGGCGATCTAACCACAGAGAGCACGGAGTGCACGGAGAAAAGCAGGTTGGGGCGATTGATTCATTATCCATCGGTTCATTGAACCATTGAAAAGCAAAAGCAAAAGCAAAACAAAGGCATGGCCCTTCGACTGCGCGCTCCACGCTGCGCTCAGGGTGACAGGGGTAAGTAGACGGATTGCAGAGCGCCAAGCGCAAGATCCTTCGCGCCAGGAAGAAGGCGCTCTGGATGACAGCAAAGGCGGTTTAGCTCTTCTTTTTGGAAGTAAAGCTTTTCTTCGGTGAGCGCTTTGCTGGTGGCTTCGATGGCGCGGCATCCCGGGGGCGCGCGGAGCGAGCGCGTTTAGGAGCGGGAATGAAGCCGGCGGGTTTGGGGCGGCGGCCTTCGGCGGCACGGCGCAGTTCTTCTACTTCGCGCGGTTCCAGCGGGCGAAGTTTTCCGGGTTCGACGTCGAGGTGGATGGGGCCATAGCGGACGCGGCGGATTTTTTCTACATGATGTCCGACGGCTTCAAACATTTTTCTGATCTGGCGGTTGCGTCCTTCGATGAGTGTGACTTCGTACCATGGATTGTCTGCCTGCTTGATCATTGATATCAGCGCGGGTGCAGTGCGGACGGGCTTGCGGTTGTCCTCGCGGATCATCACTCCGGTGCGAAGTTCCGCAATCTTTTCTTGCGTCGGAACTCCGGCCACTTTCACTACATAAGTCTTGGGAACGTGCGATGAAGCGTGGGTGAGCTTGTGCGCGAGCTCGCCGTCGTTCGTCAGAAGCAAAAGGCCTTCCGTGGCGAAGTCGAGACGGCCGACAGGATAGACACGGACGCCAGCGCCGCGGACGAGGTCCATCACGGTGGGCCGGCCTTCAGGATCGGAGACGGTGGTGACGTATCCCTTAGGCTTGTTCATAACGAGATAGGTGTGTCGCTGCGGGCCTTTGAGCAACTTGCCATTCACCCGAATGTGGTCGCGTTCGGAATCAGCCTTGGTGCCGAGTTCAGTGACGATCTGTCCGTTGACGGAGACAACTCTGCCGGTGATCAACTCTTCTGCCTTACGGCGCGAAGCGATCCCGGCAGAGGCGATGATCTTTTGCAGGCGCTCGATTGCCATCTATTGATGTTCCGATTCTGACGTGTCACTAGTCGTCGGCGCACTGGAGTCTGACTCTGATCCGGCTTGTGCAAAGGCAGCGTGAGCGTCATCTGAGGCTGGTTCGACGGCCTGCTCGGGAGCTGCTTCGTCCGGAATCCCTGTGGCATCGGCGACCGGTGTACGGTCGAAGAGGCTGTCCTGTCCTGTGTCCATGGTCATCTTTTCGAACTCTTCCATGCTGGGGAGCTCGTTCACATCTTTCAATCCGAAGCGCAGGAGGAAGTCCTTGGTTGTCTTATAGAGGATAGGACGACCAATCACTGCTTTGCGTCCGGCAGTGGTGATGAGCTTGCGATCGATCAAAGTTGCGAGCACGCCAGAGGAGTCCACGCCACGAATCTCTGAAATCTCAGGGGCGGTAACCGGTTGTTTGTAGGCAATAACGGCGAGAGTCTCCAGCGCTTGCAGCGAGAGCCGGATGGGTGGCTTAAGGCTCTTGGCAAACGAGCGAACGGCGTCATGGTGCTCGGGCTTGGTGGAGATGCGGTATCCGCCGGCGACTTGGCGAATCTCAAGGCCGCGATCGTCGTTGGCGCAGTCGGCGATCATCTCGCCGAGGATGACGCGGAGCTTGGATTTGAGCTCGGCTTTCTCCGCTTTGGGGTCTGGCGGCTGTTCGCCTTCGGGCGTGGGTGATTCCAGTCCGGAGTCTTTTACGAGTGCGGCGAGTTGGTCGAGGCTGACCGGTTCTTCTGCCGCGTAGATGATTGCTTCGAGTTTTCCTTTAATCGACATGTAGCTGCTTACCGAACCTCAGGGGCTAAAGCCCAAACTTTTTTCGTGTTGTTGCGGCACGGCTAAGGCCGTGCCCTGATACGTTTTCGTGGTTGAACACCAAAAAGGCAAAAGATCGTGCTACTTCCAATCGTCGCGGGCGGCCAGTTGTTCGGACATGATCTGGTCGAAGGCGGCATGTTTCTTAATGATGATGTCGCTGAAGACGCGGTCCTGACGCAGCAGGATAGCCTGCAATCGGACGAGTTCGAGCAAAGCCAAAAATGTGCAGACGAGCGCGTTGCGTGAGTGCATGTTTTGCAGCAAGCGCTTCAGGCGCACGGGACGGTCTTCGATCATGAGGCGTCGGCGAACGAATTCGATCATCTGTCCGACGGTGACTGCGTCTTCATTGATCTGTACCATCGGCTTCGTCGCGACGCGGTCGAGAATCTTCTGGAAGGTGCGCGCGAGGTCGATGACGTCTGCCGCCATTTCGGGCTCTGTGCCTTCGTCGTCTTTGAAATCTTTGAGATTTGGGTTTGTCCAGACCGCTTCTTCTACCTGTTGCTTCTGCAGGAGCATCTGGGCGGCGTTCTTGAATTTCTCGTGTTCGAGGAGTCGTTGGACGAGTTCTTCGCGCGGGTCGCCTTCTTCGGGCGATGCATCAGGGTCGCGCGGCAACAGCATCTTCGACTTGATGTGGATGAGCAGCGAAGCCATGTAGATGAACTCGGCGGCAACGTCCACGTCAAGGGTCTTGATACGCTCTGTGTAAGCGAGGTATTGCGCGGTGATGGTGGCGATAGGAATGTCATAGATGTCGATGTTCTGCTTGCGGATGAGGTCAAGCAGCAGATCGAGCGGGCCGTCATAGACGTCCGACACCATGATCGAAAAAGGGAACTCGTTGGTGGCGGGAGCGGATTTTTGTTCAGGGCTTGTCATCTATTTTGAAATCTAAATCTTGAACCGCAAGGGCGCAAAGGTACGCAAAGGGAAAACGTGGTCAGACCTCTGGGGCTAAAGCTCTAATTTTAAGCGTCGTTGCGGCACGGCTCAAGCCGTGCTCCTGATACGTTGACGCGGTCAAACCAAAAGCAATAACAAAGTCAAAATGCACGCAAAGGTAAAACCCAAGTGTTACGGCGTCTTGCCTGCGGCTTGCTGCGGTGGTTCGAAATCTTGTGACAGTCCCATAGCATTGCGAACTTCAGTCATTGTGCTCTCGGCGGAGGCGCGTGCTCGGGCGTCTCCGGCGGCGATGATGTCGCGCACTTGTTTGGGATTCTGCTCGTACTGCTTGCGTCGCTCCTGCATGGGCGCGAGCGTCTTAATGAGATTATCCGCAGCCCAGCCTTTACATTCAATACAGCCTATACCTGCACTGCGACATCCGGCATAGACTTTTTCCAGCGTGGTGCCGTCGCTGAAGATTTTGTGCAAATCGCCTACAGGGCAGACGTCTGGATTGCCGGGATCTGTGCGGCGGACGCGAGCGGGGTCTGTGACCATGGTCTTTAGCTTTTGACGGATAACGGGTTCGGGATCGCTGAGCAGGATGTAATTGTCATAAGACTTCGACATCTTGCGTCCGTCAGTGCCGGGAAGTTTTGGTGTGGGCGTAAGCAGCGGGTGAGGCTCGGGCAGAATGACTGCGCCGTTCTTGCCGGGATAGAAATTGTTAAAGCGGCGCACAATCTCGCGCGTTAGTTCGACGTGAGCAACCTGGTCCTGACCGACGGGGACGAAATCAGCTTTGTAGATGGTGATGTCGGCAGATTGAAGCACTGGATAGCCAAGAAATCCGTAGGTGCTGAGGTCTTTGGTGTCCAAGTTTTGCTGTTGCTCTTTGTATGTGGGCACGCGCTCGAGCCATCCGAGCGGAGTGATCATAGAAAACAGAAGATGTAGCTCTGCGTGTTGCGGAACGTGTGATTGCACGAACATGGTGGTGCGTTCGGGATCGAGTCCGGCGGCGAGCCAATCGAGCGCGACCTCATATGAGTTGGAGCCGACTTGCGAAGGATCGGCGTAGTCGGTAGTGAGTGCGTGCCAATCGGCGATGAAGAAGAAACACTCGTGCGTGTCCTGAAGTTTGACCCAGTTGGCGAGCGCGCCGACATAGTTGCCGAGGTGCAGCTTTCCTGTGGGGCGCATGCCACTTACAACGCGTTTTTTGGAAGTCTCATTCATGGTGAAGATCAGAGCTGCGCGAGCAAGCCTTCGACCCAACCCATTACCGGGCTGGTGAGTGCATAGACGAAACGGCCGCCGACGCTGAAAAGCAAGATGATGCCGAAGATTCCTACAGAATCGTAAATGCTGCGGAGCGAATCGGGAAGCAGATGTCGAAAAATGTGGCTGCCATCGAGCGGCGGCACAGGAAGCAGATTGAAGATGCCGAGCAGGACGTTCATCTGCACGGCGGTGTAGAGCAGCCAGACGACGGGAACGAGTATGGAACCTGTGTCCGTGATGTGGCGATGGCCGAGGCCATTGACGAGGGCGTGTCCTGATTGGCTGGTGAGCGCGATGATGACCAAGCCGAGCACGGAAGCTCCTACGAGCAAGAAATTGCTTACGGGGCCGGCGACGGTGGTGAGGATGTCGCCTTGGATAGTGTTGCGAAAATTTTGTGGCGTGACCGGAGTAGGTTTCGCCCATCCGAAGATGCCGTGCATGGTGAGAAGCCCGATCACGGGAAGCAGAACCGTACCAATGGGATCGATGTGCTTCAGGGGATTCATGGTGATGCGTCCCAGCATTTTGGCGGTGGGATCGCCACATTTGTTGGCCATCCACGCGTGTGCGGACTCATGCACGCTGATAGCGAACAGGAAGACAATGATCTGAAAAAAGACGTCAACGGGGTCAATGTTCATGGTGGAAGCGGATAGTTGATGGTAACACTCTCGGCGGTTAGCTTTGAGCCGTCAGCCATCAGCGTTCAGCCACGTCCGAAACCCTACTTCTGTTCCTGTGGGGCGATGGTTTTCACCTTTATAGGTTTTGTGGGCACGCCGGCGACGATGGTGTAGGGAGGGACGTCTTTTGTGGCGACGCCCATGGAGCCGACGAGGCCGTGCTCTCCTACTTTGACTCCGGACATGACGGTGGCGTGATAAGTGATGCGCGCCTTGGGGCCGATCTCGGTGCGGGTGTTTTCGACGATCATGCCGTCATTGAGATCGTGGTCATGCGAGTAGATGTTGGCATAGTCGGAGACAGAGCTGCCCTGGTGAATGATGAGTTCGCCGCGGTCGTCGAGTAGAACGTATTTGTGAATGGTGCAGTTGTCCTCGATGGTGAGGTTGTATCCGTAGCTGACTTCGACTCCGTGAAAGATCTTGACGTTGTTGCCGATGTGTTTGAAGACGTACTTGGCGATGAGGGCGCGGACGCGGTATCCGAGCGCGTGATTGAGGCCGAGAGGCGAACGGTCATACATCATCCAAAACCAGATGAGAGGCTTGCGCTCGGCGTACTTAGCGGGATCAACGTCGCCGTAATATTCGGGTTCGAGGGTGGTATTGCGCGGATCGAAACTGTGTACCATCGCCTGCTCGCTGAGCGTGGCGTTAGGGCCGGGGTCGGCGTAGGGGTGTCCGAGATAGATGTCATGCAGGACGTTGCGAACGACTTCGCTGCGATGATTGACATCTTTGTTTGCGAATTGTTCGTCGAGCCAGGCGAGCCATGAGTCGAAGGCTTTTTCAGCGGCGGGAAGCGGCGCGAGTTTGCGGTATTCGTAACGAGGCATAGGAATCTCTCAGGAAATCGGGGACTAGAAAGGACTAGAAACGATAGCACGGAGAACCAGCTATTAGCTGTTAGCACTTAGCTTTTAGTGAACGGACATTTGCAGAGTGAGCGGCTGTAATGAATGTTGCTGACTAGCGCTGGTGTCGGTTGGTGAATTCGACTAAAGCGTGGAGCTTGGCTTTGGCGGCGCCGGAATCGATCGACTTGGCGGCGAGTGGTATGGCCGCGCCGATAGAGTCAGCCTTGCCGGAGGCGACGAGAGCAGCGGCCGCGTTGAGCAGGACGACGTCGCGGCGCGCCGATTTTTTTCCGTCCATGATCTCGCGGATGATCTCGGCATTGGCGTGGACGTCGCCACCGGAGATGGATTCGAGAGTGTCGCGCTTGAGGCCGAATTCTTCCGGAGTGATCTCGTAGTTCTTTACCCATCCATCGCGGACTTCGCCGACCAGTGTTGGGCCGGTGATGGTGATCTCGTCGAGCCCATCTTTGCCGTGAACGACCAATGCGCGGCGCAATCCTAGCTGCTTGAGAGCGTGCGAAAGTTTGACGACGAGGGACTCAGCGTAGACTCCGACGACTTGCGCGGATGCGTGCGCCGGGTTCGTGAGCGGGCCCAGCAGATTGAAGACGGTGCGCAGGCGGAGTTCTCGGCGGGCCGGCTGAACGTATTTCATGGCGGAGTGCATGGCGGGCGCGAAGAGAAACGCGATGCCGACCTCGTTGAGACACTCGGACATCTTCGGAAGCGGGAGAGTGATGTTCACGCCGAGCGCTTCGATGACGTCAGCGGAACCGCATTTCGAGGTGACGCTGCGATTGCCATGCTTAGCGACGCGAATCCCCGCTCCGGCGACGGTGAGAGCTGTGGCTGTGGAAATGTTGAAAGTGCCGCTGGTGTCCCCGCCAGTGCCACAGGTGTCTACGAGGGCGTCACGTTCGGTGCCGGAGACGTCGAGCGCGCCGTCATCAAGTGGCTGGCTGGAGCTGAACGGAGCAGCGGCAGCGCGAATAGCTTCGGCGAATCCGACGATCTCTTCTACCGTCTCCTCCTTCATGTG
Source organism: Terriglobales bacterium (assembly GCA_025462725.1). Lineage (GTDB taxonomy): Bacteria > Acidobacteriota > Terriglobia > Terriglobales > Acidobacteriaceae > JAICLA01. The sequence goes on along the minus strand of JAOAPE010000010.1, from coordinate 19,950 downwards.
CAGCGCGACCAATAGGGCAGCGATCTGGGCGTCAGAGGCTTTGCCTTGCAGGACTTCCGACATCACGGAACGGGCTTCCTCGCGAGTGAGTGAGATGCGATGGTTCGCGATCTGGTGCAGCGCTTCCGTAAGAGTGATCATGCGGCTGTGAGTACAAGGTAAATCAGCGCTGCTGGTGTGGGCAATCTCTGACAGTCGTACCCACCTTTTTTAGGCTCGCTATATGGGTGGAGCAGCCTCTGTGCTGATGCGTCAAGATGTGCCAGTGACTCACAGGTACAACTTACGCTGACCGAGAGACATCTTGGTTCGTGGTAGCACGCCTAGGTTTAACGAGCATTGCTGTAGGAATCAGTCATAGCAGCAACTCCGGGGACTTATCCGGCAGCACTGGATTAACTAGCAACCTCATTTCCAGAGGTTCAATCACAACTTAAAGCACCTTTAACAACAGGACCAGGAGGAATGTGATTCATGAAGAAAATCCTATTTACAACTATGTTCCTGCTGCTGTGCGCAGTTTTTGCTCTGTCGCAGACATCATCGACGAATCCGAGCACAAGCAGCAGCACATCGCAGTCAGGCACAGGTACGAGTTCCACATCGGGCCAAACAGGCTCGCAGAGCGGGACGACAACTCCTTCAACAACCGACCAGACATCGCCGAGCAGCAGCAGCTCGAGCCAAAGCGGCCAGAGCGGAACTAGCTCGACGTCGCCCAGCAGCAGTTCGAGCCAGAGCGGACAGAGCGGAACTAGTTCGACCTCGCCGAGCAGCAGTTCTTCGTCTTCGGGGATGGGAACGGGTTCGACCTCATCTTCCAGCACACAGGACACGAGCACGATGGGAAGCAGCCAGTCCCAGAGCGCGTCGAACGGTAAGCGTGCGAAGGGCGAGAAGCGGATTGAAGGATGCCTGGAAAGCGCAGGCAGCAGCGGTCAATATGTTGTCCGACACAAGAACAAGGAAGTTGCTGTGATCCCGGAAGGCTCGGCCAGCAGCGATCTTTCGAGCAACGTGGGCCACAAAGTAAAACTGTACGGCACATGGGAACAGGCGTCTGGAACCCAGACGGCGATGAACAGCTCTGGAAACTCCAGCAGCACATTGCCGCAATCTGACCAGCCAGGCCGAGCCGGAAGCACGGCAGGTGCAGGAACGGGCAGCAGCTCAAGCGGGATGGGCGGAACGACGAGCGGATCGAAGTCCAATGCTGGAAGTAATGCAAAGGAATTCCGCGCGAGCCGTATCGAGTCTGTTTCTGACACGTGCGACGCTGGAAGCAACAGCAGCAAGAGCAAGAACAACAGCAGCAATCCGAAACCTTAAACGGGTTTCATTCACATACTCTGGCCGATTAAAGAAACGCAGCCTTCGGGCTGCGTTTTTTGTTTACAAGAATTTCTTCAGCGCGTCTGTGGTTTCTTTGGGGCTTTCTTCCAGCACCCAGTGGCCGGTGTCTTTCACTACCACCACGGTGACGTTAGTGGCGACGGCTCTCACTTGCTTAGCGAGTACGTCTCCCAGAGATTTTTCGCCGCCGATCACGAGGACCGGCATCGTCAATTTTATCTTTGAGAGTTGCTCGAAGTCTTTTGCTGCTTGCAGGAAAGAAACGAAGTAGGCCCAAGATGCGCGCAGCCGTCCGGGGCGCGAGTATGCGGCGGTGTAGGCGACGCGATCGGCTTCGGGAATGGAGCGTTCCTTGTGGGCGGCAAGATCATTCCAAAAATATTCGAAGTAGGTGCGTTCGCGTCCGGCAACGAGTCTTTCCGGAGTAGGGCCGTTGAAACGGAAATGCCAAATGTTGGGGTCGTTGTAGACGGCTTCCCATCCTTCGATGCCGGGGAGGAAGGCGTCCATGACGACAAGCTTTGTAGTCTCGGTCGGATATAGGGCGGCGTAGGCGTAGGCGACCATGAGGCCGATGTCGTGTCCGACGACTTCGGATTTTTTGATCCCGAGCGATTGCGCGAGAGCGTGGATCCGAATGGCGGAGGTTTTCATGTCGAGACCGCTGGTAGGGATGGAGGAATCACCGATGCCGGGCAAGTCAGGAGCAATCACAGTGAATCGCTCGGCGAGCAGCGGCATAATCGGTCGCCACATACGCGAAGTCTCGGCGAATCCATGGAGCAAGATGAGCGAGGGGCCGTGGCCAGCGGTGAGGTAGTGGATCTTAATGCCTCCGGCTTCGGCAGTGCGGGAGGCAATGGTTTGATTAGTTGTCTGGGCGAAGGCGGTGGCAGAGAGCAAGAGGATTAGCGAGAGCATGCGGGTCATGGGGACTCCTGGCGAAATATATGTCAGTAAGCCTGCTTGTAAGTGTTGCGAATCTTTCTGGCGATTTTTTCCAGCTGCTCTGTTTTGCGCAAAACGTCAACCGACAATTTTTCTGTGCTGCTCTGTATTACCGCAGCTTTGAGTTCTGCAGTGAGCTGGTCGAGTTCAACGAATTCCTTTCCCAATGAGTCGAGCATTTCCTTGCGTCTGGCAGCGGGAGTAGGTCGCAAAGTAATGGTCGGCACTTCTTGCGGACGAATGATTGTCGGGGATTCTTCAGGCCGCGGTGGGTGCGGGATTATGGTGATAGGTGATTGAGCGAGGCAGGGGAGAACGACGAGAAGGGTGAGCCCACGCCAAAATAAGGACATAGGCGCGGATTATACGCCGCCATTGGGCGCTAGAGTCGTTTCCATTGTGAGGCGAGAAGGTCGAGTGCATTCATAGCGGCGAGGTCGCCGGGTTGGCGTTCGATCCCGTAGGTCACGTCGCAGATGCGGCGGATGGTCCAATCAGGAAGCGGGCGCTCGAGCAGCTTGATGTCTTGTTCGCTATCCACAGTGCCTTCATTGAGCACACGGTAGTACCAGCCGGAGCGTCCTGAGATGACTAGGCGTTTGGGCAAGTCGGGCATGTCCCATTTGCGCGCGAGTTTCCAGCAGGGCGAGCGAGGTTGCGAAACTTGCAGAGTGGCGGTGCCGATCTGGTGAATGTCGCCAACACAAATGTCGTCTTCTTTGGCGCCGATGACGGTGAGATTTTCTCCGAAGGCACCGAAAGGGAAGTCTGCGATTTCTAATTCAGAGCGCCAAGCGGGATAGTGTTCGGCGGAGTAGGCCATTACGGCTTTGTTGGGGCCGCCGTGAACGCGGAGATCGGCTTGGGCGTCGCCGTCGAGATTGCGTTTGTTCATGTGAAGGGGGCCGTCAATCTTGGATTTGAAGATGCCGGTGAACCAGGGATCGTCGTCGGGGTCGCGTCGCTGAGGGAGGCCGACTTGGATGGTGGCAATGTGCACAAGCAGTGGATTCATTAGAGCATTGGGAGATTCAAAAAGCGATTTCACCGCAGAGGACGCGGAGGTCGCAGGGGATCTCAATCCTAAAAACCGCCGGGGCTGAAGCCCAGCCCTAGTACAGCCCAACGCGGGGCTAAAGCCCCGCTCTTCCACCGGTGCCGCTTCGCGGCAAGTCGAAAAGATCATGGCCTCGTTCGTAGCATGTGCGAACAGCTTGCAGAGTGCTAAGCGCAACATCCTTCGCGCCAGAAAAAAGCGCTCTGGATGACAATTCAAGACGGATTGCTGTTTACATACGGATTGCAGTTTATTGAATTCGCACAGCCGAGGGCGCTGTGCCACAAAAAAACCTAACACCAGTGCTTGCATGCAGGTTGCAGAGTGATAGGGATCCTTCGACTGCGCTGCGCTCCGCTCAGGATGACAAGGTCAAGTGGAGTGCTGGTTGCAATTGGAGTGCAGAATGATATGGATCCCTCGTCGCGACAAACCCACTGCGCTGAGGTCGGAGATGATGGGCGCTCGCTCGGGATGTAAAACCTAGCGGCATGAAGTGATTAGTGCTGGGGAGAGAACTGGTGGAATCGCAACGCGTGTGGAATGACAAGAGCAGGTTGTCTCTTATAGAATCACAAGTTCTCTACTGCACCGGAAAGTCTGTAGTACACCTGCACAAACCATGAAAATACACGAGTACCAGGCAAAGGCAATCCTGTCGAAATATGGAGTCGCGATACCGCGCGGCGAGATGGCGGCCACACGCGATGAGGCCGAGACTGCAGCCAAGAAGCTGCTGGATGCGGGCGCGAAGGGCGTTGTAGTCAAGGCGCAGATACATGCCGGTGGCCGCGGCAAGGGCGGCGGCGTGAAGGTTGCGAAAGATCTCAATGTCGCGACGAAGTACATCTCTGACATTCTCGGAATGCAGCTAGTCACGCACCAGACGGGGCCTGAAGGACAAAAGGTGCGTCGGTTGCTGATCGAGGAGACGCTGCCGATCGAGCGCGAACTTTACCTGAGCATTGTGTTGGACCGCGAGAGCGCGAAGCTGGTGTTCATGGCATCGTCAGAGGGTGGCATGGATATCGAAGAGGTCGCGGCGAAGACTCCGGAGAAAATCCTCAAGGAATACATTGATCCCGCAGTGGGATTGCAGGCGTTTCAAGCGCGCAAGCTGGCGTTCGGATTGGGCTTAAAGGCTGAGCAGATCAATGAAGCAGTTAAGTTCATGCTGGCGCTGTACAAGGCTTACGAAGATACAGACGCGTCGCTGCTGGAGATCAATCCTTTCATCACGACGACGGATGGACACCTGTTCGCGCTGGATGCGAAGGTCAACTTTGATGACAACGCGATGTTCCGTCACAAGGATTTAAAAGAGTTGCGCGACGTGGAAGAGGAAGATCCGCTGGAAGTGGAAGCCTCAAAATTCAGCCTTAACTACATTAAGCTGGACGGCAATGTGGGCTGCATGGTGAATGGCGCGGGATTGGCGATGGCGACGATGGACATCATTCAGTATGCGGGCGGGTCTGCGGCGAACTTCCTGGACGTTGGTGGTGGAGCGAACGCGCAGCAGGTGGAGAGCGCGTTCAAGATCTTGCTGAGCGACAAGAACGTGAAAGCGGTGCTGATCAATATCTTCGGTGGAATCCTGCGCGTGGACACGCTGGCGAACGGCGTAGTGGAGGCGGCAAAGAAGACGAACATCAAGTTGCCGATCGTGTTGCGTCTTGAAGGCACGAACGTGGAGCAGGGCCGAGAGATACTGAAGAATTCCGGATTCAACTTCATTGTGGCCGAGACGATGAAAGACGCCGCTGAAAAAGTTGTGGCCGCCGCGAAGGGGAACGCATAGATGAGCATACTGGTTGATAAGAATACGAAGCTGATCGTGCAGGGAATCACCGGGCGTGAAGGAACATTCCACGCGAAGGGCTGCGCGGAGTACGGAACGAAAGTGGTTGGCGGTGTGACTCCGGGCAAGGGCGGCACCACGCACGAAGGCTGGCCGGTGTTCAACACAGTGGCCGATGCAGTGAAGCAAACGGGCGCGAATGCGACGGTGATCTTTGTTCCTCCTCCGTTTGCAGCAGACGCCATCATGGAAGCAGTCGACGCGGAGATTCCGCTGGTGGTGTGCATCACCGAAGGCATTCCGGCGCTGGATATGGTGCGCGCGTGGGAATACCTGAAGGGAAAGAAGTCGCGGCTGATCGGGCCGAACTGTCCCGGAATCATCTCGCCGGGCAAGTGCAAGATCGGAATCATGCCGGGGAAGATCCACAAAGAAGGAAATGTGGGAATCGTCTCGCGCTCGGGAACGCTGACCTATGAAGCGGTGTTTCAGCTGACGCAGCGGGGAATCGGGCAGTCGACTGCCATCGGCATTGGTGGCGATCCGATCATTGGGACCAACTTCGTAGATGCGTTGAAGCTGTTCAACGAAGATCCGCAGACGGAAGCGATCATCATGATCGGGGAAATCGGCGGCAACGCGGAAGAAACCGCGGCGGAGTACGTGAAGAAGAACGTGAAAAAGCCAGTGGTGTCATTCATCGCGGGACAGACGGCGCCTCCGGGGCGCAGGATGGGCCACGCTGGAGCGATCATCTCAGGCGGACACGGCACCGCTGCGGAGAAGATGAAAGCCCTCGAAGCCGCAGGGATTCGGGTAGTGAAGTCGCCGGCGGTTATTGGGGAGACGCTGATCGCGGCGATGAAGGCTGGAGCGTAGAAGCTGTCGGCTGTCAGCTCTCGGCTATCTGCGAAAGCAAAGGCAAGCCCGTTTTAAAAGCGGATCAGGCAAGTTCAGATACTGAATTCTAGAAAAGAGACCAACTTCAAAGATGAAGAATCAACGCACATTTGCAATCATTAAGCCGGATGCGGTGAAGAAGAACGCAACGGGCGACATCCTAAACATGATCCACACGGCTGGCTTCCGCATCATCGGAATGAGGATGCTGGAGATCAATCGTGAACAGGCAGAAGGATTTTATGCCGTCCACGCAGGCAAGCCGTTCTTCAGCTCGCTGTGCGAGTTCATGTCGAGCGGTCCGATCGTGGTGCTGGCGATGGAAAAAGAGAATGCCATAGCAGAATGGCGCAAGTTGATGGGTGCGACGAATCCCGCGAATGCAGAAGCGGGAACAATCCGTAAGAAGCATGCGGATAATATCGAACACAATGCGGTGCATGGGTCGGATGCGGAAGATACGGCCCGCTTTGAGCTGAGTTATTTTTTCGCGGGGTATGAGTTGTTTTAGGGCAGCAGTTAGCTGTTAGCTTTTAGCTTGAGGCAAAATTAAAAGACCCCACCTAGCAGAGCTAGGTCGGGCACCCAATCGGAAATGGAAGGCGCAGGTGACTGCGCCTTTTTTCATGTCGCTTCCATTTACAATGACATTCGTGACGTTCATCAAAAATATTCAGACGACGCTGGAGATGATCAAGTGGGAGCACTCGGTGTTCGCGCTGCCGTTTGCGTTGTCGGGGGCGATGTTGGCGGCGCATGGATGGCCGACACGATGGCAGGTGTTGTGGATCGTGGTGTGCATGGTGTCGGCACGATCAGCGGCGATGGCGTTCAATCGGGTAGTGGATTCGGCAATTGATGGAGCGAACCCGCGGACGAGCATGCGAGCATTGCCTGCGGGATTGCTCTCGCGTGGGTTCGTGGTGGTGTTCATTGTCATTGCATGCGCGGTGTTCGTGTTTGCGGCGGCTGAGTTGAATCGGCTGACACTTTATTTGTCGCCAGTGGCGTTGGCGGTGGTCCTGTTTTATTCCTACACAAAGCGGTTCACGCGGTGGTCACATGTGGTGCTGGGATTCGCGCTAGGGATTGCTCCGGCAGCGGCGTGGATTGCGGTGCGTGGCTCGCTGGATGCGCGCATACTCCTGCTCACGGCGGCGGTGACGTGCTGGGTGGCGGGGTTCGACGTGTTGTATGCGTGCCAGGATTGCGAGTTCGACAAGGACAACGGGCTGCACTCGGTTCCGCAGTCGTACGGGATCGGGAATGCATTGTTGATATCGCGTGCGTTGCATCTGTGCGGGTTGTTGCTGTTGTGCGGATTGGTCGCGGTTTTCGGGTTGGGCAAACTGGCAATCGTTGGCCTAGTGATTGTGGCGATGCTGCTGGCGTATGAACATTCATTGGTGCGCGCGGATGATCTGAGCAAGTTGAATGCAGCGTTCTTTACGATGAATGGCGTGATCGCGGTAGTGTTCTTTGTGTTTATCGCGGCGGACTTGTTGGTGAAAGTCTAAGAGCGTGTTCACCGCGGAGACGCGGCGGCGCAGAGAAAAGCTTTTTTGTAAAAACCTTCACTTCCTGGTTCATTCGTAATCTTTTCTGCTCATGTAGAATTCCGGCTTGCGAAGTCGAGCCAAATCCAAAACAAAAATTGAGAGTGCGCTGCTGCGCATTGCTATTGATACGGGCGGGACGTTCACGGACTGCGTGTGGATCGATGCGGAGTCAAATCGGCTATGCGTGTTGAAGCTGTTCTCGACACTGGGAGATCCGTCGGTGGCGATCGCGGAGGCGGTGGGGAAGATCGTTGGAGAGCCCATGGCTGAAGCCCAATCTTTGGAACCTCTCAACGCGGCGCTAAAGCGCCGCTCTCCCACCGAGAAGCAAAAGCAAAATCAAAAGCAGAGGCAAATAGAAACACCCCGTGACAGAAATCTTTTGCTGATGCACGGAACAACGGTGGGAACTAATGCCTTGCTGCAGCGCAAGGGCGGGCGTGTGGCGTTTGTGACGACCGCCGGATTTGAGGATTCCATCGAGATCGGGAGGCAGGCGAGGCCGAAGCTGTATGACTTCTTTTTCGATGCCGTAGAGCCGCTGGTGATGCGCGAGTTGCGGTTCGGAGTGTCGGAGCGAATTGATAAGGATGGGAAGGTTCTGAGGTCGCCTTCGGACGAAGATATATCGCGATTGGTGGAAGCGGTTGCCACGGCGCGTCCGGACGCGATCGCAGTGTCGCTACTGTTCTCGTTTGCGAATCCGGAGAATGAGACGCGAGTTGCTGCGGAGTTGGAGAAGTTAGGAGTGCCGGTCTCGGTGTCGCATGAGATTTTGCCGGAGTTTCGCGAGTACGAGCGCGCGAGCACAGTGGTGGTGAACGCGTACTTGCAGCCAGTAATGGCGAAGTACTTGAACAATGTCAGCAGGCGTTTGGGTGGATCGCGAGTGTTTGTGATGCAGTCGAGTGGAGGACTGACATCGCTGGAGACTGCGACGCGGGAGCCTGTGCGGACGGTGCTTTCGGGACCAGCGGGTGGTGTGGTGGGCGCGGCGGCGATGGCCGCGCGCAGTGGGTACGACAAGATTATCGGGTTCGATATGGGAGGGACTTCGACCGATGTTTGCCTAGTGGAAGGCACGCCGACGACGACGAACGAGGCGGAAGTAGCGGGGCTGCCGGTACGTGTGCCGATGCTCAACATACATACGGTGGGCGCGGGTGGCGGGTCGATCGCGCGGTTTGATGCTGGAGGGTCGCTGCATGTGGGGCCGGAGTCGGCGGGAGCAGAGCCGGGGCCGATCTGTTACGGACGCGGGACGTCCCCGACGGTGACCGATGCGAATCTGCTGCTGGGGCGCTTGCCAGCTAAGAGATTTCTGGGCGGCGAGTTTGAGTTGGATGTGGAGCGAACGCGCAGGGTGATGGGGGAGTGGCTGCGGAAGAGCGGGTCGAAACTATCGCTCATGCAATTCGCTGAGGGGATCATTCGCGTAGTGAACGCGAATATGGAGAAGGCGGTTCGTGTGGTGTCGATCGAGAAAGGATTCGATACGCGGGATTTCAGCCTAGTGGCGTTCGGCGGAGCTGGGGCGATGCATGGGTGCGAGCTGGCAGAATCGCTGGAGATTCCCCGAGTGATCGTGCCGGCGATGCCGGGGGCGCTGTCAGCGGTGGGGATACTGATGAGCGACATCGTTAAGGATTATTCGCGGACGGTGATGTTGACCGCAGAGAAGGCGATGCCTTTGGCGAAGTTGGAGGCGGAGTTCAGGGAGTTGAAGCAGAGGGCGCTGCGGGATTTCGAAGCGGAGAGGTGGAAAGGCGAAGTGCAGTTCGAATCGCGGTTGGAAGTGCGGTACAAGGGGCAGGGTTTTGAGATTTCGATTCGAGATGGGGCGCGGGCGTTGGCGGAATTTCATTGCGAGCACAAACGCCGATACGGATATGAAAGGGTAGGTAGTCCGGTGGAGATTGTGACGGTGCGATTGCGGGCGTGGATCAAGACGGATCCTCCTAAGCTGGCGGCAGTCGGACGGCGGTCGTTGGGCTCGGTCGCGGAATTGGCACAGGTTACGTTTGCGGGGAAGGCGAGGAAGACGCAGGTGGTGGAGCGCGGGGACTTGAGCCTCACAAAGAAGTATGCCGGGGCAGCGATCGTGACTGAATACAGCGGGACAACGGTGGTGCCGCCGGGGTGGAGTTATTCCGAAGACAAGGCGGGGAATCTAATTTTGGAACAAATGGAAAAGAAAAAGAAAAAGGCGACCGGGTAGTCGCCTTTTCCAGGTTTCGAGGAGCCGTCTATGCAGCTTCGTCGTCCCGGCGTTTGTTGCCGGTGATGTCGTCCTTCACGTCTTTGGCAGCGTCCTTTACTTTGCCAAATGCGTTTTGGACTTTGCCCTTGGCTTGGTCGGCGGTGCCTTCGGCTTGAAGATCTTCGTCGCCGGTCCATTCACCGACTTGACGCTTTACGCGACCTTTAATGTCGTCCACTTTGCCTTTTGCGCGATCGTCATTCATTGCTTTCCTCCTTATAAAAACTTGGGTTTGGGTCAGACAGCTCTGCGACCGGTAATAAGCTGGAAAACGAGCGCCACCACAGCGAGAACCAGCAAGATGTGGATGAATCCACCCAGGGTGTAACTGCTAACGACTCCTAAGAGCCACAAGACCAGAAGAATCACAAAGATTGTCCACAACATAAGCACCTCCAACCGTGTTCATAGATGGGAGGGCGGAATCCAGAGCGGAGTTGCCAAATCTAAGGTGCTAAGGATTCAGCAACTTAGAATCTATAACGAAAGTTTGAGGGTGGGTGGACGTTTTTCCTTGACCTTGGGGGAGGGTTGGAATTACCTTAGTCGGTCTGGAAATGGTTTTTGCGTCTTCTGGTTTGGTACGTTCCCACCGGGTAGCCTAAAGCACTGAATCTGCTACAGCTTCTTACCCCAGGAATACATCCCTAGGAAATTGCAACCTAAGCGCCTGGCTGAGCATCAAGTACTAAGTCATCACAGGCCCCAGGAAAATCGTTACTTTTACACCCGAGTACAGTCTAACCACTGCAACACCGATGAACGGACTGTTGTCGGTATTCCTTAAACGAAGGGCGGTACATATCATGCGTTCTAATCTTATTTACGGAGCATTGTCTCCGGTTGAAAATCGCTACATGCTTTGCCAATTGGTATCGAAGGCAACGCGTAAATTCCATCGCCCGGCGACCCGGGTGCAGGACACCATGAACCAGGTGTTGAAACAGTTTGCAGACGCGCGCGCCGCGGAAAAGGTGATGTCAGTAGGCGAGCCTATTGCCGAAGCGCAACGTAAGGCTGCATAATGTAAACCAAGTTCGCCGCGCGCCCGCGCGGCGAACATCCCGCCTTTCATTGCTGAATCGGCGCATCCTTCCCTTAGAAAAAACAAAAATCCCGTAGGTGACAAATTGACGATAGCGGAACTAAAAGAAAAAAATATTACGGAGCTTACCAAGATCGCGCGCACGCTCGACCTGCCAGGCGCAAGCGGACTCCGGAAGCAGGACCTCATATTTAAAATCCTGCAAGCACAGAGCGAAAAAGAAGGGCACATCTTCGCTGAAGGCGTGCTGGAGATCCTGCCTGATGGGTATGGATTCCTGCGCTCGCCCGATTACAACTATTTGCCGGGACCGGACGATATCTACGTTTCTCCCTCGCAGATCCGCAAGTTCGACTTGAAGACCGGCGACACGGTGAGTGGACAAGTACGTCCGCCGCATGAAGGCGAAAAATACTTCGCGCTAGTGAAAATCGAAGCGGTGAACTTCGAGTCTCCTGATGAAGCGCGTAACAAGATTCTTTTCGACAACTTGACGCCGCTGTATCCGCAAGAGCGGATCAAGCAAGAGTCCGTAAGAGAGAACATCAGCGCTCGCGTGATGGACCTGCTCACTCCGGTGGGCAAAGGACAGCGTGGATTGATCGTGGCGCCTCCGAGAACCGGTAAGACAATGCTGTTGCAGAACATTGCGAACTCCATCACGACGAACCATCCGGAAGTGGTGTTGATCGTACTGCTGATCGATGAGCGTCCAGAAGAAGTCACGGACATGCAACGGTCGGTGAAGGGCGAAGTGATTTCGTCAACGTTCGACGAGCCCGCGGCGCGTCACGTACAAGTCGCGGAGATGGTCATCGAGAAGGCGAAGCGTTTGGTGGAACACAAGCGCGATGTGGTCATCCTGCTGGATTCGATCACGCGTCTTGCGCGCGCTTACAACACCATTGTGCCGCCATCCGGCAAAGTGCTTTCGGGCGGCGTGGACTCGAATGCTTTGCAGCGTCCGAAGCGGTTCTTTGGCGCGGCAAGAAACATCGAAGAAGGCGGTTCGTTGACGATCATCGCTACGGCGCTGGTGGAAACGGGATCGCGCATGGACGATGTGATCTTCGAAGAGTTCAAGGGAACCGGCAACATGGAAATCATCCTTGACCGCAAGCTGGTGGACAAGCGCGTATTCCCGGCAATTGACATTCAGCGCTCAGGAACGCGAAAAGAAGAACTACTTATCCCCAAGGAAGATCTCGCGAGAATCTGGGTGCTGCGCAAGGTGCTGAACCCTCTCTCTCCTGTGGAAGCTATGGAGTTGCTGATCGACAAGTTGGGGAAGACCCGGTCGAATGGCGAGTTCCTGGCGAACATGAGCTCAATCTAAACGCGTTTTTACACGTGCTTACAACAGCCTGGCTTCTGGCCAGGCTGTCTTACGTATGGGGGCAACACGGAAAAATCTATGATGTTTCGCTGGTAAGCTTTTGAAAACTTTGGTAACTAGCGCAATTTCAGGCTTGCTTTAGAATCCGGGACAGGTCAAAATCAGAGTAGCTAAAAATGGGTTAGGAGTAAGTTCGGTGCCGGTGTCCAGTATTTAGACGGGGAATTTGATGCGACGGCGTTTCACCCAAACCGTAGTGCTAGTGGTAATCATGGCGATGGCGTCGGCAGACGCAATGGCCAGCACTACCGCTGCGATGCTGCGAGGTAGTGGCGGCGTCAGCGTAAACGGCAGCACTGTAACGCCGACGAGCACCGTGTTCAAAGGTGACGTGATCGAAACCGCTCCCAATTCAGTAGCGACGCTTTCCACAAACGGATCGTCAATCTTGGTTGAGCAAAATTCCAGCCTAGTATTCAACGGCGAAAATGTAAGTTTTTCGAATGGCGCTGCGACAGTGAAAACAACGCAGGGCATGACGGCAAAATTCCGATGTGTATCAATCACCCCCGCGCAGTCCGCATCGCGGTTCCAGTTGTTGCAAATGGGCAATATGTTGAGGGTATCCGCTCTGGAAGGAAATCTGGCGGTATTGGATGGCAGAGGCGGGGCAATCGCGTTAGCTAGCGGTAAAGAGGTCGATATCCCGCTGGACGACAAGGACGATAAGGGAGCGGTAGCGGATTCTCCGAATACGCCGAACCCGGTTGGTCCGAACATCGTTTACCAGTCCACCAGGGGACCTGCAATTGCGGGTACGGCGGGCGTTATTACAGTGGCTTTGACTGCAATGCTGGCGGCAACACAACATGCCGTAAGCCCGAGCGGGCCGTAGTCTTGGAATGATTTTGAATAAAAGGGGAGCCAATTTGCTCCCCTTTTTGTTTGCAAGATAACATCCAGGAATTTAACGGCAGATCAAAGAGGGATAGGAAACTAGGCACCAGAGTTCCTGCTTTGGGATTTCCTGCTTTGGGATTTTGAAAAGTCCGTTTTGGGAATCTGCAGTTCGGAGTTGCGGGAGACGGTGCCCAACGCGGAATACCTGATTCGCTTGCAAGGCGAGTGCAATCAGCAGAGTAGCGTCGGTTCTTGATCCGCGGATATCGAAATGTGAAATGGCAGGCATCGTGCATGTGATTCATATGGGATCGTGTGCGAGGTGCTATGAGGAATCAATCGAGCGCGGCTATACGTTGGGAAGAAGAAGAAGAGTGGAAGCCAGGATTCAGGGTACATTCCAGCGTGGCGCCTCCTGGATTGCTGATGCGCTTGCATTGGTATGTTAGCCCTAGATATTGGAAGCAAGGTGCGGCGGCTCTCACGGTTTATGCAAGTGTGTTCATGATTTGGGAGTATTTGGTACGTTAGCAGTGACGTCCTCGGACGCAAGGCGCTCAGGGTGATCAACTCAACATTGCAGGCAAAGTGCTTCGCTCAGGATGACAACTCAAAATAGACGGCGCGAATCCTAGCGGCGTCGTTCTGAGGGTGCTGCGGCGATGGCGCAGAGCACGTAAAACATCGCTGCGTTGGCTGGGATGTGCAAGTTGAAGTCAGCGGCGCTATGGATGAGCAATCCTGTGCATCCGGTGATGGCGGCGAGTCGCACGGTGCTGCCAATGCTTGCGTGAGAGTTGCGCAGTCTTCCCAAACAGGATCGATACAGGTTTGCAATAAACCAGAGCATCGCAATTCCCCCTAACAACCCAGTCTCCACCAATATCTGCAAGTAGTCGTTGTGTGCCTGGTTGATGAAGAAATCGGTGTAGAAGCTTCTGAATTGTGGATAGATGGTAGGAAAAGTTCCGAGTCCCCATCCGAGCAGCGGGCGCTGAGCAAACATTTTCAGGCAATCGCGAGCGATGGCGAGGCGCCCCGCCTGTAGTTCATCCTGCATGCCAGACCAGCGGTCGAAGACCGAAGCGAGATCGATCCAGAACAGGAACGCCACCAGAGCGAGAAAGAAGGCCGCGACACCCCAATGGAAGCGGCGACTCTTCTTAAGGCTGGAACTTAATAGCGCGAAAAAGATCATTTCGGCGATGAAGGCAGACGAGCCTCCGCGCGAACCGGAGAGGAAAATGGTGGCGCCCATGACGAGCGCTGCAAAACCGAAGAGTGCGCGCATCGCGATGGAAAACAAACGGGAGAAGCACAATGCAAGACCGACAGGGGCGAGCATCTCCATGAGACCTGCGTAGTGATTACGATTCACGTATGGACCGTATATCGGACTAACAAAGCGAGGCCTGCGTACCCAATACAACAGTCCATCCGAGGTGAGATTTTGCAAGATGGCAAATAACGCGAGCGCAAAACCAAAGCAGACGATGACAACGGCGAATGTTCTCAGACGTGATTCGGAGGCAAAGAGTTGAATTGCGATGAAGATGAGAATCGCAAATACGTAATAGTTTGAGGCTTCAGTGGTAGTAGCGTTTGCGTAACAGGTAATCCGGAATATCCACTGCGCTACTACGACCGTTGCGAAGGAAGCCATTGGCAGATACAGAGGGCTTGGATTCAAAGCGATGGCGCGGGCGAGGTACTGACGCGCACACCAAAGCAGAAACAGCAGTGTTGCGCCAGCTTGAAGCACAGCGATGGACCAAGGCTCGACAGCGCCGAAGGCAAGTGGTCCGAAGAGCAAAAGCCCGCAGAAGCCCCAGAAGAGAGCAGAGTCGATGTTGCGCAGCGTATTCGAATCAGGCTGGTGAAGAATCTTGTCTTCGCGAAAGCTTGCTTCGATGGTTATGACCGGCGGAGTGTTGGACAATGCAGTTACCTGGGAATCTCCTGAACGCTATTCATCTTTCATAAAGCCGAATGTTGTCGATCCATAAGCGGCCACGAATCAGGCCGTCGGATGGACTGCGTCCGATCAGCACCTTGATCAAGCGGGTGGAAGGTCTGGTGGTGAATGAAAATGCTTCTGGAGTCCAGACGTGAGTGCCCTGCCATTCCTGTCCTAGGGCGATGGGTTCGTTTGTGTATGCGTCGACAATGATAATGCGCGGGCCATTCGCGGACTCGAGCTCACGTGACATTACTTGTGCCTGTAACTCATAACTTGCATTTGCTTTCACTGGAACAAATTGCGAGATGCCGGAATCATCGAATGCAGAACCTTTGAAGACGAATCTCAGGCTGCTGGAATTGCTTTGAAACTCCTGATCGTCAACATCGACTGTCATGACGGCAGGATTGGGCTTCATCTTCCAGCTTAGTGGGCCGGGGATGATCTCTTCCGTGAAGTCTCCGTTGACGATGAGGTTTCCATCGTTTGTGGAGGGGCGAAATGACGGAGACATTTTCGCCAGCCCAGCCCAGACTTCGGTTAGCGAATCGATCTGACGCTGATCAACCAAATATTGCACGAAAGGCATTGCGAGCTGCGGCTTGAACGGCTGAGCCATTTTCACCGTCTCATGCCAGACGATGAGGGCAGCGTTGCTTTGCTTGGCGCGGTAGAGAACGTCGATGAGCGAGAGATGCGGTTCAACCCGGTCTGGCATGGCGAACCGCAAGATCATGTTGACGTCATGCGTGGCGCGCCAGGCCAAGTCAAAGGCGGCAAAGGCTTCGTCCGGCTTGTTCTCGACAACGGTTTTGAAATTTTGAAGGGCCCGTTGATTGTCGCCTGCGGAAAGATAGAAGTTAGCCGCTTCCCAACTTACGTCGGGAGTCTTGGGATCATTGGCGAGCGCCTGCTCCAAGGCTTGTTGTTGATCTTTTGCGTTACCGAGCAGCTGTTCGGCGTTGGCCAAATCCATCCAATAGCGGGAGACATTCTTGTTCAAAGCGATAGCGCGATGGAAATCCGAAATGGCGGCCTGCGGGTCTTGGGAGATGATGAGACGAAATCGTCCTAGCGAATGCCAGTAGTCCGCGTTCGAAGGCTCGAGATCGGTCGCGCGCTGGAGTCCTTGCAGATGCAACGACTGCGCCCAGAGGGCCCCGCGGAGATGAAGTTGCAATCCGTAAAGGAAGGAAATCGTCAGCAGGAGAGCAGCGAAAGTAAAGGCGACCCTGCGTGGAGGAGAATCGAGTCCGATCCGCATTCCAGTGTTCTCGTCCTTAGGATGGGTTAGAGTGGCCGGCGGATTCGTCGTAGTATCGGCCTGCGTAGTTCGAGCCGTAATAGTAGTAGTAGGCGTCAGGCGAGTGCAAGTCGATAGCATTGACGATCACGCCCATGACACGCGCATTGACTTGAGCAAGCACGTCACGGCTGCGACGCAGCGCGTCTTTGGATGTAGAAGCCGAACGAATGACGAGCAAAACTGTGTCCATCTGAACAGATAGCAAGACAGCGTCAGTGACAGAGAGCACGGGCGGAGTATCAATGATCACGTGATCGTATTGCTCACGCCACTTCGCGAGGAGTCCGCGCATTACGTCCGATCCGAGCAGCTCAGCCGGATGTGGCGGCGGAGGACCTGCAGGTAACACGAACAGGTTGGGCAAAATCGGAGAGGCTACAATCAGCTGCTCCGTAGTATTGCTACCGGTCAGAATGGTGCTGAGTCCGGAACGATTGCGGAGCTTGAACGTTTGATGAATGCTGGGGCGACGCATGTCTCCGTCTACCAAGAGAACCTTGCCACCTTTTTGCGCAAGCACGATCGCAGTGTTGATGCTGGTGGTTGTCTTGCCCTCTTGCGGAAGAGCGCTAGTCACCATGATCACTTTTGGAGCGGAGCCAATAGATGACAACAAAATCGAAGTGCGAAGAGCACGATAGGATTCGGCGACTTCGGATTTAGGCCGCGCGTGCGCCAGCAGACTGATGCTGGTCTTTCGTAGATCCGTTTGAGCTTGTGTGGTGAGCGACATCGATTTCGTCTTCGTCTTGTTGCGGGTACTGCTGATGTCGAGACTCAGCGGGATCATGCCAAGGGCGGGTAATCCAACCAGCGTTTCTACCTGTTCTGGTGTACGAACCGTATTGTCGAGGCTTTCAAGGACGAAGGCCAAAGCGATGCCGCCGACGAGTCCGAGCAGGAATCCGAGAGCAATATTGTTTGGGATGTTCGGCTTCGATGGCGAAAGCGGAGCGCGAGCGACGTCAACGATGCGAACGTTGCTGGATTTCAATCCTGATGTGATGCCGGCTTCGCGCAGTTTCTGGAGCAATCCGTCATAGAGTTGGCGGTTGGAATCAGCGTCATGTTTCAACGCGTTGTAGGCGATGGCTTTCTCGTTGAGGTGATTGGCTTCCTGCTTTTGCCCTTCGAACGCGCCCCGCAACATCTTCTCTCGGCTGATGGCAGCCTGATATTCGCTTGCCTTACGAGCTGCGATGCGATCGATCTCATTCTTGATGCTGGCTTCAATTTGCGTGATCTGGCTATTGAGCTCGATGACCTTCGGATACGACGGACCGAACTGCGTTGTAGCCTGCGCGAGCTGTTTCTTCAGCGTGTTCTCGTCTTGCCGAAAACTCTGGATAAGTTGGTTCTGGGAAAGCTCCGGAATGGCGTCCAGATTTCCGCTGCTGATCATTTGATAGTTGGCCTGCTTTTGAAGGCGGTCGCCCTCAGCGTTAGTCAACTCGCGGTTCAGCTGGTCAAGCTTGCTGGTGATGGTGTTTTGTTTTTCGTCGATGCCAATGATGCCGTTCTCGCGCTGGTATTTCACGAGCGCAGCTTGCGAAGTTTCCACCTTCAGTTGCAGATCAGTAAGTTGTTTCGAAAGCCATTCGGATGCCTGCAACGTGGATTCGTATCGCGCGCGGTAATTGTTCTCGATGTACGCCGTTGCGAGGGTGTTCACGATCTGTGCCGCGAGCTTGGGATCGGGGCTGGTGAAGCGAATCTCAATCATGCGCGTGCGCGGGATTTTGTTCACCGCAAGTCCACCATGCCAGACGCCAAGTGCAGCGGATTCACGGCCGTAGGCAGCAGCATCATTGGGCTTCGCGCCTTTTACAGATTTCTGATTTGCGAATGTGGAGTTCTGCATCAAGTGCAGGTCCTCCACTACGCGCAGGGCCAATGTGTCACTTTGAAGGATCTTGGCCTGGGTATCGAGCTCGATGTTGTAGTCGAAACTGTAATCGACGTCAGCAGCTTGAGCGCTGTTGAGACGAAGTCCGTCAGAATCTTCTTTGCTGATGGCGATGCGAGCGGAGGCTTCGTACAGCGGAGTCATCCGGAAGGTGGCGATAGTGACCAACGTGACTACAATCAGCACGGATGCCAGTACAACGGCTTTATGCTTTAGCAGGATGCGGTAGTAATCCCCAACGGTAGTGGCAGGCACGAACGGAGCTTGCATCTGCCCGGGCAGCGGCCGGGCGAAGTCCATGCGGGTGTCGCCGGTGCGAACCAGTTGAGTTTTCGAATCGATGTTGTTTGACTCCATTTGCTACTCCTGCTTTTTACTCCGCTTTTGCCAGACATTTATTGCGCTGGGGGGTAAGAGCAACGGGTAGCAAATTCGCACTGATGCTGAAATCCGGGAACTCTGGTGTCTATTTGGGAATGTTACCAGAATGGAACTATGAGTCAAAGATAATGCGCAGGGTGGGGGTGTGACTTTAGTTTCAGTCATTTGAGGGCTAAGGCGTTCGTCGGGGAGCGGCGGGCTCGCGAGGACGTCATGGTATGTTTCTTCAGTCCCGAATGGCGGTAAAGGAAAAAAGTTGCGAATCTTGCTGGCGGCGAACCGATATTTTGGCGACGTAAAAGGCGGCGGCAATCGCGTGGCCTGGGACGCGGCGAAACTCTTGGCCAAAAAGGGACACGAGGTTGCACTGTTGTGCGAGGGGATTGAAGGGAAGCCGGAGTCGGAGCGAGTGGAAGGAGTTTGGTTGGTGCGATATCGGATCGCGAAGCCGAATTTGAACCTGTTGTCGCGCCACCAGAAGGCTGGCGAGAAAACGCTGCGAAAAGTGATGCGAGAGTGGATTCCGGAATTGATCTGGGGGCACATGCCACTGCAGATGATCGCAATGCTGAACACTTTTCCAACCGCACGCGCGGTGTACACGCTGCACTCTCCGGTGGGTGAAGAATTCCTGGGGTCCAGCCCGGCCCCAGGTGTGTTAGCGAAGGTGAAATGTTATTTTGCGAATCGGATCGAGCAGCGATGTTGCGAGAGCGCGGAGGTGATCACGGTGCTATCGCGATTCTCGAAATCAGAACTGTTGCGGTTGCATGGGGAGAAGTTGGAATCCAGGATTCGAATCACACCGGGATGGACAGACGTCGCGAAATTTTCTCCCGTGGCGGACCGCACGGCAGCAAAGTTACGACTCGGATGGCCGGCAGACAGAACAGTGTTTTTCACGCTACGCAGGTTGGTGTCGCGCATGGGACTGGACCGATTAGTGGCTGCAGCAGCTATCGCTCGCGACAAGGGACACAAGTTTCAACTTTACATCGGCGGCACAGGGCCTTTGCGGACGGAGCTGGAGCAGCAGATTGAATCGCTGCGCCTGGGCGATTGCGTGAGCCTGGTGGGAGAGGTTCCTGAGGCTGAGCTTGCGTTGAAATATGCGTCGGCGGATGCCTTCGTGATCCCTACAAGGGCGCTGGAGTGCTTTGGGCTGATCGCCGTGGAAGCGATGGCGGCGGGGACTCCGACGTTGAGCACTCCGATTGTAGCGCTGCCAGAGATCATAG
>JAOAPE010000009.1 GCA_025462725.1 Terriglobales bacterium | reverse complement strand
CATAGAGAGAATCGAACCGCGATGGCTTACGCGGAATAACAGTGCTGCGGCAATCGCAGAGAGGATGAGCGAATTCATCGATGGGAAGTTGCCGGCACATTCATCCGCGGAGGTTCGAAGCTTTGTGCAAACGAACTATAACGAAACGGAAGCATTGGAGAAATTTGTGACTGCGGCGGTGGAAGCGGATTTGGGCGAGATGCAACTCTTGCAGAGACACTCGACTCAATCATGAGCAAAACGTTGTTTTATTCCAAATTCCACCATTCGATCTGCGGGAAACGGGCACACCATTCGTCGAGACAAGCCAAATAGTTTCCCTCACGAAAAGACTCGAGTTCGAAATGCCAACCAGGATAGAACTCAATGCCTTTTGAAGTAATCTTTCCGATCTTGTAGCCGAGTGGCAGCAGCATATCGAATGCGTCCTTCAGGTAATGGCGCGAATCGATCCAGCGGTGATTGTATTCAAACTGGAGCATGGAGATCGTTTTCGACTTCAGCATCTCGCGGGCGCCTGCGATCACAGCAAAGTCGTGGCCCTCAGCGTCAATCTTCAATAGATCGATCCGTGAAATCCCCTGCTCTCGGCAGTAGTGGTCCACAGTGTTCAACTTAACTTGTTCCGTGGTTGCAACCTCGATGCTCGCGGGATGCAAGGAATTTGTGCCTACTCCCGCGCCTGCGACGTAGAACTGGGCCGTCCCAACCGAATCTGACAAGGCTTGATTGACGAAGGTCACATTCTCACGCACGCCAACATTTCCGTTCAAAATGGTAAACGTCGCCGATGCAGGTTCGAACGAATGGAGAACCAGACCGGAGCGTTTAGTCCTGTTCAGAAGAGCAAGAGTCCACACACCCAAGTGGGCGCCTACGTCGAAAACCATGACGGCGCCAGGGGGTGAATGTTGCAGCATCGTATCTTGGACGAGCAACTCCCCGTTGCCGGAAATGTGATTATCGCTGTCAAGGCGGGATTCCATTGTGAGCACGCGGCCGAAAAGGACGAGGTTCTTGCGGCCAATCACTGCGCGCAAGAATGGAACGGTCAACTTCCGGGTCAGATATCCAGAGATACTCATGAGATTAACGGAATATACGATGGGCGCCCGACCAAAAGCAAAGTAGATCTAACCCGCAGGATTTTCAGTTGGTACTCGATCGGCTTGCGAAAAGCTCGATAGGAGCCGGCTACCGCTAAAACAGAAAAGTCCGCAAAAGATGCCGTATGCAGCCAACGTGCTCCAAGCGGCGCCGATAATCCCCAAGCGCGGAACCAGAGCGATATTTAGGACCACATTTGTTAGTGCCGCGAAGAAGGAGATATTTGACATGATGCGGACCCGTTTTGCGGCGATAAAGAAATTGTAAAAGACGCCCCCGAATATGTAGAGAAAATGCGCGGCGCAGATCAGCAGCATCAAAGTCTCGCTATGCCAGTAGCGCTCACCGATGATCATGATGGCAATTCGTTTTCCGACGAAGTAAATGAAAGCCGTCAGGAGAGAGCAGAGTGCGAAGGTGAGAACGAGACGGTTCAACAGAATGCGACGGACGACCGGCCACTCCTCGGCTTCGGCGCGCTCGAAGATACGCGACCTGACGAGGCCCTCAAGCCAAGCGTTCAACGACATATATGGCATAGACCAGAGCCCGTAATTGATGGCGTAAATACCTACTTCGCGAGTGGTCCAATAGTGACCGATGATGTAGCGGTCGGATGTCGCCATTAGCCATCCGAAGAGAGTGAAGAGATAGAGCGAGAAGCCGAAACTGCGCATGGCGGATGTTGCAAGCTTGCGAACAGAAAAATCTGCTGCTGCCGTTGCGGAAGGACGCTGCCACGAACCCCAAAATAGCGCTACGGCAAGAGCCGCGATGGCTTGCGAGAGCACGACAGAAGTCGGGCCGGAGACTGCGAGGTAAACGAACAATATAAGAGCGGGAACTTGGAGCACCTTACTCAATGAGTAACCGATCATCAGACCGCGATATTGCTTCTTCCCTTCGAGAATCGCCAGCGTCCCCGAGAGTTGCGTTTGCGTGAATATCAGCAGGACGGCGGGGATGGCAAGCGACAGGTAAATGGGATTGGATTTCGCTTGAGCGAAGAAAGCCAGCGCCAAGTAGATGGCGGACATGACAGCAGCCATCACCAGAAGCAGCTTCCGTATGGCAGTTGCATATTCTTGGGCGAAGCCCAGTTTCGCCTGCTCGAAATAAAGTCGCAATTGCGCTAATACCATTGGCCCAGCGAGAAATTGAGAGAGAAGGCCGGCAACTCCAAGCACCAGGCTGGCCTTACCGTATTCCTGAGCGGGAACATACCTGCTGATAATCTTGAAGATGAAGAGGCCGGAGAGGGCGGTGAAGAAGTTTCCGCCAAACGTCCAGAGGAAATCCGGCAACAACCGCGGCGAAAGACGCAGACGGCTTTTTACGGCTGCGAAGGAAGAAAAATCGTTCTCGTGTTGTTCGGGCGCGGTAACCGGCGGAGGCATTGAGTGTTGTGAGTATAGCTTTGGCTGGTTAAATCCCGAAAAGCAAAACCAAGCCAGGGACAGAACCTTGAACCACGGAGGGCACAGAGAAGCACAAAGAATCCCAAGTTAAGGCGAGTCTGGTTAAAGGCAAAGGCAAAGGCGAAGGCCAAGGCAAAGGCAAGAGCAAAGGCAAAGGCAAAGGGACTGTCCTTCGGCTTCGCTGCGCTTTGCTCAGGATGACAAAATTGAGACCTAGTTCGTTCCGCCAGAGTGGGAGTCGGGGTCGCGTTTTTTGATCTCGGCAAGTTCGCGGAGGTCGGGATCGGCTTTGCTCCAGTATTGGCGGGCTTTGGCAAAGCAGTCGCGGGCAGTGGCATCGTCGCTCTTGTGTTCGGCGACGAGTGCGAGAGCGAATTGCGTTCCTCCGTAGAACTTGTCATGGTCGAGCATCTGATTGGCGGCAAAGTCGGCGAGGTCCCAATCGCCGGTCTCACGCCCGATGCGCGCGATGAGTTCCAGTCGATAAATGGCCTGCATCCAGGCATCAGGACCGGGAATAGCGCGGATACGTTTTGCCACATCCTTCAAAATTGCGCTGCCTTCGGCGAGTTTGCCATTGCGCATGAGTAGTTCACCGCGAAGTGCGTCGAGATAAGGACGGACATCGCTGGAGTTGGATTCTTTTTCGGCAAGTTTAAGTTCCTCGGCAGCTTCTTTCTTGCGATTCAATCCGAGGAGGGCATTGCCGGCGAGAGCGTGTCCTGCGGCGCGGGCAAGCGAGTATTTAGAATTTGCCATCTTCTTGGATTCGGCGAGCGCGTCATCGAAGCGTCCGCGATTGAGAAGAAACTCCGGATAGTCCTTGTGGAAGAAATCCTGGTATTCGCCGATCACCGGAATGCTGATGGCATCGCGGAGAATGGATTCGGTCTCTTTCATCTGGCCCTGATACTGATATGCAGTGGCGAGAAGGTTGAGGTTATGCGCGTGGTGCCAATCAAACTCGCGCGGGATGTTCTCTGATTTGTAGTAGGCGTTCTCAAGGTCGTCGGCTTTGCGGAAGCGCGCGATGGCTTCTTCGGTGCGTCCGGCACGGCGGAGATCGTGGCCATACATGTGTTGTGCGTGGGGAACATTGTAAGCAGCGTCAGCGTATGCCACACCGTGCTCGAGTGCTTGGTCGATGTGTCCGATGAACTCGTAGGAGTGAATCAAATAGTGATGCGCGGCGAAATGGCCGGGAGCGCGATTCAGTGCGGCTTCGTAGAAGGCTATAGAGCCGGCACCGCCGCGCTGTCCGCGACCGCGAATGGAGCCTTCTTCAGCGTTGCCGCGGATAAGCCACATCTCAGCATCTTCAGGAAATTTGGCGAGAGCGCTGTCTATGAGGGCTTTGTATTCCTGGTGCGCGGCGTGATCGGAGGAATCGATCGCTTCAAGTTGCTTCGCCATGATGCCAATGCGCAGTCGCTCTCGATCACCGATTTTCGATTGCAACTCTTGCGCATGTTTGACGGCAGCGTTAGCGTCAGCGGAGTCATCGACATTGTAGTAAGTGCGCGCGAGTCCGATGTAGGCCATTGCAAGATTGGGATCGAGACGAAGCGCCTGATTGAACGAACGCGCGGCTTCGATCCAAACATAAGAGTGCAGATATGCGACGCCCTGGTTGTAAAAGGCCTGCGCCTCTTTGGATTGGGTTGTGACCGGATCGTTGAGCTTCCCGATGCCCTCTCGCAGGGGAACTGGGCGCTGAAGGATTTCTGTGGGGATGTATCCGGTCTTGGCATTGGGATCGGCCCCGTGCATCTCGTGTTGCGATAGAGCGAGTTGCGGATGGCAGAAGAGCAGAAGAGCGAGAGAGAAGCGAAATCGGCGCATAGGATTCCAGAAAGTTCAGGAAATACTATACGCCGGATTGTGAAGTGGACTACGTGACGTTCTCGATAGCAAGCGCCATGCCCATGCCGCCGCTGACACATAGAGTGGCCACGCCGCGCTTGGCTTTGCGCTTCATCAATTCGTGCAACAGAGTGACGGTGATGCGAGTGCCAGTGCATCCGATGGGATGACCGAGAGCGATGGAGCCGCCGTTCACGTTAAGTTGCTCGGGATCCATGTGAAGCTCGCGATCGCAAGCGATGACCTGTGCAGCGAACGCTTCATTGAGTTCGATCAGAGAAAAGTCCTGAGTGCGCAAGCGGAATTTCTCTTCCATCTTGCGCAACGCGGGCACGGGGCCAATGCCCATGATCTTGGGATCGACACCGGCGGAAGTCACGGCAAGTATGCGGCCGAGCGGCTTCAGGTTGTTTTTCTTCACGAACGTCTCGCTGGCGAGAACGACTGCCGCTGCGCCATCGGTGATGCCGGATGAGTTTCCGGCGGTGATTCCGCCGTCCTTAGAAAATACGGGCGCGAGTTTCGCGAGCTTCTCAGGAGTAGCGCCGAGGAACGGGTGCTCATCCTTGGTGAAAACCTGCGGACCTTTTTTCGATTCGATGGTGATGGACGCTATCTCGTCGGAGAAGCGCCCGGCGGTGAGGGCTCGCTCGGTGCGTTGTTGCGAGCGCAAGGCGAAGGCGTCTTGCTCGTCGCGGGTGATCTTGTATTGCTCGGCAAGGATCTCGGCGGTCTCGCCCATGATCATTTTCGCTAGAGGACAGAAGAAGCCGTCACGATACATACCGTCGACGAGTTCCTGGTTGCCGAGACGATATCCCCAACGTCCACCGTCTAGGAGGTAAGGAACGCGCGACATGGATTCCGAGCCGCCGGCGAGAACACATTCGAGATTGCCGGTGACGATCTCCTGGTATCCGAGGGCGATGGACTTCATGCCTGAAGCACAAGCTTTGTTGATGGTGTATGCAGGGACTTCCTGCGGAACGCCGCTGCGGATAGAGATCTGACGCGCGGGGTTGGGGCCTCCGCCGGCTTGGCGGGCGTTGCCGAAGATAGTCTCTTCGACCTGTTCAGGCGTGATCCCGGCACGCTCAATCGCGGCCTTAGCGGCGACGACGCCCATGTCTGCTGCGGTGAGCGCGGCGAGTGAGCCGCCGAATTTGCCTATCGGCGTGCGCACGGCGGATACGATGAATACTGTGTGCAATGGTGACTCCTAGAGAACCTTTCAGTTTAGCAGTAGTTAGTAGATGAACGAGAGGCGGGGAAAGAAGCAGGTTGCATCGCAGGCCGCGCGTTAAAGTACACTCATTCTATGGACGTAATCTACGGAATCCATGCAGTGGAAGAGGCACTGAAATCGCGAGGCCGCGCCTTTGAATACGTAGCGGTGGCGCGGGACCGCAAAGATGCCAAGTTGCAGAAGATCATCGATGCGTGCCGCGAGGGCGGAGTGTCAGTGAGGTTCGAGGCACGCGAGCAGTTGAATCGCATGGCAAAGACGGCAACTCACCAAGGGGTGGTGGCGGTCGCGGCGCAGAAGAAATATATAGACCTGGATGACATTGTCGCGAACAAGCGCGGGCAATATTCGTTCGTGGTGGTGCTGGATGGAGTGGAAGACCCCCACAATCTGGGAGCGATCCTGCGCACGGCGGACGCGGCGGGAGCGGATGGTGTGGTCATCCCAGAGCGCAGAGCCGTGGGCGTGAATGCGACGGTGGTGAAAGCGTCGGCGGGGGCGTCAGAGCATGTGCCGGTGGCGAAGGTGACGAACATTGCGCGAACGATCGAAGAGTTGAAAGAGAAAAATATCTGGGTGGTGGGACTGGACGAGCGTGGCACAAAGTTTTACGACGAAATGGATTTCAAGATGGATTGCGCTATCGTGCTGGGCGCCGAAGGACAAGGCTTGCATGAACTAGTGCGAAAGAAGTGCGATTACTTGGTGAAGATTCCAATGATGGGGGCAGTGCCGTCATTGAATGTCTCCGTTGCAGGTGCAGTGGTGATGTATGAAGTGGCGCGCCAGCGGAGAGCGGCGGGGAAATGACTGTCCGCGTAGGTTTTTTTCTCCTGCTCAGCTGCTTGCCTGTTTTTGGGCAGAATCCTCCCGTTCCTGCACCTGCTGCAAAAATCGTTGCTGATCGCAACGCATTCACATTCACAAACTACAGCTTGAACATTTCAATTGAACCGACGCGTTCTATTTTTTCAGGGCGAGGGACGGTGATTCTCAAGAACGATTCCGATAAACCGCAGAAGACGGCGGCGATGCAGATATCGTCGTCACTGAAGTGGGCAGGGATCAAGATCGCTGGGAAGCAGGTGGAGTTTGCGTCGGCGAGGATCGATTCGGACATCGACCATACGGGCACGGTGAACGAAGCGGTATTCGAGTTGCCGGAGGCGGTTGCGCCGCAGGGGTCGATCCAAGTGGAAGTCGCTTATCAAGGCACGATATCGCAAGACGCAAACCGACTGCTGCGTTTGCAGATGCCGGAGCAAGTTGCGCGCGCGAGTGATTGGGACGGGATATCAGAAAAGTTCACCGCGTTGCGCGGCGTGGGATACGTGGTGTGGTATCCGGTAGAGATGGAACCGGCTTTGCTGAGCGAACGGAACAAAGTCTTCGAGTTGCTGGCTCGATTTAAAGGACGGCATGCGGAGAGCCGGATGATCTTGGACATGAATATTTTGAAACCGCAAGGCAGTGAAGTACAGCACTTGTTCTCGAATGGAGATTCTGCGTGTTCAGCAACAGGCGTCAATGAAAAGCTCACGGTCTCATTTCTGAGATTGGGACTGGACGCGCCGACATTGGTGTTGGGGAACTTTTTCTTCGCTCAGAGTACGGCTGGAGTATTTGCTTCGAGAAGCAAAGATGATCCCCGGGCAAGAACGTATGCGACCGCTGCTTTGGAACTTCAGCCGGAAGTAAAACAGTGGCTGCGAGCACCGCAGTCGACAATTCAGGTTGTAGAAAATCCCGAACCGAATGCAGTGCCGTTTGAAAGCGGCACGTTGCTGTTGACTCCGTTGAAGACGGATGCGAAGGCGATTGATTTTGCACTGGTGCATACGCTGGCACATGCGGCGGTCAATTCGTTTCGTCCGTGGATCAGTGAAGGCATTGCGCATTACGTGCAGTTGCGGCTGTTGGAGTCGCAGGGGGGAAGGCGGGCGGTGCTGGAGTATTTGGTGCAGCATCGCGATGCATTGGCGCTGTCTGAGCCGGAGATTGAAAATCGGGAGACCGAGACCAGCAATAGTTTGGTCAACACCACGAACGAAATAACTTATCGCACGAAGGCGATGAATGTCTGGTGGATGCTGCGGGACATGATCGGAGACGATCCCATCATGAAGGCGCTACAGGCGTACAAGCCGGAAGAGGACAAAGAGGCGTCTTACATGCAGCGACTGCTGGAGAATGCGTCGCACAAGAATCTTGATTGGTTTTTCTCAGATTGGGTGTATCGCGATAGAGGCTTGCCGGATTTTCGAGTCACGGCTGTTTATCCGAGAAAAAACTTGCAAGGCGGATACCTGGTCACGATCACTGTCGAGAATCTGGGGAATGCAGCGGCGGAAGTGGCAGTCAGGTTGCAGACCAAGGAAGGCGAAATCGTTACGCGATTGCAAGTGCCGGCGAAAGAGAAGGCGAGTGCGCGAGTGAATTCTCCGCTGGCACCCACAGGAGCGATCGTAAACGATGGCAGCGTGCCGGAATCAGACCTCACAAATAACAGCTTTACAGTAGAAGCGCCTAAGCAGTAGCCTCACCAGTCTCTTCAAAAAAATCTATGGCATACATTCAATTTCTAGGCGCCGCCGGGACTGTCACCGGTTCCAAGCACCTCATCAACACCGGCGATCTGCAAGTGCTGGTGGATTGCGGACTCTTTCAAGGCAAGAAAGAGTGGCGCGAGCGCAATTGGCAAGATACTCCGGTTATGGCGCGCGAGATTGATGCCGTTATCCTCACGCATGCGCATCTCGATCACTGTGGATGGATCCCGCGGCTTTACAAAGAAGGCTACAAGGGCAAGGTGTATGCGACGCCGTCCACCATCGATCTGTGCGGGGTGGTGCTGCCGGATTCAGGACACCTGCAGGAAGAAGAGGCGGATTTTCATAATCGGCAGAAGAGTTCGAAGCACTTGCCGGCGCTTCCGTTGTATACGTTGGAGGACGCACAAGATTGCTTGAAGAACTTCGTGCCGGTTGCATTTCATACGCCAACGAAGTTGAGCGAGAAGTTTACTTTCGAGTTCGTCCATGCCGCGCATATTTTGGGATCGGGGATGGTGGAGATCACCCTCCAACTCAATGGCGGAGCGCGGAAGCTGGTGTTCACTGGCGATATCGGAAGAGTGCTGCATTTGAATGGCGAAGCGCCGGGAAGAGTGGTGCGTACCGGGCCGGAAACAGTGGATGGCGCAGACACGAATGTGCTGGTGATGGAATCGACATACGGGAATCGGGAGCATCCGAAGACAGATGCGCGTCCGGAATTGGCGCGAGTCATTCGCGAGACGGTGAATCGCGGCGGCACGGTGATCGTTCCGGCATTTGCCGTAGAGCGCACGCAGAAGCTGCTGTTCATGCTGAAGCAACAGATGGAGGAAGGCACCATCCCGAGAGTGCCGGTGCATACGGACAGTCCGATGGCGATCAAGGCCATCGAGATCTTCCTGAAACACACGGAAGAGTACAGCGACGAGACGAAAGCACTTATCGCGAAATTCGGTTCGCCATTGAAGTGGCCAAATTTCTTTTTCGACACGACGCCCGACCAGTCGAAGAAGATGAACTCAATGGTGTATCCGATGATCATTGTGTCGTCGAGCGGAATGGTTACGGGCGGACGGGTGCTGCACCACTTGATGCATCGGCTGCCGGATCCGAAAAATACCGTGCTTTTCATCGGCTTTCAAGCGCCGGGTACGCGGGGAGCAATCATCAAGAGCGGAGCGCCGTCGGTGCGCATCTTCAACCAAGACGTGCAGATTCGTGCGCAGATCGCGGCCATTGAACAATTCAGCGATCATGCGGACACGCCGGAGCTACTGGAGTGGTTGCATACTTTTGGGAAACCGCCGCGAGTGACCTATCTCGTCCACGGAGAGCCGAGTGCCTCGGCGCTATTGAAAGACGCGATTACGAACGAGATGCGATGGAATGTCGCAGTCGCGGAGTGGATGCAGAAGGTCGAGATCGAATAACTACTTCTGCGTGACTGTGCCGGTGCGATGTCCAATCTGCACGGTGTCAATCCTGACGGGCAATTTGTAATCGCCATCCAAGCGGACGGTTGGGAACTTGGGATTTACGAAGCGCTCGATGAACATCTCCAAAGCCATGCGGGGTATTCCGACGCCGTCCAGCGCGACAGACTTCACGGACACGTGGGCTGTGCCTTCGCTTCCGTCGGCAGTAGCGACCACCTGAACATCATGCGTTCCGCTAAAGATGGCGAGCAAGGGATTATTCGAGCGGGCCTTGGCCGTGAGTTCGTCGAAGTCAACGTGCGTTCTCGCCGTTACCTCTCCCGTTTCCAAAGTAAAAGTCACTGACTTCACTCCCTCGGGCATGGGAACCCGGCGTTGCGCGAAGTAAGCGTTGATCTCGGTCTGGGAAAAAACCGTGGGGCGCGGGTCGGCAGGGGTGAGAGTGGCGTTGCGTTTCAGGAAATCAACCTTGCGCTGCATGGAATCGGCAGCTTCGATCTGAACGCGAGTGGTTTCAGAGCCGGCAGTCTGGATGGCTGATGACGGAGCGCAGAGAATCGAGAACAGGGCGAGACTAGTTGTGAGCCTTAGGAGTGCTTGCATTCTGCTGGTTTGATGCAGATTCAGAGCTGGGCGGAATAACTGTTACCGTGGTCTCAGGCTTATCGAGAGTACCTGAGAGGTCGAAACGATGCTTGTCGCCGGTGAATCTCAGCTCTAAATCGCGGGCGAGAGTGGCTGAGCCGGAGACGCGATATTTTCCAGTGGCGGCGTCCATGACGGAGTCGAGCCATTGAAGGGAGCCGGAGTCAATCTTGACGGTGCCTGTCCAGCGGGCGAACTGAAGTCCGGCGGGAAATCCTGTCCCCACCACGCGACGGAGAGAACCGTTCTTCCAATTGAAATTGAGAGAACCTGCGAGAGTGCGGCGGAGAGCATCAGCATCCGTCCCAGAGAGTGAAAGCTTGTAGCCAGCGTCGATGACGCCTGCTCCCCAATTGTCATGCGTGAGGGCGCTGACCTGTGACAGCGAAGCTTCCTGCAGAGCTCCCGAGCCTTCGAATTTCACTTCGTTTCCGGAAAATGTTGCGCGCCAGTTGCCCAGGTGTTTTCCGCCGAGTAAGTCTGCGCGGACTGCGGTCAGATTGACGACACCATTGTCCTTGGCCACTTGAGTTGCCAAATTGCTGGCAATGAGGCCTTTCATGATCAAACGATCTGCAGTGAGTTTTCCGTTGAGATCGAGATTTAAAAGGCGGGAGTCGATAGCATTAGTGGGTGAGGAGGTTTGCTGGCCGAGCCAGTTGGTCTCACGAAACTTGGGATTGAGGATGCGGTTGAGTTCGTCGAGATTGATTTCCGTGGCATGCAGTTCGAAGCGCACCGGGCAATATTGCTCAACGCAATTTCGCCGGACAACTACGCCGCCATCGAACTGAGTGCGGGTCCCGAAGAGCGTCCCTGTGAGGTGCTGCAAAGAGATCTCGTCGGGTGTTAGCACGAGGGTGGCGGAAGCAATTTCGATGGGAGCGGCGACGTCTGCAATCTGGGCTTTGACGCGATGCAGTTGCGCATTGCCGGTCACGACGGGAGCCCCGAAAGACGTCCATGCATTGTTGATGGCGAGGTCGATATTCGCTGTGCCAGCCGCGACTGAGCCAGGGATAGGCAATCCGAGAAGACGAGCGGCGGCGTTGAGTTTTGCGGCTTCAGCTTCGCCTTTGATCCGCCACTGCAAGCCCTCATGAGTACCAATACCCGAGACGTTCAGTGAGCCAGCACCGCCGAGCGACACCGCAAAGGGATCAACGGTGAGCGTTGTTGAGACGTTATCTGTCGCAGAACGGGTTTTCGTTCTGGTCGGCTTTGCGTCTAATCGGTACCTCAGGCCACGAGACCCCCTGCCTTCGGGCGACAGTTCCACTTCGTCGAAGCCAAAGCGTAAGGTATCCACTTGAATGGATTGCGCGATGGACTGCGAACTGAGAGATACGGCTTCTAGAACTCCCTCGCCGGTCCACTTTGGGGGTGCGGCACCCGGATAGCTAATCCTGCTGATGTATCCATTGATAGTGCCGCCGCCCGTCAGGTCTGCGGGAACATCGCGCTTTGCGTGGCGGAAGAGACGAGCGACAGTAGCGATTGGAAGGCTCTCTGCCTTGAGGCTGAAATACGGAAGAGAAAGCGGCCAATCTTTCGCTGCCCCTTGGACGGTGACGTTGCCCTCTGCGAAGGGCAACTTGCAGTCAAAGTGGTTGCGCTGAAAATCAGTTTCTGACGACAAGAGCGTGGAATGTCGAGCGGTGCAATCGGCGGTGATGCGGAAAGAATCATTGCTGGAAATGTCATAGCGGCGGAAGTCGTTGATGTTCGCAGTGGCCGTCGCGGTGAAGTCCTCAGGCGTGCCCTGCAGAGTTCCGGAGGCACTGACATCGCCGCGCCAACCACGATCACGGCCGTAGATGAGCGTGGTCAGTTGACCGAGTTGTGCTTTTTCCATCGCCAAGTGCAACTTCAAAGGCGTTTGTTCAATCTTGTCCGCGCGTTCGAACGAGCCTTCGACACGAAGCGTCCCCGTGTCACCCAGATTGGCGTCAGTGCGGGTGGGACGGGCTTCAAGGCGCATGTTCCACTGATTTTCAGACTCGAGCCATAACGCGAAATCAGCATCGACTAGCACATGAGCTTTTTTCTCATGAAGGATCTTGAAATTGATTCGACCCTGGTCGGCCTCAATGTAGGGAAATCGCGGCCGTGACTCTGGGCGCTTCTTTGCAGTGGGAGCAGTTTGTATTTGGGACGCGTGTCGGAGAAGCGATTCGATGTTCCAGTGGCCCTCGGCATTGCGGACGAGATTCAGACTGGGATAGCTGAGGGCGAGACGGGCGATCTCGAAGCGTCCTCTCCAGAGAGAGGTCAGGCGAACGCTAGCAACTACTTTCTCCGATCGAAGCAGAGGTTCGGCGCTGTACGTGGAATCGTCTGCGATGACAAAGTTTTCAATCTCGAATCCGGGGCGGGGCAACAGCCGGATGTTGACGTTTCCCATAGAAACGGGGCGGCCGATAGCTCCGCTCACGCTTTGTGCCAATCGCGCGCGAAAGCGATTCGCATTCACGAATGGAGGAACGAACAGAGCGAGCAGAAGAATTATGACGAGGGCGACTGCCACCCGTTTGCCGCGCTTGCCTGTGCCGGACATCAGTGGACTAGCCTGAGAGTGCGCCGCCAGCGAGTCTCGTCAAAGAAGTGCAGTGCCACGTGTGCCAGCCAGCCCACGCGTTCAGCGGGCGAGGTCTTAGTGTATTGCCCCTCATCGGTGATGAATGACCAGTAAACGAACATGGGACGTCCGATGACATTCTCTTTTGGAATGAAGCCCCAGAAGCGGCTGTCATAACTGACGTCGCGATTGTCACCCATCGCAAAGTAGCTGTCTGGCGGAACGACGATGTCGCCGCTCTTGACGTAGAAAGGCAGAGTCATCTGCCACTCTTTGGCTATCATGCCAGTTTCCGGAGGAACTGCAGGAAAATCATCGCGATACGGAGAATAGGACCCGACAGAGTGGATGACGTAAGGCTCATCCAATTTCTCTCCATTGCGAAAGACGGCAGCATTGGTGAGATGGATGCGGTCACCGGGCACGCCGATGATGCGCTTAACGACGTGAAGTCCGGGAGTGATCGGGGAGAGGAAGACGATGATGTCGCCGCGCTTGATGTCACTGTAAGGAACAATCGGCGCGATCCAATTTGTCTTTGGAGCGGCGGTGATGCGGTCGACAAAAACGTGGTCGCCGATCAACAAGGTGTTCATCATGGAACTGGAAGGGATCTCAAACGCCTGCATGATGAACGTAACGATAAACAATCCGGTCACGAGCACAACAGCCATGGAAGCGATGAACTCCATCGGAGTTTCCTTCTCCGGCGGCGGAGTCTGCTCGGGCGATTTGCCGACCTTCTCCTCAACCTCTTTGACTTTAGCCAAGTGTTTGCCTGTGTGTTGCTGGTATATGCGGGCCCAGAACTCTACTTTACAACGTGAAGCATTCTGTCCCAACGCGCCATCGCAGGCAGATGCCATACGCGATATGCGAAGTGCTCAATTTTAGCATCCGCAGAGACGGTGAGCGGGTCATCGTCATTCTGGCGCATGGAGAAGTAGATCAGCAGAGGCTTGCCGACGATGTTCTCGCGGGGAACGAAGCCCCAATAGCGGCTGTCGAGACTCTCATCCCGGTTGTCGCCGAGGACAAAATACTGGTCCTCTGGAACCATGAGGTCTTTTTGGCGAACCAGAGTAGGAATCTCTGCCCACCAAGATGAGGTCACATTCGGACTGGTGCTGCGGCGAGAAGGGAAGTCGTCCCGAAAGGGGTCATGGTTCATCAATTTGTGGACGGCATAGCTTTCGTTCATGGGATTTCCATTAATGAAAACTTTTCCGTTCACCAATCGAATGCGATCTCCGGGGACACCGATAACGCGCTTTACAAAATGCTGTTCAGGATGAACAGGCCATTTGAATACGATCACGTCACCATGCTTGATCCTTTGATATGGGAGCGCCTTCTCCCAAAGGCCGCCGGGGCTGAAGGAGAATTTGTCGACGAGAAGATAGTCGCCGATGAGCAAAGTGTTCTCCATGGATTCTGAAGGTATCTGGAAAGCCTGCACCAGGAACGTGATAACAAAAATCGCAATGACCACAGTAGAAGCGAATGACTGCAGCGGATCCAGCCACTCGACAGCGATCGAGCGCGGCGTGGTAGAGGGTGGCGGTTGCGGAGTGGGCCCGGAATCGGGAACCGAATTTTCAATCACTGGCGTTGCCATTTTAAAGGGCTGGGCCCAATTTCTTTTCTGATTGTTGCTTCAAAAACTCCAGCGCCTCTTGCGCTGCTTTTTGTTCTGCCTTTTTCTTGGTGGAACCCTGTGCGCGGCTTACGAACATCTTGCCGCTATCCCCGAGGGCATTGCCGTTCACGCGAAGCTCAACGGTGAATGTCTTCTTGTGGTCAGGCCCTTCCTCTTGCACCAGGTGATACGCAGGATGAGGGCTTCCGGTTGCTTGCAAAAATTCCTGGAGCGCGGATTTCTGATCGGATTGTTCCATCCCGGGATCGTTCCTAAGGAACGCCATCTCCGGGTTGACGATGTGTTTGAGAATGAAGCGGCGAGCAGGCTCAAGGCCGCCGTCGAGATAGATGGCAGAGATCACGGCTTCCAGCGCATCGACCAGCAACGCTGACTTGCTGCGGCCGCCACTACGTTCTTCTCCGCGGCCGAGACGAAGGAATTCACCCAGCGCTATCGCCTTAGCGACTTTGACGAGATGCTTCGCACTGACTAGGTGTGCACGCGCCTTGGATAGCTGTCCTTCGCTGTAATTGGGGAAGGCGTCAAAGAGGGCGCGGCTAGTGACAAAGCCGAGAATTGAGTCGCCTAGGAATTCGAGTTGCTCATTGTCTAAGCGCCGCTCGGTTCCGCCATCCGCCGATTCAAGTTCATTCGCGTGAGAACTATGCGTGAGAGCCTGTTCGAAGAGTTCGGGTCGTGAGAACTTGTAGCCCAGCGCAGGCTCAAGCGCACTGAGCTCAGAGGGAAGATGCTTTTTTAGTACAGCTTTTTTCATAAGGGCTGGTTTGCCCAACTTGATCGAACAGGCGAAAAACTCGGCTGCGCCTGTTCGATCCCATTTATTTTTTCGGCGGAGTTGACTGCGCCGGTGGCACTGCCGGAGTTGCCGGAGCCGCTGGCTTCGCCGTACCGGAAAGCTTACTTAGCCGGTCTTTCTCACTCTTCGCCATGTTCAAGACAGAGGCGTTGTTTTGCGCCTGTGCTAATTCAATAGACTTGTTCGCGCTGACAATGGCTTCGGGATATTTTTGCAAGTTGTCCTGCACCACAGCCAAGCGGAGATAGTTGGTAGCGTCGGGATCGGTGGGATTAGTAGCAAGAGCGGCCTTAAAATGCTGCTCGCTGCTGGCGTAATTCTTTCGGGACATCTCGATGAAGCCCATAGAGGAATGCGCCAGACCGAGAATGTCATTCTTGGTGTCAGTCACCTGCTGTGGAGTGAGTGTGGGCGGATACAGGAGGTTGTCAATGTTCTTAACGGCAGACTGCGCATACTTCAGGGCTTCGACGTACTTCTCGTCGCGATCAAGATCCGTCTCACGCGTGGTCTCGGCAAGCGCGGTAGCGACCATGGCGGCGGTGAAAGGGTTCTCAGCATCGAGGGCGAGCGCTTTACGTCCCAGGTCGATAGTCTTGGCAGCGTTGTTCTGGCTGTAATACTTCTGCATGAGCTGGCCATAAAGAAGGCCGCGCAACTCACTCTGCGGATATTTTTTAGCGAATTCGTCTGCAGCAGTTTCTGCTTGGGCTAAATCTTGCTGCGCGGAGACGGCGTTGTAGGCGGCGTATTCCTCTTGCGTCTTGGCCTGCGGAGGAGACTTGTGTGCCGGAGCGGCAGGCGCGTTGCCGGGAATGTCTTGCATCGGCTGAATTCCACCAGGCGCGGGTTGCGTTTGCTGGGGCTTGGATGTGTCGGCGGGCTTAGTGCCCGAAGCGGGTTGTGTTTGCGCCATCGCTAAGGCAGAGGCTGAGAATATCCCGCAGCTTAATATTTTTATGAACCGCTTCATCGATCGATTCCTCCAGAAATTGTTCGACATCTGTTGAGTCCTTCTTGCTAATTCTTTTCACATCCGGGGGGCAGTTCGCTGATGCCCTTGTCCGCAGCTGATTTGACGTCTTGCGCAGGGTCGCCGGAATTCAATGCAGCGCGATAGTGTGAGAGCGCAGAGTCGCGACTGCATTTCAAGTCGAGAATACGGCCGATGTAGATGTGCGACCAAGCCACGGTGCGAGGTTCCTTGGCAATCTCCAAGGTACGTTCGAACAAAGATTGGGCACCGTCGATATCGCGGCTCAAAATGGCGGCACGGGCAAGGATGAACATTGCGCGAGCGGGGTCCTCGGTGTGGTGATCAAGCACTTCTTGAGCGATACGGTGGGCCGCAATGGGGTCACCGCTCCTCAGTTTTGATTCAGCGAGATCGAGCATCTGGGGTCTGGTGTCATTGGATGCGCTGAGCAGCTCTGGCGCAGCTTTGGAAGTGAAAGTAATGCCCGCAATACGCTTCTTTTCAGTGTCCAGATTGATTCCGTACAGCATGTCGCCGAATGCGTCGCGGAGACCCGTGGGCGACTGTTCGAATTCGAGAAGAGCGTCGTAGAAATAACGAGTGAGGACATATCCATGCTTCATGGCATCGTCAGCAGCGGTACTGCGAAGGGCTTCCAACTGCTTCGCGTCAGTGCCGGGCCTCGCCGGATAGGTGCGCGCCTCTACGGCCTTGATGAGCGATTCCGTGATCAGCAAGGAAGTGTCAGTCTTGTAGCTGTCGTCCATAGGAGCGGTTTTTACCAGCTGAAGTAGAGGATCAAGGCGCTTCACAGCATTCGCGCGCTTCAAGGTGAAGGTGTCGAGAATGTAGTGCAGGTATGTATGGCGAACCTGGTCCATGCGGATCGCGCCGCTGTTGTTGGGAGAGACCACTAGAAAATAATCAGTGCCGTAATTTCTCGCGTTCACCTGACCGGGTGCGCCAAGCGGATCCACGTAGACAACAAACTTCCTACCCAGATAGCTGCTTTGCGGCAGCTTCAGGTAATAGTCCGTGCGGAGCATCATCTGTGAGATGGGTTCGTGCAGACTCGCTATCTGCGTCTGGTAATCCCGTTGATGTTTCAGCCAAATGTCGTGGAGCTTGGCAGTTTCGTAAAAGACCTTCAGGCCATTAACGAATCCGAGAATGTTGGAGGCGTCAGGCGGAAGGTCAGACTCGCGAACGCTGAGCGCGAATTCCGGCGGTTCCTTCAGAAAGACGGCGAGGGAAATGTATTGCGCGAGATCAAGCGTGGAATCGGCCTGTTGTTTGTCTGAGTAGTAACGGCAAATCTGATCGCGAGCGGCAGCGGCTTCCGCAGATGCGGCCACTGCGGCGAATATTTCGGTGCGAATCCGTGGGCGGAGTGGGTCGGAGTTGGCAAGTTCCTGGTCGTATCCGCAAGCGTTAATGGCAGCTAAAGCGGAGAACAGCGCCTCATTGCTGGTCAACTGTATCTTGCCAGTGACCTCCTGCGGTCGGGCTTCCTCTTGGGCGGGAGCGGCAGTTTTTTGGTTAGCCGGAGGCGCACTTTGGGCTACTGCAATAGAGATGGATGCTGCCCAAAAAACCACGAGCGAGACAAGGAAGAGGAATCTATGCGGCAAATGCAGAGAACGGGAACCCAGAGGAGCCTCCTACAGGCTTTTCAAGTGGAAACCCTAAGTTTACGGGAGGGTTTCACGGGGGTCAATCAGGGCAAGGCTAAGGAGCTAGGACGTTCTAGTTCGCGGGGTTTTTGGTTTGGCGGCGCGGTGGCCGCCAAACCGACTGACGTTCAGTCTTTCCATTAACCTTTAATGGACGGTGATGCTGTACTGCTTTAACTGCAACGAGTTGTCCCAACCGGCGGCGAAGACCGCGATGGCGTGAGTTCCGCTCGATAGCGGAATGCTGGCATCAAGAAATGCGTAATGCGAGAAGCCGTACAGACTCTCATACTTCTTCACGCCATCGACCCACACCTCGACCTTACGCATTGGGACCTGTCCCGACGCTCCAATCGAGAATTTTACCGGTGAATAAACGGTACTGCCGCTCGCGGGCGAGCAAACGTGGAATCCGGTGGGATGATTTGGAGCAGTGCATGCCGCGAACTTGCCGCTGGTTTGGTTCATCAGCAAGTAGTAAGCCTGCCCGCCTCCGCTGGTGCTTGCGGTTTGGCTGAAGAGATAGTCAGGTTTCGTGTCGTGATTGCCGCGCATCACGGCAGTCGCTCCTCCCGGTTGCTGTGCGTAAGTTGAATTGAACAACGTCTGCTCTGAACCGAAAGTCCGTGAGCCTTTGCCGGCGAGGAACGCGATCTCTGCGCTGGAGGTCTGAGAGGTCGTGCAATTGTGTTCAGGGAAGATTATGTCCGGAATGTGGTCACCATTGAAATCGCCAACTGCAGGCTGCCCGAAGGTGCATTGGGTGGTCGGAATCTGTTTTGCTACGAGCGTACGGTTTGAGGCCCCATACCATACTGAAAGGTACGGCTGGTCTTTGCTGTTGATGTATCCCATGGTGCTAGTGAGGATGTCCGACTTGCCATCGCGATCGACGTCCGCAACGGTCCAATCAGACTGGTTCGCGCTCGCACTGGTGGGAGAACCAAAGCGTCCAGCGCCGTCACCATAAAACACGATCAGATTGCATCCGCCGGGGCCACAGGTCCCGCTGAACAAGTCAGCTTTTCCATCTCCGTCAAAATCGCCCGTGTAGAGGTTGTACAAGTTGTAGTAGGTCGAGTTGCTGACCGGGCCTGCGGTGAATCCGCCGCTCCCATTCCCGAGTTCGGTAACAAATGTCGCTGCGGAGTTGGACGGACTATTCATGAATACCAGGTCCATCTTGCCGTCGTGGTTCACATCCGCTGCCGCGATCGCGGAATAAGGTGCGAATGAGAGCGCATGCGCCACTGGAGCCCTTAGGGTGCCGTCCCCATTTCCCAAATAGATATAGAACAAATTCGAGTTCTGTGCGCTTGATAGGACGGCAAGGTCAAGATTCCCGTCACGATTGAAGTCGCCCACTGCGAATCCGGATACATTACCTCCATTCGGCACGGCGACAGGCGGCTCGGAGAAATAGTTTCCGTCAGCGTTTGAAATCTGTAGTTGGAAATGTCCGGACGAGTAATAGCTGAGTATGTCTTCGCGTCCGTCGCCGTTGAAGTCGCCGATCACCTGGCCGCCTTTTGGCAATGAGATCGGGTTGAAGCTGACAGATTGTGACAGGACTGGCAAGCTGAAGAACGCAACTGCGGCAAGAGCTAGTAAGCGATGCATGGAATCTCCCCAAGGATTTTGGATGTATACAGAATAGGAGTTCATCCTCGATTCCAAAGTTGCCAAAGCTGTGCTTCTAATGCCTTTTTTTCAACGGGAAAGTTTCGTCGCTAGCGGTTTACGGGTGGATGAAAATGATGTGCAGTTGATCGCAAGATGCTTTGTGGTATTTTAGCTGCGCCACCACTCTCAATTTTTCGCTTTCGTCCAGCCAAGATGCTCTTTACCCAACAAACCCGACATCGTCTTCTGCAAAAAATGTTTTGGAACCCTATTGGCGCGAGCCTGGCCCGGCGCGCGATACGGTATCAAGTGCTTTTCAATGTGGTCGTCCGCAACTATTCCTTGATGGGCAATTCGAACGGGGAGAAATGGCTGCTGACTTTGATGGATGAAAATCCATTGGTGTTTGATGTCGGCTTTTATGAGGGCCAGTCGACTGCCGAGATACTCAAAATACGGCCGAGCGCGACAGTCATAGGTTTCGATCCATCGAATTTCGGAAGACAGAGTTATGAACGAAGCTTTGTGGGAGATTCAAGGGTCCGATTTGTAAATGCAGGATTCTCGGACCGAAAAGGAAAATCGACATTCTACGATTACGGAAACATGTGCAACAGCTTGGGCGTACGCCAAGAAACGAATCCAGGCACGGCTACTGCATACGAGGTGCAGATCGACACGATTGATGATTTCGTGAAGGCGAACAATATTGAATCAATCAACTTCCTGAAAATAGATGCCGAAGGATTTGATCTGAATGTGCTTGAGGGAGCGTCGGAGATGCTCGCCTGGCAAGCAGTGGACATATTCACATTCGAGTTTGCCAGCGGATGGACGGGAAGCAAGCGTTACTTGTGGGAAGTGGAAGCGTTCTTCAAAGACAAGCCTTACCGATTGTTCCGACTGTTCAACGGATTTCTATGTCCGTTCGTTTACGACCACAGCGTTGATTCCTGCACCCTTCTCTCGGCGATGTATGTTGGCGTGAGCGAAAACCGGCTGGCAAAGGGAGATGTCCCGATCAAAGATTACGGTCTCTAAGATTTGATCGCCGGGCTAGCCCTTTACATCCACGTTAGAAAATGAAATGACGACCTTGCCCGAGGCGGGTTGTCCAAATGACATCGCCGGCTCAAATACCGTGAAGATCAGCGAGCGATCGAGTTGCTTGCGAACCTCTGCCGTGTCTTCACCGGAGATGATGCGATAGTCCTGGAGCCTGCCGGAGGAATCGACGTAAGCCTCGATAACCACTGGCGAACTGCCGCTTACTCCGCCAACAAATGGGGCGGCGGTAAGACGCGGTGGCATGTAGAGAGATGTGGGAACGTCACGATTTGCCGGCAAACGAGTTGGCCCGGCGAAGAATCCGATCAGCAGACCAAACATGACCACCGCTGTGACAAGTCCGGCACTAGCTGGAAGCATGAATGCGTTCATCGCATTTTCCATGCGGACGCCGAGGCCTTGCATGCGGCGCGTCCAAGAGGTGGAACGCTCTTGCGAGATGGCCACTTTCAGGCGTAGCGCCAGATCGGGCGGCGCGGGCCTGCGTCCGAGTCCGGCGACCAAGGACTGCGTACGACTCAACGATTGATATTGTCCACTGCAATGCGCGCAAGTTTTCATGTGTTCGGAAACCGTGCGCATCTGGCTGCCATTCAGGGCCCCATCCAGATACAGGGAGAAAAAAGATTCGGCTTCAAAGCATTTCATAGCCTTATCTCGACCTCCGCTTCTTTAGATTCTCTCGATTGCTTGGCCCGTGGAACCT
Organism: Terriglobales bacterium; assembly: GCA_025462725.1. Taxonomy (GTDB): domain Bacteria; phylum Acidobacteriota; class Terriglobia; order Terriglobales; family Acidobacteriaceae; genus JAICLA01. The sequence goes on along the minus strand of JAOAPE010000009.1, from coordinate 88,930 downwards.
CAGATGAGGCTCCCTTTTTTGCGGAGACATTTTTCTCCACAACATCTTTCAATCCTAATTCTTTTCCGACTTCCTGCACGTAAGGCAGCAAGCGTTTGCGGAGCGCTTCACGTCCGCGAATGAGCCTTGACTTCACTGTTCCGAGCGAGACTTTCAGAACCTCAGCGATCTCTTCATACGAGAGGCCTTCAATATCACGCAGGATCAAAGTGGTGCGATACGGTTCCTGCACCTGCTTCAATTCGGTTTCGACCTTCGCACGCACTTCCTCATGCATGCAGCATTCGAAAGGCGAATCGTTCTGGTCAGCGATGGTGTCAACGATCCCGAGTTCGCGACCCTCTGACTCAGAGGTGTTCTCTGTGGGTTCCATGCTGCATTCCTTACGCTTGTGACGAAACCACCAGCGGCGCTGGTTGGAAGCTTCATGGATCGCAATGCGATAGATCCAAGTCTTCAGGCTGGCTTCGCCGTTGAAGCTCTTAATGCCGCGAAAGACCTTGAGGAAAACTTCTTGTGTAGTGTCAGCAGCGTCAGCCGGATCATTAAGGATCCGGTACACAAGGCTGTAGACCGGCTGGTGGTAGTGCGCGATCAGCCACGAGTAGGCGTCTTCAGAACCTGACCGCAGCTCTGAAACGATAGAAGCCTCTTCTGACCGGACCGAAATTGCGCTTGCGAGATCGCCCACCGTGGTTGCTCCCGCCATCAACTTGCGCATGGCGCTCACCTCAAGTGTACAAGAACTGGGCACCGCAATGACACTCCCCAAAATCGGCAGCCAGAAGATGAATCAATCTGGCTACTATGGGATATAGACCCCGTCAGAGTAGCGATAGTTCCAAGAAGTTAGACGAGAAAATGCATCATTTGTGAGCAGTTTGAGCGGCTTAGTGAGTGGATGCAACCACTTGCGTCTGCTGGAAGTTGAAAAATCTATTGATTGAAGTGACCTCGCGGCGGATGAACTGCTCGTTTTCAGAAAGCACAGTAGAGGTGACAAGGTTGTGCGTGCCGAGGGGATCGTCGGCAAGGTCAAACAGGTAGTTTTTGTGGGCGGCAGCATCGACGATAAACAAGGAATCGCCATTTCGGGTCAATCGCGAATAGACGGGCCCGTAACTGGAGACGAGAAGGTAGGAGTCGCGGAGATACTGATCGTGTTCGGATTTGGAGTCAGTGAAGAGAGGACGTCCGAGGACTTCATCATTGCGAAGCGGGCGATGTCCGAGGAGGTAGTAGAGGCTGGGGGTAATGTCCATGGAGAAGGCTAATTGCTGAGGGTTCACGTAGAACTTGTCCTTCATGTTCGATGGGAGGTGAACGATAAGCGGAATGCGCACGACTTCAGGAAACATAGTGCTGCCGTGTCCCCAACGCCCGAATTCGCCGAGTGAATCGCCGTGATCTGAAGTCAGAACGATGATGCTGTTGCCATAAAGCCCGCGCGACTTCAGGTGCTGAATGAATTCGCCGAAAGATTTATCCATACGCTCGAGTTCGGAGGCGTGCAGGGCGTGAAATCCCGGATAGTCTTTTGCGGGTGGGCGCTTGTTGCCGAGTCGGAACAATGTGACGGTGTGCAGGTTCTGCGGCTGGGAGTAAACGAATATCGGTTTCTTGGGATCGCGCGGCCCGTCGAGTTTGGTTTCGAGTTCCTTCAATGTTTGGCAAAAGTCATAGTCAGTCCAGTAAGAGGGATTTTTGTCGAGCTCGGTGATAGATGCATTTTTGCGCAACATGATCTCCACGACAGGGTCGATGGTGATGAAGCTTTGATAGCCGTCGGTGTCGAGCAGGTGTTGCAGAGAATTTAGCGGGAAGAAGGGCTGGATGTACTGCTTGTGCAGTTGCATGGAGCCAGTCCAGATAGCGGGTTCTGAGAGGACAGTGCCGCCGTATCGGGAGAATGCTTTTTCAAAGACAACGCTTTCATGCGCGAAAGACTCAATGGCGGGCGTGAAAGTCACGGCATTGTTGTAAGGAGAAACATAATCTTGGCGGAGGCTGTCGATGACGAAGATGAAGATGTTTGGTTTCTCAGCGGTGGTGGGTTGAAGGTCTTCAACGAGCTTGATGTCTATCGGTGTGACTTTCGCGGACTCCGGCAGCCCCGTGTTCTGCTGAAGAAATGCGTAAAAGGGTTTGTAGGAATCGTCGTCAACCACGGGAGCGAGGATGTCGCGAGCAACTTTGAAGGAGACGTCGTATCCGGCGTAGCGGTCGAGAGCGGAAGCTGAGGATTGATGCAACAGGGCAGGAGCTTTGTATCCGGCGAAGGTGATGGCGGCAATAAGAAGCAAAATGCTAACGGGAATTTCGGAACGGCGGGCGGGCAGCAGTTTGTAGGAGAGAGCGATCACGCCTGTCCAAACGATGACAGCGGAAAGTTTCTGCAGCAGAAAATTCCAATCCATGGTGTCGATGAGAGTGGGTGTTGCCGCGGCGATAAAGATCAACGCGGCTAGCCAGAGTGCGGCGATGGGCTTCGGCGACGACTTCGGTGCTGTGTAGAGGTTGGCTTCGCGCGCTCTAAGACCTCTAAAGAATGCGATTAGTACCAGCGCGAATGCAATCGAATAGAGATCGGCAAGCCAGTTGTTAAGCCCAAGGGTGGCAAGCACCAGCTTTCGAAGCAGCACAGCGGTGAAGGCGAATCCGACAACGCTCAGCGCGATTGAGCGGGCGTGAGCGGGAGTGAATCTTCGCACGATACGGAACGTTGCTTCCAGCGCGAGGAAAACCGCAAGGAAAATTACGAGGTGTGAAAGCAGACTCCAAGTGATAGCGGAAATGTCGGCGCGTCCGAACTGTACGCCTGCCTTTACGCCTGCGATGGTTGAGTAAAGGCCGGTGACGAAGAATGCCGCGAACAGGGCGGGAGTTGGGGAGAACGATTCTGAATCCGTTGCGCGGTTCTCTGGTGACGATGAAGATAAATCGAGGAGTGAAATCCACGATAACGGGAAGAGCGCGAGTAGGCTCCAGATGAAGCTGCGGAAATCGTTGGGTAAATGCGTGAGAAATGGATCAACGATGAAGAGGACGCAAACGAGTACGTTGAATCCTATAAAGGCGAGCGCTACACGCCGGGTTCTCGGATCGTCAAGATGGCGCGACAACGTAGTTGAAACCGCAATCACCGCTGTGATGTAGAAGTAGGTGTGGAACTTGACGAAGATCGGAAACCAGAAGACCAGCGGGTTTTGGATGAACCAGTGGTATGTAAATGGAATGTACGCGAGCAGGCAATAGAGGGATGTGAGCAGGATGAAGCCGCCGAAGAACAGCCGGGCGGCAAGGAACAATATCCTTCGATGTGCCATGGATTACGGAATCATAACCGAACACGCGCACGCAAAGGAGTTACTAAAGGCGAGTCGCGGTTCTATTGAGGAGTAGTGGGCGCGGGAGGCTTCTTCTTCGTTGCCTTTTTCTTGGGAGCAGGCTGATCGTCATCGATGATGACTTTTTTGGGTGTAATGGGCGCTGCTTGCGCGGTTCGTGCCTGTGAGCGCAGGCGATTCAGTTCGGCGTCCTTTGACGACGCGAGGTTTTCCATGTAATCGGCAAGTGAGCGCCGGTGTTGGTCGAAGTATTCGGCATAAGGGGCGAGAGATTCAAACTCCTGCTTTGATCCGAATGCGCCGGCGGATTCGGCCAGTGTCTTGAAAACGTCATAGAGCGCGTTGAGATTGCGATAGAGCTTGAAGTTAGCAGAGAAATCCTGCGGCGCGCTTCGCACGCCCGATGTTAACGCCGGTAGAGCGGTAGTCATGTTGCGCTCCAGGGAATCGGCATTGGATTGCGCTTGTCGCTTGTCATTCGCGTCGGCTTTCCATTTATCGATGCGAAGTTTGGCGATGTCGAGTGCGGCGGCTTGCGCAGTTTGATCGACCTTCGCCAGTGTGCCCTGAAGATCAACGGCAGGCGGAGCAGGTGTTGAGCGGCTATTTTGTGCAAGTGAATTGCTGCTGAGCGCCAGAGCGAGCGTTACTAATAGGAATGAGAAATTTCTACGTGCGAAACCCATTCGTGAATACCTTCCATCGAGCACTGCTGAACAGAGTGCCTGCTTCCATTGAGATGAGGACTCTCTAACTATGGTTAGTTGCAAATTCTTGAGAACGCGAAAGACCTGACGGGAGGGAGTTTGACTAAGTCAGCGGTCGTCGGCGAGAATAGAGAAGTAACACCCTTCAAGCAGTTCTTCTTCAATCAAAGTGGGCCTGTGGCGCAGCTGGGAGCGCGCTTCCATGGCATGGAAGAGGTCGTCGGTTCGATCCCGACCAGGTCCACCAATAATTCAACAACTTAAGCTGACAGTCTGTCGCAGCCACTCTGTTCCATTTTCGTAACAAAAGCTGATTCGCCCGGGACACGACCACGCAAGTGTTAAGCTGCACGCCAACTGCTATGCAAATCACTCAAATGCACATTAAGAACCTCAGAGCGAGACCGCTGAGAGCGAACCTTCAAATGTTGAGCGTCGTGGGCATTCTTCTTTTGTTCACATCCTGCGGCGGCTCGAATGGGGTTTCCCCTTCTGGCAATCCGATACCTCCAATCATTTCGCCGAGTAATCCGACAGTTCAACCGAAATTCGCGTACACCACAAATCAGGCATCTGCGAGTATTTCTGGTTACGCGGTTAATCCGACCACTGGAGCCCTTACTCTGCTTTCGGGATTTCCTATCCCTTCCGGCGTAAATCCGTACACAATTGCGGTTGATAAACTCGGGCATTTTGTTTTCGCAGGGGATATATTCCAGAACGTGTTGCACGTCTACTCCATTAACGCAAGCAGCGGCATGTTGCAGGAAACGGCGTCGTCGCCCTATCCAGCAGGCAACCAGCCATCATCCTTGGCAGTACCACCCTTCCAATAAATACGTCTACCTAGCGAGCAGATCTTCAAATGCTATCTATGGATTCAGCGTCGACTCAAATACCGGGGCATTAACTCCGATCAACGGCTCGCCGTTCGCTTCCGGGCAATTCGACGTCTCGCTTGCGATTGACTCATTAGGCAGATTCATTTTTGCAGCGAATCTGCTTAGTAAAGATTTATCAGTCTATGCCATAGATCTCAGTAACGGTGCGTTAACCCTTTCTCAGACAGTTCCGCTCCCGATATTGCAGCCGGACGGCGTCACGGTGGATCCCGCGGGCCAGCGTGTCTACGTTGTGGGAGCAGGATCAAGCATCATTATCAGCTACAGCATCGACCAGACTTCTGGTGTCCTGACGCAGGCTACACAATCGCAACTTGTGGGAAAGAACGGGGCGTATGCTCTGACGATCGAGCCGACGGGGCATTTTGCATACACAGCCGGCGAGGGCGGAGCCACAATCGGAGCTTATGCGATCAATAACGGTGCATTAACGGCAATCGCCGGGTTCCCGATCTCGGGTGCCCTCGGATCTCTTCAGGTGACGGTAGACCCTTCGGGAAATTTTGTATATTTCCCACAAACAGGATCTAGCAACAACATATCCTCGTTCCGCATCGACCATACAAATGGCGGAATTCAGCCAATTTCGGGCTCTCCGTTTCCCGCAGGAACGTGGCCGACCGCATTGGCGATCACAGCGCAGTAATAAGCAAAGAGAGCCGTATTCAGTTCGTCAGCTCGTCGTTCGCGTCCGTTTTGCTCGCTCAGGATTTAGGCAGCAGACTCAGACGCCTGCTAAACGCCTCAAGGTCGATCCCGACCAAGCCCCCAGGCTCAAACAGTCACTTCGCGCCCTTTCGCTTTCGTCCAGGCAGCGTCCGTTTTTTCGCAGTCGGAGTGCGTGGCGAAGCACCAAGTTCATATTCACTCTGCACTAAACCGCCCTTGTAAGAACGCGTAGCAATGTGGCACAGCGCGATATCACGCGACAATGGTCCGAACAGTGGGATACCCGAGCCGATCAGGATTGGCACGCGCGTGATCACCATGCGGTCGATGAGGCCAGCGGACAGGAATCGTTGAATGGTGATGCCCCCATCTATGTAGGCATGTTTGAACCCGCGTGCTTTGAGCTGTTTTACGATTTTTGCCGGTTCACCCGACATCTGCTCGACTACTCCGCCCTTGATTGAGCTCAGATCGAGTGCACCGGTGCTGAGTACTACGACTGGTTTTTTGCGATAAAACCATTTCCCAAAAGACATCACAACTTCGAAGGTCTTCCGCCCTATAACCATGACGTCCACGCTGGCGAAGAATTCTTCGAATCCATGTGGCTCCTGTTCGCCAGTTTCTAGAAAATCCAGCGCATGGTCCGGTCGAGCAAGAAAGCCATCCACACTCACCCCGCAGAACACTGAGAGCTTCATGGCGCACCTCGCGAATTGATTATATTCAGAAAGGCATAGGACCAAGATTGGCCCGGTGCTTAGGATTTCGCCTATTTTGCTGCGTTCGCTGCTAGCTGCTCGCGAACAACTTTGAGTCGCTGGCCCGCGATAGCGAGAATCGCGCCTTCGGGCAAAGGCGTCTTTTCCTTAGCCATCACGAATGTGCCATTGGTGCTTCCGGTGTCTTCGATGAAAAAGTCTTCGCCGCGATGATAGACCTTCGCGTGGGATCGGCTCATGGTGCCATCGCCGGGGAAAGTGTATGTGGCCTTGGTGCGGCCCCATGTCGCTTGTCCGTCGAGAACGGAGTAGTGCTTCTGGTCAGGGGCGGTGGAGATGAATTCCGCGACAGGGTTCTTCAACATCTTCGAGATCTCAGCCAGGCCGGACCCCGTGAGCGAAGCCATTTCGAGAGCCGCCGTATTCACGTGAAACTCGAAAGTCTGACTGCCTATCTTTACGATGTCTCCATGCTGAAGCCGGTACGGGCCAATCAAATTGAAAAACGCAGCCGCGCACTCGAGAGGCTCGACGAACAACTGTCCCGACTCGATGGTCAGGCGTGCGTGTGGCGATCGCATGGTCGCATCATTTGGAAATGTGAAGTCGCCCTGTGTACTTCCGATGGTCACGGAATCTGAGACGAAATCAAATTCGCGAGGCGGCTGTCCGTCGATGCGAATCTGCCGGAGTTTGAACTTCACTCGGTTTGCGAAATCCGGCACGGGCACGATCATGCTGTGTGCAATTACGCCAGCGGATACGCCATCCTTTTTCCATTCGACTTCATAGAGATCGCGCTCGTCGGCTTTGCCTTTGAGCGCGAATTTACCGCGCGGTCGCAAGCGGAAACGTCCGCTGGCTGCGACTTCGTTGTACAGCGTGTCTGAGATGAGGATCTGTTCGGGAGCGGCGGCACTCTCAACGCGCGATGCGACATTTACTACGTCACCGTAGACGTCATTCGACTTCACCAGCCCGAGACCGTAGTTGATGCCGATGCGGATCGAGATGCGTTGTCCTTCGGGCTTGGCGGCGTTGTCGGCGGTGATGAACTCCTGCATTTCAATTGCTGCAGCGATGGCTTCCGCGTGGTCATCAAACGCGGCCATTACTGCGTCACCGATGGTCTTGATGACACGACCGCCGTGCGACTCGACGATCTTTCCCAGCATGCTGTTGCAGCGATGCACCATGAGCAAGCCCGCGGCGTCACCGAATTTTTCGAAGTAGCTGGTCGAACCTTTTAAGTCTGTGAAGAGGACGGTAATGTTGCGACGAAGTTTTTCCAACTCCGCCTTGCGATCCAGTTGGCCGGTGGGACGATTGAGAATATGAGTGACGTCTTCGTTGGACATTCTAGGTCTGCTTATCTTCCGAGGAACTTTTCAAGTGCTTCGATATCCGTCCCTGCCATCTCTGCATATTTCTTGGCGCGCGCAGCATCGTTGTGTTCGATCGCATTGCCGGCCTTTGTGATGTTCAGATTCATGCTGGCTTGTTTGGCAGCCATGTCGCCGCGTAGTCCCAACCCGGAGGCAACTTGTGAGCGCTTCAGATTCTCCAGTCCGCTGTTCACTGCGGCAGCGCGAGTGACGAGCAGATCAATGTCATGCTCGACGGCATCAAGTTCGGCTTTATTGTTGGTGGTCGAGGGCGGTGCGTCAGTGCCCGCACTTTGTGCGGGAGAGACATTGTTTTTGGCCATCAGCTTTCGTGGCGCAGGCTCAGCAGTTTGTGTGGGTTCTGCCGGCGCGCTTTGTGCTGGAGGAGCCGATGTGGTTGAAGTCTCGGTGCTAACGGGAAGGGCTGACGGCTGCGGAGTTGTTGCCACTTGCTGCGTCGGTCTGGATTCCTGTGCTTCCGCAGCGGCGGCATTTTTCTTACCGGGAAGATACATGCCGGCCGCGATCAGGACGATAACAACCACAAGAGCGCCGAGTCCCATGTACAGCCCGCGACTTCCTCTTGCCTGGGGTAGCGCCACCGGCATGGGTTGAGTTGCAGCGACGGGCGGCGGTGGGGTTTTAGGTTGGGCGACAACGGCAGGCGCGGTGCGCGCTGCGGCTGCTGGTCCTACCATGCTGCCCAATGCGATGTCTTGGGATCCTTGCACGATGGTGCGATCGTCTGCCATCGACTGCAGCACTTGCTGTGCGGCACGGCGGAAAGCGTCGGCGGATTGGAAGCGTTGTTCAGGCGCTTTCGCAATGGCGGTAAGAATAATGTCATTCACCAGCTTGGGTAGGCCGGGATGGACGTCGATCGGTGGTGTCGGCGCTTGGTTGATGTGCGCCGCCATCACGGAGAAATTGCTGTCGCCGTGAAATGGTTTCTCTCCGGTCACCATCTCGTAAAGCGAGATGCCGAGGGAGTAGAGGTCGGAACGCTCGTCTGTCTTCTCTCCGCGAACCTGCTCGGGCGACATGTAATTCATGGAGCCGAGCGTGGAACCCGCAGCCGTCAATTGGCTGGGTTCATTCTCAGTGCGCGCAATGCCGAAATCCATCAGCTTCACAGTGCCGTCCGGGGTGAGCATCATATTCGCGGGCTTGATGTCACGATGGATCACATGCTGATGATGCGCGTAACTGAGCGCGCTCAAGACTTGGTCGAGATAGCTTAGCGCTTCCGCGACGGGAATAGCGCCGTTCAATAGGCGCGAGGAGATAGCTTGTCCCTCGACGAATTCCATGATCATTACAAGCTGGTTGTTGATGGTGAGCGCGGTGTGCAACGTTGCGATGTTGGGATGATTCAGCGCGGCGAGCACCTTGATCTCGCGAAGGAAACGCGCGGCCACTTCTTCGTGTCCTTCAAGATCAGGCAGAAGCACCTTCATCGCTTCGATGCGGTCAGTGATGGCGTTGCGAACTTTGTAGACGCGTCCCATGCCGCCGCTGCCGAGTACGCCGAGTATCTGATAGTCGCCAAGCTGCTTTGGTTGTTCGCTCATGATCAAAGACTCCTGTTGAACCGGTTCCAGAGTAGGCGAAATTATCTGCCGCTGGTTGGTAAGAGGTCAACCTGTGGGTTGGCGATTCCGCGAAAAGAAAAAGCGCCCCACAGCGGGCGCTTAGGGATGAGAAGAAGATCAGTTGTAGGTGACGCTGAATTTGTCTACCCAGGTTGAATAGTCGTCTTGTTTGTAGTCGCCGTTCATCTGGTAGTGAACGTTAACGCCCATCCAGCCTGTGGGTGCTATCCGCATAGGAGCATAGAGATTCAAGTAAGACTTCTTGTCATTGATGCTAATGGAGATGAAATGGACCTTGTTGTCAGAGGTGCGTTCCACTTCCATCGTGATGTGGTTCCATGTGTACGCTGGCGGAGCAGGGCAGGCGATGCCGGTGTTCTGCCATTTCATGTTTCCGAGAGTCGGCGATTGTGTTGTGTCGCGGACGGTGGAGATGTCCCAATGCGGTCCGGAGCCGGAGCGGATATTGCATTGCATCCCGTAAATGTAAGCCTTGTCGTCGAAGAACTGGCTTACATTAAATTCCAGTCCCTGAGAGGCGCTCGGGTTTGTGTAGTACATGTAAATGTCATAGATGAAATGCTTTGCAGCGCGCGTTTTGGCGCTATCGGTGATGACGTGTTGAGACCAAAGCGCATTGGCATAGGGAGTGGTTCCCCCGAGGAAGAACTGCGTGGACTTTCCATCCAACGATGGGGTGGCCTGGTTCTGCTTCATCCAGTACGTGGAACTTGGACCGGTGGCATTGGCCCCTGCACAGCTATCGCAAGAAAACCAATTTAGTTTTTCGTCGATGTTAGAAACAAGAGTGACACCGGAAGGGTTGGTGCTGGCAGTTGTGTTAGCCGTCAAAGTCAACAGTTTTTCGAAATAGTGCCCGCCCGTGTCCCAAGCTTTGACTTGCACGCGATTGGATCCAGCTTGCAGTGTGATCGTAGTGTCAAGACTCGCTGTGAGGGTTTGAAATACCTTTGTGCTGTTCACATACATCTGCATTGCAGAGATGCGATAAGAAGATGTTGGTACTGCAGATGCGACGACGCGGGTTGAAGTCGAAACGGTTGAGTTATTGGCGGGGGAAGTAACGGTGACATCCGCAAGTGCAGCGGACGTGAGGAATATAAGTGCGGTAAGAGTGCGATTCAAGAGCCTCAATATGATGTATCTCCGATCTTGGAATGCAGTGCTATGCATGCAAGCTTAGAAATTAAGGGTGAGTGGCTCAATCAGGGAAATGGCCTATTTAGGCCCCGTGGCGGGGCGTAGGCGGGAGACTAAGGTTAGGCCTTAGTCTCCGGATAGCTGGTCAGAGTTTCCCAGCGGCGGCACAATTCCGCCGCAGCTTCGGGCCAATTGGGATGTTCGAACGTGAAGCCAGATGAGAGCAATCGACCTGGGACCACGCGTCTGCTCTTCAAAACAAGCTCGGTTTCAGTCTTAAGGAAAACTGCGCCGACCTCCAGCATCCATTCTGAAGCAGGGAGGCCAATGCGGGTGCCCCAGGCTTGGCGCAAAGCAAACATGAACTCCTGATTAGTGAGCGGATTCGGTGAGCAGATGTTCACTGCCCCTTCAAGGTCATTGGCGATCAAGAAGTAAATGGCGCGGACGAAATCTGCTTCGTGAATCCAGGAAACATATTGCCGACCATTTCCGGACTTCCCCCCAAGACCGCGTCGGACAAGCCCAAGCAGGGTATCGAAGATTCCGCCATGGTCAGGACTCATCGTCATTGCCGAGCGAAGTTTCACTTTTCGCGTTCCCGGAACTGTCGCATCGTCAAACGCTTTCTCCCACGCCGTTGCAACATCAATGCTGAAGCGCCATGTTTCCGGCGCGTCAGCTTCTGAGCCACCGATCATTCCCGTTTCATCATTAACTTTGCCATAGGTATGCGCATAGATGGTTGCCGTACTGGCTTGAAGCCAGACTTTTGGCGGGTTTGCACAAGTAGAAATAGCCTTCGCTACCGCGTGGACCGAACCCACTCTGGATTGCACAATCTCTTCCCGGTTCTTCTTCGTGTATCGGCAGTTCACTGATCGTCCAGCGAGATTGATGACCGCATCTGTGCCATCCAATTGTTTCCACCAGCCGCTTACATCCGCGATGTCCCAACGCGCTACACGCCAAGGGGCTGGTGCTGGAGAGCGGCCGAAGATCAGGACATCATGTCCATCGCCGTGGAAGGCACGAGCGAGAAGGCTTCCGATTTGTCCTGTGCCGCCCATAATGGCTATTTTCATATCACCCTCTTTTTAGATTGCCCTTGAGGCAACTTGTCTCTAATATAAGTAAACGTGTTCACTAATATTGTCAAGGACCCTCACATGAGCGATGGGAGCGAGAAACGCGGCAGAGGGCGTCCACGAGGACTCTCGGCCAAAGGGGATTCGACCAGGAAAAATCTCTACGAAGTTGCGGTCAGCGAATTCGCGGAACATGGATACGAAGCAACTACGCTTAGGGACATTGCCCATAGGGCCGGAGTCAGCGTTGGATTGCTCTACCGTTACTTTCCCGGTAAGCGATCGGTAGTTCTGGCTTTGTATGACGACCTATCCGCAGAGTACGCGCGGCGGGCAGAAAAAATGAAAGCGGGCAAGTGGCGCGACCGCTTCATCTTTGCATTGACCACGAGCCTTGAGGTGCTAGGACGCCATCGCACGATACTTTCCTCGCTCATTCCAGTTTTGGTGGGAAATGATGAGAACGGAATCTTTGCACCCGAAGTCGCGTTTTCCCGACTGCGAGTGTTAGGGGTATTTCAGACGGCGGTGAAAGGTGCAAGCGATGCGCCGCGCCAGGCAGTTGCCGACGCCCTAGCGCGGTTGCTCTATCTTGTTCACCTGGCCATCATTCTTTGGTGGCTGCTTGACAGGAGTCCGCGACAACGCGCTACTACCTCATTGTTAGGTTTGCTAAAGCAGGGAATTCCAGCTGCAGCGATGGCATTGCGAATACCTAAAGTGAGTTCATTCGTGATCGCAGGTGACAAGCTGTTTCGCGAAGCACTATTTGGAGAGGGAACTCCGGCATAATTTGGCGTTTGCCTTCGGTCGGACAGCATTAACTCGTTTGTGCTAGAATTTTTTCAGCATCAGGAGTGACTCGGTAACGAGTCCAGCAACCGGGGTAGAGACGCCTCGGTGCTCAGAACGCGAAAGCGTTCGATGTGCGGAGCAGTAGCTCCGAACGAAAAGTCTCCCGATAAAGGTAAAACACCCGCCCTGAATGCTGAGGCGGTTTTTCTTTTTTGGACCCTCCTGATGCATGCCAAAACAAGGAGCATGCATCGCGATGAAAAGCTATCACCCGGAAACACCCATCCCTTTTGACGTGGACTGGCACCACCAGTTCGGCAATAAACTCGCCGTCTTTCCGCGCAACCTTTGCTTCCGCAATGAAGTGTTGCAGCTGGATTACTGGCCTGACCTGACCACATTCACTGAAGACTATGAGACGAGCCTGCTGATGTACTATCCGCCCGCTGCGAGCAGGTTTTCGATTTGCGTGATCTATCGAAAGCTGAGCGGGACGTGGGACGTAGTGAAATATTGCGACGACATTGTTCTGCAGCGGGCGACCGGCCAGACGTTTGAATCCGCAATGCAGAACATTGTGACGCAGGGCCTGACCTGGGGCGAAGCGTAGCGCTAGTCTGGCTTCGAGTTGCTCTCGCTGTCTGACTTTTGAAATCCATAAGGACAGTGGCGGCAGCCGCTCTGGCAGCAGAATCCGCGGTTGCGCAGGTACTGGGCGGTGAAGACCATGTAAGGGCCGTCCCAGTAGTAGTCAGCGCCTTCGACGAGTTCGGGAGTGTCTGCCATCAGGGTCGGATCTCGATGGGAGTTCCGTTGGGAACCAATCGCCAGATCTCTTCGATCTCAGGGTTGGTCACGGCGATGCAGCCGAGCGTCCAATCGTGAAGCGTGTGGGCTGCGCCGACGTAAGCGTATTGCTTCGGAAGTCCGTGGATGAAGATGTCGCCACCCGGAGAGACGTGTTTTGCTTTTGCACTGGCGACGTCTCGTGCATTGGGATATGAGACGTGAAGGGACAAGTGATATGCGCTCTGCGGGTTGCGGGAGTCGATGACGTACTTGCCTTCAGGAGTTTTATTATCCCCTTGTTGCGTCTTCGCGCCGGCGGGAGTGGGGCCGAGAGCAATTTTGTAACTCTTGAATGGCTTGCCATCTTTCAACAACTGTAGAACACGCTCATTCTTCAGGACGAGGATGCTGTCTGCCTTTGCGATCGGCTTGTCGCTGGCCAAAGAGGTTGCGGTGAAAAGTAGAAGGACAACCAGCGTGCGGCGGATCATCCGCGCGCCTCAGCGGCAGTGGCGGTCTCCATCATCGTCACAGCGTCTTCGCCGGTGACCGGGATGCCATTGCGGAAGGTGACGTATTTCCCCGAGATGGCAGGAACGCGCTCACTGGGAACGAGTATCCCGACTAGATTGAGGGGATCGGCCGCGGAGATGATGATGTCTGCCGGCTCTGAGGTAGTCAGTCCGAGGTTGCGCATGGCGCGAAGCGAATCGACAGCTTCGGGCAAAGCGAACTGCTCGCCGTGGAAGCCGTTAACGAAGCGTCCGCCGCGGACTTCGGCGCGGTCTTCAAGCCGACGGAAGGTGATCAGCAACTCGCGCCATTTCGGCAAGATGGATTCACGAACCAGCAGCTCGCGGAAGACAACGCCATAACGGTCAAGCAACATGCGGCAAGTTGCCTCAAGCACTTTGTTTTGCTCGGCAGAATGCGGTGGATGAAGCAATGACCAGCGTCCCGCACTGTGGCGGGGACGGGTGGTGCGTCCGCGGCCTTGTCCCGTGCGCCGCTTGGGATCGATGAGTGCGCGCAGACTGTCGAATCCGTCAGCGGTGACGAGTCCTGCGGCGACGAGTTCCCACAAGGCAGTTTCCACTTCCGATTTCAGCAGGTCGCCTCCGCGGACGATGTCGGCGAAAAACGATGCGCCGCGCGTGCGCAGATATTCCAGCACGAGTTTCGCTGAAGGCCCGAGGCCGTTGCTGGCCGAGTCCATTTCTGCTTCGGGTGCTGCGTCGCCGCGTTTGGAGGTCATCCAGTCAGCTTCATCACGGATAAAGAAGGTTATGGGCGCAACGCTTGTAGGGACAATACGGCGAGTTCCTGTGGCGGATGAATCGAGCGTGGCCGGATGCGGAGACAGTCTGCCCCATCCCACTGCGCCGGTGAGACAAAGATTGTCGAGAGTTTCAGGATCGTAATCTTGAACACGACGCGAGATGATCTGACGCTCCCATGCGTTTGCAGGAATTTCAAAGCCCTGCATCTGCTTGAGCACGTGAAGCAGTCCGCGCTCGCCGACCAGCTGCGTGCCGGGCGCTATGTGTTGCCAGCGTGTGAGCCAGTTCATGAATGTTGCCGCGGGCACCGGTTCAACTTGCTTGCGCAATGTCCCTAATGTCAGGCGGTGAATGCGCGAGAGCAGTCGGCGATCGCACCATTGCGTTTCATCGGAAGCAAGCGTCTCGAAGTTGCCGCGCAGGATCGAGCCGGATCCTTCCAACCGGAGCAGCGCTTTGTTGATCTCGCTTGCGGGCAGATGCAGGGTTTCGCCCAAGACTGAGGCGGTGATCGGCCCGGAGTGCATCATCCATCCGGTGATCATCGCGAGGAGAGCGTCATCGTAAGAGGGTGCGGCCTTCTCGGTGGGGTTGATAGCCGTTTCTATTTTGGCGTCCGGATAAATGGCACGGAAGCTGAGAAGCCTTTCGGCTGCAACCCAGAAGATTGATTTGCCGATTGTGGCGCGGGTAGCGCGCGAGTCGATGACGAGTTTGGGAAAATGAAAATCCCAAGTGCTCTCAGGATCGGGCTGACCGATAGACGGCAACTTCGCCGGTAGCGCAAGAAGAGTGTGCAAGGCATCGTGAAGTTCGTCGGCATCGCGGACATCCGGCCACGCCTCCTGGCGGACCTCGGCGATGGCTGCGGGATCTAGCCGTCCAATCTCATTTAGTACGGCTTCCGGCAGCGTGCGGCGCATCTCCACTGCGCGAGCGCGACGCTCTTCGAGAGGCGCATCGTCAAGATAAGCGTAAGGATTCGCGTTGAGAATCTCATGCGAAAACTGCGAAGGCACTGGCGTATCGACGGCGAGAATCTTAATTGCGCCGCTGTCCAAGCCGCGAATCACATCTTTTAAGCCTTCGATGTCCATGGCTTCAGTGAGGACATCTTTCATTACCTCTCGGACCAGCGGATGGTCAGGAAACTCGATAGGTCCGTGAATGTTTTCCTGACAGGCGGCGACGTCCGGGAAGACGGATGCGAGCAGATCGTCAGAGCGCATTCGCAAGATCTGTGGCGGAACTTTTCGTCCATTGCGGAAGCGAAGCAGCGCGAGTGAGCGGCCTGCGTCCCAGCGCCAGCGGTTCGCGAAGATGGGCGAATCGATGCAAGCCTGTTTCAGGACTTCCTCGACCGTTTCAACGCTTAGGAAACGGAAAACATCATCTAGCGGAAAGCTGTGCTGCTCCGCAAGGGAGATGTTAAGACCGTTCTCGGTGGCTGCAGCCTGCAATTCGAAGTTGAACGACGCGCAAAAGCGTTTTCTAAGCGCGAGTCCCCAAGCCTTGTTGATGCGTCCGCCGAAGGGGGCGTGGATGACAAGTTGCATCCCGCCGCCTTCGTCGAAGAAGCGCTCGGCAATGACAGTCTTTTGTGTAGGCACTGCCCGAAGGACCGCGCGACCCGCCACGATATACTCGACGATCTGCTCGGCGGCGGATTCGTCCACCCCACATTCTTCTGCGAGCCATCCTTTCGTTGCAAGCACCTCCGGATCTTTGGACCCCAGAACAAATCCGGGAGCGGTGTTCGCAGCCATGTCACTGACAATCTGGCGAATATCTGCGATTTGCGCTGAGAGTTCTTGCGTGCGCGCGGGAGCTTCGCCGAGCCAAAAGGGAATCGTTGGAGCCGCTCCATGTGCGTCTTCAACGAATACGCGGCCAATGGACTCGACGCGGCGAATGCGCCAACTGGTGTTGCCAAGCTGCATGATGTCGCCGCGCGAGACCTCAACGGCGAAATCTTCGTGCACCGTGCCGACGGTGCTGCCATCAGGTTCGGCGATTACCGTGTAGAGGGCGTTGTCGGGAATCGCGCCGCCGTTAGTGATGGCAACGAGCCGGGCACCACGGCGGGGACGCAGGCGCTTGTTCACCTGGTCGCGATGAAGATAGGCACCGTAGCGTCCGCGTTTGGAGGCGATTCCCTCTGAGAGCATTTCGATGACGGACAGGTAATCGGCTTCTGAGAGTTCGCGGTAAGGAAACGCGCGACGGACGACACGAAGCAGGTCATCCTCGTTCCAGGAATCTTCGAAGTCGGTTTCCGAAGTCGACTTCTTTTGCGCGGCACACATCGCGACGATCTGCTGCGCAAGAATGTCGAGCGGAGCTTCGGGAATCCAGAGGCGGTCGAGTTCTCCGAGTCGAATGCCGCGCACCAAGGCGGCACATTCGATCAATTCATCGCGAGTGCTGGCAAAGAGACGTCCCTTGGGGATGGCACCCCGCCAGTGTCCAGCGCGTCCTACCCGCTGAAGGGCAACACCGATCGCCTTCGGCGAGCCGATCTGACAGACGAGATCTACGAATCCGATGTCGATGCCAAGTTCAAGCGAAGCGGTGGCGACGAGAACTTTGATCTCGCCTTCCTTCAGCTTGCGCTCAGCCGTAAGACGCAATTTTCTCGATAGCGAACCATGGTGCGCGCCAACGGCGTCTTCTCCGATGCGCTCGGCAAGATTGTGCGCGAGACGCTCCGCATGGGCGCGAGTATTGACGAAGACCAGCGTGGAACGATGTTGCGCGACGAGTTCGACGAGACGGTCGTAGATGTCATCCCACATCTCATTCGTGGTGACAGAACTGAGTTCGCCTTTGGGAATCTCGACTGCGAGGTCCATCTCGCGCTTGTGTCCGACATTGACGATGACGGGCGCCGACCGACGCTCATCTACTCCGGTGAGAAACTGCGCGACAAGCTCGATGGGCTTCTGCGTGGCGGAGAGTCCAATGCGAACTGGTCTAGCGTGTGACAAGATCTCCAGGCGCTCGAGCGAGAGTGCAAGGTGAGCGCCTCGTTTGTCGTCGGCAACTGCGTGAATTTCGTCAACGATGATCGTTTCGACGTCGTGCAGAATCGCGCGGCTTTTTTCCGCGGTCAACAGGATGTAAAGAGATTCCGGCGTGGTGACCAGAATATGCGGAGGGCGCTTGAGCATCTGGCGGCGCTCGGCCGGAAGAGTGTCGCCGGTGCGAACCATCGTGCGGATCTCCGGCATGAGCAGTCCGCGATCAGAGGCCAGTTGCATGATCTCGCGCAACGGGCCTTCAAGGTTCTTCTGGATGTCATTTCCCAGCGCTTTCAGGGGAGAGACATAGAGGACTTCAGTGCGATCAGTAAGTTCACCAGCAAGCGATTTCCTGATCAGGCGGTCGATACAGGCGAGGAAAGCAGCAAGCGTTTTTCCGGAGCCTGTAGGTGCGGAGATCAGCGTCGTCCTCCGGGCAAGGATATGCGGCCAACCCTGCTCTTGAGGCTCAGTGGGCGTCCCGAACTTTGACACGAACCACTCCTGCACGATGGGGTGAGCCCATTCGAGAGAGGCGGGAATGCTGGGATTCGGGGCCCAAAGGGACATGGTTCACAGATTCTACTTTGAAACCAGAGTTTCGCAAAATCTTCGCCCTACCGCTGGGACAAAAACACCTTCATTTACAATCTTTCGCATGAGTAAAGCGCGGGCCAAGAAGATAAAACTTATCTTATTTGATGTAGATGGTGTACTCACCGATGGAACTATTTGGCTGTTTCCTACGCCGCAGGGGGTGGAACAGACGAGCAAGACGTCGCAGATAGCCGCTGCCGCCGGACATGCCGGCTATGGAATTTCCAGCTCGACGATGATCGAGGCGAAGGGCTTCCACGCCCATGACGGTACAGCCATCTCGCTCGCTCACCTTGCGGGGCTCAAGACCGGACTCATCACGAAGCGGATCTCGGAAACAGTGGCTCTGCGCGCCCGCGACCTGAAGATCACCCATGTCTTTCAAGGACAGGCAGACAAGACACAGGCGCTGCGAGAGATCATGGGCATTGAAAAGTTGAAGGATGAAGAGGTTGCTTTCTTAGGCGACGATGTTATCGATCTGCCCGTGATGCGGCTGTGCGGATTGGCAATGGCCGTAGCGAATGCGCGCGACGAGGTGAAAGAGGAGTCGCACTTCATCACCAAGCATCGCGGCGGTGAAGGCGCAGCCCGGGACGCGGTAGAGTTCATCCTCAAAGCCCAGAACAAGCTGGAAGAAGCTATCAACCTTTATATCGCGAGCCGTCCGGCAGTGCAGAACGCCGTACCAACAAAATAACGTTATGCGAAATAAGAAAAGCCCACCGGAGACCGGTGGGCTTTTTCCCCCAAGAGGGCGGAGGGAGTACTCCGCCATGCGAAACATCTGTTAGTGCCTACGAATTAGAACCCGCCCAGACACAAAAGTTTCGGACAAAAAACAAAATATTGTGCACCAGATTTATATATCGTGACGCGATATATGGCAATGAAGATATCGGGGATTTAGGCAAAACGAAAAGAGCCCACACAAGGGTGAGCCCTTTTCTTCCCTAAGTTACGGACGGAGGAGTCCGCTTGCCCCGCTTCGTCGCGCCGAAACGGGCTGCATTTAAAAGATTAGACACAGGTCCAGGAAAAAAGTTAGCGAGAAAATGTTGCTCAGTTGATGCCCAGCGGCTTGGATTCCATCAGAGCAACAAACCGCGGGTCCTTGCGAACCGAAGAGAATTCAGCTTCTTTGTAAACGTCATTGATGGCAGTGAATCCGTCTTCCAGTGCCTTGCGAAGGTAGAGGAGACATCGATCGGTGTCTCCTCTACTGGCAAAGGTCTTTGCGATCACGTAATTGTATTTAGCGCGGTTTTGCGGCGACCCAAGCTTTGCAGAGATCCCGTTCGCGGACTGATGGTCAAAGACCTCGGGATCGATCTCCATGGCCAGCGTATATTCGTGCGCCGCTTTGGCGAACTCCTCACGGGCGAATAGGGCAGTGCCGAGGTTGCTGTGATAACTGGCCGAGTCGTCCCGGACTTTGATGGCCTTGTTATAGTTCTTCACCGCGCGGCGGTAATCCTTCTTCACGTAGTAGATGACGCCGAGGTTGTTGAGTGCGTCCGCATACTTGCCGTCAAGCTTGATGGAGCGCTCAAAACTCTTCTTTGCATCGTCATATCGCAGCATTTGGAGTTGAGTGATCCCAGTCTTGTTCTGGAGAGCAGCCGTCTCGTGCTTGGCAATGGCTGCGCGATAGTAGTCGAGAGCGTCAGCATAATTTTTTTCTGCTCGAAACAAGTCTCCCTTTGATTCCAACTCCGCCGGATTGAGATCACTTGCGGGCGGAGGCACCCGGCGCAATTGCTCAGGCGCCTGGATAGCGGTGTCAGTGACCATGTGGTCCATGGGTTTGACTGTGGATTTTTGTGCTAAGAGAGGAAGCGAAGCGAGCAGCGCGATAAGCAGTGTTGCGAACGGGACCCGGGACATATGCAAGTCCTCCGAGGATTTCTATTGTAGCCCCCGTCCGCTCCCGCAAGCCAATTACTTGGGATTGGGCGCCGGGGGAGGATTCTGTTTTTCAGGTTCTTTCTTTTTGTCATCCTTGAATGCGCCGAAGATCTTGCCGAAAAACCCTTTCTTCTTAGCTGGATCTTCAGCTTGAGCCGGAGCGTTTTGTCCGGGCTGTTGCTGCGTTTGTTGTTGCTGTCCATTAATAGACACCGGAGGCGGTGGCAAAGGTTTCTGTCCCAGGCCAAATAGTTTCGAGAAGAATCCGCGCTGGTCTCCGGATTGGTCGCATGTCTCTTTTGGTTCGGTGCCGGCGATGAAGGCGGCGGTGTAGTCATCAGGGCAAGTAGCTGTCGCAATCCGGTTGGTGACCTTGTCCAGGTTCAGGTTCACGACACCGTCGGGGGGAGTGAAGGGCTTCACGTCCTGATAGGCGGGCAGCTTCACGGCGCGCTTCATGAACTCTGTCCAGATGGGGGCGGCAGTGCGATTGCCTTCCTGCTTGAGATCGCTGTAATCGTCGTATCCCACCCAGACTACGCAAAGCAAGTTGCTGGTGTATCCGGCAAACCATGCATCGTGGGAGGTGCCTGTCTTTCCAGCCGCAGGTGCGGTAAATCCGCGAGCGTGAACAGCGGTCGCCGTTCCGTTGTTGATCACGCCTTCCATCATGTTAGTCATGACGTAGGCGACGCGAGGGTCCATGATCTGCTTCTTCTCAGTCTTGAAGTCCTCGATGACCTCGCCTTGCGCATTGCGAACCGACGTAATGAGAACCGGATTGGAGCGCAGTCCCTTATTGGCGAAGGCAGTGTAAGCGGCGGCCATCTCAAGCGGAGTAGCGTCATATGCGCCCAGCGCCATGGCGGGAGTAGGCTTCACGCCTTTAATGCCGGCTGCTTGGGCGAGTTCGGCGACCTTGTTGTAGCCGACTTGTTCGGCGATGCGCACGGTCGCGTTGTTTAGAGAGTGCGCCAGCGCAAATCGCGCGGTCACAATCTCGTTGTACTTGTTCTCGTAATTACGAGGTTCATAGACTTGGTCTTCGAAGAAGAAGGTAGTCGGAGTGTTGTCCACCATCGAAGCGGGAGTGAATACCGGCTGCTGACCGTCGAGCGCTGTATTGACGGCAGTAGCGAAAACGAATGGCTTGAAAATTGAACCAGTGGGACGCTTCGCGACTGCGTGGTTGAGTTGGCTGAATCCGTAGTTGCGGCCCCCAACCATCGCCAGTACCTCGCCGGTTTCGGGATTCATGGCTACCAGCGCAACCTGCGGAACAGGGCCGGTTTTTTCGACTATTTCTGCTTTTCCACCCTTGGTTTTCGCAGGAATCTTCTTGCGTCGAGATTTCTTTACGAGTTCGTCAATTTCTTTGATACCAACTTCGACGGCTTCAGCAGCTGCGCGTTGCAAGTCAGGATCTATGCTGCTGTAAATCCGCAGGCCGTCCTCATTGAGCTGTTCTTCGGTGTATCGCTGAAGAAGATTGTCTTTGACGAGGTCAACGAAATACGGCGCATCACTGGCTTCTACGTTGGGGGCGCTAAGATTCAGGCCTGTGGCTTTGGCTTTGTCCGCTTCATCGCGGCTGATGGCGCCCGTCTCCACCATGCTGTTGAGGACAATGTTACGGCGAGTGATGGTCGCTTCCTTGTTGCGATAGGGATTGAAATAGTTTGGGCGCTGGATAATCCCCGCAAGCATTGCCGATTCGGGCAATGTCAGGTTCTTGATGTCTTTGTTCAAGTACGCCTGCGCCGCTTCGCCGAGGCCGTTTATGGTGAATGAGCCGCGCTGTCCCATGTAGATCTGGTTGGCATAGAACTCGAATATCTGTTTCTTCGAGAACCGCTGTTCCAGTTCGATTGCGATCATCATCTCTGACAGCTTGCGTGTGTAAGTCTTTTCCGGCGTGAGGAAAAATCCACGCGAGATCTGCATGGTCAGAGTGGACGCACCTTCCGCGCGCCGGCGGGATTGCAAATCGCGCAGGCCGGCCTGAAGGAATCGCCAATAGTTAATGCCGCTGTGCTGGAAGAATCGCCGGTCCTCGATTGCAATAACGGCATTCACCAGCGAGGTCGGCATGTCGTCATACGTGATCAGCCGACGCTTAGAGCGTTGCTGGTTGTCGAAGAGGCCGGTTACAAGTTGCGGCTCGAGTTCGTACTCAGAGATGGCATCGCCTTTATCGAGTGAGGAGATTGCCTGGACGGTGTCGCCATGAAATTTGATAAGCGCGTTTTCCGGGCTATGAAATGACTCTGGCCCGGGACGGATCTGTATCCCACTGCTGACGAGGTGGTACGTGCCCAGCTTTGATTCGCCCTTTTCGCTCTCTTCGGAGTACCCGGCGCGGCGCAACTGAGTGGCAACTTCGTCGCGAGTGGCTTTGAATCCGGGTGTGAGTACCCGAGGGGTCGCGTAAATCTTTGAAGCATTGGCAAAGACCGGACCGCTCATGCGCTGGTCGATAAGCTTCTGGTAGCGGATGTAAAAGACAGCGAAGATGCCGAGCACGACGGTGCACAAAATGATGAATGCCGCGACGGCGGCGCGGATCACGGGGTTTGACGGATGAAAGCGTCCGCGTTTGCCTTTGGGGATTTTAAGTTTTATCGCCACAGTAAGATTTTAGATTTCCTTCGATGTTCGTGCCAAATTGCAAACCCAATCAGGGTGCAGGTATGAGGCCAGAAGATGAATTGCTGAAAACAATGGGCTTACATCTGTTCATTCGGGGAACGATCCGTGGGCGTTGGCGCACACTGCGTCCGCAGAGACACGTCTAAACTCACAAGATCATTATCTTAGATGTCAGACGGAGTGGCGCGCGAAAGGTGAAAAAATTGATGTTGGCCAGAGATGGTACGGAGTCGCTTACTTTTGAGCGCTTTTTTCCTTGCAACTTGGACTGAAGGCAATGGTCTTCTGCTTGCCGCCAATGAAGTTGAGTACAACCACATAGTCCGCAGTGATATCGACAGCATTGCCTTCACGGTGGACCTTGATGTCCTCTGACCTGACGGGAACATCGAGTTCCTTAGCCTTTTTTAACACTTCATCGTGAATCTGCTCGTCTGTATTGATGCTGGTAGCTGCATATTTTGCGGTGGTCACAAGACCATCCTGGAATTGATAGAAGGCCATGTAGACAGGAATGATCATCCATCCCAAGTAGAGGACTGCAATGCAGACTAATATGCCGATAAGTGGCTTGATCCGACCCATAAGTGACAGGAACTCCGCACCCAGAGAGCATTAAAGCTGGTTGATGACGCTCTTAAAAGTCTCTGCGATTCCGGCGATATTAGCATCCTGAGACTCACGTGTCGAGCGCCTGACTAACTCAACTTTGCCTTCGGAAACCTTCTTGCCAACATTGATCCGGAAGGGAATTCCGACCAGGTCGGCATCTTTGAACTTCACTCCCGCGCGTTCATCGCGGTCGTCGAAGAGAACGTCGTATCCTGCATCTTCGAGTTCCTTTGCGATCTGCTCGGCCGCGGACATCAGCGCGGCATCGCTTATGTTTGTGGGCACGATGATCACGTCAAAGGAAGCAATCGCAGGCGTGAGGAAGAACCCGTTCTCATCGTTGCTCTGCTCGATGGCAGAGGTGAGAATTCGCTCGATGCCGATGCCATAGCTGCCCATAATGGGCGTGACTTCCTTGCCATCTTTGTCGAGCACGCGCGCGCCCATGGACTCGGCGTATTTGTATCCGAGTTTGAAGATATGTCCGATCTCGACAGCCTTCGCCACTTTGAGAGGAGCGCCGCAGTTGGGACAGCCTTCGCCTTCTGAGGCGTTGCGCAAGTCCGCCCAGTTTGCGACAGGGAAGTCGCGCTCGGGAGTGACGTTCTTCAAGTGGTAGTTTTCTTTGTTCGCGCCAGCGACAAGATTTTTTCTTCCCTTGAGCGCGGAATCCACGATGATCAAGACACCATCAGTGTTTGGAATCCCGATAGGGCCGAGATATCCCGCAGGTGACTTGAAGACTTTCTCTATTTCCTCAGGCTGCATGGGGCGAAAGGTTTTTCCGCCGATTGCAGTCGAGAATTTCGCTTCGTTGAGCATGTGGTCGCCACGCATGAAGACGATGACGGGCGAGTTTCTCGTCTCGCCGGTTTTCTTGTCTATCTCGCTTGCGGTGTACGCGAGGGTCTTCATCTTCTGCTTAGGTGAGACGCCGAGGAATTTTGCGACATCCTCAATGGTCTTCATGCCGAGCGTTTCGACGAGTTCGGGTTTGCCGTCGCCGGAAGCCCCGAGGTCCTCGATTACGTCCAACTTGGAGGTTGCTTTCTCCAGGTTTGCCGCGTATCCGCAGGCGGCGCAGTGCGCGACCATGTCTTCGCCAGCTTCGGTGAAGACCATGAACTCGTGCGACATGGATCCGCCCATCGCGCCCGAGTGCGCTTCAACGGCCATGTATTTCAGTCCGCACCGGTCGAAGATGCGGCAGTAAACGTCATAGTGCTTCTTGTACGAGACGTCGAGCGCGTCGGCATCGATGTCAAAGGAGTAGGAGTCCTTCATCGTGAACTGGCGAACGCGCAGCAGACCGCTCTTGGGGCGGGGCTCGTCGCGGAATTTGTTCTGGATTTGGTACCAGATCTGCGGAAGCTGCTTGTAGCTGCGCAATTCCTTGCGCGCAATCTCCGTCATGACTTCTTCGTGCGTCATGCCCAGGCATAGGTCGCGGCCGCTGCGGTCTTTGAGGCGGAACATGTTGTCGCCCATCACCGACCAGCGTCCGCTGGCCTCCCAAACTTCGCGGGGATGAATGGCGGGCAAGAGGAATTCCTGGCCGATGGTATCCATCTCCTCCCGGACGATGTTGATTATCTTCTCCATGGAGCGCTGTCCGAGAAAGAGATAGGAATAAATGCCCGCGGCTAGTTGGCGGATGTATCCGGCACGGACGAGAAATTTGTGGCTGGCGACTTCAGCGTCGGCAGGAGCTTCGCGCAGAGTAGGGATAAAGAGTTTTGACCAACGACGCATAGATGATTTCCGGAGTTGCAGGTGAATTAGTGATTGTAAAGGATAACGTCGGAATAAGCCTCGACGTGGGCTACTCTAGACGAACCACCGCGAACTCTTTCGGTGTCTATGCCAGGATGAAAGTAAAACGAAAATCCTATCTGTTTGCTGCAGTGTTGCTTCTTTTCAGTGGAATAGCTCTTTTAACCTACGGGTTTTTGTTGAGGCGTGACGCTTCTAAAATCATCGGCGACGTAGAAGCTTTCGCGGCGGCAGGGGAAAAGGACCAGGCATTTCAAACTTTACAGCTAGAATATGGCTCTCACATGCGCAAGATGCCCGGATGCATCCCGAGCCGGTGCTCGTACGAATTGGATGTGAATAACCGCCTATATTCCATCCTCCACCTTTCACCCTACACCGATCTGAATGTTCGGTTTGATAGGAAAGGAGACGAACATTTGGTCATGATCACCTATTCGATTGGGAACAACATCTTCTTACACGTACAAACAGCTTCCTGCCTTGGACGTCATTGTCCGTCGTTTTACATCAACCCCTGGCAAAATGTGGTTACTGCAGAGCGTTGGAATGGAATAGTGGAGCTTGAGTCGGCTGCGTCACCGAAATTGAGAAGGGCTGCCTTTGCAATAAATACGGGTTGTTTAACCAAAATTTGGAGGATGTGCCGACATCGCGGAAATGCTGCCCACCGTTTGGCAGCCAGTTTCCGAAGAAGTAATCAAGTGCATCATTTCCAATCTAACTGGAGACGCTGTTGAATCCAAGTAAGACCTACTTCACTTCCACCTTGTCACCATTGGCGGTTTCGGCAACGTAAATCTTGGCGGTGCCGCTGGTCTTGATGTCATTCTTTTGGAAGCATTCTTTGATCAGTCGTCGAAGATGGCGGCTCACACGATACTGTTGGCCGGGCGTTACCTTGACTAGCAGCAAGTACTCGACTTCAGTTCCCGTGACCCGATCAATGCCCGGAACCTCAGGCTCGGCGACCAATGAATCGTGATATGCGGGGTCGTTGTAAACCTCGGCGGCAACTTCTTGCAGAAGCTTGATCACGCGATCGCTGTTCTCGTTGTAGTCGGTGACGATGTGCAGCGCAACTTGCGCCCAGTCGCGGGTGAGGTTCGAGACTACTTTGATCTCGCTGTTGGGAACGTTGTGCAGCGTGCCATCGGCGTCGCGAAGGAGCGTGCGCCGAAGTGTCATCGCTTCAACGGTACCGGTAACTCCGGCAAGTCTGACTACATCCCCAATGTCGTACTGATTTTCCAGCAGGATGAAGAATCCGTTGATGACGTCTTTTACTAATGTCTGCGCTCCGAAGCCGATGGCCAATCCCACAATTCCCGCGCTGGCGAGGATGGGTTTCATGTCTATCCCAAAGAGGGGCAGTACTTGTAGAGCGGCGAGAAAATAAATAACGACGGTTCCCACGCTGCGGATGACACTGGCTAGGGTGCGGAGTTGTTGTCCGCGAAGCCCGCCGGGGACAGTCTGGTGATGGCTGTAAATTTCGAGGCGTTTTGCAAGAATGCGAAGCAGTCTCAACAGAATGGCGGCGATGATGAGTACGATGAGGAACTTGGGCCCGTCTTTTCGGGTCCAAGTTACGGTGTCGCCACGCCAGTCATTCAGAACGTTTTGCAGCATTTGTCCCTTTGCTTCGAAGACGCTTTGGATCATTCTCTATGAGGGCCCTTTGGCGGATTATAACAACTGCACTGCGAGCTTCGGGCATTCAAGAGAGTCGAGCAAGAATATAATCTGGGTGGCTTGAGATAATCTCGACTTGTTGCCGGGGGCTTGTGAAAAAGACCTATATCTCTTTCGGAATTTGCGGTGCGCTGGCTTGCATCGCAGTTAAGGCTCAGACCCCGACGATTCTGCCTCCGTCCTCGCGACCGATCACCCAGGAGCCCACTCTGGGGCAGCGAAGGGACGAGCGTCCGCCTGATCCGGAGGAAGTGAAACGTCAAAAAGAGCGCGAAAAGGCAATGAATAAAGAGCGATTCTCGGCCTTGAAGCAGGACACAGACAAACTCCTGCAGCTTGCCACTGAACTAAAACAGAGCGTGGACGCGACCACCGAGAACAAATTGTCACTCGAGGTCATTCGCAAGACGGAAGAGATCGAGAAGCTGGCGAAGAAAGTCCGCGACAAGATGAAGAGCTAATACTCATTCGATTGCTTACAAGTCCTTCACCGTCAGTTTCACATCCGCATTCTTCCAGGCGTCCGCGAATTCACGATTCACGAATTGCGCGTCGTATGCCTTGCCTTGAGCTTTAAGCGCCTCGCGAAGTCCGAAGAGGGAACGGGCATTGCGTGGATTTCTGTCGAGATCGGCGCGGAAGACTTTTTCCGCTTCCACTGCATTGCCATTCATCAGCAAAGCCGCGCCCAAAGTTTCGCGTACCGGAGAGAACCAGTCCGGAGGCTCGCCATACTTCAAACTATCCTGTATGGCGACAGCATCTTGTAGCAGCGGGATTGCTTTGGCATTGTCCTTTTGAGCGATAGCGATTTTGGCAGCGAGTACGTCATCAGCGATCTTCAGCACGTCACGAGTCTTGTTATTAAAAGGCATAGAGAAGACCGCATCTGCTGCAGTGTTGTTCTCCGCCGTCACGACCTGCTGGTGCTCTTTCGCGGCTTCCGCCAGATTGCCTTTGCCGACGAAAGCCATTCCGCGGGCGAAATGCCACAATGCTGTGACGTTTTTCATCTGCGGATCGGGTGCGGGCAGCGCGAGAATGTCATCCCAACGGCCGAACCGGACGAGCACCGCGCCGGGGACTCCCATGAAGCCTTCAAGTGGAGGCATCTCTTTTACATGCGGTCCCACATGGGCGGCGAGCCTGTCGGCCGCTTGCTTTGCCTGGGCGTAACCACCGCCCATGCTGGAGGCATACGCGATGAAGTGCAGATTGTGGCTGTAATACATCATCGGATAAATGCCAGGCAATCCGCCGGACTGCACGTAGTTTTCGTCGGCCTTGGCTGCGTCCACATTGGTGCGCGTTGCCGAATCGTAATCTCCTATGCGGCTGTAAATATGTGCGGGCATGTGAACCAGATGTCCCGCAGTGGGCGCGAGTGCGGCGAGGCGGTTCGCTGCCGCTAACGCGCGCTCGGGATCGGGCGACGCTTCGACCGCGTGAATATAAAGGTGGATAGCGCCCATATGATTCGGATCGCGGCGCAGCACGGATTCCAATACGCGTGTTATCTCCGGCGTGAACTCCCAAGGCTTTCCGTCGAGAGTCCAAAGGCCCCACGGATTCAAGTTCATCATGCTTTCGGCGTAGATGGTGGCAGCGTCAAGATCGTCAGGATATTTATGCGATAGGTCGCGCATTGCGTCCTTGTATGCGACCGCGAGCTTTGGGAAATCCGGAACCGGGTCATTGCTGTAGCGCGCCGCAATGGCGTTGATGTACGCCTTGTCACTCTCTGACGCGTTGGCCGAAAGCGCTTTTGCTTTTTGTACCGCTTCATACGCTGCCATCTCATGCGGAAGATCCACGGGCACGTTGTAGTTTGGCCCCTTGGCGTATGCAATCCCCCAGTAGGCCATCGCCAGCTTCGGATCAAGCTTCGCGGCTTCCTCGAATGAGCGAACTGCTTCGTCGTGGTTGAATCCGAAAATCAACCGCAACCCTTGGTCGAAAAGTTGCTGGGCCCGCACATTCTGTGTTGTCACCGGATGATGAAGATTTCCGAGACCGCGGTTGAATGCGGACATGCCCGAGGGCTGCACGGGTTTCGTTGCCGGCGCTTTTGCGGGATTCGCGGAATGCGAATGTGTAGCCGGAGTCTGTGCGGCTGCAATGTAATTTAGGGAAAGCGAAAGGACGAGAATCGGGAGGACGTGCTTCTTCATAGGATTCTCCTTGCGAATTCTATTCGGGAACGGCGAAGAGCCACTCCGCAGCCAGATTATAGTGTTTTTGTGGCAGCCATTTCGAATCCAGCACACAAAAAACGCCGTCCATCTCTGGACGGCGTTGCTGATTGAAGCGTTAGGTCTAGTGCGCGGAAGCAGCTTTCTTCTCGGTCTCTGATCCGATACGCATTCCGTAAAAGGAACGCCATACGAAGACCACAGAGATTGCGAAGAATAGAGCGGCAAGTCCGTGAGTTACGTTTGCACCCTGGTCCGCAGTGAGCTTCACAGCGAGTTCGACTGCGAGCAGTCCAAACAACGTTGTGAATTTGATCACGGGATTCAAGGCCACGGATGAAGTGTCCTTGAATGGATCGCCGACGGTGTCGCCGACAACGGTGGCATCGTGAAGCGGCGTGCCCTTCTGCTTCAGTTCGACTTCAACAACTTTCTTGGCATTGTCCCATGCTCCGCCTGCGTTGGCCATGAAGATGGCCTGATAGAGACCAAAGACAGCGATCGAGATCAAATAGCCGATGAAGAAGAATGGTTCCACGAACGCGAATGCAAGCGTTGCGAAGAAAACTGTAAGGAAGATGTTGAACATGCCTTTCTGCGCGTACTGCGTGCAGATCTGGACGACCTTCTTGCTGTCTTCAACCGAAGCTTTCTCGACGCCCTCAAGTTTGATGTTCGCCTTGATGTATTCCACTGCTCGGTAGGCACCGGTGGTGACTGCCTGCATTGAAGCTCCGGTGAACCAATAAATGATGGCTCCGCCGGTGATCAGTCCAAGGACGAACGGTGCGTGCAGCACGGAAAGAGATTCCTTGTTTTCCGTCAGTCCGTTGGTCAGCGCCATGATGATGGAAAAGATCATGGTCGTAGCGCCGACGACTGCCGTGCCGATGAGCACAGGCTTCGCTGTCGCTTTGAAGGTGTTGCCAGCGCCATCATTGGCTTCCAGCAGGTATTTCGCCCGCTCGAAGTTGACGCTGAAATTGTTCTTCTGTTTCAGTTCGGCTTCAATACCCGGTATGTGCTCGATCAAAGACAACTCGTAAACAGACTGCGCGTTGTCAGTGACCGGACCATAGGAATCAACAGCGATAGTAACGGGACCCATGCCAAGGAATCCGAATGCCACCAACCCAAAGGCAAACACTGCCGGAGCGAGCATGACCTCAGGTGGAAGCATGAGGCCGCCGACTCCGATTGTGCTGAAGAAGTATGCGATCGACATCAGGCCGACGATGCTGAGTCCAAGCCAGTATCCGGAGAAGTTTCCGGCGACGAGACCAGAGAGAATGTTCAGCGATGCTCCGCCTTCACGCGATGACGTGACGATCTCAGCTACGTGGCTGGATTCGGTCGAAGTAAAGACCTTCACCAACTCAGGAATGATGGCGCCTGCCAACGTTCCGCAAGAGATGATCGAAGCCAGCTTCCACCAGAGAGTCGTGTCATTGTTCAAATCAGGAATGATCAAGTAAGACATCACATACGTCACGATGACGGAAACAATCGATGTGAGCCATACCAATGACGTGAGCGGCACTTCGTAATTCATCTCGCTCGCTTTGCCGTATTTGCCCTTGGCGAAAGCTTCATTTAGGAAGTAGCTGATTGCGCTGACGATGATCATCATGACGCGGAGAACGAAAATCCAGACCAGAAGCTTCACTTGGTTTGCCGGATCTTTCACCGCCAGCAGAATGAACGTGATCAGAGCCACGCCGGTGACGCCGTAAGTTTCGAATCCATCAGCGGAAGGTCCGACGGAGTCACCAGCGTTGTCGCCGGTGCAGTCGGCGATGACGCCGGGGTTACGGGCATCGTCTTCCTTGATCTTGAAGACGATTTTCATCAAGTCGGAACCGATATCGGCAATCTTCGTGAAGATACCGCCGGCAATACGAAGCGCTGCTGCGCCGAGCGATTCGCCGATGGCGAATCCGATGAAGCAGGAACCGGCGTAGTCTCCAGGGATAAAGAGCAGGATGCAGAGCATGATGAGCAACTCAACGCTGATCAACATCATGCCAATGCTCATTCCGGCTTTCAGCGGAATCGCATAGCAAGGATACGGACGTCCTTCAAGCGAAGCGAAAGCGGTGCGTGAGTTCGCGAATGTGTTGACGCGGATACCGAACCATGCCACGCCATAGCTTCCGAGGATTCCGATAATGCTGAAGGCGAGAATGATGATAACGGTCTGCGCGATGGGATGTCCCGGCGTAGGCGCGAGCACTCCGAAGTAGAGTCCGATCACAATTGCAATGAAAACCCAGAGGACAGCAATGAACTTTCCTTGTGTCGTCAGGTAAGTCTTACAGGTCTCGTAGATGAGTTCGGAGATCTCAAGCATGCTCTTGTGGACCGGGAGGTTCTTCAGGTTCATGTACATGCCAAGCCCGAAGACCATTCCCAAAGCAGAGACGACGAGGCCGGAAAGGAGCAAGTTGTGTCCGTCCATGCCGCCAATAAAGGACACGGAGTGGAGGTTAGGCAGTTGCAGATTGGCCTCTCCGGAGGCGCGTTCTGCGGATTGAGCGAAGGCGGTAGAAGATTGAAGTGCAAGCGCAGCTAGGATGCCCATCAGCGACAAGGCTGAACGGCGCATTCGCGCAACTTGCGCTATGGCGTTACTTAACATATTGGTGTTTTCCCCTCAGAAAATGATGTTGTAGGTAACTGGAATCAGAACGAAAACAGCTTCGTACTAATCCTGCACTGCGCTTCTACACAAACCCTTATAAGAGGAAGGGAATTAGGTTTGGCCGCGTCAGGACAGATAATGATATAGGCGAGGTGAGGAATGGGTCAATTTCGATTCAGAATCCCATGATGTTGTATCCCGCATCCACGTAGATCACTTCGCCGGTGATCCCAGTGCTGAGGTCGGATGCGAGAAACAAAGCGGTATCACCAACTTCACTTGTCTCGACGTTTCGCTTTAGCGGAGCGCGTTCCGCTTGGGTTCGAAGCATGTCGCCGAATCCCGGGATGCTGCGCGCCGCCAGGGTTTTGAGCGGTCCGGCGGAAATGGCGTTGACGCGAATCTTATTCTTGCCCACATCGGCGGCGAGATACCTGACAGTGGCCTCGAGCGCAGCCTTCGCCACTCCCATGACGTTGTATTTCGGAACCACTTTCTCCGCACCGTGATAGGTGAGCGTCATCACGCTACCGCCGGATTCGTCCGTCATTAAAGGAGCGGCCGCGCGTGTGACCGCAATCAGTGAATACACGCTGATATCGTGTGCGACTTTGAAATCATCGCGCGAAGTGAGGAGGAAGTCGTTTTTCATCGCTTCTGCGGGGGCGAAGGCGACGCTGTGCACCAAGGTGTGAATCTTGCCGTACCGGGATTTCAGCTCAGCAAACAGTTGATCGATCTCGGCGTCATTGGTCACGTCGCAACGGAATCCAGCAGCCCCGGGGAGGTCGGCAATCAGGTCTTTGGCTTCCTGCTCCAGTCGCTCATTTTGATAAGTAATGACTAGCTGCGCGCCGGCGGCTTGCAACTTCTGCGCGATCCCCCAGGCAATGCTCCGTTTGTTGGCTACGCCGAAGACAACGGCGGTGCGTCCTTGCATATTGATCATAGGTGCAAAAGGATAGCAGAGGAGAGAGGTCTCACGCCCCGGTTGAAGGCGATTGCTAATTCAAAAATGTTCTTTTCAGCTTGCTCAAAGTTTTTCCCATTTCGGGAATCTTGTCATTCCATCTATTCCATAACGGTAAGCAGAACAAAAGGCGAAAGTTAACTGGTTGATTGACTTTCCTGTAAACATCTTTCCCGAAGTGAACTTCTCACCAAGAGCGGTTTCATGGCGGAAGGATTTTCGGGCTTCCTAAGTCATTGATTTTACAGCGCACCCCGTTTTTTTCCGGATTGGAACTCGGACTGCTTTAGGAATGGCATCATCGAAGCGGAAATCTTAAATGCAAAACACAAACAAAGTGATGTCGTTCGTCTCTCATGAACTTCCCGGGAATGATCTCGAACTAGAACTCCTGCAGACGAAAACCCGCCTGCAATTGTTCAAGAACATCTCTTCGCAAATCAATGCTGAGATGCCTGTGCAGCAGATCATCGAGCAGACACTGTCAGAGGCGCACAAAAGCTTTCCTCAATTCCGGATCTCCTATTGCACGATAGATTCGAGTTCCAAGATGACAGTGGTCCATTCTCTACGCCCGGAGAACATGGCATCCATCATTGGATTGCAGGCAGACCTCACCGACGCCAATGAATTGCTCGAAGCATTGAAGAAG
This sequence comes from Terriglobales bacterium, assembly GCA_025462725.1. GTDB lineage: Bacteria > Acidobacteriota > Terriglobia > Terriglobales > Acidobacteriaceae > JAICLA01. Next base: position 55,784 of record JAOAPE010000009.1, on the reverse strand, counting down.
TGTGAGGCCTTGGCTGTAAACGATTTGCGCACCGACCTGCGAGTAAAGGCACTTAGCGAGGTCTTTACCGCAGCCGGAGCTCGCGCTGTCCTGATCGTGCCAGTGCGGCATCCGCGAGAAGCACTCGGATACGTTGCCTACTCCGCGCCCGAGCTTCGGGAGTGGACTGCGCATGAGATCGCCAGCCTCACGGACATGGCCGAGTATCTTGCCATTGCGCTGCGGCAATCGCACTCGCAGCAAGAACAAGCGCGAATGGGAGACCACCTGCGCGAATCCCAAAAGATGGAAGCCGTGGGCAGGCTTGTGGGCGGTATTGCGCACGACTTCAACAATCTGCTCACGGCGATGATGATCTATTGCGGTTTGCTTTCAACCGCGCTGGGGAAAGCGCATCGTTTGCACGGGCATGTAGACGAGATTCGTCAGGCAGGCGAGCGCGGCGCACATTTAGTGGCGCAGTTGCTTGCGCTCACCAAGCAGCAGGTGCTCGAGCCGAAAATCCTTACTATCGATAGTGTCATCACTGGAATGAGCGACATGCTGCAGCGGATGATCGGCGAAGATGTCGTGCTGCTGACGAGTTCCGCAGATGACCTTCGCAGTATCAAGGTGGATCCCGCGCAACTTGAGCAGGTGATATTGAACATGGCTATTAACGCCAGGGACGCAATGCCACTAGGGGGACAACTCGTGATCGAGTGCGCGAACGTTTTTATCGATACTCGCCAAGCGGAGGAACAGGGACTGGTTGCGGGCGACTATGTGCAACTGCGAGTCTCCGATACTGGTCACGGCATGGACGCGGACACGCGGGCTCATGTTTTCGAGCCATTCTTCACCACAAAAGAATTAGGCAAAGGCACCGGGCTTGGATTGGCCACCGCATACGGCATCGTTCGGCAGCACGGCGGAAACATCACTGTTGTAAGTGAAGTCGGGAAAGGCACGTCCTTCCGGATATTGTTGCCCGCCATCGTCTCCGACGAGGGCGCGGTGAGTTCACGTGCCGAAGCCGTGAGCGAGAACGCCGTCCGCAAGCAGGAGACACTTCTCCTGGTGGAAGACGAAGACCTGGTCAGGCGCTCACTTCTTGAGACCTTGCGCATGAGCGGCTATGAGGTTTTGGAGGCTGCCGGGGGTGCGCAAGCACTCGAGATCAGCGATACCTATAAAGGTGATATCCCATTGATGATCACCGACCTAGTCATGCCCGGAATGAATGGGAGACAAGTCGCGGATCGTATGGCCGAACGTCGGCCAAAGACTGCAGTGCTTTATATGTCGGGTTACACCGACGACCCGCGCACCCGAAAGATGCTGGGCGAAGGCGTTGAATTTTTCAAGAAGCCTTTTTCCCCGAATGCGTTGCTCGACAAGATCAAAGATGTTCTTGAACGTGCCAAGGCGCGATCGGCGATCGTGCCGATGGTTCCGTCCGGAGATTCGGCACTGTGAAAACAAAAGTACACAATCGTTCGATTGGAAGGATGAAAAGTAGATGAGCGTTGCATACGCACTGCCCACCATGGACGATGAGATACGGCCCGATCTGTTGAACGTGCTGATAGTGGACGACGAACGCGCTATCCGCGAGGGCTGCCGGGAGGTGGCCGAATCACTGGGATTTACCACGTTGACCGCCGAGAATGCTGCCGCGGCTTTCAAACATCTGGAGTCGCGCAGCATCGATATCGTTCTACTGGACATGAAATTGCCGGGCGCTAACGGGCTTGAGATCCTGCAAGAAATAAAGCGCCGCAGGGGCGAAGCTGCGGTTATTATTATGACCGCCTACGCGAGCGTGCACACCGCAGTGCACTCAATGAAGCAAGGCGCTTATGATTACGTAACCAAACCATTCAACTTGGAAGAACTGCGCTTGTTACTGGGGCGGGCAGCAGGACACGTCAAATTAGCGACGGAGAATAGAGTCTTGCGCGAAAAAGTGAAAGCCCACCAGAGCTTCGGTAACATTGTGGGACGCTCTCCCGAGATGGAGAAGCTGTTTCGTATCATCACGAAAGTCGCCAACAGCGTACATCCTGTACTGGTCCTTGGCGAAAGCGGCACCGGAAAAGAACTGGTGGCGCGCTCCATCCACTTTAGCGGTCCAAACCGCGATAAACCATTCATCCCTGTAGATTGTGGTTCGTTGGTGCCAACGCTCATCGAGAGCGAACTCTTCGGATACGCGAAGGGGGCGTTCACCGGGGCGAATCGGTCCAAAGAAGGGCTCCTCGCCATCGCCGACGGGGGGACCATTTTCCTGGATGAGATCGGCGAACTCCCCATCGATCTGCAATCAAAGTTGCTGCGGGCACTTCAGGAGAAAGAGATCCGCCCGGTGGGCAGCACCAAGCCCGTGCCTATCAATGTGCGAATCCTGGCGGCGACGAATCGCGATCTGGAGCAGGCGGTGCAGCAAGGCACATTCCGCAAGGACCTATTCTTCCGGTTGAATGTCGTCAACCTTCGCATTCCGCCGTTGCGCGAGCGCAAGCAGGACATTCCGTTGCTCATCGGACACTTCCTCGAGCGCATGAATCGAACACTGGGTGTCGAGCGCACCATCAGCGACGAGGCACTGAAGTTGATGATGACGTATGACTGGCCTGGGAACATCCGCGAACTTGAGAACTGTTTGGACCGGGCAGGTGCGCTGACGTCGGGGCCGCATATCCATATCGGCGATCTGCCGACACAACTGCAAAATGTAAACCGGCCGATGCTGGTGATATCGGAAGGGATCGGGAACAACGGCGTGGTGCCGATCGCGGAGATGGAAAAGCAAGCGATCTTCTCAACGCTGAAGCGCGTGAACGGCGACAAATTGGAAGCGGCAAAGTTGTTGGGCATCGGCAAGACGACGCTTTACCGCAAACTCAAAGAGTATGGCCACGAACAATAGCCGACGGGGGCTGCGAGACCGAGGAGTGGAAAATGATATTGATGATCAGTGCGGCAAAAAATGCGGTGAATTGTGTCGGCGAGGTCGAAAAGAACACCGGACAGCGCGTTCGCCTGGTTGCAAGTATTCCCGCGGGAAATGCAATGCTTCGCGACGCGGAATTCAGCGCGGTTATTGTGGATCAGTCTTTTGTAGATTTAAATCCTGTTGCGGCTGACGTCCTCTGGAAGAACACGGGGACAGCTATCCCGGTCTTCGTGAATTTTGCTATCAGCGGAGCTGAGCGACTGGTGCGCGATGTGCGCGCGGCGCTGAGCCGTCGCGAAAAGGAGCGGGTGCTGGCAGTCAAGGCCGCCGAAGCGACGCTGCGCAGCGAGTTGAACAGCGCTGTCATGGGGATTTTGCTTTCTTCAGAGCTCGCATTGGCGCAGCCGGCGCTACCTGTGGCTGTGTTGACCAAGTTGCAGTCCGTACACGAGTTGGCGTTGCAGATGAAGACCCGGTTGGGGAGTGTGGCGTAACTCCGCCGTCCTGCACGCATCATTATCCAGCCGCTTCGGACAACTCCCACTCCAGAGCTCACCTCCTAAGTAATGCCATTCCCCTGTGGCAAAGGTGAACCTATGCTTTGGACCATTTTCGCGATTCTTCTCATCCTCTGGCTGCTTGGCTGGGGATTCCATGTTGCCGGTAACCTTATTCACTTGCTGTTGGTGATTGCATTGGTTGTTGCAGTGATCAACCTGGTTTCGGGCAGGCGAGTCGTCTGATCCTAAGCTAAAGATCCAGGCGACATCGCGGGCGTGACAAGCGCAGCAGAGATTTGCTCGCGATGTTTTGCCATTCTGCTAAGCAACTCAAATTGCTGCACTTGCTATTCTGGTTGCCGCGATACAGGCATCCCAAAAGGGTGCTTACCTTTCTAATACTTCATTCCCGGCGAATGCTGTTCTGCCGGTTTCGGTAATGACGACCAACTTACAGCAGCCAATTTCGCATTCCGACGACACGGATTCACTCGTTGATTTAAACACTCCAGACATTTTGCAACTGACGAAGAAAGTCGAATCGCTGGGCGATTGGTTTCACAACATCAATCTGGACGGCGTGCCGACAGCACCCAACCATTTCCTTGGCGATTATCCGAACATCAAATGGAAGCACATCAGCAGTGCGTTTCCTGACGATCTGAAAGGTGCAAGCGTTCTGGATGTAGGCTGCAATGCGGGTTTCTATTCGATCGCATTGAAACAGCGCGGCGCAGGGCGGGTCCTCGGAGTCGACGTGGATGATCGGTATCTTGACCAGGGACGCTTTGCCGCGCAGTTCCTGCATCTGGATATCGAGTTCGAAAAGCGTACGGTCTACGAAGTGGATTCGATCGAAGGCCAATTCGATTACGTGCTGTTCATGGGCGTGTTCTATCACCTGCGATACCCGCTGCTGGCGTTGGACAAAATCGTAAAAAAAGTCGCGGGACGATTGATCTTTCAGACAATGTTGCGCGGATCGAAGCATGCGTACCCCGTAAAGCCGAACTACGATTTTTGGAACAAGAAGATTTTTACTGACCCTGATTTTCCCGCTGCGTACTTCATTGAGAATTCATATTCCAACGACCAGACAAATTGGTTTATTCCCAACCGCAGTGGGGCAGAAGGAATGTTGCGCAGCGCTGGATTGGAGATCGTCGAGCACCCGGAGCCGGAGACCTGGGTGTGTGTGCCGAATTCCGTGCAGCGTGACGGTCGTTACATTCTAGACATGGAACTGGACGGAACTTTATAACTCACCACGCCCCGAACGGTGCAGAGGACGCCCATGGTAGAAGCGGTAATGCTGTGGAATGAACCCAACAATCTTTCTCATTGGGACTTCAAGGTCGATCCAGAATGGAAGATGTTTGCCGAGATGGTCGTCACCGCGGCGAAGGCGATCCGCCGCGAGAATCCTGACCTGCCGATCGCGCTGGGCGGGATATCGCCGATCGATCCGAACTTCATCAAGTATCTCGGCACTCATGGCGTGCTCGACGTAATTGACATCGTCGCGCTGCACGGATTTCCGCTCGATTGGAACCATTGGAACATCAATGAATGGCCGAGCAAGATCGATGAGATCCGCGCTGTAACGAAGCTACCCATATGGGTATCCGAAGCGGGAGCGTCATCGTTTGGAGCGGAAGAGGTACAACTTTTTGGCATGCAGCGCACCGCAGAATTGCTTCTCCCGCGTGTGGACCGAGTTCATTGGTACAGCCTAATGGACTTGCCAGCGGATTGGGAAGCGACAACGCGTCACCGCGAGGCTGAGGGCAGTGCATATTATCGCCACTATTACATGGGATTGCTTCGGCAGGATGGCTCCCCAAAACTGGCAGCGGAGCATTTCCCGCGAGGGTTGGGAATCTGCCAATGGTTCCATTACCAGGATCCACGTCTGGCGCTTGCAGTCGAGTGGTTGCGGCGGCTCGATGTCCGCTATCTGCGAACGGGAATCAGTTGGGCGGATTCATTCCGCGAGAACGCAGTGGATTGGTTTGACGAACAGATGCAGGCCGTCGATGAGTTCGCCACGACAATGACCCTTTGTTTTACTCCGGAACATTTGGGCGTGGTTCCGCATTACACTTCCCCACCGAAACGCGCAGAGGATTTCGCGGAATTTGCAGCATGGAGTGTTCGTCGATATGCGCCAGCGCAATCTAGCGCGCAAGTATGGACAGCGAGCGAGAGGACAGTGCCGGAGATGTCGAGTGGGAAGTAGGCCGCGATGCACGTTCTAGTCACGACTGACACGATGGGTGGCGTGTGGACGTACACCCGCGAGTTGGTTACCGGATTGTCTAGCCGGGGTGTCACCGTAACGCTAGTGAGCTTCGGGGAGATCCCTACTTCTGACCAGACGGCATGGCTGGGCGCATTGCCCGGAGTTGATTTCCGTCCCACGGCTTTTCGCTTGGAGTGGATGCAGGATTCAGAGGACGACCTGGCTGCTTCGGCAGAATATCTTCTGTCCATCGTTGCGGACACAAAGCCCGACCTGTTGCACCTGAACCAGTTCTACTACGGAGATTTGCAGTGCGATGTCCCGCGAATCGTAGTGGCACATAGCGATGTCGTCAGTTGGTGGATGGCGGTTCATCATAAGGCCCCGCCGGACGGAGCGTGGATGCGCTCGTATCGTGCGACGGTGAGTCGCGGGCTTGCCGGTGCGACGATGGTGGCAGCGCCCTCACATTGGATGTTGGATTCGATCAGCAACAATTTCGGAACGCCGAAATTTGCGTCCGTGGTCTACAACGGACGCACGCCAACGTTGTTCAATCCGCATTTGAGCAAACACGAGAATGCGATCTCGGTCGGACGCCTCTGGGATTTCGGCAAGAACGCAGCGCTGCTAAATAAGATCAAATCTCCATTCCCGATCTACCTCGCGGGCAACGATCAGAACCCTGATGGCGACGTGGTGGCATCGCCATCGGGCCCGCTAGGGTTGCACCGACATGTGTACATGCGCGGCGTGCAAAGCGAAGCACAGTTGCGACAGCTATACGCGCGGGCTTCCATATACATCGCGACGTCGCAATACGAACCGTTCGGCCTGGCGCCGTTGGAAGCGGCACTCTCGCGCTGCGCGATTGTGGCCAGCGATATCCCCAGCTTCCGCGAGATATGGGGCGGCGCGGCATTGTATTTTAGGAACAACGATCCAGACAGCTTGCAAGAACTGCTCGCGAAATTGCATGCGGAGCCGGAACTTCGCACGAATTACGGAAACCGCGCATTGCAGCGGGCGACTTCTCGCTATGCCTGTTCGCGCATGGTGGACGAGTATATGGCCCTTTACCAGGCGTTGATGCCGGCGGGAGCGTTGGCTGCATGAAGTTGAAGATCCACATTTTTGCGCACTCATTGATCTCTGATTGGAACCACGGCAATGCGCATTTCCTGCGCGGGCTAGCGCGCGATCTTGGCAAGATGGGACACGAAGTGCGGTGCCACGAGGAACTTGGCTCATGGTCTTTGAGCAATCTCGTTCAGCATGAGCGTGAGCGATCCATCGTTGCCATCGATCAATTCCGCGAAGCCTTTAAAGACTTGCGAATATTCTTCTTTAAGAATGACGGATCGTTGCCAGAGCATCTGGAGCAGCAGTTAATAGATGCTGACGTGGTCATAATCCACGAGTGGAATGAACCGATCGTTGTGAATTCGATTCTCGCGCTTAAGGAACGGTTCGGTTTTCGCGCTCTGTTCCACGATACGCATCATCGCGCTTATAGCCGTCCAGGTGAGTTGTTGCGCTTCCACCTGCACCTGTTCGATGGCGTGCTGGCCTTCGGCGAAGCCGTTCGCAAAATATATAAGGATGGCTTTGGGATGCGTAATGTCTGGACATTCCATGAAGCCGCCGATATCGAAACCTTTTATCCCATTGACACGGAAAAGAGTGCCGACGTTTTGTGGATTGGAAATTGGGGAGATGACGAGCGCACCCGCGAGCTCCAGGAATTCCTGATCGCTCCATCGGCCGCCGCGCCGGAGCGCAAAGTTGTGGTGCATGGTGTGCGCTATCCCGAGGAGGCGCTCAATTCACTGAAGCAGGCGGGCATCGAGTATCGCGGATACATTCCCAATCTCGAAGCTCCACAAGCGTATGCCGAAAGCGCGGTGGCGCTGCATTTGCCACGGGGACAGTACACCAATGGACTGAGCGGGATTCCCACCATCCGTGTTTTTGAAGCGCTGGCATGCGGAGCAACGTTGGTCTGCTCTCCGTGGAACGATACGGAAGGGCTCTTTCGGCCGGGCGAAGATTTCATCTGCGTTCCCGACGGCGAAGCAATGAAATCGGAATTAAACCACCTGTTGAAAGATGATGCTGCCCGGAGGCAGATCGGCGAGAGCGGATTGCAGACGATCCGCTGCCGTCACACAAGCATGCATCGAGCGGAACAATTGACAGACATTATCGAGGAACTCGCTGCGTGAAAATTTTTGTTATCGGATCAAGCATTACTTCTTCGTACTGGAACGGCGCCGCAACTTACTACCGCGGAATCTATCGCGGGCTGGCGGAATTAGGACACAAGGTCACATTTGCCGAACCGGATGCTTACGGACGTCAGCAGCATCGGGATGATGTGGATCTCAGTTACGTCAAATCGGTGGTGTACCAGACGCCGAAGGATCTCGGATGGCTGATGAGCGAGGCCAGCGAAGCCGAACTGGTGATCAAACACAGTGGCGTGGGGATCGATGATGAACGGCTTGAACGCGAAGTGTTGAACCTGCGCTCGAAGCGCACGAGAGTTGCCTTTTGGGATGTGGACGCGCCGGCCACGCTTGCGCGTGTCGAAGGCGATCCGCGGGATGCATTTCGTCGGTTGATAAGCCAATACGATTTCATTTTCACTTACGGCGGCGGTCCGCCGATCGTGGACCACTACCTGCGAATGGGCGCGAAGAGTTGCCATCCCATTTACAACGCGCATGATCCCAGCACGCACCATCCGGTGCCGCCATCGGAACACCTAATCTGCGACCTGGCGTTTGTGGGTAACCGATTGCCCGACCGCGAAGCGCGCGTTGAGCAGTTCTTCTTGGAAGCTGCCAGTCTCGCGCCAGAGTTTGCTTTCGTGCTCGGTGGCGAGGGTTGGGGCAGCAAACGGATGCCTGCGAACGTACGTTGGATAGGCCACGTCGGCACCAAGGACCACAACGCTGTGAACTCTTCAGCGCGAATGGTGCTGAATATTAACCGGAATTCGATGGCCGACGTCGGTTTCTCCCCGCCAACCCGCGTCTTCGAAGCCGCGGGTGCAGGTGCGTGCCTCATCACCGATCATTGGACAGGCATCGAGCAGTTCTTTGTTCCCGAAAAAGAGATACTGATCGCGCGAAATGCGCAGGATGTTGTTTCGCTGCTGCGCAGTGTTGATGCGGAATCCGCGCGAAGCACTGGAAGTGCCATGCGCGCGCGAGCGCTGGAAGAGCACACGTACACGATCCGGGCCCGTGAAGTGGATGAGATCCTTGCGACGGCATATTCAGCCGCAATATCCGCCGCGTAGGCTGCAAATGAAGATAACGATATTCGGATTGGCCATAACTTCGTCATGGGGCAATGGCCATGCAACTACCTTTCGCGCTCTGTCCAGTGCGCTACGCAAGCGCGGACACGAAATCGTCTTCTTTGAGCAGGAAGCCGAGTGGTATGCGTCGAACCGGGATATGCCCGAGCCTCCTTACTGCAAAGTCATTAATTACGAGAAGTGGAGTGAAATTCTGCCGCGTGTCCGTAAGGAATTGCGGGACACAGATGTTGCCGTGATCGGTTCGTACTTTCCTGACGGGATTGCAGCGATTCGAACCGTCATTGATTCCGATATCCCTGTGAAAGCTTTCTATGATATCGATACCCCGATAACGCTCTCGCAATTGCGTGAGAGTGGCAGGACGAACTACCTGCTGGCAGAACAAATCCCGGAACTCGACATCTATTTCAGTTTCACCGGTGGCCCGGCGCTTAGTGAGTTAGAAGATTGCTTCCAGGCCAAACGTGCATTGCCGCTCTACTGCTCCGTCGATCCGGAAAAATACACTTCGCTCCCAAGCAGTCCGGAATTCGATTGCGATCTAAGTTACATGGGCACGTACGCTCCCGATCGTCAGCCGAAGATCGACCAACTGCTCTGCGCGCCCGCGCGCCGGCTTCCGGGAAACCGGTTCATTGTCGCAGGGCCGCAGTATCCTGACGCGATTCACTGGCCGCAGAATGTAAATCGTATTGTCCATTTGGAGCCCAAGTTTCATTCCGTGTTGTATTCGTCCTCGCGCATGACTCTCAACGTTACTCGCAGGGACATGGTGATGACAGGCTACTCACCATCCGTTCGACTCTTTGAAGCAGCAGCGTGTGGCACTACCATCGTCTCTGACAACTGGCCAGGACTCGACGAGTTCTTCGTCCCCGGAAAAGAAATCCTTCTGCCCACCGGAACGGATGACGTTGTGAGGTACATCTCTGGAATGGACGAAAAAGAGCGATGTAGTATTGGCATTGCTGCGCAAGCGCGCATTCTAGCCGAACACTCAAGCTCGCAGAGAGCACTAGAGTTCGAGAATGAAGTTCAGGCGATTTTGAGCCACTCTGAAAGAAGCGTCAATTTGCGCCCATAAACGCCAATTCGGCAACTTCGCATTCCAACCGTTTCCCTCAAATTGCAATCCAACTAAATACCACCGGTCGCCGTACTTACTTTTCTCTTCCAGACCCTCGCGGCAGTAGGAGCACTTGTGAGAATCGCACTGATTTCCCCGCCTTTTATCCCAGTTCCGCCTACTGAATATGGCGGCACAGAGCTTTTCGTCGCGGAACTTGCTTGCGGTCTGAAGAAGCGGGGCATAGATGTGGTGGTTTATGCCAACGGAGAATCTACCGTGCCGGTGGAGGTCCGTTGGCTATATGAGAAATCCCAATGGCCGATGCGCGGGGAAGCGTCGGAAAATGTGAAAGATGCGAACCACGCGGCTTGGGCGGTTCGCGATGCTATGGAAAGCTGCGACGTCATTCACGTGAACAATTACAACGGACTGACTTTCTCGCGGTTCACATCGAAGCCCTTTGTTAACACCGTGCACCATCCCGTGGAAGAAGCGCTGACTGAATTCTATGGCCACTACCCTGACGTAAATCATGTCTGCATCAGCAATCATCAGCGACTCGCCCAGAAGCTATCCAACTCGCGCGTGATCCATCATGGCATCGATCTCACGCGATACATGCTTCAGAAAAAGAAGAAGGGATATCTCAGCTTCATCGGCAGGATCGCACCGGTGAAAGGAACGCATCTGGCGATTGAAGTCGCGCAGAAGGCCGGAATCCCACTGAAGATTGCGGGAGAGATTCAACCCGCATACCAGGATTACTTCGACACACAGGTGAAGCCGCTGGTTGACGGTAAGTTCATCGAGTTCATCGGGAAAGCAGACCTGGCTGCAAAGAACGAATTGCTAGGGGATTCGATGGCCATGTTATTTCCAATCCAGTGGGACGAACCATTCGGGTTAGTCATGGTAGAAGCGATGGCTTGCGGAACACCGGTATTGGCGTTGCCCGGGGGCTCGGTTTCCGAGATCGTCAAAGATCGCGTCTCAGGATACGTATGCGAATCAACAGACGAAATGGTTGCGCGTCTAGCCCAGATGGAAGATCACAACGTGTTCTCTCCCGCAGCGGTCCGCAAATATGTTGAGACAGAATTCTCTCTGGACGGTATGGTCTCGGCCTATATCGAGTTGTACGAACAGGTGCTCTCCCGCAAAGCGAATAAAGTCGCGGTTTCTGGCTCGTCACAAATCTTCCTGCCTGAGAGTGCGGTGGCATGAGCGCATTGCCGATCGTTCCTGAAAGTGAACTGGTAGAGATACCTTGTCCGCACATTGAGCCAAGGATCGCATATCAGGTAAGTGAGCCGCGAAAGTCAAACAACCTCACGCTGATCGATGGTAAGACGTTTCTCTCGACGTCCGTTGCGGGCGACATCTCACCGCCGGGCGCGCCGGACGTCGGCTTTTTCCACGACGACACACGTTTCCTCAGCAACATCGAATTGAAAGTGGATGGACACCGCACCGTGGTGCTGTCGTCCAGCACAGAGAAGAGTTATGCGTCGCAGATCGAACTCACCACAGGGAACATCACGCTGCGCGACTCGTTTGACCTGCCGGAGAACACCATCCACATCCGCCGCGACCAACTGGTCACGAAAAATGTTTTCTTCGATCATCTGGTTTTTGAAAATTTCAACCTTAAGCCCATCAAATTCCGAGTGGAACTGATTTACGGAGCTGATTTTGTAGACGTCTTTCAAGTGCGCGGAGTCGCGCGGGGAAGTTGCGGGCATTTTTACAGTCCCGTAATGAAGGGTGACGTGCTGCTGTTCGTCTATCGCGGACGAGACGACATCATGCGGCAGACTTCGATAAAGTTCTCTCCCGCGCCGGAGCAAGTGGACGGAACCACTGTCGGCTGGAATGTCCAACTAAACCCCCTGGAGCGGGTTCGCATTGAAACAATGGTCACCGCCCTGGTGCAGGATGACCCATACGCGCACCATAAGGCTCCGGATTTCAACTCCAGCATGCGTTCCCGCCGACACGCGGTTGCGCTTTGGGAAAGTGCGTCCACAAAAATCCAAAGCAGCAATGAAGCCTTTGACGCCGTACTTAACAGCGCCTCTGGAGACTTCCACGCTCTGCAGATTCCCGACGGAAATCAACATGTGGTCGCGGCTGGTATCCCGTGGTTCGCCACCATCTTTGGGCGAGATTCCATAATCGCCGCCTACCAAGCGCTGATACTAAATCCGCAGCTTGCGGATGAGACGCTGCGCGTTCTCGCCCGATACCAAGGAAACGAAGTGAATGACTGGCGCGATGAGCAGCCGGGGAAGATCATTCACGAGCAGCGCCAGGGTGAGATGACGCGCACAGGCGAAATGCCTTTTGGTGCGTATTACGGCTCAGTCGATTCGACGCCGCTCTTCCTCATGCTTGTCAGCGAGGCATTCAATTGGACGGCCGACGAAAAACTAATCAGCGATCTGCTACCAAATATCCATCGGGCATTGTCATGGATCGATATATATGGCGATCTTGACGGTGATGGCTTCGTAGAATTCCAACGCCGCTCGCCGAAAGGCCTTGCGAACCAAGGTTGGAAGGACTCATGGGACGCAAACATGTTTCCGGATGGCACCATCGCGCAGTCGCCGATTGCGTTGGTGGAAGTACAGGGTTACGTGTATGACGCGAAGTATCGGCTATCGAAGCTGCTGCGCTCCCTGGGCGACACGCAAACGGCCGACCGCCTGAAGCGCGAAGCGGTGGAACTCGCCAAGCAGATCGAACGATCTTTCTGGATGCAGCGCCAGGGCTTCTATGCAATGGGCTTGGACAAGGACAAGAAAAAAATTGATGTGATCTCGTCCAATCCTGGGCATCTGCTTTTCACCCGCGCTGTGAAGACCGATCGCGCTCGCTTAGTGGCGAACCGCTTGATGCAGCCGGATATGCATTCCGGCTGGGGTTGGCGGACGCTATCGAAAGACGAAAAGGTTTTCAATCCGCTGAGCTATCATCGCGGGTCGGTCTGGCCGCATGACAATTCGCTCATCGCGCACGGCATGGCCCTATACGATTTCCGCAAGCCCGCGCTGCACACGCTCACCACGCTCTTCCAGGCAGCGCAAACTTTTCGCGACAGCCGCCTGCCGGAATTATTCTGCGGTATCCAGAGAAAAGATTCAGATGTTCCAGTGCATTATCCGGTTTCGTGTTCACCGCAAGCATGGGCGTCGGGGACGATGTTCTTCATGCTTACCTCGGTGCTCGGCATCCGTCCCAGTGCACCGCAACGCGAACTTAACATCATGAATCCCACTTTGCCGGAGTGGCTCGACTATCTTCAGATCCGCAACATGCGCGTGGGTAACAGCCGGGTGAGTCTCGACTTCAGTCGCCGCGGCGATCGCACATTCTGCAATGTCGTCGAAGTGGAAGGCGAGAAGTTGCTTGTAAATGTAGCCTTTAAGAAGTGAGTGCGCTCAAACATTCTTGATAGAATCTCGAAGCAACGAGAAACTAAAAACTAGAAACGAGAAACTGATCCTCATGTCTGAAGTAAAGATCACAGTAAGACCGAACGGGCCGTATCGCGTGGAAGGTCCTATCAAACTTGTGGACGCAAATGGAAATGAGTGGGATTTGACCGGCAAACCAGCGATCTCGCTCTGCCGCTGCGGCGCATCCGTCAACAAGCCATTCTGCGACGGAACACATTCAAAGATGGGTTTCCAGGCAGCCGAAGCAGCAGTGAAGAAAGAAGAAGAGGCGAAGGCCGAGGACGCCACGCCTAAGCCCTAGTGGATCGTTTTCATCTTCCGCGACATGTAATCCATCAGAACGTATTCACCTAGCCGCTCGGGCGTAGTGAAATAGGCTTTGCCACGGCACATCTCTGAGACTTTTTGAACGAACTGTACCAATCCAAAATCCGATGCAAGCATGAAGGTATTTATCAAGATGCCGGAGCGCTTGCATCGCGACACTTCCTCCAGCGTCTTACTGACAACCAGCGGGTCCAATCCGAAGGCGTTCTTGTAGATACGCCCGTCTTCGAGCGTCAGCGCTGACGGTTTTCCATCAGTGATCATCACGATCTGTTTCATGTCTTTGCGCTGGCGTTGCAGAATGCGCTGGGCCACGCGGAGTCCCTCGCGTGTATTGGTGTAATACGGTCCAACTTTCACTCGCGCCAATTGCGAGATGGGTAGCTCTTCCGCGGAGTCGTGAAACAGTACCAGCGAAAGCGAATCTCCGGGATACTGCGTTCGAATCAACTGCGAAAGCGCCATGGCGACCTTCTTCGCCGGCGTGAAACGATCTTCGCCGTAGAGGATCATCGAGTGCGAACAATCCAGCATAACCACAGTTGCGCATGAGGATTGATACTCGCACTGATGCACTTGCAGATCGGAATATTCAATGTTGAGCGGAACCGTCAGCCCCTCGCGCTGGATCGCGCTCGACAACGTTGCGGTAATGTCCAAATTCAGAGCGTCGCCGAATTCGTATTGCTTGGCAGCACCGCTGGTTTCGACTCCCGTTGCGAGATCGCGCGTGTCATGCCGTCCGAAGCTGGATTTCCCCAGTGACGCCAGTAAATCACGCAGCGTGCGATATCCGAGAAAATCGAGTCCCTTGTCTGTGACCTCGAATTTCACTTGGTCTTGCGCTTGCCCCGTCTGTCCACCAACGCTTGATGGATCGCTATTCTCGTATGGATTCTCAAATGGACGATCGACGTTGATGAAGTTCTCTTGTTCCATGCGCTGGATGATCTGGTCTATTAATTCATCCATCTTTCCTTGCGCTTTGATCTCGTTGAGCATTTCTTCGATGCGCTCGGAATCCATATCCAGCATGTCATCCAGCGCACCGGACTCAAGCGCCTGTTCAATCGCTTTGCGCAGGTCTTCCATCGTGTGTTCGCCCTGCTGCATCTCGTAAAACCCCATGTAGGGGTTTTGGAATCCGCTCTGCAGCAGGTAATCCGACAATGCTGAGAGCAGGTCTTCCATGCTCATCTCGCCAGCGGGGTCAGGGACGTATTTGCTGTACTTCGTAAATTTCATTTAATTGTAAGGACGCCGCCCGCGCGGGCTCGGAGGGAAATCATCGCTCTCGCGATCGTAAGTTTTTTCCGGACGCTTCGCCGGTTTCTCAGCCTTGAAGACACGCTCTTCACTACGACCTACGCGTTTGTGGGCGTGAAGACCTTCGAGCAGAAATTCCGCTGCGGAAACCTGCGCTTCAGGCGCGGCTTTGGAATTGATTTCCACGGCGCTGAGCTTATCCATCAGTCCTTGAATGCCCTTCAGCGCCGTGAGCACTTCGGACGACGAAGCAGAGTCTGAGATTTGTATCTGTCCGCCAAGATCGAACCACTGCACGATCTGATCGATTTTAGCGTTCGCAAAATACCGGTCATACGTCTTCGCGATGGCAGTTCGTATAAGCTCCCGCGCGACCGTATCGCCACCGCGCATCTCGCCCTCGTATTCGAGTTCAAGTTTGCCGGTGATTGCGGGAAGAGCGGCATAGACATCGCTGATGCGTGGCACTACTGTCTTTTCAGTATTTCGGATCGCGCGACGCTCGGCATTCGAGATCACGTTCTCCATGCAACTGATAGGCAGGCGCTGACTCACGCCGGAGCGCTTGTCGATCTTCTTGTCCTCACGCGCGCAGAATGCGATCTGCTCCACTACTTCGCGGATGTATTGCGGAACATCGATCTGCAACTCGTGCCCGTTACGTTGCGCCCAGGCTTCCTGCTCGGTGATGGCAATTCCTTCTTCAATGCTCGCAGGATAGTGCGTGCGAATCTCCGACCCGATTCTGTCTTTCAGCGGCGTAACGATTTTTCCACGTGCGGTGTAGTCCTCAGGATTAGCGGAGAAAATGATGGCAACATCGAGTGGCATGCGAATGGGATATCCCTTAATCTGCACGTCGCCTTCCTGCATGATGTTGAACAGGCCGACTTGTATCTTTCCGGCGAGGTCAGGAAGTTCGTTGATGGCGAAGATTCCGCGGTTCGCTCGTGGCAGCAGTCCGTAGTGGACTGTCAGCTCGCTGCTGAGTTCGTGTCCGCCCCGCGCGGCTTTGATGGGATCGATGTCACCGATAAGATCGGCGATCGTTACATCCGGAGTTGCCAGCTTTTCGACATAGCGATCCTCGGGAGTGAGGTAAGCGATCGGTGTCTCTTCGCTTTTATCCGCGACCAAATTTCGGCAGCGTTTGCAGATTGGATCATACGGATTGTCCCGAATCTCACAACCGGCGATGTAGGGTGTGTGCGCATCCAGCAGTGTAGTCAGTGAGCGCAGGATGCGGCTCTTTGCTTGTCCTCGCAGCCCAAGAAGTATGAAGTTATGTCGCGAAAGAATGGCATTCACGATCTGCGGGACAGCAGTATCGTCGTATCCCATGATGCCTGGGAAGAGCGGTTCCGGCGAACGCAGCCGCGCCATCAGATTTTCCCGAAGCTCATCTTTCACGCGGCGGTCACGCAGACGTTGCTCGGTGAACTCACTCTTGCGAAGCTGGCCGAGGGTTTGTGGAAGGTTATTAGTCAAAATGAGTGCTCCTGATGATTGGATGCTGAAAAGCAGCGCCCGTCTTCATCTTCATTCAGCGGATTATACGCCGCACAAAATCTGCTTCATCAATGCACATAGCCGTTGCTGCCCGCGCGTTTTCGTCCCACTGCCATCAATTTCAGTTTGGGAACGATCTTGCTGTAATAGTCGAGCAGAGTGCGCAGTCGTTCTGGTTCGGAGCGCATCTCCAAAAGAGTTTGTTTGAAGTCGAGGTCCACCGGCAAGTTCGACGCCAACTGAAATGAAACCGCCTCGCTTTCCTTGTCGGCGACTGTGTCTTCGGAGTCGGTCAACAGCAGCAGCTCCGAATGGAGTGCGAGAGCGCGATTGCGAATCTGCGAAAGCTCATGCGGAGTGACCGTCTTTTCTGTTGCGCTGTCGTCGAAGAAATCCACCTTTCCGCGAAGGAAGCTACGGTCTTCGTTGATCTCCATCAGCTCGAATCGCCGACGACCCGCGGTAAGAATGTCCATCCGTCCATCCGGATACGTTCGCAGCACGTCAACGATCTCCGCCGTGCATCCGAATTCCGCGAGACGATTGGCTTTCTCCCCGGGTATCACGCGCACGATCCCGAACGGCTGCTTCTCTTGCAGACATTCCGCGATCATCTCGCGGTATCGCGGCTCAAAGATGTGCAAAGGCAGGGGATTCTCAGGGAAGAGCACCAGGTTGAGAGGGAATAAGCGGAGAAGTTCGCTCACATCGGCAATTGTACGCCGAGACGAAGAATTGGCTCTTCAAGTTCACCTAAGAGACTGGGGCCGAATCCTCGACAGTGCTGTCCTTATCATCATGGTCTGGGGCATGTATCCGGTCAATCACGACAAAGCGGTGAAACATAAACGAAAAACTCAGCTTGCTCTCATCGAGATTCTGAGCTCTGGCTACTGCCAAGGCGATAGTGTCCCGTTCGGGAGGAACCCTGAATCTCAAATTGCCCAACCCTCCCCACCTGTCACCTAGAGGATCAAAAAACTGATAGGAGTAATTGCTGCCGGAAACTTGGAAGAACGCCCAAAAGATTTCCGCGTTGTGAAGCAAGTATCTCTCCCTGATCCAAGTTCCGATAAACGAGAATGGCAGCCAAAAGAGATACATGGGGACAATCACCACATTTGCCGGTGGGAATCCGCTGCCCGGGGAAACGTCATTGCCAGAGATAATCCAAATTAGAATTGCAATCGGAATGAAAGCAACAAAGCCCAAGAACGCAAGGTTGACCAACTCGATCCTAAGGAAAATGATCTGCGGAAATGCTTCACCGATATCAGTGCCGTTCAGTACCGGACTAAAACCACCTTCCAAGCCCGGCAATGTCATTGACACGAACTCACCTTTGGGCTGAAACAAGAACCCTGCTGCGAATCCAAGAAAGAGAATTGCGGAAGCGATTGCATAAGCAATACGCAAATCCGCGATCGCAAAAAAAAGAAGCACGAGGCAAGTGAATCCCGTAAGTAGCAACTGCCAGACGTTTGTCATGCTCTCATAGCTCAGTAACTCAACTCATCCAGCATCGCTTCCATCTCGCCTTTGGCATGGGCGTTTCCAGTGCGGGAGGCAGCGGCAATGCCATTCTGCAGATACGTCTTGGCTTCGTCCGTCCGTCCGGCCTTTGCAAGCGTCTGCGCGGCCATGAAGTAGCCCGGTGCGTAATCCGGATGCGCGTCGAGCAACTCCGTGAACTCCGCCATAGCCGTCTCAACATCGCCAGCCTTGGCGTGTTCCATCGCCAACCCATACCGGGCAAACGCATTAGTAGGATTCTGCTCCAGCACTTCTTTCAACATCGCAATGCGGTTCATAGGTGGACTAAAAGCCTAGCACGACGGCAATTCTTCTGAGCCTTGCAGCGGTGCGGTATCATCAAAGCTGGAATGGCAAGCATGATAGAGGCAATGGAAGGACACATGTCTCCGCGAACCGTGGCGGAGTCGCAATCGGAAATGGCGGAGGTCGTTCTCCCCAATGACGCTAATCCGCTCGGCAACCTGCTCGGCGGGCGACTGATGCACTTCGTCGATCTCGCCGGAGCGATGGCAGCGCATCGTCATGCGCGCAGCTATGTGGTCACCGCCTCCATGGACCACATCGATTTTCTCGCCCCGGTGCACGTGGGGGATTTGCTCATCTTGAAATCATCTGTGAACCGCGCCTTCCGTACTTCCATGGAAGTCGGCGTAAAGGCTTTTGTGGAGAGCTACATCACCGGCACGCGCCGCCATGTCGCGACTGCCTACCTGACGTTTGTCGCCGTCGATCAACGCGGACGCCATCTCCCCGTACCACCGGTAGTTCCTGAAGACGACGAGCAGAAGCAGCGCTTCGAAGATGCAGGACGTCGTCGCGAACAGCGCAAGGCCGAGCTTGAACGCAAGAAGGCGCTAAAAAAAGTCTAGCTACTCCGGGCCGCTCAGCTATCATCTCTCTGCGCCCATGCTGAAAGTCCTCATCTTCGCAATTGTCGTCCTCACGATATTTGTATTCGTGCGCCTGATACTCCTGCGCATGAAGATGGATCCGCGGTCGCGTCCCGGCCTGTTACCGGAAAGTTTGCAAGCTCGGCAGAAGACTCCAGCGCCCTACGATCGAACTGTGGCGATCAGCAACAACATCCTCCCCAAACGTCTTTACGGCAAAATCGCAATCATCACTGGGGCAGGTACCGGCATCGGACGCGCCTGCGCGCTCGAGTTCGCAAAAGAGGGTGCGCGTGTTGCCCTGGTCGGACGCCGCCATGAACCGCTCGAGCATGTCGCCAAAGAGATTGGCAGTGCAGCCTTTGTGTTGCCCGGAGACGTCTCTGATCCGCAAGACATCGAGCGCATCGTGCGCGAGACGGTCGAACATTTCGGCGGACTCAACATCCTCGTCAACAATGCCGGAAAGCTTTCCCCTGGAACCGTCGAGAGCCACACCGAAGAAGACTGGGACGCGACTTTTGACACCAACGTGAAAGGCGTGTGGCTGCTGGTCAAAGCGGCATTGCCTCACATGAGGAAGTCCGGCGGTGGGTCCATCATCAACATCGCATCTGTGCTGGGACTTCTCGGAGCTAAGAACCGTGTCGCGTATGCCGCTTCAAAAGGCGCAGTCACGCTCATGACCAAGGCCATGGCGCTCGATCACGCGCCTGAGCACATACGCGTCAATGCCATTTGCCCCGGCATCGTGGAAACAGAACTCGTCGCACAGTTCATCACGCAAGCTCCAGATCCTGAAGCCGCGCGCAAGCAGCGTATCGCGCTGCATCCGCTCGGACGCTTCGGCAAACCCGAGGACATCGCCCACTGCGCCGTCTATCTCGCCAGCGACGAATCGTCCTGGGTCACAGGCGCGGCATTCCCGATAGATGGCGGATACAGCGCGGTCTAAGCCGAGCTTATAATCAGTGCTAATCAAATCTTCTTAAAGGCACTCCATTGGGACACGCACATCCGCATCAACCTACTCACGGCGTTCCACCCGCGCCGCAACCACTTCCCGGCATTAAGACCATCATCGCTGTCGGCTCTGGCAAAGGCGGAGTGGGCAAGACCACCATCGCCGTGAACCTCGCGGTCGCACTCGCGAAGATGGGCAACAAAGTCGGCCTGCTTGACGCTGACATCTATGGCCCCAACGTCCCGCTCATGATGGGCGCCACCGCGCAGCCGCGGCTGGTGAATGAGAACCGTATCGAGCCGCTGGAAAGCTTTGGGATAAAACTCATCTCAGTCGGCCTGCTCAATCCCGGCGACAAGCCGCTGGTTTGGCGCGGCCCCATGCTCCATCAGATGATCCGGCAATTCCTTCAACAGGTGGAATGGGGAGAACTCGACTACCTCATCGTTGACCTGCCGCCCGGCACCGGCGACGTCGTCATCTCGCTCGTGCAAACTGTTCCTATCACCGGCGCAGTCGTCGTGACCACGCCGTCCGATGTCTCGCTGCAAGACGGACGCAAAGCCATCGAGATGTTTCGTCAAGTGAAGGTGGACATCCTTGGCCTCGTCGAAAACATGAGCAGCTTTAGTTGTCCACATTGCCACCACGAGATCGACATCTTCTCGCATGGCGGAGGAGAGCGCACCGCCCGCCAATTCGGACTCAACTTCCTCGGCGAAGTGGAACTTGATCCCAACATCCGCAAAGGCGGCGACTCCGGACATCCTGTAGCCTTGGCTGGCGAGAACTCCGTAGGAGCAAAGTCGTTCTTTGAACTAGCGCAAAAGGTGAAGGAACGTGCAGCGGAAGCCGCGGCCAAGCCGGAGACGAAGATTGAAATCAGCTAGTTGCTGCGTCAGCAGGGAGGTAGTCCGGAATGAGCTTGTCACGATTCTGGGTAGCAGTTTGCATAGTTGCATGTTGTATTCCGTTATTCTTCGTTGGTCCACAGAAGGTGGGATATTCCGTAACCAGCGAAAATGGAGTGACGCACGTAGAGGGAGGATCTAGTCCATCTACATTTCTTTTTGTCGCCGTGGTTCCGTTCCTTTTTTTCAATGCACCGAAGCCAGGTGTCACTCTGCGCGATCGGCCTAGCTTTTTCAGGCGCTTTTGCTGTTTCTGGCTGGATTTCTTCCTGATTATGTTCGTGCTTTCGCCTGTAATTGGAATGATTCCAATGGCGCTCGAATACGTTCGCACCGGGCAATTCGCTTGGCAGTTTGAAAGGGATTACCTGACTACATATGACAAGGTTCTTGCAGCCCCAGCAGTCCTGAGCATGATGGCAATGATTTTCATGTATTTTGCATACCCAATGATGAAAGGAAAGCAAACACCTGGTGAATTCTTGCTTGGTATGCGTTTAGAGCAATTGAACGAGGAACAATCAGGACTAAAGCAGGCCTCTTTAAGAACGTTTTTGAGCTTCATTGCTCTTTGTGGATGACCCATCACTCTCATCGTTGGGCGCAATAAACAAGGGCAAGCCTGGCACGACAAGTTGACCAATTCGAGAGTTCTTCGTGTGGAAAGCGGTAAATTAGAATTATGGTCGTGAATCACGCATAAAAGTATCGCCCCACTACCTGTCGCACCCCCTACCTTGACAATCCAGCACTCAAATCCTAAAATCTAGCTTAGCGAAAAATTCAGCGACGAGCACCTAAGTCTTTGCATCTAAATGTTTTAGGTGCCAGGCGAGAATCTACGCCAAGCAGTCGTATGTCTACCCATTCACAAATCGGACCACGCGAGCGACAGATACTCACCGCCATTATCGAGACTTACATCTCGACAGGTGAGCCGGTCGGGTCGCAGACCGTTTCCCGTACTAATAAGGATGGTCTCTCCTCGGCCACCATCCGGAATGTGATGGCGAATCTCTCTGAGGCCGGATACCTTGAGCAGCCTCACACCTCTGCCGGACGCATCCCGACTCCCGACGCCTACCGCTATTACGTTGAGCAGATCACCGGACGCGCGCAGATATCCCACGCCGACCAGGACAAGATTTCCGATTCTTTTAAAGGCGTATCTGACGTTCAGGAATTCATGGAGCGCACTTCGCACGTGCTCTCGCTCGTATCGAGCGGAGTCGGCGTGGCCGTCTCAATGACAGGGAAGAAGAACGCCCTCGATCATGTTTACTTCACACGGCTCACCGGACAAAAAGTGCTTGCGGTAGTTGTGACGACGTCCGGCATTGTTCGTGATCGCGTCCTGCGAATGGAACGCGAACTCACTCAGCAGGAGCTCGAGCAAGCCGCACGCTACCTGAACGAGAACTTCCGTAGCTGGACGATGGAAGCCATGCAGAAGGAACTTGTCCGGCGCATGGAAGAAGCCCGCAGCCAGTATGACCGCATGATGCAGGCGCTTGGTGATCTCTACAAAGGGGGCGCGCTCGACGATCCTCACGGCTCGCAGTCAGTCTATGTGGAAGGTGTGGCGAACCTTGTCATCAATGAAGAAGACAAAGAACGCCTAAGCCAGATGCTTCGGACGCTGGAAGAGCGGCAGAAGGTTGCTGACTTGCTTTCCGCTTATCTCGATTCGCGCCAGGAAGCTGTACGCGTGGTAATTGGACTTGAAGAGAAGGTCCCCCAGATGCGGAACTTCGTTCTGATCGGCGCTCCGGCGCGAGTGGGGAACGAAGTTATGGGCTCACTGGCCGTGATTGGCCCAACGCGAATGGATTACGAACACACGATTACCGCGGTCTCATACATCGCGCAGTTATTTGACAAGATTCTTAATGAGTCTGAGTAAGCGAATTCATACCAGAAGAGTGTTGCAGAAATGAAAGACAGAGAATCGAACGTACATGAAGAGTTATTGCCGCCGGAATCTGGATCCGACTCCGGAGAGAACGGCCAGTCAACTCCGAACCAGAATAGGCCGGCAGATCGCGAAGCCGGCGCTCCGGAGTTTTCCGCCGGAGTAGGCGATCCGCGCGACCAAATTGTACGACTTCAGGCAGAGCGCGACGCCCTCTTTGATCGTCTTGCCCGCCAACAGGCCGACTTTGAGAACCAGCGCAAGCGGAACGCGCGCGAGCAGACAGAGTTCCGCGACTTCGCCATTGCAAACACCGTGAAGTCATTGTTGCCCATCCTCGACAACTTCGATCTAGCGCTGAAGGCGGGGAACACGAACGAGAATGATCTTCGCAAAGGGCTTGAACTGATCCGCCGCCAGATGGACGAAGTCCTCACCAAACTCGGCGTGGAACCCGTCAATGCCAAGGGCGAGCCATTTGATCCTCGCTACCATGAAGCCATTGAGATGGTTGAGTCATCTGATGTCAGAGACAATCACGTGCTGGACGAACTCCAGCGTGGGTACAAATTGAAAGACCGCCTGTTGCGTCCCGCAATGGTGCGTGTCGCAAAAAATTCAAAGAAGTAAGGACGACCTACAGAGTTGCCGACAAACACAAAACGTGACTACTACGAGGTACTCGGCGTCAGCCGCACTGCCACGGAAGTCGAGCTGAAAAGTGCCTATCGTAAGTTGGCGCTCCAGCACCATCCTGACCGAAATCCAAACGATCCGGCTGCCGAAGACAAATTCAAGGAATGTAGCGAAGCTTACGCCGTGCTCTCTGACGCGGATAAGCGCGCGGCCTACGACCGCTTCGGCCATGCCGCAGTGAATGGTGGCGGCTTCGGCGGCGGTGGATTCGAATCAGTCGATTTCAATGACATCTTTGGCGATTTCTTCGGAGACATCTTCGGCGGCGCCGGCGGCAGTGGACGTCGTCGCAATCGCGCCCAGCGTGGCAACGACCTTCGCGAAGACCTCTCACTCAGTTTCGAAGAAGCCGTTTTCGGCATCAAGAAGCAGCTGAAGATTCGCCGCTATGAAGCTTGTTCGGATTGCGACGGCATCGGCGTTGCTCCCGGCAAGACGCCGATCACTTGCACTGCATGTGGTGGTCGCGGACAGACTCGCTTCCAGCAAGGATTCTTCACCGTCGCCCGAACCTGCTCATCATGTTCCGGCGCTGGGCAAATCATCAAAGACCCATGTACGAATTGCAAAGGCCAGGGACGTCAACTCCACGAGCGCACCATGGACGTGCAAGTGCCAGCGGGTGTCGAAGACGGCACGCGCATTCGATACTCCGACCAAGGCGAGGCGGGCGCGAATGGTGGCCCTCCTGGCGATCTGTACGTTGTCTTGCACGTGAAGGAACACGACTTCTTTGAACGTGAAGGTAACGATCTCTATTGCGCGATTCCCGTTTCCTTTCCGCAACTGGCTCTCGGCTCTGAGATCACTGTTCCCACACTTTACGGCGAGCATAAATTGAAAGTGCCAGACGGAACGCAGCCGGGCACTCGCTTCCGCATCAAACACAAAGGCGTGCCAGTGTTAAACGGTGGCAATCAAAAAGGAGACTTGTACGTCGAAGTCCGCGTGCAGACTCCGTCGAAGCTGACCAAACGGCAGCGCGAGTTGCTGGAAGAGTTGAATTCGCTCAGCTCCGTCGAGAACAAGCCAAACAAGAACCTCTTCAACAAAGTGAAGGACATTTTTGGCTGAGGCCAGATGAGAAGCCCCGATGAGAAGCCTGCACAACTATGGATATGTTCTCTTCGTAGTGGCAATGTTCGCAGCTCTTGTTCGGCTGACTAAGTCACGCCACTCCGCCCAATCGCAAAGTCTTCGCCTCGAAGACCCACGTGCTCGGCTCACTCAAAAGCTCCTTGCCCTCATCGTGTTGGTCGGGGCTTCCGCTCTCAGCGCGATGTCCACCATGCACATGCCCTGGCTCTGGGTCGCAGCCGCAGTGGCCTGGCTCAGCGGCGTGCAATCCATTCTGGCGTTGCTCTTCCGCACTCCGGACCAGATGCTCGCGCTGGAACGCATCTTCGGCGTTCTCTTCAGCGGTATTGCTGTCGCTATTTATCTCGTCTTTGTTCGATAATCACAATCCATGACTCGACGCCGCTGGATCGCCGACGAGGTAAGCGGAAGCCGCGCCGCTCTCACCGGACAAAACGCATTGCATCTCGCTCGCGTCTTGCGGGCGCGCGTCGGCCAGCAGTTCGACATCGCACACGACCACGCTATCCGCATCGGAACGGTTATGACCATCGACGAAGATCGTGTGGAACTGGAACTTGGCGCAGAGGTGCCAATCGCTTCCGCTGACGTATCCGAAATAACCCTGCTTCTCGCCGTCTTCAAATTTGACCGCTTTGAATGGGCGATTGAAAAAGCCACTGAGCTAGGTGTCACTCGCATTCTTCCCGTGATTTCCCGACGCACCGACGCGCATCTCGCTAGCGCTGCCGCAAAACGGCTTGAGCGCTGGCGGAAGATCGCCCATGAAGCTTCGCAGCAGTCACGTCGAACGGCGGAGCCGGAGATTGCAGACGCCGTGAAACTTAAAGCTGCGCTTGCGGAAATCCCGGAGAGCAATACACGAATAGTTCTCTCCGAAACAGAAAAATCCATCACCCTCGCACAAGTTGTCTCGCAAGATGTCCCAATCACGCTCGCCATTGGCCCCGAAGGCGGCTGGACCGACGACGAACTGAAGCTCTTCGCAGAATCTGGATGGACATCCGCCTCGCTCGGCTCTACCATCCTGCGCGCTGAGACTGCTGCTATCGCTTCCATCGCAATCGTACGCGCGGTCACATAGGCGCAAGTAGACGCAGCCTAGGCGAAACTTCTCATTGCGGAGCGCTGGTAAGTCACAGATAATGCAATCGCATTCCCTGGACTGACCCGTGACGCATCCCCCCACACCGCAGCAACGACGCGCTGTCGAACACCTGCATGGCCCCATGCTCGTGGTCGCCGGCGCTGGTTCCGGCAAGACGAAGGTTTTGGTCGCGCGGATCGCAAACCTCATTCGCAATCACAACGTCGCTCCCGAAGAGATCCTCGCAGTCACTTACACTGATAACGCCGCTGCGAACATCCGCGCGCGAGTGCAGGATCTCCTCGGTTCTGAGCGTGACATCTCCGGCTTGCAAACGGAAACTTTCCATTCCTATTGCAATAGTCTTCTGGTTCGCCACGAACGCGGATTCAAACTCGTCGACGGATTAGACCTCAAGGTCTATCTCAATCTGCGCGTCCCGGAGCTTCCACTCAAGCATTTCACCAAGGCTGCAAGTCCAGGGCAATTCATCAGCGACCTGCTCGACTTCAACACGCGATGTCAGGATGACCTGATCGGCGTCGCTGAATACCAGCGGTACATCGCCAAACTCGAATCCGACCCCTCAATCCCGCTGCCGCGCGTTGCCGCTGCGAAGCTTATGGCTGACATGCATCGCGACGAAGTCCTCGCCCGATGCCGCGAGATCGCCTCTGTTTATGATCACGTAGAAAAATTGCTCCGCAGCAAGGGGTGGGGAACGTACGGTCACATGATCGTTGATGCGGTCGCGTTGTTGCAGGACAAGAAGATTCTTTCGCAGGAACGCCAGCGCACCCGCTTCATCCTCATTGACGAATTTCAGGACTCCAATTTTGGGCAGATCGAACTCGCACAGCTACTGGCCGGCGACACAGCAAACATATTCGCGGTCGGCGATCCCGACCAGGCGATTTATCGCTTTCGCGGCGCAACCAGCGAAGCTTTTGAGGAGTTCAAGCGTCGCTTCCCCAAGATGCAGCAAGTCACGCTCGACCACAACTTCCGTTCGGTGCCTGCGGTACTGAAAACTGCATTTGCGGTCATCTCAAAAAACTTTTCTCTCGAACGAAAGCCGCTCATTTCCGGTCGCGCCGAAGAAGCAAAGAAGACCGGACATCCGCTACCTGACTTCAATCCCGAAGCTGTCGTTACCCCCGACCACATCACCGAAGCTAAGACTCTGATCGATTCCATCGTAGCTCGCCGCGAAGAGACCGGACTCAAGTGGTCTGACTTCGCGATTCTGTATCGCGCGCACAAAAACCGCGCTGAGGTTGTCACCGAGTGCGCGGAGCGTGGCATTCCGCTCGATGTGAGAGGAGTCGACGTTCTCGGCAGCTCAGAGGTGCGCGATCTGCTTGCAGCCATCCGCATTGCCATTACTCCTGACGACTCCGTCAGCATCTTCCGTCTCGCAGCTCTCCCGCAATTCAAGATTGACCCGGTCAAATTGCAATTCGCGCTAACAAGCGCCAAACGCGGAACCGCCGTGGACACCGTCTTGCGCGAAGTTCCGAACGGAAAAAATCTTTTGGATGCGCTCGCCGTCGCACGGAAACAGATTGCCAGCATGAAGCTGAATGCCAGCGCCTCGGTCGAACTGCTCATCAAGACATTCGCACTGCCCGTTTCTGCCCCGCAGAAAGCATTTCGGAAGTTTGTTTCTGACTGGGAGAAGAAGCCCATCGCCGAGAAAGGCGACCTGGAAGAATTCGTCACCTACCTCGATTGCTACATCGCTCAAGGCGGAAAAGTTTGCCTTCCTGACTCGGACAGCAAGACGGCACCCGATTCCATCCAGCTCATGACTGTCCACAGCGCTAAAGGACTGGAATTCAAGCACGTCTACATTGTCCGCGTGAATCAGGGCACCTTCCCTCCCAACAATCGCGACCCGCTGTTCGAGTTTCCGCAGGCATTGTCTCGGTCCAAAGCGAGTGACCTTCCCACGACGAAAGAACTCCACGATGCGGAAGAACGCCGGCTGTTTTACGTCGGCATCACTCGCTCCGAAGATTCCGTCGCCATCTACGGCAAGCTCAAGGGAAAAGGCCCGACTGGTTACGTCAAGGAGTTGATCGCGAACAAAGAGCTGAAGGGCATCATCAGCGTTCGCAACATCACCGAAACCCGTTTCGACATCCACGCTTCTGCGCCTGCGTACGTCCCTATCGGCAGATGGCTGATGATGCCCTCGCTTCCACGCCTCGCGAAATTGAAGCTGAGTGCGACGGCCATCGACAGCTATGATTCCTGCACGCTCCGTTACAAGATCGAGCGCGAGTGGCAGATTCCCGGCGAACTCGCCGCCGCGCAACAGTACGGTTCTGCCGTCCACACCGTGCTGCGCGCGTATTACGAAGCAGTCAGGGCAGGCAAGATGCTGGAGCTTGAAACCGTGCTGACTTGTTTTCGCGACGCAATCCAAAATGCCGGGATTGCCGACCAGCATCAGCTCAAGCTCTACACAGAGCAGGGCCTACGGCAGTTGACAGTCTTCGTCGAATCCCGCGCCGGGCAGCCGCAACCCAAAGTCTTGGCCACTGAAAAAGCTTTCGAGTTCGAGGTGGGCGGGGTTTCAGTGCAAGGACGCATGGACCGCATCGACGAGCTCTCGGACTCCGCGGTAGCTATCGAAGATTACAAGGCGGGTGCCGCGAAAAATGAAGAGCACGCGGACAAGAGTATGCAACTCACGGTGTACGCGCTCGCGGCAAAGAGCCTGGGGAAGTCCGCGGAGCGGCTCACCTTCTACAGCCTGGAAAACAACGTCACAGTGGCGACGCAGCGTACGGATGACGAGTTAGCAGAAGCCGAAGAAAAGATCTCAGAGATTGCCGCTGGAATCCGCGCGGGAGATTTCAATCCCAAAGAAGGACGCCACTGCAGTTGGTGTCCTTACACAAGTATCTGTCCGGCGAAGGAAGAGGCCCTGTTTCAAATCGGTCGAGCAGCCGGCAGCGTTCAGTAGAAGAAAAGCAAGGAGCGAAGAATGTCGTCTTTCATATTAGTAGGGGGCGGAGCAGTTGCGGGCGCAGTAGTCACTTATCTGATCGCGTGGGCGATGTCCGCCACCATTCGAGCTGGCCTTGAGAACGCGCGTTTTCAGGCGCTCAAAGACCAGGACCAGATCGACACGCTTACCGCTGAGCTAAAGACGGAGAAAGAAGCCACGGGCACACTGCGCACTGATCTGGAGCGCGCCAAGACCTCGCTCGAAAAAGAGCGTGAATCCTTTCAGCGTCAGCTCGAGATCGTGAACACCGCCGAGACCCGCCTGAAAGAAGCTTTTAAGGCGCTCGCTTCGGAAGCTCTCGCCGGCAACAGTGCCGAGTTCATGAACCTTGCGCAATCGAAACTCGGCGAACAGCAGGCCACTGCCAGCGGCGATCTCGAACTGCGAAAGCAAGCAGTGGAATCACTCGTCCAGCCCATCTCTGACACTTTGCAAAAGTTGAATGCGCAAGTGCAGCAGTTGGAAGTGAAGCGCGAGGGCGCTTACGGCGGAATCTCCGCCCAGATCGATCTGCTCACCGGCACCCAGAAAGAACTGAAGACGGAAACCGCCAGGTTGGTCTCCGCCCTCAAGACTCCCGACAGCAGCGGCGATTGGGGAGAATTCCAGTTGCGTGAAGTTGTAAAGTCCGCGGGCATGTTGGAGCACTACACCTTCAAGGAGCAGCAGAGCTACAAGACCGACGACGAAAAGACCCACATTCCGGACATGGTTATCCAGCTTCCGAATGGGCGCGAGATCATTGTGGACTCCAAAGTTTCAGCCAAAGCTTATTTGGAAGCCATGGCCAGTGATGACGAGAAGCATCGCTCTGCAAAGCTGAAGGAACACGCCGAAAAGGTTAAGGCGCGCATCTCTGAACTTTCCGCGAAGGCGTACTGGAAGACTTTGTCGAAGACTCCCGAGTTTGTGATCGTATTTCTTCCCCGCGAGTCCATGTTCAGCGCTGCTTTGCAGCAAGATCCCTTGCTCCTTGAATTCGGTTCGGAACAGAAAGTCATCCTCGCTTCGCCTACAACGCTGATTGCTTTGCTGAAGGCAGTCGCCTATGGATGGCAGGAAGCGCAACTCACAAAAAACGCCGAAGAGATCCGTTCGCTGGGTAAACAACTGTACGAGCGATTGTGGAAGCTTACGGAACAACTCGAAGACCTGCGCTCAAAGATCGACGGCTCAGTCAAAGCCTTCGACGCAACTGTGGGATCGTTGAAGAACGTCATGGTGCCAGCCCGCAAGTTCCACACCTTGGGCGCTTCAGTCGGAGACGAGATGCCGAGCGTAGACACTATCGAGAAAACTACCCGCGAGCTTCCGCAGAAAAAAGAGGCTGGTTCACAGGTGACCATTAAGCGCATTGCCGCCGCTGCTGGAGACTCTGGCGAAGAGTAACAGGAAAAACATTTCGTACAAATAATTAAGGGGACGCTCTCGCGTCCCCTTAGTTGCCTGTTGCAGTTATTACTTCTTTTTCTTTGCGGCCTTCTTTGCTGCCTTTTTCTTGGTTGCCATATTGTCTATTCTCCCTTTTCCATCGTAGATGGAGTCAGCAACGATGTGCAGTTGCATTTCTGAATGTATAGAGTCATTGAAAAACGATGTCAAGAAAAAAGTGAAGGTCGCACGTCACTATCCGAGTGCTCTGATCGCAACACTCTTCACTTCGTTGCGTGCTGCAGCAACATGCTCGCTACTAATCCGCTGAGAATGTCTTGCCACGCGTGCGCGATCATCCCCGGACGCAAACTTTTTCTGAAGTGCGCAAGGATTCCGAACATCGCGCCGTATGCGCCAATCAAGGCCATTTGCAATTTTCCTTGATAGAGATGTCCGATGCCGAAGATCACGGCGGAGAAAATAATTCCCAATGCAGCGTTCTTTGCAAGCGCGCTGAATTGTTTTTGCAGATAGCCGCGGAAGACGAATTCCTCGCAGAACCCCGCCGAGAGCGACATCAATATCCAAAAAAATATTTCTCTCGAAGTGTGTGGAATGAGCGGAGCGATGCTCTTGAGTGACTCCTGTACGCCATTGGGTGACGATGCCGCATGAAGCAATCCTGGGTTAATGATGAACTTCAATCCCGCCAGTAAGAGTACGGAAGCGAACCAAAATCCGCCGGCGATCGCCAAGTCTATGAGTACATCATCAAAACTTTTCCATGGTGTGCCGATCAGTTCACGCACACTCACGCCATGTTTGTGGACTCCAACGCCGACCAGCGCCACCAGCAGCCACAGCCAGATAATAGTAGCTACATATTCTGCGAACGGGCCTTTCGGCCCAGTGCCATTCTTGATCGTCGTTGCCGACATCACCGCCACGCCCACCATCAGCGCGATCACAACTGCGGTGTGCAGATATGACGCCACTGGCTTGTGCTGCTGTTTTGTTGGCGGTGCTGGAGCGTGCCCGTTGTCTGACTCCGTAGCAGTTGCGATGCTCGGTTGATCTGGTGGGAGAAGCTCGTTGTTCATATGAAAGGTCTGTTCCGATGAGCCTCTCGCGCAGTTTGCATCCTGTGTGGGCCAGCGCCATCTTATAATGAAGGGTTGCTAATCACTAAACGAAACAACTAGAGCGTCGCATATATAGGGAGTTACAGAATGGCCGCATATAAAGATTCAGACATCGTCATCCTCTCCGGCGCGCGCACGCCCATCGGAAAATTCCAGGGCTCGCTTTCTGATTTCAGCGCAGTGCAGCTTGGAGCGATCGCCGTTCGCGAAGCAGTTAGCCGCGCCAAGGTTGATCCCGCCCAAGTGGACGAATGCATCATGGGTAACGTCGTCTCCGCCGGACTCGGTCAGAACCCGGCGCGTCAGGCCGCTCTCGGCGGCGGACTTCCGGATACGGTTGGCGCAATGACTGTCAACAAAGTCTGCGGCTCCGGACTAAAAGCGGTCGGACTAGCTGCGCAAGCTATTCAAACGGGGAACAGCGGCATCGTCGTCGCTGGCGGAATGGAGTCCATGACGAATACTCCGTACCTGCTGCCCAACGCGCGCAAGGGATATCGCCTTGGCAACGGCCAGATCGTTGACTCCATGGTGCATGACGGGCTCTGGGACATTTACAACGATTACCACATGGGCAATACCGGCGAGAATGTTGCGGAGAAGTATGGCATCACGCGTCAGGAACAAGATGAGTACGCGTTGAATTCGCATCGCCGCGCAATCGCTGCTTGGAAGGAATGCCGCTTCTCCTCGCAGGTAGTGCCCGTTGAGCTTCCTGCGAAGAAGAAGGGCGAAGCCCCGGTAAAGTTCGAGAAGGACGAGTCACCGCGCGAAGATACCTCCATTGAAAGCCTCAGCAAGCTAAAACCCGCGTTCAAGAAAGATGGGACGGTCACTGCTGGCAACGCGCCTGGCGTGAACGACGCAGCAGCCGCTGTTGTCGTCAGTAGCTACGCTCGCGCCAAGCAACTTGGAATAGAGCCCATGGCGCGCATAGTCGCGCAATCCACCAGCGGTGTTGACCCCAAGTGGGTGATGATGGCTCCGGTTGGCGCCATTCGTAAGATCTGGGAAAAGACCGGATGGAAGAACGAGGAAGTGGACCTCTATGAGTTGAATGAAGCGTTTTCCGTCGCAGCAATTGGCGTCACACGCGAACTCGGTCTTGACCTCAACAAAGTGAACGTGAACGGCGGAGCGGTTGCGCTCGGACATCCCATCGGAGCAAGCGGCGCCCGTGTTTTGATTACTCTGATTTACGAAATGATTCGCCGCGACGCACACAAGGGGATTGCGGCGCTTTGTCTCGGCGGAGGAAACGCCGTGGCTATGGCCCTAGAGCGCCCCTAGCTACAGGTTCGGCAAAATTAACGGGCTGCACTGATCGTGATTATTGACCCATGATCAGTGGCAGCCCATTTTTCGTGTTGCCGATGACCACGATCTTCGTGTTCGGGCTCTTCGCTAAGTTCTCCGTGGCTTCAATGCCTTTCCACTCCAGCAACTGCTGACTGATTCCCTGAGAAACCGTCTGTTGGAAATCGCGAATACCTTGTGCTTCGATGCGCTTGCGGTCAGCTTCTTGTTTCTCCTTCTGCAATTTGAAACTCATAGCCAGTGATTCCTGCTCGGCTTGCTGCTTTGCTTCGATGGAAGCCCTCAGCGTTGCCGGAAGCTGAATATCACGCAACAGTATCTGTTCCACTTCGATGCCGCGCCGCCCCAATTCCTGTCTCAAGCTTTCCTTGATTTGGCTTGCGACCTGTTCGCGACCGCTGGAATAAAGAGTGTTCGCGCTATGCGAAGCTGTTGCTTCGCGAATCGCCGAACGCAATGTAGGCTCGATGATGACCTCTACATATCGCGGCCCGATCTCGCGGAAGATCCCCGCTGCCTGTTCAGAGCGGAGATGGAACACAAGAGACGTATCGAGGTTGATGACCAAGCCCTCGCTCGAAGGCACTGAAGCCGATTCTTTCAAGGACTGCGTGCGCACTGACATTTCATGCACCCGCTTCAGCGGATTCACCAGATGAATACCGGAGTAAAGGACCTCGTCCGTCACTCGACCGAACAGAGTGATAACGCCCACCTCTCCAGGGCCGATCATCGTCACGGACATAAAAAGAAAGATCACGACAATGCCCGCAACAATTGCCATGGAAACCAACTTGCCCGCCGACGCCGAGTGCTCGTCAATGATCTTGCCCCCGAAATTCGTCATATGCTCTCCTTCTGCTCGATTGAGATTACGAAAGGCCGGACAACAAAGACTCGCAGCTAAACTCCCACTCCACCAACGATCGTTCGAATCACTTCGCCGGATTTACTCAGAACTACAACGTCCGCGTCCTTACCAGGCGCAAGCGATCCTTTGCGGTCATCGATTCCCAACAACCGCGCAGGGTTCAGCGTTGCCAACCGCACGCTTCGCTGCAGATTCCATTGGGCGAACGTCATCACATTGCGGATTGCGAGGTCCATCGTGAGCACGCTGCCCGCAAGATGACCATCGAGCATGCATCTGCCATCCTTAACCTCGACATCGAATGTTCCCAGCCGATATTTGCCATCCGGCATCCCCGTCGCGCTGATAGCATCCGTGATCAGCACCGCCCGGTCATCCCCCTTTGCGGCGAGGAACATCTTCACCATCTCCGGCGCCACATGGATCCCGTCCGCGATGATGTCTGCGCTGAGACCGTCATCGCTGAGGACGACACCGAGAATCCCCGGCTCCCGATGATCAAGCTTTCGCATGGCATTAAATGTGTGCGTCGCATGGGAAGCGCCGGCCTTGACCGCAGCGCGCGCGGGATCCGTTGCAGCATCCGAGTGCCCTAGGCTCACCCTCACCCCTCGTGACGTCGCGTCTCGAATGAGTTGTTGTGCACCCGGCAACTCCGGCGCGACAGTCATAACGCTGATCCTGCCCTGCGCAGCTTTCCAGAATTGTTCGAAGACCTCTACCGATGGAGCAAGTATGTCGCCCAGCGGATGCACACCGCATTTGACCGTGCTGATGAAAGGACCTTCAAGATGAACGCCAATCGGCCGTGCGCGAATGCCGCGGTCAGGATCATTCGCCTTCACCGCGCGTCCAAGTTTTTCCAATGAACACAGTGTCTTGTCTAGCGGGGCGGTAACCGTTGTCGGACAGTAACTCGTCACCCCATGCTTGGCCAAAAACGTTTCAATGGCTGCCATGGCCGACGGCTCGCCTTCCATCACGTCGTGTCCCGCGCCGCCGTGAATGTGCACATCAATAAATCCTGGCGCGAGCACCGCGTCCGCAAAATCCACATGCCTCGCGCCAGACGGAATTTCCGTATCCGCTCGCGAACCTACTCGGCTGATCTTTCCGTCTTCAATGATTAAGACTCCATTGGCGATTAAATCCGAGGGAGTCAGCAGTTCTGCGGC
The DNA here is from genome assembly GCA_025462725.1 of Terriglobales bacterium. Taxonomy (GTDB): domain Bacteria; phylum Acidobacteriota; class Terriglobia; order Terriglobales; family Acidobacteriaceae; genus JAICLA01. Next base: position 21,149 of record JAOAPE010000009.1, on the reverse strand, counting down.
AGTCAGCACGATTTTCATGGGCGGGGTTGTGCCAGTCTTTCTATCAAGCCAAATACAAGGTTGTAAAGCGGCGGTTCCTGTTTTCGTAACAACTGCATTTTTGTGCTGCCATTACCGCGCGACACGCTATACTCCGCAGTTCGATTTCGGTTCCCCCCAAACCATGCTCTTCAAAACTTTCAGCGCCGCAGTCTTTGGCATTGACGCCAATATCATCGAAGTGGAAGTAGACGTCTCAGGTATCAGGCTGAATGAGGACCATTTCACAACAGTGGGCCTCCCAGATGCCGCCGTCCGCGAAAGCCGTGAGCGTATTCGCGCTGCGCTTAAAAATTGCGGATATGACATCCCACCCACGCACATCACCGTCAATCTCGCCCCCGCGGACATCAAGAAGGAAGGTTCCGGCTTCGATCTTCCCATGGCGCTCGGAATTCTTGGCGCATACGGTGCCCTGAACAAGAAGGAATTGCCCGACTATGTTCTTGTCGGCGAGTTGAGCCTCGATGGCGGCCTTCGTGGAATCCGCGGGACTCTGCCCATCGCCGTTGCCGCACGCAATCGCAAGATCAAGCACCTTATCGTTCCGGAGGTGAACGCGCGCGAAGCGGCTGTCGTCTCCGGTCTGACCGTTTATCCAGTGAAATCGTTGCTCGACGTCGTCCACCTGCTGAACACTGGTAACGGGGTGGCACCGGTGACCGTTGACACCGCCGCGCTCCTGCAGGAAGTCCAAAACTTTGCCGTAGACTTCAAAGATGTTCGCGGACAGCACACTGCCAAACGCGCGCTCGAAGTCTCTTCTGCTGGCGGACACAACATCCTCATGATCGGGCCTCCCGGTTCCGGCAAAACGATGCTTGCCAAGCGGATTCCCACCATTCTCCCGCCGCTCACATTCGAAGAGGCACTGGAGACCACAAAAATTCACAGTGTGGCCGGAGTCCTCGACGCAAATGCCGGACTTGTCGGGACTCGCCCGTATCGCTCGCCGCACCACACCATCTCAGACGCTGGCCTCATCGGTGGAGGCATGATCCCGCGGCCCGGCGAAGTCTCTCTCGCGCACAACGGAGTTTTATTCCTGGACGAACTCCCCGAATTCCCGCGCAACGTCCTCGAAGTCATGCGCCAGCCACTCGAGGATGGAACCGTCTGCATCGCCCGCGCCGCTATGTCGCTGACCTTTCCTGCGCGATTCATGTTGGCGGCGGCGATGAATCCCTGTCCGTGCGGGTATTCTCATTGCTCCCAAACACTGAAATGCCGGAGACAACGTAATTGGCGACGTGGATTGACGGAATCACGGCTTGGAGAAGCTTCCGTTTGTCGTCCCGCTGCAAGTAATCCCATTCACAAAATGGAGAAAACGCCTCTGCGAGGCTTGCCGCTGTCAGCGTAGGGGTTGGGTTTACCTCGAGCATCAGACGCTCTACAGAGGCAATCTCTGCATCAATAAAGCCTATTCTCTTATCACGATCTCCCCGGGGAATGACGCCTTCGAAATAGCCGTCGAGAACACGGTCACGGCGTTCGGAAAGCTTGGTGCCCTGAGATTGAAGACGCAACAGTTTGTTTGCGCCGTCACCGGAGTTGGTCGATTGCTGGTAGCGTGATGCAATCGATTCGAGGAAGACTTCATCGCTAAGATGTCTGGAAAAAAGGGAATCCAGATCCTCTTCGAGGCGATCGCGTCGCATGTAAGGAGTGGCACAAGTGCCATCGACCCGACGGTTCTTACAGACGTAGTAATCCTGCCGGCGATAGTTTGTATAAAGCAGGGCTCCGCATTCGGAACAGTTCAAGAAGCCGTTATATGTAAATCTCCGAACATAGTTCGGCTGCGTCCTCCAGTGCTTTTTTTGTTTGGTATTCATCAACAATTGCGCGCGATCAAAGTCAGCCTCAGTAATAAGAGGTTCCTCAATGACCTTTACACGGATGATCTCGTCGGGACTTCTCAAGATTTTCCGGCGGTCTCCCTGCCGGCCACCAGGTTTCGTGCATTTCCCTGAGGCTGACATGTCGCGTTTCTTGTCGATGATGCGCCAGCCTTTCCAAATGGGATTGCGCATGATGACGTGCATGCCACGCGGTGTAACTCCCACCATTTCTGCTAATGCCTTGTAATTGCTGTCTCCCGCCAGAAAGCGACGGAATGCCTCCCGCACCTTCTCGGCTTCCGGTTTATAAAACCAAACTCCCTGGTCGTAATCGACCCCGAACGGCAGGACTACTTTGCTTTGGCCTAGTTCTCCGCGACGGCGCTTTTCCTCCTTCGACGACCAAATGCGTTCAAGAATCTCAGTGCGTTCTAATCCTGCAATCGCGGCACGAATAGTGCCCATGAGACGGCCCGTCTTTGACGAGAGATCCATCGGGCCTTCAGGCAAATAGAGAATTGTTTTGGACTCGACAAAGACCTGGAGAAGGGCATAATCCCCGAAATTTTCAGGTCTCATCAATCTACTGAATTCTCTGGCTACAACGCCGTGAATTTCAGGATCAGCCATCATTTTGATCAATAACTGCATTTCAGGAGCTTGCAGTACTGCTGCACCCGACACATCGGCCATCTCGATCGTCTTCACGATCTTTAGGCCGTAGGCGGTTGCAGTTCTGGCATTGACTGTCCTTTGTGCCGGAATACTGGCACGGTCAGAACCAGCCTGGCCCTCAGTTGATACGCGAATTAGCTCGATTACTTTCTTCATTGAGTCCACACAGTTGTCGCGCGAGTTGAAGCGCACAGAGAGTATCATTTTGTTCAAGTGCGGCACGGAGCCGAGCGATTGTTTCGCGCCGTCCTGTCGCAATCTGCATTGCTGCCTCCAAAACTCCCCCAAGGTCAGAAACGCTCATTTGCTCTGCCACCTTCAAACTACTTCGGACTGCCTTATTCATTCATCTTTTTCCTTCCTCTACATTCCTTACCAAATAACAATGACATGTCTCTTTCACTTACCAAAATTCTTCTTTCGTAGACACAAACTTTATTGATTTCCACAGTGACACATTTGCAAAGGTTGCCAAAACATGTTGAGGAGAAATCTATCCGAATTATGTAAGTTGCTGAGGAGTAATGGCTTACAAGTGCTCAAAAGGCTACTCTAGCCTTTTGTACCACCGCTAGCCCGGGGTCCAGACGCCAAGCGCTTTGAGATCCGGTCTGATTTCAAGAAAGTCGCCAGTTCACGGAAAGCTTTAACTTCTGCTTCGTACCTGAAACCCTCGACAAAAGCTTTCAATGGATCCATGCAGTCGAATTTTTTTAGCTGCACCCTCGCGGAGGAGGAACTGAGCTTCCGTGCGGCCGCCAAGCTAGCTCGCGAGGCTGCGCTCCGAAGCAAAATGTCCCTAGCTTCTTCTGGCTTAATGAATATGACCGCCAGCACCACGGAACGAAGGGTGGCGTCCACATCGCTCGAATCAGACGTCTGCGATTGTTGCTTACGAGCTAAGCCTAAAGCCTTCTTGCCTGCACTGGTGAGGGAATAGCGGTGCCGCGGACGATTGCTCGCAGTCGACTCCGCATCCATCACAATCAACTTGGCTTGGCTAAGTCGTTTCAGCGCTGGGTTGGTGGCGCCTAGCGATATTCCCGCGCTCCGGTGCAGCGCGTACGGAGTTTCGAAACCGTGCTCAATCATAGCCAAAATGAATAAATCCAGAACCGACATGGAAAATCGCCTTCCCTAATTCCCGGTCGATTATCTCAGACATATCTACTGCGTATTCCATGCTGTGAAGAGGCTAAGCCTAATTTGCAGGTCTCTTGAAGCATTATCTCAAGCATGTCGTCAATGAAAGCGGGGTCCGGTACGAGCGCTAGAGTCCAATCCGCAATCCATTTCGACCAGAAGTTCGCAACTGCGTAGCTGTAATCTTTTGGTGGCTCTGGCTGTGGTTTTGTTTTCGCTATCACGCTTTCGGGTGTTAGCCCTGCAAAAGGTTGTGGGACGGACGTCAGACGGAGTTGATTGCGCGTTTCCTTGATCATCCAACCACGCAAATCTAACGGAATCTGTTCAACGAAATCGCGCAACAAAACGAGCAAGCCGGTGGAAGGCATGCCCTTAGTGGTGGTTTCCGAGATGGGGGCCACCATCGTGACTCGATTGTCTTCGATCTGCTTAGCTTGCAGAAATTGGGCAACAGCTGCTCCCCGGTCTATTTGCAGCTTCTGCGCATCGGGTAGTCCGTCAATCTGGAGATCTTGCCGGATGGTTTTGTCATTGACTCCGACAACTCGGGCGATGACCCGCAACTTGAAGCCCAAGTCAGCGCATCGCTTCACTCTTGCAGCTCTCGTGCTGCGCGCCAGTAAAGGCCAATCCTGCTTTAACAGTTCAAGTTCTTCTTCTTTGGTTAGCGTTGCGTTTGAAGCAACTGACAACAACTGGTTGGTGTTTTTCATTTTATGCCTTTCACGGAAAAGTGGTTTTGGTTATGGTTGAACGATCGGCTCGAGTTCGCATCGCTCTTCGATGAACCCCAAGAGATGAATCTTTGCTAGGTTTGCATTCTTGAGTACTTCCTGGATCCCGAGATAAACCCGATCGCGCCGGATCTCGCGGAGCGCCAGTCTGATTAGTTTGTGCAACAGAGAGCGTTCAAGAGGCCGGTATCCTGCTTCGTGAATGGCTTCGATTGCATAAGCGACGAGCGTTTTTACGATGGACCGAAGGTACCTTTGGGACTTGGAGGGCGAGCGGAACTTACACCAACAATAGAGCACTTTAATTCGCAGCCAAAGGAAGAGCTGTTGCTGCTCGTTTCTCCTGGCGATGTACTCATCTTTGGACTGAATTGAAACGAAGCGGCGCTTGGCCTTCTTTCGGCACTTCGCCACTGATCTCAGGAGTTCTTCACTCAGAGTCTCGACGGGGCTCCCTTCCCATTTGTATTCTCCATGCAAGATCTTTTTCTTGGCAAAGCGAACCGCAAAGGCCAGGGCAGACAACTCGAAAACATTGAGGCGCACTCGTTTTCGGCCAGTACTCTGACTAGTGAGTTTCTGATGTAGAGATTGAAAATTGCTCGCTGCTGCCTCGTTGTATTTCCCGGTTTCTTTTGGCCACCCGAACACTGGGTAAGGCGTCGAGAAGGTTATGCCGCTCATATATACGGACAGGCGCGCCTGGATGTTGAGTGTACCTTTGATGGCGAGGGCACATTCTTCAGGACTAAGCGACATCTTTAAATTGTCCCGCATGGTTTTGTTTCCGTTCTTGAAGATTCAAATACTCGTTTGCCGTACTCTCAAATAGTTCCACACAGCCACCTCCATCCAAAGGAGATTGAAAATGTTTGGTCGTTTTGATCGATGGCAAGGCGTTAGGCATATCTGCACTTGCACCAGGGAAATCACGATGAATAAGAGTTGGGTTAATGGTAAGTGGCTCAATACAAAGTGTCTTTGCATTGTCTGAGACACACTGATTTTCTAAAGGAGTTGTGCTTGGCCCGCGAGGAGGTAAGACCTCTGAGGAGATTTGAAAGGTCTGCTAGTTGGGCTCTTATCGTGGGTGAGACGGCGAATTCACATGTGATGGTCGTTTAGGTTGTGAAACACGATTGCAGGCCGCACCTTAGCAGGCGCTGACACCCTCCCGCCATCAGTGGCCTCGCTCAAAGTTGCCGAGCAACAGCCTAGTTTCTCTACATACTGGGTGCGATGACGTGCACAATCAAAAGCTTCGACCTGTATTGGCGAAGGCCAGAGCATAGGGCTAGGCCTTAGCGATGAGGAGAAATCAGTCGCGAACATAACGGTTCGAAAATCAAGTTCTTGCTTAGCGCTCCGAGGTAGCTTGTGCGAGATTTCCTGCTGGCATTGTCTCCAACCTCTCCATTCAGCAAGAATCAGCCACCTTTCTGCGCCGGATCCGTGCACAGCTCGAATCCAGCGGCTTTTCTCATTTGTTTCCCCAATTCCACAATCTTGCTGCCTAGTCATGGCTGTTCTTAAACGAATAGAGGATTAGAGCGTTTCTCCTTCGCAATTACACGAGTTCCCTTACATGCAAACTGAAATAGGGAATGTACCTTCGGTGCTGCATTCAAAGCCTTCCCGGAGAACCCCCCTTGGCTCGTGTCAGACTTACCACTGCTCTTAAATTTGTAGCGTTGTGTTCGTTAACCCTGAATTTGATACAAACTGCGTCGGCGCAGTCTGATGTGCAGGCGGTCGCTTTTTTACAGCGCGCATTGAGTTCCCAATTAGGCAGAGCAACGCTTCAGGATATCCAACTCACCGGTACTGCGGTGCTCCATCTAGGCATCGATCAGCGCGGCCCTGTGTCGCTGCAGGCTGATGCCGCTGGTCATAGCAAAGTCGTATTGGATTTAGATGGCGGGCAACGAACGGAATATTCCAGCGGCTATGGCGAAGAGCCTGCATGCACATGGACTGGCACTGACGGCAAAGTTCATGATGTACAGATTCACAATTGCATGGCTGGGAAAGCTTGGTTCTTACCAATAAGCTCTTTGAGCGCTGCTCAACTACAAGGTCTTCAGATCCTGACATATTCAGGGCCGGACAAAAGCAACGGGGCTAGCGTTGAACACTTGTCCAGCAAAAAGGTCGTCTTAAAGCAGAAGACAGCAATTGCAAATGTAATTCAAGAGCTTAGTAATCAAGATATCTACATCGATTCCGTATCATTCCTGCCAACATCACTCAAATATTTCACCCACCCTGACAATGACCTCAAGGTCAACATACTAGTTGAAATAAACTTCTCTGATTACCGGGATGTTGGCGGGGTGAAAGTTCCCTTTCACATCGAAAAATCATTAAATGGCAGCACTTCGTTAGAAATCACAATCGAATCCGCCGTCTTCAACACAGGCGTACCCACCAAACAGTAACGATCTTTCCAGGAGAGAAGTCACTTGAGCTATCCTCGCTTGCAACAAATACTGCAGTTATTCATCGTTCTCCTGATGCTCTCAATCAGTGGGTTAGCTCAAAATGTTGCCACCGGAACTCCCCCGTTTGGCAGCTTTGGCGGCGGCCCAGATGTCGTTAATTTGGGCAATTTGAACACGCAGTTCTCTGTGCCGATTGTCAATAAACCAGGCCGCGGCATTCCCTTCACTTACACGCTTACATATGACAGCTCGATGTGGAGCCCCGCAAGCAGCAGCGGTGCACAAGTTTGGACTCCATTGGGCAATTGGGGTTGGACAGGGCAAACGCAAGCGGCAACGGGATATGTTTACTACACAACGCAGCTATTTACTTGTTGGGATGGTGGTGGCTACGTTACATACCCTAAGTACACTTTCCAAGCCTTTTATGACAAATTTGGAATCGCTCACCCCATCAATACTGTTGTTTATTATAACGAATGCAACGGCTCGCATTATGGACCGGCTACGACTACGGCCACCGATGGTTCAGGGTATACGTTCGATCTCGGTTACGACGGACCAACCGCAGTGGTGCATGGCCGAGATGGCACTCTGATTAATGCGCCGCTGGTATCGAGTCCCTCACCGGGTACGGTCACAGACTCCAATGGGAACCAGGTTTCCACAAATGGTGCGGGCGTCTTCACAGACACTTTGGGTCTCGCCGCGCTTACCATTACGGGCTTGGGAACTCCCACGAGTCCGACCAAATATACCTACACGGACAGTACCGGGGCCGCACAAGACGTCACAGTCAACTACACCAGCTATACCGTCAGGACTAATTTCGGCTGTGCAGGCGTGTCACAATATGGGCCAGTTTCTGTAAATCTGGTCAGCAGCGTTGTCTACCCAGATTTGAGTTCTTATCAGTTTACCTACGAAGCGACCCCTGGATTTGCTGGAAGCGTAACCGGAAGACCTGCGACGGTGAAGTTACCCACTGGTGGAACAATAACTTATACCTACAGTGGGGGAAGCAATGGAATCATATGTGCGGATGGCAGCACATCCGGTTTGACTCGCCAAACCCCCGACGGTACGACAACGTATGCCAGATCAAACCCAAGTGGAACACAATGGACAACGACGGTCACGGCCGCGAACAGCGATGTGACCGACATCAACCTTCAAAAGGCATCAGACAACAACTTCTATGAGGCGAAACGCACGATTAAGCAAGGCGCTTCCACTATCCTACAGACTCTATTTACTTGCTATAACGGCGCCACCGGTGATTGCAGCGGAACGTCTATAACCCTTCCAGTGTCTTCAAAATCCGTAGTCGCGCAATTGGAGAACAACTACCAATCTAGGATCGTCACCTTCTACAACGCTTACTCATTGCCGACAGAAGTGGATGAGTACGACTTCGGATCGGGGGTGGTGGGCAGCTTGTTACGGAAGACAATTACTGCATATGCCAGTTTCGGGAACTACATCGTGGACAAACCCTCGAGTGTTACGGTTCAAGATGGAAGCAGCGTCATAATAGCTCAAACAAGCTATTCCTATGACGGTACCGCCATCACGGCTACTTCAGGGGTTCCACAGCATATTGCTGTGACAGGGCCCCGTGGGAACCCTACGACCATCTCGCGGTGGCTGAACCTTCCTAGCCCGACAAGTTTGGTTTCAACCGCGACCTATGATGATACGGGGAATGTGAAGTCTTCGATCGACCCGGGTGGACACACAACGACGTATTCCTATTCAAACGCGAATGCATACATGTCGAGCATCACGATGCCGACAACAGGGACAGCGAGCCATGTCACCAGTGCCACTTACGACAGCAATACTGGACTGGTTTTGTCTTCAACGGACGAAAACCTGCGTCCCACTTACTTCACTTACGAAAAGATGCTTCGGCCTAGTAGCGTAAGTTTCGCGGACGGAGGCGTGACCCAGTACTTCTATGCTGATCCGCAAACTACTGAGGTCAAGCAAAAGATCGATGCAAGCAATTGGATCGATCAATTTCAATATTTAGACAGCATGGGACGGCCGCATCAAACCAAGCTGATTGATCCAGAAGGCGATGACTATACCGACACGACGTATGATTCAATCGGCCGAGTAGCGACTGTATCTAATCCACACCGGGTGATTACTGCTGCAACAGATGGCACCACAACTTATGACTATGACGCTTTGAATCGTGTGATCACGATTACACAACCGGACACCACAACTGTGCAATCCAGTTATGTCGGAAATACAGTCACGGTAACGGACGAAGCCGGCAAGCAGAGGAAGAGTGTTGCTGACGCATTAGGGCGAATGACAGCAGCGTTCGAGCCTGATTCAACTGGCGCCCTCAACTACGAGACTGACTATCAGTATGACACGTTGAACAATCTGCTCCGGGTTGACCAAAAAGGAGCAGATCCCAGCACGCCCAACTGGCGCACCAGAACGTTCACATATGATTCGCTTTCAAGACTGCTCACAGCCACGACACCGGAATCGGGTTTAATCCAATATGCATATAACGCCGATGGAAACCTAACCAGCAAGACGGATGCTAGGAGCGTAGCGACTACCTTACAGTACGACGCACTGCATCGCCTGACATCAAAGACCTATTCGGACTCCACTCCGTCCGCAAATTTCGTCTACGACGGGAGCAGCGCAAATAATACCGTCGGACGTCTAAGCAGCCAGTCCTTCGGGTCACCATCTCAAGCAGGAAATTCATTTGTTTATGACGCTATGGGGCGAGTCCTGCAGAACTCGCAGTGCGGAAAGTCTAACTGCGGGGGGACCAATTACGCTGTTTCGGCAACATACAATTTGGCGGGAGAATTAGCATCTCTCATTTATCCAAGCGGACGCAAGATCGTCAATAGTTACAGCCCAGCTGCGCGGCTCTTGAAGGTGAACTATGACAGCTTCAGCGCGACGATTGTCAACTATGCTTATTACACGGTTCCCCAAGGTGCCACCAGCACCACCTGGGGCTACTTCCCGAGCGGTGCGGCTAATCAATTTAGCCTTGGAAACGGAGTCTCGGAGTCGTTTAGTGCTAATCGACGATTACAGATGAATCAGATCACAGCAAGTAATGCATCTCAAACGTTGCTGAGCAAAACATATGGATTCGGCACCGCTAATAACGGCAATATCCAAACCATTACGGACAATCTCAGCGGCGGCCGGACTCAGACGTATGCATATGACAATATGAGCCGTCTAGCAAGTGCGACTACAACGGCAAGTACCGGATCTGATGCCTGGCACCAAACGTACGCATTCGACCCATGGGGCAATATGAAACAAGATGGCAGTTATACCTTCAATGCCATCAATTACGATTCGAAGAACCGCATTTCTGCAACGGGCTACACATATGATTTGGCGGGGAATCTCACTAGCGACTCCTCTCATACATACGGCTATGATGCCGAGGGAAGAATGAAGAACGTGGATGCGGCTGCGACATATACCTACGCAGCTGACGGACAACGTTCGCGTGTGGACATCGGCAGCAGTTGGACAGAGTACGTGTATTTCGACGGACAGCCGATTGCGGAGAAGACCAATGCCGGAGACTGGGCGGATTACATCTATGCTGGAGGGCAGCGCATTGCTAAGGCGGAGGGTCTGGACAATGGGCTTCACATCCGTGGCACCAATAGCGCAACTTCCCAATACAGCTTGTTCTACGTTGCAAACGCGGGGGGCCTAAACGGATACACAATACGATCGGGAGACAAGCTAAAACTTGCGCAATATCAGTTCACTGGCTCTAAGGGCGGTATGCACCTGAGATTCACCGATGGAACTAATTCGAACTGGACAGTCACAGATCAGGACGGCTACTACTTAAATGATGATCAAGTTCAGGCGACTACTCACATTCGAACTGTGGACCTTACGGCCCTTGCAGGAAAAATCTTGAACAATGTGACATTTGACAGTGACGGCGATACCGCTGTGGGCACGTGGAACATAATCTTTGAGCAAGTGGCATTGATGAGCATCGACGGGAAAGTGCAGCCCATCTACACGGGCCAAACTTCATCCCCGATCAGTTCCATCAGTTCCGCAGCTGGAGTAACTTCGACTAGTTCTTTCATCGATATCAACAGAGGAAAAGCAACGAATCCAAATTCGACGACCAATTACTATGTAGCTGATCACCTCGGCTCGTCCAAGTTGATGTTGTCAGGCTATGGCTACCCGGTGTGGTCAGGAACATTCTTGCCACTTGGGCAGGAATGGAATCCGCAGATCACCCCCAACCATTACAAGTTCACCGGAGACGAACACGACTCGGAAAGCAATCTCGAGCACACACAGTTTCGGCAGCTGTCAACCACCCAAGGACGGTGGACGAGTCCCGATCCGTTGGGCGGGAACATCGACGACCCGCAGTCGCTGAATGGCTATGCTTACGTCCAGAATAACCCTGTAAATTGGACGGATCCTCTTGGGTTGTACTCCGACGGTGACGACCCTTGGGACCATTTCGTTGGCTTTGGAGGTGGTAGGCATGATTCGCACAATTATTGCCCCGCCGAATTCTCATCTTGTGGATCTCTTATCGGTGGGATTGGCGTTATCATTTTTGGTGGAGGGGGTAACGACGGGGATGGAAACTCATTTGCCAAAAGAGCCAGGAGTGTTCCAACGAAGATATGCCCGGCTATAAGCGTATTTTATTCTGGTATTGGGCCGGATCAGCAGACTGGAGGAAATGGCGGGATTGAGGGTCTCAGTCCTAAAACACCCGGTTCGGCGGCAATAGATCCACGAATTTTTGGTATCGATTTTCCCGGGCCGGAAGACCAGTCCCCTGGGGCTACTGAAAAACGAGGATTGAATCAAAAGCAGCTCAGTCCCGTGCGACTGGGAAGCACACGTATCACAATAAAGCCGATTGACTCCGTTCCAAAAGGTGCACCACAAGGACCGTACATCGTGCGCGGCATAGGGGATAAAAATGTGCGCACCCATCAACCAGAGCCACAAGTTGACGTAACGTCTCGCACCTTGAGAGGTGCATACAAAATCACAGGAACACGAAGAACTGTGTTTATCATACCGGTTACACTTAGTTGTCCAGGAGCGAAATAAGTATGAAATTCAACGTACTTTTTTTTGCGATGCTTTCTTGTTTCGTACTCTCTGGCACAGCGCAAAGCAATAAAGTGAGTTGTGGTGGGTGTTGGTCACGAAACGCAGTTTCCCTCAGCAATCGATATGATTCATCCACTAAAGCTGGACGGACACTGGAATATAGGATTAAGTCGCCTGACGGGACCAAGTCTGCAATAGTCATAGGTGCGTTTCTCTATTTGGAGGTGGGCGATCATCGGATCAAGTCCAGTCGCGGTGTAAATTTTATCGCGGAGATTAAGTGGTCCCCTGATTCAAAGGCGTTCTTCGTAACGCAGAGTGACGGAGGAAGCATTGGGACCTACTATGTGGATGTATTTCTAGCTGGCGACGAGAATCTCACATGGGTTAACCCGGCAAAGACTGTCGAGAAAGATTTCAAAAAGCAATATACATGCCAATCTCCAGAGACACCGAACATCGGAGCTGTGTCTTGGATTGGGACATCTGACAAACTGTTGCTGATAGCGCAAGTACCGCCCCACAGCACTTGCCCCAAAATGGGGAGCTTCTTTGGCTATGCTGTCTCAATTCCATCTGGTCAGATATTAAACACCTATTCAGAAAAGGACATCTTCAGTCGTTGGCATCACAAACTTGGTGGATATATTCGCCGAGTGCCACATCTCTGACGGCAGTCACAGGTCGGTATCGGCAGCAAAGGGAGGGGGCGTGCGCCTCCTGGATCAATCTCAAGGAATCTCTAAGCTGTAGCTGTTTTCTGCTGATAACTAGTAGTTATTTGCTGTGCAAGACTCTTATGTTAAGCACCCGGCATTATCCGGAAACCTTGGGCAAGGGCAGAATCGTTAGTTTGCTGACGATGGATTTCGCGGCACGAAGTGAGCCGCCTCATGAGTATTTCGCCTAAGCGGGAAGTTGCGTTCAGTATTCGGTGAATGGAGATGGGAGCTTAACCCTGAAAAATGGGGCAATGGTCGGAGATAAATTCATGTTGCGGAAATTGATTGCTTATGCAGGAGTACTCGCAATCCTAAGCACTGTTGCATGTAGGCGCAGTCCCGCAACTGCCAGTGACGCCCGAGGAACCCTTGTGGGGCGATGGGAATTGAAGATGGGGAGCGATTGCAGCGACTACGATATACAGTCAGACATCCTTGTGCTCCACTCCGACGGGACATTTGAGCAGCATGTCGTCTCCTCTTCCGGTGCACATTACGATGCAACCAATGAGCACTGGTCGTATGTGCCTGACAATGCTGTCAGTTTCGATGCCCGCCGCAATTTCTTTTCACGCCAGCAGCCAAATCTACAAGCTGGTGTTTCAATTCACGAGACGTTGATAGTGGAATTCGGGGACCCATCGGTCATTCTTTTAAATCCCGATAGCAACTGTTTCTATCGCAAAATGTGACTGAGGGCGAAGCATTCGAACGTAGTTGTTGGCGCCTGGTTGCCCCTCGCCAAAATTAAAAAGTGCCATGAGGCATCCGCTTTTTGTGCAGGTCGAGAGGTGGGAGTGTGATTTCCAGGCTTCCGTGCACTCCAGACTCCTACTGTCTATGCCGTACCAGCCATCGGAGTTTATTTAGAAGACGAGCGTCTCCACTAGCACAGAAACACTTTTCATAAAAGTCAAGTGAGAATGGTTAGGCCGCGAGATCGTATCGATGGTGCAGTCCACCAAGTCTTGGACTAGAAATGACTTTCACCTCGCGAACGCCGCGATAGGCAGTTTCTCTGCCGCCGGGTGTCTCTTTGTTCAAGCCCAAATGAGTTCGATCTTCATGATAGTACCGGAGATAATCAGCAAGCAGTCTCTGAAGGTGCCGCTGGTTGAGCACGATGACATGGTCGAGCAGGTCTCTGAAACAGCTGAAAAAGACTTCCACTCCCAAGCTTAAGAAAAATTCGGCGGGCCAAAAACTACTTCCGCCGAAGGCGATGTAGGCAAATCTGCGACAGCGAAAGCATCCAGTTTCAACAAATTTCAACGAGCTCCAATCAGTAAAATGCAACTCCTTCAACACCAAACAGTTACAAACCTCCAATTTCAATAGATTTCAATAAGGCTTGGAATCTGGTTCGGGACCAGGGGGTCGGAGGTTCAAATCCTCTCGCCCCGAACGCCACTAGATTATTGCCGTATAGCCCGTTACTCAGGAATGATCCACGGGTTGGCGATCATGGACCTAAGCGCACCGGGCAACTATTTACCTTCTAGTTAACTCAGAGCGGGTATGTTCCTGGAGTGACCAGGGGGTCACCATGTCAGCGGCTCGTCTCGTTCTTTGTATTTTGCTTACGGTTGTAGCATCTTCAATCACAGCCTTCGCGCAAACCGGATTCACCAAACACGTCTATCCCGCTGTGAACGATCACATGCTCACTGCTGACTTCAACCACGACGGGGAGATCGACCTGCTGCTCTACGGCGGGTACACCACTAATGGTGAGTTGCAATCCTCCACTATTCGCTTCAACGAGGGGGTGGGAGACTTTACCAGAAGCCTGAGCTTGCCCGCTTTTACTGCTGTTGCAATTACCGATCTAAACCGCGATGGCTATCCGGATATCGTTGCCTGCACAGCTCACCAGTCCGCCGGACAGTGGATCACAAGCGTTGACATTTATCTCAACCAGAGCGGAGTGAGCTTCAACCCGATTCAATCGGTGCCGATCGCGCCTGGCAGTTGCGCGGGAATAACCGCAGGCGACGTGAACCGTGACGGACACCAGGATATTGTCGTCGGGAGGTGTTGTGCGAATCAGCCAGGGGATTCCATCCTCACCTTCTTCGGGGACGGAACAGGCCATCTCGGTGCTCCCGTCGTGCAGAGCGTGAACGTCTACAAGGATGACCCATATACTCAAGGGTATCTCGCCGCCATTACCGGGGCTGACTTCAAGGGCACCGGAAACTTCGATCTATTGCTCTTGGGCCGTGGCGATAATGGCACTACCTACGTCGGGACTCTGTACTACGCCACAAGCACAGGTGACGGTCACTACACGCTAAATTACCTTGGTGACGGGAACAGGGTACCCCAGGACTTCCCGCGTGTGACCGATGTCAATCACGACCTGCGACCCGATGTGATCACGACCATAGCAGGCGCCGGACCGCATAACGACTGGTGGTATGCCCTTGTCCTCGCTAACAATGGCGATGGAACCTTCGCGATCACAGGACTAGCACCGAGTGGCAGTGACGCCTTCCTCGGTCCCTTTATAGAGTCGGAAGCCGCCGCCGACTTTGATGGCGATAGCATTATCGATCTGATGGTCGCTGCGTTCGATAGCAGTGACCCGTCCCATCACCCCGGCCTCGTCTTCTTCAAAGGCCAAGGAAACAACACGTGGGCGGAAGGCGAGCACACTGATTTCCCGGCAGAGGCAGTCGCCCTCATCGCCGCTGATTTCAACAATGATAACCGTTCGGATTTCGCGCTGATCACCGGCGGAGAGTTGCAGATCTTTTTAAACTCACAGTCCTACACCGTGAGTAGCTGCTTGCCTGACCGGGCCGGCGTGCACATCTGCTCACCGGGAAACGCGACTTACTCCTCCGTTGTGCGAGTGAAGGCGACCGGTTCCGGTATCAGCGGGGCTGTGCGGCTTATGCACCTCTACGTGGATGGCAAGAAGGTCAGCGATTATCCGGGCTCAGTACTTGATACCGTCCTCAGCCTCTCCGCCGGACAGCACTCCCTCGTCGTCAGCGAACTCGAGTACAACGGACAGTCCACCAAGTCCGCGCCAGTCAGCTTCACCGTGAGCGCGACCTGCTCGGCACCAGCCGCCTACGATATACATGTTTGTAGTCCCATTAACGGGTCGATAGTGACCGGTCCATCGGTGCCGATCAACGCCACTGCTCGCATGTCGGGCACGATTTATCGGTTTGAGCTTTGGGTGGATGGCGTAAAGAAGGTAAGCATTGCCGCGAGCGCCACGATGACTACGAGCGTAACTCTCGCGTCAGGCACTCACCGATTTGATTTTGTGGCGCGCAATACGGCGGGCGGGCGCATCGTTAAAACGGTGCAAGCGACGGTACATTAAAAGAGGCTTGCAGGCGAAGAATCGCAGCCAATAGACGCTGAACAGCGTTGCTCATCGTGGTCGTGCATTCCTTCGTAGCTTGTATCGACGAGTAGTCGGCAAACCGGAAGTTAACACCTGGCCCATTCAAGAATGCTATGGGCGCGAGGTTGTTGGATGCGACGTTTGCTTAATGAATTCCAGCCACGCGGATGCCACATGCTGTGATGGAAACCAGCCAGCCGGTATCTCGTCGGTAGGGGTAGCTTGTCCTTTCAGCTGAATACTCGCATCGCACGCGTTCCACAGTGGGTTGTCCCACGTGTCGTGAACATCAGAAACACACTTGCGAATATTTCCAATCCAGCCTTTCCGATCATCAATCTTGAGTAGTTGCTTCTTCCAAGAGGGTTGGCGTAGTTTGATGATCTCATCAAGCCAGGCCAATATTAGAGGTTCGGCATTAATGACGCAGCAATGTGGTGTCTTGTTTTGGACAACAAACGCCCACGGAGCACTGCGGTCTCGATACTTGCGGAAATAGTTATAAGGCCGTTGAGAGCCGACGATGTTGTCTGCTCCGCCGACTATTATCAATTCTGGAACACCCAAGCCAGATGCCGGAAGCTGTACATTGTCGACGCCAACCGGATCGAAGTGGCCAGGATTCGCGAGAATGGAAGCCACGATACGGTCAGGAGCATAGCCCACGAAGTGCGCAAACAACGCCCCCGTTCCTGAAAAGCCCAGAAGGATGAGCTTCGCTGTGGACAGCTCTGTATGGCGAGACTGTTCGGCGAATTGTTCGAGAGCAGTGAAGAGAGCTCGCCCCACGCCATGAGAAGGGTCCATGTCCATCTCCTCCGGACCACCGGGCGCGCTCTTCGCATTGCATTGGTGGGCCAGCATTAGGGCGACGTCGTGATGCTGAGCAAATGCGATGACATCCGAATCAGAGTAGAACCTTGTGATATCGCGCCCACGATCAAAAGTGACCCAGACCGCTCGAATCACATTACTACCTGCTGGCAAA
Source organism: Terriglobales bacterium (assembly GCA_025462725.1). Lineage (GTDB taxonomy): Bacteria > Acidobacteriota > Terriglobia > Terriglobales > Acidobacteriaceae > JAICLA01. The sequence continues at coordinate 4,066 of JAOAPE010000009.1, read as the reverse complement.
GTCAGTTGGTAGTGACATGGACCTGCGAACGTCTCGCCAGAAATAGGATCGACTGTCGTTTCAAAGGACTGCGCACGAGCGGATGCGATCAACGCTAATAAAACGATCCAGATTACACGCAATTCCTTATCCTCCACGAATGAGTTTTAACGCAAGCACTCGACGCACGGGGCTCAAATAAAAGCTTCACTATCGGTAATCTAGGAGTCTGTTAACACGTAAAGTTCTAAAATCGTCCACTAGGGCCCACCAAACTTCCTCTAGGGCCGACTTCAAATTAGAATAACGCGTTGATGGATACTCTGGTTATCCCCGACGAAGTTCTGATCGTAGTAAAGAACTCAGAAGGCGAACCGCTGACAGTTGCAAATCTGCTTTTTGGAATTCGCGCATTCGCTCGGCACAAAAATGATTTTTACTTGGCCCCGTTTGCAACTAATGCCGATGGTGTTGCGCGGATACAAAAAAGAGAGCTGATGGCTGAGGTTGAAGCCCACTATGATTCCGGGCTTATGGACTATTGTTCAATTTTGGACTGTCACCAAGGAGTAGTGATCTACCTTCTTTCGAGGGAGAATGTTGAGCGCTCACTACATTCAAGAACTCACGTTTGGAAAACGTTGCTCAAGGGTGAAAAGAATAGGTGGTCTTCGCTTGATGAATTGCTAAACCTATATCGGTTTGCAGCAAACAATCGATTTCGGGCGGAAGAAATTTCGGCAAACTGGAACGGAAGCCAGCCTGAATATAAATATCAGCTTATCGCAGAACAAATCTGAATGTTTCGACAATTGGAATGATTCGAATCGACCTTAGGCCACATCAGGATGTAGCAGAAAAGTTCTCAGATCGTCCTCTAGGGCCGACCAATTGATTCGCTCCTGAAGTCCCAGTCGGTCGCTTATCGCAAGAGTCAGGAGTTCCGCGTCCAGCAGGAGCAGGTCACGCGCGCAGCAAATGACGCGACGCGATTATCGAACATGCGATACAAGGGTGGGGCAACGAGTTACCTCGAAGTGCTCGACAGCGACACTCGAAAGTTCGCCGCGCAGATCACACTCGCACAGGCTCAGCTGAGCGAGCTGCAATCTATAGTTCGCATCTACCGTGCGCTCGGCGGAGGATGGGAGTAATAACTCTCGATCGCAAGCTACGGACTCGTCCGCCGACCGCCGACTGATCTTCCAAGCTAGAGCGCGCCATGACGACTTGGGCGGCATGCGGGCTGGACCGACTAGCACTGGTGATCTAACGTTATATCTCTACTACGGGAATTGGGATATAGCCTCGCTGGTAAATGTGGGTCTCCCTGTCGAGATTGGTACACAAATTGGACCGCATATCGCTTCATTCAAGGGCTGTAAGGCAGGTAAGGCGGCGGCAAAGACAAATCAAGCTGCAATTAGTCGGGCGTATGCCGCACAACCAGCTCTTCAGAATGCGGCAGGATCAAACTGGCCGATCTTAGCTGCAATTGGCGTACGGGAGACGAATTTTTCCAACATCTCTGAGGTTGGAGGAGGCCTAGGAAGGGGCGTATTTCAAATCGATCTTGGTGCACATCCTTCGATACATGAAATCAAAGCTTTTGACATCAACTTTGCAACCACCTTCGCTGGCAACTTGCTGAATTCAGATATTGCACATTTCGGGCAAGTAGCTGCGGGGATAAGAGCTTACAACGCTGGCTTCGATAGCCGCGCTCATCCTGGAGACGCGATGACCCTCCGAAAGGCTGTGCTTGGCTACCAGCGTTAGACAGAGGAACTGCTCACAATAATTACGTCAGCAACGTCTTAAACTTGGCGGACTGTTTCCAATGAATTCAATTGAACGGAGGTGTTTTTTCTTGCCCAGACCTTCTTGGAGAATAGTGCTTCTTGTCTGCGCGTTTGTTGGAGTAGGTCCAAATATCATTGCCCAATCAAACGGAGTCGAGAACGATAAGTTTTGGAAAGAAATCCATCACAAGGACGACACGGTGTGGGCACAGAAGAGTGGATTGTCTGTGGAGACCGTTCGAAAGTTACGGCTCGAAGCTGGAGTACCAGATGATTTGCATGAGACGAGAATCGATAACATCGATGCAAAGACGTTGCGCTCTCGGCATCAAATTTTCATTGTAACGTCGGCCGGGAACGGCCACTGCTTGACACTCAACATCTTAACCGAACAACGCAAAAGAATTCATCTGCTCTGGCGCTTAAGTGAATTGCCAGATGGAGCAGGATTTTGTCATGAAAGAATGCTTCCTTATCCTAGCGCTTACGTTTCCAAAGACCAAAAGGTTCTGGTAAATATCCCCTCTTATGCGGATGATGAAAGCGAAACAGGGCGAGCACTAAGAATTATCACGTACAAATGGACGGGCAGTACGTATCAGTTCGCTAGCGATCAAAGAGTTGTATCTGAGAAGTGAGGGATTCGGACGTTGGCAGGCCCAATTTATGGACTCAGTCGCAATGACACGCAGGTGCGAACAAGCGGAATCGCTGCTCCGGATTCTCCGGCTTGAAGAGACGAGAAACACGAACAGTGCTCACATGGCACGCGCAGGAAGACGATACCGGCGATATCGCATCTCCAACCCCACCCCGCAGCCAGTCCGCACCTGAATCCGCAGTAGGGGGCGCCAGTCCGCACCCTTTAGGGGGGCGGGAGGGCGGCCGGGGCTGGAATCAATCGACTGACGGAGTAATACCAGCCCGTAGCCAGATGAGGTCTTGGAGTTTCGGCATGGAAATCATTTGACGCTTACCACATTCAGCGGTCGCTCGCTTCGAGAAGTTCTGCAATTTCGGATTTCGTAATTCGTAACAGCACATCTCGGCGCTTGGCCGGCCAGAGCTGGACAACTTAGCGTAGCCTAATGGAAAGTTCTTGCCCCTGCATCCTTATTGTGGACGACGAACAGGCGGCTGCACTGGTTCTACAGACCTACTTAGTAAGCTTCGGCTTCGAGGTGACTACACGCATCATATTCAATTATTGATGAGGATTTTATTTGTATGCGACGTATATTTCAGGCTGACTGGAAGGGCTTTTTCATTCACGCTACATTTGCGACCTTTGCGCCGTTCATATTTGGTTGGTTATTGCCAGTAGCAGCTCTGGTAGGTCTGGCATATATTCAAGATCATTGGCCCTTGGACATGATTCAAGGTTTCAAGGACCTCGTGTCGAGGTCTGCTGATACGTTTTTGATGGTAGTAATTGGTCTGCTACTCGGAATCGTTGTGACAAAATGGAAGCCTAGCACGTCTGCATACTGGGCCTGGATCCCAGCAGTGGCTTCATTACTATGGAGTATTGCTTCAATAAGCTTCGCTCCTGGCACACGATCATTCTGGCAGGCCGTTCGCACTGATTACTTCAGTTCGAATTGTGCGAATACTGAATGTTTGTATGTTGTCTTGGGTACCTTGCCCGCTCTGGCGGCAATCGCATATTCCATGGGCGCAGCACTGACAATACGACGTCGAGCCAGGAGTTCTGGCCTAAATACTGAGCCCCAGTCAATCTGATGCCCGACCAATTCCTTGTCTTCAACTTCGGGAGCAATTACGACTACATTCACGGCCTCGCGCTCCAGAAGATAAAGAATTCTGAAACGCTCAACGCCTCCCATAGTTGGAATCCGTTGGCTATAAGTCCATCGGCCAGTTTTGATGGTGCTTGGTTCGAGAGGGAAACCACGGAGATCATGGCGGGTTATACCACAGGCAATCCCACCATCATCTTGAGTACTCATCTTGCACGCCGCGATGTGCGCGCGCCATCGATGGTACCGGGGTGAGGTGACCTGATCCCAGCCAGTCCGCACCAATCTGCATTCAATCCGCACCAGTCCGCAGGTTGGGACGCCAGTCCGCACCTGCAGGGGGCGGCGGGCGGCCGAGAGCCGGTAGTCAATCTAACGATGTAATACCAGCCCAGATCTCACTCCCAACATATATATATGTAGTAAGAGCTAACAATCCCCATAAGCAATGCCCCTGGGGAGCGAATAGTAAGAACCCCTAAGAACAAGCCCATCAGATCCCAGTAAAGCCAAACATGGGCTGAG
>JAOAPE010000045.1 GCA_025462725.1 Terriglobales bacterium | reverse complement strand
GAGCGCCCAGCGCGTCTCGCCGCCGACCTTGATGAGCTTGAGTGCGTACTCCACGGTGCTGTCCTCGTGATCGGGGGAAGGCGACATATCCACGGTGACAGATCCAGCCGTCACCTGGCCAAGGTTCACGAAGTCGTCGCTGCCGGGGCGGGCGTCCGCCGCCGCCCGAACCGCCCTGCCGCGCAGGGGCAGGGCCACCGTCCGGAGGTGGCGGTAGATGTCGGCGTAGGCCTCGAAGGCCCCGGTCTCGCGGTAGGCGATGCCCCGCGCCTCGCAGAACCCCCGCACCAGCGGCGCCGCCCGCCGGAGCTGGGAGCGGGGCATCCTCGGGAAGAGGTGGTGCTCGATCTGGCAGCTGAGGACGCCGGTGAGGTAGTCGGTCACCGGGTGGGCGCGGAGGTTGCGCGCGGTGAGCACCTGGCGGCGGAGGAAGTCCATCTCCTCGTCCTGCTCCAGCACGGCCATGCCGGTGTGATTGGGGAGGAAGGCGAGGCCCAGGTAGGCCCCGAGCAGCAGCTGGTGGACCAGCGCGAAGACCAGGCCGCGTCCCACCCCGAGCACCAGGACCAGGCCCGCCGCGTAGGCGGCGGTGTGGACGAGCAGCAGGACCGCCTCGACGGTGGCGTTGCGTCCTGCGCGCCGCAGCATGAACTCGGCGGTCTGGAGGCGGATCAGGAACGCCTCGAGGGGGAGCAGCCCCCAGATCGCCGACGCCTGGTGCCGGGTGATCCGGCGGCCCACGCCCGTGATCCCCGGGAGCTGGATGGGGCTGACCGCGATCGGGCCGCCGTCGATGTCCGGGTCGACCCCCAGCCGGTTGGGCTGGGCGTGATGGAGGTTGTGCTTCTCGGCCCACCAGCCGGCGCTGCCGCCCAGGCAGAGGTCGAAGAGGAAGAGGCCCAGGGCGTGGTTCCGGCGCGACGACCGCAGGATCTGGTTGTGCCCCGCCTCGTGGGCCAGGAAGCCCAGCTGGCCGAACAGGAAGGCCGCGGGCGCGGCCCAGACCAGCACCCACCAGCTGGCCCGGAACAGGCCGAGGCCGGCGGCGACGCCCGCGATCATCAGGGTCAGCGCAAGCGCCTGGGGGACATAGCGCAGCGGGTGCCGCTCCAGCAGCCCCCGGTCGGCGACGAGCCGTTTGAGCTGGGCGTAGTCGGCGGTCCCGGCGCTGGTGCGCGAGGGGCGGACGGCAGTCTCGACCGCAGATGTCATATGCACAGCCCTCGATCTCTCGGATGCCCCTGGAGGGGCGATGGGGACGGCGGCACGCGAACGGCGCGCAGCTCAGACCTGGCGGCGATGGCCGAGCGGGCTGACGGTCCGCACCTCGAAGCCGAGCCGCCGCAGCGCGGCCCGGGCCTGGGTGGTGTTGAAGTCGAGGACGTCGATGCCCGTCGCCCGGCCGAAGACCTCCTTGACCGGGTAGAGCCGCCGGTCGATCTCGACGGCGTGCTGCCGGACCACCCCGAACCCGCCGTTACTCACCGCGCGCAGCACGTCCGCCTTCCGCAGGCGCACCCTCTCTCCGCGCACGATCAAATCGACGGCGGCCTCCACCCGAGGCATCCGGGGTCCTCCCTGAGCAGCGGTCAACACTCACCATAACAACAACCACAACCCTACCATCCCTCCGGCCGGCGGGTCGGGACCGCCTGGCCGGCGATGCCCGACCGGGCGCTCCGGCAGGTGATCTGTCACCCTGGGGACACAGTGGAGATCCTCAAGGTCTCGGCGACCTCCAGGCCGGTCTCGGTGGCGGGCGCGGTCGCGGGCGTCATCCGCACCGCGGGCCGGGTCGAGATGCAGGCGATCGGCGCCGGCGCCGTCAACCAGGCGGTCAAGGCCATCGCCATCTCCCGCGGCTACGTCGCCCCCGGCGGCATCGAGCTGTGCTGCGTGCCCTCCTTCGTCGAGATCCAGATCGACGGCGAGGTGCGCACCGGGATCCGGCTGGTGGTCGAGGTCCGGCACGCTCGCGACGGGCAGGGGGTGCCCTGAGGGTGGCCGCCGACCTCCGGCCGCCGATGGCGGAGTGCGACGTCCTCCGCAGGGCCGCGGAGCTCCTGGCCGAGGGACGGTCCGCGGTCTGGACCCGTGACTTCCCCGAGCTCCACCTCGACGGCGATCCCCAGATGTGCCTCCAGGTGTTCTCCAACCTCGCCCTGGAGGGGTGGGTGACGCTGGACTCCTCGGGCGCCCACATCCTGCGGGTGCTCGCCGGCGGCCACCGCCGGCTCGCCGAGAGCACCTGAGCCATCGCCAGGACGCCCCGTCCGAGCCGATATGATCGAACCCGCGTGGCCGCGAGCTCGGAGGGCCCACCGCTGGTGATGGCAACGTGGTAGTGTGGCCCGTGGACACCTCAGATGAGGTGATCCCGCCCGCGGTCGTCGTTGCCTTCTCGCACGGACACGCGTGTCCATGACGTTGGGAGGCAGGAGACACCAGGTGCGGGCAGACACTACCGACAGAGTGGTGTCCGATCGCGGCTTCCGCGTCATCGCTGCCGACGGTGCCTTCGCGCCTACCGCAGCTCCAGCTCAGCGGCGCCGCCGGCGCCATCGGGAGAACTAGTCCATGTCGGCCGATCAGGTCTTGCATTGCCGCGACTGCGGCGTCGACTTCACGTGGACCTCGGGAGAGCAGGAGTTCTATGCCTCTCGCGGTCTCACCAACGCGCCCAGCCGGTGCCCTGACTGCCGCAGCGCCCGGAAGGCAGCGGGTGGAGGCGGTGGCGGCGGCCGTCCCGGCGGTGGGAACGGTGGCTACAGCGGTGGTGGTGGCGGCGGCGGCGGCTACAGCGGTGGTGGCGGCGGCGGCGGCTACGGCGGTGGCCAGCGTGAGATGCACGAGGTCAAGTGCGCCTCGTGCGGAGGCGTGGCCAGGGTGCCCTTCGTCCCGCG
>JAOAPE010000020.1 GCA_025462725.1 Terriglobales bacterium | reverse complement strand
TGACAGCAACTGACATCACCCATATGAGCGCGCGCGTGACGTCCAGGCAATGCCGGGCAGCGGCGCGAGCACGACTCGCAGAATCCTGCGGCACTCCTCTCCGGTGGGCGCGCGCTCGCGGGTCTCCCCCCAGAGCACGACGCCGAAGAACGCCAAAGTGCGTCATCACTTCGGTGTCGTCGGTTGGTCCCACCTCCCCTCGGTCGCGGGCGCGATCGAACGCGCGACGAAATGCACCGAGCGCACGGTCATTCACGACATCCACGAGCTCCTTCAGTTCGTCCGAAGTCGACCCGACCGCGCGGCGGACCGCCTGCCCCTCGGGTAAGGCCACGTTCTCCCCGATCATGAGCATCAGTGCCAGCAGATCGCCGCCCAGCGAACCGGTATCGGGATCGTGGTCGAAGCGCTCGAGCAGCGGCTCGATGACGGCCAAGAGCAGTGCGCCCTTGGACGGCCATCGCCGATATATCGTAGTGCGATTGACATTGGCGGCCCTGGCGATTCCCTCGATGGTCAGTCCCGCGGTCATGGGCGGGGCGTGGCCGGGGTCGCCGGGCGGATCACGTCAGGACCGCGACCATGTCCGGCCGTCCCAGGTCAGCGGGTGACCATGTGGCTGGGAGGGTTTCTTCACGGGGAGAAACTACGCGTTCCCCTCATGCATCACGTCGTCAAGCTCCCGCACCGCAAGACAGTAGGCATCCCACGTCGAGCGGCCATAACCCAAGTCTGCCGAACCCCTGCCGCCCGGTTTGCTAAGAACGCCTCCTCCAGATCGGATGCCGCAGAATCCACATCGCCATCCGCCAAATGCAGACGCGCCAGAGCGATCAGGATACCGGCCGACTGAACTGGAGGACAGCCAGGAACCAATCCGGAACATAGTTCCCGTTCAGCATCAACGACATTGCCGGGGATCAACCGGAGAACATCTCCACGAAGCCGAGCCGCCTTCGGACCCGAGACGCCCCATTCTGCGGAGGCGGCCGAAAGATGCGTCATGGCAACGTTGGTTGATCCTTCGACAGCGTATTCCCAGGCTAGTTGAAAACGACAGGTGGCACGGAGACCAGCGGCTTCCCGCCCAGCACCCGCAACCTCAATGGCACGGGTCAGATACTTGGAGCACAGAGAGGAGGACAGATCGAGAGAATGTGCCTCCTCTCCGCAGTGACGAGCGCGAAGCAATAAGGTTTCACCCAATAGGGGACCATCGTGGGCGGCCGTTGCATGACTTTCCGCCGCGCCCAGGAGCCCACCGAAAGAATCGCCTTTCCAACGCTGACACTTGGCGGCCGTGAGAGCGGCACTGGCTGCTGCACGGTGGATCGGGAGAGACAGCGATGGCACCAGAGGCAACAGAACCTCAGCGTCCATCAGGAGCACGGAACCTCTCCGTGCGGCCCGCGTAGGATCGACAGGAGCCAGATGATCCAGCGCCAGCACGTCCCGTTGCAGCCGTTCCGCTGCGTTCTGACCAGCGGCCCTCATGAGACCGGGGGCTCCGCTGCCGACGCCTGCGACCACGGCGAAGGATGACAGGAGGAACGATCTACGATCCATAGTAGCAGCATAACTCAGGAATTTTGACGGTGACGGAATCGCTCCGTCAACTGTACCCCAGCCGTCAATACTGCAAAATGCAGCTATCCCTATCTGTGGCACAGGGGGCCCGGTCAGCCATCGGTGGCTGAGGAGATCCACGACAGCGGAGGTCCCTGCGGACATTGCTGGGCGGACGTGACCGGGATCAGCGGTCGCCGCCCCCTGCGGACAGGACGAACAAATAGAGTCCAGGGCGGTCGAGCGGTGCGCCAACGAATCTCGGCCGTGCGTTCTGGGCCGGGAACCGATGGCCACGTTGGCGCGTTGGAGCTTCGAGGCCATGATGAGCACCGCGACCCTGCACCGCCTGATGACGATGTTCGCCACCGGACTGGCCCTCGCTGGGTGCTCTCATGCGAACCCGCGAGTTCCTCTCCCCCTCCCACCGCCTCGTCCTGTCTCACTCGGCAGCCGCCCCTGATGAGCGTGTACCGAGCAGCGTTGGGAACGTCAGTGCCCGTACCGGAGAGTTGGAACGTCGACGAGTACCAGGGCACGGCGGTCACAGTGATATCCCCGCCCTGTGCCATCACCCACGGTCCTCGTTTCACCGTTGAGCATCTGGTGGGAGTTCCGCCCTCGGTGGCACTGGCAAACCGGTGTGCCCGGTCATCGGCTGCGGGGAGCACCTCGCAGGCGTTGTCGCCGCCGCCGGCGGATGGCCCAACGGTCATCGACGGTCACCCCGCCAGCTACGAATACGTCTGTCCGCCTCGCACCTTCATCGGTCCAGAGTGGACCGTCCTGGTACCTGCGCGTCGGGCGCCGGCACGTGGCGCCTGACCTACCTTGGCGCGGGCATGCGCCTCGGCCAGGGCGCGCTGGCCGCCGAGTTCACCCGACTTGTCAAGGCTTCCCAGGTCTCTTGACGCGCCCGCAGCCACCCCGTGTGGAGTTGACCCCGTTTCGAATAGTCATGAGCCATAAACCGTCAAGGTAAATCGCCACCTCTGGACCGGTAATAATGACCGTTGACGTGGGCGTCAGTCTGTCACGCTTCAACCCTGCACGTCGAACAGCGCGGAGGGCGACAGCGGGGTCTGATCCCGGGCACAGACGGAGTCAACGCCTCGCTCCTCGCCTACCAGAATGAGACGAGAGCACCAACTTGCGTGACAACTGAGGACGACGTCCCCGTCATGACTCGGGGAGATGCTCCCGTCCAGTCTTCGCCTGGCAAGCACCGTACGGTGCGGCGGTTCCTGGACATGGATCGACGGATCGTCCTGGTGATTGCCGCCCTTCTGACGTTCACCGGCCTGGCCACCGTGCCTGGGACTGTGGCCGGTGAGTGGATGAAGGACAGGCTGTTGGGGGCAGCAAAGCATGCACCCGACGTCCAGGTGATCGTCCCCGGCACCGGCACCTCGTCAACGCCTCCCCCGTCGAGGCGCCGGCCGGAGCCGTCAGCCTCCATCGCTCAGCCCGCCCCGCCGCCGCCGCCACCCACCCGCGTGCCCACCTCGACTCCGAGGCCGACCTGCTCCCCGCCCAGCCATCCCCCCAGCTCGAAATCCTTGATCCAGATCTTCGCCAACGCCCCGGGC
>JAOAPE010000015.1 GCA_025462725.1 Terriglobales bacterium | reverse complement strand
CACGTGTTACTCACCCGGTCGCCACTTTACTCATGGATTGCTCCACTTTCTCGTTCGACTTGCATGTGTTAGGCACGCCGCCAGCGTTGATTCTGAGCCAGGATCAAACTCTCGTTTGAAACCTGTTAACAAGACACTCACTAAAGAGTGTCTTGCGTCTCCTCTGACGGGTAGTCAAGAGGAGATCAGCCAATGCAGCCAAAACCAAGCCGAAGCTCGGCGGAATGCTGCACCAGCACTTACCTATTTTGTGAGAATCGCTCGACTTTTTACCCGAGCACCTTTCTCACGACTGGCACGTTCAACCTATTTGTCAAAGACCCAAATCGCTTACCACCTAGGTGGAGCGTTTTGAGTAAAACGCAACATATGTTGCGTGTCCTCGAAACTTTGTCCCCTTATTCAGTAGCTTCTGACCACTTTTAGGGGAACCCTACAAACTTACCGTGCCGCCTCGCACTCTGTCAACCAGAGTCGCTGCTTTGTTCGCTCGACGCATCAAGATGATCAACATCCATCCTTGACTCATCTTTGCGGAGCCGATGCAACTGGCGCGCGATAAGCGCCTCCGTTTCCTGTCCATACATGTACCGCACAGACAACAACGCCGGAAGCTTTCGATTAAATTTAAAGATCCTTATGGAGGTGCTGCAGTGGTGTTCCTTGAGGAACCGCTTCGCTTAACCCTTCGGGAGCGCGTTTGCCTTCTTGGGAAGGTTGCTCTCGAATTCAAACCCCGTGGCCAGGGCATCTTCTTGCTATTTGTTACTTATACTACCTTTGATTTTCCAACCCTACGGCGGGATTCAAAAAGTTTGCCGACTCACAGTCGGCTGCCACGTCCTAACGACTTCATTGAATATAGCAACTGTTCCGGAGTTATGCAAGCGCCTGAGCCAAGTTTTTGAAAAATCTTTCGAAAAATTTTCTGCACACCGAAATGTGCAGCTCTCCAACGCGTTCAATTCTACCACTCGAGATTGCATTCACCTGGGACTGTGTGGCACAGCCGTCTCGGCTGTGTGCTTTTGGCGGAATACAACCACATTCAATCTACCTTGTTACACCTGTCTGTAGACCTTTTCACACCCAACTTCTGTAACAGGCACTGACCAAGTCATCTCACAGACCCCGGACCGTGTGGCACAGCCGTCCCCGGCTGTGCGCCTTTCAACCACAACCACCGATACTCTTCAGGCTCTCGCACCAGTCCACGGCGCACCGGGTTCTGTCTGAGGTACTCAATCTTGTCCTCAAACTTTTCTTCACACCGAACGACATGATCGAACGATTCATCGAGCCAGACATTACCTTTTCGACGAAGTTCCTTATTGATTGCATGAGCTGAAAAACTTTTGATCGCTCCAATCAGCTCAGAAAACGAATAGCTCTCACCTGCTTCATTTCTCAACGGAACGAAAATCAGGTGTACATGGTCCGCCATGACTACAACAGCATGAACATCCATCCTGTCCTCGTCAAAGTGTAGACATGATTTCAGAACGACATCCCTAGCGGCAGGTGGTAGACACCAACGCTCATGCGTCACGAATGTTGCGAAGTGCGCGCGGTCGCTCTTTTGGATATGCGGCAGGTTGCGACGATATCGATATGTTCGCGCAGAGGACATCGAGAATACCTGCAAAAGCAATCAGGAAAATGTGCGGGCGTCCCCGCTACTGGTTTCTAATACAGCCCGTGTGGCACAGCCGCCCCCGGCTGTGCATCAACTGCGTGGCTCGCGGGAAGGTTCAACCTGATCATGACCCATCGCACATCGTCATCGCCGGCATTCACTTCCAGTTCTCCCGCGCCACTAAAATAGACCTGACCAATATTGAGCAACTCTGAGATCCCGCCAAAATTCACCTTTGCCTGAGTCAAAGGGACAAACAAAATTTTGTCTTTGCCGCGGGCAGAGTAGTAAGAACTTGTGAGCGATGCTCCTGCCTTAAGGTGATGCCGCACGACTGTTACGAAGCCATTTGTGAATAGAGAAGTTGAATCGCCGATCGGACTGCCTCCAAGCATGATGTCCCGTGTGCACTTCATCGGCTCTTCACAATTCTTCATTTCAGCATCGAAGGCCTTCTTCAACTCCACCGTCACATTCACAAATGGCTTATCACTGTTGTTCACCGCTTTGTGCGCGAAGCCACCTTTCGTGAACCGCGTATCGCCATCTTTCAACAGCAACCTTACCGGCTTCTCCCCGACACGCACACTATCCACATCCGAATCGCCCAGCGTCACAAATACATAATCGACATCATGCTTGTGATACAGCGTCTCCGCATGCGGCGCCACTTCCACCTTGAACACCCGCACATATTCATTCTCAAAAACCAGATGATGCCACGGCTCCTTTGCGATCGGCACCACCGCCGGCGCATCCTGCCCCACACACGTCTGCACGCACCAGCACACAGCCGCGACAATCCAAATGTTTTTCCTTAGCATTGGTTTCTCTGTGCCTCTGTGTCTTTGTGGTGAATTGCCTTTCGACTCACTGCGTGAGCGTAACCGGAATTTTCAAACTCCGCACAGCATTCCCCACACTCGCATTCACCGTCACATCAAAGCTCTTCTGTTCTTGCGGACCACGCCCCCGCAACCGAATCGCTCGCCCTTGCTGGCCTGCGCTCTTTTCCGCGCTCACTATCACATTCACATCCACCGGACCGCCACTCAGATTCACAATCGACGGTTGCACCTGGCAACTAACTCCAGCCGGCAATCCGCCACATGCAATCGTTGCAGTTGCGTTCAGTGGGACACTGGGCACCACCTGCACATGGTATGCCGCGGACTTTCCCGGCGAGATTGCATTCTCCGTCCCGCGATGCGAACGACTGGGCCGCGGATTGTTCAACTGAATATCAAACGCCTGCAGATACAAGCGCAACGGGAACGTGCCCGGAACAACATACATCATCGCTCGCGTCTCTCCGGCAACGTTCGGTGTCACAGTCACCCATAGATGACAACTGGCTCCCGGCGCAAGGACCGCAGGGCAATCGTTTGTTTCAGAAAATGGTGCGCTCAATCCAATGCCTGCGGTGTTCAGACCTTCGGTTCCCGTACTGAAAAGCGTGACCATCATTGCGGAATTGGTACCTACTAACACATGCGGGAAGTCTGCTGAGTACACCGAAAAATTAGTTTGCGCTCCGAATCCCGCGCCGGAAACGAGGACATTGGTATTTCCGGCGCTTGTTTGAATAGAAAACCCGCCATTCATGCGGCTGGGAAACTGCGGCGTAAAAGTCACAGTGAAGTGGCAACTCGAATCGGGTGGTAGTGTCGTAGGACAGTCGGCAGTCGAAGCAAACGGCGAGTAGGGATAATTCAAAGGACTATAAAAAATCAGTCCTGATGCGTGACTCGTGTTTGTCAGTGTCACCATACTCGAACTTGTTGTTCCGATGCGCGTATCTGGAAAATCTACAGACGCTGAAGAGACTAACAGTGATCCCGAGATGGTATGAAAGGTGATGGCATTGCTGCGGACGGTATTCGTCCCGTCACTCGCAACCACCCGGAATGTATAGTCACTGTTCTCCTGGAAAGGTTCCGGCGGAACGTAGGAGATCAACACGCCGATGGGATTTGCATCGTAAGGCTGGTGAGGGCTCACTTGCATGTTGGTGAGGTCTCGGCCCGGTGAGTATTCAAACCAGTAGGTCCCAGTGGAGCCGTTACTTTGAAGTATTCCACCGTAGAAATAATCGTTCACGCTGGTCGGCTGCGATGCAGTCCGGTAAGTCACAAAAGGCGGAAGCGGTAGATCTAAAGCGTACTGGATGCCGTAGAGTTGCCGATTAATCACCCCTCTAAGAAAAAATCTAACGTAATACGTATCATTCCCGGGCGGAACCACAAAAGTGGGCAGGTCGTAGACATTCGTGTTTGTTAGAAGCGGGGTCGGTTCCTGGTTTCGATAAATCTCCGCGCCGATGTACTGCTGAAAGGGCACAAACCTGAAAGTCACCCGGTAACGGTCTTGCAACGCTCCCAGCCGGAACCAATCGTCATGGTTATATCTAAGGATGAGATTGTCGAGGGTGCCAGATTGGATCAGCGGCGCATTTTCTCGCGATGTGATGTCGCCAAAGCGATCATCCGGCAATCCCTTCTCCAGATAATTGTTCCCCTGCGCATCGACAAAATGCGGATAGGACACCGAAAGCTTTCCGTAATATGCCGATCCGCTCGGATTCGTGCACGAGGCAGTGCCGCCCCAAAGCTCTCCAATGATCAGGTGTTGATCATTAAACAGCGGCGATCCCGATGATCCCGGTTCGGTTGTTCCTCCGCTGAACCGGACTTGGTGATACTGCGCAAAGCTCGGATCATCCGAAAGCGTGTTCCCAAAAGAGATCCTTCGATACGAAGTCTCCGGATGATGAATTCCCGTGATCGCTGAACCCACGGGCGGTGCCCCGATCGACCATCCCGCCCACGTCAATCCTTGCGGTAACGAGCCAGTGATCTCCAGCAGCGTGGAATCACTACCTGCCGATGTTGCTAGAAACCGCGCCCCGCTCGAAGACGAGCCGAACATCTCTTGTCCATTGCAGGCATTCGTTTTGTATTTCCAGAGTATGTGCACCGAAGCCGCAGTCGTGCTATCAATCCCGCAATGCGCAGCGGTCAAAAACATCGGACTGAAATCCCCACTGTTGTTATTGATCAGCGCTCCCGAACAGTAATAAATGAACTGCCCACTTATATAGTCCGTCCGGCCTACAGAGTCCCCCGTGTGGTCCCAGTCCGGATAGCAACTCGCATCCAGATTGCACGCCCCCGCCGGAACAATCGTGCTCGGATCGTTGCTACCTCTATATAGATGTCCCACGCCAACAATGTCGAACGTATCCGCTGGCGCTTGCTCCCCAATTTTCTGCACCAACTCGACCGTCACCGTCTCAGCAATCGTCGGAGATGAAAAGATTTCCTTCGTGCGAGGGACATTCGGCACAGTGAACATTTCGGCATTGCCCTTGTTCTCGCCCTCATAGATAAACAACTGGCTTCCGCTTGCCAGCCCCACATTCGCTAGGTGCAGCCGCAACCCGTGCGCTCCCGGAGACTGAATTTCCAACCGCCACACCTTTGTGCCCGGCTCAACTTCGATCCACTCGCCATCTTTCGCCGGTGACATCTTCACCTCGCGCATGACTCCGCCCCGGATACGCCGCTCACCGTTCTTACTCTGGCGTTCATCTTCCTCTATATAAGGTTGCGCATCGAGGCGGGGCAGAACGATTCGCGCGGGCGCGCTCTTCTGTAGTGCGGGATATCTCACGCTCGGAGGCTGCGGCAGCGCTCGCCGCACTTCAATTTGCGGATATTTATCTTCGAGTCGCGCGGCTGAGACTTCCGATGCCGGCGCGTTCCTCTGCCGCTGCGATGTCTGTTCCTGCGATCCCTGCTGTTGCGCTGAAGCCCCACGCACACAGCCGCCGACACACGCGAGCAGAACAGCAACTCTCGACAGCCACACTACTCCTGATTGCGGGGGGAAATGCACTGTTTTACTCCGGGGTCTAAATCTGAAACTTAAAACTAGTACGGATACGGCTCTACCTTCCACCGCTCCCAAACCTTTGCTTCCTTGAACAATTCGAACAGCGTCGCATCCACTTCGCCGTCCTTTACTGCGAATCCCAAAATCTCCAGCGCCCGTTCCAGCGCGACAGCCCTCTTATAAGGACGGTCCACCGCACACAGCGCATCGAAAATATCCGATATCGTCATCATCCGAGTCTGTATCGGAATCTCCGCCGCTGACAACTTGAACGGATATCCTCTTCCATTCAGCTTCTCGTGGTGTCCGCGCGCGATTGCCGGAATGCTCTTGATCTCTTTGGTCCACGGAATCTGCTGCAGGAACTTGAATGTGTGCACCACATGCGACTCGATCTGCATCCGCTCCGCATCGTCGAGCGATCCCTTGCGGATAGAGAGCAATCGCACCTCATCGTCATTGAGCAGGTTCTGTTCTTCGCCTGCGAAGGTCTCGAATCGCCGCGCAGCAATGTCGAGCAAGCGCTCGAAGTTTCCCTCCGCCAGCACCGTCGGCTCGTTCGACTTCAGGATGATTTCAAAATAATTGTCCAGCTCCGTCAGTTGCGATGCCATCTTCTCTTCAAACTTCGGCAACTGCTGCATGTACTCATCGCGGCCCTTTTCCAGAACGTAATCCAGCCGCGACTGCAATATCTCCGCCTGCATCGATCGCTTCACAAACTGGAACCGCTGGTTGATCAAGTCCATCTGTGACGGATACAGCTTTTTCGCCTTGACCAGCACTTCTTCACGCACGCCGACTTTGCCGAAGTCATGCAGCAGTGACGCGTATCGGATCTCCTTCATCTCGTTGCGCGTAAACCGCAAGTCCACGAACGGCCCGGACTCAGACCTGTCAGCCACCTCTGCCAACGCCACTGTGAGATTTGCTACGCGGAACGAATGTCCTGATGTGGTTGGATCACGCGCCTCGATCGCGATGACCGCCGCGCGCACAAAGCCTTCAAACAATCTCTGGATGGCTTCATACAGTTGGCTGTTTTCTAGCGCCACTGCCGCCTGGCTCGCCAGAGATTCGACAATCGCGCGCTGCCGCTCGACAAACGGAACCACCTGCTGCAGCACCACGGAAAGCGTTTCCAGTTTCGTATCGAAATCGCGCTTGCTGTTGATCAGTTGCAGCACGCCGACTATTTCATCTTTCTGGTTCTTCATCGGCACTGCAAGAATGGACTTCGTCCTGTATCCCGAATCCTCATCGAACTTGCGATTGATCGAGAACGGAACATCCGGCGGCAAGTGGTAAGCGTCCTCGATGTTCACGTGTTGTCCCGTCATTGCCACGTAACCCGCAATGGACTTCTTGCTGATGTCCATCGTCTGCTCGCGGAACGGGATGTTCACCGAATCGTTTTGCGCCAGCTTGAATCGCAGCCGCTTCTTGCTCTCCGCCTGCTTTACTAGCTTTGACACTGCGCCGATCTCTGTCGACGGAATCAAATCCGTGACCGTCCCACCTTCGCCCGCGGTTGTCGGCTCTGCGCCTGCTTCTTCGAGTTCCGCTTGCTCTACCAGATACAACGAGCCGGCATCGCTCCGCGTGATCTCCCGCACTTTCGTCAGGATCATCTCCAGCAGCTTCGCCGTATTGTGTTCCGCGGATAGCGCCGCCCCAATCTGATTTAGTTGATGAATCTCCTGCGTGGCCATCTGCAAGCGTTCATTGATCTCGCGCCGATTCGCCAGTAGCTGAATGTGGTCAATGGCGTTGTCCACCATGCGTTCAACGAGCGACCCCGGCGTGGACGCAGGCAAGTATCCGTAGATCGCACCATCCATTCTTGGATCTTTGAATCTTGCGTCGGTGAGTGCCAGCACGCGGACGTTGGGTTTCCGCAGCACATCGTATTGCTCATTCATTTGCGATTCGCGCGTGACAACGTACACGTGTTCAATGTCCTGCGGAGCAGTCGCCATCTGGCTCACTGCGATTCGCCGATATCTCTGCAGCCCTGCCAGCGCTCGCAGCGCCGGTTCATCGCCATCAAAGTAGATCACCATCGGCAATGGCCGGGCGTTAGCGTGAACAATGCTCTTGATCGGAGCTGTCGTTGTCATTTGTAGTGCGCCGTGCTGCCGGGGGAGAGCGGGCATTATACCGTTAATAAAGGTGTAAACAATAGGTTGAAACTATGGACTCCCCCATCACCCCAAAACCTCCGGATTTGTATTCCCGCGCCCTCACCGCTAGCATGAATCTCAGCAAATACGCCGCATCTAGGAGTTTCCACCATGGCCGATTCCACTCCCTTCCCCTATGACACGCACCTCGATATCCGCTTCAAGCCAATGGAGTTGGTCAACATCCCTGCGCTCGTGGACTCCGTCACTCACTCCTGGTACAACCAGACGCTTTGTAAGGTCAATGACTCAGTCGTCCGCCTCGGAGTCGTCAAGGGAAACTACCATTGGCACAAGCATGATGACGAGGATGAATTTTTTTATGTCGTGGACGGCAAATTCATTATCGAGATGCGCGACCGTACCGTGGAACTCGGGCCACGCCAGGGCTTCGTAGTGCCGAAGGGAGTCGAGCATTGTCCCCGCGCGCCTGAGAAGACGGTCATATTAATGGTGGAAGGTGCCGGAATAATCCCAACTGGGGATTAGCCCGTTGTTTTCCTGATTACCACCACAGATTCCTCTCCCGTTCGCACTGCGATTAGTGCTAAGTTGGTGACCGCAAGCTACGCCCAAGGGAATCCCATTTGGTAACCAAGCCAATTCCGAAAGCCAGCGCCACCACTCTGCACCCCATCGTCAACACCGCGCCAGACACTGCTTCAGACGCTTATCTCCGCGCACTGTTGCTTCAATCGCCGGACGTTATCGCCGTTCTCGAAGCCAACGGCACCATCAAATTCCAAAGCCCATCTGTAAAGGAAGTCCTCGGCTACGAACCCAACGAGATGATCGGACGTCAATCCTTTGACCTCCTCCATCCCGACGACTTCCCGCACGTGATGAAAGTGTTCGCTGATCTCGGTGCGCAGCCCGGCAAGGTCATGGTCGCCATCTGCCGCTTCCGCCGCAAAGATGGCTCGTGGTGTCCGCTTGAGTGCATTGGCAAAAACTTGCTGGACGATCCACTCATTAACGGGATCCTCATCAGCTCGCGCGACAACGCACAACAGCGCCTCACCGAAGAGCGCCTTCGCGAGAGTGAGGAGCGTTACTCGCTCGCGATGCAAGGCACCAACGACGGCCTCTGGGATTGGAACCTCAAAACCAACGAAGTTTATTTCTCTCCACGCTGGAAGGCCATGCTCGGATACGCCGACGCTGAGATCGGTTCCACCGCCGACGAATGGCTCAACCGCGTTCATCGCGAAGATGTCGCCGCATTACAGGCCGCCATCGGCAGTCACATTGAGAATCAGACATCGCATTATGAAGGCGAGTACCGCGTCCTGCACAAAGACGGCGTCTATCGCTGGATGGTCACTCGCGGCATCGCCGTCCGCGGCAAAGACGGCACCATGAATCGCCTCGTCGGCTCACAGGCAGACATCACCGACAAAAAACGCATCGCCGAAATGCTCGTCCATGACGCGCTGCATGACGCCCTGACCAAACTCCCCAACCGCACACTCTTCGTTGACCGTCTTCAAAACTGCCTTTCACGCGGTAAGCGCAACAAGGAATTTTTCTTCGCCGTCCTCTTCCTTGACCTCGACCGCTTCAAAGTCGTCAATGACGGACTCGGACACGTCATGGGAGACAAGCTGCTGATCGAAATGGCCAGCCTGCTGACTTCCTGCGTGCGTCCGGAAGACACCGTCGCCCGAATTGGCGGCGACGAATTCACAATCTTGCTCGACGGCATCACCGACAGCAGTGATGCCATCCGCGTCGCTCAGCGCATACAGACCGCATTGACCGTTCCCTTCGCCCTCGGCGGACAAGATGTCTTCACCACCGTCAGCATCGGCATCGCGCTCAGCGCCAGCGGATACTCGCATCCCGAAGAACTCATCCGTGACGCTGACAACGCCATGTACCGCGCCAAGTCATCCGGCAAAGCGCGACATCAGGTCTTTGACAGTTCCATGCACGCGCATGCCGTCGCGCTGCTGCAACTCGAGACCGATCTGCGCCGCGCCGTCGAGCGTCAGGAATTCCGCGTTCACTACCAAGCCATCCGCTCACTGCATACCGGTGAGGTCAAAGGCTTCGAGGCTTTGGTCCGCTGGCAACATCCTCAGCGCGGACTCATCTACCCCGGCGACTTCATTCACGCCGCTGAAGAGACCGGACTCATCGTCCCTATCGGCTGGTGGGTCTTGAACGAAGCCTGCCGCCAAACCGCCGAGTGGCACAAGACCATTCCTGAAGCCAAGGGACTCACCATCAACGTGAATCTCTCCAGCAATCAGTTCGCGCAACCCGATCTCAGCGCGCAGATTCAGCGGGCTCTGAAAGAAACAGGATTATCGCCCGCATCGCTGAAATTGGAAATCACCGAGACCGTCGTCATCGAAAATCCCGAAGCCGCCGGCGAGATCCTCCGCCAACTCCGCGAACTCGGCATCAAAGTCTGCCTCGACGACTTCGGCACCGGATACTCCTCGCTCAGCTACCTCCTCCGCTTCCCCATCGACACCTTAAAGATCGACCGCTCATTTGTCAGCGGCATCGGCACCGGAACAGAGAACGCTTCCATCGTAAAGACCATCGTCGCCCTCGCCCACAACATGGGCATGGACGTCACCGCCGAAGGCGTTGAGACCCGCGAGCAAATGCTCCACCTCCAACACCTGAACTGCGAAAACGCCCAGGGATACTTGTTCTCAAAACCCGTCTCTCCCGAAAGAGCCTTTGACGTCAATCCCACAGTTTCTATCTAGTCAGGCATAGACCTTCCGCCGGGCCCTTGCGGTACCCGCCACAACCTCAGACCTATTCACGCCGAAGTCATCAAAAACTGGCTTTCTTCTTTGCCCCGCAGCGCAATCGGACTATAGTAGCGTCGGTTTATTTCCACTCCCATTCCTGCTCCAAGCGGTCGGCTCGCAAGAAGGAGTAGTTCGCTGTGAAGAACCCACTGGCCAATGCTCACCTCAAATTTTTCCGGTTAGCACTCTTTCTCTTAACGCTTTCCGGCATCGCTAGCGCACAGACAACTTGTATGGTCTATTGCCCCGATGGCAGCCGGCCCATTATTAGTTGCAGCTCGAACGTGGATCCCTGTACTAAATCCAGCAGCAGTAGTAGCTCCAGCAGCGCTTCAGGCGCCTCGGCGGCAGGCGCAGCATTGGGCGACGCAATCGGCAAGGCCCTGGGTTGCGCAATCTTTGGTGGCCCTGGCTGTCCTGATAAAAACGCTGGCCGCCGGGCGCTTGCCCTTCAGCAGAACAACAAAGGCGTCGAAGCGTGGAAGAAAGGTGATTGGGCCACTGCTGCTGCATTCTTTCAGCAGGCACTTCAAAATAGTCCCAACGACGCTGTCATTCACCAAAATCTTGCTAATGCGCGGGCCAATTTGGCCACTGTTGCACAGCAGGAACGAGATCGAGCGCAAAGAGAGCTCGCCGACAAGCAGCGCGAACGCAAAGTAGCGGCGGACAACATGCGCCAGTCGATTCAAGGATTCGCGAAAACATTGAATGCTGCCCCCTCGCAAGGGGGATTGGACTTCGGCACTTCCGATTCGGGAACTCCCTCCGGTGGAGTTGATTTTCAAGCAAGCGCTGTCGGGAACGGAAGCGGTGCTGCAACTTCGGGCAAGCAAGCTGAACCCACAGGACAAGGCTTTGGGATCAACGGACTTCCCGGGATTTATGTAGGTGGTCCGCAAGATGGGAAATGTGCTGGCAGCCTATGCGGAAATTCAACTGCCAATTCTTCCAGTAGCAGTGCTTTGGCCGCACCAGGCGGAGAGATCAAAGGCATCCCCGGATTGCCCGGCATCAACCTTGCAGCGTCGGACGGAAACAATAATTCTGCAACTCAACCACTCGACGCAAAAATAGCAGATGCTAAGCCAGCAGTCGAGAACACCAACGAACTGGATTTTCAATCCGTGCTGCCGGAAAAGGCTGCAGTCTCCACTGACAGCATTGCTGTGAGTACGCCCCAGCAAATGTCGCAGCAAACGGCCGTGTCGCTGCCCGTGCAAGATTCTCCTCTGTCTGCCGTGAATGTGCCGCCCGCGAGTTCCAGCGTGACCGGAACCGATACGAAGAAGGTTGACCCACCATCCTTGCAGCGTCTTCAAGATCAGGCCAATGTTACGACGAATGGCAAAACCCTAGAAGATCTGTCGGCAAACGCACGCAGTGGGTTCGATACACCCCTGCGCAGCCCTGCTCTTCCAGTAGGGCTTTCTTCATCTTCTCCGCGCGATGTTGTGCAGAGCGACTCGAACCTCGCACCACCCAAACCAGCACCCACCACAACTCTCGGCACTTACAACATGCCGCCCCAAAATAACCGGCCGCCAGTGATTGCATCTGCCGTTCATTTTTCGAATCCCAGCGCTGTAGTAGTCCCTTCGCTTTCAGAGTCGGACTTTTTGTTTTCGCTTCAGACTGGCAAACTGACCCCAATGGCAGATGGCGGACATCCGATAGACGCACTCGGCTCATCTCCGCCCGGATTACATGGACTCGTGGGCGGAACAACGTGGACGTACGGATTTAAGTGGCCTCACCTGAATTGCGGTGACCAGTGCCAAAAGGAGATTAAGAAAAATCTCGACCGTCAGCTCGCCCTCTTCTGCTCATCGCAAAGTAATTTGCAGGAATGTCTCGATGCAGGACTGCCCTTCACTCCGGATATGTACGACGTCGTGGTTTCCATGGGCAGCTCTCATTCTGCGATCGACGATCTAGCCACGCGTGTCATCTTTGATGGCGCTTCTTTCGGTGAATACTCGCGACAAAACAAGGAGATATTTGCCAGCCTCAAAGGACGCGATTTTGACACCCTCGATTGTCATAGCAACGGCGCCATGCTATGTCTGGCTGCCCTTCGCAGCGGTGACACGCACGCGAAGGAAGTTCGTCTCTTCGGCCCGCAGATGAATCCCGAAGCGGCGAAGCGCTGGCAAGAATACGCGGCGAACACCGGCACGACGATCAAAATATTCATAAACAATGGCGATCCGGTCGCGGCGCTCTCATGGAAACAGCCCACTCCGCAGACCCCCATCGCGACAGCCGCCACCGCTGTTTGGTTGACCAATCCCGTAACCGGCCCTCCGGCCTTTGCCGACGCGCTGTTAAACGCTTACTTCGACAGCAAGTCTGGCGTAATGGATTCCACGCTTAAAAATTATGGCTTTGAAGTTACGCGGTTTTATTGCAAGCAGTCGACCAGTGCCGAGTGTCAAAAGTGTACTGACACACCAAGCATCGCGTGTCATTCGATGAAGCTTTATGAGCGCAACGTAGGCGTTATCAAGAAGTAGATCCAATAGCAACAAGAACTACAGGCTGGGTTCTTCGCAATCAAATTCGACGATTCAACTATGACAAAAAATTTCTACTCTCTGTTGTTCAGTTTCTGTTTGCTCGCGGTCAGTTCGCATGCGATCGCACAAGTGGGAAATCCACCGGGCCAATTACCGCCCGCCGCCCAAGAGGCTCTGAACAAGGGCATTCTCGCTGCGAGAGTGCCGGATTACCTGCTTGCCCTCCGCTACTTTGAAGACGCACGCAAGCTTGCACCGGAGGCACCCGTCGTTTTCCTGAATATGGGTGTCGCTGAATCCAAAATGCCCGGACGTGAATTGCGGGCTATCGCCTGGTTTGCCGCATACCTGGCTGCTTCTCCTGACGCGGCGAATGCGCCTGCCGTCAAATCACAGATCGACGTGCTACACGTTAAAAGTCAAAGCAATCTTTCTCGCTTGATCAAGTCTGTCCAGGGCGTAGTGGATCAAATTCCTGCACAACAGCGAGACTCTTATTCAGCGCAGGTACCACTATTGTGGGCTTTGGCGGGGGACAACGCTGCAGCTCTGAGAACTGCCAACTTGATTGCCAGCCCCGTTTCCAAATCATCAGCACTGAGCGAGATTGCGTCCACTAAGGCGTGGGCAGGTGACCTTGAAGGCGCTCAGAAGACCGCTGAGTTGATCACCTCGCCGTACTTTAAAAGCGAGGCGCTGATGGCCATCGCTGAATGGCAACTGAAGAGCGGTGATGTCGCGAACTCGCAAAAAACTTTAGATGCCGCTTTGAAGTCTGCAAATTTGATCGAGAAGGACGACAAGGCGAAAAACTCGACACTCTTTTCTATCGCTTCCGCTCAGGCCAAGGGCGGCGATGTGGCAAGCGCGCGAAATACAGCCGCACTGATCCGCGACTCGCGTCAAAAGGCGACTGCACAATCGGCCATCGCAAAAGCTCAGTTGATGGCTGGCCTTTCGAACCCCGCAAATCCAACTGACGTAACTGCAACCCCTCAAACTCCTGTGCACCTGATCGCAGCATCTGATTGGCTCAAAAAGCTGGATGATGATGACAAGAAAAACGACAGCCCATTAAATACGGGACCGTTTCTAGATTTGGATGGCTACCTGAAATCTCAGCCATCATCCGATGATCTTGGCAAGATGGTTTCAGGGTCCATCCAGACCGCACGGTCAATTGCTTTGGCAGAGAGCGTGGTTGAGAAGATGCTGGCCCAGCAAATGCCGCCCTCTGGACAACAAGCGGCATTCGTCCAGTTGCAAGCCTCACGCGAGAATGCCGGGGTTGTTTCTGCCACCACAACACTGGCTCAGTCGGGAGACAGTGCGCTCGCGGGTACCGGAACCGACATGGTGAAGTGCATCTTCTACCGTTCAAGTGCGTACTATGGCCGCGGCATGCGCATCGGCGTCCTGGTCAACGGAACAATGGCCGTGAATTTGGCGAACGGGCGCTGGACCGAACTCGCACTCCCCTCCGGACACCATTCGATCAAGGGCAAAGATGAAAAGGACGGGATTGAGATCGATCTGCAACCGGGTAAGACATACTACTTTCGGGCAGCGTGGGTATCCACTGGTTGGACATCACACAGGCTGATGTACTCCGTTCCCCCGGAGCAGGCGAAGTCCGAAGTTGAGAAGCTGTCTCCGCTAGACGAATCAGATATTCACTGGAACCGGGCAGGTGGCGGCATCATGGGGAGGAAATAGACAAGAACCCGCAGCCCCCAACTTTCCCTCCCATCCCGGACAACACCTGTTTACTACTTAGTTATCCAACTCTCCAGCTTGCCTGAAAAGAACCTGCCCTCCCTGCTAGGCCCTTGAAGGCTTGCAGGAGATTGGTCATGGACACCGCGCGAAAATTCCCCCGCTACGTTATTATTGCCATCTGCTTTCTGCTTTGCGCTGTTCTCTCGCCCGCGCAGGCCACCTTTCAGAAACACACTTATCAAACCGGCCTCAAGCCCACCTCCGTGGTCTCTGAAGATTTCAATCAGGACGGGCGCAAGGATTTCGCCATCGCCGTTTTTGACGAAGGCCAAGTTCTGATTCATTACGGCAATGCCGACGCCACCTTCGGTGCGGGAATGCCTGTCAACGTCTGCGGCTTTCCGCAGAAGATTGTTTCCGGCGACTTCAACCATGATGGACTTCCCGATCTCGCCACCATTAACTTTCCGCGCTCCGAACCTACTGCCGATTGCGCCATCGCGAACCAACCCACCATTACCGTGATCTACGGACGCGCCGGCGGACCAACCACCGCGTCTTTCAGCGTCGCTATCGAATCACCCGCTATCGATCTTGCTGTTGGTGATATCGATGGCAACGGTTTTACCGATCTCGCCGCGCTCATGCCTGACAAGACCATCAAGGTCATTCGTTTTTTCAGCACTACCGCGCATACGCAAAACACATTCACTGTCTCTGCCCCGGGCCCGCGCGCTGAATCATTCGCGCTCGGCGATTTCAATGGTGACGGAAAAGCCGACTTGGTTGTTGGCATTTGCTGCAGCGATTCCAACGAAGCTCCTCCCGCTGATTTCATCTACGTCATGCCCGGCAAGGGAGACGGCACGTTCGGCGCAGCTACTGCTACATTCACCGGCGATGCCCGCGAACTCATTCGCGCTGACATCAACAATGACGGCAAAGCTGATTTCCTCGCCGCACTCCAGACTTGTGCCGGCACCGATTGCAACTTCTCCGTAAAAGCCTTTCGCAACAATGGAAACAACACTTTCACGGCACTCGGCGTTTGGGCTTTTGAGGCTGACAATCCATACACTTTCCCGCGCAATTTAGTCGTAGGAGACTTCACCGGTGACGGACGTGACGACGTTGCTCTGCTCGCCACCGATCAGGTCTTCGAGACTGGCGCCGATTACCTATTTGTCGTTCCGCAAAGATCGGATGGCACGTTCAGCGCTCGCGCAAAAACATTACTCGGGTATGACCTCGGCGCAAAATCTCTCGCGTGGACAAAGATCGCCGGCACCTCTTCGCTTGCCGACTTAGTGGAAGGTGAGCAGATAACCAACCAGTTCAAAGCCCTGATCAACACAACCGATAAGACCGGCGGTGACAACTGCTATGCCCTCGAATCTGTCACAGTGAATATTTGCAAGCCTGTATCCGGATCTTCGAATCCGTCTCTAGTCAGACTACAGGCGACCGCTTCTGTCTTCAATCGGGTCTACCGCTTCGAAGTATGGGAAGGCTCAACAAAACTTTTCACCGCGCGCGACACCAACCTGATTGACACGAACATCTCTCTGCCCGCAGGAACTCATACGCTCACGTTCAGCGCGCGCAACATTGACAGCACTTCCAAAGCGAGCAAGAGTGTGACCTTCACCGGCGGAGCCGGGACCGCGTGCTCACCACCTGCGACGAATGGCATCGTCGTCTGCTCACCACTCGACGGATCAACTGTCTCGAATCCCGTCTCATTAAAGGCGTACGCGAAAGTCAGTCCCGCGGTTTACCGATTCGAACTCTGGATCGACGGCGTTAAGCAAGTCACCAGCCGTGACAGCGGCACTATCAACTCGATCATCAACCTGCCCGCTGGAACGCATCGCTTCGACTTCGTCGCCTACAACTCAACCAATACCAGCCGATTCACCAAGACCACTCGTGCCACGGTGAAGTGAATCCGAGCGAGTAGCGCTGAGGTTTTTAAGCAGTTGTTCCACGTGGAACGTTGTGGAAAAAGCAGCTGAATTTGGTAGGAGTGCTACTTGCGACAAGCGTGAGTGTTGAGGGCGTTGGGGTTAGGTTGTTTGTCTCTGTTGGCGAGATGGTTACGGGTGGTGGACACCCCGGTTCGGTTTATCCGGTTTTCGCGAATTGGCCGTTTAAGCCGTTGATGAAGTCGAGGGCGCCGCGCTCGGCTTCGGCGGCGGTGGCGGTCTGGCCCCAAGCGATGATGTCGGCGGAATCTTTTTGGGTGACGATGTAGTGGTAGAGCGGCGGATTGGTGCGTCGATCAGAGTAAAGTTCCGCGAGATGATTGCCAGCGGAAAGCGTACGTTTGACCAAAGTCGTACCCTCTTTTTTTCTTGCAATACCGATTTTGGGCTGCTTGCTCATTGCCAAAATCCACCTTCTACTCAGAGGTAAGATGCTGGATTGAAATTGTCGGTTGCATCGTTTTTGGGGCATCAAGTCAGTTTCGACTTTCGCGGGAATTCCAGCTTTTCTGGCTAGTGGTATTGGCGAAGTGGTATATACTTCGTCTTCCCGCAATATAGATAGATCAGTGGAAGATGCGAGCAGCCGTAACGGGTGTTATTCTCTTCCCCTGCCTCGGTGAGCTAGAGGTGAGCGCTGTCCCGCGCGAACCACTAGCGAGGGACTGAGCGGCGTGCCGCTGCCCTCATAATAAGGTCGCAGGAAATAGAAGGAGTCCACATCTGATGTCTTCCCCGTCCAACTCTGCCTCGGGAGTCATGAATAAGTCCGGGATCATGAACAAGTCCGGAGTCTTTTCTGCTGCTGCCACTGGCGTCGCGCAATCGCCGGCGCCGGGTGGAAGTCCGGCAGGAATAGCGGGCGCAGCGGGTGGACCTGGAGCTGAAGGAACGGCGACGACAGTGGCAGTGGAAGCGGCGCCCCTACATTTCTTGCAGCGCATAAAACTATTCAGCGGACTATCTGTGGAAGAGTGCCAGGAAGTTGTGAAGCGGATGAAGCGCCGCGACTTTCCTCCGAACCAGATCATTGTGCGCGAAGGCGCGCCGGGCAGTTCGATGTTCTTCATCACCGCCGGATTGATCGAAGTGCGCAAGAAGGACCCGAACACAGGCATTGATTTCCTGCTGACGGAAATGGGGCCCGGACAGAACTTCGGGGAAATGTCACTACTCACCGGCAAGCCGCGCACGGCGAGTGTATCCGCATTGCAGCCGACGACCTGCGCTGTCCTCGAGCAAAAAGATTTTCAAGAGCTGTTCATGCTGTATCCGAAGATCGGATTGTCACTCACGACGATCCTTGCGGAACGCGTGGAACAAGCGTCGCAACAAGTCGGCATCGAATTCATCAATCTCAGCAAGCTGTCTGTCGATCCGCGGGTGCTCACACTTTTGCCGCAAGCGATGATGGTGCAGCATCGCGTCCTTCCTGTCGCGTTCATGAACAACCGGCTCACGCTGGCGATGACGAATCCCAACAACATCATTGCGCTTGACGACATCCGCCGCATCATCAAGGGCGTGATGATCGAGCCAGTGGTCGTCACGGATGAAGACTTCCGCAAGTTCATGAACACCACTTATCTCAAGCTCACGCAGAAGGAAGATGAGCCTGCGGCGAAAGCGGGAACTGAGCTGGTATCTGCGCCGAAGCAGTCGTCTGAGATGACGGTTGACCTGCTGCAGTCTGACATCATCCGCGACTTGCAGATGACCGAGGACATGAATATCCAAACAACGTCAGACAACAAGGCCGAGTTGATGAACGCATCAGAAGATGCGCCGATCATTCGCTTGTCGAACTCGATATTGGGACTGGCGATCAAGAAGGGCACCTCTGACATCCACATTGAGCCCATGGAAAAAGATGTGCAGGTGCGCTTCCGCATAGATGGCGTGCTGCAAGTGGTGCAGAACCTTCCCAAGAAAGTGCAGTTGGGATTGATATCGCGCCTGAAGATCCTGAGCAAGCTCGACATCTCAGAAAAGCGGCTTCCGCAGGACGGCCGCATCAGCGTGCAGATGGAAGGCAAGCCCATCGACTTCCGCGTATCCAGCGTTCCCGCAAAATGGGGCGAGAAGATTTGTATGCGTATCCTCGACAAATCAAACACCACGCTTGGCCTCGATAAAGTCATCAGCCATGAGCCGGTGTTGAAGCTTGTCCGCGAGTTGGTGAACCAGCCTTACGGCATCATGTACGTCACCGGCCCTACCGGTTCAGGTAAAACGACGACTCTCTATTCCGCGCTGGCGGAGATCAACGAGCCGGGCATCAACATTTCCACGGCAGAAGATCCGATCGAATACGACCTTGCCGGAGTCGTGCAGATACAGGCGCACAAAGAGATCGGACTCGACTTCCCGCGAATCCTGCGCGCGTTCCTGCGCCAAGATCCTGACGTCATCCTCGTTGGAGAAACCCGCGACAAAGAAACCGCGCACATCGCGGTGGAAGCCGCGCTCACCGGACACATGGTCTTCACCACGCTGCACACGAACTCGGCGGCAGGAAGTTTTGTCCGCTTAGGCGAGATGGGCGTGGAACCGTTCTTGATGTCAGCGTCAACGGTGGGCGTGATGGCGCAACGGCTCACGCGCAAACTCTGCCAGAAATGCAAAGAACCTACCGAAGTGGACGACGTGACCCGCGGATATCTCGGCCTGAAAAAAGAGGACGTTGTATATAAAGGTGTGGGCTGCGAATACTGCAACCAGAAGGGCGTGAAGGGACGTATCGGAATTTATGAAGTCCTGAAGATGAACGCCGAACTGCGGACGCTTATCGCAAAGAACGCCAACACCGAAGAGATCCACGCAGCCGCGCTGCGCAACGGCATGATCGACCTGAAAGCCTATGCATGCATCCTGCTGAAAGAGGGATTGACCAGCGTTGAGGAAGTGCTGCAAGTGGTGTCGGTGCAAGAGTAAAGCGTTTTCACCACAGAGACACGGAGACACAGAGAAGGGCATGACGAGAGTCGTGCCCTTTTCTAATTAACAATTTGGGTCAGGCAAGCCCAACTGGGCAAGTATCCAAGGACAGCAGGTTGTTTCGCCAATCGCCGTCGGCATAAGTTTGGAGAAATGGAAGGTGTCCAGCAACTCTTCTTACGTAAACATCGGCTCGTCGCTTACTGACTGGATCAACTACATAAAAGGTGTTTGTTTTCGCGTCGATGCTGGCGATAACAGCTTCGCGAGTCCACATCCAGCCAGCCGCCGTGTTGCCAAGATGAGTTATATGCTCGTGCTGACTCTCGCGATGGGGCTTTCGAATACAAGTAACTGGACAATCTGGCATTTTCGTCTCCTTAACTGATATTTTCTTCGTTACAGAGGAATAAAAAGTGCATCTCCCATCTCGTTCAATGGAAAGTGCATGCATGTTTCTCTGTTTTCAAGATGCTCCCAACGAGGATGCACCACCACGGTTCCAGTATTTCCGTCATATACGAGATAGGGACAATGATGAACGTGTTCCGACCAACCGGTGAGCATACCAACAGCTATCCCGACGGCAGTCGAAGCGAGCACACCGTTCGGCCAGATCACCTGCGGCCTAGCTCCAGCGGCACCGTAGTCCTTCGCTTCTTCATTCAACTTCTCTTTACGGAAGAATCCAACACAACGCATGCAAGGGTTACCCGGAACGCTACAAATGATCTGTCCAGAAATGAATGGCAGCCCTTCAAAATCGTGTACATCCATTCCTATGTCTATGTAAGGAACACAGTACCGTCGGCAGAATGACTCGAGGTCGAAGCGATCACGATAGGAGTCAACACATCCAATCACCAAGTCACAAATTTTGATTTCATCCAAACTGACTTGCCATGGGCAGTTCTTCGGAGTGAATTTCGTTGACGGATTAATCCGCTCAATGTTTCTTGCCGCAATTGCCGTCTTAAACGCATTGCTGTTTAGGTCCGCGGCTTCCGCCCCTACTAATCGGTTAAGGTTTGTTTCTGAAATACAGTCCGGATCGATTCCAAGAATTTCGCCGATACCGACAAAACTGAGTTGCTGTACCACGTGCGAGCCCCCACCCCCTAGCCCGATCACTGCAATGCGAGCATCAGCCAGTTTCTTATGGTTCCCGAGAAAACTCTGCCGCGCGAAGGTATTCATTACAATTGCCCCCTGAATTTCTCGATTTTTGTGCCAATAACGGAGACGGCCTCAATTGGTTGAAGCATCTTGGCTGGGGAATTCCAAGTCATCGCAGAAGCTGCATCAAGACTAGTGATGAGAGCGCCGTGGGGAATGTGGGGTCTTACATTGCAAAGCGGTGGAATCATCTTGGCGTACTCCCTTCTATCTGTCGAACTCGGGCTGGGTATGCCCCTGAAAGGATGTTGATGGACGTGGAAAATCGAAGCATTTAGGTCCATCGCCATTTGCATTCCCGCGCGAATCGCATTCGAATTTATCCGAGCCCCAACGGTTGAGTCATCGATGTAGTCGTGTTCACTCACAGCTCGATATTCGAATGCCAATAGCAGTATCTTGTCAGTGCCGCACTGCGCCACTCTAGCTGCAAGAAAGCCCACCCGCTCGGCGGCGAAGCTATGCTCTCGGCGTTGATCGGCCAACATTTCTAGCCAAATTTGTCGCGGAATTCGCAATGTAGTTCCCATCATCTCAATGCCTCCAGATGAGCACTCAATATTTGAACGGGATTCAAATCGGTCTGATTGACTCTCCACGAAAACACGACCCAGGTTCTTCCGGCGATAACGGACGTCTGGTGCCAATTCCGTTGTACCCGGGTCTGCACAACCTGCGCAGCGAAAAGGCGAGAAGGATAGCCGTCCCGCCCAGCAGGGCAGAGTAGTAAGTCGACATGGGTAGGGGAGCAGCCGACAGGCAATTCCGCATTCGGAAGTAGTATGTATTCGATTCCTGCTTCAGCGATACAACTTGCTCCCGGGAAGATGTCCGCTAACTCGGCCATGTGCTCCTGGCAAATCATGAAGATGCTCCATCGCGCGGATGAGAGAAGAAGTGCTCTCCACCCTTTACTTCTACTGTGGCCTTGTCATCCAGCGGAACGAGCTTTCCGTTAATCTTCTCCTCCAGTTCATAACCAGCAGGAACCCCGCCCTTCTGTTTGAGCTCAGCAACGGTGACGTTGCCCTTGGGTAGTAGCACCTGCTTCGTATCGATGAAGATGGGAACATCATGTGACTTGTTGTCCTTTGCTTCCAGTTGTGAATTCGTCGCCATTTCTTTTTCCAACTTTCTTCTTTCTTTTAGATTTGGCTTGGACTAAAATTTCCACTAATCCGAACCAGTTGTAATTATCCGGCTGTCGGGATTTCGTGTCAACACTTTTTTACAACAGGTTGCCTATGACGGAAACATCAGTAATCGATCTTGAGAAACTTGGACAGACAATAAGGTTTTTGAGGCAAGGCAAAGGATGGACATTAAGCGATTTGTCAGACAAATCTGGCGTGTCGAAGGCTTACATTTCAGACTTGGAGAATGCCGCCGCTGGTAAACCGAACATTCAGTATGCTTACGCAATTGCTGTGGCACTTGAGGTAACGATTGACGAACTCCTCGAGAATGCGAAGCCAAAACAGCCTCGGTCTAAGCGCAAAGAGACGGATTTGCCGCCTGGATTGGCCGAATTGCAGCGAGAACTGAACCTTTCAGAAACGGATGTTGAAATGCTAGCGCAAATTAACTTTCGAGGCAGTAGACCTAAAGATAAGGAAGGATGGCGCTTTTTGCTGGAGGCGATAAAAATGCTTGGACAGCGGAATATGCCGAAATAAGTATGGAAACAATTCGCGTTGGTGGTCGCCGATACTCGGACCCTGACATTCTCTCCCTAATCAAGGAAACGGGTGAGCTTGTTGATCCGCGATCAAATGTATTGAGTCAGGCAAGAAAGCTCACTGCTAAATTGCGGGGATTTCCCGGTGTTCCAAAAGACGCGTTTGGACGAGCAAAAATCATGGCTTCCATGTTCGGAATCAAAGTGGAGCCCATGAAACTAGAGCAGCGAAAACGCGAATCACGCGACGCTCTCATCATGCCTACCTTAACGGGCTCAAAAGTGATTCTGTATAACCCTGATCGCCCCGAGTCAAGAATTGCCTTTTCAATTGCTCACGAAATAACTCATTGTTTTTTTCCGAATAGTGCAAACGGAGCACGTTTTCGCGCGATGGTTTCGGAGGATTCCCGCGAAGCGAATGAACTTGAAAGGTTGTGCGACTTGGGCGCTGCGGAACTTGTGCTCCCGGAACCGGAATTTAGGCACGAGTGCAACAGCAGTTATTCGCTCGCGCAGGTTCCGGTTCTATCAAGAACCTTTGGGACTTCTTACGAAGCAACAGCATTCAGGTTGGCCACTGCAAACCCCGGAAAAGCAGTAGCTGGATTGGTTCGGTTCAGACTGCGCAAGGGGGAACAACGCCAAATTGCTGCACTGAATTTGCAGACATCGCTGTTTCCTCAGAAAGCAAATAACAAGATCTTGGAAGCTGTACCCAAATATCGACGACAATCACAGTTTCTTTCTGATAGCTGTGACGATGCGGACAGCGTTCGCTGGAATAAGTCCTTCAATCAGAGTTCGGTGATTTACTCAGCCGCAGAAAAGCGTACCCTCTGCACGGCAAAGGAGGAGCTTCCTAACGAGTCGGGCGATCTAGGCCGACTTGAGGCAATACCGGCGCCATATCAAAGGTCCGAGGCGAATGCTAACTTCCCTGATATTCTTTTCTTTTGGGAGAAGATCTAGCTTCTCATTCGTGCAGCCCTCAACAGGCCGCCAAAACGCTGCAATCCTACGATGTTCAAGTTCGTTGACTTACCTCTGAATAGAGCCTAGGGTTGAGGGAGTGGGCAATCCTGCCGCGCTTTTCAGTGGATCTGAACTAAGTCAGATACCGCTGGAGTCCCTCTTTCGCTTAGGCAGAAGAAGACGTTTCGCCCAAGCCCCCAAACACAACACAGGATGAAATGGCCGCCAGCGGCCGGGGTAGGCGTGTGTTTTCTTCTCCGCTACAAAGGAGCACTATGCGTTCTGAATTGGTTTTCACAGCGATGGACCGTGTAAAGAACCCCTTCCTGCTTTTCCACCTGGTGAGGGTCTCAAGCCGACGCTTTCATAAGTCCGGCGCGTGTATGCAGAACACCATCAATGGAGTGCTGGAGCGGGTGCAGATCGGGGACAGTATCCCGGCAGATGTGATGTTGAAGGAAAGAGCGGCGTAAAACCAGTTTCTCGTTTCTAGTAAAGCCCGCCAACTTGGCGGGCTTTTATGTTGTTAGTTACGAAACTCTGAACTTGCTGCTTCCCCTTCCCGTATCTCATCGTGGCTAAGGAATCGGCGAATCTCCCGTCTGCTATTGGGACGCGCAGCTAGTTCTCCGCCGTCCATGGCCCCGTTAGAAAATCCAAGCGTTAGTCTCAAACTTCCAGAAGAGGAAATCCTGATGATGCTTCTCCCGATATTGCGCAGGTCTGTTGCTGCATGCGTTGTTGTCATAGTGATGTGTGGTGTGGGTTGGAGCCAGCAGCCAGCCGCGCTCACGGCATCCGCCAAAGCTAAGGCCAGCAGTGCGAGCGCATCCGCGCCGGACATCGCCCGCATGGAGCAGATCATTCAGGCCGACGTGGCGGCGAAGACCTTCATGGGCTCAGTTCTGGTAGCGCGCGGCAATGACGTGCTCCTGTCAAAGGGATACGGCTCCGCAGTGCTGGAGTGGAACGTGCCCAACAGCTCCACCACCAAATTCCGGCTGGGCTCGCTGACAAAACAATTCACCGCCGCCTCTGTGCTGCTGCTCGAAGAGCGCGGCAAGCTGAGTGTGAATGATCCGATAAAAAAGTACCTCACCGATCTGCCGGCGACTTATGACAACGTCACTATCCACCACCTGCTTTCACATACGGCCGGCGTGCCGAACTTTACGGCGCTTCCGGATTACGAAGCGACGAAGACCGTGGCGCAGACTCCCGCGCAGTTGATCGCGCGCTTTAAAGACAAGCCGCTCGACTTCCCCGTGGGCGACCGCTTCTCCTACAGCAACTCGGGATACATCGTGCTGGGCG
Organism: Terriglobales bacterium; assembly: GCA_025462725.1. Classification (GTDB taxonomy): domain Bacteria; phylum Acidobacteriota; class Terriglobia; order Terriglobales; family Acidobacteriaceae; genus JAICLA01. The sequence continues at coordinate 1,099 of JAOAPE010000015.1, read as the reverse complement.
CGCTGATCGAAAAAGTGAGTGGCATGCCGTACGCGCAGTTTCTGCAGGAGAACATTTTCACTCCGCTGGGCATGAAAGATACGGGCTATGACGTGGCCACGGTGGTGACCGCGAATCGCGCGACCGGCTATGTGCCCGGCGCCAAGGGGCTCAGCAATGCTCCATATCTTGACATGAGTATCCCGTTCTCGGCGGGCGGCCTGTATTCGACCACCGAAGACTTGTTGAAATGGGAGCAGGGCCTGATGACCGGCAAACTTCTTTCTCCGGCTTCGTTCACGAAGATGACCACGCCGGTGAAGAGGGAGTACGGCTATGGATTGATCATCAGCACCACGAAAGACGGACACAAGATGATCTCCCATCACGGAGGCATTGATGGTTTCAATACGTTTCTGGCTTATTATCCCGAAGAAAAACTCACAGTCGTGGTACTGGGAAACGTGAATGGCACGGCTCCGCAGGTGATCGGCTCACGGTTGGGAGCGTTGGCGCGCGGCGAAACTGTTGTGCTGCAGGGTGAGCACAAACAGGTCGCCGTTCCAGCGAAAGTGCTGGCCGATTATGTCGGGAAGTATCGCGCGGCCCCGACGTTTGCCATCGACATCACGCAGGACGGCGAGAAGTTGATATCGCAAGCAACGAACCAGGGCAAGCTGCAGATTTTTCCGGAGTCAGAATCGAAGTTCTTCTACAAAGTAGTGGACGCGCAGTTGGAGTTCTTCCGCGATCCGTCGGGAAAAGTCACCCACCTGATCCTCTATCAGAATGGGCGCGAGTTGAAAGCGGTGAGGGAGTAAAGAGCGGTGGCAAGTGCCTAGTGGTTAGAAGTGCTCTCGCACCGGGAGATACCTCGCATCTTTGTTCCTTGACCGGTCTTCCGATACTAAGCTATACTTCATATTATTAAATTAGCTAATAGAAAACAACGAACTGCTTCACTCTTTTCGATCAATCAGCTAGTTGGAGGATCGGCAGCTAACTTCTTTGTTTTGTCATTTACCCGCAAGCCTTTTGCTTTGTCATATTTACGCGACCTTAGTCCACTAAACCCTTTGTTTTGTAATATTTGAAAAAATCGGGGGGGGGGGGGGGGGGG
>JAOAPE010000005.1 GCA_025462725.1 Terriglobales bacterium | reverse complement strand
AAGGTACCCCTCCCCCCACCCTTTGTAAGATATCCAGAGTCATCAACTTAGCGAAAAACGGTCTGCAAAGTCGTCATAACAATGCACTTTGGGCTAAATTCCTGCAAGGCAGGGAGTTAGCTACCGCTGGAGCAGCAAAAGATTATTTTTCAGTACTGTTGCAGCTCCCTTGAGGCAAGACCCAATCAGTGGAATCATCAACTTACGCGGACTTCGGGCGGCAAAGTCGTCATAGCAAGGAACTTACCTGTAAATCGAGAGACGGCGTTCTCGAATAACTCGTAGAAATATAAATAATCTACATAATATCTATGTAGTTGGATTGTTGTCAATGATGACGGGGATGCGACGGGAGAACAACATCGTTCTCTCAGTTCTTCATTTTTGATTTGAAGACGAAAGGCGCTTTGCTTGGCGCGCGTTGAGCGCGATGCCTCCGGCAGGGTGGAACTGAAATTTCTCAGATACTCAATTAAGGCCTGAAGGCCTGCGCCACCCGAATGGAGTCGTGCGACTTGCTCAGATGCGAGTGAGAAACTCGCGGCAGCGCCTTCGCTAGATGTAAGCGTGCAACTTTCAGTCTGGCCTGCCGACTTCTCCGATGCTTGCCATGAGCTCGCCCTTCTTCATCGATGGGACTCCGCAGACGTAGAGCACTACTCCGCCGGCGGGGGCGTGCTTTTCGGAAATCGTTTTGCCGAAATAATCGGTCACGTATCCGACTTTGGTTCCCGCTTCGACATAAGTGCCGCGCTTGACCAGCGGATAGAAGATGCCGTCAACGTCGCTGGAAACTGTGTCCACCTTTGTGAGCCAGACGGGACTGTCCACGGGCTTGGCTTCGCCGGGCAGGATTTGGAGGTAGCGCATGACGTTGGCGCATCCGGCGACCAGCATGTTGACGTCGTCAGTCTCGACCGTGCCGGAGTATCCCGCTTCAGCCGTGATGGCGGGCTTGTCGCGGGTGCTTGCCGTTGATTCGAGGTAGCGCGAAGCAGCGGGGTCGCGCGGGCGATCGGTGACGAGGATGATGTGGTCGAGTCCGAAGGCCAGGACCATCGCTTTGGTGGTGGCGTCCATCTTGGCGTCGCCGGTCTTTGACCAGTAGCTGTAGGGACGCAGGCTCTCGTCGAGATCTCCGCCATGAAGGTCGATGAGGTAATCGCATTTTTCCACCACTTCGCGCGTGATCATGAATGAGGCGCGCTCGGTCTGTGTGCCGTCAAGCTTGCCGGGATAAAAACGGTTCATGCTCTTGTGGTCCACGGGATTCACGTGCGGAACTTTCTGGAGGAAGGATTCCAAGTTCACGAGCGGCACCACAATGACGGTTCCAGAGATCTCTCCGGCTTCGAGGTGCTGGATGACGTGCTCGAGCGCGATGATGGAGGTGTATTCGGTGCCATGCGCGCCACTTACGAGCGCGAGCACGGGGCCGGGCTTGTTGCCGCGGATGACAGTGACAGGAATGCGCGTTGCGGCGTCAATGCCGGCAGGGACTTCGATGTATCCGTTGACTTTTTCTCCGGGAGCGGCCGACGCGGTTCCGACGGTGAACTTTGCCGGAGTAGTCTGTGCGAAGAGTGCGGCGGAAACGAAAAGAAATAAGGTGATAAGTTTTCTAAAAATCTGCACGAGGTTACCTCCGAATTCGAAGTTGCGGACGCTGTGTCTTCACCCTATTGGACGGTTTTGTTCGAACTCCATTGCTTTATCATGGGCGTCTTTTTCAGCAAGGTGACCGCTAGAAACCACTTCAGCATATGAGGCATCATCGATGTCATAAGCCATGATGATATAACCCTCGCCCAAAGTGCCCCCCGGCTCAAGTCTTGGTTCCACTACATACACTATCCTTCTCATCAGTAAACCGAACGGTCGGCCTTGTCTGAGCTGAGGACGCCGCCTGCGGCAGAAACCTCATAGGTGTTGCCGTTTGCACCCTTCCAAGAATTCAAGTCAAAGGTTCCACTGCTGTTGATCCGATAGACAGTGAGGTTCTTGAAGACCAGCGTGCCCGCTTTGCAGGCTTCGGGCTTTCCAGTTGGGCGAATGAAGTATGCAGTTCCGGCGCCGACGACCGTGGCTTGTCCTTTTTCATCCACGAGCACGGCATTGCCTTCGTCGACGGCGATGCCTTTGATGTTGGGCGACATACCATCCTGCAGGATGCGCGCGAGGAAGACGACGAACCTGCCGAAGCGATCGCGCTTGGCAAAGTGCTGGTCAGTGATGATGCCATTCAGGACGGGGAGGTGAATGAAGTTGTCACCGATGGTGACGGTCTTATCGTAGGGGTCGGCGAGAACTTGCTTGGAGACAGCGGAGTCATTCAGGGCGGTGAAGACGAATTGCGAGAGGACAGCGAGTCCGGCGCTGGTGCCGCCAATGGGTGCGCCGGATTTGATCTTGTCATTGATGGCGTCTTGCACGGGCGTGTGCTGCCAATACTTGATGTAGTTGGATTGGTCTCCACCGGAGATGAAGACGGCTTCTGCTTCGCGGATGGTCTCGGCGACGAAGGGATCATGCGCTGCCGCGGCGTCCGGGATGATCAAGGTAGCTACTGAATTGAGCGAGCAGATGCCCTGGAGGTATGGATTGTAAGCGTCAGTGCCGGTGGCGCGCAGGACGAGGAGATCTCCGCCATTGGCGCGCTTGCAGAGCCAGGCGAATGCCGCGTCGAGGTCTTTGCCGCCGCCCATCATGGCGATGCCGGGCGTGGGCTTGGTGACCTTGTCAGCGTTGTTGCCGACGCGGATGTATTTGTAGGTAGGTTTGGACGCATCAGCGGGAGCGGATTGGGCTGATGCAGACGCGAGAAGCAACAGCGCAGTCATGGAGAAAATGGAAAGGCGATGGAGACGCAATTAAATCCTCCGGAAGCGATGGTGGATGAGAATAGCGCAATAAGGATGGTCACTGACAAGAAAAAAGCCTCTCAGATGCGAGAGGCTTTATTGCCAATGGGCGATGACTATTGGGTTGTTGTCTTGACCGCGTCGCCTACTTTGAAGCCGGTACCGGAGACGGTAGTGGCAACGGAGGAAATGTCGTCCACGTCAGTGATGCGGATGATGCCGACCGACGAGCTCATCTTGCGGAGCACCTTACCCGTGGACGGATCCTTGATCTCACGGGTAACACGATCGACGGAGAGCTGATCTCCGACTTTTACTCCGGCCTTTGCACCGACATTGAGGATGAACTGTCCACCGTCAATTGCAGCGATAAGCCCCTCGACATTAATAGTGCGCATTTGGAATTTGGTGTTATCCGCAATGACGCCGGCACTCATCTTCTCGACGGCAGTCTTCACAGCTTCGCCGATGATGGTGTTCTCAAAATCACTGCTGCCGAAGTCAACTGCACCACCGCCGAATCCGTGCCAGCCACCACCGCCACCCAAGAGGGAGGTGCTCTCACGAGTGGACTCGCCTTTGCCATCGGCGACGCCGAGGATCTCAGCGGTGTCAATGTCGACGAGTCGCGCGTCAAGGGCCACAGTCGCTTTGCTCTTCTTCTTGGAGAATCCGCCGACGCCGAAGCCGCCAAATCCGCCGCCTCCGCCACCGACTTTGGTGTCCTTGTTGTCATTGCCGAATTGAGTGATGCTGCCGACGATGATGGCATCGACGCCGAGCAACTTGCCGAGTTTGGCTGCGGAGTTGGGATTCGCGCGATCGCTGTTCGAAAAATTCTGCTCGGCCATGATCTTGTCGAGAGCCTTGCGCTCGATGACGGAGTAGGTGCCGTCCTTGACCAAATACTTCACGAGCAGATCAGAGATACCTTTGCCGATATCAATGTCTGAACCGAAGAGCGCGGCTGAGTTGCTGCGCACTGTGGCGTAGTCGAAATCGAAGACGGCGACGCGCTTTTTTCGAGGAGTTCGGGGAACAGCAGGTGCAGCAGGAGCGGCCGCTACCACCGGTTCAGGGGCGGGTGTTGCTGCTGCAGGCTCAGCGGGTTTCGTTTCTGCTGTGGCAGCCGCAGCAGGCTTGGCCTTGGCTGCGGGCTTCTTCTGAGCTTCAGCGCCAGCACACAGAGTGGCAATCAAGATTGCGATAGCGAGTGATCTGGTTCTCATGGATGTGTCTCCGCTTGAGGGTTCGGAAAAAGGAATGTACCTGAAGCGGGAATATTAATTCTGCGACTTGGGAGTGTCAATCAGAAGAAAGGCTACATTTTTGGTTGCGCGGGGGTGGGCGCGTCGCTGATGCAATAGTGCAACGTGGTGACGCGGGGCTTTCCGTCTGCGGCGAAGTCGACGATGGTGAGGCGATCGTATTCGGAGTCGGCGAGAGGCTTGGTTTCTGCGCCGAGAGCGGAGACGATCTGCGAGACGGTGTTGCTGTGTCCGACAACGAGGACGTTTCCGGTGGCTGATGCTTTCTTGGCGGCAGCGGCGGTTTGGGCGGTCTCAGCGGCAGGGAAAACGGTCGTAGTGACGCCCGCGCTCTTCATTGCTGGCTCGGCAGTCTGTTGCGTGCGCTTGAATTCGGTGGCGAATCCGGATTTGATGTTGGCGTCTTGCAAAGTCTTGGCGAGGCATTCGGCGCGTTTGAAGCCTGTGTCGCTCAGGGGAGTGTCTTTGTCGGCGGAGGCTTTTTCGGCGTGCCTGACGATGAAGATGGATTGAGCATGAGCGGCGGTGGCGAGCAGGAAGAGGAGAGTGAAAAGTTTTTTCATAGAGGCAAATCCTTTAACCACAGAGAACACAGAGCTCACTGAGAAAACTAAATCCTAATTTGTTGCGGAGACGAGATATTGTTCAATCTTGTTGTCTGGCATGGCGTAGATGGTCACGTTCACGGTCTTCTGCGGGAACTTCACTGTGTATCGGCGGAAGATCATGCCGCCGCGTCCTTCTTTTCCTGTTTGCGTGAATTCATCCGGCTTGCCGAGCGGGCCGAGACTGCTGGCGTAATCCTTGATTGCCTGGTCGTTGAAGTAGTCGTTGGCGTTCGACGTGAACAGCGCGCGATCAATGACGCCTCGCTGGAGGTCTTCGAAAATCTTGCGGTCCTGAACGGTCTCATTCGGATCAGTACTCGCGGTCTGCGCGTTGGCAAACAGCAATTGCGAGATGCGGCGGGCGATCTGTCCGGCGGCGGTGGATGCGTCCTGATTGGTGAGGACGGCCACAGCGGCGTGATCGTCAGGGAAGACTACATTTTGCGAGACGAAGCCGGAGACTTCTCCGCCGTGAGAAAGAGCGCGGTGTCCGCTCTGAGTGCCGACGCTGATGCCGAGGCCGTATCCGGTGCCTTCGCCATTCTTGAGTTTTACCTCTGTCTGCATTTCCTTGTACGAAGCGGGCTTCAGGAGTTTCTGGTCGAGCATGGCGATGTCCCACTTGGCGAGTTCCTGTGCAGGCATGGCGAGTTCACCGGCAGCAAAGAGCCACCCCTTACCTTCTTTGGGAGCGACGCGTGGGGGGCCGAGCGCGTAACGCATGTATCCCACGGGATCAGTTTGCGTGAGACGGTCTTGGTCGATGTTGACGACGGTGTTCATGCCGAGCGGCGAAAAGATTTTGTCGCTGAGAAATTTCAGTAGCGGAGTGCCGCTGGCTTTTTCGATGATGACGCCGGCGATGACGAAATTCGTGTTGCTGTACTGCCACTTGGTGCCGGGATCAAAGTCGAGAGGCTTGCGCGCCCAGCGATCGAGGATTGTGTCAGCGGTGACCTGAGTGAGCATGAACGGAGGAACGTAATCCTGTGGCCAGTAGTCCTGGTATCCGGAGGTGTGCGAGAGCAACTGGCGGATGGTGACTTCGTTCGCGCGAGTGAGATTGGGAATGAATTTGGAAACAGTGTCGTCGAGCGAAAGCTTGCCTTGCTCGGCGAGCATGAGAATCGCAGTGGCAGTGAACTGTTTGCTGATGGAGCCGATGCTGTATCGCATTGGCGGCGTGGCCGGAGTGCGCGGATCGAGGCGGGCATCTCCGTAGGCTTGCACGTAAGCGATCTTGCCGTCCTTGACGATGGCGATGGAGGCGCTGGGAACTGTGGTGGTGGCCAGGACTTGTTTGGCAATGCGGTCGACGGAGTCGCAGGTGTCAGGTGGAAGAGACTGAGCACAAGCGGATGTTGCAAGAAGGAGAAGGAGCGCAAAAAGTTTTTTCATTTGAATGAAACCTTCGAACTAGAAGTCACGAGCGGCGAGGAGATTGTATCAGCGGCGTTGCTTGAGGATGCCGAGGATCTCTTGGAGTCCGGCGCGGACGTGTTTCAGTCCGTTCGCTTTCGGCGGTGCGACGACGAAGGGGAGCGCGGTCTGCGATTTCGAGGGCTTGGCTTCAAGTTTCAGATGCTGTCGGGCGCCGGCGATGGTGAATCCTTCTTCGTAGAGAAGTTTCTTGATGCGCACGAGGTGTTCGACATCGCGCTGTCGGTAGAGGCGCTGTCCTTTGCTGCTTTTCTTGGGGCTGAGTTGCGAGAATTCCGTTTCCCAAAAGCGGAGGACGTAGGGAGGCAGGCTGCAGAGCTTGGCGACTTCTCCGATGCGGAAGTAGAGCTTGTCGGGGATGACGATGTCATCAGCGGAGCCGTTCGACTTTGCTTTCGCTTTGAGTTTTGTGCTGCTGGCGCCCATTGGAGGTAGCGCGATAGTAAGACGGCGGAAAAGCAAAGTCAAAAGCTTTCACCACAGAGGCACGGAGAACACGGAGAAAAACTTTGGGAAGACAGTGGTCAGTGGATAGTGGCTAGTGGTCAGGAAAGCAAAATCAAATACAAGGAGGCGGGCAAAACAAAAGGCCTTCGCCGTAGCGAAGACCTTCGGAACTGAGGGCTCCCTTGAAGAGGCCTCAAACTGAACTACTTCTTTTTCTTGGCGGATTTCTTTGCTGCCTTTTTCTTCGTTGCCATGATGTGAATCCTCCAGTTTTAGAATTTAGTTGCCGAGGCCCAAGTGCTCAGGTGCCGCTATAAGCAGTACACAAGAGAACTCTAGTACTAGATATTGCGGCCCTTCTACTTTGATGTCAAGAAGAAACAACACATCGAGAATTATTTTTTAGGTTCACCATTCCTGGTGCAATCGGCGGAAGCGAGCGCTGACGTAAACTTCTCGCCAGGAAATGATGATGCGCGATCCCATCGAGCTTGAGATCTTCAAAAATATTTTTCATTCCATTGCGGAAGAGATGGGCGCGGCGCTGCGCCGGACGGCGTTCTCGCCGAACATCAAGGAGCGTCGCGATTATTCTTGCGCGGTCTTCGATGCTGCGGGCGAAGTCGTGGCGATGGGCGACCACATGCCCGTACACCTGGGATCGATGCCGATGTCAGTGCGGGCGGCGATCGATGACCTGCGGCTTGGGCCGGGCGATGTCGCGATGCTGAATGATCCGTTCCGCGGAGGAACGCATCTGCCGGATATAACACTGGTCGCGCCGGTGTTCGTCGAACCGAAGAAGAAAGCGAAGTCTGCGCCGGATTTTTATGTGGCGTCGCGTGCGCATCATGCGGATGTGGGAGGGACGTATCCGGGATCTATGGGATTGTGCACGGAGATCTACCAGGAGGGATTCCGCATACCTCCGGTGAAGTTGATGGCCGGCGGAGAGATGCAGCGGGATGTGCTGGCGCTGTTGTTGAGCAATGTCCGCACGCCGAAGGAGCGCGAGGGGGACCTAGGCGCGCAGATCGCGGCGTGTCACACGGGAGCGTTGCGATTACAACAAGTCGCGAAACGATATGGATTACGGCGCGTGAAAGCGGCGATGAGCGAGTTGCATTCCTATTCCGAGAAGATGATGCGAGCGTTTCTGGCGGGAGTGACGGCGGGCGAATATTCCGCGGAAGATTTTCTCGACGATGATGGAGTGACGGATGAGCCGGTGCGGATCGCGGTAAAAGTAACATTCGCGAAGTCGCGTAAGAATGGTCCATTGGTCACGATCGATTTCACTGGCAGCAGTGCGCAGGTGCGCGGCAGTATCAACGCAGTGGAAGCGATCACGTACTCGGCATGCTTTTATGTTTTCAGATGTCTGCTGAGCGAAGATGTTCCCGCGAGCGCGGGACTGATGAAGCCGGTGCGGATCATTGCGCCGTTGGGAACAGTGGTGAACTCCCAGCCTCCGGCAGCGGTGGCGGGCGGGAACGTGGAGACGTCGCAGAGGATTGTGGATGTGCTGCTGAGGGCGCTGGCGCAGGCAATGCCGCAGCGAATTCCGGCGGCGTCGTCGGGGACGATGAACAACTTGACCATCGGCGGAATGGATGACGATGTGCCGTTCGCATATTACGAAACCATCGCGGGCGGCATGGGTGCGCGTCCGGCGAAGGACGGAGTTTCCGCAGTGCATACGCACATGACAAATTCACTCAACACCCCGGCCGAGGCGCTGGAGCATGCGTATCCGATACGCGTGACGGAGTATTCGATACGCAAGAAGAGCGGCGGTGCGGGAAAGCATGCGGGCGGAGATGGCATTGTCCGCGAAGTGGAGTTGTTGGCGGATTCGCAAGTGACGTTGTTGGCGGATCGCAGGAAGCGCGGGCCATATGGACTTGACGGCGGCGGCGATGGAGCACGCGGCATGGCCGAAGTGTTGCATCAGGATGGTGGCCGAGAAGAGTTACCGGGCAAGTGCAGCGTGCAACTGAAGAAGGGCGATCGGGTGCGAGTGGAGACATCTGGTGGTGGAGGATGGGGAAAATGACAGAAGCAAAACCAGTGGGGCAAGAGTATCTCGACGATATGCGACAGATGTTTCGCGATTACAAGAAGATGGCGGAGAAGGCGATGGCGCAGGTGTCAGACGAGCAGCTTTTCTATGCGCCTGATGCGGAGTCGAACAGTATTGCCGTCATTGTGAAACACATGGCGGGCAACATGCGTTCACGTTGGACGGATTTTCTGACCAGCGATGGCGAGAAGCCGGACCGGAATCGCGACGGAGAATTCGAAGCCACCGACGAGAAGAGTCGCGAGTGGGTGATGAAAACTTGGGAGGACGGCTGGAAGATTTTCTTCGATGCTGTTGAGCCGCTGCAACCGGCGGACCTGGCCAAGACAATTTACATCAGGCATCAGCCCCATTCGGTGCTGCAGGCGATCAATCGGCAACTGGCGCACTACTCCAGCCACATTGGGCAGATCGTGTTTCTGGCGAAACACATCAAGAGTTCCGATTGGGAGACGTTGAGCATTGCGCGCGGGAAATCAGCAGACGCCAATCAGAAGATGGCGGAGAAGTATAAGAAATAACGCGCGAACTCCAGGCGCAAGTGACGCGCATGCTGTGGCAGCGATAGAATAAAGGGTTTTCTGCTGCAATCCTGAACTCACCTTACGAGCAGAAGCGAAGGAAATCATCCGTTAATGTCCTCATCTAAAACCATGCTGGCGGTAGTGAAGCCGGAAGCAAAGAGTGGCGCTGAAGTTCGGCAGGTGCCTGTCCCCAATTACGGGCCCAATGATGTTTTGGTGAAAGTGAAAGTGGCCTCTGTGTGCGGGACTGACCTGCATATATATGACTGGGACCAGTGGGCGCAGAACCGGATCAAGCCGCCGCTGGTTCCGGGGCATGAGTTTTGCGGAACCGTAGAAGCCGTGGGCAAGAACGTGACCGCGGTGAAAGAAGGCGACTTCGTTTCCGCGGAGATGCATGTTGCCTGCGGAAAATGTTTTCAGTGCCGCACGGGCGACGCACACATCTGCCAGAACGTGACCATTATCGGCATCGACTCAGACGGGGCGTTCGCCGAATACGTTGTGATTCCCGAGTCAAACATTTGGAAGATTGATCCTTCGATCCCGGCGGATTTTGCGTCCGTGCTCGATCCCTTGGGGAATGCCGTCCACACTGTATTAGCAGGAGAGATTGTTGGGTGCAGCATCGCGGTAACCGGATGCGGACCGATCGGGTTGTTTGCTATCGCCGTAGCGCGAGCAGTTGGCGCTTCGACGGTGTTCGCGATCGAGTTGAATGAGCATCGGCGGAAGTTGGCGAAGGAGATGAAGGCTGACTTCGTGCTCGATCCGACGAAAGATGATGTGAAAAAAATCGTTATGGAAGCGACGAACGGGACAGGCGTGGATGTTGTGGCGGAGATGTCCGGCAACGGCAACGCCATACGAATGGGCTTCGACATTCTGCGTATGGGTGGAAGAGTTTCATTGCTGGGGACTCCGACAAAACCGGTGGAACTGAACCTAGCGGATGCGGTTATTTTTAAAGGCGCGACGGTTCAGGGTATCCACGGGCGGAGAATGTACAAGACGTGGTATCAGATGACGGAGCTGCTGAAGACAGGGCGGCTGGATATTTCGCCGGCGATCACGCACCGAATCGCAATGAAAGATTTTGACAAAGGAATGGAAGAGTTGAAGAAGGGTGTGGCGAGCAAGATATTGCTGTATCCGAATGGAGTGAAGTAAAGATGAAGAAAATCGTGGTTGTGCTAGTTGTGTTCGCAATCTCTTTAGTGGCTTCTGCGCAGACTGAGAAGAAGGCCAACTCCAAGCAACTTCCGACGCTGCCGCAATTGCAGAAGATGATGTCACGTTACGCGCCTACTGAGTTGAAGGTGGACACATCCGGCCTGAGTGCGGGTGACCGGAAGGCGATTGCGAAATTGATCGAGGCGTCGCGCATTGTTGACCAGATCCAACTGGAACAGCGATGGAACAACAATGAGGCGCTTTACAACAAGCTCAAGAAAGAGGCATCTCCTCTTGGTAAGGCGCGCGCGCATTATTTTTGGATCAACAAAGGGCCGTGGTCGATCCTGGACGAGAACGAACCGTTCGTTGCGGGAGTGCCGGAACGGAAACCTCTAGGCGCGAATTTCTATCCTGAGGACGCGACGAAAGAAGAGTTGGAAGCATGGATGAAGTCGCTCCCGGAAGACCAGCGCAAAGAGGCGGAAGGTTTCTTCACGGTGATTCGGCGTGACGAGGCGAAGAAACTCAAGATCGTTCCGTACAGCCAGGAGTACAAGGACAGACTGGCGAAAATGTCGCAACTGCTGCATGAGGCGGCGGAACTGACGTCGAATGCGTCGTTGAAAAAATTCCTGAACCTGCGGGCGGATGCATTCACGTCAAACGACTATTTCGACAGCGATGTGGCGTGGATGGATTTGAACTCGCCCGTGGACGTGACCATTGGGCCGTACGAGACGTACAACGATGAGTTGTTCGGATACAAGGCGGCGTTCGAGGCCTATGTGAATGTGCGCGATGAGAAGGAGACGCAGAAGCTGGCGTTCTTCGGCAAACACTTGCAGGACATCGAAAATAATTTGCCGATTCCGCAGGAGAATCGCAATCCGAAGATTGGGGCGATGTCGCCGATCGCGGTGGTGAACGAAGTATTCGGCGCTGGCGATGGCAACATGGGCGTGCAGACAGCAGCGTACAACTTGCCGAATGACGAGCGCGTGATCCAGCAAAAAGGCAGCAAGCGCGTGATGTTGAAGAACGTGCAGCAGTCGAAGTTCAACAAGACACTTATCCCTATTTCTAAAGTCGTGTTGAGCAAAGATGCGCAGGCGGACTTGGATTTCGAGTCGTTCTTCACGCACATTCTGGCGCACGAGTTGACGCATGGCTTGGGCCCGCATGTGATCACGCTGAATGGGAAGCAGACGAATCCGCGACAGCAGTTGAAGGAGCAGTACAGCGCGATAGAAGAGGCGAAGGCGGATGTGACTGGACTGTTCGCTGTCCAATTCTTGATGAGCAAAGGGCTGTTGAAAGACAGCCTGGGGCAAGGCGATGTCGCGGAACGCAAGCTGTACAACACGTTTTTAGCGTCGGCGTTCAGGACGTTGCGCTTCGGCACGAAGGACGCGCACGCGCGCGGAATGGCGATGCAGTTCAACTTCCTGGTGGATCACGGCGGATTCGTTGTGCATCCTGATGGAACGTTCTCAGTGGACTTCAGCAAGATCCAGCAGGCAGTTAAGGACCTCGACAATAAACTTCTAATGCTGGAAGCGACGGGCGATTACGCTGGTGCCAAGAAGACATTGGCCGAGTTGAGCGTGGTGCGACCTGAAGTGCAACGCGCGCTGGACAAGTTGAAATCAGTGCCAACGGACATAGAGCCGCAGTTCGTGACGGCGAATTTAATTGCTCCGGCGGCCCGTATGGCTTCGACAGTAACGAAGGTCAAGAAATAATCAGCGCGCAATGAGCGCGAGGGAAAAGGAAAAAGATGGCGACTACAACGACGCGTCCGCAATTGGCGTACCTGGCAGAGCAGCTTGATGAGCTGAAGAAAAAAGGCACGTACTTCAAGCTGCGCGTGCTCGAAGACGAGCAGGCTCCGGAATGCACGTTCGACGGCAAGAAGGTGATCAATCTTGCGTCGAACAATTACTTGGGCCTGACGACGCATCCGAAGCTGCGAGAAGCGGCGATTGAAGCGACTCGCAAATATGGTGTTGGGCCAGGAGCCGTGCGAACCATCGCGGGCACGATGCGAATCCACATGGAACTGGAAGAAAAGATCGCGCGCTTCAAGAATGTGGAAGCTTGCGTGGTCTTCCAGTCAGGATTCACGGCGAATGCGGGTACAGTGTCGGCGATTTTGGGCAAAGAAGATTTCATCATCTCCGATGAGTTGAACCATGCCAGCATCATTGATGGAGCGAGGTTGTCGCGGGCGAAGATTCTTGTGTATCGACACAAGGACGTTGCGCATGCCGAAGAGCAGATCGCCAGCGTAAAAGACCAGCCGGGACGCAAGCTCATCATCTCCGACGGAGTGTTCTCGATGGACGGCGACATTGGGCCACTGCCGGGATTGTGCGATGTCGCAGAGAAATATGGCGCCATCATGATGGTGGATGATGCACATTCGTCGGGCGTGCTGGGACGAAATGGTCGGGGGACAATCGATCACTTCAATGTGCACGGTCGAGTGGATATCCAAGTGGGAACGCTGTCGAAGGCGATTGGGGCAATCGGCGGATATGTTTGCGGATCGCGCGACCTGATCGAATTCCTGTATCACCGGGCAAGACCTTTCTTGTTCTCGACGTCGCATCCGCCCTCTGTGACAGCGACGTGCATTGCGGCGTTCGATGTCCTCGAGCAGGAGCCGGAGCTGATCGAGAACCTGTGGAAGAACACTCGCTACTGGAAGAAAGAGCTGGGCGGGTTGGGATTCAATATCGGCGGGGTGAACACTCCGGCGAGTGAGACCCCGATCACTCCGATCATCGTGGGCGACGGCCGGCTGACGATGGAATTCAGCCGCGAGCTGTTCAATGAAGGCGTGATGGCCACTGGCATTGCCTTCCCGACGGTTGCCGAAGGGAAGGCGCGCATCCGCACGATCATGACCGCGACTCATACGAAAGATGAGTTGGACCGCGCGCTGGAAGTGTTGAAGAGGGTGGGGAAGAGGCTGGGGATTATCGGGTAGGGTTCACCGCAAGAATTAATCACCGCAAAGGGCGCAAAGGTTCGCAAAGGAAAAACAAAAAGGGATAGAGTACTTGTGATGAGTCCTGGTGCGCCAAAACGGACCATTGAGTTGAATCCGTTAAGTCGAGTGATTCTGGATTCTGTGTTTCGGGTACATACGGCGCTAGGTCCTGGATTGCTGGAGAGTGCATATCAAGGTTGTCTGTTGCACGAGCTGCGGCAACAAGGTTGCAACGTAATTTCGGAAGTGGTACTTCCCGTCAATTACAACGGCGTGAAAATCGATCTGGGCTACCGAATCGATTTATTGGTTGAAGAAGCAATCATTCTGGAATTAAAAGCTGTTGAGCGGATTCTACCAATCCATCAAGCGCAATTGCTCTCGTATTTAAAGTTGAGTGGGAAACAACTTGGATTTCTGCTGAACTTCAACGTTCTACACATGAAGGACGGAATCAAGAGAGTGGTCAGCGGCTTCAAAGAATAACCTTAGCGAACCTTTGCGTCCTTCGCGGTTTGATCTCAGTCACGCATCGCTCTCAGTAGCGCCTCTCCATACAACTTCAGCTTCTTTTCTCCAATGCCCTTGATCTGCCCTAACGCAATGAGGTCAGCGGGGGCGAGTTGGGCGATCCGTCTCAAAGTGCTGTCATGCATGATGACAAAGGCGGGAAGGCTCTTCTCACGTGCAAGTTCGGTTCGAGCAGCGCGCAGTTGGTCAAAGCGCAACTTGGCTTCAGGCGATAGGTCGAACTCGGTGAGTGGCGAGTCGGTATTTGCTTTCTTGGTGCTGCCTGCGTGTGGAAAGAGGCCAGCCAAGCCAAGTGGAACCTGCTCCAATCCTTTCATGACTGCGATGCCGGCACCGGTCAGGTGAATGACAGGGCGAAACTTCACACCATTGGGATCGCGGCGTTCAGCGAGGCCAGTCGAGATCAGTCGATGCAATGCGGCTACGATCTGGATGGAACGGTAATCGTTCAGAAGGCCGAACGTTGGGATGGTGTCCAGTTCGCTACGGCGTATGTTCTCACTCTTGCTGCCCGCCAGCACTTCCGACAACACCGTGACTCCGAATGGCCCTTTTCGTTCACTCCGGGCGATGGTGGCGAGCATCTTACGAATCAACAGGGTCTCGTGTTCTGAGACTGCGACCTTGGGTGCTGCCGGCTTCCTTGATTTGAGCGGATCGCGTTGGCAATTGTCGCAAGTGCAATCGGAGATGTTGGTGACGTTGTCGCCGAAATACTCCTGGATCTGCTTTCGCCGGCATTGTAGAAGAACGGTGTATCGGACTAGCGAGTCCAGTTTTTTTTGTGCGCGGTCTCTCAGTTGGGCGATGTGCGCCGGATCCGATTCTCCGTTCTGCCCGCCGATGTTGCGAATGAAAAATGATTGCGTCTTAAGGTCATCCTCAGAGAACAGCAGTGTGCAAACGGCTGGAAGGCCATCGCGTCCGGCACGGCCCGCTTCCTGATAATACGATTCCAATGTGCCAGGGATGTTGTTGTGGATGACGAAGCGAATGTCCGGCTTGTTAATTCCCATCCCGAAGGCGTTCGTTGCGATAACCACGGCAGAAGCGCTTTGCATGAAGCTCTCCTGGTTCTTATTGCGGGTCAGCGCATTCATGCCTGCATGGTAAGCAATGATGGAGCGCTTGGGCAGCGCGGCTGAGAGCGATGCCGCCAATGTCTCGACATTCTTGCGGGTAGAACAATAAATTACTCCGCTGCCACTTGTTGAGGCGCGGACGATGCGCAACAACTCTTCGTCCTTAGATTGCGGACGCGAAAAACTGCGGCATTGATAGCTGAGATTCGGGCGGTCGAAGCCAGTAATGATGGTTGCCGGGTCAGAGAGGCGAAGCTGATGCACGATGTCCGCACGGACTTCCGGAGTTGCCGTTGCAGTCAGAGCAATGGTCGGCGGAGAGGCGAGAGCTTGGCGCACCTGGCCGATGCGCGAATACTCGGGACGGAAGTCGTGTCCCCAAATACTGACGCAGTGAGCTTCATCGACGACCAAAAGTTTCGGCTTCAGCGAATTGAGCAGCGCGTGCGTGGTGGGCATGAACAGCCGCTCAGGAGAAAGATAGAATAGGCCGCTGAATCCGTTCTTCAGCGCCGTGATGACCTCCCGCTGAGCCCTCGCTTCTAGCGAACTGTTCAACAGCAAAGCAGGCAGGTTGCGATCGCGAAGCTGTTGTACCTGGTCTTCCATAAGCGAGATCAACGGAGAAACCACAATGGTGAGGCCGCCCTGGATGAGGGCCGGCAATTGATAGCAAAGGCTCTTGCCCGCACCCGTGGGCATGACGCAGAGCACGTCTTTGCTATTGAGAATGGATTCGACGGCTTGTTGCTGTCCGGGGCGGAAGCTCTCAATGCCGAAAAGTTGTTGTAGCTGTTGGACCAGGTCGGGTGAGGGCATTAGCGATGAGTGGAGTCACGACGGTAGACAAGTTTACCGGAGACGATGGTGGCCACAACGGCTCCGGTGAATTCCCAACCGTCGAACGGCGTGTTCTTTGACTTGGAGCGCGAGGTTTGCGCTTCGAACTTCCATTTTTTCTTCGGGTCGAAGATGGTGATGTCCGCATGAGCGCCGCGGGAGAGGGTGCCGCGGTCTTTCAGTCCAACCAATCTCGCCGGAGTCGCTGACATCAGTTCGATGACCCGCTTCAGGGGGGCTTTGCGATGGTGGTGGAGCACTTGCAACGTGATGGCGAGGGCAGTCTCAAGGCCGGTGATGCCCATGGGTGCGCGGTCGAACTCCTGCTCCTTTTCATGCAGAGCATGCGGGGCGTGATCGGTGGCGATGGCGTCAATGGTGCCGTCGAGCAGCCCTTCAAGCATTGCCTCGCGATCTGAAGCTGCGCGCAGCGGCGGGTTCATCTTGAAGTTTGTGTCATAGGCGCCCACGTGTTCGTCGAGCAAAGTGAAATGGTGCGGCGTGACTTCACAGGTCACGTGTATGCCGTCGCGCTTGGCGCGACGGACTGCGTCGAGGGCCTTTGCGGTGGATAGGTGGGCGACGTGGATGTGTCCGCCAGTCTCTTGGGCTAAGCGGATATCGCGTTCGACGATGCCGGATTCCGCTTCGATGCTCATGCCGCGCAATCCAAGGCGAAATGAAGTGGGCCCGAGATTCATGGAGCATCCGCCGGTGAGGCGCGTGTCTTCGGCGTGCTGGATCACGGGCACGCTGAGTTTCGCAGCCGCTTGGAGACTCGCACGCATGATGTCGTCATGAAGGATGGGCTTGCCGTCATCGGTGAAGCCAACAGCACCGGCGTTCTTAAGCGCTGTAAAGTCCGTGAGACGCACACCCATGCTGCCTGC
The DNA here is from genome assembly GCA_025462725.1 of Terriglobales bacterium. Classification (GTDB taxonomy): domain Bacteria; phylum Acidobacteriota; class Terriglobia; order Terriglobales; family Acidobacteriaceae; genus JAICLA01. Next base: position 348,877 of record JAOAPE010000005.1, on the reverse strand, counting down.
GGTGGCCGCTGCAATTGGGAAGACGTTGACGATGGCGCCGCGTTCGGCAGACTGCATCCATGCGGTGATCTCGGGCGTGTCATTCACGGGAACAGTGTTGGGCATGCAGCAGACGGAGGTGAAGCCTCCGGCGGCGGCAGCGGCGGTTCCGGTGGCGATGGTCTCTTTGTACTCCTGGCCGGGTTGTCGCAGGTGAACGTGGATGTCAATGAGGCCGGGAGAGACGATCAGGCCTTTTGCGTCGAAGATTTCAAAATCTTTTGCGGGGATTTTTCCTGGCGCTGCGACTTCGGCAACGCGGCCGTCGCGGAGGAGAATATCCATGGACGCATCGATGTTGTTCGGGGGATCAATGAGGTGCCCGCCGCGGATGAGAAGAGGCCGGGTCATTTCTTGATCCCCAACGCGCGTGTTAGGACGGCCATCCTGACGGGGACTCCGTTTGCAACTTGCTCGACGATTGCGGATTGCGGGCCGTCGGCGACTTCTGCGGTGATCTCCATGCCGCGTATCATCGGGCCGGGATGCATGATGACCGCATCGCGGGGAGCGAGTCTCATGCGATCGGGCGTGAGTTGGTAGTTCGCGACATAGTCGGCGATGTTGAGGTTGAGTCCTTCGAGACGTTCTTTCTGCACGCGGAGCATCATGATGACGTCAGCGGTGACCAGTGCATTCTCAAGATTGCGCTGGATCTCGATGCCGGGTGCCAGCGAGCTAGCGAGGGCGGGAAGCAGTTCCGGAGGACCGCAAAGAGTGACATGAGCTCCGAATTTCGAAAGCAACTGAATATTGGAGCGGGCGACCCGACTGTGAAAGATGTCGCCGACGATGAGGACATTTAGACCTCGCAAAGATTTCTTATGGCGCAGCATGGTGTAGGCATCGAGGAGAGCCTGTGTGGGGTGCTCATGCATTCCGTCTCCGGCGTTGATCACGGGAACATGGAGATGTTGCGCGAGAAGCTGGGCAGCGCCGGACGAGGGATGCCGCATAACGACCACTTCAGCGCCAGTGGCCTGAATGGTGTAGCCGGTATCCACGAGCGACTCGCCTTTTTCAATGCTGGATGCGGCGGCGGTTACGACTGTAGTCACCGCGCCTAGATTCTTCGCGGCGAATTCAAAAGAAACACGAGTGCGGGTGCTGGCTTCGTAAAAGAGGAGTGCGACACGTCTGCCAGCGAGAACCTTGGTGAGTTGTTGGCGGGAGGAGTTCTTGGCGAGTCGCGAATGGAAGCGCGAGGCGTTTTCGAAAATGACAGAGATTTCTTTAGCGGTAAGATGCTCAATGTCGAGTAGTGAGCCAAATGGAACGCCGATGCTGGGATTTGACTTACGAGCGGCGGGCTTGGGACTCGATATCGGCATTGGTGTTTCTTGCGAGCTGTGGATCTTTCCTAAATGCGTTCCACCAGAAGCACCTGATCGTTGTTGTCGATCTCTTTTAGTTTCACTTCGATGATCTCGTTAGCCGTGGTTTGAACCATGCGCCCGATGTATTGAGCTTCGACAGGAAGTTCGCGATGTCCACGATCAATCAGGGCGAGAAGCTGCACCTTGCGCGGGCGACCATGATCGAAGAGAGCGTCGAGAGCGGCGCGAGTGGTGCGGCCGGTGTAGAGGACGTCGTCTATCAGGATGATGTCCTTTTCATTCACGTCGAACCCGATGGCGCCGGGGATGACCACGGGCTTTGGGCCGGTCGTGGAGAGATCGTCGCGATAAAGATTGATGTCGAGCATGCCCACGAGCACGTCAGTCTTCTCGATGGTTTTGATCAAAGCGCCGAGGCGTTGCGCGATTGGCACACCGCGACGACGAATGCCGACGAGTCCAAGGTTTTCAATGCCGTTCGCTTTTTCGACAATCTCATGCGCCAAGCGCACGAGGGTGCGGTCAATCTCAGAGGCAGACATCAACCGGGCTTTTTCGCGGATCTGCGGAGTGCTGGGTGAGCTCATATAGATGTGATGTGACAGGAAGTAGCGAGATGAATGATACGCGGGGGTGGTGGAGTAGAGCAACCTGAAGGAATACAGGTGGGGAATTCAGTCCTGGTCGGGGTGAGCGCTACGCGACATTGCAGCGCCGGCACTTCCCCCCAATGCCCCGAGCAAGAGGAAGATGAAAAGAAAGATCACGGCTGAGACAGTGAGCAGAGTGGCCATGCCGGCGGGGGTCATGAACTGCTGCACCAGGACTTCCGCCTGTGGATTGGGATTGTTTGCTGCGGCTTCCTTAAGCGCCTTTTGGAGGGTGGCAAACATTTCATCGCGCTGATAGATCATCTCAATGCCGACGATCACCGCAAAGATGAAATAAGAGAAAAGCCCGGTAACGGCACCGAGTCGCGCCCCTTGCGCGGAAGTTAATTGCTGGCGTCGCGAATACAAAGATGCGCAGAATGCACCTCCCGTGGGAACGACAAGCAGTGAAAGCGCCGGGAGTTGCGTAACAGCAACAACAACGTTCAAGAGAATGACAGTGATTACTGCGCTGATTGCAGCCCGGATCAGGGCAGACGGCCAATGAATCGCGACGCTCGGCACGCTTGAAGAACTGTCGAAACGGACAGGCGCGCTCTCCGCAAAGGGCTGATCCTGGACAGCACTCTCTTGCGGGGCAGGGGCTGAAGTGACGCGGATCTGCGGCGCTCCGCATTGCGCACAGAAAAGAGTCCCTGTTGTGACCTCGGAATTACAGCGATGACAAAGATGGTCCACTTTTTTGAAATTACAGGAGAAGAGGCGATACGCGCAACTTGGAGGCGCTGCTGCAAATGAAAAGGAGCGACGAAGTTCGTCGCTCCCGGGCAAAGCCTAGGACTTAAATGGAGTCCTTCTTCTCGCCGTGCGTGATGACATAGACAAGAGAAAATTCTGTCCCATTGCCGGAAGGTTTAAATCCGACAACTCTTTGACGGTCTTCACTCCCGACCTTGAGCTGAGTGTCGTTGGCTTGAATGTTCATGCCCTTCTTGTCAGAGCCTTTGTCGCAGGTGAGATCGTTTTTGTCCTTGCGCTGTTGTGACATGTCAGGCGAGCCTGGCTTGCACTCGAGCACTTTGCCGTACTTAGAGAGGTCTTTCTTGTAGAACTCCCAAACTTTTTCCTGCGGGTCGTCACTAAGGTACGTGAGCGCAACCACCTTGACCCCGAACCAGGGTGTGTCGATATTTACGTTGGCTTTGCCCTCATGGTGCTCGTCAGTATCTGGCTTGAGGCGAGCGCCGGGATATACGGAGAGGCCAGTATCTTTGGGGTCAACCTGGTCAGTGCGGACTTTCAATCCACCAAAGGGAGAACTGATACTGACGTTCTTGTTCTTGCCATCGCCGTTTTCGCTCTTGCTTTCATGAATGGAACATCCAGCGACGAAAAGAGCTGCAGTGATTGTCAAAGGAAGTATCTTGTTGCTCATGACGTCATAACCTTTCAATTCTTTTGAACTAATTGCGAGTGGGCACCCGCCGGAGCGGATGACGCAAGTGCATTGTGGTCCAGTCCTGTGCCGCGAACGGCGATGTTGGGCAACGTGATTGGAAGCTTTCCGCGGAAAGGAATCTCACCGAATAGCGCTTTTGCCGCCGCGGTTTCGGAGGTCGGTGAATTTGAGAACGTGCAAATGTAAGTCTGCACGTCAGGGAAATCATTTGCCAGGTATGGGTTTCCCATGGCCACCATCGCCGTCTTGCGTCCTGCGATCTTTAGAATCTGTTCCACCATGTTTCCGGAATCTCCCACCAGTGCCACGCTGTTCTTGACGGCGCCTTGCACGCGCACCATCTTTCCTGCCGAGGGAATCACGTATGCGGCAATGATCACTGCCTTAGCCTTAATTGCGGCAGCATTTACGCTTTCCATCATCTGCGCGGCGACGTGATTATCCACAAACATGATCTTGGCATCCGGAATACGTTGGCGAACCTCACGTTCGAAAACACGGCCGGACTCACTGCGCATGTCGTCGGTAAGAATCAACGCAAGTACGCCTTCACCTGGTTCCTCTGCAATGTCATACGGGCCGCGCACGGCAGAAGTTCCCTTGCGGCGCTGTTTCTCAGCAGAAAGCAGAGTCAATGCAGGACCGTTGTCGCGGACGAGAGTGACGGCAGCGTCGGAGATCTCCTGCGCGAGGGCGACGTCGGCAGGCTTAGCGACCTGGTCAGAGATGGCGTCGAGGTCAACGAGGCGGCCTTTGTGCAATCCGAGAGAGGCTTTGGCGCGGAGAACTTTGAGCACGCGCATGTTTAACTCGGCTTCAGTGATCTCGCCGGATTTGGCCGCGCGGAGCAGGCCATTGTAGGCACCGTCGAGATCAGAGGGAAGCAGGATCATGTCATTTCCCGCTTTGAATGCGTCAACTGCGGCGCGACCGGCAGGAGTGTTCGCAGGATCGCCTCCGGCTTTGTAAACGGAAGTGAGCGCTTTCATGTCCATTGCGTCCGTGACGATGAGTCCGCCGAAATGCATGTCTCGAATGAGCAGATCAGAAATGACTTTAGGCGATGTGGTAGCGACGCGGTTGGGGTCGGGTTCGAGAGCGGGAACGGTGACATGCGCAACCATGATGGAATCGACGCCAGCGTCGATAGCTTTCTGAAACGGCGGCAATTCGACGCTGCGTAACCGTTCGAGAGAGCCGCCCACACGGGCGAGTTCGAGATGCGAGTCAGTGCTGGTGTCGCCGTGTCCGGGAAAATGCTTGGCGGTAGAGAGCATGCCGTTTTCGCGGGAGCCGCGAATATATGCGGCAAGCAAGTCGCCAACTTGTTGCGGGTCTTCACCTAACGAACGCGTGTTAATGATGGGATTCTCGGGATTGGAGTTAACGTCAGCAACCGGGAAGAAATTCCAGTGAACTCCGATGGCACGGGACTCGCGGGCGACTACTCGTCCGAAAGCTTGCGCGTATTCAGGCTTGCCTGCGGCGCCGAACGCCATGGCGTGTGGAAAGAACGGAGTCGCGAGCAGCCGCATGGAGAGTCCGCGCTCGAAATCGGCCGCCACGAGCAGAGGCAAGTCAGAGTCGCGCTGTAATTTGTTTGTGACCACGGCGGCCTCGTAGGGCTGGTTGCGAAGAAGAAACGGGCCATCGAGCCGAACGGTAATGATCACGGAGCCAAGGTGATATTTTCGAATGTCATTGCGGAGACTGGTATATGCGGGGCTTTCGGAATTTTGAAATTCAGCCAGTGCGCGGACCATGATGAGCTGTCCGACTTTTTCTTCCAGCGAAAGCTTCTTGAGCGTCTTCTGCGCCCATTTGTCTCCGTCCTTTGTGAGTTGGACAGGGCCGGGTTGATTTACTTTTTGCTTCTCTTTGTCTTTCAGCGGAGCGGCAAGAAGGGAGACGGAGAGCAACAGGAGAAGTGGCAGACGGGTGCGCATGAACAGGAATTTACCAGAATGCCAAGAGAACTGGCACGGCTAAAAGTGGGAGTCCGGCTGGAAGTTCTGCTGACCTATGCGCTAAAGCGGCCGCGGACCGGGCCTTTGCGTCTGTCAGGAGATCCGGGCCTGTCACCTTGACGGCGATCGGCGATGCGGCGGTCTCCAGTGCGTCGTTCCTGTTCCATGTCATTTCCTTAAAAAAGATTGCAGGAACTTTACATCTGTTTGGCAATGATTTCAACCGCTTGTTGCTGGATTTCAGGGGCATCGCCGAAACCGGTGAGCCATTGAATATCGCGTTCTTGCCGAAACCATGTCAGTTGCCGCTTGGCGTAATTCCGATGCGCCTGCTGGGTTGCAGAAATTGCTTCAGCCAAACTGCATTCCCCGCGAATGAATTTTAGTGCCTGGCGGTATCCGAGAGAGTTGAGAGGGCTGTTGGGAATAGCGAGCGTTTGCGGGTACCTGTCTGCAAGATGGTGGGTCTCATCCATCAGGCCATCTTCAAACATGCGCGCACTGCGGGTGTTTATGCGTTCATAGAGCAAATGACGGTCAGGATTTAAGCCGACGCGAATGATGCGGAAACCTGTGAGGGGATCTCGGCCCTGTTTCCAAATGTCTGTCATCTTCTCTCGAGTAGCCATGCAGATCTCGATGGCACGAACAATCTTGGGAGTGTCATTGGGATGGATGGTTGCCGCGGCAGGAGCGTCCATTCTCTGCAAAATGCGATGGAGGTAACCAGCGGGTTTGGCAGCGGCGCTCTCGCGAAGGCGGTCGCGCAATTCCTGCGAGCGTTGTGGTCCGGAGAAGAGTCCATCGAGGAGCGCGCGAAGATAGAGACCTGTACCGCCGACAACTATTGGAAGTTTCTTCCGGCTACGGATGTCTTGCAGCGCAATCCTAGCTAGCCGCGCGTACTCTCCGGCGGTGAAATTTGCGAGAGCGGGATCGGCGACATCGATGAGGTAGTGGGGAACACGCTGGCGCTGTTCGCGCGAAGGTTTGGCGGTACCAATCTCAAAATCCCGGTAAACGGCGACTGAATCACAGCTGACGACCTCTCCGCCGAATCGTTCGGCAAGTGCAAGCGACAATGCCGTTTTGCCGCTGGCGGTGGCGCCAACGATGACAATGAGAGGCGAACTGTCTTGCTGGTCAGCCAAGTGACTCCGGAGCAAACTATTTCAGAGTCAAGTGTATTGCATGCCGGTATCGGGCGAAGACGAAGAGCGCGGCGAGCAGAACGACGAGAATGATGCCGATAGCTTGCTGTTGCTTTGCGCGACGGTTGGCCGACTTCATTGCAGGTCCCGACTATGGTCAGGGTTGTAGAAGAAGTGGAAACGCAGAGCTATGTTCTCCCCGCGAAATTCGCGCGGAAGCGGCGGGAAGGGGTTTGATCCTGTAATGGCACCCCAAGCTGCGCGATCTAATGAGATGTCGCCACTAGGCCCTCGGAGGTGCATGCTTTCGACGCGTCCGTCTTTGTCTATTTGGAACTCAATAGCCACTTTGCCCTGCTTCATCAGTGGCGCGCGGGCGACTTCGGGGATGAGCGGTTCCCAGTTGATGCGAACGCTTTGCACGACACGTTTGAGATAAGGCGCAAAATCCACGCCCATGGTGTCACTCAGAATCTCAAGGTTGCTTTGGTTGGTAGTGTTCGGCGAGGCGAGGCCGTTGCCGTACTCGCCGGCTGATCCGCCGCCACGAGCAGTAGCGCGGGCGGCTTCTTCCACGGCAGTTCCGGCAGAAGCGGCGCCACGGCGGAAATCAAATGTCGGCTTTTGCTGTGGTTGAGCCTGAGCTGTGGTCTGCGATTCTTGCTGAGTGGGCTGCGACTGCGATTGTTGCGACCCGTTTGGCTGTCCCTGCGGCTGTTGCGCTGCCGGAGGTTGCGGCTGCGCGTTTGCAGCTTGCTGTCCGGATGCTCCGGTGCGTCGGTTGTCACGGAGTTGGTCAAGCAGCTTCTTGTTAAGCCGAGGATTCTTGGACGAGGCGACGCGGTCCTTGTCGGAGATGATGTTGTCCGGTTTGCGCGTCAGCTTCTGTGTGTCCGGCGGACTGTTTAAGTACGTGAGCTGGCGGTCCTTCATCAACTGCTCAGGAGTTTCAACAAGGGTGACCTGTCGCTGCGGCCAAAGCTTGGGAAACGAGCGAATGGTGAACAGAACGAGCAGATGGACGATGATAGAGATCCAAATCGCCTCGCGCCAGCGTGAACGGGAGTTTTCGTCCCGCAATTCCGAGAGAAGAAAGTGGAAGTCTTCCTCGGTCATGTTCGAACGCGATGAGGCGCTAGACCGCGGAGTCTGTTCTGGGGAAGAGGGTGGTTGCTCGATATTGGGCGGGGTCTCGATGCTGGCCATCAAATGCTAAATCTGTCTTTTCCGGTTCCTGGTTATAGACGGTGCACGAGCCAAGATAGACTCGAAAAACTATTTTCTCACTTTACTGGCAAGATTCCCGGCGATTCGGTGCTGCTAGGGTGAAATGGACGCTCTTCCAGCACATCACCCCAGAATAACAAGCGGATCGACTGGAGATGTTCGTAGAAACACGGGTCGTAAACTGGAGTTGTCCACATTCGGCATTTCGGGGTTGCACTAGTGACGACCAGCACTGGTGGGTTGACTCCCAGACGGGGGCTAGGCTAGCCTCGTGGGTACCCTACCCGGGTCACCAAAGCAGTTTCCAGCCGCAAGATGACTGCGACGCTGCGCTCAGGCCACGTCTAAATGAAAATCCAATCTAAGTCGTTGATTTTTTTGTGCCTTGCCATTGTGCTCTTATTCGGAGCGCCGCCGGCAGGTGCAGCGTCGCTCAAGCCTGCCCACGCCGAAAAGGCGATGGTAGTCAGCGTTCATGAATTGGGTTCAAAGGCGGGCTTGGACGTTCTCAAGGCGGGCGGCAATGCCGTGGACGCAGCAGTAGCTACGGGCTTCGCGCTTGCAGTGGTGCATCCCCAGGCGGGGAACCTCGGCGGCGGCGGATTCATGCTCATCCGCATGGCGGATGGCAGCACGCATTTTCTTGATTATCGGGAAAAGGCACCCGCTGCGGCCACACGCGACATGTACCTCGACGCGAAGGGCAATGTAATCACTGACGCAAGCTTGTATGGATACAAGGCGTCGGGGGTGCCCGGCTCTGTTGCGGGCATGGTCATGGCGCAAAAGCGCTGGGGGAAGCTGAAGCTGCAGCAGGTAATGCTGCCGGCGATCCTTCTGGCGAAAAACGGTTTTGTCCTGGCGTATGAAGACGCACGGGACTTCAAAGATAAACACCTGAGTGATTTCCCTGAGTCGAAGAGGCTCTTTCAGCGCAACGGAGATTTTTACAAGCAGGGAGAGACATTCAAGCAGCCAGAGCTAGCCCGCACTTTGGAACGTATCGCTGCCGATCCGAGTAGTTTTTACAAAGGCGCGTTGGCGCATGAGATAGCTGTCGCTGTCCGCAAGGGCGGCGGGCTGATCACAGAGAAGGACCTTGCCGATTACGAAGTGAAAGACCGTGAGCCGGTGCGGGGAACGTATCGGGGATACGAGATCATTGGCGCGCCACCACCGTCTTCGGGCGGCATTGCGCTCATCGAGGCTTTGAATATCCTCGAAGGGTATGACTTGAAAGCGCTTGGAAATCGCTCGGCGGCAACGATCCACCTTACGGCAGAAGCCTTTCGGCGAGCGATGTTCGACCGTGCGGATTTCCTCGGCGACCCAGATTTCAGCAAGATTCCCGTCCCGGAGTTGCTCGACAAGAAATATGCGGCGGCATGGCGCGAGAGTATCGATCCGGATAAGTCGTCACTAAGTAAAGAGATACATCGTCCGGCGTTCAAGGACTTGGACCAGGTCGCTGGGCTTGTTGATCCGCATCTTCGTACCGAGATCAGAGAGCCGATGAATACCACGCATTACTCGGTGGTGGATGCCGCGGGAAATGCCGTGAGTGTGACAACAACACTGAACGATAGCTTCGGTTCGCACGTGACTGCGGAAGGTTTGGGCTTCCTGTTGAATGATGAGATGGATGACTTCGCTGTAAAGCAAGGTGTCCCGAATACATATGGGTTGATCCAAGGGCCGGCGAATTCCATCGCGGCAGGGAAGCGTCCGCTGTCGGCGATGACGCCGACAATTGTTTTGAAAGACGGCAAACTGTTTATGGTTTTGGGGTCGCCCGGCGGACCGAGGATCATTACCACAGTGGCGAACATCCTGATGGGAGTGGTTGATTTCGGACTCTCGATACAAGAGGCAGTGAACGCGCCGCGGTTTCACCATCAGTGGCTGCCGGACAGTATTGCGATGGAAAAGGTCGGCTTCTCGCCGGATACGATACAGTTGCTGTCAAATAAAGGGCACAAATTAGATTTCAGCGGATATTGGAGCGATGGCGAGTGCATCGCCATTGACCAGAAGACCGGGGAACGGCTGGGCGGAACGGACGCCCGGAACAACGGTAAGGCAGTTGGCTACTAGGCGATCGGTAATCAAGGAAAACTGATGCTACGAGCGATGTCAACTTATGTGGGAGTGAAAGAGCGGCTGCATCCGGGCCTGCTGGATATGCTCGTGCGCGGAGGCGCACAGTCGATCGAGCTGTTCTGTGCGCGGCAGCACTTTGACTACACCAACAAGAGCCAGGTGAAAGAGATTGCAAGCTGGTTCAAATCGAACAATGTTCCTGCCAATTCGATCCACTCGCCGATGTACAGCGACATGGACTGGGGACACGATGGATCGCACTCGGTAAATGTGGCCGATCCGGACAAGCGACGCAGGATCGAGTCAACCGACGAGATCAAACGTGCGTTGGAAGTGGCAGAGGTGCTGCCGTTCAAGTATCTCGTCCAACATATTGGCGATGCGGGCGAGACGTTCGATGAACGAAAGTTCGACGCGACTATGAGCACGATTGAACACCTACGCGCATTTGCGAAGCCGCTTGGCGTGACGGTGCTGGTGGAGAACATCCCCAATGAGCTCTCCACGCCAGAGAAGTTGGTGGAACTGATCCGTACATCGCACTTCGACGACGTTGGCGTGTGTTTTGATTTTGGACATGCACACATTGCGAACAGCATCGAGCCGGATTTCAACATTCTGAAAGATTACGTGCGCTCGACACACGTTCACGACAACACGCGGGAACGCGACAATCATCTGTGGCCGGGTCAGGGAACGATCGATTGGAAGCACGCGATGGAAGTTTTTAAGACTGCTCCGCGCGTTCCGCCATTATTGTTGGAAATCAATGGCGACGATGAGCAAGATGTCGCGGGAGAGATGCAGAAGATATTTAGGAAATTGGGAGTGGCAGACTAGGCTCAGGAACTATGCAGACGACCACAGAAGCAGCAGTGACCACGATTAACGACATCGGGAAGCACGAAGGCCAGATCGTAACCATTCGGGGATGGCTATACAACTTGCGCGAAAGCGGAAAACTGTTATTCCCCATCTTCCGCGACGGCACGGGATTCATTCAGGGCGTGATGGCAAAGGCTGCGGTTGCGCCTGAACTATTTGACTCTCTAAAGAACCTCACGCAGGAATCGAGCGTGATCGTGCAAGGCGCAGTCCGTGCGGACAAACGCGCTAAGGGCGGCTATGAGCTTGATGTCCAAGATGTGAAAGTGATCTCGCGTGTGCCGGAGACAGATCCATATCCAATATCGCTGAAGGAACATGGTGTCGAGTTCTTGATGGAAAAGCGACATCTGTGGGTGCGTAGTCCTCGACAGGTAGCAATTTTGCGCATTCGCGCGGAGATCGTTAAGGCAGCACGGGACTTCTTCGATGATCGCGGATTCACGCTGACTGATCCTCCAATCCTCACTCCAGCCGCATGCGAAGGAACGAGCACACTTTTTGAAGTGGATTACTTTGATGACCAGGCGTACCTGACGCAGTCCGGTCAGTTGTACATCGAAGCCACGGCGATGGCGTTGGGCAAGGTGTATTCGTTCGGGCCAACGTTCCGAGCAGAGAAGTCGAAAACTCGGCGCCACCTGACAGAGTTCTGGATGGTGGAACCGGAAGTTGCTTATGCCGAGTTGGACGACATCATGGAGTTGGCGGAAAACTTCATCAGCTTCATCGTGCAGCGATGTTTGGAGCGCAGGCGTCCGGAACTGGAAGCGATCGGGCGCGACATATCGAAGCTGGAAAAAGTTGTGGTGCCGTTTCCGCGAGTGAGCTATGACGATGCAGTGAAGATGTTGCAAGAAGGGCACGCGAAAGGCGCGCTTGAAAATCGGTTCGAGTGGGGCGGCGACTTCGGTTCGCCGGATGAGACGTACATCTCCTCCCAGTTCGACAGGCCGGTGATGATTCATCGCTATCCGACGGAGATCAAGGCGTTCTATATGGAGCCGGATCCGCAGCGCCCGGAACTAGCATTATGCGTGGACGTGCTGGCGCCAGAAGGATACGGAGAGATCATCGGTGGTTCGCAACGTATGGGGTCCTACGATGCGCTGCTGAAACGCATCAAGGAACATGAACTGCCGGAAGAAGCATTCCAGTGGTATCTCGACTTGAGGAAATTTGGCGGAGTGCCACACGGCGGTTTCGGCATGGGTATTGAACGGGCGGTTGCATGGATCTGTTCGCTGGAACACGTGCGGGAGACGATCCCATTTGCACGAATGCTGAACAAGATTTATCCATAGATTCAACGGCTTGCAAGTGGCGAGCGACGCGCCATCGCAAGTGAGCAACTAACAAAGTGCAGTGAAGCACGAAAGTCTTTATGGAAAACCAGTCAAATGAAAATTTAGAACTTAGAAGTCATTCCGAGGATGTTGGCACGCCGAAGGGTTCGCCTGTAGCACCTCCGGCGGACGCTCAACTCCCGAAAAAGCGCGCCACCGATCGCCGGCAAATCGCCAGCGTTGCCGCCAAGAAAATCAGGGTCATAGGTGTTCCGCTTGATTTGGGGCAATCCCGTCGTGGTGTGGATATGGGGCCTTCAGCAGTCCGTGTTGCCGGACTGGAAGCGCGACTCGAAGCTCTGGGACACGTGGTAGAGGACGGCGGCAACATCACCGTTGCCCTCGCTGAGACGAAGAAGTCTGGCGACCCCGCGGCGAAGTATCTGAAGGAGATCACAGCGACCTGCACCAAGCACGCGGAGCAGGTGTTGAAGGCACTGGAATCGGGATTCGTTCCGCTGGTGCTGGGCGGTGATCACTCAGTGGCTGCCGGAACGGTATCAGGTGTTGCGGAGTTTCACCGACGACAGGACAAGAAGATCGGGCTCATCTGGATTGATGCGCACAGCGACATCAACACGCCGGACACATCGCCTAGCGGCAACGTCCACGGCATGCCGCTGGCGGCGATTATGGGGCTGGGTCCTGCGGAATTAGGAAACATATTTAATTTCTCTCCAAAGGTGCTGCCCGAGAACACGGTCATCATCGGCGTACGCGATATTGACCAGACGGAAAAAGACAACATCCGTCGCGCGGGCATCACTGAGGTTTACACTATGCGCGACATCGACGAGCGCGGCATGAGAACGGTCATTGAAGAAGCGTTACGCACGGCTGGACGTGGCACAGCGGGATATCACGTATCGCTGGACATGGATTGGATCGATCCGGAAGATGCGCCTGGAGTGGGGACGCCTGTACGCGGGGGCGCGACTTACCGCGAAGCGCACCTCGCGATGGAGATCATCGCCGACCACGGACGCATGACCAGCTTCGAGATCGTGGAAGTGAATCCAGTCATCGATGAACACAACCGCACTGCTGATCTGGCAGTAGAGTTGGCGATGTCAGCGTTCGGGAAGAAAATTCTGTAAGAGCCTCGATGCATGCACTTCGAGATCGTAGGAAAGCTGCGCGAGGTAGAGGTGATCGCGAAGGATACAGCCATTCGTGAAAGAACGCGACTGAAAAGATCTACGGTGGCAGCCGCTGGAGGAAGCTAAAAAGGAATAGCGGAAATCAGGTTCTCTAATTGTACGATTCACGTAGCAGAGATTCATTGGTATGAAGCGCATGGCATCGGCAGAAAAGAGTTCAAGATCAAGAGGCTCGTTGAACCCTAAACGTGGGTTGCAACTCGCTGTTTGTATCCGCAATGACGAGTACAAGGCGTCATTGGAACTCCGAAAGATATATGAGTTGCTGCCTGATAACGGGGCCGAGCGCGTCAGCCATGTTTGTGTCAAAGACGAATCCGGCGAAGATTACCTCTATCCAGCCGACTACTTCGTGCCGATCAAACTTCCCAGTTCCGTCCAAAAGGCTGTAGCTGACGCTCGGTAAATCCACAGCTTATTTCGCCAGCGCCAACACTGCTCCGTAAACCTGATCCACCACTTTGGCCATGCGATTGTAGTCGAGCGTGTCTGGTGTGTCCTGCGCGGTGTGGTAATTCGGATTGCGATAAAACGCGGTGTCGGTGATCATCACCGCCGGATAACCCATGTCCCAGTAGCTGGCGTGATCTGAAAAATCAATTCCGGGAATTGATCGCGGTGCGTTCGTAGAACGCACGGGCAAATCGCTGCCGGCAGTCATCGCTTTCTTCACAGTGCGTACCAATCCGAAGTGAGCGAATGAACCAACCACTGCGATGTAATTTGCGCGGTCTGGGTAGATCAGTCCCATGCCCGGAACTGGATAGCTTTGACTGCCGGCCTTGTCAGAGAAGAAGCCGATCATCTCGAGGCAGATCATCGCCCGCACTTTGGCGTTGATCTTTTTCAGGCTGCTAGCGTGAACCAGGCTGCCCTGACTCGGGCTGCGAAAGAATGGCGGCTCTTCGAGGGTGTAGGCGACCAGTTCCACTTTCATCGGCAATTTCGTGTTGCTCAACAGTTGCGCCAATTCGATCAGGCCTGCTGTCCCGCTGGCGTTGTCGTCGGCTCCGGGATAGCCACCATAGGAATCGTAATGCGCGCCCACGACGATCATCTCTGGGCTGTCGGGGCCGAAATCGGCAATGATGTTTTTGAATTGCCGTCCACCGGCACGAACGGGCTGCTCTGAAACGGATGCGCCGGATTTTTTGAACTCAGCAGTTATGTAGTCTGCGGCTCGATTCAGATTTCGAGGGTCGTCATAACTGCGGTTCGGGATCTTCCCAGCCAGCATCTCGACGTGAGCTTTCAGCCGATCTGGATTGGCGCGCGAAGTAAACTGCGACTTCTTGAAGAGGAACATCGGCTGCGTAACCATCGTCGCCAAAACCGTGAGCACTACTAAGAAGATTGTGAGCCGCAGCGCGATGCCTCTCTTGATCTTCATCTTGAATCGCTGTTGCCGCTGAAGTTAGCTTTCTCCCCAAATTTTCCTGCTAGGGCAGTCATGTACTGCTCGATGGTCTTGTTGTGTCCCATGATGAAGCGGGAGACGAAACGGAAAAATGGATTGGGAACTTCGCCGCGCTCGGTGATTTGAAGAATGCTGCCGCCGGGAGCGGGAGTGATGTCGAATGTCCACTGGCCGCTGAACATGTTTCCGCTGTCTCGGACAGATCGGACAAGTTTTTTTGCTGGGATCGATTCGGTGTCTTCGAGGATCAGCTTCATCCCATCTTTGTATTCTTCCTGCCATGCAGGATGGCCGCTGGAGTCCGGCAGCTTAGTCACGGATTTCAATTCCGGACGCCACTTTTCCGGATGAGTGTTGATGGCCTGCCAGACGGCTTCGGGCGGTTGGTTCAGCTTCATTTTGCGTGAGGCGATATGTCCGAGTGGCAGCATGGCCCCGGCAGCAAAGATGGCGAGCACCAGAACGACAAGGAACAGGACTGCCATGATGACCCATCGCATAGGCTCAGCTCCGCGCAGAGAGTGACTTCAACACTGTCGTGATAAATTGAATTTACACGAAGCAGCAGGTTGCGCAATCGGGAAATCAGCGACGATTCGCAACTCACGCTGTGCCATTGCGAGCGCGATGAAAAAACTCAGAGTTGGCATACTATTTGGCGGACGAAGCGGCGAGCATGAAGTGTCATTGCTGTCGGCTGCCTCGGTGCTGAATGCAATAGACAAGAAAAAGTTCGAAGTTGTTCCCATCGGGATTACGAAATCCGGACAATGGGTAACAGCCAGCCACGCGGAAAAGCTGTTGGCGAAAAGTGATGGCGCAGATGAAAAACATCTGCGAGCGGGCGATCCTGGCGCAACGCCGGGCGCGGCAGTGCTAGCTTCGGGGGCGGGAGTTATCGTGCCGCCGATGCCGGACGCGAGTTCGATGGTTCCTTTTGCAATGGATGCGGCACCTGCCACGAATAGCCAGTCCATCAATGTGGATGTGATCTTCCCCGTATTGCACGGAACTTTCGGCGAGGACGGAACTATCCAAGGTCTGCTGGAACTTGCTGACATTGCCTATGTCGGCGCTGGTGTTTTGGGCTCGGCGGCGGGGATGGACAAGGACATCATGAAGCGACTGTTCGCTGCGTCGGGCCTGCCGATGGTAAAACACGTGACCGTGCTGCGCAGCGAATGGGAGCAAGAACCGAAAGAGAGCCGCAAGCAGATTGAAAGCAAGTTGAAGTATCCGGTTTTCGTGAAGCCCGCGAATCTTGGGTCGTCCGTTGGGATTTCAAAAGTCCATGACGCAGGCGAACTTGATGCCGCGATGAATCTGGCCGCAAGCTTTGATCGCAAAATCGTGGTCGAGCAGGGTGTGGGCAGCGCGAAACAGAAGGCGCGGGAGATTGAAGTCTCGGTTTTGGGGAATGATGATCCCAAGGCCTCGGTGCCAGGCGAGATCGTACCCATTGCCGAGTTTTACGATTATGCAGCGAAGTATCTTGATGAGGGGTCGAAGCTGCTGATTCCCGCAAAGCTGAGCAAATCGCAAACCAAGGAAGTTCAGCAAATGGCAGTGGCGGCATTCAAAGCGGTGGATTGCTCCGGCCTCGCGCGTGTCGACTTCCTCATGGACGCAAAATCAGGCAAGTTGTTTGTGAATGAGATCAACACCATGCCCGGATTCACGGCTATTAGTATGTATCCAAAGCTGTGGGCAGCAAGCGGAGTGGAGTACACGGAACTCATCACGCGATTGATCGAATTAGCTCTGGAGCGGCACGGAGAGAAGAAGCGCAACAAGTACTCGTTCACTTAGCTTCGAGGATTTCTGGAACGAGTGGCGTAGTATCAGTGTCAAAGTTAGAAGAAGAACGAAATGACAATCTTTGAAAGCAAGCCGCCCGATCCGGTGGCGGAAGCCCGAGCGCGAAAGATCCGCAACCTGCTGATTGCGACAGTAGTGGTGCTGCTGGTGGTCGCCACTGTGGCGTGGTGGAATCGGTACTGGCCAGAAGAGCGCGTGGTCGATAAGTTTTTCACCGCAATTGAGCAAAAGGATTATGAAAAGGCGTACGCCTTGTGGCGCGCCGATCCGCAGTGGCGTCAGCACGTGGACAAATACAGTGACTACAATTTTGGGCAATTCCAGCTAGATTGGGGTCCAACTGGCGAATTCGGCTACATCACTAAACACGATGTACGCGGCGCTGTGGCGCCGAAGAGCAACACGACGGAAAGCAGCGGGGTCATTGTCGCAGTCCGTGTGAATGACCGCGCCAAGCCTGCATGCCTGTGGGTGGAAAAATCGAACAGGGCCATCAGTTTTTCTCCGCGTGAATGTGCCGCGCCGTAGGCCGAGACAAGATTTATCCTGCTCGCCTACTGTAAACTGGCTCGTCTGAACTCTGACGGAGCCAAAAAACATGAGCCGTGTCCCGCCTCGCTTTTTTCTAGTCGTTCTCATTTGTTTCGCAATCACCCAAACCAATTTCGCGCAGACAGCGCCGGCTAAACCCGCAACGGCGAAGAAAACCGCTGTTGCGCAGAAGTCGGCGAGCGTGCCGAAGCGTCCGCTGAAGGAGTTGCCGTACACGCCGAGCCTGGATATTCCGTCCATGGATAAAACGCAAGACCCTTGCGTGGATTTCTACGCGTACACCTGTGGCGGCTGGATGAAGAACAATCCCATTCCTCCTGACCAAGCGCGATGGAATGTCTATTCGAAGATGGAAGACGAGAACCAGCAATTCCTTTGGGGGATCCTGGAGGAGGCGGCGAAGCCGCGAGCGAGTCGCACGGCAGTTGACCAAAAGATCGGAGACTACTTCGGCGCATGCATGGATGAATCAGCCATTGAGAAAGCGGGCGCGACACCTCTGCAAAAAGACCTCGCGGCCATTAATGCGCTCAAGTCAACGTCAGAGTTGGCGCCTCTTATTACGCGGTTCCACCTGACCACATACGGTGACGGCATGATCTTCGGCTTTGGGTCGAACCAGGATTTCAAGGATTCCGAACAGGTTGTCGGATTCGCCGATCAAGGCGGGCTAGGATTGCCGGATCGCGACTACTACACAAAAGACGATCAGAAATCGAAAGAGACTCGGGCGAAGTATCAGGCGCACGTGCAGCAGATGCTCGAGTTGCTGGGCGATTCGCCGGACATCGCGAAGAAAAATTCCGAGACGGTGATGCGCATCGAGACGGCGTTGGCGAAGGCGTCGCAGACGCGTGTGGAGCGGCGCAATCCTTACAACTTGGATCACAAGATGAAGGTTGGGGAGCTCGCTGCGATGGTGCCGTCCTTTGGATGGCAACAATATTTTGCCGGGCAGGGGCTACCGAACCTGACGGAGCTGAACGTGGCCTCACCCGAATTTTTCAAACAGTTGGAGACGGAGCTAAAGAGAGAAGACATTGCGAACTGGAAAGTATATCTGCGCTGGCATCTTGTGAATGCCGAGGCGGATTATCTTTCCGCGAAGTTCGTCCAGCCGCACTTTGATTTCTATCGTAAGTATCTGCGTGGTGTCTCAGAGATGCAGCCGCGATGGAAGCGCTGCGTCAATTGGGTGGACCGCGATCTCGGCGAAGCTTTAGGTCAGGCGTTCGTGAAGAAGACCTTCGGCCCGGAAGTCAAGAAACGCACGGTCGACATGACGAACCAGATCGAGAAAGCCATGGAGAGCGAGATAAAAGAGCTTTCATGGATGAGTGATGGCACGAAACAAAAGGCTCTGGAAAAATTGCATGCGATGGTCAACAAGGTGGGCTATCCGGACAAATGGCGCGATTACAGTTCGCTGAAAATCGCCCAGGGTGACTTCTTCGGTAACGTGGAACGCAGCACGATGTTTGAATCGAGGCGGCAGTTGAACAAGATCGGCAAGCCGGTTGACCGCGGTGAGTGGGGAATGACTCCGCCGACAGTGAATGCGTATTACAACGCGCAGATGAATGACATCAATTTCCCTGCCGGCGTTCTGCAACCGCCATTATTTGATTTCAAAATGGACGATGCGCCGAATTACGGAAACACAGGGCAGACGATCGGACACGAACTGACGCACGGTTTCGACGACGAGGGCCGACAGTTTGACGCCAAGGGCAATCTGAAAGACTGGTGGACGAAGGAAGATGGTGAGAAGTTTGAGAAGCTGGCGAGCTGCGTGTCAGACCAGTTCTCGCAGTACACCATTGTTGATGAAATCAAGATCAACGGGAAGTTGACGATGGGCGAGGATGTCGCCGACCTCGGTGGAACGCGTTTGGCTTACATCGCGTGGAAGAATGCGACCGAAGGCAAGCACTTGATGCCTATCGACGGGTTTACTCCCGACCAGCGGTTCTTTATCGGAGTCGCTCAGTGGGCTTGCGCGAACCAACGTCCGGAGGACCTGCGAGTGGGAGCCGTGACGAATCCACATTCGCCGGAGAAGTACCGCGTCAATGGATTGGTCTCGAACTTCGCGGAGTTCCAGAAGGCATTCTCATGCAAAGTGGGACAGCCGATGGTGAACAAGAACATGTGCAGGGTCTGGTAGGAAGGTCTGGTAGGAACTGCGTTTTGGGAAAAGCCTGGGCAACTATTGCTCAGGCTTTTTTCTGTCTGCAGGGTTTTCGTGGACACGCTCGCGGAGCTTGCGTTTGAGGCTGGTGCCGAGAACCACCGAACTGTCCCCGAATTTGTCACGAAGTTTGTCCGCCATGGCGGTGGCTTGCGTCCAGCGCTGATGCTGGTTGCTGGTAGTGCCAGTGGATAGCAGGTTCATTTGTCCGCTAGCGTCCTCCTGCGCCTCGAAGTTGGTAGTGGTGACGCCGAGAAGACGAATGGTGCGGCCGCGAGTCCAGTTTGCTCGAAACAACTTGCGAATTTCCGAATAGATCTCGGTATCGAGTTGGGTGGGACTGTCAGGCGTGTGCGCGCGAGTGATGGTGGAGAAGTCTGTGTATCGCAATTTCAGTTGAACGGTGCGCGCGAAGAGCGCGTGTTCACGGAGCCTGCGGCCCACCATCTCTGACAATCGAAGCAACGTCGCTTCGAGGTCGGCTTCGTTGCGGGTGTCCTCTGAGAATGTGTGCTCGTGGCTGATGGATTTTGGTCCTTCGTCCTCGCCCACTTCTGCGTCGAACCAGCCGCCAGCGTCTTCACCACGCGCTTTGGCAGCCATCGCCGCGCCCCATGCGCCGAAATGCTGTTGCAGGAATGCGTCGTCAAGCTTGGCTAGATCGCCGATCTTGCGAATGCCAAGCTCATGCAGTCGCTGCTCAGTGACTTTGCCGATGCCGGGCATTTTACGAACATCAAGCGGAGCCAGGAATCCGGATTCGCTGCCGGGAATCACCCACAGCACGCCGTTGGGTTTTGCCTGGTCCGAGGTGATTTTTGCGACGACGCGCGACGTGGCAATCCCAATCGAGCAGTTCAATTGCGTCTCGGACTTCATTGCCTCATGCAGCGCATGCGCCGCCTTGAGTGGAGGGCCGAAGAGGCGCTCGGTACCAGTCATGTCGAGGTAGGCCTCGTCAATGGAAGCCATCTCCACTTTTGGCGTGAAGCGGTTGAGCACGGCGTAAACTTTCTTCGAGCACTCCTGATAGCGATCCATGTGTCCGTCAACGAAGATGGCATGAGGACAGAGTTTCGCGGCAGTGCGCAGGGGCATAGCGGAGTGCACGCCGAACTTGCGGGCTTCGTAGGATGCCGCGGATACCACGCCGCGTTCGTCACGCTGTCCGCCTACAACCACCGCTTTGCCCTTTAGGGAAGGATCAAATAGTTCTTCCACGGAGACAAAGAAAGCGTCCATGTCCACATGGAAATAAGTCTTGAAAGTTGAGTTCATTGGAGTGGTGACGGCTTATCTTAGCGCAAGGAATCCTCAGACATAAGCCTGTCACCAAAGGTGACTTGGTAACCGGCACATGGTTACTATAATGTTTGCAAACATGGTTCCGGAAGGACGGAACAGGCGCAACCCTTTGTTGCTGGATTGCTTCTGACAATGATTGGCCGACGTCGGCGTGTATCTGGGCCCCCATTTTTGCCGTCGTTCGCGCGTTTTCACAAATAAAACAGCAGTTTCCTGAGAGGAAGAGCCGGTGTCATCACCTTTGCAGTTTTCGGATCACACACCGGTATTCCGCGTAGAGAAATTTGGCTTCATAGGCGAGATCATGGCGAGCCGCACGCAAGGATCAGAGATTTTCCACTATGTGGTGCAGCGGAAGAACTCTACGGGTATCGTGCATTGGGGACAGGAGCTTTCCCTGCAGCGCGCGCAAGAAAGTGTTGAAGAGTTCTTACAGCAGTACAGCAGCGAATTCAAGCGCGCTCTGTAAGGCTACGCTGACTCTTCCAGCGATGTCGGGGCTTCCTCCAGCGGCGTTACGTCCGTAAGAACACCGAGCACCAACGGATGACCAGCGTTATAGACGGTCTTGCCGCGAATGGAAAGCACACGGGTGTCCTCACCCAACTTCACGCGGAATTCCACAACAAATTCCTTCCGGCCAGTGCGCGCTTTCTTCAAAGCAGCGAGAAACGCATCACGATCCCCAGAGAAATACATTAGCTTCAACAACTGGCGAAGAGGGATGTGCGGCGCAGCGAGCCTTAGCATCCTGGCGGCATGTGAGGAGAACGTGAATGTGTCGTCCTGCAGATCCATTTCCCAGGTGCCGGTCTGGGTTGTGCTTTGAAGATAGAGAACTCGCTGCTGGCTGAGCCGGATCTCGTTCTCCAGGGCGCGGGTCTTCTGTTGCAAGGCGGCCATGCTGCGACGACGCTGATCTTCACTGCCTGCGGCTGGATAAGACTCGACCGGCGTTACGTGCGAGTGTTCTCCGCAAACGGCGAAGAACATGCTGCGGTCGTTCTCGCTTTCGAAGCTGCTCATCGGATAGGCGCAGAAGAGAGAAAAAGCCAATGTGTGCGCCAGCTCATTCCAAAGCTGCTCCAAGCGGATAGCTGCGCTGCGCTTGCCGTCTGCCCAAAGCAGAGCGACCATTTCGCCGAATATCGCAGGCAGCGGAGTCTCAGCGCCGACGACCTTGAGCTTTGCAATAACGTTTGCGATGGTGTGATTGAAGCGCTCCCGGTCAGGAAATCCTTCAACCATGAATTGAGAGAGCGTCTCTGCGGCGTCTAAGGCGATGTAGCGTCCCTGGCTGATGGCTTCTGCGACATCAATGCCACGCAGCTGTAATTCTTCGGCAAAGCCGTCACGATGCTCCTGGGTGGCAACTACGATCGCAGGCCCTCCGGAGTTCAAGGACTGGCCAAGGAAACGAGCCACCGATTCCACGAGAAAGCTGTCTTCATCATAGAACTGGACAGAATGGCTCGGTTCGTCGTCGGCCGTCGTGAGGGAGTTTTTCTGTTTGGAGCGAAATGGCTTGTGAGAATGGCGGAGTTTTGGACTAAATATTGCAGACGCTTCAATTCAAAGTGAATTACTCACACCTAAGATGCATTTGGGTGGATCTAAGTGCCAAGAATATTCACGTAGTACTAAGGAATACAAGGACATCATCAATTTGGTGTGCAGCTGCTGATAAAGGCATAGACTAGCAGTACTTCCCGCATCCGCCGCCTACAACGGTCCTTGCGCAAAGCAGCAAAGGACCCAATGGCCATAAAACGTAGCAATCCTAAAAAAATTGCAGAGACCTCCCGCAATTTGGTCAATAAGGGCAAAGAACTGCTTCAGTCCTCACGGCAGGCGTTGGAATTCAGTCGAGTGGTTTTGGCAGAGGCAGAAGAACGAGCTGCCAAGAAGCAAACCGTGCACGCGCAAGCTTTCCTTGCCCCTAAAGATCGGCAATAGGCGTTTTCTCAGCTAATGCGCTTCAGTTTAAGGCTTCGAGTTAGTCCGATACCCGCTCGAACTCTGGAATAGGGCGTCCACATGGACAGCGAGCATAGGAGGCAATCGCATCTTAAACCTCAAGAGGCTGCCATGATCCGTTTTCAATGCGATACCTGCGCTGATCTAAAGAAAAGCGATGAAGTCTGGATAATGGGCTATGCCGCTGAAAGCGTCGGTGTGACGGCAGCGCGGCGCGAGATCAACATCGCGTTGGCTTGGGATGATCGCAATGCGGTGGACTGGTTGGCAGTTCACTTCTGTTCTGACGAGTGTCGCGAGGGATACATGCAGCGTCTGTTCAGGAAAGCTCCAGAGCCGTTGCCGGCGAGAAAGAGCCAGGCCGTTGTGCGCACATCAACCAAGAAAACCACTGCTGCGCGAAAACATGTCAGAAAAAGAGCTTAGGCTTATTGCTGGACAGCAGAGATCGTCTTCTGCAAGCTCGCTTCGTCCTCAACATTGAGACAAGTTTTTGCGCGATCGATCTGGCGCATAAGTCCGCACAAAACTTTTCCCGGTCCCACCTCGACAAAGGTCGCAATGTCTGCGGCGATGAGCGTCTGCATGGATCTAACCCACTGCACTGCGCCCGTGACCTGATGGACGAGTGCTTGTCGAGATTCTGTCGCGTCTGAAGTGGATCGACCGTCAATATTTTTTACAACGGAAAAGTTAGGATTGTTGAACTGCAATGCGAACAGATCGCTTGAAAGCGCGTCTTGCGCCGGCTGCATGAGGGCGCAATGGAATGGTGCGCTGACTTGCAGCATGATGGCGCGTTTCGCACCTTTTGCTTTTGTTAAGTCGGCGGCACGCTGGACTGCGCCTGCGCTGCCGGAGATGACGATCTGATCGGGAGAGTTGATATTCGCGGGAGCTACGACTTCTCCGTTTGATCCGGCTGCCTCGGTGCATACGGCTTGAAGATCGTCGATGCCCATGCCAAGAATAGCGGCCATTGCCCCGACTCCAACGGGAACCGCAGACTGCATGTATTTACCGCGATTGCGGACTGTCCGGACTGCGTCGGCGAAGGCCAGAGTTCCGGCAGCTACGTGAGCGGAATATTCGCCCAGCGAGTGTCCGGCGACGAAGTTCGGAGTGACGCCTTTTTCCTGCAAAACACGATACGCCGCTATGGAAGCGGTGAGGATCGCAGGCTGAGTTTTTTCAGTGAGCTTAAGCTGATCTTCGGGACCTTCGAAACAGAGTTGAGAGATTTTGTAACCGAGGGCTTCATCGGCCTCGTCGAACGTTTGCTTCGCGACTGGATAGTTGGCAGCGAGTTCTTTACCCATGCCCACGGCTTGCGAGCCTTGTCCGGGAAATAGGAATGCGATCTTGGTCATAGCTAGCTAACGCCGACGCCTTGTGTGTGCGTGAGTTCTTGTTCAATCTTGGCGTTGATCTTGGTGTCGGCAAACTGTGCGGCAACACGGATGGCATTTTTGATCGCGTTCGCGTTGGATGAGCCATGTCCGACGATGCAAACGCCTTTGAGTCCCAGCAGTGGTGCGCCGCCGTATTCGGAATAGTCGAGGCGCTTTTTAAAATCGCTGAATGCTTTCTTGGAAAGCAACGCGCCCACTTGTGACGAGATCGTGGATTTCAAAGATTCTTTCAATAGAAACCGCATGGCTTCGACCAGGCCTTCGGAAACCTTCAGCGCAACGTTTCCGATGAAGCCGTCGCAGACGATGACATCCGCGTTTCCGTTGTACAGATCGCGTCCTTCCACATTGCCAACGAAATTCAGCGGCAGGGCCTTAAGCCGCGGATATGCCTCTTTGGTGAGCTCGTTGCCTTTGCTCTCTTCTTCTCCTACCGAGAGAAGTCCTACGCGCGGACGGGAAATGCCGAAAATGCTGCGGGCATACATGTCGCCCATAATGGCGAATTGTTCGAGGTTGTGAGGCTTGCAATCGACGTTGGCGCCAACGTCGACGAGAATCGTGGCTGAAGCTTTAGAACTGGGGAACACGGCTGCAAGCGCGGGACGGTCAACACCGGGCAGGGCGCCGAGAACCATCTTGGCTGTCGCCATGGCAGCGCCGGTGTTTCCCGCTGTTATGAATCCGGCTGCCTTGCCTTCGCGAACGAGTCTCAGGCCAACACGCATCGAAGAGTCGCGCTTGGAGCGCACGGCTTGCGCGACCTTTTCATCCATGCCGATGACTTCTGTAGCGTTTACGATCTCAATGGGAAGATGCTGGGCCGAGGGATGGTGGGCCATCTCGGCGCGCAGTTGTTCTTCGCGTCCCACGAGTAACACGTGGACGTGATACTGCTTGGCGGCCAAAATGGCGCCTTCTATCTCAGGCTTTGGGGCTTTGTCAGACCCCATTGCATCGACCGCAATGACAGTGGGCATGGATTGAGCGAAAGTGTATAGCAGTTAAGGCAGGTAAGGGGAGCGCGAAATCATACGCATTCCCCCTGAAGAGCTATCGGACCTTTTCTACTTCTACAACTTCACGTCCCTTGTAGGTACCGCATTTGGGACATGCACGATGAGGCATCTTCTTTTCGTGGCAGCTCGGGCATTCAGAGAGAGACTGAGCGGTGAGGAAATCATGGGCGCGGCGTTTACCGGTGCGCGCTTTTGAGTGACGTCGTTTTGGATTAGGCATGGTGTACCTTCGTTTCGAAAATTTTCAACTAGTGCTTCAATTTCTCTTTAATCTCTGCCAGCGCCGCCCAACGTGGGTCGCTGATCTTTTCCGCGCAATCACACGGCGAGAGATTCCTATTCTGGCCGCACTGCGGGCAGAGCCCAATGCAATCTTCCTTGCACAGGACTCGAATGGGAACAGATAACAAAATCTGTTCTTTCAGCGTGTCCTCGAGCAGAAGACCTTCACCGGTGTAGTATCCGATCTCGGTTTCCGCTTCGTTAATAGCCACTTCTTCTTCGCGGGTCACCGTTCCGGCCGGCCGATAAAGAAGGTCATACTCACTGCTCAAATCCTGAACAACCGGCTCGATGCATCGCGCGCATTTCAGTTCCACTTGCGTCGAAAAACCGCCGACAATGCGGATGTCCTGAATGTTGTTCTTGCCGCCGTGATGCTCTTCGAGCAACTCTGCCCGTCCGGTGGCTTTCAGGGCTGTCCGCTGGATCAAATCAGGGCCAAGATCGATAACACCGGGGGCGAAAGACTCCGCGAATTCAAGCTTGCGGACTTCCAGATCATGAATGCTGATGAACATTTTTTATTTCTACAAACGTGCTCAAGAAGCCCCTAAAAAAATCTAACTGGCCTTGTCAGCCAGTTGAAGGGCGAACGGAGCGAAAAATCACTCAAAGAGCGAAGTACTAGAATAAAGGCCGTTTAGTAGGGCTGTCAAGCAGGCGGGAGGGCGCGGAGGGGGTGGTATGTCCCGCCAATATGGCATTGGCGGGACGCAGAACCTAGACGCCTTCCGTGCCAGTCGCGGTGCCGCCGCCAACATTGCTGCCAGCGCTTCCGGCAACACGCTCGGCTGTGTTGCGCACTGCCTGGATGCCGCGAGTGACGCGTTCGCGGCCTTCGCCCATCGCGTCGCGAGCCTGATCCGCGAGGTCACCCGCGCGATCCCGAATATTGTTACGTGTTTCCTCTCCGCTCATGGGTGCGAAAAGAATGCCTAGACCCATACCAATACCTAACCCTGCAAGAAAACCCTTCATGAATAATCCTCCTCTTTTGTGCGGTGACGTGAGATGGCGACACTACGTCTGCTGTTAGAGATGCTCTCTGCTAGTGAAGGTTTGCCGAGAGAAGAGACTATCGAGAGTGGCTGTTCGTGGCTGGAATGAAATGTAAAATTCCGGAATACTGCTACACAGAAAAAGGGGCGCTGAGTGCGCCCCTCTTTAGTTCAACCCAGTCTTAGCCTGTGATTGTTTCAGTTGTTCAAGCTTGTTGGCTGCAAGATCCTCAATTGCAGACTTAGGAGCACCTGGCGGAGTGCCTGGAGCGGCTTTGTCGGCCTTGTGCAGTTCCTGCTCGTCTTTTTGAATCTGCTGATACAGCTTCGCTGCTTCCGCGGGCTGCTGCTTGGTCTCATAGAACGACGCAAGTTCGAATTCCGCAGTGGTTTTCGGGACTGAAGGCGCATCCGTATCAATCAGTTCCTTGAAGAGGCGAATCACATCTGCATCGCGATTGGAGTTGCGATACAACGAAGCGAGAGCAAATTTCGCGAGCGACGACAAATCTTTGTCGCGGAAACTGGCGGCCTCAGCGAGGTTCTGCTCGGCAACTTTGGTGTCGCCAGCGTCAATGGCGGCAAGTCCGGTCATGTACTTGGCGAATTTGCCGTTGCGTGTGTTGGGAAAATCGGCCGCGACTTGTGAGAACTGTTTCACCGCTGCCTGTCCCCGCTCTTTGCTCGACGTAAATGTCTTGATGTCCGGTGGAGCGGCTGCTTCGGGTGCCCGCAAGGGAGCTGTATAGGTGCGCATTGCGGTTCCAAGAGCCACGCTGGCCTTCTCGTCTTGCGCGTTCAAATACGCGACTGCTCCGAATCCGATCACCAGAGCGATAGCCACGATGGCGACTACGGTGATGATCGTCCGACGGTTCTGGGTCGCCAGTTGCATCTCTTTGGAAACAAACGTGGCGAACTTATCTTGTTTCAGTTGATGACGTGTATAGCTTTGCACAGATTAGTTCCTTGGTATGCGAGAAGATTCGGAGGTCAGCCCTCTACTTTAACAGGCTGATTTCCAGAGCGTCAAACCGCTAAGCAGGTGCTTTCTGTACAACGTGGGCAGCTAAAACCAGCTTCCAATGTATTAATCGGCTTAAGGTCTAAGGTTTTGAGGAACACGGGGTCCCGTGCTGAGGCAGGATGACCGTGAAAAGAGCAAGTCTGGATGGAGGATGTCATGCGGAAGCTCGGTATCGTAATCGGGGCAATAGTTGTGCTAGCGGTGATCGTCTTGGCGGCGCTGCCCTTTGTGTTGGACGTGAACAAGTACCGTCCAAAGATTCAGGCTGAACTCGAGAAACGCACGGGCAGGTCGGTCTCATTCGGCAAGATGGACCTGAAGATCTTCCCGCTGGCTTTCCGAGTTGAGAATGCCGTGATCGGCGAAGATCCCCACTTCCCGCAGAGTTCTCCCTTTGCGCAAGCAGGAGAGCTGCTGGTATCGGCAAAACTCATGCCGTTGATTCATGGAGACGTGGAAGTGGATTCGATCGTCCTGAAAAATCCGAAGATAGAGTTGATCAGGAATCAACAGGGTGTGTGGAACTTCTCATCTTTAGGAAAAACTAAGCAGCAGCAACCTGCAGCAACTGCACCGCCCAGTGCGGCGCAACAACCCGCGAAGCAGCCAGCGCAAGCGCAGCAAGGTCAATCCTTCTCATTGAAGAACCTCAACGTTTCCGATGGTCAAGTGGCGCTTACGGATTACTTGAAGAAGAAGCCGCGGGCGGTTTATGACCACATTGACCTCGGCCTTTCAGATTACGAAGCAGGCAAGCCATTTTCCGTGGTTTTGGCGGCGCATCTTCCCGGGCAGGGAAAGCAGACGATTCAGATCGACGGAAAGGGTGGACCACTACGCGACGATAACGTCGCAGCCAGCAATTTTAAGGGCAAATTGAAGCTGGATCAGGTGTCACTCGCGGGATTGCAACGTTTCCTGAATTCCCCCGCGCTTGAAGGCATGGATTTCACAGCGACGGGCACTGCTGACATTGACGCGAATAATGGCAATCTCAGTTCTGACGGCAACCTGACCCTTGCCGATGCTTGCATTCACGGCGTAAACGTTGGATACCCGATTGCCGCTGATTACAAGGTAAATGCAGACCTCAATTCTGACGTTTACAACATCCAGAAGGGCTCGCTGAAGCTGGGACAAACACCGATATCCGTGTCGGGCGTCTTCAACGCGGGACCTATTCCCGCACAATTGGACATGAAGGTTTCCGCGGGGAATGCTTCGGTCTCGGAGATGGCCCGGCTCGCCGCCGCATTTGGCGTCGCTTTCAATCCAAATATGCAGATCAACGGCCGGGTGGATGCGAATCTCACAGCGAATGGTGCGACGAATAATCCAAAGCTGAACGGCTCAGTCGTAGCGCGGGAACTCGTAATCTCCGGAAAGGAATTACCGCAGGAAGTGCACGTTACAAATGTGAACGTGGCGCTGACTCCTGATGCGATCCGCTCGAATGAATTTATGGCAAGCACCGGATCGACGGCTGTGAAGGTTAGTTTCGAGCTTAACAATTACTCCGCGAACAACTCCACCATTAACGCTGCCGTCAGCGCCCCCAACGCACAGCTAGGCGAATTGCTGAACATTGCCAAGGCCTATGGAGTGTCCGCTGTAGAGCAGATTAGCGGCAGCGGTCCGGTGTCGCTTGACGTCAGAGTGCAAGGGCCGACAAAGAATCCTGCACAAATGGTTTACAACGGAACAGGGAAACTGCAGAACGCGTCTCTCAGCATTCCGAGTCTGACCAAGCCGATCAATGTAAAAAACGCGGACCTGCAATTTACCCAGAACAGCGCGATCCTGAACAACGCCGCGTTCTCGATCGGTTCGACCAACGCAAACGGACAGTTAACGCTCAAGGGGCTCGCTCCGAACGCAACGCCGGAGACGCAGTTCTCGTTATCGGCGGACAAGATTGATGTTGCCGAATTGCAGCAGCTGGTTCGCAACACGCCACAGAACCAGCAAGCGCCGAAGCGAGCTAGTTCCCTTGACCTGATTCCATCTGCGCAAGCGCAGGCGAAGGCTATGCCTGCTGCGAACAGCCCGTCGTTGCTATCGAGACTAGTAGGCAGCGGGAACATACAGGCCGGCAGCATTCTTTACGACCAGATCCAATACACGAATGCGAAATCAGGCGTGAAGCTGGATCACGGAGTGATTCGACTGGAGCCGTTCAGCGCAGAGGTGTTCGGTGGCACGCAGACAGGCACTATCGTCGCCGACACACGCCCGGCGCAGCCCACTTACACCATCTCCAGTAAGTTGGACCACGTGGACGCCAACAAGATGCTGTCGTCAGTGTCGCCGGCCAAGCAAGTGCTTTACGGATTGTTGGCCGCTAACGCAAACACAAGTTTCACGGCGGGGCAGTCCACATCCGAGATTGCGCGGTCACTGAACGGAGTCGTTAACCTCAATCTGCTGAACGGGAAAATTGCTCACATCGACCTGCTAAATGAGTTGGCGTCGATCGGGAAATTCGCGCAGAGCGGGAAACAATCAGAGCCATTCACCAATCTCGTCAAACTCACGGGTGACTTCAAGATCACCAATGGTTTAGCGCGCACAGACAACCTAAAAGCAGTGATCGATGGCGGTACCGTCGCGGCCAATGGCCTGGTGAATCTTGCGGACCAGAGCCTCAACATGCAAATGACTGCAGTCCTTTCAAAGGACTACAGCCAGACGGTAGGAGGCACCGGCATCGGCGGATATCTGAATACAGCGCTCGCAAACGCCAAAGGCGAGCTAGTCATGCCGGTAATCATCACCGGGACTTTCTCGAACCCGCATATTGCGCCGGACGTCCAGCGTCTCGCGCAAATGAAATTGGAGAACCTGTTGCCCAGTTCGTCCAATCCCGGCGCTCTGACGACTGGAATCCTTGGCGGGCTTCTAGGGAATAAAGGCGGCGCCAACTCAGGGAACAATCAGCAACAGCAAACTGGCGGTGCCTTGCAGGGAATCCTTGGACAACTATCAGGACAAGGTCAGCAAAACCAGCAGAACCAGAATCAGCAGAACCAGCAAACTCCCAAGCAACAAAACCTGCCAGCCAATGACAATCCGGGAACTCCGAACTTCGGCGGGGCAGCACAACCGGCCCAGAAGCCGACCAATCCACTTGATCAGCTGTTAAATGCTGTCTCGCAGGGGCAGAAAAAGAAGAAGGCTACGCCGCAGCAGCAACAACCGGAGCAGCCGCCTCCGCCACCACCTCCGGGTCTTTAGTTGAAATAAAAAAGCCGCTCGTGAGAGCGGCTTTCTTCTTTGCCTTCCGATGAGACTAGGTGCTGGATTCTTCCAACAAGCCTTGCTCCAGCTTTTCCTGACACGCTATGCAGTAGCGAGTCCAGGGAACGGCTTCGAGACGCTTGGCGTTGATGTCATTACCGCAATTGATGCATTCGCCGAAAACTCCCTCGCGAATGCGCGCCAAAGCTACTTCAACCATTTGCAGCAATTGCCGCTCATTGTTGCTTTGATGGAAAAGGAATTCCTTGGTGTATGAGTTCGCCGCACGATCAGCGATGTCTTGAGCGGTGCCCACGTCTGCATCGCGACCGTCCTGCTCAGTGCGAGCGACGATCTTGCGCAGGTCCTGTTGCCGTTCTTCCAGTTGCTTCCTAAAGTTGTCGAGTTTCTTCTTATCCATAAATGACTGCTCTTTTGATGCTGTATCTCCAGAGATGTTGCGTCTAGTTTTGCGGAATCAATAATGATATTCGCCATCCCGAATTAGCGCAAACGTCCGCCAAACAAACTGAAGAAGAAGCGAGCCACTTATACCTCCAGCGAATGTAAACAAAAAAGGTGGCCGTTAGGCCACCCTTTGAAAGAGGCAAAGTGGGAGGGCAAGATCAGGGAAGATGCGAGACGTGCCGACGGTCCGTTTCCAGAGTGCGTCGTACAAGAGTTGAAAGACTTTGGGGGTTTCGAATCATTTGAGATTTACGGCCTCTTTGGTAACTAGGTAAGTTGCATTTACCTGACCAAATC
This sequence comes from Terriglobales bacterium, assembly GCA_025462725.1. GTDB lineage: Bacteria > Acidobacteriota > Terriglobia > Terriglobales > Acidobacteriaceae > JAICLA01. The sequence continues at coordinate 317,595 of JAOAPE010000005.1, read as the reverse complement.
GAATGTTCATCCTGAGGAAATCAAAAAGGCTTTTGAAAACCGCGATTTAATTGAGTGTGCCGCGATGTCTGCATCAAGTATTGTGCAAAGTAGCCGACTGGAGAACTACATTCATGTGGTACGTAATTACCACACCTAAGCAGTCTTCTGCTCAACCTTGGCTTGGTCCTGCTCTTCCATCAGCTTCAACTTGTTGAGGAGGGCCTTGTAGCTGATCTTCAAAATCTTTGCTGCTTGCCGGCGATTCCACTTTGTTTGCGTCAGGATTCGCTCAATCGCTTCCCGTTCGGCTTTCATTGCAGCTTGTCTGCCGATTTCAAGCAATGACGGGTTGCCATTTACTCCGTCCGGGATGGCTGCCGCGGGCGTGGGTGTGTCGCGATAAATAGGACTTCGTTGCTGCGGTTGCTGTAGCTCGTCGCCATCCTGCATTCCGGAACCAAAGCTGGTGGATGTAACGATCGGCTTATGCGTTGATAGCTCGCGGATGATCTGCGCTTCGTTTCCGACGATGGTGTAACGCTTGACGAGATTCTCCAACTCGCGAATGTTGCCGGGCCAGGAATATTCCATCATCCGGGCAATAGCGTTATCACTGAACGGAGCAGGATGCTTCCCATAGTAGTGGCTGTACTTGTTCAAGAAGAAATCGAGGAATACGGAGATTTCCTCGCGGCGCTCGCGCAGCGGTGGAATATGAATGGTGACCACATTCAAGCGATAGAAAAGATCCTCGCGGAACGAGCCCTGCGCCACAGCGCGCTCCAGAGGCTTGTTTGTCGCTGCTAATACCCGGACGTCAACCGCGATGTCGCGCTTGCCTCCAAGCCGTGCGAACTGGCCGTCTTGCAGCACGTGCAGTAGCTTGGCCTGAAGTGCCGGATGCATCTCGCTTATTTCATCGAGGAAGATGGAGCCGTTGTTCGCCTGATCAAACTTACCTAGCTTCTGTCTATTGGCTCCCGTGAATGCGCCTTGTTCGTATCCGAAGAGTTCGCTCTCAAGTAGTTCGTGCGGAATGGCAGCACAATTCACTTTTACAAAGGGCTTTTCACGGCGACCCGACTGCGCGTAGACCATGCGCGCCACCATTTCCTTGCCAGTACCGCTTTCACCGCGGATCAACACAGTGGCGTTCGTGTCAGCCACTTTTTCGATCGTCATTTTCACGTCTTCCATCTTCGGACTGGTACCAAAGAGCATGGAAAATTCCGTGTCGCCGCGGACCTGGTCGCGTATTTGCGTGGCCTCCGCAGCGGGACGCTGCTTTTCAAGAACACGCGTGACGCGCAAGTCGAGATCTTTGAGGTCGAAGGGCTTCGCCAGGTATTCTTCCGCACCCATCTTTGAGGCCTTGAAGATCAGCTCAGGATCATTTTGCGCAGAGATGACGATGACCGGAACATCAGGCTTGATCTGGCGCAAGCGGGAGAGCGTTTCCATGCCCGTCATTGCCGGCAGTGATACGTCCATCAAAACAATGTTCGGATTAAACGCGCGAAACGTACGCAATGCCTCTTCGCCAGAAGCTGCAACGGAAACCTCAAAGTTCCGCTTGGACAAGTGGGCAGTCAAGAAGCGCGACATGGTTGCGTCGCTATCAACTATCAATGCGCGAACGCGTTGAATTCCTGTGGCCAAATCTCCTCCGGGTTTAGAAGTGCTAGGGTGCAAAGTTCGGCAAGGGTTTTATACGACTTTTTGCTGCGGAATGGTAGTCGAATACCACTTGTAAGTAGACAGATGCACAAAACGCCCGACAGGGTTGCTGGGCGGTGCGCATTTAGGAGGGTTAATCTGAGCTAAGGGAGCTTGCTGATTTGGAGTTCCTGCTCAATTGCTGCCTGATCTTCGGCTGAGATATCAACGAATTGGACGCCGATGCCCACTCCGGTCAGGCAGTACCGGACCTCCGCACGCGCCGTAATCTCAAGATTCGAACGCACCAAGCGAAACCGCACCTTTATGACGGCTCCTTCGGGAAAGTGGCGTGAAGTGTTGATGAACATCCCCGTAGTGCTCACGTCGGGAACGTGAACGGGAATATTCTCGCTACTGCCTTCGTACACTATGGAAAGATCGGAATAGCCTCGATATCGATCGGCGGAACGGTTGCTGATTCTCGGAGTCGCTTTTGTGCTCAAGCTTTAGCTCCTTCTGAGTGAGGGCCGCGTGCAGGCTGCATCCGCCCGCCACCGCTGACCTGACGGGTGCCGGCGCCGCAATAAGGGCAGAACAGGAACGCAGGCGCCAGCGCTTTGCCACAGCTTCGGCAGCGTGAGACCGCGGATATTTGTTCGAACGGAACCACTCGAAGCACTTCGTCGATGGTCGTAACGCCAGCTTTGACCTTCTGAAGCGCATCTTCCTGCATCATCTTCATGCCGCCGCTGCGGGCGAGATTGCGTATTTCGTCGTCACGAAAGTTTGAACGGACACAAGCGCGGATCTGCTCGTCCATGATCAGCGTTTCGTAGATGCCCACGCGTCCTTTGAATCCCGTGTTGTCGCACTTGCCGCAACCGGCTTCGACGAACATCGTGTCGTCGAAGTCCACGATGCCTGCGGCCAGGAGCCGCGACGAATATTCAGCGGTCACAGGAACTTCCTCTCGGCAGGAACAGAGTTTGCGAACGAGTCTTTGCGCGATCACGGCCGTGAGCGAAGATGCGATCACAAATCCAGGGACATTCAGATCGAGCAGACGTGTAACAGCAGCCACGCTGTCATTCGTGTGCAACGATGACAGCACCAAGTGTCCGGTTTGAGCGGCTTGCAGCGCGATTTCGGCGGTTTCAGTGTCGCGGATCTCGCCGACCATGATGATGTTGGGATCCTGGCGCAGCAGCGAACGCAGGCAACTGGCGAACGTGAGCCCCGCTTTTGTGTTCACCTGAATTTGATTGATCTCGTCGATCTTGTATTCGACCGGGTCCTCAACAGTGATGATGTGGACTGCGGGAGAGCGAACAAGGTTTAAAGCACTGTATAAAGTCGTGCTCTTTCCGGAACCTGTTGGGCCGGTCACAAGGATCATTCCCTGCGGCAGAGCGAGTAAAGCGCCGAGGGCACTAGAATTTTCCGGGGATAGACCGAGCTGCGCAAATCCGACGCGTGTAGCAGAAGGATCGAGCACCCGCATTGCGACTTTTTCGCTGCCTTCATGCGTAGGCAAGGTCGATACGCGGAAGTCGAGGCTTTTCTGGCCGATCTGCACAACAAAACGACCGTCTTGCGGAACGCGTCGTTCTGAGATGTCCATGTCTGAAAGGATCTTGATACGCGATACGAGAGAAGTTGTTAGCTCTGCGGGTATGTGCGTGAGATCACGCATGACACCGTCCACTCGAATGCGAACTACCGTACCGAGCGTGTGCGGCTCAATGTGAATGTCGCTGGCTTTCTTCTTGGCCGCAGAAGCGAGGATGGAAGAAACCAGGCGGACAGCCGGGGTCTTCTCATTTCGCAATTCTGCTTCAAACTCCTCCATCGCGGCCTTGCTGCGCTCGCTGGAGTTGGCAGTGAAGAATTGAATGTCAGAGATGTCAACCTGGTCAATGAATGGAAGCTTTTCGAGATCTTTCTCTGCTTGGGATTCGACATCGCCGTAGCACTTGGAAATTGCTTCTGCAATCTCGGAAGGGAAGCCCAGTCGTGGGGAGATGTCCATCCCGGTCAGGAAGCGAAGTTCATCAATGGCACGAAGGTTTTGCGGTTCTGCCATCGCAAGCACGATCTTCTTGCCTTCGCGCACGAGGGGAAGAACACAGTAGCGCTCTGCCGCTGCGCGCGGGAGCAGCTCCATCGCGGCTTTTTCCACCGTCGCGAAGCGCACGTCAACGTAGCGCATCCTCGCGGCTTCTTCCAAAGCGGAGACGAGGTCGTCCTTGGATACGAGTTCGCGTTCCAACAGGAGTTCGCCCAGCAAGCGCGTGGTGTTCTGCTGCGCCTCAAGGGTTTTTTCTAGGTCAGCAACGCTGATGTGCTTCCTCTCGCGAAGCACGTCGCCTAGCCGTTTCTTGGCCATTGGCTGAACTTACCTTTTGAAAGGCACTAGAGTCAACCAGACAAGTTGCTTAGAAAGGTACCTTTGAGAATCGCAGGCAAACAAAAAAGGACACGGCATGACCGTGTCCTTCTCTCGTTCAAACTCGATTTCTAGCTGGTTCCGACAACAGTGCGAAGCTTGCCCGGCATGAAATGGTATGGCGGCCAGGGTCCGCTGATCACTAGCTCGCAGCCTTTAAGTTGGCTTGCGGCGGTGTTGAAGCGGTTCTGATATTTCTCAATTGATTTGTGGTCGATCAGGTGGGCTATGTCTATGAGCATTCCGCCGGTCTCAATCCTGCGGCAACTGACTTCTTCTTCAAGCGGATGAAACATTTTGTGGACTTGAACCGAGAGTGCGCGGGCTTTCGTCTGTCGCTCGCGTTGTCTGGTTGCTTTCTCTCGAAGGCAGGTCAGGTATTCTCCGCCGGTGGTCTTCGGTAGGACTATTTCTGCCATTGCTTCGCGAACGGAACCGTCCTTGACCATCAATTTCAAATGCATCTCCGCTTTTCCACGAAGACGATCGACTGAAGCTGTGAACTGCTTGCGATTTGCCCGGACGGCGCGCCTAAGGGATTCGTCTGTCTCAAAGACGGTGCCGAAGCGGAATGGAAGAACGGTGGTGCGCTCAAAACAAGAACTGACTACGCGCGCATGTTCCACTACTGCCTGCTGTTTTAGCTGTCCGTTGGAAATGTATTCGCTTACGATGACGGCGAAATCGCCGCTGGGATATCCGAAGACTTGCGTGCCATTCACGCCTCGCAAATTTTCAATCGGGAAAGGACGTCGTGCCCTGGTCGTGCCCTGAAAAGCCTGCTGTTCCGTGATGCAGTACGCGTACCACGCCATATCAGATTCTCCGGTGACTGAGCGAGGCGGCAAAATCCGCCTCCCCCTTTTAGTTAGGGAAAGGGCCCAAAAGCTGAATTGTGACTTTGATGAGGCGAAACTGAACAAAATGCACATGGGGATGTGCACTGTCCGATTACTTCGCTATCCTATGCCTTTCACCTTAGCAATAGCAACAACATAGAATTTGCGACAGGTTAATATCCCTCGCGTTTGAATCCAAAGAACTGGGCTAAAACCGGATGTTTTCGGGACTTCTTCCTGCGATTTCAGCACTTTCCGGTATATAGAATACTGTTTCCAAAATAGTGAATCTCTGTGCCAACACTCAGTCCAGTCTTGTGGATTACTGCCTTCTAGTCCTGACATGTGCATCATAAGTTGTTGGAACGATGGGATAGGCAACTTGCGAGAAGGTGCCAAGAGTTGGTATCTGCCGTGCTGCATGCTGTCAGGTACCAGCTGCCTCTCTGGATTCATCAAGTGAGCATGGTCTTGCAAAACCCAACAAGAAAGCCGGCCGCACCTGAGCAGTTCATCGTGGAAGTGTGTTCGGAACTGCCGCAGGCGACCATGCAACACCGCTGGCAGCATGTAAATGTTCTGTTGCGGCTCAGCATGATGGCGGGATTGCAGATGCAGCTTGATGCAACACTCAATCTGCTTTGCGACTACGCAAGGGAGATCATCTCTTCTGACAAGGCACTCGTCTATTTCTGGAACGAGGCCGACGAACAATCACAGTTGCGGATATCGCCCGGGATCGATCCTGAGATCTTGGGTACGATCGCATCAGGAAACATACTTGATTACTGGTGCATGAAGTTTGGCAAGCCGATGCTGGTACAGGAAGGCAAGGATCCTGAAGCGGACAAACTTTTGAACGCTGTGGGAGCTTCCTCGGCAGCGGTGATACCCGTTCTCGTGAACAACCGGGTGATGGGCTCTATGCAATATTTTTCGAAGCGGCACAATGCATTCGACAAAGAAGACGCCCAGCTACTGTGGGCGCTGGCGCGAGTAGCAGAAAACGTCCTCGCGCGTGAGCGCGCGAATGAAGGATTGATCCTTTTCGCTTTCACAGATCATCTTACCGGACTACGTTCTCGCGGATACTTCGAACAGCAACTTGAACTCGAAGTGAAGCGTTCCGAACGCAAGCAGCAGGAGTTCGTCCTCTTAATGTTGGATATCGACCACTTCAAGTGCCTGAATGATACCTACGGCCACCATATTGGTGACCAGGTGTTGCGGCAAGTCGCTCGTGTCTTAATGGAGGACATGCGCGAAGTGGACACAGTAGCCCGCTATGGCGGCGAGGAATTTGTCATCATATTGCCGGAGACTACCGAGGAAGAAGGATTCGCGGTGGCCCAACGCATCCGTAAGGCCATGGAGAATAGCGGATTCACGATCCCGGCAGCGGCCAACAAATCCGGATCGCCACAAAAAGAAAATCTTTCAATCAGTATCGGACTTTCTGTTTTCGGTTCAAACATCAAGAACCGGCGTGAACTAGTGGAGTCAGCGGATGCCGCACTCTATGCTGCTAAAAACCAGGGGCGTAACACAGTCGTGAAGCACTCAGACATCGCGAAGAAACGCGCACAAGAGGTCTCCTAAAATGCCCGCATTGCTGCAGAAGTATCAAGAGATCTCGACCAGGGATAACAACGTGCGCGCTTGGACGGTAGTGCACGCATGCAACTTGGCACGGGAAGTGGCGAACGTTGTCGATGTCCAGTTGCAAGTAGGGATGCGTCCGTACCTGCTGACCCTCAACTCGCGTCAGGAACCCGCGCCGCATTTCTTATTGGAAAAATCCAACACCCAGACTCCAGCATCACTCCTTCAAGGTTGGCAGGATGTGCGGCAATGGCGAAAGCAGTTCGACGAGAATGGAACCAACATCAATGCTCAACTGCTCCACGCACACTCATTCGCCGCAGGAATGGCGGCGGTACGCGGCGATGACGTGGTTGTTTACGACTTAGACCAGTGGATTGAAGAGCAATCCTCCGCCAATGGGTCTTGGCTGGCAAGATCGTTCAAGACAGCAGAACAGTTTGCTCTCGCGAGGTCAGCCGCAGTAGTGGTCCACTCAGAAGGAATGAGGAAGGATTGCATCACGCGCGGCATTGCTTCTCAAGATGTGTTTGTTGTGCCTGATCCGATTTCGACAGCTCATTCAGACCAGGACGAAAATAATCCCTATAAGAGTGAAGATTCTGGTCTCAACCGCACAGTTCCCATTGCGGTCAAGATCGCACAGGGGCCAGCTGCTGCTGAATCCGACGCCCCAGGACAGACCGCAGCGGCGCTTTCAGTGGATATCCTCTTTACAGTTTTCTCCCAACTCTTACTTGAGGCCGAGACTGCCCGGCTATTGGTGATCACTCCGAGTGAGTTGCTACTGGAGACGAGCAAGCGGGCGAGAGACTTGGGAATTCGCGAGAAAGTTACTGTGGTCCCTGAAGAGGATTGCCTGAAAGCGGTAGAAGCCGCACAGACAGTCATCGCTGATCCGGTCGCCATGAATGCAGGAGAATCGCACCATCGCATGGAATCGCTGGCTGTACTGGCGATGTCACATGGCAAGGCAGTCTTGGCCGCTGATAATGCCATGAATCGGGAAACGAGTCCCGAAGGTCGCGGGCTGCTCTGGTACTCTGCGGACAAAGAAAATGTGAGGCGCGAGATGGTGCATCGGCTTTCATTCATGACGCGCAACGCGGATTTCCGTCGCGCGCTCGGCGAAGCTGGAAAGCAGCATCTACAGCACACGCGCAATCCGCAACGACTCGGGAAGCTGTATGACGACGTTTATCGTCATGCTGTTGCGAAGGCTAATAAGGGCAAGCGCTCGCAAAATGCTTCCGGCTCTTTGATCCCCATGCAAGCAGGAATCTGAGGCCAATAATCAGAGTCGTTCCATGCTGACGACGAACGAGAACTCTCCGTTGCCGTCATTTGCGTCGATAGAAACCTGGAGATCAGCAATTAGCCCATTGTTAGGTGTCAGGCCGTTCCCACGGCGCGAAATGCGCGTCCCACTTGCAATCACGGATGCCGCTTCCATCTGACCCGTCTGTGGCGTAAACGCTTCAGCAGCTCCCGAAATCAACAAGGCGCCATCGCCCATGGCTCGTGCCCTACCCGCGGCGATCAATGTGTGTGCTGAAGCATCTTTTGAGCGAGCGCGCAAAGCAAACGTCGCCGAATTAGTCCGCATGGCGAGTGGCAGGATCATTTTCGACTGACGAACTGACTTGGGAACCTTCATCCTCACAAGCACCGCATTCGTTCCGACTGGTGTGACCTCGACACTAATTCTCGGATCAACTGAAACAGGCTCGGCGAGTTGAATCTGGAATTGCTCCGGGATGCGTCCGGTCACAACTGCCGCTCCGGAAGTTTGGCACTGCAGTGAAGAGGGAAGCAGTGCGGCAAATGCCAGCACCGCGAAAGATATATTGCGTAAGCGAATTCCAGCTGATTTCTTCATGGGAATTGTATCGGCAGTTTCGCGAACAGACTTGATTCGATGCCGAATTTGGATATCCGCGCCCGAGCGGACGGGAAATTTCAAAGCTGCCTAAATTCCCGATATGGGAAATGTGCCGCAGAAAACAACAACATCTGACCAAAGTACCGTTGTTATCTCCGGATGCTCGGGATAACTTCGCTCATCGACCCGCAAAATTTCAGCACCCCTGGAAAGAAATTGGCACAGCAGATGATTCGAAGTCTCCCAAGAGATTGCACTCAGAAGACTCTCTGGAAATTGGTTTTCTCGATCGGCTTACTACTCACTGCCGTTTCGAGCTCGGCGCAGAGTATGACTGACAACCTAAACAATCCGACGTTCACCATCCCGCTGACTTTTCCGACATTGACGCCGGGATCTGCAAGCACATTGCTGACTCGTCAAGCCAGTTTCCGCATTCGCTGTAATTGCGCTGCGGGATATCACCTCAGGGCCACACTTAATTCATTCACGTTTACTCCGGCCGGAGCGTCAGCGGGGGCTGCCGACATCCAGAGTTCGGACATTGGAATGGGAATAGTCGCCGCGACGTTAAACATTTCTGGTTCAGAAGTCATAACACCAAGAACGGACACCGTTGCTGCGGGATTCAACTACAACCCGGCGACGGCTCCGGTAACCAATGGTCTGACTCCGTTTGGAGGCGTGGGCGCCGTCCAGGCGACGTTAGCCAGTATCGCTGTTGGAAACGTCAACATTCTAGGCGGGCCACAGATCGCGACGAATGAGCTGACGAATCCCGGTCACGTCGACAAAAATTTTGTAGGTGTAACGATCACTTTTGCCGCGCTACCGCAATATTGGACTCCGGGCACTGTGAACGCCGTGATCACGTTACAGATAGTTTCTCCATAGTAGGAAGGCCGGGTCTGGGGCTTCACAAGATCTAAAAAATCTAACGATCAGGAAAGTAGAGAAATGAACAACTCCAAAAAAATATTATTCACTGTGCTCATGCTGCTCGCGGTTCCAGCCGCATTAGCGCAGACGGGAACCATAACCATCACAGGCGCTGTTCCCAGCGCATTCTCAATCACCAGCAACACCAACGCAGCGCTCAGTGCGACGGTCGCTCTCGGCACACTCACGCCAGGAAATACGAACACGCTAACAACTGGAACCGTGGTCGCACGTTTGCGCAGCAACGTGAGTTATCACTTGAGTGCGCAGGCCGTGAACACGGGCATCGGGGCCACCGCGAATGATATTCAAACGACTGATATCGGTTTCGGCATCACTGCCTTCTCCGCTGCCGGAGCAGATGTCATCACCGTGCCCGTCCGTACAGATGCCATCGTTGCCAAGTGGGATTACACCGGCGGCTTCCCCGCAGCGGCGAATGGCTTGTCACCTTTCGTGACTGCCACGAAAGCGACGCTGGCCGACATAGCGGCGAACACGTCAGTGTTGAGCGGCCCTCGCATCAGCGCGCGAGGCAATGACGGCACAAACGACAACTTCGCCCAGGTGACGTTCGGCGTTGCAGTGTTGCCGCAATACTTTACGCAGAACGCCAGCTTTCAAAGTGTAATCACTTTGACGATGACAACGCCGTAGCGTGCGCCGCAAAGTTCAACTCGCATGTGTACTGGCATTTCTGCTGTTGTTCATTTCCGGATTGTGCCGAGCCCAGAATTTCGGGCTTGGCCTGAATCCTGGAAAGACTGAAGTCGAGGTCCTTCCTGGAACGGAAAAGACCGTCAGCTTCGCGGTGGAATCTCCACCCAGCGAAGTAGCAATCCGTGGACGCTTGCTGCTAAGCCTCACTGACTGGGACATCAATGAAGACGGAAACCTAACGTATCAAGATCCCGCGTCGCGTCCTGACTCCGCCGCCAAATGGCTGATCTTCAGCCCCACAGCTTTCAACATCTCCTCCGGACAACGGCAACTAGTTCGCGTGACCATCCGCGTTCCCGCCGAGACGAAACCTGGCACTTATCGCACTGCAATATTTGTGCAGGAGAGACCGCCCGCTCCACTGGTCAAGCCCGGTGATCACAATGTCTTCTTCCGTTTTCGCTACGCGTACATCATCTATGTGCTCGTTCCACCGGTCACCATGCGCGGGGATCTGGTGGATGCAAAGATCACCACCGGCAAGTCTGGCATGCGGTTAGTCTGCGAGATGAAAAACAGCGGCTCGCGCCACATTCGTCCGTATCTCAATTGGTCGATCTTCGATTCCAATGATTCCGAAGTAAGAAGCCTGCGCAGCAAGGAATCGTTGGTGGTGCTGCCATTCGCCACGCTGAAACAACAATTCGAATTGGCTGAAGCGCTGGCGCCAGGAAAATACGAACTTCGCGTGACTACCGATTTTCAAGATGGAAATCCGTTACAGACGATCAAGCGCGCGTTTGAGGTCCCAGCCGTCGCTGCTACCAGCACCGCGCCTATAGCCACAAAAGACAAGAAGTAAGTGTGAACAGAACCGCTTTGTGGATGCTGAAAAAACCTCGAGTGTCTCGCCATCGGATGCGCACGATGGTGTCTCTCGTTTTTGTTTCCGTTTTTTTGCTGCGCGGATTCAGCCTCGCGCAATCCATCGAACCCACCATCACCGTGAATGGCAAACCGGTGTTTTCACAACGGCCAGTCGCAAAGATTGATGGTGAATGGTTTGTTCCGCTGGCCGCTGTTGCGCGCGCTATGAATGCTCAACTAAAGATCCCTCCGCAGTTGGACAGCTTCCGCGTCCAAAAGAACGACGGTGTCGAGGTTGTCTATGAAGCGCGTACCGGGGAACTGCGTCAAGGCGCGATCATCGTTGGACGTGTTTCGCCCTACCAAAAGGTGCTGATCACCGCGAGCGTAGACGAATTGTTTTTTCCTTTGCAAGGAATCGTCGCATTGTTCGGTGCAGAGGTGCGCGAGGACCGCGAGCTCAACACTCTTCGTATTGACACCTCGGCGGACAATTTCAATGTAGCGGTTGGACAGGGTGCCACATTCGATCTCGCCAATCTGGAATATAACTACGGGTACACGACCAACGTGATTGACTCCTCGCAATTCACAATGCTTCGTGGAGAGGCGGTCAGCGGGACCACTCACCTCACCGGAAACCTGTTACTAAACAAATATGCGGGACACGGTTTCTTTGAACTCACGCAGGGCACGCTTCGCGCTGGGTTCGTCTCCGGCAAAGCCGTAACCATCGGCGATCAAACCGGCTATACCGGAATCGACGCCTTCTCGCAGGTAGTCCGAGGAGTTGGTTACGAAACGCATGTTGCCGAGTACGAGATGCAAGTCTACGGGGGCCGCGCGGTGGGCTCGTTGATCGCGGTGGTGGGACTGAGTCAGCCCAAGTTTGATACCAATTACCTAGGATTCAACCTGCGTCGAAAATTTGCGAATGAGGAATTCAATTTCGGAGCCAATTGGTTCAACGGCGCACAACGCTCGGGTTCGGCGCTGGGCGTTGGATACACGAAGCTCTCTACCAAGAACAGGTTCAACGTGCAAGGCGTGATCGGAAACTTCTCTGGATTCAGTTCGAGGACCGTCGTCCTTCCTCAAAATGGGATTGGACTCGCAGGGGTGGTTCTGGTTCAGCCGCAATTGTCAGGCCTTCACGTGAGTGGCTTCGGAACGGGCTTCTCGATATCTGACGTGTTTACTCCGATCCAGCGGCTGAGTATTTCCGGACAGATTGAACGCTATTCCGAAAGTTTTCTCACTGCGCGCGACGACTCCCGCTTCAGCGGACAAAAGAACTTCGCGCTCTCCACTACATACCGCTTCAATAAGCATCTTGAAGTGAATGCCAGCGTGAACAACCGCTCTTATCTCGTCGGGGATAGCACCCCGTCGCGAAGCTTCTCCTTCGGCGGCAATTTTTCTACACCCACGCGTTTGCCGCTGAATTTCGGATATTTCAGGTCGATACAGCAGAATCCGAACTCTAGTCTGCCCACGCTTGATCTCTCGCAATACTCATTTTCACTGCCGCGATGGAAGCGCTATTCCGCATTCACTTGGTACTACCGCACGAGCGTTGGTGGCGTTCTGTCAGAGACGTTCAGCGCTTCACTCTTAGCTGATTACGGGCGCTTCGGGCAATTCGGCTTTCATCATCAGCGCCAGTTCGGCAGCAATTCTGTGTCGGGCGCAAGTTGGCAACACGAACTGCGGAACCTGAAAAGCGGGCTGCAACTCGGACTCGACCGCAGCACCGCAACAGCAACGCAGACTACGTATTCACCATATGCCGGCGGACACATCGATCTTCCGTTTCACCAGAGCTTTGAATTTCGATATGCAGACGATCGTGGCAGCAAGTTGATCCAGTTCTCCATCGGAGGTCCGCTGATTGCGCGTAGAGAGCTGGTCCGGAACGCAAGATATGAAGCTCCGGCTGTTGTGATTCCTTCGCACATCTATGGAACTGTTTACGAGGATGTGAACCAAAACGGTTCGTACGATCCCGGAACCGATATCGCTGTCTCCGGACTTTCCGTAGTCTTGGATGACGGAACAGTCACCACCACAAATGCAAACGGTGCATATCGCTTCGCCCAACTCACGCCCGGTTCACACAAGGTCCGTGCGGACTTGAGCCGCATTCCCGCTGACATGGTCCTTGTTGAAGGGGACGAGCGCACAGTTGCGGTGATTCCGCGACGCGAAAACATCACCAACTTTCGACTGCTGAAAGCGGGCCGGATAAAAGGCCGAGTGAGTCTCCCGCCAGCGGAGGGTGCGACGGAAGAACAGGCTGCGCCTGAGATTCGCATCTTTGCGCGAGACGAGCATGATGCGATCACGGAGGTGAACGGCAGCTTCTTTATCGGTGATCTTGCACCGGGCTCGTATCAGGTTCAAGTGGATTTATCCACAGTGCCAGCCGGGTTTGTTGCCACTCCGAAGGTGATAACCGTTATGGTGAAGCCGGGGGAGACTTCTCCAGAGATTTCTTTCCGGTTAGTGGTTCCACATGCTCCGGTCATCGAGCGTCAATTGCCTGCGCAACAGGCGGAAGATCTACAGCAGCAGTCCGCGCCTGCAACCGAAATCAAGAAGACGACGCAGAACAATCACGGGATCACCGGCGCTGAAGAATAGCGACTAGCGCTTGGCCGTGGCGGCGCGCATTTCCAGGGTGTGTAGTGCAACGCGAAGCATTTCGTCCACCGGCGCCGGTTTGCCGGTCCATATCTCAAACTGACGTGCGCCCTGATGGACAAACATCTCGACGCCGGGAATCACGTGTATTCCCTTCGCGCGTGCCATGCGCGTGAACTTTGTCTCCGCGGGCGAGTACACCATCTCGAAGACGTATCGCGTGTTCAGTTCTTTTTCCGTAAGCAGTGGCTTGTCTTGATCGCCACCCATTCCCACCGGAGTGGCATTGATGATGGCATCAAAAGATAATTTCGCCAGTTGCGGTTTTTGAATGAATTTCGCGCGGGCTTGCTTTGCAAGCTTCTGCGCGGCAGACGCTGTGCGATTAATGACCCATACCTCGCCGCCACGTTCCTTTAGTCCGAAGACTGCGGCCCGGGCTGCACCGCCGGCGCCAATGACGAGGAACTTCGATCCTGCAATGGACATGCGTTGTTCCAGAGGCCGAATCACTCCTGCAACGTCAGTATTGAATCCGTAGAGTTTTCCATCTTGCGCGCGGATGACGGTATTGCATGCCCCGATCTTCGCCGTGACTGCATCGGTCTTGTCCAAATACTTCATGATGTCAGTCTTATAGGGCATGGTCACGCTGAGGCCATGGATTGGGATGTCACGTACACAGGCCATCAGGTCTGACATCGTCTTGGCATGTAGCGCGAGATAAACAGCATTGAGGTTCTCGCGGCGGAACGCCGTGTTCATGATCGCCGGAGAGAGCGAATGTACTACCGGATCGCCGGCAACGCCGTACACTCGAGTGGCTGTATCTACTTGTTCAACGCGATAGGTGTCGCGCAGTGTTCGCGCTGCAATCTGACCGGGAGCAGTTTCTTCTCCGGGATTCGCCGCACCAAAAGTAAAGATGCTACCGGCTCGTACTGCCAGGAGTCGGCTGATGATGCCTTGCTCGCCCATGCACAAGCCGACCATCGCCCGTTGGTCGCTCTTTTTTTCCAGAAACTTCATCATCACCACGTTGTCGTAAAGGGAGTTTGCGGTGCTGACAATCTTTATGAAATCGGCTGGAAAAGGTTCCATCTTGGCGAAAGTCTCTTCCAGTTTCTTCGTGCCGCGGAAGTCGTGAAAGGACAGAATGACCGCCGCCGTCTTTTTTAATTTGTTCCAATCGGCAGTTTTTAATTGGAGAGCGCTTTCGAGTTCGATGTCCACCAAATGGCAGCCTAAGGCGGCTGCTTTGGCCAGCACATCAACTTGCGATGCCACCGAGCCGTTAAACTTCCCGCCGTTTTTCGCGCGCCGGCAAGTTGCGATCAATGTGACATGCGGATGGTACTCAATGAAGCTTTTCAGCTTGGGGAAAAACAGGGCGGGTTTCGATAGGTAGTCTAACCTGAACTCAATAAAGGAGTTATCTCTGGCCACCTGCTCGGCCTTCTCCACCATTTCAGCCGGGTTTTTACCCGTGATGGCCACGCAAACGCGTGGTAACCGGTGCCGAAGAAGCCTCGGCGACTGAACTGGAGTGAGTGAGTTCATTGGGGCAATCAGGCGCGAATCATACAGGCCAACGATGCCGGATGCAACTGGGATTGTGCAATGGGACATGCCCTCTCGTTTCGCAGGTATCGCGATGGTTAACACGCTATGTCTTGACCCACTTAGGCTGCTTTGTTACGTTCCAAGCGGAAGTGTGTGCCCGGTTTTGCGGTGCGTTAGTTTCCGCCCTGCTTTCGGGGCGGCTGTGTCCTGTTGCCTCAGTAGAGGCTGCAGAAAATCGGAGGGACAATGAAGAAGACCGGCGTATTAGTGATTCTGTTGTCGATTTGGGCAACGAGCGCGTTTGCGCAGCAGCCCAATGCCGGCAAGGCCCCGTCATCGCGCGCAATGGATCTGGCCAGCATGCCGACCCAGTCGGACATGTATTGCTCCGGGTTCATCGCAGACAAGGCCATTGCGAAGAATTCGTTCATCGGCGCCGGATGGGACACGCCGAACCAATCTCTTTATGGCGATAGAGATATCATTTATCTGACTGGCGGAAGCTACCAGACCGGGTCCGAGTATCAGATCATTCGCGCAGTGCGCGACGATGATGAATTCCAGTACGCCAAGAACCAGAACAAGATAGTTGCTGCCACCGGCATTCCCTATGCGGAACTCGGCCGCGTGAAGATCATTGACGTGCAGAAAAACGTCGGAATCGCTGCCATTGAATTCAGCTGCGATGGATTCCAAGCGGGCGACCTGGCCGTTCCGTGGGTCGAAAAGCAGACTCCAAGATTCTGGCCACAACATCCGTTCAATCGCTTTGCTCCGCCAAATGGCAAGCTGACCGGCCACATCGTGATGGCCAAAGATTTTGACAACATCATTGCCACCAAGCACAAAGTCTATTTGGATGTGGGGTCGAACAAGGGAGTCAAGGTCGGAGACTACTTCCGGGTGACCCGCAACTATGAAGCCGCGCTCAACGACCAAGCCGACAGCGAGTTGATGAGAGCACAACGACAGACTGATCCGAACCAGAAGAATCCGCCGCTATTGACGGTTGCGCAGATCAAATCTGGGATGCCGCGTCGTTCGCTAGGCGAAATGATCATTTTGACTACGACCCCTGTGAGTGCCACGGGAATGATCACGTCCAGCCTTGAGATGCTGCAAGTGGGCGATGCTGTGGAACAGATGGAAGAACCGCCACCGCCGCCACCTCCACCAGCGCCACCGGCAATGAATCCGCCGACAGTGACTTGCACAGCTGAACCAGCTTCAGTTCACGCCGGCGAAAGCTCAACTATTCGTTGTAACGGAGCCAGCGCGGACAATCGTCCGTTGACTTACACATTTGTCTCCGATGCAGGAGCACTGAATCCTCGGGAGAACGTCGCGACCTTGGACACCAAGTCAGCGCCCGCAGGTGTGATCTCGGTAATGACGACGGCGACAGACGATAGGAATCTCTCCGCTTCCACTACGACTCGCGTCACCGTGGAAGCTCCGCAGGCGGCAGCGCAAGCCAGCCGTTTGGGCGAGTTCCTGTTCAAACCCAATAGCGCTTACGTGGACAACACTGCCAAAGCAGCTCTGGATGGCGTCGCCCTCCGGATGCAACGCGAGGCTAATAGCAGCGTCATGTTCGTGGGATACAGTGCGCTCGCCGAAGCAGCCCGTTTGGGCATGGCACGCGCCACAAATGCCAAGACCTATATGACCAAGGACAAAGGCATTGATGGTTCGCGCATACAGGTTCGCGACGGCGGCAAGGGTGGCAGAAGGGTAGAGATATGGTTCATCCCTGCGGGAGCGGCTGTGCCCGATGTGAAACCGATCACTGCCCCGGCACCAGCGGCGAAGCCCGCAGCCACGAAGAAGCCTGCGGCTGCTGCTGCGACAAAGCCTGCTGCTAAAGCACCAGCTCCGAAAAAATAGTCGTTAGCTGAAAGTACAAAGGCTCCCGCGAGGGAGCCTTTTTTCGTTCGAAAAAAATTCCTATTGGTTCGCTTCTGCGTCTGCCTGTTGTTGCTTCTTCCGGCGACTGAGCACAAACGGCCTTCGTCGCCGAGTCTTCTGTACGCTGCGATCGATCTTTCTCCAGAATGCGAAGAAGTAGTCGAAAGCGGAGATGAGAGAAAGTGCCACCATGAACCACATGGCGGTGCGCGCGATGATCTCCACGGGCAGAGTGAAGAGGCGCAGGTTCAACTCCAACCAATTGTGGTGGACTATCGCCGCAACAATGGCAACAATCTGCACGACCATCTTGAACTTCCCCAGATCGCTGGCTTCGATAGTGAAGCCTTCGGATGCCGCAATGGAGCGCAATCCGCTGACGAGAAATTCGCGTCCAATGACGATCACTGCTACCCACGCAGGGACGATCGCCGGATTAAATTGCACCAGCGCGATGAATGCGGCGGCAACCATCAGCTTGTCCGCGAGCGGATCAAGCAACATGCCCAATGTGGTGACTTGGCCGCGCTTGCGCGCGAGGTATCCATCTACGCCGTCAGTTATAGAAGCAAGGATGAAAATGGTAGCCGCTGCCAGCTCGCGGTCTCCGGGTACAGTGAACCAAGTGCACTTCGGGGATAGAAACCAGATGAACAGTGGGACTGATGCGATCCGGCTCAGCGTTAGATAGTTCGGCAGGTTCACTTGGGTTCGATTATCTGCTACGCCCTTAGGGATGGCAATTCCGATTGCAAATGCAAAGAAAGAAGGGCGGTCCGAAAACCGCCCTTTCGAGAAAAGTTACGAGGAACTATGCGTAAACACCACGTTGTTTGATGGTGAATGCAACGCGATCGATCGCCAGCATGTAAGCAGCGATCCTGTTGTTAACGCCGTGTGTCTCAGCGTACTGGACCACCGCGTCAAACGAATCGACGAGGATGTTCTCAAGCTGCTCGTTCACGACGGATTCTTTCCAGAAGTATCCCTGGCGGTCCTGCACCCATTCGAAGTACGAAGCAGTCACGCCGCCGGCATTGGCAAGAATGTCGGGAATGATGAAGACTTTCTTGTCCTGCAGGATTTGATCGGCCACTGACGTCGTCGGGCCATTCGCACCCTCCGCGATGATCTTAGCCTTGATCTTGTCAGCGTTCTTGCTGGTGATGACGTTCTCTGTCGCGCACGGCGCAAGGATCTCGCAATCCGTCACCAGCAGTTCCTTGGGGTCATGCGCTTCTGCGCCGGGAAATCCAACCACGGTGCCGTTGCGCTGTCTGTATTCCACCAGTGCGTTCACATCGATGCCGTTCTTGTTGAACAAGCCACCGTCATATTCCGCAATGCCAATGACCTTGTATCCGGCGCTGTGCATTAATTGCGCGGCATTGGATCCCACGTTGCCGAATCCTTGCACGATCACCCGAGTGCCTTCGCGCTGCATGCCAAGCTTCTTGAGAGCTTCATCGCAGACGATCAGCACGCCGCGTCCTGTGGCTTCACGACGACCGCGTGATCCGCCGATGTTCAGCGGCTTGCCGGTCACCACTGCGGTAACGGTCTGACGCATGTGCATAGAAAAGGTGTCCATCATCCAAGCCATTGTCTGCTCGTTGGTACCCATGTCAGGAGCGGGAACATCCTTCTCCGGGCCGATGAATTCGATCAGTTCGGCCGTATAGCGGCGCGTGATCTTTTCCAATTCTGTCTGCGAAAGTTTTTTCGGATCGCAAATAACTCCGCCCTTGGCTCCGCCGAAGGGGATATTCACTACGGCGCACTTCCAAGTCATCCAACTGGCCAGTGCACGAACTTCATCAAGATTTACATCTGGGGCATAGCGTACCCCGCCTTTTCCAGGTCCCCGTGCGATCGAGTGCTGCACGCGGAAGCCGGTGAAGACTTCTAGGCTGCCGTCATCCATCGCGACCGGCAGATGCACGATGATCTCGCGGGTGGGGTAACGAAGGATCTTCCATAAGCCGTCATCCAACTTGAGTTTCTGGGCGGCAAAATCGAATCGTGCGGCCTGTGCTTCCCAGGGATTTAGTTCTTTGTCCATCGTGATACTCATGTATTTTCCATTTCTCCGAATAATGATTTCGAAAATTCAATTTAGACAGGGAGCGCAGCCGGGGCCGTCAGTCGTTTGGGAAGGGCGGCTTCAGCAGATTTTTTCAGCCATCGGCAACTCTGCTCTGCTTTCATCGCGCGGAAACGCGTATGAATCAGTTACGAGGAGGGCAAGGTAGAGCTAAACCATCTACAAGGCTGAGAGAAAAGTATATTGGCGGGTCTAAAAGTAAGCAAGCAACGGTGTATAGATAGTAACCAGCCGACAGAATGTACAGCCTAAAGCTGTATTTCCATTCCCTCAGAAGCCGCCCTGACCTTCGGATAATACTCCTTGGCCTTGGTCACGATGGAATCAATGCAGCTATCGCTGTGCTCGGGGTCGTGGTGGAAAAGCACGAGTTCTTTCGTGCCGCTTTCCATGACGATGTTCACAGCTTCGCGCCAGTGGCTGTGCCCCCAGCCGCGTTTGCCGGCGGCATACTCTTCCGGTAGATACTGCGCGTCATAGATCAAAACGTCCGCGCCTTCCGCGAGCTTGCGAACATTTTTGTCGAACACCGGATGTCCAGGCTCATTGTCAGTGGCGTAGACGATCACTTTGTTATCAGTTTCAATGCGGAATCCCAAACATCCTTGCGGATGGTTCAACCACATCGACTGGATCACGCAATCATCGAACGCGATGCGGTCTTCTTCAATGTCATAAAAATTGCGATGCGCTGCCATCTCAGTCATATCGACAGGGAAGTATGGGTCCGACATTTGCTCCTCGATCGCGCGCTGTAGTCCGCGGCTGCGGCTCGATGAGTGGAAGAAGAAGTAATTATCAGGACTGGTGTACAGCGGAGTGAAGAACGGAATTCCTTGAATGTGGTCCCAATGAAAATGCGAAAGAAAGATATGTGCGTGAATGGGCCTGTTCTGATGTTCTTTGACCAGTTGTTTTCCCAGGTTTCTGAACCCGGTGCCACAGTCAAAAATGTAAATCTGCCCGTTGATACGGACTTCAACGCAGGAGGTATTGCCTCCGTATCGCAGATTCTCCAACTGGGGAGTGGGAGTAGATCCTCTGACGCCCCAGAATTTCACCAGCATTCGGTTTACCCCGTTGCCCTTCACACCCCAAACGCGTTGCTTTTGGGGACCCCGGTTATTTGGCCGTCCGCAAGCCGCTGCGGTTTGGAATGTTGTGGTGCACTAAGTTAACACAGTGGTACTGAGCCGCCATGTCGCTTCCGCTTGTACCAGACTGCGAATAAAGGCACGAAGTAATCGGGATAGGCCCGGCAGAAGTTTATGCCAACAAAGCCTTTTCCCACACTTTGAATGTATATTCTGCCCTAAACCTGCGGCAATAGACAGTAACAAAGCATGTACCCCGAGGTACATCCGAGAGGTAACCAGAAGTCAGATCAGCGCCTTCTTGAGGATGGCGATTTGGCCTGCATGATAGAGGTGGTGCTGTACCGTCCCATGCAGAAGGATGTAGATGGAATGGTCTTTTCCGGGCGTGATCTGATTCAGTTTGGAATCGGCGGAATCACTCTGCGCCGCAGTTTCCATAACAGAGAGCAAGCTTTCGTTCGCTCGATTCAACTGTCCCAGCGCCGCCGCCCAATCTTCAGGATTCGTCCGACTCATGGGCGGCCAGTCCTCGGACTCGCTCACTTCGAACAGTTCTCCCTCGAACCGCCGCCGCGCGACATTCGTCCAAGTTGTGAGGTGGAGAACCAATTCCCAAATAGAGTGCGCTCCCGAAACGGGCTTCTGTTGGGCTTGTGTTGATGTCACTCCCTCTAAGACTTCGCTCAACGAGGGGCCGTGCCACGCTTCACCCTTCCAAGCGCGACGAAGTTGATCAGTGATGCGATCCAATTCGCCCATCATGAACTCATTGCTGCACTTTGTGTATCGGCTTTGAGTTTCACGATGATTGCCGCAAGCTTGTTCCCCAGGTCCTCAACGGAAGCTTGCTTCTTCTCATCCTTCAGGCTTCCATCAGGATTGAAAGCCTCGTGCGCCATCGAAACAGCTACCTGCTCCGGCAATACCAGCATTCCCATATTGCCGATAATCGATCGAACCGTCGCCAATCCGCGCAATCCACCCAATGCGCCCGGAGACGCGCTCATCAGCACCGCCGGTTTCCCGGTAAAGCCCGCCAACGGCTTCTCGGTTTTTGAGGGACGCGATGCCCAGTCAAGCGCATTCTTCAGCACGCCGGAGATCGAACTGTTGTACTCCGGCGACGAGATCATGATGCCGTCATGCACGATGAGCAGGTCTTTGAATTTCCGCGCGCCTGGGTGCAAGCCTTGAGCACTTTCATCGTCACCATCGAACAGCGGCAACGCAAGATCGCGCAAGTCGAGGATTGTGACTTGCGCTCCCGCAGCTTCGGCTCCCTTGACCGCGACTCTTATTAGCTTCTTGTTGAACGATTCTGCCCGCGTGCTTCCCGCGAATGCCAAAATTTTTGGTGTGTATGCCATCAACATCCCTTCCAGTTCAATGCGCGCTGCTAACTTCAGTATCCGATGGAAAACCGCTGCTTGCGGTGAGCGGGCTTTTCGAGCTCATCCACCAAGGCGATAGCGTAGTCTTCCATCGAGATACGGCTCTCGCCCTTTTCGTTCGATATCAACTCGTTTGTCCCCAGCCGGAATTTCCCCGTGCGTTCACCCGGTTCGAAAAAGCCGGCCGGCGCGAAGTACGTCCAGTCGATGTCTGAGTGTTGTAACACTTCGAGGGCATTCACGTGTGATTTCGCGATCGGCAAATACGGTTCCGGCAAGTGCCCGGAATTTATCAGCGAAACCCCTGGCGCAATCTCCAGGCCACCTGCGCCTCCGACTACGAGCAGGCGAGGAACTCCCGCCTTTTTCACCGCTGCAACTTGTACTTTTGTTACACACACCAAAGCGTTAGTGTTGTCCTGCGGCGGCGCGTATGCGCTGACCACGGCATCAGCGCCTTTGATCGCATCTGCTGTCTTCGACACGTCAGACAAGTCGTCCTGCTTCACCGTTATGCCATCGGTGCCGTTCAGCTTACTTGTGTCGCGCACGGCAGCCGTGACTTTGTGCCCGCGCGAAAGCAATTCCTTCATGATCCGGCTACCCGATTTACCCGTTGCTCCATATAAAACGACATTCATAACATTTCTCCTCTGGAAAATAAGAGAAGGCCACGTCAAACTTGGCCTCTGCAATTACGCTAGGTCGAAAAGCAGGACTTCAGAAGTGCTGTCTTTGCCGGTGATGCTGAGCTTAGTCTCGTTCTCAATCGCAGCACCGTCCCCGGCTTCGAGCTTTTGCCCGTTCAATTCAACGGAGCCCTTCGCAACCTGCAACCAGCCGTAGCGACCGGCCGCTAGCTCGTGTTGCGTTGTCTCTCCTGGCTTCAGGATCGAAGCGAAGATAGACGCGTCCTGATGGATTTTCACCGCACCGCCGTTCCCATTCTTCGCGGCGTCGGAAACGGCGATCTGCTTCAGTTTCCCGCTGCGCTCCTCCGCGCTGAACGCGATCTGCTCGTAGCTGGGCGATATCCCTCGGCTCGCAGGCATGATCCAGATCTGCAACAAATGAACTGGATCCGTTTTCGAGTGGTTGTACTCGCTATGCCGCACACCGGTTCCTGCGCTCATGCGCTGCACGTCGCCCGGACGTATAACGCCGATATTCCCCATGCTGTCCTTGTGTTCCAGCGCGCCTTCCATGACATAGGTGATGATCTCCATGTCATTGTGCCCGTGCGTGCCGAATCCATTCGCCGGGGCCACTCGGTCTTCATTGATCACGCGCAGGCTGCGGAAGCCCATGTATTTGGGATCGAAGTAATCCGCGAACGAAAACGTGTGGTATGTGTCAAGCCAGCCATGGTTTGCGTGGCCGCGTTGTTTGCTCTTTCTTATAGTGATCATAAGTTTCTCTCGTGTTCTTTGGTGGAAGTTAGTTCTTGTCGATGCTCAAGCGTCCCGGACCGAATGCAATCACCAGGAACAATCCGCCCGCAATGGCTACGTTCTTGAGAAAGTTAGTCATCTGCATCTGTTGCTCCATGCCCTGAAACGCCCAGAAATTGTGGAATATCAACGTGGCCGGAACCAGGAAGAAGATCAGAGCTGCCGCGCCGATTCGTGCCTTGTATCCGGTCAGCACAGAGAGTCCACCTAGTAGCTCCAGCGTGATAGCGCCGACTAAGAACAGACTGGCCGCGGGGAATCCCTTTTGCGACATCATTCCCGCGGTCGCGCTGAATCCGAATGCTTTGCCTGCCGCGCTCAGCAAAAAGATGAGGCTCAACAGGATGCGTCCTGTGAGTATTAGACCGTTGTTGCTGTTTTCATTTGCCATTTTGTCGCCTCCGCGAATGGCGTCAGTTGGGAAGCTCTAAGCCCCACTTTGACGCTCGCAGCAGTAGATGATTTAACATTAAAGTGGTTGCAAAAAAATTAGGGACTAGCCTTCCAGGGTGGCTCGCGACAGGCCGAGTTTCTTGCAAAGACGTCCCAATTCCGCCTGTTCCTCAGGGCTAAGCGCCTGCATTTCCAAGGTGATAGCTAGCACATGCTTGGCGAAGACCTTGCGGATGAGCTTTTCCCCAGCCGGAGTTAGGCTAATTGTGAAGTATCGGCGATCGGAACCTTCCTGCTTTCGTCGGACTAATCCTTGCTTCTCAAGGTTGCGAATTACAAGCGTCAGATTGCCGGCGGTTTGCAGCAGCTTCTGCGCAAGCGAACTAGGGCAGAGCGGGCCAAGGTGCAGCAATGCCTCTAGCACGGAGAATTGACTTTCCGTTAGGCTGCTGTTGTCCAGTTGCGAACGCAAGCGAGAACTCAGCGAGCCGGTTCCGCGCATCAGCTTGATGAACGTATCCAGAGCCTGCACTTCACGTTTTGTTCCTTTGTAGTGGGTGCCCATAGCGATGAGATGTTGCTCAGGCTTCTTCGGACGCAAACCTCGTCTCAACGGCCGGTGATTCGAGGATGGATATCGGGCGTCGTCCTGACAAGACTCTGAACCACACCAGCATTGATTCGCCCAAGATCAGCACGACCAGCGCGATGAGAAAGCCTGTGACGATTGCATCTAGTCGGTCATCAAAAACCAATCTGCTGATCTCTTTCGCGCGTGCTGCTGTGGATGCCGGTTCGCCTAAAAGTTGTTGCGCATGCGACAGGAATCCGATTCGCGGATTCGCATTGAACACCTTTTCATACGACGCGGTGAAAGTGATTATGACTAGCGCGACCAACGGAACCAACGTAACGAATGAGAACCGCGCCTTGCCCGCCTTGATGATGATGGTCGTCGCCACGCACAGCGCGACCGTCGCCAGCAACTGGTTCGCGATTCCGAACAACGGCCACAGCGAATTGATTCCGCCGAGCGGGTCCTTCACTCCTTGCCACAGGAAATAGCCCCATGCGCCCACTACGATTGCACTGGTCGAAATTATGCTTGGATACCAACTGGTGCGTCCCATCGGTGCCCACATCGCGCCGAGTCCCTCCTGCAACATGAATCGTGCAACGCGAGTTCCCGCATCTAGCACCGTCAGGATGAACAGTGCCTCGAACATGATGGCGAAGTGATACCAGACGGCCATCAATCTTTCTCCGCCGAGTGTCTGCGAGAAAATGTGCGCCATGCCCACCGCGAATGCAGGTGCGCCGCCGATCCGGTTGAATAATGTCGTCTCGCCCACAGCCTTGGCGAGCATCGCCATCTCTGAGGCGGTGATGGGATATCCCCAACCCGAAATCGTCTGCGCCGCTGCCGCCGGCGCGGCTCCAACTATTGCTGCGGGACTGTTGATCGCGAAGTATGTGCCCGGCTGTAACACGCATGCCGCGATGATCGCCATCACTCCTACGAATGATTCTGCCATCATGGCGCCGTATCCGATGAAGCGCGTCTGTGTCTCACGCGCGATAAGTTTCGGCGTGGTGCCGCTCGATATCAAGGAATGAAATCCGCTGATCGCTCCGCAGGCAATGGTGATGAACGCGAAAGGGAAGAGGCTGCCGGCGAATGCGGGGCCAGTGCCGTCAGTAAATCGCGTCAGCGGCGGCATGTGCAACGTAGGTCGCACCGCGACGATCCCTAGCGCGAGGATTGCGATCGTCCCCAACTTCACGAAAGTGCTCAGGTAATCGCGCGGAGCGAGCAACAGCCAGACCGGCAACGCCGACGCTGCGAATCCATAAATGATGATCATGATCGCCAGCGCAGGTGCGCCGAAGGTGAACAGCGGTCCCCATGTTGAACTTTGCGAGACCCACTGGCCGCCGAAGATCGCGGCCATCACCAGGATGAATCCGAGAATAGAAGTCTCAAGCACCTTCTTAGGGCGGAGGTATCGCAAATAAATGCCCATCAACATCGCAATGGGTATGGTCATCGCGATTGTGAACGTCCCCCACGGACTACTCCGCAGCGCATTCACCACGATCAGGGCGATCACGCCGAGCAGAACAACGTTGATGCCGAAGACCGCTGCGAATGCGACCACGCCGCCGAGGCGTCCGATCTCGTCCCGCGCCATCTGCCCCAGCGACTTTCCATCGCGCCGGACAGAGAAGACCAGTATTACGAAATCCTGAACGCATCCGCCGAAGACTGCGCCTACCACGATCCACAGCACGCCCGGCAAGTATCCGAATTGTGCAGCGAGCACTGGTCCAATGAGCGGCCCGGGACCCGCGATGGCAGCGAAGTGGTGTCCGAAGACCACCCACTTGTTCGTGCGGACGAAATCGCGCCCGTTCTCAAACCGCTCGGCAGGAGTGGCGCGCATCGCGTCCAACGTAAGCACTTTGGCAGCGATAAAGCTGCTGTAGAAGCGGTATCCCAGCGCGTAGCAACAAGCCGCAGCCACCACCAACCAGATTGCGTTGATGGATTCGCCGCGCGTCAGCGCAATCACGCCAAGCGCCACTGCTGCGGCTACTGCCACCAGCGCCCAAACGATTTTCATGACCCAGTTCGACGACACTCAATGACCTGCGGAATAGAATGGAAAACCGTAGCGCCAACAATTATGCAGCCTGAGTCCCCAGCTCGCGACATTATCTTCTACGACGGCACCTGCGGTCTTTGTCATGGCTTCGTCCTTTGGACGCTCGCGCGCGATCGTGACGCCATCTTTCGTTTCGCACCACTGCAAGGTGAGACGTTCCGCAACACAGTTCCAGATGGCATGCGCAGGGAATTGCCAGATAGCGTGGTGGTGCAGACGTCCAATGGCCGATTGCTGGTTCGCTCCGACGCTGCAATCTATGTGGCGGAGAGAATTCGCTCAGCGTCACTCTTGGTTGCGCTAACTAAATTTCTCCCCCGCGCAATGCGCGATGCGCTGTACGACTTCATCGCACGGGTCCGTTACCACATCTTCGGACGCAAAAGTGACGTGTGCCCAATCGTTCCCAGCGACCTGCGCTCCCGGTTTCTTGCTTGATCCACGTCTCCCGATGCAGCGAGGACCGTCCGTAGCAGCCCAAACCACTGCGAATCCGATGCTACAATAAAGGTTTACGCCCACCCCAGAAGTTCATGTAGAAGCGCTGGGGCAGTAGGATTTTAGCCCCGAACGGACAGCCGTGGATCGCGCACACATTCGAAATTTTGCCATCATCGCCCATATCGACCATGGGAAATCCACGCTCTCAGACCGTCTGTTGGAGCTCACTGGATCGCTGACGGCGCGCGAGATGCAAGCCCAGGTGCTTGATGCGATGGACCTCGAGCGCGAGCGCGGCATCACCATCAAGGCGCATGCGGTGCGCATGAATTACACCGCCAAAGACGGACAGCTTTACCAACTCAATCTCATTGATACCCCGGGACACGTAGATTTTTCTTACGAAGTCTCCCGCTCACTCGCGTCCTGCGAAGGCGCGCTTCTTGTAGTGGACGCGTCGCAAGGCGTAGAAGCGCAGACGCTTGCTAATGCTTACCTCGCCATCAACAACGGACTGGAGATCATCCCCGTCATCAACAAGATTGACCTTCCCAGCGCTGACATTCCCCGCGTGAAAGAGATGGTCGAGCAAGCAGTCGGCATCGATTGTTCTGACGCGCTGCTCGTCAGCGCGAAGACCGGGCTCGGTGTAGAAGATGTGCTCGAAGCGATTGTTAAACGATTGCCTCCGCCGACCGGAACTCCAGAAGCTCCACTGCAAGGCCTCGTATTTGATTCCTGGTTTGACCCGTATCGCGGCGTCATCGTTCTAACCAGGATCATGAATGGCGTCCTCCGCAAGGGGATGAAGATTCGTTTGTGGTGGAACAACAAGACGTTCGACATCGAATCATTGGGCGTACTCACTCCGAAGCCAATCGAGATCGAGCAACTCGAAGCCGGCGAAGTCGGATTCCTGATCTGCAACATGAAGAACGTCGCTGACTCCAAGATCGGGGACACTATTACCGAAGAAGGCCGTCCCGCGCTGGAACCGCTCGCAGGATTTGAAGAACTCAAGCCAATGGTCTTCGCCGGCATCTATACCGTTGACACGCACGAGCACACGCTACTCCGCGATGCCCTCGAAAAACTTCGCCTTAATGATTCGTCATTCTTCTTCGAGCCGGAGAGCTCTGTTGCCCTGGGCTTCGGATTCCGCTGCGGTTTTCTCGGCCTCTTGCACATGGAGATCATCCAGGAGCGCCTCGAGCGAGAATACGATCTCGACCTCATCATCACCGCGCCGGGCGTGCGTTACCGAATCACCAAGACTGACGGCACGGTTGTTGAAGTGGACAATCCCTCGCGTTGGGTTCCAACGACTGAAACGGAAAAGATCGAAGAGCCAGTGATCACCGCCATGATATTGACGAATGAAGAATACGTTGGCGGGATACTGAAGCTGGTGGAAGATAAGCGCGGCAAACAGAAGAATTTTGAATATGTGACTTCTAACCGGGTCAAGCTTACTTATGAGCTTCCGCTGAATGAGATAGTGCTCGATTTCTATGACAAATTGAAATCTATCTCCCGCGGATACGCATCTCTCGACTATCACCTCTCTGGTATGTGGACTTCGCCGATGGTCAAGCTCGACATCCTCGTCTCCGGCGAACCCGTCGATGCGCTCTCCATAGTGGTGCATCAGGATTTCGCCTACGACCGCGGCCGCGCGCTCGTCGCCAAGATGAAGGAATTGATCCCGCGCCAGATGTTCGAAGTCGCGATTCAGGCCGCGATTGGGGCGAAAGTAATCGCTCGCGAAACAGTCGCCGCAATCCGCAAGAACGTCATTGCAAAATGTTATGGCGGTGACATTTCCCGAAAACGAAAATTGTTGGAGAAGCAAAAAGAAGGCAAGAAGCGAATGAAGCGTATCGGTAAGGTAGACATACCGCAGGAAGCGTTTTTAGCCGTATTGAAAGTGGGCGAATAGTTGCAAGGGATACACTCCCGATCTTCTGCCGAACCCCAGCTTAAATCTTTAGCATCATCTAAGCCCCTGAAAATGGGACTTTTGTTTTCCATAGTGTGCAAATCGCGTGCGCTTTTGCGCAAAAATCGAATGGTTGCTTGTCACCAAAGAGATTGATTCCTTTTCTGAATTGTGCTGATTGCAGGCACTTTGCATGTGCTCCGCTGGAGATGCAAACAGTGTAAGGTGCTGAAATAAAGCGACTAGTAATTTTTACCGTCTGCCTTTCCACAGGCTTTTCCACAAACCTTAGGAAAAGTCGTTATGCACAGCATTTACACAAGCAATCTTTGCCTCTTGGATTAATCAGCATTCTGCAGATCGCGCGTGATCAGCCCGATTCTGATGTCCGGGTCCGCTGAGCGTGCGGTGTCAATCGCCAGCGCCACTTGCGAGAAGCTGAGCTTATCATCGCCCTTCAAGAACATGATCTTCTCTGCGCGCGATTTAAAAATGTCGCGCAGCCTGGCTTCAAGGTCTTGCCACGTCGTCGGATCCTGATTGATTCGGATCAGCGGCGCATTATCCTGCTGATACTGCAACTCGAGAACGATGGTCCTCTCCGGAGGCGGCGCTGTGTTGGACTTCGGCTGTTGCGGAACCTGCGCCTCCAGTCCATGTTTGTGTTGCGGCTGGATCATCAGGAAGATGATCAGCAGAACCAGCAACACATCAATAAGCGGCGTCACGTTGATCAACGGCTTGAGCCCGCCGGTGCTTGTCATTCCCATTGCCATATCGTCCTCCGTTCAGTTTCGCAATTTGAAATTCACGGTGATCTGCGTTTCCACTTCGATCGGTTCGCCATTGAGAATGTAAGGACGATATCGCCATTGGCTCACTGCATCCCGCGCTGCGCCAGCGAGCAGCGGATGTCCACTGATCACCCGCAGTGATTCGATATCTCCTGCCTTGCCGATGATCGCTGCCAGCGTGACCTGGCCTTCGATGCCTGCGGCTTTCGCCGGTATCGGATAGTTTGGTTGCACGCGCAGCAGCAGCTGTCCTTCGTCCATGTGCGAAACGATCAAGGGCCTATTGGGGGGCGGAGTGGGTTTCAAGACCGGCGGTACACTTCCCACAATTAGACTGCTGATGAAATTCGTACCTGCCGGTCCAAGCCTCACATTCGGCGGCATCACAGGTCCCGGATCCACGTCATGTCGCGCGGAACCCAACGTAAGGCTTGGATTCGCTACTTCGATCGGTCGCGAGAACTGCGACCCACTCGCGCGAACATCACTGTTGATAGGTTGCTGCACCGGCGGCGCCTGCGAGAAGATCGGCACAGACTGCGCCTTCGGGCGTCCTATTGCCATGATCTCGGGATACAGCGACGGCAATAGCGCCAGCACGGCCACTGCGCTTAGTTGTACTGACACTGACACCAGCGTCGCCCAGCGCCTGCGGCTGTCGTGATGGATAACTCCGGATTCCAACAGATTTTCAGCAAACATGTCCGCCTCCTGATCGAAGAACGCAAGCGTCTTCGCTTCTTGCAAATAGACACCAGCGTGTCTCGGATTTGCGCCGGGTATATTTCTTCTCTGAGCGGAACAATGCAGAAGCATCCGGTGTCGCTGTAACCGGTGCCGCTCGCTCAAGTAATCATGGAGGGGAACAAAACAAACTTTTTCTGCGTTCCAAAGTCTAACGGGTACGCAGGACGCGGCAACTCGCGCAATGCTCCTCACGAGGCCTTACTAAATGTCACAACTCACAAGCGATTTCCGCTATGGATGGCGAACACTCTGGAAGAGTCCGTCATTCGCCATCACCGCGATTCTCGCCCTCGCTCTCGGCATAGGAGCGAACAGCGCTGTTTTCAGCGTGGTGAATTCTGTGCTGCTGAAGCCGCTGCCGTTTCCTGAGTCGGACCGCATCGTGAAGATATGGGGAGCTCTCGCCAACATCGGGATTCCCAAGAATTGGATCTCCGCGCCTGAATTCATAGACCTCACGCAGGGGACAAAGAGCTTCGCCAACATCGCCGCATTCACTGATGGCAACAGCTTCAACTTCTCCGGCACTGGAGACCCCGAGCGTTTGTCCGGCACGCTGGTCACGCCCAAATTCTTCTCAGTCCTGGAAGCGAAGAAGCTGCTGGGGCGCGATTTCAATCCTGAAGAAGGTGCGGTCGGCGCCGACCACATGGTGATTTTGAGTTATCCGCTTTGGAAGCGGCGCTTTGGGGGCGACGAAAACATCGTCGGCAAGAGCATTCAGCTCAACGGCATGGCTTATCAGGTGATCGGAGTGATGTCCGCGGGAGTTGATTATCCTGAGGGGACAGACCTCTGGGCTCCGCACACATTCACGAAAGAAGAACTCATTCCAGACGCGCGCGGCAATCACGGCAACGAAGTCATCGCGCGGCTCAAGCCCGGTGTCACTATCCAGCAGGCACAGTCAGATCTGGAATCTCTCGCTCGCAGTCTGCAGCAGCAGTATCAAAATAATTATCCGCCCAATGTCGGATGGTCGCTGACCGCATTCCCGTTGATCACAGAGATCACCGGTGACACTCGCCCCGCGCTCCTGGTTTTGATGGGAGCAGTCGGATTGGTCCTGCTCATCGCCAGCGTCAACGTAGCGAACCTGCTGTTGTCGCGCGCCGCTGGACGTAAAAAAGAGATCGCCATCCGCTCCGCCGTGGGCGCTTCGCAATGGCGCATCATCCGGCAATTGCTGACGGAATCGCTGATGCTGGCCATGGTCGGCGGCGCTGTGGGGCTTGCCTTGGCTTACGGAGCGTTACGTCTTTTTCGTTCGGCAGAGTTACCCGGATTCCCGCGTATGAGTGAAGTCACAATGGACACTTCCGTTCTGATCTTTACCGTCGGCGTCACAGTCCTCACAGGAATTCTCTTCGGGCTCGTTCCAGCGATACAGACCTCCGAGATCTCGCTACTCGACGCGCTGAAGTTCGGTGGTTCCAAAGGCGGCATCGGAGGTGGCTCGAACAAGTTGCGCAAAGCGCTCGTCGTGGCCGAGGTCGGACTCACACTCACGCTGCTCTTCGGTGCAGGATTACTGTTGCGCAGCTTCATGGAACTGCAAAAAGTCGCGCCCGGATTCAATCCTGACCGCGTACTCACCATGCGCGTCTCACTCATGGAAAATCGTTACCAGCAAGATCCCGCGCAGCAGACCGCATTCTTCCAGCGGCTTGAAGAACGTCTGTCCACCATCTCCGGCGTCTCCTCCGTTGGATTCGTCTCCGGGCTGCCGCTGAGCAATTCCGGCGGATCCGGCGGCACGCAAGCAGAAGACAAGCCCAATCCTCCAGGACAGGGAAGTTATGAAGCTGACCGCCGCTCCATCACTCCCGGATATCTCCAGACCATGCAGATAAGTTTGCAAAAAGGACGAACATTCAACGCGCAGGATTCTGAAAAGTCTCCGCTTGTGGTCATCGTGGATGACGTCTTGGTAAAGCACTTTTGGCCGGACGAAGATCCCGTCGGTAAGCGCATAACGGCTGGCTCTGCCAACATGCGCACCATCGTTGGTGTAGTGAACCACGTCAAGAACAAGGACCTCGAAAGCGCCGGGCGCGGACAGATTTATTATCCATTGGCCCAGCGGCCGAATGAGTCCATGTTCCTTGCGCTCAAGACCCAGGGTGATCCCATGTCGATTTTCGGACAAGTCCGCAACGCGATAAACGACGTTGATGCCAATCAACCTCTCTATGAAGTGAAGACAATGCAAAAGGTCCTCGATGGATCGCTCGCGCGTCGTCGCTTCAGTTCGCTGCTGCTAGCGGGCTTTGCCGGATTGGCGTTCATTCTCGCAATCTTCGGAGTTTATGGCGTCACCTCGTATCTCGTGACCCAGCGCACACAGGAGATCGGTATCCGCATGGCATTAGGCGCAGACCGCAAAGACATCTTGAAACTCGTCCTTGGCAGCGGAATGGCTCCGGTCGCGATTGGGTTGGGAATCGGCATCGCCGGCGTCTTCGCAATCGCCATTGTCTTGCGCAGCCTGCTGTTCGGCATCGGACCAGCAGACCCAGTAACCCTGGTCGGAGTGGTCGCCGTTCTCGCAGCCGCTACCTTCATTGCAAACTACGTACCTACGCTGCGTGCCATGCGCATTGAGCCCAGTATCGCTTTGCGCGACGAATAACATCGTATGTTCGGTTCGGTAATCTGCCATAACGGAACACTCGGACAGAGGAGTCGAGATAAAAATCCGCAGCAAGTAACCATCGCTCCAAGTAAAAAAGCCGCCCATTCGGGCGGCTTTTCGTTCGAAGAACTGCGAGCTATTTAGGTGTGGTTCCAGGCGTCGTTGGCTTTTTGGCTGCCGGAGTCGCCGGACGCGGTGTTGCGGGACGAGTTGCCGATGGCGCGGATACTGCCGGAGCGGCCACGCCAGACGCGGCGTTGTACGCTTCGAGTACTTGAGGGCTGATATTCACCTGTTCAGCGGCCCACAGGACTGGCGTCTGCTGGCTTGAGACGTCGATGATCACAGCCAACCCGTTCGCCTTAGCGTATTTGTCCATCACGTCCGCCATTTTGGCGAATAAACGATTAAAAAGGTCGCCCTGCGCGGCGTCGAATTCTGCCTTGGCGTCGTCGAGTGAACGTTGCAAGCTCTTCTGCTTTTGCTCGATGGCGCGAACGCGGTTGTTGCGTTCGTCATCGTTCAACTTGTCTTGCTGCGCGGCCAACTGCTTCTTAAGATTTTCAACTTCGTCATTCAAGCTCTTAAGTTCAGACTGTTTTGGCTCGAATCGCTTCTGGAGCGCTTCCATATCGCGACGTCCCTCGTTCGAGTTGAACATCACGGCTTGAATATTTATGACTCCGACCTTTGTGGGGCTCGGTCCCGTCGAGGGAACTACTGCTGAAGTGCCGGCCTGCGCGAATGCGGCGGCGCTGAATGCCAGCGACAGTGCCAGCACAGAAATGGATTTGCGGATGTTTGTGGTAATCATTGGACGTTCTTCGAACTCCTTAGGATCGATTGTCAAGATTTTGAGATTTTCCTAGGAGGAAGACGCTTATTCAAGGCAGCCTCTCCTAATGTCCCGCTAATTTCTCGTCACTAACTTTGCGGGATGCCCGCCAAGGGGCATTTACAACCCGGCGCCTGATAGCATCCTGAGCTGCTTAAACGAGTATGGCTCATTATAGGAGCACCCAAGAACCCCGTCAAACCGCGCCTTCCCGCTAGAAAGTAGTAGCTACGGTGAATCGGAATGTCTTGCGCGGTTCCTTCAAACGGAAGTCCGGCGCGAACGCTTGTAGTGCTTGATGGTAAGTGAAATCGCCCGCCGCGCCCACCGGGAACAATGATCGCGTGATCTGGTTCAATGAGTTAGTCGTGGTGTCCAGGATCAGCGGATTGTAAGCGTAATAGATCCGGAACGGTGCGTTGACGATCGGCACTATGACCTGCAACTCCAGTCCCGTCGAAACGCGAGGAACAAAGTTCGTTCCGTTCACCGGCTTCAAGTCCTGCGAGAACAAGGGTATGCCGCCCGCGGTCCCGGGAAGTAGTCCGCCAGAACATCCTGATCCAGCACTCAACGTGGGGCAACCGAACGACGTCGTATTCAGGTTGTTGATCTGAGTATCCGTCAACTTAAGTTGCGACGTCCGCGCAATAAAGTTCAATCCGCCATCGGCAAACATTGCGATAGTTACCGGCCCTACGATCGGGACTCGATATTCCACGTTGCCAACGATGTTGGTGTCACCGCCCGGTACAGTGATCCTCTGGATCGGTATGGGAATAGTCACATTGCCCTTCAGCGGATTTGCCGGATCGATCGGCACTGGCGTTCCATCCGGATTGGTGAGCGTGATGTCTGCTCGGTCTGAGAGGAAGATGTAAGGTGAAATGGTTCGAATATCAAATCCACGCAGGTCTGAATCCCCGCCCGAGTAGAAGCGCTCTTGCGGAGGCGCCACCAGCCCGCGGTATCCCGTGATGAACGACCCTTGTATGCGATATCCGAATGTGTGATTGCCAGATTCCTTGTCTTTCGGGCGGAAGTTATGCATCGGAATGAAATGCTTCCATTCCACAATAGGACGGAACGCCGCCACGTTTCCGCCAATGCCTGAAACCTCGCCGCCGATAAACAGGCTCTTGCCATAGTGCGGACGCTGCGGATTATCAATCGAACTGAAACTGAATGACGGGATCAACTTGCTCGTGATCACGCCTTTTAGCGCATCCGGGCCGGAGACGTTGCGGAATGCGATCTGGGAGAAGAGGTCTTGCGAAGCTGTGCTGAATGTTGTGACTGTGGTTGTATCAAGCGAATAGGTGAGTCCAACACGCTTCAAAGATCTGCGCAGCGGATAACTCAGCGACGTCGTGAATCCTGTGCTGGATTGGCTGAAGTTCTGTAAGGTGTCCAGCACGCTTTGCGGCAGGTTCAACTGCTGGTTCAGTTGTATCTGCGTCTCTTTCGCTTGGTTGTAATCGTACTTGCGGGTGAACACCGTGAATCCGAACTGCAGAGGACGGTCGAACAAGTAAGGCTCGGTGAATCCGAACATCAGGTTGCGCTCGCGGCTTCCCACGTTTGCTTCAACGGTTAACGTCTCTCCCAATCCCAGGAAGTTGTTTGTCTGGTAGTTGAGTCCGATGAATGAACCCGCAAGCCCGCTCACTCCGCCCGTGAGTCCAATGCTGTTCTTGCCTTTCTCCTTCACCTTCAAAGTGAGATCGACCGTTCCCTCGGCGTCGTTCCGCTTGGTCTCTGAATCCTGCTCCGGCTTAAGCGGTTCGAAGTACTGCAACTGGTTCAATCGGAGCAGACTGAACTCCCACAATTGACTGTTGTAAACGTTGCCTTCTTCGAGCGCCAACTCACGACGGATGACCTTATCGCGGGTGGTGGTGTTGCCCGTGAACTCGATCCGGCGGACGGAATACGACTTGCCTTCATCCAGGTCCACTTCAACATCAATGATCTTTTTCTCTTCATTGATCTTCATGTCCGGCACGCCGGTGAAGTTGATGTAGCCCAGCTGGCCGTAGGCTTTTCTTAAGTTATCGATGCCCTTACGCAGATTCGAGACGTTGATGATCTCGCCGTCTTTCATGGGAAAGAGGCTGCGCAGTGCTTTCATGTTCGATACGGCCTTGCCATTCTTGAATGTGATCGAGCCCAACTTGTAGCGATCACCCTCTGATATGGGGACCGTGATGTCCACAGCTTTGCCAGATTTCTTGCCTCCGAACGGATTCAACCGCAGGCCGCCCGTATCGCGCATCTTCGTTTCAGGGTCGCCGATCAGCGCTTTGAAATAGCCGCGTTCTTGGTACGCCTCGCGGACACGCTCGGCGTCTTCCTGCAGTTTTGTCGAGTCGTAGGTACGGGAGAACACGTTTTCCAGAAAGATCGAGTGGGGCACTCCGATTGGCTTAGTGTTCTTCATTGCCGCACGTAGGGTGCGCGACTTTACTTTTTCATTGCCTTTGAATTTGATCCTGCCGACTTTTACCTTCGCGCCTTCTTTGATGTTGAACGCCACGCCCACTGCCGCAGGCGGAATGGGGTGGATTTCCGTACGGATGGTCGCAAACTGACGTCCGTGTTCAGCCAACAATTCCTTTAGTACGACTTCGGCTTTCTTGATTTTGGTCGGGTCGTACTGGTTCTCAACTGACAGCCCCACCTTGTCCTTCTTAAATCGCTCGAGCACATCGCTCTTGGTAACCGAGTTCAATCCGTTGTAATCGATGCTGCGGATTGTCGGTTTCTCTTTCACATAAACATGGATGTCTACACCCTTGGCGCTGTCCTGTCTCTCAATACGGACATCTTCGAAATAACCCGTGTTCCACAGGGACGAGAAATCACGCTGGATTCCCGCTTCGTCATACACATCGCCGGGTCGCGTGAACATCTTGGCCTTAATGGTTTCCGCGGGAATGCGGCGGTTTCCGTGGGGAATGACCTCATGCACTAATTCCTGCTGGGCAGCTCTGGCGCGGGGAGCGAAAAACGCCAGCATGACCACGAGTAAAGCCATGCAAACGAAGGCGTTTAACTTTGGATTTTGCTTTACGAATGAGGGCACTAGGAATCCTGGTTTAAGTGATCTTGCTGGCACAGCACTTCCACTGACTACTACAAACCCAATAACGAACGGGAGTCGCGGGAAAACACCGATTATACGGGAAGGAACAGAAATAAACCTAGCAGCTGGAACTAAGTGGCCGCTAAATGGAAGGTGCCCTACGTTCGCGAAGCCCACGTGAAAATTTAGGCGTTGCTGGTTTTACTCACCTGCACCAGGCACGAATAAAACGTAGCCCCGGCGCCGATTTCCGTCAGTGTCTCTGACGTAAGCACGTTGATGTTCTTGCCCTCTGGATTCAGCCGTGCCCAGTCGAGCTTCGCCGCCACCACTCCCGCGCGGACAGCTCCATCCACTCTGGCTTTGAGCGTCAACTCTCCGCGCGAATTGAAGACCCGCACAGCATCTCCATCCCGGATGCCGCGAGCATTCGCGTCCACCGGACTCATCTCCAGCAAATGCGGCTCTTCCATCTTCTGATGGCTGGGAAGATTGCAGAAAGTAGTGTTCAGGTGATTGTCAGCCTTGCGCCCCAGCAGTTCCAGCGGAAACTCCCGCGCCCGCTCGCTGTGCCGCGATTCCTTAGGAGCAATGAAACTCGCCACCGGATCAAGCCCTTGCGCTGCAAGTTGCGCGCTATGAAGTTCCGCTTTCCCGCTCGCAGTCATGAACTTGCCGGAAGCAAACGGCAGATACGGCTCTGATTTGGCATCCGCATCTTCGTTGCCTGTGAAATTCAGCCGAATCTGCGGTTCCGCTTCCAATCGCTGGCGCGTGATTCCTTTCATCCATTCGTGTCCGGAATTCAGCGCGCCATCGATCATCTCGTCCACGGTTTCACGGAAGCACGCGTCGCTGTCCTTGCCTTCATCGAATCTCATTCGCAGCGCCAAGTCGCGGAACAAATCCACGTTCGACTTGCACTCGCCCAACGGAGCAATCGCCTGGTTCGAAACCTGTAAATAGTAATGTCCGTAGGAGCCTTGCAGTTCCTTGTGCTCGAAGAAGGTCGTCGCAGGCAGGATGATGTCCGCGTAATCCGTCGTATCCGTAAAAAATTGCTCGTGCACCACCGTGAACAGATCAGGCCGCATCAATCCGCGCACTACATCGTTGTGGTTCGGCGCCACCGCCGCAGGATTCGAGTTGTAAACGAACACCGCCTTCACTGCAGAATTGCTTTCAGTGAGGAGCGCCTTACCCAGCTCGGACATGTTGATCACCCGCGCGGCACGCCGCAAGGGGCTCTTCATCATCAAATCCGGGCGCTGCATTGATTCCTTATTGAACGGAAACGCGCCGCTGGTCGATAGCTGCAATCCGCCGCCAACTTCCTTCCACGATCCCGTGATGCACGGCAGCATTGTGATCGCGCGGACGTTCATCCCGCCATTCTCTGACCGCTGCACGCCATAATTCACTCGGATGACCGCCGGCCTCGCCGTC
Source organism: Terriglobales bacterium (assembly GCA_025462725.1). Classification (GTDB taxonomy): domain Bacteria; phylum Acidobacteriota; class Terriglobia; order Terriglobales; family Acidobacteriaceae; genus JAICLA01. The sequence goes on along the minus strand of JAOAPE010000005.1, from coordinate 279,581 downwards.
GCATATTCGCGCGCAAGTTTGTAGATATCTTCAACCGGGATTCCAGTGATCTGCGACACGCGTTCCGGCGCGTAGGCGTCTTCCATCACACGAGCGCGCAGCTCATCGAATCCCAGCGTGTATTTGGAAACGTAGTCCGCGTCGTGCAAGTTCTCGTGGATGATCACGCGCATCATGCAAAGTGCCAGCGCCACATCCGTCCCGGGATTGATTGCAATGTGCCAGTCCGCGCACTTCGCCGTACGCGTGCGATACGGATCGATCACCACCAGCTTCGCGCCGTTCCGCCGCGCTTCCTCAATGAACGGCCACAGGTGGACATTGTTCCCGTGAATGTTCGCGCCCCACGCAATGATGTATTTCGATTTTGCGAACTGCTCCGGCTCCGTGCCCATCTTCTTGCCAAGCACCGTCAGCAGCGCATCGCCGCCCGCGGTAGCGCAGATCGTCCGATTCAACTGCGACGCGCCCAGCCGATGAAAAAACCGCTGGTCCATCGAAGCGTTGTTCAACTGCCCCAGTGTTCCGCCGTAGGAGTAGGGAAGAATCGCTTCCGGCCCAAACTCATCCGAGACCGCCTTCAGCTTCGACGCAATCTCATTCAGCGCTTCGTCCCACGTGATCCGCTCGAACGCCGCAGGCCCCGAGTTTTCCTTGCCTTTAGGCAAGCGCCTTCGCATCGGATACAGCAACCGCTCCGGCGAATAGACGCGATCAAGATATTTGGTGACTTTGGCGCAGAGAAATCCGCGCGTCATAGGATGGACAGGGTCGCCCTGAATCTTCACCGCCTGCCCGTCATCAATGGTGATCAACACACCACAAGCATCAGGACAATCATGCGGACACGCGGCATGGACGACCGATTTCATTCGTCGATTATATTCCTTGGATTGTACCGCCCGGCCGAAATGGACATGTGCGGTTGGCCAATGCAAGACGGTGTGGGGCTGCCCCGCCCGTATCGCGAAGCGATAGGGTGGGTATCGCCGTTACGTTTGCGATTCCTTTCGACCAACAGCAAGAAGCTGAAGCTGATTGCAGAAAGCTGTTGTTTTGAACTAAAAGCTGATAGCCGACAGCTGACAGCCAGCAGCCTCCGGCCGCTAAACCGTCATTACTTCCTTCTCTTTGTTCTTGCACATCTCTTCCATCTTGCGGATCTCTTCATCCGTCAGCTTCTGGATCTCTTCGAGCGACCGCTTCTCGTCATCTTCCGAGATCTTCTTGTCTTTCATCGCCTTCTTGATCGACTCATTCCCATCGCGACGAATATTCCGCACCGCAGTCCTGTGGTCTTCGAGCAGTTTGTGCAAGTGCTTGACCATGTCCTTGCGGCGCTCTTCAGTCAGCGGCGGGATCGGCACGCGAATCAGCTTGCCATCATTCTGCGGATTGAACCCAAACTCCGGACTGCGCAATACCTTTTCGATGTCCGCCAGTGCGCTGGTGTCGAACGGTTGCACGGTGATCATCTGCGCCTCCGGCGCGTGTATCTGCGCGATTTGGTTCAGCGGCATCTCCGATCCGTAATACGGGACCTTCACCGTGTCCAGCATGTGCACGGACGCTCGCCCAGTGCGCGTCGCTGACATGCTCGTGCGAAAGTCTTCAACCGCTTTGTCCATGCGCGTCTTCAGTTGCGAATAAGTTTCTTTGAGTGCGGGTATGCCCGCGATGAATGAGGGTGCCATAGTTTTCCCGTCTGATGATGTATGAACCCGTGATTATAAACAAATTCTGCACACGGAGTCCTCCATCGCCAACCACGATTCTCGGACACTTATCACTGAACGGGAAAATACCCCCGCCCTCGATATACTAACCACTAGCCACTAACCACTGGTTCTCAATGCTCAAGCAGATTCACGTCTCCGGATACCGTTCTGTTCGCGAGACATCGCTTGACCTACAGCCCATCAATGTTCTGACGGGTCCAAACGGCTGCGGCAAATCGAATCTATATAACTCGCTCGTGCTGCTCGGCCGCGCTGCTCAAGGACAACTCGCCCGCGCCATCGCCGAAGAAGGCGGAACACCCAGCGTCTTCTGGGCCGGCGGCGAACGCATCCGGTATTCAAAAAAGAAACCGCCCAAGCGGATCGTCCTCGGATTCGAAGGCGAAGATTACGGATACGAACTACAAATCGGCCTGCCTTCCCCCAACGAACACGCACTAGGAACCATGTTCACGCTCGATCCGCGCGTCAAAGAAGAGTACATCTGGCCGGCGGGGAAGCGGCGCGTGCTCATGATGAAGCGCGATGAGCCTTCCGCATGGCTGCGGAACAATGACGGCAACATGGTCACGTATCCGTTTTCAATCTTGAAATATGAATCCGTCCTGTCGCAGATCATCGATCCGCATCTCTATCCCGAGATCTCCGCGCTTCGCAATCAGATTCTGAGCTGGCGTTTCTATCATCACTTCCGCACGGACTTGGAATCCCCTCTCCGTCTGCCGCAGATCGGCGTCCAGACGACGGTCCTCAGCCATGACGGCTCTGACCTCGCCGCCGCGTTACAAACTATTTTGGAGATCGGGGAAGATGCCGCATTGCGCGACTTGGTAGCCGAAGCCTTCGGCGGCGCCACACTCCAGATCGAAGCCAATGACACGCTCTTCGACATCAAGCTGCGCATCCCTGGCCTGCTCCGTCCCTTGCAGGCGCGGGAATTCTCTGACGGACAGCTGCGATTCCTATGCCTCTGCGCAGCACTACTCAGTCCGCGCCCGCCATCTGTGCTGGCGTTGAACGAGCCGGAGACAAGTCTCCATCCTGACCTTGTGGATGTCCTCGCACGCCTGATCGTCTGCGCGTCGAAGAACACGCAGCTCTGGATAACCACTCACTCGCAAAAACTTGCCGAGCGGATAGAACAACATTCGGGAATGCCGCGGGTGCGGCTTGAGATGGTGAACGGCGAAACGAAAATAGCTAAGGTGGATGAATCAGCCTAGCGCCTTCCTGATCGGTCGCCGCAATGCTTCGGTGGCCACTCCGTAAACTAAATGCGAAGCGAAACCATATACGTGCTTTGACAGCGGAACACCCTGCACGTTTGGTGAGAGCCCAAACGCAGGCACTGCGATCTCATCGGCAACTAGGAACAACGCCGCTCCAAACGCGCTGCCGAATCCGCTGCTCGCTTGCGGAGCCAGCTCCGCCGCCGCTCCATACATCACGCCCGAGCCCACCGCGAACGCATAATGCACCGCCGGCCCGGCAATCTTTTTCTCTTCGCGCGTCAGCCGATGCCCGAACAATCCCGTGATCGCTTCCGCCGTCTTGATCGTCGCATCATCCGGCTGGTCATGTTGCTCGTCCAGATTCTTCGCCCGATGCTCCGGCACTCCATGCTCTTCCAGATTTTTCGATTCCGAATCCCGCTGCCCAGCCGCCTTTTCCACCTTCGACCATATTTTCTGGAATTCAACCATCACCCAGCCTGCAGCCAATCCTGCAATTGCTCCCGCGACAGCTCCCTTCGCTACCTCGCGGACATTCGCGCCCGGCTCATACACGCCTTCCTCTTCAAACGGTGGACGATGCACTTCATGGATAGCTTGCTCGCGGCCGAAGCTCCGCATCTCGCCTTCAATACCTTCAGGGGTCTTCGATTTTGCAGGATGAACAGCGCGCGCCATAGCAGCAACTCCGGGAATGGATCTCTGCTGTTAGATGCGGAAGCGAACTCTGTGGTGGTGCTACGCCGTTACCAGCGTGCCTATGCTTTCGCCTTTGACTACTCGCCCGATATTCCCGTGCTCGTTGAGCTTGAACACGATAATAGGCAGCTTGTTATCTTTCGACAGCGAAATGGACGTCGTGTCCATCACCTTGAGCCCTTTTTGGATCACGTCAAAGTAGCTGATACGGTCGAATTTTACCGCTTCCTTCACGATCATCGGATCCGCATCGTAGATGCCATCCACTTTTGTCGCCTTAAGGATTGCGTCCGCTTTGATCTCCATGGCGCGCAATGAAGCGGCGGTATCGGTCGAAAAATACGGATTGCCTGTCCCGCCCGCGAAAATTACAATGCGCCCTTTTTCCAAGTGCCTCAACGCTCTTCGCCGGATGAACGGCTCCGCCACCTGGTTCATCTCAATCGCCGACATCACCCTCGTGTGAACGCCCTGCTTTTCGAGCGCATCTTGCAGCGCAAGCGCATTGACCACGGTCGCAAGCATCCCCATGTGATCTGCGGACACACGGTCCATGTCGCGCGCTTGAATGGCCACTCCACGGAAAAAATTTCCTCCGCCAACTACGATCGCGATCTCCGCGCCCAGCGCGTGGACATCTTTGATCTCAGCCGCGATCTCGTGTACGCGCACCGGATCCACACCAAAGCCTTGTCCCGCGGCCAGCGCTTCGCCGGAGAGTTTCAGAAGAACGCGTTTGTACTTTAAGTTGGCCATTGTTCTTTCTTGTTGTTCGGAACCTGATAACGCAAAAAAAAATGCCGGAGCGCTTGGCTCCGGCATCAATTCTAGGCTTGTCCGCCTTCGGCTTCCGCCGACGGTTTGGTGATAGCGATCGTCTCGCTGCCTTCGCCCACCTTGAACCGGGCAAAGCGACGCACAGAAATATTCTCGCCCAGCTTGCCGATCTTCACCGCGATAAGCTGCTGCACAGAGATCGTTTGGTCTTTGATGAAGGGCTGATCCAGCAGGCAAACTTCTTCGTAGAACTTCGCCATCTTGCCTTCAACGATTTTCTCGACAACCGGCGCGGGTTTCCCCGTAGCAGCAGCCTGTGAACGATAGATATCCTTTTCGCGGTCGAAATCCGCAGCCGTCACGTCTTCGCGACGAATAAACTTCGGATCACTCGCAGCAATGTGCATAGCGATATCGTGGGCCATTTCTTTGAAGTCATCGGTGCGCGCGACGAAATCGCTTTCGCAGTTGATCTCCACCAGCACGCCGATCTTCCCACCTGCGTGGATGTAGCTGATCACGGAGCCTTCGCTGGTCACGCGCGTCGCCTTCTTGGCCGCGGTGGCAATGCCCTTTTTGCGCAGCACCACGATCGCGCCTTCAATGTCGCCCTTCGCTTCCGTGAGGGCGTTCTTGCAGTCCATCATCGGTGCACCGGTCTTTTCCCGGAGTTCTTTCACTTGTGTCGCTGAGATATTTGCCATGGATGTGCTCATTACTGCTAAACCTTTCAGTTGTTCGGAGGCATAAGCCTCGTATATAGATGTTGTGAGTGTCTCAACCGACTCGTCGCAGCAGAAGCGGTTACACAAAACGACCCGCGTCAGTGAAGCGCGCGGGTCGGATATCAGATTCGATTTCCCGCTTATTCCGCTTTCGCAGCTTCGGCTTCTACTTCTTCCTTGTGCGCGGCGACAGGCACCTTGCGGACGCCTTCCACTACTTCGTCCATGCTCACGATTTCCGGCTCAGCGGCAGCTTCAGGTGCGGAAGCCTCAGCGTCGGCCGCAGCAGCATCAGCGGCAGCAGCAACGCCGGCCATTTCCGCAGCTTGCTTGTCGGTCGAAGCGGTCACGCCTTCGACTACCGAGTCCGATATCTTCGCAGCGAACAAACGGATGGCGCGCAGCGCGTCGTCATTGCCCGGAATAACGTAATCCACTTCTGTCGGATCGCAATTCGTATCCACAACCGCAACTACCGGGATACCCAACTTGCGGGCTTCCTTGACGGCAATCGCTTCTTTGTTGGAATCGATGACGAAGATGACGTCCGGCAGACGGTTCAGGTTCTTGATGCCGGCCAGGTTGGCTTGGAGGTGCTTACGCTCGCGCTCCAGTTTGATGACTTCTTTCTTGGGGAGCAGCTCATAACGGCCGTCAGTAGCCATGTCGTCAAGTTCTTTGAGCCGCTTGACTGATTTTTGTACGGTGACCCAGTTAGTAAGGAGTCCACCGAGCCAGCGCTGGTTGATGTAGAACATTCCACAGCGGGTGGCTTCTTCGGCAATGGCGTCTTGCGCCTGCCGTTTGGTGCCAACGAACAGGACGATCTTGCCCTGTGTGGCCATTTCCTGCACATATTTGCTCGCGTCCTTGAACATCTTGAGCGTCTTCTGCAGGTCGATGATGTAGATCCCGTTGCGTTCCCCGAAGATATATTCCTTCATCTTGGGATTCCAACGTTTGGTTTGGTGTCCGAAGTGAACGCCCGCTTCGAGCAGTTCCTTCATAGTTATGTTTGCCAAGATACCTCCTGAGTGGATTGCATCCGTTGCGGCGATCATTTCTGATCTTTGGTGCTCCGCTTCGGGATTCATTCCCCGTGCCCGCTGTGCGGGAAAATTTGATTTTGGCTCCTGCGTTTGTCCCAAGCCCTGGAGCCAAAGGGGTCGTGGGACAGGAGCTTCCGCTCCCATTGTGTTACGGGCCTGAATCTTGTGTCTCTAGCTCCTTTCGGTTGTCATTCCGAGGAGCCTAGCGACAAGGAATCTGCTTTCCTGACTACCGACTACTTGCTACTAACTACTAGCTTTCGACAAGTAATCTGCATCTTCGGCTATTGGCCACCAACCACTGACCACTAGCCCCTTGCTTCTTATCTCTTCGAGAACTGGAACCGTGCGCGAGCGCCCTTTTGTCCGTACTTCTTGCGCTCTTTACCACGCGAATCGCGTTCCAATAGTCCTTCGCTCTTCAACTTCTTGCGGAATTCCGCATTGAACTCAAGCAGCGCGCGGGCAATGCCCAACCGGACAGCACCAGCTTGTCCATTGATGCCGCCACCAGAAGCCGTCACCAGCACATCGAATGTCGCCGACGTGTCGGATGACACCAGTGATTGCTTTGCCGCCACTCGTTGCGCTTCCGTCACGAAATACTCTTCGAACGGCTTCGAGTTCACTGTGAACTTGCCGCTGCCGGGACGCAAAAACACTCGGGCTACGCTCGACTTGCGGCGTCCCGTACCGTAATACTGAACCATATCTGCCATGTTTAGCTTTTAGCTGTCAGCTCTTAGCTTTCAGCTTGAACCCTTCCAAGATTCGGCATTCTTCAATGCCTTGAATTCCGATTTGCTTCTGGTAGCCACTAATCACTAGCCACTAATCTGCACTTGCTCTTGCCTCTCGCTAAAAGCTAAAAGCTAAGAGCTAAGAGCTAAAAGCTCCGCGCTACAGCGCGAGCTTTTCCGGCTTCTGTGCCTGGTGCTGGTGCTTGTCATCGCGATACACCTTCAGCTTCTTCGCCATTGCGCGACCCAGCTTAGTGTGCGGCAGCATGCCTACGATCGCGTCTTCCACGATCGCTACCGGCTTGCGCGCCAAACGCTTCTTGTACTCTTCCGCGCGGATACCACCGGGATACCCGGTCACGTGGTAGTAGATCTTCTTGTCGGCCTTTTCGCCGGTCACTTTGATCTGCGCCGCGTTGATCACGATCACGTGGTCGCCGGTATCAATAAAAGGTGTGTACTGCACGCTCTCTTTGCCTGCAAGGATGCGCGCCACACGGCTGGCCAGTCGGCCCAGGGTCTGTCCCGAGGCGTCCACGATGTGCCACTTCCGCGTTATGTCCCCGTCTTTGGGGAAATGTGTTGATGCCATGACGTAAAACTCCAGAACTCTTTCAAGATTTTTTCGGCCCCGCACACGCAAAATCCGCAAGTGAACAGGCGGATGCCCGCGTTCCTTGCTTGCATGAGAAAAGGACCTGATTCGGCGCGACTCTTCCCGCGCTCACTTACTGACAAAAAGCAAAAAATGCTGTTTATCTATTAAAGAACCGCAATGAGTACCGCAGAAGCGTTTCCACTCGGGTGTTGGTTCACCAACGGAGGGATACCCCAGACGGGCACTTGCAGGACAACGAAAGATTAAAGTTTACCCTTCAGCTACCAAGAATGTCAATTACTTGGCCATGCGGCGGGCAACAAGCACATAGGTGACCACACTGTAAAAAGTCGCGCTTACGCAAACACCAAAGACATTGGCTCTCCAGTCTCCTCCCCCATGAACCCCAACCATTGAAAGTACCGCGAAGACTGCAGGGAACTCGAAAAAATAGACTGCCTTTCGTAACAATATGCCCGTGGGCACCCAATTAGCCAACAAAATTGGACCCACCGTGAGCGCGACACCGCCCACTATCGAGATCAAGGCGCGCCTTGAAAAAATGGAAGCCGCTGCGCAGCAACCGACAATCGCAAATATCAGGACATTAATGGTCCACCACAGGAGCGCGAAATAGCTGTGGGCATCGGCATCGCCATATCCTACAACCCAACGATTTTGTTCGAACTCGCGCACGCACCACAATCCAATGAAAACGGAAACGACCGCCATGACAAGGCAGATCGGCGGCAGAACCTTGACCAAAGCAGCTTTGCGTTCTTCGTTCACCGCATGAACATACCAGATACCACTTAGAAAACCGCGTTGTGGCTTGGTGCCCCACCCTTATCCGCAGGACAGGGTGGGCGAACGCCGCCGGCCGCGCAACTTTTTGGTTCACCACCAACGGAGTCCCTTCACGGACGCCTTCCGTAAGTGCTGGGTTCACCTCGCAATTGCCACAACACGCTCCGGTCGGTATATTGCACCCTTGCTGCAGGCTTATCAATGATCGCCGAATTAGACGTGACGTTAACGGATTATGCATTGGCCGTTGAGGCTACTATTCTCGCCTACTCTTTGTATCGCGCTAAGGAAGCATGGCCTCCGCTGCAAAGCGCTTTTGTCTTGTTTTTCTCTTCCATTGGCGCGGCCACATTGGTGGGCGGCACTGTGCACGGTTTTTTCCCTGACGATTTATCCAGAGGCTCAAAGCTACTCTGGCCTGTCACATTGATTATTCTCGGCATTACCTCCGTTATTGTTTGGCGACTCGGCGCTCTGCTGGTATTTCGTCCAGTTGTGGTCGCGTGGGTGACGAGGGTAGCTCTGATTGAATTCGTTCTCTACTCACTATTCGTTTTGTATGTTCGCCGAGATTTCATAATCGCCATTGCAAATTACCTACCGGCGGTTCTCTTCCTCACGCTAAGTTTTGGATTTCGGTTTCTTCGACGACCAAACTCGTCGACTTTGGCCGGAATTGCTGGATTGTTCCTGACCTTCGTGGCATCGGCGGTGCAGCACTTCAAGATCTCTTTGCACCCACGGTATTTCAACCACAATGCTTTCTATCACCTACTTCAAGGGATAGCGCTGTTGCTTATTTTTATGTCGGCACGCTACTTGGTTCGCAATCCCACGACAGCACCTCTTGGAGAAACGGGGGAACAATATGCCTACAAGGCGTGAATTTCTGGCGGCGTCGGTGGCTCTGGCTATCGCTCCTCCTGCTTGGGGACGATCCAAATCAGGGCCAGTTTTCGTGAATGATATTCATTCGCAGCTCAATCGCACGCGGGTAGATCAAGTCCTTAAGCCGTCTTCGGTGAAAGAACTTCAGCAAGCGGTTCGATCAGCCCGCGCTGAAGGCAAGGCAATCTCAGTGGCCGGCGGACGACATGCCATGGGTGGCCAGCAATTTGGTACCGACACTATTCTGGTGGACACAGCCAATCTGAACCGGGTCATCAACTTCGACCGCGATCGCGGGACCATCGAAGTCGAGGCCGGTATCCAATGGCCGGAGCTAATCAACACCTACCTGCGGATGCAGCCGGAAACGGGACAGCAGTGGGGCATTGCACAAAAGCAAACAGGCGCCGACCGCATCAGCATTGGCGGCACGGTCGCTTGCAACGCGCATGGTAGAGGTCTTACGCGAAGACCGTTTATCTCAGATGTGGAATCACTCACATTAATCGACGCCGAAGGGAACTCCAGACGCTGTAGCCGAACCGAGAACCCCGATCTGTTCAAGCTTGTCGTTGGCGGCTATGGTCTTTTCGGCCTCGTCTCTTCAGTGACTCTGCGGCTTGTTTCGCGTCGCAAGGTACAGCGCGTCGTTGAAATTCGGAGTACTGACGGCCTGCTCTCGGCGTTTCGCGATCGGATCGCGGCCGGGTTCAGCTATGGGGATTTCCAGTTTTCCGTGGACCAGAACTCGGAAGATTTTTTGCGGAAGGGAGTCTTCTCCTGTTATCGCGAAATGCCACGGGATACGCCCATGCCGGAAAACCACAAAGAGCTATCCGATGAAAGCTGGCGGACTCTCCTTTACCTTGCTCATACGGACAAGGGCAAAGCTTTCGATACTTATGCCAATTACTATCTCTCCACAAACGGGCAATTGTATTGGTCTGACACGCACCAGCTCAGCATTTATCCAGACAACTACCACCGGGAAATCGATAAGAAATTGCACAGCGCCCAGCCCGCTACGGAGATCATCACCGAGATCAACGTGCCACGAGAGATGTTGAAGGGGTTCCTGGATGAAGTTCGCGATGATTTCCGCAAGAACAAAGTCCAGTTGATTTACGGCACCGTGAGGCTGATCGAAAAAGATGATGCAAGCTTCTTGCCGTGGGCCAAACAATCCTACGCATGCACCATTTTCAACCTGCACACGGTTCACTCGAAAGAAGGTATCGAGCACTCAGCACAGGCATTTCGCAGGCTCATCGACATGGCGATAAGGCGTGGCGGTACGTACTATCTCACTTACCACAAATACGCCACCAGGAATCAGGTGGAAGCTTGCTATCCGAATTTTGCTGAACTCTTGCAGCTCAAGCGCAAATACGATCCAAAAGAGATCTTCCAGAGCGATTGGTACAGACACTACCGAAAGATGTTCGCGTGACGTTCATTAAAGAATGAGACAGTCTGCACGAAAATATGCGACTTGGCTCTGGCTCTTGCTCGGCCTTTTTTGTCTGAGAGTGATTGGACAGATGATGGTGGCCTTCTGGAGCGTCCAGTTTCTACCACCGATGAAGGAGTGGCAGTCAGGACTTCTCCCTTATCCGGTCCTCTTGATTTGCCAATTCCTGATCATTGCTTTGTATTGCAAAATAGCGCTAGATTTTACGCATCAGAGCGGCTATTTCGTTCTGCCGAGTGCGCGCTTAGGCCGCGGCTTGCTCATTTTCGGCGGAATCTACTTAGGAGGGATGATTGCGAGATACATTATCAGAATGGCGTGGTATCCCGATCAACGCTGGTTCGGGGGCATTATCCCAATTTTCTTTCACTGGATACTAGCGTCCTTCATCTTGCTGGTCGGAACCTACCACCGCCGCCAAACGGATTAGACCGCCGGGGTGCGCCGTTCATTCGTGCAGCGAATGAGTGGGTAAGCCGGGTGCCCCATCCTAGCTTGCTAGGGTGGGCGAGCGCCGCTGCCGATCCAACCTTCCGCATCACCACCGAGCGAGTCCCTTCAGCGACGGAACTATTTAGCCCCGCACGTAAGTGCTGGGAACAAATCAAACGCATCCCTTCCGCCCTGCCGGAGGCCTGCGCGCAAAGCGCGCCAATCCAAAGCGCGCCTGCCTCGATGGCAAATCGTCCACCCTGCCGGTGGCGCGCGCAACGCGCGCCAATCCCAAGTGGAAAGGTATAATCCTTCCCTCCGGCCCATGACAAAAACTCTCTTTCTACTCGCCGCAATCCTTCTCTTCATTGCCCCAGCCTCCGCGCAGGACGCCTCCACCATTCAAAATACTTACCGGCTGTTGTTCGTCGGAAAGGTCGTTACTATCCGTAGCTTCTATCCTGAGAATTTTCAGAAGTACGACGAGGCTGGAAACGTCCAACGCAACTCAACTCCCGGCCCATGGACGCTGTGGAGCAAACTCAAGGTCGACAAGTTTTCCATCGATGGACACAAGATCGTCCTCAACGGCAATCGCGTCTTCGTCGGCACTGATAAAGACACGCGCAAGCTGCAGCTCTACAGCACTCGCGAAGACGTAACCATCGAGATCAAATTCACGGGCGCCGTCACGACCGAAAACATCAAGGCTGCTCTAGACCACGTTCTCCTTCGCGATGGCGAGCACATGGCAGACATTGTCCCCGACTACTGGAGACTCTACTTCGAACCGGAATTGCATCAGGTTGCGGGCGACCCCGCTGAGAGCGGTGCGCCGACAAAAGAAGACGAGGAAAGAGCCAAAGCCCAACTCGCGCAGCCCAGGCCTGCTCCCGCGACGATCAATCATGGTAAGCCGACCAAGGTGAGGGTTTCGCAAGGTGTCATGCAGGGCATGATCACGTCGCAACCGAAACCTATATATCCCGAAACCGCCAAAAGATACCAGCAATCCGGATCGGTCGTAATACAGGCCACAATAGATAAGACCGGCATGATCACCAACCTTCAAGTCGTCAAACCTGCTGGACTAGGTCTCGACGAAGCCGCCGCAGACGCTGTTTCCAAGTGGAAGTACAAGCCCTATTTGTTAAACGGTGAACCCATCGAGGTCGAAACTCAAATCACTGTCAACTTCACCTTGCACGGATAGGCGAAAACCTATCGCCGGGATATTGCCGGGTGCCTCACGTTGTGGCCACGTTCGCGAAGCTAACGTGGGCCACTTCCGCCGGGTGCGCCCATTCCTTCGCGCAGCGAATGAGTGTGCGGGCGCCCCTCCCCACCAACTCACCTGATCACCACCAGCCAGTCCCTTTAGGGACAGAATGAAATTAGCCCAGCGCTTCAGCGCTGGGAACCAAATCGAAACGCATCACTTCCTTGCTGCCGCAGGCCTGCGCAACGCGCGCCAAACGATTTATCCTCTTGACACTCACTCCGCAAATAGATATATTTATATCAATACGATTAACTTAAAGTTAATCACGCTCCTTGACATCCTGACTCGGCCATCTAAGCCCTGCTGTTTCTATACTTTGATATGTAACTCCTTTGCTTCCGATATTTTGCAGCAATGTCCGATAACGGCTCCAGCAACTCCAATGTTTTCAATATTTTAGAAAATGGGGGGGGGTAGAAAACCCATTTATGGAGGATGGCACCGACGGGCGCAACGCCCGCCTCGACTCGATGGCAAATCGTCCACCTGCCGGAGGCGTGCGTGCATCGCGCGCCAATCCAAAAGCGCGAAGCGCCCTTGTCTGCTCCATCATCCTCTATTTATCTCGCTGGTGAGCGAGCAGCGAAACGTTCAGCGCCAGGTCCAACGCTTCCATGAAGGCGTTAACCATGATCGGTTTGGTCAGATACAACAAGAATCCAGCTTTCAACCCTTTTTGAATGTCGCGCTCCATTGCATTTGCGGTGAGCGCAATCACCGGGATGTGTGCCGTCAAGGGATCTTCGCGTAAAATTTTCAGTGCCTCAACTCCGCTGATCCCGGGAAGGTTGATGTCCATCAGGATCGCATCAGGCTGGCTTGCACGCGCCACCTCTACGCCGAGGGTTCCATTCACGGCAGTCAGAAGGCGCAGATCAGGACGGCGTAATATCAGTTGCTCTACCAACTTCAAATTAGCCGGATTGTCCTCCACATATAAGATTGTGCGCAATGACGTGCTCTGGAGTTCGCTCTTCAAAGTCGCTGCGGGTTCGGTTTCTTCAGCCACAGGTTCCGGGGCAGCCGTAGATTCCAACTCCACCCAGAATGTGCTGCCCTCTCCCACTTTGCTGTTAACTCCGATAGTGCCGCGCATCAGTTCCACCAATCGCTTGGTCACCACCAAACCGATTCCCGTACCTTGTTCAGTTCCACCCTCTTGTCCCAAACGGTTGAAAGGTTGGAAGAGCTGGGCCAGCTTCTTCTCCCCTAACCCTTCACCAGTATCTTTGACACTTAAAATAATTTGTCCTGGCCCGCTGGAAGCATAGTCCACAACCACGGAACCGCCTTCGCGGTTGTACTTTATGGCATTGGAAAGCAGGTTGATGAGAACTTGTTTCAGGCGAGTCCGATCCGCATTGACATAACCGAGGATGTCCTGCCGAGGAAACGTCACTTGGACACCACGTTGCAAGGCTTGCGGTTCAATCATCGCCTGGCACTCGCGCAGGACTTCCGCCAGCAGCACCGGTTCATTCGATACCGACATTTTCCCGGACTCAATGACCGCGAGATCGAGGATCTCATTGATCAGTTTCAATAAGTGCCATCCCGCGCGCAGGATTTGCGTGATGCTTTCCATCTGCGCAGCCGATGGCGGAGGAGTATTGGATTCCATGATCTGCGCAAATCCCAGAATCGCACTCAGTGGAGTCCGAAGCTCATGGCTCATGCTGGAAAGGAAATCGGATTTGGCCAGGTTAGCTTGTTCGGCTGCCGACTTCGCGATCTCCAACTCAAGGTTGTTGCTCTGTAGTGTGCGCTCGAAACGTTTCAGTTCAGTCACATCGCGTGCTGCCGCAAACACGCCTTGAAGCTCCCTGTCACGGTCATAAAATGTGGTCGCATTGTAAGAGACGACCGTGGTCTTGCCGTCTCTCGCGCGGGCCGTGAGCTCGTAATTGGAAACCTTTTTCTCGCGTAAAACCTGTTTGATTCCCGCCTCGGCGCGCTCTGGATCGGTGAAGAAGTTCTTGAACGGTGCGCCGATCAACTCATCTCGCGTACACCCTGTCAGCGCTTCCATCTGCCGGTTGATATCAGTGATTATCCCGGACGGATTGGTGGTCATCAGCGCATCAATGCTCGACTCAATAAGTGATCGCGTGTAGAACTGCTGGTCACGCAAGCGTTGGTCCAGCTTCTGCTGTTCCGCTTCAACCTGCTTGCGTGCAGTGTTGTCGGTGCCGATCAAGAGGTATCCAATGATCGTGTCATGATCGTTGCGCAATGCGGTCACTGAAACGACTGCAGGAAATCGGCTGCCATCCTTGCGGATGTAGGTAAGTTCGTAAATATCTTCTATGCCGCGGGAGGCCTTGAAAACCAACGCCTCGAATCCAGGATTGATCGGAGTGGCCAACTCCACGCTCAGCGTCTGCGCGCGGGCAATCACTTCCTGTGGGTCTGAAATGTCTGCCGGAGTGATCTGATTCAGCACTTCAGCCGCGGCATAGCCCAGCATGCGCTCCGCACCGACGTTGAATAGCTGGATCACGCCTTTCTCATCCGTAGCGATGCTCGAGAAGTTCGCGCTATTGAAGATCGCCTTCTGCAGTGCTTCGGCTTCGAGCAGTGCCTCTTCCGCTCTCTTTCGCGCTGTGTTGTCCGTGCCGATCAAGAGATACCCGATGATCCCACCTCGATCGTCTCTCAATGCGGTGACGGAGACCACGGCAGGGAATCGACTGCGGTCTTTGCGAATGTAAGTGAGTTCGTAAATGTCTTCGATACCGCGCGAGGCCTTGAAAACCAGCGCTTCAAACCCCGGCGTGATGGGCGTGGCCAATTCCAAGCTCAATGTCTTGGCTCGGGCTATCACCTCTTGCGGGTCGGATATATCTGCGGGAGTGATCTTATTTACTACTTCAGCCGCTTCGTAGCCCAACATGCGCTCTGCGCCCACGTTGAACAACTGGATTACGCCTTTCTCGTCCGTCGCAATACTCGAGAAGTTGGCGCTATTAAGGATTGCATTCTGCAGGGCGCCCGTTTTAAGCAGCGCTTCCTTGCGACGATTTTCTGTGACTACATCAAGCACTGCTGCAGTGCCTTTAGGACTCATTGCAGCTGGTTTTTGTGGGGACATCGCTTCCTTCTATAAAACTGTTGTGGTCGCGGAGTTGGCTTCTGAAGTTACTTAGAGAATCCGAGCCTTACGAACATGCTCTTCAAAAACGTGCTGCCGGCCGTTTGGATTCTTTCGAAATGAGGCTCTGTACGCAGGCGACCCGCTCCAGACTCGCAGGATATTCCCGGTGCCGCTCCGCAAGTGGAACATCGCACCTTCTTGACCACTTCTTTGTGAGTCACGAGCTCTCCTATTCAGACAGGGCACAAACCGATTGACGGATGAATACACCACATCATCCCCTGTTGCTCCAGAACAAGCTGTTCAATTGTGACCACCGGCACGCCGGACTGTGGGTGCCTGAGTTGAGGTCAAGGATAAGTCGTGAAGGTTTTCTGAGTTGCCCCTCGTTCTGCGACCACTGAATTTATGATCATCACGAGGTGCCCGATTTCAATCGGATATGTTAGGAACGCAGCCGCTCCCACTTGTTCTGCATGGTTCTTCGCAGAGCCATCGCGCTCTCCCGTGTAGAAAATTACCGGGACCGCAGCCGTCCTGCTGTCAGCCTTTATGCGGGAGCAGACATCGAATCCATTTATGTCCGGCAGATTGATGTCCAGCAGTATTGCGTCCGGCGACTCCGTGAGCGCTTTACTTATTGCTTCGCTGCCGGATTTAGCAATAGATACCTCAACTCCAGCGCGCTCCAAAAGCGTGACCAGCATACCGCGTTGAGTCGGATTGTCGTCCACATTCAGAATCTTCATATGGGGATATTCTTAGGAATTTGCCGACAGTAGAGTGTCAAATGTTCCTATGTCACCATTGCAGTCTACATCTATCCTTTGGCCGCTGCCTTGCCTGTTTGCTCCTATTCGCCCAATTGTTCTCTTTTGAACAGCTCAATTCCGTCAGCACCTGCTCCAATCTGCCAAGATTCCAGAGAATTGCCGTTCAAAAGGCGAAAACGGCGCACTTCGAATCGGAACCACGTGCTATTGGCCTCTGAAATATGCAGTTTTCGCTTATTGACGATACCCCTGCGCACTGCCATACTTCGCCGTGATTAAGGGGGGGGTATTAATGGGGCCTGGGGTCAAGACCGCGAAAGAACGTCCTTCTGCAGACGCCAGCATTGCAGACGCCAAGACCGAGAAGCGGGAATCTCCGCAAGTCGGAGCATTTCGCCCTGCGCCACCCCATTCGAACCTTAAGGGTGCGCAAAGCACTCGACTGTACGAAAAAGACGAAACCCTTTTTAGTCAGGGCGACTTAGCCAATGAGGTCTTCTTCATTCTGAGGGGCCAGGTAAAGCTTTCCGTCGTCTCCGGCGAAGGCAAAGAGGCGACCATCGCGGTTCTGTACGCTGGCGAGTTCGTTGGAGAGGATTGCTTAGCCATCACCCACCCGCTACGTCTAGTGACTGCAACCACAATGGGAGAATGCGAGCTGTCCAGGATTGACAAGAAACAAGTCCTCCGCGAGCTCATTCAAAACACTCTTTTTACTGAGACCTTCGTCACGTTCCTTCTTGCGCGCAATGCACGCAGTCAAGAAGACTTGATCGATCAGCTATTCAACTCCAGTGAAAGGCGTCTCGCCAGAATCCTTCTGCAGCTCGCGCGCTTTGGAAAAGACGGACATGCCGAGGTTGTTATTCCCAAAATCAGCCAGGAGTCGCTGGCGGAAATGGTGGGAACCACTCGATCTCGAGTTAGTTTTTTCATGAATCGCTTTCGCAAACAGGGATTCATCCAGTACGACGGAGCCATTCGGGTCCATAGCACGCTCTCTACAAAGTTCCTGCACGCACCCAGCAGCATGAATGAGAGATTCACACTCAGCATCTGTGGCAAGTGTGGAAAAAGTCTCGCCGCTTCACCCAAGCTGAACAATCTGCTCTGGGCTGAAAAAGCTCATGCCTGTGCGGCTGCATAACACGGGACATCACTACCGAGCCAGTCCCGCCCGGGACGGAATTATTTAGCCAGACCGCCAGTTACTCTTGTAAGAGCTTTAAGCCTGCCCTGAGCGAAGTCGAAGGGCTTCAGCACGTCAGATGAGCGGTAAATCGCTTAGGCCTTGCGGAGACCTCCGCGCAATGCGCGCCAATCCAAATGCGCGAAGCCCGTCCTGCCTTGATGGCGAATCGTGCCTCGTGGGCAAAACGTCCAGCCGCTTTAATGCGCTATCGCTTGAGGACCTTGCTTTAAGGTCTTCTCGATACGGGGATCCGGAAGCAGCCACATGATGGCGACTAACACGTAACCGCCGCAAGCGATCCATGGATGCCCCAGCGACAAGGGGATCGCAGCTGCATAAACCACTATCGATATTCTGCCCTTCCTGTCGTTTCCGATCGATGCCGCAAGCGTCGAGCCGGCTCCGTGACATTGGATCAGCACCTTGGTCAAAATGTAGTAATCGATAGCTGCCAGAAGTAACACCGCTCCGTACAATGCCACTGGCCATGGCGCAAAATGGTTTTCCCCCATCCAAGCAGTGGCAAACGGGATGAGCGACAGCCAAAACAACAGATGTAGATTCGCCCACAGGACACCGCCTGTGACATGTTGCGCAGCTTGCAGAAGGTGATGATGGTTGTTCCAGTAGATGCCCAAGTAAACGAAGCTTAGAAGATAACTGGAAAATACAGGAACCAATGGCTGTAGAGCCGCAAGCTCCGCTCCATGCGGGGACTTCATTTCCAGCACCATGATTGTGATGATGACGGCGAATACCCCGTCACTGAAAGCCTCCATGCGTCCTTTGCTCATCATGCCGTTTCCTTGTTTGGCCTGGCGGGGCCCCTTCATTCGCGCCGCGAATGGGGAGCGTCGCTCCCACAAACTGGGTCACCACCGCGTCAGAGCCTTCACGCAACGTGCGGCCAATCAAGACCTCTAACTCGCGCTGACTACCGACTACTGACTACCGACTACTGTTCTTAGCATCCAGACATGCTCTGTCGCTGCGCATCGCCCCTTTAGTCCCCCGGCGACATCCTCACTCGCAACCAGTCTCAAGTCATAACTGTCTCGGTACAGCCTCTTCACTTCCTCATTGCAGACCGAAAACGGAGGCCCCGCCATAACGCTCTGGTCGTACTCATAGGTGATCAGTAACTGCGGTGCTTTGCCCGTGATCTCCGTCAAATGCTTTGAGTACTGATTTCGCATCCCATTCGGCAGCGCTACTAACGCTGCCCGGTCATAAATCGCATCGACTCCGCCGAGCAACTCGCCGGACACATTGAAAAGGTCGCCGACAAAGATGTCGATATCTGCTGCGCTGTACCGTTCGAATTCACCTGCGCGAACGATTTCCGGCTCGCATCCAAGCCCAGCGAACAATTGCTCAACGGCCAGCTTGCTCAACTCCGCTCCAGCTACGCGATGGCCTTGCGAGAGCAACCAGCCGACATCAAGACTCTTTCCGCAGAACGGCACAAACACCCGACTGCCTTTCGCGAGTGAAAGATCGGCGAAATATTTCACCAGAAGCGGATTCGCTTCCTTCTGGTGAAAAGCGATCTCGTTCTTCTCCCACTTCTGCAACCAAAAACTTGTTTCCATGATGAAGGAACCTTCCAGATTAGTCGTGCCGACAATTGCAATCGACGCACATATGTTCCGCGCACGCGCCGCACGTATTGCGCACCTGTTTCAAAAGCGCCTGCCGCGCCCGATGCACTCTCACCGCCGCATTCTCCGCCGTGATCCCCGAGCTCTCCGCATATTCCTTCAGCGACGCCTCGTCCATCTCCACACTCTTCAACGCCGACTGATACTCCGGTTTCAACTCTGAAAGCAGCTTGTTCACGCATCCACAAATCTCATGCTTGCTGTCTGGACTCGGCTCCACTTGCACTTCTAGTTCCTTCGCCCACTCTTCAAGCCCGCGGCTCTCAACGGCGTTGTGTCGGTGATGATCGATTACCGCATTCCCCAGAACCCGGTAAAACCAAGCCACAACGGATTCCGAATCGCGTATCTCGCCTCCGCGCTGCACGCCGCGCACAAATGCTGATTGCAGAATGTCCTCTGCCACAACGCGACTTCCTACCCGACGCTGGATGTACGCGAGAAACTGTTCCCGGCTGGCGATCAGCCGCTCCATAGCATCGGCAGGAATGGTCTTTGGGTTTGGTTTTGGCATATTCAAAAATCAACTGTAAGGTTTTTCTGGACTCCCCGTCTTAGAGCATAACAAGGCAATCAGCCTTTAAGAGGAGATTCAAATGACCACGAAGAAAAGCACCAAAACCTACGGATGTTCCTGCTCCACTGTCGCTGCTGCCAAGGACAACAAATGCGAATGCGGACCAAATTGCACTTGCAATCCTTGCGCCTGCTCAAGCAGTTGCACATGCAGCAGAAAATAAGCAGAAATTCCCACCTTTGCGAAGCTAAGGTGGGAATTTCTGCATAAATGTTTTGATTATGGCCGGGTTCCCCATGTTTGCGGAAGCTAACGTGGGGATTGCGACACGACCGAATGCCCCAGCTGTGGTTTCCACAACTGGGCTCTAGTCGCGGCCGCTCACCCACCGAGCAAGTCGCGTAGGGACTGAATGAAATTAGCTTCATCGCTGGGAAGCAAATCAAACGCATCACTTCCACCCTGCCGGCGGCCACGCACAACTCGCGCTTATCTCCAACCTTCCCCGTTGACACTCACTCCAGTATAAGATATACTTTCTTTACTGTAATTAACTAATAGTTAATCAGATTCCTTTACATCCTAACTCGGCCACCTAAGCCCTTGCTTTTCTATATTTTGATACGTAACTCCCTTTGTCTCCGATATTTTGCAACAATGTCCGATAGCGGGTCCAGTAACTCCAATGTTTTCAATATTTTAGAAAATTGGGGGGGGGGGGGGGTAGGAAAACCAATAGGGAAGACCCCCTCTATCTTTTGCTGATTATCGCGAAGGGGATTCTTACTGGAGAAGCTAGAGCGCGCGATCTTACTCCCTGCCGGACGCTATACTTCCACTGGAGAAAGAGCACATGCGGATCATTCCGATCCTTATTTATTGCGCATTGTCCATCGCTGCGGTCGCGCAACAACATGACCACACAAGAATGGAAGCGGCGGAACTCGGCAAAGTGCACTTCGAAACGTCCTGCGCACCACAAGCCCAGGAAGGATTCGATCGTGCTGTTGCGCTGCTGCATTCGTTTCAATTTGGACGCGCTCGCGCCGCTTTTCAATCCGTGCTGAAAGACGATCCAAAGTGCGCCATCGTTTACTGGGGTCTCGGCCTTGTCGAATGGTCAAACCCGTTCGCTCCGGGTATGCGCAGCGAATCGCAACTCAATGCCGGACGCCAAGCCGCGCAGTCCGGCATGGAACTGATTCCGAAGACAAAACGCGAATGCAGTTACATTGCTGCGGTGGCGAGGTTGTACGCCGACGCGGATGCGAAGTCGCAGCAGGCTCGCGTCGAAGCCTATCGTGATGCCATGGCTGATGTTTCCGCCAAGCATCCTGAAGATCACGAAGCCGCCATCTTCTATGCGCTTTCGTTGGCTGAAGCTGAACCGCTCGGCGACAAGACACACGCACAGCGCCTCAAAGCAGGAGCGATTTTGGAAAAGCTCTATGTGCAGGAACCATCCCATCCCGGACTGGCGCACTACATCATTCACGCGTATGACGTGCCCGACCTCGCCGGCAAAGCCCTTGACGCAGCGCGCCGATATTCCAAGATCGCGCCGGACGCGCCCCACGCGCTGCACATGCCATCGCATACTTTCACTCGCGTGGGACTCTGGCAGGAATCGATCGAATCCAATATTGCCGCGGAGACAGCCGCCCAACGCGAGCACCAATATGCTGAGCAGCTCCATGCAATCGACTATCAGATGTATGCGTACTTGCAGACAGCGCAGGACGAAGCTGCCCGCAAGCTCTTGCAATCTGTTCCGGCGATCGTTGATCAAATGAAGTCGAATCAGGTCTCAGGCGGTGCTGCGCCGCCCGCAGCGGGATACTTCGCCCTCGCCGCCATTCCTGCGCGATACGCGCTCGAGCGCAATGATTGGCAGCTTGCAGCTTCGCTTCAATCTGCAACCACGACGGTACCTTACGCTGACGCAATCACTTGGTTCGCTCGCGGCCTCGCAGCCGCACGGTTGAAGCAATTGCCCAGAGCACGCGAAACTTATGCTGCGCTGCAAATGCTGGGCAAGAAAATGCAGGACGCGCATGAAGACTACTGGGCAGGACAGGTAGAAATCCAGCGCTTGGAAGTGGGAGCATGGATTCACCTTGCCACGGACAATTCGGATGCTGCTCTGAAGACTATGAAAGATGCTGTGGCTCTGGAGGACAACACTGACAAGAGCGCGATCACCCCCGGTCCGCTGGTACCCGCTCGCGAGTTGCTGGGCGAAATGCTCTTACGACTCGGCAAACCGAAACTCGCGCTGGAGCAGTTTGAACTTACGTTGAAGAAAGAGCCAGGAAGATTCCGCGCACTGTATGGCGCAGGTCACGCGGCAAAGCTCGCCGGCGATGCTGAGACCAGCCGCAAATATTTCGCGCAATTATTGAACACCTGCGAGCGGGCAGACAAGCCGTCGCGTCCGGAACTCGCCGAAGCACTCGCTGAAACAAATACGCAACGCCAAGCGGCAGTGCAAAAATAAGAAGGAATAGGGGACAGCAGATTAACGAGGTAGGGCACCAAAGGCTCTTCCTTGAAGGAATGAGTTGGTGGGGTGCCCGAAGTTCGCGCGAGGTTCTTCATGTGCCGCGCATCATAGCCATGAAAAAAGCCCGCGCTGGGCGGGCTTCTTTTACAGCACTTCCAGACTTCTATCTATGTGACATGACCGTGGTTCCGCTCGTCTGCCGCGTGAACGTCGCTACCGGACTCGCATTATGGAAGTCATCGGAATACACGATCAATTCCGATCCATCCAGATACAGTCCCGGAGCAAAGTATTCCGCCAGATTTCGTGTGCCGGTTGCGCATCCCGTACCGTTGGTGCAGATCGCGCCCTGGTGCATCACGTCGGTTGCCGTGACTTGCGCAAACGTCGGAATCCGATCCAGCGCATTCAGTGACTGGCTGAACAAGACCTTCCATTGCGCGGTGGTGTCATTGTTACTTGCTGCCGTCGTGCCCCACCATGTGATGTTCACTTTGCCCGCATCGCCAGCGGTGACCCACGGTCCGATTGCGCTCTTCGTCCCCGTTCCGTTGCTCACGCGGACAGGAACAGTCCACGTCGCAGCCTGATCTCGCGACGACGTCAGGAATACGTTGTGGCTGTCAGAGAACACGATGTACAGATTGCTTGCGTTGTCGATTGCTAGCGATGGGAACACATTTACCAGCGACCCGGATGGAACCGAGTAAACCTGTTTCATGATCCACGTTTTGCCGCCATCGGTTGAACGCGAGATGTAAAGCGACTTGCCATCTGCGCCGAAGTAGACCGTGTAAACGTTCCCATTATTCGGGTCCACTTCGATGTTGCCTTGGTCGCCCGGCTGCACGCCCAACTCAGGAGTGGTTACAGCGGCGATCTGCGGCCATGTGATTCCGCCATCGAATGACTTCAATGCCAGGATAGATTGCGTCCCCACCAGCAACGCTCCAGTCTGCTTGTAGGTGAGGTAAAGCTCGTTGTTTCCGTTTGAGGCGATCCATTGGCGGTCCTCTTCGGGAACATCAGATGAGAACGGATTCACCAGCCACGTTGTGCCGCCCGTGAGAGAAGTGCTTTGTGTGCCTGATCCCAACCAAAGCGAGTTCACGTACACGTTGCCGGAAGTCCCCAGCGCGAGGTCTTCGTCGCCGCCGCCCAATCCGAATCCGCGCGCGCCCATCGCCGCCAAGGCTTGCGCTCCATCAGGCTGACCTAGATATGTAAAGGACTTTCCGCCATCTGTAGATTTCCAGGCGTCTGTTCCCGCCGGAATTCCCTGAATTGCCGCTGCATAGATGTTGCCCAACGCATCGGTCTTCACTCTTGGCTCAATACCTTGAACATTAAGCGCCGCGTCCGGCGGTCCAGGCATTGTGTAAGGAGTTGCAAACAAGAACTTGCCGGACTTGTATCGCGCGGTACCAACAGCAGTCGTCGGCGCAGGGCCAAGATTCGCTGTTCCCGAGTAAGTCGAGTTGACCGTTGCGAATGCGACTACCTGAACAGTGTAAGTTCCCGCAGGAAGCTGGCCACAATCGGCCTTCTCGAAAGTTGTCGTACTTTGGCCGGAAGAGCAGACCGTGTTTCCGGCTCCGTCCTTTACATAAAGGTCAAAATCATTGGTGTTCGTTGCCCACGTGATTCCTACTTGCACAATGTAATTCGGATTTGCCGCATAGAAAGCTGCTGGTACGTTCAGTTGCAGTGTGTAGCTGTCGCAAGTCACTGTTGTGCAGGCCGAAGGATCAGCCGTAGCGCCGGTATAAGGACCGCCGCTCCAACTGGTTGAACTGCTTTGTCCGGCTGTCGGAGCATTTAGAACTCCCGCGGCGGGGGTGGACGCATAAAGGAAATTAGTCGTGACCAAAAGAATCAAATACGCGAGGAAACGAGCAGATCGCATTTTTCGTATCTCCAGAAAGCTAAGTTTTGGGGGAACTAGGGCCTGCTACTTTGAATCGGAGTGGCACTACTACCTAGATAGTTCACCCACGAGGAAGGTTGCTTTCGAAGTACGATATTTTGCTCAATGCAACATGCACCAGATCTGATGCTGCATACGTAAGAGACTGATTCCGATGGCTATGCCCAATAAAAAAGCCCGGCATCACGCCGGGCTTTCAGCTCACCAGACAATGGCGCTATCTCTTCGCTTCACCTTTAATCACCGGCATATTCTTAGAAGTCCATTCTGAGTACGACCCGTCATACATCGCCGCGTCGTATCCCAGATACTTCGCCAGGAAATATCCATGTGAAGCCTGCAATCCCACTTCGCAGTAGGTCACGATCTTCTTCCCGGGAACAATCCCACGTGACGCATACAGTGCTCGCAATTTTTCCGGTGATTGGAATACAGGATTGTCTTCGCTCACCAGCGTGTCCTGCCAATAAATATTGCTCGCACCGGCTAGATGTCCCGCTGTATATCTGCGTGCGGGACGAGCATCAATGATCTGCTCCGTCTCTTCGCCCGGCTTGCTTTCCACCACAGCTTTTACTTCGTCCATCAGCGCGCGCGCATTCTCGCGGACATGCGGCGTGAACGTTGCCGCTGCGAATTTCGGAGTCTCTCCCGAAACAGGCCTGTTCTCGGAGACCCACTGTTCTACTCCGCCATCAAGCAGCGCCGTATTGGCATGGCCCAGATAGTCGAGAGTGAAATATGCCCGTGCCGCATTGGGAAACCAGTTGGTCGCATAAAGCACCACGCGTGTCTTGTCCGTGATCCCCAACTCGCCGAATTTCTTCGTCAACTGTTCCACGCTCGGCAATTCAGTATTGATCGGTCCCTCGCTATAGGAGAAATCCTTCATCGCCAGATATCGCGCCCCGGGAATGTGCCCGCGCTTGTAATCTCCAACGCTGTCCGCGATGTGCAGAACCACCACATTGGGGTCTTTCAAATGGTCGGCAAGCCATTTCGTACTGACCAACATCTCTGACCGCACACCTTCATTCGTAGCAGGCTTCTGCTGACCCACTCCAGCAACAAACAGCACGAGCACGATGAACAATGACAAGATGCTCTTATGACGTAAATGCATAGCGATTCCTCCGAAGGTTGCAGACTCTGCTTCTGCGAATACGTGAGCGAAGCTTTTCAACATTTCGCTATCGCGCCTTTTCGCAGAAAGATACTTCCGACCCGCCACTGTTGCGGAAACTCACGGTGGGTATGCCCCTCGGCTCGTAGTAGAGTTCGAAGAAACCTTTCGGCAGCACTCCATCGAGAGAGCCGCCTGTGAACGTCATCCGACCCGTATTTCCATCGAGTGAGTAACTTCCGGATTTCCCGTCCGATCCCACATACTGGCTCGCCGACTTGATCGTAAAATTCAATCCCATGCGCGATTGCCCATAGGCCCAGCACTCATATTTACCCAGCGCAACTTTTCCGCCACCGCCTCCGGCAGCGGGCTTGGTCGTTGCTGTCGTAACTCCGCCAGTCGGTGCAGCCGCGCCAGCTAAACTCGCCAGCGGAATGCTCGAAACTCCCGCTGCTGGATTTTTCTTGCATTGTGATTCGTCCATGGAAGGCGTCATCGCGCCTTGCACTTGCCATCCACCAAAGCCGTCCGGTGCCATCGTGAAATCCTGATTGTCAAAACGCCCGACGCAAGTTTCGCCATAGTAACGATTCTTCGGATATCCCGCACCGTAGTCACGTACCAATGCAGTCACTCGGAAATTTCCAGAGCTGCCCGCGCGGACTTCCTGAAACAGTATCTGCCGCTCTGACATTCCCGTCGGCTTTAGTTGCAGCAATCGTGCCGTAAGAGCTTGCTTCAATGCATCTACAGATGGGCCGGCAGCAAAGCTGTTCAAAACCAAAGCGGTTACAAAGGCAACCGTAGCAACAATGTTCCTGGACGTGATTCGCATGAAATTCCTCCGGGTGAGTGCTGAGCAGTATAGCCGCGCAACTTTGTTCATCACATTGAATTCTGCTCAGCTCTGCTCGTACAACGCTCTTTCCCGTGAAGCATCGAAACTGAAATCAACCCTTCCACGGAGCGCAGCCAATATGAAAAACGAGAGAGACGGATTTCTTCAAAATGCAGTTGTCGTCATCACCGGTGCTTCCAGCGGCATCGGCAAAGCCACAGCACTGGAATTCGCGAGGAATGGCGCCTCAGTCGTAGCTGCTGCCCGTCGCCGCACTCCGCTTGAGGAACTCGTCGTCGAGTGTGAGAATCTGGGCGGACATGCCATTGCCGTTCCCACCGATGTCAGCGACGAGAATGCCGTAAAAAATCTTGCTAAGCAGGCGATACGCCGCTTCGGCCGCATCGATATCTGGATCAACAACGCCGGAGTCAGCGCAGCTGGCGAATTCGAGAAACTTCCGTCGGATGTTTTCCGCCGCATCATTGACGTCAATCTCTTCGGAACCGTGAACGGCTCCCGTGCCGTGTTGCCTTACTTCCGCGAGCAAGGCCGCGGACTCCTGATCAACATCTCATCGCAGCTCGGCAAGATGGGCGCACCTTATTTCAGTCCTTATTCCGTTTCAAAATTTGGGATACGCTCTCTCGGCGAATGTTTACGGCAGGAACTCATTGGCACCAACATCTATGTTTCGACAGTGATGCCCGCCACCATCGATACGCCCTTTTTTCAGCACTCCGGAACCTACGCCGGACGCCCCACCAAAGCGATCCCGCCAGTCTATGACGTGAGCGAAGTCGTGGACACGATCATCGATCTCGCGCGCAGTCCCAAGCGCGAAGTATTTGTCGGCAGTTCCGCTCGCCGGATGAACTTTGCGCACACAGTTATGCCCGGTGTTTACGAAAAGATGGCGGCAAAGAAGATCTCCAAAGACCATTTCGAAAATAAGCCTGCCGCTGACAATCCCGGCATCCTCTTCGAGCCAGCCGAGTCTGAATCCCGCATCGATGGCGGATGGCAGCGCCGCGAGCGGGTGCGTAAGATGTCAAATGCCGCACTGTTTTTCGGCGCTCTCGCTGTTCCCGCAGTCGCGTGGTATCTCGCAAGAGGCGCGGCGAACAACACGTATTCCTCGCGCTGGAGGAGCAGATATTCCGAAGACCCCGGCCCGTCCATCCTGCACAAAGATCCTGAGATGGAAATTCCCGATCCCGCGCAGGTTGAACGCGACCGCAAACAATGGGAAAAGATTTACGGAAACGAGGCCCGCAAAGGCCCCGCCGCCTAACGAATCAAAAAAGAAGTCGCAAACCCAACTGCACCTGGCGCGGATCGCCCACTGCTGTCGCTTGCCCGAACGTAGGACGCGGCGCAATAGGGAACGCGCCCGTCCCGAATACATTGTTCGGAAGTTGATTATTGCGATGGTTCAGAACGTTGAACGCGTCGACCAATGTTTCCATTCTGCATCGCTCTGCCAGTTTGAACGTGCGTCCCACACGCAGATCGAGTGACTGTGCTCCGAATCCCTCGCCTGTGTTTCTGCCCACGCCCACCGGACGGTCATTCACATTCGTGTCACCGTTGCGATCCGTCCCGGTGAGAATGTTGAACGGCAGCGCCGACGAATACGCATACAAGTAGCTGAACAACCAATCACTGCCGAGCCGTTGCATCACTCCGTCGCCCTTCGACTTCGGCGAGTTCAGCGTCCCACTGAACACCAGCGTATGCCGCTGGTCGTTATCGGAGCGCCCCTTCTCCGCGGCGATATCATTATTGTCCTGCGGTGTGCTGAAGAAAAAATTCCCTGATGTATCCAGCGCCTTTGACAGCGTGTACGACAAACGCATGCTGCCGAATCTTCCCGGCCGCTTGTTCAGCGACACCGTCATTCCGTCATACCAGGAATCGCCGACTGATTGAAACTGCCCGTTGTTTGCAAAACTCGGATTCGGCCTGCCCAGGTTGAACACGGCTGCGTTCGTCGTAGTAGGCACATTCAAGTTGCGCGACATGATCAGCCCTTCGCCGCGCAAATGCGTGTACCCGATGGCCGCCGAGAATCCGTTCGCCACTTGCCGCTCGATCTGCAGATTCGCCTGCTGCGACGAGCTCTGCCCGATATTCGCATCCATCGTCGTGATGTTCGTGAGGATTCCCGCAGGAAAAGCCGGCATCACATTCGGAAACACCGGAGCGCCCGCTGCTGCCGCTGTTACCACCGCCACTTTGTAATTTACTCCGTCGCGTTGCAATGCATTGGAAACAGCCCGCAACGGAATCGGGTCGTAATAAACACCATAGCTCCCGCGGATAACAGTCTTCTCATCGGACATCGGGTCCCACGCAAAACCCACGCGTGGCGAAACATTATTCGTGTCCGTATTCACCAGCGACGGCAGAAACTGCAAGTCATATCGCATGCCCAGGTTCAATGTCACATTGTGCCGTACCCGCCATTCGTCTTGCAGAAACATCCCCACATTCGGATTGCCCTGTTGCGTGGTCGGCCCACCGAACGCCTGCTGGAAGTTCACGTAATTTCCGGTGAGGAAATTCGCCAAGGTGGAGAACGTGTAAACCCCTTGCAGCGCGCCCGGAAAATCGATGCGCACTCCATTTCGGAGGAAGTCTCCGCCACCTTTGAAGGTGTGCTTTGAATGTGCAAAGCTCAAACTGCTCTCCACTTCAAAAAGGTTGATATCGCGGGCCGTCGGAGAAAACGTTGCTGTGCCAAAACTTGCAACACCGGAAATGTTTACCGCTGGCCCTTGCAAGTCGCTCACGGGTGCAGACAGGCTACTGTGCGTATATTGCACGCGTGTTTCGTTTAACCATGTGGGAGAGATTGTCCAGATATTGTTCAGTGCGATGGTGTTGTCACGGTTCTGGAGATCGGCGCCGCGACTGATCGCGCTCAAGCCACCTACGTTACGAGCGTTCGCGCTGTTCACGTCGTACAGACTGTATCGCGCTGTGAGGTGCTCGGAGTTTCCAATGTATTGATCCCCACGCAGAAAGAAGTTCGTGGTGTGCAACGTCGTCGGGAATTCGCCGGTTGAGATCAGCGGCCCCTGATATCCCACCGCCGACAAACGACTGTTTATCCCCGCCACATTACCCGGGGCGATCGTGATCACGCCCGCGCTGTTTTGCCGCGTCTGTTCGAAGTTGCCGAAAAAGAATGTCTTGTCCTTTACTACCGGCCCGCCCAAAGTCGCACCGTACTGTCCTTGTGTCAGTGGCAACTTCGTTCCCGATAGTGCATTTTGTGCGTCCAGCCTTTGATTCCGCAAAAATCCGTAAGCATTTCCGTGGAAGGAATTCGTGCCTGCATTCGTCGTGATATTGATGATGCCGCTCGACGCCCTTCCAAACTCGGCTACTCCGCCCGACGTCACCACTTGGAATTCGCGGATAACTTCCTGGCTGAAAAATGTTCCCGCAAGTTCCGCCGCATCGTCATTCGCGGAAAGCCCATCCACAATGAAACTGTTGTTCAGATTCCGCTGACCTGAGATCGAAACTCCCGTCCCCGGCACTGCCGAAGTCTCTACGAATCGCTGGGGCGCACCTGTGTTCGTTCGCGAAACCCCCGGCACTAATAATGTGAGGTCGAGATAGTTACGCCCGTTGAGCGGCAGTGACTCGATCTCTGCCTGCGGAACGAGCGCAGCCGCCTGTGTTCTTCTGGTTTCAATCAATGGTGCTGACTCTGTGATCTCGATCGTGGTCGTACTATTTGGCAACCTCAGTTGCGCCGCCAATTCAAATGCTTGCCCGGCGGAAATCGCTAATGCTTGCCGATATTCCGCAAAATCCGGCGCAGTAATTCTCAACTCATAATTACCCACCGGCAAATATCGGAAACGGAAACCGCCGTCGCTGCCACTCTTCACCTCCCAACGCTGGTTCGTGTCGGTGTTCCGCACAAACACGACCGCATTCGGCACGACCGCTCCCGAAGGGTCCACCGCTCGTCCACTCACCGTTGCTCCAGTGATGACTTGCTGCGCGAAGCTTAATGGCGCAGACATAAGAATCACGAGCGCGATCACCAACCCGCACACAATGCTTGAATATGAGATCATCTTCAACTTTCCTTTGGCCTAACTCAGGCACATGTCGTCTGCTGCGAACGCAGCAAAACAACGAACAACAAACGAAGAACCTGATGCAGTCAGGAGCCGCGTTCGCAATTTATTCAGTGATTAGGAAAGCAGAAGGGAAGGAGGGCCGCGATCAGTGTGAGAGGAAAATCCGTTCGCAACAAAAACGCTGATGGATTGCACCGCGCCAAAAGCCTCAGTAGAGATGCTTGAGGCCGAAGCGCCCAATGCAACGGCAAACTTGGAAACCGACTGCGATTGGTCGCAGCAAGTCATCGGACACTTGCCCGCACCGGCATGCAGCGTCGTCTCAACAGGTACGCTGGCCTTGGAAGCAACGGCATTCGAGTTCATCGCCCCATGACAATGCTCAGTGCTCATCTCATTGGCTGAATCCCGGATCGGCTGAGTGGCTCGCCGACAACACGCCTGCAAGCTCATCGACATGGCGAACGCCGGCGCGAGTGTCAGGTGAATAACACAGCCCACCAACGCGATTGATAACCAGCGACGCATTCGCCCTAAAGTATATAGCCTAATTCTAAGATGCAGGAACAGTGCACGAATCCGACCCCGGATTCCGTCCTTGCACGCCTACAATCCATTGGATTGACTACATTAGGTTTGGGTTACATTCCTTAATCTGCTGCTACTGCAGCAAAAAGCCCACCAACTCGGTGGGCTTTTCCGTTCCTGAGATTCATCCGCGTTCGCCTGCAGAAATCCGCGGTTGCTCTTGCCTTTGACTTGCCGTTGCCCTTGACTTGCCATTGCCTGAATTTGGGTTGACCTTGACTCTGATAGCCGCTGCACTGCACTTGCTCTTCCTGACTACCGACTACTTGCTACTGCCTACTGCTATTCATACGCCAGCGCATCAATCGGATCCTTCTGCGCCGCCCTGAATGCCGGATACACCGCGCCCATCAGCGATCCCACTGCCGCAATCAGCGCAGCCTTCAACACCCAATCAGGTTGCACAACCACTCGCACTGTCGGAAATTTATGCACGATTCCGTAACTCGCTAGATAGCTGATGCCAATGCCTACGAGGATGCCCGCTATTGCCAACGCCATCGTCTCCCGCAGAATGAGTTTCACTACATACCATTTAGACGCGCCCATCGATTTCAATATGCCGATCTCTCGCGTGCGTTCCATCACTGCTGTGTACATCGATTGGAATATCACGATGAATCCGATGCAGACCGAGACTCCAATCACAACATCGATGAACGCCGAGAATCCCGGAACGTTGTCCGGAGTCATCAGTGACAGCCATTCTTTTACTGACTGCGCGCTGTACGTCTGCATCCCGGGAACGTGTTTCACTTCATCCGCGAACGCTGCCGCATTGGCCGGATCATCCAGCCTCACATAGAAGATGGAGGCCTTGCCCTGCGCGCCGATCATCTCCTGTACCGTTTGGATAGGCATGAACTTGCGCGCACCTTTTCCGTTCTCAATGATCCCTGACACGCGGAACTTGTGGTTCAAGACTTCATGCTCGTCGCCCACCTTTAAATGTTTTGACGATGCGACGAGGTCATCCACGATGATGTCGTCTGGCCCGGTGAATGGTCCGCCGGATATGTAGTGGAATCCATTGCTCAGCGATTCAAAACTCGGTAAGTCGATCCCGTAGAGCACTTCCACTGATCCGCCGCCAGTGTTCATCTGTGTCACCACCGGTGACACCGCCGCCGCATGCGGTAGCTTGCGCAAAACATCGGCCACCTTTATTGATACCGGAGCTCCGCTCACACCCACAAAATTTGATGACCCAGGAGGACGCACCATTACATCGGCACCAATGCCCGCAGTGCGCGTCTTCGCGTCATTCAATATGCCCATCGATAGCCCGACGATTACCAGGATCAACGTGACCTCCACCGCAATCGCAGTGATGCTGATCAGCGACCGTATTGGCCGATGCACAAGGTTGGAAATGATCATCTTGTTCATGAGCTATTGATTTTATCAGGGCAGGGGACTATACCTTGCCTCGCATGCGCACTTACAAGATCATCGTCGTCCCAGGCGAGAGCGGCAGATACGAGATCTCGCGCAATGGCATCGCCTGCGAAGCCGGCGAGATTCAGCGTATACAGAATTTTCTGCGGAGAAAAGGGAAGTCTGAAGAAGAGGCAGCGCCTCTCCTGAAACAACTCGCCGATTTTGGCGAAGTGGAAGTCTCATTCCCTGACGATTCTCGCCAGTAACTCCTCGCTATCTTCCCGACGAATGTGACTCAATCGATGAGTTCTCGTGCGGCTGCTGTGGATGGGTGTTGCTGCTGCGTGCGGGAACGGTGTAAGAAGCGCCTTCGAGTATTTGAAGTTGCGATCCCACCGGCTGCGTCAATTCGAATTGGTCATCACGCAGCGGCTCGTTGACCGTCACCTTCACCATTCCCAGTTGCATCGCATACTCTTCCTGCGGACGCTCGAACTGAATAACATTCGGAAACATGATTCCCGGATGCCCTTCCTCCGTGTAGTTGCCGTAGCGTGCGATGGTGTCGATGTTCCCCAACTTGTCGTAGAGCACCTGTCTGGTTGGCTGCAGATCGGTACGGCTGAAAAAAATCTTGCGAGCAAGCCACGCCCCGTCATTTCCATGATGGATCACGTCCACCACGTAATTCGGCAGTTCTACTTCCTTCTTCGATTTCGGGTCCTCGGCTCTTTCCGTGCCGGATTCCAACACTGCAAGCTCATCCTTCGGGTCGATCTCTTTTATCAGCAGCGCGTCCATGATCTGCTGAGGACGCAGATTTTCAAATGGCTGCTTTGAGGGCACCCTCACGTCTTTCGGACCGACAACAAACTTGTTCTTCGGAGGAATGCTGAGCTTGAATTGGTTGCCATCGCTGACCATGTCGAAGGCGCGGTTGCGAACCACTGGAAACAATCCGATCATGCGCAGCATCCCCGGCTTGCGCACCAGCACGTATCCGCGAACCTCCTGGAACTCGGTGACCTTGCCCTTCTTAGCGCCACCGATAGAGCTGCCGATATCGACGGTCAGATTGAGCGTTTTGATCTTAGCCGCGTCGGAGTTGATGCGGTTGACCAGGTCTGCAAGCGTCGCGTGCTCCAGTGTCGCGGTGCTCATCGGACGCGCCACATTGTGTGTCCGGAAAAGGCAGCCGGTCAGCGGGAACAGCGCGACACCCAGAAGAATAAAAGTGCGTACTTGCGAGAGCAAATCGAGACTTCCTAACACTTATAAGATGCGAATGAAATACGACAGATGAGTATAAATCAGCCCCGCAGCTCTGGTCGCGCAGAGCTACCCAACCTCACACATGACCCTTTGACGTGTAAAGCGCCAACTTGGTTTCAATTATTTCCTGCCTTGGCCAGACCTTGCCGATACAGCGCCACATTGTGATTGTGCTCTTCGATGGTGCGCGCAAAATTGTGTCCGCCGAGATTGTTGGCGACGAAATATAGATAGTCCGTCTGTGTCGGCTGCATCGCCGCCTTCAGCGATTCGCGTCCCGGATTCGCGATGGGCCCGGGCGGCAGCCCGGCGTTCTTATATGTGTTGTAAGGCGAATCGAGCGCGAGATCGGATTGATGGATCGTGCCGTCAAACTTTCCGATCAACAACGACGCGTAGATCACAGACGGATCCGTGGCGAGTCCGATGTGGTGCGCGAGCCGGTTCTCGAAAACTCCCGCTACAAGCGGTCGCTCCGATTTCACTCCCGTTTCTTTTTCAACGATGGACGCGAGTGTCACCGTGCGATGCACATTGGTGTTCAACCCGATCGTCGTTGCGTTCTGCCGAAAGCGTTTGACCATCGTCGCCGCCACGTCGCGCGGTGTTTGCGAGCGGCTTATGTTGTAGGTGTCAGGGAAGAGGTATCCTTCGAGAGTTTTTGCTTCGGGATCAATGTCGGCGATGAGTGAGGTGTCAGTCTGTGCGACCCGCAGAAAATCATCGCGCTTGCAAACCTTCGCTGCCTCAAGCGCGTCGGCAATATCGAAGATATTGAACCCTTCCGGTACTACTACGGTGTGCGAGTAAACATCGCCGCGCGCAAGCCGGTTGTAAACATCCAACGTGCTCGCTGAATGCTCGAATGCATACTCACCCGCTTTCAGCGTGCGCTTCCCGCGCAGGTAGTGATAAAGCAAGAACGCAGTGCTGCTGCGGATCGCACCTGCGTGTTCCAATTCACTCGCGATCTGTCGCGTAGATGTTCCCGGCTTCAGCACAACAAACTGCTGCGTCGCGGGCGTCTGCGGCGCTACTAGCGCAAAGCCGATCCAGATGGCAAACAGGAGCATTACTACAACGAAAATTTTGAGAAGTTTCTTCACTCGCTTAGTTTTTGATTGTATAGATGCTGCAGCCTAAGTGCTGTTGATGGTAGTGCGACGGTTTGGTTGTGCTACCCCCCCGCCCCCCTCACAATCCTAAGGTATTGAGAACATGAGGCTTAGTGGACCCGTTATCGGACGTTGTCGCAAAATATCGGAACCAAAGGAGTTGGATATCAAAATATAGAAAGTAAAAGACTTTAGCTATTAACTGACAGTTAATATACTACAGTGAAGTATATCTACACATTGTTAGGCGCGTCAAGGGAAAAGGAATGGAGGCGGTTCACCAAAGGACGCAAAGGTATGTACCCGGGGCTGGCGAAAGCGGAGCCGAGGCCGATGCAGTCGCTGGCCCACCCTTCGCCGCGCGCTCAAGACGGGCACCGGGCAAAGCCATCCCTATGAAGTCAACCAGAGCTGGCACGCGTCGCGCGCAGCCTGTCTGCGGCAACAAGAAAGGTTTCCTTAAGAAGACGAAGACAATGTCCAGGCCTAAAGGCTGCGCCACCCGGGATTGGGCACGCGGCTCTGTTACTCAAAGCACCAACTGCTTCAATTGGTGCCGAGAGATTTCACTACTGACATTAAATCGTCAACTAGCGTACCGAATCACGTTGAGCTGTTCATCTGTGCGGGGAGCGGGACTCCATAAACGATTGCAAAATAAGCACGGCTGCGATGCGGTCAACCTTTCCCTTACGCTGCATGCGGTCTTTTGACTGGCCGGATTCGTCGAGGATGCGGTGGGCTTCGGCGCTGGTCAGGCGTTCGTCCCATAAATGTACGGGAACGCCGAGACGGTGCCGGAGTTGTTCCGCGAATTCAGTGATCTTGCCGGACTGGGTGCCTTCCGAGCCGCTCATCTGCAGGGGATTTCCCATAACTATCTCGCCAATATCGTATGTGCTAACAAGTCTTTGCAGTTCGGCCATGTCGCTGCGTTTGTTCTTGCGATGAAGAGTGTCGAGTCCCTGGGCGGTGATGCCGAGCGCGTCGGAGACGGCGAGGCCGATGCGCCGGGAGCCGACGTCGAGAGCGAGGATGCGCTTGCGCGCGGTGTTCGCGTGAATGCCGGTAGCGGCTGGGCTGCTTGAGCCAGCTTCGGAATTGGATGATTCGTCGGCATCCGGAGCCGCGGAATTGTTTCCTAGTCGCACACCAGAATTATAGTTTGCCGGCATCTGAAGATGTGAATGGCTGAGATAAAACAGATGAGCCGGGCAAAGCCTGAGGCCTCGGCGAAGACTGCTCCCGAGGAGTGCACCGCGACGCCGAGGATCGGTAGCGAGGGAAGCACAGGGCCGGTGACGACTGCTGCACAGGAAAACACCGCGCCCTCGAGGCCTGGTGCCGAAGGGAGCAATGCGGGCTCTGCCGTAATCCAGAATGGCGAGCCTGTAGTGTTGCCGCTGGAACTAGAAAGCAACCATGCGCAGAAGATCATCGCATTCGCTGCGGTGTTGGCGATCTGTTATGTCGGCAAGCTAGTGTTTGTGACGCTGATGTTTGCACTCTTGCTGGCGTTCATCATGGAACCTTTCGTGGAGGCCATGGAGCGGATACGGATACCGAGAGCAGCAGGAGCATTGGTGATGCTGGCGGTGATCGGCGGAGTGCTCTATGCGGCCAGTTATTTTTCATACGTGAAGGCGCAAAGCTTTGTACACGAGCTGCCGAAGTACACAGACAGAGTGAAAGACTCTGTGCTGAAATTCCGCCGACAGACGCAAGACCTGCAGAACACCAGTAAACAACTCGCTACTCCGGAGGAAAGAAACGCGATCCCGGTGAAGGATGTGGCAGCCAGCGGAATCGCCGGACTTACAAAAACGGCAGGTTCGCTAAGCGAGACGATCCTGGCGGTGACATTCATCCCGTTCCTGGCATTTTTTATGGTGACGTGGCGGGACCACATGCGGGCGTCCGCGGTGCGCATGTTCAGCGATGAGAACCGGACGACTGCCTATGTGGCCCTGGGGCGCGTGGCGAAGATGCTGCGGGCGTTCATCACGGGGAATGTTGTAGTCGGGTTGATCATGGGAGTGATGAGTGTTGGCGCGTTCTGGTGGGCGGGCGTGCCGTATTTCTACTTCCTCGGATTCATCAGCGGATTTCTGAGCCTGGTCCCGTACCTGGGAGTATTGCTGGCGGTAGTGCCTCC
Organism: Terriglobales bacterium; assembly: GCA_025462725.1. Taxonomy (GTDB): domain Bacteria; phylum Acidobacteriota; class Terriglobia; order Terriglobales; family Acidobacteriaceae; genus JAICLA01. Next base: position 242,895 of record JAOAPE010000005.1, on the reverse strand, counting down.
ACTGGCAGCAGGGATGGGACAGTTGAATGCGTCGCACATGCTGGCAGTGGCGTTCTCGGTGTTCGCCATCCATTTATTTGCGTTCAATGTTTTGTATCCCAAGCTGCTGGGATCGCGGTTGCAGTTGAATCCGTTGGTGGTGACGATGTCGCTGCTGGTTTGGGGATTCTTGTGGGGCGCAATGGGATTGATCTTGGCAGTGCCGATCATGGCGGCGATCAAGATCGTGTGTGACCATGTGGAGTCGTTGAGGGGATTGGGAGAGCTGATGGGGGAGTGAGGCAGTAGTCAGTAGTTCGTAGTCAGTAGTCAGCAAAGGCAGCCACGGCTTTACGCAGATGAACGCGCGGATTGAAAAGAGATTTCAACAAATAGGCGGGGAGACGCAGAGGAAGGCATTTGTGAAGGGTGGTGCTCAGTGAGTAGTGGCTAGAGCTGGCGCGAGTCTCAAACCTGAGAACGAAGGAGCAAGTTGGGCGCAAACCTCAAACCTGAGCACACGAAGGACACAAAAGGATTCACGAAGGGCACGAAGGAAAGCGTAAGAATATTCGTTTTTGAATTGTGATTTGAACCGGGCACCGCTCTTCAGCAAAATTTCAGGTTTCCTGCATACAATCACGGCATGCATCTTGCGGGCCGGTTTATTAAGTGCGGGCAATTCATTTTCAAGTTTGTAGCCGCTTTCATACTTTTTTCTACATTGCTCTTTGCTCAGCGCGGGGGAGTCACTTTCGAGGGCCAAGTGCAGGACGCTACTGGCGCAGTGATCCCCAATGCGACTGTCTTGTTGGTATCCGCTAAGAATCAAACGCAGTTTTTTTCCACAACATCGGACGCTGCTGGGAAGTTTCGTTTTCAGGCGATCACTCCCGGAGCCTACAAACTCACGATCAAGCGTGAGGGTTTTGAGCCGACTGAGAAGGCGGTGGAGATCGCTGCTGGAAAGCCCGCGGCCCTGACTGTGGTGTTACCGGTCGCGGCAGTGAAAGAGAATGTGGATGTTGCTAACGACGACTCGAGGGTGGCTGCCCAGAGTGCCGCTAATCAAGACAGCATAGAAGTTGACCAGAGCGCGCTGGAGAACCTGCCCATCTTTGACCAGAACTATGTTGCTGCGCTGTCGATGTTCCTAGACCCGTCGATGATCGCAACGGGCGGAGTTTCGCTGGTGGTGGATGGGATTGAAGCCAGTAAAGCTGGAGTGTCGCCATCCGCGATCGAGCGGGTGAAGATAAATGACGATCCGTATGCGGCAGAGTTTTTTCGTCCCGGACGAGGACGGATCGAGATAGTCACAAAGCAGGCTGCTCCCGAATATCACGGCACGTTCAACTTTATTTTCCGCGACTACCACTTGAACGCGTCCGACAGATTCGCGAGTTCGAAGCCTCCGGAGCAGCGGCGAATTTTTGAAGGTTCGTTGATCGGGCCCATCGGGAGGAGTGGGAAGACTTCATTCCTGATCTCCGGCAATCGCGAAGAGGAAGATCTGCAAGCGGTGATCTTTGCGCGGAATGCGTCGGGAATAGTGACGGGGAACGTGGCCACTCCGCAGAGGAATACGGAACTAGCGGGGCGAATCTCGCACGTGATCAATGACAGGCACAATATCGCTTTTCAATACAGCTTCCAGCAGGACAGCAATCAGAACCAAAATGTGGGCGGAGTAGTGCTGAGCACTGCGGGAACGAATGCCAGTTCGCGTGAAGACCAGTACCAGTTCACGGACAACCTGATCATCTCTCCGAATCTGCTGAGCCAACTTCAGATCCGGTGGGAGACGAACCACGACCTTACGGAGAGTACAGATCCTAGCCAGAAACTCATCGTGCTGGACAGTTTCACCGGCGGCGGCGCGCAGACGAACAGGTATCGCGCGGAGAAAGATGTCCGCTTCAACTGGATACTGACGTGGACTAAGAAAAACCACACGATCAAAACGGGAATCAATATTCCGAACATCAGTCACAGGTTGCTGTTGGATACCAACAATGTTGGCGGCACGTTCTTCTTCAGCGATCTTTCAAGTTATGCGGCGAATCTTCCATACGCGTTCACGATCCAACAAGGGAATGGGCGTGTGGTTTTCAAGCAGGATGAAATCGGCGGCTTCGTGCAAGATGAGATTAAATTCAAGCCGAACCTTTCGGTGATGTTGGGGCTACGCTACGACTGGCAAAATGCTTTCGGTGACAACAACAATTTTGCTCCGCGCGCCTCCTTTGCCTATGCGCCGGGGAAACGTCGGAAGGTCGTGATCCGCGGCGGCAGCGGGGTTTTCTATGACCGTACAGGAGGGAATCCGATCTCAGATCTGGCGCGGTTCGATGGCGGTCACATTAATAGTTATGTACTCACGAATCCGAGTTATCCGAATGCATTTCAGAATGGAGGATCGCTCTCTTCCGATCCGACGAACCGAGTTGTGTTAGCGCCGAATGTGGCAATCCCATTCACGGTGCAATACGGGGTCAGTGTGGAAAGACAGCTTGGGAAAGCGACAGTGTCAGTGGGATATAGGGGATCTGAGTCGTCGAATGTATTTCGATCGCGCGATGTCAATGCGCCTATTGGGCCGAGTTTTGTGGCGCGTCCGGACCTGACGCTGGGCACTGTCCGGCAGATCGAAGCGACCGGCAGCCAACAGTCGAATGCGCTGGAGATCAGCCTCAAGGGGAAGATCAGCAAGAGAATCACCGGGCAAGCACAGTACACGTTCAGCAAGAGCATGAACGACACGAATGGAATCGGATTCTTTCCGGCGAACAGCTATGACCTGACGGGCGAGTGGGGGCGGAGCGATTTTGATCAGCGACACCGATTGAATCTTCTTGAAGTCATCAATGCAGGCAAGTTTTTCAATATCGGCGTGGGATTGAGCCTGGCGTCGGCGAAGCCGTACACGATCACAACCGGTCTCGATCTCAACCGCGATGGATTTGCGAATGAGCGTCCTGCGGGAGTAAGCAGGAACAGCGCGCGCGGGCCGGGTTACGCTGACGTTGATCTGCGGTGGTCGCACGACTTCAAGCTGATGGCTTCCCGCAAAGACAAGAGCCCGGTGGCAACAATGGCGTTTGATGCGTTCAACATTTTCAATCGGTCGAATTATGTGACGTTTATCGGGAACCAGCGTTCCCCGTTTTTTGGGCAGCCAGTGGCGGAGTTGCCGTCGCGTAAATTGCAGATGACGGCGAGATTCAAGTTCTAGGTGTAGTCGATAATCAGTAGTCGGTAGTCAGGAAAAGCAAAAGCCTGCCACGCAAAGGTTGAACTCGAAATGAAGCAAATCCGTTCGCCGCGCCGCGCGATGACACGCTCCACGAATGAAGAGATGCGTCGGATGTAGCTTGCGAGAGTTGTTGCTGCTGACTTACAGAGTGGCTGTTTACGTCCGCACTCTGCTGGGCATCGAACGGTCATGCTTCTCTTGCAGCGACTGTCCTTTTACTCAGCCATTGCCATCATGCTCTCTGCGACAATTTGCTTCGCGGCCGAAAAAAATGTGCCTGCGGTAAAGAAGTCTGTACCTCGTTGGAGCAGGTTGCAGATACAAGCTGCGACACTCACGACGGGGTCGGGCGCGCCTGTGGCACTGACGAACCTCGATGTGGAACTTCCTCCGAAAGAATTTAAAGCGACAAAGCCAACGGTTATACGCTCCGGTGACGCGTTCTTGACGTCAGAGGCACTAACGCGATTGATCAATGACAAGATCGCGAGCACGAACATCAAGGATTTTAAGATCGAGACAGAAGAAGGACAGAGGGCGAAGATCAGCGCCACCATGCAAAAAACGGGGATCCCGGTGCCGATCAATATCGAGGGGCCAGTGTCACTGACGAAAGAAGGAATGCTGCGGCTGGAAATCAAGTCTGAAAAAGCGGGGATCATTCCGATCAAGTCGCTGGCGGGGATGCTGGGATTCAGCCCGGAGAAGTCGATCAAGACAAAGCAGAGTGGCGCTGTGAGAATGGAAAAAGATGCCGTCGTGGTGGATCCGAATGCGCTGCTGGGTACTGCGGTTGGGCAAGTGACGAAAGCGACAACGAGCAGCAAGGGGTTGATGTTGAGGTTTGGTGGGAAGCAGTAGTCAGTAGGAAGCAGTAGTTAGTAGTCGGTAGTCAGGAACAGCAGAGGCAGCCGCGGATTTACGCAGATAAACGCGGGATGTCCGTCCCACTCTTATTCCCGATCGGAAATGCAAGTACCCAGCAGTTGGGGTAGAGTCATTGCATGAATGGACGTCCAGAGAAGACAGAATCTGCAGCTTACTATTTCACTTACATTGACAAAGTAGTTGGAGATGATCCGGTGGCGGCGATCGAGCGGCAGTTGCCGGAGACGATCGCGTTCTTGCAGGGGATATCGGAAGAGAAATCGCAGCACCGGTATGCGCCAGAGAAGTGGAGTATCCGGCAGTTGCTCAGCCATGTGAATGACACGGAGCGCGCGTTTGCGTTTAGGGCATTATGGTTTGCGCGCGGGTTTGATAGTCCGTTGCCGGGGTTCGACCAGGACATTGCCGCTGCGGCCGCTGAGGCGGACCGGATTTCGTGGGCCGGGCATGTGGAGGAGTTTAGTCGCGTGCGGCTGGCGACGATCTCATTGTTCAAAAACATGCCGAACGATGCGTGGATGAAGAGTGGGATCGCGAGTGAAAATCCGTTTACGGTAAGGGCGCTGGCGTTCATTGTGCCGGGGCATGTGGAGCATCATATGGGAGTGTTGAGGGAGAGGTATTTGTAGTCAGTAGTCAGTAGTTAGTAGTTAGGAAGAGCAAAAGCAATAAGAGCAAAGGCATTGTCCTTTGACTGCGCGCTCCGCGCTTCGCTCAGGGTGACATCGGTTGACGCGAACAGATTGCAGAGTGGTAGGGATCCTTCGACTTCGCGCTGACGCGCTTCGCTCAGGATGACAAGCGTTTGGGTGAATGCCAGCCGATTGCAGAGTGGTAGGGGTCCTTCGACTGCGCGCTCCGCGCTTCGCTCAGGATGACAAATCTAGGGCCAATGTAGTGCCAGGTCGTCTAGGCTTCGGCGGTGATTTCGGGGAATTTAAGTTTGGATTTGGAGAGGGCCTTGGAGAGCAGGTCTTCCATGGATTCCTCGTCGATGTTGCGGGCCATGGCGAGTTCGCTTACGAGGAGGTATCGGGCGCGGTCAAGCATCTTCTTCTCGCGGAATGAGAGCGGCTTGGTTTGGTTGAGCCAAAGCAGGCTCTTGAGGACGATGGCCGTCTCCAAAAGTGTGCCGGTGCGCATCTTGTCTGAATTTTCTTTGAAGCGGTCTTTCCAGTCGGCGTTGCTGTCGATGTCGCCGGTACTGAGGAAGTCGATAATTTTCTGAACTTCGCCGTTCTTAACTACCCGGCGGAGTCCGACATTGCCCACATTGTTGAATGGAATCATCACTTTAAGGCTGCTAGCCTTAATCTTCAGCAGATAAAAGCGTTCGACATTGCTGCCGATGACCCGGCTGCTGATCTGCTCGATGATACCCACCCCATGGTTGGGGTAAACAACTTTGTCGCCTATCTGGAAGCTGAATTCAGTGGACATAGACACTCGTTTTGACCTTCCGCGGACCCGCGGGCGCAGGGGAGACTTAACTAAATTATAACGTATGTGGAAGGAGTGGTCAAACGGGCGGAGTACGCCGAGTTGCGACCAAATGCAGGGGCCAGTGGGCGGTAGATAGTGAAGGTGAAGAGCTTTTTTCACCGCGGAGGCGCGAAGAAACCTAAGTCAGTCGTAAATGGGGTAGGCGAGGTAGGGGCGGGAGATTTTGGCGATTTTGTCGCGTGGGGATTCCGTGGCTTTGTTCTCCGAATCGAGGACGGGCGTGAACTCGACATCGACAGCGATGTAAGGGCAGCTTTTATATATATACGTTCGGTGCGTGCGAGAAGAGGCGGAGTATCCGCCTTGTTCGACGAACAGAGCGAGTAGTTGGTTGCGGGCCATGCCGGGCTTGATGGTGGATGCGTTCTCAAGAGTCTTGGCCAGCCATTTGGAATGAGCGCCCCGTATTGCTGCTGCGGCCGACTGGCCGGTCTTGTTAGCAAGTTTCAGCTTGATGATCTCAACCAGATGTTGATGAGCATCATTCACGTGGTCTCCGGCAGTGACCTCGCGAAACTTGATCTCCGCTGAGCTGTAATCGCCGCCCTGCATAAATGCCAGACCCTCTTCGTAATCCTGATTCATGCGATCGAAGAGACGATTTGAGCGTGTCGTGAAAGTGGCGCACAGACCTTCGGCATCGTTGTATCTGGCGTCGACGCGAGCGAGTTCGCAGTAAGCATCTCGAGCGGCAACAATCTCACCGGAATTCAGTGCGGTGTATCCGCGATCGTAGAGAAGTTGTTTGCGTTTGACATCTTCTCTGACCGATTCGCGAGCAGCAAGATCGGCTGTGAGCTTGTCGCGTTTCAAAGGCTGGAGTTCGGCGAGCTTTTGTTTTGCGATGTCGGCGTATTCCCCAGCTTTGACTGCGCGAAATTTGATTTCGGCGGAATCGTAGTCGCCCCTCTGCATGTAGGCCATGCCATCAGCGAAGTTGATCTTGTATCGGTTAAGTGTTCTCTGGGCGGCAACTGTGTATTGGTCGCATTGTTCTTTGGCGTCTTTGTATTCGGGATCGGATTTAATGATTTCGCAAAAGGCATCGCGTGCGCGGATAGCGTCTCCAGAGGCGACCGCATCACTTCCTCTCCTGTAGAGGTCGTCGTAGGAGGTTTTTTGGGCGAAGCAAGTGGAAAGAAGGAGCAGCAACGAAAAAAGAGCGAGTTTGTTGATCATGGGGGGCCCTCGGTGGGAGTGTAGCGTTCGGCCAGTGGTGTTCCAAGGGTACTTTGGTCACTTGCTGTTTGAAGCTTCAATCGCAAAGTACGCAAAGAGCGGCAAATTGCTCGGTGCAGGAGAAGGATTACCTCAGGGGCTAAAGCCCATTACTAATCAGCTTGATGATGCAGGCCTAAAGGCCTGCGCCACCCGAGACACGAGGGGCTGAAGCCCCGGCAATTTGCTGGCCTAAGGGCTGGGCCACCCGAACACAGGTTTAAAGCAAAGCACTTTTAATCCGCAATTCATGTAGGCCTAAAGGCCTGCGCACTCGGGATTGGAACAGCCCTTTAGCGACTCTCGATTCTTATAGAAGCCTGCCACTCAAAACAATGGGCGGTTTCATCCGTCCCTACGGGACTGGTTCCTTTTGTCCGGGCTTCCCGGCACTGACGTGCCGGGAAGCTATCATTCGCCACTGTGGGGCTGTTTTGCTCCGGAGTCTTACCAGACCTCGCAGCGATCTTGTGGGGGGCGGACCATTTCTGAGCCGACCTTGCAACTAAATGCTTCCTTGAATTGGGGAAGGTTTGATAGTGGGCCGATGACGCGATATTTCCCGATAGGGTGCGGATCGGATTGGACCATCAGGCGTTGGGTCTCGGGGCGGATTGCGTCTCCGCGGAATTGTCCCCAGGCTATGAAGAATTGCTGGTCGGGAGTAAAGCCGTCGATGGTTGGTGCGGGCGGTTTGCCTTCGAGCGATTTCTTGAAGGCGAGATATGCGATCTTTGCTCCGGCGAGGTCGCCGATGCTTTCGCCGAGAACAAGCTTTCCATTGTGGTGGATGCCGGGCTCAATGAAGTAGCTATCGAATTGTTTGACGACGCAGCTTCCTTTTTCCTGGAATTGTTTGAGGTCGCTTTCTGTCCACCAATTGTTGAGGCGTCCCTGGGCGTCATATTGTGCGCCTTGATCGTCGAAGCCGTGGCTGATCTCGTGTCCGATGACGACGCCGATGGCGCCGTAGTTCACGGCGTCAACGTTCTGCATGCTGAAGGCGGGTGGTTGCAGGATTCCGGCGGGAAAGACGATCTCATTCAGCAGCGGATTGTAATAAGCATTGGAGGTGGGCGGCGTCATGCCCCAGCGTCCACGATCGACGGGCTTGCCGATGGTGGCGCGGTCGTCTTGAACATTGAATCCGCGACCGGCAACGACGTTGTTCCAGAAGGAGTCGCGACCAATCTTTACTTTGCTGTAGTCCTTCCACTTGTCGGGGTATCCAATCTTGGGATTGAAGGTGGCGAGTTTTTCGAGCGCCTTTTTCTTGGTGTCGGGCTGCATCCATTCGAGACCCTTGATGGTGTCGCCGAGTGCGGCGAGAAGGTTCTTCACCATATCCTGCATGCGGGCCTTGGCTTCCGGCGGGAAATATTTTTCTGTGTACTTGCGGCCGAGAGCTTCGCCGAGAAGTGCATCTGTCGATTCGACGCAGCGCTTCCATCGCGGCTTCATCTCTTTGGCACCGCCGAGATACTTGCTGTTGAAGTTGAAAGACTCTTCGACGAATGGGTCAGAGAGCGAGCCGACAGCGGAGCGAAGGAGGTGCCACTTCAGATAGGTCTTCCAGTTGGCAAGAGAGACTTCCTGGAGTTGTCGGTCAACTTCTTTCAGGAACTTCGGTTCCTGCAGGTTGAGATCAGCGCGGGATAGTTTGCCGCTCTGGAAGTATCCGACCCAATCGATGTGCGGCGTTTGCTTTTGCAGGTCGGCGAATGAGGTCTTATGGTCTGTGGCTTTGGGATCGCGCAGGGCAACGTTGTCGAGCGAAGCGTCGGCGAGTTTGGTCTCCATGTCGAGGACGGTGTCGGCGGCCGCTTTGGCGTCGGCTTCTGACGCGCCTGCAAGCTTGAACATGTTCGCGACGTGAACGAGATACTTCTCGCGAGCTTCCTTAAAGCGGGGTTCGGGCTTGGAGTAGTAGTCGCGATCAGGGAGACCGAGTCCGCTGGCGTAGATGTCTGCGATGACTTGCGTGGGATTGTGATTGTCAGAAGAGCCAGTGAGGCCGAATGGAACGTTGATAGCGAGTTCGTGGAAGTGGCGCATGATGCGCTGGATGTCGGCGGTGTTCTTGGCGGCGTCGACTTCGGCGAGCAGAGGCTGAATGGGCGTGGCGCCGAGTTTGTTGGCGCGGGCTTCGTCCATGCATGAACCGTAGTGATCGCTGATGAGCTGTTCGACGCTTCCCTTCGGCCAATCTTTGCGGGTTGAGACGTCGTCGAGGATGGTCTTGAGCTGCTCTTTGGAAGTTTCTCCGGCTTGCCATCGGCGGCTCCATCGGACCATGGAGGCAGGCATGGGATTGTTGGCGCGCCAAGTGCCATTGGAGTATTCGAAGAAATCTGTGCATGGATCGACCGAACGATTCAGATCAGAGACTTCGATACCTTTTTGTGGAGCTTGTGCGAATGCGGCGGCGGAGAGGAGCAGGCAGAGCAGAGCATGTTTCATAGGGGAGAAAGTATACAGGGGGAAGGCGGTTGTCAGCTGTCGTGTCGGCTGTGAGTTGAGGTGAGAGCGAAACCTCGAACCGCAAAGTGCGCGAAGGTACGCAAAGGGAAGCTCTGGGGTGTCGGCAGCGGCCTATGAGCCCGTTTGGTTTTTTCATGGCTAAAACGGCTCAAGCTATAATCGGAGGCTATAGCGAGGCGGTCCATAGTTGATGCCTGAGAAGATCAAAAAAAAATTAGAAGAAGAAATAAAAGCGCTTGAGTATGAGCTCACCAATGAGCTTCCCAAAGAGATCAAGAAGGCGGCGGCGCTGGGAGACCTGAGCGAAAACGCTGAGTATCACATGGCGAAGCAGCGGCAGGTCTTCGTCAATGCGCGGCTGGGGCAGCTCAAGAAACGTGTGGGCGAGTTGGCGATGGTCAATATGACGAACATCCCCAAGGACAGGGTGGCGTTCGGGGCGACCGTGACCGTTTACGACAGTACGAAAGATGAAGAGATCATTTACAAATTGGTGACGAGCGAAGAAACAGATGTGACGAAAGGATTGATATCGACGACGTCTCCGATAGGGAAGGCGCTGGTGGGAAAGAAGGTGGGCGAGACGGCGAATGTAGTGACGCCGGGCGGAACGAGAGAGTTGGAAGTGCTGAAGTTGAAGACGATACATGACGAAGAGCAGTAGTCAGTAGTCGGTAGTCAGGAAGTAGTGGTCAGTGGATACTGACTAGTGGCTAGTGGAGCAAATGCGAGATCGTAGGTTCCGCCGCTGCGCTCGGGATTAGATTTCAGGTAAGTGCGGGCATTTTGCAGAGTCGTAGGGCTCCCTCGCTGCGCTCGGGATGTAAAAACAACTATGAGTTGGACGAGATCATTTGGAAAAGCGAGCAGCGTGTTGTTGTACGCCATCGTGCGTGGGCTTGCGCTGACGAGGATATCGCCGAACGTGCTCACGTTCATGGGACTCGTCATTAATGTAGTGGCAGCGGTGTTGTTTGGATATGCGTCTGGCGAAGAGCACTGGCGAATGTTTTTGTATGCCGGGCTGGTGATCATCGGCGCGGGTATCTTTGACATGGTGGATGGCCGGGTGGCGAGGGCGACGAACCAGGTGACGGTCTTCGGCGCGTTCTTTGATTCGGTCATCGACAGATATAGCGATGTCGCGCTGTTCTTTGGGTTGCTGGTGTATTACGCACGGGCGAACCGATTTTTTTATATCGGGCTGGTGGCGTTCGTGATGGTCAGCTCGGTGATGGTGAGTTATACGCGCGCGCGGGCTGAGTCGCTGATCGGGACGTGCAAGGTTGGATTCATGGAGCGTCCGGAGCGGATCGTGTTGATCATTATTGGCGCGTTGTTTGAGAAATTTGGAGCGATGGCGCCGGTGCTGTGGGTGCTGGCGGTGATATCGACGCTGACAGTGATACATAGGATCGCGTACACGTATCAGCAGACGAGTGCGATGGAGAAGACAGCAGCTAGCAGTTAGCAGTTAGCACTTAGTGCTGGATGGCGAAATGACTCCATGAGTTCAAAATCTTGGACCACAAACACGCAAAGAAGACAAAGAATCACAAAGAGAAGTTAATCAGTAAAGTTCATTTTTGTCTTCCCTCCCTTTACACCTGCAGCATCCCAGTAATAAAGTTCAAAAACCCGTTTCTAGTTTTTCGTTTTTGGTTCTGGTTGACAACACCAAAAGCAAGAGCAAGGCAAAAGCAGGAGCAAGGGCATTGCCCTTCGACTACGCTGCGCTTCGCTCAGGGTGACAGTGAATGTTGGGCATGGTCGCTCTGTTGCTGCGATTGCTCAACAGGTAGCCTTGTTCAATAGCGAATTGGGAGAAGTGTTCTCACTGATATGAAGCAGAATTGCAGTAGTAAGCATAGGCGGCCGGTGTTGGTGGTGCATGGTGGGGCGTGGGCGATGCCAGATGACACCGTCGCGGCGCATGAGCGTGGGGTGCGTAACGCCATGTCTGCGGGATGGAAGGTGTTGGAGCGGGGCGGGTCGGCGGTGGATGCGGTGGAAGCCGCAGTCATGGTCATGGAAGAGGACGACACGTTCGATGCGGGCAAAGGAAGTTTTCTGACCAGCGTGGGAACTGTCGAGATGGATGCATTGATCATGGATGGAGCTACGCTTCGTGCCGGCGGAGTCGGCGGAGTGCAGCGGGTGAGGAGCGCGATCAGGTTGTCGCGGCTGGTGCTGGAGAAGAGTCCGCACGTCTATTTTGTTGGCGCGGGCGCGGAGAAGTTTGCGCAAGAGCATGGGATGGAGTTGATCGATAACAAAGAACTGGTAGTGGAGCGTGAAGTCGTCCGATTGCGGGATTTCAAAGCGGTGTTGGCGGCTGGCGGGAAAGACACGACGTTTAGCGGTGGTGACGAGCAGAGTCGCGTTCCGGAGCAGATGTCGCACGACACGGTGGGCGCAGTCGCTGTGGATGTGAATGGGAACATTGCGGGAGCGACGTCGACGGGTGGGACGGTGAACAAAGAGCCAGGGCGCGTGGGTGATTCGTCGTTGATCGGATGCGGATGTTACGCGGACAACCTGAGTGCGGCAGCGTCATGCACGGGATGGGGAGAGCCGATCATGAAACTGGTGCTGGCGAAATCGGCAGCGGACGCGGTGGCTGCGGGAAAAGAGCCGCAGGTAGCGGCGGATGAGGCGATTGCTAATTTGAAGAATCGGCTGAATGGACATGGCGGAATCATTTTGCTGGATGCGAGCGGCAGGTATGGGATTGCGTATAACACTCCGAGAATGGCTTGGGGTGTGAGGACGAAGGAGTTGGAGGATGTGGCAGTAGTTCGTGGGGCGTAGTTTGTAGTTCGTAGTGTAGGTCGAATGCATTGAGGACGCACATTGAGGCTAAGTGGACAATGGCTAGTTCAAGCTTTCACCGCGGAGTGACAAGAGGCAAAGTCCTAAATCTTAAATAGTAGGGCTACTCATACCCTCAGTGCCCAGTTGTTAGTAGGGACTGGCAATAAGAACTTTCACACGACGGTCACGAAGGCAGCACGAAGGCTCGTGCGGTCTGCGAATGCAATCCGCTTTCCAGTCTTGTTCAGTGCGGGTGAACGCGATTCATTTTCCACAGTCGCGTAGAGGAATCAGCAAAAGCACTTAACCCTAAACGTTTGTTGCACTTACTTCTTGCTTTGGCATGGGTAAGTGATGTAGAAATTGCGAACTCCTTTTCTATATGGATGGCCGGCGAGGGCGAGTCCTGTCCAGTCGAGTCTCGTACTGGAACTCAAAAGTCCTAATGTGTGGATGAATGCAGCTGCGCGCTGCGTGAAACCCATTCCACACGAAGGACACGAAGAAATATTCAAGCCATTTGTGATCCGATGAAGTCGAAGTCTTAGTCGAACTCTGAATTAAAAAACTGAACGCAAGAAGGTGCAGCCCATGAATCGAAATATGAGAGTGGCGTCTTTGGTCGTAGGTATGTTGCTGCTGTTGGCGAGCGCCGTGGCGCAGAACGTAGCCACAGCAGACTTGCGCGGAACGGTGAAAGACCCGAACGGCGCGGTTGTGACGAACGCCACAGTGACTGTGCGAGATGATGCCAAAAACATCGTCAGAACGACGAAGACGGATGGCCAAGGCGAATACTTTCTGCAACTGCTGCCTCCGGGTAGTTATGTGATGACTGTGGAGGCGACCGGATTCAGCAAGACGACTGCCAAGAACCTGAACTTGACGGTGGGACAGAGCGCGGAATTGCCGGTGTCAATGAAGTTGGCTGCTGCAGCCGCGGAAGTCACAGTGGATGCGCAAGCGGAAGTGATTGAGACGCAGAGGACATCGGCGACGAGCACGGTAAACCAGCAGCGCATTGATAACCTGCCGACGAACGGCCGCAACTACATCAACTTTGTTCTGACCAATTCACAGACGGCCCGAGACGTGGCACCGAGTATTGGCGCAGCACCGACCTCGGGGTTGAATATCGGCGGACAGCGCGCACGTTCCAACCTGGTGAACGTGGACGGCGCAGACGCTGAAGACAACTCAGTCAATGGGATTCGATCGACCGTTTCGCAAGAGGCAGTGCAAGAGTTCCAGATGATCACGAACGGATATGCGGCGGAATATGGGCGCGCATCCGGCGGCGTGGTGAATATCGTTACGCGCAGTGGCGGCAACGACACACACGGTTCGGTCTATGGCTATCTGAGACAGAGGGCGTTGCAGGCGGACAATCCGTTTACGAATACGCCGAATCCGGCATACACCCGCGTGCAAGCGGGAGCAACGTTGAGCGGCGCGTTGAAGAAGGACCGCACATTCTATTTCTTGTCATTCGAGACGACGCGCAGGCAAGAGACGGGATTCTCGACTATCGGTAAGAACAATTTTGACCTTGTGAACATCGATGCGACTCGCTTCGGGCCAGCGTTTGGATTGCCCGCGGGTACTCCGATCACGATCCAAGGCACGGTGGCGCAACAGGCGATCATCCAGAATGCAGCGGCGTTTCCCGTGAATGCGGGGACGGCACAGTATGTGGGACTAGTGGGATCGGCTTCAGGAGTCGCATTGACGGGACACTCTCCGGCGGTGCTCGGCGGTTTCGCGCGGTTTGCAACAACGAGTATTCCGCTACCAGCGTCGTTCGTGCCGCTGAATACATTGACGGGAAATTATCCCGTGTCTGAAGGCACGAGCATTTGGGGATTGAGACTTGACCATCGCCTTACCAATAACCAGAACCTGATGTTGCGCGCGAGCGTGAGCCCGAGCACGGTGAGCGGTATCCAGGTAAATGCCCAGAACCAAAACTTCGGACAGAATGCGGAGAGCAGAACGTCACGGCAGCAGTATCGTGATTTCAGCATCCTGGCGCAGCACACGGACTTGATCGGTTCGAACATGGTCAACGAGTTCCGCTTCCAAGGTGCGCGGCGCGGACTCCGTTATGACTTCTCCAAAGCCGCAGGCGGTAGCGGTGTAGCCGAGAACATTGCGGGATATGGATTCTTCGGACGCGAACCATTCTCTTATGTAGACCGCGTGGAGAAACGTTTCCAGTTCACCGATAACTTCACATGGAGCCACAGCAAGCATACGTTCAAGTTTGGTGCCGATTACAATCACATCCCGTTGCAAGCGCAGTTCACTGTGAACTTCGGCGGGTTGTTTAACTTTGGCGAGATCACCCCGGTGGCGGGATTGCCGAAGTTCTCTCCGGTGCAGGCTTATGGGCTAGGACTGCCGCAAGTGTTCGTGCAAGGTGTGGGCGATCCGAACCTGAATTTCACCAACAAGACATTGGGCGCGTACATACAAGATTCGTGGCGGATCACCCCGACCATCACGCTGAACTATGGCGTGCGTTATGACATTGAATTCACTCCGGTATTCCCGGCCAACACTGCGACATCAACGGCGGCGGAAGCGGCTCTGGGAATCGTGGAAGGCATTCCGCAGGACAGCAACAACATTGCTCCGCGTATCGGAATCGCGTGGGACCCGTGGAAGGATGGCAAGACCGTATTCCGGGCATCGTACGGAATGTTCTATGACCATCCGCTGTTGGCGCTGGCTTTCAACTCGGCGGTTGCGGACGGAACGCAAGCACCACAGTTGGCGTTCTTCGGCAGCGGTTCACCATGCACTCCGGCGAGCGTGTTGAGCGCGACTAGCCCCGTAACGAATTTAAATGCGGCCAATATCTTCCAAGGAAGTTTAACGAATCCGAATTGCTTCCCGGCGGCACTGGCGCCGGCGTTGGCGTATCTGCCGGGTCAACAACGTTTTGATTTCAACAATCAAAGCTCGATCTTCCTGAACCAGGCATACCTGACAGCAGGTTTCCCCTTGAGCGTGCAACCGTTCGGATTCCCGGTGGCGAGCAACTTCCAATATGGTTATTCGCAACAGGCCAACGTACAAGTTGAGCACCAGTTCGGAAACGACTTCAGCTTGAGCGTGGGATACAACTACAATGGCGGTCGGCATTTGAATCGTCCGATCAACGTGAATCCCGTGAACTCTGAGGCGCTGGTATCGAACTGGGAGAAGGCGGTAGCGGCGGCGACGGCGGCAGGATTGCCGACGAACAATGCTGCGTACCCATCCAGTCCGTTGAGCGTGCAGATATGCCCGGGAACGCTGGGCGGATTACAACCTGCCGGAGCTTTCGCCCCAGCGGCAGCGCTGAGTTTTTTCCGCAAGTCAGGGTTGAATCCGTCACTGGCTGGTGTTGCGGTACCGGGTTGCACAGCGGCCGGCATTGGAGCAATCGCTGCGGCAAACAATCTTGGTGTGGGGACATCAGTACCGTTCAGCGACATGATCGCGAACTTCTCGAACGGCAGTTCGGTTTATCACGGACTGACGACAAACCTGAAGAAGCGGTTCAGCAATCATTATGAATTCCTGGCCTCGTACACGTGGTCACACACGATCGACGATTCGACTGACTTGCAATCGCTCTTGGCACCACAGGACAGCCGCCAGCCGTCATTGGAACGCGCGAACTCAACATTCGACCAGCGGCATCGTTTTGTGTTGAGTGGCGTGTACCAGAGCGGCACAGTAAGCGGCAGCAAGACCTGGTCGAGATTGGCAAGCGACTGGACGGTAGCTCCGATCATCGAGTTGGCGTCGGGACGTCCGTTCAACATTCTTACGGGTACAGACCAAAACTTCGATCTGAGTTCTTCGACGGACCGTCCCATGATCGCCACAGCGGCGCAGGCAACAGCGCCTGACCTGTGCGGCAATCTGGCAGTTGCTTCAAAGTATTCACCGAGCGGATATCTGAAGGCGACCTGTTTCATCGATGGCGTGAACGACGGAATCGTTTCACTTCCGCTGACGGGAAACCTGAAGAGGAATGCGGGGATACGTCCTTACACGGTGTTTACGGACCTGCGGATTGCGCGCAGAATCCCGGTCACAGAGAAGGTCAACCTGAACATCATGATGGATGCCTTCAACCTCTTGAACCGGTTCAACGTGGCTGATGTGAATCCGCTGTACACACAGGCGGGGACACCGACCGCGGCGTATGATCCGCGGCAGTTCCAGTTCGGAATGAAGATCACTTGGTAGCAGTAGTCAGTAGCAAGTAGTCAGTAGTCAGGAAACCCTCGGCGATTAGCTGGGGGTTTTTTGTTTTGGGGCAGTTCCTAGTTTCTAGTTTTTAGTTTCTAGTAAAGGCAACAACAACGGCAAGAGCAACGGCAAAAGCAAAGGCCAAGAGCGAAGGCAAGAGCAACGGCAAGAGCAAAGGCAAGAGCAAAGGCAAGAGCAAAGGCATTGCCCTACGACTTCGCTGCGCTCCGCTCAGGGTGACAGAATCGTGGGTGCTGATGAGAGGGTATACTGCTCGTGATGAGGCTGAAAAGAGTGGTGCGGAAAGGTTCAGCGGCAGGGTCAGCGGGCGCGAAAATTGCGATGGGATCGCTGGGGACGGCGTGTGTCCATGCAGGTGAGGAAAAGCATGGGAAGGCGGGGTCGCTGACGACGGACATCGCGCAGACGGCCGTTTTTGCGCTGCCAAATGTGGCGCGTCTGCGTGACATTGTGACGGGAAAATCGTCTGAGTATTACTACACGCGGAATGCGAATCCGACGACGGCAGCGGCGGAAGAGAAAATATCGGTGCTTGAGGGTGGACACGGATGCGTGGTGACGTCGAGTGGGACGTCGGCGCTGCTGGCTGCGGTGCTTGCGGTCTGCGAGCAAGGTGATGAGATCGTTTCCATGCTGGATGTTTACGGTGGGACGATCAAGCTGTTTGAAGTTGTGCTCTCCAAGCTGGGAATTAAGACAACTTTTGTACCGTATACGGAGATGAGTCGGCTCGAGAGTTTTTGTTCGAAGAAGACGAAACTGATTTTCCTGGAGACGCCGACGAATCCAACTCTGCGGTGCGTGGATCTGGCAGCGGCGGCGAGAGTCGGGCATAAATTTGGGGCGACGGTGGTGGCGGACAATACGTTTGCGACGCCAATATTGCAGCGTCCGCTGGAGTTGGGGTGTGACGTGGTGTTGCACTCGGCTACGAAGTATTTGGGTGGACACAGCGATTTGACGGCCGGGGCGGTGGTGTCCAGGGATGAGGCGCTGGTGGCGAAGATGCGCGATATGTCTGTGACAACTGGTGGAGTGCTGGATCCGGGGGCGTCGTATTTATTGTTGCGCGGATTGAAGACGCTGGAAGTGCGCGTGGAGAAGGCAGCGAAGAATGCGCGGTGCATCGCGCAATATCTACGCGGGCACAAGAAGATCGCGCGGGTGATATATCCGGGATTTGAAGAGAATGAGGGACACGAAATCGCAAAGAAGCAGATGAGCGATTTCGGGATGATGGTCTCGGTGGAGATGAAGGGTGGCGGAAAAGCCGCAGAGAGATTTATCAACAGCTTGAGATTGTGGTACTTGGCGACCAGTTTGGGCGGAGTGGAGTCGACGGTTTCTTATCCGGTATTGGCGTCGCACTTCAATTGTTCGAAAGAACGGCTGAAGGTGCTGGATGTTTCACCGGCAACGGTGAGACTCTCAGTGGGCATCGAAAGTTGCGGGGACCTGATCGGGGATGTGGAGCAGGCGTTGGGGCAGTAGTCAGTAATCAGTAGTCGGTAGTCAGGAAAGCAAAAGCAAGAGCATCCGTCTCAAATTCAACGTAGATCAACGCGGATCAAGCAAAATCTTAAACGACAAAAACATACAAAGCAGTAGTCGGTAGTCAGTAGCCAGTAATCAGGTAATTTCTTGCCCATGTCAAAAATCAATTTTCGTTTACATAGGTCATTCTTTTTTGCATGCCTAATTGCTGCGGTGGTGATTACCTCGGCGTGTGAATCGAAAGATTCTAAGGCGAGCAAGGTTGCGCCTCGCTCGGCGGCGATGGCGCCGTCGTTGCCGCCCGTTGTGAGCAAAGTGGAAGCTGCGCCGCAAGTGCAGCAGAAGCCGCAAGCGAAGAGTGATCCGGTTGAGGATTTGATCAAGCGCGTGGAGCAAGAGTATCTCGCGGGGCAGGCGAATTATGGCTCCGGGCATTTGGAGGCGGCCAAGACGGATTTCGACCGCGCAGTAAGCATGCTCATGCAGGGCCCTGTGGACGTGAGGTCTGATGAGCGGCTGCAACGCGAGTTCGACAAGGTAGTCGAGGGGATTAACAGGCTGGAGATAATGGCCCTCAAAGAGGGCGATGGATTCTCTGAGCAGAAGGCGGAGCCGGCGCCAATCGACGAAGCCAATGATGTGACGTTTCCGGTGGATCCGGCGCTGAAGGCGAAGGCGGAAGCAGGATTGGCGCAGACGCGATCCGATTTGCCGCTGGTCATCAACGATTACGTTGCGGGGTACATCAATTTCTTTTCGACACGCGGGCGTGGGACATTCCAAAATGCATCGCAGCGCTCGGGCCGGTACCAGGAGATGATCCGCAAGACGCTGAAGGAAGAAGGTGTCCCGCAGGACCTGATTTATTTGGCGCAGGCAGAGTCGGGATTTCATCCGCTGGCATTGTCAAAAGTAGGCGCGCGCGGGATGTGGCAGTTCATGCACTACACAGCTCCCGGTTACGGACTGAAACATAACTGGTGGGTGGATGACAGGCAAGACCCGGAGAAATCTACGCGGGCTGCGGCGAAGTATCTAAAGGATCTGTATACGCAATTTGGCGATTGGTACCTTGCGATGGCGGCGTATAACTCCGGTGCAGGAAACGTGCAGCGCGCGGTGCAGCGCACGGGCTATGCGGACTTCTGGGAGTTGTACAAGCGCAACGTGCTGCCGGTGGAGACGAAGAATTACGTGCCCATCATCGTGGCGATGACGATCATGGCAAAGAATCCGTCGCAGTACGGATTGAACATAGAAGCTGCGGATGCGACACAGGCGCTCGACACAGTGAAAGTGGATTACGCAGTTGACTTGCGATTGGTGGCGGAGGCGGTGGATGCTTCCGTGGAGACGCTGGCGGATCTGAATCCTAGCTTGCTGCGTATGGTGACGCCGAAAGATGCGGAGTTCGACCTAAAGCTGCCAGCGGGAACTAAAGATAAATTTCTTTCTGCGATGGCGAGCATACCGGAAGACAAACGCGTGCTGTGGCGGTACCACAAAGTGACGGCAGGCGATACGCTGGGCGGAATAGCGAAAAAATATCGGACGACGGAGAAGGCGATATCGGAAGTAAACAACCTCCAGTCGGACGACCTGGTTGCGAGCAGCAAGCTGGTTATCCCGGTGAGCGCGGGCAAAAAGCCAGTGGAGGGAACCGGGTCGTTCTCGAAACATGCGACGCATTACAAGGTGCGTAAAGGAGACACTGTGCTCTCCGTGGCCGACGATTTCGGGGTGCCCCCGGAGAAGGTGCGCAAGTGGAATCGGCTGAAAGGAAACAGCTTACGAGCGGGCAGGGGACTGCTCATCTACAAGCCAGTTGCCGGAGCAAGAGGCGAATCGGAAGTGGCATCGGATCTCGGGAGCGGAAAGAAGCGGGCCGGAAAATCGTCTAAAGCCACGCTGGCCGAGGCGCAGAAAGGCAAGAAGACGCACACCGTGAAGGAAGGTGAAACCCTGACGAGTATCGCCAGCCGATACAACACGACGGTGGCGGCGCTGCAAAAATTCAACGGACGAGCGTCAGAAAAGATCCATCCGGGAGATGTGCTGGTGGTGAGACGTTAGGCGCATCCAAGCGGAGGGATGAAGTGACTGCCCGAGCGATTTGCGCAGGAGTGGTTGACAGGGTTATCTTCACTGGTACTATATCGCTCTTGGTCAAAAGGCGCAGCCAAGCGCGTGAGCGAGCGGTAAACATCGGCGAGTAATCTGGGATGCGCAAATTTCAGGAGGAAAAAGATGGCCTTCTACGATGAGACTCTCTACGGTCGCAATGATGATGACATGGATGACGACGCCGACGTTGCTTACAGCGACGGTATCGAAGAGGAATACGACGAAGAAGAAGAGGAATCATTAAGCCGCGGACAAACTGCGGAAGATGACATGATGGACGACGAGGAAGAAGAGGAAGATCGTCCAGCAGCAACGGGCCGCATGGGCGGCGGTGGCGCAACGACCGGCGGTTCGGCGCCGAGTGAATCAGCTGGCGAAGCTCGAGTTGGCGGCGAGCAGGCGCGCCCTAAAGCGACGAAGAAGAAGGCCCCGGCAAAGAAGAAATCGGCAGCGAAGAAGAGCGTTCCTGCGAAGAAGAGTGCGCCTAAAAAGGCGGCGAAGAAATCGGCTTCCCGCGGAGCAGCGAAGAAGAAGTCGGCGGGGAAGAAGTCAGGTTCCGCTGTTCGCGGGAAGAAGAAAAGCGCAGCGAAGAAGTCGAGCCCAAAGAAGAGTTCGAAGGCGAGGAAGCCGGCAAAGAAGAAGTCTTCTAAGAAACGCAGATAGGGTTATTCGCAATTGAGAGCCGCGGCGAGTTGCCGCGGCTTTTTTTGTTTACCTCAGCGGCTAAAGCCGACATTCCATATGTTGCGTAATGGCACGACTGAAGTCGTGCCCCTCCCCAAGCAAATTCGAATCTTAAGTCGATGGAGGATCGAAGGGACCCACGTTAGCTTCGCGAACGTGGGGCACCATCGCCAGGGCTAAAGCCGGAATCAATGGGCGGTAACGCGGGGCTTAAGCCCCGCTCTCCCGCCCACTCCGACCTTACTGTCGGGGTGAAAGACAAGGCCAAGATGTTTCAGGATGCAGCCGTGTCCTGTTTCGGGGCGGGCATTTTGTTATTTGTGTTTGCCTTCGACGGCGGTGAGGCATCGACTGTAGAGTTCGAGGAGTTTGTCAGCTTGGTCTTGAGCCTTGGAACCGCCAGCTTGTTGGAATCCTACGCCGGCGGTCTTGCTGTAGTCAGTGTGGGCGGTCACGAATTTCATTAGATCGAGAGCGATGTCTTCATTGCGGCGTGAGCCGCCGATCGAGGTAGGGAGAGTGGGTGTGTCCATGAGGCCTCCGAGAATTGAATGTTTATTCTAGAGGAGGCGGCTATTGGCTGTCAGCTATCGGCTATCGGTCGGGAGCGATGAGCCATCAGCCGACAGCCACCAGCAAGAGCAAAAACCGTGAGTCAGGTGGACTGGAAGACAACGATCCAAGGATTGCCTCCTCGAAAGATTCCCACGTTAGCTTCGCGACGTGGCACGCGCGCCCGAACTCTTGTTTAGGCTTCGATGGCGACATGGCAGATGCGGCCGATGATGTAGTCGCCAAAGGTTTTGTCTTCTTCGATAGGCAGGAGAGAGACAGGATAGGTTTGGTTGTGCGGACGGAGGACAAGATTGTTTTCCGCCATCTCGACATATTTCACCGTGCATCCGCCATCTTTGCGGACGGCATACATGTTCTGCTCGTTCTTGCGATAAGGCGCAAGTGAATTGTAGTGACGGTCGATGAGCACTGTGGCGCCGGGCAGAAGGCGGGGATACATGCTCATGCCGTCGCGGGCGTCGACCTTGACGAGGACGAAGCGGTGCCAGCTGTCACGCAGAGTTTCCTGCGCGGGACGAAGACGGCGAAGAAAACTCTTCTTGAACTTCAGGATGTCCTTCACATTTTCATTCGTGATCAACGGGTCACCGGCAGCGATGGCGCCTTCGGTGAGGAGCACATCCTCAAAGTCGTCTTCAGAAGGCGGCAGAATGCTGGCGCGCTTATTGATCTCAGCGGGGTCAAGCAGATCGAGCACGGAGAGATGCTGCACTTGGAGGACTTTGTCCATGCCCTCTAAGCTGAGAGACCGCTTGGAATTCAAGAAGTTGGAGATGTGAGCTTGTTGAAATCCAGTCTGCTGGGCGAGCTTGAGTCCAGTGAGATCGCCTTCGTCAATGCGACGGCGGATGGTTTTACGAAGGTTTTCCTGAAGGGCTTTGAATTTCATGGAAATTATAATAACAAATAGATATATGGCATGCAAGTGTAATGACGGAAAGGAAATAGAGTTCTTGACACATGATTATATACTTGACAAAAGTAGCTATGTACCCTATTCTTAACTCATGGTGAACGTAAGTGTTACGGTTTCTTCGGTTTGGGCGGTTGCGGCGGTAGTTTCAGTGCCTTCCGAATGTCCTGCTTCACTGATGCCATTAACTTGCGAGTTGAAACGCGCTTTAAATCTTTCTTTGGAGTACTAGCCATGACTGTTATTGACCTCTGCCAAGCATTCTCTAGTGATGAACGATGCCGCGAACTGTTGGAACGGTTGCGATGGCCTGATGGTGCTGAATGTCTCCGCTGCAAAGGCAAGGGCGTTGTGCGCCTGTCCACTAACAGCAAAGTGTTTTGGTGCGCTGAGTGTGACTACCAATTTAGCGTCCTGAGTGGCACGATCTTCCATGACACCCACTTGGAATTGATTAAATGGTTCACTGCTACCTATCTGCTTTGTGAATCTCGCAAGGGAATGTCCGCAAACCAAATCAAGCGCACTTTGGGAGTCAGCTACAAAACAGCTTGGTATCTCTGCCATCGTATTCGCGCTGCCATGAAAGACGCTGAATTCAAACTGTCGGGCATCGTTGAAATTGACGAAACCTATGTGGGTGGCAAAGGTAAACCGCAGTCCACTAAATGGCTCAACAAAACCCCTGTTATCGGCATTCGTGAGCGCGGTGGACGTTTGCATTTCATCAAAGCAAGCAATCTGACCAAAGAGAAGATGTACGACATCATTGCTAAGAACGTGGCCAACGATGTTGAGATTATCGTCACTGACGAATCCAAACTGTACAACTTCGACATGACGCAATTTGAAAAGAAGCACAAAACTGTTTGCCACAGCAAAGGGGAGTACGTTCGTGGTGAGGTTTACACGAATACCGTAGAATCCGCCTTCTCTCTTTTGAAGCGTGGAATCATCGGAACGTGGCATCGTGTCAGCCCTAAGCATCTCCCCGCATACTTGGACGAAATGACTTTTCGCTTTAATCGCCGCAAGAACTCCGACTTGTTTTTGGACACCTTGAAGCATATGGTTACCGCCGACCCACTAACCTTTGAAAAGTTGACCGCATAAAATGGGCGACTACATACAGCCAGTCGTTAATTGTAAAAACATCCACGCGCATCGCTTTCAATATTTCCATATCACTTTGCCACATCACAATTTGCCGCAGACTGCCACTCTCTTCGGGCGAAATCAACACCTTCTAGAAAAAGATGAAGATCCAGTGGGCTGCTGGCCCACGGCATCTTGGTCTGCATATATCCGGTGCCGCGAATGCGGACATGTGTTTCTTTACACGGTTGCAGATGTCCGCTGGCATCTCGCACCATACTCGGCCCCAGGTCGGTTCCGCTCTGATACAGATTGTTACTCCGTAGAATTTTTATGCGCTCAAACAGATTGCAGATTTCCCATCCGATTGCATATCCCAATGGGAGATCAACTCCTAAAGGATGAAAACGAGTTACGCGCCAAATTAAAGAGTGGATTCTTTGTCGGAAAGATGGTGTGCGGTCACACGATTGTTGCTCCACCGCTTGAGCGTGTGAAGTTGACAAAGGTGTCCGATCCGATTGCGTCTCTAGATTCACGTTAGGCATCTTCTGATTAGAATGGCGCGTCTTCCGTGCCATCTTTCATCTTCTGCCGCCACTCCTCCATTTTGCGCTCTTGTTCCATTTCTTGTTCATAGTGTTCCCGGTTCTTTCGCCTTTCAATATCTAACCTGTGAAGTAGTGCCTCACCATCACTGTCTTCCTCTACATCGGTCATATATCGCATTGCTTCTTTTAGGACATCGTTTACATCCTCCACCTGATCTTCCATAAACTTGAATCTATCGTTATAAAATTGTTCACACGTTCCGTCCTTTCCAAAAAACCAGATTGTGGCATTCTTCCCGCACCCATCTATGTTTTCACGCACCTCTTTCAACATGTGCGCTGCCACGGCTAGCATGTGACTCTTACTGCCTGCACCTTGAAGCGTCCTTTCCAGAATGAAGTCTCCAAGATGGCTTCCCACGCCGATACAGCACCGACTACCGCTAACCCAGTTAACGGCTGTATCCGTGGTGTGGAACATGTCAGCATGGCCACCCTCGGCGTGCTGAATGACCACTATCGTCTCTATGTGTGGCCGATCTTGGGACGCTCTCGGCCAGATATGTTTTGCGTGATACTCGGCGAGTTTCTTTTCAATTTCTTCCTTGATCCTGCTCAGCGAATAGACCTTCACTTGAGAGACTGCGTAAATCAGTTCGCCCGTCAGGGAATCTGCATGAGGACCGGAGTCGGTTGCTGCCGCAACAGCAACATTAAAGTCCATGTCTGCCATTTGACCTCCGACCGAGATTTTTTCAACCTCTCGCTTACCATATCCACTTACGGTCTCTTGCGTGTCTGCACAAAGCACGACACCGCCCCAGCCACTAAATCCAGCAATGATCGTCATCCGCCTCACTCCCTTAGCGCGCTGCGGAATCTTGGGCTTTTTCGGTACTACAAACGGCAGCGGCTTAGTCATTTAACACCCCCGCCGTACTTTTGTGAAGTAGATAATCCTGTCTTGACAAGACCAAAGGCCAAGGATATATTTGTTTGGTGAACAATAGCAATAAGCTAATGCGGTCTGGGGCGGAGGAAAATGGTACAAGTGGTCTCAGACGGGGAACGTAGTTTTGTGGAATTCCGCCGAAAAGTGCAGCAAGCGGAGGTGTTATCGGCTGCGATGGAGAAACTGCTGTTGAATTTGGGATTCAGCGGGAGGTTGAGCGTGGTGGTACAGAACGGCAGAGTGCTGAAATCGGGATATGAGGAGGGGTATTTCCGGCAAAAGCCGGAGGAATGAGTACAAAGCAAAAGCATTCACCGCAAAGGACGCAAAGGTACGCGAAGGAAAAACGCTAGGATTTGCAATTTGCATTTTCAAAAGCAAAGACGATTCACTACGGAACCACGGAGAAAAATAAGAGCTGTGGGTGTAAGTCAAAAGCAAGCAAGAGCAAAAGCATTGCCCTTCGACTCCGCTGCGGCTCGCTCATGGTGACAGTGGAAGGGAGCGAAGTCTAGGGGCTGACGACAATCAATCATAAGGGCTGAAGACAATTAAATAGCAAAGCAGGTCATCGTAAGAGAAACGAGCCCTGCGTTGGGACCGCGAATTCGGGCGAAAGCTAGAGTGCGCATCCGGAGAGATTCCGGAGTCCCTACGCAGGGCTTTTTGTTTTGGGCGAAAGAGCGGCAGTCGCTAAGCCGAGAGCGACGAGGAGTACGCATGAGCGAAAAAACTGAAGAGCGGATCACGCTGGAGTTGAAGATATGCGAACGATGTGGAGGGCTGTGGCTGCGTCCGGGAGGCAGCAGGTGGATCTACTGCGCTGGCTGCAAGAAGAAAGTGTCGGAGTTGCCGATGCCGGCTTTGGTACGGGAGAAGAAGCGTCCGCGATTTGCGCGGGTGAACGGCACGGCAAGATCGGAGCGTGTGCAATGAACAGGAACGAGCAGGCGTTGAATCCGGAGCTGTCGCTGTATAGGGAGTACACGATCGGGTTGTTGCGTCGGTATTTCAGGATGTCGATCGAGTTAGGAAGATTGCCATCCGTGCTGGGGCGGGAGTTCTTTCGCTCGAAGGTGAGTTCGTATCGGATACACAGTTTCGAAGATGTGGTGATCCTTGTGCATGATGTGGACCGTTGCCTCGGAAGGCTGGATGCATTTTCGCAGTCATTGATAGCGCGGGTGATCTTGCAGGAGTATTCGCACGAAGAGGCAGCGGCGGTGATCGGATGCACGCGGCGCACGGTAGTGCGGAGAATGCCGGAGGCGCTGGACAGATTGAGCGAGATATTTTTGGAGACGGGACTGCTGCGCGCGATCGGAGAGGCGCGTCCGGCGGGGAGAGCGCGCAAGGAAATGGCGCGCGAAAATGAATGTCAAGAGGGCGAAGAGAGCGATATTGGCGCAAGTGCTTGAAGGGAATCAGAATAAAGTTGTTGAGTGATTGTCTCTTTGGGGTGTGGAGGTTTGCTATTCTGAAAATAGAAGCGAAGAGTTGTTTAACCACAGAGAACACAGAGTACACAGAGAGATCGAAGGTGGTTGGAGCGTGGGGTGAGAAGATGGTTGATAAGAGGCGGAAGGTGGTTTCGGAAGCGGCGGTGCCAGTGCCTGCGGCGCGCGCGGTTTTGTCGGCGGAAACACAAGCCGTGTCGTCGGATGCAGGTTTGCGGGCGGCAAAGGATGCGGTAAATGCAGCGATGCCGACGATTATCGAAGCAATTTTGAAGAAAGCGAAATCGGGAAGTTGTCAGCATGCGAAATTCCTGCTGGATTTCGTCAAGGAAGAGCAGAAGATGAAAGTCGCCGCATCGCTTGATGAGGACGAGGAATCGCTGGCTGAGTTGCTGTTGAGGGAAATCCGCGAGGCGGAAGCGGAGGAGCGAGCGGCAGGGTAAAATTGGGGCAGCTCCTAGCTGTTAGCTCTTAGCCTTCAGCTAGAGGCAAAAGCAACATCAACCGCGGGTCAACGCAGGAGCACGTGGGTTAGGGGTAATCAGGGGAATGGATCTGACGTGGGTGACGGACCAGATTGCCGTAGGTGGTGGCATCTGGACCGACAGCAAGATGCACGACATAGTGCGCGCCGGCGTGACGCACATCATCAACATGCAGATCGAGTTTGATGACCGTCCATTGGCTGACGGATTCAAGGTTGAGGTGTTGTGGAACCCGGTGGACGACGATTTTCAGCCGAAGCCAGCGAGTGTGATGCAGCGAGGCGTTGACTTTGCATTGAAGGCGCTGAAGAGCAACAATTCGAAGGTGTTCATCCATTGTGCGGCGGGAGTGCACCGCGCGCCGATGATGACGTTGGCAATATTGCGTTCGATGGGATGGAGCCTGGAGGATGCGATGCACATGATACAGAGCCGGCGCCCGGTGGTGGATTTTGCGGATGTGTACGTTCGCAGTGTGGAAGATTTCATGCGGGAGAAGCCGGTGCTGAAGAAGTAGAGCGGGTTCACCGCGGCGGCGGTGCAGATTTCACCGCAAAGTGAGCAAGCGCTAAGGAAAACGGAGCGCGTCGCCGCTTTTTGTGGAGATTGCCACGTTAGCTTCGCGAACGTGGGCACCAGGAAAAAGTGGAGCGGGTTCACCGGAGGCGCGCAGGGGTTCACGTTACGGTCGAGGGCAAAACCAAATACATAGATCCTTCGACTCCGCTGCGCTACGCTCAGGATGACAAGTTAGGTTGAGGAGTTCGACTTAAATAAATCTTATGACGATAATTAATTGTGGAAGTGGCCGCCCTTGGGGGCGGCTTTTTTGTTGCGCGATATCCGTGCTGGTGGCTGTTGCCGTCGTTCATGCGAGCGGGCCGGTGATGACGACCATCAGTGATGTGGTGTATCGGGCCAACGGACAGCCGGCGAGTGGCACGGTGGTGATCACCTGGCCGAGCTTTTCGACGGCGGACAACAAGGCTGTAGCGGCAGGAGAGCTGAGCGTTGCGATCGGTGCAGCGGGCCTGCTGACGGTGCAACTGGCACCGAATGAGGGTGCCGCGCCGAGCGGGACTTATTACAAGGCGGTTTACAAGCTGAGTGATGGGACGACGTCGACCGAGTACTGGGTAGTACCGTCGGCGTCGCCAACGACGATTGCTGCGATCCGGGCGACGGTGGTGCCCACGCAAGTGGCAGCACAACTTGCGAGCAAACAGTATGTGGATAGTGTGCTGTCGAACACGGAATCGGTGGTGCACAAGACCGGGACGGAATCGATCACAGGAGTGAAAACTTTTTCGGTGAGTCCAACGGCACCGGATCCGACTACGGCAAGTGCAGTGGCCAACAAAGGCTACGTAGATGTTTCGGTTGGGAACGTTGCCAGCGGTTATGTAAGCAAGGCAGGCGACACGATGACCGGAGTGTTGAGCTTGTTGGGTGATCCAGTGGCGCCGAACCAGGCGGCAAACCGACATTACGTTGATGCGCAATATGGGACGTTAGCGGGGGGTATCGCGCAGAAGTTGGGAAAGCTTAATGACACCCCGATCACACTGGCGGGAGTGCGCTATGCGGACCAGTTTGCGGGAACCTCTGTGGGCGCGAAGATCGATTCGGCATGCCTTGACCTGGCGGGCGCGAATGGGAGTGTGGTGATCCCCTCGACTATGGGCGGTGGATGGTCATTACTTGGGATTCCGAGCAACTGCAACATAATCGACTGGCGCGGGATTGGCGGATCGACGCAGAGTGCTTACAAGCGGGGTATCGATTATTACGGACGGTATACGACAACGGGCGCAGGGCTACAGGTGATAAGTCCGATGCTGGTGGAGTTCGACGCGTATGCAGGCGGAGTGAATGAGTATCCGGGCGGTGCGGGGACAAAGACGCAGTGGCAGGGAATCCGAATCGAAGGCTTCGGCAGGACGGTGGGAGAGCGCAAGGGCGTGGTGTCCACGGTGGTCACGTATGGAAAAGGCGACAGCATTGGAGTGATGGGAGAGTCGTACGACCTGGGCGGATTCGGCACGGGCGGAGATGAAGGGTCCGAGGGCGGACGGTTCACGTCCATTCAGGGAAATGGGTCAGCGGATGGCGGATTTCCGCGCGGGACTGTGGCGGCGGTATCGGGCAATGTTGTGACCGGCACATGGACTGCGGGAACGAATGCGGCGCTAGGAGAACAGAGGCCGCTGATCAATACGAGCAGAAACGTTTACAGCACAGGAAATATCGCGTCAGCAAGTGCGGGAACTCCATGCACGATCACCGGCACGGGCACAGGATGGAGTGCGGGGCTGGGAGGCACAGGAGCGAAGAGCGACCTGTTCCTTGAAATAGCGGGAAACAGTAATGGCGTGACTAAGCACGTAGTGCCGGTGATCTCCGTCACAGACGATACGCACTTGGTGATTGAGTACAACCTGAATGAGTTGGGGCCTACGTGTCTCGGACCGACGATGTCGAGTTCAGGGAGTTACAACATCTTTAAAGGTGGGAATGTCGCAAGCTTGACTGCGCCGGTTTCGGGAAGTTTGAACGCTGCTGCTGTGAACCTGAGCGCTGGAGGCGGGAATTTCCAAGTGGGAGATACGATCCAGCAGCCGCTTGGGTACAACTATCATGGCAGGGGAGTCCAGGTGCTTCTGCAAAAAATCATCGGCGAACCGCAAGGGGGCGGCGTGTATGTAGGGAATGCGGGCGTGCAGCCGTATCGCGACGCGTTTGTAGCAGACGGCCTATTCCAGAATGGGATCGACTTTTACGGCGGCCCGATCAACCAGCATGGTGTGGTGTTCAACAATCCCGTCACTGGAAGTTTGATAAGGCAGTCCGACATCACGGCGGGGACACAGCAGGTACTGAACATCCTGAATAGTAGCGGGACACAGAGGACGCTTACGTTCGACCGAGGCAATGACCAGTGGGGTTGGAGCGGAAACCAGTTCTTCAGCGCGACAGACCAGCGAATCGGGATTGGAACGAATCCGCAGCCGAATATCCATTCCTATTTTTATTGGAACAATGCGGCGTGGAGTGGATTGATCCTGGCACCGAATGTGGCACCAAATGCGGGAGTACCGATCTTCGATACGCAGGTAGCGGGAATCCCGCGCTTTCGAGTGGAAAACACGAAAGTGAGATTCAACAACGGACTGGATGTTGTTGGATATTCCGATAATCAGGTGACGCAGAAGTGGAGCGTGACTGGAGCGTCGGGAACGGCGGTCTTCAACGGCGGCATGAGCTCGGCGGGAACGATCGTTGGAAGTACGGTGAACGCGACGAGCGGATTCCAGGTAAATGGGACGAGTTTGGGATTTGGAAACCTGACCGGGTCCGTAAGCGCGACGCAGATGCCGGGATTGACGGGAGATGTGACGACGTCGGCAGGGGCAGTGGCAACGACTCTCGCGACCAGCGGCGTGACAGCGGGGACGTACACGAAGTTCACGGTGGATGCGAAAGGTCGAGCGACTTCGGGGGCGACTGCGGCTGTCGGAGATCTGAGTGATGGCGCGACGGTGGCGACGAAATCCGGAAGCCAGAATCAGAGCTACCAGTATGGTTCGGATAGCGGCGCGGCGGATGCGTATGTCGTCACGTTGTCTCCAGCGCCGGGCGCTTACGCGGCGGGACAGCGCTTCAGTTTCAAAGCCACCAATGCGAATGCAGCATCAACGCCAACATTGAATGTGAACGGGCTGGGTGCGAAGACGATCACGAAAAATGGTGGAGGCGCGCTGGCGGCAAACGATATCAAGGCTGGACAGATCGTGGACGTGGAGTATGACGGCGCGAACCTGCAAATGCAAAGCACGTTGGGAAATGCGTCCGGCCTGAGCAATGGATACACAATGCAATTCGCGCACACCTCTGATGCCAGTCCGGCTTCGTCGACGAATCATTACGCGGGAATCAAGTATCTGGCTACAAGCCGAGCGGCGGAGAACCAGTTCTATGTTCCGAAGGCGTGCACGGTGAAAGAGGTGCAGTACCACTTCTTTATCGATGGGACCCGCGATTCGGCGGCGAACAATGTGACCTTCCGCATGGACCTGAACAGTGGAGTGTCAACATTCGGAAGCACGACGATGACATTCCAGGCAGGCAGCGGAAAGGCAGAAGTGTCGGGGCTCTCACAGGCACTCGCCGCAGGCGACCTGGTGGCTTTCAATGTGCTGACTCCGACGTTCAGTACGAGTCCGACATCGGTGAGAGTGTGGGCGAGTTTGTACTGCGAATAGTCGCGCAACGAATGGGACTGAATGGGGCGATCGATTGCAGGGAGAGAAGCAAGGAATCGGAAGAAGTAGAGCGCAACGAGATCTTCGAGTTTTGATGAAGTTTGCCGATGCAGTGGGGATGTGGCGGCTCATACCGGCATTGCTGAGAATCAGGGATAAAGAGGGACGGCTGGTACGGTTGCATCCCAATCGCGTGCAACGAGAGTTCGCGAGGAGATTCAGGGCGAAGAACATCGTGCTGAAGGCACGACAGATGGGAATCACGACATGGGTGGCGGCGCGGTTCTTTATCGCGACGATCACCAAGCGGGGGGCGCTGACGGTGTTGGTGGCACACGACCAGGCGTCCGCGGAAGAGATTTTCAGGATCGTGCACCGCTTCTGGGAGAACCTGCCGAAGCGGTTGCGCACGGGCGCGCTGCGAACGTCGCGCGCGAATGTCCGCCAGCTTGTGTTTCCGGAGCTCGATAGTGAGTATCGGGTGGAGACGGCGGCGGACCCGGATGCCGGCCGCGGGCTCACTATTCAGAACCTGCATGGTTCTGAAGTGGCCCGCTGGCCGCACGACGCGGAAGGGACGCTGGCGTCATTTGAGGGCTGCGGTCCCGCCGAACGGGTGCGTGGTGTTGGAATCGACTCCGCGAGGCGCGGTGGGATGCTTCTACAGCGAGTGGCAACGCGCGGGAGAGACGAAGTCCCTACAGCATTTTTTCCCGTGGTGGTGGGAACCGTTGTACAACGCGAGGGATGCGAAATCGCTCGATGACCTGACGGAGGAAGAAAGCGAGCTCAAGGAGCGGCATGGATTAACGGACGGGCAGATCGCGTATCGGAGAGAGATTCGGGCGAATTTCGGAGTGCTGGCAAAGCAAGAGTACGCGGAAGATGCGGAGAGTTGTTTTCTGCGCTCTGGAGATTGCCACTTCGATGTGGACGCGATCGACAAGCGGATGCTGGAGCTAGCACTGCCGGGCGTGGAAGCCGCAACGATGCGACACGATGTGACGATCTTTGTGCCGCCGCGGGAAGGGCGGGAGTACATCATTGGCGTGGATTCGGCAGGCGGAGGATCGGATGGCGATTATGCGTGCGCGCAAGTGATCGACAGGAAGAGCGGAATGCAGTGCGCGGAATTGCATGGGCACTTGAGTCCGCTGGAGTTGGCGCGAAAGGTTGCGAAATTGGCGGAGGAGTACCAACCTGCGCTGCTGGCAGTGGAGAGGAACAACCAGGGCGGTGAAGTGATTGTGCACTTGCGGAGCATGTCCTCTGGGGCGATCTTCTCGCACAATGGAAGAGAGGGACTGCTAACGACTTCGGGTTCGCGCAAGGAGATTGTCGCGGTGGTATCAGTGGCGGAATCCGAATCTCTTTAACGGGATAAATCTGTTGCGGGAGATGACGACGTTCGTCAACGGTAAGAACGGAAATGGAAGGGCGGCAGCGGGAGCTTTCGACGACCGGGTGATGGCGATGGGCGTCGCGTTGAAGGTGCGGGAGTTGGAGATGGGAACGAAGTGGGAAACTGCCGCAAGTTTTGCTTCATTGTCGACGAGAGTGTGAGAAACGCGAGAATTTCCGAAATCCGGACAATTGTTCAAAGTGGAACGGAACGGTTCCCATTTGTGTAAGATAACGCGGCTAATCCAGACCAGATTTTACGGGGCGCGACGTTGACGGGATCGATCAAGGCGGTACAGCATGTGCGCAGAATGCGTGGCGGAGCGCAATCACACCTGATGCGGTGTGATGATGGGCACTTTTATGTGGTGAAGTTCCAAAACAATCCGCAGCATCTGCGGGTTCTGGCGAATGAATTGCTAGCTACAAGGTTGGCGGAGGCAATCAAGCTGCCGGTGCCGGCGACGAAGGTCGTGGAGGTGAGCGAGTGGTTGGTGTCGCACACGCCGGAGTTGAGGATGCAGTTAGGCGGCGGGAGTGGGGAGCGAAGTCCGGCGTGCAAAGCAGGGCATCAGTTTGGGGCGAGGTTCGTTGTGGACCCGCTGGAAGGGCAGGTGTTCGATTATCTGCCAGAGTCGATGATGGAACGCGTGCGTAACATAAAGGATTTCGCGGGGATGCTGTGCATCGACAAGTGGACTTGCAACTCGAACGGACGGCAGGCGGTGTTCTGGAAGAAGGTGCGCGAGCGGAAGTACACAGCGACATTTATCGACCAAGGGTATTGTTTTAATGCGGGAGAGTGGTCATTTCCGGATTCTCCGCTGCGCGGGGTGTATGCGCGGAATGAGGTGTATCGCGAGATCAGCGGGTGGGAGTCATTCGAGCCGTGGTTGTCGCGGATCGAGGCGATGACACCGGAGGCGATCGGCGATTGCGCGGACGGGATCCCGCCGGAGTGGTACGGAGACTGGCAGGAGTTGGAGAAATTGATAGAGCAGTTGGTGAAGCGCCGGGGACGGGTGCGAGAGTTAATTGCGGCGTTTAGGGCGTCGTCACGCGAGCCGTTTCCGAAGTGGAGCGAAGCGAAAGTCGCGGTGATGTAGTCGAAGAAGATGGCTGAGTTGAAACAATGCGAGTTTTTCCTGCTGCGATATGTTCCTGACGAGGTGAAGGACGAGTTCGTCAATATCGGCGTGGTGCTGATGGGGCCGAGTGTTGGCGGTGCTCCGGGTTCCTATGCGGACCTGCGCCTGACGAAAGACTGGTCGCGCGTGCGATGCGTGGATCCGGCGGCAGACATCGAAATGCTGGAGGCGATGGAGGCGGAGATTCGCGAGCAGCTTGCGTCGTCTGATGGAAGGCGCGAGATCATCCTGAAGAAACTGGATGATTCGTTCTCGAACCTGGTGCAGGTATCGGGGACGAAGGCGTGTTTGACGGAGAGTCCGCAAGAAGAAATCGAGAGCCTGGCGAAGATGTATCTGGAGTCAAGCCGCAGAGAGAAGCGGGCACGCGATGCCGGCGCGAGGACGAGGATATTGTCGCGGATGAGGGAGGCGTTCCAACAAGAGGGCGTGTGGGACCTGATGCCGAAGAAGATCAAAGCCAGTGATTACACGGGGACGGGTGATCCGCTGAAGATTGATTGCGGATACCAGCCGAATGGAGTGTTAATGCTATTCCATGCGGTGTCGCTGGAGACGGATGTGGATTCGGCAAAGGTGCTGGCGTATAGCTATCCGCTGCTGCGCGAGGGAATCTTGCGGAAGGACAATGCAAAGGCGGAGTTGACGGCAATCCTGGAAGACAAATTGGATCGCGCGGATGAGCAGATCGGATTTGCGATAGAGACGCTGGAGAAGAGTTCGATCAAGATGGCGAGCATTGCGGAGATGGGGAGAATCGCGGAAGCAGCGCGGCGGGAGATGCGGCTGTAGCAGTGGATAGTGGCTAGTGGTCAGTATGTAGTTCAAATGTGAAGCAGTAGGTCGTAATTTTTAGTTCGTAGTTCGGAAACGCAAAAACAATTATGAAAATTAAAGAGGCTGTTCGCGGTGCATTGCACCGTGCGGCAGGCACTAAGGTGCCTGCCTTTTTTATTGATGCAGTGAAGGCGATGAGAACTGTCGGCGCGAGTGGCGGGGAACGGAAGAGGCGGACGACAAATGGGTTGTTGCCGTCGGCGCTGACGTATTCGGGCCGGAGCGATGCGATGCCGAAGTCTACACCGGCTAACCTGCGGAGATTTGCGGAGACTCCGGTGGCGAGAAAGGCGATCAACACGATCAAGGACCGGATCGCCTGTATGCGCTGGCGAGTGCAACCGAAGAACGGGCGCAATCTCGCGGAACTGGTGGATGGCGAGAGGCGGGTGCGAATCCTGACGGACAACCTGGATAGTCCGAACAGTGATGACAGTTTCCGCTCGATGGCTGAGCAGGTGCTGGAGGATGTGATTGTTGGCGGCTTCGGCGCGGTGGAGGTGCAGTTGTCGGGGGACGATGCGCGTCCGCTGGAACTGTGGCCGGTGGATGGGGCGACGATAAGAATGCGCGGCGATTGGGATGGGCGTCCTGATTCGGTGCGCTATGCGCAAAGCACCGGGCGCGTGGGGAAGGATGCGAGTATCCCACTGAATGACGATGAGCTGATGTACATCCGGTTGAATCCGCGGACTCACACACCGTTCGGGTTAGGAAAACTCGAGGTGGCGTTCGAGACGATCAATGCGTTTCTGGGAGCGCATCGTTATGCGGCGCGACTGGCTAGCAACTCGGTGGTGCAGTACGCGTTGTGGTTACAGGACCTCACGCCAACGCATCACGAGCGGCTGATCCGGTGGTGGCAGGACGATATCGAAGGAACAGGGAGAGTGCCGATCCTCTCTGTTGAGAAGAAGCCAGAGGTGCTGCGGTTTGCGGGTGGGACAGACGCGGACCTGCGATTGGGTTGGCAGGAGTTCCTGCTCCGCATCATCGCGGATGCGTTCGATCTGCCACCGTTCTCGTTGGGAGTGGAGCACGATGTGAACCGGTCGACTGCTGACATCGCGACGCAGATGGCATTCCGAAATGCGGTGGTGCCGACTGCAAGATTGTTCGCGGAGCACATTACCAGGGACGCCATCGGGAAGAAACTCGGATGGAGTGACTTGGAATTTGTGTTCACCGATGTGGACGCGCGCGACGAGCGTGAAGAGGCGGAGATTCAGGAGATCCTCCTGCGCAATAACGTGCTAACGGTGAATGAAGTGCGGAGGATGCGCGGGTTGCCGGAAAGGTCAGTAGTTAGTAGTCAGTAGTCAGGAAAAGCACAGACTTCAGCCGCTGATGAAGTCAGACAAATGCGGATAGAGCGCGAAGAAGAAACATAAAACACAGGAGAGGCAAATTGGAATTACGAGCGTTAGCAGTGGAGATGCCGCGGGCTCCGCATCCGAATCGAATTGGGTTTCGCGGAGTGCTCAGCACGGTGGATGTGAGCAGCGATCGTGCGCCGGCGGGAGCGCGAGGACATAGGGTAATGCTGACGAGAGATGCGGCGAATGCGGCATTGCCGTCGCTGATCGGAATGGCGCTCGATTACACGCCGTCACTCGACGGGCATGATGCTAAACGGAAGGTGGGAATCATCACCAGCGCGGAAATTGAAGGAAAAGAGCTGCTGGTAAGCGGCTACATCTTCGGGCGGGATTTTCCGGAATTGACGAAAGAGATGCGAGGGAGCCGCGAACGATTGGGTATGTCGTACGAATTGGCGGATGCGCGAGTGCGAGATGTGCGCAGTCCGGTGTGGATGCTGGATGAGGTGACGTTCACAGGCGCGGCAATCCTGTTGAAGGGCAAGGCGGCGTACGGAAGCACATGGATCGAATTGGATACAGAAGATTTGACGAACAAAAAATGGAGAGGACCGACGATGAACCAGGAGCAGAGTAAGGAACTTGCAAATGTGACGCAGCGAATGGCGAGCGCGGCAGAGGCTTTGAGCGAGAGCATCGCGCGATTGAACGCGCAGCATGAAGACCTGAGCGCAAAGGTGGAGCGCATTGTGGCAGCGGTGGAAGAGGACGAGAGTGAGTCGGCGGTGCTGCGGGCGAAGGTCGCTGAGTTGGAGTCCGCAAATACGGAGCTTCGTGAGAAGTTGCAGGCGGGGGCCGCAGTGAGCACGCGCAAGACGCTGCCACCTATCGTCACGGCATTGCTGGCGAAGAGCGGTGTCGAAGTGGGCGATGCGATGGACGCTGCGGCGCTGGATGCAGCGATGTCACCACTCAGTATTGAGCAGAGGATCGCAGTGAAGGCGCAGATGGCGCGGGCGGGATTGATCGGGTAAGTCGAACGCATTTTTAACCGCGGATCAAAGACGGATAAGGCGAGAGGCTTAATCCAGAAGGGCTTTGGCTTCTTGGACGCGGGCGACCGCTTCTTCGGGGGTGTCGGCCACTGCGGAGAGGTGTCCCATTTTGCGGCCGGGCTTGGGAACTTGTTTTTCGTATAAATGAAGGCGAACGCCAGGGACGGAGAGGGCGGCGTCAAACTTCGGGTGCTGGTGCTTGAGCCAGACATCGCCGAGCAGATTAATAATGGCGGCGGGTTTGAGAACGTCGACTGAACCGAGCGGAAGATTGCAGACGGCGCGGACGGCTTGCTCGAATTGACTGGTGGCGCATCCGCGCTCTGACGAGTGATAGCTGTTGTGGGGGCGGGGGGCGAGCTCGTTAATAAAGAGCTCGCCATTTTTTTGCACGAACATCTCGACGGTGATGAGTCCGACTATGTTGAGCGATTCGGCGATGTGCCGTGTTAGCGATGTGGCTTGTTCCGCGAGTGAATGCGAAATGGGCGCGGGAATGACGGACCAATCGAGGATGCGCTTCTCATGGTGATTGAGCGCGGGCGGAAAGATGGAGATTTCGCCATTTGGATTACGAGCGGCGAGAACTGAGATTTCTTGAGCGATGTCAATGGCCTTTTCGACAACGCAAACTTCCGCGCCGAGGTAAAGCCAGGCTTTGTGCGCGTCGGTGGGAGTGTGGAGGACGGCCTGTCCGCGTCCATCGTATCCGCCTTCAGCGGCTTTGACGAAGCAGTCTCCCCTCGCACAAATTTCCGCGGCGGCATGTTCGAGTTCGGCGGCGGTGCGGACGACGCGATATGGGCCGATGGGAAGTCCATGCGTGTCGAGCCATTCTTTTTGGCGAGCGCGATGCTGAATGATCTCAAGGACGCGGAAGTCGGGACGAATGGGCGCGTGTTCGGCGGCGGCGCGCATGGCGGCCAGTCCTACTTTTTCGATCTCGATGGTCACGACGTCGCAACCACGAGCGAGATCGGCAGCGGCTTCTGCGTCATCGAGTGATGCAGCGAAGCAGCTATCGACTACGAAACGCGCGGGGCATGAGGGATCGGGGTCGAGGACTTGAACACGGTATCCGAGAGAACGGGCAGCCATGGCGGTCATGCGACCGAGTTGGCCTCCGCCGAGGATGCCGATGGTGCTGCCGGGAAGAATGACTGATTTCGAACCCGACATTTATGGGAGCTCCTGTTGGAGTACTTCCTGAGTGCGAGAGTTCCGCCAGGCCTTGAGGCGGTCGCGGAGAGCCGGGTCATTCAGCGCAAGTATCGAAGTGGCGAGGAGTGCGGCGTTCGCGGCGCCCGGTTTGCCGATGGCGAGCGTGCCGACGGGGACTCCTTTGGGCATTTGAACGATGGAGAGAAGAGAGTCGAGTCCGCTGAGTTGAGTGGCGGGGATGGGCACGCCGAGGACAGGCAATGTTGTTTTTGCGGCGACCATGCCCGGGAGATGAGCCGCGCCACCAGCAGCAGCGATGATGACTTGAATGCCGCGAGATTCGGCGGACTCAGCGTATTTGAACATCCAGTCTGGCGTGCGATGCGCTGAGACGACTTTCGATTCGAAGGGCACGTTGAACTCGCGGAGGATCTCGATAGCGGGTTGCAGATGTTCGAGATCGCTTTTGCTGCCCATGATGAGTCCCACCAGGGGAGCTTTTGAAGCGGAAATCTTTTCGCCGCGTTGAGCTTTCTTCTTTGGCATTTTTCTCACTCGGGACAGCACCAGCACGGAAAGATTCTGACAAAGGATTCTATCAACAGTTTGCTTCCCGCAGAGGAATTGGCGGAGGAGCGCGGAGTTTTGAAACGAGATCTGCCTAGCAGCGGAGCTGGATGGAACGCCAGCAGCACGAAAAAAGAAGTACTTCGAAAGGACAAAATGACAGCACAATTTATTGACTTATCCGCTGCCGCGGACTTCATGGGGCCGGGCGCAGTAGAGGTGAGCCGTTACCAAACAGAGATCACGGACCTGGTGCGACGCCGGGGAATATTCGGGCAGCGCATCAAGCAGTCGCCGGCAACGGGGCATCCATCACGGTTCTTCGAGCAGACGGACATCGCGGCGCTATCGGCGTCAAACGCGTTTGTCGATCCGCGCAACATCACACCAGCAGTGGCAGCGCCTTCGCGTGTTGAGCGCAGCGTGCCGTTGAAGGCGTTGGTTTCGCAAATCAACTACAGCATGTTCGACCTGGAAGTGGGCGCGCAGCAGAGTCAGTTCGCCTACTTGCAAGCGAAAGACCTGACAGACGCAGTAGAGGGACTCTTGCGAACGCATGACAAGGCACTGTGGAACGGGACGGACACGTCGCTGAGCACCCCGACGACGAGCCAGTACTACGGTGCTGCCGGACAGATCAATGACGGCGGTAACGTAGCTACGATCGGCGTGGGACAGAGCATCGTCGACGGACTGAAGACCACTGTGGCACAGATGGTCGCGAATACTTCGTATGAGGTGCGTCCTTCGGCGATCTATGCGAATCCGGTGCTGCTTGACCTGATCGACCGCGAACTTAAGGCAGCATTCAACATAGTGCTGTCGACGACGGAAGTTGCCGGAGGTATCCGCGTGAAAACGCTCTCGACACAAGCAGGCGACTTGCCGCTTATTCCGGAATGGACACTGGGATATACCGGAACGCCAGGCAGCGGAACAGCAGTGTTGCCAGCGTACATCGTGTCTGAAGAGATGATCGAGTACCACTGGTTGACGGATCCGAATCCACGCGTGTTCCAACTGGGCTTGTCTGGATCGCTGGCGAACCAGCACGTGGTTGTGAAGTTCGGTGGCGTAGTGGTGAAGGGCGCGAGCTATGCGCATTACAAGGTGAACGTAGACCGATAGGTCGGTCGGATGATGGTGGCCGTTCTTCGCGAAAGTGAGGAGCGGCCTTTTCTTTTGCGAAACAGCAAGTAGGAGTCTGATGAATTATCTGTTGCCTTCTGAGTACGAACAGTTCGGGATCGAGACGACGACACCGGAATCATGGGTGGGCGCGGCGTCGGCATTGATCAATGCGCATTGCCGAAGAACGTCGCTAGCGGTGACGCAGTATGTCGAGCAGCAACGCATTAATCCGGACAGGAACCTGGTTCGCCTGACATATTTGCCGCTGACGTCAGGTGAGGGGGCGTCGAGTCCGATTGTCGCGATAAAGGCGAGATATGGAAACACATCGCTGAGGCGCGGGGAGTTGCGCGGCGACTTGGCGAGTGATGTATCGCGAGTCTTCTCCCTGCCAGGTGCGTGGGTGAATATGGATCCCAACGCGGTGAGCTTCGATGCGAATACGGGCGAGGTAATCCTGCCGACAAATGTTCTCGCGCTCACATACAACGAAGCTGAGGTCACGTACACGGCTGGGGTGGCGGAGATTCCGGATGTGGTGAAGTTTGCCTGCGCGCAGATCGTAAAGAATGCACAAGCGACTCCGGCGCTGAACGTCCGATCAGGGCGGTTAGATCAGATGAAGCTGGAATATTTCGCCGATGCTCTGCTGGACCCCTCAGTACGGACGATGCTGGCGCCATTTGTGGCACAGAGGTTGGGATGATGCCGGGCGATCAGGATTTCACGCAATCGTCGCGGGGCATTGCGGCTTTGAGAGCGGCGGAAGCGCTGCTTAGAACGTTGGGCGGGTGCACCGTTTGGGTGAGGCTGCCGGTCAATGCATCGGCTGGTTCGGCGGATGCTCTGCAATTGGGACTTGCGGGCAGCGTGACCGAGGACGTGGCGATCGCACCCGTCGTATCAAGACACGCACGGAACGCGAAAGGCACGCAGAAGAAGGTCGAGTTGCTGATATCGGCTGCAGGCCTGGCGAAGGCCAAGCAAATCAGCGATGCGACCAGCGCAGAACAATTCTTCGATTCCGCGGTGGGCGTGATCTATGCGGGCACGTTGATGCGAGTGGAAAGCGTTCTGGTGGATGAGTTCGGCGGAGTGCCGTATTTGTATCGCGTGTCAGTGAGCGAGTAATGGGGTGACTTATGCAAAAAATAAAAGACTCTTTTTTCATTGCGCTGCGCGACAGGCTGGCGGTGCTTAATCCGCTGAGAACGATCTCAGTGCAAGGGGTGAGCAGGCCGGCGATCCTGGTTGTCGAAAACGAGTTGGTGGCGGCAGGTCCGCAAGAGCCTGAGGTGTTCTATATGCACTGGGGCATCACCACTTCGGCAGCGGGGACGGAGCGATTGGAAGATCCGTTAATGAAGGTGAACTGCGAAATCTCATATTGGACGGAAGGCAGTGATGATCTCAGCAGCCAGGACCGCGGAAGAACATTAGCGGCGTTGGACCGCGAGTTGATGTTGATGTCAGAACCAAAGCGTGCGGCGCTGAAGGATTTTGCGGTGTCTCCAGCTCTGGACAGCGGAAGCAGTGTTTTCTGGACGCGTCCCACTCTGGGTGAAACGACCAAGGATGGCCGCAAGTTGATGAGAAGCGCGAAGCTCGATGTCTTCAGCTTCGCCGAGGTGAGCCTCTAATGACAGTCTCGTACGCACAACGTGGGTCGATGCTCGCTGTCACGCGCAGAATGCGCGCGTACTTTGCGCCAGTGGGCCGGACGAGCGAATCGCCAAGCATCTTCGATCCAGCGAGGGATGGGGGATTTGCGCTCGATAGCCCGCCACAGCCGTGGATCGATGCAGGCTGGATATCGAACTTTGAGCGGAGTTCAGGAACAGAAATCAAAGCGCTCCGGAGTGGCGCGAAAGGAACGGCGAAGCACCAGTTCCGAAACAAAGGGGATGCGCTGGTCACGTTCGATTTCCGCGAATGGGGAAAATTGGAGATGGCGATCTCGTCGGGGTCGCAACATATGAACCTGCTGGCGGAAACGGCGGATGCTAGCCCGGCAGCATCGGGTGGAGCGGCAGTCGCAGCGGTGGCTGTGTTGGCGGGATCAACGGCTTCCGAAATCGTAGTTGGCGCGGGAGCAGTTGATGGTTTCGCAGTAGGAGACCTGATAGCGGTGGATGCCGACTACGCGCAGCAGACGGGGTATATCGGCGCCGGCATCGCGGGGGCATTTGTGAAGAGCGCTGCGGATGTGATGTTGGATCCGAATTACCTCCGGCGCGTGACGTTCAATGCGGGGCGAATTGCGGCGAAGAGCGCGAGCGCCTTGCAATTGGCGCAACCATTGCTCGCAGGCGCTCCAGGAGTGAATTGTTTGTTGCAGAAGGTGGTGGGATTTGTGGACCGCGAAGGCGGGTCGTTTTTCCAGGAATGGTCAGGATTGTTCGTGGCGGATTCCGAGACCGGCGCACGGGTCTATTACACTATCCGCGATTGCGGCCAGCTGTGGCCGCGGGCGAGAAGTTCAGTGAAATTGCCAGCGCATTCGATGCATGGTCGTTGCACACGAAACTGATCGCGATGCCGACAATAGACGGAGTCGATAGTGAGCAGGTGTTGTGCTACCGCAGTTACGTTCCGGCGAGCAACAGCGCGGTTTATTAGAAGCAGTTCATCAGCAAGCAATCCAAAAAATATGATCATCACAATCGACAACTTCGACGGCGCAGGAGTGCGCGAGTACACAGCTATGGTGGATGCGGAACATCCGCCGAAGATCGCGCGAAAGCTGAATCGAGCAGCGCAAGCGGAATTGAGCCTGGTATCTGACGATCCGCAATTCGTGGTGCCCGCAGCGGGTGGACGAATCAAGATCGGGCGGGGTGACGGATATTTCTACTTCACTGGCAATCTGACCTCATCGCCAGAATTTGAGTATTTGGGATGGGGAGAGAAGGGCCCGGCCCATCGGTATTTCATACAGGCCAGGAGCGACGAATGGGCGCTCGACCGAAAGCGCGTGGTGCAGCGTCCGCCGTTTGTGATGCGGTCGGCTGGAGCGTCGCTGCGGCAA
Organism: Terriglobales bacterium; assembly: GCA_025462725.1. GTDB lineage: Bacteria > Acidobacteriota > Terriglobia > Terriglobales > Acidobacteriaceae > JAICLA01. The sequence goes on along the minus strand of JAOAPE010000005.1, from coordinate 200,247 downwards.
TTGACCGAGGATATTTCGCCGGGAGCGTTCGACCTTAGTGGAGTTGACGAGTTGGATGTGCTGCCGGTGTTCGCGGTGAGTCTGCAGCGCAATTGGTCAGACCATGTGGCGCAGATCGCATTGCGCGCGCGGGCGAGTTATCGCGTGCACGATGGGAAACTGAGTTTGAAGGCGCTTGGGGCGGCTGTTCATACGCTCGATGCGGATGATGAGAGTGCGAATCCGGAAAAGTTGAAGCTCATTGCAGCTGATGGATTGGTAAACGATGTGACGGTGCTGGGGCAAGTGGAGCCACGGGCATTCGTGAAGAATTACTTCCTGGGAGATGGAATCAGTTCGAGATTTAGTTTGTCGCATTCACCATTCACGAGGCGAGTGGGATACATCTTCGAGGAAGAGTTCAAGAGCGGTTCGGTTGATCCAACGCTTTGGACGGCAACGGATCCGAGTGGTGCGTTCGCGGTGAGCGCTGGAAAGCTGCAAGTGGACGGCGGGGATGGAGTCGACGGTCATACCTACCTGAAGTTCCAAGAGCAAATGCAACTTGGCGGTGCTGTGCGCTTGCAGCATGGTGAAATCGAGTTCACTGCAGCAACGGATGCACTGATCGGAGGGCTGTACACGGGTACCGTGACGCAGGGAAATTGCTTCGCAGGATTTCGAGTGACGCCGAGCGGCGGCGCGCCGCAAATACAGGGCGTGGTGAACGGCGGTCTGGTGGGAACGGCTGTTTCCACGGTGGTCGGGCATAAGTATGCGCTGACAACGAGGTTGTTCAGCGCGGAACCGTATCGAACGCAGCAAACATTTCATTCTTCAGTTCATGTTGCGGGAAATGGGCGGGGCGGAAGCGGAATCGCATCGCAAGTAAGAGTTGTACTGGAAATCCATGACATTGATCCGGCGAACCCGGGATCACTCGCTGCGCCAGCGATGATCATTTATGACGGTTTCGTCAACAATGCTCCGTCGTTTTGCACCTATGCATTGGTCAATGCGCTAAATGCAAACTGCAGCATTTCCTTTGTCTCGGTTTCGCGTGGAGTGGATGCGGAGGTGCGCAGCACGGTTCCGGGATTCGCGCAGAAAACGAGATTGCCGGGAAATGTGGCAGAGGGCGCCGAGTGCGTAATCACGCAATACGGAGCGTTGCAATTCTTTTCTCCCTACGTGCCGGTCGCGAACGAGGCAATTGTTGTGCACTACCGGAGTGCAGGCAGGGCGCTTGCCCGAATCATACATGCGGGCAGCATCGCTGCGCACGCGCGCGCCGCAGATGACGGAGTGCGAGCCATCGTCACTGGAGTCGTGCAACCAGCGGCGCGGACGTCTGTTGATTGCGAGAATGCGGCGTTGGCAATCCTCGACGACAGCACGCAACAAGCTTGGGCCGGCGAGTACGAATGCTGGAGCGATTTCCAACCGGGCGGTGCGAACGTGGACCCCTTGCCGGGTGATGCCATTGCGGTATCCGCGCCGAGTAGAGCCGCAAATTTCACAGCCACGATTTTGGGCATAGATATTGAGTTCGTTGATCTGTCAGAGGATCGGCGCAAATACAAGCTGACCTTCGCGAACGATGCCGCTCAGTCGCCTGCGTTTGAGTTGGCGAAGGGAGTGCTGCATGAGGTGCTGGACGCAGTTGTCCCGGGCACGAGTTTCATTGCGAACTTGCCTGACGCGGAGATCACGGGGATCACTTCGACCACAGTCGCCATTGATTCGGGAAGTGCGCCGCTCGGGGGCGGTGGAGTGGAGATGCGGCGGAGCGATGGAGGGTGGAATCCGGAGACGGACCACAACCTTATCGGGAGATTCACTACGCAGGCGTTCACGGTGCCGAGGCTCGCGCGTGTGCAGACTTACTACTTGAGGCAATTCGATTCCAGCACTCCAAGAAAGTATTCACGGTATTCAACGGTGCTGTATGTGGATTATCCGTTCTGATGAAAGGAGCAATGATGACGGACTTTGAACGGCGCGTCCTTGCGGATCTGGCAACGCTGAAGTCAGAGATGAAAGCGCTGATCGGAAATGGGCAACCGGGTCGGCTGCGGCGGATGGAAGAGAGAGTTGAGAGGCATGAGGCAGTTGTGCAGCGTGCGATCGGTATCGCGGGCTTGGCGGGAGTGATGCTGACGCTGGTGCATCTGGGAATCGATTATCTGAAAATTCGGCACTAAATCAAAACACAATTGGAGAAGAGATGAACTTTTTGGCGAAGTTGTTGCGCGGAGTTGCGTTTATTCCGGCGGTTGTCCATGGGATCGAAGCGTTGTTTGGCGGCAAGACAGGAACGGACAAGAAGGAAGCAGCGCTGTCATTCATTGGGGCGGCGCTGTCCGTCACCGAAGCGGTGACCAATCACGACATTGTGGATGATGGAAAGTTCCGCGATGGCTTAGGAAAGATCATTGACGGAGTTGTGCAGTGTTTGAACGCGAGTGCGTGGGCAGTGAAGTAATCGAATGAGTAACCGGCCAGCGATTGGATTGGGAGAGTTGTTGTAGTACGGTTTAACGGCACATGGGAACAAACTCTTCCAATCCGTTCATGGCCGAAGCGATCGCCTTGTCGTTGCAGAACGTTCGAAGCGGCAATGGCGGACCATTCGCTGCGGTGATAGTCAAAGGCGGACAAATCATTGCGCGCGGCGTGAATCGCGTGACTGCGACAAATGATCCGACGGCGCATGCGGAAGTGGTCGCGATCAGAGAAGCGTGCACCACTTTAAAAACTTTCCAACTCACCGGCTGTGAAATTTACACGAGCTGTGAGCCGTGTCCGATGTGCCTGGCGGCGATTTACTGGGCGCGTCCGGATAGAGTCTATTTCGGGAATACGAAAGAAGACGCTGCGGATGCGGGCTTCGACGACTCCTTTATATATGACGAGATTGAAAAACCGGTGAATGGGCGCAAGATTCCACTCCAGCAGTTGATGCGGGGAGAAGCAATCCGGGCGTTTGAGGAGTGGGCGAAGAGTCCGAATAAGGTGGAGTACTAGCTATCCGCCGATGTGAACCATGCTGCGGGATGGCTTCTGGAAATCGGCTTCGCCGATGTGGTGTCGCGCTTCTTTCTTCTGAACAACCTTTTCGATGTAAGCGGCCATATCCTCGTCAGAGCCGCGCTTCATCACTCCGTATAGATCATGATCAAGTTGCGAGAAGAGGCAGGTGCGCAGCTTGCCGTCTGATGTGAGGCGGATACGGCTGCAGTGTCCGCAGAAAGGGTGCGAGACGGGAGCGATGATGCCGATCTCACCGATGCCGTCTTCAAAGACATAGCGTCGAGCGGTTTCGCTTTTTGCGTGCGGAATTTCCTTGAGAGGCATGAATTCAGCCATGCGCTGAAGAATTTCTTCCAAGCGCACGACGCTCTCCGGCGACCACACGCGATCCTCTTCGAGGGGCATAAACTCGATAAACCGGACGACTACGCCTTCGTCGCGGGCAAACCTGCCAAACTCCGCGATCTGATCTTCGTTGAATCCGCGTAGCAAGACGCAATTCACCTTTACGGGATCCAATCCGATGCGACGAGCGGCGCGAATTCCGGCGAGAACATTTTCGTATCCGTTTTCTACACGCGTGATGCGCGCGAACTTTGCTGGATCGACTGCGTCCATACTGACGGTAACGCGGTTGAGGCCGGCGTCCTTCAAGGGTTGCGCGAGATCGGAGAGCAGGTGTCCGTTGGTGGTAACAGCGATGTCGAGTAGATTGCCGTCTATCGTGCGAAGCTGGCTGAGGTCGCGAACGAAATCGACGATACCCTTGCGCAGGAGGGGCTCCCCGCCGGTAATCCTGACTTTTTCGATTCCTCGGCTGACGAGTACGCGGACCATGCGGAGGTAATCCTGCATGGGGAGATCAGCATAGAGAGCACCTTCGTTTCCCGTCCGGCAGTAGACACACTTGTAGTTACAGCGGTCCGTGATGGAGACGCGCAGGTCAGTGATAGCACGGCCGAATTTGTCAGTCAGGCGCATAAGAGCAAGCGTGAAATGTTTTGCGGAAGGAAAGGAAGTGCACGCACGCAGGATTCGGCGCGCGAACTCGGTTCCTTTCCAATGCGCAGAAGCATCTGCACGGGAGGCGCGAGCGTTTCCACTCGAACCCTTGTCCGAAAAAAGCTTCGGACTCGCCGTCTTTGCCAGGGTATTCCCAAAGGCGTGATGAAAACTAAAGACGGTCGGAAACCTGTTGCCATTATAATCCTTGCACTTCATACAATCGATTTCGCCGGGGGAAGTAATGGGGAAGTTTCTGCGGTTTGCGGTGGTCGCGGTGGTGATGGTGATTGGGGCGTCGAGCCTGCAGCATGTCAACGCTTGGGGCGAGGACGGGCACACCTGGATCAACCAGGTTGCGGCGGAGAAACTGCCCAAATCCATGCCGGAGTTCATGCGTAAGGCCGTTGACCGGTTGGGATATCTGGGTCCTGAACCCGATCGTTGGCGCAACCAGAACAGCGAGCCCGAACTTAAGTTTTCGCAAGAGGCAGACCACTTCATTGACATGGAACGGATACCGGCGGACTTCGGTGAGTTTCCGACAGGGCGCTACGGATACATGAAGAAGCTGTATGAGAAGCGCGCAGCGCTGCTTGCGGCAGGGACTCCGCAGAAAGAAGCCGATGAACTCCTTCCTGACCGAGTGGGATTGCAACCGTACATCACGATGGAAGTGTTTGAACGAATGAAGGTGGCGATGCGCGAGTATCGGCACGCGCTGGCAAACAAGGACAAGAAGAAAGCCCAAGGGATTGAGAACAACATCATCCTGTACGCAGGGTGGCTGGGGCATTACGTGGCAGACGGTTCGCAACCCCTGCATACGAGTGTGAAATACGACGGGTGGGTGGGCGAGAATCCGAGTGGTTATGTGACGAAGCATGGCATCCACTCTGATTTCGAGACGCGCTTCGTACGAGAGAACGTGCAGAAAAAGGATTTTGCCGGGTTGGTGCATGAGCCGGTGGAGTTGAAGAATCCGCGTCAGGATTACATTGCGTATCTGAAAGAGTCGAACAGTCTGGTTGAACCCCTGTACAAAATCGAAAAGGCGGGCGGCTTTGCAGCGAAAGGAACACCGGAAGGCCGCGAGTTCGTCAACAAACGGTTAGCCGCTGGGGCGCAGATGCTTTCGAACCTTTGGTACACGGCTTGGGTTGAGAGCGCAGTGGAGCCGCCGGATCCGTATGCGGAGAAGAAGGCCGCGGCCGCAGCGGCTACACCGAAGAAATAAAGTTACATGCCGTCGTAATTCGGACCGCCGCCGCCCTCTGGCGGAACCCAGGTGATGATCTGGTACGGGTCCATGATGTCGCAGGTCTTGCAGTGGACGCAGTTAGAAGCGTTGATGCGAAGCTGCTTGCCGCCGGGGACATCCGCAGCTTCTTCCATCTCATAGACACTCGCAGGGCAAAAGTTCTGGCACGGGTTTCCGAATTCGACCGTGCATCGTGTAGCGCAAATGTTAGTGTCATGCACGACGAGATGCGAGGGCTGATCTTCTTCGTGCTTGGTGCCGGAGTGATAGACGTCAGTCAGTTTGTCGAATGTGAGTTTGCCGTCACCCTTAGCTGCGCCGAGCATGTGCGCGCGGTCGTCGCCTGAAGGAGAGAGCGTGTTCAGGGTCTGCAGGCGCTCGTGTCCGGGGACGCTTTCATAGCGCTCGAACAAGCCGCGTCCGCCGGTGACCTGTTGTACTCCCGCGTGGAACATTCCTTCGAGCATGCCGTGCTCAAATCCTTGATGGAAGTTGCGCACCGGCCATAGCTCTTCTTTAATCCAACTGTTGTCGACGCGTGTTTGGTAGGTGCTGAGTTGCTGCTTTGAGAAGTCTGACTTAGTAGTGGCCTCGAAAGCAGTTTCCGCTGCGAGCATTCCACTCTTAATCGCGAGGTGGATTCCTTTGAGGCGTTGCGAATTGAGGAATCCGGCAGAGTCGCCGAGGATCATCCATCCGTCGCCTGCAACGGGCGGTACTGCAAACCATCCGCCATAGGGCAAGGATTTGGCACCATAGCGGATCATCTTTCCGCCTTCGAGCAAGTGCGCGATGAAGGGATGCTTCTTGAATTGCTGCAGAATCTTCTGCGGATCGACGCGAGGATCGTGGTAGTCGAGGCCGGTAACATAGCCGAGCGAGACGATGTTGTCCTTCGAGCCGTAGATCCACGCGCCGCCGTACTCTTGCGTGGTCAGAGGGTATCCCATGGTGTAGATGACCTGGCCTTTGGCAATGCGGCCGTTGGGCACCTCCCACAATTCCTTCACTCCCACACCATAGGTCTGCGGATTGCGATCTTTGTCAAGATTGAATCTTGCAACGAGTTGTTTGGTGAGCGAACCGCGACTGCCTTCGGCGAGAATCACGCACTTGGCTTTCAGATCATAGCCGGGTTCGAAATTCGATTTCTGATTTCCTTCTTTGTCGATACCCTTATCGTCGGTACGGACGCCGATCACGCGATTGCCTTCGATTAGAAGCTCTGAGCCCGCGAATCCGTTGAAGACGGTGATGCCCGCCGCTTCGACTTTTTCTCCCATCCACTTCACAAACTTGTTGATCGAGATCACATAGTTGCCGTGATCGCGCAGTGGTGGAGGAGTGATGGGCAGCTTGAACTTTCGTTTTGCGGTTAGGAAGTAGACGGCTTCCTTCACCACCTCAGCATCGATGGGCGCTTCCTTTTCGAATCCGGGAAGCAACTCGCGCATAGAACGGGGATCAAGCAGCGCGCCGGAGAGAAGATGCTGCGCGGTCTCGCGCGATTTCTCGAGGACGTAGATGTTTTCTTTCGTGAGCTGCGATTCGGGGTGCTTGGCGTTGTGGTCGTCTATGAGTTGCGAAAGACGCAACGCACATGCCATGCCAGATGGACCGCCGCCGACTATCACAACATCGGCTTCCATCTGTGGTCGTTCGATCTGAGGCAACGGTCGACGAAAGTGAATCATGCTTAATATCCCCGATTTGAAGTTGTTGAGGTCAACTGTGCTTGTTGAGTCAGTTCCTGTAAGAGTTGTTGTCCCTGCGGCCACTGGCCGAATCCTGCGTCAGCGTTGATGTGTCCGCCGGATCCGATGTTCACGAATCGGCTGCCCCAACCGTCTGCAAAGAGTTTCGCGCGGTCTACAGTGAGCCAAGGGTCGTCGTCGCTGGTGACGACGATCGAAGGAAGGGGAAGCTTGCCAAGTCGTATAGGGCGGAACCCCTTCGCGCCTTCGGGGTAGCCTTCGCGCTCGGAATCAGAAGGCGCCACCAAGAGGGCGCCGGCGACGAGGTTTTTATCACTCTGCGCCCAATGTGCGACTGCTAGGCATCCAGCGCTGTGGGCGGCAAAAACAATCGGCCTTCCGCCAATGTGCTTCACAGCTGCATCGATGTTGGCGATCCAATCTTCGCAGCGCGGCGACGCCCACTCAGATTGCTGAATCCGCCTACAATTCGGAAGAGACTTTTCCCACAACGTTTGCCAATGCCCGGGGCCGGAGTTCCAGAGGCCGGGCACAGTGAGGATTAGAACATCGTCCAAGTTACGCGCCCTTCGCCTTCTTCACTTCTTCGATGAGCGGGGGGACGATCTCAAACAAGTTGCCGACAATGCCGATATCGGCGATCTCAAAGATGGGAGCCTCAGAATCCTTGTTGATGGCGATGATCGAGCGGGCTCCTTTCATGCCGACGATATGTTGGATCGCTCCGCTGATGCCGAGTGCCAGATAGAGCTTAGGCGCGACCGTCTGGCCGGAGGAACCAACCTGACGATCCATGGGAAGCCAACCAGAGTCGCAGATTGGACGCGATGCAGCGATCACGCCCCCGAGCGCGGTTGCGAGTTGTTGCACGAGCTCGATGTTCTTTTGTTCCTTTATGCCGCGTCCGACGGAGACGATGATCTCTGCTTGCGTGAGATCGACTGCTTGCTTGGCTTCCTTGAAGATGTCGAGAGGCTTGTTGCGGATGGCGCTTGCGGGAACATCGAGTATGACTTTTTCAACTGGTGCTGCGGCGGAGCCATTCTCAACTTGATCGCCGCGGAAAGCGCCGGTCTGGAACGTGGCGAAAAATGGGGATTCGCCGGCGAAGGAGACATCGGCGGCGAATTTGCCTTGGAACATCTGGCGGACGAAAATAAGCTTTGCCCCGTCTTTGCGATATCCCGTTGCGTCCGAAATCAGCGTGCGGTTTAGCGAGGTGGTGAGCTTGGGCGCGAAGTCGCGGACCTGATAGGTGTGCGGCATCAACACGAGGGTTGGTTTCTTGTCAGTGATGAACTGCTTGAGAGCTGCCGCGTATGCGTCGGGTGTGTAGTTGACGCAGGTTGCGGAATCAAGCGCGTACACTTTAGCAACTTTCGATTTCGCAATCTCGTTCGCGATTTCGCCGACTACTGCGCCGCTTCCGAGCACGGCTGCTTCCAGCGTCCAACCGGTTTCAGCGGCGATGGATTGCGCGCCCCGGAGAGTCTCATAGGAGACGCGGTTCAGCTTGCCTTCGCGCTGTTCAACAACAACTAGGATTGTGTCTGCCATGATCTCTTCCGCTTCCTCGATTCGATAGGGAAGCGCAAGCTTGACGGCTAGGCTGCGTCCCTCCGATTGGTGCTTTCAGACTTCTCTAGTACTTCTTCGTGGTCAAAATCATCCGTGTCAGTGCGCCTTCTGAAGTGGCCCCAAATCATCAGCACAATACCGCCGATGAAAAGGACCCAAATGGAGTCCGTGACGAGATGTCCTGTACGAAGCCGGGGCGGTATCCAAATCGAAATCACAATCGCCCAAATCACCAGCAAAAGGCCGCCCAGCGATAACCCATGCCCCAGGTCACCGACTGGAACCTTCGGTTCCGGATCGTAAACACTCATGTCGCCCTCCTGTATTTCTCTTTATTAGAGAGTGGCAGGAGGCACATCAGTTGTCAGTGTCTCTCTATAGCACCCTTACCTCGTTCTTTAGTTTTTCGACTAATTGTTTCGCGATCTCAGCGGGAGATCCGGTTAGCATCTCGGTCTTTTTTGTCTTTTGCGGAATGTAGAGTTTTTCAATCTTCTGCATGTTGTCGCCGAGCGAGGACCTTACTTCGTCCATTGTGACTTTGCGCAGCGGCTTGTTCTTGGCTTGTTTGATGCCGATGAGGGTTGCGTATCGAAGTTTGTTGATGCCGGATTGGATGGTGAGCACCGCGGGAAGCGGCATGTCTACATGCTGGAAGAATCCTGCTTCGAGTTCGCGCTTCACCTTGATTCCGCCGTCCTGTTTATCGATTTGCATGATGATGGTGGCATGCGGCCAGCCCATAATTTCGGCGAGTACGACTCCAGTTTGGGCGTATCCATAATCGTCTGACTGCAATCCGGTGAAGATGAGATCAAAGTTTTCTTCTTTGATTGCAGCGGCGAATGCTTTTGCGGTGTTGAAGGCGTCGAGGCCAACAAAGCCGGGATCTTCGAGATGAATCGCGCTGTCAGCGCCTTTGGCGAGACCTTCACGCAAGACTTGTTGTGAGCGCGCGGGGCCGGCTGTGATTACGACGACTTCGCCACCGTGCTTCTCTTTTTGCCGGAGCGCTTCTTCGAGGGCGTAGGCGTCAGGCTCATTGACTTCGTAGGAAACGTCCTCGCGAATCCATGTGCCGGTTTCGTTGAGCTTCAGGGGCGCATCTTTCTGCGGCACCTGTTTCATGCATACAAGAATCTTCATAGATAGTCCGAGTGGAACGAGTGAAGGCAAACTGGAAAGTATAAATGAATGGTGGCTCAGTGTGCAGGCGAGTTCAGCTTTCGCAAATAAAAAGGGCTGCCTGTGAGCAGCCCTTTCCCGCAACAATTACGACTTGTTCAGCTACTTCTTGTGTCCGACCTTCGAGTTCGCGCTGGATTTTGATTCTCCGGTTGCGCTGACTTGGACAGGTTTGGTGTGCTGCATCGCTGAGAGAGCGTTTTGATTGTCAACGCGGCTCTCTGCGCGATTCAAACCGTGCAGCTTCGCCGCTCCGGCGTTGGAGTTTTCAGCAGAAGCGCTCGATGTGCTGCCGAGCAATCCAGGCTTGGGCACGCTCGCGTTCGAATCAGCTGAAGCCTTGCCGTTCGCGTTTGAATCGGCAGATACATGTTTTCCGCCGGCGTTGGCGTCAGTTGAATTCAAAAGCCCCAGAGATCCTGACGCGGACTTGTCGCCCTTGCTGCTGCTCGCCTTTGCGTCAGACGATGTCTCGGTTGAACTGGTGACCGACGTCGATTGCAGCAGGTTCGTCGCGTTGTCCTTTGCGCCATCTGCTTTACCCTTCACGCGAGTCGCCGCGCCTTTCGTCGTGTCAACGGTGGTGTCAGCGGTGTTCTTCACCTTGCCTTTGGCCTTTGCCGCTGTTTCGCCCACGCGATCACCAGTACCGGACGCGTCAAGCGTACCGTTCAGAGTTGAGTCAGTTCCCAGACCCAATCCGCTGCCGCCGCGCTGTGCGCTGCCATTCAATGTGTGGTCAAGGCCGAGTCCGCCAGTCAGTCCACCGCGATTTGCCTGAGCCTGTCCGCGACCACCAAGGGTGCTGCCCAAAGCACCTCCGATCTGGGCAACGGCAGGAACGCTGACCAGAACCGCGCTGGCCGTTAACGTAAGAATCAACGAAGATACTTTGTTGTTTTTCATTTGAGAGTCCTTTCGAGACATTTGTTTCACTTCCGGGCTGCTTGTTTCTGTGCTGCCCTTGCGAATGGAAAGTGCAAACGTCATGCCATCAGGAACTCTGACGTAAGTAGCTGGATTTTTAAGACTTACGGGTGGGACATTGTCCGAAAGTAACGATGTAGGAATTACAGGATTACGCAGGATTTGCCCGGAAACTCAGCAGGCGCGCTAGGCGAACTTATTCCAGAAATGCAACGGATTGCACACCAGCGATCTCGAAGCGCTTGCGGCAACGCATGTTCTTGCACATTAAAAGGTCATCCTTGCGCACCATGTATGACTTCGCTTTGGCGAACTTGGCCCGGTCACGATCGTCGGCGCGAGGTGGCAACTGCTTTTTCTTCGTGCGCACGAGCCAGTTGATCTCATATTCGCCGGGCTGCTGGCAATGAGGGCAGTTCAACGTATGCGGTTTCTTCTGCTCTTTTTCGTCAAAGTATTCGCGTTCTTCCATTGAATATCTCTCGATAACAGTGTGGCTACTTAGGCGTAGTCCAAGGCAATCGATTATTGCATAATCTTTGCTACCACGGGCAATGCCGGATGATTGGGACCTGATGGCGAAGAAGAAAAAATCGAAGCCGTTCCGGGCAGTGAAAGCGGTCAAAGCCGCGGCACGCGCTGTGGTAGGTAATGTTCCGCCGACCAGGCGTGATCCAGACCTGACAAAAGAAACGCGTAAGAAGCCGAAGCACAAATCCACATTGGGAAAACTTTTGAGAGATGCCGAACGTAACTAGAGAAGGAGTGTGAAATGGCTAGAGTTGCGCACAACATGGTCACGACGGCATTTGAATTAGATGAATATCGCATTACCAAGAATCTAGGTGTTGTCCGCGGCATTACTGTGCGTTCACGTTCGATCATCGGCACCATCGGTGCGGGTTTGCAGACGCTCATAGGCGGCAATATCAGTCTGCTTACGGAATTGTGCGAACGGGCGCGAGGTGAGGCATTCGAGATCATGATCCAGCACGCATCGCAACTCGGAGCGAACGCGATCATCGGAGCCAGATACGACGCGACCGAGGTGATGCAAGGAGTGACCGAGGTACTCGCCTACGGAACGGCAGTCATTGTGGAACCTAAACAATAGAGACGTGCGCCAGAGCGCGCCAACTTGCGTTGTGCAAAGGGTTAAGTAGTTTTGGTCGCTGGAAATCCAGCTTACCTCCTGACTATCGAGGGTAAGCTAGTGCGTGATTGCGCCCGTAGTGTGGGCGAACACGTATCTCGGGGTCCCGCGGTGAAGTCGTTCAAATTTCCTTCTCTCCTGTTCGTTTTGTTTTTCTTGTCCTTCCTTTCCGTAGCACAAACCACAACAACGCTCACCAAAGAGACCAGCAACAACACGTCCGCTTGTGGCGCAGCGAATTCGCCGAGCTATTGCGCGGCAGCTATGCCGAGCATGATCAGTTCCGGATCCGGGACATACAACCTTGCTCCCGGGAATGTCAGCAGCATGAATATTCATTCCATGCTGTATCCCGGAAGCTCAACCAAGGTGTTTGCGTATTTCGAACCATGGTTCTGTATGACTCCGGGCTCTGGATTTGCAGGCAGTGGATCGATGTGCACCGGCCACATCCAAGTGGGTTACAACTCGAATGATGTAGCTACTGTCCACGGGCAGATAGACGACATGAAGAGTCGCGGATTCGACGGGCTAGTCATAGATTCCTACGGCGCCAACCTGAATTTCTATGACAGCGTCACTCAGAAGGTTAGAGATGATCTCAATGCCCGATGCAGCGGGACGGCATGTCCGCTGACGTTTGCATTAATGGAAGACGACGGCTCATTCAAGTGGACGCAGTGTCCGCGGGATGGCGGCGGTGTTGATCAAACTGCTTGCATCACTACTGCCATCGAGAATGACTTGGATGACATGAATGCGAAGTACTTCACCGCTCCCGCCTATTTAAAGGTGGATAAGGTTACGAAGCAGCCTTCAGCGGACGGGCGCCCGGTCGTATTTTATTTCTTCTGCGAAGAGTGTTTCGTTAATCCTGTGCCGAATTGGGGACAGATCTGGGGCAACGTTCGCGCGCACGTTCAGCCGTATGCGCATGGAAACGGGTTATTCATCTTCCGAAATGCACCAGGATTCACACACACTGAAAGCGATGGCGCCTTCGCCTGGGTGAATCGTTACGGCACTGATAGTTCTGATCCTTACGGACTCGCTTACCTCGACAACTTCTATGACACTTCCGTGACCGGCAGCAACAGCAGCTTGCTGACTTGGGGAGCTGCGTGGAAGGGATTCGATGAAACTAACGCCGCATGGAAGCCGACTCCGCCACGTGTCTATGGACAGCAGTGCGGGAATACCTGGATCCAAACTTTTAATCAGATAACCAACAATGCAAATTACGGCACGAGTAATCAATTGCCATTCTTTGGAGTTGTTACTTGGAACGATTACGAAGAGGGAACGGAAGTCGAGACAGGAATCGACAACTGCGTTTCCAGTTTAAACGCGACAGTGGTTGGAAGCACACTGTCGTGGAATCCAACCTTCTCTTCCACCGCTGGAAGTGAATCTACGATCAGCGGCTACATTGTTTACGATTCGACTGATGGCCAGAACCTGACGTCTAAGAGCACGCTCGCATCCGGCACGCACTCGATCAACTTGAGCACCCTGAATCTCTCACAGGGGAATCACACCTTGTTTGTGCAAGCAGTTGGACTGCCTTCGATTCAGAACCACATGTCAGATCCCGTTGCGTATTCTGTCGGGACAGCTCAGCCCAACGCTTCTGTTTCACCCACGACTCTTTCGTTCAGCACCCGACTAGTGAATACGACTAGCGGGTCGCAAACAGTCACGCTGAGAAATACCGGAACTGCACCACTAAATATTGCCAGCATTGCGACTTCGGGAAACTTCTCGCAAACGAATTCTTGCGGTACAAGCCTTGCTGCTTCGGGCAGCTGTTCGATATTCGTGAAATTTACTCCCACTGCCGCTGGGACACGGACGGGCACGTTGACCGTGAACGACAATGCCGCCGGGAGTCCGCAGACTGTTTCGCTGATGGGAACCGGAACGATTGTTGCACTATCAACGACAAGCCTCGTCTTCCCAACCACGAGGACTGGCACAACCAGTGCCGCGCAAACCATCACAGTGTGGAACCGAGGCAGCGTCAGGTTAAACGTGTCCAGCGTGAGCATGAGCGGTTCAAGCTTCTTGCAATCGAACAATTGTGTCTCTGCATCCACGGGAATCGCGCCGGGATCGAATTGCTCGATATCAGTCCGCTTCAAGCCCACGGGGAAGGGAAGCAAGGCCGGAACACTCAGCATCTTTGACGACGGAGGCGCGAGTCCTCAGAAGGTAAGCCTGAGCGGGACCGGAAGTTAGTACACTTACTTGGCTTTAGCGTGAGCGGAGAAATGCAATGGCAAGAATGAAAGCCGCAGTCGTACCCAAGGCAGGAGCGGACATTGAGATCGTCGAGCGGGACATCCCGAACCCGGCAGCAGGACAAGTAAGGATCCGCGTGCTCGCTTGCGGAGTCTGTCACAGTGATGTGTTAACCAAGGAAGGAATTTGGCCGGGAATTGTGTATCCGCGAGTGCCAGGCCATGAAGTAGCTGGCGTCATCGACGACGTTGGCTCCGGCGTCACGCAGTGGACGAAGGGCCAAAGAGTGGGAGTCGGCTGGCATGGCGGTCAGGACGGCACCTGCTTGGCATGCAGACGTGGCGACCTCGGAAACTGCGCGAACCTCAAAATCTCGGGAATCAGTTTTGACGGCGGTTATCAGGAGTACATGATCGCCCCGGTTGAAGCGCTGGCACGTATGCCGGAATCGCTCGACGTCGCGGAAGCCGCACCACTGATGTGCGCAGGCATCACGACTTTCAACGCCTTGCGCCACAGCGGCGCAATGCCCAGCGACCTGGTTGCGATACAAGGAATCGGCGGGCTTGGACATTTGGGAATCCAATTCGCACGAAAGTTCGGCTACAAGGTGGCCGCGATCGGACGCGGACCGGAAAACGGTACTCTCGCAAAGAAGTTGGGCGCGGCCCTGTATATCGACAGTAGCGCAACAAATGCTGCTGAGGAATTGCAAAAGCTTGGTGGCGCTCGCGTGATCCTCGCCACTGCACCAAATGCGAAATCAATGTCCGCGCTGATTGATGGATTGGGAGACAACGGCTGCCTCGTCGTCGTTGGAGCCACACCAGACCCGATCGAGGTCTCCCCGTTCCAACTTATCCGGGGCATGAAGAGGATTCAAGGCTGGTCGTCAGGGATTCCCACTGACTCAGAAGACACGCTTCGGTTCGCGGAACTTACAGACGTGCGGCCTATGATCGAGAAGTATCCGCTCGCGAAAGCCGGCGAAGCCTACGCACGTATGATGAGCGGCAAAGCGCAATTCCGCGTGGTGCTCCCGATGTGAGCGTGACAGTCGAACGCATTTACTTTGGTTCGGCCACTACTCGAAGATAGGGCTTCAGGGTCTTCCATCCACCGGGATATTTCTGCTTCGCTTCATCGTCTGATACAGCGGGAACAATGATCACGTCCTCGCCTTTCTTCCAATTGACTGGCGTCGCCACCTTGTGTTTGGAAGTAAGCTGCATGGAATCCAGAACGCGAAGAATCTCATCGAAATTGCGCCCGGTAGTCATTGGATACGCAAGCATTAGCTTTATCTTCTTATCCGGACCGATGATGAAGACGGTGCGAACGGTGGCATTGTTAGCGGCAGTGCGGCCTTCGGAGGTATCGCCGGCGTCAGACGGCAGCATGTTGTAGAGCTTGGCGACCTCCAGAGTCGGGTCGCCGATCATCGGAAACTTCACTTTATAACCTTGGGTTTCCTCGATGTCCGAGGCCCACTTGCCATGGCTGGTTACAGGGTCAACGCTCAAGCCGATCACCTTGCAATTCCGCGCCGCGAAGTCGGGTTCGAGCTTCGCCATGTACCCGAGCTCCGTTGTACAAACCGGAGTGAAGTCCTTCGGATGCGAGAAGAGTATCGCCCATCCGTCGCCGATCCATTTGTGGAAGTCAATCTCGCCTTGCGTGGTTTGAGCGGTGAAATTCGGTGCTTCGTCGTTAATGCGTAGTGACATGGTGATTGGACTCCTGGGGCGCGGATCCGGATTCAGTCAGGTTTCTATCTTAATTGTAGGCCAAGAGGAAAGTTCGTCGCTGACTAACTGAAGGAAGTTGGCGGAAGCGTGTGCGAGTCGAACACACCGAAGACAAGACGAGCCTGCCTCCCGACGGTTTTGAAGACCGTGAGGATCACCGGATCCCATTCGCTTCCGCAATGATTCAGTCTAACAAAGCAGTCGGAGTATTCTGGTGATGCCTTGTTCACTCCTCCGAAAAGGAATAAGACCATGCGAAATTTTTCTTACGTACTTCTCGATGTGTTTACCTCGCGCGCGCTCGAGGGAAACCAACTGGCTGTGTTCAATGACGGTCGCGGACTGAGCGATGTAGAGATGCAGAAGCTCGCGAAAGAGACAAACCTTTCGGAAACCACGTTTGTTCTTCCGCGCGAAGCGGCAATAGAGAAGGAACATGGAACCAAGGTTCGGATATTCACCACAGCAGAGGAGTTGGAGTTCGCCGGACATCCAACACTTGGCACTGCGACGGTGCTGCGCAAGAACGGTGAGTCCAAAGTCGAGCTTGATCTTCGGGTAGGGAAAATCCCCGTCACCTTTGAAGACCGCCCGCAAGGGCCCGCCTTCGCGGAGATGGTGCAGCGCGATCCCACCTTCGGTGCCACTCACAAAGCGAGTAATATTGCGCCCATTGCGGGGCTGCGGCCTGAAGATTTTGACGACAAGCTTCCCATTCAGACTGTCTCCACCGGCATGGCGTTCATGATCGCTCCCGTAAAAAAACTCTCAAGCATTCAGGCGTTGAATTTTCAGGCGAAGTTTGCGGACGAATACCTGAAGGATTCCGACGCGAAGTTTATTTTCTTCGTATGCACAGAGACGGTTAGCAAATCTGCGCGATTGCACGCGCGCATGATTTTTTACAACGGTGAAGATCCGGCCACGGGTTCAGCATCCGGATGCGCCACCGCGTGGATGGTGAAGTACGGTGTGGCGGAATCGAACGAAAGAGTGATGATCGAGCAGGGAATCGAGATGGGACGTCCCAGCGAGATTTACGTTCGCGCGGACAAGAGTGGTGACGAAGTAATAAATGTTCGCGTCGGCGGCCATGCTGTGGTAGTTGGCGGCGGTGAGTTCAGACTTCCGTGAGCGGATCTCACATTGCAAAATTCCCAGCAAATTGATGGTGAATCACGGATTCAAATTTTCTTCAAGCGATGAAATTTTTCTTTTGCTGATAACTCATCTTGCACTTTACAGACGAGCAGTTTCTCCGTAGTATGCGAGAACGTTTTCAGAAAGTTTCTGACATCAGAAACTCTTCGCCCTAAACGAACCTAAAAATTGGATAGATGAGGCACGGTGAATCTGCCGGTGCCGTTTGTCCCTGCGGACGAACGGCCTTACGCATTCGCCGCGAGCTTTCTTTGCCTCGATTCGGGGAATTATCGTGCGTCCCAAGAAGACGATCTTGTGTGTCGATGACAATGAGCAGTCGCTTTCAATCAGAAAATTCATGCTGGAGACGCGTGGTTACGCCGTGATCACCAGCACCAACGGCCAGGATGCATTCCTTGCTTTCTCCCGCAAAGGCGCGGACCTCGTGCTGACCGACCTGATGATGCCCGGGGTTGATGGTGCAGATCTGGTGCAGAAGATCAAAGCGCTGTCGCCGGAAACTCCCGCGATCATTTTTTCCGGGAAAATAAAAATGTACGACCGCGAACTCCATGCCGACCTTTTCCTGCCGAAGGGTTCGCATGCACCTTCCGAACTGCTGGAGCGCATCCGTTTGTTGCTTGTGCGCAAGCGCGGACCGAAGAAAGCTCCGCAATCGGTCGAAGCCAAACTGGCCGCAAAAGCCGAAGCTGCGTCCTAAATAGAATTCCGCATGAACGATAGGCAGAGGCAGCGGTCTGCTTCCGGCGTGTAATAATTGAAAGTTCACATGCCGCCCATCATCCAAGCCGAGAACCTCACCAAGGTCTACCACGTTGGAAAAGTGGAAGTCCCTGCTTTGCAGGGGATTTCTTTTTCAGTGGAGCATGGCGAATTCGTTTCTATTGTCGGGCCGTCTGGCAGCGGCAAATCAACTCTTTTTTATTTATTGGGCGGATTGACGCGAGCGACTTCGGGTCGTGTGGTCATCGATGGGGCAGACTTCGCCAAGTTGTCTGACGCCGAGCGCACCGAGATGCGCAAACAGAAGATCGGATTCGTCTTCCAGAAATTCAATTTGCTTCCCACACTGACCGCGCGGGACAACATCGCCATTGCCCATGACATTGCCGGCAAGAAAGGGCCCGTGGACGAAGCGCACCTGAAGAAAGTCGCGTCGATGTTAGGGATTGAAGATCGCCTCGATCATCGGCCATCAGAACTCTCCGGCGGACAGCAACAACGTGTTGCCTTGGCGCGAGCGCTGGTGAACCGTCCCAGCATTATCCTCGCAGATGAACCAACGGGAAATCTGGACACCAAGAATTCCGATCTGGTGCTTTCCATGTTGCGGCAATCAAATAAGGAATTCGGGCAGACTGTTTTGATGATCACGCACAATCCCGAAGCGGCAAGATACGGCGACCGCATCATTCATATGCGTGACGGACAGATTGTTCCCGCCGAAGCGGATCCGCAGTGGTTGCATTCTGCGCAAACTGCGCCGCTTCAGGATTCGAAATAGATGAAGCCACCTCCTCAGCCCGGCGATTTCCTCAAGCCCATACTCCCGGGTAAAGGCAACACCGATTACGAACGCTACCTGCGGACTGACGAATTGCTTTCACTGCAGAAGCCCGCAGCCGAGCGGCTTCATCCGGATGAGCACACATTCCAGATCGTTCACCAAAGCTCGGAGCTTCTGCTTCGCGGCGCGCACAACGAACTCGAGCGCGCGAGGCTGTACATCATCGAAGGCGACTTGCAAAACTCGGCGCGTCTGATGCGGCGGGCACTCCAGTTTCTCGATTACCCGATTGATCTGCTCCATGTACTCGACACACTCACTCCATACGACTACCACAAGATTCGCGCTGGCTTGGGGCACGGCAGTGGATTGCAGTCACCGGGATTTTTATCGATGCTGCATATCGCTCCGCAATTGGGTGAGGCATTCTTCGCGCAAGTAAAAAAAGCTGACGTCACCTTGGAAGAGCTCTATCGCCGCAATGCCGAGTTCTTCGGACTGCACGAAGTCGCAGAACTGCTCGTCGTCTTCGACCAGAAGCTCCAGGCGTTTCGGTTCCACCACTTGAAGTTGGCGCAGCGGATCATCGGCAACAACGTCATCGGCACAGGCGGTAACCCGGTGGACATCCTTCGCCAGCGGCAAGAGCACTTCTTTTACAAAGAGCTGTGGGATGTAAGAAATCAGATCACTCAGAAGGTAGCCGCAGAATCAGACACCACCGAAACTACAGGACACGGCAACGAGTGATTGCCGCGGCAATTCAGCCATCTGCAGCGCTGGTTTGACTGCATTTTCCGGGCTTCGTATAATCAAGAGCAGCTAATCAAGCGGGAGTAGCTCAGTGGTAGAGCGCGACCTTGCCAAGGTCGAAGTCGCGGGTTCGACCCCCGTCTCCCGCTCCATATTCGCCGCACACATTCTGAGTGCGCAGATTTGGCCCCTCAGGCGTGAGGGGCTTTGTTCTTTGTCAGCAACAAACGGCGCGGTACCCAAGCGGTAAGGGAGAGGTCTGCAAAACCTTTATGCGTGAGTTCGATTCTCACCCGCGCCTCCATCCTTTCAATTGCATAGCTGGAGTCTGCGCCATCTCCTTGCCATTCACGTATGCACTAGGAGGCACTGCGAAAAAATAGCGGAACAATTCATACGTTCCGTCTATCAGAAGGCGGGGCAATCCTCGTTCACACAACCTCTATTTCTCGCCGACTTACTATGCCGAGTTTCTTCATTCTTGAGATCAGCGTCGTCCGTTTGACGGCCATTCGAGCAGCAGCACCGCCCGGCCCGTCAACACGGCCTTTAGTTGCTCGCAACACGCGAAGAATCTCCTCCCGTTCAATATTGGCGCCTCTCTCGCGAGAGGGCACTGTTGGAATAGTTGGGCCCGAGTGTTCCATCGCGACTTGAAGGGTGTTGCCGCGGGTGAGGATCACGGCGCGTTCTATTACGTTCTCGAGTTCGCGAATATTTCCTGGCCAGGGCCTCCGAGTCAAACTACGGATTGTGTCCGCTGGAATGATGTCAATCTGCTTGTTCATGCGCCGCGCATATTTTTCTGTGAAATACCGCACTAACAGGGGAATATCCTCCGGACGTTCGCGCAATGCCGGGACGTAGATGGGAAACACGCTCAGCCGATAGTAAAGATCACTTCGAAATTCGTCTGAACCTATCATCTTTTCCAGGTTGCGGTTCGTAGCCGCAATGAGCCTGGCGTTAGTGCGCTGAGTGCGCGCGCTTCCTAAGCGTTCAAATTCGCGCTCCTGCAGTACTCGAAGCAACTTTGGCTGGAGTTCAAGCGGCAATTCCCCAATCTCATCCAGAAATGCTGTGCCTTCGCTTGCCAGTTCGAATCGCCCGATCCGCTGGATAACGGCACCGGTGAAGGCGCCCCGTTCGTGGCCGAAGAGTTCGCTTTCCAACAGGCCGCTGGGAATGGCAGCGCAGTTCAGCTTCACAAATGCTTGCTTGTTCCGGCCACTCCGGTCGTGGATGGCGCGTGCCACCAGTTCTTTTCCCGTTCCAGTCTCCCCAAGCAGCAACACAGTGGAGTCACTTTCCGCAACCATCTCCACCATCTCGAGAACTTTCAATAGAGCCGGACTTTCACCCACGATCCGTTCAAATACCGATCCACTGCGGATATCAATCCCCCAATCGGGCTGAATATTTGTTGCGCTTATGTTTGCTATGCTGGTCTCCATTGTCCTTCTTCCTTTTCCAGAGGGTCCGTATCTATTGCAATCCGGAGATGCTCCTGTATCACGACGTGCAACTCTCGCCATGTCGTATCGCAGTGCGCGGCAGACAGGATCAATTCGTCGCTGACGCTGATCTTTCGCGCAAATAGTGATTGGTTCGTCATCGAGAACTCCCGTCAATAAGCAAGTTTCCGCGTTCTTGTGAGATCCATTCCCGGATGTACGGTGGGCAATTCCTCAGGCGCACCCCGTCTTCCTCGCAGCTCGCGAGAAACTTGACGGCAATCTGATCGATGAGCCTGATTTCCGTGAGATCGAATACAACTTTTGTTGCTTCAGCGTTGGTTGTGAGAATGTCTTGGAGGCATTCCAATTGTTCTTCTTTGATCCGTCCAGCCAAGGTGTAAACCACTACATCGTTATCGAGTGAGCGTTGGACTTTTAGTGTCATTGATATTTGTCTCGCTGACATCTAATAGAGCATTCGGCCTGCCAAACCTAAACAGTTGAAGCAAAAGGCATTTGATCGAAAACGGAGACACAAGTTCTCGTAAATTTCCGAGAATTCGAAGGTTATTTTTGAATGTTTCTAGCGCGAGAATGGCGGTTTCAAGGTTTATTTGAAGCGGTGTTTGTTAATCCTAAGTGACCGGATTTTAGAATCGAGTGTCGATTGGGGAATGCCGAGCTTAGCAGCTGCACCTAAAGGACCAGAAACTTTGCCTTTACTCGCAGCCAACGCTGTCTCGATCAGATCCTTCTCCTGCGCGGTAAGTTTTTGCGACAGCGGCTGTGACACCGAATCAACCTGGACTGGTTGTCTTGAAAGCCAACTCTCGTCCACCGAGAAGTTTTCCGATTCACACACGATCACTGAGCGCTCGATCACATTCTGCAGCTCACGAATATTCCCAGGCCAGCCGTAAGCTTCCAAGAGATTGAGAGTTCTCTTGTCCATGGATCGTATTTTCTTGCCCGTCTTACTTGCATAGCGATCGATGAAATATTCCACCAGAATGGGAATATCCTCTTTTCGTTCCCGGAGCGCTGGCATTTCAATCGGAAAGACATTTAGCCTGTAGAACAAGTCGCTGCGGAATGCACCAGACTGGATGGCATCCTGCAGATCGCGATTGGTGGCGGCCAAAAGGCGAACATCTGCGGCGATCGGCCGCTCTCCGCCAACGCGTTCGAATTCATGTTCCTGGAGCACGCGCAGAAGCGCGATTTGGGTCTCTGCCGGCAACTCACCCACTTCGTCAAGAAAGATCGTGCCACCTGCAGCCAGTTCAAAGCGGCCCAAGCGACGGTGAGCGGCGCCCGTGAATGCACCTTTCTCGTGTCCAAACAATTCCGAGGCGATTAGGTCCCGCGGGATCGCGGCGCAGTTAACGCTGACAAAAGCTCGATCTGATCGCGAAGATCTTCTGTGGATCGCACGGGCGATCAGCTCTTTGCCGGTGCCTGTTTCTCCGGTAATCAAGACTGTCGATTCAGTAGGGGCGACCTTGGAGACGCGCAATAATACCGATTGCAACGCCGGAGAAGAACCTACGATCTCTTCAAACATCGAAGTGCTGTCAATCTCTTCGCGTAAGGCGACGTTTTCCAGTTGAAGTCTCTCTTCCGCCTGCTTTCGGTCCTCAATGTCGGTAGCGGCGGCATACCATCGGGTGATATGCCCTTGTTCATCAACAAGCGGGCAGAAACGGAAGAGGAACCACCGATATTTACCGTCTCGTCTGCGCAGGCGCAACTCTCTCTCATAGGGCAGTCCTTGGGCAGTTGGAGCGTCGACTTTGGTCGCCTGTTCGAGATCATCGAGATGAAAGAGAGTTCTTGGATCGGCTCTTTGCCAATCCTCCAGAGTGATGCCGTAGTAATTCAGCGCCGACTCGCTCGCAAAAAGCTGGGTCCTCAGATCGGGGCCCAACACTTGGACGTGTTGTGGCGTAAGATCCACGATCTGGCGGAGTTCCCTTTCATCTTGCCGGATCTTTTCTTCGCTCGCTCTGAGTTCGTTCACGGTTGCGCTCAACTTATCCCGCGCGGTTCTCAGTGATTCTGTAACGCTTCGTTGGGCAACGCTGAGAAAGCCTATGAACGAAGCCGACAATATGAATGCTATGAAACGCGGAATCTCATTTGCAGTTGGAGTCAAGGAGAAGATGGGGGGAATGAAGAAATAGTCGAAGACGACAATCGCCAGGCATACGGCGAGCGATCCGGGCCCAACACCACCAAACCAGGCACTCAACATGATGGCGCACAGGAACAGTGTCACGGGAGACTCGTGAAGATGGGTAGCGGGCCACGAGGTGAGGAGCAGTGCAATTCCGACGGATAAAATTGCGAGTCCGTAGCTCCAGAGCGGATGTGGATTGTGCCACAGAAACGGATTGAGCTTGGACAACGGATTTTTGAATTGGGACATAATGATGCTCCATGCTCCAAGTCCGTCTCCTACAAGCTTAACAAACTCGCGTGGACCCGGTTCACGCTTCTTCCTGACTCAGCAGGACAAAGATGCTGTAGGCGGCCCGAAATATTGCGCCAAAGACGGAATGCTGACTGGCAGCTTCGCATTCGTCGCATTTCTTGCGGAGTATGGCAGTTGTGATGACGTTCCTTGTCAATCAAGACAACCGGTCTTAATACTGCAAAAATCATGAAAGCAATGACTCACATCCCGGTGCGGGCTGGCGCGATGTTGACTGACAGCATCCAATTCCCAGAGCAGGGCATGCACAAAGTACTACTATGGCGCAGCACGTTTTGCCTGCTGCGCGTTTTTGCTGACTCGCCGCGTGCGCGCTTTCCCTGGCTGCGATTCGATTGTCGAAATAGTTCGACAACTGTCGGCATCCGCCGATGAATCGCTCCCTCCGCAACGCTGGCATTTTGAGTCGTCATTCTGAATCAACAATTTGGCATGCGCCGGGCCCGGATCGTACGTGGCAACCGAAGTGCATTGATTGATAACGACGAATGCGTAGCGGGAATGTGCTCGCACCGTCAATGAAGTTCCGAATCCTTGAAGGGGTAATCTATGTGGATCGTTCAGCTTGCGCTCAGGCGTCCATACACGTTTGTCGTGCTGGCCATCCTGATCCTGCTCATGGGTGTGCTGGCCATTTTTCGCACACCCACAGACATTTTCCCGAATATCAACATTCCGGTTGTCAGTATTATTTGGAACTTCAACGGCCTGCCGCCAGAGGACATGAATGACCGAATCATCACAGTCACAGAGCGGGCCCTTACCACCACTGTAGACAACATTGAGCACATCGAAGCGCAGTCGCTATATGGAATCGGTGTGGTTAAAGTTTTCTTGCAGCCGACAGCGAACCTTCAGCAAGCGATTGCACAGATCACTGCGGTTTCGCAGACCCAACTCAAGCAGTTGCCGTTAGGAACTACGTCGCCGCTCATAATCAGTTATAGCGCGTCGACTGTGCCCATTTTGCAGCTCGCCCTCTCTGGCCAAGGTCTCTCAGAGCAACAGCTCAACGACTACGCACTCAACTTCGTTCGTACTCAGCTCATCACTGTTCCGGGAGCGTCAGTACCTTACCCCTACGGCGGGAAACAACGCCAGGTGCAGGTGGACCTGAATACTTCCGCCCTACAGTCAAAGGGTCTCTCTGCGCTGGACGTGGTCAATGCGATCAGCGTGAACAATCTCATTCTGCCCACAGGCACGGCCAAGATCGGTTCGACGGAATACGACGTTGACATCCCCAACGCCGCACCTCAGACGATCGATGATCTAAACCGCGTCCCGATAAAGACGATAGGTAGTACTACGATTTACATGAAAGATGTTGCCTGGGTACGGGACGGCTTCCCTCCGCAGACGAATATCGTCAGAGTGAACGGCCAACGATCAGTATTGCTGACGATAGAAAAGGCCGGAAGTGCATCAACGTTGACCGTGATAGGGGGCATAAAGGCTCTTTTGCCGCAGATCGCAAAGACGCTTCCATCGTCGCTAAAGGTCGAACCTCTTGCCGATCAGAGCATTTTTGTCAAAGGCGCGATCAGTGGTGTAGTCAGGGAGGCCGTGATTGCTGCGTTCCTTACGGCACTTATGGTCTTAATCTTTCTCGGGAGTTGGCGCAGCACACTTATCATCGCAACTTCCATCCCGTTGGCGATTCTGACCTCCTTGATAACGCTGAGCGCGATCGGAGAAACAATCAACATCATGACGTTGGGTGGACTGGCTCTGGCCGTCGGCATCCTGGTCGACGATGCCACTGTGGAAGTCGAAAACATCAACAGAAACCGGGCTCTTACGCCAGACAAGAATATGAACGACGTCGTATTGGAGAGCGCCTCTCAGATAGCCGTGCCGGCATTGGTGTCCACACTCTCGATATGTATTGTATTTGCTCCCATGTTCTTGCTGTCCGGAGTGGCGCGGTACCTTTTCTTGCCACTCGCGGAAGGGGTAGTGTTCGCAATGCTGGCCTCATACCTGCTCTCCCGTACGATCGTTCCTACGATGGCCAAGTACCTGTTGCCGGGCCAGAAACCGGAGACTGCGGAGGCCCGGGAGACGAGTCGCAATCCGCTGGTCAGAATGCAGCAGCGTTTTGAGGAAGCTTTCGACAAGTTCCGTGAGAACTATCACCGGCTGCTGGAAAAAGCACTTCATCGCCGGCGTTTTTTCCTGATCGCGTTCTTCGCAGCATGCCTGGGCTCTCTGGCGATCCTATATCCTTGGCTAGGTGAGGACTTCTTTCCCAGTGTAGACGGCGGGAGTTTCAAGCTGCATCTTCGCGGTCCCACGGGGATGCGTATAGAACAGACTGCCCATCTTTGCGACCTGGTTGAACAATCGATTCGACGACAGGTCCCGGCAGACCAACTTTCCAGCATTATCGACAACATAGGTTTGCCCTATAGCGGCATTAACCTTTCTTACAGCAACTCCGCGCCGGTCGGGACTATGGATGCCGATATTCTGGTTACTTTAACTCCTAAGCATCAGCCGACGGCAGACTTTGTCCGCAAACTTCGCCTGACACTTCCGTCAGAATTCCCGGGAGCAAGCTTTTATTTCCTACCTTCTGACATGGTGGGTCAGATCTTGAACTTTGGATTGCCCGCCCCCATTGACATTCAAGTGATCGGGAATGACATTCAGGGTAATCGGCGCTACGCGGACACATTGCTCGAGAAGGTCAGGTACGTTACAGGAACGGCTGACCTGCGGATCCAACAGCCCTTCGATCAGCCCTATTTGCACCTCCAAGTGGAACGCACAAAGGCACAGCAGCTTGGCTTCTCCGCGCAAAACATAGCCCAAAACCTCCTGATCTCACTCAGCGGCAGCTTTCAGACATCTCCAAGCTTCTGGATCGATCCAAAAAATCGTGTGAGTTATCAGATCGCCACCCAGACTCCGCAGTACCGTATCGATAAGCTTCAGGATCTTGTAAATATTCCAGTCTCTGGAACAACCTCGGCGGCTCCTGTCCCTCCTTCGATCATGGCCAGTCTGGTGGCCCTGAAGCGCGGGGAGGGGATGGCTACGGTCTCTCAATACAACATCGCGCCCGTCATTGATATTTACGGCTCGGTCGCAGGACGCGACCTGGGTGGAGTGTCTACTGACATCAACAAAATAATTGATGCCACGAGCAAAGAAGTACCACGGGGTTCTCGAGTAGTTGTTCGTGGGCAAGTGCAAACGATGCGGTCTTCCTACATCGGCCTTATGGCAGGCCTGGTCTTTGCCATTCTCCTCGTGTACCTGCTGATAGTAGTGAACTTCCAGTCTTGGCTGGATCCGTTCATCATCATTACTGCATTACCTGCGGCACTCGCTGGAATCGCCTGGATGCTGTTCGTGACTAACACGCATTTGAGCGTACCCGCGCTTACGGGGTCCATCATGTGCATGGGGGTGGCAACCGCGAACAGCATATTGGTAGTGAGTTTTGCGACGGAGCAAATGGCGGCAGGCAAGGATCCCCTGGCCGCCGCGTCGGAAGCAGGCTTCACCCGCTTTCGACCTGTGCTGATGACCGCCCTTGCGATGATGATCGGCATGGTCCCCATGGCCCTGGGACTCGGCGACGGTGGTGAACAGAATGCTCCGCTTGGCCGTGCTGTAATCGGCGGACTGCTGTTTGCAACCGTTTCCACTCTGTTCTTCGTTCCCACTGTCTTCAGCCTCCTGCACGGCTTCCGGCTAAATCGAACCCAAACCAAGAGCGAGCAATAGGAGAGGAATATGTCTGGAATCAGCATGCAATATAAGTCAGAGGTCGAGAAGCAGCCCGGTGTCCAGGACTCGCGACCATGGGATCATGCAGCAGAGCAGAAAAAGTCGCGTAAAGGCTGGATAGCCGCAGGAATTGTTTTGCTCCTGGTGGCCGGCGTTTTGGCCTACGGGATTGTCTCTCGCACTCGCGCAAAGGCCGCGTTAAGCAAGGAGACCGCGAAGACAGCCGTACCTCCGGTATCGGTGGTGCTTCCGAAGCAAGCTGCGCCGGCGCAGGACATCATTCTGCCGGGAAACGTGCAACCGTTTATTACTTCACCTATATACGCCCAAACAACCGGCTATCTCAGAAAGTGGTATTTCGATATCGGGGCACACGTCAAGAAGGGGCAACTGCTCGCTGTGATCGACAGCCCAGCAATCGATCAGCAATACTCACAAGCGCGCAGCAACTTGTCAACGGCGCTGGCCAACCTCCGGCTTGCAGAGATCACCAAGAATCGATACTTGGGACTGCTGAAGACCCATGCTGTTGCTCAGCAGGACGCGGACAACGCTGTGGGTACCTACAATGCGAACAAAGCCACCGTCGATGCAAATCGGGCCAATGTACAGCAGTTTCAGGAACTGAAGAATTTTGAAAAGGTCTACGCCCCGTTCGATGGTGTGATCACGGCCCGCAACACCGATATTGGAGACCTCATCAGTTCCGGCAACACTGGCGCTAATGGTTCGAAAACCGATCTCTTTCATATTTCCCAACCCGGTAGATTGCGCGTGTATGTCAACGTTCCAGAAGAATACTCTCGTGGTGTGAAACCGGGAATGAGCGCACAGTTGGCACTGGCCGAGTTTCCTGGTCGGCAGTTTCAAGGCACGCTCGCCCGCACCGCTGAAGCTATCAATTTGACCACGCGTACCTTACTCATCGAGATTTCTGTTGATAATCCTACGGGCACACTGCTTGCCGGCTCTTATGCAGAGGTGCACCTGAAAATTCCGGATGCGAATCCCACCTTTCTGATTCCGGTCAACACTCTTATATTTCGCGCACAAGGTTTACATGTGGGTCTGGTGAAGGACGGGAAGGCGGTAGTGACGCCAGTTACTGCGGGCCGCGATTTCGGCAATACGATAGAAATCGTTACCGGATTGAATGCCGATGATCAAATCGTCGTCAATCCGCCTGACTCCCTTGTTACCGGACAAGCTGTGCAGATAGTCAAAGCGTCATTGCCGGGAGATTCGCAATGAAGCGCTCTGCTCGAAAGCCAACTTGGACATTTCTATTTCTCGCGCTCGGCGTGCTCCAGTTCAGCGGCTGCACTGTCGGACCAACGTATAGACGTCCCGCAGCGGTAGATGCTCCATATTCAGTTCCGCCAGCATACAAGGAGATCGGCAATTGGAAGACTGCCCAGCCGAGTGATCAGTTCGTCGGTGGTAACTGGTGGGAGATATTTCAAGATCCGCAGCTGAACTCTCTGGAGCAGCAGGTCAATGTCTCGAACGAGAACTTGAAAGTTGCGCAGGCTCAATATGGGCAAGCCCGCGCGCTGGTTCGCTATAGCCGGGCCGATTTGTTTCCCACCGTCACAGCCGGTGCGACCGCAACCCGCAGCAGGACGTCTTCGAATCGTGCACCTAATACCTCCACATTTAACGGAATCACTTCCAGTGACTTCCAAATCCCTTTCGAATTGTCCTATCAAGTCGACGCGTTTGGTCGCGTGCGACGCGGCGTTGAGTCTTTTCGCGCGCAGGCACAAGCCAGCGCAGCCGATCTAGCAACCGTCAATTTGAGTATGCACACCCAACTTGCTTTGTTTTACTTTGAGGCGCGCAGCCTGGATGCCCAAGAGCAGCTTCTGAAGTCAACGGTCAGGGAGTATGAGAAGTTCTTGCAATTAACAGAGAGCCGCTTTGCCGGAGGAATCGCTTCCGAGGTGGATGTCCAACAGGCAAAAACGCAGCTGAAGACAACCGAGGCGGAAGCAATAGATGTGGGCGTGCAGCGTGCACAGTTCGAGCATGCGGTAGCAACTCTGATCGGGAAACCTCCCTCCTCCTTCGATCTTCCACCTCTCCCCCTCACCGCGCCGCCTCCTCTGATTCCGCCGGGAGTGCCTTCAGAACTCCTCGAACGCCGGCCTGATATTGCGGCTTCCGAACGATTGATGCAGTCTTCGAACGCCCAGATCGGGGTCGCTAAGGCCGCGTATTATCCTTCCGTCAACTTGACTGCGAGCGGCGGCTTTGAAAGCAGCGTCATCACCACCTTGCTCTCCGGCCCAAGCATTCTCTGGTCTGCTGGACCGTCCGCGGTTCTCACCATTTTCGACGTAGGGCGCCGGCGCGCCGCCTCAGACCAGGCAATGGCGGCTTACGATCAGTCGGTCGCTACGTATCGTCAAACCGTGCTTTCTGGTTTCCAGCAAGTGGAGGACAATTTAGCCGCATTGCATATTCTGGAACATGAGGCGCAGGTTCAGAATGAAGCAGTTGTTGCCGCCCGGAGGTCCCTCGAACTTTCCCTTCAACGCTACAGGGGTGGCGTGACTAGTTACTTGGAAGTGACAACCGCTCAGACCGCGGCTCTTTCTGACGAAGTGACTGCGGTAAATATTCTGGGACGTCGCATGGTGGCCGCAGTCCAGCTGGTGCAGGCCCTCGGTGGTGGATGGGATGCTTCGCAACTGCCCTCGATGAAATCGGTAAGCGCAAGGTGCCCTGCGACCGGATGTAAATGATGTCGCCGCCTGCCTTACGTTCCGCAGTCGCTTCTTGGGCGCTGATTCTAATGATCCTCGCCGGAGTCTTTGGTGCAGCAGAGCTCAGCCGTTCGCGGAGTCCGGGTTTCGCAACACCGGCGTCGCAGAGACTTGTTGAGGATCCTCCGGAAGTTCAGTCGACAGGAAACACTGTAAATCTGGAATTGCACGCCGTCACTGATGCGCAGGGGCGCGATTCGTTCTCGTTTCAAGGTCATACGACAGCCCCATTGATCCGTGCATTGCCAGGTCAGTCCATCGAGATTGACTACCGCAATGACATGTCTGCAAATTCCGCAGAATCATGCGCCATCAGCCCATGCAGGAACATGTCGAACTTGCACTTCCACGGCCTGAGTGTCTCCCCGCATGCTCCCCAGGATGATGTCTTATCCATGATGGCGATGCCGGGCGAATCGCTGCACTACTTAATCCATATTCCGAAGGGACATTCTCCAGGCCTCTACTGGTACCACACTCATCCTCATGGGGAAAGCCATCGCCAGGTCCTCGATGGCATGTCCGGAGCAATTGTGATCGAAGGTATTGAACAGTATGTTCCAGAGCTGCGAAGCCTTAGAGAACGCGTGCTGATATTGCGAAGTCGCGATCTAGAACATGAACCCGCGGCGGCTGAGCTAAGAGAAAAAGTGGGGGCCTACAGCGGTTGCGGCGGTGAACACGAGACACCTGAGCGCGTATTCACTGTTAATTCGTCTCTCCGCCCGGCTATCGACATGGCACCGGGAGAAAAGCAATTCTGGCGGATCGTGAACGCATCACCGGACCAATATGCTGACATGCAAGTTGACGGATCCTCATGGCACATAGTTGCTCTCGATGGAATGCCCTTTGCCTATCACGATCCAAATCGGCGTTTTTTGCAGGCCGACCATGTATTGGTGCCGCCGGCTGGGCGTGTCGAAGCGATTGTTTCTGCCCCAAGCTCAAGTGGAGTCCATGCTCTGCGGACACGATGCGTGAATACGGGCCCGGCCGGCGATCCGAATGCCGGAATGGTACTTGCCGATATCGCCCTATCGGGAAAGCACTTTGTGCCTAGACCGATGATGAACTCCAATAAACCAATGTCACGTTACGACAGCACAGCAATTCTGCAGGCAGAAAAAACCAGACCCCAATTCGTCGTTGACTTTACTGAAGACAAAAAAGGTTTTTACATCAATCAGCAGAAATACCAAACAGACAGCAAAGAAATGGTTCGCGTAAAAGTCGGTTCCTATCAGCACTGGCGGATCACTAACAGCACTCAAGAACTTCATCCAATGCATATTCACCAGGTTCATTTTCTGGTCTTTTCAATGAACGACATGTATCTCAAAGATCCAGTCTGGCTCGATACAGTCAATGTTCCGGTCGGTGGCAGCGTTGATGTGATCATGGACTTTACTGATCCGGTGATACGGGGAATGTCGCTCTTCCACTGTCATCTTCTGAACCATGAAGATAAAGGAATGATGGCAAAGGTCCTCTTTGAGTGAAGTACCTCCTTCGAAGAACCGTATTAGCGTCCTCCAAGAAACCGTCATTCGACAATCGTCGATGCCGTTCGACACTACCGCTCGGTGTTATGGAGCTAGAGATAACGCTAAGTCTTTTCGAATTAGAGAATCTTGACTGTCGCAAGTAGCAACCAGTTTGGCAACCACATTGCTAATTAAGGATGTGTGACGGAAGCCAGTTCAGGAGGAAGCAATGAAGATCTCAAGGTTCAGTCTAGTGATCGCATTGGCGTGCACCGTAGCAGCAAACATTGCCATGGCTGCCCAAGATCAGCCGAAGGCTGCCTATGCCAATATCCCGTTCGAGTTTTGGGTAACTGGAACGAAGCTGCCGGCGGGAGAATACCGCTTCGAACACGTGGAATCCACAACCACGGTTCTGATTCGCAATAACGACGGCACTCGGTTATCAGAGGCATACATGATGCCACTGAATGATGATGCAGTAAGTCCGAATAACTCGAAGGTCGTATTTCTGGACCGTGGGGGCAATAAATATCTTTACGAGTTCTGGGGTGTCAGAGGCAAGCGCGTGGTCACAGCAGAGATCCCTGATCCGCCATCAAGTGGCAGCAAACGCATTGAAGTGGCTGTGCTTTACAAGTGAAAAAAATGGAATGACGGCTTGGAGGTTCTTATGTCAGACCTGTTATCCGATGATTGCAATCCTTACGCTTTAACAGCGGGAATCAAAAAACCAGTGGAATGTGTCAGCAGCCTTTTCGAGACGAAATCAAGCGATCCCCAGCGCTGCGAAGTCATCCGCACACAACTAGAGTCTCTTTATGTGCTGGCTTACATGCTCACGGCGAGTCGTGAATTGGCCGAGCGCACATTGGTTAGCGCTGTTGACCACATTCTGTGCGACGACTCCTTTGACACAGACTTATGTTCCTGGAATATCCGGATAGTTGCGCTGAACGCTGTGAGCGCCCTGCGAGTAGAAACGGATGACGATGAGCTTGACACGTGGTCCGCTGAGGACTCAAACCCTGAATTGGCGGATCTGATCAATGCCGTCACAGGTCTGGCGGCAATGGAACGATGTGTCTTCGTTCTTTCGGTGTTGGAGCGCTTTGCGGACATGGAGTGCGCGATTCTGCTGGACAGCAACGTCGAGGAGATCGTGGAAACAAGGATCAGCGCGTTGCAACATCTCACGAGTGATCTCATTGGGGCCGTTGACTCTTTTGCATCCATGGATGCATGAGTTGATGACCGTTTCGGGAAAGCACAAGAAAATGCCGGAACAGAGTGATGTCTCCAGACGCCGATTTCTCGCCGCTACTTCAGCTACTCTCGCCGCTACTGCGGTGACTTTGGCTGCAGCCAGCCTCGAAGTGCAAAATAGTTCAGTGCCCGTCGCCAAGGGCCGGACAAATAGGATTACGGATCCCGGGCCAACCAACCGCACGCTCGATCTCGCGAATCCGGATTCGAACGTACCACCGATAACGGATGCCGGTGGATTCACGGTATTCAAGTATCCCTTTTCGCTTTCAAACAAGCGTGTCTTCGAAGGTGGTTGGTCGCGGGAGGTGACTGTCCGTGAGCTGCCAATATCAAAAACAATGGCGGGAGTAAATATGCGCCTCACTGCTGGCGGTGTTCGCGAGTTGCATTGGCATACAGCCGCAGCGTGGGCGATCATGCTGTACGGAACCGCTCGAATCACCGCCGTCGATGCCAACGGCCGCAGTTTTGTCGCCGATACTGGCGTGGGCGATCTTTGGTACTTTCCTACTGGCATCCCGCATTCGATCCAGGGACTCGGTCCTGATGGAGCAGAGTTCCTACTCGCTCTTCGACGATGGAAACTTTTCTGAATTTGACACCGTTCTGTTGTCTGATCTGATGGCGCATACGCCTTCGGAAGTGGTTTCCAAGAAACTTCGGGGTTCCACAGCAATCGCTTGCGAAAATGCGTCGCCAGGAGCTCTTCATATTTCAGACGGCAGTGCCCGGTCCGCTGGCTGTTGACCAAAGGACAGCTGCGGGAGTGCTGGGGCGATCGCCCCAGGACTTCTCTTTCCGTACTGCGGGTCAACGACCGACAAAAAGCACGAAAGGGGGCGAAGTGCTGATCGTAGATTCCGGCAATTTCAAAGCCTCTGCAAATATAGCTGCTGCGATCGTCACAATACATCCGGGCGGACCGAGAGAGCTTCACTGGCACCAAAATGCCGACGAGTGGCAGTACTATATCAGCGGCAAAGGAAGAATGACGGTGGTCGCTACTGGTTCTCGTTCCCGTACCATGGATTTCGAGACCGGTGACGTGGGGTACGTGCCGCAAACCCTGCCACACTACATTGAAAATACCGGAGACACGGACTTGCGTTTTCTGGAAATGTTCAGAGCTGACCACTATGAGGACATCTCAGAGGACATCTCAAATAAGACATCTCACTTTCAGAGTGGCTGTCGCACACTCCTCCGGAACTAGTGACGGCACATCTAAATATTGACCGGACGACTTATGACGAGATCCCAAAGGACAAGCTTGTGGTCACGCCACGGTAAGAAGGCCAACGCGAATCGCACGATTTATCAACTAGTTAGAGTTATTGTCTCAACTGCAAAACCTTTATGCGTGAGTTCGATTCTCACCCGCGCCTCCAATTCTCCTCAGCTATTTCTTAAACACCACGCCGCCCTTCATCACGAAGGTGATCTTCTGCATGACTGAGATGTCCTCCAGCGGATTCCCCTGGACCGCGATGATGTCGGCGTATTTGCCTGCATCAATTGTTCCGATGTCGTTCTGCATGTTCATCAGTTCCGCGCCGCTGATAGTTGCAGAACGCAGGGCCTGCGCTGGCGTCATGCCCCACTTGACCATGGTGACGAGCTGTCGGGCGGGACTCATGTCCCACTCGAACGCACCCACGTCGGTGCCAAACGCGATCTTCACTCCAGATTGCAGTGCGCGACGGAACGTGTCCTCCTCGATCTTCAGCCCAGGCGATTCCTTCGGCTGCGTGCCAGCGCGTTGCGCCCGCCACTGAGCGTCGTACTCGGCGACGTACGGCGTCGGTACGAACCAGATGCCCTTGGCGACCATCGTCTTCATATCTTCCGGCGCGATGTAGTTGCCATGCTCGACAGTGTCGACTCCGGCTTCAACAGCGTTGTGTACGCCCAGCAGTCCTGTCGCATGTGCCGCCACACGGCGGCGTTCACGGTGAGTTTCGTCCACAATGGCGCGAAGCTCGTCGAGCGTAAACGTTGGAATGGTATCAAGGATGTTGTCATGAATCCGGCCACCACGGTCGGCATAGACCTTGACCCAATCGATGCCATGCGAAAGCTGTTCCCGCACTGCCTTGCGCGCACCCTCCACCCCGTCCACCGTCTCCACACCGATCGGTACCGTTACATCCCAGGCATAGGCCGGTTGCAGGGGATAAGAACCAGTTACGTCCATCGCACGCCCTACCACCTGCATGCGCGGTCCCCAAACCAACCTGGCATTAATGGCATTGCGTACGTCAACATCGGCGTAGCCGGCGCCCTCGGTTTCGAGATCGCGGATAGAAGTGAAGCCCCAATCCAAGGCTGCATGCGCAGCGGTTGTCGCTTCGATTGTGCGATAGGCGACTGACTGCTTTAGCAATTGCGCATCATACTGGCTGGGCTTGCGGTCACCCTGAAGAAAAACGTGGGTGTGCGATTCCACCATGCCGGGCAGGCACGTCAGCTTTGTGAGATCGATGACTTGTGCCCCAGCTGGTGGCGAAAGCTTGCCCACCTGCTTGATCCGGTCACGCTCCACCGTGATGAGCACGTCCCGGTCGAGTTGATTCGACTTACCGTCGAACAGCGCACCGCAACGGATGTACACCGTCCCAGTGGCCGCCGGAACCAGTTTTACCGGACGCGGAGCGTTGTCTGCGTCGTCTGCGATGTTTTGGGCAAGCGCGAATCCAGACAGCAGCGCGAACAAACAAAATGGGATAGCAAGCCGTTTCAGCATGGGCTACAACTCCTCAAAGGAACTGTGCTGGGAAGCAGCCGAAAATTATAAACTGCCGCCCGGCTCACGAATTTCCTGCAAATTACATGCAAGCGCACATTCGAATTAGATCCAAGCATTGAAATGGTATGGAATGTTGCGATCGCAACTGTCTCTCGTCTGTGGACGCATCGGCCCTGCGCATTTGCCTTATCTGAGATCGAGTTCGATTCTCACCCGCGACTCCGTTTTCCTGCCATAATCCCTGCATGATTCCCATCCAGCATCTGGACTGGACGTCCATCCCAACCGAGACGCTCAATCCCCAGATTGAGCGCCAGTTCGTCAGCACTGAACACGTTACCGTTGCGCGATTTGTGCTGAAGAAGGGTGTCGTGGTTCCCACGCACCATCATCCCAACGAGCAGATCGCATTTGTGGTTTCAGGAGCGTTGAAGTTCACAGTCGATGGGAGGGAGATACTTGTTCGTACAGGAGAGGTGTTGTGCATTCCGCCGAATGTGCCGCACAGTGCTGAAGCAGTAGAAGACACTGTCGATGTGGATGTGTTCACTCCGCCGCGCGCTGACTGGCTGGCCAAAGACGATGCCTATCTGCGTTGAAAGCGACTATTTCTTCGGTACTTCCTGACCTACCACTTCCATTTTTGTCGCTACTTGAAATTTCCGGTAGTCGCTGTAGTGGGCGATTGAATGTTGCCTGAGGCCTTTGAACAACATCACGCGGGCTGTCACATTCGATTCAACATAGGTAGGCAGCCAGATCTCTCCGTTTATGAGAGCTTGCTCATAGGTGAAGGTCGTACCTTTTTGTATCGTCGCCAACAACCCTCCGGCAATTTTGAACGGCTCGTTCAGTTTGACCTCCATGCGGATGACCTCCCGGTCGGCTTCATCCACCCAAACGGTGCCAGCGACCTTTTTCACTGTATTTTCGGCCATGCCGTGTGTCTTGGCATCGGGATCCCCGCTGAAATCAAATACGAGTGCGTTGCGTCCTTTGAAAGAGATTCGACGAGGGTTCTCAAACTTCGCAATGCGAAGGAATGTATCCAGCGTGATCTCGTTTTCTGATTGTTTGCCTTCTTCCTCGTTCTTCTCGCGTTTGACTTCGCGCTTCTTTCGCTCTTCGATCACTTTGTCAACGCGCTGTTGTTCCTTTTTCTGTTCGGACGCTGTGAGCTCCACGCCGTCCTTTTTGATCAGACGGCTCACGCTGCTGCGGCCAATGAAAAATACTTCCCGCTCTTCGGTCTGACTGTGTTTTACCTGCCCGTTGCCGTCGAGTTCGTCTTCAGTTTGGACCTCGCGAAACATGTACTTTCTTCTCAAACTCCGAATCTGTCTCTGGTGCGCCTCAACGTCTTTGAACAGCGAAGCGATATCAGGAATGGGCGCGGCGTCGCTTGACTGAGCGGAAAGCGCTGGTGCCTTGGGTGCCACTTTGGCGGGACCAGTCGTGTCCGCTGTTTGTGCCAACAACATTGCGTTCAATATCAATGTTGTTACTAGCGCGCTGACAATTCGATTCAAATTTAACTATTTCCTCTGCCGTCTGAAATTGATTCTGTCGAATCGGTAACCGACAATACTTTTTACGATTAACCGGTCCGTGCTGTTGGTAGTTCCAATTCCCACTCCGAAATTGACCTCCCATTTAGGCGAGAGATTTAAGTCAATTGCGGGAAGTATCTGCTGCTCTTGCTCCCGCAGCGGATCGAAATTCCCTACGGGCCCCATTGAGCCGTAATACTCCATTCCGACGGTGACTACCTTTGATACGTCATAGCTGACCTTTACGTTCGGAGAGAATTCGTACCCTCTCGACTCCGAGGGCCCGCGGAATGATTTCTCAACAGAAGGATTGAACGCCAGATACCACGGCCCTATCTTCTTATCCACGACGGGGCGTATCTCCCAAGTCCAAGTGTCGGCGGAGAAATTTGGCCGGGCATAGCCGAACTCTGTCGAGAGGCTCAATCCAACAGGCCAGTGCCAATCCTCAGGAACGCGTACTCTAGGCCGGATATGGTCACCCACCCATTGCCATCCGTTCGAAGATTGCGCCGAGGTGAAAACGTAAAAGCCGGTCTCAAACCACTTGTTGAAGCCATGGGTGATTTCCAACGTCTCATGAAGCTGGTGGTGTGTGGGAAGTTCTCCGTTTTCAACAGTTCGACGTCCGTCAACGGTAAAGTTGCTGTGCAACTCAACCATGGTGGAATGCGGTTCGACGGTGTCAGACGGATATACCTGAATCTCGTAGTTGGCTTGCGCGAAAGCTTCGCCCGTTATCATCAACAGGAAGACAATCGCGATGACGGCTAAAATATTTCTTGATTTTGACATTTGAGGTATTCAGAGAGTCTATGGTATGAGAGTTGTTTTCGCGAAGACGGAAAAACAGCAGCAGATCATTCCCAATACAAATGGTCTCGCTACTTCAACCGCAATCTTCGGATAGAGTGGGCCGGAGGCAATTCGTAATATGAAAGCCAAGGAGAACGCCACCATGGAACAACAATGGCAGCAGGTCTTGGCTCGCGACGTCCAAGCGGAGGGCAAGTTTGTCTATGCGGTGAGATCCACCGGAATATATTGTCGGCCCACTTGCCCCAGCCGTCGCCCCCGCCGCGAGAATGTTGATTTCTTTGCGAAGCCGGCGATTGCGGAACGTGCTGGATTCCGCGCCTGCCACCGCTGCCAACCGAAATCACCGCCTCATCAGACGACGATCATACGTGCAATGTGCAAATTCATTGACGACCATCTGGATGAGCGCGTAACGTTGGCAGCCATCAGCAAGCATCTTGGATTCAGTCCGTTTCACCTGCAGCGCCAATTCAAGAAGGCGCTTGGGATTTCGCCGCAGCGGTACCAGTCAGCACAGCGTCTCGCACGATTCAAGACCAACCTTCGCAAGTCGGACAAAATCACCGATGCCATTTACCATGCCGGCTACGGGTCCAGCAGTCGCTTGTACGAGAACGTGACAAACAAGTTGGGGATGAGTCCATGCTCGTATCAGAAAACAGGAAAGGGCGCGAAGATCCATTTCACGATCTTTGATACAGCTTTGGGAAAAGTACTGCTCGCCGGAACGCAGCAAGGAGTTTGCAGTATTCAGTTTGGGAAAAGCTCAGCGGCGTTGAAGGCAGCACTACTCTCTGAATTCTGCTCGGCGGAGATCACGCGCAACGACTCTGCTTTAGCTGCAGTATCGGAAAAGCTGGTCAGCTACATCGACGGCCGTCAGACAGCGCTGAAGTTTCCGCTCGACATCCAAGCCACGGCGTTTCAATCACAAGTCTGGAACTATCTTCGTCAGATTCCCAGGGGTAAAACACAGAGCTACGGCGAAATCGCCAAGCAGATCGGGAACCCGCGCGGACATCGCGCCGTCGCACGTGCTTGCGCCAGTAATCCTGTGGCACTCGCAATCCCGTGTCACCGCGTCGTTCACGGCGACGGCAGAACCAATGGTGGATATCGCTGGGGCATCGAACGCAAAACGGAATTGCTGAAAAAGGAACGCCGTAAGAAGTCTGCCGTTTCGCGCCAAAGTGCCTGAAAAGGCAACAACGCCGTAAGTGCCCCGTTCTAACAGGGAGTGTCGCTCAGTCTCACTCCTACCGTGGGGGTCACGCAGGCCCCTGAAGAAAACTACATCAATGCGGAGTACGGTCTTAAGTCCTGGCTCCTGACAAGAGACCACAAGCGCATTGCAATCCTATATCTCATCACCATTACCTTTTTCTTTTTCATTGGCGGATTCTTCGCATTGCTGTTGCGATTGGAACTGTTGACGCCTGCCGCTGACCTGCTCGAAGTGGATACCTACAACAAGATGTTCACGCTGCACGGCGTGATCATGGTTTTTTTCTTTTTGATCCCTTCGATTCCTACCACCCTGGGAAATTTTCTGATTCCCATGATGCTGGGCGCCAAAGACCTTGCTTTTCCGCGAATCAATCTGCTGAGCTGGTACTTATTCATCATTGGAGGAACGCTAGCGATCACGGCGATGATCACTGGTGGAGTGGACACGGGATGGACTTTCTACACGCCATTGAGTTCCACATACTTGAATACAGGAGTCACCACAACCGCTCTGGGCGTGATCATTGCTGGATTCTCATCCATCCTTACTGGGCTGAATTTCATAGTCACTATCCACCGTATGCGGGCGCCCGGAATGGGCTGGTTCCAACTCCCGATATTCATCTGGACTCACTACGCCACCTCAATCATCATGGTGCTGGGAACGCCGGTTCTGGCGATCACCTTGACCCTGCTCGCACTCGAACGAACCATTCACATCGGAATCTTCGACCCACGACTCGGCGGTGATCCGCTCCTGTTCCAACATCTGTTTTGGTTTTATTCGCACCCTGCCGTTTACATCATGGTGCTACCGGGAATGGCCGCGATCAGCGAGATCATTCCATGCTTCAGCCGAAAGCGCCTCTTCGGATACAAAGCCGTCGCATTCTCCAGCCTCGGCATCGCCATCTACGGATTTTTCGTCTGGGGACACCACATGTTCATCACGGGGATATCGGTCTATTCGGCCCTGATCTTCTCGTTCATGACCTACCTGGTGGCCATCCCCTCCGCGATTAAGGTCTTTAATTGGTCGGCCACAATGTACAAGGGGTCCGTAATCTGGGACACACCGATGCTCTACGCCATGGGCTTCATCGGATTGTTCACGATCGGTGGAATGACCGGCCTCTTCCTGGCTGCGCTCGGACTCGACGTCCATCTCACGGAAACATATTTCATCGTCGCGCATTTCCACTACATCATGGTCGGCGGAACGCTCCTCGCCTATCTAGGAGGACTTCACTTCTGGTGGCCGAAGATGACAGGAAGGATGTATCCCGAGATTTGGGGCAAGCTCTCTGCGCTGATGGTATTTGCGGGATTCAACCTGACGTTTTTCCCGCAGTTCGTAATGGGATATCTCGGAATGCCGCGACGCTATGCTGCGTATCCGCCTGAGTATCAGGTCTACCACGTGCTCTCGACCGCAGGCGCCTCAATACTCGGCGTCGGACTGGTGTTACCAATGATCTACCTGCTCTGGTCGCTGCAAAAGGGAGCACTCGCAGGCGCGAATCCATTCCATGCAACCGGCCTTGAGTGGCAGACGTCTTCGCCTCCACCCGTTTACAACTTTGAAGAGACGCCGGTCGTAACTCATGGTCCGTACCACTATGGGGAACTCGAGGGAGTTGTCGACATCACGGGTGAAAAGCCGAAGAAGGTCGCCTGACCAGAGTGGCTGCCCGCTGAAAGCCCTCTTTTCTGGACAGCTCTGCATCCCAATCAGTGCACTTGAAATTAAGCACGTGAGGCACTGAACATGAACA
This sequence comes from Terriglobales bacterium, assembly GCA_025462725.1. GTDB lineage: Bacteria > Acidobacteriota > Terriglobia > Terriglobales > Acidobacteriaceae > JAICLA01. Next base: position 159,668 of record JAOAPE010000005.1, on the reverse strand, counting down.
AAATATTAACAATCGCGCTGGCATTAGCTCTCGCCAGCACCTCCGCTATCGCGCAGGCCAAGTCTGCTGCGGACCGCATCACTGGTGGTCCGGTGATCGAATCTGTTAGCGACCACTCCGCTGTGGTCGCGTGGTCAACGAATGCGAAATCCAGCAGCATCCTGGACTACGGCACTGATCGCAACAACTTGAGTCAGAAAGCTGAAGCTCCCTGGGGAGGCAAGCCGCATCGCGTCTTCCTTAAGAACCTTCAGCCGAACACGACTTACTACTTCCGTGTTCATTCGGGTGAAGCGCAGGGAACCGGCACTTCCGTTGACAGTCCAATCTATGAACTAAAAACAGTTCCGAAGGGCGCTGCGCCGAATCGGCAAAATGTCAACGTAGGCGTACCAACAGGCAAGTAAAACATATAAGAGAGACGACGCGCCGCCGTCGTCCTTCACTTTGCCGTAGTAATGTTGACCAGCGCTGGAGCTTGCACCGGATAATTCAATACTCGCCAAGCGGCGAGCCCACCTGCAAGCGGACGCACGCTCTTGATCCCACGCTTCTTCAGTTGCAGCGCCACACGGGCGCTGGTCGCTTCGTTTGGTCAAGTGCAGTAGAGAATCACATCGCGGTCGCGTGGGATCAGGTCGTGCCGGGTCGCGAGTTCCTCCGGAGAGATCCGCAAAGCGCCAACGATCGAGTAAGGGTCAGCTTCAAATTCCACGGGATGCCGCAGATCAAGTACGACCACCTCTTCGCCCGCATCCATCATTTCTTTCAGTTCGCTTGGCTGTAGGCGCGCAATCCGCAATTCGCGGATGAACATTTCGCGCTTAATGAATTTCCACCCTAAGTAAAGCGCGAGTGCCACGATGGCAGTTGTCAGCAACGACGCTCCGAAGCGCGATATGGCTTGCTCTATCTCCTTGATCTGTTTGTTGAACGCCGCGCCCAATCCAATGAACAGCCCCGCCCATGCAAGCGTGCCTATCGCGTCATAGAGGAGAAAGCGCCATCGAGACAATCCGAAAATACCTGCCAACGGCGGAGCCGCGGTGCTTAACCCGGGAATAAATTTTGCGATCAGCAGTGATCGAAGCCCCTGTTTGGAAAATGCCAACTCCGTCTGTCGCACGCAAGAGTCTGGTTCGAGTGACATTTTGCAAAGGAAGTTCAACACTTTCATCCCTTTGTGACGCCCCAGTTCGTACCATCCCATATCGGCAATAAGCGTCGCGACCAGAGCGATCGCCAGCGTCAAAGAGAAACTCAACTCGCCGCTCGCCGCCATCGCTCCCGTAGCTAACAGGATCGGCAGCGAGGGAATCGGCAATCCAGATTGTTCGGCCAACACCCAAAGAAACAGGACGGAGTATCCGTGATGTGCAACGAATTGAAGATTGTGGTCCATGATCGTGGGCTATAGATTGCACTATCATCCCATTCGGTGCAAACAATCAGGCGCACCCGGTGACATGGCGGCTTTGCATCAATTCTGTTGCACGTGTGTTCTACAGGTGTAACAATAGTTTTACGGTGTCGTCTGGCAGGGCTCATCTATTGTGAGTCTTATCCGCTGGCAAAACATCGTATGTATTAAGAGACGGCTTCAACAACCCCGTGGTTCGGGCGCGACCGATCAGGAATGATCGGTGTTTCATGCGCAGTGGAACCACTGGAGCCGGGCAAAATGCTTTCAACATCCCCGTTTCGGGACATCAACAGATGGTCCGAAGCTGAAGGCGGAAGACAAAGTGACTACTGCTGCTGCGACAGAGATATGTCCGCTTGAGAACTATTTGGTTCTCCCGGACCAAACCATGGATGCCCGCATTGCTGCGGCGCGCGCCAAGCTCGGCTCTACGGCCGTGATTCTTGGGCATCACTACCAACGCGATGAAGTGATCCGTTTCGCTGACTTTACCGGCGACAGCTATAAACTCGCCAAGATCTCTTCCCAGAGCAAAGCCGATCACATCATTTTTTGTGGCGTGCATTTCATGGCTGAAAGCGCTGACGTGCTCGGCAATGATTTTCAGAACGTGATCCTCCCAGATTTGAATGCCGGATGCTCCATGGCTGACATGGCTGAGATCGGCCAGGTGGAAGACTGCTGGGAGCAGTTGGTGAAGCTTGGCTTGACCGACGAAGCCGGCGAAGGCATCACTCCCATCACCTACATGAATTCCACGGCCGCGATCAAAGCATTTTGCGGGGAGCGCGGCGGAGTCGTTTGCACATCCTCGAATGCGCCCGGAGCTTTCGATTGGGGATTTGCGAAATCTCCGAAGCTGCTCTTTTTGCCCGACCAACACTTAGGACGAAACACCGCTTTCGCTATGGGCGTACCCATGTCGGATATGGTCGTTTGGGACCCGTTCCTCATCATGGGAGGCAACACTCCTGACCGTCTGCGCAAAGCCAAACTGATCTTGTGGAAGGGCCATTGCTCCGTTCATCAACGGTTCTTGCCGGAGCACGTGGACAAAGTTCGCGCCCGTCATCCCGGGATTCAGGTCGTCGTGCATCCGGAATGTCGTTGGGAGGTCTGCCAAAAGGCTGACGCCATCGGCTCGACCGAGCGCCTGATCCAAGTCATCGAAAAAGCTCCGCGTGGAACGAAGTTCGCAGTCGGAACTGAGATTCACTTGGTGAATCGTCTTGGCAAACAGTTTGCCGACCAGGACAAAATGGTCATTACTCTCGACGATTCCGGATGTCTATGCACCACTATGTTCCGCATCTCGCCGCAGCATTTGTGCTGGGCGCTCGAAAACTTAGTGGATGGAAACGTCGTCAATCGCATCAAAGTTGAGAAAGACGTTAAACATTGGGCCAGGGTCGCGCTGAACCGCATGCTGGACATCAAGACCGGCGGACACGTGCCCGCTCCGGCAGCAATGGTTGCCGCACACGGCACCCTGCAGGACTAGTGGAACTCGGGCCAGCGCCGGAGGCGCGGAAAGCGAAGCGCTTAGCCCAACACGTGAGTGGTGGGTAGCATGCAAATAGATTGAGAGTCCCGTAGGGACGGCACAAACATAATGGACAAGCTTTTCACATTGCAAGAAGCCAATTCGCTGCTCCCGATTCTCGAATCACTGCTCAAGCAGGCAATAAAGAGCAAGGCGCTGATGGAAGACATTGACGAGTTGCTGCAGAATCTCGGCCACAAGATTTTTCTTTCCGGCGGTCTGCTCGTAGATGTCGCAACAGTCTCAAAGAGCAAGTCTGAACGCGAGAACGCGATTCAGCGCATCAAAGACGCTATCTCAGAGATTCTCGCCACCGGAGTGCAAGTAAAAGATATCGAGGTCGGCCTTCTGGACTTCCCCCATGAAGTGGATGGCGAGACCGTGTTGCTCTGCTGGAAGTTAGGTGAGCCGCTTGATATCCAACATTGGCATGGGACCGAAGAGGGATTCGCCGGTCGCAAGCCGATTGCAACCCTGCTCGACAAAAAAGAAAAGCCGGAGCGTCCGAACTGATCGAAGCGACTCGATTCCTGCGGATTCCAATCCTTTCATTTCTAGCGCTATCCTGCGTATCGCAGCTCGTTGCCCAAACACAATCCACGTCCTCGTGTCATCCAGGCACTTATAAATTCAGCGGCACTGTCCTGCAGGGCGAGACCTTCTCCCGCCAATTCGGCGGATTCGTCTTTCGTCTTGAACCCACCGCATTTGGCTGGGACATTGATATTGTCCAAGGCGAACGTCACTATCTGGCGAACATGACTGGCCCCGCGCATTTTGTTCCAATCGCCACTGAGATTGAGGGCTGGCATTTCAGGAATGCCAACAACACCGGCCCGAATACTGGCGGCATGAATGCACCGGACGAGCGCCGGGTTTTTACCTTCTCGCCAAGATGGAACCGCTGCAGGAGTTCCAAGGGAATTGCTCAAGATGGACGCGGTGTTTTGGAGATCACCGATATGGATTTGACCAAGATGGAGGAAGGGAAGAATGCGGGCATAGTAAAAATGCAGTTTAGGATTCGCTTGACTGTCGCACCGTCCGCCTGTAAATCATGCTGAGCTTTAGCCCGTTTCCAGCTTGCGAATCTTTTCTAATCTTCTTTTGTGTCGCTCTTCTCCGCTGAAATTGGCATTCACATAAGCACGCACCAGTTCTAGCGCAAGCTCAATCCCAACCACTCGTGCTCCCAAACAAAGAACGTTCATGTTGTCGTGCTCAACGCCCTGATGTGCGGAGTACGTGTCATGGCATAGGGCTGCGCGGATTCCAACCAGCTTGTTCGCCGCGACTGATGCTCCCACGCCGCTGCCGCAGATGAGGATTCCGCGCTCACAATCTCCACGTTCAATCCGCTCGCCGATAAGTACCGCGTAATCGGGATAGTCGTCACCGGGCTGGATCGACTCTTGGGGATTTACACCGACAGCATCATGGCCCAGTCGCCCGACTTCTTCTATTACGCTGCGGTACAGAGGCCAGCCCCCGTGGTCAGCTCCGATTGCGATCCGCATGTTCCCTCGCTGCAATTCTATTACTTCTATTTCAAAGTAGTGGCTCAGTTTGCGGATTGCCGACCATCCTGGGGTTCGCCCGTTCGTTGACCGAACGTCTTCAGCACGTGCAAAGTTCTGTTTAAGTCATGAAAAAGCCATGCGTAGCCTCGATGCTTCTTCTTGCCAGTTGTGGCGCGCCGAGACCGGCAAAGAACCTGGCCGAGTTCGTGTTGCTTGCTAGATGTGTGGCCCGATGATTCGGTTGAGCAATGCGGCGAAGGCGTGCCAGGCGGGGGTCATTCCAATGGGGACGGCCAGGGCGACGGTAGCGAAAACAACCGGTGCGGCCCACATGGTGGAGCGGTGGATGCGACGGAGAGAGATGAGTTCGTATATGACGAGAATGAGAAGCAGGATGCCGAGGCCGGAGATGGCTCCAGCGGCGGGCGGCAATCCGATGCGATCCCAGGGAAAGCGGCCGAAGGCGGCGGCGACGAGACCCGAGGTGGCGATCAGGATGAGACGCTTGTGAGCGTCAGGCCTGCGCCGGGCGCGCCAGGAAGCGTAGATGACGATGGCGAAACCGACGATGCCGATCAGTGGGATGGCAGCGGAGACAGCGGGGTCGAGCGGGCCAATCTTCACGCCACGGTGGAGCGCGTCAATGGCCGCCATCACGCCGAGCACGATCATGATGGGCGGAAGGCAGAAGGCGATGGTGCCGAAGGAGCGATGCCATCTAACCCGGCGAGCGGAGATGAGGGCCGCCTGCACAACGAATAGCAGCATCCAGAGCGTGAAAACCGCGCCATGGATGTGAAGGATGGGGCTAGGAAGCGGCGCCCGCATCATGCCGGCCTGGAAGTAAGTTGGCGAGAAGCCGATGAAGGTGCAGACGCACAGCAGGATCGCCATGCCGCTGTAGAAGACACGTTCGACGGTTCGATTGACAGGCCTGTACGTGGGTTCCTGGCGGGATGCAGCCACAAAGATGGAGTCTGTTGCCATGTCCTTCTCCGATTGCAAGGTTGGATGCTGCGGGACCACCGGAGATGGATTCACCGGAATGCGGAAGATATCACGCAACAGGACGTTTCCAAAAATATTTCCACGGAAAGGGCGGTACTTGCTCGAAGAGAGGGCCAAGGACCTACCGGAGCAGGTCGCTTGTCGCAAGTCGCCATAGCGGAAGCGATCCGGTTCCGGCACCGGTTCCTCCCGAGTCACGGGCTATTCGTAAACTGGTCCACTACCCGTCTGAGAGGCATCTGTACAATCCTCAAATGTCTTCATCAATATTTCGCGACTCGCTGCTCGGTGGCAAGGTCGCGGTCATCACTGGCGGTGGCAGCGGTATCAATCTCGGAATAGCAAAACGCTTTGCCGAGCACAAGGCGAGAGTCGTCCTGATCGGACGCAAGCAGGAGAAACTCGATGCCGCCATAGCCGAGATCACAGCCGCTGGTGGTGTTGCGATGGGACTTTCGGCGGATGTCCGCGACTTCGCCGCGCTGGGAATTGTCTTTGCCAAAACGCGAGAAGCCTACGGAGAAATCGACATCGTGATTTGCGGCGCTGCCGGAAATTTCCCTGCGCCCGCCATCGGGATGTCAGCCAATGCATTCAAGGCAGTCGTGGACATTGACCTCCTCGGCACATTCAACACCTGCCGCGCTGCATATGAGCACCTACGTAAGCCCGGCGCATCCATCATCAACATTTCTGCGCCACAGGCGCTCGCGCCTATGCTCTTTCAATCGCATGTTTGTGCGGCCAAAGCCGGGGTGGACATGATCACCCGCACCCTGGCGATGGAATGGGGACCGACAGGCGTACGCGTCAACTCCATCGTCCCCGGACCGACTGCCGACACCGAGGGAATGCGACGGCTCGCACCGTCCCCAGAATCCGCGGAAAAACTGAAACAGTTTGTCCCGCTTCAACGCTTCGGAACAAAGGATGAACTAGCAGACTTAGCGGTCTTCCTCTGCTCCGATGCCGCCGCCTACATCACCGGAGCGGTCGTGCTCTGCGACGGCGGTCAATCACTAGTAGGCTCCGGCGTCTGGACACAAGCGCTGATGGGCAAGTAGTTCGCAATCGAAACGAATCACGAACTACGAATCACGAACTACAAACTACGAATCACGAATCACGAACTACGACCTACGGCTTCTTCCCCTCCAACCACTGCGGAGTGAAATCCGAATTCGCCAGCCAGATCACCGGTTCCACCATTGAGTTGATCGACCGCGTCATGTGCGCGAAATCAATGGTCGAGTTATCGTCCGACACCTGGTGGTAGTCCTTATGCAGTCCAAAGCTGGAAACCGTGTGTGCCACTACTCCCTTGCGCGCCAGGGCGTAATTGTCAGAGCGCATGAAGAAGTTTTCCGGTGGATGCGGATCAGCCACAAGCCGCGCTCCGTGTTTCGCCAACTCCGGACCAAGATTGCTGCGATCGTAACCCGTTAGCCACAGAGTCTGCGCGGCAACCGCAGTGTCCGGTCGCCCGATCATCTCGAATTCCAGATTCGCGGCAATGTCCGCGAGCGGCAGCGGCGGATTCTGCAAGAAGTACTGCGCGCCGTATCCGCCTTTCTCTTCGCTACCGAACGTAACAAAATAGATTGTGCGCTTCGGCTTCGGACCAGCACCGAGAGCACGAGCCATCTCCAGTACTGCGGTCACCCCAGATGCGTCATCATCCGCACCGTTGTAAATTTTGTCGCCACTCTTTTTAGGATCCACACCGAGGTGGTCCATGTGCGCGGTCAGAAGAATCGCCTGTTTCGAAAGCACAGGATCAGTGCCCGGAATCACGCCCAGCACATTCCATGTCTTCCCGGGCTCAGCCTGCTTCGGCTCTCCATTAAATTGAACAACCATGCCGTCTGCGGCCTGGTCAAAATGTTTTGTGGATTCTTCGTTAAGCACCACGGCTACGGACGTGTTCCCAAGAAGATTTGCAAGGGGCGCGTCCACGTTGCCAAGCTTGATAGGGAGCTGAGGCATTTGCGCCGCCGCTGCCGTAAAACGCGGACGAATCTGCGGGCTGTCAGCAATGATGACCCCCAGCGCGCCTTCAGCGATCGGCCTGTTCATCTGTGCGCGCAGCGGAGGATCAGACTTTCCCTCTGTAATGTGGATGTAAACGATCGCACCGGCCTTCACCTTGTCTCCGGGCTGAAGTTTTTGCAATGGGCCGCTGAGCTTTGGGCTGCTCGTGCGTAGCACTGCCAATTCTTTGCCGTGCGTTCCTTCCCAATATCCCGGCTGCCCTTTGGTTCCCACCGACACGACCGGAGGCGCCGCGAACTCTTGCCGTGAAAGCGTGACAGTCTGGATGTATCCGGGCTTGCCGCTGGAATCTTTCTCCCCTGCCGGCGCAATCCCGAACTTCTTAAACTGCGAGGCGATGTACTCGCCCGCTTTGAGTTCATCTTCGGTGGCGCTTCCGCGACCGCGCGCCGCATCACCGGCAAGCGATTCCATCTCTGCCCGGACATTCGCTTCCTGAACCGCTGCGGTTTTCGCAGTCTGAGCAAGACTCCCAGCAGATAAACAAACCAGCAAAGTCGCAGCAGCGACACTTCTTAAAACTCTGGATGATGAAATAGAGCGCAAGTTGCTCTCCTTAATATGTGAGTGGCTGATCTCAACGAGTATAAATGTCCCGAAAACGAGCTGTCGCTCCTCCCGACAAAACAGGGAAGAAACCAGAAGTTACCTGAACCAAAAAGGTAATAAGCGGAACATCTAATTCTGGCCTTGATTGCACCACCGATGCTACATTGTTAGTGCTCTCGCGTGACCCTCACGATTGTGGCGGATCGCAACGACAACCTCGTCCGGCTCTTCGGCGTGTTGAAAACTCTTGCTGACCTCGGCCCTGCGGCCACGGCGGAACGGGATTTTTCTGACACGGCGACTGACGTTTTGGACAAGACTTTGCAGGCGCTGGACTCCGTCCAGGGCGCCCTATTTCTGTTTGACCACAGTTCCGTCCGACTGAATTGTGTTGCCACTGCGGGATTCGATTCCCTGACCACCAGCTCTTATCTGCAACTCGGCCGCGCTCAAGCCCAGGCATGGACACAGATGCGCGGCGCCAAGATCATTCAGCCGGATGACCGCAAGATCCTCTTCGGCGATACAGTTTCTCCAGTCACATCCGCGTTGAAGTGCGTGATGCCGCTTCGCGTCAGCACCAGTTTTGTCGGAGGCCTTTGCCTCGGTGACCGCACCGGAAACGCCAACTACGGTGATGGCGAGCGCGAAGCCCTCGGCTTGCTTTCCGGACACCTCGCTCTTCTTCTCCAGAACCACACGCTGACTGAATCGCTGCGAGTCCAAGTCGCTGACAATCTGCGCTTACTGTCATCGCTGAACCATTCTTACGACGACGCGCTCGAAGCTTTTGCGACCACAATCGACGCCAAAGACCAGCACATGCGCGGACACTCCATGCGCGTCGGCCGATACGCTGCCGGAATGGCATCGAGTCTCGGCATGAGTGACACTGAGATCACGGGCATTCGTGCCGCCGGACAATTGCATGACATCGGCAAAGTCACCGTCGACAAAGGTCTCTCCAACAAACCATCAGCATTGCGTCCGGAAGAGTTTCGCGAGATCGCCGACCACACAATCATGGGACATCAGATCGTCTCCTCCGTGCGTTTTCCGTGGCCGCAGATACCAGAGGTCGTTCGCTCGCATCATGAACGCTCTGATGGTTCCGGATATCCCGACAATCTTCGCCAGGACGACGTCACCCTCGCAGTCCGCATCATCGGCGTGGCCGATACTTTTGACGCGATGACCAGTGAGCGACCGTATCGCAAAGGACTCGGTTCGCTGCAAGCGGCCGAAGAACTCGTGCGCTTGACGCCGACCAAATTCGATTCCAACGTTGTGCAAGCTCTGCTCGTGCAATTGCGCTGGAATTTCCAGGGCAACGGTTCGCAACGCACCGCGCCAGTTTTGCACGGCCCACAGATTCCACCTGCTGAATTGGACCGTTTGTCCATGAATCTTGTTAACAGGCTCACGGGAAACCGGGTTTACTCTGCATAGTTCGTAGCGCAATTTTCGTAACAGGGCTCGCAAGGGCCGGGAGAAAGCATGGGTGGAGGAGCAAACCTGTACTCCATTGAGGCAATATCAGACGCCTTGATCGGCGCGGGCTCGGTCGCGGCCAATAGCCATGACGAGCAGCAGATCATCCGCGGCTATCTCACGCCTTTGCAAAACGTTCTTCAGGCGGATTGCGTCATCTTCTACGGTTGCGAATCCTCACAGTCACCGCTGCCAGTGATCAAACTGCAACGCCCGGATGCAAACTTCGACGTTCCTTTAGCCATCAAGCCGGCCATGGAAGCTTTCATCCGCAGCTCATCGCATCAGACCACGACCAATCTCGATCCCGCATTCATGCTCGGACACCTTCGCGCGCTGCCAGGTTCCATCGCCACAGCATCTTCGATGTGGGCAACCGTCCCCTCCGGCGAAACGGATTTCGGCGCCATCGCCATCATCGATCCGCAATCCCGCGAGTTCGGACGCGTCGAGCAGCAAGTCGTTCGCACATTCGCGCTGCAGCTTTCGTACGCGCTAAAAAGTTTCCTTTCGCGGACACAAACCAACCAGCAGCCGCGGAAGAAGAGTTCGTCTTCTGAGATCAACCGCTACATCGAGTCGACAAAACTCATCGGAAACGTCTCTCGCGACCTCATCAATCCGCTCACTGCCATCATCGGATACATTGATCTGCTCAAGGCCGAAGGCCTGAACGAGCGTTGTTCGCAATACATCCAGAAAATACAAGCGCAAACGGAAAAGATGCAGGACATCGTCGTCGCCTTGAACTCCGCGCCGACCAGAGTGCGCGCCATTGAGACTGAGCCGGAACACGAGATGCCCTTGCCCATCACTCTCGTTCCACCGATTCCTATCTCCAGCTCCACAGCTCGGCCCGCCATTCAGCGCTCAGCCACGGGACGTTCCCGCGTGCTCATCGTGCAGAAGAGCGATGCCGTTGCCGAATTTGAAAAGAGCGTTCTCTCAGCACTGAACGCGGAAGTCGTCACCGCTGCTTCAGGCGTCGAAGCCTTGACCATGCTTCAATCGGCCGACATCCACGCTGTCATTCTCGACGACGAACTCGAAGGCGAATGGCGCGGCAAAAAGCTGCTCAGTTGGATCCAGGAGAATCGTCCTGACCTCAGCAACCGTTTACTGCTCACCATCTCGGCGATGCCCAAAGACGACATCCGCGAGATGATCGAGAAACTCGGCGTCGCGCACGTGAAGAAGCCGCTTCAGATCCTCGACCTCTTCGCCGGAATGCGGCAGATGCTCGGCTTCACTCCCGAAGCGCTCGACAAAAAATTCCTGAACTAGTTTCCATCTGTCACCCTGAGCGGAGCGCGTAAGCGCGGAGTCGAAGCCTGGCCAATTCACTTGGGTGGCGCAGGCCTTCAGGCCTGCATTGAGCTCGCCTTAGACGCGGGCTTTAGCCCCTGAGGTAAGAATGCAAATGGCACAGCCGAAAGCTGTGCCTTTTTCTGAAACCTGATCCCTAGCCACTACCCACTAGCCACAAGCCACTACCCACTCGCCTCTACCTCACATCCACCAACGTCTGCACTGCCTTCTCTCCCGGCGACGACACATTAAAGAAGAAGAACAGGAAGCGATAGATCGCCCAGAACGCAATGCCTACTCCCAACGCGATTGCGCTGGAAACATGCTCCGCGCCCGTGACTACTCCAAAGCCGAAGAACAACATTGTCCCTGCGGCCACAACCAGCAGGTCTAAAAGCATGACAAGAAAGATCGTCCCAATGGCTTTGGCTTTCGCGTGATGGTGCTTGATGAACGGCAGATAGATCCGAGTGAGCTTTGGACTGCCATGCGTCTCCACCGGCGACATATCACCGTCTTCAAACGCAGCCGCAAATTCCGGAATCGGTTCGCTGAGGACAAGATTCTGTGCCCGCGCTTGCGCGAACACCCAGCGACTCATCATCTGCTGCATCTCTTCTGAAAGCGAGCGGAACTCCACTCCGGCTCGTCCAATGCCGTCTGCCCACATCACTTCCGCCATGCCTTCCACCAGGTCAAAGGTGTCCGGCAGCAGGAATGAGACATAGATCATTTGCCCTTGCGTCAGCGCTTCGGCTGCTTGCACCGCGACACCACGCTGGCTGATGTTCAGGATAATGCTTTCCTGATGGTCGCCCAGCGTGGCCGTGGCCATGTTGCCGGGCTCGAGCCGCAGGAACCGCCGCACCACCTTGGTGATGATCCCTTTCGATATCCTCAGGATGCGCCGCGCATCTTCCACCGGCAGCGGCTTGCTCAACACGAATGTTGCGCCACTGTTAAAGAGGTTCTGCATGTTGCCCACGTCGCTGGTTATGCCCACCGCCACTGCTTTCGAGTGGGTCTGATGTTGCCGCAGACTGGCCAGCAGGTCCGCGCCGCAATGTTCGGCGTCAATGTCGTCATCGCAATCCACGATCACGGTATCGAATTTCTCTTTGGCCAGTGTGCTCATGGCGTGGGACACCGGGCAAACCTGCACGCCCATTCCAAGTTCGTTCAACAGCGGACGAAGCACGCCCAATATCTCTGGGTCTCGACTTACAACTAAGGACTGAGTAGCCATAATGTCCGAATCTTAGTGACCACGGTAACCAGTGGGAAGTTACTAGGCTTATTCGGAATCAAGCTGGTTACCCGGCATTGGACTCGGCCGGTGCGGGATCCGGAGGCGCATTCGGATCCGCAATCACCGGATTCGGATCACTCACGGCCAGTTCTGCACCCGTTGCAGCGGTCTTCTGCATGCGCTCGAGATTCTGGCTGGCGATCTGGAGTCCATAGAGAATGGATCTGGAGTCCATAGAGAATGAGGCTGGCGGAGTTGAATTGGCACTGAAAGGGGTACCCCCCCTCCCCCCAAAAAATGCAAATATGACAAAAATAAGGAGTTACGGGTCGATGATCCGCATCATCACAGCACTTGTTAAAGTGAAACTCGGTCGTATCGTTTCGGAAGCATTTTTGGCGGATCTCGCAAATCTTCGCATCACAAGCCTGTGCATCATCGTGGTCTACGAAAACTACGGCAGTAATGACAAACAAGTCGGATGAACCGACCTTCTTCTTCATCCCGTTGTCACCTGATTCGTAATTGGGTACAAAGCAAACCCAGAGGTTAAAGTCCCTTTGAATCTTACTGTTAGCGACAGGAAAAAGCGACAGATTGCTACGTCTCTGAAAACGCGCCAGAAACGTGCTAGCACGTGATCATTAGCTTCGTAGTAGGGGGTATTGTCAGAACTTTAGGATAACGTGCAGGAATTAGTGCAGGGGTAGCAACGATATGTTTATACGACGATTCATACGCTGATTACTACGCTAATAAATACGTTGCATCCCTACGGCAAACAAGGCATCATACTAACTGGAATTGCCCGCTGACCGAACTGTCACCGTATGGTGTGCGTGCCCGCAAGGGATAGGTTAGCGGGTTTGCTATTTTAGGCCTCTTGGCCATACCTGCACACCCATCTCCCGCCTCCGAACCATCCTCCGAAAAACCATTGGCTTTTCCTTATCTGTCCTATAAGACCTTGCGACAGCTCCACCAACCATGTCCGCGAGCTGCAAGAGATTATTGGAATGAGAGGATTCTGTCTTAACCTTCTTGATAGTCTCTCGATCCCCGTTCATTTTGCCCTTCAAATACTTTTCTAATTGAATCCTAAATTCTCGATTACCGTTGCGATCAATCATAACGATAGCTTCTTTTAGATATGGCTTGGCATTCTCAAACAGGAGTTTGGCGGTGAACTTATAGAACGGTTCCTTATAGGAGAATCCGGGTCCGTAAATCTTCGCTTGGTTGAGAATGAAAGACAGGTGGAAGAAATCGAACTCGCAGACCGCCTCTAGAAATCGCTGCCTATAATCATCACCGTAATTGAAATGACATAACAAAGGACTTAGAGGTAAAAATGACAAAACAAAGGAGTTGCGGGAGGGTGCTGGAACGGACTGGCGAGGAAACATGAATCAACTTAAAGCTAATACAATAAAGTAGTCTATCGCAATGCACAATATAAAGCAACAGAAAAGTGGAATCTGAGGCGCAAAAAAGCCCAGCATTCGGCTGGGCTTTTTGCGAGCCTATTCCTTAGGTTTTAGGGGCAGAACATTTTAGGCGGACACGACTGTTGTGAGTCGAGAACTCTCTTTGAAATAGGCATTGAAGCGAGTCGGATTCTGGTTGTGTTCAAGCTTCAGAGCGCCGCCGTTACGGCGCATAATCTCTTGGCTGACCCACAAGCCCAATCCTGTGCCGGTCGGTTGTGTTGTAAAGAATGGTTCGAAAATCTTTTCCTCAACCTCTTTAGAAATACCCGCCCCCATATCCTCCACCGCAAAATTCACGAGCCCAGGTGACGATTCGATGATGTGAACCTTCACGGCGGAGCCAATGGGAGCGGCATCCAGCGCATTCAGCAAAAGGTTCGAGATCACTTGTCTCGCTTCAGTCTCGATGGCCGAAACTTTGGAATCTGCCTGATAGTTCCGACAGACCTGAATCTCTTTTGCATTTATCCGGCTACTCAGGACAGAGAGTATTTGATCTGAAAGATCTACAAGACTGAATTCCGTCTCACTGGTGCTGCCTTTATGAAATGCCAATGTGTGCTTGGCCACATGCGCCATGCGCTGTAATTCTTTATCAGCCAGTTCCAAGAAGTTGCGAGACGCAGGCGAGATGTCAGCGTCCTGTGAAGCCAAATACAAAAGATTAGTTACGGCCTCGAGAGGGTTATTAATCTCGTGCGCGAGCGACGCTGCCAGCTTTCCGGTCACGGCCAGCTTCTCGCTTTCGCGCAGCATTTTTTCGCGCAGTTCGAGCTTGTTCTTGGCTTCGACCTCAGCCGAAACGTCGAAGGTGAAACATCGCGTGTGGACGAACTCATCTTCATCAAAGAGCACGCTGGAATGAATGGCGACATGCTTGATGGATCCGTCTTTGCACTTCAGCCTGGCTGAATAGCTACGCAGCGTTTCGCCGGCGGAGAGACGATTCAGGATGTCGCAAATAGTGTCTGCGTCGGCGTGAAACTCGGTGATGTTCTTGCCGATGTACTCGTCGGCGCTGTATCCAAGCAACGCCAGCTCTGCGGCGTTGGCCCACAGAATCGTTCCGTCGGGACCTACCCAGTGCAATCCGACGACTGCGTTCTCGAAGAAGTCTTGCAATTCTTGCTGCTTCTTTTTTCTCGCCGCATCAACCTTGTTCAGGATGGAGGATGTTTGCAAAATGATCCCGGTAAATAAAGCCACGGATGCCAGCACAAAAACGGCTGTGGCCATTGCGTCTGACCACCCCAAGGTCTCTGCCCGGGAACGAAGAACGCCTAAGATCGGGAGCAGCAAGACGACTGGCGGGAGTACACGTCGAAGCACGACGCTACCAGCGTGATCGCCGACGACCGTTGCCTCGATGCCGCCACGCTGTCGGGCAGAAAAGATCGCAAGCGCCGCGAACAACAAAAGCAGAGTTGTGGGAAGCGCCATCACCCTTCCGTAAAATCTGGCAATGTTGTATGCGTAACCAGTCAACGACAGGTAACAAACGGACAGGATGACCGCAGCGCAAGCGTCGGAGATCCACGGAATCCGGGAGTCTTTGAAGGTGAGAAGTGCGATTCCTGCGAACAAAAAAGAAAAGGCGGTGGGGAAAGCAATCTTTCCGACCGGGTATTCGACATACCAGTCCGAAAGCCTGTGGCCGAGAAACAATCGGTCGACGTAGAGATCATACCCAGTGAGGTGTTCGGCGAAGATGATTGCCGCTAACGCAAAAACAGCAGTACGCGAGAATTTTCCCTATTCGCGAGGCTCTAAGCAATCCCTTGAGCTGCAAAAGCAACGACGTTCCAAAAAGGACGGATAGAAGCGCGGTATTGGGAGCGATGAAGGTACCCTTGAAGTCTCCGCGCAAAAGCGGGATGCGGAACTGCCAACCTATGCAAGCCAAAACCCCACCGGTGATGACGAGCGCCGACATGAGAGTTGAAAAACGTCTCAACGAATCGCTGCGATGTGCGATCAGAGCCAGCTCAGGAAATTTCTGTGAGGATTTTGACATGAGGGACAGAGAGGTAAGAAGCTGAGATGCAGGAACATAGCTTGAGAGATGCCTAGCTCTGCGGAAACTCGTCGCATTGGCCGTATAATCCAGCTCTCACCCAAGTTGACCGAGGCAGATTCATGTGCGGACGTTTCCGGTTATCCAAGACCGACAAAGAAGTGATGAAGCAGTTTGGCGTGGAGATCGATCCCGACTACTCGCCGCGGTACAACATATCGCCGTCGCAACAGGTGCGCGTGTTGAAACTTGCTGGCGGTGCGGAAGCGGTCGAATCCGCGAAGCTCAGCGTACCGCCGATGCAAATGCACATCCAACGATGGGGGCTCGTCCCCTTCTGGGCGAAGGACATCAAGATCGGATACAAGATGATCAACGCGCGCTCAGAGACCATCCTGGAAAAGCCAGCCTTCCGCGACGCTTTCAAGAAGCGGCGATGCCTTATCCCCGCGAATGGATTTTACGAATGGAAGCATGAAGGCGCAGCCAAGCAGCCATTCCACTTTGGCATGAATGACGATTCGCTGTTCGCGTTTGCAGGAATATGGGAACAATGGAAAGCGCCCAACGCGCCAGATGGTGCTGAAGGCGCGCTGCTTGAGACTCGCGCGATCTTGACCACCACGCCGAATGAGCTGGTGGGTGATGTCCACGACCGCATGCCAGTGATACTGCCGGCTTCGCAATATCACTTGTGGCTGACGGCCGAGCCGCAACGCGCTGAGCAGTTGCGCGATCTGCTGGTGCCGTTTCCGGCGGACGAGATGAAGAAGTATCCGGTGAGCGAGACGGTGAATAGTCCAAAGAATGAAGTGGCCGCCTGCGCAGCGGCCGCAGGTTAGGGCCGCATTTTAAGAGTCACGGAAAATAAAAAGCGAGCCCGAAGGCCCGCTCTGTTGTTTACCTCAAAGATTGAAGTTGGGGATGTTACGCGAAGGGTTGAAGTCGGGGGATGTTACGCGAATTTCTGCTTCAGGTCGTTTAAGTGCTCTTCGACGCACTCCATGGCGCGTTGAAACGACAGTTCTTGTCCCCAATGGAGGACCTCGGCGGAGCCTGAACGCTGAATGATGTAATGAAATAGGTCGCCGTCGCCATTCTTGCTGACGAGGATGTCCGCTATGTATCCGTGGCGTTCAATGCGGGTATGAGGTACGGCCGATCTTGCAGGCACCACTTTGTCACCTAGCCTTGCTACGAGGGTCAAATGCCGTGGATTTCTTAACTTCAAAATGCGGGGCCCGGTGAGACACTTTCGCTCGACAATTAGAAGCAGAGTTCCCGGATTTGGTTGGTCAACATTGCTGACATCAGGAATGAAAATTATACAAAAGAAAACAAGCATTTAGCTCACGGGAAAAATGTGGATTTGTGTGGAGTTGTGGAAGCAGGAGTTACATGTGTTCGCAATGCATAAAAACAGCGCGCCCGAAGGCTCGCTGTTTGTTCACCCTGACTTCGATTAAGGTATGGACATCCAATCCCTCTGAGTTCGAGGTTTTCATGCAATACGGCGCGCCGGCAGGAAGCAATCCCTTTGGGGTGTTAACGGCTATTGTAGCTCCGGCTATTTTGACCAATGCTTGTTCGATCCTGTCGCTGGGGACGAGTAACCGGCTTGCCCGCGTGGTGGACCGGACGCGCATTGTTGCTGATGAACTGGCACGGTGCGATCCAAACTCCGCCGCTCACGAAGCGTGGACGAGACAACTAGAGGGACTACAGATCCGCGCGCAACTTCTTCTCAAAGCGCTGCGTGCAATGTATGCCTCGGTCGGCCTTTTTGCTGCTGCCGCCCTGATATCCGTGGGAGGATCGCTCGCGACATATTACGGCCAGCAGATCGTGTTTCAACTGGCTGCAGGCCTGGCACTTGTGACCGGCGCTTCAGCAGTTTTTGGATTGTCTTATGGATGCATCATGATGGTCCGCGAGACTCGTTTTGCAGTGCAGATTTTGGCGGAGGAGGCAGAAGTGCGAAGTGCGCACGGTTTCGGAACGCAGCCAAATCGCTGATAGCGATTTGGAAAATAAATGCTCGCAAAAAAAGCGAGCCCGAAGGCTCGCTTTTTATTTGCTTATGCTGGTTGGACGTTACCCGATCTCTTCGTTCCAGTTCTCCAGGTAATTGCGGACTGCGACCATGAACTTGTCGGCATCTGCGCCGTCGATGATGCGATGGTCGTATCCCAAAGTGAGGCGGATGATGCTGCGGATGGCGATGGAGTCATTGCCATCTTTGTCCGTCATGACGACAGGTTCTTTGAACATTCCGCCCATGCCGAGGATCGCAACCTGCGGCTGGTTGATGATCGGCAGTCCGAACTGCGGACCGAATGCGCCGGGATTGGTGATGGTGAAAGTGCCGCCGGAGATCTCGTCCGGTTGCAGCTTCTTGCCGCGGGCGCGCTCGGCAACGTCATTGATGGCGCGTTGAATGCCGAGGAAGCTGCGCTCTTCGGTCTGCTTGATCACAGGGACGATCAATCCCCAATCGAGCGCGACGGCGATGCCGAGATTGATGTTCTTGTGATATCGAATGGCCTCGCCTTCGACTGACGAGTTCACGATCGGCATTTGCTTGATGCCGGCGATCACGGCGCGAGCGACGAACGGCATATAAGTGAGCTTCACGCCATTGCGCTGTTCGAAGCTGGCTTTCTGCTTCTCGCGGATCTTGACCACGCGCGTCATGTCCACTTTGAAGACGGTATGAACGTGAGCGCTGGTGTGCTTGGATTCGACCATGCGTTGGGCAATGATGGAGCGCATCTTCGACATGGGAACCAAGTCGCCGGAGAGTGAGTGAGCGCCGGGAACCATTGGCGCTGCAGGCGCGGATGGTGCCGCGGGTGCGTAGGTCGGAACTGGAGCCGATGGACGCGCCGGAGCTGCGGCGGGTGCTGATGCGCCTGCGCCGTGCGTGTCAATGAAGTTCAGGATGTCATCTTTGGTGATGCGTCCGCCCATGCCGGTGCCGGAGACTTGCTGCAGATTGATGTTTTTGTCTTTGGCGATCTTGCGGACGAGCGGGCTGCTGCGGACTTCTCCACGAGCGCCGTCGCCTGCGGGAGCCGAGGGTGCGGGCGCGCGGGGCGGCTGTTGCGCCGTGGGCTGAACGGCTGTGGTTCCGCCGGGTTGCTTGTCAACGATTTGGCTACCGCGCTTGGTATCGATCTCTGTCTCGGTGTTGCTGGGGCGCGCGGCCGGAGCAGGCGCTTGTGCAGCAGGGGCGGCAGCGGGTTTCGCAGGAGCTGAAACGGCGGAGCCTTCTGCGTCGATCACGCCGACGACGGTATTCACCTGGACAGTAGTTCCTTCGGAAACTTTTTGTTCGACGAGCACGCCGGCGGCGGGCGACGGGATCTCAGCGTCCACCTTGTCAGTGGAGATCTCAAAGAGAGGTTCGTCGCGGGAGACTTTATCGCCGGGCTTCTTGAGCCACTTGGTGAGTGTGCCTTCAAAGATCGATTCGCCCATCTGGGGCATGATTACGTCGGTAGGCATTCGTATTCCTTTTCTTAATGAGCTCTAGTTAGACTGTATGGAAAATGACGCTGACAGCAACCCGTAATTATAAAGCCTGAGAGGGAAGTGCGTCACGGAGCAGCATGGCCCGGAGCTGGAAAGGTGCATTAAACGTGGCATCCCGATATCAGGATGGGAAACCTAAGAACTCAGGAGATCCCCTATGAAGCGAAGAAACGTATTAGCTACTCTGCTAGGAATCCTGGCGTTGTCGTGTCTTGCGATTGCGCAGAGTTCCCAAAATTCACAATCCAGTCAAAGTTCACAATACCCGCAAAGCTCACAGTCCGGTCAGAGCTCACAGACGCAGCCCGCCCAAGGCGGTGACGAGCAACAGTTGAAGGACATGGAAAACAAGTGGGCCGATGCCGCGAAAAGCGGCGATACAAGCGCCGTGAATTCCATGTTGTCAGACAAATATGTCAACACGGAAGCGGATGGTACTGTGCGGACGAAGTCCGAAACGGTCGACCGCATGAAGAAATCGAAGGTCACGCGCTCAGCAGTGAGCGATATCGAGGTACACATGATCGATCCGGATACGGCCGTGGTCACCGGAGTATGGAGCGGCAGCGGCACTGATGCGGATGGCAAGCCCTTTCAGGCAACCGAGCGCTTCACCGATACTTTCGTCAAAGAAGGCGGACAATGGAAAGCGGTAGCAACGCAATCGACGGCGATGGCAAAGAAGCCATCGTAGCTGAAATGAGAAACCCGCCTGATGAAGGGCGGGTTTTGTTGAGCTGTAACTTAGGTCAGTACGCTTTGAGTTTTCGCGCCTCGCGGACCACGTCTTCTACCTTCGGCAGGAAAACTTTTTCCAGCGGAGGCGAGAAGGGAACAGGAGTATCAAGCGCAGTGATGCGGACGATGGGGCCGTCGAGGTCGTCAAAGCAGTTCTCGTTGATGATAGCTGCGATTTCGCCGGCGATGCCGCCGGTCTTCACGTCCTCATGCAGCACGATGACTTTGTTCGTCTTCTTGACCGTGTTGACGATCGCATCCACATCCAAAGGTGCGACGGTGCGGAGATCAATGATCTCAAGGTCAATGCCTTCTTTCGCGAGGATGTCAGCGGCTTCTTGCGCGACATAGACCATCGCCGCGTAAGTGATGATGCTGATATCTTTGCCTTCGCGGTGCGTGCGAGCTTTGCCGATCTCAACGGTGTAATCGCCCTCAGGCAATTCTTCCTTCACGCGGCGATAAAGATATTTGTGCTCGAAGAAGAGACACGGATTGTTGTCGCGAATGGCGGACTTGATCAGTCCTTTTGCGTCGGTGGCTGTGGCCGGGCAGATCACTTTCAGTCCGGGAGTGTGTGCGTACCACATCTCAGGATTCTGCGAGTGGAACGGACCGCCGCTCACTCCGCCGCCGGAAGGGCCGCGCATGACCATCGGCGCGGGAGCTCCCCATCGCCAGTTACTCTTGGCGCAAGCGTTGACGATCTGCGTGTGCGCGGAGCTGATGAAATCCATGAACTGGAATTCCGCGACGGGACGCATGCCAGTGAGCGAAGCACCATATGCCGCACTGACGATGGCGGCTTCAGAGATGGGTGTATCCACGACGCGCTCTTTGCCAAAGTGGTGGATAAATCCTTCAGTGATCTTGAACGCGCCGCCGTAGACGCCGATGTCTTCGCCGATACAAAAGACTGAGGGGTCGCGCTCCATCTCTTCCCAAATGCCTTGTCGGATTGCTTCTAAGTAGGTGACGGGTGCCATAAGTTCGGTTTTTAGTTTCTCGTTTCTAGTTTCTCGTGTAACCCGAATCTATTTGTAGTGCGATACGTTCGAAGCTTCGCCGACCCTCACGCCTTTTTGCACTTCCTTCACCTTCGGCGGGCCGTACTTGAACGGGATCTTCACGGAGTTGTCGAGGAAGACTCCGGTAGTCGCGTCTTCGGGTTGCGGGAAGGGCGATGCATCGGCGATGTCGCGGTCGCGATTGATCTGTGCTTCGACATCCGCGATCAAGTCTTTGTTGTCCTTTTCGGTCAGCCATCCGCGATCGAGCAAATACTTTTCCATGCGCGTATTGCAATCGCGACGCTTCCAGTAATCGAAGTATTCCTTCGGCACGTAAGAAGCGGCATCATGCATGGCGTGTCCGCGCATGCGCATCATCTTGGCTTCGATCAGGGTTGAGCCTTCACCTTTATATGCGCGCTGAGCGGCTTCGTATGTGACGTCGTAAACCTGGTTGGGATCAGTGCCGTCAACGATAACGCCGGGGACACCGTATCCGATGGAGCGGTCTGCAAGATCTTTGCAGGCAAACTGTAACTCGACCGGCGTCGAGTACGCCCAGAGGTTGTGCTCCATAATAAGGATGACGCCGAGACGCTGCACAGCGGCGAAGTTGAATCCTTCGTACGAGGGGCCGGTGGATTGTCCACCGTCACCGACGAAAGTGAGGCAGGCGATGTTCTTGCCCTGCAGACGAGCGCCCATGGCGATACCCGCCATCACGGGAATGCTGTCACCCAAGTGCGAGATGGGGGCGACGACATTATGTATATGCACGTCGCCGTAATGCGAACCCGAGTCGCGGCCCTTTGTGGGAGCGCCAGCTTTGGCCATGTACTGCATCATGGTGTCAGCGGGAGTAAATCCGCGGACGAGCATCGCGCCCTGATTGCGGATCATGGGGCCGACCCAATCTTCTTTTTTCAGCGCGAACGCCGCGCCTACTGAGCAGCCTTCTTGTCCGAGCCCGAGATAGACGCCACCGATGACTTTCTGCTGCTTGAAAAGATTCTCAAGCGCTTGCTCCATCTTGCGATTGAGCAGCATGAAGCGGTACATCTCAATGGACTTCTCTTTGCTCAGATATTTCGACTCGCAAAGCGAAGGAGCCGGAGCGCTGAAGTCGCCTTTTACGTTGTATCGGAGCTTGCCGTCTGCCCACTCTTCGACGGTCTGAAAATTCGGGACCTCGAGACGGTAGTCAGGGATGCCGTGCGGATTCTTGCGCTGCGGAGCGACCTGCGTGAACTTGCCTTTAGTCTGGGCAGGCGCTGAACCAGAGCCGTTCTTTTGACCAGAGTTGGCTGGTCCGTTGCTGGCCTGGTTGTTTTTGGCGGCGGGCTTTTGCTCAGTTTTCGATTTCATCTATAAGACCTGGGTTGATTCGCGACGGGACTTCGTCAGCTTGAATCTTAAGAGTCGGCGTAACGAGATATTCTACATTATATGAACGAGGCTGGCGCTGTTCCCTAGCGGGCGCCGCTTACGCGAAGTGGATGTCGTCTCGCGGGGTGATTTCTAGTTCCTCGCGCATGCGCTTGAGGTCCTCGGGCTCACGCAAAGGGGTGTCTTGATTCGGCTGAGGCTCAGATTGGTACTTCAATAAGCTTTCGAGAGATTCGAGCCAGAGAATCTGCGTCCCGAAGACCTGCCCGAACTGTCGCGTGATCGATTGCGAGACAGATTCCATCTCCAACTTCTTTCCGTTTTCCTTGTTCTCCAAGCCGCCCCACTCCTGTGCCATGCTGGTGACCGGCTTATCGGCGATGCCGCAAGGCACGATCATCTTGAAGGATTCGAGATCGGTGGTGACGTTCAGCGCAAAACCGTGTGAAGTAACGCCGCGAGAAATGTGAACGCCGATCGCGGCGATCTTCTTCCGGACGCCATCGGCAGAGTTCGTCCAAACGCCGGTGAGCCCGGGAACGCGCTGCGTGTCGATGCCGAATTCCGTGCAGGCGCGGATGAGGACTTCTTCCAAGCGGCGGACGAACTCGACTGCGCCGATTTTCGGGGAGAATCCGCGGAGGTCGCAAATGGGATAGCCGACGAGCTGTCCCGGACCGTGGAAAGTGACATCGCCGCCTCGCTTTGTTTCGAAAATTTCAACGCCCTTTGCGGCGAGAGCCTCGCGGGAGGCAAGAATATTCTGTGAATCAGAATTGCGACCAAGGGTGATCACTGGCGGGTGTTCGAGCAATAGGAGCGTGTCTGCGATGCGTCGCGCTTTGCGCAGGTCAACGAGAGCTTCCTGAAGTTTTAACGCAGTGGCGTAGTCAAGAGTGCCGAGTTGGAGTACTTGCAGCAGCATTGTGAACTACTCACCATTATATGAGCTTTGTATGTAGCAAAAACAAACCGGAGCCGAAGCTCCGGTCTTTGATTGAAGACTATGGTGTCAAACGTTAATCGGCATGCCGTGCACACTGGCGAAGCCATCGAGCAGTGCCTCATACAGCGTTGGATGAGCGTGGATGGTAAACATCATCTCGTCTACCGTTGCTTCCATGTCCATGGCGGTAACGGCTTCAGAGATGAGTTCGGTCGCCTTGGGGCCAATGATGTGTACACCGAGGATTTCGCCGTACTTGGCATCGGCAATGACTTTGACGAAACCGTCATGGCTGTCAACGATCGTGGCTTTGGAGTTGCCGACGAATGGGAACTTGCCGACTTTCACTTGCAAGCCCTGCGCTTTGGCAGCGGCTTCCGTCAGGCCAACGCTGCCAATCTCGGGTTCGGTGTAGGTGCATCCGGGGACGCGGTTTTTCTTTACCGCTCGAGCGTACTTGCCGGCGAGCTTTGCCGCCACCACCATACCTTCCATGGAGCCTGCGTGCGCGAGTTGTGGGAGTCCGGCAACGATGTCTCCGATGGCGTAGATGCCGGGCTCGGCAGTTTCCATCCATTCGTTCACGGGGATGAATCCGCGATCAGGCTTAATCTTTGTTTTTTCCAGGCCGACGTTGTCGGTGCGAGGAGCGCGTCCGATGGCGACAAGGACTTTCTCGGCTTCCACTTTGGTCTGCTTGCCTTCAGCGGTGTAGGTGACCGCAACGCCGTCTTTGGTCTTTTCGATTTTTTCAGTCTTGGCGGAGAGCACGCAGTTGATGCCGCGCTTCTTGAATTGTCGCAGCAACTCCTTGGAGACATCTTCGTCCTCGACGGGAACAAGGCGATCCAGCATTTCGATAAGAGTGACTTCGGTGCCGAAGGACTTGTACATCGAAGCGAATTCAGAACCGACAGCCCCAGAGCCGATAACGACTAGCGATTTGGGAATGGCATTGAGGCTCAGAATTTCAATGTTGGTGAGAACGCGGGTGTCAGGCTCCAAGTTGGGGAGCATGCGCGCCTCAGATCCGGTGGCAATGATCACAGCTTTGGTCTTTATATAGCTGAACTCGCCGGCTGCTCCACCGCCGCCCTCGGTGAGGACTTCAATGGTATGTATGCCGTCTTTGGCGGGGCCGGTGAGACGTCCGTATCCTTCAATGGTGTTGACCTTGTTCTTGCGCATGAGGAACTCAAGGCCTTTAGTGTGCTTGGTGACAATCTTGTTTTTGCGGTCCTGAACGGCCTTCCAGTTGATGCTTGCCTTCTCGACGCCCTCGATGCCCAACTCTTTTCCGTGCTTGAGATGGTCGAAGATCTCCGCGCTGAAGAGCAGCGCTTTGGTGGGGATACAGCCCACGTGCAGGCAGGTGCCACCGAGTTTGTCATCCTTTTCAATGAGAGCGGTCTTCAATCCGTACTGTGCGGCGCGGATTGCAGCGGTGTATCCGGCGGGGCCTGCGCCGATAATAGCAAGGTCATAAATAGTGTCTGGCAAAGTTTTACTCCGTGAGGGTGCAGATAGGATATTGATGCTGTAAGTGAACCAGAGATTCTAAACCAGCCACGCTGAGGGAACAAACCGCGCAGCGCCCGAGCCAATTACAATCTACTCATGTCAGGGTATTGCGATGTCGCTCCGGGCCATCCTTATCATGGCCCGTATCACGAGACGGAGTATGGATTTCCAGCGCGCGAAGACAACGTGCTGTTCGAGCGGCTCGCGCTGGAGATCAATCAGGCCGGACTGTCATGGTTGACGGTCCTGAAGAAAAGGGAAGCGTTCAACAAAGCTTTTGCGAACTTCGATCCCAAGAAGGTGGCGCGGTTCAATGATAACGACGTGGCGCGGCTACTGGCTGACGAAAGAATAATCCGCAATCGTCTGAAGGTAAACGCGGTCATTGAGAATGCGCGGAGGATTCTGGAAATCCGCAAAACTCACGGCTCATTCGCTGACTGGCTGGATGCCCATCACCCGCAGAGCAAGGAAGAATGGGTGAAGCTGTTCAAGAAGACGTTTCTGTTCACCGGCGGAGAAATTGTGGGAGAGTTCTTGATGAGTCTGGGGTATTTGCCGGGAGCGCATCATGAGAGGTGTCCGGTGTATAAGAAGTTGGCGAAACACCGAAGGTCAGCGCGAGCCTAGCCCAACAACTTTGCCGCGTCCTTTGCAAAGTAAGCCAGAGTGAACTTAGGAGTGTAAACAAGAAGGTGATACAAACGGCGGATGATAGTATTCCGCAGTATGAAGATCATACCGATGCTGACAATTGTGTTCTTGTTGATCGGCGCCTCGGCGGAGGGACAGTCAATAGGAAGTCCCAAAATCGCTGTACGAAAGGAATTGATCGCGGGGACCATTGGTGCGCTGAAGACCGGGGGGTTGATCCAAACCGAGGAAGTCGGTCAAGTTAAGACCACTTCTAGGCTGCTCGTGTCCCAGAAGCTTTCTTCGCGAAGGTCTCGCGAGATGTATCTCGTGTCGGTTTTCTTGCCCAACGGGGGGAAAGTAGATGTTATCGCTCAAAGTGACAAATCAAAAATTCCGGAAGAAAGCGGCTTGGTAGTCTTTGTTATTTCTAAAGTCTTGCAGCCCGATGGAAAAGCCGTTCCGCCTCGGCGTTAACGCCTGCAAGCCCGAAAAAACTCGCGGCAAAGTCTCTCAGCTTCATCCCAACAACTTCGCCGCATCCTTCGCAAAGTAAGTCAGGATGAAATCCGCACCCGCACGGCGAATCGACAGCAGCGATTCCATCATCACCCGCTCCCCATCCACCCATCCATTTGCGGCAGCGGCCTTTATCATCGCGTATTCGCCGGAAACCTGGTAAGCAGCGAGCGGCAGGTCGAAGCGCTCTCGTGCGGCGGCGATAACATCCAGATAAGGCATGGCTGGTTTCACCATGATCATGTCTGCCCCCTCTTGAATGTCGAGTTCAATCTCACGCATGGCTTCGCGCATGTTGGCGCCATCCATTTGGTACGCGCGGCGGTCTCCGAACTGAGGAGCGGAATCAGCAGCCTCGCGGAAGGGGCCATAGAAAGCCGAAGCAAATTTCGCCGCATAAGAAAGGATAGGAGTGTTAGTGAGGTTCTCAGCGTCCAAGGCAGTACGAATCGCGGCGACGCGGCCGTCCATCATGTCAGAGGGGGCGATGATGTCCACCCCGGCGCGGGCGAGCGAGACAGCGGTCTTGGCTAGTATTTCCAGCGTTGCGTCATTGATGATCTCGTAATGTGGAGTTTCGCCGGGTGTGCTTTCCGTTGCTGCTTTTGCTCCGGTAGAGGCTTGCGCATAGGTGTGAGCGGGAAGCATCACGCGCTTCTTTCCGCCGTCATTGGCGGGAGTGGAACCAGATTTCTCAACGATGCCGCAGTGTCCGTGCGACATATATTCGCAAAGGCAGACGTCAGCGATGACGAGCAGGTCTTTTACTTCCGACTTGATCGCCCGGGCAGCGCGTTGCACAATTCCATCTTCCGCCCATGCTCCGGTGGCGATCTCGTCCTTGGTTTCGGGTAATCCAAAAAGAATCATGGCGGGAATTCCCAGTGACTTTGCTTCTCGCGCCTCTTTTACCGCTTCATCCACGGAGAGATTAAAGACGCCCGGCATGGATCCGATGGCTTTGCGAACACCTTTTCCGGGGCAAACAAATAGGGGATAAACGAAGGATTCAGGGGTAAGCCGGGTCTCGCGGACCATTGAACGCAGCGTCTCATTTTGCCGAAGGCGCCGCATCCGTGTGCGTGGGAAGGACATGGTTGGGAAATCTTATCAAAATTGCGAAATTGACGAGTTTTAGCCCCCATATGGGGAAGTACCAGAGTAACTTCCGCATTGGCCCTATTCAGCATAGAATCGCGCTCTGATTCGCATGTTTTCGATCTCTCCTAAGAAGTTTGCGATTTCCATGGCCGCGTTTTGCTGCGTGTACGCGGCGGGCCCCTTCCTGCTGCAGCCTGGGGCCGCATTGCACAACTTCGGAAACATTGCACAGTGCCTCATTCAAGCAGCCATGGTGGTGACCATCGGGCTGAATCTCACCCGTCGCAATGGTGGGAATGCCTTCTGGGTGCTCATGGTACTCGGCACCTTTTTGTGGCTTACAGCACAATTCACCTGGACCTACTACGAGACGTATCTGGGCATTGAAGTGCCGAATGCGTACATCGGCGCGGTCCTGATATTCCTGCATGCGGTTCCGATGATTGCTGCCGCAGCAACGCAGCCCCATGTGGATGTTCCCGAAGCCGATCGCGGCTTGCGGTTGGGCTATCTAGATCTTGCATTGCTACTTTTCTGGTGGATATTTCTCTACGCCTATATTGCTGGCCCGTGGCAGTTCATATTCCCGGACAAGAAAAACTTTAGCTTCAGCTTCATTCTTCTTTACACCCTTGAAAACATCATGGTGGCGGGTTCATTCCTCATACTGTGGTTCCGGACAACGGGCTCATGGAAGCGCATCTATGGGCAGTTTCTTGGTGCTTCAACTTTGTACGCGCTCGCTTCATGGTTCATCAGCCTCGCCTTGACTCGCGGCGTTTACGAAACAGGAGCGGTTTACGACGTGCCATTGATAGCCTCAATGGGATGGTTCGCGTTCGCAGGTTATGCTGCGTCACAGACCAAGTTGGAACCAGAGGCTGAACAAGCAACTTTGCGCGCACAGACCAATGGACATTCGCGTTTATCCACGCTTGCATTGCTTTCAATGCCAATTTTCGCACTCTGGGCAGCCATCGATTCCAGCGTGGCACCGGGTGTGCAGCGTTATCGGGTACTAATCACGCTGGTCTCAATGTTGTGGCTCATGCTGCTGATCTTCTTAAAGCAAGACATGCTGCAACGCAGACTGGTAGGGCTGTTAAGTGAATCACGCCAGTCGCTTGATGAGTTCCATCGGCTTCAAGGAAACCTGCTGCAAGCTGAGAAGCTGGCCTCGCTGGGCAGATTGGTTGCCGGCGCGGCACATGAGATCAACAATCCTCTTACGGCGATACTCGGATATTCAGACCTGTTGGCGGATGATGCGTCCGTGGACAACGACCTGCGGCAGATTGCGGACAAGATACGCACGCAGGCGCGCCGCACAAAGGCCCTTGTCTCAAGCTTGTTGACGTTTGCCAAGCAGTCGCCGATGAAACGTTCACTGATCGATATGAACATGGTCGTTGCGAGCGCGCTGCAGTTGCGCGAGTTGGACAAGGCGAACAAAGATATTAAGACCGTCCGCGACCTGGAAGTTGAGCTTCCGCAGATACTCGGGGACCAGAACCATCTATTGCAGATGTGTTTCCACATCATGAACAACGCGGTTGAAGCCATGCAGGAAGCACATGGCCGCGGCACAATGACCGTCTCCACAAAGCATGAGGGCGGTGAGGTGGTGTTCCGTTGCGCGGATACGGGCCCCGGAGTCGCCAATCCGAATAATATTTTCGATCCGTTCTATACGACGAAGGCAATCGGCAAAGGCAGTGGACTCGGTCTAAGCGCGTGTTACGGGATCGTCAACGAACACGGTGGCGATATCAAGTGCGAGAACCAGGCAAGCGGCGGGGCATTATTCACTGTTTCGTTCCCGGTGGCGGTAGGACAGCGTGCAGAGAAAGCCCATGCGTCCGCGAAGACAACCAGCGCATAGTCCCGCTACCCTGCGTTGCACCTTCCTGTAACATATTTTCTGCATGGCTCCCGCAAATCAAAGCCTCAAACACACAAGCGCACGCGTGCTGGAATTCGACTCCGTCCGCGAGATGCTGCTGAGCTATGCCAGCTCTCCGCTTGGAAAAGACAAGGTTGCGGCCCTAGAGCCGAGTACTGAACGCAACTGGATCGCTAGGCAGCAACAACTAACAAATGAGATCAGGCGATACTTCCGCGCAGGCGGCAGGTTCGAGTTCGGCGGATTGCTTGACCTTCGTACACTGCTGGAGAAAACGCGCATTTCCGGTGTCGCACTGGAGTTGGAAGAGATTCGCGACGTGTTGTTCCTTGCAGATCGCGCGGCACAATGGCGCGAAATTGGACTGCATCCTCCGGTAAGCGTCAACGAGCCCTGGCCTGCAGTGGAGGAGTTGACGCGCGACATCGGTGACTTTTCAGTGCTACTCGGCTATTTTAAAAACAAAATACTTCCTAATGGATCGCTTGATGACAAAGCGTCGCCGGAGTTATCTCGCATCCGCCGCGAGATAGAGAAGCAACGGCGAGCGATACAGGAGTCCTTGCGAGGATATCTTCGGCGGTTGGCCGAAGGCGGTGCTGTACAGGATGAACTGATCACCATCCGCGGCGAGCGGTTTGTGATACCAGTAAAGATCGAGCAGAAGCGCAAGGTAAACGGCGTTGTGCACGGCGCGAGTTCCAGCGGACAGACGGTTTACGTTGAGCCGATGGAGACCATCGAGCAAAACAACGAGCTTGTCCGGCTGATCGAAGAAGAGATGGCTGAGATCCATCGCATTCTTCTGGAGATGACGCGTCGGCTTGGGGAGCATGCCCCCGCTCTGGCGCTTGCGACGGAAGTGCTTGCCGAGGTAGAACTGCAATTTGCGAAGGCACGCTTCGCGGAGGACTATGGCTGCATCGCTCCGGAACTGAGCGAGAGCAAGGAACTGGTGGTGCACAAAGCGGTCCATCCCGTCCTCGAGCGGAATCTGCGTGCGAAGGGCAGCAATGTCGTGCCGCTGTCGGTGGAGATGCTCGGCGAAGCCCGACAACTCATCATCAGTGGTCCGAACACGGGCGGTAAGACGGTAGGCTTGAAAACGATTGGGCTGCTTGCGCTAATGGCGCAGGCGGGAATTCCGGTTCCGGCGGAACGCGCGCAATTTCCTATTTTCGATGCTGTGCTCGCTGATATCGGGGACTATCAATCAATCGAGCAGAATTTATCAACGTTTTCAGCGCACGTGACCAACATTGATTTTATGTCGAGGACAGCAACTGCGGATTCGCTGGTGTTGCTGGACGAACTCGGTTCGGCGACCGATCCAGAAGAAGGCGCAGCGCTGGCCGTTTCCATCGCGGAGCACTTTCGAAGAATCGGGGCGATCACAATCATCTCCACTCACCACACTGCGCTCAAAGTTTACGCGGCCAACAACACGGGAGTGCTGAATGCATCGGTGGGATTCGACGAAGCCACGCTGCAGCCCACGTATCAATTGCGCGTGGGAGTGCCGGGAGCGTCGGCGGGAATCAACATCGCTCAGAAGCTGGGTATGAATTCCGTCATCATCGCTGCGGCTCGCGAGCGCATCGGCACGCAACAGCGCGATATCTCGTACTTTCTCGATCGGCTGAATGAAGAAGTCGGCCAGATCGAGAATGAACGCGCGGAGCTGAAGACGAAATCACAGGAAGTCGCGCGCGAAAAGAACAGGCTGGCGCTCGAAGGCATGAACGACCAGCGCAAGAAGACCAAAGAGCTGGAGACCAAGCTGGAATCGCTGTTGCGCGACTTTGAATACCGCACGCGTGAGGCGGTTTCGGCGATGCAGGACCGGGTCGCCGCGCAGAAG
Organism: Terriglobales bacterium; assembly: GCA_025462725.1. Classification (GTDB taxonomy): domain Bacteria; phylum Acidobacteriota; class Terriglobia; order Terriglobales; family Acidobacteriaceae; genus JAICLA01. The sequence continues at coordinate 128,869 of JAOAPE010000005.1, read as the reverse complement.
CTGACGAAGGATGCGGAGAGGCGTATTGCCAAGCTGCGTCGCGAATTCAAAGAGCAATTTGATTCCGCAGTGGTGGCGCATAAGACGGGAGCGGATGTCGGTGACCCGAATGCGCGTCCTGACCAGGTGCGCTCCGGCGCGCAGTTCGTGGAAGAAGGCGACACGGTAAAACTAAAGTCGCTGGGCAGGAATGCGAAAGTGCTTCGCAAGTTGGATGGCAATGTCTTTGAAGTCGAGATGGGATTGATGAAGATGAAGATCCCGCGGGATGATATCGCAGAGGTGGTGGTCAGTGCGGCAAGACAGCGCGAATTAGGAGCCGCACAGAAACCTGCGCAGGCAGCGCGCTCGCGGGGCATAAATGTTTCATTGGCGTCGAGCGATGACAATGCTCCGTCGGAAGTGAACGTGATCGGCCAAACAGTGGACGAGGCGACCGAAGTAGTGGAGAAATTCGTCGACCGCGCATTCCTCGCAGGATTACCGCGGGTGCGCATCGTTCACGGCAGCGGGATGGGAATTCTGCGCAAAGCGCTGCGGCAGTTTCTGAAGGGCCATCCGCATGTGGCTGGAGTGATCGAGCCTCCGCAGAATGAAGGTGGAGCGGGTGCGACAGTGGTGGAACTCCGTGCCTAATCGTCGTCACATGCAATAAGATAGCTTCCCAAGGAGGTCCCCTGTGAGAAAGAATTTCGCTCTCGTGCTGTTGCTATTTGTATCAACCGTTGCGTTCGCCCAAGAGCTCACGGCTCTCCACATGTTCCTGCCTGACCGCAAAGGTGCATTGGAGATAAAGATGCCTCCCGGTTATCGGATTGAGGGGGGTGGGTTACGACCTGACGGTAAACAGTTCAAGATCAGCGCCACGGGGCCGAACGGCGTTTATATGACCGCTTTTGTGGAGATTGCTCCTCATCCCGGCACGAACGCGCAGGTGCGCGACGAGTGGTATGGCGGCATGAAGAAGAATTCGAAGATGAAAATAGACGACGAGAAGATCGTCGAGAGCAATGGTGCTGCGGTCGCGGAGTACACGGTCCACGAATTCCAGGGAGTTCGCGCAGAACAGAGAAGCCTTCACGCCTACTATGGTGGCGACGAGATCTGGTCAGAGGTCCACATCTCCAAAGTGAGCTTCACCCCTCGAGATGAAAAGATGTTTGAGGATTTTCTTCTAAGCGTTAGATCTCTACCCGATTATGCACTCAACGCCAGAGACGAGTTTGGCGTCGCCAGTACGTTTTATCAGAAGCAAGACTACAAGACTGCCGCAGTTCACTATCAGAAAGCACTAGATCTGGAGAAGCAGGAACCTATCTTCGACCAACGGCTCTCCCGGGTGTTGATCGACCAGCTCGGTATGTCTTATGGGATTTCGGGTGACTGGGCAAAGTCAAAAGAGGTGTTGGAGTACGGCATCAGTAGGGACCCGGGCTATCCGATTTTCTACTACAACATCGCGTGTGGATATGGAGAGCAGAAGGATCAAACCAATGCGCTCGTATTTCTGAAGAAGGCTTTCGAGCGCAAGAAGAATGTGAACAAAGGCGAGAGGATGCCCGATCCATTGACAGACGACTCGTTCCGAAACTTTGTTTCAGACCCGGCATTTGTCAAAGAAGTGAAGGCGATGCAGCAGTAGCTAGCCCTCCATGTCTAACCCCGGCGACTTCGCATACACGGTCAAGCAGCAGGCGGATATCGTCCGCATTGTGGGCGACTACGTAAAGCTGAAGAAGTCGGGCGCGCAGAATTTTTCCGGTATCTGTCCTTTTCATAACGAGAAATCGCCATCGTTTTCCGTGCACGCGACCAAGCAGTTCTATCACTGCTTCGGATGCGGCGTCTCCGGCGATGTCTTCAGCTTCGTGCAGAAGATCGAGAACAGCAGCTTTCCGGAGGCGGTGCGCAGTGTCGCCGTGAAGCTTGGGATTCCGCTGCCGAAGCAGAATTTTTCTCCGGGCGAAGCCAACGAAGCAAGTCTTCGGGGAAAGCTTCTCAACCTGCACGAGGCGGCTACCTTGTTTTTCGAGCAGCAGATGCGGACACCGGCTGCTGCGGGCGCGCGCGAGTATCTCACTGGACGCGGCATCACTGATGAGGTGATGAAGCAGTTCCGCATCGGATACGCACCGGATTCCGGTTCGTCGTTGCGCGACAAGTTGAAATCGGAGTTCGATGAAGCAGCGCTCAAGCAGAGCGGCCTGTTCTCGTGGAAGGACGAGGCCGGCGGTATCTCCGCGATGTATTCCAAGTTTCGCAATCGCATCATGTTTCCGATTGCGAACGAGCAAGGCAAAGTCATCGCGTTCGGCGGACGCATCATGGATGGAGCTGTCGAGAAGGAGAAGGCCGGGCCGAAGTATCTCAACTCTCCGGAGACCCCGATCTATTCCAAAGGCCGCGTGCTCTACAACCTGGATCGCGCGAAGGAAGCCATTCGCAAGCTGGATTACTCGATCGTGGTTGAGGGTTATCTCGACATCATCTCCGTGTTTACGGCGGGCATGCACAATGTAATTGCCAGCTCGGGCACTGCGTTTGGCGAAGCACAAGTAAAACTGCTCGGCCGTTTCAGCAAGAACATCATTGTGAATTTCGATCCTGATACCGCCGGGGCAGCCGCGACGGAGCGTTCGCTGGCGATGCTCGTTGAAGAGGACTTCAACATAAAGGTGATCACGCTGGAGCAGGGACTCGATCCGGACCTGTTCATTCGCAAGCGCGGAGCTGAGGCTTACCAGAAGGAAGTCATAAATTCGCGCAAGTACTTCCATTACCTAATTGACCGCGCTCAAGCGCAGTTTCCGTCGCGGACAGCAGATTCCAAAGTGAAAGCGCTGAACTATTTGCTGCCACACATTCAGCGTGTTCCCAGCCGAATAGTTCGTGACGAGTTGGCTTCGGAGATCGCACAACGGCTCTCCATCGACTCGGCTGTGTTGCGCCAGGAGTTGAAATCGGCAGCATCGTCACGGACACAAAAAGTAAAGGCGGATGCCCCTGCACAGCAGACTTCGCCTGCCGAAAAAATCCTTATCCACGTCTTGCTGTCGCAGTCGAAAGAGGACGCTGCTGTGCAGTCCAATGTTCACGATGTGCTTACCTCGGAGCATTTGCATGAAGGCTGGACAACAGAGCCGATCTTCGACGCGTTGCTTCATGCTTCGGTAGAAGAGTTACGCGAGCCGCTGCAATTGGCATTGTCGGATTCAGACCGCAGTCGTCTTGCGGCCCTGCTAATGGGATCTGATGAACGAGAGGACCTTACTGCTACTACCGTCCGCGTTGCTCTGGCCGCGATGCGACGTCCCCACATCGAACGCGCACTGCAGCAGCTACAGCCACAGATAGACGAGGCGGGTCGTCAGGGGAATACCTTAGAGCTGACACAGCTCTCGGCGGAAAAGCTGAAGTTGAAGCGCGCGCTGGACGAATCCATGCGCGCCGGGCAAGGACGATAGGCATTCCCAAAAGTGCCCAGACTGGCACTTTAGTACCTTGATTCTTGTGTGAATTCAGTACCTTGATTCTTGTGTGAATTCCTGACGGGTTCATGGTAAGTTGTTCCAATATTCCCCGCTGCATTTTTATTGTCCCTCTGGCAGTAGATTCCGCAGGCAAGATGACAGAACAAATGAATCCACTGCGCTGCAACAACCCGGCAAAAACATTCCTCGTTTTTCTTCTTTGCTGTTTTTTGTCGAACTTCGGATTGGCGCTGGATCCCAGCAAAGCGATCACCCAATATGGGCACGCTGTTTGGAAAACCGAGAATGGACTTCCGCAAAACTCCGTCAATGCCATTGTGCAAACGCGTGACGGCTATCTCTGGATCGCCACCTACGAGGGAATTGCGAGATTTGATGGCGTTAATTTCAAAGTTCTGAATAAACGAAGTTCACCAGCGCTGAAAAACATCGCAGTCCGTGCGATGTGCGAAGACCAAAACGGAAATCTTTGGATCGGCACCGAAGATGGATTAGCGAGGCTCAGCTACAACCAGATAATCACGTTCGGCGTTGAGGATGGATTACCCAACGGCACGATTCGCGCCCTCACTACTAGTGCAGATGGCTCGGTATGGATTGGCACGGATAGTGGTCTTGCCCGCTACAAAGACGGACACATTACTGCCTACCGCGCGGATGTGGGCTCTTCATTCATGGTGCGGACAGTCGTGGCGAATGCGGATGGCAGTTTGTGGGTAGGGACGGAAGGCGCGGGATTATACGAATTCAAGGACGGCAAACTTTCCCGGCATCCAATCTCAAACTCACTGAACAGCAGCACCGTTTGGGTCTTGAAGCGCGATAAGCGGAAAAATCTTTGGGTCGGCACGCAGGATGGGCTTATCCGTGTGGATGCGCAAGGCGCGATCCGCCACTTCGATATTAAAGACGGTCTCGCAGATCGCGCCGTGATTTCCATCTTTGAAGACCGCGACGGCAAGGTTTGGGTCGGAACCTATGGTGGCGGCCTGAGCAGACTAGACGGAGAACGCTTCAGCACCTTCGGTACACAGGATGGGCTCTCCGATCACTCCGTTCGCTACATCTATGAGGACCGCGAGGGCAGTCTCTGGATCGGAACGAATGCAGGCCTGAATCGCCTGAATGACAGCAAGTTCACTACGCTGACTACGAAGCAGGGATTGCTGGATGATTTCGTCCGCACGATTTATCAGGATAAATCCGGTGCGGTTTGGATCGGCGGCGCGGGTGGGTTGAGCCAGATCCAAAACGGACAGACGCATTCTTTCAATCAGAAGAATGGATTGCTTTCGGATTACATTCTTGCATTGCATGAAGACCAAGACGGTGCATTGTGGGTGGGCACCGGCGCAGGGTTGAACAAATACAAGAACGGCAAGTTTACTGGCCTTTCGCGAAAAAATGGTTTGCCGGACAACATGATTCGGGCCATCACCAGTGACAACGCAGGCAATGTTTGGGCAGGAACTCAGGCTGGGCTCGTGCGACTGAATAACGGCAAAATCACGACGCTCACAACCGAGAATGGTCTGAGTCAAAATTTCATATTGTCCTTATACGCTGATCATCAGGGCAAGCTGTGGGTCGGCACGCGGGACGGGATAAATCTCTATTCAGACGGAAAATTTACGCAGTATCGCGAGAAAGATGGACTCGCCGGGAAGAAAGTCACCGCCATCTACGAGGACGATGGCGGCGCATTGTGGATCGCCACCGATGGCGGTTTGAGCCGCTTTGCGAAAGGGAAGTTCACGAATTACACCAGTAAAGACGGGCTGTTCACTGACTTCGTCTTCCAGATATTGGAAGACAATCGCCACGATTTCTGGATGAGCAGCAACAACGGCATCTTCCGCGTGAGCAGAAAAGAACTTGAGGAGTTTGCGCGCGGCGAGCGGACTTCAGTCAAGTCAGAGTCGTATGACAATGCGGATGGATTGAAGAGCAGCCAGTGCAACGGAACATCGCAGCCAGCAGGATGGAAGACGCGCGATGGCCAAATATGGTTCGCCACCGCTGGCGGCGCGGTTAACATCAATCCGGAAAATATCAAACTGAATCCTTTGCCACCGCCAGTGCACGTTGCTGCCTTGCTTGTGGATCGTGCTCCGATGTCAACGAGCGGCATGCTCAGCCTTAAGCCCGGCAAGCGTGACATGGAATTCCATTACGCTGCGCTCAGCTTCCTGGCACCGGAAAAGATTCGCTTTAAGTACCAGATGGAAGGCTTCGATCAGGATTGGATTGATGCCGGATCGCGCCGTGAGGCGTATTACACCAATTTGCCTCCAGGACAATATCGCTTTCGCGTGAAGGCTGCTAATAGTGACGGAGTATGGAATGAAGCTGGCGCGGACTTGGCGCTCTACCTGGAGCCACACATCTACCAGACTCGCTGGTTCAACATTCTTTTTGTGGTGATTTTCGTGATGTCAGGGGTGGGCATCTACTTACTGCGCGTACGAGGATTGAGAGAGCGTGAGGCAGAACTTTCCCGTCGAGTGGAAGAAGCGATGGCTAAAATCAAGGTTCTGCACGGATTGTTGCCTATTTGCGCTGCTTGCAAGAAGATCCGGGATACGGGCGGCGACTGGAACCACTTAGAGGTCTACATGCGCGCCCACGCGGACGTTGATTTCACCCATGGGATCTGCCCAGATTGCTCGAAACGGCTCTATCCAGAGCACCACGAGGCAGAACGTTCATCATTCGCTGACGTCTAAGCAGTCAGGGTGCTCTGGACAGGGCTGGTTTTTCCCCAGATACCGCGAAACTGTCTTGCCACCTTCCTCATCTAATCAGGGGAGTGCGACGCCCCTAAAAACAAAGCAAGTCCCGACCCAAACGGGTGCTCTGAATTGTGAGACTCCCAATGAATGTGCTATTCTGAGTATCTTCGGGGCTGTACGCTTTTCAGCCGGGGCTCCCATGTACAAAGCTACTGGGAAGAAAGCCGGGTCTGAATCGCATTGCCTGACCTTCCGCCGCAGTCATAAAAGTTAATTGCCCTTTCCGGTGCCCGGGCGTCTAACAGGCATCAGCATGGGTGTTGTGATATTTGAGGTTATTTTTTCTTGGCTCTTGACGACAAATTTGAAGATATTCAGAAGCTGATCGACACAGGCAAAGAGAAGGGGTATCTCACCTATGACCAGGTGAACGACCTTCTTCCGGGAGATATCCATTCGCCTGACGATCTTGACGACTTGCTGACCACCATCGGCACGCAGGGCATTGATGTGCTTGAAGGCCCAAAGATGCCGGGGGCAGAACTCGACAAGAAGTTCGATCCTGACATGGAAGCCGGTGAGGACGTTGAACTCGACCTCACGCCTGGCGCTCTGGAAAAGACCAACGACCCTGTCCGCATGTACTTGCGCGAGATGGGCACCGTCCCGCTACTGACCCGCGAAGGGGAGGTCGAGATTGCAAAGCGCATTGAGCGTGGACAGCTCCGCGTTCTCAAGGCGGTTTCGCGTTCACCCATCGTCATCCGAGAGATCCTTGCCATTGGTGACGACCTCAAGCGGGGTGTCCGCTCGATTAAAGAAGTTGTCACTTTCGACGAAGAAGAGTTGACGGAAGAGATTCTGAACAACCGCATCAAGGACATTACCGGGCGTATCGACAACCTTAACAAGCATTACAAGAAGTCGCTAGCGCTCGAAGAAAAGCTGGCTGGCATCCCGAAGAACAAGAAAGAAAAAGCGCGGGAGCTTCGCCGTACCCGCTGGTCTTTGGGTCGCGAGAAGGTTGGCATTTCGAAGATCATCCGCAAGCTTGGATTCAACAATGCCGAGCGCAAGCGCCTGATCGACCGCGTAAACAAGACCGTGGAGGCGATGCGTCACCTCGATCGCCAGATCAATAATTTGGAGAAGAAGGCCGACCAGACGCGCAGTGAAGACTTGAAGAAGGAATATCGCAAGCAGCAGCGGCATCACCGCACAGAGCTTGAGAGCTTGGAGCAGGACGCCGGCGTCGATTTCCAGGAGCTTCGCCGCACGCAGCGTGAAGTGATTCAGGGCGACATGGACGCTGAGCTCGCCAAGCGCGAACTCATCGAAGCCAACCTGCGCTTGGTGGTATCGATCGCGAAGAAATACACCAATCGCGGATTGCAATTCCTCGATTTGATCCAGGAAGGCAACATCGGCCTAATGAAGGCTGTCGATAAGTTCGAATATCGCCGCGGTTACAAGTTCTCCACGTATGCAACGTGGTGGATTCGCCAGGCGATCACGCGCGCTATCGCTGACCAGGCTCGCACAATCCGTATTCCAGTGCATATGATCGAGACCATCAACAAGTTGATCCGCACATCGCGACAACTTGTGCAGGAACTCGGTCGCGAACCTACTTCGGAAGAAATCGCGAAGCGCATGGATATCCCTGTGGCGAAAGTCCGTAAGGTGTTGAAGATCGCGCAAGAGCCTATCTCCTTGGAAACACCGATTGGCGAAGAAGAAGATTCGCATCTTGGCGACTTCATCGAAGATCGCGCTGTAGTTTCTCCGGCGGAAGCAGTTATCAACGTGAACTTGAAAGAGCAGACTGCTCATGTCCTACGCACGCTGACTGCACGCGAAGAGAAGGTAATAAAGATGCGCTTCGGACTCGAAGACGGCTCCGAGCACACCTTGGAAGAAGTGGGCCAATCGTTCACGGTCACTCGCGAACGCATCCGGCAGATCGAGGCCAAGGCGCTGCGGAAACTGCGACACCCTTCACGTTCACGAAAGCTGAAAGCGTTCATGGACGGCGTGAAAGACTAGGTTTCGCAAATCAGACCAAAAGCCCCTGCAGGAGCGCAGGGGCTTTTTCTTTGTTGCAAATTTCTCTTTCCTCGCCCGTGTTTCGGGAATACCATACGCGGCAAAGAAATAACAACTCAGCCGGAACAGACGAGGAGTGTCCCCATGCATTTCTACTCGGTCAATTGGATGGCCATTATTGTGGCCACGCTTTCAACCATGGCAGTCGGGTTTCTATGGTATTCGCCTCTATTGTTTGCTAAGCCCTGGACGATTCTGATGGGCTACAACCCCGACGACAAAGAAGCCATGGACAAAATGAAGGCAGAAGCTGGGCCGATGTACGGCCAAGCTCTAGTCGCTACGCTCATCAGCGCGACATTCCTGGCAATCGTTCTAACTCGTATGGCGGTTCCAAGTCATGACTTGATGCGGGGGCTAAAAATCAGCTTCGGCATCTGGCTGGGCTTCGTTGCCACAGTTCAATTCACAAATGCTCTATTCGGGAAGAAGCCGATGAAGCTGTTCATGATCGATACGGGATATCAGCTTGCGTGCTATCTATTGATGGGAACCATCCTGACGCTCTGGCAGTGAGGAAAAGTAACCAGTGTCTAAACTAGATTGGTTCTACGTCATCGTCGGAATTGCAAGCGTGTTGATGGTGATTGTCCAGGCATTCATTTATCCGCTAGCGAGGTTCTTCATAGCGGGAGTGGTAACCCTGGTTTGTTCCCTAAACTCCGCGACTGATCTCTCCAAGGATCCGGGATCGTGGTTCTGGCGCATTTCAACGCTGCTCTCTGGCAGCGCCTTCGTGGTTACCGTTGTATGGTTGTTTCGTTGGTACGCGAAGGGATATCGCGCAGCTCAGGGGCGGCGTGCAACCTAAGACCTTCCGTGGCTTGCATGGGTGTCGAACCAAGATGCTCTGAAGTGGTCGCCAATAACGGGTAACCGGCGCAAGAAGCGCACGCCTAAATTGTTCCGTAGCGTTCCGGAATCTCCGTAAAACCGATACTTCTCGAAGATGACTTTGTATTGGTTTATCGTTTCCTCGGCGGTGAGCCAGCGGCCTGGCAACTCATCGCCGAACAGTCCCGTACATTCCGGTTCGAAGTGATGACTTACATACTTCCCCTCACGGGAGGGATTCGGAACAACCTGCAGATGAGTTTTTCGCTGGTCGATAATTTTAAATTTCTCGTAGCCAAGCGATTGAAGCATCTCGAACTCGTGTAGCAGCGAGTCCCATGATTCCTTGTTGCTCTCAATGGATACGAATCGTGGCCGATCCGAAACATTGGTCAGTGATTCGAGGCACAGAAGGTCAGTGCCTTCGATGTCGATCTTCAAATAGTAGGGGACGCCATACTCCTGCAAGAGACTGCCGAAGGTCACAGCCTTAACGCTGATTCTTCGCGACTCCGCTCCCAGTCGTTTGTTTCGTTCTGCCCACTCCGGCTTGGTTGTGCCCCACACAGATTCGGTATCGCTTAGGTAAAAGTCCACCTCTCCGGTGTGTTCAGCAATAGCGGCCTCAACCAGTGATAACTGTCCGTTCTCAAGCTGTGATTTGAAGCGTTTTCGGATTTCCGGAATGAGTGCCGGATTGGCTTCAACCGCGATCACGTCGAAACCCTTTTTCAAATAGAAATCGGTGTCCTCGCCTCTGTGTGCGCCGACGTCATAAATTAGATTTTTGCGAAATGGCGACATTTATTAGATGTGAACCCGATAGCCTTTCGGCGGAGTATAGCTGAACCAAGCCCATTACCTATCGCGCACGGGGAATTACATAACTATTACAAACCCAGCCCCTGATCCTTGTTACCTTGAATGAAGGAAATCATCCAACACATTTCAGGGGACGCATACACATGGAAATGTACGGCAAAAAAGCTTCACAGGGCATCAACTGGGTCACCACTGTCTTTATGGCCCTATTTCATATCGGCGCTGTGGCCGCTCTATTTTTCTTCAGCTGGAAGATCTTCTTCATAACACTATTTCTCTGGTGGGTCTCTTTTGGATTAGGCATCGGCGTGGGATATCACCGGCTTCTGACGCATCGCGGATTCAAGACGCCGAAGTGGATGGAATACTTCCTCACCACTTGCGCAACACTGGCTCTTGAAGGCGGCCCGATATTCTGGGTGGCCACGCACCGCATTCACCATCAAAAATCCGATCGCGACGGCGACCCACATTCACCCCGCGAAGGCATGTGGTGGTCGCACGCTGGATGGATCCTCACCGGCGCGGCTATGCACCATGACACCGCGATCCTGAAGCGCTACGTTCCGGATCTCAGCAAAGACAATTTTCACGTGGTCCTCACGAAGTACCACTGGGTTCCGCAAGTAATTCTCGGACTCATGTTGTTGGGCTATGGCCTTGCAACCGGCGGAATCATGACTGGTGTCGCCTATGTTCTCTGGGGAATTTTCCTCCGCGTGAGCTTCGGCCTGCACTGGACCTGGGCTGTGAACTCTATCACCCACGTTTGGGGCAATCGCCGCTTCAAGACCCGCGACGACTCCACCAACAACTGGCTCGTCGCTGCGTTCAGCTTCGGTGAAGGATGGCACAACAACCACCACGCACATCCGACGTCGGCCCGTCATGGACTTGCATGGTACGAGTTCGACATCAACTGGATGTGCATTGCAACACTGCGCATGTTCGGATTAGCCGAGGATGTCCGTGTGGCCAAGATCGCGCAGCCGATCATCGTTGCTCCCGACGAGAACGATGACAGCCTGGTTCCTGCCGATGCCGCGCTTGCTACTTCAGCTGGATACGACTAACAAGATCGGCAATGCAATAACAAAGCCCGCAGCATTCGCTGCGGGCTTTTTATTTACTGCTTATCAGTTTCCGTCATAGGCCTGCTGAAGTTTGTTTACATCAATCTTGTCCATCTGCAACATTGCCATCATTACTCGTTTTGATTTCTCAGGGTCTTTGTCTCCCAGCATCTTGCCCAATGCCGATGGAATTACCTGCCACGACAATCCAAATTTGTCTTTGAGCCAACCGCATCTGCTCTTGGTGCCATCTTCTGACAGCCTATCCCAGTAATGGTCTACCTCTTCCTGCGACTCGCAATTCACGAAGAACGATATCGCCTCAGTGAATTTGAAATGCGGACCGGCGTTGAGGGCCATGAATTCCTGCCCATCCAACTCGAAGGTCACGGACATAACGCTTCCCTTCGGTTGGGGGCCAGCTTCACCGTAGCGCGAGATCTTTCCTACTTTTGAATTCTTGAAGATGGACAGATAGAAATTCATAGCTTCTTCTGCCTGTGAGTCGAACCATAAGAATGGCGTGATCCTTTTCATGTTTATGTGAACTCCGTCCTGTTTTGTGAATTATTTATTCTACCGCTGCGACTGCGATCGGGGCGGCAATAGCAGCAGGCGCATCGAACCGCAACTTGCGCTTGAATTCCCGATTGAGCAGGATCAAATTCGTTGCCGCTTGTATGACCACCGACGCCACTGACAAGTACCAGAGATAGCGAATCTGAAATCCCGGCATCGTTGACCAAATGTATCCCGGAATCGCAAACAGGAAAAATCTACTTGCCGAGCTTATCAGCGGAGGCAGCGTATTTCCGAGGCCCTGGAAGATGCTAGACGAGGTGAATGACAACCCCGCTGCGAGAAAATTCCAGGAGATGATGCGCAGATACTCAGAGCCGAATGCGATGACCTTCGGATCGGAAGAGAACAGGCGAATCAGTCTGTCTGGATCCACGTGGCAGAGGATGCTCAAGAGGATCATGATCACCGACGCGAGCGTCGCTGCCGAATAGAAAGACTGTTTTACGCGGTCAGCATTGCGGGCGCCGAAGTTTTGTCCTGCGATCGGCGCTGCCGCAAATGCGACTGCCACCACGGGCAGGAACATCGCCTGCATCAATCGCGCACCGATGCCGAATCCCGCCTGCGATGCTGAGCCGAAATCGCGGATGATCCAATAGACCAAGATCATGTAGCAGGAAAGAATGGCGAATTCTCCACCGGCGGGAAGTCCTATTTTGGCCATGGCCCACCACAGTTTGAAATCTGGTCGCCATTGCGCCGGAAGAAAATGGATGCCGCTGCTTCCTCGCGCTACATACAGTCCCAGCATCATCATGAACATTGCTACTGCGACGAATGTTGCGATGGCAGCGCCTCCAACTCCCATCGCGATGTGCGTTCCCCATCCGAAGATCAAGACGGGGGCCAGCACGATATTCAACAGCACGGTCGCAACCTGAATGACCATCGTTGGCTTGATGATTCCGGCCCCGCGCAGCGCGGATGCTATAGCGACGCCGCTGAATTGCAAAAACATGGCGGGGATAAACCACGTGAGGTATTGCTTTCCGAGTTCGGCAGTGACTCGATCGGACGCAATGGTATCTGCAAATATTCCGCGCAGGGAGAAAGCAATAACCCCGAATACCAACCCCACCGCCAACGCCATTACCAAAGACTGATTGAAGACGCGGTCAACCCGGTCGCGGTCTTTCGCTCCGGCGGCATGCGAAACGAGTGCTGTCGTCCCCACGCCTAAAGTCTGCGTTAGCGCTAAGACAATGAAGGTCAGATTGCCAGCAAGTCCGACAGCCGCAATGGATTCTTTCCCAAGCCTTCCCACCCAATAGAGATCGGCTAGGAAATACAACGTTTGGAAAAGCATGGTCACTGCCATGAATGCAGCGAACTGCAAAAGATGTTTAGTGACCGGGCCTTTGGTCAGATCCTGCATTGCAAACCGTCCTTTACTGGCGCGAGTTCTCGGCCAATCCTGCAAGGTAGCATATCGAAGCCGGCGGAGCCGATTCATCTTTTTCTCGGCAATTTGTGAAAAGCAATAGAATGGCTGCGTGACCGGACGGCAAAAGACCATTGCATTTTTCATCACCCTGGGCTCATGCCTCGTGGCGGTCGCAATCTTCTTGAATGTCGGCTGGATCATGGTCCACGGCCGCCACTTAGGCCCATTGATCCTAGGGATAATCTTTTTCGCGCTGATCATCGCGGGGCTGGTGCTTTACACCATCTTTCTTGTGCGAGAGATCCGTCGCAGCGAACAGCAGGACAGCTTCATCAATGCGGTCACGCACGAGTTGAAGACCCCGATCGCGTCGATTCGCCTCTATCTTGAGACTCTGCAATCACGTGAGGTGAGCGACGCCCAGAAAAAAGAGTTCTATTCCACCATGCTCGCCGACGCTGACCGACTTCACTACACGGTGGATCAAGTCTTGAAAGCCGGAATCGCCGGACACAAGAACCAGGAAGGTGCCCTTGTCTCAGTGGACATGGTCTCCCTAGTTGGCGAATGTGTTGATCTAGCACGAGGACGGCACCATCTTTCGCCTGACGTGCTTGAGTTCTCAGTGCCTGACTACAATCCGGAAGCGATAGTGCTGGGTAATCCTGATGAGTTGGTCACCGCCGTTTCCAATCTGCTCGACAACGCGGTCAAGTACTCGCACGAGAAGGTGAAAATAAGAGTTGATCTCGTACTCGACTCAAAGCGAGTGCAGGTGCGTGTCCGCGATAACGGCGTGGGAATTCCTCAGAACCAGCTTAAGCTCGTCTTCCAACGGTTCTATCGTGTGCCGCTGCGTGCGGTGCGGCAAGTGAAAGGAACAGGATTGGGCCTGTACATCGTGCGTTCCATTGCCAAAAAACACGGCGGGCGCGTTTTCGCAGAGAGCCCCGGTGAAGGCAAAGGCAGCACGTTTACCCTAGAACTCCCCAAGGTGGAAGCATGAGTTCCATTCTGATCGTGGAAGATGAAGAGCACCTCGCCAACGGCCTACGTTTCAACCTTGAAGCTGAAGGACACAAGGTTCTTGTCGCCGGCGATGGTGAGAGTGCGTTGAAATTGTTAAAAGCCGAGACCAGCGATGTCGATGCAGTTGTGCTCGATGTGATGCTTCCCGGCATTTCCGGATTTGAAGTTGCCGCGGATCTGCGCAAGTCCGGGCAATTCGTTCCGATTCTCATGCTGACAGCACGCGGCCGTCCGGAGGACGTACTGCACGGATTCGACGCAGGTGCAGATGACTATCTTCCCAAGCCGTTTGAGTTGAAGATTCTCATCGCTCGACTGCACGGACTTCTCCGCAGAGGCGAGTGGTCGCGTAAGGGTGAACACACTGCGAGAAAGTCAGCAAGGCCGAAAACCGAGAGAACCGACAGCACCATTCCTGAAACCGAGCTGTTCACATTTGGTGGCAAGACGCTGGACTATGCGGGGCTGGAGTTGCGCGTGAACAATGAGAAGTATCGTCTCACCGTCATGGAGGTGCAACTTCTGCGCTATCTCGTGGCCAATGCCGACAAGGTGATCTCACGCAAACAGATGCTGGAAGATGTGTGGGGATTGCATGAAGACACTGACACCCGCGCCATAGACAACTTCATCGCGCGTCTGCGTAAATACATTGAAGACGAACCCGCTGAGCCCAAACATCTGGTGACGGTGCGCGGAGTCGGCTATCGGTTCATTCCTGAACCGGCGAAGACGAAGAAATAAAGCATCGGCTTGAGTCTTTGCAGCGTCTGAGTACAATCCCAAGAAATAAACCAGGAGCGTTCATGCCAGACGAACAGAATTTATCGAACCACGCCAAGTGGGATCCGCCGTTCCATTTCTTTCTCGCGCCAATGGCGTCTGCTTTCCTCATCTATTGTGGCGTTCATCTTTATCGCCATCCCGAAAAACAGGCTGTGCTTTTGCTCGCTGCCGCAATCACCGCATTGGTAGCTGTGTTCAAGATGCGTCTCTATTCGCTGAAGGTTCAGGATCGCATCATTCGTCTTGAGGAACGTTTGCGACTCGCGACGGTGCTGCCTGAGAATCTGCGTTCACGCATTGGTGAGCTTTCAACCGACCAACTGATCGCATTGCGCTTTGCTTCAGATGCAGAAGTGCCAGCGCTTACAAAACGTGCGCTGGATGAGAAGCTTTCAAGAAAAGAGATTAAGAAAGCGATCGTAAGTTGGCGGGCTGACTATTTCCGCGTCTGATTTGTAGCGCTTCTGGTGCAAATCCGGGAGGAAATCACGCGTGAAATATTCGCGATCTACGGCGAAATTGAATTGATTTCCTCCTTTTCCACCTATTTCCACAACTTGTACTCATTCTGCACAGCTTAAGCACAAAAAACAGTCGCTTTTCTCTTGAACCTATTCCTAGCAGGAGTACATTGCATTCAACGCGAGCGTGCGATGTCCTGAATCGCTCGAGCCTGAGTTTTCTGAAACTGTTCCGCGAGGGGCAGGGAAGGGAAACAGCATTGGGGACCCGCAGTGGGGCCGGAGTAAGGGTGGGTTGAAAAACCTGTTCTGACGCGAGGTTTCACCGAGAGTTCTTGAAATGCAAAAGGGCCGGCAGCACAGCGGTGAAAACTGCGAAGGCTGTCAGGTTGTCGGGGCCAAGGATGCAGAGTGGGCCAGCACTTTAATGGGCGGGTTCAGAATGCATGTGAGGCAACGGCGGTGCGCAACGGTAACGGACTTTGGCTTCGGCTGGAGGCACCGGACGTAGCGTAGCCAGTCTGCCGAAAGCTGCGATCGAAGTAATTCGGAAGCAGTGCTGGTAACAGCATCGGCCAGGCGTTGCGGGTATTCATCGCAAGGTGAGTATTCGAGTCATCAGCCGCAAGGCGAAATGACGGCAACGTTGGGCTAGTCGAAAGACCAAAAGTTGCGGGAGCGTAAGCAGTCGCAACTGGAAAAAGATGTTCGGTAGATAAATCGCGGATCGAAAGGCGCAGCAACGCAGGTTGCAGCGAGGTTGGATCTAAGCGGTTGTCAGCAGATTGTGTTCACCGGCGCGAGTCGGCGAAGGCGAATGTTGATAAGACTGTTTCGTCAGTGATGTTCTTAGGAACAGCACAGACTTCGGAAGAGAACGAACGCAAGTTCGGTTTCGGAAGGAGTTCAAAGACGAAGTAAAGAGTTGCAAGCCCTGGGTGATGGAAGGCTTCAGTGGTGAAAGCCGCGGAAGATAGAGATCACGAGGCAAACGTCTGGCGGACATTGAATTGCCAACGCGAGAGCGCAGGCAAATAGGTGGTGAGAGCCACAAGACCGCTGGCAAAAGACCAACTGCGATGTGTGGCTTCGAAAGGGGCTGTGCAATCCGGGTTGGCCGGTAAGACTGGTAAGCATCAGGCGGCGAAAGCTGCAGGATGAATTCTTATCAGCCTAGAGACCGCACACCTAAACACGGCGTAAGTCGTGAGAGTGGTGGGCGGCCCTATTCCGAACCCGAGAGGGCAAGGAATAAGAAAGAGCGGCGCTCGTCGGCAGGCCTGCAAGAAACAGGCGGCAGGCTTCAGCCAGTGAAAGCACTCGGCAACATTTCCGCGAGGCGATGTTGACGTAAAACTTCCGGTAACGGAAGGGGGCCCACAGGTTGATCAACCGGCGAAACGCGTGACCCACGGCGGCTTAGGCAACTGAGTCGGTGATGGGATAGGACATCCACCAAAATAGTCGCGGTCTGAGCAATCAGACCGCGATTGTTTTTTGCGCCCTTGTCATCCTGAGCGCAGCGAAGGATCCCTTTTACTCTAAAAGCAAATCGCAATCTCCATACTCTGTCATCCCGAGCGGAGGACGAAAGTCCGGAGTCGAGGGACAACGCCTTGGACTTTGATTCTGCACTCCCGAGGAGTGCCACATTCCGCGTTGTAAAATGGTTCATGAGCAGAACAGAAATCATCTTCGCTATCGAGAATCTCCACAGGGCGGCTATGAGGCCCATGCACTGGGGCAGTCGATATTTACCCAGGCTGAAACCATGGACGAGCTCAAAACCATGGTTCGCGATGCGGTCAGATGCCATTTCGATGAGGGATCACGGCCGGCGGTGATAAGATTCCAGTAGAGCCCTTCTTTTCCGCAGTCATTCACAGCTAGTTTTCGTTATCAACAGCTTACTCAGAAGCTGCACCCACTTACCTATAGCAGTACGACGCTTGTTTCATTACTATCCACTTCCGCTACCCACATAAGCCGTAGCCACTTCGGGGTTTGCTTACGAAATCCCACTTGCTTTCGCCGTACCTTCGCCCTAAACTCTGGAAATTGACGTAAGTACCTTGGCCACACTAGACCAATCTCTCGACCGCGGTTTGCCGGCAAGTGTTGATGCTGAGCGCACGATTCTCGGCGCCATCTTGCTCGACAACTCCTCTTGCAACGAAGCCGCGGAGTCCATTCGTCCCGATGACTTTTATCTCGACGCGCACCGCCGCATCTTCTCCCGGATGATGGAGCTGAACGAGCGCGGTGCGGCCATAGACATCATCACGCTCACCGAAGAGTTGGGACGGAAGAAGGAAGTCGAGTCGGTTGGCGGTGTTGCCTATATCTCGTCGCTAATCGATGGTGTTCCTCACCAGCCTTCGATCGAGCAGTACGTCAAGATCGTCAAAGACAAGTCGCTGCTGCGGAACTTGATTCACGCCTCGAACAATGCGATTGCGCGTGCTCTTGAGCAGTCTGACACTGCGGCCGAGATCATCGACTCTGCTGAATCCGCCATCTTCCAGATCGCCGAAGACCGGATCAACCAGGGATTCGTCGGGATTCCGCAGATCGTCAAGGACTCCTTCGGTAGCATCGACAATCTCTACCAGCGCGGACAGCGCATCACTGGCCTCGAAACACACTACGACAAGCTGGACGAGATGACTAGCGGTTTGCAACCTTCTGACTTGGTCATCATCGCCGCGCGTCCTTCTATGGGAAAGACTGCATTCGCCATCAACATCGCGGAAAATGCCGCGGTGATGGACGGCAAGTGCGTTGCTGTGTTCTCGCTGGAAATGTCGCGCGAATCGCTTGTTCTGCGTATGTTATGTTCGCAGTCGCGCGTTGACTCCCACAAGCTTCGCACGGGTTTTCTCAGTCGCGACGATTTCGGCAAGCTCACCAGCGGCCTCGAATCGCTGGCTCAAGCGCCGATCTTCATCGATGACACTCCGGGCATCTCGCTCAGCGAAATGCGTGCCAAAGTCCGTCGCTTGCAGCAATCGCAGAAGCGCTTGGACATGATTATCGTTGACTACTTGCAGCTCATGTCGGCGGCGCCTCCGGGCGGCGGCAAGCGATATGAAAACCGCACGCAGGAAGTTTCCGCGATCTCGCGCGGGCTAAAAGCACTCGCGAAGGAGATGCGCGTGCCGGTTGTCGCGCTCTCCCAATTAAGCCGTGCCCCTGAAGGACGTACCGGAAACAACCGTCCGCAACTCTCTGATCTCCGCGAATCAGGCGCGATCGAGCAGGACGCTGACGTTGTCGCGTTCATCTTCCGCGAAGAGGTTTACAAGCAGGACGATCCCGAACTCGAAGGGCTCGCGGAAATCATCATCGCCAAACAACGCAACGGTCCAACCGGAACCATCAAGATGGCGTTCATCAAGAAGAGCACCCGGTTTGAGAACATGGCTGGCGACATCGGTCCCGCAGGCGATGACTATTAGAATCGCTCCGGTATAATCTCCGGCAGCAGCTCGCGACTGCATCTACTGTGCCTTCAAATCCAAACACTCGTCGCACGTGGGCGGAAATCTCTGTAACCGCTCTTCAGCACAACTACGCAACAATCCGTGACTTCGTCACCCCAGCCGCGGTGTGCGCGGTCGTCAAAGCCAACGCTTACGGACATGGCGGCGCCGAGTGCGCGCGTGCTTTGCAGAAAGAAGGCGCAAAGTGGTTCGCCGTTACCGATGCAACCGAAGCGATCGAACTTCGCAAAGCTGGTGTAACAGGACGCATTCTCTTGCTCAGCGGATTTTCCCGCGGCGAAGAAGAATCCATCATCGAGCACAATCTCACGCCGGTGATCTGGGACTGGAGCCATGTCGAGCTTCTCGAAGATGCGGCTGAAAAGATGGACAAAGCGCCGCAATCTGTTCCCGTTCACCTGAAGATTGACACTGGAATGGCACGCCTTGGAGTCGATATCGCCGATCTGCCGAACATGGTCCAGGTGTTGCAATCAGCCAACTTCGTGATGCTCGAAGGTGTGCTCTCGCATCTGGCGTCGGCGGAAGTGATCGATGCGCCCGACGTTGAGGCGCAACTTGTGCGCTTCGACGATGCTGTTACAGCCGTGCTTGAGAGCGGGCTTTCACCGATCTACTACCACATCTGCAACAGCGCCGCCATCGTTTCGCGCGAACGCGCATGGAAGAACATGGTGCGTCCCGGGATTTCGCTTTACGGATATTACCTTCCTTTCATGTCCGTCATAACCGGTTCGCCGGATGCCTCACGCGAACTGCCGATCATTCCCGTTCTCTCGTGGAAGACGCGCATCATTGCGGTGCGCGATGTTGGCGCGCGTCAGCCGCTTGGCTACAACGGCGGATACGTGACACAAGCGCCGGCTCGTATTGCCGTTCTGCCGGTTGGCTACGGCGATGGATTGAACCGTCATCTCTCCAATCGCGGGCGCGTCATTGTTCGCAACGATTACGCCAGCATCGTCGGCAACGTTTCCATGGACATCACGCTCGTCGATGTGACCGGAATGCATGGCGTCGATGTAGGCGACGAGGTCATCTTGATCGGCGCAACCGAAACGCGAAAAATATCCGCATGGGAACATGCCGGACACGCGCAGACGATTCCATACGAGATTCTCTGTGCCATCACTGCGCGGGTTCCACGAGTTTCCGTGGAGTAAGCTGCTCGCGCCTAGACAATCTTCACTCGAATGCCCTAACATTCCATGTGGACTCCAAGCCTCATCACCGCGTAAAAGCTGAGCATCCGCTGCGCCGGATCTATTCCCGCTACATGTTCGACTGGGAAACGCGCATGACAACGCGGGACACCAATCGTGTGGTGCGTCCGTTTGAGTGGGGCCTTGATTGGACCCGCAATTGGCCCAATGCGCACAACGGCGACCTGCTCACCCCGGAACTCAAAAACGATTTTGCTGCAGACGAAAAATATCTGCGAACGTTGAACCAATATATTCTGGCCAATAGCGATGAGTTCTATTCTTACGAAACTCCTTCCGATTTCCGGCTCGTAAATCGCGTTGTTCCCGGCGAACGAACCGCTTCGCAGTTTCTGCAGTTCACATCGCCGGTACAGACACCGCATCCGGTAAACAACACCGTCACGGCGCGGTGGTATCCGACAAAGCAGCCGACGAAGAAAGCTGTCGTGCTGTTGCCGCATTGGAATTCCAAGCCGCACAGCTATCTTTCGCTGTGCAGAATCCTGGCGCGCTTGGGAATTGCAACTTTGCGACTCAGCTTGCCTTATCACGACTCGCGATTACCGGCCGATACGGAACGTTCCGATTACGCTGTTTCTCCGAACATTGGCCGGACGATTGATGCCACTCGCCAAGCCGTGATCGACACACGATGCTGCTATGACTGGCTCGAGCAGCAAGGTTACGAGAGCTTCGGAATCGTTGGTACTAGTCTCGGTTCCTGCTATGCGTTTCTAGCGAGCGCGCATGATGAGCGCATCAAGGTAAACGCATTCAATCACGCATCGACTTATGTTGCCGACGTTGTCTGGACGGGACAATCCACGCGCCACGTTCGCGCGGGGATTGAACCGGTGATCGATCTTGAGCGCCTGCGACACGCTTGGGACGCGATCAGTCCCATGAATTACTTCGACAAATTTCGCCAGAAAGCCAAGAAGATCCTCGTTATCTACGCGACTTACGACCTTACATTCCTTCCTGAGTACTCGCTCCAAGTTGTTGACCAGTTTGCGGCACATGGAATCGACTACAAAGTTAAGGTGCTTCCGTGCGGACATTACTCAACCGGTGAAACTCCGTTCAAGTTCATGGACGGTTGGCACATTGGCAAGTTCCTGAAATCCTCGCTGTAACTGAGCGTTGCAACAGCCAGCAAGAATCTCTCATCAGACTTCATTCAATCTGTCGGAGGTCTGAATGAAAAAGGCACTTATCTTCCTGGGAATGGTCGGAGTTGGAGCATTCCTCACATCTGCATACTTGGCGCGTCAACGCGAAACATCCGTGGGCTCAGCGCCATTTGATCTGCTCGATCTCAATCATGCAAGCGAACAAGATCTGATCGCGCGCTGCGGGATCGACGCTGACTTGGCTTCGCGGATTTTGGAAAATCGTCCTTACGCGACGAAGATCGATCTGATCGGACGCCGAGTGATTCCTGATGCGAATTACGAGGCGATCAAACATCTGGTGACCGTGGCCCACGTCGCCTAACGTCGTAAAAATGAGCAAGGGGTGCGATATCGCACCCCCCTTTTTTTTTAAATTTCTTAATATTGCTACTTGTTCTTCCACACAGGCTTGCGCTTTTCTAGCACCGCGCGGATACCTTCCTGCACGTCTTCCAGGGATTGCAACTGGTTCAGGTAGATGTCCTGTGATTTCTTCATGGCCTCATGCAGCGGCAGTCCTTGCGAACTGGCGATGACTTTCTTGGTCACCTCCAACACCGGGCCACTGAATTCGCCAATCTTGTTCACGATGGACTCGACATATGTGTCGAGCTGCGCTTCGGGCACGACCTTGTTTACGAATCCCAAATGCTGCGCCTCTTCTGCACTGAGCGCTTCGCCGGTGAGGATGAGTTCGTAAGTTTTCTTCGGTCCAATCATGATGGGCAGCATCACGGCTGCGAAGGGAGGGAAGACCCCGAGCTTTACTTCGGGCTGCGCGAATTTCGCGTTCGTGGTGGCGATCACCATGTCACCGAATGCGACGAGTTCGGAACCGGCTCCGATCGCCGGACCGTTCACAACGACCACGAGAGGTTTCGAGATCTCGCGGATGGCATTGAAGACTCGATTAAATGCGTCGAGGGTCTGGAAGACCCTGTCAGATTTGGAATCTTCGAGCGAAATCCCCGCTGAAAACATCTTCTGCGATGACTTCACCAGGATGGCCTTGATGTCGCTTCGAGAGCTCAGGCCCTCGATGGCCTCGGCGATCTCCGTCATCATAGGCACGGTGAGCACGTTGTAAGGCGGATGGTTCAGAGTGAGCCGGGCGAGAAATGTTGAAGTGTCAAATTGTATGAACTTATAGCCCTGTGCTGCTGCGGGGGTGCTGTCGGTAGCCGATGCCATTACTCACCTCTGGAACTGGGAAATTGGATATTTATCAAAGCTGGTTGCGCCGCCGATTATGACATAGAGCAGTAGTCAGTAGTTAGTAGTCAGTAGTCAGGAAAACCGAGCCATGAGCCGTCAGCCATCAGCAAAGGCGGGGTTGTCGGCTAAACCAAGCTTTCAGGTTTCAGCTGTCAGTGAAACCAAGATCGAAGATTGAAACCGGCCGGCTTTCAGTCTTAAAGCGGCAAGTTTTCAGTGCAGCGAAGTAAAAACCTAACGTTTTGTCAGATAACGGGGTACCCCCCTCCCCCCAAAATCGCAAAATATTGATTCTGTTTGGGTTACAGAGTGGCGGTCGCCAAAATATTGAAAGCAGACCAGTTACATATCAAAATATTGAAAACAAAGGAGTTGCAAATCGGACCCGAAGCTAGGATGTATATCTATTAGAAAAGCTAAGAAAACATCATATATCTCAGTAGTTGTTATGTCAAGTTTCATTGTCGAGAACCGCAGACCAGAAGACAAACTTCTGACTAGCAACGGGACATTCGCTACAATCCCGTCATGAAGATCGCGATTGGTGCAGACCACGCAGGATTTGAACTGAAAGAAAAAGTAAAGCAGCACCTGATGAAGCGCGGAATGAACGTGAATGATCTGGGGACGGTCAGCACCGAATCGGTTGACTATCCAGATTTTGCGCAGAAGGTGGCGCATGAAGTGTCCTCACGTAAGGCGGATTATGGAGTGCTGGTCTGCGGGAGCGGGATCGGGATGGCGATCACGGCGAACAAGGTGCCGGGAATCCGTGCGGCGAATGTAAGCAGCGAGGTGGAAGCGCAGTTGAGCCGCGAGCACAACGACGCGAACATCGTGGCGATCGGCGCACGCATTGTGAAAGAGACTTTGGCCATCGATATTGTGGAGCGGTTTCTGAATACCGCGTTCGCACATGGACGTCACGACCAGCGTGTGGCTAAGATCGCGAAGATTGAGAAGGAAGAATGTGGGGCGAAGTAGGAATTTCTCCTACCACAGAGGGCATAGAGGAACACGGAGGAAAATTCCCGACTAGAGTTGGGACAGTGTACCCGGTGCGGAACATAACGCCTCTGGTAGGGTTATTGAAAGCGTTAATTGCTTCTACTCTGTTTTCGGCTTATCATCACCGCAGATAACAACGTGCTCCAACACACCCAATCCCGCAAACGAAGCTTCCTTTGGATCGCGCTGCTTGCAGTCGTAGCGTTGAGCGCGGGTTCGATTGTTCAGGCGCAACACATCCACAATCAGAAGAGCGCAACTACGGCGCACGATTGCGTCCTGTGCGCGAGCGCACACGCAACAGCGCTGGCAAAAGCAATCATCGCGTTCTCGCCAGTATCGATTGCTGTCGAGTCTACTTACGAACCAGAAGTCTTATCGAAATCGCGCATCTTTGCAGCGGCGCTGTATATTCGGCCTCCTCCTTTCTCGGCATAAACCTCTTCCACCAAAACTGAATAACGCACGTCCACACCTGGTTTGGAGAAAATCATGCCGACTTCTTGCAGTCGTACATCTGTATTTGTTGCTATTTTCGTTTTGATGCTCGCTTCCACTGCCCTGAACGCCCAGAGCTTAGGGGCTTCCGGCTCAATACAAGGCAAAGTAGTTGACGCATCGGGCGCAGTCATTCCCAATGCATCCGTCGATGTCCACAATCCGGTCACCGGGTTTCAACGCACTACCACCACTGACGCCACAGGTTCTTTTGTAGTCCGCAATCTGCCGCAGAATCCTTATCACATTTTCGTCAAGGCGGAAGGCTTCGCCGCTCAGCAACACGACGTAGATGTCCGGTCAGGTGTTCCTATTGATCTCGCCATCACGATGAAAGTGACAGGCGCGAATACAACTGTTGAAGTGGAATCGAATGGTGGTTCGTTGTTGGAGTCGGACCCCAGCGCGCACACGGATGTGGATGAAAAAGTCATGTCGCGTATTCCCATGGAGAACACCGCATCGGGATTGAGCCAGTTGATCACGCTGTCGTCGCCAGGAGTGGTGGCGGATTCCAATGGGTTCTTCCATCCGCTTGGCGACCACGCCCAGGCATCGTTCTCGATTGACAATCAGCCCATCGGCGACCAGCAAAGCCGTGTTTACTCCAACCAGATTGCACCCAGCGCGATCCAGTCACTCGAGTTGATCACTGGCGTATCACCGGCGGAGTACGGGGATAAGACCAGCCTCATCGCAGTTGCGACTACGAAATCCGGACTGGGATTGACTCGCCCAACGGGCAGCGTTTCCTTCGACTATGGCTCATTCGGAAGCGCTGGCACCACACTCAATCTGGGAGTCGGGAATGCGAAGTTCGGAAACTTTATTTCTGTCAACGGACTGCAAACCGGACGCTTTCTCGATGGCCCTGAATTCCAACCGCTGCATGATCGCGGAAATTCCGAAAACGCATTTGACCGTCTCGATTACCAGATCAGCGCCGCCGATTCACTGCACTTGAATCTTTTCGCCGCTCGCTCTTGGTTCCAGATCCCCAATACTTTTGATCAGCAGGCGTCAGGACAAGACCAGCGGCAGCAGATCAAGACTTTTGACATCGCACCGGGCTGGACGCATCTGTTCAATGCGGCAACGCTCTTCACAGTGAATGCTTTCGTGCGGCAAGATCGCTTGCAGTATTACTCCAGCAGCAATCTTTTCTCTGATCAGCCTGAGACCGCGGGACAAGGTCGCCGCCTAACCAATTCCGGATTGAAAACGGATATCTCCTACGCCAAAGGCCATCACAACTTCAAAGCTGGATTCCAGTATTCGCATACCGCGCTCTCAGAGAATTTCCGCTTTGGCATCACTGACCCAACAATCAATCCTGTTTGTCTCGACAATGCCGGCGCAGCGGTAACTGACCCGACGATCACCGATCCGAATACCTGCGCCGCTGGCGGCTTCAGCGCGAATCCGAACCTGCAAGTTGGACTGGTGCCCTTCGACCTCACTCGTAACGGACAGCTTTTCCAGTTCAAAGACAACGGTTCCATTGATCAGCAGGCTTTGTACGTGCAGGACAATGTGACTATCGGCCCGTGGACATGGATGTTGGGAGTCCGTGGAGATCACTATGCCGGACTGACGGAAAAATACGCGCTCAACCCGCGCGTGGGCTTTTCCTATCACCTAGGCAAAACGAATACAGTGCTCCGCGGCTCGTATGCGCGCACGCTCGAAACTCCGTACAACGAGAACTTGCTGTTCTCCAGCGCAACCGGTTCAGGTGGACTGGCGGCAAATATTTTCGGCGCGACGGTGACTGCGCCATTGCAGCCGGGTATCCGCAATCAATTCAATGCGGGCTTCGAGCAGGCGTTGGGTAAGTTTCTTGTCATCGACGGTGACTACTTTTGGAAGTACACGCACAATGCCTATGACTTCAACGTGCTCGGGGATACGCCTATCGCTTTCCCAATCGCATGGAACAAGTCAAAGCTGGATGGCTTTTCCATCCGAGTGAGCACACCTGATATTCACGGCTTCAGGGCTTACACCTCGATCGGCCATACGCGCGCGCGATACTTCAATCCGGAAGTGGGTGGACTGTTCTTTGACAATAACCCGCCGACCGGCGTTTTTCGCATCGATCATGACCAGGCATTCCAGCAGACTACAAACATCCAATACAGCTTCCTCAAGAAGATGGGTGGATTCGCCTCATTCACGTGGCGGTATGACAGCGGATTGGTGAATGGCTCAGTGCCCGATTACGCCACTGCACTTTCGCTAACTGCAGATCAGCAGTCCGCGATCGGGCTCTTCTGCGGAAATGTCTTTGCGACACTTGCCACGCCAATCACCTCATGCAGCGATCCGAATCGTGGCGCAACCCGGATCAACATCTTGCCGGATGGAACGGAGAACGATGACAAGAACCCACCGCGCATCGCTCCGCGTCATCTGTTTGATATGGGCATGGGTTTTGACAACCTCTTCCGCACAGATCATTACAAGTGGAATGCGAAATTGTCTGTCGTGAACTTGACGAACAAGAGCGCGCTTTACAACTTCCTTTCTACTTTCAGCGGAACCCACTTCGTGACTCCGCGCTCGTACCAGGCGAGCATCGGATTCACGTTTTAAGCAGCGCGATCGACTCAGAAGGGCGGACGAAAATGTCCGCCCTTTTTCTTGCAAGTAACCTTTCGCGCCTCACTCAGTAATCATGAAACGAACGGCGAGACCCAAGCTGCCGTCCAAACACACTGAGGAGTAGCCGATGAACGCCCGCAAACTGCAATCCATCGTTATTGTTTTCATCCTGTTGATATCCGGTTCAGTAACCCTCGTTGCCCGCGCTGAGAGCGCACATTCCGGGCAGTGGATGATTGAGCCTTGCGGAAACAGATTGCAGATCACCCTGCGATACAGCGAGCGCGGCGAGCAGGAGCGCGGTGATGGATGGGGACGATGGGGCAACACGCAATCGCATACCATCGCATGGGATGAGGTATCGAAGTCACTGACCGGGCTGACGGATGCGGAGATGAAGTCGGCGGGCACGCATGTGAAATTCAAGATTGTCCACGATGCGGGAGCGCTGGAAAGCGAAGGCTGGTTTGCGGGCGGCAAGGGCTCGGGACACTTTGAATACGTTGCGAATGCGCAGTTCGCAAATGAATTACGCAAGCGGGGATTCGAAGCGCCTACCGACGACCAGCAGTTCAGGCTGACGATGGGCAATTTCTCCTTGGCGCTGCTCGATGAATTGAAGGCGCAGGGTTATGGGACATTTGATGTCCACCGCATGGTGAAGATGGCGGACCACGGTGTTGATCTGGATTATGTGCGCGACATGAAGTCGGCCGGATATAAATTCGATAACGTGGACACGCTAATCAAAATGCGCGACCACGGAGTGACCAAGGCTTACATCAATGCACTCGCCGCGGAAGGGTTCAAAGACCTGTCTGCCTCCGACCTGCTCAAGGCGCGCGACCATGGCGTGACTCCGGATTTCATTAACGGATGGAAAGAGCTTGGGTACAAGTCCAGTGATCTTTCAAGCCTGGTTAGCCTGCGTGATCACGGTGTTACTCCGGAGTACGCGAAGGAAATGGCGGCGATCGGAATAAAGCTAGGACCTGCGGAACTTACGCGTCTGCGTGATCATGGCGTGAATGCGGAATTTGTCCGAGAGATGGCGGCCCTGGGATTCAAACTCGATGCGCCGGAACTCACCCGCTTGCGCGACCATGGCGTGAATGCGGAGTTCGCGCGCGAGGTGAAAGAGACGGTTGCGCGCGAGATATCGGCCAGTGACCTTGTGCGACTGCGTGACCACGGCGTAACCGTGGCACTTATCCGGCAGCATAAGGGCATGTCACTGGATGAAGTGATCCGGTTGCGCGATCGTGGAGACCGCGGAGCGGACTACTAAAGTCCGACTCCGTCAACCGATCTCTCACCGAGCTAGCTAAGCCGAAGCGTTCCCTGCGGCTAACGTCGAACCACTCACTGTTCCCGCTTTCTTGCGCAGGATGGCGGCCGAGAGCAGTGTGATGACGAGTCCCACCGGGAAGGGCTCGATGAAAGTCATGGCGGCGTTCATGAGTGGGTTGTCATACATCACTTTGAACTTCTTCAATTCCTCAACCTTGGCCTGGACATCGGCCGGGCTTGCGCCAGTGGCGTTCATTTTCGCGACGATGAAGGCGGAGTATTTGTCCCAGAAGTCAGGTAGGAAGTTGAAGTAGAGAATCTCCCACGTGCCCACATAGAAGAGGCATGAGATCACGGTGATGCAGATGCCGACGGTGAAGGCCCTGCCGAAGGTGATGTGTCCGTTGCCGACGTTGTCACGGTAAGAGCGGATACCGAAGAAGACGAGCAGGAACGAGAGCACAATAGCGGTATAACCGACGAGCATGCCGCGGTCGAATCCGATGTTGTGCATGAAGGGCACGGTGGCCACCATCATCAGGGACGAGAGGACGCCGGAGATCAGTCCGAAGGTGAGTATTGTTTTCTTCATTTGGGAGCTCCTGAAAAGTAAACGCAAAGTGGGTACACGTTAGCGAGGAGCGGGGTACTTGTCGTCATCCTTTCGGGTGATTTTGGCATTTGAGCATGAAAATCATTCTTTAAGGGGAGAGTTTTAGGGCAGCAGGCCAAATTCCTTGCCGAGTTGAACCGCCTGGGTTCGACGTTTAGCCCCTAACTTGTCAAAGAGTCGGCTGGAATGCGTCTTCACCGTGTTCTCGCTGACGAAGAGCTTTTCCGCGATCTCACGATTGCTCATTCCTTCAGCCATCAGCTCAAGAGTCTCAAGTTCACGGCGGGTGATGCCGAGGTCCTCAAGTTTTTTGTCGTCGAGAACAAAGGGTTCCTTGGCGGAAACCTGGACCTCCTTTATTACCACCTCTTGCCGCGTGGACGTGAGCTTTAATCCGAGCCAGATACCGAGGAGGGCGAATGTGGCGGCGACGATTCCGCCATAGATCTCAAGTGAATGTTCGATGACCAGGAAGCGGTATTCCGTCCACTTCATGAGGGTGATGAGTATTCCACCGATTAGTCCATAGAACAGCACGTGGCGTTTCATAGATTCTCGAAAGGGATTGCTGCGGACATAGTACTTCAGGAAAAGATTTGGGATAGAGCAATTTCGGCGTAGGCGGTGAGTTCGGTCGGAACTCTGCAACGCTTTGCTCGTTGCCCTTTATGGCGGTTGTCCGTACCATTAGCGCCAGCGACCGAGGCGACGAACAAGTGATAGGGCAGACGATCTCCCATTACCGGATACTGGGCAAACTGGGCAGCGGCGGCATGGGCATTGTCTATGAAGCGGAAGACCTGCGGCTTCATCGGCATGTCGCGCTGAAATTCCTTCCAGATGACCTGGCGAAAAGTGCGATGGCACTCGAGCGTTTCCAGCGCGAGGCGCAGGCTGCATCCGCGTTGAACCATCCCAATATTTGCACGCTGTTCGACATAGGTGAGCAGGACGGAAAATCTTTTATCGCCATGGAACTGCTCGAGGGGCAAACCCTTGACCATCGCCTGGCTGGAAAACCGCTGCCCATCGAGACGTTGCTGGATTGGTCTATCCAAATTGCAGACGCGCTCGACGCGGCGCACAGCAAAGGGATTGTCCATCGCGACATTAAGCCGTCCAACATTTTCATCACGCAACGCAATCAAGCGAAGGTGATGGATTTCGGGCTGGCGAAGCTTGAGAGCAATAGTGGGAAGAATGCGCTGACGCCGTCTCCTGATATTGCGACGATGACGGGAAGTCCGGGAGATCTGACTAGTCCAGGCAGCACGATGGGTACGATGGGATACATGTCACCCGAGCAGGCGCATGGTGAAGAGCTCGATGCGCGCAGCGACATCTTCTCGCTGGGCGCAGTGATTTACGAGATGGCGACGGGGACGCGCGCGTTCACGGGGAAAACGGGAATCGCAATTGCGGATGCGATCCTGCACAAAGCGCCAGTGCTACCGGGGAGGGTGAATCCGGCAGTGCCACCCGAATTGGACCGCATCATTGAACACACGCTGGAGAAGGACCGCGACGAGCGTTGCCAGTCGGCTGCGGAGTTGCGCGCGCAACTGAAGCGACTGAAGCGGGAGACGGAGTCCGGAAAAAATGTCGCTGCGACGGTTCCGCAAAAGCGCGCGAGATCGAAGAACTTGGCATGGATAGCGATAGCCGCGGTAGCGGTTCTTGCAATCACCGCAGTGGGAGCGAAGTTTCTGCTGAAACCTTCTGCGACTGCGATTGATTCGATCGCGGTGTTGCCGTTTACGAGTGTCGGCGGCAATGCGGAGACCGATTTCATGGGCGACGGACTCACCGATTCCCTCATTAACGGCCTGGCACACGTGCCGCAACTCAAGGTGAAATCCCGTAATTCTGTCTTTCGCTACAAAGGGAAGGACATTGATATCCAGAAGATTGGCAGTGAACTCGGTGTGACGGCGCTGCTAACCGGGCGCATCACGCAACGCGGAGACGATATCAACGTAAGCGCCGAATTGACGAACGTCAGCGACAATACGCAGTTGTGGGGCGAGCAGTACACGCGCAAGGCAACAGACCTCATCTCACTGCAACAGCAAATCGCATCGGACATTGCAGAAAAGCTGCGATCCAAAATGAGTGGGTCGGAGATGCAAAAGGTCACGAAGCAGGGAACGCAGGATTCCGAGGCTTATGCGCTGTATCTCAAGGGCCGATATTACTGGAACAAGCGCACAAATACAGATATCGCAAAGGCGGTTTCGTATTTCAATCAGGCGATCGGCAAAGACCCCGGATACGCAATGGCCTATTCCGGCTTAGCGGATGCCTATTCGGTATGGCCGGGCTATGGCGGAGATCCCCAAGATTCGGTTCCCAAGGGGAATGCGGCCGCGCGCAAGGCTTTGGAATTGGATCCCACTCTTGCTCATCCGCATGCATTGCTGGGTTCGAACCTGATAGAGAACGAATGGAAATTCGCGGAAGGTGAAGCCGAGTTCAGAAAGGCGCTGGCACTCGATCCCAATGATGCGACAGCACACCAGTGGTTCGCCGAAGCGATCGTTGGCAGAAACGGAAGGGGCGAAGAAGCGATCGCGGAAAGCATCCGGGCGCAGCAGCTAGATCCGTTGTCTCCGATCGTGAGTACCAGCTTGGGCGGGGGCTACACCTATGTAAGGCAATATGACCGCGCTTTGGAGGTACTCAAGCGCGTAGCTGCGGACAATCCTGAGTTTTCCAGAGTCCACGTTTTCATGGGAAATGCTTACGTGGGAAAGAAGATGTACCCCGAGGCAATTGAGCAGTACAAGATTGCTGGTCAGCTTTCGGGCGACAAACACGAGATTGAGTCGGGGGCAGCGCTGGAGAAGGGCTTTCGAGAAGATGGGTGGAAGGGCGCGATGAAACGGGCCGTTGAAGTGGAGTTGCAAGCCAGGAAGGCGGGTTTTGCTCCAGCTTCCTTGATAGCGGCATTCTACGCGCAAGCGGGCGACAAAGAGCACGCATTCGAATGGCTGAATAAAGCGGTGCAAGAGCGCGATCCGGGCATGATCCATGTGAATGCGGATTTTGCGTTCGATTCCCTACGGTCTGATCCGCACTTTGCGGAATTGCTCAAGACAGCCGGATTGCAGTAATTGCACTAAGAGCAAACGATCCATGAAAAAGGTCTACGCAGGATTCGGTTCGGCGCTTTTTCTGGTGATCGCGCCGGGGAGCATTGCCGGTCTTTTTCCCTATTGGATATCGCGGTGGGAGTTGAGGCCCGCGTTCTTAGGAGTCCCTGCACTACGCGGTGTGGGATTACTAATGATCGCCTTTGCCGTTCCCGCATTGGTGGAATCTTTTGTTCGTTTCGTCGTTGACGGCTGTGGAACCCCGGCGCCGGTGGCGCCGCCAAGTCACCTGGTGGTGAAATGCCTTTATCGCTACGTTAGAAACCCGATGTATGTGGCCGTGTGTTCGATCGTATTAGGTGAAGCGTTGCTGCTGGGAGACCTTCACCTACTCGAGTACGCCGCAGGTGTTTGGGCCATGTTCCATTTTTG
Source organism: Terriglobales bacterium (assembly GCA_025462725.1). Classification (GTDB taxonomy): domain Bacteria; phylum Acidobacteriota; class Terriglobia; order Terriglobales; family Acidobacteriaceae; genus JAICLA01. Next base: position 96,934 of record JAOAPE010000005.1, on the reverse strand, counting down.
GGTGATGGTGTATGAGGAGCCCATGCTGAAGAGAACATTCGGCAGCGAGTACGACTTATTTCGTGCTCACGTCCCGCGCTGGATCCCTCGTTTCAGGCCGTGGGGGCCAGATGCCGCACGCGAGTGAAACGTCGCGATGTTATTGTTGAGCCGTGTTTATCCTGATCCAACTACTGCGGAGTTTCATCATCCTTTTCGGCGTCACGCCGCCGAAGAAAAATGAAGAGGAGAAGTGGGCGCTGTATCTTTTCTCCCTGCTTATCGCAGTTGGCTTGGTCGCCGCAACCGCGATGGCGCTGCTGTTCCATGTATTCAGTTAAATCCTGCATCGCTAAGCTGCACCGCGCAGTCAAATTGTCATCTTCCGAAATTGAGGAAATCAATGGAACACAATTTGGAACATACGATCGCTTTGCTCGAGCGCACTCCGGCGACTCTTAATGCCTTATTGCGTGATTTGCCGGAGGCGTGGACGTCACCCAATGAAGGGGAGAACACTTTTAGCGCATTTGATGTTGTGGGCCATCTGATCCACGGCGAACGCACGGACTGGATGCCGCGAACGAAGCGGCTGTTGGAGTCGGGCGAGAGTGTTCCGTTCGACAAATTCGATCGGTTGGCACAGGAGCGCGACAGTATAGGAAAGACACTGCCGCAGTTGCTGGATGAATTCGCGCGCCTGCGCGCGGAAAATATTGCTGCGCTTCGGGCGCTGAATCTCAAAGCTGATGATTTTTCGCGGCGGGGTCGGCATCAGATGCTGGGCGTGGTCACACTGTCACAGCTGATAGCGACTTGGGCGGCTCATGACTTGACGCACCTGCACCAGATATCAAGGGTGATGGCGCATCAATATCGGGACGCTGTAGGTCCGTGGACAAAGTTTCTTGGCGTGATGCAGTGCAATGGGCACAGCGAGTAGCTGTGAATAATATGAAACCGAGTATTCTATTTTGCTCAACACTTCTGGTCCTCGCCAGTCTCGGCTCGGCTGCTTCCTCAAAGAAAGCACATACTTCTTATTCCTTGTTTTCCACTCGCGCCACTGATGTCTGGGACAATATCTCTCCCTCGCGTCCAATGGTCATTCAGTCGCCCGATGGTCTAAATGTTCTGAAGACTCAATGGCCCAGCTATAGCGCTGATCTTTCTCTGATTCTCGCCTCGCGTTCAGTTACGAAAACAATTCAGATAGGGAAAGGAATCGGCTCTGAAGTAATGTGGGCGCCCGATTCGAGAGCTTTTTCGGTTACCACCAGCAATGTTGGAGGAAATGGTCCGTACGAGACTCACATCTATTACCTTGAATCGGGCGAGATTCGCGAAGTCAATCCCACCGCCCTCGTGCGCGATGTTGTCGATCCAACATTACGGTGCGATTGGGAGCAAACTGCGAACGTGATTGCAATCGCGTGGTTGCGTAGTTCAAAGCACCTGCTCGTGGCGGGACAGGTACCTCATCACTCAGTTTGCCGCAACATGGGAACGTTTACGCTCTTCGAAATCCAACTGCCGGAGGGCAACATCGTTCACACCTACAGTCAGGCCGAAGCGAAGAGAAGATTTTCGAAATACCTAGGCAAAGAACTTCGAGATGCCGGCAGAGATTGAAGGACTCTTGGTTGACTTTGTCTGCTCGACCGATTCACCGCAATGCAATGGGCACAGCGAGTAGCCGTGCCCGTGAGTGGGAGTTCGCTCAGCTATTTGCCGTAAACGACTAGCGTGCCGGCGAGCATGTCATGCAGCGCCTGTTTCTTCTCAGTGAATCCGGCCATGATGAACCCGATGTAGCAGATCATGGCGGAGATGATCTTGGAAAAGAACCGTCCCGTAGCTCTTCCGAATGAGATGCGCTGTCCGTTCACGTCTGTGACTTTCAATCCCAATATCATCTTGCCGATGGTGGCCTGTTTCTCAGAGCTTTCAAAATAGGCGTGGTAAACGAAGTGCATAGCGAAGGTGATCAGTAGATAGGTTCCGAGCGCGCCGATTAGGGCAGGAATGTTCACGTCCGCGGGGTTCCCGCTCTTACTCAGCGCGGCAGTGATGCCTCCGCCGAAGAACACGCCAATCACAGAGCCGACAATGCCAAGAATCACGCTGTCAAGAAAGGCAGCTACAAAGCGGATCCAGAATCCAGCGTAATGAATGGGAGTTTGCATGGTAGAGGGTGCCGCAGTGGCCATAGGTCGTCTCCTGAATCAAGAATTGGGCGCAGCATATTCCACTCGCATTGCGGAGTAAAGCGCATATTTGTGCCTGCTGGCGACCAGCGTTGTAAAATTCTTACCTATGTCCACCAACCGCATGTCCCTCTCATTGTCCGCTGCTGATCCTGACGTTGCCGCCGCCATTGACGCTGAAGTCCTGCGCCAGCATGAAGGACTAGAGATGATCGCGTCAGAAAATTTTGTCAGCGAGGCTGTGCTCGAAGCCGCCGGCTCCGTCTTTACCAACAAATACGCTGAGGGATATCCGGGCAAACGCTACTACGGTGGTTGCGAGTTCGCCGACATCATCGAGAACCTTACGCGTGACCGCGCTAAGCAGCTCTTTGGCGCTGAACACGCCAACGTGCAGCCGCACTCCGGCTCGTCGGCAAATATGGAAGCGTATTCCGCGGTGCTGAAGCCGGGGGACACGATCCTGGGGCTGAACCTTGCGCATGGCGGACACCTCACGCATGGGCATCCGCTAAATTTTTCAGGGAAGACATACAAGGTGGTCCCTTACGGGGTTCGCAAGGACACCGAGACCATTGACTATGACGAGCTGGAACAGATCGCCGAGCGCGAACGTCCAAAGATGATCATCGGCGGCGGCAGCGCGTACGCTCGCATCTTTGATTTCCCGCGCATGCGCCAGATCGCGGACAAAGTAGGCGCGCTCTTCCTCGTGGACATGGCGCACTTCGCCGGACTGGTTGCCGGTGGCGCGCATCCTTCGCCGGTGCCGCACGCGCACATCGTTACGACCACGACGCACAAAACGCTGCGCGGTCCGCGCGCGGGATTGATCCTCAGCAAGCAGGAGTTCGCGAAAGAGATCGACAAAGTCGTTTTCCCCGGTGCGCAGGGAGGGCCGCTGGTGCACATCATCGCGGCGAAGGCGGTGTGCTTTGGTGAGGCGCTGCGTCCGGAGTTTAAGGACTACGCGCGGCAGACGGTGGCGAATGCGAAGGTGCTGGCGCAAACGCTGATGGAAGAAGGATTCCGCGTTATATCGGGCGGGACGGACACACACTTGATGCTGGTTGACGTGTTCTCAAAGGGCATGCTGGGCAGCGAAGCGGAGAATGCACTCGGCGAAGCGGGCATTACCGTGAACAAGAACGCGATCCCCTTCGACGTGAATCCTCCGATGAAGCCGAGTGGCATCCGCATTGGTTCGCCAGCGCTGACAACGCGCGGCATGAAAGAAGCGGAGATGAAGCAGATTGCAAAGTGGATCGGCCAAGCGCTTAACAACCGGACCGACGCGCAGAAGCTGACGGGGATACGCAAGCAGGTTGTGGAGCTGTGCGAGCAATTTCCGCTGTATGCAGAGCGCCGGGCGAAGATGACGGTGAAGGCGTAGATGTCTTCAGTCACTGCAAGCAAAGCTAAGACAATGCGGCAGTACATTGAGCAGTCCGGCTTTCCGGATTACTCAAGCCTCGTACATCTGTTCGTTGGTGGCTCCGAATTGCATGGCGCAAAACTCGAAGGCACTGATGACCACGATATTTACGGCATATACATCGAAGCGCCAGAAGTGATTCTAGGCACCGGTGCAATGCAACGAGAGCACCAGCATTTTGTTTGGTCGACCGCCGGGAATGATTCCCGCAACACGGCTGATGACATCGATGTCACTTTATTTTCCTTGCAGAAGTGGGCTTATCTTGCATGCAAGGGCAACCTGACAAAGATGCATTTCCTGTTTGCCGAGAATTTGGTAAATGTTCCGCCCGCAGAGGATGTATGCGCGACGTTGTGGGGTGAGATCGTCGCGAGTCGTGAACTATTCCTCGCTAAATCTCATTTGGAAGCGATCATACATTTCAGTGATGATCAGATGGATAGGTTGACGGGGAAAAAGGGAAGAGGGAAAAAGGGTCAGCGCCCAGAACTCGAAGACAAACATGGCTATGACACAAAAGCAGCCATGCACGTTATCCGCATTCTTTATGAAGGTCTGGAACTGATGCAGACTGGCAAAATCTCTTTGCCGGACCCTCAGCGCGGTTTGCTGATTGAGATCAGAAAAGGTAATTGGCCGTTTGAAAAGGTGATTTCGCACGCTGATGAACTGAAGCGCATGTGTATGGACGCACAAAAAACCTCACCGTTGCCGGACGAATTGAATCGCCCCGCCGTCGATAGTCTTGTTGCCAAGTGCTATCGCGATTATTGGACGTGGCGGGCGCGATAGCAGCATCGCTCGGCTCTACTTTTCCCGTAAACTAAACGCGTGAACATCGCGCTGGACATTCGCGGCGGCACTGATTTCGGCGTTGCCACTTACATCCGCAACATCATCCGCGGGTTGGTGCGCCTCGACGGTGGGGATCCCAACTCCACTCGCAATCGGTACATCTTGATCGGAAAGCCTGACAGGCTGCGGGAACTACGTCCGTTGCCGGAAAATTTTGTATTGCAGCCGTATCCATGGCCGCAAGCATCGCCGCGCAGCTACCTGGCGTTTCGCGGATTGGTGAAGAAGCATCGTTGCGACCTGCTGCATATCCCTCACCTTTATAAGACGCCGAGGTTTTCGCCGTGTCCGTATGTGGTGACGGTGCATGATCTGTTGGCGTTCTTGCAGCGACGCTCGCAGCAGACTCCGTTTCAGAGCCAGTATCGGTTGGTGATGGCGCGATACGCGCTGAGGCATGCGTCAAAGATATTGGCTGTGTCGAACTCGACGAAGATCGACATGCAACGTGTGTTCGGTGTGGGACTGCCCCCTGACTACGACCACAAAGTGGAAGTCGCTTACAACGCCATTGACGAGCGATTCCAAAGAGGGCATGCGTCTCAGGAAGACTGCGAATTCATCGCCGAGCGATACCAGGTGAATTATCCCTTCTTGCTTTATGCGGGAACGATCAAGCCGCACAAGAACTTGGGGCGATTGATCGAGGCCTTTTCGGCGCTCAAAGGCGAACTCAAGAAGGACAACAAATTTCCTGACCTGAAGCTCATTATCATCGGGGACGACCTCTCGTCGCATCCTGATCTGCGTCGGACGGTGATCAAGAGCGCAGTGCAGAATGATGTGCGATTTCTCGGATTCGTTCCGATCGATGTTCTGCGGATCTTTTATGACGTGGCGAAGATATTCGTTTTCCCATCGTTGTACGAGGGATTCGGATTGCCTCCGTTGGAGGCGATGGCGCACGGGACCCCGGTGGTGACATCAAATACTTCGTCATTGCCGGAAGTGGTGGGCAATGCCGCGGTGCTGGTGAATCCTGAAAATGTATTTGAGATCATGCATGCCCTGCACAGGGTGTTGCTTGACCAGCCGCTGCGGGAGGTCCTGAAACAGCGCGGCTACACGCAGGCAGCCAAGTTCTCATGGGATGCCTCGGTGGAGAAGATCCTGCACGTGTATGAACAGGCAGTAAGAAGCTAAAGGGCGCATTTTCTAAGGCTCCGCCGTAGGCTCACCTTAGTTTCTGTTAGTAATAATCCGGTAAATACCTTCCGCTCACGCCACCCGGCGCCGCTTTTCGGCTTCTAATAAGACGTAGCGAAAAGCCAATTCTCCCAACCTCTGGCGGGAAGTACGGCAGGACTTAGTTTGTGGGGACTCGCATTAAAACATCGGGAATTCTCTGCGGTTTTGTAACGTTGTTGTTAGCGACCGCAGTGGCGGCTGCATCGAGCGGCACTGCTGCTATTGATGTGAATGCGATCGTCACGCGCATGATGCAGGCGCAGGCGCAGAATCGGGCGCAGCACACGGCCTATGAAGTGGTCCGTAATTATCGGATATACAAGCCGGAAGAGACGAATCCCAAGACGAACGTCACCGCGCTGGTAAGTTTTCTGCCACCACATTTGAAGACATTCAAGATCGCTGAGAGCACTGGCGGAATCGCCGAGCGGGTAGTGCGCAACGCGTTACAGCGAGAAGTGGAGCTTACGCAAGACCCCAGCCAGAGCGATTACAGTCCGCAGAATTACGACTTCACGCTACTGGGTGAGGAAACGCTGCAAGGAAATCGTTGTTTCGTGCTCGGCCTGAAGCCCAAACGCGAGAGCAAAGACCTACTCGAAGGCAAGGCTTGGGTAGATGCAAACAGCTACTTGATACGCCGCGTGGAAGGCGAGCCTGCGAAAAACCTGTCGTGGTGGATACACGATGTCCACGTCACGCTGATGTACAACTACGTGAATGGCATGTGGCTGAGGACGGCGTCGCAAGCTTCCGCGAAAGTTCGTTTCAGCGGCGATGTGAGATTCAGTTCGCGTGATGTTGATTTCCGTCCGGTGGAAGATGTCGCGGCGTTGCAGGACGAGCCGAGCCCGGTGCCGGCGTATCACGAGAAATCGCGGGCGAATGTTCGTCGAACGCAGCGCGTGATGATTCCCCGCAATGGTGTTCCAGTAAACGAGTTCGCCCAATCCAAATAGACCCTACAAAAATGAAGCCCCTCCACTCTTTTCAGAATGGAAGGGCACAGTAGCAAGCGACCTATAAGCCGAATTTTGTTCCTGCGATCTCTCGCAGTAACGGTCATTCCTCTAGCCGGACCATTGCTGGCCCAATCATCAGCGACCTACCCGAAGGTTGTGGCGTCTCGAGCAGAGACACGTAACGGCGTGAGCCGTTACTCCCTCCCTATTTGGTCTTGCTCCGTGTGGGGTTTGCCCTGCCACATGCATTACTGCATGCGCGGTGCGCTCTTACCGCACCTTTTCACCCTTACCGAAGTGTTTCCACTCTGGCGGTATATTCTCTGTGGCACTTTCCGTAAATCGGCTTTGAAGCCGACCCCCCGGACGTTATCCGGCACATTGCTCTGCGGAGTTCGGACTTTCCTCCCCCGCTCTCGTACGGCCTGGCAGAGCCAGCGTTCACGTGAGCGGCAGCGACCGTCCAGTCCGCCTGCTAACTTCATTATTATAGATGATTCGGCGCGGGTTATCGCTTCATAAGCTGGGTAAGAGCGCTCCGAAACTTTCCTTCTCGGCTCCTCGTATCCTTAATAGCCTCAGCAACTTGTTACACTAGATATCTAGCCCACAATGCATGCAAACATAAAAGAAGCCATGCGGATAGCCCTGCAATCACTCTGGGCAAATAAACTCCGTTCCGTTCTCACGCTCTTGGGCGTGGTGATCGGGGTGTCGTCTGTGATCGCGGTCGTCACTTTTGTGAGCGGGATCAATGGCTACGTCGCGGAGAAGGTTTTCCGGCTTGGGGCAGACGTTTTCAAAGTAAGCAAGACGCCTTCAGTGATCACGAGCGCGGAAGTTTTCCTCGAAGCGCAAAAGCGCAAGAACTTCGAGATGGACGATTACCGGTACGTGCTTGAGAACTGCAAGAGCTGCCTGGTAGTGGCGGCGAGCGCGCCTGCAAGCGGACGCAGCACAATTAAGTACGGCACCGAATCGAGTTCGGACAGCGCGGTCCGCGGGTGGACGCCGACGATGGCCACCATTTACGACCTTGACCTGATCGCCGGACGATCAATCACTGAAGCCGACCAGAACAGCGCGAACCAAGTTGCGGTCATCGGGTACGACATTTATGAGAAGGTGCTCGGCAGCATTGATCCAATCAATCGCGAGATTCGGGCGGACGGCCACGTCTATCGAGTGATCGGAGTGGGCAAGAAGGAAGGATCCACGCTTGGCCAGAGCCGCGATAACTGGATCGCTGTCCCTATGTCTGCGTGGTTGAAGCAGTATGGGGCCAATAACAACAGCATTAATCTTTACGTGAAAGCGCCGGGGGTGGGCACTGACCTGTCCAACTCTATGGATGAAGTGCGAGTGATGATGCGCGCGCGACGGCATGACGCGCCGGGCAAGCCGGACAGCTTCCAAGTTGACAACACTGCCGCTTTCCTCAGTTTGTGGGAGAGCATCAGCAGCAGTTTCTTCGCGGTGACGATAGCTATCGCGTCAATCTCGTTGGTCGTTGGCGGAATCGTCATCATGAACATCATGCTGGTGTCGGTGACGGAGCGCACACGTGAGATCGGCATCCGTAAAGCGCTGGGCGCGAAGAAGGCAGATTTGCTGTGGCAGTTTCTGATCGAGTCCGGGACGATGGCTTTAGTCGGCGGGGCGTTCGGAATAATTTTGGGCGTTACCGTGGCAAAAGTAGTTACGGCGCTGATCGGAATGCCATCGCGGATTGAACTGTGGGCGGTGCTGTCGGCGTTGTTGGTGTCCACAAGCGTGGGATTGTTCTTTGGCGTTTATCCGGCGCGGCGCGCTGCTGACCTTGATCCCATTGTTGCTTTGAGATCGGAACTATAAGACATGTTGCACCGCAGAGATTACGGCGAGATCTTCCGGATGGCGATGGACACCATCTACAAGAACAAGCTGCGTTCCGGATTGACCGTGCTCGGCATCGTCATTGGCGTGACCACGGTGATTGGGATCTCTTCTGTCGTCAACGGACTAAACGCAAACATCAATGAGCAGGTGCAGTCGTTGGGTTCGAACATCCTGATGGCATTCAAGTTCAACGTTTTTTCGTTTGGACGCCCCTCGTCTGAACTTCTCACCCGCAAGGAACTCACTTACGATGACGCGATGGCGATGCGTGATCTTCCGCATGTGGTCGCCGTCGCCGCAGGGAAAAGGCTGTTCTTGCCGCAGTTCGGTGTGGGCACGTACGCGGTGAAATATAAAGACAAGAAGGCCAAGAACACTATTCTTGAAGGCGATACTGCTTCCATCAAAGAGGTGTACGACCTGGAACTGAAGGAAGGCCGCTCGTTCACTGACCTAGATGACCAGAACCGTTCCAATGTGGTTGTTCTCGGCTCCGATACTGCGAAATTCCTCTTCGACAATGAGACTGGCCTGGGTAAAGAGGTCAACATCGAAGGGCAGCTTTTCGAAGTGGTAGGCGTATTTGAAAAGCGCAAGGGCGGGATCGGCGCGGGAGATAATCCGGAAGACAACATCGTTTTGTTTCCGCTGGCCACATTTAACAAGCTTCACCCGGAGGTCCGCGATGTTTGGATCAGCGTGAAGGCATCAACGCATGACAACATGCCGGTTGTAATGGACGAGATGCGCGAGTTGCTGCGCCGACGTCGGCACTTGCGATTCGATGCTCCTGACAATTTTGCTGTCTTCAGCCAGGAAGCGCTTTCGGATTTGTGGAAACAACTCACTGGCGGTGTTTTCGTGTTCATGTTCGCTGTCTCCAGTGTGGGGCTGATCGTAGGCGGAGTGGGCGTGATGAACATCATGCTGGTTTCTGTCACAGAACGCACGAGGGAGATCGGCGTGCGCAAAGCGATTGGTGCGACCAAGCGTGACGTACTGCTGCAATTCACGCTTGAAGCGATCACGTTGACTGCACTGGGCGGAGTCATTGGAGTGCTATTCGGCGCGGCCATCACTTTCATGATCGCGTCCCTCTCGCCGCTACCGGCGAACATGACACTGTTCTGGGCGGGGACGTCGTTCAGTATTTCCTGCATTATCGGCTTGGTGTTCGGGATCTATCCGGCGTGGAAAGCGGCAAACCTGGATCCGATCGTGGCTCTGCGATACGAGTAACCGGGTTTAGTACCGCGTCTGTTTCAAACACCCACAAACTACATCCTCCCAGCCACTGCGTTTCTAAGCGCTAGTGATGTTCTGGCACTCACATCCCCGCATCTCAAATCTTTGTGTAGGCACGCGCAGAGCAATGCAAAGGAGTGATCATGACCAGAGGAATTCCCGGACCAGACGAACGGCTGCGAGGGAAGGTTGCTGTGGTCACCGGCGCCGCCCGCGGAATCGGCCGCGCCACCTCAATCGCCTTCGCCAATGAGGGTGCAGACGTGATTGGGGTTGATATCTGCGCTGCGGTGGATCCACGTTCCGGCGTGGAACCATCCACCCCCGAAGATTTGGAGAAAACAGGGCGACTTGTCAGAGCAGCCGCCCGACGCTGGTTGGGCATCAAGGTCGACCAGCGTGATCTGCCCGCGCTCAAAGCAGCCGCTGCCAAAGGCGAACAGGAATTCGGCGGCATCGACATCTTGTTCGCCAATGCTGGCACCCAGAGCTTTCATCCGTTGCTCGCGATGGAGGATCCGGACTGGCACATCACGATCGATGTCAACCTGACAGGCACAGCAAACGCCATCCGGGCCTGCGCTCCTTATATTGTGAAACGGGGCGGCGGCCGAATCATCTTGACTTCGTCGACCCAGGGGCGTCACGGCATGAAATATGGTGCGGCCTACTCGGCGTCAAAATGGGGGATCATCGGCTTGATGAAGTCAGCAGCGCTGGAACTTGGTCCCGATAAGATTACGGTCAACGCCGTCATTCCGGGCCTTATCGATACGCCGCTAACACGGCATCAGGAACGTTATGCGCAAGTGCTGCAAGACGCCGGCAAGCAGCCGACGGGTGAATTGTCCAACGACGAGGAAGAGGCCAAGAAGGTGCTAGAAGCCAAGACACCGCTCGTCGTACCTTGGATAGGGCCCGAAGACGTGGCAGCGGTCGTGGTTTTCCTGGCGTCCGATGCTGCGCGAATGGTTTCCGGTGCGACATACGATGTGACCGCAGGCGACAGCGCCCACAACGCAGCGTGACGAAGCGGTAGGTGTTGCTCTTTCCCATTGTGTAATATTCCAGCACCTTGTCTCTCGTTGCGATCATTCCCGCGATTCTTGCGCTCGCCGCGCTCGCCTACTACTTACTTTCGCTAATGGCGGCACGAAACTTCTCGCAGCAATCAGCACCATCCGCGCAGACTCCGCCGGTTTCCATCCTCAAGCCTCTTAAAGGTTGCGACCCGGGGATGTATGAAAGTCTGCTCACGCATTGTCATCAGGCGTGTCCGCAATTCGAGATCATCTTTGGCGTGAATGATGCGACTGATCCGGCAATCCCGTTTATCGAGAAGCTGAAATCGGAATTTCCGCAAATCCCGATTCGCACGGTGGTTTCTACGCAAGTCCTCGGGGCGAATCGCAAGGTCAGCAACCTTGTGCAGATGCTCGAGGTCGCGCAGTTCAATCACATTCTGATCAATGACGCTGACATCCGCGTGCCGGTGAATTATCTACGTGACGTGATGAGCCACTTCGCGGATGCGAAAGTCGGGATGGTCACGTGCCTGTATCGCGCGGTGGCGGGCAATTCCATTTGGTCAAAGATCGAGGCGCTCAGCATTAGTACGGATTTCATGCCGGGTGTTTTGGTGGCGCGGTTTATTGATCGTGGAGTCCGTTTTGGTCTTGGATCGACGATGGTGGTGACCAGGGAAGCGCTCAATTTGATTGGGGGGCTGCAACCATTAGTCGATCACCTGGCTGACGATTTCGAACTAGGCAACCGCATTGCGAACGCTGGTTACAAAGTCGTCCTCGCCCGCAGCGTTGTCGAAACTTTTCTTCCCGACTATACCTTCCGCGAATTCTTTCAACATCAGCTCCGATGGGGACGCACGGTTCGCAGCTCGCGTCCCGGCGGCTATTTTGGGCTGGTCGTGACCTTTGGTCTGCTTTGGTCGTTGCTGGCGGTGGTGGCGAGCGGTGCAGCTTTGTGGTCGTGGATGTTGCTTGGCTGCGTTCTCCTAGTGCGAGTGGCGGTGGCAATAAGAACGGGTATGAATATCTTGTTGGATCCGGACGCTCTCGCGCACCTATGGCTTTTGCCGCTGCGCGACCTGATTGCGCCGGTGGTTTGGCTAGGAAGCCTGTTCGGAAATCGGATTGTCTGGCGCGGAGAGGAATTTCACTTGCAAAATGGAAAACTGCAGGGGAAGTAAATCGTTATTGCGGATCAGAGGCTTCAGCAAGTGCTGGTATAGGCAGTCCGCGAAACGACCCCGGGTATTCCTTTTCGAACTTTTCGCGTACTTGGTTGTACGGCAGCGGGACACCCAAGAGCGAATTCGCCAATGTCACTTCTGCACTGGCGCGAATCTCCTCATCTGGCAATTTTGAAACCATCTCCGATGCTTCAGGAAGTGAAACCTTGCTACGCAATACTGCTACTCCGCGCCATGCCGCCGCTGATGGCCAATCGATCTTGAACGCAAGATTTGGCTTGTCGCTATCTGTGTCGATTTCATACATTTTTTGTGCAAGCGCTGCCGCTTCCTCCAGCACCTTGGAAGCGGATGCTGTGTCCTTCATTTGGACAAATAAGCCGGCGGCTCTAAACAAGTAGTTACACCGTGCCAGCGGCGGAAATTCCTTGCTTAGCGTCAGTGACTGAATCAGCGCGACGGTGGCTGTGTCCGGTTCTGTTCGCCAAAGAGCATAAGCGATGTTTAGAAAGGCGTCTGTCTTTGCGTATCCCTCATGCGGATCTTGATCGTGTTTCATTTCTGCGGCGCGTTTCATTGCCTCTTTAGGGTACTTCTCGGCAATAGCTGCTATTTCCGCTATCTCGCGTTGCTGCCTCGCATCTTCCAGAATTTTCGGATCGTTTTCCGGGCGCATGTTGTAGGTCATCGTAAACCGGTCATCAATATCTCCAGAATCGTTCATGGATGGCGCGAGTGATCCCATTCCTGAACGGAAGCGCTTAAGCGATGATTCAACAGCAGGATTCTCGCTCAGCAAGCTCTTCGCCTTACCCGGATCAATCTCTTGCAAGATAGGCAAAAACTGGAAAAGTCTGTATTGATATCCAGAACTGAAATTCGCTTCTCCTGCCTTGGTCGCGATGGTCAAAGACATCGGAATCTTGCCTTCGCTTTGTTTCTTGTCGCGCTTGAGCACGTCACCAATAGCGTCAATGACTAGCTCGGGCGGAAAGTGTTTCCAATAGCGCACGATCATGGTCGCGAAATCTTCAATGCGGGGCGCGTCGTGAGCGGCCCCTCGATAGTTTTCTGAAGCTGCAAGAAAAATCGCGCGCCTATCCTGCTCGCGCTCCGGCGGCAATGCCAACATCAATTTGACAGCCATGTTGAAGGGAAATTGAGGCAGGTGTAAAAGATTGTTTATCCTCACTAATGCTTCATCGAATCTCTTGGCCATAACATCTTTGTCCAGCTTCATTCTTTCCACCATTCCTCGGACGGAAGGCTCTGCGACCCCAACAAAACTGTCCAAGCCGCTTTGGTCATAAGTAGACATCAAGGAGGCAATATTCATTTGGGTCCTGGACCGTTGTTCGCTGTCGTCTTGAATGAGCAGGGTGGTTCTAAAGCACTGTTCCAGCAACTCCGATTCCTTCTTGCGCTGCCCCGCCTTGCCGTATCCCTGCGCAACTTGCAGACAGATGGTCGAAGCTGTCGCGGGCGGAAGGGCAAGGAATTTGGACTCAACCCGTCCCAGCAGCTGCATTGCATATGCAGTTCGGTTTTCGGCTGTACTGAGGCTCTTGGTTTTTTGGCTCGCGGTCGGTTTACCAGATGCGGCATCTGGCAGTTGGCCGAAGGCAAGAATGATTGTTCCGCAGAAAAACGCGCACGCGATTCCTAAACTTGTCGCTTTCATGGACGGGGATTATAGCGTCAGGTGCACATCATGGATCGCCTACTCATGCGCTTTCCCGATTTCGTAAAAAGCTAGGATTACTGCCGCATAGGTTCGTCCGCAGCAGGTTCATCCACTGGCGCGCCGGGTTCAGTCGGATGCCCATCGGGCGGTTCTTTCACCGGAACTGGAGGATTTTCCCCCGGCGGTAGTGGGCCATCGGACTTCAAGTGAATGAAAGGTGGCGTCATGCAGCGGTAGTTTCTCCGCCGAGGAGCGTCAACACTTCGCCGGTGACATAGCTCGAGTCGGCTGCGGAAGCGAAGAAGACGTATGCGGGTGCAATCTCCTCAGGTTGTGCGGGGCGCTTCATCGGCGTATCCGCACCGAATTCTTTGACCTTCTCTGCGTCTTGATCGGCGATGTTGAGTGGTGTCCAAACCGGCCCCGGCGCAATGCAATTCACGCGAATGCCTTTTTCCACCAAATTTTGCGCGAGCGATTTCGTAAATGCGTGAATGGCGCCTTTCGTCGAAGCGTAATCAAGCAACTGCTTGCTGCCTTGCAGGCCGGTGATGGAACCCGTGTTGACGATTGCAGCGCCCGACTTGAGATGCGGCAACGCTGCTTTGGCCATGTGGAAGTATCCGTAGATGTTGGTCTTGAATGTGCGGTCCCATTGGTCTTCGGTGATCTCGTCGAGACTCTCCTGATGCTGCTGGAATGCTGCGTTGTTTACAAGGATGTCGAGTTTTCCGAACTCCTCAATCGTCTGCTCGACGGCTGCTCGGCAGAATTCGGGATCCGTCACATCGCCGGGAATCAACAATGCCCGCTGCCCTTCGTTCTCCACGGCCTGGCGAGTTTCTTCTGCGTCCTGCTGTTCTTCGTGCAAGTAGACGACTGCAACATCTGCTCCCTCGCGCGCGTAGAGCAGGCAGACTGCGCGTCCGATGCCGGAGTCTCCGCCGGTGATGATCGCCACTTTATCCTTCAGTTTTTCTGAGCCTTTGTATTGTGGCGCCTCATATTTGGGACGGGGCGAAATCTCGGATTCAATGCCTGGCTTTTCTTGATGTTGCGCCGGCATGGGCGATTTCGGCTTGCGGTCTCGGTTGGGCATTTCGAGCACAGACTTGGACGCGGAGTTTTTGCGATGGTTCGACTTCTTTGCTTTCATGGCCATAAGGAATAAAAGAGTTCAAGCTGCGCGTAAAAGTTGTCCGATGCGCTCGAAACTATGTGTGCGAATGCGCAAGCGCTCGCCTAATCTCAGAAACGGTTCCGGCCATTCGGGAGGAAATCTCTTTCCGCCGGAGACATATTCCTTGGCGATGTCGAAATAGATGTTTTGGACGCGCCAAAGATTTACTGGCAGATCCATGGTGCTGGCCACTTCCACGGCATTGGAGACATTTCCCAACAACTCAAGATTTTCCGGTTCGCGGCTCAGTCGTTCCATCATGGAGGTAAGCGATTTCTGAATGGTGTAACCCAATCCCGGGCGGTCAAGTTGGACGCCCTCCGCGTTCGCTTGCTCCATTAAGAATCGGATACGCACGAGTTCCAAGTCTCTACGCCGCAACTCGCGTTGGAGGTTTGCGTTGAGCACAAACTCCGCCGTCATGGTGAGGATGCGCGGTTTCTCCATCCCCACGCTTGCGAGATAACGCAGCAACGATGCGTGGCCATCATAGATCTGTCGATAGGCATCTTCGGCATCGTGTAGTGTCCGGCTTAGCAGGATGTCGACGATGTGTTTCCGCTCGTCGCCAAATAGTGACTTCAAGGTGTAAGCGGTGTCGCCGAAATGTTTGTCTATGGCCCGGACTACGCCAGGCAGATCGGCGCGGGAGAAGACATCCTGGACATCCGCGAGCAGTTCCGCATAGGCATTGTCATCGATGAACTGCCTAACTCCGGCGTTGAGGTTGTGATCGCCGAAGTGCAGCACGCAGAATGTTTGCAACTCGCTCTCTTCGGTGATCTGTGACGTCACCCGTGCGCGGCCAACGGCCACTCGCGCCCGTCCGGATTCCATGGTTTCGAAATCCAAGCGCTCCACGTGGTAGCAGTATATTGGCACCTCTTCGCTGGTGCGTTCGAACAACGAACTGATGGCGTAGTGTGCGCCTACGTCGCGGACACTGGCCATCGCTGGCCTCACCCACTTGAGATATATCTGCGCACCATTTCCGTTTTCGGGGATATTGCTTTTCGCGTTTGCGAGGCGCTCGAGAAACGCCGATTCCAATCCGGCGCATGTTTCCGGCAGCAGATCGCAGGCCAGTTGGATCACGCGCCCGGCGTACTCCATGACCTTCACAGTTTCTATTCCGGAGACTTCATCGAAAAACCATCCGCAGCTCGTGTACATAAGCATGGCGTGTCGCTGCATTTCGAGGAGTTTCAATGCGGACACGCGCTGCACCGGAGTAATGTTTTCTCCACTATGCAAGGCGAAAAATCGATCGACGTTTTCGCGCGAGCGATCCAGCATCACGCCGATGTAGTCGTTGCGCGCCGTCCAGGGATCCGGGAAGAAGTTAGAAGCTTCTTCCGCGAAGAATCCTGTAGTCGTATCGCGGAGCCAGTCCAGCGCGGCACGTAGCGGACCGCGCCACTGCTGGTTCCATCCGTTATCTGCCGCGCGACATCCGCAGTCGCTGTTCCAGCGCTCGATGCCATGGCTGCAACTCCAAGCTGTGCGCTCCGCGATCTGGACTTCCATGAGCGGCGCATGCTTCGCCAGGTACTCACCGTAGTTGGTCAACTGCGCTTGCTTGGTTTCTTCTATATATCGCAGCGCGTAAGCGAGCGCCATGTCGCCGTGAGCGTGATGGTGTCCATAGGATTCGCCGTCCGTGGCGATATGCACGAGTTCAGGCCACTGGCGCTCGTCTGAGAATCCTGAGAGCAAACGGTTCGCAAACTGCTCTCCGCTGTTGAGCAACTTCTCAAAGGCGACAGCGCGGGATATGGGGCCGTCATAAAAAAACAGCGCCATCTTGCGTCCTGAGGGCAGCTTCACGGAATAAGCGCGGGTTGGATCGATCTGAACGCCGCTCACGTCTTTGAATGCGCGTCCGCCGATGCGCCGCACTTTGGCGGCTTGATATTGCGCCAAAACGGTGAACTTGATGCCGTGCTCGGCCATGATGTCGAGTGATTCGACATCTACGGCCGTCTCCGGCAGCCACATGCCTTCAGGACTGCGATGGAAACGAGATTCGAAATCCCGAACGCCCCAAGCCACTTGCGTTTCTTTGTCGCGGCGGTTGGCCAAGGGCAGGATCATATGGTTGTAAGCCTGCGCCATAGCTGAGCCGTGTCCGGAGAAATGTTCCTGGCTCAACCGGTCAGCTTTGAGGATGCTGCGATAGACTTCCGGCGATTGCTCTTCGAGCCACGAAAGTAGCGTTGGCCCAAAGTTGAAACTGATCTTGGAGTAGTTGTTGACGATCTCGAGAATAAGGCCTTGCTCGTCCACGATGCGCGACGCGCCGTTTGGCGCGTAACACTCAGCGGTGATGCGCTCATTCCAGTCATGGAACGGATACGCCGAGGACTGAGCTTCGACGGTCTCCAGCCACGGATTCTCGCGAGGCGGCTGATAAAAATGTGCGTGAATGCAGATGTATCGTTCCACTCTGGATATTCCCGATGATTGGATGCGCGGAATGCGATGAACATCGGCCCGTGGATGAACTTTGCTTCCGGCGCATCAAACCCTGTAAAACCTACCTATGGCCGAACACGCATTCCTGGTTCACGGTGAGTGGATAGCCCGCGGCAAGCGGGTTGCGATTCTGTCGCCCTATGACGGGAGTGTCGTCGGGGAGACATTCGAGGCCACTCGCGATGACCTTGAGCGCGCGATTGCGGGCTCGGTGCAGGCGTTTGTGCAGACGCGACGGATGCCTGCGCTTGAGCGGCAACGAATTCTGCGCGAGGTTGCCGGACAGATTGCTAAAAACAAGGATGCTTTCGCACGGATGATCGCGCTCGAAGCGGCGAAGCCGATGAAGGCCGCGAGGGTGGAAGTGGAGCGAGCGGTGATGACGTTCTCGCTTGCAGCCGAGGAGAGCACGCGAAATACAGACGAAACGATTTCGCTGCCGGGTAATCCGAACCGCACTGGGCAAGTCCGCTGATTTCCGATCGGTCCGATTGCCGCTGTCACTCCATTTAATTTTCCACTGAATTTGGTTGTGCACAAGGTCGCGCCGGCGATGGCGGTGGGCTGTCCCGTGGTTCTGAAGCCAGCGCCGCAGACTCCCATCACCGCACTGATGCTGGCGCGCGTGATCCAAGATGCAGGATGGCCTGCGGGTGCGCTGAATGTGTTGCCGCTGGCGAATGAAGATGCAGCGGCGCTGGTCGCTGATGATCGGCTGGAGATGCTCAGCTTTACGGGAAGCGCAAACGTGGGATGGGCGCTGAAGGAGAAGTCGGGGAAGAAGCGCGTCGTCTTGGAGTTGGGCGGAAACGCCGCGGTGATCGTGCACAGTGATGCGGACGTTAACGATGCGGCAACACGTTGCGCGTTCGGAGGATTCACCTACGCGGGACAGAGCTGTATCTCAGTGCAGCGGATTTTTGTGCAAAAGGATTCGTATCGGCAGTTCACTGACGCACTCGTGCCAAAAGTCCGCGCGCTGAAGTGCGGTGATCCGCTGGACGAGACGGTGGATGTCGGGCCGCTGATTCGCCGATCCGATGCCGAGCGCATTGAGCAGTGGATCAGCGAAGCCGTCAATGGCGGCGCCAAACTTCTGTGCGGCGGCAAGCTCTCGCCCGATGGGCGATTCATTGAGCCTGCTGTCCTCACAAATACGAAGCCGGAACAGCGCGTGAATTGCGAAGAGATCTTTGGGCCGGTGGTTACCGTGGAACCATATGAAGAGTTCGAGGACGCGCTGAAACTGGCCAATGCATCCCGCTATGGGTTGCAGGCGGGAGTCTTCACAAGCTCACCGGAACTGATTACGCGCGCATTCGACGACCTCGAGGTCGGAGGTGTGATCGTGAATGATGTGCCTACGTTTCGCCATGATGCGATGCCATACGGCGGAGTGAAGGATTCGGGACTCGGCCGGGAAGGCGTGCGATATGCGATAGAAGAGATGACGGAGATGAAACTACTGGTCGAGCAAGCGAGCAGATAAGAGCGACTAGGCCGAAGAGAGCTTACTTTTCGACTTGCAGTTTTTTGCGCGCTTTTGCTGCTCGCCCTTCTACTCGACGCTTAGTCGCAGCACTGTTAAGGTCACGCACTGCATCTTTTCCGATCCAACGCTCCGCTGCGTCTTCGGATTGTGAAAGCCGTTTTGCTACGTCGAGAGCCGCGCAGTGTAATTCCGAATTGCGATTTCCGATCAACCGCAGCGCCCAACTGATGCCCTTCTTCACGAAGTTACGTTCGTCGCTGGCGGCATCTTCCACAAGCGCGAGGCCGTCGATAAATGGCCGATTGTCGTCACGGCGATCGTGCAATGCAAGACAGGCGAGCAGGGCAAACGCGGCGCGCTTTACAAACTCTTCTTTCCGTCCTGCCCATTGAGTGATCTTGGCGAATGCGTGCGGCGTGCGGTCGAAGAGATGAAAACAGACCGTGTCGCAGATGCCCCAATTGTCGAAATCGCGGCACCAACGGTCCATTTGCGCAGGTGTCACCCGCTCCGGGTCATCAATAAACGCAGCCATCATTCGAGCTTCGTACCACCCGGTCTTCCAGAGTTCTGCCGCGAGTTCGTGGTCACGTCCAATGCGCTTCGCTAAGGTTTGCAAAGTGCCAACGGGTACGCCAAAAGCTTTGTCAGTGTGAACGCCGTAGCGCGGGCCCATGGAGTCGCGAACCTGCTTGCTTCCGTGGCGCTTGAGAAGATCGAGGACTTCCTTCACTTGTGCAGTGAGCGGGCGTTTCGGGACAACGCAGTCTGCCGGCTTACCTTCAACCAATCTCTTCCGCGACTTTCTAACAGGTGCGTGTGAGTCTCTCATGATGTCACTGCGGTGAATCCCATGAAGAATTATTGTGGTTGCCGAGCGGAGTAATCCACTTTGCACTTTGTGTAACACACTGCCCGTGCCGAGCAAAGTCAAATCCCTTGCCACAATAGCCATTCAACATTTACATTGCTTACGCACAAACAATTTTTTCTTCACAAGCGATAAGGTTCAGTGACAATCGCGTTGCTGGGCTGCTGTTATAATCGTCTGTTTTTATAAGCTGTGTTTTACGGGCGGGCAATTCATTCATACGTAAGTCGCACTCTTAATTCCCGTCAGGACAGGAAAACTGGTTAGATGGCGCAATTTTTTCCACCCAGCGCGAACGCATACGCTCGGACTAGTCTTGTTCTTCTTATTGTGATCGGCGGCGCTCTCGGACTCACTGGATATGAGTTGGCGAGTTCTCCGTGGGTGACGAGGGAAGGTGTCCGGCCGGAACAACCCGTTCCATTCAGCCATCAGCATCACGTATCCGGGCTCGGCATCGATTGCCGCTACTGTCACACCACAGTTGAGAATTCCAGTTTTGCCAACATCCCTCCCACGAAAACTTGCATGAACTGCCACTCGCAGATCTGGACAAACGCTCCGCTGCTTGAGCCTGTCCGCGCGAGTTTCCGTGATAACAAGTCCCTGGTTTGGACGCGCGTACACGATCTGCCTGATTTCGTTTATTTCAGCCATGAGATCCACGTCAACAAGGGGATAGGCTGCAAGTCATGTCACGGTCCCATTGACGAGATGCCACTTACATATCAGGCGAACTCGTTGCAGATGGAATGGTGTTTGGATTGTCATCGCAATACAGGGAAGAACCTGCGTCCGCGCGAAGAAGTCTTCAACATGACTTACAAGCAACCGGACCGCTCGCATGCGGTCGCGTTCAACGGCGTGCAGTTCTTTGACCAGGAAAAATTAGGCGCAGAGATACAGAAGGTTTATCACGTTAAGGGAACCCAGGAGCTCATCAGTTGCAACACTTGCCACAGATAACGACGACCGATAAAAGACATGGCCACTGACGGCAACATGAACATGAACGAACTGGTGACAGTCAAGCCGGCAAAGGCCGCGCCTGCCGAAGTTGAATCGGCTGCGCCTGTTGCGCCTGTTTTGGAACTGGAAGCGGTGCGCGAACAGCTTGCCGGGGCCAAAGGCGTTCAGTATTGGCGCAGTCTCGAAGAGCTCTCGAACAAAGAAGGCTTCGACCAGATGTTGGAGCGCGAATTTCCGCGACAAGCATCTGAATGGCTCGATCCTGTGTCGCGTCGCGGATTCCTGAAGTTGATGTCGGCATCGCTTGCTCTTGCCGGACTCTCCGCCTGCACGAAGCAGCCGGAAGAAGCAATCGTCCCTTACGTACAGCAGCCGGAAGATCTCATCCCCGGCAAGCCGTTATTCTTTGCTACCGCTCGTCCGACGCCGTTTGGAGCGCAACCGCTTCTTGTGAAGTCGCAGATGTATCGTCCGGTGAAGATCGAAGGCAATCCGGACCACGCGATGAGCAAAGGCGCATGCGACACCTACACGCAAGGTTCGCTGCTCGACCTTTACGATCCCGACCGCATGCAAGCCATCAGCAAAGTTGGCGGCACGCGCACCTGGGGAGAATTTGTGGGCGAGATGCGCGACGCAGCCGCAGCGGAAAAAGCCAAACAGGGAAGCGGGATGCGTTTCCTGACCGAAACTAACATTTCGCCAACGTTCGCTGACCAGATGCAGGGCGTTTTGAAGCTGTATCCGCAGGCGAAGTGGTATCAGTACGACCCGGTGAATCGCGACAATGCCCGCGCAGGTTCGCGCATGGCCTTCGGCCAATATGTTGAGGCGCAATATCAGCTCGCAGCCGCAGACGTCATCGTTTCCCTGGATGCAGATTTCCTATATCCGCATTTCCCGGGATTCCTGAAGCTTGCCAGCGATTTCGCGACACGCCGCAAGCCGGAAGAAAACAATCCGGAAATGAACCGGCTCTACGTGGTCGAGAGCCAGATGAGCACGACGGGCAGTAAGGCAGACAATCGCCTCCCGATGCGGGCTTCTGATGTCGAGCAATTTGCTTCTGCGTTGGCCGCCGCAGTTGGCGCAGGTGGCGGTGGAACCGTCAGCAATGAAGCTGCAAAGAAATTCCTGGATGTTGTGGCAAATGATCTGAAGGCGAACCGCGGGAAGTGCGTCGTCATCCCCGGCGAGAACCAGTCGCCTGCGGTGCACGCACTGGCGGCGTCAATGAATTCTGCGCTGGGAGCGGTCGGCAAGACGGTTGTCTATACCGACACGGTCGAGACAAATTCCACCGAGCAAGGTGCCGGACTCAAAGAGCTGGTTGCCGACATGAACGCTGGCAAGGTCTCGCTGCTGATCACGCTGGGTGGCAATCCTGTTTTCAACGCGCCTGCCGATCTCAGTTTCGAAGCCGCATATACAAAGGTCCCGCTACGCGCGCATGTTTCCACGCACATGGACGAGACATCGCGTCTGAGCCACTGGAATGTGCCCTCGACGCACTATCTTGAGTCATGGAGCGACGCTCGCGCCTATGACGGCACCATCAGCATCGTGCAGCCGCTGATCGAGCCGCTTTACAACGGACACAATCCGCATGAGGTCCTGACGATCTTCTCGGATTCTCCAGGAATCACTCCGTTCGAGACTGTTCAGAATTATTGGAAGGCGCAGCGAAAGCTGTCCGGCGCGGAATTCGAAGCTTGGTGGAAGCGCACTCTGCATGACGGATTCATCGCTAACACCGCCTTCGCTCCGAAGACTGTTTCGGCAAAGTCGGCAGCCGCATCCACTGCACAGAACAATCCAGCGATGGAGATCGTCTTCCGTCCCGATCCGACGATCTTCGACGGACGCTTTATCAATAATGGATGGCTGCAGGAAATCCCCAAGCCCGTGACGAAACTCACTTGGGACAACGCTGCCATCATGAGTCCGGTCACGGCGGGCAAGCTTGGTTACGAAGACCAGTCTGTCGCCACCATCACTCTTGGCGGACGCAAGGTTGACGCACCGATCAAGATGGTTCCCGGGCATCCGGACAATTCCATCACGGTCTATCTTGGCTACGGACGCACACATACCGGGCGCGTAGGATCAGATACAGGCTTCAACGCTTACAAACTTCGCACGCTTGCAAACTCCGGATACGCAGTGGGCGCAACACTCGAGCGCGTTGCAGGTAAGAAGTGGGCGCTCGCAGTCACCCAGCACCATCACTTGGTGGAGCAGGGAAAGCCGAAAGCGGGACAGTCCACCACCGGCGACGCGGCTGCCAGCCGGCAGATCATCCGCGCGGCAACGCTTGAAGAGTTTCGCAAAAACCCTGAGTTCGCAGTCGAGGGCGCTAACGAGCCGGTGTCGAAAGACATCACGCTTTATCCAAACTGGACCGAAGATCCGACCAAAACGGGCGCTCATCAGTGGGGTATGGCGATTGACATGAACTCCTGCATCGGCTGCAACGCTTGCGTGATCGCTTGCGTCGCCGAAAACAATATTGCGGTAGTAGGCAAAGACCAGGTTCTTGCCGGACGCGAGATGCACTGGATCCGCATTGACACATATTTCGAGTCGAAGGGCCCTGCGGATGTGGCCAATCCGAGAGCGTACTTCCAGCCTGTTCCATGCATGCAGTGCGAGAACGCGCCTTGCGAACCGGTCTGCCCCGTCGGCGCGACGGTGCACAGTCCCGAAGGCTTGAACGACATGGTGTACAACCGCTGTGTCGGAACACGATATTGTTCGAACAATTGTCCTTACAAGGTTCGACGCTTCAACTTCCTGCTTTACTCGGATTGGGACACGCAAAGCTACTATCCGATGCGCAACCCTGACGTCACCGTGCGTTCACGCGGCGTCATGGAAAAATGCACTTACTGCGTGCAGCGCATCAACTCCGCAAAGATCGACGCGGAAAAGCGCCTCGGCAAACCGGACGCGAACGGGCAGCCGCATGACGGAAAAGTCCACGAAGAAGATCACGTGCAGACCGCGTGCCAGCAGACGTGTCCCACGGGAGCTATCGTGTTCGGAAATGTTTGGGACCCTAACAGCCGCGTGAGCCAGATCAAGAAGCAATCGCGCAACTACGCGCTCTTGGCGGAATTGAACACCCGGCCGCGGACGACTTACATTGCCACGGTCAGAAACCCCAACGCGGAATTAGAAGAGACCAAGCAGACGGAGACTCATGGCTAGCTTGTTGGAACAACAAAACGCTGATCCTGGCGTTGATGACATAACGCAGCCCGGCGTCAGCCCGCCGGTCATCGCTCCCGGCTACGACTTCGGTCAAGTTACTGACAAGATCGGTAACGTTGTCCTGACCAAGCGCACTCCGTGGAGCTGGGTCATCGGCTTCCTGATTGCCTTCGGCATCATGAACATCCTCATGCTTGCCGTCGGATACCTCTTCATAAAAGGCACCGGCATTTGGGGCATCAACATCCCGGTCGGTTGGGGATTCGCAATTATCAACTTCGTCTGGTGGATAGGTATCGGACACGCCGGTACGTTGATCTCCGCCATTCTTTTACTTTTTAAGCAGAGTTGGCGTACGTCAATCAATCGTTTCGCCGAAGCCATGACGTTGTTCGCTGTCATGTGCGCGGGCATGTTCCCGCTCATTCACACCGGACGCCCCTGGCTCGCAGCCTATTGGCTGTTGCCTTATCCGAACACGATGAGTTTGTGGCCGCAGTTCCGTAGTCCGCTCATTTGGGACGTATTCGCGGTATCCACATATCTGACAGTTTCTCTGTTGTTCTGGTACACGGGATTGATTCCTGACGTGGCCAGCCTTCGCGACAAAGCCAAGAACGGCTTCGCGAAATTCTTCTACGGCATTCTCTCAATGGGATGGCGCGGCTCTGCCCGACACTGGCATCGCTACGAATACGCTTACATCCTGCTCGCCGGACTTTCGACACCGCTGGTGCTTTCCGTCCACACAGTCGTCAGCTGGGATTTCGCCGTCTCTGTTATTCCCGGATGGCACACCACGATCTTCCCGCCATACTTTGTCGCCGGCGCTATCTACTCAGGATTCGCAATGGTTCTCACGCTGGCGATCCCCATCCGCGAAGCCTACAACATGAAGGACTTCATCACTGACCGCCACTTGAACAACATGGCCAAGGTGATGCTCGCAACGGGACTGATCGTCGGTTACGGATACATGACGGAAGCTTTCTTCGGCTGGTTCAGCGCGAACAAGTATGAATCGTTCATGATCCTGAACCGCATGACCGGCCCTTACGCGCCGACCTACTGGGCGTTGATCTTCTGCAACATCATCACGCCGCAGTTCTTGTGGTTCAAAAAGGTCCGCAGCAATGTCCCGATTCTTTTCATCATTTCGCTGATCGTCAATGTAGGCATGTGGCTGGAGCGGTTCGTGATCGTTATCACCAGCTTGCATCGGGATTTCCTGCCCTCGTCATGGGGCCTGTATCACCCCACGGTTTGGGATTGGGCCACATATGTTGGCACTCTCGGATTGTTCACCACGCTGCTGTTCCTGTTCATCCGCGTGCTGCCCATGATCTCAATATTTGAAGTGCGCGCTCTGTTGCCGCAATCGAAGGTGACCGTAGAATGAAGCCGACAGGAATTTACGGAGTAATGGCCGAGTTCAACACGCCGGATGAGCTCGTTACGGCCGCTCACAAGGCCTATGCCGAGGGGTATCGCAAGATGGATGCCTATTCGCCGTTCCCCATCGAAGCTCTCGATGAGGCGATCGGCATTCCGAAAACGATTTTGCCGTGGCTAGTGTTCTTTGGCGGACTCTTCGGCGGCATGGCCGGATACGGGCTTGAATACTGGACGCAGGTCATCCACTTTCCGCTGATCATCGGTGGGAAGCCGCTGCACTCGTGGCCGAATTTCATCCCTGTGTGGTTTGAAACAACGGTTCTTGGCGCGTCACTCACTGCCGTGATCGGAATGCTCGGGCTCAATGGACTACCGCTTCCCTATCATCCGGTATTCAATATCGATCGTTTTTTGGACCACGCGCAGAAAGATAAATTCTTCCTCGTGATCGAATCGAAAGATCCTAAGTTCAAACTCGATTCCAGCAAGCAGTTCCTCTCCAACTTGCAGGCGCAAGGCGTCTGGGAGGTGCCTAATTAAAGCTCTCCGTCAGGTCGCTTCCCGCAAGTTCCTGTTCGCGCTGACCAGCCTCGCCTTCATCGGGCTCGCCGGTTGCCGTCAGGACATGCACAACCAGCCCAAGTACATTCCGCTGCGAGCCAGCGAATTTTTCCACGATGGACGCTCCGCTCGATTGCCAGTGGAGCACACGGTCGCGCGCGGCACCACTGCTGAAGCCAATCAGTTCTACAAAGAGAAAGACGTTTATTTGGACAACTACTTTCTCACCGGAAAGATCGGCACTCTCGAAGGCGATAAGTTCCCGCTGCCGCTCACAAAGGAAGTCCTTTTGCGCGGACAGGAGCGCTACAACATCTACTGCACTCCTTGTCACTCGCGCGTTGGCGACGGTAACGGCATGATCGTGAATCGCGGCATCAAGCGTCCGCCTTCGTATCATGAGGAGCGCTTGAAGAAGGCGCCCATCGGACATTTCTACGACGTCATGACTAACGGCTTCGGCGCGATGCTGAACTACCAAGCGCAGATCAAGCCGGAAGACCGCTGGGCCATTGCTGCTTACATCCGCGTGTTGCAAGTCAGTGAGGATGCAAGTTTGTCGGACGTTCCGCCTGCGGATCGCAACCACATCCAGGAACCTGCGAACATGCCGACGGCGTCTCCGCATGCTACCGATGTGGTGCCAGTTGCCCCGAGTCCCACGCCGGCGCAGGATATGAATTCCCGTCCGGCGCTCAACAACCGCGGCAACGAAAATAAGACACCGAAGAAGGAGGACAAGCGCTAATGGCGGTCCACGAAACGCATGCCGCTCCACGCACTGTCACTCCTGAGCAACTGACTCCGCCGTGGGTGGTAGATCATCTGCGCAAGCGGTGGATGGGCATCGCCGGCTTGGCGACGATCCTTAGCTTCGCGCTCTACCTTTATTATTCGGGAACGTTTGAAGGACGCCAGCAATTCTTCCGCGCCTATCTTGTCGGATACATCTTCTGCTTCGGTCTCATGCTCGGCAGTACCGCATTGTTGATGTTGCAGCATGTTACCGGCGGCAAATGGGGACTGGTCTTGCGCCGACAGCTTGAAGCCGGAACACGCACGCTGCCTATCGTCGTGCTGTTGTTCATTCCCATCATTTTCGGGATGCAATACCTTTACCCGTGGGCTGGCTCCATGCCGCTCGATATTCATGGTCAGCACGCGCTGAATGTTCGCGCCGATTATCTCAACGCGAAGTGGTTTGTGGGACGCGCAGCGATTTACTTCGTCATCTGGGGCATCTTCATCTACCTGCTGAATAAGTGGTCGCTGAAGCAGGATGTTCTTCCGGAGTCGCCGGAAGCCTACAACGATCTTCGTCTGCGCTTTATGCGTCTCGGCGGCGGCGGACTGGTTGTTTACGCAGTCACAGTTTCACTCGCGGCGATCGATTGGGTGATGACGCTTGATCCGGTCTGGTACTCCACCATCTGGGGCATGCTTTACATGGCGGGCCAGGCGCTCTCGACCATGGCGTTCATGTTGGTCGTCCTCACGTTGCTGGCAAAATATGAGCCGATGAAGTCGCTGCTGCGCAAGACCGAATTGCATGACAACGGAAAACTACTGCTCGCGTTCGTCATGCTCTACGCCTATCTCTCGTTCTCGCAGTTCATCATCATCTGGTCAGGCAATCTGCCGGAAGAGATCACGTGGTATCTGGCGCGAACGCAGCATGGATGGAAGCCCGTGATGCTGTTGCTGGTGGTCATCCATTTCGTTATCCCGTTCTTGCTATTGCTGAACCGCGATTTGAAAAAGAACCCGACGCGCTTGCGCAACGTGGCTATCCTTATATTGTTCGCGCGTGTTGGCGAGATATTCTGGCAGGTCAACCCGAATTTCAAAGAGACCAGTGGCATCACGGGACATTTCAATCCCAACATCATGGATATGGTACTGCCGATTGCGCTTGCCGCGATCTGGATCACTGCTTTCTTCTACCAGTTGAAGAAACGCCCGTTGCTTCCGGCATATCATCATTTAGTACCGGAGATTTTGGAGCCTTCGCATGGAGCGCATTAAACCGCAAGCCGGTGGATTCACCACTGATCCCCAGCATGGACACGAGACCAGCGACGTCAACATCCGCGCCATTCTCGCGTTCGGTGCGTTTCTCGTATTCTCCGCGATCGTGATTCACGTTCTGCTTTGGGGAATGTATCGCTGGCTGGATGTGCAAGCGGAAAAGCGAAACCCTGAACCGAATCCGATGATGGTGCAGAAGGCGGCTGCCGAAGGCGCAGTGCCCACAATGACCGCTGAGACGGAACAAAAAACCATGCAGCGCCTGAAGGCGACCTTTCCCGAACCGCGCTTGCAGGTGGACGACACTCGCGACATGAACATCATGCGTGAAGAGCAAAACAAACAATTAGAGCAGTACCAGTGGATGAACAAGGAAACAGGGAAAGTCCGCGTTCCGATTGACCGCGCCATGGAGTTGGTTCTCGAGCACGGGCTTCCGGTCGTTCCCGCAGGCGTGACTCCGGCACCAGTAGGACAAGCGATGGGTACAGTTCAGCCAGTAGTAAAGAAGTAAGAATGTAGCAAACGGAACACGGGCCCCGAAAGACATGATCACAAGAAACACAATTCGAATCGCAGTAATACTCGCACTCAGTACTGCGTCGTTTGCTCAGTTGGGCGGCAACATTCCTTCGTCTAGCGATGTCCAGTCAAATACGCGCCCCAGTGTGCTTACACAAGTCGGCATTGACCAGCACTTGGGCGAACAGATTCCGCTGAACCTTGCGTTCAAAGATGAGCACGGAAAAGACGTTCTGCTCGGCAGCTTCTTCAACCAGAAGCGTCCAGTGGTCCTGGCGATGGTTTATTACGATTGCCCCATGCTGTGCACGCAAGTATTGAACGGCATGACCAGCGCGCTGGGTGTTTTAAAGTTCAGTGCGGGAAAAGAATTCGATGTAGTCGCGGTCAGCTTCGATCCCCGTGAGACTCCAGAGATCGCCGCTGCGAAAAAGAAGACTTACATTGACCGCTACCGACGTCCCGGCGCGGAACAGGGCATGCATTTCCTGACCGGTTCGCAGGAGTCCATTACCGCGCTCACGAAAGCGGTGGGTTTCCGCTACGTCTGGGACGACAAGACCCAGCAGTTTGCGCATGCCAGCGCACTGATGCTTGCAACTCCAGACGGCCGCTTAGCGCAGTACTACTACGGAATCGAGTATTCGCCTAAAGACATGCGCCTGGGAATGATCGAAGCATCGGAAGAGAAGATCGGAAACGTCACTGACCAGTTGATACTCTTCTGCTACCACTACGATCCGATGACAGGGAAGTACGGCGCGATTGCGATGAACTTTGTGCGCGCCGGCGGAGTCCTGACAGTTCTGCTTTTGTTGACGTTCATGATCGTTTCGATCCGGCGTGAGCACCACGGCCCGGACGGACACACGGTTTAGGGTAACTA
Source organism: Terriglobales bacterium (assembly GCA_025462725.1). Lineage (GTDB taxonomy): Bacteria > Acidobacteriota > Terriglobia > Terriglobales > Acidobacteriaceae > JAICLA01. Next base: position 67,694 of record JAOAPE010000005.1, on the reverse strand, counting down.
GAATAGAAACGAGAAACTAGAAACCGCTAATGATGTTTTCAAAGTATCTACCGTTTTTTCCCGACCAGGCCTCCACCATCGCGTGGCAGGTGGACGCGTTGTACTTGTTCCTGGTCGCCATCACCATCTTTTTTACCGGCCTTGTCGCCGCGATGGTGCTGACCTTCTCCATCAAGTACCGCAAGGAGAAGAACCCGATTGCCACACAGATTGAAGGCTCGGTGCCGCTGGAGATCATGTGGTCAGTGATTCCACTCGGCATCGCGATGGTCATTTATGTATGGGCGGCGATCCTCTACTTCAACATGGAACGCGCTCCCAAACAAGCGATGGAGATTTACGTTGTCGGCAAGCAGTGGATGTGGAAGGTGCAACATCCATCAGGCCCGCGTGAGATCAACCAGCTGCATATTCCCGTGGACCAAAACGTCCGATTAACGATGATTTCGCAGGATGTGCTTCACAGCTTCTCGATTCCTGAATTCCGCGTGAAACACGAAGTCCTGCCCGGCCGCTATACGCAGCTCTGGTTCAACGCCAACAAGACCGGAACGTACCATCTCTTCTGCACACAGTATTGCGGGACGAAGCACTCCGGCATGATCGGCGAGATCATCGTGATGGAACCGGCGATGTACCAAGCCTGGTTGAGTGGAGGCTCCGGTGAAGGCTCGCTAGCTTCCAACGGAGAGAAGCTTTTCACCAGCCTCGGGTGCGTTACCTGCCACTCAGGACAATCCGGCGCCCGCGGGCCGAATCTCGCGGGAGCATTTGGAAATCCGGTTAAACTTGCCGACGGGCGTACCGTGGTCGCCGATGAGAATTACGTCCGCGAATCGATCTTGAATCCGCAGGCCAAGATTGTTGCTGGTTTTGGCCCGATCATGCCAACCTTTACAGGACAGATCAATGAGGAGAGCCTGATTCAGTTAGTGGCGTATGTGAAGAGCCTGCAAGCGGAAAAACAAACAACCACGGGAGCGGTCGCCGGTTCGACCACGAACCCGAACCCGGAACCGAAACAAGGGAAACCAACAAAATGAGCACCGCTGTAACAGATGTCGTCGTAACAGAAACGCATGTAATGCCGGAAGAGCATTACCTGAATGCGGACCACAGCCTCAAGAGTTGGCTGTTGACCCAGGACCACAAGCGCATTGCCATCCTTTATATGCTGACGATCACGTTCTTCTTCTTCGTCGGCGGCATAATGGCATCGTTAGTGCGTTTGGAGTTGCTGACCCCCGCTGGCGACCTGTTGGAATCCGATACCTACAACAAAGCCTTCACCATGCACGGCGTGATGATGATCTTCTTCTTCCTCATCCCGTCAGTGCCCGCTACGCTCGGCAACTTCCTTATCCCGATGATGATCGGCGCTAAGGACTTGGCGTTCCCGAAAATCAATCTTCTGAGCTGGTACATTTTCGTTGTCGGCGCATGCTTTGGACTCGCCGCAATGATCACCGGTGGTGTTGATACAGGCTGGACGTTTTACGCTCCGCTGAGCACAACGTACTCGAATACAAACGTCATCCTTACGGCTGTTGGAATCCTGATTGCCGGATTCGCTTCCATCTTCACCGGCCTTAACTTCATTGTCACCATTCACAAGATGCGCGCACCGGGACAAACATGGTTCCGGCTTCCGCTGTTTGTGTGGGCGCACTACGCAGCCAGCATCATCATGGTGCTGGGAACTCCGGTCATCGCCATTACCCTGATACTGGTGGCGCTGGAACGTGGATTTCACATCGGCATCTTCGATCCGCGGCTGGGCGGCGATCCCATTCTGTTCCAGCATATGTTCTGGTTCTACTCGCATCCTGCTGTGTACATCATGATCCTTCCGGGCATGGGCGTGATCAGCGAGGTTGTCACAACTTTCTCGCACAAGCGCATCTTCGGATACAAGGCCATCGCCTTCTCGAGCGTCGCCATCGCTGTGTTTGGGTTCCTGGTCTGGGCGCACCATATGTTCATCGCCGGCATCTCGATGTATGCGGCGCTGATCTTCTCGCTCATCAGTTTCTTAGTTGCGATCCCTTCCGCGATCAAAGTCTTCAACTGGTCGGCGACACTATATAAAGGTTCGGTTCGCTGGAACACGCCGATGCTCTACGCCTTCGGCTTCATCGGATTGTTCACTATCGGCGGACTCACTGGACTCTTCCTCGCTGCACTTGGCTTGGACGTTCACCTTACTGAGACTTATTTCATCGTCGCTCATTTCCATTACGTAATGGTGGGTGGCATGGTGCTCGCGTATCTTTGCGGAATTCATCACTGGTGGCCGAAGATGACTGGGCGTTTGTATCCTGAGCTTCCGGCGAAGCTTTCCGCGCTGTTGGTCTTTGTGGGATTCAATCTAACGTTCATGCCGCAGTTCATTCTCGGATACCTGGGCATGCCGCGCCGCTATCATTCTTATCCGCCGGAATGGCAGGTGTTGAACGTGCTGTCCACCGCGGGCGCTTCGATTTTGGCGATCGGTTTCCTATTGCCGATGCTGTATCTGGTTTGGTCATTGAAGTATGGTCAGGTCGCAGGTCCGAATCCGTGGGAATCCACTGGATTGGAATGGGAGACTTCGTCACCGCCGCCATCACACAACTTCCATGAAACGCCCGTAGTCACCAGCGAGCCGTATAACTATGGTGAGAAAGAAGGAGAGGTTTAAGGTTGGCTACCCGCACTGATCCCGAAGTTCATGACGTTGGCGCGCACGGTCACCACGCCGGTGATGAAGGCCATCATCCGCGGCACCTGCACCACTTCGACACCATGGACCAGCAGAAGGACGCGTCTGGCCTGGGCATGTGGGTCTTCCTGATCCAGGAAGTCATGTTCTTTGGCGGCCTTTTCTGCGCCTACCTTGTCTATCGCAACCGCTTCTTTCCAGCGTTTGGCGCAGCCAGCGCAACACTGAGCATCGAACTGGGAACATTCAATACCGTTGTCCTGATCGGCAGCAGCTTGACCATGGCGCTTGCCGTGAACGCGGCGCAGCGCGGGCTGGTGAAGCGGCTTATGGGCTTCATCATCGCCACAATGATCCTCGGCACGGTCTTCCTTGGCGTGAAAGTTGTTGAGTACTCGCAGAAGTTCGAAAAGCGCGAGATCCCGGGACAAAATTTCTGTTTCGAACCACAAGGTGGCGGTCGTTGCGCCGGCGTCAGCGAAGCGCAGGAAAAAGAGACCATTCCGGATCTTCTTAAGCGTTATATGACAGGTGGTCTCGGACATCCTCCGGGTGAACCATCCGACTCTGCGTTGGCGCACGGAGCGGCATCGATACCCGGCGAGACTGTCACCACACCCGAAGGACACTCTAGCGGAGAAGAGGGCCCGCCGCCGCTGCCTGGCGGTAGTGAGCGTCAACGCTCCATGCCAGGGTCGGAAATCTACTTCTCTCTGTATTTCGCGATGACGGGAATGCACGCGCTGCACATGATCATCGGCATGGGACTGATGTTGTGGCTTCTCTACAACGCACATAAGGGAATGTATTCCGCCGCGTATTACACGCCGATTGAAAACTTCGGACTGTACTGGCACTTCGTTGACATCGTTTGGATCTATTTGTTCCCGTTGTTGTACTTGATCAACCGGCACGGCGGACACTGAGACTAAGGACACGGATGACTGCACATCAACAGACTGAGCATCAACAACCGCACCACGAGTCCGTCCATCACATCGGCTCGCTGTTCACCTATGCTTTGATCTTCGGAGCGCTGCTGATCGGCACCGGCCTGACGGTATGGGCAGCGTTCCAGAACATCGAAGTGGGCGGTATCTCTTTGAACGCGCCTATCGCGCTTATTATTGCCACAGTAAAAGCGACATTGGTCGTTCTTTACTTCATGCACGTGAAAGATTCGAGTCGTCTGACGAAGATCACGGTAATCTCCGGCGTGTTCTGGCTCGGCATCCTGCTCACACTAACGATGACGGACTTCCTGACCCGCGCCTGGCACTAAATACTCCTCGCATTTCGACTACAAAGTTCTGTGAAGCGAGACAGCCCCTCAAGAGAGGGGCTGTCTTGCTGCGTGAGTGGTTTCCACAATGTTCCACTTGGAACATTGTTACTTGCAAAACATGACAGCTCTGAGGTTTGTACCATTTACCCAAGAAACACCAAATGAATGTTTGCAGGATTTATTAAACAAGAGTCAGCGTTGATCCTTTCTTCAAATTTCCAAATGCAGAGTCAAGGATCGGCAGTTAAGTCCCTGTGATCTGTCATTTTCGGTTTGGCAATTCGGATGCAAATATCCCAGGCGGGCAGTCCGTGCGTAGAAGGGCTGCCAATTTGGGAGGTTGTACATGTCAGGGTCTTTCAGCGCAAGGAAAGTAATGTTCGTTCTTTTCCTATTCGTGCTTACCTCTACATTCGTGTGGTCACAAACAGAAACCGGACAGATCGGGGGCACAGTGACAGACCCAAGCGGTGCCGTTGTTCCGGGAGTGACCGTCACCGTAAGGAGTCTAGGAAAGGGGTTTACGCGGAGCGCCGTTGCGAGTGGCAACGGCTCGTATCGAATCACAAACCTGGAACCCGGCCCCTATGAAATAACCATAGCGCAGCCAGGGTTCGATACATACAAACAAAGAGTAGATGTCACCGTTGGTTCCAGAAACACCATCGATGCACACCTCGCGGTGAAAGGGGCAGGAACGACGGTGGAAGTCACTGCCGAAGGCGGTGCACAGGTCAACACGACAGACCAATCCATATCGCAAGCGGTAACGGGAGCGCAGATTGTGGGACTTCCGACATTGACACGTGATCCGTACGATCTGGTTGCGATAGCAGGAAACGCATCACCCGATCCCACTCAGATCGTAACGCCGGGCACTCCCAGGGGAGCGGGCTTCAATCTCAATGGTCAGCGCAATGCCAGTAACAGCCTCCTGCTCGATGGCGGTGAAAACAGGGACGAGTTCTCGGCGTCGCTGGGAACCACTGTGCCACTCGATTCAGTCCAGGAGTTCCGCGTGATCAGCAACACCTTCACGGCAGAATATGGTCGAGCCAGCGGCGGCATCATCAACGTAGCCACGAAATCCGGGACCAATTCGTTACACGGATCGGCGTACGAGTTCAACCGCATCTCTGCGTTGGCTGCCAATAGTTACCAGAACAATGCCACGGGCATCGGGCAGCCGCGGTTCACCCGGAACCAATTCGGATATTCCGTCGGCGGACCGATCGTGAAGGACAAGTTGTTCTTCTTCAACAGCGTGGAGTGGACCCGCGTTCGCGGTAATGCCACAACACAGGGAGTGGTGGTGACCCCCTCTTTCCTGGCGACGACTGCGCCCAATACGCAGGCGTATTTCAATTCGTTCGGGGCGTTGAAACCGGATGTTGTATTGGGCCCAACATTTCAAGGCGGCGCATTGCAGAGGGTCAGTTTCAATACGGCGTCCGATTCAGGGGGCGGAGTCCCGCAAAACACATACTTTGGGGTGCTCCGAGCGGACTGGAACATCAGCGATAAGACAAGCTTTTTCGTGCGCTATGGTGGCCAGCACGAAAATGATTTTGCCGGATCGAACAGCTTGAGTCCATATGTAGGATTTGACACCGGGCAAAACACCTTGAACCAAAACGTGCTGCTGAACCTTACGCACACGTTCGGGGCAGCGCTCGTCTCACAATCCAAATTCAACTATAACCGTTTGAATAATATCCAGCCGTTGGGGGGCGCGGGTATTGTTCCCGGACTATTTCCAAATGCCAATGCTCCGTTGATCCAACAAGACGCAGGTCTGCCCGTCATCATGCCCGGATATCTGCCGCTGGCGCCAGGTGCTGCCATACCGTTTGGCGGACCGCAAAACCTCTACCAGTTCTATCAGGATGTCTCCTTGGTGCGGGGCAATCACCAATTCCGGCTGGGCGGGGAATATGTGCATGTGCGTGACAACCGCACGTTTGGAGCATTTCAAACCGGCTTCGAAACGTTGGCTGCGCCCGGCGACATCACGCAGATGCTGACGAATCTTCAGGCGGGGCAATTGTTCCAATTCCAAGGCGCAGTTGATCCGCAAGGAAAATTCCCTTGCCAAGTGGATCAAACAACCGGCAAACCTATCCAGACGCCGAGCTGTTCCGTAACCTTACCCGTGACGCCACCATTGTTTAACCGCAACAACCGCTACAACGATGGCGCCTTCTACTTCCAAGACAGTTGGAAGCTGAAACCCACTTTTACATTGAACCTGGGCGTACGGTGGGAGTACTACGGTGTGCAGCACAATGCCAATCCAAACCTGGATTCGAACTTTTATCCAGCCAACAATGGGAATGGCCTGGTATTGCCGGGTGACGTCACGACTGGGCAAGTGTTCATCGCACCGCAAAGTCCGGTTGGCGGACTATGGAACCCGAACAAGAACAACTGGGCACCGCGCATCGGATTCGCGTGGGACTTGTTTGGCGACGGGAGGACCGCTTTACGGGGAGGCTATGGCATCTCCTATGAGCGCAATTTTGGAAACGTGACCTTCAACGTTATCCAGAACCCTCCTGGTCAGGCCGTTTTGGCGGTCAAGCCTAGTGACGTTGGAGCGCCCATACCAATCACCAACAGTAACTTTGGTCCATTAGGACAGCCATTGGGGACCCTCGCGATACCGCCAACCAGCCTTAGAGCAGTGGATCCTCATATTTCTACCGCCTACTCGCATCAGTTTAGTTTGGCGTTTGAGAGGCAAATGGGAGCGAACACGGTGGTTGCACTGGAGTACTCCGGCTCGCGCGGGGTTCACTTGTACTCGATCTCCGATTTCAACCGGAGCGGTTCCGGAGTGGTCTATGGCGGGCTCGACCCGGCTGTAGATCTTCCGACCTCCCGCTTGAATCCCCAATTCACGGGCGTCAACTGGCGCGGCAGCAATGCCGATTCTTATTACCACGCTCTCAACGTTCGCGTGCAGAGCACTAACTTTGCCCAATTTGGATTGACGTTGTCTGCCAATTACACTTGGGCCCATGCTATTGACGACCTCAGTACTACGTTCAGTGAAGTCGGCACCAGCGCGTTGAATCTTGGCTTCCTCGATCCGTTCCGTCCGGCAATTGACCGAGGAAATGCTGATTTCGACATCCGTCACCGGTTGACGCTCAGTTTTGTGTATGAGCCACCAATCGGCAAGAACTCGACGGGGTGGAAGCGGGAACTGCTGGGCGGCTGGAGCGTGGCGCCCATATTCTCGGCCAACACCGGAACGCCTTATACCGTTTACGATTGCACCAATGCGTTCGAGTATTGTCCGCGTTACACACCCGCGGCTGCGGGAACGGGTGTTCCGCTTACGGGCAACACAGACAGTCCTCCTATCGGAGCGAACACGTTTGCGTACTTAACACTTCCGCCTGAGAACAGTTTCAATAGCCCACTGATCGGGATATCTGACTTTGGCACCTGCACGACGCCGGGCCAAGGTAATGCCGGTGCGCCGAGTTCGATAGGCGGCGGTACTCTTTCAGTCCCGACTTCCTGCCCGTTCCCGAGTGACATGACGCGAAGAAACGCCTTCCGGGGCCCGAATCATTGGAACCTCGACCTGGGCGTTTACAAGAGCTTCGCGGTGACAGAACGTGTGGGCCTGCAGCTCAGGGGTGAAGCGTTTAACCTTTTCAACCATCCGAACGATTTCATCAACGGACCTGTAGACATCTTCAGTACTGGTCTGCAGGTGCAAGCGAAGAAAGGTGGTCTGGGATTGAATCCTGCTTTCGACACGCGCGAACGTCGAAACATGCAGCTGGGAGTGAAACTAACGTTCTAGAGAAAGACTGTGTCGTTCATCTCCAACTCAGGGGGCCTAACCGGTCCCCCATTTTTTGTCCATTGGAAAGAAGTAATCAGACTTCAGCTATTTACCCTACAGTAAACAGTACTACTCACCTTAGAAAGTCTCTGAAATATTGAATCCAGAGTTGCTGCTGAAAAGGTAAGTTCTTTTGTATGAACGCTTCAGCTTTGGCCAACCTCTTGCTTTATTGAACGTTACAAGTCACTCACGGAGGAAGTGATTTGCGACCCTATGGAGGTAGTACCGTGAAAGCAAGAACCAAGAGCGCGAGAGGGATCTTAACCCTTCTCACAATTGTTGTACTCACCAGCGCATTTGTATTCGCGCAGACTGAGACCGGCCAGATCGTTGGCACGGTGACTGACCCAAGCGGAGCAGTCGTACCGAACGTAAATGTCACCCTGACTAACGTGGACAAGGGCATTCACTTGAACACCACGAGCAGTGGCAGCGGTGTATACAGATTCACCAATCTTCAGCCTGGCACCTACGAGGTAGGGATCAGCCAGTCGGGTTTTGCAACATTCAAACAGCGGATCGAAGTAACAGTCGGTTCACGAAATACTGCGGACGCTGCCCTCAAAGTCACCGGGCAGGGAACGACGGTTGAAGTGACTGCCGAAGGCGGAGCGCAGGTCAACACGACAGACCAAACCCTGTCATCGGTGGTGACCGGAGCCCAGATAACGCAATTGCCGACCCTCACTCGTGATCCCTATGACCTGGTAGCGACTGGCGGCAACGTGGCTCAATTTGCAACATCAGACCCCAACACTACAGTTCGCGGTGCGAATGGATATGCCATCAACGGCCAGCGGCCCGCAAGCACTGACATCCTGCTGGACGGCGGTGAGAACGTGAACTTGTTCGACGCAACAGTAGGGCAATCGGTTCCGTTGGACTCAGTGCAGGAATTCCGTGTGCTCACCAGCAACTTCACGGCAGAGTACGGACGCGCGTCAGGCGGAGTGGTGAACGTGGCCACGCGCTCGGGCACAAATGATTTCCACGGCACTCTGTACGAGTTTAATCGCATCTCGAATCTTGCGGCGAACAACTACGAGAACAAAGCAAACGGAGAGCCCCGCGGAAGATTCGTGCGCAACCAGCCGGGTTACTCTATTGGCGGACCGATCGTAAAAAATAAAGTGTTCTTCTTCAGCAGCACGGAGTGGACACGGGTTCGCAGCAATGAACTGCAGCGCGCAGTGATTCCAACTCCGGCGTTCATCGCGGCGTCGTCGACAGCAACGCAGGCGTTCTTCTCTCAATTCGGAACTCTTGCGCCAAATGCCACGGTCACGCAGACCTTCACGAAATCGGACCTCGCAAATCCGGACATAGCAGGAATCACCGGCGGAGCTGCCTTCGGAGCATTGGCGCCGACTACGCCTATCTTTGAACAGGTCAGCTATAGCGTTCCTAGCAATGCAGGTGGTGGTGATCCGCAGAATGCGTGGAGCACAGTAGGACGTGTGGACTTCAACATCACGGACCATACCCAACTGTATGCCCGTTATGGTGGCGAAAAAGGCGAGTTGTTTGCAGGTACGGTGAGCAACAGTCCTTACGCCGGTTACAACACAGGCCAGACGACCTTCAACAACAACATCATGTTGAACATGACGCATACTTTCGGGGGATTTGTCTCACAGACAAAAGGCGTCTTTAACCGGCTCAATTTGAATCAGCCGTTGGGAACCAATCCCGTAAGCCCAACGCTTTACATTCAGGAGACAACGGTGGGCGAGATCGGCGGTCAGCAAGTCGGTATGCCGGGCTATCTGCCATTCTCTCCGGGTAACGCGCTCCCATTTGGTGGTCCCCAGAATCTCTATCAGGTTTATCAAGACTTGGGATGGACAAAGGGCAATCACAATTTCCGGATCGGCGGGCAGTACATCCACACGCGTGACAATCGCGTTTTTGGAGCTTATGAGACCGCGGTAGCGAGTCTTGCGAGCCAAGGCGATCTGGATACGGCAGTAGAGAATTTCTTGTCGGGAAACTTATTCAGCTTCCAGGCAGCGGTAGATCCGCAGGGCAAGCTGCCGTGCCCGGTGGATGTGAATAATAAAGTTGTGCAAACGCCGTCTTGCACGCTGACCTTGCCTGTGACGCCTCCGAGCTTCAGCCGTAATAATCGCTACAACGACTGGGCAGCTTATGGACAGGACTCATGGAAGGTGACGCCGCGCTTGACTCTGAATCTCGGGCTGCGTTATGAGTACTACGGACCGCAGCACAACGCCAATCCGAACCTCGATTCCAACTTCTACTATGGCACGGGCACCACCTTGCCGGAGAAGATCCGAACGGGCCAAGTATTCACAGTACCTAACAGCCCGATACAAAGCCTTTGGGAACCAGATAGGAACAACTGGGCGCCGCGGCTAGGTTTTGCCTGGGATGTATTCGGAACTGGCAAGACCAGCTTCCGTGGTGGTTATGGAATCTCGTATGAAAGAAACTTCGGGAACGTGACTTACAACGTGATCCAGAACCCACCGGCCTATGCTGTAATCTCACTGGTTGCAGGCGCCGATGTGCCTACTATCCCGTTAACCACAGACAACGCCGGGCCATTAGCAGGAACTGGCACCAAGCCATTGCCGAGGACCAGCCTGCGAAATGTGAAGCAGGACATCAACACTGCCTACGCACATTTCTATAGCGCGGCATTCGAGCAGCAGTTGGGCACGAACACCGTATTGGCGCTGGAGTACTCGGGCTCGCGGGGAATCCATCTGTACACGATTGAAAACCCCAATCGCCCGGGCAGCGGCGTGATCTACGGTGGAGATGATCCAGCCATTTCAGGATTGCGCAGCAGATTGAATCGCCAATACACGAACATAAACCGTCGTGGCGATGCCGGCGATTCCTACTACAACGGCTTGAACGTCAGAGTGCAGAGCAGCACATTCGCTGCAGCCGGCCTGACGCTGACAGCTAATTACACGTGGTCACACACGATCGACACCCTGAGCTCAACGTTCAGCGAAACGTCGAATAACTTCAATCTCGGCTTGCTGGATCCGTTCAATCCTGGACTGGACCGCGGCAATTCCGAATTTGATATTCGTCACCGCGTAGCGTTCAGCGCTGTGTGGGAGATCCCCGCCTTCCGGAATTCCGCCGGACCATTGCGCCAGATTTTCGGCGGATGGAGTTTCGCCCCGATCTTCACCGCGCAGACTGGAACTCCGTTCTCAATCTACGATTGCACGAACGCGTTCCAGGTGTGTATGCGTGTGCAGACCAATCTTCCACTGCAGACAACGGGTAATGGAAACCCGGCTCTTGCGGGAACTCCGAACACCTTCAACTACCTGCCTATCCCGCAAGATCAAGTAGGCGTATATACAAACTCTGTGGTCGGGATATCTGACTTCGGAGTCTGCAACGCTGGTACCACGACACCCTGCGTGTTCCCGGCGAACATGACCGCCCGCAACGCATTCCGTGGCCCCGGACGCTATAACCTCGACTTCGGTCTATATAAGAGCTTCAAACTGACTGAAAAAGTGGGACTGCAATTCCGCGGTGAAGCATTCGATGCCTTGAACCATGCGAACTTGTATGTTCTGGGCACCACGGCTGACGCGGCGAGTGGGACGTTTGTGCAGGCGAAGCGCGGCGGTATCACTGGAAATGACACCCGTGAACACCGTAACGTCCAATTGGGTGTGAAGATCACCTTCTAACGTAGATGCAATGCCCTTCAACAGGGGAGCCCTCATTGGCTCCCCTGATTTTTTGTCCCGCCTCTAGTCACACTCCTATCGCTCAGCAAATTCTTGACACGCACTGTATCCAGCTACATACTTTTGAGCCTGCTCTTATCTGGGAAGAGCCGTTGAACAGCTAGATACGCCTGGCTAAGGACGATGATGCTCTTTTTCCCGAAGGCTCTCTTTACTTTCATACTTACAATCACATTTTGTTGTGCCTCCTCGGCGCAGGAGGGAGGCACGCCAACTTCGCTTAAGCGAGAGAAAGACCGCGTGGCGGAAAGAGAAGCTTGGTTTCGAAGTGGAAGAAGAGTTAAAGGGGAAAACACCTCAGACCTGTTGCATCGCGCATACAAACAAAAGCTGAAGATTCATGAGGAGCGCATCAAGCGTGAAGCCGCAGCAGCGGCAAAGCGCGGCGAATCAGGAAGCGCAAATCCAGAGCAATCCACGACGCCCAATTTTGCTAATCAGATTTGGAAGAGCTTGGGGCCGAAGCCGACGATCTTCGACGCAACAAATGCATACGGTTACGGCGCGGTGACGGGGCGGGTTTCCGCGATCGTAGTGGACCCGAAAGATTCAACCGGAAACACAGTTTACATTGGGGGAGCATCCGGCGGAGTTTGGAAGTCAACCAACGCAGCGAACTCAGATGTGAATGCAGTCACGTGGCAGCCGCTGATCGATGATCAGCCGTCGCTGGCAGTTGGAGCAATCGCGATCCAGCCGGGCACGAACACGATCCTTGTCGGAACGGGCGAGACGAATAGTTCACCGGACTCCTATTACGGCATGGGCATTCTGCGCTCCACCGATGCGGGCCAGAGTTGGACTCTCATTCCTGACGCGAACAATCACACAAGGTCATTTCGCGGACTCGGCTTTTCCAAGATCGCGTTCAGCACGTTGAATCCGAATCTTGTTGTTGCTTCTGCCGCTTCGACCAACGGCGCAACTCCGGGCGGCAATGGCGCGGAGATACAAGGCGCAGACGGACGCGGAATTTATGTGTCCAACGATGCCGGCCAGACGTGGGCATATGCTGACGTTCAAGACCCCGATGGAACCATTCAGGCAGGCAGCGTCGGGGATATCGTTTTCAATCCGCAGCACGGGAAGTTTTATGCGGTGGTCAGATGGCACGGCTATTACTCGTCTGTAGATGGATTCACGTGGACGCGACTCGGTAACCAGCCGGGAGCGATCACCAGTGCGGGATGTCCGGGCAATCCTGTCAGCCGGAATTGCGCAGAATACCGGGGCTCGCTCAGCGTCCGCGAAGACACTGGTGATGTCTATACAATTTTTGTGGACGCCTTCGGAAACACGAACGCTGGTGGTGGCGTTTTCGTATTGCAAAGTAACGGCGGCGCTTGGGCGCAGCTCGGCGAACAAGGCATTGATGCCTGCGGTGACACGGATGGATGCGGAACTGAGCAGGGCACCTATAACCTATATATCAAGGCAATTCCCAACGGATCCAACACCGATCTCTATGTGGGAGCGATCAATATCTTCAAGTGCAGCAGATCGCTCGGTGATCCCAATTGCACTACTTCGACATCGTGGAAAAATCTGACGCACGTTTATGGATGCGCGCCCTTCGGCTCAATCTCTGGTGTTCATCCTGACCAGCACGCGATTGATTTCTCCCGGGGCGCATTCCCCACGCGGATTTATTTCGGCAATGATGGTGGACTTTATCGCGCCCTCGACGGCAGTGGGCTGACCTCGAGCAATTGTGCAGATTCTAACCCGTTCGACAACTTGAATGCGGGCATCGGCTCCTTTAGTGAGTTCGTCTCGTTCTCGCAACATCCCACCAATCCGGGAATCTTGCTTGGAGGCCTGCAGGACAACGGTTCGCCGGCGCTTGATCCCAACAACGCTGGAGTACAGGGAACCACGTGGCGCGGTATTCACGTGGGTGACGGCGGATACAACGCGATCGATCCAAATACGCCAACGATATATTTCGCCAGCTACCCAGACATCAATGTGCAGCGCTGCGCTTCCGGCACGAGCTGTGTTGAAGGGCTATGGACGGATGTAGTGACGGCAAACAGGGTGGGCAATGACGGAGCTTCGTTCTATCCGCCGTTCATTCTTGACCCGGCTATCTCAACAAAGCTGTTTTTTGGAACCTGCCGTTTGTGGACAGGAAACACGCTGGGTGGCAATTACAACGCAATCAGCAATAACTTTGCCTTTGGTGGAGCGACCCAATGTGCAGGTGGCACCTCAACTGGCGATACGAAAATACGTTCTATTGCGGCCGGCGGCCCTGTGTCTGCCAATGGATCTCAAGTGATCTATGTTGGGATGGGAGCGGGCGATCCGATCCAAGGCCACTTGTTCGTGACCACAAATGCCGACAGCGGGCCGACATCGTGGATAGACCGCACAGCTAACATCAATCCCAGCGGATACGACATCTCCGACATCGCGGTCTCCCCGTTCGATTCCAGTGGCAGCACCGCGTATGTCGCCATCATGGGCTTCGGCACCAGTCATGTGTTTAAGACCACAAATGCGGGCGCAACGTGGACGGACAAGAACGCGAACCTGCCTGACTCTCCGGCGAACTCGGTCGTCATTGATCCCACCAACGCCAATATTATCTATGTGGGCACCGACATTGGCGTTTTCGTCAGCATTGATGATGGCGCTTCATGGGCAGACTTTGGCAGCGCGATGCCTAATGTTCCTGTCGTCAAACTCAAGACGTTTGTCTCCGGAAATGTGAAGAAGCTTCGCGCAGCCACTTACGGTCGCGGGCTGTGGGAGATAGATCTTGCCACTCCAGACGTGAACTTTGCTGTCGCAGGTCTTGCCTTCTCGACCGTGATTGGACGAACGAGCGCGACAAAGCAAACAACGCTGGCGAACAACACGGCAAATCCGATCACGATAACCAGCATCGCCGCGACGGGCGACTTTTCGGCGACGAACGATTGTCCGGCGGTCTTGAGTCCGGGCAACGCGTGCAATGTTTTTGTGATCTTCAGCCCATACTCGGCGGGACTGCGGACCAACTCGCTCGTATTGACGTCGAATGCGCCCGGCGGCGCTCGAACTATTTCGCTCACCGGGAACGGAATCGATTTCGCATTGACGATGACTCGTCCAGCGCGTCCGCAGCGATCGGCGGCAAGTGTGACCGCGGAAGTGACCAGGGCCAATCCTGCATTCGAGGTCGTGTTTAGTGCCAGCACCGATACATCTCTGGACAGCGTGCCCGAATCGGAGCGTCAGGTTGAAATGCAATGTGTCGCGCCTCGCCGGGTGAGTTGCACGGTCGCGGCCTCGTCAATAGAGGTAGGTGGTGCGCCGATTTCTGCGAGGATCACGCTGGGAGTTTCGCGCGACGGTGCGCCCAAGCGCCTGCAAGGGAATCGTCTCGCGGTGGGGAGGTACACTGTAAAGTTGCGGGCAATCTCGGGAACAGTTGTTCGCACGCAAAATGCCACAATCAGTGTGAAGTAGCGCTATCCATTCTGTTTTACAATTGAAGCCTCAATGCAAAACCTCATTCTTGTGACCGGCGGCGCCGGATTTATCGGGTCGAATTTCGTCCTGCGATGGATGAAGGCGACAAAGCAGCCAGTCGTCAATCTCGACAAGCTCACCTATGCGGGGAACTTGCAGAACCTCGCCGGCATTGCGGGAAACGAGCGGCACATCTTCATCAAAGAAGACATCAACAATGCGGATGCGATCAAGCGAGTATTCGCGGAACATCGTCCAATTGCGGTCTTGCACTTCGCGGCAGAGAGCCACGTTGATCGTTCCATCCATGGCCCTGCCGATTTCATTGAAACCAACATCAACGGCACTTTCACCTTGCTCGAAGAGGTGCGGGCCTATTGGTCGGGTCTGAATTCGGATGAGCAGAAGCGCTTCCGGTTTCTGCATGTATCCACGGACGAAGTCTACGGTTCGTTAAATCCCGGCGATGCTGCCTTCACGGAAGAACGCAAGTATTCGCCGAATAGTCCGTACTCGGCATCGAAGGCGGCGTCCGACCATTTGGTGCGCGCATATCTCCACACATACGGGTTGCCCACGCTTATCACGAACTGCTCCAACAATTACGGCGCATATCAATTTCCGGAAAAGCTGATCCCGTTGATGATCCTGAATGCGATCGACGGAAAGCGATTACCCGTGTATGGCGACGGAAAGAATGTCCGCGACTGGCTTTACGTTGAAGACCATTGTGACGCGCTGGCACTGGTGCTGGAGCGCGGCAGAGTAGGCGAGACATATAACATTGGCGGGTGGAATGAGCGGACGAACCTGGAAGTAGTGAACGCGGTGTGCTCTATACTTGACGAACTTCGGCCCACATCAAGGCCACACGTTGATCTGATTGAATTTGTGAAAGATCGTCCCGGACACGACCGTCGCTACGCGATCGACGCTACGAAAATCGCGAATGAACTTGGCTGGAAACCGAAAGAGACTTTTGAATCGGGAATCCGTAAGACGGTCGAGTGGTATCTCGCGAATGAGGAATGGGTCAAAGGCGTGATCACGGGCGAGTATCACAATTGGGTAAGTCTGCAGTACGTGAACCGGTAAGCCATGCCAGAAAAAAATATTCCAAGTTCGTTAAAAGGCATCGTCCTCGCGGGAGGTTCGGGCACCCGGCTCTATCCGGTCACGCAGACGCTCTCCAAGCAACTGCTGCCCGTGTACGACAAGCCAATGATCTATTACCCGCTGACCACGCTGTTGCTCGCCGGGTCGCGGAACATCCTGATCATCTCAACCCCGCAGGATATTTCCCGGTTCGAGCAATTATTAGGGGACGGCAGCAAGTGGGGCATCCGGCTAAGTTACGGAGTGCAGCCTTCGCCCGATGGCATCGCACAGGCGTTCATCATCGGAAAGAAATTCATTGGTGATGACAATTGCGCACTGGTGTTGGGCGATAATTTGTTTTATGGACACGACCTCTCGAAGATGGTTCGAACTGCAGCAGAGAGAAAAACGGGCGCTACGATTTTTGCGTATCCGGTAAATGATCCCGAGCAGTATGGCGTGGTCGAATTCGATAAGAACGGCCGAGCCCTGAGTTTGGAAGAGAAGCCAAACGAACCCAAGTCACGTTACGCCGTGACGGGGCTGTATTTCTACGACAACTCCGTAGTGAAGATCGCGGAGTCTCTCAAACCTTCGAAGCGCGGAGAACTTGAGATCACAGACGTCAATCGCGCATATCTGGACAAGGGCAATCTGCATGTCGAGATCATGGGTCGCGGATTTGCCTGGCTTGATACGGGAACACATGAGGCGCTGCTCGAAGCCGGTCTGTTCATTCAGACCATTGAAAAACGGCAAGGACTGAAAATCGCCTGTCCCGAGGAAATGGCCTACCGCAGCGGATACATCAACGCCGCACAGCTTGAAGCGCTGGCTGAGCCCATGAAGAAGAACGGTTACGGACAATACCTCCTGCAGTTACTCAAAGAGCGGGTGTTTTAACGATGAAAGTCATCGGCACCGAGAATCCTGACGTCCTTCTGTTAGAGCCGCAGATTTTCCCGGACGACCGCGGATTTTTCTTTGAGAGCTACAACTGCAAGGTTCTGGCTTCGGTCGGCATCGAAGCAAAATTTGTTCAGGACAATCACTCGAAATCCCACAAGAATGTTCTGCGGGGATTGCATTACCAGATCCAACATCCGCAAGGGAAGTTGGTTCGCGTGGTCAGCGGGGAAGTCTTCGATGTTGCTGTGGACTTGCGCGCCAATTCGCGAACGTTCGGGAGTTGGGTAGGAGCGAGGCTGTCAGCCGAAAACAGGCTGATGATGTGGATCCCAATCGGATTCGCGCATGGCTTCCTGACGTTGTCTGAGTCAGCCGATGTCCTATACAAAGCGACAGATTATTACGCGCCAGAGTCCGAACGGACCATCGCATGGAACGATGAAAAACTGAAAATCAACTGGCCGATTCAAGCGCAGCCAATCGTCTCGGCAAAAGATGGTGTAGGTACGCGTTTCCGGGATGCGGAAGTCTTCGAATAGCAACTCCTCAGTTAATCGCTTTAGGTCATCCTGAATAATTACCGCGGTAACCTGTTTTCCCCTCGAAAATCGCCACCGATCCCTGTCCAAAGTGGTAAAGTTTGTACCTCGATCCAGCATCTCTGATCGATCTGCTTCTCCCGGAGACTCCCTCAACTTCGGCCTAGGCGGTTGGGGTATGAGTGCGAAATAACGCCACCAGCACAATTGCAAACATCAAGCGAATGAAGTCCGCTGCCGCGGTGTCTTGTCTGCGGAAAGCCTTGGCTGGATTGCTGCTTCTGTCCGCTCCTGCGGCCACCTTGTTTGCGCAGAAGTCCGGCGAAGGCGAGCGTGACGATCCCAAAGCCCGCGCCGAATATCTCCAGAAAAAACGAGGCGGACCTGCGCCCGCCGGTGCGAGACAGCGCGCCTTGAAAGAAGTGGATGCCATGCTGGAGCGCGAGGGCAAAGCTTACTGGGACACCGTCAACAAAGCAGACACCGCTTCACTTACAGAAACGACCGGAGCAGCGCCCGAATCCGCAACCGCCGGAACGCCAGCTCCCATCAGCGCGTCGCAATGGATACCTATCGGCCCGCAAGCTACAAATCCCACCACCGCTTCAGGGGGCGTCCACGTCGCAGGTCGCGTAACAGCGCTCGCAGTGGATCCCCATGACGCGACCGGCAACACGGTGTACTTGGGAGCGGCCCAGGGCGGCGTTTGGAAGACCATAGATGGCGGAATGAATTGGACATCACTCACCGATGGACAACTCTCCTTAGCCACCGGATCAATCGCCTTAGATGGCACCACAAACCCTTCCACGATTTATGTAGGGACAGGCGAAGACAGTCACGGGGCCGATAGCTATTACGGTGTGGGCGTTTTGAAGTCAGTGGATGGCGGTGCAAATTGGACTCTGTTGGGACAGTCTACTTTTGGCCCAATCGGCCCTAGTTGCATCGATGATTTTCTTGGGTGCGGAGGCTCGCGCATCGGAGCCATCGCTATTCAACCGGGAACGGGTGGTGTCAATGCTCATCTGCTTGCGGGGACGAACGCCGGATTCAGTAATAGCCCGGGCCTGAAATGGTCTACGGATGCGGGAAACAATTGGCAAACCGTTGCCAGCGCCGGCTCTGCTGCGGCTGATTCTGTTGTTTGGGTCAGCAGCACAGTTGCGCTCGTGGGAATGCACGGTCTCGGCGTATCGACGTGCACAGCTAGTGGGAATTCCATAAGTTGCGCTCCTTCGAATAACGGAATCAACGTGATTACAGGGCAGAATGCCAATACAACGAGAGTCTCGCTCGCCACTGACAATGCGGCAACCGTGGTCTATGCGGCTCTCTCTACCCCGGGCAGCGCCCTATTTGGACTCTTCAAGAGTGTTAATCAAGGACTGAGTTGGAGTCAGATCCCCGTAACCAACACAAATGGTGGCTTGTTCGATTTTTGCACCAATCAATGCTTCTACGACATGCTCGTAGCAGTGAATCCGCTGAATGGGAATAACGTTCTTGTTGGCGGGTCGGGTAATCCTAACGTTAACTTCCTTTTTCATTCAGTCGATGGCGGGGTTAGCTGGCAAAAAGACACCGGCGGCATCCATGCAGATCAACACTCAGCATCGTTCAAAGCAGACGGTACGAAGATGTACATCGGCAACGATGGCGGTGTTTACAGCACCACCGGCATAAACGCGAACAGCGCGGTGACCTGGACAGAGCTGAACAATACCCTCAACATCACCCAGTTCTACGGCTATTTTGCCATTCATCCCGGTAACAGCCAGATCACCTTTGGCGGCACCCAGGACAACGGCACACAGAAGTTCACCGGCAATCTTGCATGGGACGAAGTGACGTGCGGTGATGGTTCAAGCGCCGTCTTCGATGTGAACGACACGAACATTGTCTACGCGAACTGCCAGGACGTGGACATCCGAAGGTCGCCAAGTGGCAACGTCTCCAGCTTCGGAAGTTCCAACACGCAAGGCGGCGGCATCTCTACTGCGGACAATGTTTCTTTCATTCCACCGATGGTGGGTGATAGCGGCAATCCGATGAAGCTTTACTTCGGTACGTATCGGCTCTGGCGCGCGACCAGTTCCACAACATTGTCATGGCTCCCACTCACAGGAAACCTTACTAGCAATCAGTCTCAGGAATCCGTTACAACCATGGGCATTTCGCCCGACAGCGATACTGCATTCATTGGAACCAGCGATGGCCTCGTGACTCGAGTTAATAGCTTGAACAGCACCCCGCCAGGTGGCACTGCCCCGGTTGACACCGCCGTCACGCCCCCAGGCCTGCCGGTGTCCACAACCTGTTCACCTAATTTCAACTGTACGCGTATAGGCGGCGTGTCAGTCCTTGACGCCACTCACGCGTTCGTAGCTGCCCCGGGTTTTTCAGCAGGTAATCATGTCTGGATGACGACCAATGGCAGCACGTGGACGAATATCACGGGCAATCTCCCCAACACGCCTGCTAACGACATCGTCGCTGATCCGGATTTGCCGAACACTGTTTATCTCGCGACCGATGTGGGGGTCTTCGTCACCTCAAACATCAGCGGAACCAACACCACTTGGTCAACATTGATGACTGGCTTGCCCAAAGTGGCTGTGTTCGGGCTGAGATTGCATCGCCCATCGCGCACCTTGCGTGCGGCCACTCACGGGCGCGGCATGTGGGACCTGAATGTTCCAGCCTGCGCGGGTGGCCCCTGTATTGCGGTTTCGCCAGGTGGCCTGAGTTTTGGCAACCAAGCGGTGGGAACTTCGAGCGCTCCTCAAGTCGCGACGATCAAAAACATCGGAACGCAGGCGCTCAGTGTTATTAGCGTGAGCGCAGGTGGCGACTACACGCAGACGAATAACTGTACTTCGGTGCCTGCGAACGGTACCTGCGCGATTACGGTGACGTTTTATCCGCGCTCCGGTGGATCGAGAACTGGTGGCATCACTGTGATGTCAAATGGCGGCGCGCCAGCGCACGTTGGATTGTCGGGAACGGGTACGGTGGTTCAACCCAACGATGATCTCTCAAACGGAATGGCAATCACTTCCGGCACCTTCACTACGAGCATGAACACGACCGCGGCAACGGCCGAGAACACGGACCCGAATCCGTCAGCCCCGTGTACAAGCGCCAGCAGCCAATACTTTCCAACCGATCCGTTAGGGTGGGACCCGACAGCGGGATTTAACCATCATGCCGTTTGGTTCAACTACACGCCCGCTACGACGGGTATCGTGTCTTCACTTGACACTCTTACCTCCGACTACGACACAGTACTTTCAATGTGGACAGGAAGCATAGGTACATTCAGCCAGTACAACTGCAACGATGATGCCGCTGGGCAGAGCAGCGCACCTTCGCAGATGCAGAACTTCAACGTTTCAGCAAACACAACTTATCGGATACTTGCATCAGGTTTCTACGCCAACAGCTTTGGCAACTTGGTTTTGAATCTGGCAGGCCCGGCGCCGGTCGTCGGTTTCGATTCTCCGGGATTGTCATTCACCGGACTCCCCGGACATACATCCGGACCGAAGTCGCTGGTGATGAAGAACAATAATCCTACTCTTGCCCTTACAGTCAGCAGCATCGTTGTGAGTGGTGATTATTCACAGACGAACAACTGTCCCGCGTCACTTGCGGCAAATGCCACTTGCACTATCAACCTGACCTTCGCTCCCATCACTACCGGACAGCGAAACGGCATCTTGACCGTGACTGACAATGCAGCGGGTAGTCCGCAAAAGTTGCCGGTAATCGGCTTTGCTTATGATCTGGGATTGGGATTCTCGCGCGTGGCTGCGAATGGCACGGTCGGCTCCGGCACATCAACCGTACCGGGGAGCAGGACAGGCCGCCCTGCACGAACCGCCGCGGACATTATCGTAGTGGCCGGGCAATCGCAATCGATGCGCATGGAAGTGACGAGCGCATCGAATTCCGGTCAAGTGGTCACATTCGAATGTACAGGCGCGCCGCGCGGAACAAGATGCACCGTTGAGCCAGCGATGGCCATCCTAAATGGACAATCTATGCCGATCACGGTGCGCTTAGATACTTCGGCGGTTGCACGCGTGCGGTCACGAAGATTGTCTGCCGATAACACAGCAATACCCACAGTTGCTGCAGGAGATTATGAGCTGCAAGTAAATGCGAGTGTCGGAGATGCTGTGCAAAGTACGACTGTTACTGCTGAGGTGAGACGATTCGTGTCAGCTAGATTTAATCATCTAAGCTCGTCCCACGATTAAGCATCACAGTGGCGCAAGTTGACGTACCAATGGAAATTGGGCATTAAGCCTCCAGAGGAACTCAGGATGCAACTAAAAGCAGAGATGCTGGTCAGCAAGCAATTGCTCAAAAAGCCACCAGCGCGAGCTATCGGGCCCCCATGGCAGTGTGTCGAGTTCTTATTTTTTTTGGTTCCATCCTAATAAATAGCGTACTTCACTCCCAAGAGTTACCAGCGTCAGTCACACCAGTACCCGCTCAGATTCGATACTCTGGCAACATCCCATCTAGCTATATCTCTCGGTCAAACATATTGGCTTTGACTTTTAGCTTTTATGAAACTCAAGAGTCAAACTCGGCGTTGTGGAGCGAAACACAAAATGTGCAGTTATCCCCAGACAAGCACTACGACGTAGTGGTCGGTAATGGAGCAGTGGGCGGAATCCCTATCGAGATTTTTCGAATGTCTGCCTCGTTATATTTGCAGGTGTTCGCTAATGGAGAACCGGTTGGAGAGCGAACGATGTTTTTAAGC
Organism: Terriglobales bacterium; assembly: GCA_025462725.1. Classification (GTDB taxonomy): domain Bacteria; phylum Acidobacteriota; class Terriglobia; order Terriglobales; family Acidobacteriaceae; genus JAICLA01. Next base: position 45,309 of record JAOAPE010000005.1, on the reverse strand, counting down.
GTGCCTTATGCCTTCAAGTCCTCCGATTCAGCAAGTCTGGCAGGAAGGCCAAGCAGTGATTTTGTACTTCGGAGCGAGTTCCGATCTCAATTATTGGAAGAAATCCAGGCTCTAGCTGACATGAGCGCCAAGGCGGGCACCTTCCCTACAGATCCAAAGCAAACAATTGGTCCATCGATGCAAGAGACCGCTGTGCACTCAGAAACTCAAGCAACTACCGCAAAGTCAGAATATGAAAAAAACAATTTGCAACGCGCCAATCAGTTCGTGGGAGCAGATTGGTGTGCAAAGATACAAGCTGCACACGATGATCTCCCAGTGCAGGGGGGCATTGTGGATGTCTCGGCCGTGCTCGACACTCAAATGCCCTGTCATTCGGACCTGGTCTTAAACAAGCCTATCAAACTGCTTTTGGGCGCCGGATTTTATGTGCTGGGAAACCGCCAGATCCGAACAAACAGCAGCGACATACAAATAATCGGCGTTTCCATGGGAGCAACAAAGATCATTTATTCCGGAAATGCTGGTGCCATTGTTGGATCCCTGGGCGGACAGAACGAGATCGACAACCTAGTTCTGCAAGATTTCACATTAGACGGCCATTCCAGCAAATCCTCAGTCGGTATTCTGCAAATCACACCTGTACGGCATCACTATATGCGTATTCAGGTGACGGGTTTTGAGCACAACATTAAACTCGATGGCTCCGCCAACTATGGAACGCTTAATGTTTTAGATGCTGTTACTTCGAGAGATTGCAAAAGCACGGCATTATGGTTGTTCGGTGATCAAGATCCTAAGCCTTCGTATTCCGGGCGCACTATTGCAAATACCACTGTGACAGGCGGAGATTACCACTGCCAGAAGCATGGAACATCGATTCGATTGGACTCCGCCCAAATCGTGTATTTGGCAAGTAACATTATCGAGAATGCTACAACCGGTACCGGTGTAGGAGTGCACGTTACAGGTAATTCGAAATCGAGTTCGTCGATGGACGTGAAAATCATCGCGAATGATTTTGAAGGTTTGGAAGTGGGCACATTGATCGACAGTAATGCTGACCGCACGACCATAATAGCCAATAGTTACTTCCATACCGCGAATCAAACCATTGATCGCGCCAATAACACAAGTCGGCAAGACATTACCGGGACGGCGGCTACGCTCTTCAGTTTCGCGCGGGGGCTGGAGGTAAAACCGACCGGAACCCGAGGAGGATCCAGGATGATCTTGGATGCGGACGGTCCAGAACCAAGAATCGGGCTGTATCGCGCAACTGGTTCGCACTCCTGGTATCCGTATTGGATCCAGAACAACGGTAATACGCTGGAATTCGCGCGTGGTGATGCCACGAACAAGATTGGCGATAAAGAAAATGTTCATCCCATCCTCTCTCTTCCCTCTATGGGCGGCGCGGTATTCCGGAATGCCAGCGGGAATGAGTTGGCGAAGATCACCTCTTTGGGGCAGATCTCTTCGAATGCTCTGGAAGGGACCCCCCCTTTGGTTGTGCACAGCAGCACGGCAATACCGCAATTGAACGCTTCTTTGCTGAACGGCTCGACTTTTCAAGATCCTGGGCCGATTGGAATAACAACGCCGGCCGCCGCAAACTTCACGAGGTTGAAGGTCACGTCAGGGATTGCTCAAGGAAGCGGCGCCAAGCACAAACGCGTTAGCATTGGAAGTATCGGTCCCGGAACTCGAGCGAGCATTAATGTTGTGTGGGACTCAAAGTTCACGGATTCAAATTACACAGTAACGGCGACGCTATTGGACGAATCGAAGGGAAGCATTCCGCTTTCACTGGAGTGCATCCGGTCTCTCTCTCCGGGTGGGATCATTATTCAAGTTGTCAATCATTCCTCGCACGTAAAGACCGGAACTTTGCATCTCATCGCTATCCACGACTAGCGGCGTGCCCGTGGCTTTTGCCGCTGCCGAACAGCTCACAATTATGAGTAAGTGCATATAGCAGAATCGAATTCTGTGATCTGCGAATGTTTGAGCATTTGTGTAAGAATGCTCCTCTAGACGTCACTCGAAATCATTAGCTCACACAAGGAGTTTTACGAAGTGAATACAGGGGTAGGTCTCGTTCCGGCGGTTCGTTATCGGGTTCAAGCAATTGCTTTGCTGATTTTTGCAGCGGCAATCTTATGGCACCCTAACTGTATGGCGCAAAACTCAGTAACAGAGAAAGCCCCTGTGGGCTCGGAGCAAGTGGGTGTAAGTCCGGCAATTTCGAGTAGGGAGGTCAGCGAGAAAAAGCCTGTGGCGACACCAGATGAAACTGCAACAGGGAATGTCAAAGGGGCGAAGTCGTTGGAACGTGCTTTCGCAGTCAATTTTATTAAGGACCAAAGAGCAATATGGAGGGCTCCTCTTGGGCTCAGGCGTAAGGATGCATACTGGTTAGTTCCCGCCGCTGCATTAACTGGAGAGTTACTCCACCGGGATGCGTACCTTTATGAAGCATTAACACCTGCAGTCAATTCGGGAACAAGAAGTAAGACTTTTTCTGATGCTGCAGTTATTGCGCTAGCCGGCGGTGTTGGCGGATTTTACATTGCTGGGAGAATGAAAGGTAACGATCACGCCCGTGAAACCGGAGTGCTCGGGACCGAAGCCGTATTAAACAGCATAGCGGTTGCCAGCGCGTTGAAATACGCGCTCCGGCGGCAAAGGCCGTTCGACGGGAATGGCCGGGGCGATTTTTTCAGTAGCGGCGGAGACAGTTTCCCGTCAGAGCACGCCATCGTGGCTTGGTCGGCAGCGTCAGTTATCGCGCATGAGTATCCTGGCCCTTTGACTAAAATAGGTGCCTACGGACTTGCGACCGCGGTCAGCTTGGCACGAGTCACTGGCCGCCAACACTTTCCAACAGATGTTGTCATTGGAAGCGCACTGGGATACGGCATCGGTACCCTTGTTTACAAGAAACATCACAATCTGAACTTGCCGGGAGAAGATATTGGTATATTCTCACGCCCAAGCGCAGAAGAACCGGTTCTTGGTTCTCCCTATGTGCCACTCGACAGCTGGATGTATCCCGCGCTGGAGAGATTGGCAGCGCTCGGGTATGTAAAGTCTGGCTTCAGCGGTCTCCGTCCTTGGACGAGAAGTGAGTGTGCACGACAGCTTGCGGAAGCTGAAAACGCAGATTTCGAGAATCGCAGTGCAGATCTCGTCGCCAGCAGGCTGATTACTGAACTCAAATCTGAATTGCGGGATGAACGTGACGTCGCGACAGGGCGTACATCCATAACTCCGCGCTTTGAGTCCATCTACACGCGAGTGACCGGGATTTCCGGTCCTGCACTCTCAGACGGTTATCATTTTGGGCAGACGATTTACAATGATTTCGGAAGACCATATCGTGAAGGCTTGAACTTGGTGATGGGTTTCTCGGGCTGGGCTACCTACGGGCGTTTCACTATTTACTCCCGCGGCGAATACCAGCACTCTCCGTCGTCGCCAGCATTGTCATTTTCAGAACGGCAGGAAATCTCCAGAATAGACTCGGTGCCAGTTCAGGCGGGAATAGCAATTGGAGCCTTGAACCGCTTCAGATTGCTCGATTCCTACATCAGTTTCAACCTCTCCGAGGCTTGGGCAATATCGATTGGGAAGCAATCGCTTTGGTGGAGTCCTAACAATTTCGGTTCACTCAATTTTTCAAGTAATGCTGAACCTATATTGATGGCGCGCATCACAAGGGCGGCTCCGCTTGCTTTACCCGGCTTCCTTCACTATTTAGGCCCCGTCAGGGGAGAGTTTTTCGTTGGGCAACTAGCAGGACATCAATTTGAGAGAAGTGTGACTCAATCCTTCGGTCCCGGACTGAAACGGCAACCGCTAATCGATGGTGGTAAGGTCAGTTTCAAGCCTACTCCGAACTTTGAATACGGAATCTCAGTAACAACGGTCTTTGGAGGTCCAGGTTTTCCGCTAACGACGCGTAGTTTCTTGCGGACTGTAGTGTTAACGAACACCAACCCAGGGGAACCAAACGACCCTGGAGATCGCAGAGCAGGTTTCGACTTTCGATATCGCATACCAAAGTTGCGGGACAGACTTACCATTTATAATGATTCCATGACAGAGGATGAGATATCTCCTATCGGATATCCTCGTCGTTCCGCAATGAGCCCCGGCATTTATTTGGCGGCGATCCCTGGATTCAATCATTTGGATTTCCGTGCCGAGGGCTACTATACGGACCTGCCGGGATTAAGACCTATAGGGAGCTATTATTACAACGCCCGATTTCTAAGCGGTTTTACAAATCAAGGAACCCTTCTCGGCCATACCGTGGGACGTCAAGGTAGCGGGTTTACGTTAAAAAGTACTTATTGGTTTTCCGGGCAGAACAGTATTGAGGTGGGTCATCGCCGAAATCAAGTTAGCCCTGAATTTGTTCAGCAAGGCGGTAGCATCCGAGACTACTGGACCAAGGTTGAGTGGAAATTCGGGCAGATCGATATATCCGGCAAGGCGCAATATGAACGATGGAATTATCCGATTCTCGCTACTGGCGAAAGAGAGAATGTCGCTACCTCTTTACAACTGACATATAGACCCCGTAAGCATTGAAAAACCCTAGAGCTTAGGCAAAAGCACTCCTAAGTTCCCCCATTCGCTCAGTTTGTCGTTTTCAAGGTTTGTACCATGTGTTATACATTTGCTACTAATCGAAAGTAGCTGGATTTGGTGCGTCTGCGTGTCAAGTAACTTTTTGACGCTGTACATTTCAGAAGTCACTAGTTCAGACGATTGCGAGCGTGCCTTGAAAATTCGATCTAGCAACCCCTCCTTCCAGTTCCTCACCTCAGTCTTGCTTGTGATCTGCTCCGCTACATTCGCCGTAAGTCAGGACTCACCTTCTGCAGAAGCAGCGCAGTCAGCCGATCCAGCGCAACTCGGCAAGACTCAAGGTGTGCCGAGGGTTGTGAAATTCAGCGGAACATTGAAAGATCCCGAGGGGAAGCCTTTAACGGGTCAGGTACAGACGACCTTTGCAATCTACCCTACCCAAGAGGGAGGCGTTCCTGCTTGGCAGGAAACACGGATCGTTAACCTAGATGATCAAGGTCGTTACACAGTACTCTTAGGCAGCACCAGCGCAGAGGGATTGCCTGTCGAGCTTTTCGCCGGAGACGATGCACACTGGATAGCAGTCTTCACAGAGGGGACAAAAAACCTCCCGCGCACGTTGATGGTCAGCGTGCCTTACGCTTTGAAGGCTGCTGATGCGGATACGTTGGGGGGCAAGCCAATCTCAGCTTTTTTATTAGCCGATGTGGGTTTGGTAAACAACACGACAAAATCGAAGCGGCTGGGAGAAAGCAGTCAAGCCGCAACTGAGAAAAATGGGACTTTCAACACTACTACGGCAAATCCTTCTCCCAATGCCCTCGCAAAATTCGATGCCACAACAAACATCATTAGCTCTGGAATTTTCGAAGATGCTTCCGGCAACGTGGGAATCGGTACGAGCGCGCCGGCTGGGAAATTAGACATTGGGAGTGCGGGCGGAGATATCTTGCTAGGAGCGAATTATCTGGGGACGAACCAGTTGCTCAAAGCATTTTCAACTGCCCATGCGACTGGGAATGTGCCCTCCCAATTGAATTTGGGATTGCAGGATGGATCATTCACCGGTTTAAGCATAAAAGATGTGCGAGACGGTAGCTTCAATAGCGCCTCAATGGAATTCTCAACACATCACGGGGGTCTTTCAGCGGGAACGCGGATGGTTATCGACAAAGATGGTCGGGTCGGAATAGGTTCCACCGCACCGGCTAGCCTCTTAGATGTGGGCAGCACTGGTGGAGATATTACGCTGGGAAGTAATTTCCAAGGAGCAAATCAGATTCGCAAGTTCTTTTCCACAGCGCATTCACCGAGCAACGTCCCTTCGCAGATAAACGTAGGACTTCTTGATGGTGCCTTCACCGGCTTGAATGTGAAGGACGTACGAGATGGCAGCTTCAACAGTGCTTCAATAGAGTTCTCCACTCATCATGGAGGGGTATCAGCTGGCACTCGCATGCTTATAGACAAGGACGGGCGTGTAGGCATCGGCACTGTTAACCCAGTAGCGGCTCTCGACGTTGGAATCGGAGATATTTCAGTAGGCACTAATCTTTCGGGAACAAACCAGCTACTCAAGATTTTTACGACTGCACACGCCATCAGCAATGTCCCTTCACAGATTAATATGGGTTTGCTGGATGGAGCATTTACAGGCGTGAGTGTTAAGGACGTTCGAGACGGGGGCCTCAATAGCGCATCGATCGAGTTCGCTACGCATCATGGCGGCGTCTCCGCCGGAACCCGGATGCTGATTGATAAAGACGGCAATGTCGGAATCGGTATGGCTGCACCAATCGCTAAGATCGACGTCTCACAAACTGCTCCTGGGGTTGGTTCGTTCAGTATTGGAGCGCCACCTCCTTCTGCGATCCACGGCGATGTGACAGCAACCTCCGGGTTCATCTCTGGTGTGTTCGGCACGACGTCAAGTACAGATGGTTTTGGCATCCTGGGCGAGAATCTGGCGTCAGGGGCAAGCAGCGGTCACAGCGCCGGGGTGCGCGGAATCACGGCGAATACCTCTACCTTAGGGACTGGGGTATGGGGAGACGCTCTTCAGACAAGTGGGGACAATGTCGGTGTTTTCGGGCACTCCTCCAGCGACAACGGAACCGGAGTTCAGGGATTGGCCGATTCTGCAACGGGTGATGCAGTGGGCGTTTATGGCCGTTCCAATTCGACGACTGGTGCCGGCGTTTGGGGAGAAGCCACGGCAGGCACTTCGGTCACAATAGGCACCGCAATCCTTGCCGGTGTATACGGAAAAATATCCGCAAATGGCGGGGCCGCCGGTCTTTTTGACAGCGTGAGCAGCGGCGACCTTCTCATTGGCCGTGCTGGCGCAAACGCGGCAAGAGTTTTTCGCGTAGACAATACGGGAAGGATGTTTGCAAATGGTGGAACTGCAACAACGGGCGCTGATTTTGCTGAGTCGGTTTCGGTGCTAGAACCGCGTTCCACTTACGGCCCAGGTGACATTATGGCCATCGATCCGACCGGAGTCCGGCGATTTAAGAAAGTGGACAGACCGTATTCAACGTTGGTGGCAGGAATATTTTCAACTAAGCCGGGGGTTCTGGCGACGCCACATGCAGCGGACGACCCCCGCCACGAAACAGAAGAGATTCCGCTAGCAATGGTAGGGATTGTGCCGTGTAAGGTTACCTCCGAAAATGGCAAAATTAGTGTAGGGGACCTTCTCGTTTCTTCATCGACTCCGGGATATGCGATGAAGGGGACTGATCGCAATCGGATGGTAGGAGCCGTCGTTGGCAAAGCTCTACAAAGCATGACTGGTTCCACCGGGACTATAGAAGTACTCGTGAGTTTGCAATAATGCGTAGTTGCCTTGGATAAAAAAACCTTAACGATTGTGAGCCGGGCGCGAAATTAACTCCCATGTGGTATAAATTTTAAAGTTCAATTTCCACAGCCATGATTCTCAGGCCGTAGCATGCAAAAGCGTTAGCGGCTACGATTGGGGCTTAACTAGATCAAGTACCGAGTCATTTCTTCCGATTAAATAAATGCAGCGTTCTTTCTTGGCACGACGATCCCTATTGCTTTCGATTTTGTTCTTTTCCTCCAGCATTTGGTCCCAATCTGGTGCGCGCTATCCATCGCAGCAGGAGGTGGTTCCCGCACCCCAGCAGTCCACTACTACGACTCCCCAGATTCAAAATAACCCGGGCCGTGAAAGAATCTCCAACATCGATAGCGATTCGCAGGGCAGGCCGAGAGAGCTAGACCAGCGTGAACTGGACAAGTTGCGCATTCGCAATGAAGAGCAATATTTGGAAGTAGAAAAGCCAAACGAGTTTCAGCAGTTCATTAAAATGAGTACCGGGTTGCAGCTGCCGGTATTTGGATCCGGCCTATTTAAGGGCGTGCCGTCCACATTCGCGCCGGTGGACAGGGTACCAGTAACTGCAGATTATGTTCTGGGCCCAGGCGACGAAATCATGATCCGCGCTTGGGGACAAGTAGACATTGACTACCGCGCAGTGGTGGACCGTGTGGGAAATATCTATCTTCCGAAAATAGGAGATATTAGCGTCGCCGGCGTGAAATATGGGCAGCTTCAGCCTTATCTCAAAAATTCCATTGGCCGGGTTTTTAAGAGTTTTGATTTAAACGTTACACTTGGCCAGCTCCGTTCTATCCAGATCTTTGTCGTTGGGCAAGCTAAGCGACCCGGAAGTTATACAGTTAGTTCACTGAGCACTTTAGTAAACGCGTTGTTTGCGTCTGGCGGGCCCTCAAGCAACGGTTCAATGCGACGTATTGAGTTGAGACGCGATTCAAAGGCGATTACGGACTTTGATTTGTATGATCTGCTTCTCCGTGGGGACAAGTCGAAAGACATTCCGCTTCTACCAGGAGACGTGATTTACATCCCGCCAGTTGGTTCAGTTGTGGCCGTCATGGGCAGTGTGAATGTGCCCGCAATCTACGAGGTCAAAGAACCGGCCACTCTCAAGGAAGTCATGCAGTATGCAGGCGGGTTGACGCCTACCGCTGCCGGCCAGAGAGCTACTGTGGAGCGAATTACGGACAGAACAGTCCGCAGCATGGCCGAATTCAAGCTCGACGAAGCCGGCCTAAGCCGAAATCTTAAAGATGGCGATTTGATTACTGTGCTTGGGTTATCGGCACGGTTCGATAACGCTATTACCTTGCGGGGGAATGTTGCAACGCCTGGGCGGTATCCATGGAAGCAGGGAATGCGTATCAAGGATTTGATCCCGGATGCTCAAGCCCTCATCACTCGTGAGTACTGGCAAAAAAAAGGGGATTTAGGAAAACAGTCCACAGAAACTGCTTCAAATTCCCGATCCGAGATTCGGTACGGCAGCATGGACAACAGAAGCAATCCTGAGAATGGTAATCAAGAATCCAGTAGCGACGACGCTACCTCCTCACGACAGGTGCAAGACCGCCATAGTGATCGTGAAAAGGATACGGACAGGATCGAACAGGCAAGGGCTTCTGCTCTGGTCGACAAGAAGCTGCGTGAGCAGGCGCAGTCAGAATTGCGAAACGAAGTGAAGCGTCTGGCGCCGCAAATCAATTGGGATTATGCAGTCATCCAAAGGTTGGACCAAGCTCACCTACGCACGAGATTGATTCCGTTTAATCTAGGAAGAGTCATTCTCGACGGAAGCGAAATCGAAAATCTGCCTCTGGAGCCAGGGGATGTAGTCACCGTGTTTTCGCAAGCGGACTTGAAAGTGCCTGCGGAAAAGCAGACCAAGCTTGTCCGGCTAGAAGGTGAATTCAATGCTTCTGGCGTCTACGAGGTACTACCTGGGGAAACTCTCCGCGGCTTGGTGGAACGCATCGGTATAACCCCGCAAGCTTATTTGTATGGTTCAGAATTTACCCGGGAAAGTGCTCGTGAAGCCCAGCAGAAGCGTTTTGATGAATTCGTTGACAAACTGGAATTGGACGTGGAGCGGAACTCATCATTTAAAGCCCAGAACGCAGTAAGCGGGGAAGAAGCTATGGGCTTGAAGTCCACAGTCGACAGTCAACGACGGCTGGTGGAGAAACTGCGCAACGCAAGACCCAGTGGCCGCATCGTGCTCGGCATCGCTCCCGCGAAAGCTACCGTGACGGATATACCCGATATCGCGCTTGAGGACGGGGACACTCTTACGATCCCGTACAAGCCCTCAATGATAAACGTCATCGGCTCGGTATATAGCGAGAACTCGTTTCTCTACGAACAAAACCGCAATGTTGGATTTTACCTGCATCAGGCTGGTGGCGGAAAAAGAGAAGCAGACAAGTCGCGAATTTTTATTATCCGCGCGGATGGTTCGATTCTAAGCAAGAACCAGAGCGCTGGCTGGTTCAGTGAAAGTTTCAATAACATCAAACTCATGCCTGGAGACACTATAGTAATCCCGGAGAGATTGGATAAGGTAAGCCTCTTGAAAGGGTTGAAAGATTGGTCTCAGGTCGTTGGCCAGTTTGCCTTAGGGATAGCAGCAATTCAGACGCTTACCCGCTAAACGAAAAGTCAAAGAGAGCAATATGACGTCGCGAACCTCAGATTCAGAGCTAGCCCTGCCGATAGGTGGTGAGAAGAAGCAAGTAAGCACGTCGAGCTTTTTAGAGGACTCGGAAAATCACGAAATCAACATTCTCAACACGCTAATCTTGGCGGCTGCTCACAAGAAGCTTGCGGGGCAGATTATCTTGGCATGTGCTCTTTCTTCTGTCATTTTAGCGTTCATCCTGCCTGTCTACTACACTGCGGAGACACGAATCCTGCCTCCTCAGCAGACACAATCAATAGCTAATTCAATGCTTGGACAATTTGGTCCATTGGCTAGCCTGGCCGGTAAGGATTTAGGACTAAAAAATCCCAGCGACATTTATGTCGCCCTTCTGCAAAGCAGGTCGATTGCAGATTCCATCATTCAGCGGTTTAATCTGCTACAAGTTTACGGTGAAGGCAAGATCAGCAATGCACGAGAGAAATTGGCTGATCATTCCAGAATATCCGCAGGAAAAGATGGTGTGATCAGTGTTGCTGTAGAAGATAAAATTTCCACACGTGCAGCGCAGATCGCCAATGCGTATATAGAGGAACTCTATAAGGTTAACCAAAGGTTGGCTATCACCGAAGCATCCCAGAGACGACTGTTCTTTGCAAATGAATTGGTTTCCGCCAAGAACCAACTTGCCGACGCTGAAGTAGAACTTAAGAAGACACAAGAAAATACCGGGCTCATCCAGTTAGACGCACAAGCAAAAGCGATTATCGAGTCGTTGGCAACACTGGGTGCGCAGATTGCCGCGAAAGAGGTTCAACTCCGGAGTATGCAGTCGTTCGCGACCGACCAGAATCCTGATTATCATCGGGCAAAGGAAGAATTATCCGCGTTGCAGTCTCAATTGGCGAAACTACAGAAATCGCAAAGTCCCGGCAACGGGAACATCATGGTGGCTACCGCCGAAGTACCGAAGGCTGGTCTGGAATACTTGCGGAAGCTTCGGGATGTGAAGTACTACGAGACCATCTACGAGCTTATAGCCAAGCAATACGAAATAGCGAAAATAGATGAGGCAAAAAGTGCACCAACTGTCCAGGTTGTGGACTCTGCTATAGAACCCGATCAGCGTTCGAGGCCGAAGCGTTTATGGGTGATTGCGTCAGGTTTTACATTAGGTCTTTTTCTTTCCATAGGTTGGATTTTTCTGCGGGAAGTTGGACGGCAAGCACTTGATAACGTCGAAAACCAGGAGAGGCTGCGCACTCTGCGAAGCCATCTGTCTACCTGATCATCCAAATTCTTGGATTTGTGGACTCTAAAGTACTGGTATCAAGGGATGCCTGCACACCTCATTAAATTTCATTCAACAGTCAGCACTGAGAGGCAAGATGAAATTAGTTATTTTGGCTGGTGGCTTCGGAAGCAGGTTGAGCGAAGAGACAGCAGTAAAGCCGAAGCCCATGGTGGAAATCGGGGGAAAGCCTATACTCTGGCACATTATGAAGTTCTACTCCTCTTTCGGCATAAACGATTTCATCATCTGCTTAGGCTACAAAGGATATGTGATTAAGGAGTATTTCGCTAATTATTATATGCACTCTTCTGATGTAACTTTTGACATGTCAAACAACACGACGAAAGTACACCAAAATAGTTCCGAGCCATGGCGGGTTACGTTAGTGGATACCGGGGAAAATACAATGACGGGCGGCAGGCTGCGACGAGTCAAGCCCTATCTGGAAAGCGCTGAGCCCTTTTGTTTTACCTATGGCGACGGAGTGGCCAATGTAAATATCTCCAAACTGGTTGAATTCCACCTCGAACAAAAAACTTATGTGACTCTGACCGCAACCCAACCATCCGGAAAATTCGGGGCGCTGAAAATGGACGCGACCAAGGTCATCAGTTTCCATGAGAAGCCGTCCGGTGACGGGCGCTGGGTGAACGGAGGGTTCTTCGTGTTGTCCCCGAAGGTACTGGACTATATCGAGGGAGATGAAAGCATTTGGGAACGAGAACCTATGGAGCGATTATCGGAGGAGGGCCAAGTGTCGGCGTTCCGGCACTCTGGCTTCTGGCAACCAATGGACACCGTTCATGACAAGAAATTTCTTAACGATCTCTGGAATACGGGCCAAGCTCCCTGGAAGGTTTGGTAATCCATGTTTTGGGAAGGGAAGCGGGTCTTAATAACTGGGCACACAGGGTTCAAAGGTGCATGGCTATCGCTATGGCTACAACATAAAGGTGCGAATGTAACTGGGTATGCACTCGCTCCACCCACAGTACCGAGTCTGTTTGACCTCGCGAGTGGTGCCAACGGAATGCATTCGCTGGTTGGCGATGTACGCGATTTTTCTGCGGTAAGGTCAGCCTTCACTGCCTCGAAGCCTGAAATCGTGATTCATCTTGCCGCGCAAGCGTTAGTGAGAACTTCTTATTTCGACCCAATAGCCACTTACAACACTAACGTAATGGGTACCGTCAACATGCTGGAGGCGGTACGCCAAGTTGGCGACGTTTCGGTTGTTTTGGTTGTCACCAGTGACAAATGTTACGACAACCGCGAATGGGTCTGGGGGTATCGGGAAACTGACCCGATGGGCGGATACGATCCTTACAGTAGCAGTAAGGGATGCGCTGAGCTCATTACGTCTGCATTTCGGTCCTCTTTCTTCTCGAAAACGAAAGATGCAAACAGAGTTGCCGTAGCTTCTGCACGTGCCGGAAATGTCATCGGTGGGGGCGATTGGGCCCAAGAGCGGTTGGTGCCTGATGTAATGAGAGCATTTCTAAAACGAGAAGCGGTCAAAATCAGAAATCCGCATGCTGTTCGCCCATGGCAGCACGTTCTCGAACCATTGAATGGCTACATGTTATTGGTTGAGAAACTATTTAGCCAAGACAACCGCTATCAGGAAGCTTGGAATTTCGGACCGCTTGAAAGAGATACCCGGCCGGTCTCCTGGATCGTTGACAAGTCAGCTCAGATTTGGGGCGAAGGTGCGAGTTTCGTTCTGGATAGCGATTGCGAGCAGCCACACGAGGCGGGGCTACTAAAACTAGATTCTTCAAAGGCAAGGGGGCGACTCAAATGGGAACCCCGCTTGAGTTTAGAGCAAGGGTTAGAACAAACTGTTCAATGGTACAAGGCATTCGGAAGGGGTGAAGATATGCGTGAGGTGACTCTAGCGCAGATTCAGTCCTATGAAGGACAGATTTACCGTGAAAATTCCCTAACCGTAGGTCTCCCATATTAGGAGCTGGCAACTTAGCTTTAGGTTAGACTGTTTGGAATCTTGAAAAATCAAGCTCAAAAAATAAAGGAACAAATACTGTCTCTTGTAGCCGACTACTATGCTGTGGCTTTCCCTTCCGAAGAGTTCATTGCATCTGAGTCGCGGATTCCTGTTTCGGGAAAGGTCTTTGATTCCGATGAGCTGCGGCATCTGGTAGAGGCTTCGTTAGATTTTTGGCTCACAACGGGACGCTTTGCGGCGCAATTCGAACGCGAGTTTGCCCGTGTCATGGGCGTTCGAAGCGCCTCGCTCGTGAATTCCGGATCCTCAGCGAATTTGTGCGCAATCTCTGCTTTGACTTCCCCTACGTTGGGAGAGCGAAGGCTTCGACCAGGTGACGAGGTCGTTACAGTTGCGGCTGGGTTTCCCACCACCGTTAACCCAATCATTCAGAACGGTTTGGTGCCGGTGTTTGTTGATGTGAAGATTCCAACATATGACGTGGATGTAGGCTATTTGGAAGAAGCTCGAAGCTCTCGTACTAGAGCAGTAGTTCTCGCGCATACTCTTGGCAACCCGTTTGACTTGACCGCGGTTACGGAATTCACAAGAAAACATGGTTTATGGCTGGTAGAAGACTGTTGTGATGCCGTGGGCTCTACTTACAAAGGGCGCAGTGTGGGTACATTTGGCGATCTTGCAACAGTGAGTTTTTATCCAGCTCATCACATCACCATGGGCGAAGGAGGCTGCGTATTGTCTGACAAGCCACCGTTGACCAAGCTAGTGGAATCATTCCGTGATTGGGGCAGAGATTGTTGGTGTGCACCGGGTAAGGACAATACTTGTGGCAAACGCTTTGACTGGCAGCTGGGCAGTCTACCTTGTGGCTATGACCACAAGTACACCTATTCGCATATCGGATACAACCTTAAACTGTCGGATATGCAGGCTGCTGTAGGCGTCGCTCAATTGCACAAGCTATCGGCTTTCATTGCCCAAAGGAAACGCAACTTTGCAGCACTCCTTGAAGGGTTGAGAGACCTTGAAGATCTGTTCATTTTACCGGAAGCAACTCCAGGCTCAGATCCAAGCTGGTTCGGCTTTCCAATCGCGCTCCGAGATGGACGCGGCTTGTCCCGGGACCAAGTTACTCGCCATTTGGAGTCAAACGGTATCGCGACCCGACTCTTGTTTGCCGGGAATCTCGTGCGCCAGCCAGCTTATCGCGATCTGAATTGCCGAAAAATCGGGACGTTGCCAAACACTGATTTTGTGATGGACAATGTTTTTTGGGTAGGGGTTTTCCCCGGCATATCCGCAGAGATGATTGAGCACATGATTAAAACTCTGCACCAGACAGTAAGTTTGACTTCGAACCCGAAATAGACCAAGTCCAACATGCAGCTAATAGATAACCATATCCCCGGCTGCTATGAGATCAATACCACCGTGCTGGCTGACGATCGAGGATCGTTTACGAAAACATTCCATCACGAAAATTTTAAGGGGGCGGGCTTGGAGACAATGTTCGCAGAAGAGTACTTCACTGTCTCCCGGGTCGGAGTGCTGAGAGGTTTTCATTTCCAGACACCTCCTGCGCACCATACAAAAATCGTCTATTGCGTCTCAGGAACCGTACTTGATGTGGTCTTAGATCTGAGAATAGGTTCTCCTGCGTATGGAAAGTGTTTCTCAACAGAGCTTAGTCCCGCAAAGGGCAATCTGATTTACATTCCGCCCGGTGTAGCTCACGCATTTTACGTTCTGGAAGGTCTCGCAACGCTGATGTATAAGGTCTCAACTGCTTTTTCGCCTGCTCACGACACGGGAGTGTTCTGGAATTCAGTGGGTTTCGATTGGCCCACTTCAGAGCCCGTTTTGTCTGAAAGAGACAGGAATTTGCCTGCCTTTGGCTCTTTTTTGAGTCCCTTCGAGTATTCGGCAGATAGTGAATGAAGTCGACTGTTCCCAGAACCGCACTTGTGACCGGCGGAACCGGCTTCATCGGTTCCCACTTGGTGCGACAGTTACTCACGAATGGATGGAATGTTCACGTAGTTACCCGGCCGGAGAGTAACCAAGCTGTACTCAGCGACATCGTATCCAAGCTGCAAATCCATGTTTATGACGGAACAACTCAGACATTGCAGGCGGCATTCAAGACAACGGAGCCAGACGTTGTCTTTCATCTAGGTTCATTGTTCCTTGCCGATCATCAACCTGCGGATGTGGAGCATTTGATTCAAAGCAATGTCTTATTTGGAACTCAAGTATTGGAGGCAATGACGGGCTCGAATTGCCCACCTATTGTGAACGTCGGCACCTCTTGGCAAAATTATCAGAACAGCGAATATGATCCCGTTTGCCTCTATGCTGCCACGAAGCAAGCGTTCGAATCAGTCCTAACTTTTTATACGCAAGCGAAGGGTGTTAGGGCCACGACGTTGAAGTTGTTTGACACGTATGGGCCTGACGACCCTCGTCCCAAGCTTTTCTCGGCACTTCGCACCGCCTCAAGAAACCGCACTCCACTCGAACTATCCCCTGGTGAGCAACTCCTGAATCTTGTCTACATAGATGACGTTGTACAGGCTTTCCTCCTGGCTGCCGAGCGTCTGAAAAACCGGAACCATTCGGAAATGGCAAGTAATACTTACGCAGTGAGCGCAAACAGCACGATTAGCTTACGTGATCTTGTTTCGCTCTACGTTAGGGTAACGAATACCGAAATAGACGCTCGATGGGGAGCCCGACCCTACAGGAATCGCGAAGTACTTGTACCATGGAACAAAGGCATGGTCGTTCCCAATTGGATCCCCCGGGTCGAGATCGAAGAAGGCATCCGGCGAACCGAAGGAATACAACTGTAGATTGCCGAAGAAATCATTGAATGTCCTTGGACCGCAAAATCTTCTACGGTGTTTTCGGCAGCCTGCTTTTTACGGTGACCACTGCCGCTGTCTCAATAGTTCAGCTTAAATGGATTCTTCTCTACCTGCCGAAACAAGCAGCGGGTACTTGGCTGTTGTTTCTCACATTTGGAAGTTACATAGCATTCTTTGATCTTGGCCTGAGCCCTACGCTGGGACGCGAAGTCAGTTTCGTTTTAGGCAGGGGCAGGCTCGATTCTGCTGAGACCCTAGAAGACATAGCGGACCTTATAGCCACATGCGCACTACTGTTTAGAATCCTGGCTGTAACCACGTTTGTCGTCAGTGTCTTGGTCGGGTTTTTATTCTTTTCAAGATCTCATGGAGACACTCAACATCAGTTGTTTTGGAGTTGGGTCATCTTCAGTGTGGGCGCTTCATTAAATTTACTTGGGAGCACAGGATTTGCTGCTTTATTTGGCACCGGCAGAGTGGCTACAGAGAAGTTAATAAGATCCGTCGCACTAGTGATTGGACTCTGCATGAGCTTGGCGAGCTTAAAGCTGGGTTATGGCGTTATTGGATTAGCAGTTGCGTGGTCGCTCCAAGGTCTCTTAGCTCGAGTAGCTGCTTGGGCCTTTTTGCGCATGCAGCTGCCGGAGTTAAGATCGATCAGAGGCCATGCGCAGATTGCACTCGCGCGAAACCTAGCATTCCCAAGCTTTAAATTAGCGGCCGTTCAGCTCGGCGCAATACTCATCTTGCAGACCGCCAATCTTGTGATTGCGAGCGTACTTGGTGCGGCCGCAATCCCCCCCTATGAAGCTGTTTCAAAAATCATAACTACATTGATGACGCTGTCCTTGTTGGTGGTAATGAGTTCCAGCCCATTCATCTCTTTTGCGTATGCCGCAAATGATCTGGACAATGTAAGAAGGTTACTCACACGGAACCTTCGATATGGAATGGCTGTGCTCATCCTGCTTATCTCGTTCGTAGCAACCTTTGGCGACCGGATCATTCAGGTCTGGTTGGGGCCGAACATGTTTGTGGGCTCCTCAGTACTGTGGACTCTACTCTTGATGGTGCTCTTTGAGGTTCACCACGTTGTTTATGCATCGGCTTTAATGGCCACTGGTCGAATTGCTTTTGTTTACACTGCATTGCTGGCTGGCGTTCTGAATCTGGTTCTCTCGTTCAGCTTGGCTGGTCCGTTGCAACTCTGGGGAGTGGCATTGGGAACACTTATCGCCCAGTTGCTTACAAACAATTGGTATGCACCTTATATAACAACCAAATTTTTTAACATGTCGTTTAAGGCGCTTTGGCGCCAGACATACCTGCCGCTTATCGCATTAGGTTTATTGCAGACCCTGTTAAATCTGGAGCTAAGAAATCAACTTCCAAATTTGGGACTCCTGCCCTCCATGGGACTCTCGTTTATCACCTCAATGCTGGTAGGTACGGCACTTGTTGTTGGATTGGTTCTTACGCCTGAAGAGCGAGGCTCCATCTTCGGAGGGCTCGATCGGGGCAGGATTCAACTACCCAGAAGGAGTGTGGATTGAATGCTCCCTGCAACTGGCCCGCTCAGCGCTCACCAAAACCAACCAAAAGTTACGATCGCTATACCTACCCACAATAGACTTGGCTATCTGCAACGATCGGTCGCAAGTGCTTTGGCCCAAACGTACGGCCCGACCGAGATCGTAGTTTCTGACAATGCATCAACCGACGGAACGAGGGAATTCCTAGAACGGGTTCGTGATCCAAGACTTGTGTCCATTCGTCAATCTACGAAGATTTCAATGATTGATAACTGGGATAGATGTTTAGAGTTCGCTAATGGCGAATTCTTCTTATTGCTGTCCGATGATGATTACATTGAGCCAACCGCCATTGAAAAGCTGGTAGCTCCATTTATGCAAACTGATGAGGAGATTCCTTCATATCAAATCGGGTTTTCGTATTGCCGCATTAAAACTGTAGATAGCATAGGACGTGTCATTGGGCTAAGCACGCTTACGCCGAGCTTAGAACGCTGGGAAGACCTGATCCTACAATTTTTTCGACGAAAACGGCAGCTGCATCCCTGTGCTGTGTTGTTGAGGACGAAAGGTCTTCGTCGCATCGGCGGTTACTCTGGGAGTCATTGCCTACTTGCGGCGGACGCATATTCCTGGATGAAAGTAGCAATACAATATGAACATGCTGCTTACGTTCCGGAGGTGCTTTCAACGTACACGCTGCACTCTGCCAGTGCAACGGAAAAGTCAGGTGTTGAAGCATGGATCACTGATATTGAAAAGCTAGTCGAATTGAGCGTCACAGAGCTTAACAGGCAATCCAAGCCGGCATTAGCAGAGGTTCTATCGCGGGCAGGCAATCAATATTTACGAAAATTCATAACTGCACTGCTCGTTCATTACGGTCGCAAACGGCACAGTCTTGAATTCCTCGCTCAGTTCTACAGAGTGCGGAAACACTTTTCTTGGCCCGCAGGTTTCCTTTTTCTGTTACATGGGCTGGGCAGACTGATGGTTCCTAAGTCATTCGAAGCTGTGCTGAAAAGGGTACAGTTAAGCTCATCTGAGATCCTTGATGGTAGGCCCTGATAGCAGGTCTTTGTATAAGTTTATATAGAGTTGAGCTATTCGATCCCACGAGTAACTGCGCGTATATTCTTTGCCTTTTTGGGCCAATTCCCGCTGCTGCTCCGGGTGTTCTAATAGAGCTCTGATGGAATGCAGAGCATCAGAAGGAGTCGCTGCAAAACGGACCACACCTTCAAGATCATTGGGAGTAAATTTTCCACGCGTCGTAACGACGCTCACTTCATTTGCGAGCAAAGTCTTCAAAGTAGATCGTCTTTCAGAGGCGCCATCCGGAAAAGGAAGGTATGCGACAGCCGCGTTCGCAAGCAGACATGAAACTTTCTCGTCAGTGAGGTCACAATCCCAGATTATGGGTAGCTCAGGCGACTGTTCACGAAGTTTTTGAACGTAGTTTAAGTGGTGCGGATGAGTTCGACCTACAATTCTGACCCTATAGGGCAAAGATGCCTGCTTGATTAGCAGCGCCAATTCAACGACCTGCTCGATTCCTTTCTCTGGACGAATGAGGCCGAAGGAAAGAATCTCAGATGTTGCTTTTCGTTGAAGTTTTTTGATGGGAACTGAATTACCGATCGGAATGACTTGTGAGCCGTCGGCCAGCCAAGGCATATAGTGTAGTACGAAGGTTCTTTCGTATTCGGAAGTGAAGATGATGGCTTTTGATCGCAGAGCGAAGGCCATCATCGATAATTTTCTGAGAGCATGAACCCGGCTGACTTCGTGAATAGTAATGACTGCAGGGCAGAGAAGAGACAGCAGTTGTGGCCCGAGTTTAGACCCGAATCCTTGTGTTGGGTATTGAAGATGTACCACATCAGCGCTGGATATTCGGGAACTTCGAGTTTCTTTCAAAGCACCAGTCAGACTCCAATCTTTGGATGTAATAGTCTCAACATTCACTCCCATCCTGCGCATTGCCTCAGCAAGACTATAAGCAAAATCGCCCACTCCGCACCCGCCGGGCGGACATTCCCCAATGATTAATGCAATTTTCATTGAGCCACCGCCTGGTTAGTGGATTTTGCTATAGGGTTTGTCCTCAAGGCCTCTGGCAATCCGATTGCAATACCTAAGATGAACCAAAAATGACCGAAAACGAAGGCAAAACCCGTCAGGACGTTCATGCTGACCAATATAAATAAGGAGACATAGATTGAAAGCTGCCCCAAGCCTCCGCCCGCCCAAAATTCTTGGGGAGACTTCGACACACTCAGCTTCAAACGTCCAAAAACCGTTATTAACATAATGCCAAAAGTTGCTAGTCCCAGCACCCCGGTATTTGAAAGTAGTTTTACTACGAGATCATGCGATGTGGCACTTCCCCAACCGATCCCTAGGATGGGGTATTCAAGGAAGTAATCCCAAGCCAACAAAATCGAACGTATCCGTTCCAACCCTGAATAACTCTCCGTTTTTGTCAGAATGCCCAGGGTAAATAAGTCTCGGACAGCAGGGATTGAGAGATAAACGATAGTGCATACGGCTGTTGCTACGAAAAGAGTCAAGATGTGGATTGGACGAATTAAGTTTTGTTTGTACGCCAATATCCCGCTAAATAGGAGCACAATGAGCAACCCCAGATATGCGGTTGCAGAGGTCGTCAGCAATAGGACCGTGATCACGATCCCCAGTACGATTCGATCCCAGAAAGGGGAAATAACCCGTGCCCTGCCAATAACCGCAAAAAAAAGTAGAGGGAAGATTGTCAGCAAAAATTGAGCGAGGAGTGATGGCTCAACCGCAACAGAGGATACCCGTTGCAGGCCTACTTCGCCGAACTGCCCCGCAAATCCCAATGCGGAAATCGTTTCACTGGTATTGAAAACGAAGGCGGGATACGGAAGATTTAAGAAGTGCAAAATCCATTGGAGAAATCCCCAACAGCTAATAAACAGTCCTGACCAGCAATACACTTGCAAACTGCGTGCAAGAGTTTTTCCTTCGGAATTCTTGAGGGCTACCAGCATGGCTATTGTGCACCCGAAAACGAGATAAATAGCCTGTGTTATGTTGCGGAAGCCGAAGCGGAGCGGCGCTGAACTGGTGTCTAACAATTCCGGAGATGCGACTTGCAGTCGGCCATCGATGATGACCGGCATCCATAAGGAACAGAGTGCGACGATTAAGAAAAGAGCGATTGTGATGATTGGCTTCGTTAACTTTCTTGGCCAAGATAGGTTTAATGTGACTAAGGCGTTAACGGCTTCGCGTAAAAGCCATAAACTCCCAAAAAACATCCATGCCTGTACGCCTGAAGATGAGTCTGCACTGCTGCCCACGTTAACTACGGCTGTAGCGGAA
This sequence comes from Terriglobales bacterium, assembly GCA_025462725.1. GTDB lineage: Bacteria > Acidobacteriota > Terriglobia > Terriglobales > Acidobacteriaceae > JAICLA01. The sequence continues at coordinate 24,175 of JAOAPE010000005.1, read as the reverse complement.
AACCCGAGAGAAAAGATCGTGAAAAGCTGAAGAAGTCGAGGCGCGGCAACGAATGCAGCTATTCCGATGAGAGTGAGTATCCAGCCAATCGGCGTGATAGTCATAAGACACGAATCAGTCCAGATCTACTTTGAAATGATGGATTCAAAAGTATATCAGTTCGATTTTTGGGCTTTTTCCTCCTTTAACTCCGGCAGCTAGGAAAGAATTAGCTACACCTTAGGGTGTAATTTGTACTTTTGGTCGGCCTCTCGCCGCCTGTCTTTGTGTAAAATGCAAGTGGAAGATCAAACTAGAAATCAGTGTTGATCGATGCAGTAGTCGATCGCTTTCACGACGATTTGTGCAAACGCCTTTGGGCGAAGTACATGTCCCGCTATGTGGAAGCTGCTTTCAAAGATGCAAATTGGAGCGCTCATGCATTTGGTGCATCGGAAATCTTGTCGAATTTGCGGTTCCTTGGCGCTAACCCCAGTCATTGATCTTGGGGAGCAGTACCTTCAAGGCTCATTTGTGAAGCCGGGTTCCGAACAGCCGCCGCTCCGGAAGATTCCCACCGTGTTGGTTCGCTGCGACCCGACCAGGGATGAACGAGCCTGCGGACTTTTGCAGATGGCTCACAGTGTTCCACCAAATATTCTCTATTCAAAGTACTGGTATCGTTCCGGAACTAACCAGACAATGCGCGACCATCTCAGCGGCATTGCAAATGAGGCTGCGGAGATGACTGGCGAGAAGAATGCCAGAGTATTAGACATCGGTTGCAACGATGGCACGCTCTTGAATTCCTACTCGAAGTCGTTCATCAAATTTGGTGTCGATCCTTCAGATGCTGCTCAAAATCTCGGTGGAGAAATCAAAGTAATACAAGACACATTCCCCTCCATTGAATTGAAAAATGAGATGGCCGGCCAATTATTTGACATCGTCACGTCGATCGCAATGTTTTATGACTTGGAAGATCCGCTCGCGTTCGTGCAGGCGGTGAAACAATCCCTTGCTCCTCAAGGGCTGTGGATCTTCGAAATGTCGTACATGCCTTCGATGTTAAGGCTGAATTCCTATGACACTATTTGCCATGAGCATCTGGAGTATTACAGCCTGACCGTCTTGGAGAAGCTGCTGAAAGAGGGCGGCATGAAGATGATCAAAGTCGGTCTTAACGATATCAACGGAGGAAGCATCCGCTGCTATGCCACTCACTCCAACAACTTCAAATTCAAGAAACACGAGTTTTCCCGCGGCCTTGCGGATTTGCGCCGGGAAGAGTTTGATCTCGAACTCGATACTGGAAAGCCGTACAAAAACTTTCAAGAGCGAATTAATGTACACAAGCAGCAGCTTAACTCGATACTATCGCGTCTCAAGCAGCAGGGAAAAAGGATTCATATCTATGGCGCATCTACCAAGGGGAATACCATCCTGCAATGGTGCGAACTTTCCAATTCGGTAATCGATTTTGCCGCCGAACGTAATCCTGACAAGTTTGGAGCCTCTACGCTGGGGACGAACATTCCAATAATCAGTGAAGCAGAATCCAGGGCAATGAAGCCGGATTACTACCTCGTATTGCCTTGGCATTTCAAGCAGGAATTCTTACAGCGGGAACGTGACGTTATAGAAAGCGGAACAAGCATGATCTTCCCTTTGCCTGAGGTGGAAGTAATCACATCGGAAAAAGTGCTCAGGATGCGCACAGCTGTATGAAGATTGCTCTTGTACACGATTACCTATGCGGTATTGGCGGCTCGGAGCGAGTTTTCCAGTATATGTGCGAGGAGTTCCCGGAAGCCGATACCTATGCGCTCGCGTGCAATCCAGCCCTTACTTACCCCTATTTTTCAAAGCGGCCTCCGCGCACAACTTGGCTGAACCCCTTCGTGCAATCGATGGAGGCATTCCGGTGGTCATTCCCGGTCGCAACTTATGCAATGGAAGGGCTCGACCTTAGTAATTATGATTTGGTCTTGAGTTCATGTGCCACCGTGGCAAAGTACATAAGGGTTCCAAAGGGGAAGCATATTTGCTATTGCTATATGCCAACTCGAGCTCTTTGGCATTTTGAAGAGTACTTCGGCAATAACCTAAAAGCCAGTTTGATGAAACCCATGCTGCCCTATCTCAAGAAGCGAGACTGGGATGCCGCTCAGGCGGTGGATCAGTTCGTCGCAATTTCAGAGAGCTCGCGGGAATACATTAGGCAGTTCTATGCACGCGAAGCCGTGGTGATTTACTGTCCTATCGATCTCACAATGTTCTATTCTCGAAAGAAGGAAGATTATTACCTGATTGTTTCGCGCCTGGAGCACTGGAAACGGACGGAGTATGCGATTGAGGCGTTCAATAAATTGGGCCTGCCGCTCAGAATAGTTGGTACTGGCAACGAGGAAAATCGACTGCGGGCAATGGCGGGCTCAAACATAACGTTTTTAGGCTCAGTTGATGATGCAACTTTGGCGCGAGAGTACAGCGGGGCGCGTGCTGTTGTTTTTACTCCATTTTTGGAATATGGCTTGATCCCCCTGGAGGCAAACGCCAGCGGAACGCCCGTAATCTGTTACGGGAAAGGCGGGGTTACCGAGACTCTCGTCCCCATCAATGAGCCCAACAAGGGAAAGCCTTCCACCGCCGTTTTTTTCTACGAGCAGACGTCAGAAGCGTTGATACAAGCAGTGCGCGTTTTTGAGTCGTCCACCTTCAATCCTGTTTCTTTAATAGAACACGCCAGTAATTGGAGTGTCCCTTCTTTCAAGAAACAGTTGCGTGACGCACTCACCGCGGCAACCGGAAATAGCAGCCACCAAAGTTCTGATCACCTGGTTCAGGAAAAGGGATGAGCTTGAGAGTACTTATTGTTGGTGCAAGTGGATTCGTGGGCCAACATATGCAAGATTTTCTTCGGTCGGACTTCGAAGTGATCGCCCCACACCATTCTGTAGATGTTCGCCATCGTGAATCGTTGACTGAAATGGTCGCGAACGCACGTCCCGATTGGGTGATACATCTTGCCGCTGTTAGCAGTGTACCCAACTCCTTCGAGTACCCAATGGAAACCTACGAGATAAATTTTTTGGGAACGCTGAATTTATTGGCCGCCTTGAGGGATAACCGTTTCGCGGGAAAATTCTTGTTTGTTAGTTCAAGTCAGATTTACGGCTTGCAAGGTGAACTCGAACCCCCTTTTTTGGAAGATCGGCCGCCCAGGCCAGTAAACCCCTATGCCGTCAGCAAGCTAGCAGGAGAGGCGCTTTGTTATCAATGGTCGCAGACAGAGGATTTTCAGATTATTATCGCAAGACCATTCAATCACATAGGCCCAGGTCAAAATGAAAATTTTGTCATCCCCAATTTTGCTAGACAGATTACCGAGATCAAGCGCGGTTTGCGAGAACCGGTGTTGAACGTCGGTAATATAGATGTAGCTAGGGATTTCACAGACGTACGGGATGTTGTTCGTGCTTATCGGTTACTCTTAGAATTTGGAGCAAATGGTGAGAGTTACAATGTTTGCTCGGGAGTGCAAACGTCCATTCGTTTCCTCATCCAGAAACTCCTGGAGATCACGTCTGTAAGTGCCGAGATTAAGCATGGAAAGGATCGTTACCGCATTGCCGAACAGACTCGTATGGTTGGAAATGCCGAAAAACTTTGCCGGGCAACCGGCTGGACACCTCAAATCACATTGGAGCAGAGCTTGAATTCTATTCTCGAACACTGCGATCAGGCGATCGCATGAGTAAAAAGGCCTTCATAACGGGGATCACCGGCCAAGACGGGGCTTACCTCTCGAGATTTCTTCTTGGCAAAGGATATGAAGTTTTTGGCCTACTAGCTCGGAGGTCTTCAGATACGAAATGGAGACTCCGGGAATTGCAGATCGAGGACGACATCCAGTATGTTGAAGGCGATCTTACAGATCCAGCCTCGCTGGTTAGGGCACTTTCGCACTTTGGGGTTGATGAAGTATACAACCTTGGGGCGCAAAGCTTTGTGGCCACATCGTGGATGCAGCCAATACTAACTGGTTCCGTCACAGGCTTGGGCGCAGTGAATTTGTTAGAAGCGATTCGCCTGCACGATCCAAACATCCGTTTCTATCAGGCTTCTAGCAGCGAAATGTTTGGGAAGATTCAGGAGCGTGTGCAATCAGAGACTACGCCCTTTTATCCGCGAAGTCCCTATGGTGTTGCGAAGCTCTACGCCCATTGGATGACAGTCAATTACAGGGAGAGCTTTGGCTTGCACGCCTCAAGCGGTATTCTCTTCAATCACGAATCACCTTTAAGAGGCATCGAGTTCGTAACGCGCAAAATTACCGATGCAGTCGCGCGTATCAAGCTGCAAAAGCAAGATCATCTTTACCTAGGAAACACTGAAGCCCTACGTGACTGGGGGTTTGCTGGTGACTATGTAGAAGCGATGTGGATGATGTTACAGCAAGACACTCCAGACGACTACGTTGTCGCGACTGGTCGCACCACCAGTGTGGCGGATTTTTGTAGGATAGCCTTTGCCCACGTAGGCTTGAATCACGCAGATTACATCAAGACGGATCCAAAATTGCAACGTCCAGCGGAAGTCGACGTATTGCTTGGCAATGCCGCAAAGGCAAAAAAGAAGCTAGGATGGCAAGCAAAGATGACCTTGGAGGATCTAATTGCAAACATGGTAGATGCGGATATTAAGCGCATAGATAGAGAGCAGCCTTCAAACCGGATCGCGGTGACGGCTTAGTTCATTAGAAAGCCGTTGCGTATGGTACCAGAATTCTTGACATTGCCTGCGGGTTAGTTAAAGATAGCACTCCAGTTTTCCTATAATTCAATATAGACGTACAGAGGCATGCCACTTCGTTTTGTCATCTTTAGTTTGATCGAATCAAACAGAAATTCATTTCGGAGCAGAAGAATTAATGTCGGCATCCCCCCAAATGGCACCTGAGGCTGCATCGCCCGAACAAATCTACAGCGAGACTGTTCTGGAGAACGTTTTTGCGAACCTGTCGCATCTCCGTCGAACTCCGCACGACCACCATTTCGAGTCACTTCATAGTTTCACAGATTTTGTTATTTCCTGTCTTGCGTCATCGTTGGTGATTGTTTATTTGAATACGTGGAGATTAGGCACTCTTACAAAATGGGAGATTCTGTTGTTTTATCCCGTTGTAGTCGTGGTCTTCTGTAAACAACAGCGGCTTTACCGCAGATTTCCTAATCCCGGCTTACTTGAAGATGGCTACGCCGTTATTAAGGCCGTCGTTTATGCCACCTTTGTTTTAATAGGTTGTTTATTTATATCCCAGTCTAGCCAACTTACTCCTCCTGTACTTGGAACGGTGGCCGCTGCAAACGTAGCTGGCTTAATAATATGGCGCATAGTGGGCCGTCAGATCTATGTAAAGAAGCTGGCGTCTGGCAAAGCTGGGACCAACGTTCTGATCATTGGTGCTAACAAAGTTGGCCGTGCGCTCGCGGAACACCTCTCAAGTAACCGGCAATTGGGATACGTCGTGAAAGGCTTTTTGGACGAAACCCCTAGCTATTCTCCGGGAGTATTAGGGCGGCTGGAAGATTTGCCCCGAGTGGCTCGTGAAGAGTACGCAGATGAGATATTTCTAACCATCCCTAGCACGAGCGAGGTTACTAAGCGGATACTGTTGGATGCGCGCAAGCTGTGTCTCGATGTGACATTAGTACCAGAACTTTTCGATGGACTTGGATTCCAGGCTCCCCTTGAATATGTTGGGGAGTTCCCGGTTATGGAATTGCATCGCGAGCCAATACCAAGTCTGGGGCTTTTCATCAAACGGATATTGGACCTTGTGCTTGTTACAGTCGGCCTTTTTCTGGCTCTCCCTCTGATGCTTCTACTCGCTATCTGTATTTACATTGACTCACCTGGACCAATCTTCTATGTCTCAAAACGTGTTGGTAAGAAAGGAAGAGTTTTTGGGTTTTACAAGCTGCGCTCGATGGTTAACAACGCTGAATCGCTGAAACAGGAACTTGAAGCATTCAATGAAAGAGATGGAACGCTCTTTAAGATGACAAATGACCCTCGAGTAACTCGCGTAGGTCGACTTCTTCGGAAGTACAGCTTGGATGAACTGCCGCAATTCTTCAACGTTTTGAAAGGTGACATGAGCTTGGTTGGGCCGCGTCCCCCATTAATCGGAGAGTATCAGAAGTACAAGCTTGAGCATCGGCGACGAATGGATGTTCTCCCAGGGGTCACGGGACTTTGGCAGGTTAGCGCCAGGAAGGATCCTTCATTCGAAGGCTATGTGAGTCTAGATCTGAAATACATTGAAAACTGGAACTTATGGAACGATTTTGCAATTTTGGTTCGAACGGTTCCAGCAGTTTTGCGGGGAACCGGCCACTGATCAACAGGACTTCGTTCATTGTCAAGCCGGTAAGGCACTTCGGTACAAGAACCCGGTAATTCGAAAGCTCCCAGAATTGAAGAATATCAAGCAAGGATGAGACTGCCTCATTTGCTAATCAGTTAGCGGTCCTGCACGTAACAGCTTCCTTGTGCTTAGCCACAATACCTTCCAAATCCTTGGCGAAAGCGGCATCGATTCGCGGGGTCCCGATAACTTTGAAGCGGTCTACATAACAAGACCGCCGCACACAGGCCTTCCTCACAACACGTTCTAATCGCCTCTTTCTGTCTTACAAGCGGCATCTCCCCGTTGCAGTAAGAAGATCAAACAGCAAAGACGCATTGCTAGCCGCCGTTGAACATGAGCTCATTCAATTTTGGTCGTGTTTGTTCGTCTACACAGGCGATTTCACCGCCGCGCACAAGGTCTGCTGTGGGGAAACTGAGCCCAGAGAATCAGATAGAGATTTGAAGTCGTGTCTGTTTTAAGACTCCGGTCGGCTAGATTGGTTGACTATGAAGGCGAGCGCAGATGGATCGCACTTCGACTCAATTGGCCAAGCTGGGGTTAAGTGAGTGGCTGCGCAAGACGTTGCAGCAGCATTGGAAATACGGGGGCCGAGCTCTGTCTGTTTGGATTTCCAAGTAATTGGTTACTAACCGATTGTTCTTCCTCCCTCTTCAAAAAGTCGTTTTTGAAGACTGCGGACAGACAGTATAGTCCTTTCGCATTCGGACTCTTTCCAGTGTGACATGCGAATGTTTCAGAACGCCTCTATCAGCAAGAAATGAAAACGTCGACCTAATTGACGGGCGTTCTTCGTGCTTAGGCGAAGAATTGACGAAGACTCAACTTGGCGCAGAGCGCGCCCAAACCCACAACCAAAACCCGCTCATCTTCTTAGGTACAAGGAGCGCGTAGTACTCCCTGAGACGAATGCGCTCCTTTGAAAGAGAAGGAGGAAACATGCAAAGACGTGAATTCCTCGGCAGAGTGTCGGCGCTTGCTGCTTCAACACTCTTATGCGCTTCTGGTGCGATTGCCCGTCAGACTTGCGGCTCCCTATCGTCCATTGTTTCTAGATGCACCGCAAGCATCGCATCAGACGTGAATCACGTTGAGGCGCATCAACAATCAAGGGAATGGTGCTGGGCCGCTTGTATAGAAATGGTCTTTCGACACTACGGCTACAAAGTTCCGCAAGCTCGGGTAGTCAGAGAGACCTGGGGCACCACGGTCGACATGCCTGCGTATCCAACGCAGATCATGGCTAACCTGAATCGCGACTGGGAAGATGAAGAAGGCGTGAGATTTCGCTCTTTTGGAGATGCGGCTACAGCAAATGTGTCCAACACGGTAGATGATTTGACGCACGACCGTCCATTGATCATTGGCGCACTAGGGCATGCCGTTGTTCTCACTGCGTTGACTACTGACATCAACAAGTATGCTAATGAATGGAATGTGTTCTCGGCTAGCGTTTGTGATCCCTGGCCCGGCATTGGTAAAAGAAATCTAAGCGCAACCGAATGGCACAACCTCAGCTTCGCTGCTCGGGTCGTGGTAGTTGGCCATAGGAGTTGACACCACGAATATGTACCGCGATTTCTCTTGGTTTCGCCCATAACCTCCAGAATTGCGCCCCCAGTCATTTACTTGTTTGTTCGTGTTGCAATCGGGGTTGCTAGTAGCGCCGTTAATTACCATTTAAGATTTCTGCTCCAAACGGCCCCTGCAGCAAGAAGGAGTATTCTCTGTGAAGAATCGACTCCACGGCTGCTCATATTCCACCTTTCACAACATGGACTTGTCCCCCACCGCTGTCAGCACGTCCGCACAGTAGCGAACAGTGCTGCCGGTTGGATAGTTACCGGCTGGTTGCATGTGAGTCGTGCAAAGAGCCTTTATGGCGAAAGATAGTATCGGGCAGGAAAGCAGGTAAGCGGCGGCTTTCTGCCAGTTTATGAAATCGGAATAGAACGAGAATTCGCAATGGTGTTCGTAACTCTGCTCTACCATGGACCTCAGTCACACTCCTCAATTTGGCAAGCCCCGCCCCTGCCGTTCACCTTGACTGTGCGGTAGGGCGCGAAAGATCTACAAGGAAGAACTCCATGAACATGCTGCGCGCGATAGGGGATTACGGTCAGGAGAGAGGGACGATACCTTCATACCTCCATTGAGGAATCAAGGGATTGGATCGGCACTGGTCAGGCAAGCGATTCTGTGAAATCTGTTACTGGCAACGAAAGTGAACTCGCTGCTGAACTAAAGCGCTCCCTAGTAAACACTCGGCTGAAACGCGGGCGGTCTTTACATTCTGTTTTTTCTGAACAAGTCGGCGGTCTTTCATCTGGTTGCCTTGTTGCTCCGTCTTGATTTTAGCTGATCTGTGTGTACAATCCTCACATCCTTCCCCAAATCTTCTTTTGCTTTGCTTTTCTAAAACCTCGTTCTCAAAGGATCTGTGATGGCCGTTCGTTTGCGTCTTGCAGCTTTTCTCACTTGCCTAACTGTTTTGACTCCTTGTCTGACATTGCATGCCCAGAGTACGAATCCTGCCTCTTCGCTTCCGCGCCTGATTAAGTACAGCGGAGTACTAAAGGAGGCGCCTGCACGTACGGTGGGTTTGATTTTTACGATCTATGACAAGCAGGACAGTTTGTCGCCACTGTGGCTGGAGACGCAGAGCGTAACCGTGGACGAGGGCGGGCGTTACAACGTCCTGCTGGGAAGCACGACCACGGACGGATTGCCATCAAGCATCTTCGCTAACGGAGATGCCCGGTGGATCGGAGTGCAGGAGGATGGAGAGGCAGAGCAGACGCGTACGCTGCTGGTCAGTGTGCCATATGCGTTGAAGGCAGGCGATGCGGAGACGCTGGGCGGCAAGCCGTTATCGGCGTTTCTGTTGGCGGATTCTGGTACCGCAAGCAGTGGGGTAAAGTCGCAGCGATTGCAGGAGAGCAGTGCGGCAAACAAAGAATCGACAGGGACTTTTAACACTACTACAACCAATGCCTTTCCGAATGCATTGGCTAAGTTCGACGCAACTACTAATATCGTCAACTCCACAGTATTCGAAGACAATTCTGGAAACATAGGGATAGGCACGGCGACGCCTACCGCAAGATTGGACATTGGCAGTACAGGCGGAGACATTGCACTGGGTTACAACTTCCAAGGAACTAGCCAACTCTTCAAGGGCTTTGGGACAGCGCATGCTCTAACGAATGTGCCTTCACAGTTCAACGTTGGCCTTCTGGACGGAGCTTTCACGGGTGTCAGTGTTCAGGATGTACGCGACGGCAGTTTCAACAGCGCTTCTATCGCCTTCACGACTCATCACGGGGGCATATCAGCAGGGACTCGGATGGTTATTGATAAGGACGGACGCGTGGGGATTGGGACTCTCACGCCGAGCTCTCCTTTGGAAGTTGTGGGAACTATTAAGGCCAACATTCTCACGGATGGATTCATCAGCTTTGGAGCAGCCCAGATCAATCGCACTGGAGGAGCGGTGGAGTTCCAATTCCCGGGTGGAGCTGGCAATGATGTACGTTTTTTTTCCAATGCGGCAAGCCCAGTCAGCTTCCTGGCAAGTAGCGGGAATGTCGGAATCGGTACCGCGTCGCCCACCTTCAAATTGCAAGTTCAGGGCATCGCGAAAGCAAATTCCTTCACTGATGGTTTCATGAGCATGGGGCTGGCTCAGATTAATCGGAGCGGCGGAGCGGTTGAGTTACAGCTTCCCGGAGGATCGGGTAACGATGTAAAAATGTTCTCAGGCACGTCAACTCCCATAACATTTGTTGCGGCAAGTGGCAGCGTCGGTATCGGCACCACCAGCCCCACAACCGCTCTTGACGTGAGCGGGCAAATACGCGCTGGCTCCGGTTTCAAGTTCGCCGACGCCACGATCCAGACCACCGCGGTCCCCAGCAACTGCGCAGCAACTCAAATTCCCAAGTGGAGCGGCACCGCGTGGGCTTGCGCGACTGATGCTACTGGCGCGGGCGGAGGCGGAGGAGGTACCGTCACCAGTATCACTGCGGGCAGTGGGTTGTCGGGGGGTACGATCACGGCGGCTGGCACTATCGGAGTCGATAGCACGGTAGCGCGCACAAATGCCGCAAATGCATTTGCAGGGACTCAGACCGTAACCGGCAACATCACTGCGACAGGTGTTAACGATGGAAACCTCACTGGCGGAGTGATCAACGCATTCAGTGGAAATTTTTCAGGCGTTAACGGCGGCGTTGTCGGCCATGATACCAACACTGCCGGTTCGCACGTTGGCGTCTTTGGGACTATCGACTCACCGAGCGGCAATGGTGTACAAGGAACTGCCGGTGCTGCCACGGGCATTGGTATCGGCGTGCGCGGTACTGCGAACTCTGTCAGTGGAACTGCCGGACAATTTGACAACACTGCAGGCGGAGATCTTCTAAAGGGCTTCAGCGGGATTGCTCCGGTGCTCAAATTCCGCGTTGATGGTAACGGGAACGTCCTGGCTGCTGGTTATAGAGACCTGAACGGAAACCCTATCCCAAGTGGTACGGTGACAACAGCCGGAGACGGTCTCTCGCTTCAAGGCACCACTTTGGCTGTTGACAACACAGTGGTCAGATCAACTGACGCTCGTTTGACCGACGCACGCACTCCAGTAGCAGGAAGCAATTCTTACATCCAAAACGGGACAACTCCGCAAGCTGCAAACCTGAGTATCACGGGCAGCGTGACCGCCAACACTTTTGCTGGTAACGGCTCCGCCTTAACGAATCTCGCTGCGGGCAGCATCGCCGGCGGAACTGCAGGAATCAACATCTCTGGAACTGCAGCGACAGCGACCACCGCAGCGAATGCGCTAGCCCTCGGCGGAACTGCACCAGCAGCATTTGAACAAGTGGCAAACAAGAACGCTGTTAGCGGATACGCAGGTCTCGACGCCGGCAGCCGGATCGCAAAGGCGCAAGCGCCATCCGCGAGTGCCTACACCGACTCGGCAAACACATTCTCTGCAGGTATCCAGGACTTCAGCAGCGCGGCTGCCACACTGCCAGTCAAAGCAGTTCCAGCCGCAAACACGCCAGGCACATGCGTCGCCAGCAAGGAAATGCTAGTTAAGACCGATGCCACTCCCGGCCAGCAGCTCTTCATCTGCAATGTCACAGGAGACGGTTACGTCCAGATAGGCGCAGCTACTGATCTGAGTAATCTAAATGCGGCAAACTTGACCAGCGGTATCGTACCGAATGCACGACTGAGTGGAACTTACGGCAGCATCCTCGCTTTGAACAACCCCAGCAACACTCTGGCCGGAAACGGCTCGGCAATTACCGGTCTGGCTGCTGCCAACATCAACGCCGGAATTGCAGCTATCAACATCTCTGGGACAGCCGCAAGTTTCACTGGCACGTTGAGCGGAGACGTAACCGGCACGCAATTGGCAACAGTAATCTCGTCTTTGCCGGCTACAAAACTTACCGGGACCGTCGCGGACGCACGCCTCTCTAGCAATGTCGCGCTCCTGAACATCACGAACACTTTTTCCCCTACCTCCGACGTAAGCGCAGTCACCGTGAAACAAACTTCGGCGGTCTCGCCGAACTCTGACATCTTTTCAGTGCAGAACAATGCCGGCTCAAGCACATACCTCAAAGTCAACAACGCTGGCGCCTTGAGTTGGAATGGAACAGCATCCGGTTCCATCAACGGGAATGCTGCCACAGCCACCGTAGCGACGACCGCAACTTCGGCGACGAGCTTCAGTGGCTCGCTGGCCGGTGATGTGACCGGTCCGCAGGCCACGACGGTGGTGGCCACGGTCGGCGGTTCGACAGCAGCGAATGTGAACCTGGCTACGGTTGCTGCGAACGCGGCAACAAATGCGAACACCGCAAGCACGATCGTGAAGCGTGACGCGTCAGGGAATTTCGCGGCAGGCACGATCACTGCTGCTTTGTCTGGGAATGCGACCACGGCGACAACTGCGACGAATGCAACGACAGCTGTGAATTTCAGTGGCTCGCTTGCTGGGAACGTGACTGGAACACAGGGCGCCACAGTCGTTGCCTCAGTGGGTGGTTCGACCGCAGCCAATGTAAACACGGCTACAGTTGCGGCGAATGCTGCGACCAACTTGAGCACGGCCAGCACGATCGTAAAACGCGATGCGTCGGGCAACTTTACAGCAGGCACGATCACAGCGGCCTTATTCGGAAACGCGACGACCGCGACATCGGCAGGTTCTGCAACGAACTTCAGCGGCGCGCTTGCTGGTGATGTGACCGGAACGCAGGGTGCAACGGTTATCGCTTCGCTTGATGCTTCGAAGCTGACGGGTACTGTGGTTGACGCGCGGCTAACGGCAAACGTCCCGCTCGTCAATGCGGCAAATGCTTTTGCACCAACGACGGACATTACAGGCGTCACGGTCAAGCAGACAACCTCAGCCTCGCCGACAAAGGATATTTTTTCGGTAACAGACAAGACTGGCGCAACGAATTTTTTAAATGTGAACAATGCCGGGGCTGTGAGCTGGACTGGCACTGCTGGGGGCAACATCAGCGGCAATGCAGCTACTGCCACCGCAGTGACAAATGGGGTTGTTACCACTGGCAGTTATGCAGACCCATCATGGATCACTTCACTTGACGGATCTAAGATTACCGGCAGCGTGGCTTCTTCAAGCAATTTCACCGGCGCCCTGAGCGGAGACGTAACTGGCACACAAGGTGTGACCGCAGTATCCAAGATCAATGGTTCTCCTTTAGGCACGACCACTGGCGCGTCGTCCGGACAAGCGTTGGTTTGGAGCGGTTCGAATTGGGCCCCCAGCAGTGTTGCAAATAGCTTGATCGCCGGGACAGGCATTAGCGTGAGCGGAGCTACGGGATCGATCACTGTCGGCAATACTGGAGTGTTGAGCGTCTTGGGTGCAGGTCCCATCTCGTCGAGCGGTGGACAGGCTCCTTCGATCTCTTGCCCCTCCTGCGAGTTGTCTCCCAACAAGAACGCTGCGAACGGATACGCTGGTCTCGATGCGGTCAACCGGATTGCAAAAGCGCAAGCACCCTCCACAACTGTCTACACGGACGCGGCGAACACATTCTCTGCTGGTATCCAGGATTTCAGCAGCGCTGCTGCAACGCTTCCTGTGAAAGCAGTTCTGGCGATAAACACGCCACTCACATGTACCGCTAGCAAAGAACTGCTGGTTAAGACGGACGTCGCTCCCGGTCAGCAACTGTTCATTTGTAATCCTGGCGGCAACGGATACGTTCCGGTAGGCGCAGCTACTGACCTTAGCAATCTGAATGCCAGCAATCTGACCAGCGGCATACTGCCGAGCGCGCGGTTCAGCGGTAATTACAGCGGGGTCATTAGTCTTTCAAACCCGGGCAATTCGCTGAGCGGCGACGGCACAAACATCAGCAATGTGAATGCAGCGAATCTCGGCGGAAGCCCTGGTTCCAGTTTTGCCCGGCTCAACACACCGAATACGTTCAATTCCAACCAATCCATCAATAGCGGCCCTTCCCCCAACACAGTGAATGGAACCACAACTTCCGATTTCATCCCCGTGGTGCAAGTCAATAACAATGCCAGTGCGACTGCCGGCATCGGAATTCGCGCGATCACGAACAGTGCAAGTGCTACCGGAGGATGGGCGCTAGACGGAGAAGCGGTTGCGACCACTGGTTCAAGCGGTCGAGGCGTACGCGGTAGCTCTAACGGAGAAAATGGGATTGGTATTTTCGCGTTCTCAGGTTCGACCCTCGCAACAGGTTCGCCTACTGCGTTCATGGCAGTTAACGGCGGCAATGGCAACACCAACTTCGGTACCGCTGGTGTGTTTATCAACAACTCCAGCAACGGCAAGATCCTAAGCGGACAAGCTGGCGGGTCAGAACGCTTTGCAGTGGACAACAACGGCAACGTCACCCTGGAGGCCCTCGTTGTTACACCTCCCAATGACGCAACCACTGGCACAGGCTTGAATCTTCTCGCAAAACTCAATGGAACTGGTGGTGTCACAGTGGTTACACCGAGCACCAGCGACACAGGCGGAGTCGTCGGGGTGATTATCGGCTCCGCTGGTACCACTGGCAAAGCTCAGATGGTATACAGTGGCGGCGTATTTTGCATGTTTGATGGCGCAACCGTCGCTGGCGATTATGTTCAGATCAGCGCTACCGTTGCTGGTAATTGTCACGACGCCGGCGCCGCATTTCCCAGCAGCGGACAAGTGTTGGGCCGCGTCATCGCGGCGCAGGGCACTGCGGGGTTAGCGCAGATGTTCTTAGCCGGCGAAACCTTGGGACAATCTGCCACCGTTGCCTCCACTGGTCTTTCCGGCACTTACGGCAACGCTCTGAATTTTACGAATGCCGGCAACACCTTCACAGGAGACGGTTCAGCCCTTAACAGCCTCAATGCTTCCAATCTTTCTTCTGGAACAGTTGCCGATGCGAGACTGAACGGTCAGTACAGCGGCGCTCTTGACTTGTCGAACGCATTGAACACAGTGAAAGGTTCATTCAACGGTGATGGTTCTGCCCTAACCAATCTGAACCCAACCAACATCGCCGCCGGAACTGCTGGCATCAACATCAGCGGGACTGCGGCAACGGCAACGAATGCATTGAACCTAGGCGGAGCTGCACCAGCAGCATATGAACAAGTAGCCAATAAGAACTCGTCGAACGGATACCCCGGCCTTGATAGCGGCGCCCGCATCTTGAAGGCGCAAGCACCTTCGACTACGGTGTTCACTGATCTGCCCAACACGTTCTCGTCGGGCATACAAGACTTCAGCGGTGCGGGCGCGACGATTCCGACCAAATCAGTTTTGGCGGCCAACACCCCTGCGACATGCATAGCCAGCAAGGAAATGCTGGTGAAAACGGACGTGACTCCCGGCCAGCAATTGTTCATTTGCAATGCCACTGGAAATGGTTACGTGCAGGTAGGCGCAGCTACTGATCTGAGCAATCTCAATGCTACGAACCTCACCAGCGGCACGGTTCCCAGTGCGCGACTGAATGGGACATACGGCAACGCACTGACGTTCTCGAGCGCGGGAAATTCTTTTTCCGGCAACGGTTCGGCATTGACCAGTCTGAACGCGAGCAACTTGGCTTCAGGCACATTGCCGGACGCCAGGCTCTCAGGCACCTATACCTCGGCTCTTACATTGAGTGGTGCAATCACTGCTACGAACGCCTCTAACAACCTGAACGCCAGCACACTTGGCTCAGTCACTGCAGCAAACTACGCAAGACTCGACATCCCGAACACCTTCAACTCAAACCAGACCATCGTCTCGGGTGCGCTCCCTAACACCATATCTGGCAGCACGACCAATTTCGGCGCTGTGTGGGGAGTCAACAATACTGCCGGAGCAAATGGCGGTGGCGGTGTTCGCGCGGTGATCAGCAGCACAGGCGGGTTCGCGCCGTATGCAATAGACGGCCAAGCATTGGCGACCACCGGATCCACCGCCATTGGAGTGCGCGGCAGTGCTGCAGGTGAGTCTGGTGTTGCCGTCTACGGCTTCTCATCATCCACCCTAGGTACGGGCAGCCCTGTCGCGGTGAAGGGCGAGAACGCTGCTTTTAATACAGGCAATACGAACCCGGGCATTGCAGGCCTCTTCATCAACAACTCCAGCAACGGAAAGATCCTCAGCGGACAAGCGCCCTCCGGCCAAGAGAAATTTGCAGTCGACAACAGCGGAAACGTTACGCTTAAAGGCGTCGTGGTCACTCCGACTAACGACACCACAACTGGAACCGGATTAAACCTTCTCGCCAAACTGAACGGAGCTACGGTAGTGAAGACCAGTACTGCGGATTCGTTCGGAGTGGTCGGCATCATCATCGGCGGCGCCGGCACGGCCGGAAGTTCGCAGATGGTAAGCAGCGGCTTCGTCAATTGCATCTTCGATGGCGCCACCGTGGCAGGTGACTACGTTCAGATCAGCTCGACTGTAGCCGGTGATTGTCACGATGCGGGCGCAGCTTTTCCCGGCAGTGGACAAGTATTAGGGCGGGTAATGGCTACGCTGGGTAGCGCAGGATCAGGCCTGATGCTCCTTACAGGCGAGACCCGTGCGCAGATGGCGACCTACAACGGAGAGGGAAGCACGCAAGCTATCATCGCGCCGCATACCGTTATCGGGCGCACCACGATTTCCGGCGCTACGGTGGTGAACTTCAATGCAACCACGCAATTTACGTCATCTGTTTCGTACGTTTGTACGTCTACTTCCACGACGGGAGTCAGTGCCACTGGAGCGAATCCCACATCGGGTAGTTCCTTTACTTTGACCGGAACCAACGCGGATGTTGTTGCGTGGCAATGCACCGGTAACTAGGAGCAATCTATAGGCTCCGTAACTCCTGTTCCACTGCTGATCGCATGGCGCTGAAAGAGAACGAAGTTGATGCAATGGGAACTTGCAAAATAACCATGAAAATGCCGCCGCCACTTATTAGTTCCTTAGGAACAAATCGATTTGGTCCGAAACGAATTCAAATCGCATAGGCGATGCTCACGGTGCCCCAGCCCGTTCTGTGCTTGAAACGGAGGCTCCCATCACCGCTACTCTGGAAAAAGTTCCTCGCCAGAGCGCGACTATGCAGCACGCCAATCCTGTGTGGCATCCATGCCCTTAATTCAACTTGCCGTTTGATTTGGCATTTGGGCGCGTGTACCTGTGCGACAGAATCTGTGGCACCTTATTATTGTCGTTGGCTTCTGCATAATCTCCTCCGGCATCTCTGCTGCGCAGCAACAAACAGATTCCGCACCGCTCTCGGCTGATCAGATCATCCGCATACTCCAGGCCAATCCTGAGTTGTTGGGGGAGGCCAAGGCCCAGATTCAGAATGCATCGCGCGATTCAGCATATCCACTGAGCGAGTCACAGATCACCGACGACCGGGTATTTTCCCGCATCCGCTCCGATGATCAGTTTCGAACTTCACTCAGCGCTGAGTTGAAGGAACGTGGATATTCTCCGCAACCTGCCGAAAGCCAAAACACAACAGTTCCCACGGACACAAATCCAAATATCCAGCCACGTTCAGAGGACAACAAGGAACAACCCTCGACCGGCGCTGTCCCTGTAGCTCAGGGAGAGCGGAGCGACCGAGCCTTGCCGCATGACTCGCCTTATCGTAATTTGCCGGCCTTCAAAGACCTTTACACCCAGACGCAATCGGATCCGGAAAAGCTGGAGAGATTTGGTGCTGCTCTTTTTCGCAACAGCAGAGTCTCAGACAAGACCTCGATGGATGTTCCCGTCGGCTCGGATTATGTGCTCGGTACTGGCGACGAAGTCGTGGTGAGCTATTGGGGCAGTGCGTCGCAAAGGCTGCGGCTGATCGTTGACCGTGAAGGACGCCTCACGCTGCCCGAATCTGGCGCCATTATGGTTGCGGGGCGCTCATTGGCAGATGTCCAACGTCTGCTTCAGGGCACGTTGGCAAAACAGTTCAGGAATGTCACAGTCGATGTCTCACTGGGTCGAATCAGAAATGTGAGGGTTTTCGTTGTCGGAGATGTGAAGAGGCCGGGTGCTTATGAGATCAGCGCTCTTTCCACCGTGCTGAGCGCTCTGCTCGTTGCCGGTGGCCCAAACGATACGGGTTCGCTTCGCAGCGTTAAGCACTTTAGAGGCAAGAAGCTGATTGAAGACATCGATCTTTACGAGTTGATGTTGAGCGGAATCAGTTCTGCCGTGGAACGCATTGAATCCTCAGACAGCATCCTTGTTCCGCCAGCAGGCGCGCAGGTGACCGTAGCTGGAATGGTGCGCCGTCCTGCGATATACGAACTCCGCAATGAACAATCGCTCGACCAGGTGCTGGGCCTCGCCGGTGGAGTGCTCGTAACCGGCGATCTACGCAACATTAAGGTTGCCCGGATTGAAGCTCATGAACGCAAGGTGATGCTGAATGTCAATCTGCCGCGGAACGGTAACGTCAATGCGGTGGAAAGTTCTTTCAAGAACCTCACCATCAAAGATGGTGATGACATCACCATCTCTCCGATTCTTCCTTACAGTGGCAAGACCGTCTACTTGCAAGGACACGTATTTCGACCCGGTAAGTATCCGTACAGGGACGGAATTAAATTTACGGACATCGTCGCTTCGTATCAGGATTTGTTGCCCGAACCGGCGGAACGCGCGGAGATTATCCGGTTAAGGCCTCCGGATTATCGCCCTTTCGTGATCGGTTTTAATCTGCAAGATGTTTTGCAAAAGCGGCGGGAGGCGCCGGCTCTCCAGCCTTTCGACACTGTCCGTATTTTCGGCAGGTATGAATCTGACTCACCCAAAGTTTCCATCTATGGCGAAGTTTTGCGGCCCGCTGAATATTTGTTGTCTGACCGCATGACGGCTGCAGACCTTGTCCGAATGGCCGGAGGTTTCAAGCGGAGTGCATTCACTGAGTCTGCTGGTCTCGCCAGTTACAGCATCCAGCATGGAGAGCGGGTCGAGTTGGAACGTCGTGAGGTGGCGATCGGGAGAGCGCTCGCCGGTGAGCCTGACACTGATGTCGTCCTAAAACCCGGTGATGTTCTCACCATCCATCAACTCGGCGGATGGAAGGACATCGGCGGTGCGATCGTCGTGAATGGAGAAGTCTTGCATCCCGGCCGCTACGGGATTCAAGAAGGGGAACGGCTCAGTTCAATCTTGAAGCGCGCGGGCGGATTCATGGCGGAGGCGTATCCCACTGCCGCCATATTGGACCGGGAACAGGTGAGGCAGGTTGCGGCAGCAGGAAGGGACGAGCTGATCAACACTCTTCAAAGTCAGTCCGTAGACAACGACCGCGCTGGCAAAACGGAGAATGTGGCTGTAAACCAGGAACGCCAGCAACTGATCAACAAGCTAAAGCAGATTCAGCCGACTGGACGTCTCGTCATCCATATCTCTCCTGACATTGCGAGTTGGGAGAATACCGCGGCTGACATCGAAGTCCGCTCCGGCGACAAGTTGAACATCCCGAAGAAACCGAATTTCGTAATGGTTGGAGGCCAAGTTTATAACCCGACCGCCCTTACTTATGCGCCAGGGAAAGCGGCGGGATGGTACCTCAAGCAGGCAGGTGGTCCAACTGTTCTAGCCAACAAGAAGCAGGTCCTTGTCATCCGTGCCAACGGGATTGTATTGGGGAAGAGTTCCGGTGGCTGGTGGTCAGGAGACGTTCTCAGCACCGTCTTGCAGCCCGGCGACACCGTTTATGTCCCGGAAAGATATCCAGGCAACGCCAAGATGAAAGCCTTTGTTCAAGCAATCTCAGTTCTTTCCGGGGTCGCAGCCACGGCGCGCATTTGGACACTGCAGTAAATCTCGTGAGTGCGAATCTGATGGTTCACACGGACCGGAAAGTCGTAGCTTTGTTGCTTCTCTGGAGTTTCTCTACTGGAACCACGGCGCAAACCGTCGGTCAGGGTGGGCCCGTATCTCCCAAACCGCAAAACACAACTTCTTTCCCGCCACGCGCTAACAAACCAAGCCGCGGCAGTCTTCGCCCATCTGTTTTCATCAAGAACTTCGCTCAAGACCAGAGAGACATATGGACAAGTCCTTTCAAGGCTCGAATTCAGGATCTCAACTGGATAGTCCCATTGACCGGAGTTACTGCCGGTTTAATTGCATCTGATAGCGAACTCTCTTCACGCATCTCCACCACGAACTCACTCGCAAGACATTCAAGCACTCTGTCCAATGCTGGCGTGGCTGCGTTCGTCGCAGGTTCAGGTGGACTGTATCTGCTAGGAAAGTGGAAACGGGACGAACATCGAACGGAGTCGGGCATCCTAGCTGGTGAAGCTGCGCTCAACAGTATTGTTGTGGGTCAACTGTTCAAGATTACAACTGCGCGCGAACGTCCCAATGTCGGAAGCGGCCAGGGTAGATTCTGGAACGACGGTGCGCTGAACTCATCGTTCCCATCTCAGCACGCATTGCTCAGTTGGTCGATTGCTAGTGTTCTTGCGCATGAGTATCCGGGACGCTTGACTAAACTATTCGCATACGGCCTTGCCGCAGGGGTCAGTGCAACTCGGGTCACAGGAAGAAATCATTTTCCGAGTGATGCTCTCGTGGGCAGCACCATGGGATGGTTCATTGGGCGACAGGTGTACGCAAGGCTTCATGACCCGGAACTGGGCGGCGGTGGATGGGGAACGTTTCACCCTTCGCCTGCCACGGGCGAATCACATTCGGGTGAAAACGTTTCCTCTCCTTACGTGCCCCTCGATAGCTGGATCTATTCTGCATTCGATCGGTTAGCTGCGTTGGGGGTGGTGCCCACCGCGATCATTGGAATGAAGCCCTGGACACGCAAGGAATGTGCTCGTCTCCTGGATGAAGCCGCTGAACTAACTGACAACTCCAGCTATGAAACTTCGCGGTTGACGTCTGCACTGAGGCAGGAATTTACTGCCGAACTCGGCGAACCGCCTGCACCTTATATCTCTGTAGATTCCGTTTACGCCCGCGCCACATCCATCTCCGGACCGCCACTTACAGACGGATACCACTTCGGCCAAACGATCGTGAATGACTATGGTCGTCCATACCAGAGAGGATTTAATTTCATCAGTGGATTTTCCAGCAGTGAATCCACTGGCGCTCTGGGATTTTACGTACAAGGTGAATTTGAACATGCACCATCGGCCCCGGGCTTCTCACAGTCGGTGGTCAACGCGATTCAAGTGGCCGACCAGAAACCCGTTGTGCTGCCCGCTTCGTCTGTTTCAGCTTTCAACCGATTCAGCCTCATTGAAGCGTACGTGATGTTGAGACTCAAAGGCTGGCAAGCGTCGTTTGGCAAACAGACGTTGTGGCTCGCTCCTACTGAGGATCCCTTTCTTTTCAGCAACAATGCGCAACCCCTGTACATGTTTCGCTTGGACCAAACTTCCCCCAAGAAACTCCCCAGTTTTTTGGGAATCCTTGGACCTGTTCGTTCTGAGTTCTGGATCGGCAAACTGACAGGTCAGCATTTCGTCGACACGCAGAATGGAAACATAACAGTCTCTGTGGGTAGGTCCTTGGACCGTCAGCCTCTGCTCCATGGTCTGAAGTTCAACTTCAAGCCCACCCCGAATTTCGAGTTTGGCGTTGGGAGAACGGGACTTTGGGGTGGTCCTGATTTTCCCATCACCCTCGGAAGCACGAGACGTGCATTCTTCTCGACCACCAACGCAGCTGGACGCGGATTTGATCCTGGTGACCGCCGTTCGACAGCGGACTTCAGCTATCGCATACCTGGCTTGCGAAAGTGGCTGACGCTCTACGAAGACTCATTTGTCGAAGATGAGATCTCGCCGATTGGATATCCGCGACGCGCGGCGCACACTCCCGGCATTTACCTGCCTCAATTGCCCAAGCTGCGGCACGTCGATCTCCGGGCAGAAGCCTCTTATACGAACCTTCCAGAACTGATTCAGCCCGTCGGAGGCGGCTTCTTTTACTGGAACGTCCGCTATCTGGATGGGTACACCAATAAAGGAAACATCCTCGGCAATGCCACAGTAGGTCGACAAGGGATTGCGTTCCGCGGTGCCAGCACGTACTGGTTTGCGTCGGACAAGAAAATCCAGTTCGGATACCGGTCGATGGTTGCTGACCCTGATTTTCTTCGTGGAGGCAGCTTAAAAGATTTCTATCTCCATTCTGAGTGGAGTCTGAAAACCGGCATCTCGCTCTCCAGTTTCTTGCAATACGAATCTTGGAATTTTCCATTGCTGACTTCAGGAATAAGACAGAGCGACTTCACTGCGTCATTCAAATTGACCTACTCGCCGCATTGGAGAATCACAAGTGGAAAGTAGCGGGCCAGTACTCCTACCGGGATTTGATCCGTCCTTCGAGCCGGAACAGAAGGTTGAAAGATCGGAAAAGCTATGGCTCCTGTGGAGGCAACGAGGGTTTTTATGGCGTGTTATCTGGATGACAGCTATGGCCTCGACCATAGTAGCGTTATTGATTCCACGACGATACCAATCGACCGCAAAACTGGTTCCAGGGGAAACTTCCAACACATCCTTAACAGCTTCTCTCTTAAGTAGGGTAAGTGGCGTTGGCGGTGGCGGTGGTACAGGCGGCGCGAGTGCTGGAATGGGTCTGGATGCCGCAGGGTTGTTGGGACTAAAAACTCCAGGTGCTTTTTATGTAGAGATACTCCATAGCAGGACTGTGCAGGAGCGGCTCATCAACAAGTTCGACCTCCGCACGCATTACAACAAGAAATACTACGAGGACACTCGCAAGAAACTCTCCCGCTACACGGATGTCGATGAAGACAAGAAGAGCGGAGTCATCACTCTTTCCGTGACTGACACTGACAAAGAGCTCGCTGCTGTGATGGTACGGGCCTACGTCGATGAGATGAATCGGGTTGCGGCAGGATTGAACACTTCAGCGGCACACAGGGAGCGGGAGTTTCTCGAGCAGCGCTTGTATACAGCAAAGCAGGACCTCGATCAGGCTGTCATGCGCATGAGCCAGTTCTCCAGCAAGCACACCATCATGGATGTTCAGCAGCAGGGCAAAGCCATGATGGAAGCTGCCGCAAAGCTCCAGGGCGAACTCATTGCAAGCGAATCAGAGTTGAAGGGGCTGGAGCAGATTTACTCTGACGACAATATTCGCGTCTTGAGCCTGAGGGCGCGGGTGCGCGAATTGCAAGCGCAACTGACGAAAATGATCGGTAACTACACTGACCCGAGCGCAGCTGGGGCCGAGTCCCAGGCTGCTGGTTCGTATCCTTCCATTCGCACATTGCCTGCCTTGGGCTACAGCTACGCAGATCTATACCGGCAGGCCAAAATCCAGGAATCAGTTTTTGACTTTCTCACTCACCAGTATGAGTTGGCAAGAATTCAGGAGGCGAGGGAACTGCCCGTCATCCGTGTCATGGATGAAGGCAATGTTCCTGAAAAGAAAGTTAGCCCCAGTCGCAGCCTCATTATTGCGCTGAGTCTATTAACGGCATTCGTGCTTGCTTGTGTTTGGGTGGTTGAGAAAGAGAGATGGAATCAGCTTCCGGCAGATGATTCACGCCGCCTGCTGGCTGGTGAAGTTGAAGGCGAATTGGCATCGTTTCTTCGAAAGGTTCGTGGTCGAACGCGCTGATTGGAAGAACAATGGTTAGGTCTGGAAAAGAAGTATCGATTCGCCGCCAACGAGAACTGCAGCTACAAGGGCAACCGAAAACGGGCGGCCTTTCCGTCGAGGATTATTTTTATTCACTGTCACAAGTGATCGCACGGCTTCCGTATTCCACTATCAACCAGGTCACCGCCGCCATCCTCGACGCATTTAACGAGGATCGCACCATTTTTGTATTCGGTAACGGAGGAAGCGCAGCTACGGCTTCACATATTGCCTGCGATCTTAACAAGGGCGCGGGTGAAAATGTTTCGGGTCGCCGCCTGAAGGTGATCTCCTTTACTGACAATGTGCCACTGGTAACTGCTTGGGCCAATGATCTCAGCTACGAGCACGTTTTTTCCGAGCAGCTGAAAAATTTTGTTCAGGCGCGCGACTTGGTTGTCGCGATCAGTGCCAGCGGCAATTCCCCGAATGTTCTCGCGGCGTTGCAGGCCGCCCGCGACGCACATGCGATTACCGTCGGCATCTCCGGGTATCAAGGCGGCAGGATGAAAGCCCTCTGCGACATTTGCGCGGTCGTTCCTTCGGACAATATGCAAATGATTGAAGACTTGCATCATGCCATCGCCCATTCCGTCTTT
>JAOAPE010000071.1 GCA_025462725.1 Terriglobales bacterium | reverse complement strand
CGCGCTGACCTGACATGACCCTGCGTGCCGTGAGCGCTCTCCTCCCGCTCGCCGGCGGGCTGTCGCCGGGCAACGTCGAGCGGGTGCTCCTGCACCCATGACACAGCCGGCTCCGCACTGGATGGACGAGCCCGAGGAGCACGACTACCCCGCCGCACATGACTACCTCAGCCTGGTGATGAGCGAGTCCGAGGCGGCCGGCGTCGTGGATGCCCTGCGCACGGCGTCGCTCGTGCGTCGCAAGGCCAAGGATCTCCTCCGCGCCAGCACGCTCCCGCTGCTCCCCAGGGACAACCCTCACGTCGCCGCCGACCTCAGGAAGGTCGCCGGCGGCAGGCGGCTGTCGCCGGTGCTGATGGTGCGAGGGCGGGACGTGATCCCGCTCAGGGTGGCCGACGGCTACCACCGCATCTGCGCCAGCTACCATCTCGACGAGAACACGGACATCCCCTGTCGCATGGTGGATCCTCCCCTCAGCAGCAGCTCGCCTCGGTGAGCCGCCCCGGGCCGGTCCGGGACGAATCCGTTCGCCGAGTTCGGGTCCATGTCGATCCCGTCGGCCTCCGTTCGTATAGAGGGTGAGAAGCCGGCACGGGGCCGGCGGTACGGGTCGAGGAGAACCGGTCATGAAGCAGTACCTGCTCAGCGTTCAGATGGTCGAGGGCGGCCCTGTCCCGTCCACGGAGACGATGGAGACGGCGTATCGGGACGTGAACGTCCTCAATTCCGAGCTGCAGGCGGCCGGGGCGTGGGTGTTCGCCGGCGGACTGCACCCCGCACACACGGCCACCGTGGTCCGGGTCAAGGATGGCGAGGTTCTCACCACAGACGGGCCCTTCGCCGAGGGCAAGGAGCACATCGGCGGGTTCTGGGTGATCACGTCCCCTGATCTCGAGGCCGCGCTCGCGTGGGCCACGAAGGCGACGCAGGCGTGCGGTCAGCCGGTCGAGGTGCGCCCGTTCCAGGAGGAAGCCGGGGACTGACGTCAGCGTGGCCGTGCTCGACGCCTCGGAGATCGAGCGTGTGTTCCGCGACGAGTACGGTCGCGCGGTGGCCGTCCTGGTCCGCGTCCTCGGTGACATCGACGTCGCCGAGGAGGCGGTCCAGGACGCGTTCACCGCGGCGGTGCAGCGGTGGCCGTCCGCCGGCCTGCCGCCGAGCCCGGCGGGATGGATCATCACCACCGCTCGCAATCGGGCGATCGATCGCCTCCGCCGGGAGGCGTCCCGCGAGGACCGTCACGCCCGCGCCGCCCTGCTGCACGCCCGCGACGAGCCGGCTGAGGAGGGTGCCGTGCGCGACGACCGGCTGCGCCTGATCTTCACATGCTGTCACCCCGCGCTTGCCGCCAGCGTGCGGGTCGCGCTGACGCTCCGGCTCCTCGGGGGGCTCACCACCGCGGAGATCGCGCGCGCCTTTCTGGTGCCCGAGGCGACCATGGCCCAGCGGCTGGTCCGGGCCAAGGGCAAGATCCGCGACGCGAGGATCCCCTACCGGATCCCGAACGAGGCCGAGCTTCCGGGCCGCCTTCGGGCCGTGCTGGCCGTCGTCTGCCTCATCTTCAACGAGGGCTACACGGCGAGCTCGGGCGACCGGCTCGTCCGCGAGGACCTCTGCGCAGAGGCCATCCGCCTCGGCCGGCTCCTGGCGGAGCTCGTTCCCGACGAGCCGGAGGTCATGGGACTGCTCGCGCTCATGCTGCTCGTCGAGTCGCGCCGAGTCACCCGCACCACCCCGGACGGCGACCTCGTGGTGCTCGCCGACCAGGACCGCGGCCTCTGGGACCGCGACCGCATCGCCGAAGGCCAGGCCATCGTCCGGCGATGCCTCGTGCGCAACCAGCCCGGCCCGTACCAGATCCAGGCGGCGGTCAACGCCGTCCACAGCGACGCGCCGTCCGCCGCCATGACCGACTGGTGGCAGATCCTGCAGCTGTACAACCAGCTCCTGTCGCTCGCCCCGAGCCCGGTCGTGGCCCTCAACCGCGCGGTCGCCGTGGCCGAGGTCGAGGGCCCGGATGCGGCGCTCACCCTCGTCGACGGCCTCGACCTCGGTGGCCACCACCTGTTCCACGCCATCCGCGCCGACCTGCTCCGACGCCTGGGCCGCAACTCCGAGGCGGCGCTGGCGTACGAGGCGGCGATCGCGCGCACCGAGAACGCGGTCGAGCGCGACTTCCTGCAGCGCAGGCGTCTGTCGCTCACCCGACGTTGACGAGGGCCGGCCGGCCAGTCGCGACCCGCTCCCGACGGCCCTTGCGATGCCGACCTCCCGTGTGCACATGGTCCGGCACAAGACCGGCACCGCGCCGAGGGGACGGTCTCAGCACCGCTGGAGAGGGCCCTGATGCCTGCCGACCGCGCCTCCCTGGCGGCTGCGCTCCTGGCGCTGCACCGGCCGGGCGAGCCGGTCGTCCTCGTCAATGCGTGGGACCCGGGATCGGCTCGCGTGGTGCAGGCCTGCGGCGCGACGGCGGTCGCGACCAGCAGCGCCGGGATCGCCTTCGCGCTCGGCCGGTCCGATGGCGAACGGGTGGCGCGCGAGGAGATGATGGGCTCGATCCGGGCCATCGCATCGAGCGTCGATCTCCCGGTGACCGCCGACATCGAGGCGGGCTACGGGCTTGCCGAGGACGACGTGGCCGAGACGGTGGCGCGAGTCCTCGACGCGGGGGCCGTCGGCGTCAATCTCGAGGACATCGACCCTCTCGGCCGGCAGGACCGGCTGATGGCACTCGACGATCAGCTCGGTCGCATCCGCGCTGCACGGTCACGAGCCGACCAGGATGGCGTCCACCTTGTCATCAACGCGCGA
>JAOAPE010000091.1 GCA_025462725.1 Terriglobales bacterium | reverse complement strand
GAGCTCGCGAAATGGTTGCCAGCCCGACGCATTGGGGCGGGATCCGGCCATGAGGAAGAGCACCAGCATGTGACGGGTGAGGTCGGATTCTACAGCGGGCGCGCTGATCGGAAAACCCGACATCGGGGACGGTCCACGACGGTGGGGCGGCGTCTTCAGCTACCCGCTCTCGGCCCGCCGGGTGACCGAGTTCCTGAGCGCGACATCGACGTCTCACCTCTCTGGCGAGCACGTGAGTTGCTGTGCCACAGACGCCCACACTGATCGGCGGGAGTACAGTCCCATGTGCCTCGCGTGCAGAGAGGCACGATGGGCACCGGAGTATCCGAATCGCTGTGGAACCATGGATGCACTGTGGCCATGGTTGTATCGGAACATCCAAAAAGGTTGTTGTCGAGCAGGATGTTGTCTGCTAGGCTCTGCGCCACGGAATCCCCCCAGAGCGATGTGGGGTTCAGTGCTACCAGACCAGCATGGTACAGATGCATTCCAAGACCGCATCCCGGAGGCGTCGGACCAACGATGACGAGAACCGACGTGGGATGCGCCACACTCAGCTCGGATCCCTGCCGCCGAGTTGGGGTGATGATCGCGGGCATCGGGCAGCCGGACACATCAGGAGGTGGCAGCAACCCAGAGCCAGCTCAGTGACGACGTGGTGGGATGAGCAACCGCTCATTCCCTGACCCCGGGCATCCTCTGGGAGAACCGGACCGCCAGCAGCGGCGGCCCTCGCATGCTCTCAACGCTGAACGTTGGGGTGGCGCTCTCTACACGCCACCCCACACCGAGAAACTACTCACCGACAAGGATACCAGAAGAAATGATCAAGCACATCTCCACCCTCGCGGCAACCTCCACGATGGTCCTCGGTCTCGCGGCCGCGGGCGCGATGGGCACCACGACCGCCTTCGCCGGCGGCGGCGGCGGGACCCCCACCTTCGAGTGTGTGAACGCGCCGCTCGAGGTCCTCAAGGTCGAGTGCATCAGCATCCCGATCACGTTCGAGACCAGCGTCGACCATGTCCTCAACGGCAACGAGCTCAACGTCCTCAGCGGCGATCTCAACGGCAACACCATCCTGAGCAAGGACCTCAACGACGTCAGCATCCTGAACGGCGCCCTGAGCCACAACCAGGTCGACGTGGACATCCTCACAGTGGACGTCTCCAAGGCCCTCAACGTCAACATCTGCAGTGTCGCCATCGACATCGCCGGCGTCGACGTGACGAACACCGTCTGCCTGTAGTCGCATAGCTCTCCAGGCGGGCAGGGGTACGGACCCCTGCCCGCCCTCACCCTCAGGAGACCAGTGCTCACACTCGCCCGAGCAGCAGCATCACTCGGCCCGGGGAACCTCGTCCAGACCAGGCACAGACATGCCGAGGGGAAGGGGACACACTCGAGTGGTCATCGACGAGGGAGGGCCCGTCATGGAGAACGTGGCATGGACATCGACAGCGACCTATGGAGAGGAACCAGGCTGGCCTGGGATATGTTGAGCTTCGACCAGGCTGAGAACGCGAATATCCGTCGGTTCGTGCGGCTGTCTCACTTGCGGCGAGACGTCAACGAGGCAGCTCGCACTGCCGACAGCTACCGGCGTCTGGAGTCAGCACTGCAGCGCAGCTCCTGCACCTGACGGAACGCTCCGGACACCAGGAGGGGCAGCCATATGATCCCGACCCACTGCGGCCGCTGCGACGCTGGCGTCGCCTCGGCCGTCGCTGCGTGAGGGCAGCCGGTGGCTCATGCTCCCGCTGGTCGCCCTCCACATCCGTGAAGAGGACGACGACATGCTGGTCGGGCCGTTCACGGGATTCCGACTGACCAGGTTCGATGCTACCATCGAGACCGATCTGTGAGGAACACAGCACCGTCGCACTGCGTGACCTGGACTCTCCCGCGCCTTCGATGACGGGGTCTCGCCCCCGATGAGCAGATCGCCCACAGACCGGAAACGGGGCCTCGCCGCCACCGGCTGGCCGCTCGCGGTGCTGCGCGTCTTCTTCGGCATCGTCTACCTGACCAACGGCCTGTCGAAGATCACCGGGACCAGCGGCGTCAGCCTCGGACCGTGGAAGTCCTTCCTCATCAACTACGACGGTGCCAGGGAGATCCTCCGCCACGATGCGGCACACAGCATCGGCCCCTACCGCGACATCGTCTACAACGTCATCCACCCCCACTACTCGATCTTCGGCGCCGCTGTCACATCCGTGCCCTCGAGCGCGTCCCCGGCCTGCGCCGCCTGCTGACCCCGTTGCCTGGGCAGGCGGAAGGTGTCCCGTGACCACCATCACGCTGATCGATGCCGCCCAGGCTCCGCTGCTCGTCCGCCGGCATTTCGACGGCGGCGACCCCGGCGCTCTGGTGGCGGCGCTCCCCCACGTCCCGGAGATCTGTGAGGTGGCCCTGCCCCTCTTCGCCACGGTCCTGGGACCGACCTCGCTCCCCGTGCGGCTCAAGGAGGTGGTGGTGCTGCGCACCTCGGTCACGGGCCGCTACCGCTACTGCGTCGACAGCCACACGGTGGTCGCCTGGGACAG
>JAOAPE010000030.1 GCA_025462725.1 Terriglobales bacterium | reverse complement strand
GGCTGCTATGCCATTCGGCGCCAGCGAGATTGACGACCCCAAACCGCGCGCTCGCGCCACCAGTTCCGTCCGCTCCGATCGCCAACGCCATTGCGCCGGTAGGCGCTTCGCCCGCGGAGATTGATGCCGACGCAATCGACTTGGCCGGCCGCAGAATCGCGATATTGGTGCTGGGATCACGTCCGGCAATCTTGGCCGTCAGGACCGAGCCGCCTGCCGCGACAATTTCGAAATCATTTTCGTGGTAGCGAATGTTCTGAGACGACGACAATCCAGGATCGCCACACCATGCCCGTATTATGACGCTCGAGTGCAAGGCGGACGGCGACGACAGCTTCCGCGCGCGCGGCCAGATCATTGGAGAATTGGGTTAAGAGGTCTGCTTGATCGGTCATGGGTAACTCCTATCCATTTTAGATCGGGACAAACTGGATAATTCCCGAGGTCCAGACTATCGGCCGGACGGCCGGGTTCGCCCCGGCCATTTGACCGGGCTGCAAAACCGCAGGCAGTCATTGGAATGCCGCGAAGATCGCCTGTGACATGATACGTCGACCGGATTCTCAAAGGTGCGCGTCCAGCGGAGGTACCCGAGGAGGGTGGCAGCGACAGCGAGGACGGCGTTTGTCTGGGCCGATCGCGTAGGAATGATGCTTTCTCCTGCGACTTTGAGGACCTGGTGCCGTCGCACCCGATTGGTTGTATAGTTGAGAAAACGGGGGGCTGTGCTGCGTTGCATCAAGTGCACCTGAAACTCCAGTAACGGAGGTCCGTCATGAAAGTCAAAGACGTGATGCACAAGGGTGTCGACTGGGTCAGCCCCAACACCCCTGTCACCGAACTCGCGAAATTGATGCGGGAGCACGACATCGGCTGCATTCCGATTGGGGAGGACGACCAACTGATCGGGATGGTGACCGACCGCGACATCGTCTGCAAAGGGCTTGCGAACAACAGCTTCGATGCTGGCCGCGCGATGGCGCGCGATGTGATGACCGAAGGCATCCATTGTTGCCGGGAGGACGATGACCTCGCAAAGGCGGTGCATCACATGGAGAAGCTGAAGCTCCGCAGGCTGCCGGTGATCAACAAGAGCAAGCGGATGGTCGGCATCATCAGTCTGGGTGACGTCAGCCACTCTGCGTCCGGTGATTTGCTGTCCGAGTGCGTCAAGAGCGTTTCGGCCCATCACTGAAACACGGCCGGCGCTCTTCTCGCGATAGCCGCCAAGCCGCACGATCAAACGTTGAGACGAAGCCGAGCGATACCTTTTTCGTACAACAATCGCGCGGCGCGAAAAGCTCGGGCGCGGCTTTCCGTCAAACACAAGCGCTGGATTACGTTCTAAGACCTCGCCGCCTGGGTGCAGGACCGTCGACGTATCAAAAACCGGAATTTTCCAAAACTGATAAGCCTTCTCGTATTACCTAGCCAATTCGAGACTGGATAATTTTTATGCCATTTCCTATCAGTCAGCGAACTAACTCCATTTGTGTAATTCCTTAGCCAGTTCGGAATCGAATAACTTTCTGCCTGTCCGTGACGAACGGCCGCTTTGCGCCAAGAGCGGCCGTTCACTCGACGTTGTTCTTGACCATGAACAGAAGCTTGATTGTTTAGGCCCTCAGAGGCTACGGCAAATTATTGAACGTTCAGATTTGCTTGTGAAGCAGCTTCCTTGGGGCCATAAATCATGATCCTCGCGCTCCGCATCCTAAATGCAATTCTTGGTCTCGCCGCAGTTGCCATTTGCCTCTCTATAGTGGTCTATGGTCCCGCGAACACAGCGAATTTTTCAGAAACTCTATTCGACACGCTGACGGGTTCAAGTTACCCGCTCACTGGCCCTTGGCCAGCCACGATGGATAGTGAATTGCGCTTCTACGCGCCATTTTGGGGCGCTTACGGCCTGGTTCTAATATCCGTGGCCCGCGACTTGCCGGGCAGGCTTCATTATGTGCCGCCTCTGGCCATGATATTCTTTATTGGTGGGGTTGGCCGAGCTTTGTCTTACGTACTTGTTGGGCCTCCGCACCCCTTTTTCAGCTTCCTTATGGTCATCGAGCTTTTGCTTCCTGTTGCTTTCCTAA
This sequence comes from Terriglobales bacterium, assembly GCA_025462725.1. Taxonomy (GTDB): domain Bacteria; phylum Acidobacteriota; class Terriglobia; order Terriglobales; family Acidobacteriaceae; genus JAICLA01. Next base: position 605 of record JAOAPE010000030.1, on the reverse strand, counting down.
CACTTTGGCGTGGTGTTCGGTCGCGAATGATTTGAGTCCGTTCGTGGTACTGGCGGACGCCGACATTTCGGCAGATGTCGGCCTAGCGTCATGGCTATTTCCAGCAAGGACGAAGGCAGGAGTGAATTCAAGTCAAAGGGCGCCCCCAACGAGACGAAGCGGCCGGCCCGCCAGCGCAAGGCTGGGTAATTCAGCTGACCTTCCGGCCAGACAATGGACGGATATCAACTCCGATCAGCCAGGAAGCACGGATGGTTGACCTAGTCCGTGTGTTTATTGATCTAGCCACCGTGCGGTAGAGGTCCTCAGTCGTACGCACATCCCGGCCGCGCAAAACCAAACACATTGGAGTCTTACGGGCTACGCGTCACGATCCTAATGGCGGTCAGCATTCTCTGCCGATAGGCGGTGAGCGTGTCAACGGAAGCCTTGATGCCCTTGGCGCTCATCAGGAGTTGTTCTGACAGTTCGGCGACCGTGACGCCGGCCTGCTCCCAGCGGTCCGCGACGCCCGCCTCCGTGAGTAGAGCGGCTGCAATCCCCATCAGGTCCCGCTCCGATTGGACAAGGAGGGCGCCGGCGGCAGACTGCGCTGACTGCAGCAG
>JAOAPE010000048.1 GCA_025462725.1 Terriglobales bacterium | reverse complement strand
GACCCTGCCCCGAATGTGCCACCCCCCCAGGATCGCCTCACCACATGCCCTGCGACCGGGAGTACTGCCTGTCAATGGCCAGCCAGATCTCCCCATAGACGGTCATGAAACCTCCCCAGTAGCGGCCAAGGAATTCCCCACGGGCGGCCAGAAGATGCCCCCGCGGATGGCCAAACAACCTCCCCACCGGCGGCCAACAGAATTCCCCGCCGGCGGTCGAGATGGTCTCCCTGGCTTCAGTCGTTGTCGATACGCGACACCTCCGTCGAGTTGATCACGGAGCCGGCAGGGAGGCCCCGCCGACGACCGGGGGCACGAGGCGGCACCGGGCCCGTCAGCGGCACCACGCCGACGCCGGCGGTGGCCTGGGCGAGACGCACGCTGTCGCCGTCGGTCATGCACAGGTGGGCGTGATGGAGCAGCCGATCGACGGTGGCGGTGGCCAGCGTCTTGGGCATCAGCTCGTCGAAGCCGGCGGGGTGGAGGTTGGAGCTGATGGCCACGCTGCGACGCTCGTAGGCGGCGTCGACCAGACGGTAGAGGCCCTCGGCGGCGTCGCCGGACACCGGCAGCAGCCCAATGTCATCAACCACGATGAGCTCGGCGCGGACGATCCGGGCCACCACCTTGGTGACGGTGTCGTCCACCCGATGCCGGCGCACCAGGGCGCCGAGGGACTCGAGGGTGAACCAGGCGACCCGCATGCCGGCCTCGACCACCGCGGCCCCCAGGGCCTCCAGCAGGAACGTCTTGCCCGTGCCCGACGGTCCGCACACCACGAGGTTCTCACGGCGGTGCACCCACTCCAGGGTGCGCAGCGCAGCCTGGGTCGGTGCGGGGATCGAGGAGTCGCCGTCTCGCCACGCGGCGAAGGTCTTGCCGGTGGGGAAGCCGGCCGCCGCCCGCCGGATGGCGACGGCCGAGCGGTCGCGTCCGCGTCGCTCCTCGGCGAGCAGGGCGCGGAGCACCTCGGCAGGCTCCCAGCGCTGCGCCTTGGCGGTGGCCAGCACCTCGGGCGCGGCCGCCCGGATGTAGGGCAGCCGAAGGGTGCGGAGCAGGGCCTCGAGGTCGTCAGGAAGCGGCGGAGCGCTGGAAGTGATCAGCACTGTCCGAACCCGTCCCAGGCGGCCGTGCCCGTCTGCAGGCTGGTCGCCTCGTTGGACCGATGATGCGGGCCCGGCGTCGCTCGGTCCTGATGGTCGAGGATCGACTCGAGGTCACCCTCGTCGAAGCGCTGCATGACCGCGGCATGGCCCAGCGCCCAGTCCACGCGCTTGACGCCGACGAGCTTGGCGAGCGCGACGGCACGAGCCATCTTGGCCCGCACCCGTGTCACGCCCACCGGTCCGGCCTCGCTCAGCCACCGGTGAGCGCCCATCCCGATGGACAGGAACTCCGCCTCGGCCTCCGATCTCGCCGTGGGCGTGCGCCGCAGCGGGCCCGCCGACTGCGGCGGGAAGTGGCGGTCGTCGACCCGCGGGTTTCCCGGGGTGGTGCGCAGGTGACGGGCGACCTCGGCGGCACCGCCCCTGCCGACGTGCACCACGACGATCTCGTCGCCGTGCTCCCGGACCCAGACCTGCTCCCCGCGCAGCTCGCTGGGCACCGAGTACTGGCACCAGTCGAGGTCCACCATCGGCGTGGTGCGGCCCACCGTCCGGCTCTGGCCGAAGGCCAGCGTGTACGGCTCGTCGGGCAGACGGTGCAGGCGCGGCTGCTCCTCGAGCAGCATCTCCGCCGGCGCCCGCCGCGTCACCCGGTGGGGCCTGGCGTTCACCTTGTCGCACAGCTCGACGCAGGCGGCCTCGAGCTCACCGTAGCTCGCGTAGCCCTCCCGCAGGTTGGCGTCGGTGGGGACCACGTCGGCCTTGGCGATGCGCACCGTCGACTCCGAGCCGCCCTTGGCCTCGGGATCGGCGACCACACAGGTGGCCACGGTCAGTCCGTAGTGGTGCCCCGCCGCGACCATCTCGGGGTTGCGGATGGCGATCCCGGCGACGTGGTCGACGGTGACCGTCTTCTCGTTGTCGGTCAATGCGTAGGTGGGGACGCCGCCGAAGCGGCGCAACGCCGTGTCGAGGCAGGCGATCACGCTGGGCAGGGTCTTGTCCCACATCGGCAGCACCACCCGGAAGCGGCTCCACGCCAGCCAGGCGCAGAACAGCTGGGTGCACCGACCCTCCACCGGAGGGCCATTGCCGAAGTCGTACTGGAACCACATCCCCGGCTCGGTGACCCAGGGCCGGTACACACGCCCCTGGCCGAGCTTGCGCCGCTTCTTCGCCTCCGCCACCGCCCGCCGGGTGGTGCGCTCCGAGCCGGTGTAGCCGAGCGCCGTCAGCCGGTCGTGCGCAATGTTGCCCCGAACTCGGCCCTTGCTCCGTTCCACCCACTCCTCGATCTTCGTGACGAACGCGTCAGCGACGTGCTCGCGCTCGGCAGGCTCAGCGGCCCCTCGGCCGGCGTCACGCGCGGCGATGCACCGCACCACGGTGTGATGGTCGCAGCCGGCCAGCGCCGCCGCCGACCGGTACGACCCCGTCAGATCGAACGCTTCCAAGATGCGCATGGTCTCCTCGTAGGACTTCACGATCCCTTCCTCCGAGGGATCGCCGAGCCCAACGGCCCGGTCGCCCCACGGAGGCACGGCTCTACACCACTGGGGAGGTCTCATGGCCGCCCGTGGGGAGGTCGCATGGCCATCCGTGGGGAGATTCGCTGGCCGCTACTGGGGACTTTCTTGGCCGCCTATGGGGAGGATCTCATGGCCGCTGACACCCCGCCCAGCGCCAAGTCTCGGAGATTACGCTCCCCGTCCGCCAGCGAGCAGGCGATGCCGGCCGCGGCTCCTCCCGCCGCCCCGTAGGCGAGGTCGGGGCCCTTGATCGCGAACTCGATGGCGAAGCGCGAGGCGAGGGCGCCCATCAGCTCCGCCAGTTCGGCGACCAGCGCCATCATCCGGCCGATCGCGAGCTGGAACTCGGCGATCATCGCCGTCACGCGCTGTCGGCCTCCACCGCGACAGCGTCGGAGGCACCTCCGGTGGCGAGGGTCAGGCCGATCCCCGCGACCGTCGCGAACCCGGCGGTGGCGAGGGCGTGGTCGTAGCTGCTCTGGGCGTCCTCGACCAGACCGGCGAGGACCCGAAGATGGTCCGCGTTGGTGTGGAGCCGGTGGTCCAGCTCGCTCAGCCCTCGGTGCACCTGCTCCCACCGCGCCCGGTACGCGTCGGCAGGCGGGCCGGACCATCCCTCCAGCAGGGCGCCGAGATGCCTCTCCACGGGCTGGCTCAGGTGCCAGACCTCCCAGGCCAGGTGGTCCCAGGCGCGAGCCCCCGCACGCAGGGCGTCCGGGTCGCCTCCGGGTCGGCCGGGGAGATCCACGTCACGGCCCCCCGGGCGTGGTGATCGACGGACCACCGCTCTCGGCATAGGCATCCGCCACCGTGTCGAGTCCACGGGCGAGGCGCTCCCAGCAGTCCTGGAGGCTGCGGAGGGTCCGCTGCGTGTTGTGGAATGCCGTGTCGTACTGCGCCTCGATCCGGCCGTCGCCCGTCTGCTGGCCGAGGCCCTGGGCAGCGCCCGCGAAGTGCGCACCGGCACCGGCGAGGGCGTCGGCACCGACCCGGAGCGCATTCACCGCCTCACCGAGGAGGCGGAGGTCGTCGAGCCTCACCGTGCGTGGTCGCCCGCTCGCGTCCTGGAACGAGATGTCCCTGCCCGGGTCGTCGGTTGCCGGCATCTGCCTCCTCGGCTCAGTCCTCCTGGCGGGAATTCTGCCTGCTCTCCGAAGCACGAGTCTCCACGACCTTCATCTCCACCCCCTGCACCGGCGTCGTATGGTTCACAGCCTCAACCGTCCTCGTCGCCGCAGGGAGCTACGGAATGGCCGAGACCCTGGCCCACCGCATCCGGACACAGGAGCAGTACGTCCGCGCCGCTCCCGCGATCGCGCTGCTCCCCTGGTTCGTCGCCCGGGCCGCGGTGGCCTGAGATGCCGACCGACCTGGCACGCGTGCGCGAGCTGGTCAGGGGCGAGCGCGGGCTCGCCGTGGTGTCGACGCTGCGCTCCGACGGCTCGGTGCACAACGCGGTGGTCAACG
>JAOAPE010000064.1 GCA_025462725.1 Terriglobales bacterium | reverse complement strand
ACGGAAAGTCCTGCGTCCAGGAACATCTCGGCGTGCGCCACGAAGAGCTCCGGAACCTGGAATAACGCGCCATGGCCCGCATCTGGATAAATGATCAATTGGGCGTCTGGGATGTTCTGGGATAGCGCGAAGGAGTTGATGGTCGGGACCATGATGTCGTTGTCGCCGTTCACGACAAGGGTCGGCTGTTTGATGGCCTTGAGTTCAGCAAAGCGTTCGCCACGAGGTTGACGCCACTCGGTGAGAGCCGCCCGCTGCGCCGCCATTGTTTGTGCCGATGTGGGCGGGTCGGCGTCTTCCTTTCGCACGTGCCGTCGCGCCCAGAAGGCTCTTGCAGCCGCCTGGCTCGTTTCAGACGGGCGAAAGAACAGGTAAAGAAACGCCTCGATCGGAACTTCGTTGGTCTCCGGATCGGTCAGGGCGCCGTACTCGCCGTATTTCGAATCCTGTGACGGCTCACCCGCGCGCGGGCCGGTGCCGGCGAGTATGAGACGGCGGATCAGCTCGGGACGGCGGAGCGCGAGGGTCTGCGCGATGTATCCGCCGATGGAGAAGCCCAGCAGATCGACTTGCGCAAGTCCGTGGGCGCCGATGAAATCGGCGGCGTGATCGGCCATCGCATCGATCGTGTCCGGGGTCTCTCCGGTCGACGCGGCGACCCCCGCATTATCGAACAGGACGATGGGCCGATGTTCAGCAAATCCGTCGGTGACCGTGGGATCCCAGTGATCCATTCCGCCCCGAAAATGCTGCAAGAAGACGAGCGGCACGCCGCCGCCCTTGCCGAATCCGCGGTAGGCAAAGCGGATGCCGTCGGCTTCGACGAACTGCGTCGGTACGGTCTGGTGGGTATGGGCGGTCACGGTCATCTCCTTGCGACGCTGCTCTGCGTCGGGTGCTGCGGATTTTCCGCAGCGGGGCAGCGGGTCGGCCGAGACATGCACCTAGCCTATCGACAATCGAGACCGTCGAGCTTGATCATGATCAAGGTGAATACCCTTTTACGGTGGGCATTATCGTGATGTTTTCACACTGCCGGCAGGCGGCGCTCGCGTAGCCGGTCAGCCTCGGTGAAGCGTTCTTGCTTGGCATTGCGCCAAAGCGGCGATACAGGCGTGCCCACACGTTGCACGTCGCTCCGGCGTGCTTAGTTGATCACGATCAGTGTTTGATGATTCAGTGCGCACAAATCGAGTGCATTGTCATCTAAGCGGCGGGACGCCCATTGGCGATGCGCAAACATCGCCACGATTGCAATGACCGGAGCTTCGTCGGCCGCGGACTCGTCTGCCAGGTGAGCAATATTGACCATGTCTCATCACGCGATGGTGCAAACCCCATGAGCCGCGAGTTGACCATGCCGGTACCGATCTTTGGCGCGGAGAAAGGTGTGGGTATGAGCCTGATCAGGACGATGCGCTTGGACGAGACGGATGTCCGCGACGGAATATGCGTATGGTTCCTGGGCGACTGAATTGGTGGCTTAGTCGCCGCAGATGCGGCCATCAAAAAAAGCGTGAGCTTGATCATGATCAAGCTCGATGGATTCTATCGTCGATAGGCTGAGTGCGTATCTTGAGCGATCCGATCGGTTGCGGAAAGTTCGCGGACGGCGGCATGACCGCGAACTTGGCTTACCGCCGAGCCCGGGCATCCGTGGCGTCAAATGTACGTTTGACGCTGGCGGCAACTGGGAGCCCCACAATATGACCGTCGTTGCACAACGGAAGCTCGCCGACCGGCGTGAGTTCAGGAGCCGGGCAGCAGTAGATCAAAGGAGAGTGAAATGACACAAACAGTCGAGGAAAAAAATAAGGCCTTCGTGTTGGAGGCTTTCGAAGCGCTTTTCAACAAGAAGGACTACGCCGCTGCGGAGCGTTTCTGGTCTCCGAACTACATTCAGCACAGCGCGCACATTCCGCCGGGACGCGAGGGCCTCTTCGCGTTGGTCAAGGGCATGTCCAACAGCCTCCATTATGAGAACGGGCTTACCGTCGCCAACGGGGACTACGTGCTGCTCCACGGCCGGTTCTCAGGCATGGGCCTGCCGGCGAACTGGATCGTGGCGGATATCGTACGCCTCGAGAACGGCCAACTTGCCGAGCACTGGGACGTCGTCGAGGACGAAGCGACAAAGGAAGCGTCCGTTAGCGGTTTGCCCATGTTCGGGACGAAATTTCCTGCGGGATGATCTGGTGCGGGCGTCCGAAATGGGGGCACATGTCCAGGATAGGCCATTTGCGTCGAATTTGGCACGTTCGCGTCTCATCTGGTTAGTGGCGGTTTTCCGGTTTTGCCGGTTGAAGGGCATCGGTTTGGATGTGATTCAAGCGCCCAAAGCGGGGCCTCGAATCATGCGGTATGAACTCGCGGACTTGGAATGGGCTGCCATCAGGTCGTTTCATCCGAACAAGCGGCGTGGCTTTCCCCGTTGACGACCGGCGCGTCCTGAATGGGTGCAGCGGCAACTTCCTGGCGGACCGGGGCATCGCCGACCCGGATGAATTCAGGGTCAAGAGCCATCTGTGCCATGAGATCGCGACGATCGTCGACCCTCACTGAGCCGGCGATCCGTGCGGGATTGACGTGCTTCCGATAGGCCCATTCAACGCAAGTCGGAATGCCTGAGAAATTTCAGAGCCGGTGCGGGGCGCCATCGCAACGCCCGTGGACGGTGCCGATTGCCCGAGGCGTTTCAAGAGGGGCCGCCGGACGCGCCGCCTCCCGCTTCCGTCACCGCCGTCGTGGTCGACCTTCCGCCTGTTTCGCGCGGCTACGCGTATCTCTCGCACTTTGCCGCGTTGACATCGGCGTCGACGATGCTGCCGCTATTGGTGCAGACGAAGCGGGACCGGCTGCGACTTGCCGCATCGACGGTGCCGCAGGCGTTGCAGCACTGCGAGGTCTCCGCCGGATCGATGACGATGATCCGGGATCCGTATCTCAAAATTTGTACGCTTGCATTCAGCTCAGCGAACGAAATGGCACCTCAGCATCCAAAAAACCGTGTCACGTCCGCGATGCCCGGCGCGATATCCTAAAGGTAACCGGCTGTACCGATGGACAGGGAACGAATTTGGCTAGGGACATCACCGCACCTCGGCCGGACGCTTACGTAGGTCCGTGGCAAGATAGAGCAACCCGGCGAGCGGCAGCGCGACGCCGAGGACGCATACGCCGGCCCAGCCGAAGCGGGCATAACACCACCCGCTCAGCGCAGAGCTGATCGCGCCGCTGGCGAAGAACGTAGCAAAATAGATTGCATTCACACGACTGCGCTGTTCGGGCGCGAGACCGTAAATCGCCCTCTGGCCGAAGACCAGATTGGCGGATACTGCAAAATCCAGCACCACCGCGCTAACTACGATCAGCCCCATACCCTGCCATGAACTGTCGTGCGCAAAAGCAGACAGCACAAAGGCAACTATGGCGCTTGCCATCGCGACAACGGTGCCTGATTGGCTGAAGCCTTTGTCGGCCAACCGTCCCGCAATCGGTGGCGCGACGGCGCCGGCAACGCCCGCCAGCGCCACCCAGCCTATCCCGGCCTGTGTCAGGTGGAATTGTGGGCCGCGCAACCACAACGGAACTGCGGTCCAGAACACGCTGAACGCGCCGAACATGAACGCATGATAGAATGCGCGCCGGCGCAATAGAGGAGTTGAGACAAGAATATTTCCCATCGAAATAAGAAGCGAACCGTATGATGGCCCCGGGGCGGGCTGCCGGCGCGGTAAGGCGAACCACAGCAAGACCAACAGACCGGCCTGCAGAACCGCGGCGATATAGAATATGGAATGCCAACCCCAAAGATGGGCGGCAAAGCTCGAAGCCGGCCGAGCCAGCATGATGCCGAGCATCAATCCGGCGACGACGTCGCCAATGGCCCCGCCACGCTGCGCCGGAGGCGCCAGATAGCTCACATAGGGCACGATCACCTGTACAGCGGCCGCCATGGTCCCTGATAAAAAGGCT
>JAOAPE010000084.1 GCA_025462725.1 Terriglobales bacterium | reverse complement strand
CGTAGATCTCCTTGCTGACGCCGCCGTGTCATCTAGCCACCAAGCAGCGTCTCCACCTGATGCGCGGCCCAGCCGATCAGGCCATCTCGGTGGTGACGGACGACGTCAGGGTTGGTATCCGGGGGCGATGCATGGTGCACGCCCGGAGCCCGAGGCGCCTGGGAGGAGAACCGCATCGGCCGGGGCGGCCCTCGTGTCGACGTCAGCGGTCGTTCCCGGGCTGGCGCCGACCCCCGCGAACGTGGCGGGAGATCTGGGTCCGCAGCGATGAGATCGTGATCCCCGATCCGTCCATTATCGTGGGGGCATGACCCGACGGCTTCTCGTTGCCTCTGGTGGTGGCGGCGACGCCATCGCTGCAGCGATGCTCGGGAGCCAGCTTCCCGGAGAGGGCGGGCTGCACATTGCCACCTACTCCTGGGACCGGCTGATCGTCGACCCCCTTCCCGGACCCCGCGCTGCATCCGACTTCGTCGGCATCGAACCGTTCGGGCAGTGGAATCACCGGGTGACGCCGACGACGACCGTCCGAGCGCCGGCGGCGTCCACGCTGCCCGCCTGGCCGCCGAGCTGCCCACGATGCTCTACCTCCTCGATCCACACCAGGGCGTCATCGGCCTCGAGCGCCAGCTCCGCGAGCTCGTCAACCTCTTGGCCATCGACGTTGTTGACGTGGTCGACGTCGGTGGTGACATCGTGGCCACCGGCCAGGAGGCCACCCTGCGCAGTCCCCTGGGCGACTCCCTCACGCTGGCTTCCGTTCAGGGCTTGAAGGCGGAGACACACGTCCTCGTCGCAGGCCCAGGGCTTGACGGGGAACTCGCCGAGCTCGAGGTCATGGCGCGCTGCCAGCAGCTCGCCGAGAATATGCCCCCCTTCACCCTCGAAGTCGCCGCAGCCAGCCGCCACGGTGGGCTGTTCGAGTGGCATGTTTCCGAGGCGAGCGGTCTCTTCCGAGCGGCCGCTCTTGGGGTGCGCGGCATGGTGGAGATCCGCGATCAGGGTATCCCTGTCGCGCTCACAACCCACAGCGCCGAGGTCTGGCGACTGAATGCGCGGGACGTCTTCCATGTCAACGGCATCGCGCGGGAGGTGCTCGGGACAAGCAGCCTCGACCAGGCCGAGAGCGCTATGAGGGCGATCGGCCGTCCATCGGAGCTCGAGTACGAACGCGTGAAGGCTGGGCGCACGACCGCCCAAGTCGAGCCGTCAGACGTGGCGGAGATCATCGAAGGTCGCCTGCCGGAAGTGCAGGCCCGCGTGGCCGCGAGAGAGGTCGACTTCGTGACGCTACGTCGTCTGGCTGAACTTCTCCACCTTCCACACCTGACCCTTCCGAGCCTCTGGGGCCAACTGCGAGCGGTGAATCCACGCGGATACCTGCCGCCACTCTGGGCTGTCCATCGCGGAGCCGAGGAACTGCTGGCCCAGGTTGGGTCCGACCGTGCCCTAGTCTCGCCTGACGGATCGGAGACGTGAGGACGGCCGTTGCCATCATCGTCACCGTGCTGGTGGCCGTCCCCGCCGGGGCGGCCGGAGCCTACATCGGACTGCGCTGGGCACGGAACTGGCGAGACACCATTGCCGAAGCATCCGGTGCTGACGAGAAGGCTGCGGCACAACGCAGTGTTGCGCATCGATTGGCAGCAGCAGTCCTCTTCACCACAGCGTTCCTCGTGATTTTCGTGGTGAAGGTCGGCCTTCCCCGCTGGCTGATCGCAGCAGCCGTCGCGTACGCGGTGATCGCCGCTGGCATACTCGAGTTCAGCGCGCGCGTCAGGTCATGAGGTCGAGCTCGACGTATCGCAGCGTGGGGGAACCGGTCTCGAGAGTGTGTCGCGTTCACGGATGCCTGGCTGCCCGTCTCGACCCATTCATCCGAGGTGGCGTGCCGTCAGTGCGGCGGGGATGAATCCAGTCGCCTCCCAGTGCCAGGACCACAGACAGACCTCCTGGCTGACCACCGCTCTGACCCCGGCGTGACGGCGACCACGTCTCGGCGGGGAGTGTCAGCCTCCGGCAAGCCTTCGGTACCGCGCCTCGACGAACGAGTAGAGCCCGAAGGCCAGGAGCCCGAGGGCGGTCAGCAGCAGCAGGAGCGTGCCAAGAGGATGAGCCGCCGCCGAGCGCAGGATGTCGTCCAGGCCCCTGGCCCGGGAGGGGTCGTACTCGGCGGCGGCCTCGATGAGGGATGCCCCGATGAGCGCGAGAACGAGCCCGCGCGCGACATACCCCGCGACGCCCAGGGGCATGGCCCACCGGCGCACGGCCTGCCGCATCCTGCCCATCATGAGGTGCTCCTCGAAGTGGTCGTGGAGCGCCCACCAGACCAGCCCCAGGCCACCGGCGACGACACCAGCGCCGATCGCCACGACCAGAGGACGCCCGGCCGGCAGCGACATCAGGCGGGCGGTCAACCCCGCCGGCCTCTGCCCGGTCGCGTGATCGCCCCCGGAGCCTGTGAGCAGGCCGACGGTGGTGACACAGAGGCCGGCGTAGATGAGTCCCTGCGCACCCGCGGCGACGCGCTGCAACCCCTGCCTGGCGGCGGTGCGGTCGGGCGTTCCGGGCTCCCCGGTGACCATGGTCAGGAGGCGCCACGAGGCATATCCGGCGAAGCCGAGCGCCAGCGCGACAAGGCCCACCCGACCGAAGGGCTGGTCGGAGACCTGCTGCAGCGCACCCCTCTGGTCGGCAGAGTTTCCGTGGCGGCCCAGCGCGATCTGCGTGGCGAGGGTGGCGACCAGGATGTAGATGATCCCGCGAACGCTCAGCCCACCCCTGGCCAGCAGGTGCACCCAGGAGGAGCCCGAGGCCCGGCGCGCCGTGGCCTTCCCCGTCTCCGCGACATCACCCGCGCGGGATTTGGTGGTCATCTCGGCTCACGCGCGGCGGCGAGACGGCTCGCGCCCGCCGCCGCGCCGCTCTCAGCGCCGGCCGCGCCAGTAGAAGCCGCCGCCGCCGAACAGAAGGACCAGCACGATGATGATCAACAGCAGTTCCACATCCCCTCTCCACCTACTGCGGTCAGGCACCCTGTGCCAAGACGACCATGATACTCAGCCATACACGTTCTGGTGATACCGTGCATGAGGGGCCCGCCGACCGCAGGGAGCGGGGGCCACGGTTTCGATCTTCTTCAGCATCTTGCAGCGCAGGTCCTGACCCCTCACGCGCGGGCGGATCCCGACCTGACCGAGTCAAGCCGGGACCCCGCCGAGCGGGCGGCGCCTGGCGGATCCGGGCGCGCTAGCCGCCAGTGCCGGTGTACGCCTTGTTCCCCTTCTGGAAGACGTCGGGCACCGGGTACTGCCCGAGGACGTAGAGAAGGATCGCCGAGTGCTCCTGGTCGACGGACTGCAGGGCGCCCGCGAGCGTGATCGCGTCCTTGTTCATGATCACCGGCAGAGACACCAGATACGTGTCCGCAGCGGTCTGCTCGAGGAGGAGGGCCAGCTGGGCGGCTCCCACGACATCGGTGACCTTGCCGAAGGCGGCGTCAACCGTCGCCTTGAGGTCGGTCGGCGGCGTGCTGACCTTCTGCGCGCCAGCGCTCGTCAGGATGCCATTCCA
>JAOAPE010000033.1 GCA_025462725.1 Terriglobales bacterium | reverse complement strand
CCCGGGACCTGGTACAGCGGCGTCCAGGCCGAGAGCGCCGGGTCCGCCTGGTCGGCGACGGGCGCCGAGCCGGTGGTGGAGTACCTCGCCTGGTACGGGAGGCCGTGGAGGAGCACCCTGGTTCCCTGGGCGTAGGTCGCCGTCGACGACCACACCGGGTACGTTCCCGGCGCGAGGGTGGGGATGACGAGCGGCCGGTCGCCGGGGAGCACCGGCCCCAGCAGCTGCCACGGCGTCTGCGACGAGAGCTGCCCGGCCGTGTCGGGCGCGAAGTTCTGCGAGTACCAGCTGGCCGCGTACACCTGCCCACGCCAGACAACCTTGTAGCCGGCCCGGTACGTGCCCTGCGGCTGCCAGATCGGATAGGGGGCGGTCGAGGCGTCGTCCTGCACCCCGGGTGTCGGCGCGGCCAGCAGGTCCGGCGTGGTGACCACGCCGGCCACCGCCTGCGGGTCGCCGCTCAGCTGGCCGAACACCTCGCTGAACTCCAGCGGCCGCTGCGCGACCCCGCTGCACGTGTTCGACAGCACCCCGATCTGGGCGAAGTTGGTGCCGCACTGGACGTCGCGGTTGATGCTCCACGCCGAGAGCCGGGCCATGCCCCTGCCGGTGGCGAAGCCGACCAGGCTCTGCGCGTCGGCCACCGAGAAGCGCTCGGCGGCGATGTCGTTCTGGCCGATCATGACCGTCGCACCCAGCTTGTGCCAGATGTGCTTGGAGTTGAGCCCCAGGCCGGCCTTCGCGTACGCGGCGGCGACCTGGTCGTGGGCTGCGCCGAGCGCCGTCTCGGCGGTCCCCAGCAGATCGCCGGCACCGTGCCCGGCGGATCCGAAGTCCATCGTCATCAGGTTGACGCCGCCGAGGTCGACCCCCCCCGCGAGCAGGCCGGCCACGACGCCGGCGGCGTTCGCGTTCATCCCGGCCGGCCCGACGGGAACGGTGAGCCAGATCGCAAGCGGCTTCCCCGCGGCGCGCACCTGGCGCTGCAGGATCGCGAGCGCCTGCGCACGGCGCTGGACCGCGGCGGTGTCGTCGAGGGCCGCGCCCTCGACGTCGAGGTCGATGGTGCCGACGCTGTACCGGGAGACGACCTGCGCATACGCGGCGGTGAGGCGGGTCACATCCGTGCACGCGGCGGCCAGCTCGGTGCCGCGCCGGCCACCGAACGACACGATGACGTCGGCGCCGCGGGCGCGGACCTGGCTGATGCGGCGATCGAGGTCGAGCGCCGTCGAGGCCTGGTCGAGCGAGTACGCACCGCCCCAGCTCGGCGTGCAGCCCGCCGCCGGGTCGGCGACGACGAAGGCGAGCACCACGTCCTTGGACGGGCTCATCTCGTGGTCCTGGAATGCGTACGAGGGAGTCAGCGTGGTGTCGACGTAGGGGGCGAACCACGGGGGAGCAACGCTCCCGGAGTTGTCGACAGCGGTGCGGATCCCGACCACGCTGCCCGAGAGAGCGACGGTCAGGGTGATGAGCGCGATGGCGACGCGCAGCGGGGACAGCGGCGCCCGGGGCGGCTCGATGTCGTCGGAGGGCGGCGGTGTGGCTGCTGCTCGCATCGTGGTGCGATCGTAGCCGGCCGGTGACAGTGATCCTGGCACCTCGCGTCGCATCCTAGTCACGTATGGACAACACCAACCGACGAGGAACCGCCGGACGTGGGCGCGGCGAGGTGCGGATTCCCGCAACGACGGTGGCACACGAGCGGCGTGGGCGCCGCCAGTGGGGAAGCGACACGCACAAGGACCCGATGCCCGCGATCCCGGTTCCGGTCACCGACCGCACCATCGCGATCGGGCGCTTCGCCATCGTCGCCACGGTCATCGCGTGGGCGACATTCGTCACCGTCCTGTTCATCGAGGAGTTCGTGCAGGGCCGCGCCTTCACCCGTCAGTTCGGCGTCGAGGCGATCGTCTACGTCGTCCTCATGACCCTGCTCACCGCCTCGGCCGTCGCCTACCTCACCGCCCGGCTCGGATTCTTCTACCGGGCGCGTGACCACTGGCGGGTGCCCCGAGCCGACCTCGAGCGCGCGTTCGCGGAGGCGGCGCCGTCGCTGACCGTCCTGGTCCCGTCCTACCAGGAGGAGGGACGCGTCGTCCGCATGACCCTGCTCTCGGCGGCACTGCAGGAGTACCCGGGGCTGCGCGTGGTCCTGCTCGTCGACGACGCCCCCGATGTCCGGTACACCAGGCCGCGCGCCCTGCTGGCCGCCGCCCGGGCACTGCCCGCGGAGGTCTCGGAGCTGCTCGCCGGACCGGCCACCCGCTACCGCCAGGCCCAGGACCGGTTCCGCGACGTCCACGCCGCCGGCGGCGCCGTCCGTCTGAAGGAGATGCACGCGCTCGCCGGCCTCTACGAGGACGCCGTCTCCTGGCTGGGGTCGCTGGCCGCCGCGCACCCCCGGGTGGACCACAGCGACGACTTCTTCCGTGATCACGTGATCGGACGGCTCGCCGGCGACCTCTCCCTGACCGCCCGGGCGTTGCGGTCGGCCGCCGCCGAGGGCGCGACCCTCGCCGTCGCGAGGCTCGAGCAGCTCCACGCCCGGCTGGTGTCGATCTTCACCGCCGAGCTCTCCAGCTTCGAGCGCAAGCGGTACGTCTCGCTCTCGCACGAGGCGAACAAGGCGATGAACCTCAACAGCTACATCGGGCTCATGGGCCGGCGCTTCCATGACGTGCCGACGCCGGCCGGCCGGGCGCTCGTGCCCGCCGAGGACGGGGCCACCGCGTTCCCCGACAGCGACTACATCCTGACCCTGGACGCCGACAGCGTCCTGCTCCCCGAGTACTGCATCCGGCTGGTCCATCTGCTCGAGCAGAGCGAGCACCGGAGGATCGCGGTCGCCCAGACGCCCTACAGCTCGTATCCGGGATCGGCGACCCGCCTGGAGCGGATCGCCGGAGCAACCACCGACCTCCAGCACATCGTCCATCAGGGGATGACGTACTACGACGCGACCTTCTGGGTCGGCGCCAACGCGGTGCTGCGCAAGCGCGCCCTCGAGGAGATCGTCGACGTCCGGCACCAGGGCGGCTGGGAGATCCGCCGCTACGTGCAGGACCGCACCGTCATCGAGGACACCGACTCGAGCATCGACCTGCGCATCCACGGCTGGCAGCTTCTCAACTACCCCGAGAGGCTCAGCTACAGCTCCACGCCACCCGACTTCGGCGCGCTGTGCATCCAGCGGCGTCGCTGGGCGAACGGCGGCCTCCTCATCCTGCCCAAGCTCCGCCGGCAGGCGCGCGCCCAGTCGAGGCGGGGCGAGGAGAAGCGGTTCGGCGAGTACTTCCTGCGGGTCAACTACATGGCCTCGATCGCGTGGAGCACGCTGGCGCTTCTCGTCCTGCTCGTGTATCCGTTCAACGACCAGATCCTCAACCCGGTCCTCGTCTTCGTCGCCCTCCCGTACTTCCTCATGGTGGCCGCCGACCTGCGCTACTGCGGCTACCGTCGCCTCGACGTCCTGCGCGTCTACGCGTTCAACCTGCTCCTCGTCCCCGTCAACCTCGCCGGCGCCGGAAACTCCGCCGTGCAGTGGCTCACCGGCGGCAAGGTGGCCTTCCGGCGGACGCCGAAGGTCAGCGACCGGACCACCACTCCGCTGCTCTTCAGTCTCGCCCCCTACGCCCTGCTGGGGCTGTCCGTCTACACGATCGTCAACGACGTGCTCGGGCAGCGGTGGGTCAACCTCGCGTACGCCTCGCTCAACGCGGTGCTCTGCACCTACGCGATCGTCGCCTTCGTCGGCGTGCGCAACTCGATCGTCGACATCTGGGTGAACCTCGTCTCGCTCCTCCGGCAGCCGGAGAAGTCGCGCCGGCCGGGGCGCGCCGCCCCGGTGAGGGTCACCGGCACGCAGTCGGTCGCAGACTGGGCGGCGGTGCTCCACCACGGGGCCGAGGATCACGTCCCGATGGTCCCGGGCGCCCTGGCGCCCGAGGCGGGGCGTGTACCGAGCATGGGGATTCCCCACGAGAGCCTTCGTCGCACCGGATGACGGCGCGGGGATCACCGCCCACGACGATGCAGACCCGCACTGCTCACGAGCGGCACGTTCGTCCCAATGCCGTGCCTGTGGAGAGTCTGCACGGCACGCAGGCCAGGTCGAGGCTCTCACCGGGTCCCATTCACGCGGACTGCAGTCGCGCACCGGGTGCGGCGTTGGACAGGTTGCAAACCCTCCACCGCGAGCGCATACTGCTCAGACCTCGGGCACGACCAGCACCCTGAACGGTCGCCGTGCGGCGCATCCGCACCTGTTCTCGTCCGCCCACGCGAGGGTGCGCCCGTTTGACCGTGAAGGAACACCACATGGCCGTGATTGGGGACGAATGCTTGCGGACCCCACTGGCCGCGTGAGCGACGGGTCGGGGCGGCTGGCCGGCGGGGACACTCACGACGCGACCACCGAGGACGCGACGCACTGGATCGCTGTCTACAGCGAGCTGCTGTCCGTGATGGCCGAGCTGCTCGACAGGACGGCCAGCCGGCGGGCCGGCATGTCGGAGGACGCCCGCGGCGAGGCGGAGGCCGACGATGTCGCGATCCGCGCCCAGGCCGACATCTACACCCTGCGGCGTCAGGAGTGGAGGGCTCACGTCGACGCGGACGTCGCTCTCCATCCCGACGCGACCCGCAGCAGGGATCATCGCCGGCTGCGCTCCGAGAAGACCCGGGCCGCGGAGCGGGAGCTTCGCGAGGGGGTGTCCCGTGGGGAGTTCGTGCTGCGCTATCAGCCCAAGGTCGACAGCTGCACCGGCCGGGTGGTCGGTGTCGAGGCACTGCTCCGCTGGAACCACCCGGTCCGGGGCCTGCTGACGCCGGACGCCTTCCTGGCGCTGGCGGAGGAGAGCGGGGTGATCGTCGAGCTCGACGCCTGGGTGCTCCAGACCGCCTGCCGTCAGGCGAGCGCCTG
>JAOAPE010000031.1 GCA_025462725.1 Terriglobales bacterium | reverse complement strand
CTTCTGTCGCTTTGGCCGCGCAACGGACTCATCATAGCCGCGCGGTGAAGCCAAACGCATCTACCGCCGCGATGAACCCAAGCCCATATGCCCGTCCGATGTACCCAAACGCATTTGCTGGTGGGGGTCCATCTCCGGTTGTCTGGCTCGGCGGTGTGAGCAGCAGCGACCGCGACCAGTATGTCAAAAATCTACGCGACTCCGGGTATGACAGGAAGAAGGACTTCAACCCGAACGGGACCGTACGGACGCAATAGCGTCTGGTCTCGTCGTCCATCTTCTCCCGTCGGTCCCGCTGGATACAGCATCGTGGGCTGGAGCTTTTTTGCGTTTGACGACCTACCAAGTGCCGCCTCGCAAATGCCCCTAAATGATGTGCTCGGGCATGTCGGATGTTCGCGGATGAGCGGGCGCGTCGAATTCACCAACTCATCGCCCGCCGACCTCGTCCGGCTTCCGTAGGAACCTCCAGGACGCGCGACAGTTGTAGCCCTCCGAGGCCCTCATGCAATGGACATGATCACGCGCAGTATCGGCCCAGATGCGGCCCCGGCGGGGCAAGCTTCTCCAGTGAACTCGCACAACGAGTGGGACCCGCTGGAGGAAGTGATCGTGGGAAGGCTCGAGGGTGCGACCATCCCCTCCGATCATCCGGTTGTCACCTGCAACATTCCGGGCATGGCTGCGCGAGCCCAGTCGCTGGTCGCGGGCTTCCGTTATCCAAAGATCATGATCGAACCGGCGCTGCGCGAGCTTGATGGCTTTGTTGCGCTGTTACAGTCGCTGGGCATCGTGGTGACGCGGCCGGAACCGGTTGATCACAAGAAACGCTTCAGCACGCCGGAATGGTCTTCGCACGGGTTCTGCAATAGCTGCCCGCGCGACAGCATGCTCGTGATCGGCGACGAGATCATCGAAACGCCGATGGTTTGGCCGTGTCGCTACTTCGAGACGCACTCCTATCGTCCGATCCTGAAGGATTATTTCCGACGCGGCGCGCGCTGGACTGCCGCGCCCAGGCCGCAACTGACGAACGAGCTGTTCGATGCAAAATTTCGCGTCCCCGAAAAAGGCGAGCCGATCTCGTATGTCCTGACTGAATTCGAACCGGTCTTCGACGCCGCCGATTTCTTTCGCTGCGGGCGCGACCTGTTCGTGATCCGCAGCAACGTAACCAATGCGTCCGGTATTGAATGGCTGCGTCGCCATCTCGGGGACGGTTATCGCATTCATGAGATCGAGAGCCGTTGTCCCAATCCGATGCACATCGATACCACCATATTGCCGCTTGGGCCCGGCAAGATTCTGATCAATCCCGAATACATAGACGTCGACCGTCTCCCGGCCATCTTGAAAAAATGGGACATCCTTGTGGCCCCGGAGCCCGACCCGATCACTGATCGTATGCTCAAGATCACGTCGCTATGCGGGAAATGGCTCAACATGAACGTGCTGACAGTGGACGAGAAGCGCGTCATCGTTGATCCCCATCATACAGCAACAATGCGTGCGATGGAAAAATGGGGATTCGAACCGATTCCATGCGAGTTCTTGCATTACGCCGCATTTGGCGGCGCCTTCCACTGCGCCACGCTCGACATCCGGCGGCGCGGCACGTTGGAGAGCTATTTTTGAGCGCCGACCCTCCGCGAGATCCACATCGCACCGCACGGACTATGAGGTGAGTTTCAGTCCGATGATGCCCGAGAGAATGAAGCCGATACAGGCAAGCCTAAGCAGCGTCGCGGGTTCATTGAAAAGATAGATACCGAGCATCGTGGTGCCGATAGTGCCAATGCCCGTCCACACCGCATAGGCCGTACCGACCGGCAGCGACTTAAGGGCCGCGCCGAGGAATCCAATACTGGCCACCATGGCTGCGACTGTGCCGATCATGGGTAACAGGCGCGAGAATCCTTCCGTGTATTTGAGGCCGATCGCCCAGGCGATCTCGCACAGGCCAGCAACGAGCAGGAAGAGCCAAGCCATGGGAGATCCTCCTTGAATGTTTTGCTCATCTCAGTTCCTCTCCACGCTCTTTGCCGGCGTTCAGCGCGTCCGCGCAAGAGAAACAGTGCAGCGAAGAATTATGACGTTGAAAAGAAGATAATAGCCTATTTGGCACGAGCGTGATGTCCGCTGCTGGCACAAAGCCGACACTAGAAAGCAGTACCAGGATGTCCGCTTTCAGGGTCATAACGACAGTACCTGATATCTTCAAAATTTGAGGGAAATGACCAGCGGCGGCAGTCGCTGGGGGCGTCTGTTCCAGGTCCTCGCAACTACCCACACCGCATCTTCGATGCGATGCGCAAGCGGGGATAGGTACAGCGAGTCAGCCGCCGTATCTATTCAACCTAACCTCATCCGGCTCCAACAAAAAGGCCGCCAAAACTGGCGGCCTTTAGTGCTGTTCGGAGGCGTCGCTTACTCCGCAGCCTGCTTCCGCGGCGGGTCGAGCGCGCCGGAATCGTGGATCTCGGCAACCTGGTGATCACTGAAGCCGAGCACCTGGCGCAGGATTTCGTCGGTGTGTTCGCCGAGCAGCGGGGAACGGGTCACCTCAGACGGGCTGTCCGACATCTTGATCGGATTACCGACCGAGAAATACTTGCCGCGGGTAGGGTGATCGACCTCGACCACGGTGCCGGTCGCGCGCAGCGACTCGTCCTCGATGATCT
>JAOAPE010000006.1 GCA_025462725.1 Terriglobales bacterium | reverse complement strand
CCCCCCCCCCCCCCCCCCCCCCCCCCCCCCCCCCCCCCCCCCCCCCCCCCCCCCCCCCCCCCCCCCCCCCCCCCCCACCAACCCCAGACCTTGATGTAGGCAAAGCACGAGCTCGCGAAGCCCCGTTCCCTCGCAACGCTCGGAATGGCAAAACAAGGGTAATCGGCAGTGCTTAGCTGAGGGTGGCGGAGTTGGCTTGTCCTTCTGGGGCGAGTTGGGTGAAGACGACGTTGAACTTCGGCTTGCGGCCTTTTTGGTAGACGGCGTACACGGCGGCAATCAGGGCGAATCCGATGGAGAGCCATCCTTCTTTGAGTTCGACGCTCCAGAAGATGGACAAGACCCTGCCCAACAACGCGCCGCTGAAAGGCACGTTCTCATTGCGGACGATGTAGCCGGTGTAGAAGAGGACGTCGCCGAAGAGGACGCTGGCGATGGTGAGGAGCGCGATGGCGGCTTGGCCCATCATGGTGATGCGTCCCATGCCTTTGATGAGCGCCCAGGCGACGAGGAAGCCGATGCCGAAGGCCGCCCACAAAGAGATCCGGTTGAGGAAGAGCGCGATGGCAGCCCATCCGAGTGAGCCGACGAACGCAGCGCCGGCACCGTAGATGAGTCCCAAGCCGAGATTTGATTCCATGGCTTCATACTCGCGGGCGGCGGAATCTTGCTGCTCTTGCGCCTTGAATTGGCATCCCGAGCAGAAGTATCCGGGAAGGTTGTTCATCAACATGACTTGCGAGACGGAAGAATTCCTGCAAGTCTCGCACTTGCCCTGAAAGTCAGGGACGGTTCCTTTTAACGCATTCACAATGGCGTTGGCGACAGCCGCCAATTTCTCAGCTTTGGGTTTGCCGAGCATGTAGGTCCACGTCCACAAGATGGAGTTGGTACTTATGCTGGCGGGCTTGAGCTGCTTCGCGGCGACTTTGTCTGTCTCAAGCGCGACGGCGAGTTCGTTGCTGTTCTCAAGCGCCATGCGCGCGAGGTTTCCATCTGAAGTCTCAGGAAAGCGCACCATGATCTTTACGGATTGCTTATTTCCGTCTTTGGCCGGACCAATGGCGACGATGTATCCGTTACGCGAGCCGATGGCGGCGCCGTCTTTCAAGCCGAACGGCCCCTGATTGGGACAATGCGCCAGTCCTGTGAGTTGTGCGACTTGTCCCCAGTATTTATCTGCCATTTACGCTCCCTTGGTTGCGGTCTGACCGCGAAGAATCTATCACAGGACATACCAGCGGCAATGCGGTTGTTTCGCTGAGGATCCGCGCTATTGTTTGGCGAGCCGCTGTAGCCAGTCCACGACGGCGGATTGCAAGGCGATGCGATGGTCGGAATAAGGATGGTCTGTAGGCAGCGTGACAAACGAGTTCGCTGCCGCCTGAGATTTGGGATCGGATTCGAGGGCGCGCTTCAGTTTCGGAAAGACTTCGTCGTAGTCGCCTTCGTGAGTGCCGTAGGTGAGCAGGACAGGTATATTTCCGCGCTGTTTATTCGGGGCGCGAAGTTGGGTGAGGAAGTGCGTGAGGTCCCAATCGGAACGGTGCTGCATGGCCTCCGCCATGAGCGTTTCTGCTTTCGCGTTGTGCAAGGCGCGTTGGTATCCGCGAAATTCAGTGAGAGTGGATTTGAAGCGGGCACGCGCTGCGGCGTCGTCGCCTTTCCATGAGGCCGCGTCCGCGCCGATGTTCCAGGGCGAGATGAGGACGATGCCGCTCAATGCGGGGTCTTGTGTGGCGGCGTATGCGGCCATGAAGCCGCCCATGCTGTGTCCCACGAGGACGATGCGGCTGAGGTCAATGTGGAAGGCGACGGAGTTGATGGGATCGCGCAGGAACTTGATGGCGGCGAGCGTGTCTTGCATGGCGTTCGAGAATGAAAAGTCACCTTCACTGCCCCAAGCGCCGCGATAGTGGAAGTAGAGGACGTTCCATCCGGCGCGGCGGATGGACTGCGCAAGATCGAGGTTCTGCTCGTTGCCGGGGAATCCGTGCAAGAGGATGACCGTTGGATGCGGTTGCGCGCCCGCAGCGAGGTACATGATGCCGTTCATCATTTGTCCATTACTCGGAATGGCGAGTTCGGACATTGAGGTGGGATTGCGGTTGTCGCGTACGGGATCGGCGATGACAGCTGCGGGTGTGCGTTTCTGCTCGGCAGCGTGCTGCTGGAGAGTGGGCGCGACGGTTTGCGCAGACATCGGCGCCGGGAGAAGTGTGACGGCCAGGATGAATCCGGCAATGACGGCGAGCGATAGCTTGGGGCGGCGAGCGAGGATCATTTTTCGGGCGCGCTCACATGTTCGTGGACGATCTTCCAATCGGCTCCGCGCTTTTCCCAGATGGATGTCCAACGCCAGTCGGCTTTGCTCTTGGAACCGTCTTTCATGACCATGTCGAGGTGAACGATGGCGGAAGTCCAGATGGTAGAGCCGGCGGGATGGATGCGGATCTCGTCGACTTTGGAGGAGCCGGTCTTCATGCCAGCGAGCACTTGGACGACGCCGGATGCGTACTTTGACCATCCGTGGTATTCGAGCGGCGTGATGTCGAAATAGATGTTGGAGGAAGACTTGTCGTAATACTTGGCGGGGTTCGCGGGATTGAGCGTGCACCATTGCGTCCAGACGTCCTGAAGGAGAGCGGCGTTCACAGTGGTGGAGTTCGTTGCGGATTTCTTGGCGGGCGCGGATTCCTTCGAAGCGGTTTGCGCGATGGCGCAAATGGACACGAGCAGCAGCAATACGAAAACTTTCTTCATGGTCTTCCTCGGCGCGGATTTTAGCATGCGCGAGTCACAGCAGCATCTCATGTCTGCAACTTTCAAACGCGAGCGCGCTTGCTCAGCGGAAGCTACTGCGAGTCTTTCTAGCATCAAACGTGGTGTGATGCGCCGCTCCGCGAAACAGCGCTTTAACGAAAGAATCTGGCCTGTCGAGGACACAACTCACGAGGCAGGAGCGGAATCGGCGCGGATCAGAGAGCTGGAAGTGCGTGTCCGGCAGCTCGAGTTGTTGCAGGAGGCCGCGCAAAAGGTAAGCAGCATCCTTGATTTGGAAGAACTGCTGGACGAGATAGTAGGCAGCGTGGCTGAAACCTTCGGATGCACCCGCACGGCAGTGCTGCTCAAAGATGAATCCAGAGATGAGTTGGAGATGATCGCCATGCGCGGGTTCTCCAACTTGCACTTGAAGGGCTACCGATTCCGGATCGGGGCAATGGGGATGGTCGGGCACGTGGCAGCCACCCGCCAAGCTCGATATGCACCGGACGTCCGCAAGGACCCTTTCTACGTTCCCAGTGAACCGAGCACGCTGTCTGAAGTCGACATTCCACTGACGAGCCGGGGGAAGTTCATTGGAGTCTTCGACGTGCAGAGTTCGGTGACTGACGCCTTCTCGCCGGAGCAGATAGAACTTTTGAGGAGCCTAGCCGATACCATCGCCATCGCAGTAGAAAATGCCAGGCTTTTTAAGCAGGAACGCGCGGAGAAGGAGAAGGTACTGCGCGAGCAGGAAGAGGCGTGTCGCTTCCAAAGAGCGCTGTTCCCGGAGACCACGCCGAAGATTGCAGGATATGTGATCGACGGAATGTGCCTGCAATTGAGGGCTGTGGGCGGAGATTGGTACGACTACTTCAACATCAGTGACGGAATGTGCGGCGTGTCATTGGGCGATGTTTGCGGCAAGGGCATGGCTGCTGCCCTGCTGATGGCAGCCGCCAGAGCACTGTTTCGGCGCGCGGCGTTTGGAAGTTCGTCGCCGGGAGAAGTATTGAACAGGACGAACACTTCGCTGCTGAAGCAACTGCCTGATGACCGCTATGTGACGATGGTGTTCCTGATCTTGGACGCAAGCACTGGAGTTTCGACGATTGCGAATGCCGGACACCCGTATCCGATTCTGATACGGCATAGGCCGGGGACGAATACGAGTATGGTCAACACCGCGAATGGGTTTCCGCTGGGAGTGTGGCCGGGCAGCTATGAGGAGATGCAGGTCAAGCTCGAACCGGGTGACCGCTTACTGATCTATTCAGATGGCGTGCTGGAAGCCGCCAACCTGCGGGGAGAAGAATACGGGGCAGTACGACTGCCGAAGGTGCTGCAAAAGAAGAACCTCTCCGCCAAGGAACTTCTGACGGACGTGAAAGAGTTTACCCAAGGTGGCGTACTCGCGGATGATGCGACAGCAATCATGATCCGCCGAGAACAATAGTTATTTGGACTTGCTCTTTTTGGGCTTCTTGGCTTCGCGCTTCTGTGTGTTTTTGTTTCCCATAGGTACATGATGCCACAGCGAGTGGATAGTGGCTAGTGGGTAGTGTCAGCGGTCAGCAAAAGAAAAGCCGCCGGTGTTAGTGGCGGCCGATTGAGCCAAGGGTGACTCGTAAAATCAGTCGTTCTTGTCTTCAGCGCGTCGTTCGTACTTGATGGCTGCGTAGATCATTCCTGCGATAAGTATTAAAACGCTTGTGACTTCGATCAATGGGTACTCACTTTCCTACTAACGCCAATTATATCGCATTACGATATATTTTGATTTCGTTAATCTCTCGTGGCATAGACCTCCAGGAATTCGGCGTCTAGGCGGGTGCTGGTGGCTGTTCCCTTGTTATGTTCTGTCCAGTGGGCGACCAGATCATCGGTGAGCCGCTGCTGCGCTTCTGGATCGAGCCGGGCGTACGTCATCTGCGTGGGGCCGAAGTATTTGCGAAAGAACTCTACTACTTCACGCGGAGGCAGCGGGAAGCTGAAGTCAGCCATGACTCTGCGGGTCTCGATCTTGCTCGCGCCGCTGCCGAGGCGCTGTCGCACGACGTCTTCCTTGCCCCACAACGCCGGAGGCGGAATGCCGGGCGGTGGTGGCGCATGTTTCGCAGTGATGGCGAACATTTGGCCGACGAATCCTTCGGGAGTCCAATTGGCCATGGCGATGAGTCCGCCGGGCTTGGTCACGCGAAGCATCTCCGCTGCGGCTCGATCGGGTCGGGGAGCAAACATAGCACCGTACATTGAAACCACCACATCGAACTGCGCGTCGCGATAGGAAAGCTGTTCGGCATCACCTTCGTCGAATTGGGTTTTGTCGGATAGGCCTTCCTCGACGGCGCGTTCGCGGGCTTGTTCGATGAGATTGGACGCGATGTCCACGCCGATGACGTTGGCTCCGGCGCGAGCAGCGGGAATAGCGAGATTGCCGGTTCCGCAGGCGACGTCGAGAACATTGGTTCCGGGTTTGAGATGAAGGCGGGCGATGAATGCCTCGGCGGTTTCGGCATTGCGCTTTGCGATCTGGCCAAAGTCGCCGGCCATCCACGTGGCTTTTAGTTTTTTCTTGAGTTCGAGAAATTGATTTGGATCGGAATTGGGCTCGGTCATGGTGGTGTAAAGGGTAACACTTTGGGGATAGATATCAGCTCTCAGCGAAGGCAAAAGCAAAGTCAAAATCTTGAACCACAGAGAACACAGAGGGGCACAGAGGTTCACCAAGAAAACTTGGGGTTCAGTAGGCGTCTGACATCAGTTTGGCTGTTAGCTGAAGTGCAGCGAGCAGGGTAGGCCTACTCTGGATTTGCCGCAACATCTGGATTGAGAGAGGGTTTGAACAAGTAACAACCGCGACCGCTTTCGTCTAGAACCGGCATGGAGCCGGAGGAAATACAGGTCGGAGGGACCATGAAAACTTTGAAGGTACTTTTAATTTCCGGAGCATTGCTGTTAGGGAGTTCTGCGGTAGCAGTAGCGCAGGACCGAGACCATGACCGCGACGACAAGAAGGTCGATCGTGATCACACCCGCAACACCAATAATAAGAATTGGAAACAGAACGACCGTGACCGGGATGATCGGGCGCGGGCGCAGCGCGACCGCGATCATGACCGGGATCGTGATACCCGAGAGCGAGCAGCCCGAAACAATGGCTACTACAACCAGGGTCAGGTTTACCAAAACCAACAGGTGTATCGAAACAACCGCAACTCGGTCTACAACAACAACGGATATTACGGAAATAGCGGTTATGGCAATAACGGCTACTACGGCAACACGGCGTACGGAAATCCGGGAGCGAACATGGGATATTCCGATGGCATGAATGATGGCCGATCCGATCGCAGTGCGGGACGCCAGTTCCACTATGGCCCGGGCTACAACCATCCGGACCGTGGTTACAACAACAACCTGGGCGATAAGCGGACGTACGAGCAGAGTTACCTGCAGGCTTATCAACAGGGATATCAGCAGGGATACAACGGCGGCGGAGTGCGCCGGCGATAAGTGAAATTCCCACGTAAGCTTCTGGGGCACCAGACAAGAAGCTTCAGCAAAAGAGAAGGGCGGCCAGATGGCCGCCCTTTAAACTTCCCAGCAGAGGCTGGCGGAAGTTAGACCGCTTGCACGTTCTCTGCTTGCAGACCCTTGGGGCCCTTGGTCACGCTGAACTGGACGCGCTGACCTTCTTGGAGGCTCTTGAAGCCGCCTGACTGAATCGCCGAAAAGTGCACGAAGACGTCTTCGCCATTCTCGCGGCTGATGAATCCAAATCCCTTTGCATCGTTAAACCACTTTACTGTTCCTTGTTCCATTGTGTTGATTTTCCTTTTTCAATTGATTGTTACGCCGAAGGAATCGGAGAAAAACTGTGGCAGGGACTTGCTTTCCAGCGAAGAGACTGCATGCACCGCTCTTAACGTAACTTAGCCACACACTCTATCAGGTTCCTGGGGGTTTGTAGCAAAAATTTAATAAACCGGGTTCCTGGAGGGGTCAGTTATGGGCCGCTTTTTACGTTGTGCCAACCTACCCTTGACGGAGCACATCCTTCTTCTATGTACATGTAAATGGAGGGATTTGATGGAGAGCAGAGCCAAGGTTGCGGGACATCCGCTACACCAGATGCTGATCGCGTTTCCTCTGGGATTATTGGGAACCGCGGCCATTTTTGATGGCATCGGCAAGGCTACGGGAAACGAGCGTTGGTCAGAAGCCGGGCAGTACATGATGGGTGCGGGCGTGGCCAGCGGCCTGGTAACGGCGGTGCCCGGAGTCATCGATTTCCTTGCGATTCCTGAAGGGACGCGAGCGAAGAAGATCGGCCTGGTACACGGGATTGGAAACGTCGCGGTGCTGGGATTGTTTGCCGCTAGTTGGGCGAGGCGCAAGGAGAATCCGGGGAATCCTGACAATGCGGCGATCGCGCTATCGGTGAGCGGAATGGCGCTGTCTGTAATCACGGGATGGTTGGGTGGCGAATTGGTTGACCGGCTGGGAGTGGGCGTGGACGACGGCGCACATCTTGATGCTCCGAATTCGTTGAGTGAAAGACCTGCGTATGAGAATCGGCGTGGGGACGAGCGGAGCGGGGTGGAGTTTCTGGCCGGCTGAGTTGGAACCGGTGCAGCGCCAGTTGCGTATTGGTAGGCATGCATCTTCGAATCAGTTGGCAATACGCGGTGGCGTTCCTGGCACTACTGCTGTTGCTGGCTAGCGCGCACGAATTCACACATCACTTCACGGGCGCGGCAGTTTGCGGATCTGTGGGTAGCAAGACCTTTGGCACGTTTACGTTGGCTGAAGGCTGCGATGCAAACCCGTTGCGGTTCTGGGCCACAGCTGCCGGTCCGATTTTCACATTTCTTGCCATTTGGATCGGCTGGTACTTGCTGACACGGGATGATTTGCGGATGCGGTGGTTCGGATTCACGCTTATCTTCGCGAACGTTCCTATCAACCGGATGATCGTTGCATTGACCGGACACAATGATGAGCAGTGGATGGCGAAGCAGATGTATCCGAATTCAAAGCTGGCATTCTGGCTGGTGATACTAATCGTTTGGGGATGTTGTCTTCCGCCGCTGTTTGCGGCGTGGCGGGCGATTGAGAATCGGCGGAGATGGCAGTGGTTTGCCGGGTTCTACATTCTGCCCTTCGCGTTGTTGCCGCTGAGCAGTGCTTTGCTCGAAAACTATTTACTGCTGAAAAGGCATGTGTTGGTGCAGACAGTTTACGGTGCGCCGTATTTAGTGCTGGTAGTGGATGCGGTGTCTATTGCGATCTGTTTGGTGATGTGGAAGAGTTTAATGGGTGAGCGCCCTCCCGTTGCGGAATAGGGTGGGCAGCCCCGCGTTGAATCTTCTCTGGTAATGTATTCGGCAGGACCTGAACTGCCTTGGACCCACTCACACATTTTTTCACCGGTGCGGCAATCAGCCGCGCCGGGTTGAACCGCAAGACTGCCCTTTCCACACTCACGCTGGTGCTCGCGGCGGAAGCTCCTGACATCGACATCTTTACCAACTTCGCCGGACCGGTGGAGGGCTTTGCGCACCATCGCGGATTCACGCATACGTTTCTGGGTGTCCCCTTCATGGCAGCTGCAGTGGTGGGATTGGTGTATGGGATACATCGCTGGCGGGGGAATCGGAAAGTTAGCGCCGCGGTGGTTGAAGATGATCCCAACAAAACCAGAGCGGATGACCATGTCCCGATTGAAACTCCGAAACAACCCGTCCGTTGGGGATTGCTGTATCTGTATGCGGTGATCGGCGGACTCAGCCACATACTCCTTGATTTTACGAACAGCTACGGAGTGCGTCCTTTCGCGCCGTTTGATTGGCATTGGTATGGATGGGACATTGTTTCCATCGTGGAGCCGACGATCACGGTTCCACTTTTGCTTGCGGCGATTGCGCCGTGGTTCTTCGGGCTGATCAGCGGCGAGGTTGGATCGCGGAGAGAACGATTTCCGGGGCGGAAGTCGGCAATTGCGGCGTTGGTCATCATTGCGCTGGTGTGGTGGGTACGCGATTACAACCATCGGCGGGCAAGGACGATGCTGCAAGCTGAGGTGTACAACGGCGAAGATGCGAAGCGGGTGATGGCCGCGCCGTACATGATAAATCTCTTCAAGTGGTTGGGCGTTGTGGAAACGAGCAACGCATTTCACAGCATGAACGTGGACACGATGAAGGGGGAGTTGGATCCGGAGCATCGGACGATGGTGCGATACAAACCGGAAGAGACTCCGTACTCGCTGGCGGCGAAGAAGTCGCCCATGGGACGTGTGTATCTGGATTGGGCTCGCTTTCCCTACACCGAAACGGAACTAAAGGACGAGCGCGAGGGTGGCGGCGCGATCGTACACATGATGGATTTGAGATATGTGTATCCCGACTCGAATGCAAAATTGTTGAGCGTGTGGATCGATGTTGACCGAAAAGCTCGAGTGGTGATGCAACGCATGGGCGACCGCGAAGAGCCGTGCAAAGACGCGGGCTGCGAGTGATAGTTGTTGAAACAGAGCGGCTGGTGCTCCGCAGGATGGTGACCGACGATGCGGAGTTCATTCTTGGGCTGCTGAATGAGCCGTCTTTTTTGAAATACATCGGCGACAAGGGTGTACGCACGCTGGCGGATGCACGCGAATATATTTCAAGCGGTCCGATTGCCAGTTATTTGCGTTTCGGGCACGGGCTTTATCTGGTGTTGCTGAAAGCGACGGGCGTCCCGATTGGAATTTGCGGGTTACTGAAACGGGAGACGTTGAAAGATCCTGATATTGGATTCGCGTTTTTGCCGCAGTACTGTGGACAGGGATATGCGATGGAGTCGGCGGCAGCGGTTATGAGGTATGGGCAGAGCGCGCTGCGCATGACGCGAATCGTCGCGATCACATCGCCGGGGAATGAGGCTTCTATCAAGCTACTTGAGAAGCTGGGAATGAAGTACGAGGAGACGGTGCGGATGGGGAAGGATGCGGACGAGGTGAAGTTGTTTGGGACTCCTCCAGCTTGACGTTCCTGCCGATAGCGGCAACAATGGTCAGTTGCGGTAGACATTTCTGAGGTGCTGAATGTTGGCTTATTTATTCGTATTACTTGCGATCGGGGCGCGGTTGCTGATCGCTGTGGGACAAACTTCTTTCCATTTCACTCCCATCGGGGCGGCACTTCTTTTCTTTGGGTCGAGGCGTCCGCGTAAGGAGATGTGGATACCGGTGTTGCTGATGGCGTGCACTGATGTGGCGCTGAACCTTTTTGTTTATCACTATCCGGTGACTTGGGAGACGTTCGTCAGCACCGGCTGGTACGCGTTGGCAATATTGATCGGAAGTCTGCTGAAGGGCGACAAAGACACTTTCAAGTTGCCGCACGTTGTAGGCGCTTCGGTGGCAGGCTCGCTCTCGTTTTTCGCGATTAGCAACTTGGGCGTTTGGGTGGCGTTTGATATGTATCCGCATACCCTGGCTGGATTAGGCGCATGCTATGTGGCCGCGATTCCGTTCTTCCGGGGCACATTCACATCAGACCTGCTCTATACCATCGTCTTATTCGGATTGCCGGTGGCGTTCGAAACAGCTCGCAGAATGATGGAAGCGGACGGAACGGCAGCAGCGTAGAGCAGTAGTTTGTAGTTCGTAGGTCGAAAAGCAAATTCAAGAGTAAGAGCGAGGGGCGCGAGAAATCGCGCCCTTCTCCATTTCTACAGCGCGGAGATGAGTGCGCGGTTGCGGCGCTTGCGCATCCACCAGATGAAGTAAGCGGCGAATCCCAACAGGAACAGCGCAAAGATGAGTGGGAGATGTTGCGCGACGACGGCGAGCGTGTGTTTGGCGATGTCGGCGCCGAAGCGGACAGTGATGTAGCTGACGATGCCGAATCGCAGCACCCTTCCGGAGATGATGGCGAGAACGAACGGTACAACTTTCATCTCGAAGACGCCGGCAGAAAAAACCAGCAGCTTGAATGGAGTGGGCGGCGGCAGCATTGCCGGAACCATGATGAAGAAAAATTCCTGCTTCTCGAATTTGTCACGAAGTTCTTCGAGCCGAGTGTGGCTGATGCGTTTCAAGAGGAAGGGTTCGCCGCCGCGGCGTCCGATCCAGTATGGGAGCAGGCTGCCGATGGCTGAGCCGACGGCCGCAGTGACGCAATAAAACGCTACGGTGAGCAGACTGGCTTGGTCCTTCCATGCGTAGTCGATCATGACCAAGTCCATGGGAATACCGAAGGCGGCGGAGTCCAAAGTGGAAATAACGAGCGGCCCCCAAATGCCGAGTGGGAGCAAGAGGCTATGAATGTAGGCCTGATACTTCAGGAAAATGCGCTTGATGGAGTTCAATACGACCGCTCAAAAGTGGAGTGCTAAGAGTGTAACAGGGTGTGTTTTAACCACAGAGAGCACCGAGTTACACAGAGGGAGTAAGGGCTTTGTGTTCGGTTGTTTCAGGAAATAAGGAAGTTGAATCGCTAGTGCGATGTTTTGTTGTTCAGTAGATCCAATGCGTGCGAGACGAGGGGCAAGACGAGCGAGAGGGATTCGAGTGCGCCTTTTGGATTACCGGGCAAATTCAAGATGAGTGACTTTCCGCGGGTTCCGCAGATGGACCGGCTGAGCGGTGCGAACTTGGTCTGCTTGAGTCCTTCAGCGCGCATCATCTCGGCAATTCCTGGAAGTTGTTTTTCGCAGACGGCTGCCGTGGCCTCGGGAGTGACATCGCGCGGAGAAATCCCCGTCCCGCCGGTGGTGACCACAAACTGCGCGAGCTCTGACATTTGAATCAGCGTCGCAGATATGCGGCCTTGGTCGTCTGGCGAGGCGTCGCGGGAGATGACGGTGAATCCTTTTTCTTGTAATAGCTTGAGGATGGCGGGGCCGGAGGTATCTTCGCGCTCGCCGCGGTGAGTGGAATCGCTGATAGTGAGAATGGCGGCGGTTATGGGCATGGATCATCCCTCGACGGAATGTTGAGAAATTAAATGGCTCCGACGGCCAAGTAACCCCGATGATAGCGGTGGAAAAACCAGGCAATCACTAAACCGAGAGAACCAAGTGACAGCATTGCCAAAGCAAGTTCCGGCTTATTTGCCAAAGCCAAATTCGCAAACATTGCAAACGCCAGCACCCAGCTAAGTAATGCGGATTTATCCAGCAAATTCAATTCCTTACCGTTTGTGAATCGAAGAGAGGTGATTGAACTTGTCAACCAAACCAAGGCCATGCTCAGGGCAAACCCGCATCCGACGTGAATGGAGGGGTTGTTGAGAGCATGGCCGCTGCTCGCAATGATCAGCGAGTTCAAAACTCCAAATCCCACCCAACCAGCGAAATACTTGGCCCATCGTTGTACTGTGAGCGCGATTGCTGCAAAGGAACACAATGCGACCGCAAAAGCACCCGGACGTGTTAAAGAGGAAAGATTGGAATCTCGAATAGTACCGAATGTTTCGCCAAATCCCACCACCAGCGATCCGATTAAGAAACAGCCTAAAAAGATTCCGCCAACTAATCGGAAACCGTTTACCACTTCGCGTTTCTGCTGCTTCGTCACTCGCCAGAAACTCAAGTAGACCTCGGCGGGCTTAGCCCTCTAAAACATTTTCTTCGGCGTCACGGTTGGCTTCGTCGAGCAGGCGCAGCCCTTCCATGAGAAGTCCTTGGGTTGAGCGGGTCGTGGTCTGTTCGGGACTACTGCCGGTGAAGTCGATGGCGAATGAGCCGTCGACCCAGGACATGACTTTGTAAACGGCCTCATCACCTTTGCTGGCGCCGAAGATGGCGTGATTGATCTGTCCGTCAGAGAAAAACATCTGGCACTTTTCGCCCTTGTTGCTGAGCGTGAGCGAACAACTCTTGTGTCCCATCTCGAGCGACTGGAAGAGGTCCATGATGTTCATCTGCGCGAGGCTGCCGCGCAAGGTGCTTTCACCGGGGGCTTCGCGCGCCATCTTCTCAAGGGCGATCTTGTCGATGACTTTCTTAATCCGAGACGTGGCTTCCTTCACGAAGAAAGGCTTCTCGATGTAGTCCTCGACGGAATCCTGCACGACTTTCAATTTCTCCGTGATGTCGACCTTGCTCGCGACCAGGATTATAGGAATCTTGGCGGTGTTGGGGCGTGCCTTTAGTTTTTCGAGGAGCTGGCGGCCGTCGAGCCCGGTGAGAGTGTAGTCCGTGACGATGAGATCGGGCGGGGTTTCGATGGCTTTCAGGAGCGCATCAGTACCGTCATTGGCGAAGATCACGGCGCAGAGCGGTTCGAGCGCTTGCCGCAGCATCTCCCGGATCATGGGGTTGTCTTCGACCAGGAGCAATGTAACGTTTGCCGGCATGGATGGTTCACTAGTCCCTGTTTACAACAGCGTTGAGCTTTGTTTCTTCCCGCCGCGGCTGAGGCGATCCTTCTTTTCCGAAGCGCGTTTGGCCTTGGAGCCTTGGCGCAAACGGACGTAATCGCCGGATTTGCCTCCGGTCTTCTTTTCCAGAACTACCTCGCGGATCATGATGCCCTTATCGAGCGCCTTGCACATGTCATAGACAGTGAGAGCGGCGACACTGGCAGCCAAGAGGGCCTCCATTTCAACGCCGGTCTGCGCCATTGTAGTGACTCGAGAGGTAATAGCAACGCCATTCTCGCATACGTCCGCGGTCACTTCAACGTGCGTGAGGGGGACGGTATGGCACATGGGAATCAGCTCGGCCGTACGTTTTGCCGCGGAAATGCCTGCGATTCTAGCCACTTCGAGAGGATTTCCCTTTTTGTTGCTGGGCAAAGCTTTAAGAACGGTGTGGGACATTTCCACAAAAGCGGAGGCTTCAGCTTGACGTTTAGTAGTCTCTTTTGGCGAGACATCCACCATGCTGGCGCGGCCTGCGGAATCGTAATGAGTCAATTTCGGCATTGATTAGAGTTGAAGGATCGAGACGTCTTCACCGGCGGCAATGTGTTCGCGGTCTGGTGGCACTACTACAAAACTATTGGCGCGGGCCATGGAAACTATGTCGCCCGAGCCTTGCCATCCTACCAGTTCCACTTCGGGGATGGCATGGTTGCCGGCGAGTACGGCGGGAAGAAAACGGGTCAGCCCCGGGCGAGGACGTAGGTCGGCCTTGAGCCGGGCTTTGGCGAATAGCAGAGGAGATGGTGATGCGCCGCTGAGTGCGTCCATAAGCGGACGCGCGAAGAGTTCAAAGGTGACCATGGTCGAGATGGGATTGCCCGGCAAACCGAGAAAATACTTGGACTGATTGTCCCTTATGATCCGACCGAAGACGATGGGCTTGCCGGGCTGGATCAGCGCGCCGGTAAAGAAAATCTCGGCATTAAAGTCACGCAACACTTGTTCGACGAGATCGAATTTTCCCATGGAGACTCCGCCGCTGATGAGGAGCAGGTCAGAGTCAAATCCACGCTGAATCAGTTCGCGGAGTTTGGCACTCTCATCCGGAGCGATGGGGAGTTGTTCCGGCGATGCTCCGGCTGCGAGAACCTGGGCAGCAAGCGAGTAGCTGTTGGAATTGCGAATCTGATGAGGGCCGGGACTGTCGGCGATATCGACGACCTCGTCGCCTGTGGAGAGGATCGCGATACGAGGTTTGGCGTAAACATCAAGTTTTGATTTTCCGACGGATGCTGCGACTGCGATCTGCGGGTATCCGATTCGCGAGCCGCACTTCAAGAGTATTTCCCCGGCGCGGGCTTCGCTTCCTGCTGGGACGATGTTCTCGCCATTTTTCACAGCCCGATTTATTTGGACTGAATCGTCGGACAAACGAATTGTGTATTCCATCATGACTATCGCGTCGGCGCCTGCCGGAACAGCGGCTCCGGTCATGATCTCGGCGCAGGTTCCACTTTGAATGGGGCCGAAGGTCGGAGTCGGCGAACCGGCTTTGACCTGGCCAATCACTTTCAGTGTGGCTGGCAAGGTAGTCAGGTCGGCAGCACGGAGCGCGAAGCCATCCCGCGTGGCGCGGGAAAAGGGCGGGAAGTCGCGGTCGGCGGTGATGTCCTCGGCTAGGGCACGACCAATGGAGTCCAACAAAGGAACAGCGCGTGAAATTTGGGCGGAAAGATTGCGCGCATGTTTCTCTACGCAGGCGCGGGCTTCTTCAAACGACAATACCGAGTTGGGCTGATCGGACACTGAGATTCTGATTTTAAGCTTGGCGCAAAGAAAAGGGGCGGCATCATGGCCGCCCCGGTATTCAGTCGCGAGATTTACTTCTTCTTTTTGCTTCCGTACGTTGTAGTGACTGTGGCGCCGACGCTGGCGAGCATCTGCTTGGCAGTCTCTGCGTATGGCCCATCCGGAGCAAGTTCGAGGTACTTGTTGAAGGCTTCTTCTGTTCCGGGAACGGCAATCATTTTGTCGCCCTTCAAAGTGGCCTTACCGAGGAGCGAGATCCCTTTCTGATAATAGGAGTCCGCTTTTGCCGGGTCCGCGGCGATTGACTTGTTGTACGCGGCAATGGCCTCATCAATCTTGCCGGTGTTGCTGAAGGTTGCGCCCATGTTGAAGTAATAATTTCCGGCATTGGCTGGATCGACCTCCGCAGCTTTGGTGTAAGCGGCAATGGCTTCATCCGCGTGGCCAGTCTTCGCAAGCGCCTCACCCAAATTGTTGTTATAAGGGCCGAGAGCGCCCTTCGACGAAGCAGCCGTAGAGGTGTTTGCGAGCTCAATTGCCTTCTTGTAGGCAGTGACAGATTCTTCCAGCTTTTGTTTTCTGGAGGCCGGGTCAGTATCTTTCTTGGCTGACGCAAGCAAGAGCTCGGCTAGATTGCCCCAGAGCAGGTCACGGGTGGGATCCGCGGCTGTGGCCTGACGCATGATATTGATGGCCTCATCAATATTGCCCGCGTCCTTGGCGGCGCGAGACTTAGACAACATCTCATTCAAGCCCTTGATCTTGGTGTTTTCCTGGTTGGCTTTCTCTTGCTCCTTCTTCTGCTCTTCTGTCATTCCCTGCTGAGGAGACAACTTCCCGGCCTGCGCTTCCTTCTTCAAGTCGACATCAATGACATTCATGGCATCTTCGGTTTGTAGGCTTATGTTCTGCTTATGCACCGAAAAAATCACCTTTCCGTTGAAACTAATCGTGATTTCGTAAATCCCGGGCACAATTCCGATGGAGTAATACTCGCCCTTTTTGTCAGTCTTAAGATGGTACTTGGCGCCATTGGTCTCAGAGACCATGTTGATCTCGGCGCCTACCATAGGGGCGCCATTTGCATCCGTGATTTTGCCTCTTACTTTGCAATATCCCGCTTGCGCCAGTGCGGGGGCCGAGGCCATCGTCACCAACAGCATTGCCAGGAATCCAGCCAAAAACTTGGTCTTCATTTCTGCCTCCAAAGATGACTTCGAAAAAATGAGTGCATGCATGCTACAACGGGCGATGCACATTACGTTAAATCCAACGCCGTACCAAGTACAAGTCCTATGCCTATAAGTTTAGATTGTTAGATGCTGGAAATCTCACGCCCGCGGTTTTTTTATACGCCCTTGGTCAGAGGCTCCCATATAAATTTATGAATCTGCAGGCCTAATCGGACATTGACGCCGTCGGCCAAGATCCAATCCACCAGTTCCCGGGGGTCAAGCGTGCAGTTTGCTGCATCGCGGGCGGGGCTGGCGTCCTTGCGAAATGCGGGAGAAAAAAGGACCGCATTCACGCGCGAATGCAGTTCATGTTTCCGAGTGAAGTCGCGGGCGAATTCGTAGTCCGCGCGGTCCGCAATGACAAACTTGACCTCGTCCGCCGGGGTCAAGGCCTCAAGGTTCTTGAAGTTGAAGCTGCCGCCTTCGCCTGAAGCGGGACACTTCACATCCACAATCTTGTGTACGGCTTTGGGAACAGCGGCCAATGGACGTTCTCCGCTGGTCTCGATCAAGAGCTTGTAGCCACGGGCAAGAAAGCGATCTATCAGCAGGAGCAATTCCTTCTCCTGCAACATGGGTTCCCCGCCGGTGATCTCGACAAGTTTGACCGGTGCAAGCTTCAGAACCTCTGCCTCGACTTCTTCCAAAGACATCTTCTTTCCGCCGGTGAAGGTGTATTCGCTGTCACACCAAGTGCAGCGGAGATTACAGCCAGCCAGCCGCACGAAGATGCATGGAAGCCCGGCAAACGTGGACTCGCCCTGAACCGATTTGTAGATTTCAATGATGTGCACGGATTATTCGAAGTAGGTGGCGTTGGTGGTGTCGGTCTCAAACATGGTGACTGCTTTTACAGACACTCTGCCATTTGTCACAGTTTTGAGTTTGCCATTTGTCTCGTCGTAAAAATATTTGGCCAGGTTCTCAGCGGAGGGATTCACTTCTGTAAAAGGTGCAATCTCATTGATCATCTGGTGATCAAGGCGCTCGACTACGCTGCGCATGACACCTTTGAGATCTTTAAAATCGAGAAGAAGACCGGCTTTGTCCAGTTCGCGACCCTGCAGCGTAACCAAGACCTTGTAATTGTGGCCATGCGGATTCTCGCACTTGCCTTTGTAATTGCGGAGGAAGTGTCCTGCCGCAAATGTCTCTTCCACTGTAACTTCAAACATCATCCCTCGCACCCCAGCCGATAGAACACGGCATGAGGACTGGCGCAACCGTCTATTTTAACGCGAAAGGAAGACGCAGTCCTACTGCGGCGTCAGCAGGGGGAGAGTGGGTGGGCGTCAGTGAGTGCGGCGCATCCAGAAGCTCGACGGCCAAACTTTTCTCTCGTCGAGCGTGGGAATGAATTGTTTCTTCTCCTGCGACATGCGCGAGTAGCTGTCTACCCAGCGCGGGAAAGCTTCCTCCAGCGCATTGGGATGGAAAAGCTGCATAGCACTGCTAGCCCAGAGCACTTCGAAGTTGGTATTAAACGTGAGGAAAGCCTGGAGAAGATACTGCTCAGACCAGAAACAGAAAGATTGAAGGACTGAGTTCCGCGGGTAATCCGAGGGCAGGAAAATATCATGAATGTGAACAATCACACCCTTCTGCAATCGCGGAAGTATCTCAAGGTACTCGTAGATAACGTCATTGCCGATGGAAACGACATGGCTGGAGTCAATGAACAGGATGTCTCCACTGCCGAGGGACTCGAACAGATCCATGTGGACTTCCTGAACCGGCTTTTCAATCAAAGAGGACAAGCCGGGGACACCTTGCTTCAACACTTTGTCTGGCATTGGCTCAATGGTGATCAACTCACAATTAGCGCGGTCACGGCGAACATTCTCGCGAATGGCACGCGCGGTGACGCGAGTGGAAAATCCGCCGCCGATCTCAACTATGCGCTTCGGCTTGTAATGGCGAACCATGCAATAGAGAGACTCAGCGTCGACAGCTTCGTATAGTCCATTGTTGCTGTGGTATTCGTACGCTGGCGAGGTTGGCGCTTCAGGGTAAGTAAATTCGTCTCTGTAGCGAGAGGCAATGTGTTCCAGAAATTCCAATTGCTCTTCCAACCGAAGATCAACGCCCACCGGATTAGCGATCATTGGCCAATCACGCTTTTCGAGTTCTGCGAGATAAGGGATGGGCCAATAGAAGTGCCTTGGTGTGACGTTCACGCCCATCTTCTGTAACGCCTTGAAGGCCCAAATAATGAACGGGCGGAAGTGAGCGTTCCGCCGGAGACCCGCGGCAACATTCAGGAACCCCGGTGCTGCTGGTTCGACGGTCAGAGTAGAGGCGTGATTGGACATAGTTATTAGTGAGTAACCACTGTATGAAGTTGGAAGGGCAAGTTGGGGCAAAGGTTGGAAGTGTAAGGGATAGTTGCTGACCGAATTCGAACAGCGGGATTCGGAGCTGCCGGTGAGAGTTGCGGACGCAAGTTGGCGTGCTCTTGGCGGACCTTAACTCTTATCTTAATCCGAAGAAGAACTCGACATCTGCCAAATCGGTGCTGCGTTTGTATTTAGGCAAGCTTTCGAGGAATACCTTTCCATAACGCTGTGTGCGAATACGGTTATCAAGCAAGACCAGGACACCACGGTCCTGAAGTGAGCGTATCAAGCGGCCAAAACCTTGCTTTAGCGTTATGACCGCGGCCGGAACCTGATAGTCGAAGAAGGCATTTCCACCGTCTGCGTTGATGGCGTTGATCCGCGCGGCGACAACGGGGTCGTTCGGAACGGCAAAGGGCAGACGATCGATGATGACGCAACTGAGCTGCTCTCCTTGGACGTCAACACCTTGCCAAAAGGACGACGTCCCGAACAAAACTGCGTTGGGAGTTATGCGGAATTCATCCAGAAGAGCGTTTTTGGGCGCGCTACCCTGAAGCAGCATGGGAAATTCCAGCTCTCCTAGAAGCCGCTCATGGACATCGTTCATCAGTGCATAACTGGTAAACAGGCAAAAGGCGCGTCCCTGAGAACATTCGAGGATACGGCGGATCTTGTCGGCAGCGCGGCGCGGGAAATCTTCTGCGCGAGGGTCAGGCAGATCAGGCGGGACATAGAAAAGCGCCTGCTTTGCATAGTCGTAATGCGAAGGAACGACGAGTTCGCGCGCGTGGGATTCGTCCAAGCCCACGCGACGGCGCATGTAGTCGAATCCGCCGGAGACGGCGAGAGTAGCCGAGGTGAGTACCGCAGTCTCGACGTTTTCAAACAATTTCAGTTTGAGGATCTGCGAGACGTCAATCGGCGTAGCTTGCAGAAAGACGTTCTGCTGGTGACTGCGGCGGTTCCCGCCACCGCCGCGGCGCTCGATCCAGAAGACAGTGTTGCGGTCGCGGGATTCCATGATAAACGCGAGCTGTGTTTGCAGTTCATTCACCCGTCGGATGAAATTAAATGCTTCTTCGGGCTTGGGGTGCATGCCTTCCAGTTCTGAGCCGAGTCGCGTGAGCGCGTTCATGACGGAGAGATACTCATCTCCGTTCTCTTCCATGAACTCAGAACGGTTGTTGAAGGCGAAGCGGGAATCTCCGGGTGGAATGAGGGCGAAAAAGAATTGCGAGCGTTCGCGCAGGCTGTCATTGGCTGAAATGATCCCTGCCGTGAGTGCCTGCTTCTGGCGAAGTGTGTACTCGATGTCGCGGGCGAGATCGTCGAATCGCAAGTTGCTGACGGTCACACCGAAGTAGCTGCCGGCGATGTCCTCGAGTTCGTGGGCTTCGTCGAAGATGACAGCGGAGAATTCGGGGAGAATGCCTCCGCCTCCGACGTCCTCCGTTTGCTGGCGGATGGCGAGGTCGGCGAAGAAGAGATGGTGATTGACGATGATGATGTCACTCTCGACGGCGCGGCGGTGCATCTCGGTAATGAAGCATCGGTCATACTGATTGCATTTCTGGCCGATGCAGGCTTCGTTACGTGCGTCGAGCTTGTGCCACAAGGCGCTGGCCTCGGGTAGTTGCGAGAGCTCCGCGCGATCGCCGGTCTCGGTCTTTTCTTCCCACTCGGCGATTTGGCGGTACTGATCGACTTCGTCTAGTCCGTTGAGGACAGGCTGGCTGGTGAGATCGTAAAGCTTTTGTCGGCAGAGATAGTTGTTGCGTCCCTTCATGTAGGTGACGCGTAGCTTTCCGAGCGACTGCTCGAGGAAGGGGATGTCCTTGTAGTAGAGCTGCTCCTGGAGGTTCTTCGTCCCGGTGGAGATGATGACGCGCTTGCCGGAGCGGATCACTGGCAGCAGATACGCCAGGGTCTTCCCTGTTCCGGTGCCGGCTTCGACGATGAGGTGTCGCTTTTCTGCGAGCGCCTGCTCGACGGCTTCGGCCATCTGGAGCTGTCCTTTGCGGAATTCATAGGCGGGATGCGCCGAAGCGAGAACTCCACCGGGAGCGAAAAACTTGTAGAGCGATGGCAGCTCTTCTGTGCGAACAGCGGGTTCCGAGTCATTGAAATCCGAAATGGGGGCCGGGTTAGGAGTGGATGACATTTGAATGCGATGGGTGATTCTGGAACGGGAACGCGGTGGAGCGGCGCGTTCTCACTATAATAGGAACCTAGCCTAATTTCAGCATAGAGATTGCGCACTGCTGCGCAAATTGGATTAATTTTGCAAAAAACTGCCATAAAGAAGAGAAAAAGAAAGTCAGGCGCGGAACCGACGCTGGCGATTGTTGGGCGTCCGAATGTGGGGAAATCCACGCTGTTTAACCGACTGGTGGGATCTCGGCGCTCCATCGTGGGCGATGAGCCCGGCATCACACGTGACCGCATCTACGGCGAAGCCCAGTGGAACGGGCGAAAGATCCGCGTAGTAGACACAGGCGGGATCGTGCCCGACGACAAAGAGTTGATTCCGTCGGAGATCTACACGCAAGCCAAAGTCGCGCTCGAAGAGGCCGACGCCATCATCATGGTTGTGGATGGGCGCACCAGCCTGACGGCAACAGACATCGAACTTTCGCGGATACTGATGCGCGGTGGCAAGGCGCTATTCCTTGCAGTGAATAAGATCGATTCTCCGAAACAACAGGCCGAGGCTGAGGAGTTCCGAGAACTCGGGATTCGCAATGTGTATTTCGTTTCGGCGGAACACTCGTCCAATGTCGCGGAATTGCTGGAGGCGGCGATGTCGGCGATTCCGATTTCGTCTACAGAAAGCAATGAAGAGGCTGAGGAGTTTCCGGTGGAAACTGCTTCCGACGAAGCACCAGCAGAGAGCGTGGATGAGCGCTCGGCAATGCCGGATGAGATAAAGATTGCGATCATTGGGCGTCCGAACGTTGGGAAATCAACGCTGCTGAACCGGCTGACGGGAACATCGCGCGCGATCGTCTCACCTATTGCGGGCACTACGCGGGATGCGGTGGATGAGTTGGTGCAGAAGGACGGGAAGAAGTATCGGTTCATTGACACGGCGGGAATCCGGCGCAAGGGCAAGACGCGGTTGATGGCGGAAAAACTCAGCGTCGTGATGGCTCGCAAACATCTTGAGAGCGCGGATGTAGCTCTCCTCATCGTGGATGCCACCGAAGGCGTCACGGGCAGTGATGCTACCATCGGCGGTTACGCGCACGAGAGCGGCCGCTCGGTGATCATCGTCATCAACAAATGGGATCTGGTGACGAGCGCGCGAACGGACGGAAAGCCGCCAGCGGATCGCGAAGCCTTCGAGGAACAAGCTCGTCGCGCGTTGAAATTTCTAAACTATGCGCCGATCGTGTTTGTGTCAGCCGCATCGGGCAAGAACGCGGACAAGATATTCACGCAGGTAGAAATCGTCGCGAAGGAACGATTCAAGCGCATCACCACGGGGCAGATGAATCGCTTTCTCAAGCATGTGGATTTTGAACGCGCATCTGTGCCGATGAGTAAGCGCGTAAAGATCTATTATCTGACGCAGACAAACGTTGCTCCGCCGACATTCATTCTCTTCGTTGACCGCGACGTCGATCTGCATTTCTCTTATCAGCGGTTCTTGGAGAACCAGATCAGAGAAGCGTTCGGATTCACTGGAACGCCGATCTGGATCAAGACGAGGCCGAAAGAGCGCAAGGACAAATAGGCCCTAGGCTGGCGACGGATCTGGAGGCATGTCCAGCGGCGGGTTCTCCGGTGCTGGCGGGATGGTTGGGACGACCGGAACTGGCGTTTCTGCAACCGGGTGCATGTAGTTCCACAGCACTTCGTACCTGCTGCCCAGGAAATATAATGAGTACGAGACGTAGAACACTACTGCTGGTGCGGCTACGAATCCAATCACGAACAAGACCAGCGGTAAGACGACAATTACAGCGGCGGTCACGGCGATAGCGATCGTGACTGGATTATGGAATGCCGCGGTGCCCACGGCCGCAATTATTATTCCTGCCACAATCCCGATTGGGATCAAGAGAATCAGCAGAAGGATGATGTCGATGATTGCGAGTGCGATCGCAGCTGCGATGGCGATCACGATTTTCAGCAAGACGTAAATCGCGAAATCACCTTTCGCGGCCTTCACCATGCCCCATAGTTTTCGCAGAGCGTTAGGGATGGTGATGTTCTCGAGCGCGATGATGGGGATGGCAAAATCCTTGATGAACAAATGTGCGATCGCGAGCGGCAGCAGAATCGCCAAGAGAATCGGTATCATGCCGAGAAACGCAAAGAGTAAGGCAGCGGCGTGCTCCCTCGGGTGGGTGAACAGACCCGCTCTCCATGCGGCTAACAATGGCGCGCCGAACAGCACTGCATAGAGACACAGCACAATCGCACCGAAAGCCAGATTGAAAAGGAAATACCGGAGGCCATGGCTGTGCCATCGCGACCAGCTTTCGCGTAAGCGGTATCGGTCGGCGGCGACGCTATCAAACAACATGAACCGCGAGACGCTGGCAACGTAAAGGTGGACCAATGCAAGCACGATGGCTGCGACAACGAGAATAGCCACGACGGAAGCGATCAATGCGGCGTTGATCTCAGGAATATGGGGGCCGCCTCCCGGAGCACCTCCACTTGGGTTTGAGAGTTTGCCAAAATCCCGGAAACCGGAATTGCATCCGCCAGAACTGGCGAATTCGCCAGTGGCCAATCCGAGCAATGCTATGCGCCACCAACGCGACCAGCGCGCCGGCTGGAACATGAGTTTTTCTGTCCGCTCGACGGCGGGGCCGATGCAAT
This sequence comes from Terriglobales bacterium, assembly GCA_025462725.1. Taxonomy (GTDB): domain Bacteria; phylum Acidobacteriota; class Terriglobia; order Terriglobales; family Acidobacteriaceae; genus JAICLA01. The sequence goes on along the minus strand of JAOAPE010000006.1, from coordinate 84,010 downwards.
CAACGGGCGATAGCGGTTTCACGGGCATGCGGGCTGCTCCAGTCGGAGATGCAGACGAAAAGCGTGCGGCCTAAGTTTCACACATTTGCGTGCGAACGTGACTGCAAAAGAGTTTCTGCGGAATTCCACCATGCATCGAATGCAGCGAGCGCCTGCTCGCAGACCATGCGATGGCGCTCTTTTTTGTCGCGCACACGACGGCGTGTCTGCTCTTCGAGCACGGGAAGCAGATCGAAGGTGATGTTTGCGGGTTGGAAGCGCTTGGCTTCGGCATTGCAGATGTAATTCACCAGCGAGCCCAAAGCGGAGTCGCGCGGTACCGGCGGGAGATCGTTTCCAAGAGCCCGCGCGGCAATGTGCAAGCCCACGAGTTGCCCCGTGGCGATGGATTCGGTGTAGCCCTCCACCCCGGATATCTGTCCGGCGAAAAAGACATTTGGACGTGCCTTCATTGCCAGCGATGGCCCAAGCAGGGTGGGCGCATTGATATAGGTGTTGCGATGGATCTGGCCGAAGCGCAGGAATTTAGCGTTTTCGAGGCCGGGGATGAGGCGCATCACGCGCGCTTGCTCGCCAAATTTCAAATGGTTCTGGAACCCAACGATGTTGTAGCTATCCGCGCGCAAGTTTTCGCTGCGGAGTTGGACGACAGCATAGGGAATCCTGCCGGTCTTTGGATCGCGGAGTCCGACGGGCTTCATGGGACCGAAACGTAGCGTGTCGCGTCCGCGGCGGGCGATCTCTTCTATAGGAAGACAGCTCTCAAAATAATTAAGCTTTTCCCAATCTTTGCCTTCGACTGATTGCGCCTCAAGCAGCGCGTCGAGAAAGCGCTCGTACTCCTCTTTTGTGAATGGACAGTTGATGTAGTCGGCCGTGCCCTTGTCGTATCGGGCGGCGAAGTAGCACTTTTCCATGTCAATGGAATCGAACTCGACGATTGGGCTGATCGAGTCATAGAAATAAAGGTGTGTGCTGCCGGAGAGCCGCGCGATCTCTAGCGAGAGTGCGTCTGATGTGAGCGGGCCGGTGGCGATGACGGTGAGCGTATTGGGATCAGCGTCATTGATCTGAGTAACTTCTTCGCGATGCACAGTGATCAGAGGCTCGTTGGAGATTGCTTCCGTGACTCTTTTGGCGAAGAGGTCACGATCGACGGCGAGCGCGTGCCCGGCGGGAACGGAAGCGGCATGAGCGCAATCGAGCAGCAGTGAGCCTGCACGCCGCATCTCCTGCTTGAGCACCCAGGGAGCGGAGTTCTCTGATTCCGACTTCAGCGAATTACTGCAGACGAGTTCGGCGAAGTCGCTAGTCTGGTGCGCGGGAGTGGAGCGGACAGGGCGCATCTCGTAGAGGTCAACAGCGACTCCGCGCTTTGCGCACTGGTAAGCGGCTTCGGATCCGGCAAGCCCTGCGCCGATAATCTTGATTCTTGTTGTCACTGTTCCTCGTCTCGCAATGCTGCCATCCGTTGCAGCGCGTCATTTTCGACGCGCATCGTCAGCCACTCTTTCATGACTTCAGCACCGAGTGACTTGTAAAAATCAATTGCGGGAGTGTTCCAATCGAGTACTTGCCACTGGAAGCGTCCGCAATTTTCTTTGACGGCAGTGTTGGCGAGGTGCACCAGCAAGGCTTTGCCGATTCCCTTGCCGCGGAAGACGGGACGCACGAAAAGATCTTCGAGATAGAGGCCGGGGCGCCCTTGCCATGTGGAGTAGTTGTAGAAAAAGAGCGCGAATCCGGCAGAGCGGCCGTCCCATTCAGCGATGACGACCCGGAATTTTGGGGCGGCCTCTCGGGTAAAGCCGTCGCGAATCAAGTCCTCGGCGGTGGCGATTGCAGCCTGCGGCTCGCGCTCATATTCGGCAAGTTCGCGAATCAGTTCGAGAATGAGCGGGACATCTTCAATGCTTGCTGGGCGGATGGAGAGCATGTTTCATCATTATAGGTGGGGATCAAAGAATGATGCGAGCGTCGCCGTCACGGCGGGTGATGCGTTCGCGGTCGAGGAACTCGAGCAGGGGAATGGCGTATTTGCGGGAGATTCCGGTGAGGTCTTTGAATTTTGCGACGTCTATGCGATTCGTTTGCGATTTGTAGTCGCGAATAGTTTTGCGCAAAGAGTCGAGGGCGGCGCTGTGAAAGACCAGGTCGTCTGAGAGTTTTACGAGGACGCGGTCACGCAGCAACAGGGTGACAATCTTCTGTGCGCGCGTCTTGTCGAGCGGGAGAGCAGCGACGACGTCTTTCAGCGCGGGAACTCTTAATCCCGCAGAAGCAAACGCGCGCTCGATGGTTTGCCGGGCTTCAGCTTCATCGTCTTTCATGACGACATTTCGTCCGGCGATGCGCACCTGCTCGGCTGACGCCTCCAACTTCCTGTCAACGACCAATGATTCAAGTACTGCGGCGAAGATCGACGGAATCAGGCTGAGTCTCTCGCGCAACTCTTCTTTGCTCATGCCTGCGACGAGCGGATTGGCTGAGTGGAATTCCTTCACGGCGCTCAAGAGCGCTTGCTTTGCGTTGTCGAAGGATTCTGTCGTGATCAGTGCGTCTGAAACTCTCAGAAGTTTCTTTGCGGATATGAGTTCCGCGGCCAGTGATTCGACGGTGGAAGTCGGCCAACCGGTCTCAGCGATGGCATCTCCGATAGCGAGACCTGTTTGTTGCCGCCGATGAACGCGGGCGAGCAGCATTTCCGCAGGCGTACCTTCCTGCATCGTTTGCAAGAAATCCTCCAATGTTGACGGCGCGAGCCGCTTCAGAGGTGCAGCGTCAAGCACGACACCTCCGCCAATGGTCACCACTGGCGAGAACTGCCTGAGGATGAAGCGGTCGCCGGGCAGCAGGAGCAAGGGTCGGGCGAATCGCAATCGCGCGGAAGCTCGTTGACCGGGGTTGATCTGCTTTCCCTGATGCATAACCACTTCTGCCACAACTTCCGAAGTGAGGCTGTGGAAGTGAACACGTGCGCGGTCGTTCAGGGCTTTTGCGTCAGCCAGAAGATTGATCTCCACCTCTGCGAGTTTCGTTGTGCGCAACGTGTTTGGCGGCGCCAGCGTCATGCCGCGGGAGAGTTCTTGTTTGGAAACTCCGGCGAGGTTGAGCGCGGTTCTTTCACCGGCAACGGCTCGATCGGCGGGGAGATTGTGAACCTGCACTCCACGAACGCGCAGCTTTTTCCCGCCGGGGAGAACTTCGACTTCGTCCTCGGTACGAACGCTGCCTGAGACCAGGGTGCCGGTGACGACGCTGCCGAATCCTTTCATTGAGAAAACTCGATCGATAGGCAATCGGAAGATGGAGTTCGTGTCTTTGGCGGTGACTTGCTCAGCCGTGCGCGCCATCTCGCGCTTGAGTTGGTCGAGCCCGGCGCCGGTCGTAGCACTGACAGGAATAATCTGAGAACGCTTTGATTCGAGAAACGAGCCGCGGAGGAAGTCTTCGGCTTCCATGCGAACGACGTCAAGCGATTCAGCATCGACCAGATCAGCTTTCGTCAGTACCGTTATCCCGCGCTGGATGTCCAGCAGCCGGCAGATCTCGAAATGCTCGCGCGTCTGCGGCATGATGCCTTCGTCGGCGGCGATGACGAGCAGAACAAAATCTATTCCGCCGATTCCGGCGAGCATGTTGCGAACGAATCGTTCGTGTCCGGGGACATCGATGAATCCGAGACGGAATCTCTGGGCGCCTGATTCCGATGGCAACTCGAGATGCGCGAATCCGATGTCAATGGTGATGCCGCGACGCTTCTCTTCCGCGAGGCGGTCGGCGTCGATCCCAGTGAGCGCTTTCACAAGCGACGTCTTGCCGTGATCGATGTGTCCGGCGGTGCCGACGATCACAGATCTGCTTGTGGGGAGCATGGAGAGAGTGTAATGCAGGTTGAAAAGAGAGACCCTGGATGGGGCCCAGGAAAGCCGCAGTTTTTCGGCGTTCCTGGACGGCCCTAATGGCGTTACAGCTTTAGGACAGGTGTTGCGTTACATACATTAGGATGCAGAGCTGCTGCTTTTGGTTTGTGAGCTGCAGCCCGGAACCGCTAATCTTCTTCGGTGATCCATTCGGTCTTAGTGCCACTCGACTTAGGACAGGCCAATTCAGGCTTATTGCCAGCGCCCTTTTTGTCCAAGAATGCGATGTCATAAACCGGGTGAAGCTCCCATACTGTGACAGATGGGTGCTTCTGCTTTCCGCGACCTCCGCCGGGGACGCCAGGCTTTTGGATCGCGTGAAAGCTGTCTATGAATAGTTGTCCCGTAATCGCGACACGGGGCGGATGCACCATGCAATTTTCGCCGAACTCGCCTCCATCGACGAGAGCCTTGTGGAGTTTGTTGCGAACCGAGGTTACCCGTGTCTTCAACGCAGGATCGTCTATGAAAGCTGGGTTTGGGATCTCCACAATCACGTTGGAATCCCTGAGATCGTACTTGTCAGTCACCTGGATGTGGTAATCACCGTCGGTATAGGGATGCCCTTTGGTGCCACATTTGGGTTTATTTTCATTCGATTTGCAACTGGCTTCCGTTGCCACGAGTTGAATGTAGCCGTTCTTTATCTGAACGATGTCACCTTCATGGAAGCCGCCCTTAAGATCAGTGGGTAACAGATTCTTGGCCAGCTCGGCGTCTTTCAGCGTCTCAGGTTTTGGGACGTCTAATCCACGAAGCTGATCGATGGTAATCGATTTTGGATTGTCACCAACCTTGCCATTCGCCAATTCAGTTTTGAATTTTTACCTGTCACTGCCAGGCCCCATGTACTTCTTGCTGACTCCCATACCTGCCGAAAGACAAATCGGAATCGCAACAAGCACTGCGGCTAAAAGCTTTAAATTAATTTTTGTCATACGTCTCCTTTCACGTCGGCGAAAGCTTAGTCCTCCTAGTGCGGTTATTTGCAAGGAAATTTCGTTTATCCGGATTTCGTGAATTCCGCTCGGCGCGTGGCCGTGAGAAAATAGAGAGTTCCCATGCCCTCACAACAACAATCCTCTGCCGCCATCACCCCCGAAGTCATAGCCGAACACGGCATCACTCCGGAGGAATACCAGAAGGTACTTGCCTCGCTGGGACGCACGCCGACCCTGACGGAGTTGGGGATTTTCAGCGTGATGTGGAGTGAGCACTGCTCGTATAAATCGTCGCGAGTGCATTTGAAGCGGTTGCCTACGCGCAGCAAACTGGTCCTGCAAGGGCCGGGAGAGAACGCAGGAATCATCGACATTGGCGACGGGTGGGCGTGCGCGTTCAAGATTGAATCGCATAACCATCCTTCATTCATTGAGCCATTTCAGGGCGCTGCCACCGGGGTTGGCGGAATTCTGCGGGATATCTTTACGATGGGCGCGCGTCCGCTGGCGGTGATGGATTCGCTGCGGTTCGGGCCGATTGATTCCGCAAGCGCGAGTACCGACGAATCGACTGTTCACAAAAATCATTCCGTCATGGAAGGCGTTGTGAGTGGCGTGGCCAGTTACGGGAACTGCTTTGGCGTGCCGAACCTGGGTGGAGAGACGAAATTTGAAAGTTGCTACTCGCAGAATCCGCTGGTGAATGCGTTTGCTTTGGGACTCGTGCGCAAGGACGAAATCTTCTACGCAAAAGCGGCGGGAGTGGGAAACCCTGTGATTTACGTTGGCTCGAAGACGGGGCGCGATGGAATCCACGGCGCCACCATGGCGAGCGAAGAATTCAAGGAAGGCTCTGAGCAGAAGCGCCCGAATGTGCAGGTGGGTGATCCCTTTCTGGAGAAGCTGTTGCTTGAGGCTTGCCTGGAGGCGATGCAGACAGGGGCAATCGTCGGCATTCAGGACATGGGAGCTGCCGGGCTGACGTGCTCGACTTGCGAGATGGGAGCGCGCGGCAATGTGGGAGTGGAGATCGAACTTGACCACGTTCCCCAGCGCGAGAGCGGCATGAATGCGTACGAGATCATGCTGAGCGAATCGCAAGAGCGGATGTTGCTTGTGGCGGAAAAGGGCCGTGAGAACGAGGTTTTTGAAGTATTCGAAAAATGGGGACTCGATGCTGTGACGGTCGGGAAGGTGATTGCCGAGCCACGGATGCGAGTCTTCGAGCACGGAAACCTCGTTGCTGATATTCCCAACGTCGCGCTGACGGACGAAGCGCCGGTGTACAAGCGTTCGCTGACCCAGTGGAAGCCGAAGTTTCCACGCGAGGTTCCGCCGGGAGTGAAATTTGCAGGCATTGGAACGGATCTGACTGAGAACTTGAAGCGGCTGTTGGCGTCGCCAAACATCTGCAGCAAGCGTTGGGTGCACGAGCAGTACGATTCGATGGTGCAGACGAACACGGTTGAAGGTCCGGGAGCAGACGCGGGCGTGATACGCATCAAGGACACCAATCGCGGACTGGCGATGGCACTTGATGGCAATGGACGGTGGTGTTATCTCGACCCAAAGCTGGGTGCCATGCACGCGGTGGCGGAGGCTGCGCGAAACGTGGTCTGCGCGGGCGGCAAGCCGGTGGCGGCGACGAACTGTTTGAATTTCGGTAATCCAGAGAAGCCGGAGATCATGGGACAGTTCTCTGACGTGATTGACGGACTCGCTGCGGCTTGCGATGCGCTGGGCACTCCGATCACTGGTGGCAATGTCAGCTTGTATAACGAGACACTGGGTGAGGGGATTTATCCGACGCCGGTTGTGGGCATTGTCGGGATTGTTGAAGACATCGGCCGCGTGACTCGGTCGCATTTCCGTGAAAGCGGACGGGATGTGTTGCTATTGCACACGGGAGCAGGGGCGGAGGATGCGAATGTCCGGTTCGGCTCGTCAGAGTATGCGAAAGAGATTTTGGGCACGGTGTGGGGACTTCCCCCCGCGCTAGACCTGAGCAAAGAAGCTGCGCTGCAAAATCTCATGCTGTCGATCATTGACCAAGGGCTGATCGAGTCTGCGCACGATTGTTCTGACGGCGGGTTCGCAGTGGCCCTCGCCGAATGTGCCTTCACAAAAGGCATCGGCCTGAAGGCTGATTTTGTGGGTGCGGGCCTTAGTACCGAAGTCGCGTTATTTGCCGAAACGGCGACCCGAATCGTGATTTCCTGCGACCCAAATAAAGCGGCGACCATCAAACAAATGGCGGTAGAATCTGGCCTAGTGGCAGACTTCCTCGGGCAAACGCAAGGCAACAATCTGCAGATCAGTGTTGATGGCAATGTGGCCGTCAGCGCACCAGTGTCTGAACTGAAAGAGGCTTGGGCGGGCGCACTTAAGACGGCGTTGCACGTGGAAACGCCTGAGAACCTTGTTCCGGAAATTTTGCAGAGAAGCTAGTCTAAAACTGAATATGTTCATCGACTCAGACAAATTTCGAGAAGAGTGCGGCGTAATGGCCATCTACGGCCATCCGGAAGCTTCCACGCTTGCCTACCTGGGACTGCATGCGTTGCAGCATCGCGGACAGGAATCGGCGGGCATTGCTTCGTCTGACGGCAGCACCATCTTCATGCACAAGTCGATGGGCCTGGTGATGGACATCTTCAATGAAGACGTTCTCACGCGGTTGCCGGGCAATATCGCTATCGGTCACAACCGTTATTCGACCACGGGCGATTCCGCGGTACTCAACGCGCAGCCAATCCGCGTGGATTGCAACAAGGGAATGATCGCGCTAGCTCATAACGGAAACCTGGTGAATGCGAACGACATCCGCAGCCGCCTTGAGCGCAGCGGTTCGATCTTTCAGACGACCAGCGATACTGAAGTTGTTGTCCACCTGATTGCGCAATCAAAAGAACAGACGTTGCCGGATGCGATATCGGATTCATTGCGCAGACTGGAAGGCGCATTCTCACTCGTGATCATGACGCGTGATCGCGTATTCGCGGCGCGCGATTCACGTGGATTCCGTCCGCTGTCGATGGGAATCATCCCGGCAGCGAACGGCGCAAAGCAGGACACAGTCGTCTTCGCATCAGAATCTTGCGCTTTCGATTTGATCGGCGCGAAGTTTCAGCGCGATGTGAAACCGGGCGAGTTGATCGTCGTGGGGCCGGAGGGTGTGCACTCGCGCTTCTTTGCGGAAACGAAGAAACAGTCGAGCTGCATTTTTGAGCACGTTTACTTTTCGCGTCCGGACAGCGAAATCTTCGGGCAATCCGTTCAGGTAAGTCGTGAAGCCTTGGGACGGCAACTAGCGAAGGAAGCTGGGATCGAAGCAGACATTGTTGTTCCCGTGCCTGATTCCGGTGTTACTGCGGCTTTGGGATATGCCGCAGAAAGCGGCATCCCATTTCGCTTTGGGCTGATCCGCAACCACTACGTGGGACGCACGTTCATCGAACCTGAACAAAGAGTGCGCGATTTTGGCGTGAAGTTGAAGTTGAATCCGGTGCGCAGTTTGCTGGAAGGCAAGCGCGTGATCCTGATCGACGATTCGATCGTCCGCGGGACTACGAGCCGGAAGATCGTTCGCATGGTGCGCGATGCAGGCGCGAAGGAGATCCACCTCAGGATTTCCTGTCCGCCCACTGTCTCGCCTTGTTTCTATGGCGTGAATACTCCGTCAAAGGACCAGTTGATTGCGGCTAACAAGAGCATCGACGAGATCCGCCAGTACATTGGCGCGGACTCGCTCGCGTATCTTTCACTGGATGGATTGAAGGAAGCCTGCGGCGAGGGAGTGAAGGCCAGCTACTGCACTGCCTGTTATACGGGGATTTATCCGACGGAATTTGTTGATGTGCACGACATCAAGCCCGCACCGGCCGAAGTGAAGATCTAGATACCCGGTATTACTTAAGTAAACTGCCAAACCCGGTCTCAACCCTTAAGATGAACTGCATTCAAGTTCAATCCATATGAGACCATTCAGCCCCCCAGTCCTTACGCTCGTCTTTTGCCTAACCTGCACTCTTTCCGGCATCGCGCAAAATCAATCCGACCCAACTCCCGCGCCAAAATCTCTTGCTGACCTGGCGAAGGAAGCAAACAAGAACAAGGCTGCTCGCGCGAAGACAGTCATCTCAAACGACAATCTACAAGTAACGAAGGGTCCACTGCCGGAGATGAATTTCGAAGGAGTGGACAACTCAGATGAGATCACTGCTGCCATGCAAAACTATCGGCAGTCTCATGGAACCAAGGAAACTGAAGACCTGATCCACGCCTGGTACGACAAATATTATGCGACATTCATCGAAGCGATCGAAGAGAACAAGGCTCTCGCCTCTCGACAGGAAGACAGGTACTACAACCGGGCGGAATCGATCACCCCTCAGGACGCAAGACAATATCGGCAACTTCGCAATGCTGAAGCAAGGTCGGCACACAATGATTTCAATAAAGCCAAACAGAATGGGCTCATGACCGCACGGATCCAGCAGACGTTCATGAAAGTAAGAACAGAACTGGTTCGGTCAGGATTGCGGTATACCTGGTTCAAGATTCCGTTTGCAAATGGGAATGGCAGTTACTAATTACTAGTTCTAGGCGGCCGCGAGATCTCCACCTGCCTGCATACCTGGCCGGGAGGTCGCTGAGATCACGCGATGAAGTGCGCTGAGCACTTCACCTTTCGCATCTTCCAGCGACATTGGCGGTATTACCGTCAGCCTGCCTACAAACGACGCGAGTCTGAAGTAGGACAATCGCGCTTCCTTCATGAATTCAACCGGATACTCCGGCTTCCGTTCGCGCGCTGCCTGCGGATCAGCGTCCATAAGTAGCGCCAGCTCCGGCTTAGGCACGAAGGAACTGATGGCGCGAACATAAAAACGCGATATCGGATTTCGCAGCGGCAGGTTTACCAGCTCATCGTAGATGTAACGGTCCATGATGATGACGTCCGGCGAACCGCGTCGAGCTCGGGCGATGACTTCGCAAACGTGTATCGCATCGAGAAGATATAGCCCATGTCGCACGAGTGACAGATACCATCCGCGCATATTCTTGTCGCGACGCTGGACCGGTTTCCCCGGAGTGCCAATCCCCTTTTCGCTCCCATACACTTTGTGTACAAAATTTTCGCGATAGCGTTTGCCTACAACGGCGTCGTCCCAAAAGGCGAGCATCACAACGCGCTTCTTCGCAGCGGAAAGATACTGACGCACGTTTTCAATCTGCGTGCTTTTACCGGAGCCATCCAGCCCAGAAAAGGTGATAAGTAAGGGACGGTGCAGGTCGGCTGTTTCGTTGGTGTTTCGGGGCCCGGTTGACATAGTTGACTTAGATTGACTTGGAATCTTTTAGTGCACTGCTCCCGGCGGAACGCTTCCTGTGCCTTTCGTTAGAGCATAGACAGTGCCGAGTGCGGCTCCTGCTGCAGCCATCGCACCCAACTTAATCAGCAACGAACGTGATTGGCGCTGCTTGGTTCCGGCGATCGCGGTTCCAGCGGGCCTAGATGCTGCTCCGCCGCGCGTGACACCCTTCTCTGCTGCAGCTGCTCCCAAAGGCTGTTCTTTCCCAGTTTGTGTTTGCTGCGCAGGCGCGACATCGGTGCCGCCTGGGAATATCACCGTAGTCGGAGTGGCGGGGGTGCGCGTCTGGTCTTGGGTCTGCGTGGAATTCGTGCTTGGAGCATTGGGCAGATCTCCCGGAGTAGCAGGAGGATTCTGCGCGCCGGTAGCCGGCGCTTGGTTCTGATCTTGTGGGGTCGCCGGCGTCGCCGAAGTAGTCTGTTGAGCTTGGGCGATGTTGGTGATGCCTGATAACGACGCTAGCAACAGCACGGCAAGTGCTCGCGTGAAAGAGTTACGGGACTTCATTGGGTACATCTCCGTTTCAACGCTGTGATTCTGAAAGTTTTTCCCCGCCAACTGCGTTTGCGATCGGACTTTCAATCAGGTGCGGTTTGCTTGGTTGCAGAGGCAGACGCGCGAGGTCGGCTTCCCAGTCATAGATGTGCAGCACTCGATTCCTGATGTATCGAACCAGGTTGGGGACGTCAGTTTTGTACCAACAAGACTCAGCCATTCGCGGGGAAAGCCCGCAAAGCACACGGAAGCGTGTACTTACTACCTTAGGCGAGACCAGCATCGCTGCCGCGAGTCTGTGATTGCCTTCTAGGATCGTGAATGGTTGGTGCTGATCCACACCGATCAGGAGCACGGTGCTTTCGGCATATTGCTCCAGTTGCAAGCGATATCGAAGTTGCTGGATCTTGGCTATCACATTGCTGCCACCATTCTGGTATCCGGTGGACCGGATGCGATCAACGATATCGGCGATGGCAAAGCTGCCATTCGACATCTTTCGCCACTGTGCGCGTGGAAACACGCGAATCTGTTTCAGGTCCGCAGGTTCCAAATCCACTTCAAACCAGGTCGTGTCGCTGGGTAGCTCGCGCCACATGTGTCCGCGCCGCCGATACAGAAGAGCCCGACGGATCGCATTCTCCATCGAATCGTTGTAGTCGGGACGCAAAACGATCTCTTCATGCCGGTCGCGGTCGCGGTTGTACTCAGACTGGTAGAACTCGTTCTTCAAGAACTCGCCGATTGCTTCGGCTTCCCGGACTGGTTGAACAATCTTCATGCAGCCTCCCGGAAGCGATCCCGCCATTCGACGCTGCGCAAGAAAGGCACAGAGACCATGACCAGCAGCACAGTCATGAGGACAATCTGAATCAAGATCACTTGCTCAAGCGTGTCATGGAAGATGCTGATCATCACGGCGAGCAATCCGCTTATCACCAGCTGCAGCCATCCGGTGTTCGCGATCTTCCTCGACATCTCATAGGCCATTAGCACCACTGCCAACGCATAGATGCCGGTGCCAGTGGCGTACAAGCCGAAGAGCTTTTCAGCATTTACGAAGTTTGCTCCGAAGACCAGGCTGATAATCAGTTTGGGAGCTGCCACCAACAACAAGATGAATCCGAGTGCCATGGCGAGTACCAGTAGCAGAGGTGTAAGCAGTACGTGCTTATCCTTTTCACCGGGCTTGGCGGCTGCACTAATGGGGAACATTGCGCTGACCACTGACCAAGCGGCGAAGTAGAGCAATCGTCCGACGAGTGCGACTGCGGCATACAATCCTGCGCTCTGGGGGTCAAAGAAATATTTCACCAGCAAGATGTCAATGTTGTTGACTACAACTTGCCCGGTGAAGAAGACGATGGCTTGAACTCCCTCGCCGAAGGACGCAGGAATCAGGCAGCTTTCATCGCTGTGTCCTCTAGAGGTGGATAGCGACACTTGCGGAAACACGTACGCTGCGACCACGGAGGCGGCGATTGCTCCCACTGCGCCCATCACTCCATAGCCGAGATAAACAAATAAAAGTGCTACGGTGAGCTTGGTGGCGGATTCGATGATGAAGGTGCTGGCCAGCCAAGTGAATTGGCAATCGCCTTGGAGTCCGCCGCGCTTCACTCCGATAGGAGCGGAAAACGCTACTGCCAGACCCAAGAACACGATCAATGTACTGGAAGGCAATTTCAGCAGATTCGCAATCGGCTCGCGCGCAAGAATCAAACTGACCGCCACCAGCGCGCTGATGATCCATGCACGCTTCATGAGTCCACGGTACACATGCGACTTTGCCCAGAACGTATCATTGCGGGCGACGAACTTCGCGCATACCAATTGAAATGACTGGGTCAATGCGGAAGCCAACATAAGCAACGTGGCAATCGCGCTGACATTGCCGAAATCCGCGGGGCCTAGTTTGCGCGCGACGACGACGTTGTACGAAAAGTTAAGGATACTGACGAATACGGTCCCGATCAGCATGATCAGGCTGCCGCTCAAGACTCGCGACGAACGTATTGGCGCAAAAGCAGCACTGCTGATGCGGTCTGGTACGGCGTCGAGGGTCGCCAATCGGGATTCCGAGTTCATGGCCAGGTCAGGCGGCAAATCTTTGTTGTTGTTGACGTCGCAACATATTCGGCAGGAACATGCTGAAACTGCGAGCAGCGTCGGTACTGGTTTCGTAGACTTCGAACAATCGGTCAGTGCGCGTGAGTTCGAGCACGACGGCGGCATGATCAGACAGTGATGCAAGCTTTAAATCGCCGTCTCTCTTCATTACCTGCGACATGCATTGCAGCAGGACTTCGATACCTGCAACATCCAACTGACGCACTTGCGAGAGATCGAAGACGAGTTGTGGCCGATCTGAGTTGATCAGCGGCTCTACGTCGCGCAGAAATTTGCGCGCTTCTGACTGATTCATTCTTTCGGGAATGCGCTTTACCACCACAGGCCTACTGGTTTCCATATCTCCTCATCACTGCGAGACCAGCCGACATCTGTGCCGACTCCTTCTCGGGGGGGTTGAAAGACTTGACGTAATCAATAGTTGAATTCACAGCCGGTTCGCTCTCAGGAACGTGCCCGGTAAGGCCTCTCCAGACTTGGCGTGGAATAAAGGAGAGCAACGATGCTGTACTGCCGAGCACCCGCAGGCCGGCTTTGTCAGAAACAACGCCCACGAGACGGGAGTCACTTATGGCGATGCAAAGATTTTTCTGCAAATGGAACAAATGCTTGTTTCCTACAATGGCGTGGCTGACTTCGAGCCCCGGACCCAGTTCTGAATAGGGCAGGACTGTCGCGTTTTCGATCACAGTGCCATGGCCGACGACGGCGTGGTGCTCAACCGCACTGCCGCGCGTGATCACCGCACCCGGACAGATCCGCGCGCGACGTCCCACATATGCCGGAGCTACAAGCCGGGCTTTCTTATCGATGCGCGCGCCAGCAGCGACCCAGATGCCGGGCCTGATCTCCTTACCTTCGGGACGCAGATTACATGTGCAATGCAACGCGTCTGAGGCCAAGCGACGGATATCAAACTCGTGTTCCAAGAGGTTGATGTACTCATCCTCATTGTTCTGTCCTACTTCGTATGGCTTGCAATCGGTTCGCGATGCGCGCAATCCGCCGCGAAGTAAAAACGCAGCATCATTCCGCCGACTTGAACTGACAAGGAATACATCAAGCGGCTGCGGCTCTGTTCCATGCCACACACGGGTAACGCGATTCAAATGACGTTCATGATGTTGAACGATCGCGTTCCAATTCAATTCCATGTAAGCATTTATGCGGATGAGAAAAACGTTTGCAGCAGCTTCTGCTTGCGTTTCAAAGAGAGACTCCGCTGTTCTCCACAAACTCGCAGCTTCAGTCCTAACGATGTTTGCCTTTTCAACAGTCAGGTTGCGCACGGCGGGAGAAGCAGAATTCGATTCAGCCAGCACCGTAATATCAGTGACGCCTGAGTGGGAAAGAGAATCGATGGTCCGCTGCAGAGTTGATCTGCCAAGTACATCCATAAGAACGGCGGGAACCGGCACGATCACACCTGACATTGCAGTATTGCTTTCGAGAAGTAGAATCGCCCTGACGGAGTTCATGCGAGCGGCCTCCGCCCTGCTGCCGTTTTAATTGTCATTTGGGAAAGATGGAAGCTGAAGGATGCTAAGTCTTGTGAGAACGTCGCGCTGCTCAAACGCGGTGCGGAACTCGCAATAGCCTGGAGATGCTGGCTGGCTACCCGTCCCCTTGACGGGCTTGAACTTGGAAAACCTTTGATCATGGGCCCCTCTGGCACTAAAAGAACGACTGACAGTTACGCCCGTCGCGGCCAGTAAAAATCAGAATTGCTAACTTTCGTACTTGGTCAACTCAGGAAATCCGAAAAACACCATCTATTGCGTCCGGCACTAGTACAGATGAATGTTCTGCTCTGCACGTTGTCACAACAAGAGGCAATGTTGCTGAATTGTTAAACAATTTTTTCACTCCTCCGGCATTGCACCTAGAACTAGTCAGCAACGCCGAGGGTTGTCCTGAAAGGCCTTAACCAGAATTGGGTGTCTTCTATTACTTTCGCCGCGATCCTCAATGACGCTTTATGGCAGATTCACCAACATACAAGTAGGTTGTCGCGGTGGTTAATAGGGCTTGAAGCAGGTACGTTGCTTTGGAACATGCCGGATGGAGTTCTGAGAATCCAGCAGCTTGGGAAACCCAGCCTAGCGATTCGGAATCCAACCACTTCCTAGACACGGAATCAAGGAAGCCGGAGGGCTCATTGCTTTCAATCTCACCCGTCCGTGGGTATTCACAACACAGAAGATTCGCCGGGGATTCGCTAATGCCGCTGGCGGCTATCGCGCTACTGGCTCTGGCGGTACACGGCCCACTGTTGCTCATGCAATTGCCGGCGGTTTCCACAGGAGGCAGCGCGCAGATTTTTCTGGCGCAACATTATTCGCAGAGCTGGTTCAATCCGTGGAACGAGAAATGGTTTGCAGGATTTTCGCAGACCAGCTATCCGCCACTGACGCAACAGTGGGTTGCCTTGATCTCCCGGGTGATGAGCCTCACGGCTGCATACATGGTGGTTCAACTTTTCGCTGTCATCCTGCTAGCACTCGGCGCGTTTCGATTCGCGCGCCTGTGGGTGGACGAGCGCTCCGCGAGTTTTGCCGCGATCGGCAGCATTTTCCTGGGCTCGCTTTCAATGCTGGTTTATCAATCCGGACAACTGCCAGCAACTGCGGCGACGGCATTGGCGCTACATGGCGTCTCATACCTTTATGGTTGGAGCCGCAGCGCAAAGGTTCTTTCGCTTATCAAAGGATTCTTGCTTCTCATAGCGGCGGCAACCGCGGACCACGTAACCGCGTTGTTCGGAATCATTCTCTTTGCCATTCCTGCAGTTGTGCTAGCTATCACGGACCGGAATGACTCGGAGAGTTCTGAGCGGACATCGTCAGCGGCGGTACTCATTCGCGCAGCAGTAATGGTCGGTCTGGTCGCCATTTCGGCAACCATCGTTTTGGCTCCGTTTTGGAGTTCATTCTTGTCACCGCAACAACAGATTCCGTTACCGGATGGCAGCCGCGATAACCTGCTGCTCAATTTCTCCAGCGCTGTGAGGTACTGGCTGATCCCGATGGGCGCGATTGTTCTGGCACTTCCTTATTTATTCATTTCGGGATTGGCGGAGCGTCGGCTGCGTCCTCTGTTCTTTGCGTTCTACGTGGCGATGGTGCTGGGACTGGGCGGAACGACGCCCGTGGCGAGAGTCGTACTGGGGCGGTTCTACGAATCTTTCTCTATGGATCGGTTCACGTTTTGGGCGACGCTGCTGGCGCTGCCACTTCTTGGCGAGTTGGCGACGAGGTTGATCGAGCGGTATTCCGTCAAAGCGACTATCGCTCTGGCCGTGGCAGCCGTACTGACATTTTCAATCCCACTGGCATACGTCACGGCGCACCCGCCGAGTACGAATCCGTTTCGTACGGAACCGATTGCTAACTTCCTGAACCGCGACAATCACGATCGCTTCCGATACCTCACTCTTGGATTTGGTTCGCAATTCGCCGAGCTCGCAACGCGGGCGAATGCCAGCACTGTGGATGGGGATCCGAGCGTGGCGCGAGTGTTGCCGGAGGTCGCTGGATTCGGGGCGGCGCATTTCGACATGGCACGAAATTACGGCTCGGCGGGGATGGAATCACTGCGTGCGGTGCTCAAACATGCCAGTCAGTACGGGCTGAAATTTATTTTTGTCCGAGATCGATATTACGAACCACTACTCGCATTCGCCGGATGGCGCCAGATCGAGAGCTATGAGAACGGAAACGTCACGTTGTGGAGCAAGGAAGATGTGCCGCCCTTGAAGAAGATCGAACCCGTGAATCCGATCTCATGGTTTGAGCGCATGACTTGGGGACTGGTTCCCATGTTGTGCAGCATCTTGGCGATCACGCTGATGATTTTCTTCCCTGAGCGTCGGCGAGTGATGGCTGAGCCGATTCCGTTCCCCTCGGCAGAAACACAGGCGCACCGCATGCAGGAGGCAAGATGAGACTTGGTTCAATTGTAATGATCGTCTTGCTGCTCGTACTCATCGGCGCGGGCACAGTGCAGACGAAGTCGCTGCACATCTCGGCCAACACTCCGGAGACAGCGCTGCAATCGTTCTTTGCACAAGTGAAAGCCAAGCATTGGGACGACGCATTTGCAATGGTTCAGCCCGGCTCTGGTGTTGAGAAGGAGAGCTTCATCAAGGATCTCGGCGGAAACAACGAGAGCCTAAAGACCATTTCTGCCCTGCAGGATGTTAAGACGAAAATTCTGCGCGAGAGCGGGAATGAGTCCGACCTCCGCGCTGACCTCCAGTGGTCTACCGCGGTCGGAGCGCTGCACGAGAGTCGCGACTTCAAGCTGGTCAACGATGAAGGTCAGTGGAAAATCGTTTGGACTCCGCCGGCAAAGAACGATGGCCCTCCAAAGCCGCTGCCGACGACGTATCTCCGTTGGGATGTTGTTCAACGCGGCTCGTCACGTGACGAGTGGGGCGTACAGAATGTTGAGCCGCCGCGGATGCGCATCATCTCAATGAACGCTATCGAGTATCAGGGCGGCGTGACGATTCTCGGCGAAGTAGTGAACGAAGACACTGTGCCCGGATTCGTAACGATCAATGCCATCCTGCTCGACAAAGACGGAAACTCAATCGCCGAAGAGAGCAGCTTCGACAAGATATCGCATACGCTTCTGCCGAAAGAGATCTCACCGTTCCGTGTTGACTTCGCGAATCGTAAACTTGCGGACGTAAAGAGCGTTCGCATAAGCCCCACAAACATCCTGGTTCCCGCTGCTGCAGATCCTGTTGTGGGAGTTTTCAATCAGCGGATTGAAAAAGACCCGAATGGGAAAAGTATCTTGCGCGGGGAGTTGGTCACGCAGGGCGGACAGACCGTGAACATTCCGCATGTGCTGGCCACGTTCTATGACCAGAGCGGTAAAGTGATCTGGGTCTCTGACGGATACGTTGACAAGGCGCTCTTGCCGCAACAGGCCGTGCCGTTCGCAGTGGACTTGCGCGATGACTTGGCCGGACAAGTTCAGAACTATCGCATCACCGTGAACTACTACAACTCAAATCGATCATGAAAATTCTTGGATTGTTCTTAGCAATTATTCTGACTTTTGCCAGCGCCGCGTTTGCACAGGACTTGCAGGTTCCGCAAAATGCGGTTGCGGGAGAAGGCGCGAGCATCAGCACGAGCGGAAGCGGCAGCGCCACGTTTTATCTGACTGGGCCGGGGACGTCGCTTAAGCGGGACTTCAAGCGGGGCGAGACCATCTCGCTCTCCGCGGACGACCTGGCTTACGCAGGCAGATACACGGCTGCGCTGGACGGCGGAGGCGCGCAAAGCTTTTTCGTAACTGCTGCAAAACCAGCGAAACTGAATTTCATGGCGCGACCATCGCGAGTGCCCGTTGCACATCCTGACGTGATCAGCGGAGTGGTCTTCGTGCTCGATCGCAACGACAACCTCATCACGACTCCAACGACTGTGAATTTCCAACTGGGCATTGCCGGAAGCGCGCCGACAACGCGGCCTCTCCAGAGCAAGAACGGGATTGCATGGATCAAAGCTGGTTCCGGGAATCGTGAAGGAGCAGCGCAATTCACAGCTTCTGTCGGCGACATCTCCGCGAAGAGAGTGGTCCAGCAGGTGGCATCTGATCCCTGTAATCTGCGTATGAAGGCGCAAGCCGATGGCAAGAACATTCAACTTCAGACTGAGCCGATCAAGGATTGCTCGGGCAATGCGGTTCCGGACGGCACCATCGTGACGTTCAGCGAGTCCGCTGGCGGGCGCGGGCGCAGCACCGTCGACGCGCGCGTCAAACACGGGGTCGCGCGGGCGACGCTGCCGTCAGTTCCCGGAGCGACATTGACTGTCGCATCCGGTGTGGTTCTTGGAAATGAGATTCGTTGGAGCGGGGGACAGTAGAGACATGGCAATCCACAAGAGTTCCACGCGATCCACGGTAATCCTGTTGGCAATCGTGATTGTCCTTGCGAGCGCTGCGCCCAGCATCTTGCGAGCGTTTGCCGATGAACCGGGCGCCGGCACGATTCAAATCTCGACCACTGGTGCTGGTCCACGCGAAGTGGAAGAGACTACGCAAAAGGCCATTGAGCGCCAGTACACGGCAGCCTGGAAAAACATGACAGCGGCGCTGAAAGATAATCGCGCAGACTTGTTAGACGCGGCTTTTGTAGGTTCCATGCGCGATCAACTCGCCAGACGCATCGAGCAGCAGAAGAAGTCGGGAACATCCACGCGCTACGCTGACGGCGCGCACCAAGTGAATGTGGTCTTCTACTCACCTGAAGGCACCGCCCTCGAACTGCGCGACACTACCGAAATTGAACAGCAGACGCTCGATGGATCGAAGGTGATCCATTCAGAAAAAGTACGGCAGCAATACCTAGTGATCTTTACGCTAGTCGAAGACCGCTGGAAAGTCCGCATCATGCAAGCCCTACCTACCAGCTAAAATTTACGCGGCCGCGCGGCTGACTTCGTTCAAAGCCAATACAGCCAACTCCAGACGATCACGCGCGCCCGTCTTGTTGAAGATGCTCTGCAAGTGGCGCTTCACTGTGTTCTCGCTGATATTGAGTTGCGCGGAGATGTCTTTATTCTTCTGCCCGCGCGCCACGCAGAAAGCGATCTGGCGCTCTCTCTCTGACAATCTATCGAGCGAACTCGGAGCGGCAGTGCCGCGTGTGTCCTGAGCCATGCTACTGAGGACTCGCTGCGCCAGGTCGTCAGAGAAAGCCAACTCACCAGCGGCAACCATGCGGACAGCTGCAAAGAGTTTTTCAGGGCCGTCGCTTTTGAGAACAAGTCCGCGACCGCCAAGACGAACTACGTTGGTGTAATCCGACTCGCTTTCTGAGCCGGTCAGCACTACGGTCGCGACGCGATTGCCCGCTTTGTCGAGAGTGCGTAAGACTTCAAAGCCGTCACTTCCGGGCATGAAGAGGTCGAGCACTAGAACGTCCGGGTGAACTTTCTGGACGAGTTCCAATGCTTGCATTCCGTCTGCAGCGGTTCCTTCAACGCTGAAGTCCTGTTGCGTGCTCAACAATGCAGCAAGCGATTCGCGCAGGACTGCGTGGTCGTCCGCGATGACGATACGTGTTTTCGGCTGCTTCAACTCTGCAGCAATCTCAACTTTTGTTTCAGAGTTGTTGTTCCCTTTGCTGGCTGTTGCTTTTGTAGGGCTGCTCTTTTTAGCGACCATGGTATGAAGTTAGATGCGACTTTTGAGCATAGGACGCTCCTATGGCGTAGTGCAAACACCCTTGTTGCTGGCTTTGTTCACCTGATTCCAGCTACTCTGTCGTACTTTGGCGCATGAAGGTCTGTGATATAGTCCAGCTTTCAAGCAGGTACTTACCCGCTTTTAGGAGCCTTAGGTGACAGTTGACGAGGAACTCTCGCTGCTCGAAGAGTCGGTACGCCGGCTGAAGATCGAGTACGACGTGTACTTCGGAGGCGGCGCAAAGAAACCGCCCGCTGACACCGAGTGGCGGGTGCAGTCACTGGTAAAGAAGTTCAGTGACGGACACCGCCTCAGCTTTGCGCAGCGATTCAAATACAACAGCATTGTGCAGAAGTACTCGCTGTACAACGGCCTGTGGCAGCAAAAACTCAAGATCAAAGAAGAAGGGTATCGCCGACCGCAGGACGCAAGACTGGGCATTGCGGGCTTGCGCATTGATGAAGAGCAGGCTGCCGCCGCTGCCCTCGCGGGCAAAGGTGAGAGCACCGAAGAGAAGGCCTTCCGGACCTCTTGCTCTGACGTCAACGCGGACCACGAAAACGTGCAGCGTTTGTTCAACGCGATGATGGCGGCGAAAACGAAGGCCGGTGAACCGGGCGCGAACGCCAGTTTCGATTCGTTTAAGGCATTTGTGCAGAAGAAGACCGACCAGATCCGCAAGGACTATGGCTGCCACGCGGTGGAATATTCTGTGGAGATGGAAAACGGCCAGGTTCGCCTGAAGGCAAAAGCTAAGATTTAACGCACCCCTACTTCCCTTCCGCTCTCCCCCAATCCTGTTATCCTAATCAGTCTCATCCCAACATCAGGACGTCCTCCGTGTCAGATTCACCCAAGAAAACCACAACCATTGAGCGCGCACTTCTCAGCGTGACCGATAAAACCGGCATTGTTGATTTCGCAAAGAAGCTGGCGCAACTCGGGGTTGAGTTGGTGTCCACCGGAGGCACAGCCAAGCTGCTGCGCGATTCCGGGGTGACCGTGAAGGACATTTCAGAGCTCACCGGTTTTCCTGAGATGCTGGATGGCCGGGTAAAAACGCTGCATCCGAAAGTGCACGGCGGGATCCTGCACATCCGCGATAACGCCGAGCATCGGGCTTCGGTAGCGGAACACGAGATCAAGCCAATCGATATGGTGGTGGTGAATCTCTATGCTTTCGAGAAGACTGCTGCTAAGCCGGCCGTGAAGTTTCAGGAATTGATCGAGAACATCGATATCGGCGGGCCGTCTATGATCCGCTCCGCGGCCAAGAATTTTCGCGATGTTGCGATTGTGACTTCGCCCGATGATTACGAAGCGATTGCTCAAGAGCTGCAGTCATCCGGAACTCTTTCGCAAGAAACCAAATGGGGATTGGCGAAGAAGGCGTTTGCAACTACGGCAGCTTATGACTCCGCGATTGCCTCCACCTTGGAAAAACTTCCAAATGCCGGCACAACTACTTCCGCCGACGAAGCTGACCCGCTGCCCACGAACCTTCGCCTGAATTACACCAAAAAGATGGATCTGCGGTACGGAGAGAATCCGCACCAAACTGCAGCGCTTTACGCTGAAAACGGGGTTATTACCGGTGTCGCGAACGGGAAACAACTTCAGGGCAAGGAACTTTCCTACAACAACATTGTTGACCTGCAAGCGGCGTGGGACCTGGCGCAGGAATTCGATGAGACTACTTGCGTAATCATCAAGCACACCAATCCGAGCGGTACAGCAACCGGCAATACGCTTTCCGAAGCGTACAAAAAGGCGCTCGAAGCGGATCCTGTATCTGCGTTCGGCGGAGTTATTGGGGTGAACCGTCCTGTGGATGCCGAAGCTGCCGAAGAGATTGCGAAGCTTTTCGTCGAGGCGATTGCCGCACCGTCATTCTCCGAGGCAGCGTTGGCAAAGTTTGCAACGAAGAAGAATCTGCGTTTGGTGGAGATTGCGCCCGCACCGGCGGGATTCGCGCTGAAGCATGTATCCGGCGGGATGCTGGTACAGGATGCGGACGTCCGCCCGCTTACGCAAGCCGATCTCAAAGTTGTTACCAACCGTCAGCCTACTGCGGAAGAGATGCGCGCCATGCTATTTGCTTGGAGGGTGTGCAAGCATGTGAAATCGAACGCAATCGTTTATGCGCGTGATGGACAAACAGTGGGCGTGGGAGCGGGGCAGATGAGCAGGGTGGATTCCTGCCGCATTGGCGCGATGAAAGCCGTTCTGCCGCTGGCCGGAACGGTCGTTGCGTCAGACGCGTTTTTTCCATTTCCTGACGGTGTTGAGGAAGTGGCAAAGGCGGGAGCTGTGGCCGTTATCCAGCCCGGGGGTTCGGTGCGAGATCAGGAAGTGATTGACGCGGCCAATCGCCTAGGATTAGCCATGGTCTTCACTGGCGTGCGGCATTTCCGCCACTAAACCGTAGTATTTTCATACCGAGACATCGCCCTGCGATGAGGGTTTAGACTCCCTAGTTACGCATTCAGGCCACTGAATTATGGCTTTATAGCGCCGCTTTGGCTGATTTTCGGGCGTACAATTAGAGAATCTGGGCTGAGACGTATCTTAGGAGTCTGCTGAGGCATCCAATCCTAGGCAGAACCAGTATTGCCCAGTTTTTTGCAGCTGAGACGAGCGTCATAACTATTCCCATGAACATTTCCCGTCCTGTTTTGCTTGCGTTAGCAAGCGCTCTAAGCATTCCTCTACTCGCCCAAACCCAAAATCCCGGCACGCAGCAAGCCTCGCCACCATCGGCAATGCGCGACGGCAATGCGAACAGTCAGGCAAAGTCAGCGCTGGCGGCGAATCCGAAGAAGCCCCGCGACCGCGCTGCCGCTTACTACCACTATGCGTTGGCACATTCGTATGAAGAACTAGTGGCCCTCTACGGGCGGTCAGAGTATGCCAACAAAGCGATCGACGAATACAAACAGGCAATTGAGAACGATCCCGATTCAGAGTTCCTGAACTCCGGCTTGGCCGAACTTTATGCAAAGACTAGCCGCATCCGCGATGCGGTGCTTGAGGCGCAAGCGATCATTCAGCGCGACCCGAAGAACGTTGAAGCGAGGAAACTACTAGGCCGCATTTACCTTCGCTCACTGGGCGATATGCAGTCCGGGACACAATCGTCAGAAGTATTGAAGCTCGCAATCGAGCAATTTGAGCAGATCGTCCAGATTGAACCTAAGGCCATTGATAACCATCTGCTGCTTGGTCGGCTGTACATCCTAAACAAGGATCTTCTCAAAGCAGAGAACGAATTCAAGACGGCGGTGAAACTACAGCCGGATTCAGAAGAAGCAGTCACGAACCTTGCCTATCTCTACAACGAAGAGGGAGACGGGCACAAAGCAGCGCAGACGCTGACCTCCGTCCCCGAACCGGGCCGCTCGGCGAAGCTCTACTCCGCGCTGGGATACACCTACGAACAACAAAAAGATTACAAGAAGGCGATTGACGCATATCGCAAAGCAGTTGAGCAGGACAAAGAGAACCTGGACGCGATGCGGGGCCTTGCACAGAACCTGTTGAGCGACGGCCAGCTTGATGCAGCCATTGAGCAATACAAGCTGATCGCGGAAGCTGATCCGACCGACGCGCAAGCGCTGGTTCGTATTTCTGAGATCCAACGCAGAACAGGCAAACTTGACGCTGCACTTGAGACCTTGAAGAAGGCCGAGTCGCTGGTGCAGGATTCACTCGAAGTTCCTTATGATTTCGCGCTGACGTACTCCGCGATGGGGCGCTATGACGAGGCGATCCAGGCCTTCCAGAAGCTGATTGACCGGACGGCGAAAGCCGACGGCAAATACGACACCAGCGAAGGCAATAATCGGGCATTGTTTGTCGAGCACCTCGGGAATTTGTATCGCGAGATCGGCAAGACGCAGCTGGCTCTCGACACGTATCGCAAGATGCTGCCGCTGAACGATGACAATGCCATTCGGGGATATACGAACATCATCGATACCTATCGCGAAGCGAAGCAGTGGTCGCAAGCCACGGCAGTGGCGCAGGAAGCGGTGGCGAAGTATCCGAATGACCGCTCGCTCAAGATCGCTCTTGCAGGACAACTAGTAGACAACGGCCAAGCGGATGCGGGACTCGCTCAGGCGAAATCGTTGTTAAAAGGCGGAGACAACAAAGATGACCGCGAGATCTACGTCGCCATCTCAAACATCTACAGTCGCCTGCGACGCTGGAAAGAAGCAGAAGAGGCAGTTGCGGAGGCCGACAAACTTTCGAAAACTCCTGACGAAAAGGAATATGTAGCTTTCGTACAAGGTTCCATCTACGAGCGGCAGAAGAAGTTCGACATGGCCGAAGAGCGATTCAAGCGCGTGTTGGCGAACGATCCACAGAACGCGCAGGCATTGAACTATCTCGGTTACATGTTGGCTGATCGCGGATTGCGCCTGGAAGAGGCTGTTGGATATTTGAAGAAGGCACTGGAAATTGATCCGCAAAACTCTGCGTATCTGGATTCGATCGGATGGGCTTACTACAAGCAGGGCAACTACGACTTGGCCGAGGCAAACCTGCTCAAAGCCATCAGCAAGAGCAGCAATGACGCGACGCTGCATGAGCACATCGGCGATCTGTATCAGAAGACTGGACGCTTGAAGCAAGCGGCGGAACATTGGGCGCGCGCGCTGGATGAGTGGAACAAATCCGTTCCCACGGAAGTGGACAACACAGACGTTGCGAAAGTGCAGAAGAAGCTAGAAGGCGCGCGAGTGAAGTTGGCGCAACAACAGCCGAAGTAGTTAGTTCTATCTCCAAGCGAGGCACAGTCTGCGGACTGTGCCTTTTGTTTTTGCATTGCGCGCTGCGAGTTATAAACTCTTGCCATGCTCGCTTCTTATGCTGCGCGACCGGAAGTGTCGAAGGGCCGCAAACATCCGGAACCTGAGCATGCTTATCGCGATGTTTTCCAGCGAGACCGCGATCGCGTCATCCACTCACGGGCGTTTCGTCGGTTGGAAAACAAGACGCAAGTATTCACCCATCGTCTCTCAGACCATTTCCGCAATCGCCTGACACACACGATAGAAGTCGCCCAGATATCTCGCACGATTGCTGCCGAACTAGGACTCAACGTTGATCTCGTCGAGACGCTTGCGCTGGTGCATGACATTGGACATCCACCATTCGGACACGCTGGCGAAAAGGCACTGAACGAGGTCATGCAGCAACAGGGCGAATCGTTTGACCACAACCTGCATGCGCTGCGCATCGTGGAACATTTCGAACAGCGCTATGCGGATTTCCGCGGACTGAATCTCACGTTTGAAGTCCGCGAAGGAATCATCAAACATTCGCGGGATTACGATGCGGCAGAGTATCCGCAATTAGGGGAGTATTTGCTGGATAAGCGTGCTCCGCTGGAAGCACAACTTATAGACCTGACGGATGAGATCGCGTACAACACTGCTGATCTCGATGATGGTCTTGAATCCGGAATTATCGATCTTGCTTCAATCCGGAAAAACGTGAGCATCTTCGAACGGTTCTTTCGCGAAGTGGAAAAGCGGTACCCGAACGCGATTGAGAAATTGCAATTCAACGAAGCACTTAAGCGCATGCTTGACTGTCTTGCGGGCGACCTGATCACGACGACAAAATCTCGCATCGCCGATGCGAACATAAAAACACTCGACGATGTTCGCGAAGCACCGCAACGTTTGGCTTCATTCAGCGAATCAGTCGAAGCCGAGCGCAAAGAAGCAAAACAATTTCTCTACTCCAACCTGTACTACAGCCCCGAACTCAAGCGCGACAAAGAACAATCGGAACAGGTGATTGAGCAGATGTTTCAGTTCTGGCTTGCGCATCCGGAGAAGCTTCCGGCGAGCTATCGCGAGCAGGCCGATTCCGGAAAATCTTCGCTGGCGCGCATCGTCTGCGATTACATCGCCGGCATGACTGACAACTTCATCAATGAACAACATCGGGCAAACTGCGCGGGAGCTTAATGGCTACATTGCTTTGAAGGCTTTCTGCGCTGCTTCAATCGTCTCGTCGATGTCGTCCACTGAATGCGCGGTGCTCAAGAACGCCGCCTCGTACTGCGATGGCGGCAAGTAGATTCCGCTGTCGAGCATGGCACGGTGGAACTTTCCAAAGCCAGCGGTATCGGACTGCTCTGCGCTCGTCCAGTCCCACACATTGCCGTCCTTCTTGCGGAAGAACCATGTGAACATCGAACCGACACGGTTGTAGGTGAGCTTTACACCCGCATCTTTCGCGGCTTCGGCGACGCCTTCGACCAGCATGTTGGCGTTGAATTCCAGTTTCTCGTAGATGTCATCTTTGTCGCGGAGATGTCTCAAGGTGGCGAGCCCGGCGGCCATTGCGAGGGGATTTCCGCTCAGCGTTCCCGCCTGATAGACAGGACCGAGCGGGGCGATCATGTCCATGATCTTTGCGGAGGCGCCGTAGGCGCCCACCGGAAGTCCTCCGCCTATGATCTTGCCTAGGCAGGTGATGTCCGGCTTGATCTTGTAGATCTCTTGCGCTCCGCCGAATGCGACACGGAAGCCGGTCATCACTTCGTCGAAGATCAGCAGAGCGCCGTCTTTGGAGGTGAGTTCGCGGAGCGATTCCAGATATCCCGGCGCGGGCGGTACGCAGCCCATGTTGCCAACGACAGGCTCAACGATGACTGCGGCGATCTGACCTTTGAATTTCTTGAATGCTTTCTTCACGGCTTCGGGATCGTTGTACGGAAGCGCGAGCGTGAGTTGCGTGAACTCTTCGGGCACTCCTGCGGAACCGGGAATTCCCAATGTCGCCACGCCGGAGCCGGCTTTGACGAGCAGGAAGTCGGCGTGTCCGTGATAACAGCCTTCGAACTTCACGATGTACTTGCGATTCGTGTACGCGCGGGCGAGGCGAATCGCCGACATTGTAGCTTCCGTGCCGGAGCTGACAAACCGCAGCTTCTCGTTCGAGGGCATCGCCTGAATAATGAGTTCAGCGAGTTCGGCTTCGAGCGGAGTGGATGCACCGAAACTGGCACCATTCCTCGCGGCCACGGTGATGGCCTTCACTACCGCCGGAAATGCGTGGCCGAGGATGAGCGGTCCCCAAGAGCCGACGTAGTCAATGTACTCGTTTGCGTCAGCGTCCCAGAGATTTGCGCCGACACCGCGGACGATGATCGGCGGATCTCCGCCGACGGCGCGGAAGGCGCGCACGGGGGAATCGACCCCTCCGGGGATGACGCGCTCGGCGCGCGCTTGCAACTTGCGGGAGATTTCCAGCTTGCGAGGCATGCGGGCTATTCTAGCCAGACTTTTCCTTTTGCGCGATTTGAAGAGCGTAGAGCATGGCGCTGGCTTGCTTGGTGGCCATGGTGCCGCGCACGAGCCCCACCATGATCTGGTTCACGACGTAGGTGACGGCGCTAGGCTCGTGCAGGTCAGGGATTTCAAGCGAAATAGAGCGCCGGGCCTGGCGCGGCTTGATGTGGTAATAACAAAGCGTTTTGCCGCGCAGGGCGGGCGACCCGCATTGGACACCATTAGGCTTGATGTGAATGCATGTTCGAATTTCAACTGTCATTTAACCTCCCCCACCACCCTCCCCCAGGTGGTCGGTCTTTTGGAATCAGCAATTTGGGTCGCGAAGTCTGGCCTGGTCTTTGAATACAAAGGAGATAAGCGTAAAGTCTTGAAATCTGGCGTATTAGCTATTAGTTAAGTAACATGATTTAACTATATCTATGTTGAAGTTGTGTGTCAAGGTTTTTGTGTCGCGCTGGACCCCAGTTTCAAGTTTCAAAAGCGGGAGATTCGCGATTCTTGCTTCGCTAAGAGTGGGCACCCGACAGAATGCAGGAGTAGCATCTAAGAACGAGGGTGATGACTCGAGTGTCTGCCGATCAATCGTTACGAAAACACATCTTGTATTTACTCGAAGAAGGCGGAGCCCACGCCGACTTTGATACTGCCTTGAAAGATGTGCCTCCCGCTATCCGCGGCAAGAAGCCGCAAGGCACTGACCATTCGCTATGGGAACTGCTGGAGCATATGCGGATCGCGCAGTGGGACATCGTGGAGTTCACGCGGAACCCGAAACATAAATCACCGAAGTTTCCGGATGGATATTGGCCTAAGGAGCAAACGCCGCCGAGCGAGAAGGCTTGGGAGGAGAGCGTGAAAGAGTTTCGGGAAGACCTGAAAGAAATGACTGAGTTGGTCGAGTCCGCTGACTTATTTGCGAACATTCCGCATGGGGACGGGCAAACAATATTACGAGAAGTACTTCTGGTGGCGGATCACAATGCGTACCACTTAGGACAGTTTGTGCAGCTGAGGAAGATGTTGGGAGGGTGGGAGTAAATCCAGGACATCTCAGTCATTTCTAGTAGGGCTGCTTCAAAGGAGTTCGCAGCTTTCCATCTGAGACTTGAATCTCTGCAATTACACCTGCCAACACAGGCTTCCCATTGAGTGTTGCTGGCGAAAACTTGTACTTCATAATGGCGCCTCCTGCAGGACCGACAAGTTTTGGATCAGGAAAAGATATTATGTGCCAACCCTCAATGCCGTGTTCACCGACCTTGATTGAATAGACAACCACCTCAGATTTGTACTTCTTTTTCAACTCCTCAGGAAAATTCGCAACAGGTGCACTTTCAACTTGAACTGGAGTCACACCACAACCGAAGCGGTAAAAACGGTAAAGCACCATGCCATGGCTCTCGACGAAGGACGGTTTACACGGTTCCGGGGTTGCCGTTCTTGTGTCTGGGCAAGGCTCCACTGGCACACGAAGAGAAGCACAAAAAAGCAAAGCATCTGATGATTGTTCTTTGTAGTCATATTTTCTTGCAGAGGAAAAGAGTTCCCTCACTTCGTTTCGAGATGTAATGTTAAAGCTTCTTCACCCTTTGCACTTCCCTCACGCCGGTGATCTTGCGGACGCCAGTGGTGATGCGGTCGAGGTGTTTCATGTCTTCGATGTCGACGACGACGTCGATGGTTGCGGCGCCGTCGCCGGTGCGGGCTTCGATGTTGCGGATGTTGGTGTTGTCGTCGCTGATGACGGCGGTGAGTTGTTTGAGCATGCCGGAGCGGTCATCACACATCACGGTGATCTTCACCGGATAGGTGCCGGGCTTGCCAACCTTGGTCTCCACCTTCTTTGACCACTCGACGGCGATCTTGCGTTCCGGTTCGTAGAGGAGATTGGTGACGTTGGTACATGCGGTTGCGTGCACGGCGACGCCTTTGCCGCGGGTGATGTATCCGACGATCTGCTCGCCGCGGATGGGATTGCAGCAGCGGGCGCGATAGACGAGAAGCTCGTCGTGTCCTTTGACGACGATGGCGGAGCTGTCACCGCTGGTGCCGCCGCCGAAGACGCGGCGGATGACGCCGGTGATGCCGCCTGCGGGTTCGCCTTCGCCATGTGGCTTGGCGTCTGCTCCGGCGCTATCCGGAGCGACGCGGGCGAGCACCTGCCGGGCCGGGAATTTCCCGTAGCCGATGCCGGCGTAAAGATCAGGAATTCCGCCGAGGCCGTATTCCGAAGCCACGCGCTCGAATTCCTTATCCTCAATGCCCTTCAACGTGACGCGATACTTTCGGGCTTCTTTCTCGATCAGCTTGCGGCCGATCTCAATGGCGCGCTCACGTTGATGAACGTTGAGCCAGTGCTTGATCTTGTTGCGCGAACGCGAGGACTTCACGAAGCCGAGCCAATCACGGCTGGGCGTGTGTCCGGTCTGCGTCATGATCTCGACGACGTCGCCGTTCTGCAACTTGTGCCGGAGGGGTACGATGCGTCCATTGACGCGCGCGCCGACGCATTGATGTCCGACTTCGGTGTGGATGGTGTAAGCGAAGTCAACGGGTGTGGCGTCGCGGGAGAGGATCACAACCTTCCCTTTGGGAGTGAAGGTGTAAACCTCTTCGGGATAGAGATCGACTTTCAGCGTGGAGAGAAACTCACTGGGGTCGGATACGTCCTGCTGCCACTCGACAACTTGCCTTAACCACGAGAGACGCTGCTCATCGCGGGCGGAAACAGGCGCACCGTTCTTGTACTTCCAGTGCGCGGCGATTCCTTCTTCCGCCATCTTGTGCATCTCTTCCGTACGGATCTGCACTTCGAACTGCATGCCGCCTTCCACGATGACGGTGGTATGCAGCGATTGATAAAGATTCGGGCGGGGCATGGCGATGAAATCTTTGATACGTCCGGGGACAGGCCGCCAGAGGCCGTGAATGGAGCCGAGCGCGGTGTAACAATCTTTCACTGAATGGGTGATGATGCGGATGGCGAGCAGGTCATAGACCTGGTCCACGGTAATGCGTTGCTTCAAAAGTTTCTGGTGGATGCTATAGAGCCGCTTGATGCGGTGCTCGATGCGCGCTTCCACGGAATTTTCTTTGAGCTTAGATTGAATGAGGTCAACGGTCTTCTTGAGGAAGTCTTCACCGGATTTGCGTCGCGCTTCAACGGCTTTGCGGATCTGCTCGTAGGCGATGGGGTCAACATACTTGAACGCGAGGTCTTCAAGCTCACCGCGAACTTTACCCATGCCGAGGCGATGCGCGATGGGAGCGTAAATGTCGAGGGTCTCATGTGCGATCTGCACTTGCCGCTCCGGCGGAAGATGCTCGAGCGTGCGCATGTTGTGCAGGCGGTCAGCAAGCTTGATGAGCACGACGCGGATGTCGTCCACCATAGCGAGAATCATCTTGCGGACGTTCTCCGCTTGACGCTCCTCTTTGCTGATGGCCACATCGATCATGTCGATCTTGGTGACGCCCTCGACTATGTTCGCGACTTGCTCGCCGAATTCCTTCTTGATGTCTTCGCGAGTGGCCTCGGTGTCTTCAATCGCGTCATGCAGCAGTCCAGCGGCGATCGCGCCGCTGTCCAACTTCATTTCTGCGAGCACTTGAGCCACGCCGAGCGGGTGGACAAGATATGGCTCTCCGGAGGCGCGGGTCTGCCCTTTGTGGTGCTGAAGCGAATAGTTGTAGGCTTTGTTGATGATCTCAAGATCGTCAGAGGGACGATTGGCCGCAACGGTCTTCATCAAGTCACGGAATTTAGTGACTGTGAGGACGTTAGTCGCGATCTGTTGGCGGAGAGTCGCCATGTT
The DNA here is from genome assembly GCA_025462725.1 of Terriglobales bacterium. Lineage (GTDB taxonomy): Bacteria > Acidobacteriota > Terriglobia > Terriglobales > Acidobacteriaceae > JAICLA01. The sequence continues at coordinate 52,806 of JAOAPE010000006.1, read as the reverse complement.
CGATTATAGCGTGAGGGGGAAGTCTGTTGTGCCACGCTCAAAAACGAGAGCGCGTTGAGTGTTGCTCAATTCGTCCGCGCTTCTGCGACTTCCTTTAAGAACTGTCGCGCCTCTTTTTCTTGTGCCGAGAGTGCTGGTTCGGAATCGGGCGCTCCAGATTGCCGCAACTCGGCGATGATGGCCAGCGTTTTTTCCATTGCGGCTTGCGCTTCCGGCAGATGGTCGAATGAGACATGGAGGACTGCTAGCGTGAAGTAGACGTCCTTCTGGATGTGTAGCGGCGATTCGAGCGCGGCGTTCAAAACGCGCAGGATGTCATCGTAATGCGCGTCGTTGTAATGCATGGCCGTGGCCATCGTGAGCCGGGCTTCGGCGCGATACTGGCGCGCGGATTCGGGATCGGCTTCGGCGATGTCATCGTAAACACCGCTGGTGAGCAGGTCAGAGCAGATCTCCACTGTTTCCTGATAATGCTTTTGCATGGCGGCGGCAGCGGCGCGGGCCAACTCGGCGTGGTGCCTCTCGACGGCAGAGTTCGCATTGGATCGTGAATTCATGGATGGACGATGCGGACATTGTAAACTTTGTCCTTCACGGGGGAGAGTGTGGCAAGTGCAGCGAACAATCCGGTGTTGATCACGGGCGCGTCGGGATTGGTTGGATCGGCGTTGAGAGCGGCTTTGTCGACAAAAGGACGATCCGTGGTCAGTTTGGTTAGGCGCGGCGCGTCGGGCAAGAATCAAATTCATTGGGACCTCACCACTGCTGAGCCGCCGGACGCTCGGGCGTTTAGTGGCAGATTCTCGGCGGTCGTCCATTTGGCGGGAGAGCCGATCATGGGCGTGTGGACTGCCGCTAAGAAACGGCACATCTATTCGAGCCGTGTGGATGGAACGCGGAACTTGGCGGGATACCTCGCGGGACTTCCGGGCGAGCTGCGTCCGGAAGTTTTGGTTTGCGCGTCTGCGGTTGGTTACTACGGAAACCGCGGTGATGAAGTGCTCACGGAATCTAGCGGTGCCGGTACGGGATTTCTTCCGGAGACGTGCGTGGCCTGGGAAGCTGCGGCGCAGCCCGCGCGAGATGCCGGAATCCGTGTCGTGCATCTGCGGATCGGAATCGTTCTGAGCAGCGCCGGCGGTGCGCTCACGGCGATGCTCCCGGCATTTCGCTTCGGCCTAGGCGGACGACTCGGAAGGGGCAATCAATGGATGAGTTGGATCGCGCTGGAAGACCTGGTCGCGGTCATTCAGTATGTGTTGAGTAATGCGAGCATCTCGGGCGCGGTGAACGCGGTCGCTCCTAATCCGGTTACGAACGCCGATTTCACTCGCACGCTCGCGGGTGCGCTGAATCGTCCTGCGGCAATTCCGGTACCGAGCTTTGCATTGAAACTGCTGCCCGGAGGAATGGGGCGCGGGGCTTTGCTTTCAAGCGCGCGGGCGGTGCCGGAAGTATTATCGCGATTGAAATTCGGCTTCGAGTACCCGACGCTGGAGCATGCACTGCAGCACGCGCTGGTAACCTAATCCGAAATAATCGCGTCGGCTTCGATCTCCACCAGCATCTCCGGCGCGATGAGTTTTGAGATCTCCACCATCGTGGTTGCGGGGAGAACGTTCTTGAAGAATTCATGGTGCGCTTTGCCCACCTGCTCCCATTGGGTGATGTCGGTAACAAAAATGCGGGTGCGGACAACATCCTTCATGGTTGCGCCGGCGCGCTTGAGCACCCGTTCGATATTGCTCAGTACCTGCTTTGATTGCAAATACATGTCAGAGCCGCCGACGATATTCCCCGATTCGTCGGTCGCGGTGGTTCCGGTGACGAATATCTGATTGCCCACGCGGACTGCGCGGGAGTATCCCACGATGGGTTCCCACTTCGAAGCTGTAGAAAAAGTTTCGCGCTTCATCATCATTCTCCTGATTACGAAAGATACAGCATCGCCGAAGGTTGTTCGCACTCGCGATGATTGATTGCCAACTATTTGCGACGGGTACTCACTTTTGTATTGCGCCAGCAAACCAAATGCAGACACAATGCCCTCAAATTAATCAGATCTTTCGAACAATTTTTTCAGAACGTCCCCTCAATGGGAGTACTGCATACATTTGTGAAGGAGTAATGATTGATGGTTCCGGATACGCATCCGTTACGCGAGTTCTTCAGCGGGTTGGTGGAGAAACACTATTACGAGAGCGCCGGGCTGCGCGATTCCGAGATCACCAGCTACGTGGCCAACCTGCTTGCGGAATTTTGCGAGTTGGACGAACTCTTTAAGTTGCGCAACGATGATGGGCGGCCTCTGCAGGATGTGGGCGAGATGCTGCTGGAAGCAGATCCCATCTACGGGCCTGCTCCGTCATTCGACCGCGAGCGCCAAGTGCGCAAACATGTAGGCGATTACACGCTGTTCTGCACGGGCATGTTCCCGGAGAGCATCAACCATCATCGGCTGCGAAAGCAGCGGCTGGAAAACATGGTGGACTTCATCAAGGCAGGCAAAGAGAGTTATTACATCGTCTCGAAGTTTGATTTCTTTGAGTACGCAAAGGTGGCGCCGCTGTTCGCGAAGTTGTCGCGGGAATTCGAGCGCTGCGTTTACGGATTGAATATCGTCAAGAACGAATTGGAAGTGATGCAGCATCCGATCGCGCGGCAGGTCAAACAAGTAATCATGTAAGCGGCTGCGCGATGGCGAGTCGATAGAAACTCAGGACCGCATCCCCCTGCTTCAACTCGCGGTAGCGCTCCAGCGCTCCGAACTTCGCACCTGGATCAAAATGCTTGTCGTGTTCCGCAATGACAATACTTTGCACATTGAGCAACCGTGACTGCGAGATGAATCCCAGCACCTGTTCGTACGCCCCGTGCGACCCATATGGAGGATCGAGGAAACAAAAATCGCACAAGACTACTTGCGAATCGAGCAAGCGGACGGCCTGCACCACGTCACGCTCGATCACCTCGGAACCTTCGTCGATATTCAACGTTTTCAGGTTTTCGCGAATGATGCGCGCGGGCTTCTTCTCGGACTCCACAAAATAGACTTGCCGCGCGCCGCGGCTGATGGCCTCAATCCCAACTGCGCCAGTGCCGGCGTAAAGATCGAGCCACACGGAATCAGGAACACGCGGCCCAACGACATTGAATAATGTTTCGCGCAGTCGATCGCTGGTTGGACGCGTCTCCGTGCCCGGCGGGGCGTTCAGTTTGCGGCTGCGGAATTTTCCGGCGATCACTCTCATTTGCTGATGTTGGCATTGTAAAACGCTCCCCCGGCATTCTCCGCTGTATACAATAGATAAAGAACGCGCATCAACTCAGCGTGTCTTCTCATCCAATCAATGACGATCATGAAAACGTGGTCCATTCCGCTCGGCAGATACCTTGGCGTAGAACTGCGCCTACACCTGAGCTTCCTCTTCCTGGTGATGTTCATTCTCTTTCCTCTGCTTGATACGTCAGCGGGAGTTGGAGCAGGAAAAGGAATGGTGCTGGTGGGCATCATCACGCTTGCGGTGCTGCTGCATGAGATTGGACACATCATGGTAGGCAATGTCCGCAACGCCTCGCCGCGAGCGATCATGGTGCTGCCGATCGGCGGCGTGCCTCTGCGCGACGGCAGTGGTGATCTTAACAAGTCTCCGGCGGTGCGGGATGAAGTATTCACGGCGCTTGCCGGCCCCGTCATTAATCTCATCTTTGCTGGAGCGGCCACACTCTTCGCGCTGGCGATACGACCGAATTTCCCCGCGCATCTGTTGTCACAGCCTTTTCTCAGCGTGGATGATCCATTGAAGAGCCTCATCTGGGTCAATGTGGGGTTAGCGGCGTTGAATCTTTTGCCTGCGTATCCACTTGATGGCGGACGCATCCTGCGGGCGTTTCTTGCCGATCCCGGCACCCATCCTGAAGCTTTGGGAATGACTTATAGCGCGGCGACACGACGCGCGGTATTGATCGGGCAGGCCTTCGCAATGGTCCTGATCTTCTTGGGTATCCGAAACCCTTGGCTGATGTTGATCGGCTTCTTCCTGTTCGTCGCAGTGCAGATTGAAGACCGCAGCTTGCTGTTTCAATCCGTTATTGAGAGTGTGCGACTGGAAGAGATCATGCTGACAGACTTCTCGACGCTTTCCCCTGCGGACACACTGGAAGACGCGCTGAACAAAGCTGTCCACAGCCTGCAAGATGACTTTCCGGTCATTCGCGGCGGCGATATGGTGGGCGTGATCAGCAAGCAGAACATTCTGCGAGCGCTGCGCGAGGAAGGCAATGGATATGTTCAGTCCGCGATGAAGAAGGCCTTTGAGACGGCGACGAAGCACGAATCGCTCGCAGCGGCGTTCCGCAAGATTACTAAAGGAACGACGATCATTCCGGTGGTAGACGAGAATCGGCTGGTGGGAATCGTCACGCTGCAGAACCTAATGCACAGCATGGGGCTACTGGCGGAGAGCCGCAAGCTGCAGCGCGAAGAAGAGTAAAAACGATTGCAGATTGACTCATTCGTTCATCGAATCATTGAGCCCAAGTTCAGAATCCTCGTGGGGCATGTCTTTTCAGAACCAGATCTACTTCACTGCGTTTCGTGCGACGCCACTCTTAAGGAAGTCGATCACCTGTTGGGCAATCTGTGTTCCCACAGCTTCCTGAGCTTCGTTCGTGGAACCCGCAATATGAGGTGTGGCGACAACGTTTTCACACGCGAACAGCGCTGAGTCTTTTGGCGGTTCGGTTGTGAAGACGTCAATGGCGGCTCCGCCGACTTGACCTGACTTCAACGCTTCCACCAGCGCGGCATCATTGATCAACTCGCCACGGGCGCAGTTGATGATGCGCACACCCTTCTTCATTTTTCCAATCGCGGATTGGTTGATCATGCCCTCGGTCTGCGGCGTCAAACCCAAATGCAGGGAGAGATAATCGGCGCTGGCATAGACCTCTTCCAGATTGGCGAGCGTGACCCCAAAATCATGCGCCACTTCCTGAGAGACAAACGGGTCGTTTGCCATGACTCGCATGTCAAAGGCGCGAGCGCGTTTGGCGACTTCGATCCCCACGCGGCCGAAGCCGATGATGCCCAGTGTCTTGCCGCGAAGCTCCGTGCCCTGCAGCGATTTCTTCTCCCATTTGCCAGCGCGAGTGGTGGAATCTGCGCGTGTTAGATGCCGCGCTAGCGAGAGCATCAGCCCGAAAGTATGCTCGGCAACGGCCACGGCATTGGCTCCAGGAGTGTTCATCACTACGACGCCCTTCTTGGTGGCTGCTGCCACGTCGATATTGTCCACGCCGACTCCGGCCCGTCCAATCACCCGTAGCTGATTGGCGGATTCAAGCAGCTTGGAGTTGACGTCCACCGCGGAGCGGACGACCAGCGCGTCTGCGTCTGCGAGTTGCGCGGCAAGGTCGCCGTTGAGTTGTTCTGCCGTGATCACGTTCCATCCGGCTTCGTCACGGAACATCTTGATAGCTGCGGGCGAGGTCTTTTCAGCGATGATGATCTTCATAGTTTTTTCAGGGTTTGATCTCTTGTTCAGCGTCTTGCGCGGAAAACAAATGATTCTCCGCTGTGGGACGGCAGGGTTGGTTCGACGTGCAAAAGATGAGAGTTAAGTCCACAGTCTTGGCGTGCTCGCCTTCGCTCTCCTCGACAATGAATGGGGCATTGGCGGTGGCTTTCAAGTCTGCGACGAAAGTTCGCACGTAGCTGGCATCGAAAGGATCGCCCTCGCGCAATTTCCAAGCGAGGTGAATCTTGGCCGCAGCAGAAGGCTGACGTCCTTCAACCTCGAGTTTGCCCATGCGAAACAGATCGCCTTCATTCACCGTGTACTTGTAATTGACGGTGTGGGCTGCATCGTCAAATGTCGGCTCCGATGTGAGCAGCATGTGCAAGTAGCCGAGGCGTGCGTATTGAGCACGAATGGCGTTTTCTCCTCTGCTCAGGGCAGAGCCGTCAACCGTCTGCCCGGGTGCGGCACGCAACGAGCTTTGCAGATCTGCCGCCGACACTGCCTTGTTTCCAGTCCATTGCATCGCACCAAGTCTGTACGCGAGACCTTCCATGACAGGAACTGATATCGCGACTTCAACGAGGGCACTGTTTCCGGCAGGTGCAGCTGGAAGTACATCAATGACTGGAGACGCGAACGATGCGCGAAGATAGCCACGCTTCAGATAAACAGAGCGCAGATTCTTTTCGATGAATTTGTTGAGAGTTCCACGATTGTAGGTAAGCCCGATCATGCGCTTACCTTCTGCATCCAATTCGCGCGCTAATCCTGAAGATGCGCCGCTCACAGCGAAGCGCGCCACCTTCACTTCCAAATCAACAGCCCGGAACTGAACCGTTTCGCTCGACCCTGTATTCGTGGGCTCCTGCAGGCTGGAGACGATATTCGTTTCGACGCCTCGTTGCTTTAAGAGCCCTTGCAATGCCGCGACCACGTCATCCGTCATTCCACCTTCGCGTGGGACTGTGCCGTTGTAAAGCGGCACGCGATTATGCAACTCCGTTGCGAGTTCGGCTTCGGGGAGCCAGACGACGTTGTCGAACTCACAGGGGACAAACTGGTCGTCATCTTTGTCCACGAGCGTGAATTCCACTTTCATTCCGCCCGGCGCGATCGTGTGCTGGTATTTCACTTCAGCGAATGCGCCGCTGGCATTTAGTTTTTCAGCGGCAGCCTGAACGGCGGCGAGCGGGACATCCACGGATTTGTTTTCAGCGAGCCCGGTGTAATGGAGGATGTCTTCCGCGAGATAACGTTCGGAACCAGAGGCCGTGAGCTTTACGATGGGATACTTCTGCGCGCTGGCGCTCGCGATACAAGCGAGAAGTGCGAGTGCGATGCAGTACCTGCGAATCTGATTTCCCAACGTTGCGACCTTCGACTTCTATTTTGTTGCGGGCAAGACAATGTTATCAATTAATCGGGTGCCGCCAATCTTGGCAGCCACCGCAACCAGCGCCCCTTCAGAGAGATCGCAGACTGGATCAAGAGTATCCGGATTAACGATCTCAACGTATTCGAGTTTCACCTGCGGAATGCCCGCAAAGACAGTTTCTGCCGCGCTGCGTAGTATTGAAGGACCCCGTTCGCCATTGTCGAAAGCCGACCGAACTCCCTGTAGAGCGCGAGACAGCGCTAGCGCTTGCTTCCACTCCTCTGCATTGAGGTAAACGTTGCGCGAGCTCATAGCCAGGCCATCCGGCTCGCGCACGATGGGACAGACAACCACCTGCGTGCGATAGGCCAGATCGCGGACCATCTTCTTGATGATGCCCGCTTGTGCGGCATCTTTTTGTCCGAAATATGCTCGGTCAGGATCGACGATGTTAAAAAGTTTAGAGACGATGGTGGTCACACCGCGGAAGTGTCCGGGACGCGACTTGCCGCAGAGTTTTTCGCTCATGCCTTCGACATGAACGAATGTGGTCGCTCCGGGGGGGTACATCTCTTCGACAGTCGGCGCGAAGAGCAAATCAACTTTTTCGATCTCGAGCAGTTCCCTGTCGCGCTCAAATGGGCGTGGATACTTTGCAAGATCCTCGTTTGGCCCAAATTGTGTTGGATTCACGAATATCGAAGCAACGATGAAGTCAGACTCCGACCGTGCCGTGCGCACCAGTGAGAGATGGCCTTCATGCAGCGCGCCCATGGTGGGGACAAATCCGACGCGCTTGCCGGAAGCACGTGCGGCGGCACACGCGGACCGCACTTCAGAGATTGTGGTGAGTACTTTCATGGAAGAACCAAAAGCTAACCGCGGATCAAAGAAGGATTAAAGACGGATAAACCTTTTCAATCCGTCTTCTCCTTGTGTTATCTGCGATTCAGTTGAAATTCTTATCTCCGCATTGCGCGTTTGCGTTCTGAGATCGTTTCCAGCGCCGCCTGTGTTTCCTTGGGCAAGTGGTACGACTCGTTCTCTGACGGAAACGCTCCGGTCTCGACCTCATTCTTGAACGAGTACACAGCATTTGAGATCAGCCCGGCGACGTCAGCGTAGCGGCGAACAAATTTCGGAGTATCGCCGAACGTCAGATTCAGAATGTCATGCAGCACCAGTACTTGGCCGTCGCAATCAGGGCCTGCGCCGATGCCGATGGTCGGGGTAGCGACTTCCGCAGTAATCATGGCTGCGACTTCGCGGGGAATGCCTTCGAGCACCAAAGAAAAAACGCCGGCTCGATCAAGAGCAACGGCGTCTTTCATCAATCTTTCTACAGCGGTCAGAGTCTTGCCTTGCACCTTGAAGCCGCCCATCTTATGCAGCGATTGCGGCGTGAGCCCGATGTGTCCCATGACGGGAACTTCGGCATCGAGAAGTCGCTTTACTAATTCCGTCCGCGCGGCTTCAATCTTTACTGCCTCGGCGCCGGACTCCTTCATAAACCGCACAGCGTTCTTTATCGCCTGCGTTTCGTCCTCGTGATAAGAACCGTAGGGCATGTCGGCGATGACCATCGCGCTTTTCACGGCGCGGCGCACCGCCCGCGTATGGTGCAGCATTTCGTCCATGGTGACGGCCATGGTGTCGTCGTATCCGAGAACGACCATGCCCAGCGAATCGCCAACCAGGATCATGTCAATCCCAGCTTCGTCCACGAGCCGCGCGGTGGCGTAGTCGTAGGCAGTCAGACAGGTGATCCGCTGCTGATTCTGCTTCTTTTGCTGAATAGAGGAGACGGTGACTTTGCGGCGGGAATCGCCAGGTGTGTTCTTAAAAGCGGTGATGCTCATTGCTTGCTCCAGTGCGCCTCCGGCAACTCCGGATAGCGCCTGCAATTACAGATGCAGCGTTGGTAATTGTAGTCGCAGGAAATCGAAATTAATAGTCAAAAGCTAAGCGCTGGCCGCAGCCTCGCCCGAGAGCGGCAGGTAATACTGAGTACCCTTTATCGGCTCATTCAGGCGGCGGAGAAGCTCTTTGAGGTCCTGATCGCGGTCAACGAAATCAATGTCATTGGTATTTACGACCAGAAGGTCTGAAGCGGTGTAATGAAAGAAGAAGTGCTCGTAGGCTTTCGCGACTTCTTCAATGTAATCCTCGCTGACGCCAGCTTCGCCCGGAGCATTCTTCTTCTGCAATCGCTTTTTAAGCACCTCTGGCGATGCCTGAAGATAAATGACTAGGTCCGGTGTAGGTAGGTGCTCACGAAAGTGGTTGTAGTACCGATTGTAAATCTCAAGTTCCGCGTCAGTGAGGTTGATGCAGGCGAAAAGTTTGTCCTTTTCGAAGATGTAATCCGCGACGATGCGCTTCTGCGACGTTGGTCCGGCCTCAAGTGCCTTGAGTTGCTCGAATCGCGCGATTAGAAATGAGAACTGTGTCTGGAAGGCCGCGCCTGCGTCGCCTTCGTAGAAAGATTTCAGAAAGCTGTTTCCTTCTGGCTCGATCACGCGCTGCGCATTCATCTGCGTGGCAATGATCTGTGCCAGCGTGCTCTTGCCCACTCGGATGGGACCTTCGACAGCTATGTAGCGGGGCAGTTCGAAAAAATTCGCCATGAGGATTGTGCAGATGCAGATTACAACGCTACACGATGGGAAGCAATTGGGAAAGAGACTGAGAATCTAGGCTTTGAAAAGCAAATGCATCAGTGTCATCCTGAGCGGAGCGCAGCGAAGTCGAAGGATCTATGTATTTTCGCGGCGGACCAGAGGCAAGAAAGACTTTCCCCACTCTTCGCTCAAATCTTTCCACGCGGGGTTGATGGATACGATCAAACCAATCTTCTTTATTCTGCTCCAACCCTTTAGTTGTTTTTCACGTGCTATTGCATTCTGGACTTGGGTAAACACTTCGTAGTAGACAAGGCGATCTAGCTTGTACTTGGATGTGAAACCGCCGTATGTTCCTTCCTTGTGTTGAATCGCTCGGATCATCAGCTTGCTAGTCACGCCTACATACAAATTACGCGAGCGGTTGGTCATGATGTAGACGTGGTACCTATGGTCATTTTGCATATATTCCCAAAATACATAGATCCTTCGACTTCGCCGCTTCGCGGCTCCGCTCAGGATGACAACGCAACTTTATTAGTTTGCCTACCACTTGCCCTCAAACACCGCGAAACGTTGTTCCAGCTTCCACTGCTCGCGCGCTTTCTCGTTTGCTTGCAAGAAATCCGCGCATCCTTGAGACGTTTTTTTTGCTGGAGACTCTTTCGCGCATTGTTCGTTCACTTTGAACGAGGTCGCATCTGCCCAGAGGCTTTGGCCGGGAAGGAAGCTGTATTCCGCGCTGTTGCGGGATATCCGTTTCAGTTCGGCGTAGGTTGCGCTCTGTTCTTCTGCTGTGCGCTGATACTCCTGTGTGATATCGGAACGAGAGACGCCTTCATCATCCGTGGCGATAACTACGGGCACTCCGGCCTGCAGATAGTGGCGGAAGGGATGCTGAGGGCCGCGAATTCCAAGGATCATGTCACTGCTGCTTAGCGAGACCTCGACGGCAATGCGCTTCTGCGCCATCTCTTTCAGGAGATTTTCGGCATCGAGGTAATACATGACGTCGGTTCCGTGGCCGATGCGCTGCGCATGGGCGGTGTCTATGGCGCGCGGGACGTGGCGTCCGAGTTCTTCGGGAGGCACCTGGCCGAAGGTGAGTTCGCCCGCATGCAGGGTGATATTCACTTTGGGATATTCATTGTGCAGGTATCCGACCATGCGCATGTGCAGGTCGTAATCGCGCATGGGTACAAGCCAGTCTTCGGGTTGGACCATGTTGATTCCCACGACTCGCTTGTCAGAGTTGGCGATCTCGAATCCGGCGGCGGTCTGCGCAAAGACGCGTTCTTTGCTGAATGCGCGGAGGATTTGAGCGATGTAGCGGAGTTGCACATCGCAGCCTACGTCGGCATTAGGAGTTCCGCATTTTAGCTCGCGATGCATCGCCGCTTCGGCTTCGTCGATCATCGCTTTGGCTTTCTTTGTGGATTCGGTGAGTCCGGCATCGAGCAAGCGCTGGCGGTATCCAGCGAGATCGGCATCGGAGTGCCAGGGAGTCTTGTCGGCGAGCGCCCACGCTACGCCACCGTCGAGCGAATAGATCAATTCCAAGTAATGCTCGTTCTGCAATGCGGCGCGATGCGCGACCTCGGCGAGCATCGCGCCAAAGGGCGGCTTGGTGACAGCGTCGAATTTGAGGAAGGTGTCAAAGAACTGGTATTCACCCGGCTTGCGCGCAGGGCTGTGGTTCCGCAATGAGAATGCGTCAATGAGTTGGCTGTACAGTCCGGGATCACGCAACGCATCTGTAGCCGGGCGCTGTGTTTTGTCCTCGCAATTCGGTTCACCGGCAACTTGCTTTGGAGGAACAAAAGTCAGAGTGGCAAGGTTGACGCACAATCCAGCATTCGCCGCTCTAGCGATATGGTTTTCGGCGTAAATCGATCCGCTGAGGTGGTTGTGCAGATCGCCACCCTTGGGCATGGCGTAGAGAAATCCGCGTAAGAGAGGCGGCTGAGTGCGGATGGATTCCATGTACTTGGCGGTCCGCTGCTCGGGGGTGAGCTTGGAAACTGATTTTGTTTTTGAAGATGTGTTTTGGGCGAATGTGGGGGCGGCAAGAGCAAGCACAAGCAGGAATCTGGTCAGCCTCATGGGTGAGGATTCTAGCTGGTTTTCGCACAGACGCAACTGCAACTGCGGAAGCTTCCACCTATCGGTGCATTTCTGACTTTGCCTGTTCGGCGGTCTTAACTTCGTCCAACATGGCATCGAGCTGCTTGCGATCCAGCAGTTTGCCCCTGATCACTACGGCGCTGATCCTGGTGGTGTTCCGGATGTCATCCAGCGGATTGGCATCCAGCACGATCATGTCAGCAAACTTCCATTTGGCGATGCTGCCCATGGAATCCGATTTGTTGAAAAACTTCGCGGCATTCACCGTCGCTGACTGCAAAGCCTCCAGTGGCGTTGATCCTGATTGCACCAGCATTCTTAGCTCTTCGTGCCAGTTGTGCCTGGATTGCAATGCAGCAGGGACCGCATTAACGGGATGTTTCTCCGATTCGTCGAACTCGGCACCTTCGATCATCATCCTGGGGCCAAGCAGCTTTCCAGTTTCAATATCTTTGTTCCACTGCTGAAGCTGTGCGCCGCCGCTGATAATGCGAACTTCGGTTATGCCATTCGCAACAAAGTCTGCCAAGCGAGACTTTTCAGCCTCGTCCGTATCGAGATAGACGTTCATGTCCCAGAGGCCGGGGATGAGGAACTTGCCGCTTGCATCGACAGTGCGAATGTTTGCTGACATTCGCATCGCTTTGCTCGGCCCGATGCTCATGATGCGACCATCGAGCACTACTACCGTCATGTCCCGCCGCGCAGGCCCGCCATTCACGTCAATGATCGTGACATGCGTGATAGCGAGGGAATGTTCGGGAGCACTCTGCGCGAAGGATGACGACGCAATGAGCGTGGCGAGCAGAAATGCGATTGCGATTTTCATCAGGATTCCCGCTTCCAACATGCCACTCTACCATTGCTGCGGGCAGAAAAATCCCCGATGCACTTAGTTAGTCAATGCATTCGGGGGACAGTTCCAAAACGGGAATTTCTACTGAATTGAACGGGCGATGCGCTTGCTCTCAATTCCGTCTAGTGCGCTCCAAAGAGCCTTTGCGGCTTCCTCTGCGGCGTTAAGAGCTTCTTCGGCCGCTTCCGGATTGGCGCTCAACTCGGCATCAAGCTGCTGGCGCCATACGTTGGAGTGGTGCACGTCGGCGGTCTGGTGCAGTGTGAAATAGCCACAAGTTTTCGCGTCGGCCCCGTACAGGTTCTTCAACCCAATCGCCTTTTCCTTGGCGACGCGCGGAACCTGCGATTCGTAAGCATAGAAAGCAGCCAGCGCAGCAACAGTACTTCCCGAGGAGGCCAGCTTGCGGAATGTTGCGATGAGTTCTTCCACTTCCTTCAACGGTTTGCCAGCGCGGACTTCTTCAGAGGTCGCGCCCATCCCCGCCGAAAAGTTCAGCCACAGATCGCTGTGCGCTGTACCTTCAATCTCTTCGTCGCAAAGGTTGCGCAACACTTCGCGTCGCAGTTCGCCATCTTGCAAGCGGCTGTGGAGTGCGCTCAAGTACGTAGGAAACGCAGCGACATGGTGATAGTAGTCGGCTGAGTACTCGCGCAGATCATCGCGAGTAAGTTCTCCGGCGCTCCACGCCTTGTAAAACGGGTGGCAGAGCAGATCGTATTTCGTGATGCGGCTTTCAAGCTCATTCCAGAATGTGGATGCAGAAGTGGCGGTCGCGCTCATGAAGGTCTTCCTCGCAAAAATTGACTTAGCTGGTCAAGGATATACAAAAGCTGTCGCTATGCCAATCTTTCAAGGGGACTAGTGCTTCACGTTCGCGGAAGAGAGTCTTTCGCTCAACGAGCGGACTTGCGAGCACATTTCGTTAAATCCGGTGGTCTCGTGGTTGAGATCGTGCGTATCCAAGTCGATCGCGATGTGCCGATTCACCGTTGCAGCCGTGCGTAGCCGTTCAGCGCTCATCGACGGCAGCACGATAAACGGGTCGCGGTTTTTTTCTTTTAAGTCTATCCATTGCTGCACGAACGTGAGAACGTGGCGGGCATGCGTTGCCGCCTCGCGGAATTCCTGGAGCAATCGTGCGTCAACATCGGACGAAGTCAATGACATCTCCAGTTGTTGCAGGTCCATTGCGGCGCGGCGCGCCTGTTCCGCTTTTGAATCGCCCGGCGGCTTGGCCAGGGCAAGCGGGGCTGGCGGAGGCGCGATCTGAACCGGGCCGCCGAGTTTCTCGGTGATTGCCCAAAGGAGTCGCTGGTCCGCCGCTGTCAGGTCTACAAACTCCACTCCCATGCCTACCATTGCATGGCAAGTGCGCACGATGCCCGAGATTTGCACCCGCGCCGAAGCGCCGAATTCTACTGCGTCAAGACTAATGACCAATCCTGCGCCCGCCGGGAACGGATTCAGTGTTTCCAAGTAGCATCCCGTGGCGCTGATGTCGGTAACGGCCGCGTAGACCTGTCCAATGGATTCCTGCGCGCGTACTTCGACGGGAATCTTGCATGCGAACCGTGGAGCACCGCGCCGGTTCGGCAGCGACGCTGGAGCAGGAGCTTCATTCTTGTGGATCGACTTGCTCTCGCCGTACTGGGCAGCGACGCCGACCTTCGCGATAGGGATAGCGAATGGAAAGCGCCAGATGTTTGCCGATTCAACACATTCGATATCGAGCTTGCGCTGCGCAGATGATTCTTCTTGCTCGACAGATAGCACTTTGAAACGGGCCTTGTTCTTCTGATACTGCACGCCTATGGTGTCGCCGGTTTTCACCGGCAAAACGCCCTCGAGCACGACTCCGGACATCGAGCCCTGCCGGGCCAGCGCTGACTGAATGAAAGGTTTGTCGTTGATGTCCATGCCCCAGACGCGTACTTCATATCCGTCTGCCGGTGTGCTGTTCATCACTGCGGTTGCCATTTGATTCTCCATCAGGCGCTGCTGGGCAGCTATGCCTGTTCGCCTTGATTGGGCTTACCCTAGCGACATCGGCAGAGTGAGGTGGAAACTTTAGCCTTTTGTCCGCCAGCTTGCTTCTCTCCTCTGGCTCGCTTACCTTCTTTGTCATGGCAAATGGAGTCTCACTCGACCTTTCCGGCAAAGTCGCGCTTATAACCGGTGGATCGCGCGGTATCGGCGCAGCGGCGGTGCGGATGTTTGTCCGCGCGGGCGCGAAGGTGGCGTTTAGTTACGAAAAATCAAAGGCTGATGCGGACAAGCTCGTTGTCGAAATGGGAGATGAGAGCTGCTTAGCCATTCAGGCCGAACTTTCCACCGCGAAATCAGCCGAGGCTTTGGTTGCAGCCGCGGTGAAGCGCTTCGGCAGGCTGGATTCCCTGGTCGCAAACCACGGCATATGGCCGGCGAATGATGCCCCGATCGACTTAATGTCTGAAGAGCAATGGCGCCGGACGATGCAGATCAATCTGGACAGTGTTTTCGGCCTGGTGAAGCACAGTGTCGCACAGATGAAGAAACAGAATGCCAGCAGTTCCGAGCCCAGCGGACACATCGTGATCATCAGCTCGACCGCCGGGCAGCGTGGCGAGGCCTACCATTGCGATTACGCGGCCAGCAAAGGCGCGGTTATCAGCATGGTGAAGGGGCTCTCAACGGAACTTGCGCCGTTCGGGATCCACGTCAACTGCGTTGCTCCGGGATGGGTGGCAACGGACATGGCCGCCCCGGCGCTGAACGATCCCGCTACCCGCGAACGCGTTTTCAAAACAATTCCTATGGGTAGGGTTGGTAAGCCAGAGGAGATTGCGGCGTCTATACTTTTTCTCTGCACAGACCATGCCGGCTTCATCAACGGCGAGATACTGAATGTCAACGGCGGCGCCGTGCTGGTAGGGTGAAGTCATCGCAAGCAGCTGGAATCCAGATTTCTGCGTCTAACTTATGCAATCAATGAAATATTTTCTTGTTCTGTCGCTAGCGATATCAGCAGCATGGGGGCAACAGGCTACCAGCACGCCGCCTGCACCGCAGAATCCGACCGCGCAGAACGGGCCGGTCCAAAATCCTGCCGAAGCAAATTCGCAGCAGGCGAAACAAACGCTCGAAAAAACCTTGCAGGCTCTTGGCGGGAATGCATACCTAAACTCCGTTGACATGGACCAGCAAGGGCGCGGATACGGCTTCTACCAGAACACTCCGCAGGGCGTCGGCGTTCCATACGAACGCAAGTATCGCTATCCGGACAAGGAACGTTACGAGTTCCTGAAAAAGCACGATTGGATCCTCATCCACAACGGCGACAAGGGATACGAAACCACCTTTCGCGGAACGCGCGAAGAAGACCCCAAGGACCTGGCGAATTATCTTCGTCGGCGGCAGTATTCGATCGACACCATTCTGCGCGATTGGATCAAAGCCCCGGGCACGGCCTTCTTCTATGACGGAGTAACGCTCGTTGGCGCGCGGGATACGCACAAAGTCACGCTCATCAATGCACAGAACCAGAGCGTCTCGCTATTCATCGATACGAAAACTTTTCTGCCGATAAAGAAGGCTTACACATGGCGCGATCCTGAGACGCGGGAGATCGAGAATGAATCCGAACTCTACGATGAATACCGCGCAGAGCAAGGCATCAACTCTCCTCATGTGATAACCCGCGAAAAGAACGGCGAGATAGTCAGCCAGCGGTTCGTGCGCACGGTCACGTACAACAACGCCTTTCCGGACGCCCTTTTCGCTCCGCCGCCGATCGACTACAACAAGCTAAAGAAGTAGCCGCTATTGTACGAATGCTGTGACAGGTTCGCTGGTCCTGATCTCTTCAAGCTCTTGCCGTAGCATCAGGATCAGTCCGACCAGCAACGAGCCTTCACTCTTGCTGCGTCGCGTCGGATTTGAGAACAGCGCTTCAATCTCTGCCGAGATGCGCGCTGCGTCGCGAAAACCGAACGTGCTCAGCTCGCCGTGGATGGTGTGCGCTTCCGCGCGCGCTTGACGCTCGAGTTCAGGATTGATGGCGCCTTTGGTCATCGCGTCTGCCGCGAGTTCCAGCACCGGCACTCGCTTGTAAACAGAGCCGCCAAATGTCTTCCAGATCAGTGCTAACTTCCGCTGAATACGCTGCGCTGAATTCTTCGTTGTATCCGTTCGCATCTTCCCCGCCTTTTCTACGGATGCTTTATCCGTTCCAGGTTGTGAAATGCTTATCGGCCCGAGTCTCTGCTTTCTTTAGATGCGCCGTTTGTCTCTGCAACCCGAAAATTTGCAATGAGTTCTGGACTAGTCCATCCACTTTATGTGCACTATTTGCCACACGCAAAATTTTCTCTGCGCCTGTAAGCTACTCACTCGCATCTAGTTAGAAGCGAGAGATTCAATTTGGCTTACGAACAGACAATCAGATCAGCAGTGGAATGCAGCGGTGTTGGCCTGCACAGCGGCGCTCCGGTAAATCTGCGGATTGTTCCCGCGCCCGCCGGCAGCGGCGTCAAATTTCGACGGGTTGATCTCGACAGCTTCGAAGTGGAAGCCATCGGGCGCAACGTAGCCAAAGTCAGCTACGCCACCAGTCTGATGAAAAAGGGCGTGCTCATTTCGACAACGGAGCACTTGCTCTCAGCATTCATAGGCATGGGCGTGGACAACGCCACGGTCGAACTCGATAACCTCGAACTTCCAATCCTCGACGGCAGCGCGCAACCCTTCGTCGAGATGATCCGCCAAGTGGGTTTGAAGAAGCAACGCAAGAAGCGCGTGTATTTGCGGATCCTAAAAGAAGTGGAAATCCGTGATGGCGAAAAATTTATCTCCGTCTCTCCGGCGCGTGGATATGCCGTGTCATATGCGATTGATTTTAAGCATCCGCTGATCGGAAAAGAACGCTTCGAAGTTGAGTTGATGGCGCATAACGACGCCGAGGGCTACCCTGAGATTGACGGCGACTTCTATTGCCGCGACATCGCGGCCGCGCGGACTTTCGGTTTCCTGCATGAAGCGGAAGCGATGCGCAAAATGGGATTGATCCGCGGCGCTTCTGAGCAAAACGCCATCGTGCTCACTCCGGAGGGCGTTGCGAATGGGCCGCTGCGTTATCCCGATGAGTTCGTGCGACACAAAGTTTTGGATCTGCTTGGCGATTTGGCGCTGCTGGGTCATCGCATACTGGGCCGCGTGGTTGCTGACCGCGCTGGACACGCGATGCACACCGCCCTTGTCTCACTGTTGTTGAAAGACCACTCGCTGTGGGAGACGACCACAATGGACAGCATCAGCGGTGACGCGCCAGCGGAAGCGCTTGAACAGTTTGTTGCAAATCCCTAGACCGGACGGCTTGTGGGCGCTTTGCTCTCGATCTTGCGAGTCAACCATCGCGTAAGTTCCTGCCGTGATTCCGGTGTCATCTGAGTGAACAGCAATCCAAGTTGACCTGCGTTCGCCCACTGCACTTCGCACTTGCCTTCGATCGGTACCGCGCTGCCCGGTAACTGGAACTTCGTGCTCAGCGGGCCTTTCGGGGCATCTTTAAGATTCAATTCGAGAGCCACGCCGCCTTCACTCAGGTTGACGACTCTTCCCTTCAACTGTTCTGAGTGACCCACTGTCACGTATGCATCGGCACCAACGGCGTAGCGGAAAAATTTCCGGCGCTCTTTGAGGATGAGACCGCGGCCGGCGCGCACACTGCGCGAAATGCGGTCAGCGGTGAGCGGTTTCTCAAGGACAAAATTCGAGCCCATCTCGTAGGCCTTCTTCGACGATGTGACGTTATTCAGGACAGCAAAAATCACAGCGCTCTTGCTGGACTCGGCCTTGCGTAGGGTTTCGAGGAGCGCGGAGCCGCCGGGCAAATCGTCGCAATCAACGATGATGGCGTCGAACTTGTTCGCTTCCAACACGCCGCTGGCCTGTTTAACGCTGGTCACAGCGCTCAGGTTGATGCTGTTCGCAACCAAGACGCGCCTGAATCCGGACACAACTTCTTTATCGGTGCTGACAATGAGAGCTTCGAGAGACATAAAGAACAATTTTAACCAAGAACTCCGATTTCTTTAAGTTACCTCAGTAATACCCGTTTGCATTTTCGCCAGCTACTCTAAAATGTTTCTTGCCAATGTCAAAGTCATCCAAGGTGCAAGATCAGGTCGAGAGTCTCAGGGAAAAGCTCCGTCATCATGAGCACCTTTATTACGTGCTCGATGCGCCTGAGATCTCTGACCCCGAGTATGACCGTCTCATGCAGGAGCTCAAGAGCTTGGAGGCTGCGCATCCGGAGCTGGTCACGCCGGACTCCCCGACGCAACGCGTGGGCGGCAAGCCGAAGGAAGGTTTCCAAAAGCTGCGCCATTCGCGGCCCATGCTCTCGCTCGATAACGCCTACAACGAAGCTGAATTACGTGATTGGGATCGCCGCGTGCACGAGCTTGCCGGAACCAAGGGCGTGGCCTACGTTTGCGAGTTGAAGTTGGACGGACTCTCGCTGGCGCTCTGGTATCGCGGTGGCGCATTAGAAAAAGGACTCACTCGTGGCGACGGAGCGATTGGTGAGGATGTAACGACGAATGTCCGCACTATCCGATCGATTCCCTTGTCGATCTCCGCTTCCGCGCTGAAGAAATCGCGATTACCCGCTGACTTCGAAGTGCGAGGTGAAGTCGTCATGCCCTTCAGCAGCTTCTCACGCATGAACGATGAGCGTGAGCAGCAGGGCCTCGCGAAATTCGCGAATCCCCGGAACGCTGCCGCAGGTACGATTCGCACCCTGGAGCCGAACATCGTAGCGCAACGGCGGCTGGATTACTTCGCCTACATGGCGCTTTCACCCGATGGCACTGAAGTGTTCGACACGCACTCCGCGGCATTGGCTGCGTTATCCGGCGCCGGCCTAAAGGTGAATCCGAATCACAAAGCTGCCCGCGACATTGACGAGGTACTGCGTTTCATCAACGAGTGGGAAGCCAAACGCGACAAGCTTCCTTATGAAATTGACGGCATCGTCATCAAAGTCGATTCCGTGCGCCTGCAGCGCGAGTTGGGATACACCGGCAAAGCGCCGCGATGGGCGATCGCTTACAAATACGCCGCGCGCGCGGGCGAGACGCAGGTGGAAGACATCCTCATCCAAGTAGGACGGACGGGGAAACTTACGCCCGTCGCCGCTCTGAAACCCGTGCCTATTGGCGGAACGATGGTCAGCCGCGCCACGCTGCACAATCAGGACGAGATTGAACGTCTCGGGGTGAAGATCGGCGATTGGGTGATCGTGGAGCGCGGAGGAGACGTCATCCCTAAAGTTGTTCGTGTGATGGATGACAAGGCCCACCCGCGCGGCACGCGCAAGTTCGAGATGCCCGACCGATGTCCCGAGTGCGGCGGACACGTGGTGCGCACGGAAGGTGAAGTTGATTACCGATGCGTGAACGCAGCGTGTCCGGCAAAGCTTCGAGAGAGCATTTTGCATTTTGCATCACGCTCGGTGATGAACATTGAAGGCATGGGCGAATCGCTGGTAAATCAGCTTGCTGACCGCAAGCTGGTCACCAATGTTGCTGACATTTTTGAACTCACCGAGGAGAAGCTGCTGACGCTGGAACGGATGGGAACGAAATCCGCGCAAAACGTTTTGCGCGAGATCGATGCTGCGAAGAAGCTGCCGCTGGAACGCGTCATTTTCGGACTTGGAATCCGCATGGTTGGCGAGCGCACGGCGGAATTCCTCGCCGAACACTTCGGTTCCATGGACGGTTTGATGAAAGCCACCGAAGAGGAATTGCAGAGCGTCAACGAAGTTGGGCCGAGGATTGCGACTAGCATTCGCGAGTTCTTCGACGAGCCCGCGAATATCAAGTTAATTGAGCGACTCCGAAAAGCCGGACTGACATTCAAAGGTGAGGCGAAACAACGCGGCACACAGCTTGCGGGAAAGAGTTTCGTGATCACTGGCACGCTGCCAACCTACTCACGCGATGACGCCAAGCGATTGATTGAAGATGCAGGTGGACGAGTCTCGGGATCGGTCAGCAAGAAAACAGATTACGTTCTGGCTGGCGCGGACGCCGGTTCCAAGCTCGACAAAGCCAAGGAACTCGGCGTCAACACCATCGATGAAAAAGAACTGCTCCGAATGCTGAAAGGCTAAGCGGCTTTGCGCCTACGGAGAATCTCATCGCGTTCCCTGCGAAGCCTCTCTTCGAATTCCCTGAAACGGTTGCCGGATGTGACCGGCGCGCGTCCGGAATCCATCTTGTCTGTCTCTGCCGGGATCCCGGTTCTTTCCTTCTGAGTAGAGGATGTTCCCTGGTTCTGATAGTCGGTGCGAGGATTCGCCGAAGGTTCTTCGCCTGACTGAGCAGGGATCACCGCATCTACTCCTGTGTATTCATTCATGACGGGCTCCAATTCAGTGTTGCCGACCAAATTCCCGGTCGAGGTGCCGCTGTTCGAATCGGACGTTGCTCCGAACCGCGGCTGGTCCTTAGCGATGCGGCGAGGCGTAGCTTTCCGCACGTCCTGAGGGGTAGCCGAAGACCCTGATTGCGCCGGCATCTCTGTTGCATCCGGAGTGATGGTGTGTGTGCTGCCTTCGCGATGCATTACCGGACTGTCAGACCACGAAGCTTCGTACCGGCTTTCGTAGTCGCTCCATTGCTCGTCTGACTCCACGTCAGACTCTCGGTATTGCGGCAGCTTCTGAACCTGTTCTTTCGTGAGATTCACGCGGAAATCATCGTCCACTTCGCGGGTCATGATCTGCCGGGCAGGAACTACAAACTTTTTCGATGTCAGCCAGCCACCAGTGTCCACAACCACATAGCGGACATCGCCAGCTTTGTTGTCGAAGATAACGTCATCGATCTCGCCCAGCTTTTCACCGTCTGATCCATAAACCTTGGAGCCGCGAATGTCTTCGCCGCTTTCGCCAAATTTGTAGTCTCGAAGATTGCTATAGATGGCCATGCTGTTTGTCTCCGTGAGGGATTAATTATTTTTTGGAGGAACTCCTTATTGGGATGCGGGAGAGAGGCAGTGCGGAGTAGACAATCGAGGGTTGCTGGTGCGCGGCAAGCGGTTATTGCGCAGACTACTTGCGACCTGCCGAATTCCAATAATGTGACATCAACTCTGTTGCCCATTGCGGCTGTTGTGTGACTCCGCTGGGCGCAAACTCTTTCATATATGGCTTGATGTCGAGGACGGGAGTGCCATCGATTGCGTCCAGTCCTTCGACTTCAATCGACAGCCCAGAGACTTTCAACAACCGGCAAACAGTCACGCCCAAGCGGTTCGGCCGATTCTTTACTCGCTGGGCAAAGACACCCACTTCCGGCCAGTCACTGCGGCCGCGTGGATGGCGGGCGTCGAGACATATGTCATTCTCCGGCACTGAATGAAAGTGATAGATGATTTCGACGTGAGAGAAGGTGTCCAATCCGGCGATTGCGCGCGGAGTGAAGCGGTTGGAATCCAATTCGATCGTTGATATCAATCCGCCCCAAACATCATCCACGGGCTGAGTGATCGAGTTGCGAACAACTCCGACCGGCACGAGCGTGATTGCTTCCATCTTCTTCGTCACTCCTATTGCTGGGTTGCTGCTTTTGCGGCTGGCTCTTTCTCCAACACTAGCCTGACTTCGTGCTTGGGCATCTGCTTGGGAAGCGCAGCCATGTAGGACGCGAAGGCGTGGACTGCATGCGCTCCGTCGCGATATCCCTGAACGATCGCCGGGCCAGTGAGCTCGCCATCGAAGTCTAAAACCGTTGTACCCATATCAGCGCTGGGCGCAATTTTGAAAGCCTTGAGATAACGGTAGGTCTTGTCGCCTACATGCAAACGTACCTGTTCGGCGCGGACTCCCAGCTCCGCGGCATATTGCGCGCACATATTGTTCACACTGTTCAGCATCTTCAAATCTGTCTTCAGGTTTTGCGAAGTGAGAATATCTATCGCTCGCACGCCGAGGTCGAGAAATGTCTTGATCTCGCCGCGCTTTTGTCGCCGCGGCTGAAGCATCACGAGGAAGAGAACATCCGCGCCCATGCGGATCGCCGGACGGATCGGCTGATTGCTGACGATTCCTCCATCTGTGTATTGCTTACCATTCATTGAGACAGCTTCATAGACGATGGGGAATGCCGAGGAAGCGATCACCGCCAGCATCAGGTCGTCAGTGTGCGTGGTTTCTGCGGTGATGAAATCCCGAGCGATTCGCGGATCGCGCAGTAGTTCCGCTTGCGTGGCATTGGTGAAACATTTCTCCGTTCCGCTATTCACGTTGGCTGCGGTCATGGCCACGCGAATCGGAGACTTGCGGAATCCAGACATTGGAATTCGCTCGCGCAGAAAGCGAGTGCGCTCGAAATTCGGGAAGAGTCCCGTTCTAAGCGGCAAGCGCAGGAAGACGTGGCTGAATGCGCTGACCTGTTTCCGAAAAAAGAATCCGAGAACAACGGTGAGGACAATCGCCGCTGACGCTAGCAGCGAAATCTCAGAACCTGAATTCCAAATCTCACTCGCAGTGGTGTGCAGATGCGCAACGCTGACCAGCACTACTGCGCAGCCCCAAACTACAACATTTGCAATGAGCGATTGCGCTGTCTTCTGCTTGTCCGGTTTCCACTTGCGCTTCGACATGGAATTCCGCAACACATAAAGCAAGTAGGGCAATTCGTCGTAATAGAACATCACTGCAGCGCCGGTCAGTCCAAGTGCAAGCCAAGTCCACTTGGGATGCAGCAGATGGAAGTACACGCCGTTCTCGTGAAACCATTCGCGGACGAGGTTTCCAAACCCCGCCGTGGTCGCTACCAATCCACCCAAAATCAGGATGTAGCGGAACCAGTCAATGCCAACCGCTGCTTGCGATATCTCAAACCATGATTCGACCATCGCTTCTGCGTTACCGACGGTAGTTTCCGAATGCGCTGCGTAGAAAGCCGCATTGATGCTGCCGATCGATGTGGCCGCGATGATCGGCGTAGGAAGCTTTGCGTCCTGAAATGCGAGCAGAACTCCTGCTTCGTAGGCTCCGCGCGCGCCACCGCCCGAAAGCACGACGCCGATGCGTTCCTCGTGTCGCGCCCATTGTGTTTCGAAATCGGCGCCTAGAGATTCGCGAAATTTCTTGCGCTCGTCTTGAAGTTCAAGACGGACTGCTGCTTGCGTGCTGGTTTTCTTCAATGACAAAGGCTTTCGCGCAGCATACCGCATCTATCGATTCAGGCGAAGACCAAAAGAAAAGCCCCCGGAGGTCGGAGGCCCTTAGTTTAGGAAATTGTTGCAGCCGCGGTGATTACTTGTACAAATCGACTGGTAGGACGGGGCCGCCTGAGTTGTTTCCCCCAACGATTAGGACTTCACCAGTCTTCAGTTTCACGGCAGCGGCGCGAATTCGCCAGTCGCTCATATCCGGCCCTGCGGTAGACGTGCCGGTCTCAGGGTCGAAGATCTCAGTTGTCGGACTCGGACTGCCGTTTTCGTTGTAACCACCCGCCAACAGGTATTTGCCGCTGTTAAGCCTTGCAAGCGCGTGGAAGCCACGGCCGAAAATAATATTGCCGAAGGGGGCGAACGTTCCTGTCGCGGGATTGTAGACTTCAGCAGCGGTCACCTGGTCCGTGGGCCCAATGTTTTCCGTCGTCTCTCCACCCAGGATCAATACCCGCCCATCGTCTAGCAGTGCGGCGCTGTGTGCGTAGCGGCTGATGTTCAATGAGCCTGTAGTCGTGTATTTGCCCGTGGCGGGATCGAAGAGTTCCGCGGTGTTCAACGAGTAGACTGGGCATCCGACGCCTGTGCAGTTGTTATCGCGTCCACCAACGAGCAGGACACGTCCATCCGCAAGCAGTGTTGCCGAATGCATCCAGCGCGGCGAATTCATGCGATCGCCAGCAACAAACTGGTTTGCTGCCGGATCGTAGAGCTCAGTATTGGGAGTAGCACTAAAACCAGTGCCGCGGAGCTGAATCCCGCCCGTAACTAGCACGCGACCATCCTTCAGCATAGTAAAGACATGGTTTCGGCGTGGAAAGTTCATATCCGGCCCCGCTGCGAAAAACGAAGTATTCGCAACCAGCAACTCCGAGCTTCGGAAAGCAGGGTCGAACGAAGTGCTGCCGTCGACGGGGTTGTATCCGCCGGAAACCAGCAGATCCCCGTTTGCTAACAGTATCGCGGAATGATCCAAACGGGCAGTGGCCAGCGACGGCCCGATCTCGAACACATTCTGCGATGGCTGGTAACGCTCGGTTTGCTTGTGGACGGTTGAGAAACCAGCGCCTCCAACCAAGAGAACGGAGCCATCAGACATCAACGTTGCCGTATGGTGGTCATAAGCCTCACGCGGATTCGGCAGTCGCGCAATCGAATTGGTATATCCGCGAACGGTTACGATCGCTTCCATTGATCGTGCCGGATCGGCGATGCTGGTTGCGCGAACGTGAAAAGTACCTGGTTGGCTCGGCGCAAGATAGATGCCGTTCGCGGCGATGCTTCCACCGGCGTTCCCCTCTACCACGGAATAGCTCACACCGGTATTTGACGTGCCGGTCACTTGTGCCGTGAAGCTCACACTGGTTCCCAATAGCGGAGTTGCGGATACAGGTGAAATGCTGACCGAGATTGGGGATGGCTGCAGTGCCGGGGGCGGCGTTCCCGCTCCGCCTCCACACCCGACCGAAATTATCAAGAGCAAAACACAACCCAAGCGAGTCTCGAAAGCGAACATCCAGAATTTCCTGACCAGTAAAATTGATTTTTGACGATGATAAAACGATAACAAAAGAGGTATAAACCTGTCACCACTCGCGCCGATGATGCGATATGCAGATTTGTGGCAATAGGGTGAAAGCGCAGCGGTGTACCACACCCACCGCATGGCATGACTCCGAAGTAGCGAGGCTCAGTGTGGCTTTTTTGCGGAAGAGCTCTACTTCAGCGCCTTCGACATCCGCTCCCATGTGACGTCGAGCGCTTCTGGCAGAACTCGCGTCTCGCCGATGACGCTCATGAAGTTTGCGTCGGCGATCCAGCGCGGGAGAGCGTGCATGTGGATGTGTCCGGCGATTCCCGCCCCGGCTGCTTTGCCGATATTCATGCCAACGTTTATTCCATCCTGCCGATAGAGTTCGCGCAAGGCGCGCTCAACCTTTTGCGTGGTGGCCATCATCTCGGTTGCGGATGCGGAGTCCAGTTTCTGGAGCTCGTCTGTGTGCGCGTAAGGAACGACCATCACGTGTCCTGAGGTGTAAGGAAAAGCGTTCAGGATCACATAGCAATATTCGCTACGTTGGACGATCAGCGACTTGTCAAAGTTGCGGCAGTGCCGGAGGATGTGAGTGATTGCAAGCCTGTGGGGAGTTATATCCCCACAGGTACTTTGCTTGCGCCGATGGAATTCTGAATCTAGAATTTCCTGCGCGACGGAGATTTAAGATGCTGAGACATGCGACCCGATTGGGGCGGATTTTTTCTTTTCTATTGTTAGCTTTTTGGGCGCAAGCGCAAGACGGCAAATCAGTGGCTGTGTGGCAGAAGGCTGCTCCGGAGCTGAAGGCCCGAACGAAAGAAGAAGTTGGTTCCAAAGAGATTCGTCCGATTCCCGGCATGCAATGTGTGCTGTTCGATCCGAATACGCTAACGAAAAAAGAGATGAAGGATGGTCCAAAACCATTCGGCACGCTTCATTGGCTATACACAAACATGAAGTCTCAGGACGACGGCTATGTCTTGAAGATCATTAAGCATTACGGGATGAATGCATCCTGCACAATCAATGATTCTTTCAATCCTTTCCATTTTATGCTGGTCGACGGACACGCTCCAACCGGTAAGATGACAGGCGAATTATGCTTTCACTACCATCTTTCTAGTCTTCGCCTCGTTTACTACGGTCCGGGTCCGATTCGCTGGTACAGTTACGGCAAAGACATGCGTGGTTATCACATCGAGTGGGGTGGGGTAAAGCACGGAGCTTTAATGCATAGCTTTATAGATAAAGAAGCAGCGCTATCCGCTATCGAAGCCATCAAAGCCTTCAGTCTCACGTACGACTGTTATTATCAGCGACCCTATGCCTCTTTCACATATATGAAATCAGACTGAGCGTATGAATCCCACCCTGTCGCATATTTGTAAACACTGAATTGTTTACTTCAACGCCTTTTGCATCCGCTCCCAAGTGACGTCGAGCGCTTCCGGCAATACGCGCGTCTCGCCGATGACGCTCATGAAATTTGCGTCGGCGATCCAGCGCGGCAGGGCGTGCATATGGATGTGTCCGGCGATTCCCGCTCCGGCAGCCTTGCCGATATTCATCCCGATGTTGATCCCATCTGGCCGATAGAGTTCGCGCAGCGCACGCTCCACTTTTTGCGTGGTGACCATCATCTCGGTGGCCGATGCGGAGTCCAGTTTCTGGAGCTCGTCTGTGTGCGCGTAAGGAACGATCATCACGTGTCCTGAGGTGTAGGGAAAGGCATTGAGGATCACATAACAATGTTCGCCGCGATGGACGATCAGTGACTTGCGGTCGTCGGTCTCCTTCGGCTTGTCGCAAAAGATGCAGCCGGTCTCGGGCTGTCCGGCAGAACCGGTGATGTAGGCATATCGCCAGGGGCTCCAGATGTGGTCCATGCGTGGGATTGTATCGTTAAGGAGGTGTCAGGTATCAGGTTTCAGGTGTCAGTGAGACCTGTGCGATGACAGTTCCCGCTTCCATCCGACGCGCATATATAATTGCGCGCACTTGTGAGCCTTCCATCCGGCAGTAAACTCGGTCCTTATGAAGTAGTGTCTGGTATCGGCGCGGGCGGCATGGGCGAAGTGTATCGCGCGCATGATTCACGGCTAGGGCGCGACGTCGCGCTGAAAGTCCTTCCCGATAATTTCAGCTCTGACCCTGAGCGGCTTGCCCGATTCGAGCAAGAGGCGCGGGCGATCGCCACGCTGAACCATCCGAACATTGTGGCTGTTTATGACATTGGCGAGCATGGGGGAACGCGGTACATCGTCACCGAATTGATCGAAGGCGAGACGCTGCGAGCGAAGCTCGCCGATGGAGCGTTGCCTATCCGCAGGGCGCAGGAGTTTGCGCTTCAGATCGCGCAGGGACTTGCGGCTGCGCATGACAAAGGCATTGTTCACCGTGACCTGAAGCCGGAAAACATCATCATCAGTAAAGACGGCCGGGCAAAGATCCTCGACTTTGGGCTGGCCAAGCAAAGTCCCATGATGGCGGTTGCAGGGGCGACGATGACGGCTGTTCCGCAGACCACGCCGGGAGTGATGCTGGGAACTATCGGATATATGTCTCCGGAGCAAGTGCGCGGCATTGCAGCGGACCACCGGTCTGACATTTTCAGCTTCGGCGCGGTGCTGCATGAGATGTTGAGCGGCGAGCGGCCGTTCCGGCGAGACACTTCCGCCGAGATCATGACGGCAATCCTGAAAGAGGACCCACCGGAATTGGAAAGTAGCGGGACGCGATTTATTCCGCCGGGCATTGAGCGGATTATGCGACGGTGTCTGGAAAAAGATCCGGAGCAGCGTTTTCAATCAGCCCGCGACCTGGCATTTGCGCTGGAAGCGATGAGCGGGGCGAGCACGTCGGCATCGCAGATGGGCATTGCCGCCAAAGGGCGCAGATTTTCTGTTTCGCTTCCAGTTGCGGTCGCTGGCGCATTGGCACTGCTGCTCCTCGCTGCCGGAGCTTTTGCGCTGGTACGTGGCGCGAAGAGCGAGCCGCCCATCTTCCGACAGCTAACCGCCAGCCGCGGTTATATGCGCATGGCCAGGTTCTCACCAGACGCTCAGACTGTGGTGTTCGGGGGAATGTGGAACGGCGAACCGATGCGGCTATGGCAACAGCGTACGGACGCCAGCGTTTTCAATCCGCTTGCCGTTCCGGATGCCGACTTGTTGGCGGTCTCTTCAACGGGTGAACTCGCGATCGCTTTGAACCGTCGTTTTCGACAGCACACTGCGGTCGGCACTTTGGCGCGAACCTCGTTCACAGGAGGCGCGCCAAGGGAAGTTCTGGACAATGTCCAGGATGCCGATTGGTCTGCGGATGGTGCTGCTCTCGCAGTTTCACGCAAGGTGGGAAACCGCTTTCGTCTGGAGTATCCCATCGGGAAAGTTTTGTACGAGTCATCCGGGTACATCAGCCATATCCGCTTCTCCCACGGTGGAGACAAGATTGCTTTCATGGACCATCCTCTTTACGGAGACGACCGTGGGTTTGTCTCGGTTGTTGATCTGTCTGGTAAGCGGACCGTGTTGACGCGTGATTATCCCAGTGAAGACGGGCTCGCGTGGTCTCCGGATGACAGCGAGATATGGTTTTCCGCTAACGACGAAGACAGTGGCATTCTCTACGCTGTCCATGCGGTCACAATGTCAAAGAAGGATCGCGTGGTTTTGCGCTCAGCGGTGACTCTCCGCGTGCAAGACATCGCAAAGGACGGGCGCGTTCTTTTCATAGCAGAAAATTCCCGGATCGACACCACGCTCGGGGATGTCGCCACGGGCAATACCCGCGACTTGACCTGGGTTGACTCTACCTGGGGAGAGGCGCTATCGGACGATGCGAAGTGGCTGGCTTTCAGCACCCAAGAACCGGGAGCCACTACCAATTACTCCCTGTTCCTGCGCAAGACTGACGGTTCACCAGCGGTCAAACTCGGCGAAGGCGGCAGCGGCGGAATATCGCCCAACAATCAATGGGTTGTCTCGTCGCTTGCGGGATCGGACCAGAACTTACTATTGTTGCCATTGGGAGCGGGGGAGACACGCACTTTACATTCGGACAAGATCCACTTTGATAATTCGGCAACGCCCTGGATGCCTGACAACAAAAACTTTCTGATCGCGGGACACGAAACCGACAAGGGGTCCCGGTACTACATGGTTTCCATCGACGGCGGCGAACCCAAGGCAGTAACCCCGGAAGACACTGTTGGCGACGTGGTGTCGCCGGAGGGTAAAGAGCTATTGGCGCACGACCTTCAAGGTAATTTTTTTCTGTATGCGCTGGGAGGCGCATCTCCTCGAGCGATCACTGCCATCCAGGAGGGCGAGACTCCCATTCAGTGGTTGAAAGGCGGACGTATCTTGATCATCCGCAAAAAAAGCGAGACGACAACAGTGGATACTTACCTGCTCGACTTGGACACAGGCGCAAAGAAGCCCTGGAAGACGTTCACGCCAAAAGATAAAGTTGGTCTGCTGGGTATCTACAACGTGCAAGTCACGCCTGATGGCGCTCATTACCTATTGGTAGAGAGTCACGCTTTTTCTTCACTGTTCGTGGTGAAGGGGTTGAAGTGATCAGGGTGCATATCTTCAAGGGTGTTCTCCTGATTATTTTGCTGGCCTCGATCACGGCACCCGACTCGATGGCTAAGCCCGTTATGGGCGATGGATTTCCCACCGGTCAAGAGACGCCGGAAGGCGTTGCCAGCGATTTCGCGCGAGCATTTATCCAGCAAGATGATGCCCTGTATCGAAGGCTGTGTATTCCTTCACTCGGGGCAGCAAAAGTACGGTCTGAATACCTGAAGTTTTTTGACGGCACGTCACAGGCGTTAAGGCTTGCGAAGAAGGACAATAAACCATCGCCAAACCGATCCCAGTAAGATTGTAAAAGTCTTTGCCGCACGTCATTTCAGCAGAAATGGCCCTGCCTCCTACAGATATGCTTCCTTCGATTTCCAAGAAGTCATGTTCGTCGACGTAGAAGTGGTTCTCAGAAATGGCAGCAATTACGTGAATAGAACCATGGTCATCAAGGATAGGGATGGGAGATGGTTCGTCCACCCACTGCCGAATATTCAACCACTTTTGAGTCACGGCCTCAGTGAAGAGAGTCCTTCGGTGAGAGTATTCTCAGCTGTGGATGGTAGAAAATGAAAGCTTTGCGCCGATTGTCCCGCATACGCGCCCTCCCCGCGTTGACTCTCTCGCGCATGATTGCTATAGTCAAAGGAGTCTGGTGGAGCGCAATGCCGAGCCGGATCCGGCCGCTGAGTTTTTCGTTTCCTGCCTTGCTTCAGAGTAATGTGGCTCCCAGGTAACACCCCAAACTCATCGCCACCACTCCGTTGTTTATCAGGGTTTTCTCTCCGGGCACGCATGAAAATGTGCTGTGCGGTCGAGTTCGGGTCCCACGCCCAACCTTGAAATCCGACGGGAAACGATAAGGAATCAACAACGTTGTCTGACAAGAGCACAGCCCGCAACGAACATTCCGCGTCCAATATCTCCAGGCACGAATCAGAGCGTACCAGTGAAGGCCAGACTGTGCCGTCCACTACGCCTGAGACCCCAACTATGAACGCAAATCCTAAAGAAAACGAGCGGCCCAACGAGGGTCCTACTCGGAAAGAAAACGAAAACAACATGGAAGATTTCGCCTCCGTACTCGAGACGTTCGAAGCTGAACAGATCGCCGAAGCGCCCCCAAGTGACGACCACGTCATCAAAGGCACTGTCATCAACATAACCCCTACCCACGTCGTCGTAGACATTGGAAACAAGTCAGACGGCATGGTGCCTATCGCCCAGGCCACTGACCGTGAAGGCAAGGTCAAGTTCCAGCCCGGCGACAGCATTGATGTGATCATTGACCGCGGAGAGCGTGAAGAAGGCTACATCCTGCTCTCGCACGAAAAGGCCGCGCGCCTGAAGGTCTGGGATGACATCGAGAAGGCCTACAACGACAAGGCCAACATCAAGGGTTACGTTGCTGAGCGCGTAAAAGGCGGGCTCAACATTGAGATTGGCGGAGTGCGCGGTTTCCTTCCCGGCTCGCAGGTGGACTCGAAACCTGTCCGCAACCTCGACGCCTACAAGGGACAAGAGATTGAAGTCCGCATCGTCAAGCTGAACAAGAAGCGTGGCAACATTGTGGTCTCGCGCAAGCAAATCCTCGACGAAGAAAATTCCGTCAAACGCACCGAGACGCTGGAACACCTCGAAGAGGGCGCCGTCCTTACCGGGACGGTGAAGAACCTCACCGAATACGGGGCATTCGTTGACCTGGGTGGACTCGATGGCCTGCTGCACATCACTGATATGTCCTGGGGACGCCTGACACATCCGCGCGATCTGGTGCACGTTGGCGATGAGATCCACGTGAAAGTCCTGAAGTTCGACAAAGAAAAACAGCGCGTATCGCTGGGCTTCAAGCAGCTGACGCCTGATCCGTGGCTCGACGCGACGGAGCGGTATCCGGTTGGCGCACACGTTAAGGGGCGCGTACTCAGCGTTACCGATTACGGCGCGTTCATCGAGTTGGAACAAGGTATCGAAGGCCTCGTCCACGTCAGCGAAATGACTTGGTCGAAGCGCACGAAGCATCCTTCAAAGCTGGTTCAGACCGGCGCGGAAGTGGAAGCCGTGGTTCTCAGCGTAAATCCTACGGAACGCCGCATTTCGCTCGGCCTCAAGCAGCTCGAAACGAATCCTTGGGAGACGCTGCACAATAAGTATCCCGTTGGCGCTACGGTTGAAGGCCGCGTCCGCAATCTCACCGACTTCGGCGCATTTGTCGAGATCGAAGACGGGATCGATGGGCTTGTTCACGTCAGCAATATGAGCTGGACCAAGCGCATTAAGCATCCTTCGGAAGTTCTGAAGAAAGGCGATAAGATTTCGGCCATCGTGCTTGCCATTGAGCCGGAGAATCGACGCCTATCACTAGGCATGAAGCAACTTCAGCCAGACATCTGGGAGACGTTTTTCGCGACGCATCGTTTGGGAGACGTGGTGCACGGGAAAGTTCTCCGCTCGGCTGCGTTCGGAGCCTTCGTCGAGATTGCTGAAGGCGTTGAGGGTCTCTGCCACAATTCTGAAGCCACTGACGAACACGGCGCACAGATGAAACTGGAGCCGGGCTTCGAACATGACTTCAAGATCGTGAAGATGAATCCGGAAGAGAAGAAGGTAGGACTCAGCATCCGCGCAGTGGGCGAAGAAGCGAGCCGCGCAGAAGTGGAATCCTACAAGCAGCCGGTCAGCACCTCCACCAGCTCACGCACCAGCACATTGGGCGAGCTGATCAACTGGAAGCGCGCCAGCAACGACGAAAACTAGAAAAATGAAGGTATGAAAAAAGGCCGTCCTAATGGGCGGCCTTTTGTTATTTGCCCGAGAATTCTATTTGTTCGCGTCTATCTTCAGTTCCATTGTGACAACGTTTCGGCTATCGAATGAACTCAGCATCTTGGTGCTGCTGCGCTGTCCGTTGAACTCGGCGTAAACCTCGTAATCCACATTCGGCGAAAGCGAGTGGAAATGGAATCCGCCATCGTTCTCAGCGATGTAGGTCTTCACCGCGAGGGTCTTCGTGTTCTTCAGGTACACGACCGCGCCGGGAAGAGGGTTTCCACTCTTGTCCCGGGCATTGCCGTTGAGGATGCGCTGTTGGTCCTTCTCTTTTCCGGAAGCAGAGACCTGTTCCCGCTCGCTCACGGGATCCTGCGCCGTTGCGCTGCGCACAAACAGCAGAGTACCTGCGAGCGAAAGTACAGCTACCGCGATTTTAGAAAGGCGCTTCAAAGAAGCCTCACTTTTGGTGTTACTGATTACTTTTTTGAGCTCTGCTGGATTAGATGCAGGGTGACGTCTTGCCGCTCATCCTTCTCGACATGCACCTTAACCTGTGTCTTTTCAGCAGCTTGCTTATCCTTGAGGTCGGCCCAAATCAGGTAATCCGCGGTGCCTGCGGGGAATCTTTGCGCAAATTCACCACGTCTGTCAGAAACTAATTCAATCGGCTTCTTCTCATCCGCGCGGCGGATTTTCACCTTCACGCCCGCAGCAGGGAGTTCGTCTGGGCCGAAGACTGTTCCGAAAATAAGGCAGTAGGGCTTTTTAGGATCCATCCTCTTCTGCGCAGTTGCGGAAGAGATGCCAATCGCAAGCAGAGCGAGCGCGGCGATGACGAATTTGAAAGTTTTGTTATTCGTCTTCGTCTTCATCCGCTTCCTTGGCCTCTTCTTCTTCGTCATCGTCATCGCTTACGGGACGAAGTTCCAGAGGGTCCGTGGTGATCACTTCAAAATCCGTGCCGCACTCTGCACAGGAGACAGCGTCTCCTTCTTCCAGTTCGTCTTTGTCGACATCCAAATCGGTGTCGCACTCGGGACACAATACCATTACGCTTTCCTCGCTTTCGATCTCGTCCATGTTTTTATAAGAGCTATGAATATTCGCCGTCAACCATACGGCATGTCAAACGGGATGGTACCCTTGTCTATATTTAAGTAGGCTCAGGGTATCAGTCAAGTGTAACCCGACTGAAGCTGCCGGATTTCCCAACTCAGAAAGAGGACAGATGTTACACAAGAGGCCTTCGTTGTCCGCCGCCGTTGCCAGCTTGCTCATTTTTGCCGCTCTGCCTGCGGTGTCACAATCCACCCGACGCGAATCCCGGCCGTCGCGGGAGCCTAATGCGGCCGCTGCCAAAGCTGATCCCATGCAGGCCAGAAATCTTCCCGACGCTGCCATTGCCGCTGCACTAAAAGATGTTTCTGCAGCGCAGATCCAAGCGACGATCGAAAAATTGGTGAGCTTTGGGAATCGCAGCACTCTTTCTGCAGCTGATGCGGAAGCGGTGGCGGCGGGTAAAGGAGTCGGCGCTGCACGCGAGTGGATCAAGGCGGAGTTCGAACGCTACTCGAACGCGTGTGGCGGATGCCTTGACGTCCGAGTCGACGATTTTATTGAGCAGCCGAATCGCCGGATTGCCAAACCGACGCAACTGATCAATGTTTACGCGGTCCTAAAGGGCACTGATCCGGAAAGCGCGAAACGCATCTACGTAGTCTCCGGACATTACGATTCCCGCAATAGCGACAACTTCAATGTCACCGACCCCGCGCCCGGCGCCAATGACGATGGCAGCGGCACCGCCGTAAGTCTTGAATGCGCGCGTGTGCTCAGCAAACACAAGTTCCCCGCCACCATCATCTTCCTTACCGTCCCCGGCGAAGAGCAAGGACTGAACGGCTCAAAACACTTCGCGCAGATGGCAAAGACCCAGGGATGGAACATCAATGCCATGCTCAACAATGACATTGTGGGCGGAAATAAATCTCCTGAGCAGGACACGAGCGTTGTTCGTGTCTTCTCCGAAGGCATTCCTGTCACGGCGACGGAAGCTGAGATCAAACTCATTCGCTCCATCGGCGCTGAGAACGACTCCACTTCAAGGCAGGTGGCCCGGTACGTCAACGAGGTGGGCAAGAAATACGCCGGCAATCTCGGCAACTTCGGGCCGATGATGATCTTCCGCCCTGACAGGTATCTTCGAGGCGGCGATCATTCGTCTTTCAACGAAGCTGGATATGCGGCCGTTCGCTTCAGTGAATTTCGCGAGGACTACAACCGGCAGCATCAGACTCCGCGCACTGAAAACGGCGTCGAGTTCGGCGACTTTGCCAAGTTCGTGGACTTTGATTATGTCGCGAATGTCGCACGGTTGAATGCGGCCACGCTGGCATCGCTGGCTTCAGCTCCTGCTCCGCCCGCGAACGTGAAGCTGCTTACAAAGCAATTGGAAAACAACTCCCAACTCACATGGGATGCTCCCGTAGCAGGAACACCTTCCGGCACGAGCTATGAAGTGCTCTGGCGCGCCACCACTGCACCGGATTGGGAGCACTCGCGTGCTGTTGGTAACGCAACCCGAGTGACAATGGAGATGTCAAAAGACAATGTGATCTTTGCTGTGCGTGCAGTGGACGATAAAGGACACGCCAGCTTGGCTGTTACTCCGAGTCCGGAGAGATAGCTTTCGCATCTTAGTTGCAGCGGCGGCGGAACTGTCCGCCGCTAGGCCTCATAACGCGTCAGTCGGAGCTCTATGCGCACGTCCTCTTTCGGATTTCCTCCCTTCACCCCCGCAGTGAAGAAACTCGTTTACATAAATGTAGCGGTGTATTTGTTGATGTGGATCTTGGGGGCGACATCACCGGGAACTGTCGATAAAATCGCCGTCTATCTCGGGTTAGTGCCAATCGCAGTGACCCATGGCTACGTCTGGCAACTTGTCACTTATTCGTTCATCCATTCCGGCATCTTCCACATACTTTTCAACATGCTTTCGTTGTGGATGTTCGGTTCCACGCTCGAACAGGACTGGGGATCGCGACGCTTCTACGAGTTCTATTTCTTCTGCGTCGTAGGTGCTGCGATTGTCACTGTTGTGATGTCGTACACGCATCTCCTGGGAATGCGGACTGACGTTCCCACTGTGGGCGCGTCGGGTGGAATCTATGGCCTGATCGTTGCTTTCGGCGTCCTCTATGCGGAGATGCGGATTTTCGTTTACGGCATCTTCCCCATAAAAGCTAAGTGGTTCGCGATAATCTGGGTAGGGATTGCATTGCTAGGAACGGTTGGCGGGTCACAAGGGGTGGCCAACATCGCGCACTTGGGCGGCGCGCTCTTCGGTTACATCTACCTCAAAGCACTTCCCCGTCGCGGGATGCAGTTTGCAATGTCAGAGGGCTACTTCGGATTGAGAAACCGATACCACAAATGGAAACGTCGTCAGGCGGCAAAGAAGTTCGAAGTCTATATGCGCCAGCATGACCGCAACGAATACTTTGACGAGCACGGGAATTATCGCGATCCCGACAAGAAAAGCGATGGAGAAGGCGACCGGGGGAAATGGGTGAATTAGGGGCAGCAGTTGGCTAACTGCTGCTCTTTTTCCGTTTTAACAGCGCCTTCGTTTCGCGGTTTTTTCTAATCGTCGTTACGCGCTTCTCAGCCTTACCTTTTGAACTCTGCTGTTTCTGAGCGTCTCCGTCATCCCTGCTGCCGATCACATGCAGACGCATGAAGTTCGTAGAACCAGTCTTGCTGCGAGTTCCCGCGACAATGCCGATCACGTCTCCATTCTGGACGTGTTCGCGCTTGGTGAGTTCGCTTTCGGCTCCCACAACCATGTCCTCAACCAGCGGGGTGAGTTTGCAGAATATCGACTTCACTCCCCACAACAGGTTTACCCGGTTGCAAACAGCCGGCACATAGGTGAGTGAATAGATCTCCGCATTGGGCCGATACTTCGAGATCAGCCTCGCGGTAGTTCCGGTCTCGGTGTAGACGGCGATGGCGCGCATATCGAGATCCTGCGCGGCGTGTGCGATGGACTCACAAATCGTCTCTGAGACTGACAGCCGGCGCGAGTCGCGTCTGCGATGCGGCGGTTGCTGCAACTCCATATGACTCTCTGTCTCCGTTATGATCTTCGCCATCATAGCGACCGCTTCGCGCGGATACTTCCCGCTCGCCGTCTCCGCCGAAAGCATCAGCGCGTCGGTCCCGTCGAAGACCGCATTGGCGACGTCGCTGGCTTCCGCGCGCGTCGGACGCGGATTCTCGATCATCGACTCCAGCATCTGCGTGGCCGTGATCACCGGCTTTCGCCATTCGGCTGCGCGGCGGATGATGTGTTTCTGAATGATCGGCACTTTTTCTGGCGGCATCTCCACGCCTAAGTCTCCGCGCGCCACCATAACGCCATCAGAAACGTCGAGGATGTCCTCAAGATGCTCGATTGCTTGTGGCTTCTCCAGCTTGGCGATGACCCAGGCCTCGGAATTCAACTCCGCGACCCGGCGCTTCACGTAACGAACGTCATCTGCACTGCGGACGAACGAGACTGCGATCATGTCCACACCGTGCTTCAGGCCGAATTCCAGGTCGCGCTCGTCTTTTTCCGTGAGCGAGGGAACAGTCACGACCGTCCCGGGGAGATTGATGCCTTTGTGCTCGCCCAGCAGTCCGCCATTTACTACTTCCGCGTCCACTTCGTTTCCACGAATGCCTTTTACTCTCAGCTCGATCAACCCGTCGGAAAGAAGGATCCGCGATCCCGGCTCAACTTCGCGCGCGAGTGTTTGAAATGTAGTGGAGATGACTTGTGCGGTTCCCGGCAGGTCAGTGGGCGTGATGGTGATCTTGCTGCCGGACTTCAACGCCACGGGCATGCGGTTCTTCAATCGTCCTGTGCGGATCTTCGGCCCTTGCAGGTCCTGCAGGATGCAGATGGTGCGCGCTTCTTTGTGCGCCACCTTGCGAAGTCGTTCGATGAGGCGCGCGTGTTCTTCATGCGAGCCATGGGAAAAGTTGAGCCGCGCTACGTCCATGCCGAAGCGCATCAGGTCCTTGAGGACCACCTCTGTGTTGCTGACCGGGCCAACAGTACAAACGATTTTTGCCTTACGGGATGCTATGTGCTGGGGTGCCAGCGGTGAGAAATCCGTCATGCTTTGCTTGCCTGCCTCATTCGGGGAAAACTGACTGCGGAATGCAACCGTTTAGTGTATCGCTTTTCAGCGAACAGCGCGGCGGCGCTGGCCCTGTCGGCGGTCGCCGATATGGCGCTCTTCAGGGATCTTTGGCAGCGTACATCGTGGACACGCCACCGCGTTAAACTCCGCCCCGATCAGGATGATGATGGAGATCACGTAAAGCCAAACCAGCAGCGCGATGCCGGCGCCAAGCGATCCGTAGATCAGGTTGTAATTGGCATAGTGGGTCACATACCAGCCAAAGATGATCGTGAACGGAAACCACAATATTGTCGCCATGATCGCGCCCGGAAGCACGCGATGCCAAGGCTGCACTCGCGGCAGTCCCCAGTGATAGATGAGCATCACCACAGTCACGCTGGTAACCGCTGCGATTAACCATCGTCCCAGCTTCCATCCCATGAAAACGACAAGACCTATCTCTCCGTTAAGTTGCATCAGCAGCCATGATTCGATGATGTTTCCGAATGCCACGAGGAACAGCGCGAATGCCATTGGCGCTAGCCCGAGAATCACGAGAAAAATCGCGACAGCGCGCTCCCGCCAAAATCCCCAGGCATTGGCTTCAATACCGTACGCCTGACGGAAGCCGTTCATCCACGAGATCATCACCCCCGAAGCGGCGAGCACCATGACCGTAGTTGCGGAGATGATCTCTCGTATCGGCACGGTCTTATGTCCTTCGAAATAGCTGAGGACGGTGCCTCGGGCGCTGGGCGGCAGGACCGTGCGCAGCGCAAATTCAATCTGATGGACAAAACTTTCAGTTCGGTTGGTGAGGGAGAGTATCCAGGCGGCAAGAATGAGTGCCGGGAAGAAAGTAAGGATAGAGGAGTACGCCGCGCCCTTGGAGTTCATAAAAACGCCATGCTGAAAGCTGCGCCAGAAGGCGCGACGAAGCAGGGTTAGTGTGCGCAGCATATGAGGGATAGAGTAAATGATTCGGGGTAGCTCGTCAGCTTGCTTGGTATCTAATTCGTAAGCTCGAGATTATTTTCCGGTAATCGCGCAGCGCAAGATATGCCAAGTGCAGGAATCCCAACAGGCATGCCACTTTCAAAATCGTTACCAGCAACCAGACCGAATCTTGCCACTGCCACAAGGCCGAATGGACTATGTTTCCCCTGAAGACAGACAGCAAAACAAATACACTACCGTAAACCCAAAGGAACAAATGCCGCACAAATCGGTTCTGGTCGAGCAAGATGATTGAATACAGTGCACAAGAGAAGATGATCCCCCAAACAACTATGAAGTCTTCTAAGCTCTCCGGAATGAACCTATCCAGCAGTCCTGAGTCATAAATCATCGCTAAAATCCACAGTACGACCAGTATGAAGGTGAGGCCAACCTCTGCCTTCGAGGTTTTCAATCCCTTCGCACGCCGCGGCTTCGGAGGATTTGTATGTCGTACGCGCTTATGTTTCTTCTTCTGAGACATAAAAAAATCGCGGGCCATTGAGACCCGCGATTCTAATCGATTGTTAATGTAATAACAGCGCTACTCTGCTGCCATTTCTTCCTGTTCTCCTTCGGTGCGGAGCAACTCCAGTGCGCGCTCGGCCTCTTCGTACGCTGCCGATACTTCTTCCTGCACTTTCGCTGCTGCCTCTTCGAGTTCCGGCGCCAGTTTCACATTGCGGTAGTACTCCATGCCCGTGCCTGCCGGGATGAGGCGTCCCACAATGACGTTTTCTTTCAGGCCGCGCAGGTGGTCCACCGCGCCGTTGATGCTGGCTTCGGTAAGCACACGCGTGGTCTCCTGGAAGCTGGCCGCGGAGATGAATGAATCGGTCGAGAGCGAGGCCTTCGTGATTCCCAGCAGCAGCGGACGGCCGGTAGCCGGCTTGCCGCCATTGGCGATCACCTTCTCGTTCTCTTCGCGGAAGCGGAACTTATCCACCTGCTGTTCAAGCAAGAAGCTGGTGTCTCCCACGTCTTCCACTTTGACCCATCGCATCATCTGACGAACGATGACTTCAATGTGCTTGTCACTGATCGTCACACCCTGCAAGCGATAGACTTCCTGGATCTCGTTCACCATGTAAGACTGGAGTTCCTTCTCGCCCAGTACTGCCAGGATGTCATGCGGGTTGAGCGGACCATCCATGAGAGGTTCGCCG
This sequence comes from Terriglobales bacterium, assembly GCA_025462725.1. Lineage (GTDB taxonomy): Bacteria > Acidobacteriota > Terriglobia > Terriglobales > Acidobacteriaceae > JAICLA01. The sequence continues at coordinate 12,842 of JAOAPE010000006.1, read as the reverse complement.
GCCCGTACGCGATCGTTTTCCTGCACGTTGATGTGTACGCCCTTGGGGACCTGGTATTCCTTTTCCGTCCCGTTATCGGCAGTGACGTAGATCTTGCGCTGTCCTTTGCTCACTTCACCGAACCGGACCACGCCATCGATCTCGCTGATGACAGCAGTCTCACGCGGCTTGCGGGCTTCGAACAATTCCACAACGCGCGGCAAACCACCGGTGATGTCCTTGGTCTTGGTGGTTTCGCGCGGGATCTTCGCCAGCACGTCGCCAGGATGCACATCGTCTCCATCAGAGACCATCATGTGTGAACGGGAGGGCATCAAGTAGCGACGGCTTCCCTTTCCACCTTTGATCACGATGGCAGGCTGTTTCTTTTCGTCCGGCGATTCGCCAACGACGTGGCGCGAAAGTCCAGTGACTTCGTCCACTTCTTCGTTCAGCGTTACGCCTTCTTGCAAGTCCTTGAACTGCACGGTTCCGCCGATTTCAGTGAGGATCGCGAAGGTGTACGGATCCCACTCAGCCATGACCTGGCCTAGCGTGACTGCCGCACCATCGGTGACCTTTACCTTGGCGCCGTACAGAACGGAGTAGCGTTCTTTTTCGCGTCCCTTTTCGTCAACCACTGCGATCGAACCCTGACGATTCATGACTACCAAGTCGCCAGACTTCGCTTTAACGGTTTGCAAGTTGATGAAGCGGACATGCCCGTTGGACTTCGCATCCAAGCGGGACTGTTCGTTGACTCGCGATGCCGTACCACCGATGTGGAAGGTACGCATGGTGAGCTGGGTTCCCGGTTCGCCGATGGACTGTGCAGCGATAACGCCTGTTGCTTCGCCCATTTCGACCGTGCGCCCCGATGCCAGGTTGCGCCCGTAGCAGGCGATACAGATGCCGCGCTTCGATTCGCAAGTGAGCACCGAACGAATCTTCACGCGTTCGATACCTGCCGATTGGATGGATCCCGCGAGTTCCTCGGTGATCTCTCCGTTCACGTCTACGATGACATTGCCTTCGTAGTCCTTGATCTTCTCGAGCGATACGCGTCCTACGATGCGGTCGCGCAACGGCTCGATGATCTCGCCGGATTCGACGATGGAGCCGACATAGATGCCGTCCACCGTTCCGCAATCCTGCTCGCTGACGATGACGTCTTGCGCCACGTCAACCAGACGACGCGTGAGGTAGCCGGAGTCCGCGGTCTTCAATGCGGTATCGGCCAATCCCTTACGTGCACCGTGGGTCGAGATGAAGTACTGCAACACCGTCAGTCCTTCACGGAAGTTCGCCGTGATGGGCTGTTCGATGATCTCGCCTGACGGCTTCGCCATCAATCCGCGCATACCGGAGAGCTGACGGATCTGCTGTTTCGATCCGCGAGCGCCGGAGTCAGCCATAACGTAGATCGGATTCAGCTTGCCGGCTTTGTCTTCCGACTCCAGCACGCTGAACATCTCGTCGGCGACTTTTTCCGTCACTGACGACCAGACCTCGATCACCTTGTTGTAGCGTTCACCGTTGGTGATGGCACCGTCCAAATATTGCTGTTGGACTTCGATGACCTTCTTCTCTGCTTCTTTCACCAGCGCATACTTGTGCTCAGGGATGACCATGTCATCAATGCCGATGGACAAGCCCGCTTTAGTCGCATAGGTAAAGCCCAGCGTCTTCACGTCGTCGAGCATTGTGACGGTGGTCTCGAGCCCGAAACGCAGATAGCAATAGTTCACCATCTGTCCCAGGCCCTTCTTCTTGAGAAGACCATTGATGTAGGGCATGCCCTTGGGAAGACGATCGTTCAGGATCACGCGTCCTACGGTGGTGTTGATGTACTGCTTCTCGAACATCGTCGGTTCAGTGTGCAGGATGTCCTGATCGTCATACGCGGCGGTCAGGTCGATCACTTCACCCGTGTATCGCAGGCGGATGGGCGTCAGTGTTTCGACAGCCTTCGCTTCCAGCGCCAACAGCACTTCTTCGATGTTCGCGAATGTGCGGCCTTCGCCGCGTGCACCCGGCTTCGACTTCGTCAGGTAATACATGCCCAACACCAAGTCCTGTGTAGGAACAGTGATCGGCTGTCCTGACGCTGGCGACAGGATGTTATGCGATGCGAGCATCAACACGCTTGCTTCCACCTGAGCTTCAGGCGAGAGCGGAATGTGTACTGCCATCTGATCGCCGTCAAAATCAGCGTTAAACGCTGTGCAGACGAGCGGATGGATCTTGATGGCCTTGCCTTCGACCAGCACCGGCTCAAACGCCTGGATTCCCAAACGGTGAAGCGTTGGTGCGCGGTTCAGAAGGACTGGATGGTCGCGAATGACTTCCTCAAGGATGTCCCACACGACCGGGTCCTGCTGCTCCACCATCTCTTTGGCTTGCTTGATGGTTGTGCATTGTCCGGTTTGTTCGAGGCGGTGATAGATGAACGGCTTGAAAAGTTCAAGCGCCATCTTCTTCGGCAGACCGCATTGGTTCAGCTTCAGCTCCGGACCAACCACAATGACCGAACGTCCTGAGTAGTCAACGCGCTTGCCCAACAGGTTCTGGCGGAAGCGTCCCTGCTTGCCCTTCAGAGTGTCTGAGAGCGACTTCAGCGGACGGTTGTTCGCGCCACGCAGCACGCGGCCACGGCGTCCGTTGTCGAAGAGCGCGTCTACCGCTTCCTGCAACATGCGCTTTTCATTGCGCACGATGACTTCAGGAGCGTGCAGGTCCATCAACTTCTTCAAACGGTTGTTTCGGTTGATCACGCGGCGATACAGATCGTTGAGATCAGACGTAGCAAAGCGGCCGCCATCCAATGGAACCAGCGGGCGAAGCTCCGGCGGAATGACCGGGATCACATCCAGGATCATCCATTGCGGCTTGTTGCCGCTCTTGCGGAATGCTTCTGTCACTTTGAGGCGCTTGGTGTACTTCAAGCGCTTCTGCAGCGACGTCTCATGCTTCATCTTGTCGCGAAGTTCAATGGACAAGCTGTCCACTTCTACGCGCTTCAACAATTCTTTGATCGCTTCCGCGCCCATCATGGCCTTGAAGCCGGTGGGACGGAACTGCTGATCGAGTTCGCGGAATTTTGCTTCGTCCTTGATGATCTCGTGGTCTTTCACCGGAGCGTCGCCCGGATCGAGCACTACGTAGGACTCGAAGTAGAGCACGGACTCAAGGTCGCGCAGTGAGATGTCAAGCAAGTGGCCAATGCGCGAAGGCAGGCCCTTGAAGAACCACACGTGCGAGCACGGCGACGCCAGCTCGATGTGTCCGAGCCGTTCGCGACGCACCTTGGAGAGCGTGACTTCCACGCCGCACTTGTCGCAGATCACTCCGCGATGCTTCATGCGTTTGTACTTGCCGCACAAGCATTCCCAGTCAGTGACCGGGCCAAAGATACGCGCGCAGAACAAGCCATCGCGCTCCGGCTTGAACGTACGGTAGTTGATGGTCTCCGGCTTGGTTACTTCGCCGTGTGACCAGCTACGGATTTTTTCTGGCGATGCCAGGCTGATACGGATGGAATCGAAATCGTTGATTGCGTTTCCTAGATCGAATGGACTGGAACGATACAAGGTTTCCTCCTGCCGGCTTCGCTAACGCGTCCGGCTGTCGGCTTCCGATTACTCTTAATCTTTCTAACGACTGTTCCGCTCGGAAGCGGTTCGGAACAGCGCTTTTCATTTCAAAAATCTGTTGGGCATTGCAGCCTGCTTTCGCAGGCTGCGTTCCCATTAGTCTGCTGCGGCCACGCTGGCGGACTTTTTCTTGGCTTCCGCGCTTGTGACCAGTTCCACGTCGAGACAGAGCGACTGCAATTCTCGGATGAGCACGTTGAACGACTCTGGCACGCCCGGTTCAATGGCGGCCTCGCCCTTCACAATGGCCTCGTAAATCTTTGTGCGGCCATAGACGTCATCCGACTTCGCAGTCAACAGCTCTTGCAGGATGTAAGCTGCGCCGTATGCTTCCAGCGCCCAGACTTCCATCTCTCCGAAGCGCTGTCCGCCAAACTGCGCTTTACCACCCAGCGGCTGCTGCGTGATGAGCGAATACGGTCCGATGGAACGCGCGTGGATCTTGTCGTCCACAAGGTGTGAGAGCTTCAGCATGTAGATGTACCCGACCGTTACCGGCTGTTCGAACTCGTCGCCGGTCATGCCGTCGTACAAGGTCGTCTTACCGGATGTCGGCAAGTTGGCTTCCGTAAGAAGGCTCTTGATCTCCTTCTCACTGGAACCGTCAAACACCGGCGTTCCGAAGAACGCGCCCTTCTGCATGCCTTTCGCGACTGCGAGCAATGTGTCCTCATCGAGGTCATTGATCTTGTCGATGAACGGAGTACCCTTGAAGATCGCCTTCATCTCCTTGCGGATGACTTCTTCACGGCTGTTCTCTTCGAGCAGCTTGGTGATGCGCTTGCCCAGTTCGTGTCCGGCCCAGCCCAAGTGGGTTTCAAGAATCTGTCCCACGTTCATACGGCTAGGTACGCCGAGCGGGTTGAGCACGATTTCCATCGGCGTTCCGTCGGCGAGATACGGCATGTCTTCGGCCGGCAGGATGCGCGCGATAACGCCCTTGTTACCGTGGCGTCCCGCCATCTTGTCACCGACAGACAGCTTGCGCTTCATGGCGACATACACCTTCACCAGCTTGATCACGCCCGGAGGAAGTTCATCGCCCTTCTGCAGCTTGCCGATCTTTTCGTTGACGATCTTGCGGAGAACGTCGATCTGGCGCGAGGTCATTTCTTCGATCTCGTCGATCTGCTCGTTCACGCGTGGATCTTTGTCCGCGTACTTGATGCGCTTCAGGTTCTTGGTCGAGATGCGCTCGATGGTCTCGCGGTCCAACATGGTGCCCTTGGTCAAAAGGCGCTTGTTGGTGCGCTCATCGTGCAAGTCAGCCTGGACTTCTTTGTCGCCCAAGATGGCTTCCAAACGCTTGAGGCGCTCGTCCGTCAAAATGCGGATCTCGTCTGCCAGGTTCTTTTCCAGCTTCTCGATCTGCTGACCTTCGATCGACTTTGCGCGCTCGTCCTTCTCCTGCCCTTTGCGCGAGAAGATCTTCACGTCAACCACGATGCCTTCAATTCCCGGAGGGCACGTGAGTGAAGCGTCGCGAACGTCTCCGGCTTTTTCACCGAAGATGGCGCGCAGCAGTTTCTCTTCCGGAGTGAGTTGCGTCTCGCCCTTCGGCGTGACTTTACCCACGATGATGTCGCCGGCCTTGATGCCTGCGCCGATGCGGATAACGCCGCTCTCATCCAGGTCGCGCAGCGCTGTTTCGCTGACGTTCGGGATGTCGCGCGTGATCTCTTCCGGTCCCAGTTTCGTATCTCGGGCTTCAATCTCGAACTCTTCGATGTGCACGGACGTGTAGTAATCGTCACGCACCATCTTTTCCGAGATCAGGATCGCGTCTTCAAAGTTGTAGCCGCGCCACGGCATGAAGGCCACGAGCACGTTGCGTCCCAGGGCCAACTCGCCTTGATCGGTGCAAGGACCGTCAGCGATGACTTGTCCTTTTACAACGCGGTCACCCTTCTTAACGATGGGCTTCTGGTTGATGCAAGTGTTCTGGTTGGAACGCTTGAACTTGATCAACTGGTAGATGTCACTGCCGACTTCGCGCGACATCTGCATCGGATGATGCTCACCTTCCACGCGGACGATGATGCGTTCCGAGTCAACCGAGTCGATGATGCCGTTACGACGGGCAAGCACCACAGCGCCTGAATCGCGTGCAGTCACGCCTTCCATACCGGTTCCCACGATCGGGGCCTCAGCACGGAGCAGCGGCACGGACTGGCGTTGCATGTTCGCGCCCATGAGTGCGCGGTTCGCGTCATCGTGTTCAAGGAACGGGACCAACGATGCAGCCACTGAAACCAGTTGCTTCGGGCTCACGTCGATGTAATCCACATCGTCGCGCGGAACCAGCACAAAGTTGCCGGCCTTACGGGCGTTGACGAGTTCTGCGACGATCTTTCCCTTTTCGTCGAGTTCAACGTTTGCCTGCGCAATGACGTGCTTGTCCTCTTCCCATGCGGAAAGATAGAAGCTGAACGGCTCCCAATCGATCTGGCGTTTGCGGCCTTTCAGGTCGGCATTCGCTTTCTCGATCTCGTGCTTTTCAACGTGGTCGCCGACGCGATAGTCACTGTCTCCCGCATTCATCACGGTGACAAAGTCCTGCGCGCGGCCACCCTTCACGCGACGATACGGTGATTCGATGAATCCGTAATCGTTGATGCGTGCATAGCAGCTCAGTGACGAGATCAATCCGATGTTCGGGCCTTCCGGCGTTTCAATCGGGCAAATACGTCCATAGTGAGTCGGGTGAACGTCGCGGACTTCAAATCCTGCGCGCTCGCGTGACAGACCGCCCGGCCCAAGCGCGGAGAGACGCCGTTTGTGCGTGATCTCCGAAAGCGGGTTGGTCTGATCCATGAACTGCGAGAGCTGCGATGAACCGAAGAACTCGCGGATCGCTGCCATCACCGGCTTGGCATTCACCAAGTCGTGCGGCATCGCCGTCGACATTTCCTGGTAAACGCTCATCTTTTCCTTGATGGCGCGTTCCATACGGACAAGTCCGATGCGGAACTGGTTTTCCATCAACTCGCCGACCGCTCTTACGCGGCGGTTGCCGAGGTGATCGATGTCGTCCACGATTCCGATGTTCTTGCGCAGCTTGAGCAAGTAACGGATGGTCGAATAAAAATCTTCCGGATCGAGCGTGCGTGCATCCAGATTGTCTCCACCATCAGCCTTGTCATACAGCTTGATGTTGAATTTCAAGCGGCCCACGCGTGAGAAGTCGTACTTGCGCTGATCGAAGAACATCCCGTGGAACAATGCAGTTGCGGTGTCCAAGGTCGGCGGATCGCCGGGACGCAGCTTGCGGTAGATCTCGATCAACGCTTCTTGCGGCGTCTTCACGGAATCCTTGCGCAGGGTGGTGCTAATGATGTTGCCAACGTCGTCCTTCTCTGGGAAGTACACGTGGATGTCTTGCACACCGGCGTCGAGCATCTTCGAAAGCTTGTCCGCAGTGATCTCGGAGTTTGCTTCGAGGATGATCTCGCCCGATTCCGTGTCCACGATATCGGCGGCAGCCATCGCGCCTTCGAGGTCAGAGATATCGACTTCGATCTCGCTGATCTTTGCCTTCTGAATCTCTTTTAGAACGGACGCTGAGATCTTGCGGCCAGAGTGCGCGATCTCGTCGCCATTCTTGGCTTTGATGGAATGTGCCAGCTTCAGGCCGACAAGGTTCGTCGGACGCTCGATGCCGGGCTCCAAGGTCCAATAGAGCTTCTTGTTCTTCAGCGCGATGCGGTCCACGGTGTAGAACGTGCGGATGATGTCTTCATCCTGACGCAGTCCGAGGGCGCGCAAGAAGATGGTGCCCAGAAATTTGCGCTTACGATCGATACGGACGTAAAGCACGTTCTTCTGGTCGTATTCGAATTCCACCCACGATCCGCGATATGGAATGATCTTGCCCAGGAAGTAAGTGCGGTTTGCCTGTGTTTCAAAGAAGACGCCCGGCGAACGATGCAACTGGCTGACGATCACGCGCTCGGTGCCGTTCACGATGAACGTTCCGTTGGCGGTCATCAAGGGCACATCGCCGAAGAAGACTTCCTGTTCTTTAATATCGCGAATGCTCTTTGCGCCGGTCTCCGCATCTTTATCGAAGATCGTAAGTCGAATAGTGACTTTCAGCGGGGCAGAATAAGTCATGCCACGCTCTTCGCATTCGTTCACGTCATACTTCAGTTGCAGTCCGACAGGGTCACCGCACTTGTTACAAAAATCAGGCGTGTTGGCGTTGTACGTGCCGCACTTTGAGCAAAGCACGTCGCCGGGGTGGAACGGGTCGGTGATGACGGTGTTTCCGCAACTCTTACAAGTGGTACGAAGGTGATGAAGCCCCTTCAGGTGTCCGCACTTGCACTCCCAGTTTCCAATCGCATAATCAACGAACTCGAGTTGTGAGACGTTGCGGAAATCTGAGATCGGGAACACCGACTGGAAAACTGCCTGGAGTCCATTGTCGTCGCGCTCGGAGGGCAGCTTGTCCATTTGCAGGAAGCGGTCGTATGAACGCTTCTGCACTTCGATCAAGTTCGGGATCTGGATGGTCGCCGGAATCTTTGAGAAATCGATACGGTGACGGAAGGCACGGTTCTTGTTCGGCATGAAAGAAAAACTCCTAAGTTTCTGAGGGCTTACAGTACTGATGACTGAGGCCCCGCTTCCGGTGCAAGCTCCAGTGCAAGAGGTGGTTGCATTGGATCTTCCGGATTTTCCCCATCGATTAGTTTCTGGTGCAGCCTCTGCAATTCCCGCCGATGGGCTACAGGAATGCTTTCTCCGCTGCTGTTTTCAACTGCTCCGCGTTCGAGAAAGGAACTGAAATTGCCTTCTTGCGCGCGTCGTTCTTATCTGTTTACAATCCGTTCAACTTAGCCCGGCTGGCTGATACTTATTTCGCCGGATGTACTACTTCGCATTTGCAAGCTAAGCGAATGCGAAAAAAAGCAGTTAAGCCTTCGAACGCGCGAAAACACGAAGTCGCGCCCGCAGGGACGAGTGTCCCCACAGGCGCCGATTGTGATTTTCAGCGCTCGTCTGCTTCTGAATTGTGTTTTCCTGCGCCAGTCTGAAAGGCCTTATTTCTACTTCAAGCTTATCCAGCATTCAGAACTGAGTCCGGATCGCTCCGTCTTCAGTACCGGATGTCCGGTGGAAAACGTCTTTGACGCCCTCCACCGGCACCCTCGCATATTCAAAAAAGGCGAAGTTACTTCACTTCTACGGTTGCACCAGCATCCGCAAACTTCTTTTTGATGGTCTCGGCTTCTTCCTTGGTCACGCCTTCCTTGATGTTCTTGGGCGCGCCGTCAACCAGGTCCTTGGCTTCTTTCAAGCCCAGGGCGGTGACTTCACGGACAGCCTTGATCACTTCGATCTTCTTGGCTCCCACGTCTTTCAGGATGACTGTGAACTCGGTCTGAGCTTCAGCCGGTGCGGCGCCTGCTGCTGCCGCTCCACCACCGGCAACCATCACCGGCGCTGCTGCTGCTGCGGAAACGCCAAGGCGCTCCTCGAGCTTCTTCACGAGCTGTGCCGCATCGAGCAACGACAACCCAACGATTGATTCTTCCAACTGCTGTAGATCCGCCATTTTGTTCTCCAAAAGAATTATTTATTTCACCGTTGTCTTCCATCGGGCTTCCAGTGTTGCCGGCGCTTATTCATTCCATCCAGACGTAACGGAATGACTGATACCGGACAACGCCACGATCGAAAACAACAAAACCTTTTTCCGAGGGCTCCGCGGCAAGCCGCTTCACCCTGTCCCTACAATTACAAAACTTAGGCTTGTGCTGCTTCAGGCGCGCTTGCCTCTGCTACTGCAGCTACAGGAGCTTCCGCGCCATCACCCTTGAACTTTTTCTGTTCGACGGCCTGGTTGATCACCACAGCCACGTCGCGTCCAACTGCGTTCATCACTGTGACCAGACGTTGTGCCGGAGCATTGATGAGGAAGAGCAACTTCGAGTACAGCTCTTCTTTCGACGGCATTGTTGCCAGCGCGGCAACTTCTTTCGCCGAAACCATCTTGCCTTCAACCACTCCACCTTTAACGCTGAACTGCTCGCCGTTATCGATAACGTATTTGCCGATAGCCTTCGCCAGCGCGACCGGATCACCGGTGGTGTAAGCGATGGACGTAACACCCTTCAAGCCCTTCAACGCTTCTTCAAGCGCAGTGCCTTGCGACGCGCGGCCAGCCAGCTTGTTCTTCACAACACTGTACTTTCCACCCGCTGAGCGGACGGCTTTGCGCAACTCGAAGTCCTGATTCACGGTGAGCTTGCCGAAGGTGGCAACCACCATGTTGTTCACGCCCTTCAGGTCCGCGCTCAACTTCTCGATCTGTTCTGCCTTTTTTGCTTTCGTTACGGCCATGGTTCAAATCCTTTTTATGGGCATCGCCCAAATAGGCGCGCATGAGCGCGCACAAAAACTATTCGCGGACTTTCGCTGCCAGCTCGACTGCTGAAGTGTCCAATGCGATTCCCGGTCCCATTGAGGACGACAAGAATGCGCTCTTGATGTATTTGCCCTTCGCCGCCGACGGCTTTGCCTTCACCACGCTGGTGATGATGGTAGTCGCGTTGTCGACAAGCTTGTCAGCGGTAAATGAGATCTTCCCAACCGGAACGTGGACTAGCGCGGTCTTATCCGTCCGGAATTCCACCTTGCCAGCCTTGATCTCTTTCACTGCGTTGGCGACATCGAACGTCACGGTGCCGGTCTTCGGGTTCGGCATCAGGCCTTTCGGGCCGAGCACTTTTCCCAATTTACCGACAGACTTCATCACGTCCGGAGTGGCGATAAGCGCATCGAAGTCAGTCCAGTTTTCTTTCTGGATCTTATCGACCATCTCTTCGCCGCCCACGATGTCAGCGCCCGCCGCTTCGGCTTCGCGCTGCTTTTCGCCCGTGGCAATGACCAAAACTTTTTTGCTCTTGCCGAGTCCGTGGGGCAGAACCACAGTGCCGCGCACCATCTGGTCTGCGTGTTTCGGATCCACACCGAGACGCAGTGTGACTTCCACTGTCTCGTCGAACTTTGCGAATTTGACTTTCTGCAGGAGCGGGACCGCGTCCGTCAGAGTGTAAGGACGCTGCTCGATTCCAGCACGCGCCTTGGTGATATTTTTTCCAGCCTTTTTCATTTTGCTTCCTTGTCTCCCACCGCTTGCCTCCGTTCCGGCAAGCCGTAGTGATTGTGACGAACTCGTCTACAACAAAACTTAAGCGACTACGTCGATGCCCATCGAACGCGCCGTGCCCTTGATCGACTTGATGGCACTATCCAGCGACGCAGCGTTCAGATCAGGCAGTTTCTGCTTGGCGATATCCGAGATCTGCTTTTCTGTGACGGTTCCTACCTTCGCCTTGTTCGGCGTGCCTGAACCCTTCGCGACGTTCGCTGCGCGCTTCAGCAGGATCGATGCCGGAGGAGTCTTGGTGATGAACGTGAAGCTGCGGTCGTTATAGACCGAGATCACCACCGGGATGATCAGCCCGTCCATCTCTTTCGCGCTGGTGCGCGCATTGAACTGCTTGCAGAATTCCATGATGTTGACCTGCGCTTGTCCAAGCGCGGGACCAACCGGAGGCGCCGGCGTAGCTTTGCCAGCGGCGATCTGCAACTTCACATAACCAGTAATCTTTTTCGGTGCCATGTGTTTTCCTTAATGTGTCCGAGTGTTCGGATATTTACGCGACTACTTTTTCTACCTGTCCGTACTCCAATTTCACTGGAGTAGACCGTCCGAAGATGGTCACCATCACAGTGACCTCTTCTTTGTCTTCATTGACGTCATCCACAACTCCGGTAAAGGTTGCGAATGGCCCGTCGGTGATGCGCACGGATTCGTTCTTGTCGAATTTGACCCTGAGCTTCGGCTTGTCTTTGCCGATGTTCACGCGATAGACGATCTGGTTGACTTCTTCTTCAGAAAGCGGCGAAGGATGCTGTCCCGTTCCCAGGAACCCCGTCACGCGCGGCGTGGACTTCACCACGTGCCACACGTCATCGTTCAAATCCATTTCGACCAGCACGTAGCCAGGCAGGAAGGCGCGTTCGATGGTGTACTTCTTGCCGTTGCGGATCTCAGTCACCGGCTCGGTCGGGATGATCACCTTCCCGATCTTCTCTTGCAATCCAAAAGCCTGTACGCGGGATTCAAGTGACTCCCTGACTTTGCGCTCGAAACCTGAATATGTGTGGATGATGTACCACTTCATGTTCGGGTTCGATAGCGTCGTCTCGCCAGCTGCTGGTGCTTCGCCCTCGGGAGGAACTCCCTCGTTGCTGCTTCCGTTTATGTTTTCGTCAGTCATTAGTTTCGACACTTTATCTGCTTCGCCTTATGCCTTCTTCGCCATCTGGAACAGGTTGTCGATGAAGAATCCGATCACCCGATCCACGCCATAGAAGTAGATCGCGAACAAGGCCACCGTCACGATCACGACTCCGGTCGTTGCCTGCACTTCTTTGAATGAAGGCGAAGTCACCTTGCGCATTTCCGTGCGGACGTCATTCAGGAAGCTTCTGCTCTGGTCCCACCAGCCGACTACTTTCCCGCCGACACCTTTTGCATCCACACTCACTGCCGTTGCTGTTCTCGATGCCACTTTGTATGACTCCTAAGTTCTGTTCCGTCTAACTCTGCCGTCTGCGCCAAACCTTTGCCGCCGACCGCGAAAAATATGGCAGGGGCGGAGGGATTCGAACCCCCAAGTTCGGTTTTGGAGACCGACAGTTTAGCCGTTGAGCTTACGCCCCTGTATCTCTCCAAAAGCATTGCCGTTTCGCTTTGCGTTTGGACTCCAAATCGGCTAGCCACTAACCACTAGCCACTGACCACTTTTACTTGGTCTCTTTGTGGTCCGTGTGCTTGCGGCACCGCGGACAAAACTTGCTGAACTCAAGTCGGCCGGTTGTGGTCTTCTTGTTCTTCGTTGTGGAGTAGTTGCGCTCTTTGCAATCCCCGCACTGTAACGTGATGATCTCTCGCATGATGTTTTCCTAAACCTTTGCTTTGCTCTTGCTTTTGATTCTTCTAGCCACTAAGCACTAACCACTACCAGCAGGCTAAGTGCCAACTGCTGCTCTTCTACTTCACAATCTCTGAAATCGTTCCTGCTCCCACCGTGCGTCCGCCTTCGCGGATTGCAAAGCGCAAGCCCTTTTCCATGGCCACCGGTGTGATCAGCTCGACTGTCAAAGTCACGTTGTCGCCCGGCATCACCATCT
>JAOAPE010000027.1 GCA_025462725.1 Terriglobales bacterium | reverse complement strand
CCGCGCCCACCTGGAGGCGATCGGCCCCACCGTGGAGGCGGCCCTCGCCGCCCTGCCGGGGGGATGGGACGACGTCGACGCGGTCACCGTCACCCGGGGGCCGGGACTGGTCGGCTGCCTGGTGGTGGGTGCCGCCTGGGCCCAGGCGGCGGCGCTGGCGCGGGGGCTGCCGGTGGCCGGGGTCTCCCACCTCGCCGGCCACGTCTACAGCGCCTGGCTGGCAGAGCCCGGCTTCGAGCCTCCCTACCTCGCGCTGGTGGCCAGCGGCGGGCACACGGAGTGCGTGCTGCTCCGCGACCACGGCGAGGCGGTGCGACTCGCCGGCACCAGGGACGACGCCGTCGGCGAGGCCTTCGACAAGGTGGCGCGGCTGCTCGGCCTCCCCTACCCCGGAGGGCCCGCGGTGGAGCGCGCCGCCCGCGACGGCGACGCCGCCCGCTTCCCCCTGCCCCGCACCCGGCTGGAGGGCGCCTTCTCGTACAGCGGGCTGAAGACCGCGGTGCGCTACGCGGTGCGCGACCTCGGCGAGGGCGGGCTCACCGCCCGGGGCACCCCCGCCGACCCGGCGGTGGTGGCGGCGCTCGCCGCCTCCTTCCAGGCGGCCGCGGTCGACCAGCTGGTCGACGGGCTGGAGGCGGCGGTCGAGCGCACCGGCGCCGAGCGGGTGGCGGTGGTCGGCGGTGTGGCCGCCAACCGGGCGCTCGACCGCGCGGTGCGACGGCGGCTCGGCGGCCTGCGCGTCGTGGTGCCGCCGCTCTCGCTCTGCGGCGACAACGCGGCGATGATCGGCGCCGCCGGCTGGCACCGCCTGCGGCGCTTCGGCGACGAGAGCGGCTTCGGTGTCGACCCCGGCCTCGACGAGTACGCCTGAGCCCTCACCCGAGCTCCGCGGCCCCACCCTGGTCGCGTTCCCGGTCGGCGAGGCGGAAGATGCGGCGGGCGTTGCCGCCCATCACCATGCCGATGATGGTGAGCGCATCGTCCAGCGGCGTCCAGCCGCCCTCCACCAGCTCGAAGAGCGCCTGGGCGATGCCCCGCCGGGCGATGTGGGCGTGCCCGGTGATGCACTCGGCGGTGCTGTAGTCGCCGCCGAAGCCGAGCAGCTTGCTCGCCGGCACCGCGCTGAGGAACTCGCGGGTGAATCGCACCGCCGCGGCGGGGTTGACGATCCACGCCCAGCAGAGGTCGACGTACACGTTGGGGAAGTGCTTGGCGAGGGCGATGTACTCGTCCTGGTAGGGCCAGCCCATGTGCATCAGCACGAAGGTGGTCTCGGGAAAGTCGACGAGGGTGGGGCAGAGGTCTGCGGCGTTGCTGCGCAGCCGCTCCAGCGACATGTGCGCGTGCCCGGCGAGCAGCCCGCAGTGCAGCTTCACCGGCAGGCCGTGCTCGGCGGCGCGTGCCAGGCAGTGGCGCATCAGGTGGTTGCCGAGCAGGTGGCGGTCGGCCTCGCCGGCGGCGCCGGCGGCGAGCGCGGTGAAGGCGCGGGCCGCGGCGGCGGGGTCGGCGGCGTCGAAGTCGAGGCGGCGCTCGTAACCCGCCAGGCTCTTCACCGCCACCGCGTGCCGCGCGTAGCCGGCGAAGCAGCCGTCGACCAGCGCCTCCATCTCCCCCAGGCTGGCGGGCCGGCCGCCGGTCTCGCGCTCCAGCTGGTCGAGGTCGATGCTCACCGTCAGCGCGCCGACGGCCAGGTCGGGGAGGATCCGCCCGCCGTCCTCCCCGCCGGTCAGGCAGAGCAGCGTCTCCAGCGAGTGCACCTGGCAGGACTCCACTCCGGCGGCGTCGAGCAGCCGCCCGTACAGCCCGGTGCCGGTGTATCCCGGGTCGCGCATGCGCTCGCTGATCCGCACGAAGGCGGGGAGGTCGAGGTCGGGCTCGTCGAAGAGCGTCTCCACGGTGTGGCGTACCGCCCGCATGTATCCGGTGTTGCGGCAGCGGTCCCAGTACGGTTGGAGCACGCGCCACTTCACGTCCGGTGCCGGCTCGGGGTCGAAGAGCAGGCCCCGCGCGAGCGCGGGCATGCCGCAGACGGCGAGGTCGTCCTGCCCGTAGTGGTGGAGGAGGAGGGCCGCGTCGTCGCAGGGCAGCAGGTCGTGCGCGCCGGGGCCGCGGTGGCGGGTGCTCTCGCGGAGGAGGTGCTCGTGGGTGTCGACCAGCGCGGTGTCCATCACCCGATCGCGGATGCGGCGCCTGGCTGCGGTGAGGGAGTTCACAACTGTCTACGACCCGTCCACGACCACCGTGGGCCGCAACCCAGCCGCCGACTGCTGCTGCCGCCACCGTCCCGTCGCCGCAGCGTAGCACTGCCCGGGGTGTGGCTGACAAAACGTTCAGAATCGGAACGGCGCGCGCGCGCGACGTGGTTCTGCAGAGAAGCGGCCCGAACCACGACCACCGTTCACGGTTCGACCCCGGCCCTCCCGGCGGATCACCACCCGGCCGGTGTCGCCGTCCTGGCCGCCTGCTCGCCGACCGCCAGCACCACCTCCTCCACCCCGATGGCGAGCAGGCCGGGGTCGGGGACGGCGCCGTGCGGGTCGCCGCGCCGTCCGTGCCAGATCACCCGGTGACGGAGCCGCTCCGGCGGCGGTCCCCACCAGGCCGGCGGGGTGGGGCCGAAGAGGAGCACCGAGGGCACCCCCAGGGCGGTGGCGAGGTGCCCGATCCCGGTGTCGCCGCAGACCACGAGGGAGGCCGCCGCGACCGTCGCCGCCAGCTCGATCAACCCGGTCCTCCCGGCGAGGACCGCCTCGGGGGGCAGCCCGGCGAGCATCGCCACCCGGGCGGCCAGAGTCTCCTCGCCGGGTCCTCCGGTGATCACCACCGGCCGCCCCCGCGCGGCCTCCGCCGAGGCCACCGCCGCCCACCGGTCGGCGGGCCAGCGGCGCGCCTCGAACGAGGCGCTCGGATGGATCAGCGTCGCCCCCCTCGCCAGGGGCGCCACCGCCACCGGCGGCCGCTCCAGCTCGAGCCGGGAGGGATCGGCGGGGACGCCGTGCTCGTTCAGCATCCGGCACCAGCGCGACGCCTCGTGCTCGTCCTCCCGCCAGCGGGGCATCCCCGCGGTCTCCGGCACCTCGTCGTTGGCGAAGGCGAGCAGCCGCCGGGGGCGGGTCGCGAGCAGGATCCGCTGGCTGGCGGGACCGCGGCCGTGCAGGTCGACCGCCAGGTCGGCCGCCTCCGCCTCCGGCCCCAGCGCCTCCAGCGGACGGGTGGGGAGCACCTCGTCGACGGCGCCGCTGTGGAGGGCGAGCGCGGCCAGGCCCGCCGGGGCGGCGAGCACCCGCCGGTGCTCGGGAAGGGCGGCGGCGAGGCCGCGGAGCGCGGGCAGCGCGGTGAGCAGGTCGCCGAGCCCCAGCGGGCGCAGCGCCAGCATCACCGGCCGGCTCACCCGGCCAGCGCTCCGGTGCGGCGCGCCGCCTCGGCGATCAGCGCGGTGGTCGAGCGTCCC
>JAOAPE010000090.1 GCA_025462725.1 Terriglobales bacterium | reverse complement strand
AGGTCGAGGCGCGGCTGAGCCGCGCCCGCGCCGGCGGCTCCGAGCGCGCCCGCCAGAAGCTCGCCGAGCAGGGCAAGCTGCCGGTGCGCGAGCGCATCGCCCGGCTCTTCGATCCCGAGACCGCCCTCGTCGAGGACGGGCTGCTGGCCAACTGCCAGGCCCCCGACCTCCCCGCCGACGGGGTGGTCACCGGCATCGGCATCCTCCACGGGCGCCACTGCGCGGTGATGGCCAACGACTCGTCGGTGAAGGCGGGCTCGTGGGGGGCGCGCACCGTCGAGAAGATCGTGCGCATCCAGGAGACCGCCGAGCGGCTGCAGATCCCCCTCGTGTACCTGGTCGACAGCGCCGGGGCGCGGATCACCGACCAGGTGGCGATGTTCCCCGGGCGGCGTCACGCCGGGAGGATCTTCCGGAACGAGGTGCGCCTGAGCGGGCAGGTGCCCCAGCTCTGTGTCCTGTTCGGCCCCAGCGCCGCGGGTGGCGCCTACATCCCCGCGTTCTGCGACGCGGTGATCATGGTCGAGGGCAACGCCTCGATGTATCTCGGCTCGCCGCGCATGGCCGAGGTGGTGGTGGGGGAGAGGGTCAGCCTCGAGGAGATGGGCGGAGCGCGGATGCACTGCACGGTGAGCGGCTGCGGCGACATGCTCGTCAAGGACGAGGACTCGGCGCTGCGCACCGCGCGCGAGTATCTCGCGTACATGCCCGGCAACTGGCGTGAGACGCCGCCGGCGGCGCCGCCACGGCCACCGCTGGCGGCGGCGAGGCCGATCGAGGAGGTGATCCCGCTGGAGGCGGCGCGCGGGTACGACGCCATGGAGGTGGTCCGCGCCCTGGTCGACGAGGGCTCCTTCCTGGAGATCAAGCGGCTCTTCGCCCGCGAGCTGATCACCGGCTTCGCGCGCATCGACGGCCGGGCCGTCGGCGTGGTCGCCTCGCAGCCGCGCTTCAAGGGCGGCGTGCTCTTCGTCGACTCCGCCGACAAGGGGGCGCGCTTCGTCACTCTCTGCGACGCCTTCAACATCCCGCTGGTCTGGCTCGCGGACGTGCCCGGGTTCATGATCGGCTCGGCCGTCGAGCGGCAGGGCATCATCCGCCATGGCGCCAAGATGATCGCCGCGCTCTCCGTCGCCAGCGTGCCCAAGCTGTGCGTGGTGCTCCGCAAGTCGTACGGGGCCGGGCTCTACGCGATGTGCGGCCCCGCCTTCGAGCCCGACTGCACCATCGCCCTGCCCTCCGCGCAGATCGCGGTGATGGGCCCGGAGGCGGCGGTGAACGCCGTCTACTACAACAGGATCCAGGAGCTCCCCGAGGAGGAGCGTGCCGCCTACGTGCAGCGGCTGCAGGACGAGTACCGCGACGACATCGACATCCTCAAGCTCGCCGGCGAGCTCGTGGTCGACGCGGTGGTGCCGGCGCCGCGGCTGCGCGACGAGCTGGTCGCCCGCCTCGCCGCCTACGCCTCGCGGCGGCGCACCGAGGTGCCGCGCCACCACGGCGTCTTTCCGGTGTGACCGAGGTCACCGGCGCGGCGCAGCTGCAGGCATGGCGCGACGGGGTGATGCCTCCGGTCGAGGAGGTGCGTCCCGGCCTGTGGTCGATCCCTCTGCCGCTGCCCCGGAACCCGCTGCGCTACGTGCTCGTCTACGCGCTGGAGTGCGACGGCGGGATCGCCCTGGTCGACGCCGGCTGGAACACCGAGGAGGCGTGGGCCACGCTCGGCGCCGGCCTCGAGACCCTCGGCGCCACCGTCGAGCAGGTGACGGGGGTGCTGGTCACCCACATCCACCCCGACCACTACGGGCTCGCCGCGCGCATCCGCGAGGCCTCCGGCGCCTGGGTGGCGCTGCACCCCGCCGACGCCGCGGTGCTGCCGGAGCGCTACGAGGAGGTCGACGCCCTTCTCGACCGCATGGCCTCGCTGCTGCGCGCCTGCGGCGTGCCCCAGCTCGAGCTCGACGAGCTGAGCGCCGCGTCGATGTCCATCCGCCAGTTCGTGGAGGTGACCCAGCCCGACCGCCTCCTCGACGACGGCGACGTCGTGCCGCTGGGCGGGCGTGAGCTGCGCGCCGTGTGGACCCCCGGGCACTCGCCCGGGCACCTCTGCTTCTACGACGCCACCCACCGGCTGCTGCTCGCCGGCGACCACGTGCTGCCGCGGATCAGCCCCAACATCTCCGTGCACGCCCAGCAGCGGCCCAACCCGCTCGCCGAGTTCCTGGACGCCCTCCAGAAGGTGCGCGGCCTGGACGTCGACGAGGTCCTGCCCGCCCACGAGTACCGCTTCCGCAACCTCGCCGGGCGCGTCGACGACCTGCTCCTCCACCACGCCGAGCGGTTGAGCGTCATCGAGGCGATGGTGGCCGCCACCCCGGGGATCACCTGCTGGGACCTCACCGTCGCCCTGCCGTGGTCGCGGGCCTGGCCGGACATCCCCCCCTTCATGCGCCGCGCCGCCAACGGGGAGACCCTCGCCCACCTGATGGTGCTGCTGGCCGCC
>JAOAPE010000040.1 GCA_025462725.1 Terriglobales bacterium | reverse complement strand
AGCGTGCCTGGACCTCGCCTGGACCCACCGTGATGTCCTGCTCACGGTCTAGGCACTGACGGTGCGGATCCTGGTGACGGGCGCCGCCGGTTTCGTGGGCCGGGCGGTAGCGGAGCACCTGGCCACGGCTGGTCATCAGGTGACGGGCGTGTTTCACGAGCGGCCTCCTCTCGAGCGTGGCCTGCCGTCAACAGTTGTCCACAAGAAGGCGGATGTGCTCGATGCCGGGGGTCTGCGCAGCGTCGTGCTGGGCGAGGCGTTCGAGGGTGTCTGCCACCTCGCGGGCCTCACCAATGTACGGGTGTCGTTCCGTGATCCCCTCCGGTACTTCGCCGTCAACGTGCAGGGCACGGTGAACCTCCTCGCCGCGCTCGCCGAGGCGTCCCGCACCAGCGGAATCGTCCCGCGTTTGGTCTTCGCCTCGACCGCAGCCGTGTACGGGGATCCGACGAGCCTCCCCGTCGGCGAGGATCACCCGACACGGCCGACGAGCCCGTACGGTGCCTCGAAACTCGCTGCAGACGCGGTGATCGGCTACCAGGCGGGTACAGGCGCCATCGGTGCGGTCAGCCTGCGGTGCTTCAACGTTGCGGGCGCGGTCGCGGGAGTCGGCGACCATGATCTCAGGCGGCTGATTCCCAAGGCTGTCGCCGTGAGCGGCGGCCTACCCGAGGACTTCGTCCTGAATGGGGACGGCTCGGCGGTGAGGGAATTCGTCCACGTGGCCGACCTGGCCGATGCGTATGCCCTCGCGCTCGTCGCGGCCGTTCCCGGCGAGCACCGGGTGTTCAATGTGGGCAGCGGGACCGGGGTGAGCATCGCGGAGGTCTTGAGGACCGTGGAGCAGGTGACAGGCGGCCGAGTGCCGGTCGTGCAACGTCCTCCAGCGCGGGAGCCCCATGAGCTCGTGGCTGACAGCGCCCGCATCCGCATACAGCTCGATTGGAAGTCCGATCGGTCGGATCTGACGACCATCGTCGCGGACGCCTGGCAGGCGGCCCCTCGGCTGAGGCGACCGTCAGCCTGAGCTCATCGTCGCGCGGATCAGCGCGGAGGGGTCAACAGCCCCTTGGGCACCCCGATACGGGATATCGGCTGCACCCGTATGCCAAACAGGCATTCGACGCCGCCGTAGAGGGCGGTGAGAATGAGGCCACACGGGCGGCGCAACTCGTGGGATCGCGCTGAGGGGACGCGGTACCTCACGGGCGCGGCGCCGCTGTTCTGGAGGCCGATGTGGTGATCGTGGCAACGGGAGATGCGCGGACCGTGTGGACCCCCCACTGGGCCTTCTGTGGGGGTTCGGCGCGGCCGGCGGGCGACCTTGTCCCGAGCGAGGAGTGGCTCGACGGTGAGGTACAGCCAGGCTCCAGAGTTCGCGTGCGCGATGCGGACGGCGAGGACGAGTACACCCTCGTGAGGAGCGGCAAGGCCGACCCCGCGAAGGGGCGAATCGCCACGGAGTCGCCCGTGGGGCGGGCGCTGCTCGGGGGCAGGCGAGGGGACGAGGTCACGGTGCAGACACCGGGTGGCATCCGGGCGCTGACCATCGTGGACGTGGCCGCTCCACGCTGTCGTTCGTCGGAGGAGTGATGGTCGATGCGCACTGCGAAGACGAAGCTGCTGAAAATGATCGCCGCCGAGGAGAGACGCCAGAGACGTGAGGAGAAGCGGGAGAAGCGCCGTCAGCAGAAGGAGCTGCGCCGGCGGTCAGCCATGCGCTGACATATGGCATATGGCAATGCGGTAGCCTGACGTACAGGTGTTCGGTATCCCTCAGCCCTTCTCCGGCAGCCGGCCGAGCGGGGCGGACGGGCCACCGGCACCCGGATCCCCGAGCGCGCCGGTGAGGTGACCACGGCAGCCGGCGACAGACGCTCAAGATTCGCGCCTGCGAGTGCAGGGCTGGTGGCCCCTGGGAAAGGCCGTCATGGAGGCCACTCCCTCGCCGAAGCCATCGGCGAGGGCAGAGGGCCGCGGTCCCCGGTGATGCGGTGCCGGAGGAAACCGCTGCCACGGGGCCGAAGCACGACGGCGCTGCGCTCCGCGCGGGTCGGTTCGTGGAACGGTCGTGGGCGGCGCGGGCGTGTGGGGACATGTAGAGGTCTGCGCACGTGGCTACGGCTCAGGGACGATGCTCCTGCATGGGTGGGCCTCGGGATCACGATGACATCGACGTGCTGCCCCAGCACCCGGGACGCGCGATGTGGGCGCACGAGGGGCTGGAGGAGTTCCAGGGATTCTTCCTCGAGAGCGCGGAAAGCCTGCGCCTGCTGGAGGAGCGTTCGCTTCGCGAGGACGACGACGCCGACTCGGAGGGCGCGACCGGCGTGCCGCGCTGGAGACCGGTCCCAGCACCGAGCCCGGCTACTTGGTGCCCGGCGTCGATGCGCCGTGTCGAGCTCGATGCGACGGCTCGGCTGGGCACTGTGGGCGAGCTGCTCGTCGCCACCGGCGTCGGCCTGCAATCAATCGTGCCGCGACCCCGCCACACCCGGGGTGCAGGGGTATCCCATCATAGGTGTGCGCGAAAACATGCCCACCCTCCCACCCCGTGCCTCGCCACCCCGCCAGCCAGACACAGAGAAGCCCTCGTCACCGCGCTGGCAACGAGGGCTCCGAGGGCTGGTTCTTGGTGGGGCGTTAGTTCTGGTTGGGGTCCACACCAGTAGTCCAACCACCCACCCCAGGGATCTCGTGGACAGGCATTGTGGAGTTCAGATGATCGAAGGCGATGCTGCGGAGATTCGTAGGGAGATTCGCA
>JAOAPE010000050.1 GCA_025462725.1 Terriglobales bacterium | reverse complement strand
CAAGCGAGTTTCATGGCAGCTGGTTCTCCTGATCTGTGTATGGATGGTGTGACAGCAAGGCACGAATGGTGTGATTCGAGGGCACCTGCCCGTCGATCCCTGGAGGCATCCGATCGGCGAATGGTCGACCACCCGACCTCTGCGACCCATGCACGACGTCGGCGATCCGACGAACCGTGCGGCCCACGTCCGGCGAGGTGAACACGTTACGGCCAATCGCCACACCACTGGCCCCTGAGCGCATGATCTCGTCCACCTGCCAGACGAGGGCGTCCTCTGATTCGAGGGTCGCTCCGCCGGCCACGATGACGGGGATCGGACAGGTCCGAATCACCTCGCTCATGGTTGCGGCGGACCCGGTGAAGGGCGTCTTGACGAGGTCGGCGCCAAGATCGGCTGCAAGGTTGGCAGCATGCCCGATGAGCGTGGGAGTCGACGGGTCGGCGATTCGGGGACCTCGCGGGTAGATCATCGCGATCAATGGCATCCCCCAGCGGTGACACACGTCGGCGGTCGCACCGAGGTCGCTGAGCTGCCGAGCTTCGGTCCGCGATCCCAGGTTGACGTGGACGCTGACGGCGTCGGCACCGAGACGCAGTGCCTCCTCGACGCCGGTGACCAGGACCTTCTCGTCGGCATCGGGAGCGTGTGCGGTGCTGGCGCTCAGGTGCACGATCAGCGCGAGATCCCGGAAGAGGTCGGCCGAGAGCCACCGCGCTCGGCCCTTGTGGAGGATGACGCCGTCACCGCCATTGTCCGCCACGGCCCGGACGATGGCCTCCATACCGTCGACGGTGGCGATCGGACCGGTTGCCACAGAATGATCCAGCGGCACGAGGAAGACGCTGTCGAGCTGGTGACGCGTCAGGCGACCGAGACGCAGCTGCCTGCCGGAGTCGCCGGGCCGAAGGCCGAGGGCCACGAGTGCGGTCCTCCGCTCTGTATCTGGTTTCATGCGATTGTCATCTCCCTGTATGACATCCCGTATCGTTGCACGCATCCCAGACCCTACCCTGCACCGGACGATCCTGACCACGTACTACTGCACAGACGCAGGTAACCAGCCGGGAGATGCACGAGCGACACCTGCTTCGTCCTGCAGGCCGACGGCAGTGTCGCGGTTGCCATCCCCGACGTGCACCTGGGTGTCGACGCTGCCTGCTCATCTCGGTCGGCGGATCACGAGAGCGCGCCTCCATCATTGGTCGACGCGGCATGCGACGATGGTGAACGCCGGCTGGGCTGTGCGGGGCTGACTCGCACGCCCGGCCGTCCAGCGGAGACAGCGTCTCGCGCCGATACACAATGGCAGCGAGCGGTACGAGTGCATACACGCTGCGAGATGTCTGCTGCAGACACTCGGAGATCCGGGACGGCAAGCTGGCGGTCTCACCAGACTCGATGGAGGAAGTGACCATGAGCGATCCGGCGCGCTTGGAAGCCATCTCGCCCCACGCGCAGGACACCGCCCTGCTGGCCGCGCCGCTCACGCCGCCGTCCAGTGACTACGGCTTGACGAAGTTTCTCGATCCGCTGCGCATCCCTCCTGTCATCACCGTTCCAGGAGACATGACTCACGGGTCACTGAAGATCACCATGCGTCCGGCGAGTGTGAAGCTCCATTCCCAGCTTCCCCCGACAAGCCTCTGGACATACGACGGATCCTTTCCGGGTCCGACCATCGAGGTCCGCAGCGGGCAGACCGTGCATGCATCCTGGGAGAACGCCATCACCGGCAGCTTTCCGCTGGCTGCCGTGGACGTGCCGGTGGCGAGCGCGACGGCGGGACCCGGGCGTGACGGAGCCCCGCTGAGGGCGGACGTGGCGGCGCTGCCGTCATGGATGGTGGTGCATCTTCACGGAGCGCGGACCAACGCCTGGAACGACGGATGGACGGAGAACGCTGCGCTGCTGGGCGGCCACCAGCGGTCGGAGTATCCGAACGACCAGCGGGCCACCACGCTGTGGTACCACGACCACGCGATGGGCATCACGGGCCTGAACGTGATGACGGGCCTGGCCGGAATGTATCTCATTCGCGACGACGAGGAGGACGCCCTCCATCTGCCCCATGGCAGGCGTGAGGTGCCCCTGATCCTCTGCGATCGGAACCTCGACACCGACGCCCAGGGCAATCTCACGTCCCGGCTCCTGTACAAGCTCATCGTCGCTCCGGGCGACGACAAGATCGCGTTCCTCGGCCCCTTCACACTGGTGAACGGTGTAATCTGGCCGCATCTCGATGTGGATGCCTGCTGGTATCGCTTCCGGGTGCTCAACGCGTCGAATCAGCGCGCCTACACCCTGGCGCTCCGTGACGAGCATGGCAACCCGGTCGCGGGGGCGCTGCATCAGATCGGCACCGACGGCGGCCTGCTTCCCACTTCGGCGGCACTGAACGAGCTGACGCTCGCGCCGGCCGAGCGCGCCGACGTCCTGATCGACTTCAGCGCATTCCGAGGCAGGTCGCTGGTGCTGTCCAACACCCTCGACCCGGTCATCCCCACCATCCCGACCACTCCGAACCCCGACGTCATGCAGTTTCGGGTGCGCAGCGCGCAGGTCGACGACCACTTCACGCTGCCGGCCACGATCTCGACGTCGTTCGTCCGGCTGAGCCACGATTCGCTGCCGGCAGACCACGCCCATCGCTGGATCGTGCTCACCCTCCTGAACGGCAAGCACCCCGAGCTGTGGGAGATGGAGGAGGTCGAGCAACCACCGCCCGGCCTTCCCGTCGACGGCATCGTGCAGGTCAAGCTCTCCGACGAGACGGTGACGACCCTGCAACGGGTCAATCGCACCTTCCGGGACGCGGCCAACTTCTACGTCGACTACGACGGGTGGGAGGTCTGGAACATCCTCAACCTGAGCCCCGTCGTTCATCCGATCCATCTCCACCTGGTCCAGTTCCAGACGATCGGCCTCGGACGGCAGCGGTTCGACATCCAGGGCTTCAACAACGACGTGGGCGGCACGAGCACTCCGGTGACCTACATGGAGCCAGGCACGCTCGATGCCAGCGATCAGGGCTGGAAGGACACCATCCGCGTGGGCCGGCCCGACGGCAGCGGTGAGCTGGTGACCATCGCCGCCCAGTTTCAGGGGGGCACCGGTCGCTACATGTACCACTGCCACATCCTGGAGCACGAGGACGAGGGCATGATGCGCACCTTCGTCGTCACGCCCAAGGAGGTGATGGCTGTCGACCCCATGCACGGCCCCATGCACGAGGGCAACCACTCCCACGGCATGGACGTGCCGCATGCACCTGCTCTGGAGCAGGTGCACAGAGCAGACGACTGACAAGGTGCCGGCGAGGCGCTGTCGACCACGTCAGCGTCCTCGCCGGCAACCCCTCGCGAGGTGAGCATCGCCAGGCTCGCCGCCACCGAGGGCCGGATCCACCCCTCTACAGCCGTTCGGAGTCGCCGAAATACGCACGATGGGCGTCGACGATCCCGCGTCCTCGTCCGAGGCGTCGGATTCGCGGGATCGCCTGCTCACGTCAGCTCGGTGCGACCCTCTGGGCGGCTGTCCCAAGAGATCCGATGGGTCCAGGGGAGCGGCCGCATGGCCGCCAGGTACGCGGCGAGCGGCGCGCTGTGATCCACCGCCAGATCGCGGAGCGAGCAATACCTGGCGAGATCGCACGCTCCCGAGAGCAGGTCCATCCCAGCCAGCGGCCGTCGCCGTCGTAGCGCATCACCGCGGCGACGGAGTCGTCGATCAGCCAGAAGTCCGGCGGCT
>JAOAPE010000012.1 GCA_025462725.1 Terriglobales bacterium | reverse complement strand
CACGATCATCAGCAGCAAACATCAGGGACGAACCCTGCTCTCCCACTTGGCAAGCCTTTACCCACACTCAACCCCGCAAGCTTGGCAACAAAATCTGAACAACCGCGAAGTCACCGTCAACGGCATCACCGCCGCCGGAAGCGAATCGCTCATTGTAGGCCAAACTCTTGTCTGGAACCGTCCACCCTGGATCGAGCCAGACTCCCCTCAATGCTTCGAAGTCCTGTTTGAAGACCCCTATCTGTTGGCCGTCAACAAACCTAGCGGGCTGCCCACCCTTCCCGGCGGCGGCTTCATGGAAAACACCCTCCTTCGCTTGGTGCAAAAGCAAACCCCCAACGCCAACCCTCTGCACCGGTTGGGCCGAGCCACTTCCGGCATCGTCCTCTTCGCCAAAACACCGCAGGCGGCCTCTAAACTATTGGCAAACTGGAACACATCCAGAATTCAAAAAATCTACCGGGCACTGGCGCAAGACGTTGCACAGCACGACACCTACGAAATTCTCACACCCATCGGCCTTGTACCGCACCCGCTCATCGGTTCCGTGTGGGCCGCCAACCCAGGTGGCAAACCGTCAAAGTCATTGGCGAAAGTGATCTCCCGCACTACAAGCACCACAACATTTGAGGTAAGGCTAAATTCGGGCCGCCCTCATCAAATTAGAATCCATCTGGCATCCATCGGCCATCCCCTGATAGGCGATCCTCTGTACGGCTTAACCGGCCAACCTCTTGAAAATCTCCCCGGCCTCCCGGGCGATGGGGGATATTCCCTGCACGCCCAATTTCTGAAGTTTCAACATCCCATCACCGGAGAACAAATCAATCTAGAGGCAGCTTTGCCGTCTAGATTCTCATTGCATCAATAGGTTCACGCAACTTCGGCCTTCTACTTCGCATGGGCATAGATTTTGCATGGAGTCCTTTGAAAACTCCCCAGAGTAGAAATTTCAATTGGAGCGGAGGTGAGTGATTTTTTCAGAAAAGAATTGCTCCTCAGGTAGGAATGGACCTGCAACCGTTCGGTTAACTCTAGCCGTAAAGTTGGCAGGAATGCTGACCCATACATAAGGATGGTAGATCTTTGGGGTGGGGATATAAAGGTGCAGCAGGAATTGTGTGGCATGCTGATATCCAGACTACGCTGAATACCTAGACCCAAGCGATGGCTCCGGCAAAATGGGAGGCGCAAAGCAAGGTGGTGCAGATGGTGCTGGAGAGAAAACCATTGCCCGTTATTAACGGACATCAATCGGACGCTGCAATGGAGAGTAGGAATGGGTAAGTTATTGAAAAGATGGTTGCGGGGGCTGGATTTGAACCAGCGACCTTTGGGTTATGAGAAGAGAGTTGTTAATGAATGTAACGAGTTACGCGGACAGGGGCGCTCTCTAATGTATCTAAACTCGCAGTCCGGAATGTGATCTGCACCTTGATTGCACCCGTAAACGAAGTTGGGAATAGGGATTTGAACCTTCGATCGCCTTGGTCCCGAACCAGATTCCAGGCGTTATTGAAACCTGTTGAATTTTGAGGATTGTAAATGTTTGGTGTTGAAGTAGTTGCGGGCTGCTCGTTGAAGGCTGTTGAAGCTTGTTGAACTTGAATACTTTCGCTGTCTCAAAATTGCCTACATCAAAAATCGATTTCCAATGTTGTCGAACCGTTCCAGACCATTGATCATTGATTGCTGAAAGCATCTGGTTCCAACCGGACTTGCACCAAAGATCTGGACACCAGTAGTTCGAAACTTTGCGCATCTGCCCACCCTTTGTCCTTTGGACTTGTGCCCTTGTTGACGGTTAACCATAAGGCATTCGAGTGTGTTCAGCCTGATGACTTCACGGTTTTCTTCAGCCATTTTCTCTTTGCTCTTTACTCGAACTGTTGTCGCTGCCGCCGTGGTTTGGTTTCACGTTAATTCCACAATCGCTAACAACATCATTTCCCTTCGAAATAAAACCACTGTGCAGCCAGTTTTTCGACTTTGTTCATCCCGATGAGGCCAGGCCTTGATTGTGCCGCAGCATCAACGAGAGCTTGAGCCTCAACGCGAGCAGCGGGAACATAGATATATCCATAGTCCGCTCCTGATTCTTGCAAGCCTATCAACAGGTAATCTCCATCTCCTTGGGCTCCTCTTTGTCTTATGTGGACTGACGCCACTCCGAGCTTTTGGATTGTGGCAAGAGTGCTGGAAAGAGTCAACGGCTCAGCCCCGGCAATCTTAGCGGCTTCTGCAAAATTGTGAGCGTCCCTAAGAGTGCGCGGTCCTTCCCGGAGAACATAATGTGAGTCTCTTTTTAATATGCTGATTTGATTCCATCTCACTTCTTCCATGTGCCAGGGGTCGAACACAAGGCTGTCCTTCGTGTGCTTTGATACCCAATCATCTGCGAGCAATTCAAATTCGCGCTTGTTTTCGTAGAAGTGCTCTTTCGCTCCTGATCGCGTGAATGTCCGATGGGTTCCTTCAAAGTACTGGCATCCTAATTCCAATGCTGAGAATAGAAGCAACAACACAAAAAACGTAAATTTCTGTAGAGTGCTTATCATATTGGATCCTGATTGTATCCTTTATGTATAGCCTGATAATCTAGAGGTTGATCTCCACCAGTTTTGATAGAACCCGTCGGAAATTGACCTCCTCTTATATCCTTCAAGACTTGTTGCACTCCGGCGCCGAGATGTGCAAAGTCTTCGCTGTACCCGTATGACTTCATAATCTCTCCCCACATAACGTTGCCTATGTAATCAGAATCGTAGGCAGTATCGCCAATAACGTAAAAATCTGCAGTATTTTCCCTGCTATTCTTAAAATCCCATGCTCCGTTCGCGAGCGCGACTGGCGGACCGCTTCAACTATATTTGGTGTCGCTTCACCATGAGCGCGCTTGTGTTCACGCCAATCCCAAGGGCGTTTTCTTCAAGATGGGCCTACTCCCCGAATGTGACATTCTTCTTACCGGCCCCACTGATGCGGGACTTGCCGATCCCGGAGACTGTACCGCCATCTCGCTTCTTCAAGTCACCGTCGCTCTCTGTGCGCTGAGGCCGACGCTCGACAACCTCGTTGCGACTCGGATGATGACCCAACTCGCAGATGACATTGGAGAATCATTCATCGATGCCCACGAGAACTTGTTAGAGGATTTTGAAAAATTCAAAGCCGATATTGCGAAAGCCGCGATTGCTTCGCATTAGCTCCGGTTGAAGGTCGCATTGAAGGTTAAGACAGTTTGCCTTTGCGCAGTTGCGCAATGAAGCTATTGAATCGAGCGGTTGTGAGCCGCCTTTGCGACAATCTCCCTTATGATCTCGCCCAAGTCCGCATTTTCAACGTCTTGCATCGTTAAGTGCTTTGACACTTCCTCGTTAAGCTCTTTGCGATAGAACGAGCGCTTTTCGCTGAAAAATGCAAGCTTAGGGCTAATCGATCTCAAAAGACGATGTAGACGCGGATACTTCTGCTCAGAAAGAACTTTCGCAATCCCTATGGTTTCCGGTATTGGCATGAGCGCGCTGAGATCGCGACCGGTTGCAGCTTGTAGCGCCG
This sequence comes from Terriglobales bacterium, assembly GCA_025462725.1. Taxonomy (GTDB): domain Bacteria; phylum Acidobacteriota; class Terriglobia; order Terriglobales; family Acidobacteriaceae; genus JAICLA01. The sequence continues at coordinate 762,563 of JAOAPE010000012.1, read as the reverse complement.
TTTGAGAAAAGTAGTTCTCTATGCCGTGCCTCTTGAGAACGTATAGAGTGATGCGATGGCCTCGAAAGTAGGCAAAGCCGAGCTTAGCCTCTTCGCTGTAGGGACGAGATGCTTTTGCTAGCTTTCTTCCACGGTCACCGTCCATGACAACGACGGCTTCACGACCGCCCGCTAAATAGTGGTGAGGCGCGCGACTACGTAAGTGTGGCCAGCCGTTTACGAAATCAAAATTGTCCGCTAACGTCGGATCGCCATACTCTTCAAATAGCTTCTTGAAAACAGGTGCGTCGGTTGACCCTTCCAGCCAAACCCGCAAAGCAATCAGAGAAGTATTTTGTTTCAGACGATTCAAAACATCTTCAAATGTCATGCGCTGCGCAGCGTCTATAAGGCGTTGATTTTCAAAATCAGTCGCCATTGCCAGTTCACGAGAGTTCCAATCCTTCGGCGCAAATCGAACTTGTTCTCGAATTAGGGCAGGAAGATCAGCGGGCCTGACTTTGTACATCGCTCTGGTAAGCGTATAGCTCGCGTAAGCCAAGTCGTGTTCTAGCGTAAGTTTGCGGATTGCCTTTAGATCGTCCCACGCCCAGTCAGAGCGAATCTGAAAAATCCACGATATGGGGCTGTCGTTCGGCGGCGCTACGTCCGTGCCTCGCAGCGCATTCATATCCGTGCGCAATCGGGCCAAATCTCTCCTGATCGTCTCTTGATCTTGCAGCTTTACGAGTGCATCGAACGCCATTTTTTCCAACTCGGAATGCCCACACTTTAAGATTTGCTTCAATGTCCGAACATCTGCGTTTCGCTCTATCAGGAGATGCGCTGCCGTCCAGCGCGGGCGGCGATCTATTTTCGGATTGGCATCCATAACAACAGCTAAAAGATCAGCAGCTTGGTTGGGCCACTCGAATTTAGCTTCCTCGATAAATCTCAGCGTATTGCCCAAGATTTCTGGATGTACAGTCCGATCCGTGATCTGCGTTAGGACTTGCTGTTTCGCCGCGTCCGAGAGGTTGTGCTTACGAAAGTACTTTGAGACCTCAGAGAAGGGCCAAGCTCTCAGCGTTTCAATCAATTTCGTATCCTGCGAAACTTCCAGGTGGTAGCGGTCAATTAAATCTAGGATGGGTTCTAACCAGCCAGGCTGCGTCCAAGAGGTGCCGTCCTCTTTACGTGTTATGTGCTCGATTAGATCAGTCTCCGCAAACCATCCGTTTACTTTTTCGCTCAGCCAAGCTTGGCGTGCCTCATCTATCTCCGGCCATGTTCCCTCTTCTAGCTTGTAACAAGCCTTCACGACCTCTTCAAGACTTTCTCCTGTTCGTATCTTCTCTTGCCTCGTTGCTAGACGATTCGCCTTTTCCTCTTCTCGCTGCTGTTGTTGGGCCAATGCTTCCTGGGCACCTTCGTCTTGATTGGCAATCCAATTGTCCGAGTGATCTCGCAATCGCTCTCGGAGGTCTGCTTTGCGCAAGAATTGCGACAGACGTTGAATGACCGGAGTCGCGCCGCGTTCAATCAACAGATCAGCGAGAGGCAGTGTCAGCCAGTCGCCCATTATCGCCGTGCTGGCAATGGGCCGAGTGGCTGTCGTAGTAAAGTGCTCGATAAGATTTCTGCAGACAGTCTCTTGCCCGCCCGCCCCTTCGACAGCTTCGATCAAGTCTTTTGTAAGCCGTCCATTGGCGGTCACACGGGTCTGTTCCGTTGCGATTAAGACGCGGGAAACCAAACCAGCAATCTGATCGTCCCAACAATCCTTGATGGCGCTGACAATCGGGCTTAGGTATCCGTCCGCGCTGTAGTTATCTAGCGTCGTCGGGTGCGCTTCCAGGTACTCCAACAGACTTACAACTGCATCCTTTTCTCTTAGGTCTCGGAAGCGTGCGAACACAGGGCCGAGCATCGTCCGCGTGCTTAGGACGAAGGGAAGGACTGTTGTAAATTCCTTCGGCGGGACAAGCATTGCAGCGCACTCGATCATTTGGTCGTAAAAGCGGTCGTTGCGATCCAAAAGCGAGACGATCTTGGGGACATGTTCTGCTGCCCCGCCATTCATTACACAGATCAGCGCCGCGTAACGAACGGCGTCAGTTCTTTGAACATCCAAAGCAATCGGCAGGGCGACTTCAACCGCTTCCTTTCTTCCCGCCATTCCCAGGATAACGAGCGCATTGGCTTGAACCTCAGGCCGTTTTGAATCGAGATCGCGAATCAGCCGATCCTGCGTTTGCGGCGTGACGAACCTATATAGGCGAGATGCGCGAATTGTGGGATGCGCCGTGAGAAACTGACCATCGCTCGCCAGCTTAGTAATAATGTTGTCCGCTATTTGAGACCGTTCCTCCTCAGTGAACGCAGCGGGTGACGCCTCTAGCATCCAATCTGGATACCGAAAGACGAAGTACTTCCTAACCGCAGGATTGATCTCAGCCAGAAAGCTGATCGCGTTCTTCCAAGATGGATTGGGCGAGTCATAATCCAGAAACGCGAGTTGCATAACGCGGTCCATCGTCGCGTTGCGTAGCTCTTTGGCCGCAAGCAATTCGCCGTAGGATCGAAGCTGGAAAGCGATCCCTTTTGGAGTTCGTATCAGGATCGAGTATGTGAGTTCATTAAGAACGCTCTTGGCTGACTCTTCACTCCCACCTAGTCCGAATTCAAGAATCTTCGTTGCCTCAGCAATGGTTAATTCGTTGCGTGAGTAGGTCTCCATTCCCACGCCCAACAATTCAGCCGCTCGATTCTGCCGGAGAGCTTCTACGTTGGGCCGAGTGTCGAACATCTGCTGGATCGCCCAGTCCACGTTTTCACTGCGTCGCGGACTAAGCTTCCTGCCGCTTTTCAATTTCTGTACCGTGATATACGCGTTGAATGGGTTGCGCACCTCGTCAGTAAGAAGTGCTTCACGGACATCATCGATATACGCTTGCGGATCTAGATCATTCTGGGCCGCAAAATCGCGGACATCATCTTCGTCAAAATCCAGCAAGTGATATGCGGAGAGGTTGGTACTCAACTCACTTGCGTGATCGGCGAAGAAAGCTTGCCGAGACGTGAGGATGATTGCGCACTTTGTGTCTTTCGCGAGAAGGTCGTTGATCTCTTTAATAGCGGACGCAACTTTGTCTTGCGGTACTTCGTCCAGCCCGTCAAAGATGTAACGGCGTCGGAGAGTATCCGAGTCTAGAATTTCGCGAGACGTTTCCTGAGCAAGATCCCTCGCTAGATCGCCGGAGTACCCGCGCAATCGAAAGAACACGGGAACATCTTTCGGGGAACAAGCGGCAGCCAGTTTGCGGACGACGTATCGTGTGACAACACTCTTTCCCGCACCCGGCTCTCCAGCGATAACGAGCCTAGGATTCTCTATCAGCTTGGTGAGTACTGGTTCGTATTCGCGAAAGACGCCGCTGAAACGATAGCTCTGCTCTGCGGCTGACTCCCGCCACTTCTTATCAGGGATAAGACGGCGTTCGATAAAGATCCCATCGTCGGCGACCTTTTGTAAGAGGCCGTCGCAATGAGCCTTGAGCGTATCGGGCGGAATGGCGGGGGGATGCGCTGCCATAGTGTTTGTGTATTTTGCGATTCAGTATAGATGAGCGCTCTAGCTGCTGCATTATTAAGACTGCCTTGGAATCCCTTCGGCCTTGCCGCGATATGCCGTCTGCCATCACGATCTGACTAGAATCGTGCTTCGTCTTGGCCCTTGATTCTTCTGGGATCGCTGTTGGGAAGCTCGTTCCAAGTCCGTAAGTAGATCAGAACCGTACAGCATTCCTCCCCTGTCTACCTTACGGGCAATGCTGAGGGCACACCTGCTGGCAGATGCGCTTCCACTTCCTGTCCTCGGTAAGCAACGCCGTGTCGCCCTGAAGGTAAAGGAAGGATTCAAAGTCTCCGAGATCATTATGCTCAGGAACGAATTTTCCCGTAGCACAGCCTATGAGATATTCAATGTATGAGCTAATGTAAGGATTAAGAAGAGCCGCAGTCTCTTTGATCTGATCCTCGGTAGGCATCCACTCCTCTAAATCGCCTGTCAATCGGACGCGTTCCGACGTGATTAAAAGAAGCGCGAGACGGGCCTCAGGCGAATGGAGAGCTTCCGCGAACATCTTTCCGGCCTCCTGAGTCAACGAACAACTCTTTCCGGCAGTTCTATCCGCTTTGTAGCCACATTTCCGAAAAACTATTTCTTCTCTCTCCTCTTGCGAATTGCCTTGATCCACGCGTCTAGATTATCAATCCGCTCCTTCAATTCACTTGGATTGGGGAACGGTGTGCCGTCTGCAGGTGGATGATCATGTCCACGGATCCAGCGGGAGCACTCGGTCATTTCTTTGTCTACGGTACTGATATCTTCTTCGCTGATGTCATGTAGAGGCCGGAGACGATGGGTTTCAATGCTGGGGCGATATCGCTCGACGACCTCATTAAGCAACACTTCACTGATTGCCTTTTCCCACGTTTCCCGAAGCAATCCATAAATATCGCGGGCGACTCCTTCGTACGCTTCATTACCCACCGTGCGCTGCAGCTTTTCCGCTTCTTGCCACCGGACGCGTAACTTCCCAATTCTGTCCTTTACCAACATCGCAATCCAAGGCAGATCGGGGGAACAAATGCCCACCTGTTCATCCCGGCGAACATACTGCTTCTCGCATGGCACACTCTGCGCCTCGGCTTCATTCAGTAACAGCCGCAGAAATAGGATGTCGTGAGTAAATACGATAACTTGTCGCTTGCCTGCTTCGGCGACTAGGCGGCGCGCAATTCTCTCGCGCCAGTTGTGATCAAGCGAAGATACCGGATCGTCAAAAATAATCGCCGACTTTGCAGCAGCGGTGCTGAGTTCGGTTAGAAAAACAGCGAGCGCCAACGTTCGTGATTCGCCTTCACTGAGCACCTCGCCAACGCTGACGCCTGGGGCATTTGTGAAAGCTAGGCGATGGAACAGGGCACCCTTACTTCCACCGGCCGCGTGCACGTCAACCAAGAGGTGCTTAAAATCGAGCTTTTGCAACTCATCACGGAAACCGTCCCGTAAATTGTCGGTGACCAGTTCTTTGGTGAGTTCGGTGCTTTTTCGCGTGATAAGTGTCGTATTCGTGTCGTCTAAAGTCTGCCGATAGGCACCAAGTTGTTTCTTGCGTTCAATCTCGCCAAGGACGACAGCGAGGCCCTCGCGAAGAGATAGTTTCGCTTCAAGTTCACGTAATTCTGATTCGAGCTTCGGATCAAAGACGACTTTCTCCGTTTCGAGTTCAGCCGCACGGCCTTGGAGCTTCTTCACTGCCTCACGCAGCGCGCCAGATGGAGTGAGTCCCAATTTCTGCAATGGAAGCCCCGATAGTGGACTCTTGTTCTTGAGAGCGGTTTGAATAGCAACGGCACGTTCAATGAATCATGGGTCGCACGGCTGAGCTGGCCGTCATCTGCCGCGACTTCACTGAGGGCGAGAGCGATGTCATTCCGCTGCACTTCAATGTCTGACGCAGTGGACAGCAGTTTGGCAAATGCCTTTTCGGCGTGCTGCACCTCAGTCTGAGCGTCAGACGATACATATTCCGCAAAGTGCGCAAGGCGAGATGCAGCTTCTTTCCCAATGATTTGTTGGCAGAAAGGACAGAGGCTGTTTTCAACGAGCGGAAACTTCTGCTGAGGGGAGGCATGGTTTGAGAACACTTTTGCAGCGTCCCACATTGTTCTCCAGGCTTCCTCGCCAGTTCCGGAAAGATGACTAGGACTGATTGCGGACTTCCGCACCGACTCGAGAGCCTCTTTTGCAACGAGGAGTCTGTGATCGGCAGCTTGCAACTCAGCAATTCTCGGATCGCCAAGAGCATCGGCTATTGTGTCGAGATGCCTTGCAAGAAGGTTGAATCGTTCCGCTCTCAGCTTCAATTCTCGGGCACGCTGCCGGGGGTCGGACGATTCCACGTCTTTCTTATGTCCGCGCAACTCCTTGACGCGTTCTTCATCCTGCTCTGTCACGGCAGCCAGTGAATGCACGTCTTCGATCTTCGTCAACCCGGAAAGCGCTTCAATCATTGCCTTTACGCGGGTCCCGTCGGGCACAATTGGGAGAGCCACGGCAGCTCTATTCAACTTCTGAATCTCAGCTTCGAGCCGAGTTCGGATCTCCGCGCAGGCAACCGACAGGCGGTCAAAGATGTCTAGTCCGAACGGCCGAAATGCAACGTCAGTCTTGTCGCGAACGTAGACTGACGCCGAATGAGAATCGAACACGCTAACACTTGCGAGAGCTTCTGAGGGCGCGGTGTCAGGCTTCCAATCCAATGGAAGTTCCGTAGTGCCTTCACGATATCGAATAGTTGCTTCCGGCCTTACCGGTGTCTGACCGCTAAGAACATTACCGAGAATATTCTCCGTACCACGAGACCTGCAGGCGCGCTTAAGGATGCGCGTATACCCTGACTTGCCTGCGGCATTCTGTCCAAATACCACGGTGAGGCTCGGCCCAAAAGCAACGGTTTGATTTGGTGCCAAAGCGTTCACGCCCTGCAGGTGAGTCACGCTCAGGATTGAAACAGGGACGCTCTTCCGACCCCTGATCGCTACATGCTCCGAAGTTAGGGGATCCGCTTTCTTTCTAGCCAAGCCGTGCGCAGACTTAGCTATTGCCGTGAGTTCATCGAAATCTTTTGGCGATAGGTTCCCAGTAGTGAGAAGGCGACGAAGGCCGTCCCGCTGCCAGGCGGGTCTCCCTTGCGACCACTCCAGGATTTGCGCAAGGACATCCTTCCGCTCCTCACCGGGTTTTTCGGGAGCAGTTTGGGAGTCCACGGAAGGAGCCGGTGCGGAAGTTGCAACGGTCGGCTTTGTTGACATACCGAAACCAGGAATTGCTGATTCAATTCTAACCCGCGAATCCGTGTTCCGTGAAAACTGCTAACAAGTCGGGAGTTCACCAATGCCCAAAGATTCTTTTCATTAAGCGCTTGGGTCGCCTAACTTGTTGATTTTTGGTAATTGACTTTTGTTTCCAAGCACATCGGCCAAAAACGACTAAGAGTAGAGGGACAAAACAAATCACTTCCGCTAAGTCATTGATTCTTGGTGATTGGCGTTTGTTCTCAATCACATCTGGCCAATCATGCATAGGTGTAGGCGGTAAGAAATGCGGAGGATCAAACTTCTAATGAGTTTTCTTGATGTGGCACTTTCATACATCCAGCGCGGTTGGTATGTCTTCCCATGTGTCCCCGGCGACAAGAAGCCGTTGGGTGGACTCGTGCCTAACGGTTGGCACGACGCGAGCAATGACGAGGCCGTCATTCGCCGATGGTGGACAGCGAAGCCGGACGCAAACATTGGGATTGCGTGCAACCCGTCCAACCTTTGCGTGCTGGACATTGACCACGGGTTAGCGGACTTGGATGCGCTGCAAGAGTGGCTCCGAAATTTGCCTGAAGACATGCCGGAAACTTACGCCGTGCGGACCGGACGCCGCCCGGAGTTTGGCGTGCAGCTTTATTTCTCGGGAGCGATCCCGGACATTGGTTTGTGGAAGCTCAACGGGTGTGAAGGGCAAGTCAAGAGTCTTGGCGGCTATGTCGTGGCGGCGGGGTCAATTCACCCGGACAGTAAGCTAGCCTATGAGAAACTCGGGGACATCACGGAGCCGGCGCCAACGCCGGGTCTTGTGCGCGCGCTCAAGAGTGAAAAGCAGCAACGGGTTAAAGATGACGGCGAACCCATTACCGCCAACCGCAACAACGCGCTCACGTCTATTGCCGGGAAGCTCCGCAACGCCGGATTGAGCCGCGAAGCAATTGAGGTTGCATTGCTTCAGGTAAACGCGGATCGGTGTGCTCCGCCGCTTGAAGAAGATGAAGTTAAACGGATTGCCACAAATGTGGCGCGGTATGAATTGCCGGTGTCGGATCCCGTTGTCGTGCTCGGCGCGGGCGCGGAACTAACAGAGCCGGTTGATTGGCGCGAGTATTACCACAGCGCCAAAGAGCACGATAACGTGGGACCGCCGCGCTTTCTCATCGAAGACTTCTTGCCAGAGCAGTCGATCATGGGGATCGGTGCTTTTGTCGGCCAAAAGAAAACGCTAGCCGCGCTGAACATCGTGTTCTCGCTGTGCTCAGGTGAAGCACTATTCGGGAAATACAAAGTAACCCGGAAGCCCTCCCGCGTTCTCTACTTGGGACCTGAAAACGGGCTGATTTCGTTCTCTGACCGTGTGAACCGCATCGGCTTGCGTGACTATCTGTGCAAGAATTTTTTCTATGCCACGATGTCAATATCGGCAAAACGCCCTCTGGCTGCATTGCTGCCCGAGGAAATTCAGGACGCGGCTATCGTCATTGATACCGCAATTCGCTTCACTGATGGCAACGAGAATGACGCGGCCATGATGAAAGAATTTGCCGAACATGCATTTTCGCTTATTCGGAATAAAGCGGCTTGCGTGATCATGTTGCATCACAGCCCGAAGTCCATGACCAAAGCTAATGAGCTAACGCTAGAAAACAGCTTCCGGGGCACTGGAGAATTGTCCGCGTTCCTGTCCGTGGCGCTTGCTATGCGCACACAGGACATGGACAAGGAATATGAATCCGCATCACTCTTCCGCTTCGTCAAACAACGGGACTTTGAGCCGAAGCCTCATTCGTTTGAAGTGACCACAAGCCGGGAAACCTGCCGGATGACCTTTGTTGATGGCAGCGCGGGCGCTGTTGTGATGTTGGGGAATACAGCAAACAAAGACGGCAAGGACGATGCCGCAATCGCTCAGATGAAAGCTAATCAGAAACTTTCCAACGTCAAAATGGCGAAGTTGCTGAAAGAGGCAGGAATTAACCGCAGTAAAGAATGGGTAAGGCTCAAGCGGGGAGAACTCGGAATCGGCGGGTTGGAAGTTGGCAGCACCCTATAAGAAGAAAAGAATAGTTGCCAACGCACCCTCCCACCATCAGAACTAACGTTCTTCTGATGGGACGGGATTGGGCAGGACGAAAATAAAGTTACGAGAGGTGGTTGCCAACATGAAAAAGCGAAGACGAAAGATAGCGGTGAAGCGCTGTGTATGCGGTAGACCAATCACACATCCGCCGATAGCACCGGGGCAGTGGCCCATGCCAGCGCCCGGCGTACCCGATTACGTGATCGCAGCGTTTCACTGGGCGCACGAACCGAACGAATACTGCAATTGCGCGGTGTGCCTCAGTCTTCGTTAAACAGCGGGAGGGGCGGGGCAAATGTTGAGGATGAATCGCTCGTAGCCCTCCGCCGCTCCCAAATTTACATAAACGAGTAATTGTGAGTTTTTGGAATTTTGGCGTAGTTAAACGACTTACGGTTAATTCTGCGGACAAGCGAAGACGAATATGAATTTCACAGACAAGCCTTGGACCACGGAAGAAGTTGCAGATTTCTTAAGCATTCATCCAAGAACGGTCACTCGAATGGCAGTGATGGGTGAGATCCCGGCTTTCCGCATCGGTACCCACTGGCGCTTCCGTCCGATAGATGTGGACTCCTGGATGAAACAGAGGGTAAGCTCTCAGGCAGAGCACAACCCTGTCCGCGGCAACTAGAAAAGGAGATTTCTAGTGAAGCGGATGAATTATCAGTTTGGTCATATAGAACTACAGCCGAGGAGATCGGGTCCTGCGGTCTGGGTCATTCGGTTTCGTGTGCGGAGCGCAAAAAAGCTTACGTATACAAGTCGAAGGCTCGGTACGACGGATGAACTCCCGAACAAGACTCGTGTGGAGATGGCGGCCCAGGCGGCGCGGATGCACTTCAACCAATCCGCGACGATTGAGTCCGCGATGACTTTCGGGGGCTTGATCGAACGATATAAGCTCGACAAACTTCCCGAACGTTATTCGACACGCGTTTCTTATCTGTCTTGCTTGAATGTGCATGTCATCCCAGCTTGGGGTGAATACACGCTAGAGCAGATGGCCAAGGCGCCATACGAAGTTGAAAAATGGTTTGAGGGGCTGAAGCTAGCTCCAAAGACCAAGGGCCACATTAAGGGCTTGATGCATCGGTTATTCGAGTGTGCGATGAAGTGGGGGTTGTTCCCCTTGGGACGCAATCCGATGGAACTTGTCGAAATCAAGAACGTGAGCAAGCGCCTGCGACAGCCGCGTGTGCTTACTTCTGACGAGTTCTGGAATCTGTTGGGACATCTGCAGGAGCCATTCAAGACAATGGTTCTGACCGCTCAATGTCTAGGATTGCGGATCAGCGAAGTCATGGCATTGCGTTGGTCCGACTTCGATTTCAAAGCACTGACTGTTTGTGTACAACGCGGCATAGTGCATGGCCGTGTCGACGATGTGAAGACGGAATATTCCAATGACGATCTTCCCCTCGACCACGATTATGCAGAGATGATGCTACGCTGGCGCGATCAGTGCACGGAGACGACCGATGGCTGGGTATTTCCTAATCCGAGTACGCTCCGACCCTACTGGCAAGAGACCGTCGCCATGCGACAGATCAAACCAGCAGCGGTGAAAGCCGGACTTGGAACGGGAATTGGATGGCACACGTTTCGCCACACCTATCGCACGTGGTTGAACGCTGCCGGCGCTTCCATGCCCATCCAGAAGGAATTAATGCGTCACGCTTCCATTCAGACGACGATGAACATCTACGGACGTTCGACGATGTCAGAAGCGAAGCGCGCAGCCAATAGTAATGTGGTCCAGATGGCGTTGCGGCCGACCTCGGAGGCAAAAAGCGAAAGGAGCCTCGCGGCTCCTGGGTAACTGCACCTTTTTGCACCTTTTTGGTCTACTTGCGACCGGATCTAAGTTGTTGAAAGATTTGGTTGCGGGGGCTGGATTTGAACCAGCGACCTTTGGGTTATGAGCCCAACGAGCTACCAGACTGCTCCACCCCGCACTTCGATACTAACAACTAACTGAAACTGCGGTCAAATTGCACTTACCCATTTCGCGGCAGTCTAAGCGGAATCTGTTCAATCATTTACCTTGCTTTAACAATGTCTCGATAAAATGATTCCGTGAAACAGACCATTTTCCTCGTAGAAGATGACGCGGACATTGCCAACCTGGTTAAGCATCACTTGGAGTTGGCGGGATTTACCATTCGCATTTTTCCCGCTGTCAATGGCGTAGTCTCAAATGCAGAAAGCATTGTTCCCGCTTTGTTTCTCTTGGACATAATGGTGCCCGGAGGAGGCGGACTGGAGCTGTGCAAGCGCTTGCGCCAGCATCCCACTCTGGCGTTATCGCCAATTATTTTCTTGACGGCAAAGATCACGGAATCTGATCGCGTGACCGGACTCGAGCAGGGGGCCGACGACTACATCACTAAGCCCTTCAGTCCCCGCGAACTGGTCGCTCGCGTCAAGGCTGTGCTTCGGCGCTTTGAGCGCCCAATGCCGCAGTCGAAAGTGGTAGCCGGCGACATCGAGATCGACAGTGTCGGCATGAGAATAATGGTGAGGGGCGAACCGCTCACCACCACAGCTACCGAATTCCGCCTGTTGGAGTATCTCGCCCGGCATATTGGCCGTGTCTTCACGCGAGATCAATTGCTTGACGCCGTTTGGAGAGACACCGCATTCGTGACTCCGCGCTCTGTTGACGTTTACGTAAGCCGCCTGCGCGAAAAGATCGAAGTCAATCCCGAGGATCCAATCTACTTGCGAACAGTTCGCGGCGCGGGTTACCGCTTCGAGGTACCCGGTGAGAAGTAAAGTCTTTTTCAAGTTGCTGCTTGCTTTCGTTCTAGTGATCGCAGCGGCGACGCTGATATTGGATTTCTCGATCCGTCACGCGTGGGAAGATTCTTTGCGCGCGGACATCACGCAAGCTCTCACCGAAAAGACTCGCATGCTGGCTTCTCACGTTAGCAGCGACAAGACATCCACCATCTCGCAAATTGTGACTGACGAGTCCCATGCGTCTGGCGCGCGCGCAACTGTCATTGATTCCACCGGTCGCGTGCTGGCGGACTCTGAGGCGGATCCGCTTCAGATGGAGAACCATGCGCACCGTCCCGAGTTTGCGGCAGCGCTCAAAGGCAAGACCGGAGTTGATTCACGGACAAGCAAGACTGTCGGCATCGAATTTCTATACATCGCAGTGCCTGTAAACGGAGGTGCTGTTCGTCTTGCGTATCCTCTTTCAAATATCGAGAGGTCTACGAAAGACATCCGAACACGATTGCTCTACGCGTCCGGACTTGCCTTACTAGTTGCAACCCTCATAGCGATTCTTATCGCCCACTCCATTTCCCGCCGGCTTAGAAACATTGTGGAGTTTGCAGAGAAGATTGCCCGTGGGGATTTGTCGGCTCGAATCTCCGAAAGCTCTTCGGATGAGATTGCCCAAGTCGCGGCCGCGCTGGATGTGACCGCGAGGCGTCTTGAGGAGAATTTCACAGCCCTCCAACTCAGCAAGCAACAGCTTGAGACACTGCTGGACAGTATCCCTAACGCGGTAGTCGCAGTCTCCGCTGACCGCGTTCTTCGCTGGGCAAACCGTGCTATGCAAAGTCTCGAACCGCGCATCCGTACCGGCACCCCCGTCGTGGAAAGTTTTCGTGATCCCGAACTGCTTAAAGCATTGGACTCAGCCATTGAGCAGTCAACTGTTCAGACCGTTCATACAACATCGTTGGTCAGCGGTCGCGCGCTGAATGTAACCGCCGCGCCAATGCCCGGCGGAGGCGCAGTCGCCGTCCTTCAGGACGTAACCGATATTGAACGCGTTGAGAAGACACGAAGGGATTTCATCGCCAATGTCTCGCATGAGCTGCGCACTCCTTTGACTTCCATTCAGGGTTACGCAGAAACCGTGCTCGAGTCCTTTCCTGATTCCGGTCAAGGCAAACAGTTTCTCGAGATCATTCAGAAGAATGCGGCCCGGATGACCCGACTTACAGAAGACCTGCTAGTGCTCGCGAGAGTGGAATCGGGCGAGGACAAACTCAGACTGGAACACGTAACAGCTGCCACGTTGCTTGACGATGCGATTGATACTTTTGATTCGATCGCAAAGGCTCGCGGAATCGATTTGTCTATTCACGCTTCCTCAGAAGAAGCCGTTGTCGCCGATCGCGATGCGATTCAACAAGTCTTTGCTAACCTGATTGAGAATGCCATCAAGTATTCCCCACCCGGCGGGCACGTCCTACTTGGTGCCGCTGCAGATGGTGCTAAGGTGCAATTCTTCGTGCGCGATTCTGGCAGCGGAATCGCTCTAGAGCATCAACCACGCCTCTTCGAGCGTTTCTATCGCGTAGACGCATCGCGTTCACGTGAGTCAGGGGGAACCGGCCTCGGCCTCGCAATCGTGAAACACATCGTATTGAATCACGGCGGTTCAGTCTGGGTTGAAAGCGAACTTGGCCACGGCGCCACTTTCTACTTCACGCTGCGGCATTCCCAAGCCTCGAGCTAAGTAGTTGGATTCATTTTTACAAGACATTAACACCGTATTGACCTTCTATTGACGTTCGCCTGCTATTAAGTAGGGCAGGAGAACTCCAATGTCGGCCCCAATACCCATCCATTCAGAAAGTCATAATACTTCCAGACTGATCGACCTCACCCTCAGGGCATGTGAACTCGCTAAGTCAGCCTCAGGAAAGGCTGCCGACGCAATGGCCAGCGGGAACCTCGAACTTCTCGCTACCATAGATCAAGACGAGCGTGAACTTGACCGTATCGATCATGAGATGGACGATGCAGCCGTCTTTGCAATCACCGAAAGCACCGTGCGAGAAGCGCGTGAACTGCTGACGTGTATGAAGTTCGTCATCGACTTGGAGCGCATTGGCGATCTCCTCTCCAGTTTCGCAGGTCGCGCTACTGCCGTTTTCCCCCGCATCGCTCAAGAGGATCGCGAGGACTTCGTGAGAATGGCTACCGTGCTTGAGCAGATGATTGACAACGCACGTCGGGCATTTCTAGAGCGAGACATCAACCGGGCGCTCGGCATTCTGAAGTCTGACGCCGTGATTGACCGACTCAGAAACCTCATCTTCATACGCCATGTTGAACAGCACGATTCCGCAACACCCGGAAGCATACAGGTGCTGTTCATGGCACAGGCGTTGGAACGCGCCGGCGACCATGCAAAGAATCTCGGCGAAGAAGTTTGTCACTACGTCAGCGGCCGAACCGTCCGTCACCTTGCCCGCGAAAACGACAAATGTTACGAACAGTTGTTCATCGACTGGATACGCGACAAACACAAGCTAAGACGGTGATTAGGCACTGTCATTTTTACAATCTGTTCACTTGTCTTTAACACTCCTTTAATAAGCCCCCTATAAAAACATTACATCCCAGAGGAGGAAAAACTGTGATTCGTCGTTTCATTACGTTGTTTTGCTTAGCTGCTATCGCGACTGCGGCTTCAGCGCAGACCAAGTTGAATGGTGCTGGCGCCACCTTTCCGTATCCGATGTATTCGAAGTGGTTCAGCGAATACCACAATCAGCATTCAGATGTTGAGATCAACTACCAATCCATCGGCAGCGGTGGCGGTATTCGTCAGGTGTTGGCAGGCACTGTGGACTTCGGTGCGTCGGACGGTCCAATGACTGACGCGCAGTTGGCAGACGCCAAAACCAAGATCTATCACATCCCTACCGTGCTCGGCGCTGTCGTTCCCGCATACAACATCCCTGGAGCCAAAGGTGAGATCAAGTTCACGCCGGCAACACTTGCAGGAATTTTTTTGGGCCGTATCACCAGCTGGAATGATGCCGCTCTCGCTAAAGACAACCCCGGAATGAATCTGCCAAATGTTCCGATAGTCGTAGTGCATCGTTCAGACGGCAGCGGAACCACGTACGTTTTCACGGACTATCTTTCAAAAGTCAGTTCGGACTGGCAATCAGGCCCCGGCAAAGGCACTTCTGTGAAGTGGCCGCTTGGACTCGGAGCGAAAGGCAATGAAGGGGTCGCTGGCATGATCCGGCAGATGGAAGGCTCCATCGGATATATCGAATTGATCTATGCGGAACAGAACAAGATTGCCTTCGGCACAGTGAAGAATGCCGCAGGACAATTTGTTAAGGCGTCACTGGGTTCGACCACCGCGGCTGCTGCATCCGCGAAAATGCCCTCTGACTACCGTGTCTCCATCACAAACGCACCAGGCAAGGATTCTTACCCCATCGCAAGTTTCACCTGGCTACTGATCCCGGCGCATAATGCCGATGCCAATAAGCAAAAGATCATCGTCGATTTCCTGAACTGGATGGTCACTGAAGGCCAGAAGATGACCTCGCAATTGACGTATGCTCCCCTTCCTGCGGAAGTGGCGGCAAAGGTAAAAGCCACCATCGCTCAATTAAAGTAGTTATGCCACTGAACCGCTTAACAAAGACGTTAGGAGATTTCATGAAAGCGAATTTACAAAGATTGGCAGCGATGGCACTCACCCTGAGCATGGCCGTCCCTTTTGCCAACGCTCAAACTGCCACGCCCACAAAGAAAGCAACTAAGAAGAAATCCGCTGCTACTCGGAGCACGGCATCCTCCAACGCAGCAGCCATCAAACAGTTGCAGGATGCGCTCGCCGCGCAGCAACAAGCGATGGCCGAACAGCGTGCGCAGATCCAGACATTGATGGTGGAGTTACAGCGTCGCGATGCTGCCAACCAGCAGCAGATTGACGCCCTGAAGCAGACGCAGACCTCGGCTTCAGATGCAGCCGCAAAAGCTGCCTCAGCACAAACTGCTGCAAGTCAGAACAGCGAATCCGTTAACAAGATCCAGACTGATCTTGCCGATGTGAAACTCAATCAGCAGAACGCCGCATTGAGCACGCAAGAAGACCAGAAACGATTGGTGGCAGCAGAGGGGATTCTGAATCGTTTCCGTCCCTCTGGCGATGTCCGTATTCGCGGCGAAGGCTTCCTGCAAAACGGAACACCGGACCGCTATCGTGCGCGCATCCGCCTCCGCTTTGGTATCGATGGCAAGATCAATGAAGACTTCACTGGTGGCATCTACATTGCCTCAGGTGCCCTCACCGATCCCGTGTCTACCAATGAGACTCTGACAAGTTTCTTTGAGCGCAAGACAGTAGGTTTCGACCGCGGATGGATCACCTACAATCCTCAGGCGCACAAATGGTTGAGTCTCACCGGAGGAAAGTTCGCATATACCTGGCAACGAACAACTCTCACGTTTGACCCAGACCTTAATCCGGAAGGATTCACCGAGAAGCTGTCCTTCGACGTTAAGAATCCGATCGTTAAGAATGTAAGTGCGCAGGCAATGCAGCTGTTTTTCAACGAGAGCAGCGGAGGAAAAGACTCCAACGCAGTCGGCGTGCAATTTGCGTCGAAACTGCAACTGGGAAGTCGCTGGACGATGACTCCGTCGTTCACGGTCATGAATTGGAACGGGGCCGATGCGATTGCCACAGCGGTTTTCGGTGCAAATCGCGTTATCAACGCGAACTCGTTTACCAACGCTACGCAAGGTAGCGGCACTGCAACGCGCTTCCTCTCAGGCTTCATGTACACCGATTACATCTTGGACAACAACATAAAAACAAACTGGGCGAAGTTCCCACTGCGAGTAGTACTCGATTACGAGCAGAACCTTCGGGCCGTTACCCCAACGGGCTTTACTCGTCCGCAAGACAAAGCATATTGGCTCGAAGGCAGCATCGGTCAGCAGAAAGAGCGCAATGATCTGCTCTTCGGATACAGCTTCGCGCACATAGACCAGGATGCAGTCATTTCGCAATTCAACGAAAGCGACTTGCGACAGCCCACCAATGTGGCCCAACACCGCTTCTATGCAAACTGGCTGATGCAGAAAAACACGACCGCTGCGCTGACTTGGTGGACCGGTCGCAGATTGCTGAACGCAGCTGCCCCAACACCAGAACCGTTCCTAAACCGTATGCAGTTGGATCTTATCTACAAGTTCTAACCAAGTTGTACTCCGAACAGGCTTGGCACCGACCCCTCAGAGTTCCGGACATATCGCCCCGGAGAGGCAAAGTCGGTGCCTTTTTTTATTCTCTCGCCCATTGCTTTTAACACTCCTGTAACAATGCGCTGCTAGCCTGAGTGGAAATATGAATTCCCCGCACCTAAAAATGCCCTCTTTTTCCCACTCAGTGCGGGATGAAGCCGCCGGCTCTAAAGTTTTCCCCACGAAACCAGCGTCGCTCATCACCTCCGGCTCTGGAAATAGCATGGACCAACTCTTCCGTGGCGCTTTGCTGCTCAGCGCAGTCTCAGTGCTCGCGATCGTGGTGCTTATCGTAAGCCAACTCTACTTGCAATCGCGCTTGTCCATCCACCAATTCGGCTGGAGCTTCTTCAAAGGACAAAACTGGGATCCCGTCGCTGGCGATTTCGGCGCATTGCCCTTCATCTTCGGAACTCTGGTCTCTTCCATGCTGGCCCTCGCCATCGCCGTGCCACTTGGAGTCGGCGTTGCCATCTTCATGAATGAGATGTGCCCGCGTCCTTTGCGAAATGTGTTCTCGTATTTAGTCGAGCTTCTCGCCGCCATTCCCAGTGTGATTTACGGACTTTGGGGAATCTTCGTCCTCGTACCTCTCATGCGTCAGTTCATCGAACCATTTCTGGCCAAGCACTTCGGCTGGACCGGCTTATTCACCGGCCCGATGTACGGCATCGGAATGTTGCCGGCAAGTGTGATTCTCGCCATCATGATCGTTCCATTCATCTCCTCGATAACCCGCGAGGTCATGCTCGCAGTTCCCTCTCCGCAGCGCGAGGCCGCACTCGCGCTCGGCGCCACCCGTTGGGAGATGTTGCGGATCGGTGTTTTGCGCAACGCGCGCGTCGGGATCATGGGCGGCATCGTCCTCGCCCTCGGACGCGCATTGGGCGAAACCATGGCTGTCACGATGTTGATCGGCAACCGCGCAGAGATTGCGAAATCCCTCTTCGCTCCCGGATACACCATGGCCAGCGTCATCGCCAATGAATTCAGCGAAGCCACAGAGAACCTCTATCTCAGCGCGTTGGTTGAGATCGGACTCGCGCTATTTCTGGTCACGGTCATCGTCAACATTTTTGCGCAAGGTTTGATCTGGAGCATCACGCGCGGCAATACCGCGAGGTCGCATTAGGAATGAACGCTAGCTACATTGGCATCCGCCGGTATCTCGTGAACCATCTAGCCACAGCGCTCTCATGGCTTGCGGCTGCACTGGTGCTTGTTCCCCTGCTGGCGATCTTCGGATATCTGGTCTACCGCGGATTCGGCTCTCTCGACTGGGCCTTTTTCACGCAGATACCAAAGCCCGTCGGCGAATCTGGAGGCGGCATGGCCAATGCCATCGTCGGCTCTGCGTTCATCCTTCTCATCGCAAGCTGTATTGGAGTGCCACTCGGCGTCGGCTCGGGCATTTATCTCGCAGAATACGGTCGAGGGCGTTTCGGCCATTTAGTGCGATTCACCGCCGACGTACTCAACGGCATTCCCTCCATTGTCATGGGCATAGCTATTTACGCCCTCGTCGTCATTCGTCAAAAACATTTCTCTGCTTTCGCCGGGGGCTTGGCCTTGGGCATCATGATGGTGCCGACCATCGCGCGCGCTACGGAAGGGATGTTGTTGATGGTTCCACAAGCTTTGCGGGAAGCCGCTCTGGGTTTGGGAATCCCCAAATGGCGGACGACCATTTCAATTGCGTTGCGTACCGCAAGCGCTGGCATTATCACGGGCATAATGCTTGCTTTCGCCCGCGTAGCCGGAGAAACCGCTCCCCTCTTGTTCACCGCATTCGGTAACTCTTTTTGGAATATGGATCCAACCCAGCCCACGGCCGCTTTGCCGCTTCAGATATTCGTCTTCGCGATTTCCCCCTATGAAGAATGGCATCGCAAAGCCTGGGCTGGAGCTCTCGTCCTCGTTGTTCTGATTGTTGCTGCAGTCACCTCAGTGCGCATCGTGGCAAGCCGCGGCGTCCTAAAAGGAAGTCACTAGAAATGGCAGTAGGGATCAAAGTACAAAACCTGAAAGCGTGGTTCGGAAAGACGCAGGCTCTGCACGGCATCACCATGGACGTTGCTCCCGGCAAAGCCACAGCCATCATTGGCCCCTCGGGTTGCGGCAAGTCCACATTCGTGCGCTGCTTGAATCGCATGCATGAAACCATTCCCGATGCTCGCGCCGAAGGCAACGTAAAGATCGGCGACACTGATATTTACGGCAGCGGCAGTTCTGCCGTTCAAGTACGCCGTAGGGTGGGCATGGTCTTTCAGAAGCCGAATCCCTTTCCTACAATGACCATTTACGACAACGTGGCTGCAGGTTTGAGACTCAACGGCGTAAGTAGAGGGCGCGAACTGGATGCAGTAGTCGAAAGATGCCTGACGTCGGCCGCACTTTGGGACGAAGTGAAGGATGATCTCAAGAAAAAGTCCGGCGCTAGCCTTTCCGGAGGCCAACAACAACGTTTATGTATCGCGAGAGCGCTCGCAGTCGAACCCGAGGTCTTGCTTATGGACGAACCCGCTTCGGCGCTCGACCCTATTTCCACCAGCAAGATTGAAGAACTTATTTTCTCGCTCAAGCAGAATTACACGGTCGTGATCGTCACGCATAATATGCAGCAGGCAGCGCGTGTCGCAGATTTCACCGCCTTCTTTCTCATGGGCGAGCTGATTGAAATGGACAAGACCGAAAAGATCTTTACCACCCCTTCCAACAAGAAGACTGAAGACTACATAACAGGCAGGTTCGGATGACACGCACTCGATTTCAGCAAGGCATGGACGAATTGAAGCAAAAGCTCCTCATGATGGGAGGCTTAGCGGAACAAGCAGTGGACCGCGCTGTCGAAGGATATCGCCGTCGCGACCTGAAGCTCTGCAATTCCGTCTTCGAATCCGAGAGTGCCATCAACCGCGCCGAGCGCCAGATAGATGAGCTTGCATTGGATCTTTTAGCCATGCAGCAACCCATGGCGGTTGACCTGCGCTTCATCACCGCTTGCATGAAGATCAACGGAGACCTCGAGCGGGTCGGAGATCAAGCCGTGAACATCGCGGAGCGAGGGATCGAACTTATTGGACTTCCCCATGTCGACCTGCCTGTGGATATCCCGCGCATGGCTGCCACCGCCGCCGGAATGATTCGCCGCGCGCTGGAAGCCTTCATCGCCGGCAATGCCGATTTAGCCGAAGCGGTGCTCAAGATGGATGACATCGTTGACCGCATGGACGACGAGGTTTACATCGCGCTTGTCGATCGCATGCACAACAACCCTGAGATCACTCAGCAAGCACTGGACGCGCTTCTGATCTCCCGCAACCTGGAACGCGTCGCTGACCACGCAACTAACATCGCGGAAGATGTGATCTTCTGGGTCCGTGGCGCCGATGTACGTCACGGCGGAGATCACTTCAAATCGTTCTCAAGCGGCGAATAGCAACTCGTCAGCTCTTCCCGCTTGCTGTCCTCAGGGTCGGGATAGTCTCTTCCACTGCTTGGCAGAACTTGTCGATTTCATCCAACGACGTATAAACGTTCGGGCAGATTCGCAGGCCATTGAATCCCGGTCCACCGATTGGCGTAACCAGAATCTTGTACTTGCTCAGCAATACTCCGCCGAGTTTCCCCGCATCAACGCCGTCGAATTGTACCGTCCCAAATGCGCCGGAAAGGTTCGGGTCTAACTTAACCAGCACCGTGCATCCCGGAATTTTCGACAACCGCTCCGCCCACCGCTGTTTGAGGAAACGCAGTCGCGCGAATTTGCGGTCGGCTCCAATGTTTTCATGGAACGCCAGCGCCTGCAGGATCCCATTGTGCATCGCAGCCGGATGCGTCCCGATCTCTTCGAACTTCCGGATGTCTTTGTCCTGAGAAGGTGCCGCGGGCATCAGTGCCCACGTCTTCTCAATGCGGTCTTTCCGGACGTAAAGCACTCCCGTGCCCACCGGCGCCGAAAGCCACTTATGCAGACTGGCTCCGTAGTAATCGCAATCAAAATCAGAAAACTTGAATGGGACATGAGCGAACGCATGCGCTCCGTCAACAATGCTAACGATGTTATTCTTCCGCGCGAGTTCGCATATTTCTTTCACAGGAAAGATCTGCCCGGTCATGAACACTACTTGTGAGAAATGAATCACCCTCGTGCGTGGCGTGATAGCCCGCTCAAACAGGCTCACCAGATTGCCCGGCTGTTGCACCGGCACCTTATAGTCGAGCTTCTTGAGGACTATCCCATCGCGGCGCGCACGTTGTTCCCATGTCGTGATCATGCGCGGATAATCCTGGCTTGTCGTCAGAACCTCGTCGCCGGACTTCAGATTGATGCCAAGCTGCGCGTTGATCAATGACTCGCTCGCATTGCGCGTGATGGCTATGCAGTCGGGATCGGCATCCCACATTTTCGCCAGCTTTTTCCTTACATCCTCAACGTGTGGTTCCAATTCCCGCCACATTCGGTACGACGGAGAAAAATTGCTGTACCGGATTGCCTCGATTTCAGCGTCAAGCACCACTTTCGGCGCCGGAGCCACACCGCCGTTATTCAGGTTGATGATGTCAGGGTCATGGACGTAAGCCGCTCGTATCTGTTCCCAGAATGCTTCGTCACTGCTGAGAGTTTCAGGAAGATGATGCGCGTAAGCGCGATTCAATGCAGTTGAGATCGCGACTGCTTGCGCGCCGAGCAGAAAATGACGACGTGTAAGTGCGCTGCTAAACATGTCTTCTCCAGAGTAGCGAGAATATGCCGTACAACGGCTACCGCGCAATAGGATTCGGCAATCGCAGCCTCGGGTTCATGCAACCTGAGGCACTGCTAACGCACTCTGCTCTAAGCAGGACGGTACATTAATGAAACATTTCGGCGTTATCTGCTTCCGCTTTTTCCTCCTTACCGCCTTCTGCCACTCAGCTTTCGCACAGCAAAAGCCCGGATGCGCTGCTTTGCCCAGCCGTGACGCTTTGAAGGTTGCACTAACCCAGGTGATCAAGGAGGGAAAGGAAGCCAATACTGGCCTTGGAAATCAGGAATGGGCGTCCATCGTCGATCGCGACGGCACCGGCTGCGCCGTCGTCTTCTCTGGTCCGGACCGCGGGGCGCAGTGGCCCGGAAGCCGCGCCATTTCGGCGGAAAAGGCCAGCACCGCCAACGCATTCAGCACTGACAATTTTGCACTTTCTACCGCGAACCTTTATTCCGCTGCTCAACCCGGTGGCCGTCTTTTCAGCATCATCAATTCTTCCCCACCCAATCCTCTTGCGCTCATCGGTGACCCCAACAGCTTCGGCCAAGCAAACGATCCGATTGTCGGCAAATCTGTGGGTGGAGCAATCGTCTTCGGCGGCGGTCTGCCGCTTTACGATCAAAAAGGTAAGCTCCTCGGCGGCATCGGACTCAGCGGCGACACCTCTTGTGCCGATCATGTCATCGCCTGGAAGGTGCGTCATCTCCTAAAACTTGATGGAGTCCCCATGGGCGTATCTCCGGGCCAGAACGACAATATGATCTTGGACATCCAGAACGGCACCAGCCCCAGCGGTTTCGGCCACCCTAGTTGCAAAGGCGGAAAACCGTCTGACGAAGTCATCAAAAAGCTCGACCAGACACATCCCATCCGTCCTAAGTCATAGCGGGTCCCATCGCAAAACCAGAGTGGCTCGCCTGAGACGGACAAACGCGCACCTCTGCTTGGCATCTCTCCTTTACTGGTCGTTTGTCGGTCTTATGAAGGCCGAACCGAGGCTTGCGGTGATATCGACCAGCAACGGGGAACATGGGAACTGTGTCGCTATTCAGGAGCAAGGGTCTACTTCGTTTTCTAACAATCGTCTTCTTCGGCACCGCGCTGGCGCAAACGACACCTACTCAGACTCCCAGTCAAACCCCAAAGACGGCTCCGCAAACCGCTCAGATTCTTCCTTCCTATGAGGGCCAAAACGTCTCCTCAGTCGAGATCGCTGGTCGTCCGGAAGTAAAGCTTGAGGACTATCTTCCGCTTCTCGCTCAAAAGAAGGGCGAACCTTTTTCGCGAGCGAAGATAGAGCAGTCAATGGCTGCGCTCAAAAGCGCAAAAAACCTCAACAATGTACAGCTTGAGGTCTGGCCGGATCCAGACGGAGTTCGCGTGCTGTTCGTTCTTCAGCCCGCCCTGTACTTCGGCATCTTCGAATTTCCCGGCGCCACCAATTCCCTTCCCTATTCCCGTCTCCTCCAGATCACGAACTATCCTCCACGTGGCGAGTACAACGAACTGGACGTTCAACGCGCGCAGGAAGCATTGTTGACCTATTTGAAGCGAAACGGATTTTTCCTCGCTGAAGTTCGTCCTGAAGTCCTGACTGATGAGAAGAATGGACTAGCCAACGTCTTGTTTCATATAGATATGAACAAGCGAGCGAAATTCGGTGATGTAACCATCAATGGGGCACCTGCCGACGAAACACAGCATCTTCAAGAAAAACTCCACTCGTTCATGGCCCGGTTACGCGGCGCTGCCATACGTGAAAACAAGACCTACAAATTCAAAACTCTGCAAACGGCAACCGATTATCTTCGCAATACTCTCAACAAACAGAACTACCTCGCCGCCCAGGTCCAACTAGCGGGCGCAAAATACGATCCTGAAACAAATCGCGCGGACATTACCTATGACGTCAAGCCCGGCCCTATCGTCCAAGTCAAAGTGGAAGGCGCGCACGTCTGGAGTTGGACGCAACACAAACTTATCCCTCTCTATCAACAGGTAGGAGTCAATCCTGAGCTCATTCAAGAGGGTCGTCAGAATCTCGTCTCGTACTTCCAGTCAAAGGGCTACTTTGACGCGAAAGTGTCCACTCAGGTTCAACAGCAATCAAACGGCGAGACCATTCTCTATCAGATCACCCGCGGGCCTCGGCACCGCGTCGCGGACGTTGCACTTGCGGGAAACCAGCACTTCGACGACAAAGAATTGATGTCTCATGTGAAGCTGCAAAAGGCTCACTTCTTCTCTCATGGGACATACAGTGAAAAAGCAGTGCGGACCAGCATCAAGAATTTGCAGGCAGTCTATGCCGCCGCGGGATTCAGCACGGCGAAAGTTACTCCTCAGGTCACTACCAAGGGAGAAAACATCGTTGTCGTTTTGCGTGTGGACGAGGGCCCTCAAGACATAGTTGAGACTCTCAATATAGTCGGCAACAACACGCTCCCTACATCGCAACTCGCGCCTAAGGGACTCAACCTCACTCCCGGCAAACCTTACTCGCAAAAACTTGCCGATGAAGATCGCAATCGCATCGTGGCACGCTACCTTGAACTGGGATACCTCACCGCCACCTTCCGCCAAGTCGCAAAGCAGATCCCCGGACAGCCGCACCGCCTTGAGATCACCTACAACATCAATGAAGGACCGGAAGTAAAGACCGCTACCATTCTCACCCTCGGACGCAAAGACACGAAGCAGCGTTTGATCAGGATGGATACGAAAGTAATTAACAATGGTCGCCCTCTGACAGAAACGGATTTACTCACCTCAGAGAGCGAACTCTACAACCGTGGCATCTTCGATTGGGCTCAGGTTGATCCACGACGCCAGATCACCACGCAAACACAGGAAGATGTCGTCATCAAAGTTCACGAATCCAAGAAGAACACGCTTACGTATGGCTTCGGCTTTGAGGTCATCAATCGCGGCGGCAGCGTTCCGAGTGGAACGATTGCTGTCCCTGGACTGCCGCCCGTCGGTCTTCCATCGAACTTCATAACGAATCAGAAGACCTTTTACGGCCCACGCGCAACCATCGAATACACGCGCAGTAATCTCCGCGGCAAAGCTGAGTCTTTGACATTTACCGGGTTGGGTGCGCGCCTCGACCAGCGCGGGACTATAACTTACATCGATCCAAACTTCCGCTGGACCAGTTGGACTGCAAATGTTTCACTCTCTGGCGAGCACAACAGTGAGAACCCGATTTTCACTTCCAGGATCGGGCAAGCAGGTTTTCAGCTCCAACGCTGGCTTGACAGTAGAAAAACGAAGAATCTTACGTTCGCCTACAGCTTCAGCGAAACTGGTCTCACACAGCTATTGATTCCTGAACTTGTTCCCGCCGAAGATCAACACGTTCGCCTCTCAAAACTTTCCACCAGCTACACCCGCGACACGCGAGACAATTCACTCGACGCGCACCAGGGGATGTACCAAAGCTTTCAGCTCGATATCAATCCGAGTGCTCTCGGTTCTAGCGTCAATTTCGCAAAAGCACTCGGGCAGGCTGCTTACTACAAGAAGATTCCTGCGCAGATTATCTGGGCAAACAGCCTCCGTATCGGATTGGAACAGCCCTTCGCGGGAAGCCATGTCCCGGTGAGTGAAAAGTTCTTCTCCGGCGGTGGCAGCACTTTACGCGGGATTCCGCTCAACGGTGCTGGTCCGCAGCGCACGATTCCTGCCTGCGGCGATCCTACGAACACCGCCACATGTTCTTTTATTCAAGTTCCTACAGGTGGAAATGAGCTTTTCATCGTCAACTCGGAGTTGCGCATTCCGGTGCCGATAAAGAAGGGCTTAGGAATCGTTGCGTTTTACGACGGCGGAAATGTTTACGATCGCATCGGCTTCCATAATTTCATGTCGCTCTACACGAATAACGTCGGTACTGGGATTCGATACGCAACACCTGTCGGCCCCTTGCGCATAGACATTGGCCACAACCTCAATGCTCTTCCCGGCATTAAAGCTACTCAAATCTTCATCACCTTAGGACAAGCATTTTGAGCGCGCTTCCAAATTTCCCATTTCCTCCGGAGCCACAGCCTGAATCGGTTCCTCCCCGCCGACGTATCTTCCGCGCGGTTGCCCTCACGCTGCTCGCCATCGTCGTTGTGGTCGTGATTGCCGCAGCACTTTACCTGCGCAGCAACTCGTTCCATCAGTACGTCCTTCGGACAGCGCAGCAGAAGGTAAGTGACTCGATCGGTTCGCAGGTGCAATTACAAAATTTTGCGCTCCACCTCTCAACCCTCAGCCTCGACATGTACGGCATCACTGTTCACGGCGCGCAACCCTATCCCGACCCCCCTCTCTTACGGGTGGAGCACATCACCGCCGGAGTACGCATCGTCTCAGTCCTGCATAGAAGCTGGTACCTCGATGACATCCGCATCGACCATCCTGTTGTGAACGTTATCGTGGACAAAAACGGGATAGACAATATTCCCAAGCCGAAGAGCACGGGCGGAAGCCGCACCAGCGTCTTCGATCTTGCTGTCCGCCACGTAATGCTCAATCGCGGTCAGATCTACTACAACAACCGCAAGAGCATTCTGGACGCCGACCTCCACGACCTCTCATTCCAGTCCGCGTTCGACACAGCGCAGAAGAAATACTCAGGCACACTCGCCTACAGTGCCGGACATTTACAGACCGGAACCTTTAACCCTCTCGATCACGATCTTCAAGCTCCGTTTGACGCCACTCCCACGGCATTCCACCTCAATCACGCCGTGCTCAACAGCGGACAATCGAGGATTGTTCTCTCAGCCACGGTTGAGGATTACAGCAATCCCCGCGTCAACGCCGAATACGACGCTGTCATTGACGCTGGACATCTCCGTTACGTGATGAAAAATCAGACGGTGCCATCGGGAATGATTCGCTTCTCGGGCGGACTCGCTTTTGAGAGTCAGCAGAATCGTCCCGTGCTCGACGCGGTCCGCTTGAACGGCACTCTCAGCAGCCGCGCCCTTCGTGTGCAAATGCCGAGCTTTCATGGCGACATCTCCAACATCGCGGCGCGCTATTCACTGGAGAACGGCAATGCTGACATCCGCGACATCCGCGCACATTTGCTTGGTGGCGAACTGACTGGCGCAATGACTATGCGCGACATCGCTGGAGCGTCGCAATCGCAATTGCGCGCCGCCCTTCGCGGCGTGTCGGTCGCGGACATCAAGTCGCTGATGCCATCAACGTCGCTTAAGACAGTCGCCCTCTCCGGCACCGCGAACGCGCAAACCACTGCATCTTGGGGAAAGACGTTGGACAATCTGGTCGCGCACACTGATGCAGACATCCACGCCAGCGCCGCTCCGACCGCGAACAAGAACACCAATGTTCCACTCGATGGCGTCATTCATGCCGACTACGTTGCCGCTCGCAAGGAGATCGGACTAACGAACAGCTATCTGCGTACTCCGCAAACTTCACTCGCGCTAAACGGACTCGTGAGCAATCGCTCAAGCCTGCAAGTCCAGCTCCGGTCCAATGACTTGCACGAGCTTGAAACCGTTTCCAACATGTTCAGGCCCGCAACTCCCGGACAGCCTGCACAAGCCCTTGGTCTCTACGGCTCAGCAACTTTCAATGGCGCAGTCCGCGGGACCACCAGCGCGCCTGAGATCACCGGCCAACTCGCGACCACCAATCTCCATGTGCGGGGCACTGATTTCCGCACTTTGCGAACCAGCCTCGACGCAAGTCCGTCATCCATCAAACTTCAGAATGGAGAACTGCAACCCGCGACCGGTGGCCATGTTGCCTTCAACCTCTCTGCCGCATTGAGCAACTGGTCTTTCACCAACACTAGCCCGGTCAATATCGCCGTGAACGCATCACAACTTAATGTCGCGGATCTCGCCAAGGCCGCAGGTTCGCAGGCCCCCGTCTCTGGAATCCTGTCCGCAGATGTCGCCGTCCAAGGAAGCCAACTCAATCCCATCGGACACGGCACGATCAGTCTCACGCAAGCAAAAGTCTCCGACGAACCCGTTCAATCGCTCACCCTCAATTTCCAAGGCACAGGAAATCAGGTCAACGGAAAACTCGCCTTGCGCATGGCCGCCGGCTCAGCGAACGGAACTTTCGCCTACCTTCCCAAACAACAGGGATATGACGCTCAGCTCTCAGCCACTGGAATTCGCCTCGACCAATTGCAAGCAGTGAAATCCCGAAATATGAAGTTGACCGGCATTCTTAACTTCAATGCCAACGGTCGCGGAACCATCAACGATCCGCAACTTACCGCCAAGCTTGAGATCCCCAAGCTTCAGATTCAAGACCAAACTATTGACCGCATCGCCTTGAACGCGAATGTCGCCAATAAGCTTGCGAACTTCACCTTGGATTCGCAAGCTGTCAACACGTCTCTCCGCGCCAAAGGTTCCGTGCAACTCACCGGCGATTACTACGCCGACGCCACTCTCGACACTCAATCCATTCCGCTTCAGCCGCTCGTCGCAATGTACGCGCCCTCGCAAGCCGCAAACCTTAGCGGACAAACCGAACTCCACGGCACGCTTAAGGGACCGCTGAAGAACAAGTCAGCCCTCGACGCCCACCTCACCATTCCAACGCTTCAGATGAAATATAAGGATGTTGCACAGATTGCCGCTGCCAGCCCCATTCATATCGACTACGCAAACGGCATTATTCAACTCCAGCGCACGAACATTCGTGGCACTGACACGGACCTCCAGATTCAAGGCACAGTCCCCGTCAACAGCACAGCACCTGTATCGCTCCTTGCGCTGGGCACCGTGGATTTACAACTGGCGCAGTTGTTCAGTCCGGATATCGCCAGTTCCGGACAAGTTCGCTTCAACATCAACTCCTACGGCGCGCGGACAGATCCAAACGTCCAAGGACAGATCGAAATCGTCAACGCGAACCTCGCCACCGGAGACATTCCCGTGGGATTGCAGAACGGTAACGGTGTTCTCACTCTCACGAAAGACCGCTTGGAGATTTCGAAGTTCAACGGGACGGTCGGCGGTGGGACCATCACTGCCAGTGGCGCTGCCATCTACCGGCCGTCGCTTCAATTCGATTTGGCTGTCTCAGGAAAAGGTATCAATCTCATGTATCCGGCGGGTGTGCGCGAAGGTGTTGACACCACACTAACGCTCAGCGGTTCTACTGAAGCTGCAACTTTGAGAGGCAGAGTCCGCGTGAATCAACTTTCATTCACTCCGGATTTCGACCTCAACGAATTCGTTGGACAGTTCGGCAGCGACACAACGCCTCCGCCCTCGCAAGGCTTCACCCAGAATCTGCAACTCGATCTGGCATTGCAATCCGTCAGCGGAGTAAGCCTCTCCAGCCGCACCTTGAGTTTGCAAGCGGCCGCCAACTTGCAAGTCCGCGGAACTGCCGCGCAGCCCGTCGTTCTGGGACGCGTCAACCTCAACAGCGGTGATCTGATTTTTATGGGTAATCGTTATGTGCTACAAGGCGGCACGGTGGACTTCGTGAATCCTGCACGCACTGAGCCTGTGCTCAATGTCGGCGCAAACACTACGATTCAGCAATACAACATCAGCATGCGGTTTCAGGGTCCCGTAGACCATCTCCACACGAATTACTCGTCTGATCCCGCGCTCCCGCCATCGGACATTATCAACCTTCTCGCCTTCGGACAAACTACGGAGGCCGCGGCCGCGAACCCTACTGCTCCTGGCACTCTTGGTGCGCAGTCTCTGATCGCTTCAGGAGTGAGTAGCCAAGTCACGAACCGGCTTGAAAAGGTCGCCGGAATCTCGCATTTGTCGATTGATCCCGTGCTCGCCGGAACTGGCGGACAAACAAACCCCGGCGCCCGCATTACCGTCCAGCAAAAAGTCACAAGTAGTCTCTTCGTAACGTTTTCTACTGATGTCACGGCCACACAGACCCAAGTGATTCAATTGCAGTACAAGGTCTCACCCCGACTGTCAGTCAGCAGCACTCGCGACCAAAATGGCGGATTCGGATTTGATACCCGAATCCGAAAAACTTGGTAATCAGTTCGCCCCCGGTGTGCTTGGTGGATTGGTAGTGATCTCCGCCAAATTAGCTTGTTTCAATTGCGCGTTCAACTGCGGCAGTTCTCGCGTGACCACCTGCTGCCATTGCGCGAGCGTGGATTGCATCACTTTGCTGTTCTCCTCGAAAGCACGTAATTGATCTGGAGTTGGCGCTGCCGCCGCGCTTTGCACCGCAGCTCCGATCTGACCTAGCGCAGTCGCGAGATGGCGGAGGCTGGTTGAGTCCGTATCCACAACCTCAACTGCCCCGCTCGGATTAGTCTCTGGAGTCTTCCCTGCTACTTCCGTTACGCGTTGATTGAATTTATTCAACGCAGCACCTGTTGCCGCATCCGGTTTCGATTTCGTTTGCAGGTCCCTAATCTGCCTTGTCATGGCGTTCGCCTGCGCAGACGCACGATTCACTTCCGCTTGCGCCGCCGTGATTTTCTGTGACGTGCTCAGTTGCAACTGCAGTTCTTCTCCGCTTACTTTCACCCGCGGATCCATGTTCACGATCAGTGACGTTGTATACGGCTTTCCATTCGCAGTCAGCCTTACGGTGTACTCACCCGGAATCACCCACGGACCTCCACCGCCTCGACGTCCGCCACCGCGCTGTCCCGGCGGAGTGCTTGACGCGTAGTGCAGGTCCCAAATGAAGCGATGCATCCCCGCTTTGTCTGAGAGGATTTGCGGCGGCTTCACCCAATACTTCGGGATATCCAGCGTCTTCTCATCCACTACTGGCGCTTTTTCGCTGCTACTGAAACGCCGAACCAAACTCCCTGTGTTGTCCAATATCTCCAGCGTTATCGGAGTCGCACTTGCATCCTTCAAGTAGTAATCAATGATCGCTCCATTCGGAGCATTCTCTCCTCGTGGAATTTCCGGCGGATACGGGGTTCCCTGATCTCCCGGCGTACGGACCCGGAATGCTGTTTGCGGATGAAAGAGATACGCGTCGCCCGAGGCGATTTTCGCATCTGCCTGGCGCAGCGGATTCAAATCATCCAGTATCCAAAATGCCCGGCCATGTGTTGCGATCACCAGATCATCTGCCCGCGACGATATGTCGCGCACTGGGACAACTGGCAGGTTCAACTGCAACGGCTGCCAATCATCTCCGTCATTGAAACTCACATACATCCCGAGTTCCGTTCCAGCGTAGAGCAGTCCGCGGCGCTCTTTGTCTTCTCGTACAACGTTCACGTATGCGCCTTCGGGAATTCCTTTTGCAATCAGCGTCCAGCTCTTCCCTGCATCTTGCGTGCGATAGATATAAGGCTTCAAATCCTCCAGCCGATGCCGATCTACTGCTACATACGCTGTCTGCTTGTCTCCATGTGACGCCTCGATAATGCCCACCTTGCTCCACGGCGTCAGCTCTTTCGGAGTCACATTCAGCCAGTGCTGGCCATCGTCATAGGACAAGTGAATGAGGCCATCATCCGTTCCCACCCACACCATGTTTGCGTCCAGCGGCGACGGAGCAATCGCATAGATCACGCCTTTGCGCGGACTCGCCAGACCATACTTCGCCGTGATGGAATCGAGGTTTTTAGGGACACCCGGGTCTTCTCTCGTCAGATCAGGACTGATCTGGTCCCAACTCTTTCCCAGGTCTTTGCTCCGGAAGAGCATCTGGTGGCTGAAATAAAGTTTGCTCGTGTCTGCCGCAGAGATCGCAACTGGCAGCGTCCAAATCGTGCGGAAGTTTCCTGCACGTCCCACCGTGGGTGAGATGTTCTGATTTTGTCCTGTCGTAAAGTCATAACGCGACACCGTTCCGCCAAACACAATGTTCGGGTCAGAAGGACTCGTCGCGATCATCCCGCTCTCGCCGCCTACCTCCACCGGATGCCAATCACGTTCAGTAATATTGGCGAAATTGCTGCGACTTGGGACAGCCATTGCTCCGCTATCCTGTTGCGCTCCGTAGATCCAATAGGGAAAACGACTGTCCGTTGCCACGTGATAGAACTGCCCTGTCGGCTGGTTGTACCAGGAACTCCAAGTCTTCCCGCCATTCAGAGTCACAATCGTTCCCTGATCGCTGGATATGATCATCCGCACCGAATCTTCCGGCGATATCCACACTGAGTGATAGTCGTCTCCACCCGGCGCACCTTTGAATGCGGTGAAACTCTTCCCACCATCGGTCGATTTATATGTTGATGTATTTGCGACAAACACCACATCAGCATTCTTCGGATCAGCCGTGATTCCGCCGAAATACCAGCCGCGTCCCCAGACTCGCGCTTCGTTGTTCACTCGGGAGAAGCTTTTACCCGCATCATCGGAGCGATAGATTCCGCCGTCCTTCGCATCGACAACCGCATAAACACGATTGTGATCGCCCGCGGAAACGGCGATACCTATGCGCCCCAATCCTTCTACCGGCAATCCATTCTTTAGTTGCTGCCAGGTCGAACCGCCATCGGATGATTTGTACAATCCGCTGCCCGGCCCATTCGAAGCCGGATAAACATTCCACGGTGGACGTCGCGTCTGCCACAGCGATGCGTAAATCACCTTGCTGTCCTGCAGATCAAAAGCAATATCGATAGCACCTGTATTTTCGTCCTTGAAAAGAACGCGAGACCAATTCTTTCCCCCATCGGTCGAACGGAAGACGCCGCGCTCGGTATTCGCACCATACGCGTGCCCTAAGGCCGCAACGTAAACAACGTCTGCGTTTTTCGGATCCACAATAATGCGCCCGATCTGCCGGCTGTCGCGCAATCCGATGTTGCTCCACGTCTGTCCGCCATCGGTCGACTTGTAAACTCCATTTCCATACGTGATGTCGTCGCGCATGTCGGCTTCCCCACTGCCAACATAGATAACGTTCGGATCGGAAGGTGCCACCTCGAGCGCGCCGATCGACGCAATTGGTTGGCTATCGAAGATCGGGGCCCATGTGTTCCCCGCGTCCGTTGTCTTCCAGACGCCTCCGCCTACCGCGCCAAAATAGAATGTGCTCGGATTTCCCTTCACACCCACAGCAGTCAACGAACGGCCGCCGCGAAATGGTCCCGCCAAACGCCATCGCATCTCTGAAAACAGAGACGGATTTACCTGCTGTGCGAATGACGGGAGTGCAAGGACTGAGAGGAACAGGAAAGCAGCTTGGAACTTCTTGGAAAGCGACACGGGCGATTCACTCCAGGATTGTTTTTGAAACAATGAGAATACACCCGAAGCAGCAGGATTGGCTCCAGTGCCGAACGGACACCTCCCGCCCGTCCTTATTCCATGAGTGTTCAACAGCAGTATCGAACCCGAGAGACTACTCAGCCGATCTTTGATGGGTTTCTGGGGCGTCTACCTTCTTGCCTAGCAAGTTGGCCATCAACGGAATCGTCGTCAGTGCTCCCACTGCAAATAACGCCCAGCCGGCTCCTCTGCGCTCATCGTCATTAAGCTTATTGGCAAGCAGCAGTCCTACGCCTGCTCCAAGAGCCATGCGGGTACCGGCTATTAATGCGATTTCAGGAAGGGTAAGGGATCTTCGTCTCATATCCCCTTTGATGCGCCGAGCAGAGTAGCCCAAAGAAAAGAGGCCGACTGAACACCATTAACTGACAAATAATGAAGGCAGCGCATCGGCGCTGCCTTCGTTTCCACCAAGAGCCAAAGCTAATAGCTGCTCTGCTACCGATTGTTCTGCCTGTGATGTTTCCGGCCTGCCTTTTTGTGGTTTCGGTTGTGCTTCTTGGCTCTTGGCGCATTCGTTGTTGTCGTGCTGGTTGTCGTTGTTGTCGTGCTCGGGGCCGGGGTCTGTGGTTGTGCCACTGCTAGAACACTTCCCAATGTTGCAATAAACAAACTGACGGCCATTATCTTCTTCATCTTTTCAATCTCCTTGGTACTGCTTTCCGAAGGGGCACCGCCAGTATAAAACAGAGTTCCTGTTTTTAAGACAATGTTTTTCCAGGTTCCATCCGGATTACCTCTACGCCCATCTCACCCACGGATTTCTTGAATTCGCTCGGAGTCCCCGTGAGTGCCGGAAAGGTGCCAAAGTGCATGGGGATCACCGCCTTGGCCTTCAGCAGCTTGCACGCATAGCTCGCTTCCCGCGGTCCCATGGTGTACAGGTCGCCTATAGGAAGCATGACCAGGTCCGGCGCATACAGCTCATGAATGATGCACATGTCTCCAAAAACATTCGTGTCGCCTGCATGGTAGATTTTGAAGTTGTTCTCGAACTGGATTACATACCCACAAGCCTCGCCGCCGTAGATCATCTCGCCGTCATCTTCGATCCCGCACGAGTGGTCCGCATGGACCATGGTCACGCGGATATCACCGACTGTTTGTGAGCCACCTTTGTTCATCGGCGCAATCTGTTTGGCGCCTTTTTTCTGCATCCACATGCAGAGTTCGTACACTCCCACCACGATTGGATCGTGCTTCTTAGCCAGCGCGACAGCATCGCCAATGTGGTCGCCGTGTCCATGCGTGCAAAGCATCACATCGATCTTGCCGATGTTCTTGTGATCGTCCGGACACATTGGGTTATTCATCACCCATGGGTCGATGATAATCGTCTTGCCGCCGGGCGACTCGATACGAAAAGTGGCATGTCCGAGCCAGGTGATTTTGATTCCATTCAGATCCAGTTTCATTTTTCTTCCCCTTGAGGAACGATGAACGTTCATTCTACAGATGACATTCGCTTGCTCAGAGTTTATCGCTAAATATGTTGGCCGGAAGCGCACATAAAATGTTTCAATAGAGCCACTCCCATGACTTCCACTGCCAAGACCGCTCCCGCTTTGAAAGTGCTATTCAGCCGAGACCAGATCCATTCCCGCGTCGTCGAGATCGGCGCGCAGATCACCAAAGATTACACTGGCGAAAGCGTCGTCCTCGTTGGTGTGCTGAAAGGCGCTTGCTTGTTTCTAAGCGATCTCGCGCGAAACATCGATCTCGACGCATCATTCGACTTCATCGCCGTTTCCAGCTATGGCTCAGGAAAAATGTCCAGCGGTGAGGTGAAGCTGACTAAGGATGTGGACACATCGTTACAAGGC
This sequence comes from Terriglobales bacterium, assembly GCA_025462725.1. Lineage (GTDB taxonomy): Bacteria > Acidobacteriota > Terriglobia > Terriglobales > Acidobacteriaceae > JAICLA01. The sequence continues at coordinate 727,774 of JAOAPE010000012.1, read as the reverse complement.
AAAAACGTCATCGTTGTCGAAGACATCCTCGACACCGGATTTACCCTGACCTACCTTATGAAGCTGCTGCAAGCGGCGCAGCCGAAATCTCTGAAGATCGCCACCCTGCTGGATAAGCCATCCCGTCGCATTCAGCCCATCCAACCGGACTATTTCGGATTCAAGATACCCGACGAATTCGTTGTTGGGTACGGAATGGACTTCGCCGAAAAGTACCGCAACCTTCCCGACATCTGCATCCTGCAAGAAGGCGGACACTGAGGCTCTGTCGTAATCTGGCACACCCAAAATGTTTTCAAGGAGGCCAACTTCGATTCGCAGTTGGCCTTCTTACTTTGCATGAAGTTCGGAATGCCCACTCCACGCCAACGCACAAACGGCCTTTACGCCGTACTGATTGCCACGAACATCTTCATGGCCGGGTTGGTGATGGAACAGGGTCGCGTGATCGAGTCCCAGAAAGTGTTGATCAAGAGCCTCTTTTTCGACACCACTCAACTCGCGGCGCTCAAGATGAAGCAAGCCCTGCACCGTTAATCAATCAAATCAGCGCAAATAAAAAAGAGGCGCATCTCTGCGCCTCGTGTTCGTCGGTTTTGAAAACTTAGTCTCTACGTTTCAAGGTCGGACGATCGTCATCTGACTTCCCGTCTTTGTCCTTGGTGTCGCCGTCCTTAGATTTGTCATTCCCGGCTGTTCTGCGCAAGGTCGGTTTGCTGTCATCCTTCTGGTCTTTCACCTTGTGACGATTCTCGATCGCAGCCAGTCGCGTTTTCACATCGTCGAACTCTGACGTTGAAACCATGTACTGGTCTTTTCCCGGAAGGACTGTCGCAATCTCCTGCTGCAATTTCGTGATGCGGTCCGGTGTCTGCGGATGCGACGCAAACGCCTTGGCCAATGTCCCGGGTTTCTTCTTTTCCTGCGCTTGTATCTTTTCAAAGAAAGATATCGACGCCTGCGGATCGTATCCTGTCGCATACGAATATTGCATTCCCAGGTAGTCCGCTTCCGCCTCGAAACTTCTGGAGAAGCTCATGAAAGTGAGGGGTAGCCCGATCTGTGCCGCTGACCTGATTGCATATCCCGCTCCGCCGCCCAAGAATATCAATGGGATGGAAGCAAAGTTCGCCCAGTTTCCGCGTGTCTGTTGTTTCATCGCATGGCGCGCTGCAACGTGTGCGATCTCATGCGCCATTACGCCGGCAAGTTCGGCTTCTTCATCCGCCGCTAGAATCAATCCTGAATTGACGTAGAAAAATCCGCCCGGTAGCGCGAATGCATTGATTTCGTCGGAGTCGATGACCTTGATCGTGAACGGCACTTTCGCGTCGGAGTTCCGCACGATGTTCTGTCCAATGCGGTTCACATATTCATTGACGACCGGGTCCTGCACAAGCTTCACGCTCTGTTCGATCTGTTGGGCATATGTCTTGCCCATCTTGATCTCGGATTCCAGCGAATACCAGTTCCCTAGCCCGCGCTTGCCAATGTCTCGGTTGCCGATGGCGTCAACATCGTCCTTGCCGCCAGATCCCTTCTTCGCATCAGCTTTGCTCGTCGAGGTCGAATCCTGTGTTGTCGAATCCTGCGTTGTCGAAGTCTGCTTGCTGTTGTCCTGCTTCGGATTGTCAGTGGCGGTTTTGTCATCGCCGGCGAATGCTGCCGAAGTCAGCAGCAGTGCACAGACAAGGATCTTTGAAAGGAAGCTGTGGAGACGGTTTTTCATTGTTACCTCAGTGACACTCGGCAGCAGAAACTCTAGCGATTTGGCCATTATAGCCCTATTCAAGCGGAAGCCCTGCAATCTAAAACCCACGTGGATTGTAGAAGTTTCGGGCATTCTCCCTTTAAGTTAGACGCCCAGAATCCAACTCAGGTTCAGCTTATTTCCAGCCACTAAGCTGCTTTTTCGCCAGCGACGGAGTCGGCGCATCTCCATGCTTCTTCTCTGGTTTCGCGTTGGCGCGAGGCGCCAAAATCAGGACATTCGTGGCCTGCCAATCACCATTGTTCACTACATCCTGCTCCGCCGTGACACGGACTTCAATCGCCTGTCCCAGCGAATCGGCAGCCCGTTTCCGCCTTTTCCCCGCAGGATAATCATCGTCATACTCAACCACCGCTTTCGCGATGTTCGCCCTGCGAATGGCCCCATTCTTCCCCTGCACATACAGCCATTTCACGCGGGAATTGGCTTTGGGAAGCTGCACGATTCGGCCCTGGAATACGCCGGTAACACTGCCTGCAGATGCAATTGAAGTCAGCCAGAGACAGAGGGAAAGCACAACGAAGAGGCGCGAGTACCGCATGAAAGTTTGATGCCTGTCTTGCGTTTTGAAGCAGCTACATTGCTGGCGAACTTAGGGTTTTGCGTTCTTGTGGATCTCCACTGTTGACCAAGTCTTGTCCGCAGCGTGGCAAATATTCTCCAGCGGACACTCCACACAATTCGGCTTGCGCGCGAAACATAGCTTGCGGCCGTGCCAGATCTCCTGGTGCGCAAACTCGATCCACTTTTCCTGCGGGATCACACGCATCAGGTCCTGCTCGATCTTTTCCGGAGTATCGCTCTTCGTGAGTTCCAACCTGCGCGATATCCGATACACATGCGTGTCCACGACTACACCAATCGCCTTGCCGAACCACGATCCCAAAACTACATTCGCAGTCTTGCGCGCGACTCCCGGCAGCGTGAGCAACTCTTCCATCGTATCCGGGACTTTCCCGCCAAAGTCGCTGACCACTTTCCGCGCAGCGCCAACAACAGATTTCGCTTTGTTGCGGAAGAATCCCGTGCTGCGAATATCCGGCTCCAATTGCTCCGGTTCGAGAGCCGCAAAATCCTGCACCGTGGGATATTTCGCGAACAGCACCGGCGTGACCATGTTCACGCGAACATCAGTGCATTGCGCAGAAAGGATTGTCGCAACCGTCAGTTCCCACGCGCTCTTATGCAGCAAAGCGCACTTGGGATTGGGATAAGTCGCATCCAGCCGCTTCAGGATTTCCGCAACGCGCTTCGGCTCAAGCGGATCGTAAGCCGAAGCTTTGCTTTTCGCCGAAACGCTTTTCAGCTGCACGCTCTTCGACGAAGCTCTTTTCGCTTTTGTCTTTACCGGACTCACGCTATCCAAGCCGATTCAACATCTCGTCAACTGACGTCCGTATGCACGTGAATATCGGCGTGTCGCGCAATGTGTAGGCGCTGCCCTGGCTCTCGCGCAGCCGCTGTACCAGGTCCAAAAAGTCTTCCGGAAAATCGCTCTCGAACGCCACTACAAACTCCTGATCGTCCAATCCGAACGAGTAAGTCGTATTCAACTTCACTCGCGGATACTCATGCCCGATCCGGATATGCTCCGTCATCATCTTCTGGCGCTCTTCCATCGGCAGCAGATACCACGCCCGCGTCTTCCAGAAAGGATAAACAAAGATGTACTTCTGTCCACCGGGAAAAATGACGCCGCGCGAATCCGTCTGCCCCGGATGTTCATGCCCGATCAAATACTGTGACCGCTTCGTCATGGCGATGAAGTTGTGCGGAGTCTCCAGATATCCGCCCATCGCCGTCGAGAACATCTCCGTGTTCATCAACTGCAACTCGTCGGGCGTGTAGCAGATGCGCCACAGCATCAAGTCGCAATCCGGCCGCATGCCCACCGTCGAATACGTGAGCGTCTGAAACTTGTCCTTCACATCCCACTTGCGGATGACCTCGCACAACTCATGCCGCTGCTTGTTGCGCTCTGCCAGCGGCAACCGACGCCATTCCGGCAATACTTTAAAGAACGAAAAGCTGACGAACTGACGACGAGGCTCTTTGGATTTGCTGTCATGCTGTGCTGAGGACATGCAGCCATTCTAACAAAGCATCTCGCAATGGCAGTCCAATCGCGGATGCGTCATAATGTGTCCGGTCTGGCGGATTGGAACGACCCATGACGCTGTTATCCATTCGAATCGCAACCTGCTCTGCTCTTGTCTGCGGCACCGCTTTCGCGCAGATCGGAAAGCTGGAAGAATGCCTTCCAATTCCCTCCTACGGCCGCGAACTAGCCCAATATCGCGAAGACATTAGAAAAAGAGAAGCCCTCCCGAAAGTCGAAATTGTCCGAGTCCAGTTCGAGCATTCAAACCATCTCTCGCCGAAGATCTTCAACGAGATTTCTGCAGAGTTGAAGGCCAATTCCTATGGTCCTAACCCTGATTGGATCAAGGAACTCGAAAATCGAACTCTGGCAAAACTGCAGGAGCACGGTTTCTTCAAAGCGGTCGCAAAGGTTACAACTAAACGAGTGGGTAATACTGCTAAATCCCAAAAACACACCGCTTCAGTTGAAATATATGCAGGCCCGCAATTTCGCTTAGACCAAATCACTTTCTCGAACGGCACACTCTTCAGCTCAGCAGAGCTGCGCAAGCTAATTCCGATTCAGACGAATGCAATCCTCGATGTGGCAAAACTCAGAGCGGGCATTGACGAGCTAAGGAGGCTATACGGCACAAAGGGCTATATCAATTTCACCGCCGTTCCTGAGGTTAGCCCTGATGATCTTCAGCGCCGAATATCAATAAACGTCGATCTCGATGAAGGAGTGCCCTACCATCTCTCGCAAGTTAGAGTTCTTGGTATGGAAAAGTCTGTTGCCGATCGGCTCCTTGCCAAGTCCGGATTATTGCCTGGCAAGGTTTTTAATAGCGAGCTCCTTGAAAAATTTTTCAGAGATAACAAAACCGTTCTTCCGCGTGGTGCCAGCCTTGACCACGATTCCGAGATCTCACGAGACGACGTTGCGCACACCGTTTCCCCAATCTTCGATTTTCGAGTCTGTCCTTAACAGACCCCAGTTCCGAATTGACGCCACGGCAGCCTCCCAGTACTCTGTATCCCGATGCCTGTTAAATCCATCCAACTCGGCCAGGTTTGGCGCAACGACTCCAACGGACAGAACTATCTCGTCACCAAACTCTACAGCGAAGTCTTTACTCAGTACGCTATGCTTCGCGAAGCCAATTCCAACGCAGCTAACGCCGGAACCACTCGCGTGAAAGTGCAGAAATCCGCCGACATCGCTACGCTTCCCGGCTACACCTACACGCAGGACTCGCAAGACTTCTAATCGCCGAGCACATCCATGATTGAAGCCATCATCGGACATCTGTTTGTCTTCATAAGCTGGGTCATCTCCAGCGGCGGATACATCGGCGTCATGCTCCTCATGGCCATCGAATCCGCGTGCATTCCGCTGCCCTCCGAGCTGATCATGCCCTTTGCCGGATACCTCGTCTATAAAGGACAGTTCAACCTCTACTGGGTCGCCACTGCTGGCGCTATCGGATGCAACCTCGGTTCAGTGCTCGCCTACGAAGTCGGATACTTCGGCGGACGCCCTCTCGTGGAGAAGTACGGCAAATACATTCTGCTCAACAAACACGATCTGGATCTCACCGATCGCCTTTTCCACAAATATGGAACCATCACCATCTTCATCGGACGCCTGCTTCCCGTCATCCGCACCTTCATCGCGCTTCCCGCAGGAATTGCCCGCATGCCGCGCCTCCGATTCCACCTATACACATTCCTCGGCTCGTGGCCCTGGTGCCTCGGCCTCGCCTACGCCGGAATGAAACTCGCAGAAAACTGGCGATACCTCGGAAAATACTTCCACCAATTCGACCTCGTCATTGGACTCGTCCTCCTCGCCGGCGTGACCTGGTTCATCTGGTCACATTGGAAGAACCGCGTCGGAGCAGAAGCGGCGTAGTTTCTAGTTTCTAGTTTCTAGTTTCTAGAAATATCTAGATTTGTCATTCCGACCCTGACTGAAGGGACTCTCGACTTCGTCATCCTGAGCGAAGCTCAGCGGAGCCGAAGGACAATGCTGTTTCTTTTGACTTTGCTGGAAACTAGAAACTAGAAACTGTTTTTCAATCTATCTCCGCATACTTCGCCAGCATCTTTTCGTAGAACTTCCACGGCAGCAATCGCTGGCTCCAGTAACGCACCACCGCATCCCTGCCCACCAGATACCGCAGATTCGGATTCGGATCCTGCGCGATCTTCGTCACCAATCGCGACACCACTCTCGTGTCGCCCTTCTTCAGTTTCGTCTTCACCACGTTGGCAAACCTTCGCGCGCGGTCCCGATTCGGCGAGAAATCCGTCAGCGCAATCTTCCCTATTCGCACGTTGCGTTCCCAGATATCGGTGTCGAACGCGCCGGGTTCCACCAACACCACTTTGATTCCCAGCGCGCGCGCTTCCACCCGCAGCGATTCGCTCCATCCTTCCAGCGCATGCTTTGACGCCGAGTAACTGCTGGTCACCGGATTCGACACCAATCCGCTGATCGACGAAATCATAATGATGTGTCCGCCCACGCCGGACGCCGCATGTTGCGCGCGCATCACCGGCATCACCGCGCGGGTCAACGCAACGTGTCCGAAGAAGTTGGTTTCGAATTGCCCACGCAGTTCGTCCAGTTGGATGTCTTCAGCGAATCCGCCCAGCGCGTATCCCGCGTTGTTGACGAGCACGTCGATGCGCCCATGATCCCTCACGATTTCAGCGACAGCCGCCGCGAGCGAATCAAACTCCGTGATGTCCAGCCGACGAACCTCAATCAGCTCGGCGACTCCTGCATCCGCCGCCGCTTGCAGCAATCGCGTGTTGCGCGACAGCTCGCGCATAGTTGCAACCACGCGAAATCCCGCCTTCGCCATGTCAATGGCAGTATGCATGCCAATGCCGCTGGAGCATCCGGTAATGAGTGCGATTTTCTCTTTCGTCTCAGACATCGTTACCTTCCGTCGATTGACCCTGACCCCACGTGAAACCGCTTCCCGCCCCTAGCTCACCGTCGCTTCCACGATCGAACACGGGCTCTTCGTGCCAACAATGCGCTGGAGCTTGAAGCCGCTGCTCTGCAACAACTTCTCGTATTGCTGTCTTGTCCGCTCACGTCCGCCGGTGACCACCAACATGACTATGTCCAGTCCTTTTGAGAAATGCGGCTCGTTGCCTTCCGGAACGATCGTTTCCACGATCAACACTTTCGCATTCGGTTTTGCGGCTTGGCGAATGGCACTGAATATCTGCATTGACTTGTCATCATCCCAATCGTGAATCACTTCCATCAGGACATAGGCGTCACACTTCGGCAGCTCGCCTGAAAAGAAATCTCCCGGATGCAGCGTCATTCTCTCCTCGGCTTTTACCTCTGCCACCACATGCGGCTGATCGAACAACACGCCTTGTGCATTCGGAGTCGCTTTCAAGATCGCTTTCAGCAAATGTCCACGCCCTCCACCTACGTCCGCGATAGATGAGAATCCTGAGAAGTCATAAGCCTGCATCACTGCATGGATATCCCGTTGCGCCTTTGACTCCATCGCCGCGTTGAAGATGCGGTCTTCTTCAGGATGGCTCTTGAGATACGCGAACGGCCCGCCTGCATCCATCTTCTTCACAGCCGTCTCGCCTGTCTTCAGCGTCTCCGGCAGCGCGCCAATACAATTCCACAGCAGCGGAGAACCCAGCAGCCTTGCGTACGGACGCAACGAATGAGGATGGTCGCTGCGCAATAACCGCGAAGTATTCGTGTGCGAGTAGCCGTCCGCACTCCGATTGAAGATTCCGTGAGATATCAGCAACCGCAGAATGCGCTCCAGCGGATCGGCTTCCACCTTCGCCGCAGCGGCCAGCGCTGCCAGCGCCCGCGGAGTTTCATCCATCAGATCGGCAATACCGAATTCCGCCACAGTCTGAATGCAGCGCGCCAGCCGATGTCCGCTGACGAGTTCTATCAATGTTGAAGCGTCTAACATCTCGGCTGGAATGGCTTTGTTAGCTTCAGATGAGGTCATGAGTTCGCTCCTAGTGGTCTCAAGCTTTTCAGCGACATTCAGCTTAAACCTTTTTAGTGCTAAGCGGTCAGATCCCGGCGACTAGGGCAGCAAGAGCTCGCCGCGATGGCGAAGGCTCTAGGTATTCGCTGTCAGCTTCAGCTAATCAGCGGTGGAATTCAGCGCTCCCTTACCAATGCGAAGTGTCATTCTGAGCGCGTGCTCCGCACCCCAATATTTGGGAATTGTCATTCCGAGCGAGCGTGATTCTCGCGCGCACTCTTCAGCGCGAGAATAGCGACCGAGGAATCTCGCGGTTGCTCTTGAATTTGTCTCCGACGCCAGCAGGCCGAGGTGTGTTCTCCGTGCCTTCCGTGCTGTTGTTCTTGCTCTTGCCTCGCCTTTACTAAAAACGAGAAACTAGAAACGGGCCGACCTCTTCACTCCCGCTGCATCCTCCAGCGCCCACTTGTGTCTCAGCTTGTCCTGTTCCTCTTGTGCGTTGTCTTCTGGCCGTTCTTCCAGTTCTTGGGCTTTCAACAATGCCAGGCCGCGTTTCGCAATGTATTTCCGGTATCCATCACCGCTCCAGAACTCACCTATCGGATTCGGATCCACCTTCGTGTAATGGTCCGTCGTGGTCGCCAGCTTTACCCGCGACACGTTCATCGCCGCCAACTGCAATCCATAAAGCGCCAGCCCTGCCTTGCGTTCCGTGATGTGGTTGTAGCAGATCGCGCGGATAAGCGTCGTCAGCGCTACTTGGATTGACTCCGCATCATCCAGCGATGGGATCTGCAAAGACTCCCACACCTCCGGATTGATCGTTGCAGTCTTAGGAATCCATTCACGCCGTCCATGGCCTTGTAGCCTTGCGCTCGTGAAAGATTCTCAACTCGCTTCTGGTCGCGCCCATGGTAATAGCACATCTCGCTACCGGTTAATGCCGGCGATTTGCAAATGGTTCCATAGGTCTTGATGTACGTGCAGGTGGGGTAATTACTCATTTCATTCCTCGCTAGGCATTTGAAATGAGTTTAGGACGCCTATTCTCCATAGTCAATAACAACGATTGTAACTATTCTTAGAGCTATACAACTATTACCCCCTTAAGCTGACCTTGACCTCGCGCTTGGGCCTTTTGTAGAAGAGCACGGCTTCAGCCGTGCGTCAGGCATGTAGAATGATCGGGCTTTAGCCCCTGCGAATGCCCCAAGATAAACGCACATTCTTCGTAACTTCCGTCTGTCAACAACGAGCGCCCATCTTCCGGAAGAAGGAGAACGCTGATTTGTTCATTGCGACTTTGATGAACTATCGCAATACAAATAAGTATCTGCTGCATGCATTCGTGGCTATGCCCGACCATATACATTTGCTACTCACGCCCGCGGAAGGAATTACCGTGGAGCGAGCAATTCAATTTATCAAGGGTGGATATTCACATCGGCTTGGTGGTAAGCAAGAGATCTGGCAACGAGGATTCACGTTACATCGCATCGAGGACGGCATCGACTTTGAATACCACCGCAACTATATACATCAGAATCCAGTGCGTGCGCGGCTGGTCAAATCGGCCGAAGATTACCTCTACTCTTCGGTGAATCCGGCAAACCAAATGGATTCAACTCCTGAACACCTCAGGGGCTAAAGCCCGTTGTCCTGTGCAATCAACGCACGGCTAAAGCCGTGCTCTTCTACAAGACTCTTTTATATAACACCCAGCTAATTGACAATCTTTGTCATTGACAAATAGCATCTACTGAATTACATTCATTTTCTCCTGCTCATTCCCCCTAAAGTCGTCATTCTGGCTATCTTAGGGGTGGGGGGAGGGGGGTACCCCCATGTTGAAATGCCATCGAAAATGCCTGCAAAACCCCACGCAAAATGCCTTCGCAATCCTCGCGACACCAGTTCAACATTTTGACCCTGTTACAATTGTGAGTTTTCCAAGCACATCCACAATTCATCAGGAAACAGGAAGTCTCATACCTAAATGACATCAAAGCAGACTGAAAAACCTACTCCGCAGAAATCCGGCACCATCGCACCCGCAAACGGAAAATTAGGAATCATGATCCCCGGCATGGGCGCTGTCGCCACCACGTTTGTGGCCGGCGTTGAAGCTGTCCGCAAGAAGATTGCGCAGCCCATCGGATCGCTCACCCAGATGGGGACAATCCGATTGGGAAAACGCACCGAGGGCCGCTCGCCCAAGATCAACGAATTTGTGCCGCTCGCCGGACTCGATGACCTGGTCTTTACTGGCTGGGACATCTACGAGGACGACATGTACGCGGCCGCCATGAACGCCGGAGTGCTGGAAAAAGACCTGCTCAACCAGATCAAACCGTTCATGCAATCCATCAAGCCCCGTCCTGCCGTCTTTGACCGTCATTATGTGAAAAATCTTGACGGCAAGAACGTGAAAAAGGGCAAGAACAAGATGGATCTTGCCGAACAGCTTCGCGCGGACATCCACGATTTCAAGAAGACATCCGGCGCCGAGCGCCTGGTGATGATGTGGTGCGGCTCAACGGAAATCTTCCTCAAGCAGACGGAAGTTCATTCATCGGTCAAGGCATTTGAAAAAGGACTGCACGCCAACGACGAGAACATTGCTCCTTCTATGATCTACGCCTACGCGGCGCTATGTGAAGGTGTTCCGTTTGCCAACGGCGCGCCGAACCTCACAGTGGACATGCCGGCGATGCACGAACTCTCCCGCCGCAACCACGCGCCGATCTCAGGAAAGGATTTCAAGTCCGGACAGACGTTGCTCAAGACGGTGCTCGCGCCGGGATTGAAAGCGCGCATGTTGGGACTGGCAGGATGGTTCTCAACCAACATCCTGGGCAATCGTGATGGCGAGGTTTTGGACGATCCGGATTCGTTCAAGACCAAAGAAGAGTCGAAGCTTTCGGTGCTGGAACACATTCTTCAGCCGGAACTCTATCCTGAACTTTACAAGGATTTCTATCACAAGGTCAGGATCAACTATTATCCGCCGCGCGCTGATAACAAAGAGAGTTGGGACAACATTGATATCGTCGGCTGGCTCGGCTATCCGATGCAGATCAAGGTCAACTTCCTCTGCCGCGATTCGATCCTTGCCGCGCCGATCGTGCTCGACCTCGTCCTGCTGATGGACTTGGCAAAGCGCAGCACCCAGTTGAGCGGAATGGGAATCCAGGAATGGTTGAGCTTGTATTACAAATCTCCGATGACCGCGCCCGGGCTTTATCCCGAGCACGATCTGTTCATCCAGACCATGAAGATGAAGAACACCCTGCGGTACCTGAAGGGCGAAGAACTCATCACGCACTTGGGATTGGAATACTACGATTGATGTCTTGAGATTCAAAAACAGAAACCTTCGGGAGCCTCGCGGCTCCCGATTCTATTTTGCGGGCTCGACAGAGGTAGGAGGGGCTGGCGTGAAATTCGCATTTTGCACGAGCGCGGCGATGAGTCCGGGAACTGTGTAATCTTTTGCTTCGATGTTCGCGCCGAGTCCGACTTCTATCAGAGTCTGCGAAGTTACCGGACCAATGGAAGCAAGCACAATTCCCTGCAACTCTTGTTTCGGGCTGACGCCGGGACCGAGCAGCGCGATGAAGTTTTTCACGGTTGAAGAACTTGTGAACGTAATAATGTTGGGACGGCTCGCGGGATCGGCCAAAATAGCGCGAATCTTGATCGCTGAATTTTGTGGGACAACAGTTTCGTAAGCTTCAGTAACGTCTACTTCCGCGCCGGCTTGGCGAAGCTGTTGCGGGATCACATCGCGCGCGATTTTGGCGCGAACGAGCAGAACGTTTTTGCCAGCAACTTTATCGCGCAACGCGGAGACGACAGCTTCGGCGATGTATTCGTCCGGCGTGATGGCGACTTTGACGCCGCGCTGTTCGAGTTCCATCTTCGTTGCAGGTCCAATGGCGACGACGGTAAGATTGCGGAGAAGTCCGAAATCGATCTCCTGCTTTTCGAGCCGCTTGAACAGCGCTCGAACCGCATTTGTGCTGGTGAGGATTAGAAAGTCGTAAGCTGGAATTTTCTTCAGCGCCTTGTCGAGTGGCTGAAAAGATTGCGGCGGACGAATCTCGATCGTGGGAACGGAAATGACACTCGCGCCGAGTCGTTCGAGTTCACGCGTCATTGCCGCAGCTTGCTCGTGAGCACGCGTGATGAGGATTCGTCTTCCCGCGAGCGGTTGCGGAGTCGTGTTGGTTTCAGCGGTAGTCATCATTTTTGCGAGTTACGGCTGCTCGGGAACAGCAGCTCCGGACTTGTAAACGTCGAACAGGATCTGCTGCGCACCTTTATTCATCAACTCGATGCCGACAGCGTTACCGAGCCGATCAGGATCAGTTCCGGTTTTTTCGGCACGCAGGATCTCTGTTCCATCCGGCCGAGCAACAACGGCGATGATGTGAAGACTGCGATCAACGTAAGTTGCGTAAGCACCGATAGGAACCTGACATCCGCCGCCAAGCGCATTCAGCGCGGCGCGTTCGCAAGTCGTAGTCGCGCGCGCGTCGTGATCGTCGAGGAATGCAAGATGAGTTCGCGTCTCGCATTCGCCCTTGCGGATCTCGATGGCGAGCGCGCCTTGTCCGGCAGCAGGACACATTTTTTCAGGCGCGATAAGTTCGCGCACAAGTTCAGTTCGGCCTAATCGGTTGAGGCCAGCAGCAGCAAGGATGATCGCGTCATATTCGCCTTCATCGAGTTTGCGCAAACGAGTATCGACGTTTCCGCGCAAAGGATGAAGCTGCAAATCCGGACGTATCGCGTGAATTTGCGCTTGGCGACGCAAGCTGCTGGTTCCAACGCGAGCAGATTTAGGAAGCTCATCAATACTTTTGTATTTCGCTGAGACGAATGCATCGCGAACATCTTCACGCTTCATGATCGCGGCGAGTTCAAAGTCGCCGAGCAGTTCGGTTGGAAGATCTTTCAAGCTGTGAACAGCGATATCGATGCTTCCGTCAGTCAACGCTTCTTCGATCTCTTTGGTGAACATGCCTTTTGTTCCAACTTTGGAGAGCGGCACATCAGTAATTTTGTCGCCAGTTGTTTTTATGATTTGAATCTCAACCGCGTGACCCTTTTCGCGCAGCAACGACGCGACATGATTCGCTTGCCAGAGAGCGAGTTGAGAGCCGCGAGATCCGATGCGAAGCGTAGGCATTATGGTTTCAGGATCTCTTTCTTCTCTTCCGCATGTTCGCGTTCATGTTGATCATCCGCAGCGCGAGACAGGTTGAGATTGAAGAGCTTGCGCACGAGTTCGATGATCGTAGTCGCTTCGGGATCCTTTTGCTTGGCATCGCGCGCTGCGGTTTTAAGCGTCGTGATCGGAGTGTGCAATATCTTGTTCACGATTCCGCGACTCATCGACTCGACCGCCAGCTCTTGTTCTGGCGTGAGTTTGCCGAGACGTCCGCGGACTTTGTCGATCTCAGCCTGGCGAATGGTTTCCAGATGATCTTGCAGTGAAACGATGGTGGGAACAATGTCGAGCGTGTCGAGTCGATTGACGAAGCGTTCGACTTCTACGTCGATGATAGCTTCGGCGCGCTGAGCTTCGCGCTGCCGATCGGCAACGTGCGATTGCACTACGGATTGCAGATCGTCGATGTCATAGACGAAGATTCCGCTGACTTCGTTTATGGTCGGATCCACATCGCGCGGAACGGCGATGTCGATGAAGAACATTGGTTTGTTCTTGCGGCGCTGCATGAACATCTCCGCATGTTCACGACGGAAGATTTGATGCGGAGCGCCAGTAGAGGTAATGACGATGTCAGCGTCTGCGGCAGTTTCGTAGAGCTGCTCAAAGCGGATGGCGCGACCGTTGAACTTCGCTGCGAGTTGCAAGGCGCGATCATGCGTGCGATTCGCGACGAATATCGCGGCAGCGCCATGAGCCATGAGATGTCTCGCGGCAAGCTCGCTCATCTTCCCTGCTCCAACGAGGTAGACCTGTTTACCTTGCAGCGAGCCGAAGATTTTTTTTGCGAGGTCAACAGCCACGGACGCGACCGAAACCGCTGAACTGCCGACAGAAGTTTCTGTCCGAACACGCTTCGCGGTGGCGAATGCACGTGTGAGCAGCACGTCGAGATGCGAATGCACAGCACCGACGCTTCGCGCAACAGCGTAAGATTCTTTGACTTGGCCGAGAATCTGCGGCTCGCCGACGATCATGGAGTCGAGACTGGAAGCGACGCGGAAAACATGGCGAATCGCGTCTTTGTCGCGACGCTCGTAGAGATGCTGCTGCAATCCGGCGATCTCGATGTTGAAGTAGTCCGCGATGAATCCGCGGAGATCAGGCGCGATCTCAGGCGAGCGCGCGAGGAGTTCGACCCGATTGCACGTGGAGATGATGAAACATTCATCCACATCGGGGCGACCCGCAAGCTGCCGGAGCGCAGATGCCAGATCAGAAACCGAAATCGCGAGTTGCTCACGCACTTCGACGGGCGCGGTCCGGTGATTGATCCCGATGAGGCAATACTTCATTGCGCCACGTACCTGTGGACGGAGCTGAAATAGTTCGCTGCCCAAGCGAGCGTTGCGGCAACGAACGCGACGGTGGACAGCACGGCGGCTTTGCGGCCGCGCCATCCCGCTGACCATCGGCTGAAGAGGAGAACCATGTACACGGCCCACATTAATAACGTGAGCAGGATTTTAGGATCGCGGAAATACGTTGGGCCGTAACTCGCTTGTGCGATGACGCAACCTGCGATGAGGCCGAAAGTCATGAACGGGAATCCCAGCAAGAGAGAGCGGAACCCAATGTCGTCCATGACTTCAAGCGCGGGCAGATGGGAGAGAACTCCGTCCATATTCTTGGACTTGAGGCTCTGTTCCTGCAACAGATATAGAAGGCTGGAAACGAAACTGAAGAAGAGTGCGGCGTATCCGCAAAGGATGAGCGTGATGTGAACTGCGATCCAGCCGCTACCGAGCAGCGGAGAAATAAACTGCGGTGGTTGCTGCCCCAGTGACGCGGAGAGGCTGAGCAAAAAGACCAGCGGGAATACGAGAATGCCAAGTGACGTTGTTTTGTAGCGCCAATAGACGGTGAAGAAACTCGCCATTAGCACGAATGCGAGCAGGGATTCCGATTGGGTGATATTCGCCGGAGCGAGGTCCCCGGCGACAGCGTAGGCTTCGGCGATGGAAACAAAGTGAAAGATTGCGCCGAGCCCGACCGCCGGAAGAATGATGCGCGCAAGGACTTCACGCCGACCGCTGAGTGCGATCAGGGCATAGATCAATCCAAGGCCGTAAAAGGCAACCGCGACTCTCAACCAGAGATGAGGCATAGTGTGAGTCCCGCACACTTACGGAACACTCGATTATACAAGCGGTGGCTTGTTGCAGCTTGAGCAGCGAGCGTCGGCAGTTCCCGCCAGTGCAGAATCTCAAGCCGCACCTGCGATATGATTTTAGTGACATCAAAGGAGCGCATATGACAGCCGTTACGAAGCCGAATTTCAAACCTCAGGGATATCACTCGGTAACGCCGTATTTAGTAATCGACGGAGCAGCGAACGCAATCGATTTCTATAAGAAGGTATTTGGAGCAACAGAGATCATGCGAATGCCTGCACCGGGCGGCAACATCGGACATGCAGAACTAAAGTTCGGAGATTCCCCCGTGATGATGGCCGATGAATTCCCTCAAATGGGCTATAAGAGCGCGAAGACCATGGGCGGATCGCCGATGAGCATCATGTTCTATGTGGAGAATGTTGACGCGGTCATCCAACATGCGGTCGCGAACGGCGCGACACTCATCAAGCCGGTTCAAGATCAGTTCTATGGAGACCGGAGCGGAACTGTGACGGACCCATTCGGATACTCGTGGAATATCTCCACTCATATCGAGGACGTAACGCCGGAAGAGATGCAGAAACGCATGAAGGCAATGAGCGGCGCATAAGTTTGCCCTCATCAGCGGCACGTTGCGTTGTCATAGAACGCGCCGCTGGAAAGCATCTCATTAAGAGACCTGTCGCAAACATTGATTTTGGCGAGAAGGGGATCATTCGACAACGCATTTGGATCGACTGCTTTTGAGCCATCCAAATTTCGGCGGGCTTCGGCGGCACTGCTGTCCCACTGCTGAATGTTAGAAAATCCATTTTGAAGTAGTTGCAGGGCCCTTTTGTCCCCAGGAATTGAAGCTGAGACCGCGGCGAGTCGAAGACTCTCTTCCGCACGACCGCGCCGCTGCTGCAAAAAGGTTTCCAACTGGAGCCCCTCTGGCGCTCCTATGCTGATGACCGTTTCAAGTGCATTCCTCCACTCCCGGATATCGGCAAGATGCGCGATGGCATTGCGGGCGAATTCTCTTGAAAGGCGATTTGGGTCCGGTTGCTGCTGCGGAGGAGTGGCAGGAGTCGCTCCGGGCATCGTGAGAACCACGCGGTCGGGCCTGACCGCCACCGCCGTTCCAGTCAATTGCGAAATGGCGAGAACGTCAGCATAGGCGCGTCCGTTGACCTGAATGACAGCGTCTGGGACGCTCTGGCCGCTGATCTCCAATGTTTTCCGTGTGGTTGCGGGTTGTTGGTTCGAGTTAGCTTGCTGTGCTGGAGCGTAAGAAACAATCAATGCGAGCGCGAAGATGAATGGTTTCATGGGAGAGTTTAAGATTGCGCGGAAAGAAGATGACCACGCGACCTCAGGGGAGAGGTCGCGGAGTCAATTCCGTGTTGAGCAACGTTCAATTACTTAAGCAGCGCGTCGCATTCCGCCGCCACCGGTTTCTCTGTTGCCGGTGATCAAGCGAAGAACCCATGTCAAAATCACAGCGCCGGCAATTGCGACAAGAATGGTGTAGATCATTCCACCTTGTCCGGAGAAACCGAGAGCGCGCATGATCCAGCCGCCGATGAGGGCGCCAACGATGCCAACGAGGATGTCCATAAATGCGCCGTAACCGCTTCCGCGCATGATCTTGCCAGTGGCCCAACCAGCGATCAATCCAACTACGATCCACCAGAGTACGTGCATAGTGCCTCCAAAAGAGTTGCTGAGAAATAGGATTACCTGGTGAGGTGTGCTGTTGCCAGAAATACGCGCAAATCCGCGCCATCAGGGCTGCTGGCGAGAGTTGCTGGCTATAATAAATCCATGCCAAAAAGCCTCTATACAGAAGACCACGCAAAGTCTGGTCTGGACGCAAAGTTCCCTGCCATTGAAACCTGGCCGAACCAGTTTCCCAGTTACGAGATCGTCATAGATATACCGGAGTTCACGTCAGTGTGCCCGAAGACTGGCCTGCCTGATTTCGGAACGCTCAAAATCCGGTACATGCCGAAGAAGTCCTGCCTTGAATTGAAATCGCTGAAGGAGTACTTGTTCACGTATCGCAACCTGGGAATTTTTCAAGAAAATATTGTCAACCAAGTTTTGGAAGATGTAGCACGGGCAGCCAAACCTGTTTGGGCTATCGTGGAAGGTGATTTTCGTCCGCGTGGCGGAATCGGGACGAAGGTGGAAGCTAGGTGGCCGAGGAAGAACAGCAGTTAGCAAGTAGCATTTAGCGGTGAGTGACCGACGCATTGCGCTGATAGAGGAATATCCACTCGGGTGAGAGTATCGAAACCTTTCGAGCAGAGCAGAGTGCCGGCCGGTTCTCAAAAGATGATTCCAAAACCATCTTTGGATGGTGCATGTATGACTGGGCGAATTCTGCATACATCACAACCGCTGTGGGACTGTTACCCATCTTTTTCGCCAGCAGCATTGTTGGTGAACATGGAGCGCTGATATTCGGCAAGACTTATCGGGCGGACACGCTTTGGGGATTCATCGTTGGATTGGCAGGCGTCTTCAGCTTTGTGATGGCTCCGGTGCTGGGCGCCATTGCTGATTTTTCGGCGTCGAAGAAACGCTTCCTTACCGTTTTTGCTTACACCGGCGCTCTCTTCTGCACACTTATTTACTTCTGCCACTCCGGCGATGTGCTCAAGACGCTGCTCTTCTTCCTCCTCTCACAGATTGGCTTCGTCAACGGAAATGTCTTTTACGACGCCTTCCTGCCGCACATTGCCAGCCAAGGAAAGATGGACGACGTTTCCGCCAAGGGATACGCATACGGATACATTGGCGGCGGACTGCAGTTCGCAATCGCGCTGGCGCTGGTTTCATTGCATGACAAAGTAGGACTGAGCAAGGAACACGCGGCGCGAATCGGGATTGCGATGGCGGGCGTGTGGTGGGCGGCGTTCACGTTCTATTGCATGCGATTTCTGCACGAACCACCGGCGGAAAAGAAGTTGCCAAGCGAGTATGGAGGGCGTCCGGAGTGGCTGGCATATTTGTCGCTAGGGATTTCGCGAACGTGGCGCACGGCAATGAGAGCGTTGCGCTTTCGACACCTGTTGATCTTTCTGGCCGCGTACATGATGTACAACGAGGGAATCCAGACCGTCATTAATATGGCGACGATCTACGGCACAAGCGAGTTGCATCTGCCTGCTTCGGCGTTGATGCTGACGCTGCTGATCATTCAGTTTGTTGCAATCGGCGGATCGCTTGGCTTCAGCAAGATTGCCGACCGGATCGGCACGAAGCCAACGATCATCTTCGGACTGGTGATCTGGTCGGGCGTAGTGGTCTATGCGTACTTCATTCATTCCGTCATTGAGTTCTTTGTGCTGGGCATGATCGTAGGTTTGGCGATGGGCGGAACGCAGGCGTTGAGCCGGTCGTATTACGGGTCGATGATCCCGCAGGAATCGAGCGCGGAGTTCTTCGGCTTCTACACCGTCTTCAGCAAGTTTTCCGCGATCTGGGGACCGTGGGCGTTTGCCGCAATCACACACTTCACGCACTCAGCCCGGACGGCGATCGTGTCATTGATCACCTTCTTCATCCTTGGCCTCGGGCTCTTGCTAATGGTCAATGAAGAGAAAGCGCGAGAGGCGCGAACCACTGCGGCGTTTTAGGAACGCTGTCGTACACTGAACCGATGCATCAATTCCATTCCATCGCCGGAGGACTGCTGGGAGCAGTGTGGTTCTGGCGGCTCGTAGATGCGGCCCTGGGAATGCCGAAGGTTGACGACATCAATCGACCGGAGTGGGATGTTCCTACGGGTCAATCTGCGCCACGCGTGACGGTGGTTGTGCCCGCCAGGAATGAAGCGGAGGGCATTCAGCAGTGCTTGAGTTCCCTGCTCGCATTGGATTATCCGAATTACGAAGTCATTGCCGTTAATGACCGCTCAACTGACCGCACGGGCGAGATCATGGACGAGATCGCTGCGACAGAGGCCGGAAAGAAACGCTTGAAGGTTATCCATGTGACGGAACTGCCTGCGCGATGGTTGGGCAAGACGCATGCTATGTGGACAGCCGGACTGCAGGCGACGGGCGAGTGGATATTGTTCACCGATGGTGACGTGGTTTATCGCGCGGACACGATCCGGCGAGCGATTGCGTATGCGGAGAAGTCAGCCGCGGACCATCTCGTTCTGTTTCCGACGATGATCATGAAGAGCGCGGGCGAACGGATGATGATCGGTCTGTTTCAGATCATGTTCGTGTTTGGGAATCGTCCGTGGAAAGTAGCTGACCCGGATGCTTTCGACTTCATCGGCGTGGGTGCATTCAACATGATCCGCAAGAGCGCTTATGAAAAAATCGGCACGTTCGAGATCATGCGGCTGGAAGTGGTAGATGATCTATGGTTGGGCAAGGCGGTGAAGCAGCATCGGCTGGCGCAGCGAATCGTGTTCGGTTCTGGATTGATCAGCCTGCGCTGGGCCAAAGGCGCGATGGGTGTTGTTGGGAACCTCACCAAGAATTTTTTCGCGTTGATGCGATTCAATTGGGCGATCGCATTGGGAGCGGCACTGGCACTGGCATTTCTCAACCTGGGGCCGTTCGTTGGAATTGCGCTCGCGCCGGGATGGCAGAAGTTAGGATACGGCGTCGCGCTGGCGTCGATCGCAGGAATGTATTGCGGGATGTCCCGCAAATCGAAGGTGTCGCCGATCTACTTCTTTGCGCATCCGATCGGAGCCGTGTTGCTGATCTACACACTCGTAAAATCTACATGGCTGGCGCTGACGCAGGGCGGCGTGACATGGAGAGGCACGAAGTACGGACTGGCAGAGTTGAAATCGAAGGCGTAGGTATTGCCTAAGAAGTCGCAGTGGATGGCGGAATTTGCGGTTCGCTGCGTGGAACCTCGCCGCGCAACTCTTGAAGGTTGTCCTCTTCAAAAGCGACTTTAAGGATTTGCGCTGCGGTAATAGGAATAACGAGCAGACATCCAAGTGCGCCGAGAGCAGCGAGCACGACCAAGAATTTCGGGAGCACCTGAGCGACGGTTTCCATATCAGAGAGTATGCATTGGAAATGGGATTACTTCAAGAATTCGGCGATTAAGTAGATCCGAATGAGACGCAGCGTGAGTGCTAAGACAGAAACGGGGAATACTGTGCGAGTCTGGGCAGTCGCGCTACTCACGACCTTCGTAGTATTTGCGACTTCATACAAGCTCCTTCTCTGGGACCTTATCAGCTATTGGGAATGGCAGCATGACGGCCGCAGAATGAAATTTACCTTTTGGGCTGACGAGCGAGCGCTACCATTGGCCCTTTTTGTGAGCGGCATCTCGTTGTTCCTTACCCTCAAGTACCTGCGAAAGCGCCAAGCTTCAAACTGACTGCACCGACTAGCTTTGCACATTGTTTGACCTACCTCTAGCCCTCATTTAACCTTTAGAGTTTGCCTGACGTTGCTAACCGTTCATGTGCGCCTGGCACTCGCCGCATCTATACAACTCATTATTGATTGAGAGAGATCATGCCTGCATTCAAGTTCAAGGGAGTGGACTTCATCGAGTTCGATTCCCTGCTGAGCGAGGACGAAATCCTAGTCAGAGATAACACCCGTAAATGGGTGGAAGAAAAAATCATTCCCATTATTGAGCAGTGCAATCGCGAGGGGCGGTTTCCGCGCGAACTGGTGCCGGAGATGGGACAGCTCGGTTTTTTTGGCGCCAACCTAAAGGGGTACGGCTGCGCGGGGATGTCGAACGTCGAATATGGACTGGTCACGCAGGAACTTGAGCGCGGAGACAGCGGATTGCGTTCGTTCGTGAGTGTGCAGTCGGCGCTGGTGATGTATCCGATATACGCATTTGGCAGCGACGAACAAAAAGATAAATGGCTGCCGCAGCTGGCCAAAGGGGAAAAGCTTGGCTGCTTCGGATTGACGGAACCTGATTTCGGTTCCAACCCCGGCGGTATGCGAACGCGTGCGAAGAAAGACGGCGACCACTACATGTTGAACGGCGAGAAGATGTGGATCACCTCGGGATCGATCGCTGACATCGCCATCATCTGGGCAAAAGTCGAGGATGAAGACAATCGCGTGCGCGGATTCCTGGTGGAGACGAAGACACCGGGATTCAAGGCTGACGACGTACACGGCAAGTGGTCATTACGGGCGTCAGTGACATCGGGATTGTCATTGCAAGATGTGCGCGTGCCAGCAAGCGCGCTGCTGCCGAAATCGGGCGGATTGAAGTCTCCGCTGATGTGCTTGAACCAGGCACGATACGGAATCGGGTGGGGAGGAATCGGCGCAGCGATGGCGTGTTATGACACCGCGTTGCAATATTCGAAGCTGCGGAAGCAATTCAGAGACCAGCCAATAGCATCTCACCAGTTAGTCCAGCAGAAGTTGGCGTGGATGATCACGGAGATAACCAAGGGCCAGTTGCTTGCTCTTCAAGTGGGACGGCTGAAGGACCAGGAGAAAGTGCAGCACCAGCACATTTCCATGATCAAGAAGAATAATGTGGCGATGGCACTGGAATGTGCGCGCATGGCGCGCGACATCTTGGGAGCAAATGGAATTGCGGATGATTACCCGATCATGCGGCACATGATGAATCTTGAGTCAGTGAAAACTTACGAAGGAACAGATGACATTCACACGCTGATCATTGGAGCGAGCATTACGGGGATTGACGCGTTTTAGTTTCGTTGAAGATGCACATGGAGGAAACCAATGGCGGCACCGATCACACCGGAAATTGTTCATCAGGGGCTGGAAGTGGAACTCGCATTGGAATTTGTGCGCGTGGTGGAAGAGGCCGCCATTGAATCGGCGAAAACCATGGGCCAGGGCGACCGCGACAAAGCAGACGGCGTGGCGGTGCAGGCGATGCGTCGCGTGATGGACACGGTGCCGATGTTCGGCACGATCGTGATCGGCGAAGGCGAGCGCGATGAGGCGCCGATGCTGTATATCGGCGAGGCGGTGGGTGCAAAGCCCATCGATAATGTGCGTTATCCGGAAGTGGACATCGCCGTGGATCCGTTAGAGGGCACGAACCTTTGCGCTACAGGCGCACCGAATGCGATCACTGTTTTGGCCGCGTCTGAACGCGGCGGGCTTTTGCATGCGCCGGATTGCTACATGGAGAAATTGGTCGTCGGACCGTCGAGCAGGGGCAAAGTAGATCTGGACGCGCCTGTGGCCGACAACCTAAACGCAATCGCAAAGTCGCTAGACCGGCACGTTGAGGATTTGGTCATCGTAGTGCTTGATCGCCCGCGACACGCGAAATTGATGGAAGACATCCGCGCAACGGGCGCGCGCATTCGATTGATCGGCGATGGCGATCTCTCCGCGGGAATCGCGGCGGCGGTGTTGGGGACGGGTGTCCACGCGGTGATGGGAATCGGCGGCGCGCCGGAAGGTGTGATCACTGCGGCGGCTATGCGATGTCTCAACGGAGAAATCCTGGCGCGACTGGTCGTTGATACCCCAGAGTTGGAAGAACGAATGTTGCGAATGGGTATCAAAGACAAGAAGAAGATTTATCGCGCTGAAGATTTGGCGCCCGGTAAACACATTCTTTTTGCTGCGACCGGTGTGACGGATGGCTCACTGCTGCGCGGTGTCCGCTTCTTCGGCGAAGGCACGCGAACACAATCGCTGATCATGACTCACGACACTGGGAAGATCCGGTTTGTGGACAGCATCCATGTGAATCAAGGGCCGGATTTTAAGGTGAGGTTCTAACCGAGAAGCTTTTCTTCCTGTGTCAACAATGGAACAAACAGCTCCGTCTCCCCTTGCGTTAGTTCGCGTCCCCTAGTCATTAACTCACACTGCTGCAACTCCTCGCGAGCTTTCTGCAGGTTGCCGAGATGCCTGTGCGCTCGAACCAACAGCGCGTGACCCATCACGTCTTCGGGTTCGATTCGAACTAGGAATTCACCACATTCCTTCGCAAGATTCCAGTCATCAAAATTGTCGTTCTGGAGAATGGAGCGAAAAAAGTCTGCTTTGTCAATCGCAGCTACTACTCTTTGTAGAAGGTCTTTGTCTGGGTCCATTTCCGAATACCTTGGATTAATGCTTCGCCTGAAAAGCCGCAACGGCTTTAGTGTAACCATACGGATTGTCCAAATACGGGGCATTGGCGGAGTTCGGAACTGAGACGCGCTCGGCATTCGGGACACATGCAGAGAGGATCCCGGAAATCTCCGCGCTGTTGGGGCTGCGATTCTGTCCTGAGATCAGCAATGTTGGCGCAGTGATCTTCTTCGCCTCCGGACATGCGAATGCCGGCGGGGCAGCAAAGAACGACTGGTCGCGCAAAGCATACGCATTCTGCTTGCGGCGGAATTGCTCGTCCACGGGCATTGTGTCCCATCGTTCAGCGCGCAACCAGTCAACATACATCTGGACACCCTTCACTGGATCGCCTTTCGTGAGCGGCTTGCGGATGATCCCGTAAATCTCCTCGCGGGCGAATCGCGTGTTGTAAGCGCGGGAGGAATCCAGCATCGCATCAAAGCCCGGCTCGCTGATGGCAAGCGTTTTCACCAACTCAGGGTGCTCGGCAGCGGTCATCGCCGCGATGGATGCGCCGTACCCGTGTCCCACGAGACGCACGGGGCCGAGATTGAGACTGCGAATGAAGTCCGCGAGATCTTTGGCGTTCTGCTCGTAAGTGTAGTCGCCTTCTTTGCCAGTCGCGTGATTGGGATAGTGGTATCGACGACTGTAGGCGATAACGTGATAATTCGCGGAGAGCGCAGCAAACTGGCGCGTCCACGAGCGGTAATCGCCAAGCGTGTCATGCACGAATACCAGCGGCTGACCTTGTCCTCGGTCGACGAAGGCCAGTTCGGTGCCGTTCACGAATTGCATCTTCGTGCCGTTTGGATTGGCTGGGATTGCGTCTGATGACGGGGTGACCGGCTGTGGAACGGGCTGCGTGGGAGCAGGTGTTTCGGAAACGGCCGGAGCACGCGGGACTGCAGGCGCGGGATTCGCGGATGGTTGCGTTGGTGTCACCACGCTGGCGGCGGGTGAAGGTGGAGAATTCGGCGCGGGCTGGACCGGTGAAACGGATTCCACTTTCGCTAGGTCCACGCCCGCTCGCTTGAATTCAGTGAAGACTTCTTCCCAAACGGTATTGCCGATATTTTCTGCCGCGTGTCGAACAGGCCCGCGATGCAGGACCTCTCCTGCATGGAAATCGATGTCCTGAACATTGCCAGTTGAATCTGTAATGCGGATGCGAGCGTTGGAGAGATTCACGACAAGCATCTCCGGATGTTCGTGCATCGCGGATTTCTCGCCTGGCGCTAGTGTGTAGCGGACGACCCTGATCTTGGCGTCCTCATACTCAATCTTATTGTGCTGGGGATCAACGGCAACTGGGTCTTGTGCATGCGAGAGGCTGCATGCTGAAAAAAGCAGCAGTGTCCGAATCGAGATTGATCTCAGGTTTGGAAGCACAGGTAAATTTCCGTTGAGCGAAGAAGGATAGCACGGGTGCGAACTGATGAGACTACGCAGTTGTGCGTTTTAGCTGACCGCAGGCGGCGTAGATGTCGCGTCCGCGGGGACGGCGGATGAAAGTTGGAATGCCGGCATCGGTCAGGACTTTTTGAAAAGCATGCACGCGAGAGTCAGAGGGCGTGTTGAAGGGAATCTCAGGCCCGGAGTTCCAGGCGATAAGGTTCACTTTCGCTGACGCCTGTTTGTCACCGAGTCCGCGGATGATCTGCACGACCTCGCGCGCGTTCTGGGGTGAGTCGTTTTCCTGGTCAAGAAGAACATATTCAAAAGTCATGCGCTCGCGATTGCGAAGCGGAAACACTTTAGCTGCATCGACGAGAGAGGCGATGTCCCACTTTTTGTTTATCGGAATCAGTTTGGTGCGCTCGACGTCATTCGAAGCATTGAGGGAGATTGCCAATTTCGGGCGAACATCCTCTTTCCCGAGATCGTAAATGCGTGGAACAATGCCGGAAGTGGAAACGGTCATGCGCGATTGCGGGAATCCGACACCTTCGACCAAGAGGCGCACTGCTTTAATGAAATTGTCATAGTTGTTGAAGGGCTCGCCTTGTCCCATGAAGACGATGTTGATGCGCTTTTTGTCGAGGTCAACCGAGTGGTCATTGAGAACGGTGGTGATCTGTCCTACGATCTCGCCGGCGGATAGATTTCGTTTTAGTCCGAGGAGCGCAGTCATGCAGAACTGGCAATTGACAGCGCAGCCAACCTGACTGGAAACACAGATGGTGGCGCGGTCGTAAGTTTTCTTCGGGAGGCCCGAGTGAGACTCTTCTTCATCGCCCGCATCAGAACCGTCGCCGGTTTCTCCACCGTCTCCTTCGGGCATCCACACAGTCTCGACGCTTTGGCCATCGGGAAAAGCGATGAGATAGCGGATGGTGCCATCGGTGGAGACAAATTTCTTGTCGATTACAGGAGTCGAAAGCGAAATTCCCTCCTGCTTCATCCGTTCGCGTAGAAATTTTGGGAAAGTGGACAGCTCCTCGAGCGAACGAATCCGGTCTTTGTAAACTCCCTGAAAAAGTTGGCGGGCTCGGTACGCAGGCTCACCCAGGTTGGCGACAAGGTCTGTAAGCTCTTGAATATTAAGGCCTAAAATCTCGGTCGCTAAACTTTCCATAAGGCATCCAATAAGTTGCTGGAGAGTAGGACGAAAGGAAGCCTCCAACCGGGCTTCCGATCACAGTTTAACACTTAGCCCGCAAGTTACTGATTCACAAAGGCAATCCGTACGTCTGAGTTGCTGAAGGCTGTGTAACAATAAGCAGAAATATGGTATCCGACGTAAGAAGCATCCGAAAACACGTTTTGCCGAATGGGCTGACCATTCTGACTGAGCAAATGCAGCATATACGCTCGGTGGCTATCGGCATTTGGCTCAAGACCGGTTCCCGCCACGAGGATGCCGAGGTCAATGGTATCTCGCATTTTGTCGAGCACATGGTGTTCAAGGGCACAAAGAACCGCAGCGCCTTGGATATCGCCAAGCAGATGGATTCTATCGGCGGCAACATGGACGCCTTCACTGGAAAAGAAACGATCTGCTTCAACGCAAAAGTCCTTGATGAACATCTTCCCATCGCGATGGATGTGCTTTGCGACATTGTGCTCAATCCTCTGTTCGAACCCAAAGACATCAGCCGCGAGAAGGGCGTGATCCTGGAAGAGATCAAGATGGACGAAGACAATCCTGATTATCTTGTCCACGAGATCTTTACGCAGAATTTCTACAAAGACCATCCGTTGGGTAAACCGATCCTTGGCACCAAGGACACGGTAAGAACCCTAGACCAGGAATCAGTCTTAAACTTCTACAAGAAGCGATTCTCTCCGGGAAATTTGGTGATCTCAGCGGCGGGAAGTCTAGACCACGACAATTTTGTGCAACTTGTCAAAGAGCGTTTCGAAGGCTTAAAACCGGGGTCTAATGGATATCATGAGCTTCCGCCAAACGTTGTGGCAAAGATCGTGACGCGGAATAAGAAGTCATTGGAGCAAGTACAGATTTGTTTGGGAGTTCCCTCTCCGCACATTTCGCATGAGACGCGATATGTTTCCTACATCCTCAACACGCTACTCGGCGGAGGGATGAGTTCGCGATTGTTCCAAAAGATCCGCGAAGAACAAGGGTTGGTGTATTCGATCTACAGCGATTTGAATCCGTATCGAGATACGGGCTGCATGTGCGTCTATGCGGGCACGTCGGCTGAATCCGTTCCAAAAGTGGTCAGCGAGATCGTTAGCGAATTTCGAGGACTCAAGAACGACCGCATTGCAGAAGAAGAGTTGCGTCGCGTAAAAGACCAGCTAAAAGGCAACTTGATGTTGAGCCTGGAATCTTCGACTGCGCGCATGTCAAACCTGGCGCGTCAGGAGATGTACTTCGACAGGTTCTTTGATCTCGATGAGATCATCGATCGCGTTGAAGCAGTCACTTCCGACGATCTGATCAACCTTGCGAACTCGATGTTTAAGTCAGATTCCATCGCAGTCACGGTCCTCGGAAACCTGGATGGAATGAAGCTTTCGCGTGAAGCGCTGGCTTGCTGAGAACATAGACTTTCAATCCTCTCCAGACACTTCCGGTCACAATGTAACAATTTATGTCATCGCGCGGGCATCAGGGCAGGCACTGCGGAATCGAAAATTTTCCTTTAAGTTGTTGGCCTGTCAAGGTATAAGGTTAGCAATCACCGCGATAGCTACTTCAAAAACTTCTGCTCTGGGCTGGTATTCAGATTGCAATGAAGTGTGTCAGGAGTAATTGCGGCTTTACGCCCCCAGACGTTCTTACGGAGCTTGAATGCGAAAGCAACGAGGATTTTCTCTCATAGAATTGCTAATTGTTGTGGCGATCATCTTGATCATTGCGGCGATTGCAATCCCAAATCTACTTAAAGCCAAGATTGCCGCGAACCAAGCGTCCGCGGTGAGTTCGTTGCGCACGATCGCAACGAGCAATGTGAATTACAAAGGGATGTTCACCGGATTCGCGCCTAGTCTGCTAGCGCTGGGCGGAACTAATGCCGCTTGCAGTGCCAATCCTGCGCCGGCTCCTACGGTATCCCAAGCATGCTTGCTGGACCCATTGCTTTCGATCGCAACCGTGGCGAACACGCCCAAGAGTGGATATTTCTTCACCTATACTCCGAACGGAGCAGCGTATGCAGATGGAACATTCCCTGACTACAACACCATGGCGACCCCTTCTGCCCAAGGCAGCACTGGCGATTTCCACTATTACTCGGACCAGTCGGCGGTGATCCGGAGCGAATCAGGCGTACCGGCGACGTCTACGAGCACCCCGATTTAGTAGATTCTGTTAAGAGAGATCACAGAGGTTATTGGGAACCAACATCTGTTGGTTCCCTTTTCGTTGAATCGAAGGCAATCCAGAGCTACAATGACCGAAACCTACCCAACTTTAGCAATCGATTGCCGTTTTCCCTTTCTGGGAGGAAGTGACATTTTAGGTCTACCAAGAATGGCAAGAAATGTCAGTTCGCGACCAGGGCAAGTGGAGCATTCATGGAGCGCCTACGAGGAGTCAGTGATTTCATGAAGTTACAGGCAGCACCTGCCGTTAAAGGGATGGCACGAGAAGTGCAAAGTGATATGGTGATTACCCCTAGAGAGTAAATTGCGGTACAAGCAGTACAAATTGAGGAGATAAATTAAATGCGTAAGCAAAAAGGTTTTTCATTGATCGAACTGCTGATCGTCGTTGCGATCATCTTGATCATCGCGGCCATCGCTATTCCTAACTTGTTGAAGGCACGTATCGCTGCTAACCAAGCTTCGGCTGTGGGTTCGTTGCGCACCATCGTGACTTCAAACACCAACTTCCAGTCCACATTCGGCGGCTTTGCTCCTACATTGGCTGCATTGGGTGGAACGGCTGCAGTTTGCGGCGCGGCTAACGCTGCTCCGGCGATCACAGCTGCTTGCTTGGTCGATCCAGTCCTCTCCGCTGCCAGCACCGCTGCCACCGCGAAGAGCGGATACTTCTTCACCTATACTGGCGCCACCGCGAATGCGAACGGCACCTTCCAGTCTTACAACGTGTTGGCGACCCCGGCTGTCCCGCACACCACTGGCGACTTGGACTACTACACCGACCAGTCCGGCGTAACGCGTTGGGAAGTTAACCCGACGGTTCCGACCACGACCAGCGCCCCGATCCAGTAGTTTGAGTTTGGCAAAATACCCGGGGGAGGGTACGAGCCAGAGGGAGCAGAGACGAATGTCTCTGCTCCTTTTTTTATTGGGAAGGTTCAATTTCTATCGTCTGACGATACGTTGCATAAATGACATAATCGGTCGTCACTGAAGCCAAAAAATGTCATTTCAGGCCAATGGCTGCGCGGTTGTGCATACGTCTTTGGTAATCAGATGCACTATATCGTACTGATATTAAAAGGTGTACTCTTCAACTATTGCCAATCGTATTTCATGGCAATTAAAGTGCTCTACCAAGGTTGTTGGAATGTGCTTGATTTGCAATTTTGATTCTGGAGGAGATAGAAAGTAATGCGTAAACAAAAAGGTTTTTCATTGATCGAACTGCTGATCGTCGTTGCGATCATCTTGATCATCGCGGCCATCGCCATTCCTAACTTGTTGAAGGCACGTATCGCTGCTAACCAGGCTTCGGCTGTTGGTTCGTTGCGTACCATCGTGACTTCGAACACCAATTTCCAGTCCACGTTCGGCGGCTTCTCGCCCTCATTGGCTGCGTTGGGCGGAACCGCGGCAGTCTGCGGCGCAGCGAACGCTGCACCGGCGATCACAGCCGCTTGCTTGGTCGATCCAGTCCTCTCGGCTGCCAGCACCGCTGCCACCGCGAAGAGCGGATACTTCTTCACCTATACTGGCGCCACCGCGAATGCGAACGGCACCTTCCAGTCATACAACGTGTTGGCGCAACCGGCAGTACCGCACACGACCGGCGATCTGCAGTACTACACGGATCAATCGGGCGTAACGCGTTGGGAAGTTGATCCTACGGTTCCGACCACGACCAGCGCCCCGATCCAGTAGTTTGAGTTTGGCAAAATACCCGGGGGAGGGTACGAGCCAGAGGGAGCAGAGACGAATGTCTCTGCTCCTTTTTTTTTGGCCGTATAATTCTGAAAACACCCAATGAACGTTATTGAAATATCGGGACTGCGGAAATCCTATTCTGTAGGATTTTTCAAGAAGACTGAGAAAGTCGCGCTGAAAGGGCTCTCGCTCGAAGTTCGAGAGGGCGAGGTCTTTGGCTATCTCGGTCCGAATGGCGCAGGAAAAACCACCACTCTGAAGCTGCTGATGGGCCTGATGTTCCCCACCGGCGGATCGGCCAAGATCCTTGGCTTAGACATCGATCATCCACGGGTGCGCACGTCCGTGGGATTCCTTCCGGAGCAACCATATTTCTACGATTATCTGACTGCGTCCGAACTGCTGGAGTACTACGCGCAGCTGTCGGGAGTGCCCGCAAAGGAACGCAGCCCACGAGTGAAGAAGATGCTCGGAAGAGTCGGGTTAAGCGATGTGGCGAACACGCAACTCAGAAAATTCTCAAAGGGAATGTTGCAACGGGCGGGTATCGCGCAGGCCATCATTCATGATCCCAAAATCGTCTTCCTCGATGAACCAATGTCAGGGCTGGATCCAATCGGCAGACGCGAAGTTCGAGATCTCATCGAGGAACTGCACGATGAAGGCAAGACCATCTTCTTCTCCACACATATTCTTACGGACGCAGAAACCCTGTGCGACCGGGTTGCGGTACTGAACAAAGGCGAATTGCGCGGTGTGGGAGTGGTAGCGGACCTGTTGTCGTCAAGAGGCGCAACGGTCGAGATCGTGTGGCGTGGCACCTCAGCGATTGCGTCAGTTGAAACTCTGGGCGGGAAGTGCCATGTGGCCGCGGAGATCGTTCGTGCGGTGTTGGAGAAATCGAACCTCGACGCGGCAATTGACGCTGTACGCCGTGCGAAAGCGGAGTTGATCTCAGTCACTCCCGTGCAAGCAACTCTGGAAGACTTTTTCCTGGAGCGAATCGCTCAACCTTCAGAAACTACGGTGCCTGCGGAGCTGAGTATATGACCGCGAGCCGCATTTGGCATATCTCCTTTAATACTTTCCGCGAAGCGGTACGGGACCGCGTGCTTTATAACCTCGTTTTCTTTGCATTGTTGATGGTGGGATCCGCACCGCTCTTTGGGCAGATCTCGGTCGGGCTGGAACGGATTGTTCTCGTAAACCTTGGGCTGGCGGCGATATCCATCTTCGGCGTGGTCATTGCGATCTTCATCGGAATAGGGTTGGTTTCTAAGGAGATCGAACGAAAAACTCTTTACACAGTTCTCTCGCGCCCGGTCCGGCGATGGGAATTCATCCTGGGCAAGTACTTTGGATTAGCCGGAACACTGGCCGTGAATACGTTCTTCATGGCCGTGGGATTTTTCGCTGTGCTGGTTTTCGTTACGAAATCCCTGGCGGCGAGCGATGCACAATTGCTGATCGCAATCTACTTCATCATTCTGCAATTTCTGGTTATCACTGCCATCACGTTGCTGTTTTCTACCTTCAGTTCCCCTCTGCTCTCGGCGCTGTTTGCGTTTGGACTATTTCTGATTGGAAGCTTTGCCGATGACTTGCGTGGACTGGCGCGCATGGTGGAAGGCCCACAACATTCTTTGCTGATGGGCTTGTCTTACATAGTGCCAAACTTCGGAGCGATGAACGTGGTGTCCCAAGTGGCACACCAACAGAGCGTGCCTGCGACGCTTATTCTCCACAACACGCTCTACGCTTTCTTGTACGCTGCGGCTGCGCTGAGCGCGGCCACTCTGATATTTGAGAATCGCAATTTGAAATGAGCATTGCGCGAAAATTTAAGAGTCCCGCGAGCCGCGTCGCTGCCGTGGTGCTGGTGTTGTCGTTAATTGCGGCGGCAATGAGCGCGCGGCGGATCGACGAGATGCGGCCTGAGGCGAGACTCGAAGAGGTCTTGTATCTGCAGTCGCCCGCCGTCATAAAGTTCATGAGCCTGGGGTATACGGGGCTTGCGGCTTCGATATATTGGACGCGCGCGGTGCAATACTTCGGCGAGAAGCACTATGCCAAAGCGAAGCGTTTTGATCTGCTTCCCAAGTTGCTCGACCTTACGGTAGACCTCGACCCACATCTGATCCCAGCTTACTCGTTCGGCTCGATCTTCCTTGCGCAGCAACCGCCCGAAGGCGCGGGAATGCCGGACCAAGCAGTTGAGTTCATTGAGCGTGGAATCCGCGAGAACCCCGATTATTGGCGGTTCTATTACAACCTCGGATTTATCCACTTCATTGAGCGACACGATTACAAAGCGGCGGCGGATGCGTTTGAACGCGGATCGAAAGTGCGGGGTGCGAATCCGGCGATGAAGACGATGGCTGCTCTCATGGAGCAGCGCGCCGGTAATACGCAAACTGCTCGCATTCTGTGGACGAATATTTACGAGAGCACTGACGAGCCAATCATCCGGCGCAACGCGCTAACGAGACTAGTGGCGCTGCGGGTGGATGAAGATGTTTGGAACCTTGATCACCTTTTGGAGAAGTACATCGACCATACGGGTTCCACTCCGCACTCCTGGCAAGAGCTGATAAGCGGCGGAATATTGCGTGGTGTGCCAGCTGACCCTTCGGGTGATCCGTACAAATTGACTACTGACGGACATGCTGTCGTGCAGAATCCTCAGAAGTTCCCGTTCATTCAGCGCGGCATTCCGCGGGGACAAAGCTCCCCTGAAACCATCACCCCTGAATCAAGGAAAGTGGTGGAAGGAGCGCAAGTCACTCCTCGATGAATTGTTGTTCGTTGTTTACGCATCCAATCAATATGCAGAGATTCTCATTCAAAATCGTGGTCGCACTCTTTGTTGTGTGTTTGACCACGATGGCGCTGGGAGCTGACGACAGAGCCGCGAAGATTGCATCGCAAGTAGATAAGCGTTACAACTCATTGCAATCGTTTAAGGCAGATTTCGTGGAGCTTTATAGCGGAACAGGCGTGAACCGGCAGGAATCCGGCACGCTCACACTGAAGCGTCCTGGGCGAATGCGGTGGGATTATCGAGAGCCTACTGAAAAATTGTTTCTGTCTGATGGAAAGACCGCTTTCTTCTATGTTCCAGGCGAACGGCAGGCGCGGAAGACAGATGTGAAGAAAATAGACGACCTTCGTTCGCCTCTGCGCTACCTGCTAGGAAAGACGAAACTGCAGAAAGAATTTGATGGACTGGCAATCGTCGAAGGAGTCAGGCCGAAGAAAGACGGAAACGTGGTCATCGGCGGAGTTCCAAAGAACATGGCGGACCGAGTGAGTCGGGTGTTGTTTGAGATCTCACCTGCAAATCAGATCGAGCGAATCGTCATCGAGGAAGTGGATGGCGCGACCACCGAATTTCAGTTCAATAACATCGTCGAAAACGTGAATATTCCGGACCAACAATTCCATTTCAATGCCCCGTCCGGTGTGGAGTTGATCGAAGGCGCGGGATTGGGCAGCGAATGGAGCAACCGACGTCTTGCTTCCAATTGTGCTCCGGGTGCGTCTTATATATGTGCGCACACGTATGTGCCGCTCCAATGCAAATCCAGCAGATGCATCTATATAGGGGTGGTAAACTCTAGGTTTGGAGCAAGGGCTCCAGTTCTTTAAGTTCCCTACTATGGCCGAATTCTTAGTGAAAATGGCCGACGAGCGTGGCCGGATGCTGCAGCAAGTGGAAAACGGCCACTCTGCCGCCGAGCTCCGTGAGCGTTTCGCAGTACAAGGCTTTTTGGTCTACGACGTACGCCCGCGCGGATTGCTGTCCGGCGGAGAGGTTTCGGTTCGACGCAAGCGCGTAAAGCTGGAACCGTTCGTAGTCTTCAACTCCCAGTTTGTAACGCTGATCCGTGCAGGGTTGCCTATTCCAACAGCGCTTGAATTGTTGGCGAAGCAGCAGAAGGATCCTCATTTTCGGGGAGTCCTTGAAGATGTGCGGCAGCGTGTGAAGAGTGGCGAATCATTGTCACAAGCGTTCGAGGCGCAGAACGTAGCGTCGAAGATTTATACGACCACTTTGCTAGCCGGCGAAAAGAGCGGCAATCTGGAAGAAGTGTTGAACCGCTACATCTCTTTCCAGCGCGTTTCGATCACGTTCCGCAAGAAGCTGATGGCTTCATTGATCTATCCGGCATTGTTGGTCGGCGGTATGACAGTACTTTTCAGCGTGTTGATCTTGTTCGTAGTTCCGCGATTCGCACAGCTCTATGACGAACTGCATGCGCCGTTGCCTCCAATGACGGCCTTGCTGCTAGATTTCGGCACGAACATGCAAGCCTATGCGCCAATGATTGCGATTGTTTTGGTAGCTGCGGGTATCGGGTTCTGGAAGTGGAAGCAAACGGAGTCCGGCTCAGCGGCAGTTGACCGGTTCCGGCTGTCAATACCACTGTTAGGCGAGATTTGGCTGAAGTATCAGGTGGCTATGTTCGCAAGGATGATGTCCACGCTTCTGCTTGGTGGATTGCCACTGGTTCCTGCGCTGGAGACTGCAGGCAGTTCAATGGAGAGCCGGCTTATCGCTCTGGGGCTTAGCCAATCGGCACAGAAGGTACGTGAAGGACGTCCACTGGCGGAAAGCTTGGAAGAGACGAAAATCTTTCCGGAACTATCGATCGGGATGGTCGAGGTTGGCGAATCCACCGGCGCATTGCCGCAGATGTTGACATCGGTCGCAGAGTTCTTTGAAGAGGATGTGCAGACAAGACTTTCCGCGGCGCTATCTCTGATCGAGCCGATCATTTTAATCTTCATGGGCATCGTGGTAGCGTTTGTATTGATCTCGCTCTACCTTCCCATCTTTAGTCTTGGCGCGGCGGCGAATGCTGCGGCCTCAAACCCTGTCCCGTAATGGAGCAAGCTGAGTAAATATGGCTTTATTTGTAAATGGCGGCGATGTTCAAGTGCAGACCGGCACTGATGACCAGGCGCGTGCGCGCGATCTGGCAAAGCGCTATCGGTCAGAATTCGTCGACCTAAAAAACTTCCACATCCACCACGAGCTCTTCAAATCAGTTCCAGTGGACTTGATGTTCCGCTACAACTTCGTCCCGCTTGAGGAGAAAGATGGAAAGCTATCAATCGCCATCGCCGATCCCAGCAGATTGATGATGATTGACGAGATCGGATTGCTGCTGAACAAGAGCATCGTCACAAAGGTGGCGACGCTTTCGCAGATCAGCGACATCCTTAAGAAGACCGAGCAGTCCCAACGAGTGCTTGACGAAGCCGGTGAGAGCTTCATGCTGGACGTCATCCGCGAGACTGAGGATGGCGATGAAACGATCTCCATCGAGCGGTTAACGACCGAGACTGACCTTAGTCCAATCATCCGCCTGGTGGACACGACGATTTTCACCGCGCTGCAACGACGCGCGAGTGACATCCACATTGAGACATACGACGATTCCGTGGTCATCAAATATCGTATCGACGGCGTGCTGCAGCAGGCGATGCAACCGATTGCCAAGGAACATCACTCCACCATCATCTCGCGCATCAAAGTGATGAGTGAGTTGGACATCTCCGAGCGGCGCGTTCCGCAGGACGGCCGTTTCCGCGTTCGCTACAACAATCGCTCCATCGATTTCCGCGTTTCGATCATGCCCAGTATCCATGGCGAAAATGCCGTGCTTCGTGTGCTGGACAAGGAATCCATGAGCGAGAAGTTTCGCTCGTTGACGTTGGATGTTGTGGGATTCAGCGATGACGATATCAAGAAGTTCCGGCGTTACATTGCCGAGCCTTACGGCATGGTGCTTGTCACCGGTCCGACGGGATCAGGTAAAACCACGACCCTCTACGCAGCATTGAATGAAGTTAAGACCGAAGAAGACAAGCTCATCACGATTGAAGATCCAGTCGAGTATCAGGTACGCGGCGTCACGCAGATCCCTGTGAACGAGAAAAAGGGGCTGACGTTTGCGCGTGGACTGCGTTCCATCCTCCGCCATGATCCTGACAAGATCATGGTCGGCGAAATCCGCGACACCGAGACAGCGCAGATTGCCATCCAATCCGCGTTGACGGGACATTTGGTCTTTACCACGGTTCACGCCAACAACGTGGTGGACGTAATCGGACGATTTCTTAACATGGGCGTGGAGCCTTATAACTTTGTTTCCGCATTGAATTGCATTTTGGCGCAGAGGCTTGTGCGTATCATCTGTGAGTCTTGCAAAGTACCAGTGAAGTATCCTGCGGAAGTTCTGGAGTCCAGCGGCCTTGACCTGAAAGAATGGAGTGACTTCACGTTCTATGAAGGTGAAGGATGCATTGAGTGCGCCGGAACTGGCTATAAGGGACGTACTGCCATTCACGAACTGCTTGACCTAACGGACCGCATCCGGGAGATGATCCTGGATAAGAAGCCGACCTCGGAAGTTCGACGTGCGGCGCGCGAAGAAGGTATGCACTTCTTGCGCGAGTCCGCGATTGACAAGGTCAAGGCGGGAATCACTACACTAAAAGAAATCAATAAAGTTACGTTCATCGAGACGACAAGGTAATTGGGTACAAACGGAAGCATGACAACCAAGAACAACCAACGTCCGAGACTGGCGTGTGAGATCGGTACTGACCGCGTTATCGCTGCGCGAGCGGCGCAGAGTTCTGCGTCACTCGATATGTACAGCAGCCGTCGGCTGGCAACGGGAACTGTCTCGCCGAGCCTGGCATCGCCGAATGTACTTCAAGGGGAAGCACTGCGACAGGCGATAACTGGAGCGCTCAGCACGGTGGCCGGAAAATCGAAGGACGTCATCGCTGTACTACCGGACGCGGCGGTTCGTGTGATGCTGCTAGATTTCGACAGCTTGCCGGAAAAGCGTCAGGATGCTGACGCGATCATCCGCTTTCGTGTGAAGAAATCTTTGCCATTTGATGTGGAGAGCGCAGCTTTGTCTTTTCACTCGACCGCGCAATCGAACGGTAAGAGCGGGGCAATCAGGGTTATTGCAGCGATCTCGCCTGCGGGAGTGATCGAGGAATACGAATCGGCGTTTCGCGATTGCGGCTTTGCCCCAGGAGTAGTGCTTCCCTCTACGCTGGCAACTCTGGGAATGGTCAATGCGGACCGTCCGACCATGGTGGTGAAAGTGGATACGAACACCACATCAGTGGCGATCCTAGATAAACAATCCTTGATCCTGCTGCGAACGTTCGATCATCCCGGACGCCCCGAGGTCAGCGCGTCAGAGTTGGCAGAGCAGATACACCCTTCAATGGTTTTCTTCGAAGATACCTACTCGTCGAAGATAGAGCAGGTGTTAGTCGCGGGCATGAGTGATGTTGCACGTGTAGCCTCGGCACTTCAATCTGAGATCGGCGTGCAAGTGGAAGAATTGAGCGGTTCCGGAGTGGCTTCGGGGGAGAGCTTGGGAGACACGTTGCCGAAATCGATGCTCACAGGAGTTGCGGGAGCGTTACTCAGCTAACTATGAGACTGAATATCAATCTCGCGAGCCAACCGTACGAAGATGCGGGACGCTTCTACATGCAGTGGCTGCCGCTGTTAATCGTGCTTGCGGCCATTGCAGTTACGCTGTCCGGTTATGCATATCACCGTTATGACGATTCCAGGCAAGTGGAAAATCAATTAGCGGAGAAGCGACAGCAGATCGTGCAACTCGATACAGAACGAACCGAGGCGGAGGCGATACTGAACCGTCCGGAAAATTCAGGCACGCGCGACCAGGCACAATATCTGAATTCGCTGTTCGCAACAAAGTCATTCAGCTGGACGAACGTGCTTGCTGATCTTGAAAAAATCATGCCACCGCACGTGCAAGTGGTTTCTATCAAGCCAGAGTTGAATGCCGAGGGGCAGCTTCAGTTCACCTTGTCGGTAACAAGCGAGAAGCGCGATGACGCGATCGAGTTAGTGCGCCGCATGGAGACTTCTCCACGTTTTCAGCAGGCACAGATGGTAAGCGAGAGAGCGAAAACCGACTCGAAGGACAACAAGCTTTCAGTGGAAATCATTTCGGGATATATTCCGCCGATTCGTAAGGGGAGCAGTTAATGGCTGACCTGAATCGAATGCGGAAGACGTTTAAAGTGGCCGCAGGAGTGCTTGGCACAATCTGCGCAGTTGCTGTGCTCTATCTGGTGATGCCGCTGGGCCGGACAAATGCAGAGCTCGACCGAGATTTGGCTGACGCGCGTAACGAGTTCAAGCAGAAAGATATTCAAGTGCGCCCTTTGCGAGGGCTTCCCGATAAATTGGTAAAAACACATGAGGACATCCAGAAGTTTTACCGTGAGAGGCTGCCGGCGAGACAATCGGCGGTGTCAGAGGAAATCGGCAGCTTGGCGAACAAGAACCACGTCACCTTGAGCGACGTTCATTACGAGAATCAGGAGACAGAGATTCCGGACCTGCGCGCGGTTGTACTGGATACACAGCTTAGCGGCGACTACGCGAACGTTGCGAAATTCATCAACGCCGTGGAGCGAGACAAGACATTCTTCATCGTGGATGGCATCACTTTGGATGAGCAGAAGGCCGGAGCGGTGCGATTGCAGTTGAAGTTGGAAACCTATCTTCGGCCGAGCAACGTTGAGAGCGCGCCGGAGAAATCAAAAGAGAAGAGTGCGGGTTCGGGCGCTGGGAAAACTGGAGACTGATGAAAGTCGGAACTGACAATCGGCGGAATCTTTATGTCCTGATCGCGCTGGCGCTGGTGGCCTTGTATGCAGCGTCGCATTATTACTTCGGAAAGCCGACCGTCTCTGCCAATACCCCGGTGCCGGGCACAGCCAAACCTGCTGCGAAGAAGCCGATAGTGACGGCCAATGCGGGAAAGAAAAAGAAGTTGAAAGGACCTCTGGTCGCGTCGCTTGATCCGACTCTGCGGTTCGATCTTCTGAGAGCAAGCGAAGACCAGGAGTACACCGGCGGGAAAAGAAACATCTTCCAGCCGCAAATGGAAGATATTCCGAAGCCTGTACAGCCTGCGATCAAGCGAGATCCGAATCCACAGCCAGCACAACCGGCCGTTTACGTACCGCCCCCTCCGCCGCCGATTCCGCTGAAGTTCTATGGATTCTCCAGCAGGCCGGGTGAGGCGAAGCAGGCATTCCTTTCGACTGGTGATGATGTGTTCATCGGGAAAGAAGGAGAAGTCATCAACAGGCGCTTTCGGATAGTACATATCAATACTCCGGCCAATGGGGCCAGCGTCGAAATCGAAGATGTGTTGAACAACAACAAGCAAGTGATCCCGCTGACTCCGGGCTAAAAGATTGAAGGCTCCCTTTCCAACCCGAACGAACTCGCGACCGCGCGGGTACATCCTCATCGGTATCCTGTTTGCTGTAACCATTGCCATCATCGCGTTAGCTGCTGCGGTTCCCGCAATACGGACACGAATCAAGCGAGATCGTGAAGAGGAGTTGATCCATCGCGCGCACCAATACACGCGCGGTATCCAGCTTTTTTACCGCAAGTTCGGGCGATACCCTGCATCGATCGAGCAGCTTGAAAACACCAACAACATTCGTTTCATCCGCCAGAAGTACAAAGACCCGATCACAGGCAAAGACGAATGGAAACTGCTCCATTTTGGACAAGTGGCAGCTAAGCCGCGGCCAGCGTACTTGAAGGGTGCGAGCCCGGCAGGTGGGGCATCAGGTGGCGCAGGTGGGCAATCTTCGGGACAGCGCGGGTCGGGACAAGGCTCACAGGGACAATTCGGACAAACGGGCGCGGGAACTGCTGGCTCGGGAAGCGGAATATCCAACGCCTCTGATATTTCGAAATCGCTATCCGGAAGCTCAACCTTGGGTGGTGGTCCGATCGTGGGCCTTGCGAGCACCAGCGATAAAGAGGGATTGAAAGAGATTGACGGAAAAACGAAGTACAACGAGTGGGAATTCGTTTATGACCCAACGTTGGATCCGAATGCCGGCAGGGGCCAACAACCTGGCGCACCCAATCCTGGCAGCCCGGGAGCACCGGGTGTTCCAGCGGGAGGCATTGGCACTGGCGGAGACCGCCCCTCGCGCCCACCACGCTAGGTCATAGAGACAAAAGAAAAGCCTCGCTGCTTAGCGAGGCTTTTTTCATTTCCAATCTCAGTCAATTAGACGCTGAAGGATGATCCGCAACCGCAGGTGCTCTTCACATTAGGATTCTCAAACTTAAACCCAGCGGCTTCAAGTGTTTCAACGTAGTCAACCACACAGCCGTTCAGGTACATGGCGGAAGTAGCGTCCACATAGACCTTCAAACCATCAAAGGTAAAAATCTTGTCCATCATGCCGGGCGCATTCTCAAAGGACATGTTGTACGAGAAACCCGAGCAGCCTCCGCCGACGACACCAATTCGCAATCCAGCGGGAACCGGGTCCTGCTGCGCCATGATCTCCTTCACCTTGGAAACTGCATTGTCAGTCAGATTGACTGGCAATCCCTTTGTTTCCGGTGTTTGTGTCTCTGCAGGATTGGTGGTCGTTGTTGCCATCAGGTAACTCCTTGTAAAGGTAAACTGAGTCCTAGTATATCAAACTAGGTTTACAAAGATTGGATGCGGCGCTCCAACTAACGGACTCAAGCTGCGAACGTCCAATCTTGTAATCGCAAATTATTGCCCAAAACAGGCAAAAAGCGAGACTATAATCTGCCTTAAGGGCGCGCTTGGCCGAACCTGACGTTTGTATGCCGGCGTGACCCGCAGGATAATCGGTAAGAGGTGTCGGATGACTCCAATGTTCATGCTGCTGATTCTTCTAGCGGTGCTGCTGGTGATACTTGTAGTGCTGCTGATCTATCGCTCCACGCTGGAAATGCATGAGGACGACCAGCTCTTTCTTGGTAGTGGCGAATCACAAATGGCCAGAGACCAGGAAGAGCTCCAAAAGACCCTGGGCAAAGTTGAGCCGGCGGTGCGCTGGCTGGGCGCCCTGTCAGGGGTGGTGTTGTTGGCGATCGTCGGGATGTGGGTATACGGCGGCTTAAGTCAAGCATTGCCTAAATAGGGGTGTGCGCGACGCGAGTTCTGGGTGGCAGTGGATTGCCAGGTTTCCGTTTACGCACGCCAATGTTCCCCGCCCCCGCTGAGTTCCCTCTCCGCGACTCGCTTTATTTGGATCGAACCCTCAGCCGGTAGTGCATCTAGCGGCAGATTCTCTTTCCAAAGACTAAAGCGCACGCGCACCGAATCTCCCAACTTGAGATCAAGGTAGTCCCAAGGGATTCGAGCTTCAAATACTTTACGCAAAGCGACATCTACGCCGTGTCCTTTGGCCTGCTCCGGAGAGATTACGCCGGCTCCGTTGTTCAGGTTCCAATCTGTCAAAGATCCATTTCGAACGTTCATCTTTATCTTGTGCGAATCAGACTCCGTATCGGCGTCACGTTCAATATTCATTGTTAAGTCGAAATCGGCTGCGAGGACATCTTCGGAACTGTTCTCTGCTTGAGAGAAAGCGTCGTCCGAAAAATCCAAGCGGACAAACAGGAAATCATTGTCCATGCCAAGGTAAGCGGAATCGAGAAGGAAGCGTTTGCCGTGCATAGCAGAATTTCTGTGGTCGGCCATGTACTGCGCTGCGCCGATCCAGTCGAAGTAGCCCGTACCTTCTCCATCAATGCGCGGAGTGACATACGCTGTCTGGTCCACGAATCGCGCTCCGGCCTTTGTTCGGATAATCGGTTGCGCCAAATATTCAGGAGGCGCAGAGCCAAGCGCTTGATAGACATTGGAAAGATGCTTGCGGTAGAGTTCGTCAAAATCCGCGTCATTCGCGGAGTGATGCTCCGGGCCGTACCACCAATTCCAGTCGCTGCCTTCGGCGATCAATAGTTCTTCATACGCGAGAGCGCGTTGCTCCTCGGAAGCGTCTGACTCGTGTTGCGAGTAAAAATCACGCGCTGCGCTGAGATAATCCCATGCACGATTGTCTTCAGGAGCGCCGATCCAAACGTTAAAATTTGAGTTGATCCACGAGCCCGGCACGAGGTGTCCCAGCCTGCCAAGATCCTCTTCTTTGTGCCGAGCAATGGCTTCAGAGACTGTCAGCGCCTCGAACTGCGGATCGTCTTCTATACCCTGATAAAGGCGGCGCAAGAATTCGCGACCTGATTTTGGAAAATATTCCCAAGCGTTTTCTCCGTCGAGAATAATTGAGACGATAGCCTCTCTTCCCTGCTCGAGCACGGGTGTCGCAGATGCTTTTACCTGATTGATGAAATGCTGTGCTGCATCTGCGGCAGGCATTCCGGAATAGACGAAACCGATCAGATCGGAAAGCGAGTGGTCGCGAAATACCATGTTCATCTCTGCATCGTTGTTCTGATGGCGGTAGATGTTGTACAGCTTTGACGCGCTCTCCGGCTGCAACGTGCCTTCGCGATTTCGTTCGAAGTAAGAATTGTTCGAGCGGCCGAGAACACCTTCATCTGTAGCCATCCATTTCACACCGAGCTTGTGTCCGATGGCCATGACTTCATCGGACACGCTTCCCTCCGACGGCCACACACCTAGCGGACGAATCTCGAAGACTCGCTCGTGCAGGTCAAGTCCGCGTTTCAGTTGCTCAGCGGCATCATCGAGGTGGGCGAAATGGGAACGAGGTAGCGGAAGCCCGGGGCTGGATACATCGCCAAGGTTGGTGTCACAGAGTAAAGGAAGGATCGGATGATAATAGGGCGAAGTTGATAGCTCTATGAGACCACGCTGCGCTGCGGATGCATACGCAGGAAGCACGCTGGCCAATATTTCTTTCTGCTTGGATAACATCAGAAGTTGGTCTGAGGCGTCGAATCCTTTTGCCTTAGCAACGAGTGACTGCAAATCGCGATCGGCGTTGGGGCCGCTGTCGGCCAGAAAGAATTCATCAAACCAAGCAATCTGAGAAAGTACTTGGAGATCCGCGAAATCCTGTTCAGAAAATAACGGCTCTGCCATTTTCGGATCAAACTTCCCGGTGCCGAACTGCTGATAGAGCTCCAGATACCGAGGATATCGTCCGATCAAGTTGTTCGTATTGGCTTGAAACAAATATTGCAGCGCAAAGCGACGGTCTTGTGGAGTGAGTTCGGAGGCAGGTTTAGCTGCTATTGCCAAAAATGGGTCGCGCGCAGTTCCGGAAACGTAATCTTCAATCTGAGTGATCAATGAGGGAACAAGATTAAAGGTCTGGTGGACGTTCGGGAATTCGTCCAGCAACTTGACCATGCCGTAGTAGTCCTTGAGGGCGTGCAGGCGCACCCAGGGCAACCGGTATTCTCCACTGACCAGGTCTTTGTAGAACGGCTGGTGCATGTGCCAGAGAAAAAGAATACGGATAGAGGGCATCGTGTGTTTCTAAAGTATATCGGACTCATCCGCTGCAAAATCTCCGCAACGCGTGCTCACATTGCATCTTAGAATGAAGAGCGAACCATAATTTCTGTAGCAGGAACGGGGACATGGCTTCAATCAGCGCATTGATTCATACGTTCAATGACGAGAGGCAGCTCGGCCGAACTTTGGAGACGCTACGTCCGTGCGACGAAATCCTAATCGTTGATCATGCATCGAACGATCAAACTGCGCGTGTGGCACGGCAGTATGGAGCGAAGGTCATACGCGCGGTTGCGGGCGTACAGAATGGGGCGTATGCCACGGATTGCAAGCATGATTGGGTGCTTTGCCTGCTCCCCATAGAATCACTCACAGAAGCGTTGGAAGCGTCGTTATTTGAATGGAAGTCCGCAAGGTCTGATGACGTTGCTGGTTTTGCGCTGGGCATCAGGCGAAATGGAGAGACCAGTTCCCCGGAACTCAGACTCGTGAATCGAAGCAAGATGAATTGGCAAGGGATCACTCCGGAGATGTGCGGCGAGCCTCCGACATTGCAGGGCGATGTACTGCAATTCGACGATGCAGAAGAACCGGCAATGCCAGCCTCAAAGTAAAAGATAGCTCTGCTTTGCGCTGAATCCGACTTATAATTTCCGGCAGAGTTCATCCATATCCAAAGTCCATCTTTCTAGGTGAGTGCCATCTCTCTGCCGCCAGAATCCTATCTGAACGCGTTCTTCTTTTTTCTTTTTGGACTGGCGTTCGGCAGCTTTCTCAACGTTTGCATCTACCGACTTCCGCGTGGGATGTCGCTCATGCCCAGTTCGGCTTGCCCGAATTGCGGCAGCGGCATCAAGCCTTATGACAACGTTCCCGTCTTTGGGTGGTTGTTCCTGCGTGGACGATGCCGCAACTGCAAGCGGCCGATTTCGCCGCGATATGTTGTAGTAGAGCTGCTTACAGGCGTCCTCTTCGTCGTAAGCTTTTTGACGTTTGGATTGTCTGCCGAGGCGATCAAGTACTGTGTCTTTAGCTTTCTGATTGTGGGCTTGATTTTCACCGATGCCGATTTGAAGCTGCTGCCTGATGCCATGACTCTTCCGGGGATGGGCTTAGGACTCCTGTTCAGCCTTTTTATCACAATCAGTGGGGCGGCGTGGGTTGGAAATCACGCAGCCGGTTTTCTCGATGCACTTCCCTTCGAGTTGCGCTGGCGAGCTGCATCTTTTCTTGCCGCGGTATTAGGTGCGGCGTTTGGTTCGTTCACGATTTGGGGCATCGGTGAACTTTACAAGCTGGTTCGTGGTGTGGAAGGAATGGGATTCGGCGACGTCAAACTTATGGCGATGGTTGGCGCATTTTTAGGAGTGAAGCTGACGCTACTGACGTTGCTGCTGGGTTCTATGTTGGGCTCCATTGCAGGAATGT
Source organism: Terriglobales bacterium (assembly GCA_025462725.1). Classification (GTDB taxonomy): domain Bacteria; phylum Acidobacteriota; class Terriglobia; order Terriglobales; family Acidobacteriaceae; genus JAICLA01. The sequence continues at coordinate 683,253 of JAOAPE010000012.1, read as the reverse complement.
TTGCCTTGTTGTCAGTATTAGCAAAACGGTTGAAGCGTTACCGCGCCAGTTCAAAAGGACGCAGGAAAGCGTGGACTTCAGCACAACTCGTTTTGCGCAGGTATGAAATGCCGTTCGGGGTTTTTCTCGGGTCGATGGCTCTGTTCTCTAGCTACTTTGGTGAGCGCATCATGAACTGGTATTTAGGTTTTTACCAATGAGCCAGATCCTCCAAAACCCTCTCTTCATTAAGCTGGGGGCGACATTGTTCCTGCTGATGGCGGTGCTGGCTGCTGCTTTCATCTTATTAAAATATTTGCGCCGACAGCTTGTCTCCAATGAACAAGACTCCAAGCAGCGCGTATCCGTGGACAACAGCGCGTTCACGCTGCTGGCGTACGAGGGCGTGATCCGCAAGCTGAAGGAGCAAGAGAAAGAACTGGAGCGGCTCCGCCGTTCAGAACGGGACCAAGCGAACGAATCTGCAAGCATGAGTGAGGCGGTGCTTTCGAACCTGGGCAGTGGAGTGGTGCTTTTCAACACTGTAAATCTCGTTCGCCAAGCAAATCCGGCAGCGAAGGCATTGTTAGGTTATGCGTCGGCGTCAGGACTGCACAGCCGGGACATCTTCCGTGGGGTCTCGCAAGTCAGAATGCCGGTGACCACCAAACCCGCTGGTTCGAAGAGTGAATCGCCTTCTCAGTTGCTCGAGGCGATCGATACTGCTATCAAGCAAGGCACGACCTTTCGCAGGATCGAAGCAGACTACCGGACTCCAACTGGCGAGTTGCGGGTGCTGGGGATAACTATTTCTCCTGTGCGTTCAAGTTCGGGCGAGGCGCTGGGCGCAGCCGCGTTGATCAGCGATTTGACTGAAATCACTCAGCTCTCCCAGCAGATGCGTTTGCGTGAAAGCATGGCGGCTTTGGGCGAGATGTCGGCGGGGATCGCGCACGAGTTTAAGAACTCCCTGGCGACGATCTCCGGATACGCACAGATGCTGCAGAACGGCGCTGACGCAAATACCTCGACACTGTTCGCCGGAAAGATTGCGGGAGAGACTACTTCGCTGGCACGAATCGTCACTGACTTCCTGAATTTTGCCAAGCCGCAAGGCTTACAACGCGAGCCGTTGGAAATCTTAGGAATGGTTAAGGATTGTGCTAAGGAAGCCGGAGTTCAGTTGATGGTTGAGAACTGTCCCGAGGCGCTGACCGTCTTAGGTGATCCCACTGCGCTTCGGCAGGCTTTCAGCAATTTGCTTCGTAACAGCGCGGAAGCGGCGCGTCCCGGCGAAGCGCCGACCGTCAAATTGAGCGGGGCTAGCACCGTCATGTCCACTACGATCACCCTGTCTGACAACGGCGTTGGCATGCCGCAAGACCAGCTTTCGCGGATATTCATTCCCTTTTTTACGACTAAAGCGGAAGGCACAGGATTAGGGCTGGCCTTAGTCCACCGCATCCTTACCGAGCATTCCGCCACCATAGGTGTTAGTACCAATGAGTCAGGCACAACGTTTACTATTGCATTTCCCCCTAGCATTTCCGCGGCGAATCGTGCCAATATAGCTGCACAACCAGAGTAGAATCAGGCCAAACAGGCCTCTTGATAACCCTCGCCACCTGCGTTTCGGCGAGAGAAACTCTGTACTGGGGACCAACGATACATGAAGTACTTCTTAAAGCTTGCTGCACCAGTAGTGACGGTCACCGTCCTTTTCTTCGCGACATCCCTTTCAGCTCAAACCTTGGCCGACGCCGCCCGCGCACAGCAGAAGAACAAGAAACCCAAGGCTGAAAAGGTTTATACCAATGAGAGTCTGGACCTCCGTCCAGCGAGTGATTCCAGCGCGAAGGCTGCCGACGACAAGAGACCAGATACAAAGTCCGACGCGAAATCCGAGAAATCCGCAGATGACACCAGCGCTGAGGACGACAAGAAGAAAGCGGCGGCCGCCCTGAAAGAAAAGTTCGACAAGCAGAAGAACGAGCTCGCGCAATTGCAAAGAGAGCTCGACGTCATGCAACGCGAGAACCGGCTCAGAGGCGCAACATTCTATGCGGATGCCGGCAACAGGCTTCGGAATGAAAAGCAATACGCCGAAGACGATCGCAAGTATCAGGCCGACATAGCAAACAAGCAGAAGGCGATTGCGGATGCACAAACCGCGCTGGAGAGAATGAAAGAGGAAGGCAGACGAACGGGCGTTCCCCTCAGCTAACAAACAGAATCTCTAAATGCGCCTTCCGGGGAGACTGCTCCGGAAGGCTTCTTTTTTGCAAAGCAGTCGGGCGTTCACGAAGCCAATGGAATCGATCCTTCTAGTTGAGGACAAATCAGAACTGCGCGAGATGCTCGTGCATGCCCTCACGCGCATGCAGTTCTTACCTGTCCCTGCTGCGAACCTGGATGAAGCCCTCCTGCAACTGCGCAACCAGCGGTTCTCTGCTGTTCTCACAGATCTAAAACTTCCAGCTGGATCGGGCTTAGACGTTCTCAAGGCAGCCCTCGATGACGATCCCGCTGTGCCGGTGGTGATCATGACGGCCTACGGAACGATTGCGGAAGCTGTCTCAGCGATGCGCGAGGGCGCCTACGATTTCATTCAGAAGCCGGTTGACCTCGACCACCTGCAGCAAATACTTGCGCGAGTGATCGAGCGGCAGCAAGTCTTGCGGGAAAATCTTGTGCTAAAGGAAGAGTATTCCCGCAACTTCGGGTTCCCACGAATCCTCGGTGAGCATCCTTCGATGCAAGCCGCAGCGCGGGAAATGCAGCGCATCGCTGCGGTGGATAGCACGGTGCTTTTGCTCGGAGAGAGCGGCACAGGAAAAGAACTGTTCGCGCGCGCGATTCATCAACTGAGTCCGCGTGCGAACAAGACCATGGTGGCGATCAACTGCGCCGCGATTCCGGAGTCGCTGATTGAGAATGAATTGTTTGGTCATGAGCGCGGCGCGTTCACCGGCGCGGATTCCCGCAGACCCGGCAAATTCGAGCTTGCCCACGGCGGAACCATTTTTCTCGACGAGATAGGCGAGCTTCCCATGGCAGCTCAGTCGAAGCTATTGCGAGTACTGGAAGAAAAGATGGTGGAGCGACTAGGTGGGACTGTTCCCTTTCGCGCGGATGTCCGTGTGATCGCAGCGACCAACCGCGATCTGCAAGCTGCCGCTGCGTCCAACGAATTTCGCAGTGATCTGTTCTATCGCTTGAACGTTTTCCCCATTTGCATTCCAGCTTTGCGAGAGCGAGGAGAAGATGTAGTCCTGATCGCTGAATATTTCCTTGATCGCTTTCGTCGAGAGCGGAAGAAGCCACGTCTCAGGCTGGCTGTTGACGCCATATCTGCACTGAGGAGCCATGTTTGGCCTGGCAACGTGCGTGAACTGCAGAACGTGATCGAGCGAGCCTCAATCCTGAATGATGGAGAACTCCACGCAGCAGATCTCGGACTAGCGGCAAATGTACGTACCGCTAAAGCATCTGCCGCAACTTCGTCCGAGACTACCTGCGAATCGCTTGAAGGATCGCTGCAGGAGGTCTCAGCGCGGGCGGTGGAAACTGTTGAACGCGCGAAGATCGAAGCCACTTTGCGAGAGTGCAAATGGAACAAGGCCGAAACAGCCGACCGGCTCGGAGTCTCCTACAAGACTCTGCTCAACAAAGTTCGCGCGTACGGTCTTGACTGATCAGTGTTTCGGCACCAGGCGGATGATCGAACTTGTTGTCGCAATGTAGAGAAATCCATCAGGCCCCTGAGCGATGTCTAGCAGCCTGCCGAACTCTCCATTGAGAATGATTTCCGGATCAGATACCTTTCCGGCGTTCTCATCAAGCGGATAACGCCGCAACTTCCCTTCTTTGAAGTCCACCAAAAACAGGTTTCCGGAAAATTGCGGGAAAACACTTCCGTCGTAGATGGCGATACCTGTGGGCGCGATCGGCTTATCGAATCGGATCATGGGTCCTATGAAGTTTGGATCGGTATCACCGCAGGGATATCCGGGACGCCAACCGTAGTTCCCGCCGGATTGGATCACGTCCACTTCGTCGTCGCACTCGGGGCCATTCTCGGAAACGTAGAACTTTCCTGTGATGGGGCTAAAGGTGAAATCAAAGGGATTGCGGAGTCCCATTGCGTACACAGCATTTCCAAACGGATTTCCAGGGGCAGGAGCCCCATCACGAGTAAGCCGCAGGATTTTTCCTTGAAGCGATGATTTGTCCTGTGAGAACTCTGGATGCTCGTTGTCACCGGTTGAGACATACAGGAATCCGTCCGATCCGAAATCAATATTTCCTCCATTGTGGAATCGCGCCCAGGTGATCTGGTCGAACACGACAGTGGGTGACGTACCCACCCCGTTTACATCAGTGAAATGCGCGATCACGTTTCTGCCGCCCGGCGCCGAATAAAGTACCCAGACAAAATGGTTGGTGCTGAAATTGGGATCGAAGGTGATTCCAATGAGTCCACCTTCGGCTGACCCGTCGATCTGTATCGAGGCAAACGGCTGCGCTTGCAGCACACCGTTGTTCACGACACGAACATTTCCTGTTTTCAATTCGTTGTAGAAGAGCCTGCCGTCGGGAGCAAAGGCCATTTTGTCTGGAATATTCGCGTTCGGCACGAATGTTTCTGCAACTGGAGTCACTGCGGGCGCGGGTGTCGGAGTGGGAGTTGGTGAAGGCGCTGGTTGCGTTGTAGTCGGAGCGGGCTGCCTGGTAGATGTTGCCGTTGGAGTGCTGTCATTCCCGCCACAACCCGCGAGGGCCAATCCGAAAGAAAGAACTGCAGTAAAAATCTTGTAACGCATGGAACCCACCAAAGATTGAGCAGTGTCTTCTTTCAGCTTGGAACAAGGTGAGTGGGACGGAGATGTCCACCGGTTTCGTTGCTCTGAGTAGGTGAAGGGGAGATATGGTGACCCCGGGAAGAGTCGAACTTCCGACCAACAGTTTAGGAAACTGCTGCTCTATCCATCTGAGCTACGGGGCCACGTGTAACCTTCGCTGCTTTTACGAGTTTACAACAGTGCGAGTTTCAGCCAGAGGGCATTAGCGGGCAACACTGAGAAGCCAAGGAGCCAAAAAGTGAGTTCTTTTGTTCAAGATCTTCGATACGCCCTTAGAACATTGAAGAGCAACCCTGGTTTCACACTGGTGGCGATCATCACCCTGGCCTTAGGGATCGGGGCAAACACCGCGATCTTCAGCGTTGTCAATGCAGCCATTCTCCGTCCTCTTCCGTATCCGAACTCTTCGCGGCTGGTTGGTGTGTACCACAACTACACGAAGCTGAATCTTTCCAAAATTACGGTTTCTCCTAGCGGCTACATTTATGACCGTGACCACTCGAAAGCCGTGGACCAACTTGCTGCATTCACCGGATACCGCGCTCCGCAAAACCTGACTGGAACCGGCGATCCGCAACAGGTCGCCACGATTAAGACATCGTGGAACCTGTTCAACATCCTGGGGAACAACACCATGATCGGCCGTACCTTTAACGAGAGTGATGACGTCCCCGGATCGCGGGTAGCAATTTTAGGTTACGCGCTGTGGCGAGACCGTTTCGCAAGCGATCCAAATATTTTGAAGCGGGAAGTCACACTAGACGGCGCGAATTACACGATCGTGGGAGTCATGCCCGCTGGATTCGAGTTCCCATCGAAGTCCGAGTTATGGGTCCCGTTGGGTCTTACTCCCGATGAAAAAGCAAACGGCGGAAGTGAGTTTCTAAACACAGTAGGGACGTTGCGGGCGGGTATCTCTCGTCAACAGCTTGATGACGACATGCGCAGGCTCAGTGCCGAGCAACTGCGGATCCAGAATGACACGAAGAATCCAGCGGGATGGTTTGTGAGTGCGGCTCCTCTCCAGGAAGTCGCCGTCGAAAATCTCAAGACAGCAATGTGGGTACTTCTTGGCGCAGTTGGCTGCGTGCTCCTGATTGCTTGCGCGAACGTTGCAAACCTGCTGCTTGCACGAGCGACTGCGAGACAAAAAGAAATTGCGATTCGTTCCGCATTAGGAGCAAGCCGCTGGCGGTTAGTCCGACAGTTCCTTACAGAAGGGACGATCTTAGGGGTGATCGGCGGCGCTCTGGGACTTCTGCTCGGCTATGTGGGATTGCACCTCCTAGTCGGACTCCTTCCGATACAAATCCCCACATACATTCACATAGAAGTCGATCGAAACGTCATGTTGTTCACTCTGTTGCTGGGCGTGTTCACGGGATTGCTCTTCAGTGTTGTTCCTTCGCTAAGAGTCACGCGCGGTGACCAGAACAATGAAGTGCTCAAGCAAGGTGGCAGAACTTCTCACGCGGGAGGACACGAGGGCTTGGGAAATTCGATCGTGTCATTGCAACTCGCGTTCGCGGTCATACTTCTGATCAGCGCCGGGTTGCTGATCAAAACGTTCATGCGCATTCAGCAGTCAAACCCTGGCTTTGACCCGGAACACGTGCTAACCGGCATCATCGGATTGCCAGAGGCAAAATATTCAAAGCCGGAACAGATCAACTCCTTCTATTCGCAATTACTGAATCGTTTGCGCTCGCTGCCGGGGGTACAGTCGGCCGCGCTCTCAACATCAGTGCCACTATCCACTTCGTGGACACAGAGCTTCTCTATTGAAGGCAAGCAGTTTGACGTTGCTCCCCATGCACACATGGGCGTGATGAGTCCGGATTACCTGAAAACAATGCGCATCCCGCTACTTCAGGGACGGGCGTTTACAGATGCTGACTCCGCTGAGGCGCCGCGCGTTGCGATCGTCGATACGAATATCGTCCGTGCATACTTTGGTGCGGAGGACCCCATCGGCAAGCATTTGAATCTGCGCGACAAGAAACCTCAGCCATACACGATTGTAGGCATTGTGCAGGCGGTAAAACATAGCAGTCCGCTTGAGACGGAGACCAAGGGACAGATTTATGTGCCTACTGCACAAATGCCGATACCATTTACTTACGTCACGCTTCGTACAGCCGGTGAACCAATGTCACTGGCGGAGCCACTTCGAAAAGTGGTGCTGGAACTCGACCCGGGATTGCCGGTCCAGAAGATTCGTCCAATGGAAGAGGGATTACAGGAGTTTGTCGCTCAACCACGATTCAACATGTTGCTGCTCGGAATCTTTGCTGCGCTAGCCCTGGTGCTCTCGGCGGTGGGCGTTTATGGAGTTATGGCATATTCAGTGACTCAGCGGACACATGACATCGGCGTGCGAGTCGCGCTTGGTGCTCAGCGGAGCGATGTTCTGCAAATTATCATGAAGCAGGCATTGCGCTTGGCAGCGATCGGCCTAGGACTAGGCATTTTTGGCGCACTGGTTGCCACCAGAGCTCTTTCTTCGATGCTGTTCGGCGTGAAGCCTGCCGATCCATCCACATTTGTGGGCATTACTCTTTTGCTCACAGCCATCACCATACTTGCAGGGCTAGTTCCGGCAATGCGCGCCATGCGCATTGATCCGGTCACTGCGCTGCGGTTCGAGTAGCAGAAAAGAGATATCGTATTAGAAGTGGCGCACTTTGGCGCACCTAGGCGCATCCTTCTGGCGGGCTTCTCACATCCGAATGGGAGCGGGCGAAGTTGCTTCCCTGCTAAGACGTCGGATGAGTGCCTCCCCCCAAATTGCACCCTTAATTCGCTTCGGGCAAGTTCTCCTACGCACTTTTCCCGGTTTGTTTTATTGCCTCGTGTTGCTGAGCGGCTGCTCTGATTCGCGAAATCACATTTCTCAAGGCAAGCATCCAGAGCAGGAGTCAAATTACCAATCGCAAGCTTATAAGGGCAAGATGGAGCCGGACGATGGCCAGTGGATCCGCCCGGCCAAGGATCTGGCCAGCACACGTTACAGTTCACTTGATCAGATAAATACAGGTAATGCAAAGACCCTGAAGCTGGCATGGACCTTCTCTACCGGACTCGTCAGAGGACACGAAGCAGCGCCGCTCGTGGTGAACAACACCATGTACCTGGTAACGCCGTGGCCGAATCTTCTATACGCACTTGACCTCACCAAACCTGGCGCTCCGGTGAAATGGACTTTCGACCCGCAACCCGCTCCAGAGTCCCAGGGTGTGGCTTGTTGCGATGTGGTCAACCGGGGTGCCGCGTACGCCGCGGGAAAAATTTTCTACAACACGTTGGACGACTACACGGTTGCCGTTGATGCGAATACCGGCAAGCTGGTCTGGAAGATGCGGTTGGGCGACATCCATAAAGGCGAGACCATGACGATGGCTCCGCTTGTGGTGAAGGACAAAGTTATTGTGGGCAACAGTGGTGGCGAGTTCGGCGTGCGCGGTTGGGTCACAGCACTGGACGTCAACTCCGGAAAAATCGTTTGGCGGGCATACTCGACCGGACCAGATTCTGACGTTCTCATCGGCCCCAACTTCAAGCCCTTTTACGCTCAGGATCGAGGCAAGGATTTAGGCGTTAGCTCCTGGCCTCCCGATGCATGGAAGATCGGCGGAGGAACAATGTGGGGCTGGATGTCCTACGATCCCGACCTGAATCTTCTTTACCACGGCACAGCGAATCCCGGCCCGTGGAATCCCGATGTGCGCCCCGGCGACAACAAATGGACTGCCGGAATCTTTGCACGCAATCCCGATACGGGAGAAGCGCGGTGGTACTACCAGTACAATCCGCATGACCTGTATGACTATGACGGCATAAACGAAAACGTTCTGCTCGATCTGCCCATCAATGGCCAGACCCGGAAGGTGCTTATCAATGCCGAACGCAACGGACATATGTATGTCATCGATCGCACTTCAGGCGAGGTGCTCTCAGCGAATCCGTATGGTTACGTAAATACGGCAACCGGTGTTGATTTGAAAACCGGGATTACGCAGGCTGTAGAAGAGAAGAAACCGCGCTTTGGGGCCGTAGTCCGGGAAATTTGTCCTGCCGCGCCGGGTGCGAAGGACTGGCAGCCGATGGCGTTTTCTCCTCGAACTGGGTTGCTTTACGTGCCCCACAACAATCTGTGCATGGACATGGAGGGCGTTGACGCGAACTATATCGCGGGCACTCCCTACGTAGCCGCCAACGTGCGCATGTATGCCGGACCGGGCGGACACGCCGGTGAATTCACCGCATGGGATCCGGTTGCGGGAAAGGAAGTTTGGAAGATCAAGGACCGCTTCCCCGTTTGGAGCGGTGCGCTCGCAACCGCGGGCGATGTCGTCTTTTTCGGGACACTTGATGGGTGGTTCAAAGCCGTGGATGCGCACAACGGGAGTGAGCTGTGGCAGTTCAAGTGCGGCTCCGGGATCATCGGCCAGCCCATCAGCTATCGCGGTCCCGATGGCAAGCAGTACATTGCCATCTTCTCAGGGGTGGGCGGATGGGCAGGCGCAATCGTAGCGGGCAGACTTGATGCTCGCGACCCGACTGCAGCCCTCGGCTTCGCTAACGCAATGAAGGATTTGCCGCAGTACACGACGAAGGGGGGCACGTTGTATGTATTTACGCTTCCTTAAGTTGGTCGGATTGTTGTTGCTAGCCGGCAGCGCCTTCGCACAACCGAAGGAGCTGCGGGTTTGCGCCGACCCTGACAACCTTCCATTCTCAAATACAAAGCGCCAAGGATTCGAAAACAAGATTGCGGAAATCATCGCTCGCGACCTTCACGCGCAGGTCACCTACTACTGGCAACGGATGGGGCGCGGATATGTTCGCAGCGTGCTCAATGCATCGAAGTGCGATTTGGTTCCCGGGATCCCCACAAGCTTTTCTCCAGTGCTCACGACGTCTCCTTATTACAAATCCACATATGTCTTTGTGACTCGGAAAGATCGCAGATTGAATGTTCAGTCTTTCGACGATCCCCAACTTCGCAATCTAAAGATAGGCGTGCAGGTCTTGGAAGACGATTACGCGCCACCGGGCCGCGCGCTCGGACGCCGGTCTTTGGCAAGCAATATCGTGGGCTATGACACGGAAGCTGACCCAGACAGTATCGTTCGCGCCGTCGCGTCGGGAGCAGTGGACGTGGGAGTGATCTGGGGACCAATGGCGGGCTACTTCGCTAAGCGACAAAGGATTCCGCTATCAATCACTCCTGTGACGCCGGAATTTGATCCTCCGGCACTTCCCTTCACCTTTGAGATTTCAATGGGTGTTCGAAAGAACGATAAACAGTTTCACGAAAAGCTCGAGCGAATCCTTTTTCAGCATCGAGTAGAAATAAAACGGCTCCTCGCAGCTTACGGAGTTCCTCAACTCGCATTTACTTCATCGGTGCAGACGGGAGCAGGCAGATGAAGATTCATCTGATCCTTTCAACAGTGTTATTGCTCGTACTAGTCGCCTGCACCCGTGAGACCCGAGACTTCCAGCAGCCTGCTGCATTGAGCGAACCTGCAAGCGGAGTCCACATGAGTGAACTCCATCCGGGTGGCGCTCCCGTTCCCAAACCCATCACGAATCCGTTCGAGAGCAACGCCTACGGGGTGAGTGAAGGCAAACGCCTCTACGAGAGTTACAACTGTGTGGGTTGCCATGCGCACGGAGGCGGGGGCATCGGGCCGCCACTGATTGACTTGAAGTGGATTTACGGCGCTGAGCCGGCAAATGTTTACGCAACCATCGTCGAAGGACGGCCGAATGGCATGCCATCGTTCCGTGGGAAGATCCCTGAGAACCAAGTGTGGGAGATCGTCGCGTACGTTCGCTCATTGAGCGGGCAGCTATCCAAGGACGTCTCCGGCGGGCGCGAAGACCACATGTACGGGAAAAAAGCAGAGTCATCCACTCCGAAGGAAAATCCAAAGATCAGCCGGCCGTTGGGAAATCCCGTTCCGGAGCACAAGCAGTGAAGGGACGCTTCATCAGCGCATGTGGCGTGAGCGTGTTTCTCGCAGGATGCAGCGGGTTGCAATCGTCACAGTCGGTCGTGAATCCGGAAGGGCTGCAAGCTGCACGCATAGATCATCTTTTTTGGCTAATGTTCTGGGTATGTACGATCGCGTTTGTCATCACGATCGCAGCTTTGTCGCGCGCGGTGTTGCGTAAACGCGAAACGCCGGTTGAGAACTTTCGTCCTGTAGACAGAGCCGAAGCCACGAAGACACGCGTTGTTGCTGTGGCGATCGCAATTACCGTGCTCAGCTTGTTCGGATTGCTCGTTTCCAGCATCCTCACCGGAAAAGCTATTGCCTCGCTCCACCCGCAAAATCCACTGACTATAGAAGTCGTAGGACATCAATGGTGGTGGGAGATCCGATATCCCAATTCCGACGCCAGCAAAACTGTCATAACCGCGAACGAGATCCATGTCCCCGTGGGTACACCGGTGGTGATGAACAGCACTTCACGAGATGTGATCCATAGTTTCTGGGCGCCCAACATCCACGGCAAGCGTGATCTCATTCCCGGATATCAGACAGCGTTGTGGTTTCAAGCGGACAAGGAAGGCACATACCGAGGCCAGTGTGCGGAGTTCTGCGGACATCAGCATGCGCATATGGCCTTCTTCCTTGTGGCTGAAACGCCGGAAAAGTTCAATGCCTGGCTGCAACAACAGCGGACTTCTGCGAAGGATCCCCAAGATGCGGCGGCGCAAAAGGGACAACAATTCTTTCTTTCGCATACTTGCGTGATGTGCCATACGGTGCGGGGGACGATTGCAGGTTCGAATGTCGGCCCGGACCTGACTCACCTTGCCAGCCGGCAAACAATCGCCGCGGGAACGCTGCCTAACAATCCCGGAAACTTGGGCGGATGGATCATCAACTCGCAAAGCATCAAGCCGGGAAACCGCATGCCGCCGAACCAGATGAATTCAGATGATCTGCAGTCGCTGCTCACATATTTGGAGACACTTAAGTGACTCCAGATCCAAACATCAGCGAAGAGCGCTTGACGCATGTGGAAGTCGAGCACGCCACGGACGACGATGCGACACTGCATCAGCGTCTGGATAAAACCTGGTCCGATCCTTCCGGCTTCATCGGATGGTTCAAACAAGTAAATCATCGTTCCATTGGCAAGCGGTACATCGTCACCGCTTTCATCTTCTTCCTCTTGGGCGGCAGTTTAGCTGCACTGATGCGAATCCAACTTGCGCGCCCGGAAAACAACTTTCTCGGGCCGGACAAGTACAACCAGATATTCACCATGCACGGCAGCACCATGATGTTTCTTTTCGCCGTGCCCATGATGTTCGAAGCATTGTCGGTGTATCTCGTGCCCCTGATGGTGGGCTCGCGCAATATCGCGTTCCCGCGACTCAATGCTTACAGCTACTACCTTTATCTGTGCGGCGGCATTATGTTGTTTGTCGCATTCTTCCTGAACATTGGGCCAGACACGGGATGGTTCAGCTACGTGCCGCTCTCCGGTCCGGACTTCTCACCCGGCAAACGCGTGGACTTCTGGGCGCAGATGATCACGTTCACAGAAGTTTCGGCATTGGCTGTCGCTGTCGAGATCATTGTGACCGTTTTCAAGATGCGCGCGCCGGGGATGTCGCTCAACCGCATTCCACTGTTCGTGTGGGCGAGTTTGGTAACGGCTTTCATGGTCATCTTCGCCATGCCTTCCATCATGCTCAGCAGCACCATGCTGATCATGGACCGCCTCGTGAGCACACAGTTCTTTAATCCTGCTGAAGGCGGAGACGCGCTGCTTTACCAACATCTCTTCTGGTTCTTCGGACACCCCGAGGTCTACATCATCTTCATCCCCGGCCTGGGAGTAGTCTCCAGCGTTATCGCTGCATTCTCTCGGCGACACGTCTTCGGTTATTTAGCGCTTGTTCTCTCGCTGGTGACCACAGCATTCGTGGGATTCGGATTGTGGGTGCATCACATGTTCGCCACCGGACTTCCACAGCTTGGGGAAAGCTTTTTCACAGCGGCCAGCTTGATGATCGCAATACCTACGGCCACACAGATCTATTGCTGGATCGCAACCATGTGGGGCAGGCGACCGGTATTGATGACACCGATGTATTGGGTGCTCGGTTTTTTCTTCATCCTTATTATGGGCGGGCTTACAGGCATAATGCTGGCTTCGGTTCCCTTGGATTTGCAGGTTCACGACACCTTTTTTGTCGTCGCCCACTTTCATTATGTGTTGATCGGTGGAGCGGTCTTTCCTCTCTTTGCGGCACTCTACTTCTGGTTTCCAAAAATCACGGGACGGATGCTCAGCGAGGCTGCCGGAAAGTGGAACTTCTGGCTCTTCTTCTTCGGCTTCAACATGACATTTTTTCCGATGCACATCCTCGGTCTGCGCGGTATGCCGCGCCGCGTGTACGCATATCCTCCCGAAATGGGATGGACTGCAATGAACGTAATCGCATCTCTCGGCGCCGTGTTGATGACAGTCTCCGTTTTGATTTTCCTCGCGAACGTCTTCTGGAGCATGCGGCGTGGGGCCATCGCTGGCGACAATCCCTGGGGCGCGGGCACATTGGAATGGGGCACGAGTTCTCCGCCTCCGAGCTACAACTTTCTTCATATCCCAACAGTAAACGGGCGTGAAGCGCTATGGGATGCTGCGCCTAATCAAGCCATAGTCACAGGGCTGCGTACTGACGTTCGCGAAGTATTAGTCACGAATTATCTCGATGCAGCACCCGATCATCGAACTGAATTTCCAGATGCATCCATTTGGCCGTTTCTTGCTGCGCTTGCGACGACGGCGCTCTTCATCGGTTCCATCTTCACTCCTTGGGCCGTCCCGATAGGAGCCATACCGGTTGCTATAACAATGACCGGATGGTTTTGGCCCGGCAAAGAGGAATCACGTCGGCGCAAAGCCACGGAGAAGTGGGCAGAGGAGGAAGCCTGATGGGCACCGGGTCAAACACGAGCCATCCGCGCGATCGCATTGCCCTGGATGTCTCAGTACTTCCAGACGTCGTCTTCGGGCATCGCAGCCTGATTTGGCTGGGTACAGTCGGCATGATGGCGATAGAAGGCACAATGTTTGCCATCTTGATCGCAACGTACTTTTTCTTGCGAACACGCACTACAGATTGGCCTCCGGGAGTTTCTAATCCGGCACTCACGTTTGGCACGCTGAACTTGATCGTCTTTCTGCTGAGTGCCTTTCCCAATCAGTGGACGAAGAAGGCCGCGGAAAAAGGCGATGTTGCGAAATCTCGCATTGGTCTCCTAATCATGAGCGCCGTTGCGCTGATCAACATGGCTCTCCGCGTATTCGAGTTCCCTTCTTTGAATTGCGGTTGGGATAGCAACGCCTACGGCTCCGCCATATGGATGCTGCTTGGGTTGCACACTGTTCATCTCGTCACAGATGCCTTTGACACTTTCGTTCTGACCGCTCTTTCATTCCGCGATCCCGTCGAGGGCAGGCGCTTTATGGATATCTCCGAGAATGGCGAGTACTGGTACTTCGTCCTGCTGACCTGGATTCCGATCTACTTCGTCATCTATATTGTGCCGAGGATTTTGTAATGGCCGAGCGTTCAAACCCTCTACTGCAGAATTCTGCACGTCGCGATTGTGCACTTTGGGCGGGCATTCTCGCCGGCCCGGTAGCATTTGCGCTGGACGAAGTCGTGAGTTACGCGATGACGCAACATTCCTGCTCCACCGGACACGTCATTATTCTGCACCTGATGGGATTGTTCGCGTTGTGTCTGATCGCAGTGGGGGCGACGCAGGCATGGACCGTGTTCGCCAAACTTCCTGAGCAGGCTGATCAAGAGGCGGGAGGAGTTCTTGATCGTAGCCGCTTCATGGCGATTTCAGGACTCGTCCTCTGCGTCGGTTTCTCAATATTGGTCATTGCGCAAGCCATCCCGAGATTCTTGCTGAGTCCTTGTGATTGAACCATGAAGAGACTGGTGCCAATCCCGCTATTAATGGTCCTCTCATCTTGCACTCCTGTTTTCGCGCACACCGGAGGAGAAAGCGAAATCTTGCATCGAGATGATCTGCTTCGAGCATGGACTTGGGATCCCCTGATCATCTTCATGTTAATAGTGTCACTGGTTCTGTATGCGCTAGGGGTTATGCGCATGCGCGCGCGCTCGGAACGGAATATCAAATCCTGGCAGATTGCATCTTTTGCGGCCGGATGGTTGGCACTGGTCTTCGCGCTCGTCTCACCTTTGCACAAGCTCGGCTCAGTATTGTTTTCCGCGCACATGGGACAGCACGAAGTCTTGATGCTCATCGCCGCTCCCTTGTTGGTGATGTCGCAACCGATGGTGCCATTTCTTTGGGCCTTACCGTTCGCTTGGCGAGAAAGCATCGGCGAATTCTTCAAACGTCCCGCCATTCGCCGGAGTTGGATTGCCATTACAGGCCCACTCGCCGTTTGGATCATCCACGGCGTAGCTGTTTGGGGATGGCATCTTCCTGTCCTTTATCAAGCGACATTGCAAAGCGAGTTAGCACACGCAATCCAACACACGAGCTTCCTCGGAACAGCGCTACTTTTCTGGTGGACGCTCATTCATGGCCGCTTTGGTCGAATGAGCTACGGGATTTCCGTCGTCTACGTTTTCACGACCGCCATTCATACCAGCATCCTCGGCGCTCTGCTGACCTTTGGTCGCGAAGTCTGGTATCCGATCTATGCTGGGCGCACCGCGGCGTGGGGATTGACTCCGCTTGAAGACCAGCAACTCGGCGGACTCATTATGTGGGTTCCCGGCGGGCTTGTTTTCATCGCCGTTGGTCTCGGATTGTTCGCAGCATGGCTAAGTGAATCTGATCGTCGCCTCCGGTTCACCGAACTGGCAACACTGTCGAACAGTGCGGAAAGGAGCAAAAGTGAAGTATAGGATTGCCATAGTTTCGGCCATGCTCGCGAGCTTCATGCTGCTCTTCGCCGCCGGGTGCGCTCAATATACAGAGGCAAAAAACTTTCGCACTGCAGTGGAAATCGTGGGTGGAGACCCTCACGCGGGGCGTGAAGCCATCCAGCGATACGGCTGCAAAGCCTGTCACACAATCCCCGGCGTTCCCGGCGCAAATGCCACGGTTGGACCTTCGTTGGACAAGTTCGCGAACCGCTCCTTCATCGCCGGCGAAGTCCCCAACAACCCTACAAGTCTTATCCATTGGATCGAAAAACCGCATGATGTCGAGCCCCGAACCGCCATGCCGGACATGGGTGTCTCAGAGAAAGACAGCAAAGATATAGCCACTTATCTCTATTCTTTGCGGTAATTCCGAACCTTTTCTTCCCTGCCATCGTATTTTCCTGCATAGTTGTTAATAATCCTGCTCTCCCACACGTTATCTGTATGCAAGAGAAGAACGAAAGGTGAACTTTGTTGAGCGCCTTGGCAGAAGTACCTAACCGGACAAAGAACGAAGACGATCTGGAATCCGCTTTCCGGGCGCATCGGACAACGGTTTACCGGGCAGCCTACCGCGTCACCGGCAGCGCCGCAGATGCGGAAGATGTCCTTCAGACTGTGTTCCTCCGTCTCGCCCGACGCGAAGATGATCTCGTTGAGGTGGATAACCTCAAGAGCTATCTCTACCGCGCCGCGGTGAATTCCTCGTTAGATCTTTTGCGCATGCGCCAAGCCGCCCGGCTGGAACCATTGGCAGAAGCTGACATGGTCACATCCGGCGCTAAGCATGACGACCTCGGCCTGCGCACCTGGCTGAGAAGCGCTTTGGCAAAGTTGAATCCACGGCACGCGGAGATGTTTGCTCTTCGCTACCTTGAGGACTATGACAACCGCGAGATCGCGCGGATGATGAAGACCTCTCAAGGTGTTGTGGCGATCACACTCTTTCGTATTCGCAAGCAATTGCAAAAGGACTTCAATTCCCAGATGGGAGAACGCAGATGACCAACGACAAGAACAATCCGAAGACGCTTGAAGACGCTATTCAGGCAGTGCGCCGCGATGAGGCTCCTGAAGCCGAAATGCGTGCCGCCTCTGACCGCGTTTGGAGCAAGCTCAGCGGGCAGGCCCCGAATAATGTTTCGACGAAGATCGAGGGATGTGCTGACATTCAGGCGCTCTTGCCTATGCTGGGCACGCCGGAACTCTCCGTCGAGCGCGAGATGATCGTTGAAGACCACCTGCGCGACTGTATCGCCTGCAGAAAGATCCAGCATATGGAACTTTCACGGATTCCTGCCAAGTGGGCACCGCAGACCACTGACGTTGTTGGCGGTAACTTCTGGGATGTCCGCCGCATGGCAGTTGCCGCGATGTTGTTCTTCACCCTGGGAGTCTCGGTACTGGTGGCGAATTACTTCTATGCCCCACTCCCGGGAAATCGCGCGACTGTGCAAGCAGTGACTGGCCCTGTGTATCTCATTGCCTCCAATTCCGAACAGCCGCTCTTGCCAGGACGCGAATTGAACGAAGGCGATGTCATCCGCACTGGCTATGGCTCACATGCAGTTGTGAAATTGTTTGACGGCTCCGTAGTTGAGGTAAATGAGCGCGCAGAATTCTCGGTGACCGCGCGACGCCGTGCAACCACAATTCATCTCGGCCGCGGAAACATCATCGTGCAGGCTGCAAAGCAACACAACGGACACCTCTATGTCGCCACCAACGCCTGCAAGGTCTCGGTGGTCGGAACCGTTTTCTCTGTTGACAGCGGCATGATGGGCTCGCGCGTCTCCGTCATCGAGGGCGAAGTCCACGTTGATGACAACGGAACCGAGAGCGTTCTCCACTCTGGCGATCAGGTGGCCACCAACGCCGCCATGGGCGAAGTGCCGATCGAGAATGAGATTGCGTGGAGCGAGAACCGCGAACAGCATCTCGCTCTGCTCGCTGAATTTTCCAAGCTGCAGAAGAAATTGGAAGGCGTGACTACGCCGGGACTCCGCTACAACAGCGCAATCCTGCCAGTCGCTCCTGAACAGACGCTGATCTATGCCAGCATCCCGAACTACGGAGAAGCGCTCGCCGAAGCCAACCGCTTGTTCCAAGACCAGCTTCGCGATAGCGATGTGCTGCGTCAGTGGTGGCAATCCAACGGACTTGGAAAAGAAGAAGCCAAGTTCCAGGAGATGATTCAGCGTATCCACACGCTCAGCAAATATCTAGGCGATGAAGTAGTTGTCATGCTCGTCCCTGCCGGCAACGGCAAAGGGCCGGCCATGATAGTTGCGTCACAAGTCACTCGCCCCGGAGTCAAAGATTTCCTACAAGCTGAACTTGCCGGCTCCGCAATCACAGCTGAGCAGAAACAGAAGATTACCGTCATCGATGAGACCGGGTCAGCCGCCGGAGTCGCACCGGGGAACATCATCATCATGGCAGGCTCAGATTTGCTGGTGGCATCCAGCGACGGCCAAGCATTGCAGAACTTCCTGAATCGCAGAGCTGAAGGCAACACCGGCTTCGCCGCTTCATCCTTCGGACAAGCAATTTCCGCCTCCTATCAGGAAGGCGCGGGACTCTTGTTCGCCGCTGACCTAGAGAAGATGATCGTGTTCGACTCCCTGCGCGCCCGCCGCGCCGGAACGCAACCAAACACGAGCTCTGCATTCCAGAAGTCCGGATTCGCGCAAGCCAGACATCTCGTTGTTAAGCGGCGTGAGCAGGACGGCCAAGTAGATAATCGCGCAGCCATGACTTTCAGCGGACAGCGCACCGGAATCGCATCTTGGCTGGCTGCACCATCGGGGATCGGATCGCTCGACTTCGTCTCACCTGACGCAGTCGTCGCTGCCGCCGCAACGATGAAGTCGCCTGCCGCGATGGTGGATGACATCTACGCCATGATTCAAGGTGGCGGCGGAAATGTGGACGGTGAACGGGCAAAGTTCCAATCGGAGATGAAGTTTGATCTCCGCGACGAACTCGCCGCAACGCTGGGCGGAGACTTTGCCGTGGCGTTGGATGGCCCAGTGCTGCCGACTCCCGCATGGAAGTTCATTGTCGAAGTGAACAACCAGACCAAGTTGCAATCGACGCTCCAGCTCATTGTGCAGGACATCAACGACAAAGCTGCTTTGCACAATCAACCTGGAGTGACGCTGCAACAGACCGACGAGGACTCTCGCAGCTTCTATATGCTCAAGTCCGCCAACCCGGTGAATCCGATGGAGCTTCATTACACCTTCGCTTCCGGTTACCTGGTTGCGGCGCCTTCGCATGCACTGCTCTTGAAGGCTCTCAAGGTCCGCGAGAGTGGCGTTTCACTTTCCCGCTCCAACGGATTCGCGGCACTGCTCCCCAAGGACCAGCACACGAACGCATCAGGGATCATGTATCAGAACCTTGCCAGCGTAGCCGGTGCGATAGGCGATCAGTTGACCGGAAGCCAGGCGCAATCGCTGCAGACCATCGTCTCCAACGCGCGGCCTAGCCTCTTGTGCGTGTACGGCGACACTGACCGCATCGAGATCGCCACCACGAGCAGGCTGTTTGGTTTCGACGTAAATAACTTCGCTCTGTCACAACTTTTACCCAAGTCTTTTGGAACTCAGCGTGGTACTAATCCGTAACACGGAGCATGCAATCAGTGATCGAGTTAGAAGACCTGAGTGTCCAGTTGGGGAAAAGACTGATCCTCAGCAACCTGAAAGCCTCCTTAAAAGGACGCGCGATCGGGTTGCTGGGGCCAAACGGCTCCGGCAAATCCACTCTGATCAATACCTTGCTTGGGTTTCACCCACCTCTCAGCGGCACTGCCCGCATTTTCGGCAAAGACATTCGCACGCATGCAAAGGAACTCCGCCGCGTAATCGGGTACATGCCGGAAAGCGATTCCTTTATCTCTGACATGACTGGCGTTGGCTTCGTCCGCTACATGGCGGAAATTTCCGGCTTGCCGGCAAACGAGGCGATGGAGCGCACGCATGAAGCGTTCTTCTATGTCGGCCTGGGCGAAGCGCGCTACCGAAAGCTTGGCACCTATTCTTTGGGCATGAAACAGATGGCAAAGCTGGCACAAGCGATCGTCCACGGCCCACAGCTTCTGTTTTTGGACGAGCCCACTAACGGTCTCGATCCCCCAGCCCGTCAACGCATGATCAATCTCATCCGTGAGATCCGCGATACCCCGGGAATGTATCTGATCCTCTCGTCGCATCTATTGCGCGACGTCGAAGAGTGTTGTGAAGAAGCGCTGATACTCCGCGACGGCAAGATCGCCGCCTATTGCAATCTTGATGAAGAGCGACGATCCAACCGAAAGTTCATTGAGATGGAAACGGTGGGCGCGAAGGAAGAATTTTCTAGCGCCATAGAACAGCTTGGCTGCGAGTGCGCTTGGTTCAGCAACGGACGCGCCAAATTAGTACTGCCGCCCAGCGTGGAGATGCGCCAGCTCTATAACACCGCGGCACAGTTCTCGGTTCAGATTCGCAAGATCAACTACCGCAAAGATTCACTTGAAGACATCTTCCTCCGTGCAATGGATGGGAAATTCCAACCGGAGAAAATGAAAGCGCAAAGCAATGTCAGTTAACAAGCGGGTCTATCGTCCTTACGCCGGTCGCTACACGTCTGAGAAGACGCGATTCCTCATTCTGCCGCGCTACGCCTACAGTTCGCTGTTCGACTCGCGCTTTCTGTTGGCATTCTTCGTCGCCTGCAATATTCCTACGCTGTTGTTCTTGGCCGCGATTTATTTCAGTCACAATCCCCTGGCACAGGCCATGCTCCAGATGAAGGGAACCGAAGTCTTTTTAAAAATCGATAATGGCTTCTTCGAAAAGTTCCTCCGTTTTCAGGGACTGCTGTGTTTCATACTCGCGGCCTGGGTAGGCCCGGGACTCATCTCCGCCGATCTGTCGAATGATGCTTTACCGCTTTATCTCGCGCGGCCTTTTTCTCGCACTGAATATGTTCTCGGCAAATTTACCGTTTTGGGCGCGTTGCTCTCCTTAGTCACTTGGATACCCGGACTGCTATTGTTCGCCGTTCAGGCAGACTTGGCCGATTGGACATGGTTTTCGAAATCGTACTGGATCGCCGGCTCATTGATATTGGGCTCGTTCATCTGGATCGCCCTGCTCTCTTTGATGGCCTTGGCCTTCTCCGCATGGATCAAGTGGAAGCTTTCAGCAACCGCTCTCATGCTCGGTGTGTTCTTCGCTCTCGCCGGATTCGGCGAAGCGGTGAATGAGATCCTCCGCACCAAGTGGGGCAAGATCTTTAATCTTCCCGCGGCCATTCAGTTGGTGTGGCTCGATCTCTTTCAAGTACCAATGAATTCCAGGTTCCGCGGTGGCGCTGGCGATCTACCATCTTGGGCTGCTTGGGCGATACTGCTAAGCTTCACGTCATTTTGCCTGCTGATGCTCAACCGCAAGTTGAAAGCCCGCGAGGTAGTGCGATGACCTCCAATCCTAATCGCGAAATTGTTTTCGATAACGTCTCCAAGTTCTACGGAGAAGTATTGGGAGTGAACCGGGTCAACCTTAACATTCCTCCGGGAGTGACTAGCCTCGTCGGGCCCAATGGTTCCGGCAAGACCACGCTCATGAATTTGGTCACGGGGCTCATTCGTCCTACGGAAGGAAAATTGAGCGTCTGCGGAATCACGCCGGACGATCCGG
Organism: Terriglobales bacterium; assembly: GCA_025462725.1. Taxonomy (GTDB): domain Bacteria; phylum Acidobacteriota; class Terriglobia; order Terriglobales; family Acidobacteriaceae; genus JAICLA01. The sequence continues at coordinate 661,768 of JAOAPE010000012.1, read as the reverse complement.
AAGCTTTTTTCTCAATGGTGGGATACTGCTCACAGTTCGATTCCTTCCCCAAGGGCATTACAGGATTTGGATTGGTGAACACCGCATTACGACTCCATGGAATGGATGACGCGAAAGCGTACCAACTCGCAATGGAGGCGATCGAACGCGTCAACCTTGTAGAAGCCGCGCATCGCAAAGTTGCTGCTTACAGCAAGGGGATGCGCCAGCGTATCCGTCTGGCGCAAGCAATCGCGCATCATCCGACTGTGCTGATCCTCGATGAACCCCTCAACGGTCTTGATCCGATGGCCCGCGCGGAAACAATGGCCTTGTTCGAATCCATCGGCAAAGAAGGGCTGCACGTCATTATCTCCAGCCACATTCTGCATGAGGTCAACCGCATATCCGACCAAGTGATTCTGCTCAGCAGCGGCTATGTCGTGGCGGAAGGAGCGATCCACAGTGTTCGTAGCGACGTTACCGAGCATCCGATGCAGATTATGGTGCGGTGTAGCAATCCTTCGATTGTCGCGTCGCGCATCTTCGCCTTGGATCATGCGGTGGAAGCAAAGCTGCACAATGACGGAAAAGGACTCTTGGTTCGCACTCGCGATGTCGACAATTTTTATCTCTTGCTGAACCAGATCGTGCGCTCCGGCGATGTGGAACTCGAGGCCGTCGCCCCGGCGGACGACGACGTGAACTCCGTCTACCAATACCTGATCGGAACCGATGGAGACTCTATATGAGCGCCTCGCCTACGACGGAATTCGTCGGGACAACTCCTGCAGTAGATTGGCAACGGCGCATACGCCAATTGATCAATATCGTAAAAATCGAGCTTTCGCGAAATTTCTTGACTCGGCGGGGATTGGGAATGTATTTCCTCGCGTTTGCTCCGGTTGTCATAATCGGGATTCATGCTCTTGAAAGCCGCGGCGGTCGTCGCTGCAGCATCGAGCAAGATACGCAGATCTTGGCCGGCATCGTGCAACTCTTTTATTTGCGCCTTGGCATTTTCTTCGGCTGCCTAGGCACTTTCACCTGGCTCATTCGCGGGGAGATCGTACAAAAGAGTCTCCACTATTACTTTTTAGCCCCGCTCAGGAGAGAGTTGCTCATCGTCGGCAAGTATGTTGCCGGCGTGATCACTGCGTCTCTTCTGTTTGGATTGGGAGTGGTGCTCTCATTCATGTTCATGTATGGGCACTTCGGGGCGCGCGGAGAGCGCTTCGTCTTTGAAGGTCCCGGACTCAGCCAATTGGTCAGCTATCTTTTAATCACGACCCTTGCATGTATGGGTTATGGCGCATTGTTCCTCGCTTTCAGCCTGGTGTTCAAGAACCCCATCATTCCCGGCGCATTTATTTTTGGATGGGAGATGATCAGCGGCGTATTGCCGTCGTTCCTTCAGAAACTGAGCATCACCTTTTATCTTAAGAATCTTTTCCCGGTAGAAGTCCCGCCACAGGGGCTTATGGCTTTGTTCACTGTTGTCGCCGAGCCTGTTGTGCCGGCAGTCGCGGTTACAGGATTACTCCTGTTAGTGATCTTCGTCTTGACTGTGGCCGCTTACACCGCGCGTTTTATGGAAATCAGTTACAGCAAGGAATAGTGCGCGGGTACCCACCCTGTCACTCACGCTTCTTTGATTCGCCGCGATATGCTGCGGGTAGGTGCGCAATCGTTCACAATCGGCGTTTCGACAGCTCATTTTTCCCAATGGGCTGCTTGTAATCATTGGAACGGTGGCGCTGGCGTTCGCGCCGATACCTGCTGAATTTCACCAAAGCGCCAAATTGCTGTGCATGGCAATCCTTGCCGGATGCATCCTGCTCGCGCCTCGCTTACACTCGCTCCGCGGATTCATGGCAGCGGCATCGCTGGCCTGTTATCTGGCGTTCATCCAATTTGCTTTGGCGGATGTCGCGGTGAACAGATGCGCAGCTGCACTAGTCGCCTGCAACTTCGCTCTGCTGCTGCTTGTCGAAGACGTCTTCTTTGATTGGCAAGCAGTCACGTGGTGGCTGGGATTCATGGCCGTGCAATGGACAAGCTTCACCGCTTTGTCTCGCTGGGAGACTGCGATGTTCTCCACCATCGCCGGCAAACATCTCGATTTGTCCTTCGCCAGCATTGGTCCGCTGGAACTGATCTTCGCATTAAGCCTCACCCTGTTGCTGTGCCGCTTCATTTACTCTCCTGACGCCGTCGGTGCGGGTTTGGCTTGGGCGCTCGTACCTCTTTCAATGACTCTGCGCGACCGCGGTATTCCTGAAGCTTACATAGCAGTCTCGGGTCTTGCGGTCGCCATTGCCGTCATCGAACGCTCGCACTGGATCGCGTATCACGACGAACTCACCGGACTTCCCGGCCGTCGAGCATTCAATGAAGCGCTGGCCGGTCTGGGCGCTGTCTATGGAATCGCGATCGTTGACGTGGATCACTTCAAGAAATTCAATGACACCTTCGGACACGAGACAGGAGACCAAGTCCTTCGGAAGGTCGCCGCGCTGTTATCAAAAGTCGGCGGGGGCGGGTCGGCATACCGCTGCGGGGGCGAAGAATTTGCGCTGCTCTTCCCTGAAAGTACCCTCGAAGATTGCAAATACTATGCCGAGGAAATGCGGCGCTCCATCGAAGAAGATGTATTCGTAGCTCGCGGCCCTTCCCGAAGTACTCGAGAGCGTGAAGAGCGTCGTACCACCGGGGCTCGCGGACGTCATCCCTCACGTGTCGAGACATCAGTGACTGTGAGCATCGGCGTCTCTGAACCGGCGAACAGCTATCAAGATGTGTACGAGGTCATTGCCGCGGCCGACAAGGCCCTTTACAACGCCAAGCACCTCGGCCGCAATCGTGTGGAGGTCTTCTCCCCACGTCAGGCAAGAAAAGCCAGTCTGGCAAGGGCTGCCGCAAATCGCGCGCCCTCAGCGAAGAATTAGCCTCGTTCCCTCAATTTCTGCCTCTCTGCTGTAACCTTTCCCACAAAGCCCGGTTATCACCTATGAAACGTGACGAACATCAACCAAAGCCTGCAGAACACGAAAAAGCAGATCGCGACCCAATGACGAATTCGCTACCAGACGAGGATCTGATGTTTCACGTTCGCAATGGCGTGGGCGAATCCTTGGGCGTGCTGTTCGATCGGTATCAGGATCCGCTCTTCAACTTTTATTGTCGGCTCACTGGTGACCGAACGGTAAGTGAAGACCTGGTGCAGGACGTCTTCTATCGGATTTTGAAATACCGGCAGACGTATCGGCCGGGCACTTCGTTCCGAACCTGGATGTACCAGATCGCCCGCAACGCGAGGTTGGATTCGCTGCGAAAGGAAAAAGTTCAAGTGCCACTCGAATTTGATATCACCGGCCCGCAACAGCCCGACCGCGTGCAGCAGGAACAGGAGACCGCGCTGTTACACAAAGCGCTCATGCAACTGCCGGAAGAAAAGCGCGAGATCCTGGTCTTGAGCCGCTTTCAAGAACTCAAGTACGAGGAGATCGCACAACTACTCGGCTGTGAAGTCGGAGCCGTCAAAGTTCGAGTATTCCGCGCATTGAAAGAACTACGCACAGCATTTCAGGAATTAGAAAGCCAGGGAGCATCGACGCGCTCTCTTCGGAGTCAATCATGAACTGTAAAGAATTCGAAAACCTACTACCGGATTTCCTGCAGGACAGCCTCAGTGGCGAGCAACTCACCGCTGCGAAGTTGCACGGCGCGGAATGTGCCGACTGCCGCGAGATGATCGCCCTTTGGGGCAAGCTGTCGACTTTGCCGGAAGAGCACGCACGTCCTGCTCTGCGCGCCCGCTTTGAAGCCATGCTGAACGCATTTCAAGAAGGCCGATGGGAGCACGAGAAACTGAAAAGCGCTCGCAACAAGATTCCGAGTTGGGGATTCGCCGATCTGTTCCGCGCTCCAGCCGCGCAAGTCGCATTCGCCATGCTGTTTATGGTTATTGGCGTCTTCGTAGGACGATATCTGGATAAGCCCGCAGCCAATACACAAGAACTAGCAGCGCTGCATCAGGAAGTCTCGAGCATGAGGCAGCTTGTGGTGCTGTCGTTGCTGCAACAACAATCCGCCAGCGAGCGCCTGCAAGGAGTTAACTGGAGTCTGCAAGTTAATCGTGCCGACCCGGAGATCCTCTCCGCCCTCCTCCACACCTTGCGGTTCGATAGCAGCGTTGATGTCAAGCTTGCTGCCCTCGATGCGCTTCGGAAATACAACACCGACCCGCAGGTGCGCAAAGGCCTGGTCGATGCATTGCAAGCTCAACAGTCTCCGATGGTGCAGATCGCACTCATCGACACTTTGGTGGAACTCCATGAATCTGACGCGGTGGAGCAGATCAAGAAATTCCAGAAGAGTCCAAACCTCAATCCCACCGTCCGCCAGCGCGCGGAGTGGGGCATCAACAAACTAAGCCGAGGATAGTTTTATGCGCCTAAATAGATTTCTTATCTGCGTCATCGTCACAGTAGCAACTGCGTCCACCTCACCGCTGGTCACGAAGGCCTCTGCCGCCGGAGCCCATGATCGCTGGGGCTCGGAGATGAACGTGAAAGACTCAGAAGTGATCCGCAAATCGTTCCCGCTAAATGGCTCCGGCCAGAAAGCTATTGAGATCGACAACGTTTTCGGGTCGATCGAAGTCGTTGCTGGAACTTCGAACGAAGTTCAAGTGGTGGTGACCAAGACGCTTCACGCGGAAACCGCGGCAAAGCTGGAGACCGCGCGCAAAGAAGTCACGCTCGACATCACGCAGCAGGACAACTCGGTCAAACTCTATGTAAATGGCCCTTTCCGCTGCAACTGCAACAACGGACGCGGCGACTGGGGCGGCAATAACAATAACCACGATCCGGGCTCCATGGTGGAAATGGACTTCCAGATTCAAGTGCCCAGCAATACTGACCTGAAGCTCGCCACAGTGAACAACGGGCACATCAAGGTGCAGAACGTCTCAGGCGAGTATTACGTCAACAACGTTAACGGCGGTATCGAGATGAACAACGTCGCGGGTTCAGGAAAGGTTCGCACCGTGAATGGCGGCGTGAAAGTCAGTTTTCGCGAGAACCCTCGGGCGGATTCTGAGTATGCATCTCTCAACGGCAACGTAGAACTGTACTTCGTGCAGAACCTCTCCGCCGACTTCCGCTTTAAGACCTTTAACGGCGGCATTCATAGCGACTTCCCCCTTACAGCTTTGCCCAATCGTCCGGCGACTGAAGAACGCCGCGACGGCAAGTTCATCTTCCGCAGTGACCGGTACACCGGAGGCCGCGTAGGTTCAGGTGGTCCAGAGATCAAGGTTGAAAACTTTAATGGAGAGATTCGTGTCCTCGAACGTCATGTCTAAAAACAAAAAACAACTCGCTGGTTTCAAGTTCTCAGTTCTATCCGTCGCAGCAGTGATGTTGATTCTCGCAGCCGCTCTGGCCCACGCCGAAGCAGCTGGAGACCGCGTACCAGTTCCGCTGACTGACCCTTCGCGACCAGCAGTCGTAAAAGCTAGCCTGCTAAATGGCAGCATTACTGTTAAGGCCTATGACGGCAAAGAAGTGATCGTCGAAGCCAAAGCGCGCGGTGGCGAATCCGACTCAAAGACCGGCATGAAGCGGATTCAGATCAATAGCACTGGCCTTGCTGTCGAGGAAGAAAACAACCAGGTCTCGATCAGCGCCGACTCTCACATGCGCGCCATCGACCTGACTATCTCCGTGCCCGTGCATACGTCTTTGAACCTTCGCACTGTGAATGACGGAAACATTTCTGTTACCGGCGTCGATGGCGAACTGGATGTCAACGACGTGAACGGTGAGGTTACCCTAACAAATGTCTCCGGAAATGCTATTGCTCATGCCCTTAATGGCGATGTGAAAGTCATTTTTACTCGGATTAACCAGAAGCCGATGGCCTTCAGCTCGCTGAATGGCGACATTGACGTCACTTTCCCAGCAGACCTGAAAGCCAACGTCAATCTCTCGTCGGATCGAGGAGAGGTTTATAGCGACTTCGACGTACAGATACAAACAAAGCCGCCCCAGCAGACGGTTGAGGATTCACGCGGCCAAGGCGGCAGGTATCGTGTAAAGCTCGACAAGGGCGTACGCGGCACCATCAACGGCGGCGGACAAGAGATCCAGTTTAAGAACTTCAACGGCAGCATCTACATCCGCAAAGCCGGCGCTCCGAGAACCAAGGAGTAGGTCACCCTCGCTCCAGAAGGCCGCCTACGGGCGGCCTTTTTTGGTAAGCGACTGGCGCGCCATTCGTGCAGCGCGTCGCCAGTCGCGAGGGCAAGCAGTTTGCTGCGGTGCCCTCCCGAACAATGTGCTTACAATGCCTGCCCAGAAAAGGTAAAATTCTGCTCCCCTGTTGTCTTCAAGGAGCAATCATGCATAACAGCACCCAGATCGCCGTCGCCATCAATCATTGCAAGATGTACATCAACGGACAGCAGGAGATTTCCAAGGGCAAGCTTGTCCCTCAACTCAATCCTGCGACCGGCGAGACTGTCGCTCTGGTTCCTGAATGTACGCGCGAAGAAGTGGACGCTGCCATTGCTTCCGCTCAAGCGGCATTCCCTGCCTGGAGCAAGACTCCCGTGCTGCAACGCAGCCGCATACTCTTTCATTTTCGCGACCTGCTCGAAAAGAACTCCGAAGAATTGATCGCGCTCGTCACCGAGGAAAACGGCAAGACTCTTGACGAAGCCAAAGGCTCGTTTCAGCGCGGTCTGGAATGCGTCGAGTTTGCCTGCGGTGCGCCCACTCTAATGATGGGCGAAGGCCTTGAGCAGATCAGCAACGGCGTTGACACGAATGTCATCCGTAAGCCGTTGGGCGTCTGCGTGGGAATTACTCCGTTCAATTTCCCTTTCATGGTTCCTTTGTGGATGTTCCCGGTCGCAATCGCCTGCGGCAATACATTTGTCCTGAAGCCCTCGGAAAAAGTCCCGCGTTGCTCCGTGCGCATCATTGAACTTCTGTACCAAGCGGGACTGCCCGCCGGAGTCATCAACGTCGTCCACGGCGCGAAGGACGTGGTAAACCAACTCCTGAATGATCCTCGCGTTCGCGCAGTGTCTTTCGTCGGTTCAACTCCAGTCGCCAAATACATCTATGAGACTGCATCCGCGAACGGCAAGCGCGTGCAGGCGCTCGGCGGAGCCAAGAACCATTCCGTCGTCATGCCTGATAGCGACATGAAATCCACCGTCGAATCCATCATGGCTTCGTCGTTCGGCTGCGCTGGTGAGCGCTGTGTCGCAACCAGCGTTGTTGTCGCGGTAGGCGAGGCTGGTGATCCTCTCGTCGCCGAACTCACCAAAGTCGCCAACTCGATGAAGGTCGGCGCTGGAGACCAGCGTGGAGTCATCATGGGCCCGGTGATTTCTCCCGAAGCAAAGGAGCGCATTCTTGGCATGATCGACGCCGGCGAAAAAGAAGGCGCGAAGATCGCCCGCGACGGTCGCGGCGATAGCGTCAACAAGTCCGAAGGCAACTTCATCGGACCAACCATCTTCGACCACGTGAAGCCGACAATGCGCATCGCCAAAGAAGAGATATTCGGCCCCGTGCTTTCCGTCATTCGCGCCAAGAACTTGCAGGAAGCGATCGACATCGTCAACGCATCCGAGCACGGCAACGCATCTTCTATCTACACGCGTTCCGGCACCACTGCGCGTGAATTCACCAACGCCGCGCAAACGGGGATGGTGGGCATCAACATCGGAGTTCCCGCTCCCGTCGCTATCTTCCCCTTCTCAGGATGGAAAGGTTCGTTCTACGGCGACTTGCACGCGCTCGGGAAAGATGGCGTACGCTTCTACACCGAGTCGAAGGTCGTCACTTCGCGTTGGGTGGACTAAACGACAGTATTAAACGTACTCCGCTTAATGAACTCGCCCGATCCGGGCTTGCCATCAAACTTGCCGTCTTTCACCAGCACGCGTCCGCGTGAGAGGACAACTTCCGGCGTGCCTGTGACTTTCAGCCCTTCGAACATGGAATAATCCACGCGCATGTGGTGTGTCGCAGCGCTGATAGTGTGTTCGCGCTTGGGATCGAAGATGACGAGGTCCGCATCGCTGCCCACCGCAACAGTTCCCTTTCGCGGATACAGTCCGAATATTTTCGCTGGCGTCGTCGCAACCAGCTCGACAAATCGATTCACGCTGAATCTTCCCGCAGCCACACCGCCGGAGAAAATCAGACTGTAGCGATGTTCCACTCCGGGCCCGCCGTTCGGGATTTTCGTGAAATCGTTCCTACCTAATTCCTTTTGTTCTTTGAAGCAGAACGGACAGTGATCCGTGGAAACAACCTGCAGATGATCATGCTTCAGGCCGGTCCACAATTTCTCCTGATGCCACTTCTCGCGTAGCGGAGGAGTGAACACGTACTTCGCGCCCTCGAATCCCGGCCCTTCCATATCTTCAATCGACAGATACAAATACTGCGGACACGTCTCCGCATAGACCGGCAATCCGCGGTCGCGCGCTTCACGAACTTTTTCCAGCGCATCGTTCGAACTCAAGTGGACGATGTACACGGGAGATCCAGCCATCTCCGCCAGTGCGATCGCGCGCGATGTCGCCTCCGCTTCCGCCGTTGTCGGGCGCGTCAATGCGTGATACTTAGGCGCGGTCTTCCCTTCCGCGAGCGCTTGCTGCACGAGAACGTCAATCGCGCCGCCGTTTTCCGCGTGCATGCAGATCATCGCGCCGTGTTTCGCGGCCTGGCGCATCGCCTTGAAGATGCTGCCATCGTCCAGCATGAACACGCCGGGATAAGCCATGAACAGCTTGAAGCTGGAAACTCCGTCGCGGACCAGTGCGGGCATTTCTTCTAATTGCGCGTCCGGCAGATCAGTGATGATGCAATGGAATGCGTAGTCTGTGATCGCTCGGCCTTGCGCCTTTTGCATCCAGTCATCGAAGGCCGTTCGCAGCGTTTGTCCTTTGTACTGGATCGCGAAATCGATCAGCGTTGTCGTCCCGCCAAATGCTGCAGCACGTGTTCCGGTTTCAAAATCATCGGCACTGCGCGTTCCGCCGAAGGGCATATCCAAATGCGTGTGGACATCGATCCCGCCGGGCATCACGTACTTGCCCTTGGCATCGAGGATCTGTTTTGTGTTTCCGCGCGGCAGGTCAGTGCCAATGGCTACGATCTTTCCGCCAGAGATTGCGACATCCGCAACGTAAGTGTCTGTCGCAGTTGCAACGGTGCCGTTCACGATCAACGTGTCAAAATTCATTTAGCCCTCGAGTGGTGGAGGGAAATCATCGCATATTCGTTCTGTATCGCGCAGGATTTTTATGCTAGACTCCCGCCTTCCACCCCTGTTCCATTTTGCAGGGGTGTTCTCTTTTTCAGCCATAGGTGGCCCATGCTGAAGCAACACGCTCCGCGCTTGACGCCGGAGCAGTACGAGCAGAACTTTTCTGACATCAATCCGCCGCTCACGCGTTCGCAGGCCCTTGAAGAAGGTTCGCGATGCCTCTTCTGTTATGACGCGCCCTGCATCAAGGCTTGTCCTACGGGAATCGATGTCCCGCAATTCATCCGGCAGATCGGCACCGGAAACGTCACCGGCGCCGCGAAGACCATTCTGAACGCCAACATCCTGGGACACAGTTGCGCTCGCGTCTGCCCTACTTCCGTGCTCTGCGAAGGCGCATGCGTGCTCAACATGGAGCACAAGCGTCCTATCGACATTGGCAAGTTGCAACGCTATGCCGTTGATCACGTGATGGACACGCTGCAACTGTTCACCCCGCCCGCGAACAACGGACGCAAAGTCGCGCTCATTGGCGGAGGTCCCGCAAGCCTCTCCTGCGCCACCGAACTTCGTCGCCACGGATACGCAACCACTATCTTCGACGCCAACCCTGATCCCGGCGGACTCGACACGTACGGCATTGCCGCTTACAAACTTCGCGCGGAAGATGCTGTCCGCGAGTTCGGGCTAGTGCGCCGTCTCGGCGTTGAGATTCGCAGCAACGTTGAGGTTACCAGCGCGAAGCTCGCCGAACTCGAACGCGAATACGATGCCATCTTCATCGGCATCGGCCTCGGCGGAACTGACGACCTGCAAATTCCCGGCGAAGAACTTGAAGGCTGTTGCGATGCCCTCACATTCATCCGCAACACCAAAGAACAACCCTTCGACAAAGTATCTGTCGGCAATCGCATCGCCGTCATCGGTGGCGGAAACACCGCGATAGATGTTGTCACGGCAGCGCGCCGACTCGGCGCCGAAGAGATCTACATGATCTATCGCCGCGGAGAAGCTGAAGCATCCGCGTTCGAGTACGAGATCGAACTGGCGAAGAAAGATTCCATCACCTTCGTTTGGCAGAGCGTTCCCACGCGCATTCTCGGGCGAGACAAAGTTGAATCGCTCGAATGCGTGAAGACAATGCTCGGTCCTCCAGACGCTTCCGGCAGACGAAGTCCAAAAAACATCTCCGGCAGCGAATTCAGGCTCGATGTTGACATGGTCATCAAAGCCCTCGGCCAGAAACGCAAGACAGATTTTCTGCAATCCATCTCTGGCCTGAAGCTCGAAAAAGGATGCGTGCAAGTGCAGCCCGCCACCATGCAGACTGCGAATCCGAAATACTTTGCCGGCGGAGATTGCGTGAACGGCGGCGGCGAAGTGGTGGACGCCGTTGCCCACGGCAAAACCGCTGCTGCGGGTATTCACCAAGTGCTGTCTGCAACTGCGAGGAGAACCCATGCCTGATATCAGCGTCGATTTTTGCGGAGTCCGTTCTCCGAATCCTTTCTGGCTGGGCTCTGGCCCGCCAGCCAACACCGCTTACCAGGCCATGCGCGCCTTTGACGCGGGATGGGGCGGCGTTGTCTGGAAGACTATCGGCGAGCCCATCATCAACGTCTCTTCACGATACGGTTCCATCGACTACAAATCCGAACGCATGATCGGCCTCAACAACATCGAGCTCATCAGCGATCGTCCTATTGAGACCAACTTCCTTGAGATCACAGAAGTAAAAAAGAAATATCCTAAACACGTCGTCGTCGCTTCGCTCATGGTGGAATCAAAGCAAGCGGCCTGGCATGAGATCGTGCGCCGCGCCAACGATTCCGGCGCTGACCTTCTCGAACTCAACTTCGGATGCCCACACGGAATGTCCGAGCGCGGCATGGGCGCCGCCGTCGGACAAGTTCCCGAATACGCCACCATGATCACCACCTGGGTGAAAGAGGTGGCCACCGTTCCAGTCATCGTGAAGCTCACGCCCAACGTGACTGACATCTCTTTCATGGCAGCTGCCGCCAAACAAGGCGGAGCAGATGCCGTCTCACTCATCAACACCATCAACAGCCTTGTGGGCGTTGACCTTGACACCATGGTTCCCCGCCCCAACGTTGGCGGATACTCCAGCCACGGCGGCTACTGCGGTCCGGCAGTGAAGCCCATCGCGCTCAACATGGTCGCGTCCGTGGCGAACAATCCCAATGTCCGTATTCCGATATCCGGAATCGGCGGCATTGGAAACTGGAAGGATGCTGTCGAGTTCATGCTGCTCGGTTCTACGTCTGTCCAGATCTGCACGGCGGCAATGCACTACGGATTCCGCATCGTCGAAGACATGATCTCCGGACTCGACGCATATCTTGCGTCGAAAGGCATGTCGTCCGCAATGGAACTGGTCGGCAAATCCGTTGGCAAAGTTGAGGACTGGGGCAATCTCAACCTCAACTACAAAGTTGTCGCCAAGATCGATTCCGAAAAATGCATCGGATGCAATCTCTGTTACATCGCCTGCGAAGACGGCGCACATCAGTGCATCACCGCCGCGCCGCGTCCGGTGGGTGATCTCCGCCACGGCGCTCCCGCAAAACACGTTCCTCATGTGATCGAGGAAGAGTGCGTGGGCTGCAATCTCTGCGCGCTAGTCTGTCCTGTGCCCCAGTGCATCACCATGCAGGAGATCGACACCGGCCGAGGCTCAATGAACTGGCGACAGCTTCAGGAAGCCCGCGGCAAGAGCCCTCAATGCAGCATGGAAGACCTGCTAGCGAAGGCGGCAAAAGCGTAATCTTCAGGAAGGGTACCCCTCCCCCTCCTTTTGCGTCGAATGACAGCAGCTTTGTTACAGGGACCGGAATTGTTCGTTTATGGCTGTTTCGCGCGGGGGAACCCGCGCCTACGGAAGTAAGGAATTGACACCCAACCCCTGAAGGGGGTTGGGTGTCGGGGTTTTAGGAGTCGTTTCATACCCGCCCTTGCGGAGCTAGGGCGCAGCACCGGCCTGCGCAGTAACTGCTTTAATCCACACTGCGAACGACTTTGTTGGTAAACGGTAAACCCCCTTAGTTCCCGGCTTTGGAAGAATAATGCGTCGCTTCGATAATGCTCTCAGCGCATTATTCAGGGTGGTATCTTTTAGAGCCGTTTCCTTTTTCAAGTGAGCCTTTGTGACAAATCCGTCTAGACTTTCAGACATCGCTCGAAGAACTCTTCTGTACTCATCTGAGCCAATTTGATCAAAGTAGAGTTCCTCAAAATATTTGAGACCTAGTTGCTCTATTGCTCCGCCTTGCGGATTATTGGCACCCTTCAGTACATCGTCCAGATCGATACAATCATCCTGATCTTCATTGAATGCACAATACGCAAACTGCTGGATGAAGTTGGGATAGCCCTCCGAAAGCTCCGCTATTCTTTCTGCGGCTTCCTTCTTGATATCGGTCTTGATCCCGTTCTTTTCTTCAGCCACTCTTAATCCTCTGTCAATGACGCTGATTCTTTCTTCTGGCAGCAATGGCTGCAAAGTAAAGATGTCAAAGATTCGAGTTGAGGATTCATGGCTTTTCTTCAATTCTCTTATCACCCCTGACACACCGGCGAGTCCAATACACACATTGTGACAACCGCGTTTGGCGAGCCTCTCAGTAAAAATTTTTACGAATTGGCCCAAGTTGGCCTTCGCTCCCGGTTTGTCGGCCTCATCCAACAAAATCAGAATGCCATCTACGGTAGAGCCGAGTGCTGAAAGACTTTTTTCTACTGCGAAGGCCAATTCATCAAGCAAGTCGCCCGGCTTTACTTGCCGCTCAGAACCGTTAAACTTTACACCCATGACTTCCCACTGCTTGAGGAAGTCCCAAGCCGCTTTAGCCGTCGAGGCTGCTGGCCTTTTCGCGCTTACTTGCCGGGCGAGTTCATTCCCAATCTTGTAAATAACGTCAGCGTAGGTGTTATCAGGCTCGAGCTCGATATTGAGCGAAAGAAAGTTGTATCTGGCCAGGGCATCGCCATCGGTAAACTGACTGCCAATTGCATCCACGTAGACCATGAGCGAGGATTTCCCAATCCCTCGTTCACCATGAATTAGGAAATGCGCAGGGTTGCCATTCTTGGTCTGGTACAGCGCACGGTTAATACTGATGATTTCTTCAACCCTTCCAACAAACATCCAAGGTGTAACGATGCTGCCCGGCCGAAACGGATTGAACCTGTCTGAACGCATAACAAAAAGCTATAGAAGCGTGGTGCGAATATCAACAAAAAAATCCTCTATGCATCCAGCCCGGACATGACCGCTCATGGGGTGGGCTATTCCCTTCCGCGCCTCTGGCGCTTGAGCCATGCCTGAATTTTCCTTGACATGCCTCTAAGTGTAAGATATAGTATTCTAGTTTAACTTAACTTTTAGTTAATGTTCTTTGACAATCACTAGTGGCCATATCGAGGGAGATATCCTGCCGCTAGCTCCTTTGTTTTCGACCCAAAATGCACGAATCACCAGCAATGACGCATATTTCATATCAACTTCGTCTTGTTTTCAGCAGCTTGCGGCATATACCCGTCCGCAAACTGTTGATTCCGCTATATCGGCATATTCCCCTGGGGGAGGGGTGGAGGTATGAAGTAGTAAACAGAGCTAAGTTCTTACGGCAGAGGATTTTGCGCGAAAGTGCATTGCAATCAATATTTTGCAAAGCAGATTTCGCTAACCCGCTGATTCTCGATATTTTGCAAAGGGGGAGGGGTACCCCCCATCACGCCGCTGGCGCGAGTATCTCTCTTTTCGGGACTGCAACTCCCGCCAGCACTTTGTCGAGCGTAATTGGCAAGTCGCGCACCCGCACACCAGTGGCGTGGAAAATGGCATTGCCGATCGCTGCGGCTACACCAACGATCCCGATCTCGCCCAGCCCTTTTACGCCGAGCGGATTGACGATGGAATCGTGCTCTTCGACAAAGATCACATCGATATCATGCACGTCTGCATTGACGGGCACGTGGTACTCGGCAAGGTTGTGATTCATGAAGCGTCCAAACTTGTGGTCAACCACGCTCTCTTCTTCCAGCGCCATGCCGATGCCCCACACAATGCCCCCCATGATCTGACTTCGTGCCGTCTTTGGATTGAGGATGCGCCCACCGGCGATCGCGCTGACAACGCGCGCGACGTCAATGGTGCCGAGGTCTTCGTCAACTTTCACTTCAGCGAATATGGCGGAATGCGTATGCAGGGTGTATTGGGATCGCTTCGCTTCATCGGGAGCCGCGTCTGCGCTTTCTTCGATGCTGCTCAACCCTCCGTGCCGCATCGCTTCCTGAATGGAAACGGACCGCCCTGGATCGCTGGTCAGCATCATGTGTCCATCAGCAAACGTGATGTCTTCCAATTTAGCGTTAGCGAATGGCGACTTGGGCAGAGTCTGTGCAACCCGGAACAACTTCCCGCGTACCTTGTCGCAGACTTGTTTCACTGCCGTGCCGACGCTGGCCGCGGTGAACGAACCGCCTTCGACGGGCGCCTTGGGAAGAGTGGAATCGCCAAGCTTGAAGGTTACGTCCTCAATAGGCAGGCCGAGCGTCTCAGCGGCAATCTGCGTCATGATCGTGTAGGTTCCAGTGCCGATGTCTGCGGTCGCGCTGCCGACCATCAGTTTGCCGTCCGCGGACAATACAGCTTTCGCGCTCGCCGGGAAATGCATGGCATCCCATGCACCGGTGGCGAATCCCCAACCGATGAGGCTCCCATCGTCGCGCATGGAACGCGGTTCAGGATTGCGCTTTGACCAGCCGAATCGTTCCGCCCCTTGGCGGTAGCATTCGCGGAGTTCCTTGCTTGAGAAGGGTTTGTTGTTGTTGAGATCCCGCTCTGTGTAATTCTTCAAGCGCAATTCCAGAGGATCCATGCGGAGTTTGTAAGCCAACTCGTCCATTGCGGATTCAATCGCGTACAATCCCCAAACCGCGCCCGGGGCACGCATGTCACACGGCGTGCAAAAATCCAGGTGCACCACTTTGTGACCGAGCTTTACGTTGTCACACTGATACAGTTCTCCTGACCAATTCACGACGGGTTCACTGTAATCCTCATACTGCGATGTCTCCGCGATGGCCTGATGAATCAAGGCTTGCAGTTTGCCGTCCGTCGCAGCACCGAGCGCGACATTCTGGATCGTCCGGGGGCGATGACCCAAGGTGAACATCTGTTGGCGTCTCAGCGTGACGCGCACTGAGCGTTTCAGCCCGAGCGCTGCCATCACCGCGAGAACCAACTGATACTGCGGTCGGAGACCAGAACCGAATGCGCCCCCGACATAGGGCGAGAGAAGGCGCACCTGGTCGCTGGATAAGCCAGACACGTTGCAGACGTAGTCGTGGTTGTTTACCGAGCCTTGCGTCTTGTCATAGACAATCAACTTGCTGTCACCTTCCCAAAGGACGGTGGTCGCATAGGGTTCCATCGGATTGTGATGTTCCACCGGCGCTGAGTATTCCACTTCTATTTTTACGGGCGCACCGGCAAGAGCGCTCTCGGGATTGCCCCGCGGTTTCGCCGGTGGGTCAATCCCTTCCCTGGGTCTGGGTACGTAGGCTTCGTTCCGCACCTGATCCAAATCGGTCACATGCTGTTCAATTTTGTATTCCACTTGAACGAGCGACGCGGCATACATGGCCAGTTCAAAACTTTCGGCGACGACCAGCGCGACAGGTTGACCGCTGAACATGACTTTGTCGTTTTGGAGAGGACGGAATGGCGATCCGGGGGGTGCTACTTCATCCCAGTAATTCTCGTCGCGCTCTGCTGTTCGCGGGGCGTTTTTGTGAGTGAACACCTGCAACACGCCGTTCAGGCTGAGGGCTTTTGTGGAATCAATGTTGGTGATTCGCCCTTTAGCAATGGCGCTGGAAACTATTACGCCGTAAGCAAGGTTCGGAACGTTGTACTCGCCGGCGTATTTCGCTTGGCCGGTTACCTTGGCGCGTCCGTCAACGCGGCTGATCGGTTGACCGATGTATTTGGTGCTCATGACCTGGCCTCCATCTGTGCAGCATGTTTCAGAGCGCGTACAATCGCGCGCTTCGCCAAGTCGATCTTGAAGGTATTGTCACCGAAGCCTTTCGCGTCGTGCATGATGACTTCAGCAACGGCCTGAAAATTATCCGGGGTGACAGTCCTGCCCTTCAGCAACGCTTCAGCTTCCCTGTTGCGCCACGGCTTGTGCGCGACTCCGCCAAGGGCGAGCCGTGCTTCCTTAATCTTGTTGCCATCCATCTCAAGGGCAGCGGCGACGGAAACGAGCGCAAAGGCGTACGAATGCCGATCGCGAACTTTCAGATATGCGTGGTGATCCGCGAAACCTTTGGGTGGCAAATCGATGGAAGTGATGATCTCGTCCGGCTGGAGATTAGTGTCAATTTGCGGAGTGTCGCCGGGAAGGCGGTGGAAGTCCGCGAATGGTATATTCCGGTCACCGTTCTTGCCCGTGACGCGAACGATGGCCTCAAGCGCCGCGAGAGCGACGCACATGTCAGAGGGAAAAACGGCGATGCATTGCTCACTTGTGCCAAGGACTGCGTGCATGCGATTGAACCCATCTATTGCAGAGCAGCCAGTGCCTGGCTCGCGCTTGTTGCACGGAGTAGCTGTGTCATAGAAGTAGTAGCAACGGGTTCGCTGCATGAGATTTCCACCATTTGTAGCCATATTGCGAAGCTGTGCTGAAGCGCCGGAGAGGATAGCCCGCGAAAGCAGTGGATATCGTTTCTCGACCTGCTCGTTGTACGCCGTGTCAGAGTTGGTCACCAATGCGCCAAGGCGCAATCCGCCATCACTGGTTTGCTCGATGCGGTTCAACGGAATGCGGTTGATGTCCACGAGACGATCTGGGCGAGCAACATCTTCCTTCATCAGGTCGATGAGATTTGTGCCGCCCGCAATGAACTTCGCTGCGGTGTCCATGGCGGCTTCATTCACTGCAGACGAGACATCCCTCACTCGTACGTAGGAAAAGCTGTTCACGATGTCACACTCCTTTCGTCGTCTTTATGGTCTGCTGGATCGCCGCGAGAATGTTCGGATAAGCGCCACAGCGGCAGATGTTACCGCTCATCAGTTCGCGGATCTCATCCGGAGTCTCTGCATGGCCTTCGCGAATCAAGCCCAAGGCAGAACAGATCTGCCCTGGTGTGCAGTAGCCACACTGGAATGCATCGCAGTCAATGAATGCCTGCTGGAGTGGATGAAGCGTTCCGTTGTGCGCGAGACCTTCGATGGTCGTCACGTTAGAGCCGTCTTTCATTATGGCCAGCGTCATGCAGGAGTTGATTCGCTTGCCATCCACGAGCACTGTGCAGGCGCCACATTGTCCGTGATCGCAGCCTTTTTTTGTGCCTGTGAGATCGAGATGCTCTCGGAGGAGATCGAGCAGAGTAGTCCACGGAGCGACGTTCAGCCGCTTCTCCGAGCCATTCACGTTCAGAGTGATCTGGGTTCTTTGGGGTGACGGCGTAACTCTCCTCGCACTCTCAAATTCTATCGGTCTTTTCATGCAAGCTCCTCGCTAGCGGAAATCTCCGGTTTGCAGGTCAACGCGAGGGAAGATGCGAGTGTTCTACGGTCGGAGTGTCTGATGGCGGAAGCGGTTCACACCGTTTGTCGACGCTGGCCCAAAACTTACTGGCGTTTGATGCCCGGCGCAGGAAACGGTGATGTCCGTTAAAAGCGTGAAGAAGATACGCTACTTTTCATCACCATCATGTACGTTGAGAACGCAACGATGAATCCGACGAACCAGGAGTAGTCGTACAGGAACCGCAGTTGCGGGACGACTAATCCGATCAGCGCCACTGCCGTGCCGAAGCAGAGTGCGCCGAGAGCGCGCCAGTTGAATCCGCGGGAGTATTCGTATTCGCCGTCGCGCAGGTAGAGGTCATTGACCACGAGGCGGCGGTGGCGGACGACGTAAAAGTCGCAGATCATGATGCCGGCAACAGGGCCGAGGACGGCGGCGTATCCGCCGAGCCATCCGAAGATGAAGGTGCGGTGGTCGGCGAGCATCTTCCAGGGCATCATGGCGATGCCCATGAAGCAAGTGATGATTCCGCCGGTCTTGAATGTGATACCGCGCGGCCAGAGATTGGAAAAATCATTGGCCGGGGAGACGACATTCGCGCCGATGTTCACGTTGAGCGTAGCCAACAGGATGGCGAGCAGTGAGATGACGACGGCTGCGGGCGAGTGGAAGCGCGCGAGTAACTGCACCGGATCCCAGATGGCGCTGCCGTAGATGACGACCGTGGCCGATGTGACCGCGACGCCAATGAACGAATAAAGCGTCATGGTGATGGGAAGGGCGATGGCTTGTCCAATGGCTTGTCCGCGTTCGTCTTTGGCGAACCGCGTGAAGTCAGGGATGTTGAGCGAGACGGTGGACCAGAATCCGACGGTTCCGTTCAACGCCGGAATCAGGAATTTCAGGAAGTCAGAAGTGTTGGCGAATTTCGAGGGCGCGGCGAGCATGGGGCCGAATCCGCCAGCGTTTTTGTAAGCCCATCCGAGGAGCAAGACGCCGACGCCGAGCAGGATAGGCGCGCTGATTCCCTGGAGAAAGCGGATGTACTCTATCCCTTTAAGTATTACCAGTAAGTTGATGACCCAAAAGGCCATAAAACAGATACCAACATTTTGCGGAACGGTGCTCCACGAAGGCCATAGCGTGGCGAGCAAGGTGTTGATCGCTTCGCCGCCGATCCAGGTTTGAATGCCAAACCATCCGCAAGCGACCAGTGCGCGAAGGACGGCCGCGACGTTCGCTCCGAGCACTCCGAAGGATGCGCGGGCGAGCACGGGAAATGGGACTCCGTATCGCGCGCCAGGATAGGAGTTGAGCAGCATGGGCGCGAGAACGATCGTGTTGCCCAGAAAGACGGTGAGGACGGCTTGCTTCCAGTCCATGCCGCCCTGGATCAGGCTGGCGGCGAGCATGTAGGTGAGGATGTTGACGGACATCGAGACCCACAGCGCGGCGAAGTTGTAGGTTGTCCATGTGCGCTGCGCGGGGGTGGCCGGCGCAAGGTCATGGTTGTAGAGAGGAGAGGTGGTGATGTCGGTGGTGGCGGCGGTTGCTACGGACATGATTACCTCAGGGGCTAAAGCCCGAATCCCTTGTTGTGCTTAATGCAGGGCTGAAGCCCTGCGCCACCCAAGCGTGCAAACACTCTGTGGCGTCCCTTCGGACTCGATTCCTTGTGCGCACTTCTCCCAGCACTTAAGCGCTGGGCTAAATAATTCCGTCCCTTTGGGACTCGCTTCTAGATCGCAGCCCGTTGAAGTCTTTTCCCCCGAACGTGCTCGATGTAATACCACACGAAGGAATATGGAATGAACATTGCCAAGAGAATCATGGGAAATGGATTCTTCTGAAAACGGATTGACATGTACATCATCCAAAAAGCTCCAATAGGAGGAGCAGCAAAGACCAAAAGCACCAGGAGCAGCAAAATAGAGTGTTCTGGATCCTCGCGTGTCGTTAGCATCCAGAGCGCCAGACCATTAACAGAGAGCCCGACAATAATGCAGAGGATCAGCTTGCCTGTCGAATTCATGCCTATCTCGCCGCCGCGGTTGCTGTTGCTGAGACCGTTTCGAACGCGTGGTCGAGGATGGTGAACGCCTCGTCCACATCTGACTTGGCGATGTTGAGTGGCGGAGACATGCGGATGACGTTTCCGTAGAGTCCGCCTTTGCCGATGAGCAGTCCGCGTTTGCGGCACTCTTCCATCACCTGATTCGTTTCGACAGGCGCGGGCTCTTTGGTGTTGCGGTCGCGCACGAGTTCCATGCCTTGCATGAGGCCCATGCCGCGGACTTCGCCGATGACATTGTGCTTGTCCCTGAGTTCTTCGAGCCGGTTGCGGAAGTGGCGGCCAACGACGTCAGCGTTGTCCATGAGCTTGTCTTCTTCGATGAGATCGATGGTGGCCTTGGCGGCGACAGAGGTCACAGGATTTCCGCCGAAGGTTGAGATCTGCAGTCCTTTGAAGCTGGCGGCAATCTCAGGGCGAGTCATGGTCACGCCGATGGGAACTCCGTTGCCCATGCCTTTGGCAGCAGTGATGATGTCAGGAGTGACCTCCCATTGCTCGATGCCAAACCATTTTTTGCCGGTGCGTCCCCAACCGGTTTGCACTTCGTCGTCAATGTAAAGGCCGCCGTATTCCTTGATGACTTTGAATACGATCTTGAAATATTCCTTGGGCGGCGTGATGAATCCGCCGAGGCCTTGAATGGGTTCGGCAAGGAATGCGGCGATGCGTCCGCAGGTGCTGGTCTGGATGACTGCTTCAACATCTTTGGCGCATGCGACTTCGCAACTGGGATACGTTTTGCCCAGCGGGCAGCGATAGCAATAAGGATTCATCGCGTGGACAACGCCGTGCGCGAATGGCAGCGATTTGCGCCAGGAGTTTTGTCCGGTGAGGCCTTGTGCGAGGGCGGAGCGTCCGCTGTATCCGTGGCGGAGGGCGACGACTTCGTAGTTACCGGTGTGGATGCGCGCGAGCTGGACGGCAGTCTCGTTGGCTTCGGTGCCGCTGTTGCTGAGAAAACTCTGCGTGATCTCACCGGGAGTAATCTGCGCGAGCTTCTCCGCGAGCGCGACGACGGCTTCGTTGGGGAAGAGCGTGGACGCGTGTTGCAGCTTGTCCACTTGCGCTTTGATTTTTGAGGTTACGCGCGGGTTCGCGTGTCCGACGGAGATGGTGACGATGCCGCCGAAGAAGTCGAGATACTTGTTGCCGTCTAGGTCCCACAGATGCTGCATGGAGGCGTGGTCGGTGACGAGCGGGTCAGCGAAATAGTTGGTGATGGACGGGAACAAGTATTGCTTATGTTTGCGGATGATCTCTTCTTTGGTCATTGGGTGTTGCTCCTGATATGAACGAAAGTTATTCGGCGCCGGCGGCCTTCCCTGCTTGTTTTGTCAGCGGCTTGTAGCTGTCTGGACGGCGGTCACGGAAAAACTGCCAGGTGTTGCGGACTTCCGCGATCATGTCGAGATCGAGATCGGCGACGACGAGTTCATCCATGTTGCGGCTGGCTTGCGCGACGATCTTGCCGCGCGGCGTACAGAAATAACTCTTGCCATAGAATTCACCGATGTTCCAGGGTTTTTCTGTGCCGACGCGATTGATGGCACCGACGAAGTACCCATTAGCGACAGCGTGCGCGGGCTGTTCGAGTTCCCACAGATACTCTGAGAGTCCTGCGACAGTGGCAGATGGATTGAAGACGATCTCTGCGCCGTTGAGTCCGAGGATGCGCGCGCCTTCCGGGAAGTGGCGGTCATAACAAATGTACACGCCGACTTTGGCGAACTTGGTTTGGAATACGGGATATCCGAGATCGCCGGGGGTGAAATAGAACTTTTCCCAAAATCCGGGCGCGACTTGCGGGATGTGGTGCTTGCGATATTTCCCGAGATATTTTCCGTCGGCATCAATGACAGCGGCGGTGTTGTAGTAGAGGCCGGTCATTTCCTTTTCGTACATGGAGACGACCATAGCCATATTGTTCCTGGCGGCAATCTTCTGCATGAGCTTGGTGGTGGGGCCGTCTGGGATGCTCTCAGTGAGTTCGTACCATTTCTTGTCCTGCTCGGCGCAGAAATAAGGACCATAGAAAAGTTCCTGGAGGCACAGGACTTGGACCTTCTTCTTCGCGGCCTGCTCGATGAGCTTCAGGTGCTTGTCAATCATCGCCTTCTTGATGGCGGCCAGCGGATGTTGCGGTCCGAGTTCGTTGCTCGCCTGAATGAGACCGCAGCGGACGATACGAGGCATGGTGAATCCCTCCAGAATGGAAACTCGCAGACTATATAGCAAAAGTGTTGCAGGTGAAAATGAAAAGCCGCCTCTCATGCAGAGCGACGGCCGAATAAGACAGTTGCGAGGGCGAGACGCCCTCGCGACAGCCGGCAAGATGCCGGCGCTACTAAGAAGCTATTCCTTCAACTTTTGTCGCTTGCAAGTAGTGACAATAGCGCTTGGATCGACCGCATCTTTATCGATTTGCATCTCGACAACTTTTCCTGACTTATCTATGAGGTAAGTGACTCGGCGAGCGGCTTTGTAGTTGGGGTTGTAGATTCCGTAGTTCTTGGTCACGTCGCCACCCCAATCGCTGAGGATTGGGAAAGTCACGCCGATCTGTTTGGCGAATGCGTCGTTGGAGAAGGTGCTGTCCATGCTCACACCCAGAACCTGGGTGTCGGCGGCTTCCAGGTCTTTCAACTTCTCCTGGTAAGCCTTCATTTCAGCGGTTCAACCACCGGTGAATGCAAAGACGAAGAATGCGACCACGACATTGTTCTTGCCGCGGAAATCGCTCAGCTTCACTTCCTTGCGATTCTGATCTCTGAGAGTGAAATCAGGGGCCATGTCGCCGACCTTGATTCGCGGTTCGGGAGGGGCTTCCTGTTTCTGGGCGGCGGGCTTGGCTGGCGCGGCTTGTGAAAAAGCCGAACCCGTTAATGCCATAGCCAGCAGCACGGGAAAAACTGTTCTGCGCATCAAATCACCTCTGGAGTGGCGCAAAGCCAGATTACGCCAGTGTCTAAGCATGGTCAATGATGTTCGCGGACGCGTTCGATGGGGATTTCGATTGCGCTTGAGCGAAGCTGGATTTACATTAGTGCGGCGGACTGAATCGCCATTCATTACAAGGACAAATTGAGCACCAGCGCAAAAGCCCGACGAAGACCAGCGGCAGTGCAAATGCAGCGGGTTGAAGAGCAAAACGGCAAGTTCGACGCATCGTCAGGGCGTAGCCCGGAGAAGCACCATCGCATTCTGCAAGCCGCCATCGAAGTCTTCGCTGAGAATGGGTACTTCAATTCTCGCATCTCCGATATCGCGAAGAAGGCGGAAGTCGCCGACGGAACAATCTATCTATATTTCAAAAACAAAGAACAGATATTGATGGCGGCAATCGACTTCGCATTCACGCTCTTCATGGATGCGGCGCAGACTCAGTTAGCGGAAATCGCAGACCCGCGTCAAAGGTTGCGTCGACTGGCGGCGCTGCATTTGGAGAGCCTGGGAGCGAATCGCGGATTGGCGATGGTATTCCAGACGGAATTCCGGCAGAGTGCGAAGTTCCTCGCGCAGTTTTCCCATCACAGATTGATAGCGTACTTCGACCTGGTACGCTCGATCGTGCGCGATGGTCAGATGGCGGGACAGTTCCGTCGAGAAGTTTCCGACAAGATTGCCGCGAACTGTTTCTTCGGCGCGCTGGATGCAATGGTGACTTCCTGGCTCCTAAGCGAACGTGATTACAAATTGGGCGATGCGGCGGACGCGATCGTGGACGTGATCCTCACGGGAATGGAGACCCGTAAGTGAATCTGGTAACACTGGTGGACGTCCTCGATGCAGTGCTGGAACACAATCTTGATGCTGCGATGTCGTTTCGCAAGGATGGCGTGTGGCAAAAGATCTCCGCAAAAGAGGTTTACACGCGGGTATGCCGCACCGCGCGGTACCTGCAATCGTGGGGAATCGCGAAGGGCGAGCGTGTTGCCATCATTGCTGAGAACCGGCCGGAGTGGGCCATCGCAGATTTCGCGACGCAGATACTTGGCGCGGTAGATGTGCCGATCTATCCCACACTGACCGCTGAACAAACACAATTCATCTTGCACGATTCAGGCGCGAGAGTGGCGTTCGTTTCCACGGAAATGCAAGCGCGAAAAGTGCAATCCATTCAAAGCAAAACATTCGTCGAGAAGATTGTAGTGATGGACGAGGTGGCGTCGGTTGATGGCGTGATCCCGATGAGTGCCTTCATGGGTGAGAAACACACTTTCGCCCGTGATGCGGAACTTGATGAAATCGGGAAATCCGTTGGCGCGGATGATCTCGCGACAATCATCTATACATCGGGAACGACGGGCACTCCGAAGGGAGTGATGCTGTCGCATGGGAACATCACCTCAAACATCATGGCGTCTACGAACACGTTCAAGTGGTCGAGGGCGCAAGGATACATATCGTTTCTGCCGCTGTCGCACATCACAGCGCGGCATGTGGATTACATCATGCTGGCAAGTGGCCTGGGCATTTCGTACTGTTCGTCGTTTGACGATCTTTCAGGGATGCTGCGGGAAGTGCGTCCAACGAATTTTGTGAGCGTGCCGCGCGTTTACGAGAAGGTCCGCAAAGAAGCCGAGCGGCGTGCTGCGAGCGGCGTGAAGAAAATGATTTTCAATTGGGCACTGCGTGTTGGGCGCTCGCATCGCGAAGAAACACTGGCAGGCAAAATACCGGGCTCACCACTTGGCTGGAAGCTGGCGGATGCGATTTTATTCAGCAAGATCCGCGCAGGTCTCGGCGGGCGAGCAGAATGTTGCATCTCCGGCGGGGCGCCGCTGGGGCGAGAATTGGCGGAGTGGTTTGCGGATGTGGGAATCCGGATATTTGAGGGTTATGGGCTGACGGAGACTTCGCCAGTGATATCAATCAACACCGCCGAGCACTTGCGATTGGGCAGTGTGGGGAGACCGTTACCGAATGTGGAATGCAAGATTGCTAATGATGGCGAGCTGCTGGTGCGGGGACCGTCCGTAACAACGGGATACTGGAAGATGCCGGACGAGACTCGCAATTCCTTCGAAGATGGCTGGTTCAAAACGGGCGACATCGGAATGATCGATCCGGACGGATTCCTGAGCATTACTGACCGCAAGAAGGACCTGCTAAAGACTTCGGGTGGAAAGCTGATCGCTCCGCAGCCGATTGAAAATGCACTCAAGACTAATGTGCTCGTTGCGCAGGCCGCGGTGATTGGAGACAAGCGCAAATACGCCGCGGTGATCATTGCGCCGAACTTCCCTCTGCTTGAAGATTGGGCGCATGGCAACCTGGTGAGTTTCTCGTCTCGCGCAGAGCTCATCAGCCAGCCCAAAGTGCGGCAGCTTTATGAGGAAATCATTTCCGACCTCAACAGCCGACTGGCTCATTTCGAAACTTTGAAGCGGGTGATTCTTGTTCCGGATGAGTTCACGATCGAGTCTGGGGAGATCACCCCGAGCCTGAAACTGAAGCGCAGGGTTGTGGAGAAGAAGTACGCCAGCCTTATTGATGCGCTCTATGCGGAGACTCCGGCCAGCAACTCTGAGCCTGCCCGAGCACATTAAGACACTCTCGATCCAGCGTTCCTGAATAACAAATTAGTATCAGCAACCATCCATCCTTGCGAGCAGGAAGTCGCATCTCTCAATGGAGAGCGTTTCCCGTCGAACGGGTGGAGGAAGATGTGCGTAGATTTCTAGTTCTGTTGACAGCTATTTTGCTGGCAGTCCCGGCTTTTGCCGAGGACCCGAAAGACCGTTTGGAACAGGCAGGCAAAGTCCTACAGGACATTCTGGCCATGCCGGATAACATTCCGCAGGACCTGTTGAAAAAGGCGGAGTGCGTTGTAGTTCTGCCGTCCGTGAAGAAGGTGGCAATTGGTTTTGGCGGAAGCTATGGCCGGGGCGTTATGACTTGCCGCTCCGGAGCCCACTACACGGGCCCGTGGAGCCAGCCAGTGATGATGGCTCTGCAGGGCGGCAGCTGGGGGCTTCAGCTGGGTGGCACGGAGACTGATTTCATCCTGTTGATGATGAATCCGCGCAGCGCTGATTCGCTCCTCAGTAATGAAGTAAAGCTGGGCGCAGATGCATCAGCAGCGGCTGGTCCAAAAGGCCGCACTCTGGAAGCTTCGACCGATGCTGCATTGCGTGCTGAGGTATTGAGCTACTCTCGCGCACGTGGATTGTTTGCCGGCGTTTCACTCAACGGCGCCTCCTTGCATGTTGACGAAGATGCCAACAAGGCAATCTATGGTCAGAAGATCGACGCCAAGACAACGATCCAAAAACCAGGCCCCGGCCCCGCGACTCAGGCAAGCTTGCTGGTTTCTACGCTCGACAAAGTGGCACGCCGCAACGAATCGGACAAGAGTTCACTGCAGAAGGCACCAAGCCGCAAATAGTAGAGAATCGTGGTTTTACAGCGGGCGTGTGGATTACCATGCGCCCGTTTTTTTTGACATAAGACCTCCGCACCTTTGGTGCTGCCCTCGCGCTGTGCTCGCGCGTTACCAGCGCTCACGCCGCGCTCACCCCGGCGCCATTCGGATTACAATAAACATATGAAGGAAATGGAAACTTTCTCAATCGCGGGCAAGCAGTTCCGCTCGCGCTTGATAGTGGGCACGGGCAAGTACAAGTCCGGCGAAGAGACCGCCGTTGCTATCGAAGCAAGTGGCGCGGAGATGGTGACCGTCGCCGTGCGGCGCGTGAACCTCGACCGCTCAAAGGAATCGCTGCTCGACTACATCAATCCCAAAAAGTATTTTCTGTTGCCAAATACGGCCGGTTGCTACACGGCTGAAGATGCTATTCGCGCAGCACGGCTGGGCCGCGAGGTGGGGCTCTCTGATTGGGTCAAGATCGAAGTGATTGGCGATGAGAAAACTTTGTATCCCGATGTGCAAGCGACGATCGAGGCGACTCGCGTACTGGTGAAAGAAGGTTTCACGGTGCTGCCTTATACATCTGATGACATCGTTGTTGCAAAACGGCTAGTGGATGCAGGCGCAGCAGCAATCATGCCGCTAGGCGCTCCGATCGGCAGCGGGATGGGAATACAAAATGTCGCTAACATCCGCATATTACGGGAGATGATCACCAGCGTTCCCTTGATCGTTGATGCGGGCGTGGGCACGGCGTCAGATGCGACGATCGCGATGGAGTTGGGGGCCGATGGCGTGCTGATGAATACGGCAATTGCCGGAGCGCAGGATCCCATCCTGATGGCTGAAGCGATGAAGCACGCTGTGATCGCGGGACGCTCTGCTTACATTGCCGGGCGCATGCAGAAGAAGTTATACGCGACAGCGAGCTCTCCGCTGGAAGGCGTACTGAAATAGAAAAGGGCGGCCAGAGCCGCCCTTTGAGTTCCAATCGAAAAAGCTAGGACTTCTTCTCGACCTTTTTCTTATCAGCCTCGTGCTTCTTCATGCTCTCCTTCGCAACGGGCTTTTGATTGTCCAACAGGGCTACAGTCACAACCTGAATGGTTCCCTTATCTTCATCTGGATGGCCGGAGACTTTCACATGATGGCCCTCATGTCCCTTTAGCGCTTCTGAGTTCACAACTGCCCAAACCTTGTTGTCGCCGTCTGTGACGAGAACGAGTTTGCCATCTCTTGCGGAGCAGCGCTTAGCACACTCGGCATCGTCCATGTGCTCACCCTTGGCCCCGCACATCGGGTCCGTGACCCATCCCGTAACCGACGTCTCTTTGGTCGCGGTCTTGTCAGAGCCGGCGAATGCGGCTGCGCTGATCATCAGGCAGAAAGCCAAGATTGAGAACATGAATCTCTTCATAAGTATGTCTCCTTGCAGGCTAAGAAATCAGCCTGGGTTTCAGCTTGCGAGCATTATATGACTTGTTCGGAGTAGGTATTACTTTTTCTGAGCTGTGGAATTGGTTGGGGCGGGCTTTTCGGCTGGGAGAGAATAGACGACCTCGCCAGGGCGCGCATATCGAAGCTGCTCGCGGGCTTCTTTCTCAATCGTCTTAGGGTCGGTGCGGAGCGCCTTTATTTTCTGGTTCAGACGTTCGTTCTCTTGCTGAAGCGAGTTGAGTTCGGTGTTCAAGGCTTTGTATTCAGTGCGCTTCTGCTGATAAATGACCATGCCATTTGCGCCGAAGATAACGTGGAATCCAAGCACGCCAACAAGGACGGCCACACCGGCGGTTGCGATGCGACGCCGCGAGCGGTAGAGCCAGTCAGAAATCGGTGTTGCGAAATTCAAAATCCAAAGCCTCGTGTTACTGAAAGATCCAATTCTTGGCAGTGGTACTTAAGTGACTGCTGTCTTCCATAGAACGTGATTCCGTATAGACCCGGACAACAGGTTCAGTGCCGGACAAACGATAGAGCACCCATGAGCCGTCGTCGAAAATCAACTTCAGCCCGTCTGTGCGCACGATGTTCTGCACCTTGCGCCCGGAAAAATCCCGCGGCTCAGAAGCCAACTTAGTAGTGAACTTCTCTTTGACCTCTGGCGTCAAGCGGAAGTTTTGCCGAAGTGGATAAAAGGAACCAACTTTGCCAAATAAGTCGCGTAATTGTTCGCCAAGCGACTTGCCGCGACGCGCGACCATCTCGCAACAGAGGAGGCCGGCGATGATGCCGTCCTTTTCAGGGACGTGATGGCGTATGGATAATCCCGCGCTCTCTTCCCCACCGATGGCGATCTTGTCTGCCTTGATCAGTTCTCCGATGTATTTGAATCCTACCGGCGTTTCGTGCAATTCAATATTGTGGAAGTCGGCAAGGGCATTGATCATGTTCGTTGTGGCAACAGATTTCGCAACGCCATTCCGCCAGCCTCGCGTCTCCACGAGGTAATCGAACAGAAGCGCAATGACATAGTTGGGTTGGAGAAATGTGCCGTCTGCGTCAACGATGCCGAAGCGATCGGCGTCCCCGTCGGTGGCAATCGCTATGCGGGCGCCGGTGCTCCGCATCTGCTGGCGAGCCTCATCGAGCAGGTGGTCTTCCGCTTCGGGCGCGTGTCCGCCGAAGAGAACATCACGAACATCGTGGACCGCGGTGACCGGGACACCGGCGTCACGAAGCAGCGCGTCAGAGTATCCGCGACCTGCGCCCCATAGCGGATCGAAGACGACCTTCAATCCGGACTTGGCGATAACGCTGAGATTGACAGCATCGCGCAGCTTGGCAAGATACGGCGGCTTCACATCGATGATCTCAGACTTGACGTTGCTGCTGGAAGGGCTGGCTGGTTCGGAATCGGCTCTGATGATTTCCGCTTCGATGGCTTTGGTTACTTCCGGAAGGGCGGGCGCTCCGTCTGAGGAATTGAATTTGATCCCGTTGTATTCGGGAGGATTGTGCGAGGCGGTGAAGTTAATCGCTCCGTCAGCGGCGAGTCGCGTGATCTCGTAGGAAATTGCGGGAGTGGGTGCAGCATCCTCGATGACCAGCGGAGTAATGCCGTGTCGGATGAGGACTTCGGCTGCGAGATTCACGAGCGTTTCGCCCATGTAACGGGGATCGCGTCCGACGATCACTCTTCCGTTTGGATTCTTGGAAGCGACGTAGCGAGCGATGCCGGTAACGGCGCGTCGAACGTTGTGGAGAGTGAATTCATCGGCGACGATGGCACGCCATCCGGAGGTGCCGAACTTTATTTGTGCGTCCACGATAAAAAGTTAACACGTATGTAGAGCGTTTTGTTAGATGCACTTTGCACATTCGTGATAAGTTTTTTCGCATGAACGATTACAGGGTTGTCCTCACGACCACCGGATCACACGAAGAAGCAAAAAAGATTGCGAACACGCTGGTGCAGATCAAACTCGCTGCATGCGTGAACATTGTGCCGGGTGTTGAATCCGTTTACCGGTTCCAGGGAAAAGTGGAGAGCTCAGAGGAATTCCTGTTAATCATCAAGACGACTGCAGACGCATTCGAGCGAGTCCGCGATGCTATTAAGAACCTTCATTCTTATGATCTGCCTGAATGTATTGCGATGAAGATCAGCGACGGCAGCACGGAATGCTTGGATTGGATCAAGGCAGAGGTAGAGTAGGAACGGGCGCGAGAAATCGCGCCCGTTCTTTTCAAAAGAGCACTAAACCGCTGCGAGCGCCTGATCGAGATCGGCGATGATGTCTTCCACATCTTCAACGCCGACTGAAATACGAACCATGCCATCGAGCAATCCAATATCAGCTCTTCCCTGCACGCCTAAAGCGGCGTGAGTCATCGTGGTGGGGTGTGAGATCAGAGTTTCGACACCGCCGAGTGATTCGCCCAAGGTGCAGACGCGGACTTTGCGCAACATCTTGTTGGCGTTGTCCTGTGAGCCGAGATCAAACGTGATCATCGCGCCGAATCCCGTCATCTGCTTTTTCGCAAGTTCGTACTGCGGATGCTCTGGCAATCCCGGATAAAGAACTGTCTTCACCTTCTTGTTGTTTTTGAGGAAGTCGGCGACGATGCGACCGCTCTTGTCGTGGGCTTCCATGCGGACGGCGAGCGTCTTCACTCCACGCAGCACCAGCCAGCACTCGAACGGCGACATAATGGCTCCGGCGGCTTTCTGGATGAACGCAAACTTTTCACCTTGCTCGGGCTTGGTGCAAACCATCACCCCGCCAAGTCCGTCGCTGTGTCCATTCAGGAATTTGGTGGTGGAGTGCATGACCATGTCAGCGCCAAGTTTTATTGGTTGCTGGAAATAAGGCGACATGAAGGTGTTGTCCACAACCAGCTCTGCTCCGCCTGCGTGCGTGATCTTCGCAACAGCGGCGATGTCAGTGAGCTGCATCAGCGGATTAGTGGGCGTTTCAATCCAAACGTATTTCGTGTTCTTCTTCAGCGCCTTCTCAACGTTCTTGGGATCGGAAGTGTTGACGTAAGTAAATTCCAGACCATAATGCGCCATCACCTGATTGAAAAGGCGAGGGACTCCGCCATAAACATTGCTGCCGCAAATGAGGTGGTCGCCTGACTTCATGAAACTGCAAAGCGCAGTGACGGCCGCCATCCCGCTGGCGAAGACATGCGCGGAAGTTCCGCCTTCGAGGGACGCAAGGTTTTGTTCGAGGCGGGTGCGCGTGGGATTGGAGACGCGAGCGTATTCGTATCCCTTATGCTTGCCGATCTCTTGCTGAGCGTAGGTCGAGGTGGGATGAATGGGAACGCCGACTGCGCCGGTTTCGGGATCAGGCTCTTGTCCAACGTGAATGGCGCGGGTGGAGAATCCTTTGATGTTGTCAGTCATAAGTCCTTTGAATGTCGAAAAGCGTTTTCACCACAGAGACACGGAGGCACAGAGGAAGCGAAGTCTATAAAGATTTTTGTTTGGGCTATTCAGAGTCGGAACGGCTGCGAAGGATTCAAAAGAAGTTCTGCTCTTCCCCGTGTCTCTGTGCCTCTATGGTGAAAGATTTTATATCCCGCCTTCGAAAATGTTTTTCGACATGTATCGTTCGGCGGAGTCAGGGATGATGGTGATGACGCGCTTGCCGGGGCCGAGTCGTTTGGCGATCTGCAATGCTGCGTAGGCATTTGCTCCGCCGCTGGAACCGGCGAGAACACCTTCGGTGCGGGCAAGCTCCGCGACAGTTGCAAAGGCTTCCGGATCGTTGACCATGATGATCTCGTCGGCGATACGGGCGTCGAACGTCTTCGGAATGAAACTCACGCCGATGCCTTCCACTTTGTGTTTGCCAGGGGCTCCGCCTTGCAGGATTGAGCCTTGCGTCTCAACCGCGACGGTCAACACACTGGAATTTTTTTCCTTCATGTAACGAGCAATCCCCGAAAAGGTTCCGCCGGTGCCAACGCCGACCACGACCGCATCAACCTTGCCTTCCATCTGCTCGTAAATTTCGCGGGCAGTGGTCTGGTAGTGGAATTCAGGATTGGCTTGGTTTTCAAACTGGAGGGCGGTGAAGGAATCTGGAATATTTGCGGCGAGTTCTTTGACTTTTTTTATGGCACCTAGCATGCCATCAGCTTCAGGAGTGCGGAAAACTTCCGCGCCGAGCGCCCGCATGATTTTGGCCTTCTCTTCGGAAAATCCTTCAGGCACACAGAAGATGACGCGGTATCCGCGGCTTACGCCGATGAGCGCGAGTCCGACGCCGGTGTTCCCTGCCGTGGCTTCGAGGATCGTAGAGCCTTTGCGAAGAAGTCCCTGCTCTTCGGCTTTCTTGATGATGCCGATGGCTGCGCGATCCTTCACACTTCCACCGGGATTGAGGTACTCGAGCTTCGCGTAGATGTCGGCTGCGCCCGCAGGAGTTATGCGGCGCAGGTGCAGCATCGGGGTCTCGCCAACGAGTTCCGTGATGTCCTCGGCAACGCGAAGATTTGAAGTTTTCAGGGCGGATGTGGACATGGCCATGTAGTTACAGGTTAAAAGACGCGCGCAGTCTGGTCAAACGGGTTATGAACTCCCAATTAAAATTCCCGCGATGAACACCAACACCCCTCCGACGACCACTTGAAATGCGGCGGAGAGGAATGGCGTGTCCATGTAGCGGAATCGGATGTAGCTGATGATTCCCAACTCCACCGCGACGACCCCAACGGCTGCACTCATGGCGACATTGAAATTTGAAAGCAGAAACGGCAGTGTGTGTCCGATGCCGCCGGCGGTTGTCATCAGTCCGGATGCGAGTCCCCTGATCCACGGGTGTCCGCGGCCGGTGAGCGAACCGTCGTCGGATAGCGCTTCTGCGAATCCCATTGAGATACCGGCGCCGACGGAAGCCGCGAGGCCGACCACGAAGGCGTCGTGCGGGTTGCGAGTGGCGAACGCGGCTGCGAAAAGCGGAGCGAGGGTGGAGACGGAGCCATCCATTAGACCCGCGAGTCCAGGCTGCACAACCTGCAACAGAAACAATCTGCGCTCAGCCTGCTGTTCTTGCGCGCGCGTGCCGGGCGTGAGTCTCTCTTCGAGCGATTCCGCAATAACGGTGTGCTTGCGCTCGGCTTCTTCGAGATCACCGAGCAGTTTGCGAACGGACGCATCCGTCACGCGCTTCAGCGCCTTCTCGTAGAACCTGCGCGTTTCCAGTTCCATCTCCTCAGCTTGTTTGCGGACCACGTTGATGCCAAGCGGACGGACGAGCCATGTGGGACGGATCTGGATGAATCCCTTCACGTCTTGTCTTCGAATAAGGGGGATGTGCTCGCCAAAGCGAGCGCGATAAGTCTCAATGAGGCTGGAACGGTGATCGGATTCTTCCGCCTGCATCTCTTCGAAAATCTTCGCGGATGCGGGATAGGTCTCACGCAGTCCTTCGGCGAAATCAGCGTAGATGCGTCCGTGTTCTTCTTCTAGCGAGATCGCAAGCGCGAGGATCTCGCGCTCGGTTAGGTCATTGAAGTTTCTTGCCATCTTGGTCTGCTATTAGATACCAACAGGGCCAAAGCAGTGCAGAAAAAGATTACAAGGGAAGATTCATAGGAGTCGCGATGAAATTAAGGCTTCACAGGAGCGTCATTGGAAGCGCGCTTCTGCCCGGCGAAGTATCCACTACGCGTACGCACCTGTAGGCGGCTACGTCCATCAGCTCCGCGGGCTTCTACACGCACGTTCCGGAATCCGCCCTGCGATTGCGGGCGGGTCGGTTTGTATCCGATGGTGTATTGGTTTCGGATGTCATGCGCCACGGCACGGGAAATGGCGTCGACTTCGCCGAGGTCTTTCGGGAAATAGGCGATGCCGCCGGTTTCAACTGACAGCCGCTCAAGCGCCCGGCGCGCACGCTTAGACTCGCGGTCGTTACCTAATATACCAATGGTGTAAACAGTAGGGCCGGCGTCATCCTGAACGCGCTTCACAGCTTGTTCCAGAGTGTCGCGGCTGGCATTGTCTTCGCCGTCTGTGATGACCAGCAAGGCTTTCTTCTCAAGTTTCGCGCCTTTGGCAAGCTGGTTGGCGGCAGCGATCACCGCATCGTAGACAGCAGTTCCACCGCGGGCTTCGATCCGCTCGAGGGCTTCACGCAATAATTCGACATTGGAAGTGAAGTCCTGATCGAGGAACGCGTCGTCATTGAAATTGACGACGAAGAGTTCGTCCTGCGGATTGCTGGCGCGTACGAGATTCAGCGCTGCTTGATTCACGGCCGGGCGCTTATCGCGCATTGAACCGGAGTTATCAATCAGGATGCCCATTGATACTGGGACGTCATCATGCCGGAAAGAGGTAATGCGCTGCGGCTGTCCGTCTTCATAGACTACAAAGGCGTTCCGGTCGAGATTCGTCACCAGGTGGTTCTTAGGGTCAACAACCGTTGCATAAAGCGTTACTTCTTCCACATCCTTGACGAAGGTGTAATCGTCCTTCGATTTAGGCTTTGCGGCAGGCACGGGAACCTTGGCGGAATCAGTCGGCTGATTCGGCGCGGGTGGCGGTGCCGCCATTCTCTCCGCTTCCGCGTCGGACGGCGGCGTTAAGTCTTGCACGGGTTGCTGTTGCTGCTGATTTTGAGACTGCGTGGATTGCTGCGACGATTGGCCGCTCTGGCCCAAAAGGGACAAGCTCAAAGAAAAGGTGAGTAGAACAATAAGCGCGAAACGATTACTGCTGCGGTGCATAGTATCCCGTTTTGGCATGGACGTTGAGCGGCGGCAGGCCTTTGGGCGCATGAAGCTTTACCTTCAGTTTGCGCCATTTGCCATCGCGAGCTGTATTCTTTGGACGGTATCCGA
This sequence comes from Terriglobales bacterium, assembly GCA_025462725.1. Taxonomy (GTDB): domain Bacteria; phylum Acidobacteriota; class Terriglobia; order Terriglobales; family Acidobacteriaceae; genus JAICLA01. The sequence continues at coordinate 627,177 of JAOAPE010000012.1, read as the reverse complement.
GCACATATTGGTTGCGCAGCTCTACACCAATCTTCGTGGCTACATCGCCTAATTCGTTGACATCGCTGACCGGAAAAGTGCGTCCGCCGGTGGTTTGGGTGATTTCCGTCAGCAAAAATGGTCCTCGAATCTCCTCCGGGGTGCCGCGGATGTCGTCAAAGATGCCGATGGCATAAATCTGGACGTCGGCTTCTTTGACGAGCGATTTGATCTCAGAATCGGTGTAGCGGCTGCGGTTGTCGCCGCCATCGGAAATGATAAGCAGCGCTTTCTTGTTGTGCTTTGCCTGCTTCATCTTGCTGATTCCCAAGTAGATGGCGTCCAGCAATGATGTTCTGCCTTTGGGAATGGCATATACCAGCTTGCCTTGTATCTCTTCAATCGATTGGGTGAAATCTGCCAGCAGTTCCGGTTTGTCAGCAAAAGTGATCAGGAAAAATTCATCCTGTGGGTTGGCAGTCTTGAAGAATTCCACGATAGCGTCACGGGACTTCTCAATCTTGTTGTTCATACTGCCGCTCAGATCGAAGACGACACCGAGGGAGATGGGAGCGTCTTCACTCGAGAAGTACTTGATGTCCTGCAGGGCGTTTGCCTCAAGCAGGCTGAAGTTTTCTTTTTCCAATCCGGTGACCAAGCGGTTCATGGGGTCAGTGACAGTAGCGTTCACCAGCACCAGGTCAACATCGACCTTGATGGGCTTGGTGTGGGTCTTCAGCGAAGGGTCTTCGACGACGTGGGGCGTCCCCGGCGGATCAGGCTTTTTGCGCGGCTGAATGTGAACGTCATCAGCGGTTTGGGCAACGGCAAAGCTAATAAGAAGCAGCCATAATCCAAAGCACAGTGTTAAAGGCAGACGGGGGAACAGGAACCGTTTTGCGCCGCGAAACAAGGTGATTTCCTCAGGTTTAAGGCGATGGTAGCACAAGAGGCCAAGGGCACGTACATTTCCAAAGGACAACATGAAGTCCTCAAGTGATCAACAAAGACCTTAATGGCGCTGGCAATTGGATGCTCATACCTTAGAGGCAGGTTTTCCGGAGCAGCAGAATGGAACCATTCCAGTTGTCCCAAGTACTTGTTACAATCCGGAGCATCGCCTGAATCAATTCTTCTATGGCTCAAATACATCCCTTCGCTGCGCTGCGTTATAACCCTGCAAAAGTTCAGTTGCAGGATGTGCTCACGCAACCCTACGACAAAATCACTCCGGAGATGCAGGAGCGCTACTATGCAGCCGATCCGCATAACCTTGTGCGCATCGAGTTGGGTAAGGCTGAACCCGGTGACACGCCCACAAATGGTGTTTACAGCAGAGCGGCCTCATTCCTGAAGACTTGGCGCGACGAAGGAGTGCTCGAAGCAGACAAAGAACCTTCCATCTACGCCTACTCACAATTCTTCGCCGTGCCACCGGGTAGCGGCCTTCCTGCGGGAGCGCAGATGGAGCGTCGCGGATTTATCGCGCTGGGCAAAATATACGACTACACGGAAAAAGTCGTTTTCCGCCATGAGCAGACCTTAGCGAAGCCCAAGGCCGACCGATTAAACTTGCTGCGCGCCACCACTGCTCACTCCGGACAGATATTCATGCTCTATTCGGACCCTCAGGGCGACATTGACGCTCTGGTGTGGACTGAAACAGAAGACGTGGAACCAACCGTCCTAATCAAAGATGAATACGGAGTCACGCACAGGCTCTGGAAGATCTCCAACCACGAGACCATCATCGCCGTCCGCGACAAGATGGCGGACAAGAAGCTGATCATCGCTGATGGACACCATCGTTATGAGACCGCGCTGGCGTATCGCAATGAACGCCGAGCGGACGAGATTGGCAGGCTCATGACTCTGGGCCGAACGGCTGGCATCGCGCTGGATGCGAACGCGCCATATGAGAACTTGATGATGACCTTCGTAAATATGGAAGGCGAAGGGCTGCTGATACTGCCAACACATCGCGTGGTGTTCGGATTGAACTCTCCTGATCTGACAACGAACCTTCTGCACAAAACAAAAGATTTGTTCTTCCACCATAAACTGCCAAAATCTACTTCTGCAGAGAGCCTTTCGGAGATGCTGACTGAATCCGCGAAGGGAGCAACGGTGTTTGTGGCAGTCACACAAGAAGGCTCATATCTGCTGCGGGCAAATCCGGTAGCAATCGATAAGGAACTCGAATCTCTTTCTCCTGCGCAACGCAAACTAGATGTAGTGCAATTGCATAAAGTCATTTTGGAAAAAATTCTGGGAATCTCAGAGGAAGCGATCCGCAATCAGACGAACATTAATTATGTTCGGTCCGCCGCTGAGGCCGTGCAACGCGTGCGTGATGGCGCCGATGCGGCGTTCCTGATGAATCCCGTGCAGATAGACCAAATGAGCACTGTGGCTTTTGCCGACGAGGTGATGCCGCAGAAGTCCACTGATTTTTATCCCAAGCTTTTAAGCGGCCTAACAATCTATGCAATGGAGTAGCGGACGCCGAATCGCGGTATTGTTCTTTTCGGTGTTGATCGTACTTTCGTTGCAGCAGCCGTCGCGCTCCGCCGAAGATAAAAAACTTTCCGTGTATTCCTCCCAAGGCACCTACACCCTACCTGTAACAGACCGTGACAACTTCGAATACGTCTCCGTCGTAGAGTTACTGCAACCACTGGCGAAGGTGCAGAGCAAGACAGCAAATGGCGACTTTCGAATTCGAGCCGGTTCTGTCGAAGGCCAATTTTCCGAAGGCAAGACAAGAGTGACTGTAGGCAAAACGGAAATCCTTCTGCCTGCAAAAGTAGTGATCGATCAGGGACGCGTGCTGCTCCCGCTTCGAGTGCTTCCGACGGTGCTGTCGAAGTATCTGGCTCTACGCTCGGAGTTGCACGAACAAGGCCGCCGACTGTTTCTGGAGAACAGCGCTGTCCGTTTCTCGACCGACTTCAAGAAATCCGACCTGGTCTTGAGCTTCCCTACCGCGGTGAATCCGACGGTGAACACCGAAAACGGAAAAGTTCATTTGCTGTTTACGCATGAGCCGGTTGTTTTCGGAGCAGAGAGCATCACCTACAATGACCGCCTAGTCAGCGGGATAAGTTTCACTGAACATAATGGAACGGCAGAGTTAGTCATCAGCGGTACTTCGCCACTACTTGCAAGCTTTGGTGACGGCGGAAAGACAATTACGCTGTCCGCAGCGCCGGCGCCTGTGTCCGTGGGCGCGCAATCCCAGACGAATCCTACGCCGGGAAACCCACCAGCGAGTAATCCCGGGGTTTCGGCGAGCGCTACTGCTCCGAATATAAGCAAGCCCGCCAGCACAAACACGAACATCGTTCGATTCTTCGTGATGATCGATGCTGGACATGGCGGAGATGAAGTTGGTGTCCGATTCAGCGAGAAGCTCGCGGAGAAAGATATTGCACTGGCAATGGCGAGAAAACTGAAAGTGGAATTGCAAAACCGCGGAGTCGCTGCGGTGCTGTTGCGGGATTCCGACACAACCATGTCACTCGACCAGCGCGCTGTTACAAGCAACGCGCAGAGGGCAGGGATTTACATAAGCGTCCATGCCGGAGTCCCAGGGCCAGGAGTGCGCGTGTTTACAGCATTGTTGCCCACTCCTGACAAAAAACAGCAGGACAAGCTCGGGCCGTTTCTTCCATGGGAGACAGCGCAAGCGGGATATCTTGAGCGCAGCCGAGTGCTAGCTGCCAATTTTGTGTCAGAGATGGGTGACAAGAAAGTCACCGCCAGCACCATCAGTGCGCCTATCGCTCCGCTGAACAGCATTGCCGCCCCGGCAATTGCCATCGAGATTGCTCCACCGACGATTGACTCGAAAGCTGATGCGCTGTCGGCAAACGCTTACCACCAAGCGATTGCCATAGCAATGGCGACGGCAATCGTGAATGTCCGCCCAAAGATCGAGGAACCGCGATGATCGCGCGTCATCTGCAAATCACGATCTTCGTGCTCTTGGTCGGAGTGCTCGCGGGCGGTGTGTATATGAATCGCCTCGCGCAACGGGAGCAGTTAAACGCGCAGACGAGTTCTGATTCGCGTCCAGTCACGGCACCAGTATCGGGGCCCACAGAGCAAATATCGTTGATGGTCGCCTACGATGACGATGGTGTGCTGCGGAAAGAGCAGTCCGGTGCAGCGCTTCCACAGGAACCGATGGCGCGTGCCAAAGAAGTGCTCCGCCTGCTCCTGGTGGAATATTTAAAGAAGCCTTCACCGCATCCGTTGGGCGACGGAGCGGATATCAAGGACGTGTACATCGCACAAGGTGGATTGTGTGTCGTTGACGTCAATGCGGCGTTCGCTGAGGGACATCGGTCTGGAATTCTGGTTGAGGAAATGACGCTGGTCTCGATGATCGAAACTTTGTCATTGAGCAATCCATCGATCACGAAAGTGAAATTCCTGGTGGATAGCAAAGAACGCGAGACACTCGCCGGACACGCCGACTTGAGGATGATCTATGAAGTGCCGGCCGTCCATGAACTTGTGTCGGAATTACAGGTGAGATGACTGCGAAGAGACCTGTTGTCGGTGTTTTTGATTCGGGCGTGGGCGGCCTTACGGCTTTGCGTGAGTTGATGCTGCAAGTGCCGCAAGCTGACTATCTCTACTTCGGCGACACCGCGCGATTGCCGTATGGGTCGAAGTCCGCGGAGACAGTCGCGAAGTATGCGATATCGGCGGCGCAGTATTTGGAACAGCAAGGAGCGGAGCATCTTGTTGTCGCTTGTAACACCGCCACAGCTTTGGCCCTCGATGCGATCACCCGGGCAATGACAATCAGTGTGCTGGGAGTGATCGAGCCGGGAGCAGCCAATGCCGCTGCGAGCAGCAAGAGCGGCAAAGTGGTCGTGATTGCCACGGAAGGCACTTGCAATAGCCATGCGTACAAGAATGCGCTTGGCCAATTGGGAGTGGCGGCACAGGAAAAGGCGTGTCCTTTATTTGTGCCGTTAGTCGAAGAGGGATGGACTGACCATCCGGTCACCGAGCAAGTTGCACACTTGTATCTCGACGACATCTTCAACGGAGATTTCGCTTCCGCTGATGCGCTAGTGCTTGGATGTACACACTATCCTTTGTTGAAGACATTGTTACGCCGTGTGGTGCCAGAACACGTAGCGATTGTCGATTCTGCGGAAGCGACGGCCCGGTATATGGCGGAAAAACTCGGATTGAAATCGGCTGGCAATTTCGGCCACCCGAATGTGAAGTTCTTCGCCACCGATTCAGAAGAGAAGTTCCGCAAGGCTGGCGAGAAATTTCTCGGACGAATCATCGAAGACGTCAGGCATGTGAACCTGGAAACCTAGCTCCCGTCCCGCCGGGTGAATTCCCTTCCCGTACAATTGCAATCCTATGATCTATCGTTCAGACAAACGCGCGGCGGACGAGATGCGTCCCGTCAAAATCACTCCCAACTTTATTCCCATGGCCGAAGGATCAGCATTGATCGAGATCGGCAACACGCGAGTGATTTGCACGGCGTCCATCGATGAAACCGTACCGCCGTTCCTTCGCAACAGCGGCAAAGGCTGGATCACGAGTGAATACGCCATGATCCCCCGCGCCACGCTGACGAGAACAGCGCGTGAATCCAGTAAGGGACGCATCGGCGGCCGGACGCATGAGATCCAACGCCTGATCGGGCGCTCGCTTCGGGCGGTAGTGGATTTGAAGAAGCTCGGCGAGCGAACTATCACTCTCGATTGCGACGTGATCCAAGCCGACGGTGGGACGAGGACCGCATCCATCACGGGAGCTTATGTCGCGCTGCGGCTGGCAATCGAGCGACTGCTGGAATCGAAAACATTAAAAGTGTCTCCGTTGCGCGATTATGTTGTGGCTACAAGCGTGGGAATCGTTGACGGCCAAGTGGTGCTTGACCTTCCCTACGAAGAAGACTCGCGCGCAGAAGTCGACATGAACTTCGTGATGACTGGCAGCGGAAAATTTGTTGAGCTTCAAGCGACGGCCGAACAGGAGCCGTTTGACGAAGAACAACTGGCGCAGCTGATGAAATTTGCGCGCAAGGGATGCGAGGAGTTGATCGCGATACAACGTCAGGTGCTGAAGCAAAGCTGAAACGGGTTTTCTTGTAGAATCCTTGGTTGCATAACTGCGCTGGAGGACTCCTTCTGTATGACCATGAAACTCACCCCTGGAAAACTTGCTGGAATGAAAGCTGTTTCTGACAAGCGCGGAGTCATCGCGGCTGCTGCAATGGACCAACGCGGCTCGCTGCGGAAATCATTGGCAAAAGAAAAAGGTTCTGACGTGAGTGACAAGGAGATGGAAGAGTTCAAGTCCATCGTCACGGAAGTGCTGACCGAACATGCGAGCGCGATTCTGCTCGATCCGGAGTGGGGACTGCCCGCTTCGAAACGGCGAAAAAACAATGCCGGGCTACTCCTCGCCTACGAAAAGACGGGGTACGACAACACGCGTCCGGGACGTATTCCGGATTTGCTGGATGATTGGTCGGCGCGTCGATTAAAGGAAGCGAACGCTGACTGCGTGAAAGTGCTCATCTATTACACGCCATTCGACGACAAGAAAATCAATGACGAGAAGCACGCATGGGTGGAGCGCATCGGCGACGAGTGTCGCGGAAACGATATTCCTTACTTCCTGGAGTTTGTTGGATACGACGAAAAGGGCGGGGATGAAAAGTCGGTCGAATACGCCAAGAAGAAGCCGCAGATTGTAACCGGCAGCATGGCCGAGTTTACTGAAGAACGTTACGGCGTGGATGTCATGAAGGTGGAAGTTCCCATCGACATGAAATTTGTGGAAGGCGCAAAGTCGTTCGCCGGAAAAGGCGCAGCATATACGCGCGACGAAGCGAAGAAACTGTTTCTCGAGTCGGCCAAGGTCGCGACCAAGCCGTTCATCTATTTATCGGCGGGAGTTAGTAATTCCGAGTTCACGGAGTCGCTCGAACTCGCGGCAGAATCAGGCGTGAATTTCGCCGGCGTGCTTTGCGGACGTGCCACCTGGAAAGATGGCATTCCCATCTATGCGAAACAGGGCGGCGCGGCATTTGAGAAGTGGCTGCGCGATGAAGGCGTGAAGAACATCAACAACGTGAATGAGCGGTTGAAGGCCGCCACTCCGTGGTTCAGCCAGTATGGGGTGAGTGCGGGCGCATAGGACCAGTTCCCTTGTGTAAATACGGTGCATCTAGCTACAGGAGTTTTGAAAGGAGTTGTACATGTTCACCAGACGAATCGTAATCGCGTGTTTGCTTCTTTGTTCGTTTGCGTTGGGACAGACAGCGGCTGCCAAGAAGGGCACCGCCAAAAAATCTGAGACGTCTAAAGCTGCTCCCGCAAAAAAGATGGTTTGGAACCCCGATGAGTTGCAATGGGGCGCGCCGCCGCCGTTTGTTCCTCTGGGCGCGCAGCTAGCAGTGCTGCAAGGAGATCCCAGCAAGACTGGGCTTTACACGGTTCGCCTAAAGGTGCCGGATGGTTACAAGATCCCTCCGCACTGGCATCCGACCGCAGAGAATGTCACCGTCATCTCGGGCACATTGAAGGTTGGAATGGGCGCCAAGTGGGACGAAACTAATGCCACCGTCATCAATACCGGAGGCTTCGCGAGCGTGCCTGCGCGCATGAAACATTTTGCCTGGAGTGCCGGCGAAACCGTGATCCAGATACACGGAATGGGGCCTTTGATGATCAATTACGTGAACCCTGCGGACAATCCTGTGCAGCCGAAAAAGGACGCCACAGCGAAATAACAGCGACCCCGCGTCACCTAAATGGCCGCGTGCAAGTAACGCGGCCATTATTGTTTCCGGACTTCCCTTAATGACAAACTGGAAGTGTTGTCCGTACAATCCTCATTGCAGTAATTCACCTTCAAAAATCCCTACATAAGAATGGTCGCGCCCGCTTACTTTGCCGCTATGTCCACTTCGCCAGAAAAGAAAAGCACCAAGACAGCATTGATCACCGGCGCCACCGGTGGTATCGGACTTGAACTTGCCAAACTATTTGCGCGCGATGGCTATGCGCTAGTGCTCGTCTCTCGAAATAAGAAAGTCATGGATGAGAATGCGCCCGAACTACGCAGGCTTGGTGCGCCGTGGGTGATGAATTATGCGAAAGACTTGGCCGAGCTGGAGGCACCCGACGAGGTCTTTGCCTATACCGAACGCGCGAACCTTCAGATCGACGCGCTGGTGAACAACGCGGGATACGGTGTCCGTGGCGCGTTTGCGAAAACGAATCTCGATGAGGAACTCGAGATGATGCAACTGAATATGGTCGCACTCACGCAATTGACCAAGCTCTATCTACCGCAAATGATCGCACGTGGCAGCGGGAAGATAATGCAGGTGGCATCGACAGCGGCCTTCCAGCCGGGCCCATTCATGGCGGTGTATTACGCCACCAAGGCTTATGTCCTGTCATTCTCTGAGGCGCTTTACGAAGAGCTTCGTGGAACGGGCGTTACAGTGACGGCGCTTTGTCCAGGTGCAACGAAGACTGGTTTTGCGGACCGAGCTGGCATGGACTCCTCGAAGTTATTCCTGAAGGGCGCCATGGATTCAAAGCCAGTGGCGGAGGAGGGTTATCGCGGCATGATGGCGGGAAAGCCCCTCGTGATTACTGGCACACGAAACAAGCTGATGACATTCTCAGAGAGGTTTGCTCCGCGATCATTAGTGAGGAAAATTGTGCGAGGGATACAGGAGTAGCGTTACTCCCACTCGATAGTTCCTGGCGGTTTCGACGTGACGTCATAGACCACGCGATTTATCCCGCGGACTTCACTGACAATCCTGCTGGAAATCTTTCTCAATACTTCATGCGGCAGCGGAACCCAATCCGCTGTCATGCCATCCTCTGAATGCACTGCGCGGACAGCGCACGTATATGCGTAGGTGCGCTGGTCGCCCATCACTCCGACGGTCATCACTGGAAGCAGCACGGCAAAACTCTGCCATATCTTCTGATACAGCCCGGCTGCTTTTATTTCCGTGACAACAATGTCGTCGGCTTCCTGAAGAATGGCAACGCGGTCTGGCGTGACTTCTCCGAGGATTCGGACTGCGAGTCCCGGGCCGGGGAATGGCTGCCGTTGGAGAATCTCGTCTGGCATTCCCAAATCTTTGCCGATTCGTCGGACTTCATCCTTGAACAAATCGCGCAGCGGTTCGATCAGCTTGAGCCTCATGTTCTCAGGAAGTCCACCGACATTGTGATGAGTCTTAATAGTCTGTGACGGGCCACGAACGGAACTCGATTCGATCACGTCAGGATAAAGCGTTCCCTGCACCAGCCAATCAACGTCGCCCTGCTGCTTGCGGATCTTTTCTGATTCTTCGTCGAAGACAGCGATGAACTCTCCGCCGATGATCTTGCGCTTCTTTTCGGGATCAGTGACTCCGCCGAGTTTGCTGAGAAACCGTTCGCTGGCGTCAACTGCGTCGAGTTGCAATCCAAGCTTGTCACGCAAGTTCTTTTGAACTTTGTTGAACTCGTCTTTGCGCAGGACACCATTGTTCACGAAGATACAGGTGAGCCTGTCACCCAGCGCACGATGAACGAGCACGGCGGCAACAGCGGAATCCACACCGCCTGAGAGCGCACAGATCGCTCTTCCCTTTTCACCGACTTTCTTCTTGATGTCGGCAATGGTCTCGTCGATGAATTGTTGCGGAGTCCAGTCGCCTCGCGCGCCGCAGATATCGAACACGAAATTTTTCAGGAGCGCTGCGCCTTCTTTGGTGTGGTGGACTTCCGGATGAAATTGCACCGCCCAAATGCGTCGTTGCTCGTTTTCCATCGCGGCTAACGCATTGCTGGTACTGGCAACAACTTTGAATCCTTGGGGCAGTTCGACCGCTTCGTCTCCGTGTGACATCCAGACCGACATCTTCGTTGGGAGTCCGGCGAATAACCGCGATTTTTCCGATACTGCAACATCGGCATGTCCGTATTCGCGCTTTGGTGCTGGAGAAACCTTGCCACCTAACTTATGAGCGATGAATTGCAAACCGTAGCAGACACCAAGTACGGGAAGTCCCTGCTCAAGAATGGCCTCATCCGCTGGCGGAGCGTCAGCGTCATACACAGAGCAAGGACCACCTGAAAGAATGATGCCGATCGGCGAATAGCTCTTGATCTCAGTCAGGGAAGCAGTACAGGGCAAGACAACGGAAAACACTCTTTGCTCGCGAATGCGGCGGGCAATCAGTTGTGTGTATTGCGAGCCAAAATCGAGGACGACGACGGACTGGTGAGCGGTCTTTTGCGTTGATTGAGTCTGAGAGTCTAGCGAGGAGGATTGAGCTTGGAGCGGCACAAATAAGTTTGCCAGAAAAGCACTGTTTCAGCAAACGGAACACCGCTCAGTGACGCACATTAACAGGTGCGAAACATACGAAGGACAACAGTGTTAAGACAAGAAAGTCGTTCTTACACCTTTCTCCGGTGGGATAATCTGACATGCCCCTACAACAAAAAGCGCCTTCCTTCTTAGGCGGAATCGCAGCGAAAGCCTTGCTGGGTGGCTTGCTGTTCCTGATCATCGGAATCGGCGGAGATTATATCGCCACCCGATTTGGACTGGAACGCGACCTACTGTTCGTCAATGACTTCGTTGCTGCGGCTTTCGTTGTAATCGTTATCGCTAAGTATGAGCAGCGGCGCAGGAACCGCATTCGCGATCGTCTGGCTGTCATTGAGTTGATGAACCACCACGTACGCAATGCTCTGCAAGTCATCGCGCTCTCACCTCACGCGCAGCTACGGGAAGAAAACGTCGAACAGATTCAGCAAGCAATAGCCAGGATCGAATGGGCCCTGCGGGAAATACTTCCCGGAGAACTGAGCGAAGAAGTGACCAAATCCGCTGCAGCTGATCTAGCTCCTCGCGTGCATGCGCCACTGCACCACTAAACGGATTCAGGCACGGGGCCCGAGTCCAAATCAACCTTAGCGGGCAGATCGAATGACATTGCTGGCTCTGGATTGGCAACCCATTCGATTATCCGTACGTAAGCCGCAAACCGCGCAATTCCAACAAAGTCCGATAGAGCGCAGTAGCCCAGAAATACAACGAAGACGGCGGCCATTGCCAGTGATCCGGAGAACTGGGCGAAGATGCCGAACGTAGTCAGGGCGAAAGACAAGAACAAAAAAACCAGAATGAGGCGCACCGCGCCGAAGACGAAGCCTGTCCACAGGAACTGGCGACCACTACGAAGCGACAGCCTGATCGCGCCTGAAAAGGATGCAAAAGTGCTGGAGCCGTGCCGTACAGCGACGATCGGGGCCACAGACAAACACCAATTCAATGAAGACCAAAGCCAGCCAAATAATATCGTTATGGGAAGAAAGATCAAACAAAAAACTGTGAAGTCTGCCGATGCCGGTTTCCCATTGGCAGTCGTCATTGGCGCAGCAGAGAGGCTCACTGCAAAGGCAGCTACATAAGCCAGTAGCGCGATGAGAAAAACTGTGGTGCGCACAAGTTGCAACTGAAACACTCTGCCAAGTGCGGCAGCGCCTTCGAGTTTCCGTTCCGGCAGCAGCTCTTGTATGACCGCCGCTCTTCCCAGACCAGAGGCTAACCACCACAAGAATGACAGCCCAAAGGCCATTGAGAAAATAAGAGCCAGAAGCCGCGGACCGCTCCCGCGAGCAATGTGCTGGATGGCGCTGCGCGCACTTCCGGGAATGATTCCCGCCAAGCCCATCAGGTCCCGATCAGACACAGGAGTGGAACTGAGAAACAGCAATATGCCGTATGCAAGAAGCAACAAGGCTGCGGCACCGAATGTCCAACGCCAGGCAAGTTCGGCCGCAAATGCCCATGGCCGGAGAAAGACTGCTGAAAATCCTGAACGAACTGCGCGGGAGCGCGACATGCATCTAGCATACATTCACCGAGCAGCTGAAGGTGCGGCGGGAGTGTATTTGTCTTGGAGCGCACGAGGCATTGAGGCATAATTGTCGCGGCCAAAAGGAGTACGACCCCGGATGACCAGGCGTCCCCTCGCGCGAGTGTTTTGCATGGCAAGAATGCTCAGAATTTCCATTCTGTTGCTGCTATTTTTTGTATCGAGCGCCGAAGCTCAAGCTCAGGAAAAACAACAAGCCCCCTCCTGCACCGCCCAAGGCTACTTGCGGGTCGCCGTCTATTCAGCAGGAAAGGATGTTCGGGCTCCGGTGGCAATCGTGCTTGCAGATCCTGAAGGTCGTCGCGTGGGATTCGATCCGCTACGTAAGACCGAATATTCTGACGTACCGCAAGCGACCTACGTTGGAGGACACGAGACGGTAGAGCCCGTTGTTGATGGAATTCCTGCAAAGCCAGTTTCCAGCGAACAGTATGTTGAGATTTGTCATCCAACTGGCGGCCAGTATCAGTTGCGGTTGATCGGTATTAAGCAAGGGGCATACACGATGTCTGTGAGCGCAGCAAGTCGTGAATTTCTGGATTCATCCGACAAGCCGATGTCGCTGGATTCGCGCGCGGAGATTCCAGCAGCGACAACGAGAAAAGGCGCTGTCCAAAGTTTTCTGGTGGTTTACTCGCGCACACCGGGAGTAAAGGTTCGAGTGAAACCTGCGCCGCAAAAGTAGCGCCTATTTCACGACAATGTTGACCAACTTGCTCGGCACTACAATCACTTTGACGATTTCCTTACCTGCGATCGCGGCTTTAACTTTCTCATCCTGAAGCGCCTTCTCGCGGACAAATTCCTCGGAACTGTCGGCTGGCACGGAGATGCGAGCTTTCAATTTCCCGTTGACCTGCACCGGAATTTCAACTTCTTCTTCCTTCGCCAACGCGGGATCAAATTGCGGCCAGGGCTCCCTGAGCAACACACTGGTCTCGCCCAAAGCTGACCACAACTCCGCCGCGAGATATGGCGCGAAAGGCGCGAGCAATAAGACCAGTCGACGTTGCACGTCCGCAAGGAACGCAACAGGGATGGCTCCGGCGGCGATTGCCGGTTCTGCTGCGTAGAGTTCGTTCACTAACTCCATGACGGCAGCAATCGACGTATTGAAATGCCAGCGTCCATCGAAATCGTGCGTGATCTTCGCAATCGTCTGGTGCAACTTGCGCTGAATGCTGCGGGCTTCCGGCGAGAGCTGCGCGGAGACTTCGCGCGTCCACTCCGCATTGCTCGGCTGCGCGTGCTTGGAAACGAACCGATAAACGCGGCCCAAGAACCGGTGCACGCCTTCGACGCCCTGTTCCTGCCAGTCGAGATCGCGATCTGGAGGCGCAGCGAACAACGAGTACATGCGCGTGGAATCAGCACCGAACTTGGCCACCATGTCATCGGGCGAGACCACGTTTCCCTTACTCTTCGACATCTTCGCGCCGTTCTTGATGACCATGCCCTGCGTGAAGAGACGCTGCGCGGGCTCAGAGTTCTTGATCAAACCCATGTCACGCATAACTTTTGTCCAGAAGCGCGAATAGATCAGGTGCAAGATTGCGTGTTCCACTCCACCGATGTACTGGTCGATGGGAAACCAATAATTCGCGGCGGCTGAATCAAACGGGGCCGTCGCGAGCTTCGCGCTCGTGTAGCGATAAAAATACCAGGAGGAATCCACGAAGGTGTCCATGGTGTCGGTCTCGCGGCGTGCCTTGCCACCGCATTTCGGACACTTCGCATTGACGAACTCCGGGACTCTGCTCAAAGGGGATCCGCCCTGCTGCGTTATTTCGATCTTCTCTGGCAAAAGGACAGGTAATTCATTTTCCGGAACAGGAACGATGCCACACTTCTCACAATAGAGCATCGGGATAGGCGTGCCCCAATAACGCTGGCGCGAGACTCCCCAGTCTTTCAAACGATAAGTCGTAGTGGCTTTGCCGAATCCGTGCTCCTCGGCAAACTTCGTCATCTTCTCTATCGCATCGTGATTGGATAGTCCGTTAAAGTCACCGGAGTTAATCAGTAAACTCTCTTCCGACGTGAACGGCAGAATATTCTCTTCCGCGGCACCGGATTCAGGCGGTTCTTCAGTTCGGCGCGGAAGGACGACAATACGAATCTCCAACCCGTACTTCTTCGCGAACTCGAAATCGCGCTCGTCGTGCGCGGGAACAGACATGATCGCGCCAGTGCCGTAGTCCATGAGGACGTAGTTGGCGATCCAGATGGGAACGCGTTCTTTGTTAAACGGATTGACGGCGAAAGCGCCAGTGTTGACGCCGCGTTTTTCTATCTCGCCTAGGTCTCCGGCTTCTTTCGCTTTGCGTTGCTCTTCGATCAGATTCGCAACATCAATCTCCAGCGCAGGATTCTGCTTGACCAAATCCGCGACGAGCGGGTGTTGCGGCGCAAGCTGCACCGAAGTGGCCCCAAAGATCGTGTCAATGCGTGTTGTGAATACGGTGATCTTGTCGCCGGCGGGACCAGCAGGGCTTTCGAGTTTGAAATCGACATTCGCGCCATCGCTACGGCCGATCCAATTTCGCTGCATGGTGCGGACTTTGTCCGGCCAGTCTTCTAACTTGTCGAGATCTGCAAGCAATTCTTCAACGTAGTTCGAAATGCGAAGGAACCACTGCTCCAATTCTCGCTGCTCGACTTTGGTTTCTTCGTGCCGCCAACAGCAGCCGTCCACAACCTGCTCGTTGGCCAGAACCGTCGCGCATTCCGGACACCAGTTCACCTTGCTCTTCTTGCGATAAGCCAGTCCGCGTTCGTACATCTTCAAGAAGAACCACTGATTCCAGCGGTAGTAAGCCGGCAGACAGGTGGTGACCTCAGTGGACCAGTCGTATGAAAACCCAAGCCGCTTCATCTGCTGCTTCATGGCAGCGATGTTCTGCAATGTCCATTCGCGCGGAGGCATGTTGTTCTTGAGCGCGGCGTTTTCAGCGGGCAAGCCGAATGCGTCCCATCCCATGGGATGAAGCACGTTGTAACCGCGCATCCACATGTAACGCGCGAGCGCGTCCCCGATGGCGTAGTTGCGCACGTGCCCCATGTGGAGCGCGCCGGAAGGGTATGGGAGCATCTCCAATACGTAATATTTCTTGCGCTGCGACGTGATGGGGTCAGCAGCGTAGAGTTTGGGATCGCTCTCCCATCGCGCCGCCCACTTTTCTTCGATAGGTTGCGGACGGAAACGTTCGTCAGCACGCGGCGCGCTTCGGTCGCCAAGAGTTTCGGCTAAAGTCGTTTTGGAATCTGTGTCAGACATTTTCTTGAAATTTCGCGAAAGGTGATTATTTCGCATCTGCTGGATTTAGGGAAATCGGCTGGACTACTGCACGAGCGCTTTTAGCGCTTCTACGTTTCGCAAATCATCGCCCGGTTCATCGATGGGAGTCTCAGCGATGAAGGCGGTTTTTTCGAAACGTGAATCATTGAGCAAGCGGCGGAATGGCTCGAGCCCGATCTTCCCACGCCCGATGTGCTCGTGGCGGTCAAGCTTGGAGCTTCGATCGGCTTTGGCGTCATTGCAGTGCCATACGAAGACGTTCTTCAATTTAATCGTTTTATCCAACTGCGCCAGAGTTTCCTTCAAACCCTCTTCGCTCACGACGTCATATCCGGAAACGTGAGTGTGGCATGTGTCAATGCAGGCGCCTACCGGAACCAGCGGACGCAGCCGAGCCAGGAGTTCCGCAACTTGTTCGAAACTTCCGCCTAGCGAATACTCGGCTCCCGCAGTGTTCTCAATGAGAATCCTGAAGCCGCAGGCTTCGAGATCGATACCGTCCACTGCTTTGGAAATCGATTCGACGGCGCAGCGCAGTCCTTCTTCGCGAGTCCCGCCGGAAAACGATCCCGGATGCAAGACGAGATACTGCGCGCCGAGCGCGATACCGCGCTGCACTTCACCGCGGAACGCGACGATCGATTTGTCGAGGAACTCCGGAGTCTTGCTGCACATGTTCACCAGATAACTGGTGTGGATCACTAGCGGCTTGATGCCGTAGAGTTCCCGCAATCGGCTGACTTCGGCGCATTGCCAAACTTCGGGCGATGATGCTCGCCACATCCGCGGACTCGAAGAAAAGATCTGTAACGTATTGCAGCCAAGTCGATACGCGCGTTCGATCGATTTCTCCACCCCACCGCTTGTGGAAGTGTGGATCCCAATCCTTAGCCGTGTGAGTTGAGGCGGAGTTTCAGGCGCGGGCATCTTGAGAATGTCATAGTCGCCCGCCAAATCGGTTCCCGAGGATTTCTTCTTGATGGATTTTGTGCTGACGGCGCGAGGCATGGATGTAAGAAATTCTAACATCTGCTACCCCGGGGGCTCTCCGATGCTGCATATAATGGCTCGCAACATTAGGAGGAGAAACGCGCATGAAGATTGACCGATTGATCACAGTCCTGTTGGGCATGGGCTTGTCAATTTCGCTAACCCTGGGCGCAGCTAAGCCTGAGCAACGTCGCTACCTCAATATTCCGCGTCCAGCGAGCACCACTCCCCTACCATTCAGTAACGGCGTGCTGGTCGGCAACACTCTTTATCTTGCCGGCACCATCGGTCTGGATGCGAAGAGCGGTAAACCGCCGGAGGACGTGGAACAAGAAGCCAAGCTGGCGCTCGACAGCATTGATGCAACATTGAAGCAGTCAGGGATGACCATGGACGATCTCGTTTACGTGCAGGTCTTCTGCTCGGACGTGAATAACTTTGCAAAGTTCAACAACGTTTACCGCACGTATTTCAAGCGCGAGTTCCCTGCGCGGGCCTTCATCGGCTCAGGAAAGCTGCTGTTCGACGGTCGCTTTGAGGTGCAAGGCATCGCAGTAAAGCGTTAGACAAAGGTTTGCCCGAATCAATACTGACCCTATAAACTTGATGTTTCGGGAGATTGCCAGATGTTAGTAGTGATGCAGGCGCACGCGAACGCTGAACAGGTCAAAGCGGTTTGCGACAGAATCGATTCGCTCGGATACAAGGCCCACTCCATTCCGGGCGCGCAACGCGTTGCCATCGGCATCACCGGCAATCAGGGGACGATTGACCCAGGCGTCATCGAGGAGATGGCCGGGGTTGGCGAAGTCATCAGTGTCAGCAAGCCTTACAAACTGGTGAGCCGCGATGTCAAAGAAGATGACACTGTCATCCGATTCCCTCGACTTCCCAACAATGACGCTGACGCAGTGATCGGCGGCAGCGAATTGGCAATCATTGCCGGGCCGTGTGGCATTGAGAGCCGCGAACAGGCTTTCGCCATCGCTGAGCGCGTGCAGCGCACCGGAGCAAAATTCTTTCGAGGCGGCGCCTACAAACCGCGGACATCACCATACGCATTCCAAGGACTCGGCGTTGATGGACTGAAGATCATGGCTGAGATCCGTGACCAGTTCGGATTGCGCATTGTTACTGAAGCCATCGATAACGAAACGCTCGACCAAGTTGAAAAGTATGCCGACGTTATTCAGATCGGCGCGCGCAATATGCAGAACTTCTCTCTGCTCAAACGCGCAGGACGCGCCAGCAAGCCGGTGCTATTGAAGCGAGGCATGTCCGCAACGCTTGAAGAATTCCTCATGGCTGCGGAATACATCATGAGCGAAGGCAATTACAACGTTGTGCTTTGCGAGCGCGGCGTGCGCACTTTCGCTGACCACACACGCAATACGCTTGATTTGAGTATTGTTCCTGCAGTGCAGCGGTTGAGCCATTTGCCAATCCTTGTTGATCCAAGCCACGGAACAGGAAAGCGAAACAAGGTAACGCCGCTCGCCCGTGCTGCGGTTGCAGTGGGTGCAAATGGGCTGATCGTGGAAGTGCACAACAATCCGGAGAAGGCGTTGTCAGATGGAATGCAGTCCATTTATCCCGACCAGTTCGACAATCTGATGGCGGAAGCGCGACAGATTGCTGCCGTTCTCAAGCGCACCGTCTCAGCACCGGTAGAATCACGCGAGACTGCTGCGGCCACTACGCGGTAACAGAATCATCGCCCCCGAGTCATCGAAAGAGCCTGAAAGATTTATTGAGCAAATTAAGAACAGCACTCAAGCGGATGGCCGCATGCGCAATCGCGGCATTGCTCGTCTCGCTTTCCGGCTGCGATCAGCCTTTGGACGAGCGCTACGCCTATCGCGAATATCTCTACGTCACGAATGGCGGCACCAATGACGTAAGCGTGATTGACGCTCTCGCGTTCCAACTTATCAAGACAATTCCTGTTGGCAAGAACCCAAGCGGCGTTGCTGCCAATCCCAAGAAGAACGAGATCTACGTCGTTAACACTGAGTCGAATAACCTCAGCGTGATCGATGCGGAAAAGAACATTGTTGTAGCGACTATCGGATTGCATCGCTCGCCCTTCTTCATCAGCGTTTCCGGAGACGGCACTCGCGGATATGTAGCCAACTCCGGATCAAACAATGTTTCGGTGATCGATCTATCTGCGCGAAAAGTGGTCTCTACAATTCCTGTTGGGATCGCTCCGGGGATGGCGGTGGTTTCGCCAGACGGCAAGACGGTCGTCGCATCGCTTCGTGGAGAGCCCGCGCTGGCCGTGATTGATACCGGAAACATGCAAGTCCGGAGCAAAGTCGACCTGAGCGATTGCAACCAACCCGGCGACGTGACTATCCTGACGGACTCCAGCAAAGCGTTCGTGGCGTGCAGTGGGGGCGCACAGGTCGCAGCCGTGCAGCTAAAAAATTCAACCTTGAAGCAAACCGATGACCGGCTCCTGACACTGCTGAACGTTGGCAAGACTCCTATTCACCTCGCGTTGAAACCGGATGGAGGCGAAGTCTTTGTGAACAACTTCGACGGAAACACTTTTTCTGAGGTCGCCACGCAAGCGAATGAGGTAGGCGGAAGTTACGCGATCGGCACGAATCCAGCCCGAGGTGTTGTTGGCGCCGACAATGCGACTCTTTACGTCAGCAATTTTGGCTCAGACACCGTTGCCATCTACGACATCACCATCAGCAGACTCGTCGCTACGATCCACGTCGGCAGCAAACCGGAGTCGCTGACGCTTTCTCCGAATCAAAATTTTCTGTTCGTCGCTGACACTCGCTCCGGCGATGTGGCGGTGATCCGAACCGCGGTCCGCGCACTCTTCACGATGATTCCCGTTGGGAATAAGCCGAACGCTATGGTGCTGAAGGCATTCGCAGTAAAGAAATAGCCCGTCACATCCACGTGGTCGTGCGGTAGTTCACGTACTCTTCCCCGAACTTCTCTTCTAAAACTCTCTCCTCTGCTCGCGCACGCAATGCCTGAACTGGAATAAGAACGAGAAATAACAACAAGAAGATCGGCCGATCCACGTAAAAAATGAGGCCCGCGAATAGCAGTGTCGAAAAAACGTATATCGGATGGCGGACTTTGGAATAAACGCCGTGCTTGGTCACTTGTCGGGCTTGAGGAGTGACGGAAAATGAATTCCCAAGATTGATGCGTGCCATCGTCAGCAAGATGAATGAACCAACAAAGATGACGAGGCCGGCAAGGCGCAACGGCGTCCACGGCAACTGCCAGAATGCCACGACGAGAAGGACCATGGGCAGAACCGGGGCGAGCATCACGAACTTTGCTCCAGCATCCATGGGCGAGAGTCTAGCTCATGGAAATGGCGTGGCCAATCTTTATCGACTTTGCGCATCCATTGTTAGCTAAGGCATTAGCCCAATGAGGTTGCAGTCATGGCGCGCAAAGCTTTTGGACCGTTAATAGCCATGTTGCTTCTGGGAATTCTGCTTTGGCCGCAACTCGGATGCATTGGAGATTTTAGATGTGCGGGAGGCTTCTCGACTCCCACGATCATTTCCATCTCACCAAATCCAGTTTCATCGTTTGAATTCCAATCCGGCGGAATTCTCATTGTGAGTGGGACTAATTTCTTTCCTTCGTCAGTGGTTATCGTAAACGGCAGCAACCATCCGACAGCGTTTGTGAACGGTGGAGAGCTAAGAGTCACGTTGTTGCCTTCGGAGATCAGGCCTGGAAATCTCAGTTTTGTCGTGAATAACCCAAGTAGCTTCAGTGGCAATTTCTCTTTCCTCTGTCAGAACGGTGGAGAGAGTAGCGTCTTTGCAGTGTCGATCAGAGGATAGCGGTTAAAAATAAAAGCCCAGCTCTGGGCTGGGCTCTATCCGCATAGACTCGTTTGTCACGCAGTGGTCTTAGCGCAGAACTTGTCGAAGGCAGCGGTGAGGTCGGCGGCAATAGAACCCGCATCACGCGATTCGATCTGATATCGCTCCATCATGTAAACCAGCTTGCCATCGCGCAGAATGCCGATACTCGGTGAAGAAGGCTGGAAGCCGGTGAAGTATCCGCGGGCTTTTTCGGTAGCGTCGCGGTCTTGTCCTGCGAAAACCGTTATCGCTTTTTCCGGCAGTGTTGAGTGTTGCATAGCGCGTCCAATAGCAGGACGCATCTTTCCGGCGGCGCATCCGCAAACGGAATTTACCACCACCATCAGGGTTCCGCCGCTGTTTACGGCCTTATCGACATCTGCCGCAGTGCGGGTTTCGGCAACGCCAAATCGGGTCAGTTCTTCACGCATAGGTGCGATCATCGGCTCGGGATACATGTATGAGGTCTCCTTGTGTATGCAGCTATTATATAAGACTTCTTCCAACTCCATATGGATGCGACATTTGCACCTCATTCGGGTTCTTAGAAGTGCTAGAATTGCCAGCAGAATCCCCGCTAGCGTGTTAATCCGCTTCTGGTGCATCCAAGTTAGAAACTGTGACTCACAAAAGGACCACGAAAAATCGCGCGAACCGCCCCCAGCAGAGCTGGATGGTGCTCAGTTGCGTTTTGTTAATTCTGGCAGCCACTACGCTCCAAGCTGCTCACGTTTGCTGTGTCTTTCCGCCGAGCAACAGCCACGGTTCAGTGACCGCGTCCTCTGATTCGGCTCCGAGTTCAAACACAGTTTGCTTAAGTTGCGTCACTGCCCACTCCACGGCACCGGCTGAGACCGTCGAAAGCTCCTTCACGCAATCGCATAGGATTTTGCTCGCACAAGTCATCGAAGTTTCACAGAAGTCCAGCTTCGAATCTTTCGCCCTCTACGTTCGTCCTCCTCCCTCGGTCTAGATCTTCCCTTTTAAGTTTTGCATTTGCCCGTTCGCTCAACACCCAAACATCCGGCAAAGGAATGATCACCATGACACGAAAAATACTGATTTACTGCTTTACTCTTCTCGCGCTAAGTAGCTCATTTGTATGGGCGCAGCAAGCCACGACTCCAACCGGGCAGCAGTCCGACACCGCGGCTTTGGAACAGCGTATGAAGGACATGGAAGAGCGGATCATCCAGCTTGAGGGCCAAGTTCGCCAGCTCAAAGCGCAGAATGCAGGACAAGCTCCGCCGACGGGCACTAATGCGAATGCCGTCCCGCCTGGCACCAGTGTTCCGCCTGTCTCCGCACCCGAGCCTGCGTCGCAAACTGCGGCTCAGATTCCCGGATCGCAGACCGAAGGACAAGGTCCCAACCTTGGCGGCGCAACCGGAATGGCCAAGGCGCTGAATCCGGACATCAGCGTGATTGGCGACTTCCTCGGCTCGGTGGGAAAGAACAATGTGCGCGGGGTACCGTCGCTGGAGATGCACGAATCGGAAGTTGGCTTTCAGGCAATCATTGATCCGTACGCCCGTGGCGACTTCTTCATCTCTTTCGGTGAAGAAGGCGTGAACCTTGAAGAGGGATACATCACCTTTACAGCTCTTCCGGCAGGATTCGTGGGACGCGTAGGAAAGATGCGCGCTGCATTTGGCAAAGTGAATACTCTTCACAATCACGTGCTTCCCTGGACTGATCGACCGATGGTGACGGACAACCTGGTCGGAGGCGAGGACGGGATAGACGACGCCGGAGCGTCCATCACTCGCGCCTTTGCCGGCCCGAAAGGAATTTTCCTCGAAGCCACAGGACAGATCTTCCGCGGCGATTCCGGCGACCTGTTCTCAGCACAAAAGAAAGGTGATGTCAGCACGGTTGCTCACCTCCGCGGATACCGGGACATCACGGAGTCAACGAACGTTGATATCGGAATCTCTTATGCGCGCGGGCACAACGACGCCCAGAACATAGCGTTGCTGCCAGGGGACTTCGTCACTTCACTTTATGGAACTGACGCCACCATTCGCTGGAAGCCGCTTCGCCGTTCCATCTACCACTCGTTCATCGGGCGCGGAGAATTCATCTGGAGCCAACGACAGCAGTTGTTAGCCTTCCAGCGAGCGTTTGGCTTCTATACCTCCGGTGATTACCAACTCGGCAGGCGATGGTTTGTGGGCGGCCGATATGACCGCTCCGATCGCAGCCGCGATGCCTCTCTTACTGATTCCGGCGCGTCCGCAGTGTTGACGTATTGGCCGAGCGAGTTCAGTCAGCTTCGCGCGCAGTATCGGCACGCGAATTATGCGGAAGGTATTTCCGCCAACGAATTACGTTTTCAAGTGCAGTTTTCATTGGGCGCGCATGGCGCGCATCCTTTTTAGGAGCTAGGAATGATTTTCAAAAGCAAGTCTCGATTCATATTTTCGTTCGTGGTCGTCGCGATGCTACTGGCATTTGTGTTGCCATCGAGCGCAGCCAAAAAGCTTAATGTCATCACCTCAACCAGTGATCTCGCTTCCCTGACGCAAGAAGTTGGCGGAGATCGCATCACGGTTGAGTCCATCGCCAAGGGATATCAAGACCCGCACTTTGTCGAAGCCAAGCCAAGTTTCTTGTTGAAGCTGCGCAAGGCGGATCTACTTATCAGCGTGGGATTGGACCTCGAGATCGGATGGCTGCCTCCGCTGATCACGCAAAGCGGCAACCCGCGAATTCAATCTGGCGGAAGCGGATATCTAGACGCATCGCAATTCGCCGAAGTGTTGGAACAACCGCAAGGTCAAGTAACTCGCGCCATGGGAGATGTGCACCCATTGGGAAATCCGCACTACTGGCTTGATCCTGACAACGGACGCCGCGTCGCGAAAGGTATTGCCGGGAAATTGGGACAGATGCAGCCAGAGGATGCGGCTTACTTCCAACAACGCTTTCAAGACTTCGACAAGCGGCTGACCGAAGCGGAAAAACGTTGGGAAGAAATGATGAAGCCTTATCGCGGGCGCAAGGTGGTCACTTATCATCGCTCGTTTCCCAACTTTTCGAAACACTTCGGATTGAATGTGATCGGTTATGTTGAACCGCGTCCGGGGATTCCGCCTAGCCCGGGTCACACGATCGATGTGATCCAGACGATGAAGCGTGACGGTGCGAAGCTGATCCTTGTTGAGCCCTACTTTGATCTGAAGACACCCCAGAGTATTGCCAGCGCAATCGGTGGCAAGGTATTGGTGTTGCCGCCTTCCGTTGGCGGCGAACCCGACGCCTCTGATTATTTCAAATTGTTCGACTATGACATCGGCCTGTTAGTGAAAGCATTTAACGAAACAAAATAGATTTCAGGAGCAGTAATGGAAATTCTTCAATTTTTGATCATGCCCTTTTTGGCTAGTTTGATCTTGACGGGCATCCACGCCTATCTAGGTGTGCACGTTGTAGAACGCGGCGTAATCTTCGTTGACCTTGCGTTGGCGCAGATTGCAGCATTGGGAGCGACGATTGCCATCCTCGTCGGCATTGATCCTCATGGGCAGGGCGCTTATTGGATCAGCCTGGCATTCACCTTCCTCGGCGCTGCCATCTTCTCTCTGGTGCGATCACGTCGTGCGCGAGTGCCGCTAGAAGCGATCATCGGCATCAGTTATGCAGTTGCCTCTGCCGCCGCGATCCTTGCCATGAGCAAAGCCACCGGTGAAACCGAACATCTAAAGGACATGCTGGTCGGCAACATCCTTGCTGTCTCTGAGCACGATGTCATCAAGACGGCAATCCTCTACGGGCTTATCGGGATGTTCCATTACGCCTTCCGGAAGAAGTTCTTGCTGATCTCGATTGATCCGGAGGCTGCCGAAGCACAAGGGATCTCGCTACGCTTCTGGGACTTTCTGTTCTATGTCTCATTCGGACTCGTCGTTACTTCATCGGTGGCGATTGCGGGTGTGTTGTTGGTCTTCTGTTACCTCATCGTCCCCTCTGTTGGAGCCATGTTGTTTTCAGAAAGCATCGGAAAGCGATTGGCTATTGGCTGGACCATGGGAACATTGGTTTCCGCGTTAGGTGTTTATTTATCTGTTCGATTGGATTTGCCTACTGGTGCCACCATAGTGTGCACGTTCGGAGGTGTGCTCTTTGTAATGTTCATCGCGCATCTTTTTGTGAGCAAACCGAAGTACGAAATGAAAGAGCCATCCGTACTCCGTAGTGGACACAAAGCAGAAGTCAGTTCCTAGCGCCTGATGTCACCGGCAGTTTGCATCCCACGCACGTGCGAAAACCGGACTTGCTTTGCGTCATCAAGTACTTTAATATGGTTGAACGCTGACCTGAGTGAGCGGTGTCATATTAGGTCAAACACTTTGAGGAGACCACGTTGCGGACGTCTGTAATCACCGGGCTCAACCAGAACGAGCGGGAGCTTTTCGCTACGCTCGACCCTAAGCGATTACCACACCATATCGCCATCATCATGGATGGTAACGGACGCTGGGCCAAGAAACGACACCTGCCTCGTGTCGCCGGACATAAGCGTGGCGTGGAAGCCGTCCGCGGCACTGCCGAAACGGCTGCGCGCATTGGGATCCCTTGGCTCACCCTGTACGCCTTTTCGGTTGAGAATTGGAAGCGTCGCCCGAAGACGGAAGTCGCATTTCTCATGCGGCTACTGCAGACATATCTCAAGAGTGAAGTCAGCACCTTCAATGACAACAACATTCGGCTTGAGTACATCGGGCGGCGACATGAACTACCTTCCGAAGTACAAGACGTCATGCAGTGGGCGCAGGACGCCACTGCGAAGAACACAGGCATGGTGCTTACTCTAGCGCTGAACTATGGGGCCCGCTCTGAATTGGCGGACGCATTCAATTCCATCCTCGATGCAGCTGCAAAGAACGGCGGACTTGAGCACCTTCGAAAGCAGTTGATCGACGAAGAAACCATCGGCAAACATCTCTACACTTCGCACTTGCCCGATCCTGACCTTGTGATCCGTACCAGTGGAGAGATGCGACTGAGCAACTTCCTTCTTTGGCAGCTTGCCTATTCAGAGATCTACGTCACCGAAACGCTGTGGCCCGATTTCGACGGCAAGCATTTGCTCGAAGCCCTGCGAGATTTCCAAAAACGCGAACGCCGCTTCGGCGGACTTACCGAGCACACCGCGTAATTCTCTCTTCCTTTTTGCCTGCTTACCTTAAACTGTAAGTTGTCATGAAGCGCATACTCACTGCTGTTGTTCTCATTCCCTTGGTGATGCTCCTGATCTTCAAGGCACCTGTCTGGGCGATGTCACTGGCATTGGCCATCGTTGCTCTGGCCGCCACACATGAATATTTGAACATCGTTGAAGGACATGGGATCGAGCCGTTCCGCACTGTAACAATGCTGATGGTCGTCCTGTTCTTTTTGCCCGGGACTCTGCCGAACCTGACAGTGCCGCAGAGCCAGGCTTTATTCTGGGCGAAGTTCTTGCTTGTTTTGCTCGGACCAATCATCTTTCTATCCATAGCTCTCAGTCGTGAAACTTTGCAGGGCGCACTTCCCGCGGCGGCGGCTTCCTTTGTAGCCCTTCCTTATATTGCCGTGTCGCTATGGTCGGCCGCGGTACCTATCTGGTATTTCCCGTTTGGGGCGATATTGGTCTTCTACATGCTGATTGTGGTCTGGGGTGGAGACATCTTCGCCTACTACGTCGGCAAGAACTTTGGGCGAAACAAACTGGCCCCGCGTATTAGCCCTGGCAAGACTTGGGAAGGGACTGCAGCGTCACTGATTGGGGCGGCACTCTTGGGCAGCCTCATACTTCTTCACCTTCCGGCTATTTACAACACGCTCGTTCGCGTACACCTGATGCAGAGCGCCAGCGTCTTCGGAGGCACTCCTGCATTTAAGACTCCCACGCTCTTCACAGCGATTTTGGCCTCAGTAGTGATCAATGCTGCCGCACAGTTGGGTGACTTGGTTGAATCCATGATCAAGCGCGGCGCAAATCTTAAGGACTCCGGTTCGCTGCTGCCTGGGCACGGCGGGGTGCTCGACCGC
Organism: Terriglobales bacterium; assembly: GCA_025462725.1. Lineage (GTDB taxonomy): Bacteria > Acidobacteriota > Terriglobia > Terriglobales > Acidobacteriaceae > JAICLA01. Next base: position 601,058 of record JAOAPE010000012.1, on the reverse strand, counting down.
ATCGATGCGCTGCTCTTTGCCGCTCCAGTGGCCGTGCTAACATTCGTCATCAGCGGCTTACATCGCATCGTCTAATCAATGAAGCGCATCGCCATCCTCGGCTCCACAGGATCTATCGGGAATTCCACGCTCAGCATTTGCGAGAGCTATCCCAGCCGGTTTTCCGTGCTCACGATGGCTGCAGGCAACAACATCGATTCCGCCTTTGCGCAATGCCAGCGATGGAAACCGAAAATAATGTCCGTAGCTTCTGAGGAAGGCGCAGAGCGATTGCGCAAGAAACTCGAGGCTGCGGGTATCGAAATTATTGAAGTTGTTTTCGGAGCGGCTGGAACGGTTCGAGTCGCTACTCATCCCGAAGTGGATTTCGTTGTAAGCGCGATAGTCGGCGTTGCCGGACTCGAAGCAACGTACGAAGCAGTTAAAGCCGGCAAGAACGTTGGACTTGCCAACAAGGAATGTCTTGTCGCAGCGGGCGAGATCATCACCGCGGAAGCTCGCAAGCAAGGCAAGCCCCTGCTCCCTATAGACAGCGAACACAACGCTGTCCACCAATGCATGCGCGGCGGACGAATGGAAGAAGTTAGTTCCGTTTGGCTGACAGCGTCTGGTGGGCCTTTCTTGCACACCCCGAAAGCCGACTTCGATGCGATTACAGTCGAACAGGCGCTGAACCATCCCACTTGGAAGATGGGCCGCCGCATCACGATTGATTCCGCGACGTTGATGAACAAAGGATTCGAAGTCATCGAGGCATGCCGGTTGTTCAACTTGCCTGCTGCTCAGGTCAAAGTGATTGTTCATCCTCAGTCCACAATCCATTCGCTCGTTGAGTTCGTGGACGGCAGCATCCTTGCGCAGCTCTCGGTCACCGACATGCGCCTGCCTATCCTGTACGCGCTGACTTACCCGGATCGTATCGAGTCTGATTTGAAGTTCAATGTGCTTGACCTGAAACGATTGGATTTCGTCGCTCCCGATCTGGACAAGTTTCCATGTCTCAAGTTGGCGTATGAAGCTGCAGAGGCGGGCGGGACTAAGTCAGTGGCCCTAAATGCAGCGGACGAAGTCGCCGTTGCCGCGTTTTTAGAGCGCAAAATGAGCTTTTCTGACATACCTGCCACAATAAAAGCTGTTCTGCATGAAACTAGTGATGGCCATCCAGAATCTATTAACAAGGTTCTTTTGTGTGACGCGGAGTCCCGGATGTTAGCTGCCGAGATCATTGAGCGCAAAAGCAGCCGAAGTGTTACGAAAGTGCTGGCGCATTGAGCTTTTCGGTTTGCTGGTATTGAAGCGAGCACATATACTCAGGGGAATACCTTCTTTCAAATGATGAACGTACTCATCGCCGTAGTTTCCATGGCTGTCGTTCTCGGGATCATGATCGTGATCCACGAGTTGGGACACCATCTCGTTGCAAAATTATTTGGTGTTCGCGTCGAGGTTTTTTCTGTCGGCTTTGGGAAACGGCTGTTTGGGTTCCGCATGGGCGAGACAGACTACCGCCTGAGCGCTCTGCCGTTCGGCGGATACGTGAAGATGGCGGGTGAAAACCCGATGGAGCAGCGCACCGGCGACCCCGGTGAGTTCGCCTCTCATCCGCGCTGGCAACGCATTCTAATTGCGCTCGCCGGTCCGGCCATGAACGTCATCCTCGCTGTGGGTCTACTCACGGCTGTCTTCATGGTCAATTACGAGCAAGCTTACTGGGCAGACAAGCCAGCCAAAGTTAGTTCCGTGGACAAAGACAGTCCTGCGGCCAAAGCAGGGGTTCAGCCCGGTGATTTGATCGTGCGTATCGGTAATGTGCAGAATCCCACATGGGAAGACGTCGCACTGCAAACGATGTTAAGCACCCGTGAGCCCGTGAGCTTGGCGGTTGCGCGCGAAAATCAGACACTTTCGCTCTCACTCAAGCCTGAAGCCTCTGGCCCGAATGAAATAGGAACCACTGGGTTGTGGGCGCAGCAGCCGATCAAAGTCACCGCGATTGAAACAGACATGCCGCTGTATAAAGCGGGCGTTCGCATCGGGGACGAGATCAAGGCGCTGGATGGAAAGCATTTCGATTCGATCCCCCCAATCCAAGAATTCTTGGCCCAGAAGAATGGCGCGCCTGTTGAAGTCACCGTCGCCCGGAATGCGACTGAGTTCAAGACAACTGTTACGCCAGTCATCTCGGAGACCTCGGGAACGAAGCGCTTCCGCTTGGGCTTTGCCTCGAATCCTTCTATCAAGTTAAAGCTGCCGTTCGCTCAAGCGCTGACCCGTTCTTTCGATCAGAACAAGAAGTTTGCCTTTTTGATCGTCGAACTAGTACAAAAAATGGCTGAGCGTAAAGTCTCGATCAAGCAATTGCAGGGGCCAGTAGGAATCGCGCAAGCGACCGGCGAAGCGGCCCGGGAAGAAGGCTGGGCTCCGCTGATGCTGATCATGTCAGCTATCAGCTTGAACCTGGGTATCTTTAATCTGCTGCCTATCCCGATCCTCGACGGCGGGCTCATCCTGCTGACCTTGGTGGAAAGCGTGATTCGACGCGACATAGACCAGCGCATCAAAGAACGCATTTACCAAACGGCGTTTGTCTTCCTGGTGCTGTTCGCGATGGTGGTGGTGTATAACGACGTTGCTAAGACCGCGCTTTTCTCTAAGATCCTGCCCTAAAAGCACTATTCGATCACTTCTAAACACCCGGACCGGCTCCGGGTGTTTTTGTTTGCGGCAGCGAGGCTAGCCTGCTCTGCATGTTAAAATTTAGATACTTCACATGGCCTTGATTACTCGCAGAAAAACGCCAACAGTGCGTATCGGAGATGTCCTCGTCGGAAGCGCTGCACCTATTGTGGTGCAGTCGATGACCAACACTGACACGGCGGACATTCCGGGAACTATCAAGCAAGTAGCGGCATTGGCGAGAGCAGGGTCAGAGTTGGTTCGAGTGACCGTCAACAATGACGCTGCCGCCCAGGCAGTCCCACACATTGTGGAAGCACTCGCGAAGATGGGGATAAGGACACCCATCATCGGTGACTTCCACTACAACGGCCACTTGCTGCTGAAGAAGTATCCTGCCTGCGCGAAAGCTCTCGCGAAGTACCGCATCAATCCGGGCAACTGCAGTATTGGCAAAAAAGACGACGAGAATTTCCGCACGATGATCGAAGTAGCGGTCGAGAACCAACGGCCCGTGCGTATAGGCGTGAATTGGGGATCGCTCGACCAGCAACTCTTGACGAAGATGATGGACGAGAACAGCTGTCTAGCGGAGCCCAAAGAAGCCCGCGACGTGATGATGGAAGCGATGGTCGTAAGCGCATTGGACTCTGCTGAACTCGCGGAGAAATACGGCCTGCGCAAAGACCAGATCATCCTGAGCGGAAAAGTCAGCGGCGTGCAGGATTTGATTGACGTTTATCGCGAACTCGCGAAGCGCTGCGACTACGTCTTGCACCTTGGACTCACCGAAGCCGGCATGGGTGCTAAAGGAATTGTTGCAAGTTCCGCCGCGCTCGCATTGGCTCTGCAGGAAGGTATCGGCGACACGATTCGGGTTTCACTCACTCCCGCACCGAATGGTGACCGCACGGAAGAAGTCATCGTGGCGCAACAGATTTTGCAATCTCTCGGGATACGAAGTTTCACACCACAAGTCACTGCATGTCCCGGATGTGGACGTACCACCAGTACCTTCTTCCAGGAGATGGCGGAAAAGATCCAGAGTTACACGCGCAAACAGATGCCGATCTGGAAAGAGACCTATACCGGCGTTGAGGAAATGAAGCTGGCAGTAATGGGTTGCGTAGTAAATGGCCCCGGCGAATCTAAACACGCAAACATCGGGATCTCACTTCCCGGAACTTTCGAAGAACCCAAGGCTCCCGTTTACGTAGACGGACGCCTCTTCACAACTCTGAAGGGGGACAACATTGTCCCGGAGTTCATCAAGATTCTGGATGAGTATGTGGACTCACACTACGTAGCCCACAGGAAGCAAGATCAGGAAGTCGCCGTGAAGGCTTGATTGCAGAAGTTTGTTCGGCCTGACCCGCGCCAAGTGCGCGGGTTTCGCATTTCTACGATCGCTTACAGAGCAAACTTCAGCAACGCAAAGCCTGCCGCCAACCACACTGAAAACACGACTGTGGTGAGGCCCATACGCAAAGCGGCGTTGTCCAGATACTCGTTGTACTTCGCATCCATCATGTTATCTATAAGAGTTTTCATTTTTGCTGTTCTCCTTCGTACAAACATTAAGACGGGTCAATCTTGCGTTGGTTAGCGTGTTGTTATCTTTTTACATTAGCCCGTTCATGACAAGAGTACGAAGGTAATGTGTAGGAAGTTCCCGTTATGCAGCAATTGTTTCCAGCACGGGATAGGTTTTGGCGAGTGTTTCCGGGATCGGGACCTTCTCATCCCCGTTCAGCATGCTCTTGAGCTGTAAGGCGTTTACGGCAGCCTGTCCGCGGAAATGATTGTTTGCCACCACAAAGGTCTTCTCTGCCTTTTCCGATATAGTTGCAATCTTTTGCTTCCATCCCTGCAACTCTTTTTCAGCATATAGGTAGTTGTAACGGTCATCGCGATTGTCAGTCTGGAACCACTGTTCGTAATTGCGTCCATGCAGCCGGACATAGCCGATCCCCGAAGTCACATGCTCAGTCGCTCTGAGCGATTTCCCCAATGCCGGTTGATCGATGTTGCAGAACGCGATTCCCTTTTCTCCGAAGTAGCGCAGAATGCCTTCATTGTTCCAACTTGAATGTCGCACTTCTACAACTCGCGGATAAGCTCGGAACTTCTCGAGTACTCCATTCAGGTAATCCCGATTGTCGTTTGTATTTTTGAACGACACCGGAAATTGGATCAACAGCGCACCCAGGCGATTCTCTTCCATCAGGGAATCCAGTCCAGCTTTGGCTAGCGACTCGTCTTCAGAATTCGGATGCAGCGTTGCGGAACTTGTGGACTCAATCACCGCAATAGGCGAATGCGTAAACGCGCGATTCAGTTTCGCTGTGAACATGAATCGTGGATTTACCTGTGTTGCCTTCTTGCTCCACAGCTTGCCCCATTCCGGCTTAATGTGCCCGTAGAACGAAGTGTTGATCTCGACCATGTCGAAGTAGCGCGCGAGAAATTCAATCGGATGCTGATCAGGCTTCGTCTTCTCCGGATAGACGATTCCCTGCCAGTCCTTGTAAGACCATCCTGCAGTTCCGACAAAAATATTCGACGAAGAATCCATTTCAGTAAACGACGGCGAACCAGTATGTTCCGCCTAGATACTGCGAACTCGTCATGTAACAACTGCCCACGTACAAGTTCTTCACATTGGGATCACCCGCAAGTTGCACCAGATCTGGCGGCAGTTCTTCTGGCTCGGCTGCCGTAAAGGCAATGGTGAAATGCTGACCATCGGAGTGCGGCACCTCGGATGCCACTAATTTGTCCGCCCGCGCAAACCTACATGCCGCATCATGCAATGCTGCCGTGGATACCATTCTTACCGGCGCAGTGTTCTTTTGTTTTCGAATCCGATTGAAGGCTGCGCCTAGCCGCTTTTCTGCTTTGGCGACGGTGTCCTCGCTCGTGACGTGGGCGAAATTTTGGACAGCATAAAAGATCTTGCTCACCTTGAGCACGCCAACGCCAACGGAGTTGTAATCCTGGCTGAGTATGTTCTTGCGATGTCCCGCGGAATGCATCCATCCAGGGTGGATGTCATCCGGATCAGTAGCGTACGCAACATTTTCAGCCACAGCATTGAATCGCAGCGACGTTGCCGCAACGCGCTCTGTCAGAACCTGTTCCCCGGCCACTCGATGGCTGAGCATGTGCACCGCCGCCATCCGTTCAGCGTGTGTGCGCGCCGATTGCACCAGCTTTTCGTTCCACATCAGCGCCGGCAAGCCAGCCTTCGCACGCTCCTGATTCAGGGAGTCAAACAATTTGCCCTCAATATCCGGATGGAAATCCGCATCGCCCTGCGCGTGTGCTGCCAGAACAAGGCAAATAATCACCAGCAGGATTGCAGTCTTCCTGAGCCGGCGATCCGTTCCTAGTCCCATCCCACTAATGCCTTTACTAACACTACTGGCAGATGCACTCCTGTGTTAATCGGAGAGTCCACCATCATCTGTAGCTCCGTACTGGCGCTTGTCACTGTGTGTCCTGATGTCCAATTCGACACTGCTGCCAACGCCCACAACGCAATACCCAATCCCCACAAAGCGCAAAGTACGAATATGAGCAGCCGCTCGAATTGCGCTCGCAGGTCCGAGCGGCGTTTCCGGCCCGCTTTGTAGGATGCAGGAAACGCGACAAGCTGTCCGTTGCTCTTTGCTGCCGCGTTTCCAGCGGGCTCTGTTGCACAAGTGTTTGCCATCTGTGTTACGCCTCTCCAGTTATCCAGTTATGCGTTTAACGCGTGCCGGCTCTTTATCTCCAACAACAATCGCTCGATCTCATCCTCTTTTTCCAGCCGCTCGAACTTGTCATCAAGCGTGTCGGTGCCGACAACCTCTGCCTTCGCCAAACTGATGGCATCGTTACGCTGAATCTTGTTCTTCATGCGGTCGAAGCCAGCCGACGCCGATCCGTCAGTCATCTTCATATGTGCATCAGTGGCTTTGCCCACAACACGCGCGCGACGCTGCTGTGCAATGAGCAGATCGCAACGGTTCTGCGCTTCCGCAAGTTTCTGTTCCAGCTTGTGGAGAGCGGACTTCAGATTGTCCACCTGCGTCTTCTGGTCGGCCACTTGCTGCGTGAAGCTCTCCGTCATCTGCTTGTAGCTGATGGACCGCTCCAGCGCGCCGCGAGCGAGGTCGTCTTGTTTCTTGCCGACCGCCAGCTCCGCCTTGCGCTGCCATTCAGTGACTTTCTCTTCATTCTCTTTCTGCTTCTTCTCAAGCAGATGCTGGTCCGCAATGGCAATGGCCACTTGCGTCTTAACCTGGAGAAGCTGGTTCTCCATATCAAGAATGATCTGCTTGATCACCTTTTCCGGATCTTCAGCCTTATCGATCAGGTCGTTCAAATTAGCTCGAACCAAAGTTGCTACACGCTCAAGTAATGCCATTGTCGTACTCCCTTCATTTCTTTTTCGGTCTTGTTGCGACCGTTAACATTTATTCATGATTTTCTGCTGCTCAGCTTTGTCGCTTTGCGTTCCCAGCACCACTCCCAGACCCGCTCCAAGCGCGACGCCAATCGCGATCGAATGCAAGGCCACACCCATCGCCGTTCCTATCGCCACTCCCATTGCCATTCCCTGTGCAAACTTCTCTGACTTCCCCTTCATTGCTTTCTCCATTCTTGATTCGCCAGCCCTCGGCGCGAAGCCAAAGGCTGGCGGATACCACTTACTTGCCTGCGCCCGCGGTCTTACTGTCACCACCACTGCCGCCATCAAGCTTCGGCGTAGTGCGCATCTGCTTGATGCTCGACATGAGTTCAGACATCTTCATCCCCGACAATGCTTCGAACAGCGCGGGAATTTGTGCCGCCATCACCGCCATGTCGCCAGTAATCTTGTTTGCGCCAGCCGCGTGACCATCGCCTGTAGAAACGATCGTGATCTTGTCGATTTGAGAAAGCGGTGCTGACATCGCGCGTACCATCTCCGGCATGTTGGTGATCAACTTATCCACGACTGCTGCCTGGTTGTACTCCTGATAGGCTTCAGCCTTGATGTTCATGGCCTTGGCTTCCGCTTCACCTTTCTTGAAGATGATCTCGGCTTCAGCTTCGCCCTGCGCGCGGATCGCCGATGCACGTCCCTCAGCTTCTGATATCTGGCGCTGACGTTCCGCACTCGCCAATTCCTGAATACGCTGACGTTCGATCTCCGCGCCCTTGAGGACAGTCGCGATGAGTTCTTTTTCATGACGCAGGATTTCTGCTTCCTGCACCTTGATCTGTTGCTCTTTCTCGATCTGCTGCACCTTCACCGCTTCAGCAACGACTGCCTGCTGCTGGATATTGCTCTGTATTTCGTAGGCCTTGTCAGCTTGCGCCTGCTGCTTCTTCACAGTCTCTTGATACGTGGCCTGCTTGATCTCCAAGTCGCGTTGCGCTTCGGCCTGCTTCGCCAAAGACAGCGTCTCTGCAAGAACTCGTTCTTGATCGGCATTCGCTTTTGCGATAGCTGCTTCGCGCATTGCCTGCGCGCGGCGGATCGCCGTATCGCGATCTGCTTCCGCAGTCGCTACATCCGCATCGCGCTTGATGCGCGCAACGTCGGGACGTCCCATGTTTGAGATGTACTCATTCTTGTCGCGAACTTCCTTGATGGTGAACGAGATGACAGTGAGGCCCATCTTGTTCATGTCGCCCGCGCATGTGGTGCGCATCCGGTCGCCGACCATTTCGGGTTCCTTCACGATCTGTTCGACAGTGAGTTGTCCGATGATGCCGCGCAAGTGACCTTCCATCACCAGGCGGATCAAGCTTTCGCGCTGTTGGGGCAACTTGGTTAGAAATTGCTCTGCTGCGGTGTTGATCGAAGTACTGTCTGATTTGACCTTGATCTGCGCGACAGCCTCTACCGTGACCGCTACACCTTGATTGGTGTAGAGGTCTTGCTGCGGGGCCACATCAAACGACATCAGCTCCAGCGAAAGCAACTTCGAGCTTTCAACGACAGGCCAAATGATGGTGCCTCTTCCGATCACTATCCGGGGGCCCCGAAATCCATACACGATCAATGCCTCGTTAGGACCAGCCTTCTTGTACCAAGACGTGATCACAAAGAATGCAAAGAAGATCACCGCCACGATTGAACCGATGATTATTGGCGCACTCAAATTCATACTTCCTCCTCAGGAACTCCTAAACTCTTGGCGCGATACTCCGCGCTTTGCTACACCTTGGCGACACTGCTCCCAGACTCAGCGAATTCTTCCCAGAGCCGCACATACGCAATGCCGTGTTCAAAACGTGTGACAACAACCTCTGCGCCTTTCGGCATAGTCGCGCCACTTTCGGTGCGCGCCCCGCAAGCGTGTCGCACTCCCCGCTGCATATAAATGATTTCTCCTGTACCGCCGCTGCGTATCGCACAGTCCAATGTTGCGATCACGCCAACCATCTCGTCGTCTGCCGGATCAATACTGCCTTCGAACGACGCCAGTTTCGCAAGAAACACGAACACGATCCCGCCGCCGACTACTCCACCCGCCAGTGACACAACTATGCTCAGCGCCAGTCCCGCGCCGAAGTTGTGAGACATCAGGTAGCCGACTCCTCCGAACCACGCGAGGAAGGCCATCATGCTTGGGACATTAAAGGGCGATACGTGGGCGAAATCCATTCCCGAACCGGTGTCCGCATGAACTCCAGATCCTGCATGTGCGTGCGGAACATGGCCGTGATGTCCGAGGTTGAAATGGAACTTCGTCGGCAGATGAAAATGGAGACCGCCGGCGAGGAATGAACCCACCGTGAACACCAGGCCAACACCAAAACAGATCAGATAGAAGTTTTCCAATGTCATATTCGCTCACTTCCAGCGGCTGACGACGAACTCTTCTCGCCACCGCGCGCACCCGGTTTCAAAACCTGCAACAACCGATCCACCATATTGGGGGTTTCCAAAATCGCACCCAATAGCACAATGCACTTCCGTGAATCCTCGTGCCGCGCAATTTCCAGCAGCGCGTGGCAGATTTCAGGATCACGGGAAAATCTCTCTGCCCCCGCGATCAACCACAAATCAAACTTGTCTTCGAGCGTCTGCGCATCCGAGATCAACTCGGTGCTGTACCCAACCGGGTCGTCCACTAGATATCCGGGATGCACCTTGAAAAACTTTGCCAGCAACATACGCGTGGTGTTTGTCAGGTGTGGCCGTACGCCGCTTTCAATCTGCGAAAGATAAGACTGGCTTATGGTCTTGCCCAGCTCCTTTTTGATCGCGCGAGTCATCTCCTGCTGCGTCATTGCGCGGTCAAATCCGCGCAGACTGCCTTCCACTTCCCGGAGATACTTGAGCTTTTCGCCTAAACGCATGTACTTATCACAAATTGCGATATCAGTATCGCTAATTGCAATATTCTAGTCAAGAACTCTATTTGCATTGTTTTCAGCTATTTAAACAGGCATGCTTTTCGCTAACGACTCGGTTATGCTGTAGAACACAGTCATAGAGGAAAGCTTAATGAACCTAAAAGGAAACACGATCTTGATCACGGGCGGCGGCTCCGGTATAGGCCGCGGTCTCGCTGAGGCTTTTCACAAAAATGGAAATCAAGTCATCATCGCCGGACGTCGGCGCGATGCGCTGGAGAAAACAGCATCCGCGAATCCGGGCATGGGAATTGTCGTTCTCGACACAACAAAGCCTGAGAGCATTGGCGCAGCAGCGGACGAAGTCATTCGCAAGTATCCCAACCTCAATGTTGTTGTGAACAATGCCGGCGTCCAATTTCTGCACGACTTCGGTTCAGGCAAGCCACTGGATGAGAACGGCATGCTTGCGGAGATCGACACCAACATCCTCGGCGTCATCCGCGTCACTGCCGCTTTCCTGCGGCATCTCAAAGCGAAACCTGCGGCCACCCTCATTAATGTCTCTTCAGGATTGGCGTTTGTGCCGCTTGCGCGTTTTCCGATCTATTCGGCGACGAAGGCCTTTGTGCATTCGTTCAGCCTCTCGCTCCGACATCAACTCAAGGGCTCCAATGTGCGAGTGGTGGAACTCGCTCCTCCATGGGTGGCCACCGATCTTGACGCTCACCATGGCGGCACTCCCGCACACGGCGAGATGAAACCCATGCCTCTCCCTGACTTCATTGCAGCGGCTATGCAGGAGTTGGCGTCGGACGCAGAAGAACTTCCCGTTGCTATGTCAAAGTTCTTGCATAAAGCGTGCGTAGGTGAAGGCGCGGCATCGATGTTCGCGCAAATGAACGGGAGCTAAGCGGTTCGATTATCATCATTCGGAATGGCGAGTACAGTTTTAACTCTCGATAATGGCATACGCAGCGCGAAGCACAATCCGCTGGCGTTTGCGGGCGCCGTGCTGATCACCCTCTTCGTCTGCTTCGCTGTCTTTGCACCGTGGATTGCACCGCATGATCCCGCTGCGATCGATCTGCCCTCTCGACTTAGTCCGCCTTCTGCCTCGCATTGGTTTGGCAGCGACGAACTTGGCCGTGACATCCTCTCCCGCGTCATTCATGGCGCGCGAATCTCGATGCTGGTGGGAGTAGGGGTAGTCGCCGTCTCGCTATTCATCGGATTAATTGTCGGCTGTATCGCCGGATACTACGGTGGCAAATTGGACCGCTTCCTGAATGTAGTCGTCATGAACTCATTCATGTCTTTTCCCGGGATCCTGTTGGCCATCGCCTTCGTCGCATTCCTTGGCCCGGGAATCTTTAATTTGATTCTCGCGCTTGCGATCGGCGGCTGGGTGGGCTACGCGCGCCTCATCCGTGGACAAGTGCTCGCGTCGCGCGAGCGCGAATACGTGGAAGCCGCGCGCGCTCTAGGTGCCAGTGACTGGCGCACTATCACCCGGCACATCCTGCCCAATATCATTCAGCCTGTAATCGTGCAGGCCGCGATTGGAATGGCAGGCGCTGTGCTTGCGGAGGCAACCATGAGTTTTCTGGGATTAGGCGTTCCGCCACCCACCGCCAGTTGGGGATCCATGCTCAATGATTCTCGCGCCCACCTCTTCGATGCGCCCCACATGGTGCTCTTCCCTGCGGCAGCGGTCATGCTTACCGTGTTGTCATTCAACTTCATCGGAGACGCGCTGCGCGATTATCTCGATCCGCGCTCGCGCATCGAAGCCGGGCTCTAGTGGCTCGCAAGCAAAGTTTCGTGGTCGGCGTTATCTCAGACACTCACGGCCTGCTTCGACCCGAAGCTGCCGCTGCATTGCGCGGCAGTGATCACATCATCCACGCTGGCGACATAGGCGACCCTGAAATTATTTCTGAGTTGAACAATATTGCGCCGGTTACAGCCATTCGCGGAAACATCGATACGGAAAGTTGGGCGAATCGAATTCCGGAAACGGAAATAGTCGAGCTTGCGGGCAAGTCGTTCTACATCCTGCACGACCGCAAACAGCTGGACTTAGTCCCAGAAGCCGCCGGATTCCGCGCAATCATCAGCGGACACTCGCACAAACCGCTGATCGAAACTAAGAATGACGTGCTCTATTTCAATCCGGGGAGCGCTGGACCACGTAGATTCAAGCTGCCCATCACAATCGGACGAATCACGATCGAGGGCGACCAACTAAGGCCAGAGATAATCAATCTGAACCTTTAGAACTTGAAAATGGAAGCCGCAAACAGTTCGATATGGCGGGAATCCCGGTGGCTCTCCGCCGCCGAACTGGCCGTCGGCTCATTCATCGTCATCGGTCACAATGTCTTTCACATTGTTCCGAATGAAGTTCCAATTCTGTTCGTGATGGGATTGCTATCGGTGCGTTTACGCGACGGCGGTTGGGCGGCGATGGGTCTCAAGCGCCCCGATTCCTGGCGCCGCGTTTCCCTCATCGCGCTTGCAGCCGCCGTATTGCGGATCGTGCTAGGTCAGTTTGTCATCGATCCCATTACGGCTCGATTCTGGCCTGCTGCACTCGGACCCGAAGGTGCCAATGAGATTGCCGGCAATCTCAAGGTGGCTCTCTTGTGGCTGGGGATCATTTGGACCTTCGCCGCCTTTGGCGAAGAGATCAGCTATCGCGGGTACTTGCTAACTCGCGCTGCTGACCTCGGCCGCCGCTCGCAAATTGCATACTGGACGGGTGTCGTGTTCGTGTCTGTGCTTTTTGGATACGGACACTACTACAAAGGTCCAGCTGGCGTGGTGGACTCCGGAATCGCCGGCGTTATCCTAGGGGCGGCCTTCATGCTCTCAGGACGCAACCTCTGGGCGGCCACACTTGCGCACGGATTCATTGATACCTTCGGAGTGATCGCCGCATACTTTGGATTGAAAACGTAACTAGCTCTCGCGGATTCGCGGATTAACAGCGGAGTAAAGAATGTCAGTCAGGAAGTTCACCGCGATGTACGTCAGCCCGATCGTCAGGATGCATCCCTGCACCAGGTAGTAATCGCGATTGCTGATGGCTGTCACCGTGAGCCGGCCGATTCCCTTCCACGAGAAGATGGTTTCGGTGACTATGGCGCCGGCCAATAACGCGCCAAACTGTAGTCCCACTACTGTCAGCACCGGAATTAGCGCATTGCGCAACGCGTGGCGGTACACCACGGTAGTTTCGGACAATCCTTTGGCCCGAGCTGTGCGGATATAGTCCTGTCCTAACTCTTCCAACATCGCAGTACGTACCATCCGGGTGAGTATGGCCGCCAGCGCTCCGCCCATCGTTGCGGCCGGAAGAATCAAATGGACCCACGTTGATGGGCTCGTCCAGTTCGCCGTTCCCGATACAGGCAGCAGTCCTAGCGATATCGCAAAGAATAAAATCAATATCGGGCCGAGCGCAAAGTTTGGAAACGACAATCCCAATAGACTCACGAAACTCAGGACGCGATCCTCCCACTGGTTTCGCCTGCGGGCAGAGCGCACGCCCGCGGGAATAGAGATCGCCAGCGCAATCATCAGCGATGCAATAGTCAACAACAGTGTCGAAGGATACGCGTCTGCAATCAACTTACTGACTGGCTGTTGCAGCCGCAGAGATGTCCCTAGATTCAAATGCGCGACGCCCTTCCAGTAATTCAGGTATTGCTGCCCGATGGGCACATCCAGCCCGTAAGCTTTGCGCGCGGCCGCCAAATCAGAACTCGCTGCGCCTTCGCCAAGCATCTGCTGAATCGGATCACCGGGTACTAGATGGATCAGAAGAAAAACGACTGAACCCACGAGCCACAACACGGGCAAGACATACAGGATCCGGACTGTGAGGTATCGAAGCATTCCGATGGGAAGAAGCTATTCGTTGACCTTTTCGGCGACGGTTTCCACTTTTACTTTTGCGATGCGGTGTCCGTTCATACTGAGCACGGTGAAACGATGCCCGTCGAATTCAACCGTCTCACCGCCCGTGGGGATCTTGCCGAGCCGTGCCAGCATGAATCCGGCAAGCGTCTCAAACCCTTCATCTCGCGGCAAAAGCAAATGGTGACGAGTCTCCAAGTCGCGAATGTTTTCCGAGCCCTCAAGCACCGCCGCACCACTCGCCAGAAACAATGATGCCTGTTCGGCAACGTCGAACTCGTCTTCAAGTTCGCCGACAATCTGTTCCAGCGCATCTTCCACGCTGACCACCCCCGATGTCGATCCGTATTCATCAACAACGATCGCCAAGTGCCGCTTGCGCTTCTTGAACTCCTCTAACAAGTCGATGACGGGCTTGGTCTCCGGTACCACCAAAACATCACGCATCACGTTGCTCACGGTCAACCGCTTCGGGGGAAGTCCTCCCGTTTGCGTAGTCAGCTTCATGTGCATGAATCGAGAAAGGTCTTTGGAGTAGAGCAGTCCGACAATATTCTCCGGCCCCAACTGTGGATCGTAAACCGGCACACGAGAGTGTTGCTCTTCCACCACCTTCGTCATTGCTTCTTCAAGCGGCATCGTCGCTGGGAGTGCGAACATTTTCGTCCGCGGCACCATGATCTCGCGGACCGTCAGATTGCCTAACTCCAAGGCCCGATGGATCATATCTTCCTGCATGGTGGGCAGAAGCCCCACGCGGCTGCTGGCCGTGACGATCAGCTTCAACTCTTCGGGTGAGTGAACTCCCCCCTCCCGCACCTGTTTCGATCCAAAAGCCTTGAGCACGAAATTGGCGGTATTGCTCATCACATACAGCGCCGGGCGTACCAGCGTCATGAAAACATCCATGGGCCCAGCCACTGCTAAAGCCACACGCTCGGCGCGTTGCAGCGCGATCGACTTGGGAACAATCTCTCCCAAGACCACGTGCACAAAGCTGACCAGCGTAAAGCCGATGATCAAGCTCATCAGGTGGATGTAAAACTCGGGGATGGGCAGTCCAGTGAAGAGGGCCTGAAGCATCCTGGCAAAGGTCGGTTCGCCCACAATGCCGAGTCCCAGGCTGGCCAGAGTGACGCCGAATTGGACAGCCGCGAGCAACTGGTCCAGTCGCTGATGCAGCTTCTGTACCGTTCTGGCGCCCACACGGTGGGTGTCCACCAAGTGCTGAATGCGGGTATCACGGACGCTGACCAGAGCGAATTCGGCAGCGACAAAGAAGGCATTCGCCGCCACGATCATCAAGACCAAAAACACCTGCAGCAGCGCAAAAGTGAGCATAAACGCTTCGATTTTAACATTTTGAGCGTTGCTGACTGATGACTTATGCCCAAAGCCCCCGTCTAAGTTTGGCAAGCGCGCCGGCTACAAGATTTCTTTCCTTTCCGGGGAACCGTTCCGTGTAACGGCTCGTAACAAGGTAAGTAATCATTCGAAGGACCTAATAAGCGGGGAGGCAGTTCGATGGCAATGGGAACCGGCAAGAAGAAGAACCGGAAGATTTATATCGGCGTAGGCGTGGTTTTGTTGATCTTGATCGTAGCCGGAGTATTGTTTGCAAAGTCCGGCGGCACCAAGATTGATGACTCAAAGACCGGCAAGGTAGAGCAGGGAGACCTCGCGAAGAGCGTCGTCGCTACCGGCAAGATCGAGCCCATTACCAAAGTTGACATCAAGTCGAAGGCCAGCGGAATCGTAAAACGCCTGCTCGTCGATGCCGGAGATTCGGTGAAAGCCGGTCAGGTGCTCGCCGAACTCGACAAAGAAGAGATCCAGGCAAGTTTGAATCAATCCCGGGCTTCGCTGGAAGCAGCTGAAGCAAACCTCCGCGCCACTGAAGCCGACATCGAACGCGCCAAGGTTGACGCGCTCGGTCCGGATGTTCCCACCTTGCAGCGCGCTTACGAACGTGCACAGCAGATGGCAAAAGATGGCGTCGTCTCGCAAGCTGCGCTCGACGACTCACAACGCGCTTACGAACTCTCAGTCAACAAGCGCGACATGGCTCGCGCGACTTTAACTGTCAGCAGGGCAAAGCAGGCGCAAGCAAAGGCGCAGGTTGCGCAACAAAAGGCCAACGTTGACCAGGCAGAACAACAGTTCCGAAATTCAACCATCGTTGCTCCGATCGATGGCATCGTTCTCTCCCGTGGCGTAGAAGTCGGCGACGCAGTCAGCTCCATCCTCGTGTTAGGTTCTTCCGCAACTCTCGTGATGACTCTCGGTGACACCCACGAAGTCTTCGTCAAAGGCAAAGTGGATGAAAGCGATATCGGAAAAGTGTTCCTGGGTCAACCAGCCCGGATCAAAGTCGAATCATTCAAAGACAAGAGTTTTGAAGGTAAAGTCACAAAGATCTCGCCCATGGGCGCAGAAAAAGACAACGTGACTACTTTCGAAGTGCGCGTATCGATCACCAACCCCGGCGGACAACTCAAAGCCGCCATGACCGCGAACGCCGAAATCCTATTGGAAGAACACAAGAATGTTCTCTACATTCCCGAAGGCGCGTTGATCTATGACAAAGACAAGAACGCCTCCGTTGAAGTTCCAGACCCGAAAGCTCCAGACGGCAAGCGCAAGACCACTGTAAAAGTCGGCATCTCCAACGGATCGAAGACAGAATTGCTGGCAGGCCTCAAGAAGGACGACAAAGTCGTTCTTCAGTAAGAAAAGTTTAGTGAGGTGATCGGATGAAATCGTCTAAACGCATTTCCGCAATTGCTCTGGTTGTAGTCTCGCTCGCACTGACACAGGCCGCGTTCGCGGCGGATGCCACTGGATCGTTCTCTAAAACGCTGACTGTCTCCGGTTCGCCCGACGTCTCGATAACCACTGGTTCGGGCAGTATTAACGTCCGCACAGGAAACACCAACTCCGTTGTCATTCAGGCCCGTATCAAAGCGAATGACAGTTGGGGCAACTGGGGTCGTGGCAGCAAACTCTCCGCCGACGAGCGCGTAAAGCGTATCGAAGCCAATCCTCCTGTCGAACAGAATGGAAATTCAATCACGATCGGAAAGATTCAGGACGAAGATCTCCGGCAAGGTGTTTCCATCAGTTATGACGTCACAGTCCCGTCAAGCACGAAGCTTGATTCCCAAACCGGGTCCGGTAGCGTTGACATCGACAGTCTTCAAGGTGCTGTCAGAGCAGAGTCCGGCTCAGGTCGCATCCGCGTAAACAAGATCGCCAGCGAAGTAAAGCTGCAAACGGGTTCAGGCGGTATCGAACTCAATGGCGCGGAAGGCAACGTGAACGCCCACACTGGCTCCGGACACATTCGCCTCTACAACATCAATGGCGGACTCAATGCCAGCACCGGCAGCGGCGGCGTCGAGGCTGAGGGCAATGCCAAAGGCGATTGGGACATCCACACCGGCTCTGGCGGGATTCGCGTAAAAGTGCCATCACAGGCGGGTTTCCGTGTGGATGCGCAGTCTGGTTCCGGCGGCGTCACTGTGAATCACCCCATCACGATGCAAGGTTCTCTGCGACGAAATCATATTGAAGGCACTGTCGGCAACGGCGGTCCCATGTTGCGATTGCGTACGGGCTCCGGCGGAATCGACATCGACTAGTAGTAAACGAGGCGAAAATGAAAGCAACCAAGCTCCACCTGACTCTGGCGATTCTCATCTGTGCGATAAGCCAGTCTGCAATGGCATTCGATGTAAAGGGATCGTTCACCCGGACTCTTACCGTATCCGGCACTCCTGACATCGAGATCACTACAGGCTCAGGCGACATCAGGATTCACTCCGGCAACACCACGTCCGTAGTCGTAAGTGCGCGCATTAGCGCAAACGACACTTGGTTTGGCGGCGGCCTCTCCGCAGAGGAAAAGGTAAAGAAGATCGAAGCCAACCCTCCAATCACGCAGAGTGGATCCTTCATCCGCATCGGCAGGATCGACGACCGCGATCTGCGCAATAACGTCTCTATAAGCTACGACGTCACCGTACCCAACACCTCACGGGTGCGTACTGAAACCGGCTCTGGCGACCAGAACGTGCAAGACGTCCAAGGTCCGTTGAAAGCAAGTTCGGGCTCCGGAACCATCAGCGCTTCGAAGATCGGCAGCGAAGTTCGCGTGAGCACTGGTTCGGGTGACATCAACCTCGATGACGTCAAAGGTTCCGTTTACGCCAGCGCAGGAAGCGGCACGATCAAGGCTGGCGGTATTGCGGGCAGCTTCTATGCCGATACCGGCAGCGGAGATGTCACTCTGTCACAAACTGCTCCCGGACACGTTTCCGCAAAGACTGGCTCGGGACACGTGGTGCTCAAGAACGTGAAGGGCGGCGTGGAAGCGCGCACCGGAAGTGGCGGAGTCGAAGCGCAGGGCGAAGCCAAAAGCGATTGGGACATCCACACGGGTTCTGGCGACGTGATTCTCCGGTTGCCTTCGCAAGCGGCATTCAACGTGGATGCACGAAGCAGCTCCGGCAACGTAACCGTCAACCACCCGCTGACGATCCAAGGAACAATGAAGAAGAACCGGGTTCAAGGCAAAGTCGGCGCAGGAGGACCAGCGCTGAATGTGGAAACCGGCTCAGGCGAGATTCGAATCGAGTAGCTGTGACTCCCCTTACTAGCTCCTCGCATGCGCGGCGGATGTCATCACTGATATCCGCCGTTCGTTTTCGCTCACGCGCTGAATTGCAATCTCCACGTCGCGGTCACGGCGGAACCGCTCAAACTTCTCTCCCCATTCGATGAGCAGCACGCTGTTGTTATCGACCAGATCATCCAGACCAAGCGTTTCCAACTCCCGCAACGTATCTATCCGATACAGATCGATGTGATAAACCATCACACCGGGACCGCGATACTCATGGACTAGCGTGAATGTCGGACTGGTGACATCTTCCTGCGCTGCCGCGCCGAGAGCCTCGGCGATTCCCTTCACCATCGTCGTCTTGCCCGCACCCAAGTCGCCGCGCAACAGAACGATCTTCGGCGGCGACAGCAATGGCTTCAGCTCCCTGCCGAATTCAATCGTCTCTTCTGCGGATTTGGTGATTGTGGTTTTTTCTTCGCAAGACATGTATTTGGGATTGGACAGGCTAAAGAATATCAGCATCCAGCGATGCAGCCGCTTTGCGGAAAGCTTGCGGCAATCCCAACAGTAAGTCTGTTGCGATGAGCGAGGCTTCCCCGATTTCGTCTCGAATCAAATCACCGGCCATGCCGTGCAGATAAACTCCCGCAATAATCGCAGTGGCTATGTCTGCGGGACGTTGCGCGATGAGTCCCGCAATAATGCCGGTGAGGATGTCACCAGTTCCGCCGGTCGCCATTCCAGGATTGCCGGTATTGTTGATCCACACTCGCCCGCCCGGTTCGGCTACCACGGTGTGATCTCCCTTAAGGACAACATAGAGATTGTGCTCTCGAGCATACTGCCGTGCCACGCTAATCCGGTCGCTCTGAATGTCGGCAACAGACTTCCCGGTCAGCCGTGCCATCTCCCCCGGATGCGGAGTGATCACCACCGGCCGGTTGTTGCCATTCAAATACTGCCGATGCTCCTCATAAGCATTCAGCCCGTCAGCATCAAGCACGGTCGCCAATTGCATACGATCCATCAAGGCCCGGACAAATTGCGCCGCTTCGCGGTCACGAGAGATTCCCGGGCCGATCGCCGCCACGTTCTTTCCTGCGCTAAATTGCCGTTGCGTCTCGAGCGCAAGAATGGAGAAGGTTCCCCGCTCCGTTTCAGCCAGTCCCTCGGTCATCAATTCGGGAGCAAACCCTGCAACCACCGGAAGCACGGACTTGGGCGTCCCCACCGTCACTAATCCGGCGCCTGCACGAAGCGCTGCCATTCCCGCCATCGCCGCCGCTCCCGCTTTGCCGGTGGAGCCGCCGAGCACAAGCACATGACCGAATCTGCCTTTGTTTGAATCTGGTTCTCGCGAACGAAGAAACACTTCGAAATCGCGCGGAGTGATCAGGTTCAAGTCGCTCTTCGAAGTGATCGCTTCCGGCGGCGTACCTATTTGCTTGAGCGCAATCGGCACATCTCTGAATTGAAATACATGTGCCGGCTTGAGCGCCGTGAATGAAACGATGGCTGCCGCGTGTACCACTGGCTGCGAATCGGATTTCATATCATCCGCCGATGCTCCGGATGGAATATCGACGGACACGACCGGGGCTCCGCTTTCATTCATCTTTTCGATAGCGGCGGCGAACACTCCTTCCACAGGAAGTCGTGATCCCGTGCCAAGAATTGCGTCGACAAATAAATCTGCTTCCGTCCACGAATACTTCTGGATGTCCGACTCTGACTGCGCGACGTTTGGCTTCAGCGGAACGCGCTTATACATGTCGAGGGCATCGCCTTGTAGCTCAGCCGGATCTGCCAGCAGAAGAACACGTACTTGCTTCCCTGCCTCATGCAGCTTTCGCGCCACGACAAAGCCGTCTCCTCCGTTGTTTCCGCGTCCTGCAATCACGTGGATACACTCAGCGTGGGAGAAACGTTCGAGCACAAAATCGGCGACAGCCGTGCCGGCGTTTTCCATCAACGTAAGGGACGGAACCGAATGTTCTTCAATCGTCACGCGGTCAATCTCGCGCATCTCCGCTGCTGTGACGATCTTCATTTCGCGGCACCTGCGGCAATGGCTTCCAGCTTCACCATCTTCGCGGCCTCTCCCATTACGATCAAATAATCTCCCGGATTGATCACCTGCGTTGCCGTGGGATTGAAACCGGGCGCGCCATCCGCGTGTTTGATCGCAAGGATCATGATCCCCATATCGCGATGTATGTATGAAGAGCCTACCGTTGTACCGGCCAGTCGCGATTTCTCATTGACGAGGATTTCTTCGATTACCATCTCGTGATGGTCGTCATGCGAAATGGCGACATCGAGGAAATCCACTACATTCGGCCGAAGAAAGGATTGCGCGATTCGGTGTCCGGCGAATGCATACGGTGACACCACTGAATCCGCGCCGGCTTTCTTCAGATGTTTCTCCGCATCTTCCTCGCTGGCGCGCGCAATGATCTTTAGATTGGGATTTAGCCCGCGCGCAGTCAGCACAATGTAGATGTTCGTTGCATCTGTTGTTGTGGCGGCGACCAATCCGATCGCGGTGTCAATACGCGCCTGCCGCAATACGGATTCCTTCGTCGCATCGCCTTCGATGATCAGCCAATCTTCGCCCCCCTCTTCGCCGAAGTTATCGAACCTCGGCTTATTGCTCTCAATGATGACGAACGGAACCGGACGCCTCGCCAGTTCCCGTGCGGAACTCTGCCCAACGCGGCCTGCGCCGCAGATGATGTAGTGTCCGGTGAGGCGCTCGATCTCGCGTGCCATTTTTCGCCTTCCAAAAACTTTCTCAATCTCGAATTCTAGCAAAGCATATGTCATGGTTCCGATGGCGAAGTACACCAGCCCAACGCCTACCAGAATGAGCCCGATCGTAAAGACGCGGCCTAGATGCGAAAGTGGATGCACCTCCGCAAATCCCACTGTACTGAAAGTGAGAACCACCATGTACAAAGAGTCAAACCATGGCCAACCCTCGATGTAGTGATATCCCACAGTGCCCAGCAGGGTACACATGGCGAGCACAACGAGTAATATCCGTATTCTCTTCCAGGTCTTCGTCATCGTTACTGCGGGATTGTATAGGAAAAACAAAGGCCCTCCGCGAACGGAGGGCCGATGGAAAATTCAATCATTAGTCGTTCGAGGAACTCGCCACGAGTGTCGGCGAATTCTGCAGCTTGCTATGGTGTCTGCCGTAGGTGAAGTAGATCACCAGTCCAATGGCAAGCCAGACGATCAATCGCGCCCAGTTTACCCATCCCAGTTTGTACATCATGTATCCATTGAAAAGGATTCCCATGATGGGCACGAACGGGACCCAGGGGGTACGGAAGGGCCTCGCCTGCCCGGGGTTAGTCTTCCGCAACATCATCACGGCGATACAAACGATGATGAATGCCAGCAGCGTTCCAATATTCACCATCTTGCCGATATCATCGATCGGTGTTGTGCTACCGACGGCGGCAGCCAATAGCCCAACAAGCATCGTGTTTTTCCATGGCGTGCGGTACTTCGGATGAACGTCCGCGAAGAACTTTTTCGGCAGCAACCCATCATTGGCCATCGAGTACAGAACGCGAGTCTGGCCGAGCAACATGACGAGCATGACGCTTGTAAGTCCAGCGAGTGCGCCGATAGTGATGATGTGTGACGCAGTGCTCAGGCCGCGATCGAGGAATGCACGCGCGACCGGTGCTTCAATGTTGACGTCTTGCCACGGCACCATGCCGGTGAGAACACCTGCCACAAGAATGTAAAGGACGGTGCAAACCACCAGCGACGCGATGATGCCTATTGGCAGATCACGTTGCGGATTCTTTGCCTCTTGCGCAGTGGTCGAGACAGCGTCAAATCCGATGTAGGCAAAGAAAATATAGGCCGCTCCCGCGCCTATACCGCCAAAACCATAGGGCGCGAATGAGTGCCAGTCGCTTCCCCAGTTGCTGAAGTTGACATACTTAAAACCCAAACCGATCACGAAGAGGACGACAGCCACCTTGATCACAACTATGGTCGAGTTGAAGCGTGCGCTCTCCTTGATCCCGATCACAAGAACCGCAGTGATGATCAAAGCAATAACAAAAGCAGGTAGATTGAATCCGATCTCCACGCCGCCGATGGTCGGTGCATTGAGAAGAGTGTGAGCTCTTTGCAAGAGTTCCGGCGATTGCGCGGTCATGATGCCGGTCACTTTCTCCAGGAACGCCTGTGTTCCAGCAACCAGCGAGGGGTCCTGTGCCGCAGCCATCTGCCGGGCAACGATGTTCTCCGCGGTGCGCAGGCCTGTCCAGTGGTCATAGGCAAGCCACAGCGGCATCTTGATATTGAAAATGTTCAGCAGCTCGATGAAATGGTTAGACCATCCGGACGAAACCGTACTTGCACCCATTGCGTATTCAAGCGTGAGGTCCCAGCCGATGATCCATGCGAATATCTCACCCAACGTCGCATACGCATATGTGTAAGCGCTGCCTGCCAGCGGGATCATCGCAGCAAATTCTGCATAACAAAGAGCGGCAAAGGTACATCCCAAGCCCGATAACACAAAAGACAACATCAGTCCCGGTCCTGCATAATGAGCGCCCAGCCCGGAAAAGACGAAGATTCCTGCCCCGATTACTGCGCCCACACCAAGAGCGGTCAATTGAAACGGGCCCAGCGTCCGCTTTAGGCTATGTTCGCCGGTCTCCTGCGCCTCTTGCAGCAGCATACTCAGCGGTTTTGTAGCCAGTAGATTGGCCATTCAGTTTTTTCTCCTTAGGAGTTCGTTGTCTCGAGCTTTATCAAAACTTAAGCGGCTTCTGTTGCGGTGCCGCTTCGCTTCCACATCCAGTAGACCGGGATGCCTAACAACACGATGATCAGCCCCGGCCAGGTATATTGCGGCTTATAGCGCAAAAGCACGACGTCGATAAACACCGCCATAACTATATACACAGCGGGCAAAACTGGATATCCCACAGCTTTATACGGCCGCTCCGCATTCGGACGCGTCTGCCTGAGCACAAACAATCCGCCGATGGTCAATATGTAGAACACCAACACGGCGAAGATTATGTAGTCGAGCAGTTGATTGTAAGTTCCCGAAAGACACAGTAGGCATGTCCAAACACCCTGCACAACCAGTGAAACTGCGGGAGACTTGTACTTCGGATGCAACGACGCCACTGACTTGAAGAACAATCCATCCTTCGCCATGGCGTAGTAAACGCGCGCGCCTGCCATGATCAGGCCGTTGCAGCATCCGAATGTCGAGATCATGATCGCAATCGACATCAACGCCGCGCCGGTGAGCCCAAACATCTGCTGCATCACTGCCGTTCCAACGCGATCTTCAGAAGCGAACTTGATGCCTCGTTGCAGTACCGTTGCCCCGGTCGCACTGCCATCCAGCGGAAGCACGTTCAGATAAACAAAATTCGCCGCAACGTATAGGAAGATGACCATCCCAGTGCCCAGCACAAGCGACAGCGGAAGATTGCGTTTCGGGTTCTTCACTTCCCCCGCCGTAAATGTCACGTTGTTCCACGCGTCGGACGAGAATAGTGACCCCACCTGCACCACCGCCAGAATCGTCAGTGTTCCGACCAACGCAGTTGGCCCGTCCACGCCGACCTGAACCGCATGTTTCGCGCTGAGCGATGCGTTGCGCCAGAAGTCTCCGAAGTTTGCTGCGACTGCCAAAGCATTTCTTCCTACTGCGAATCCCAGCAAAACCAATCCAAACAACGCGGAAGTCTTTGCGATGGTGAAAACGTTCTGCACAGCAGCGCCCGTCTTCACACCAAAGACGTTCACAATTGTCAAAATGATGACCACGAGTATCCCAGCCAGATTCTGCGTGTTCAGACCAACATCCATATTGCCAAGCACCATCGGCCCCACTGGAATTGGTGGCACTTTGGCGATGTGCAAGATCCAATTTGTAGAAGAGACCGCTGGAAAGAAATATCCCAGAAATTTCCCGAACGCCACTCCGACCGCGGCTATGGTTCCCGTCTGGATGACCAGAAACAGCGTCCAGCCATAGAGAAATCCCCAAAGTGGCCCAAGCGATTCTCGCAAGTAAACATATTGCCCGCCGGCCCGCGGCATCATCGCGGCGAGTTCGCCATAAGACAGCGCGCCCACTACGGTCATGAATCCCGTGACCAACCACGCGGCTATCAGCAGCGCGGGAGAATCCACCATCCTGCCGATATCCGCCGACACGATGAATATCCCCGACCCGATCATCGATCCCATGACCAGCGTTGTCGAGCTCAGCAGTCCTAATCCTTTTACGAGCTCAGGATCTCTGGATTCCACGAGGACGGGTGCCGGGGTACTTTGAGTGCCCATATTTTTTATTGACCCAATCTTATATTGCGAGTGCCCGTTTCGGTTAGGAGTTGCACAAATTCTTGCGCTGATTTCTCTGGTTCCCTCAGCAGGTCAGAGATGACCGCCACCGAATCCGCTCCAGCCTTAATTACCTGCTGGCAATTTCCCCTTGTGATTCCACCGATAGCGACCAGTTGTTTCTTTGTCAGCTTGCGAACCGCCTTCAATCCGTCCAAACCCACAACCGGATCCGGATTTGCCTTTGACGACGTCTGAAATATGGGACCGATGGCAATGTAATCCGCTGAAGTCCCATCAGCAGCTTCCACTTGCTTGAGATTGTGCGTAGAAATCCCGACTATCATCGGCGACTTGCACAACACTCTGGCTCCCTCTACGGACAGGTCATCCTGCCCCAAGTGCACTCCGTCAGCGCTAGCAGCCACGCACAAATCAGCACGATCGTTCACCAGTAACCGCACCGCACTGCCGCCCTTGCTGATAACGCGCTTCAACTCGCGCAAGTCTGACAGCATCTCCCGCGCATTTCCCATCTTGTTGCGATACTGCAGCAGTGTCACTCCGCCGCGAATGAGTTCCCCCGCAAATTCCACTACCGAGACTGACTGCGGCAAACATCCTTTATCAATGATCGCGTACAGAACGGGAAGCTTGATTTTCGATTCCATGCTGCTAGTCGCGATGGACCGTCTCCATTGCGAACGCCGGCAGGCAGACTGCGATATATTCGGCACCATCAGCTTCGGGCGTCGAGTACTGCACCCATTCCCCGGCATGCGCCACCACTGCTTGGCCAGGTCTCACGTCCATCGTGCCGCCTTTGTGAGTCACTCGTAGCATCCCCGCGATCAAAATGGTGAACTCGTCGAACTCCGGCGTCTGCCCCGGCTCAACCCATCCTCCCGGACTGCGCATATGCGCAATGCTCAGGCGGTCTTCTTTGGAGTTGATCCGCCCAATGAATTCGTCGATAAGTTTTGGTTTGTTGCCTGCTGCCTGTATGCGCGTCGGATTTGCAATGAGCGTCGGCATCAGATGAGCGGTCGCTTACGCTTTCGCCTCTTGCGAAGTGGGCTTCTGTGCAAGGAAGCGTTCCATGAACTTGGTGTCGAAGTTTCCCGCGCGGAAGTCGGGATCCTCCATGATGCGCCGGTGCAACGGGATTGTCGTGTGAATCCCCTCCACGATGAACATATCCAGCGCACGCGACATGCGGGCGATGGCTTCGTCTCTGTCTTTCCCGTGGGTGATCAGCTTCGCGATCATCGAGTCATAATAAGGTGGTACAACGCCTTCCGCGTATTGATTTGTATCCACACGCACGCCGATTCCACCCGGGATATTGAACGTCTTGATCTTCCCAGCCGAGGGCGTGAACTTCTCAGGATGCTCAGCATTGATGCGGCATTCAATGGCATGGCCTCTCGGCACTCCGATTTTATCCGGCAGAATGTCGCTGAGCTTCGCGCCTGCGGCGATCAGGATCTGGCTCTTAACCAGGTCAATACCCATGACCATCTCCGTCACGCAGTGTTCAACCTGGATACGCGTATTCATCTCGATGAAATGCAGGTTACCGTCTTCGTCCATCAGGAATTCGATCGTTCCGGCATTCACATAGCCGATATCGGTCAAGCAGCTCACCAGCTTGTCACCAATATCTTTCCGCATCTGCGGCGTGACCCGCACCGATGGCGACTCCTCCAGCAGCTTCTGGTGACGCCTCTGAATGCTGCACTCGCGCTCGCCTAGGCTGATCACGTTCCGATGTGCATCCGCGAGTATCTGGAATTCGATGTGCCGCGGCCGCTCGATGAATTTCTCCATGTAGAGCTCACCGTTCCCGAATGCCGCTGCCGCTTCGGAACTCGCTGCTTGGTAAAGCGCCGGTAACTCAGCTTCGCTGCGGACAACGCGCATCCCGCGTCCCCCGCCGCCGGCCTTCGCTTTGAGGATGACCGGCAGCCCAACCTGCTTCGCCCATTCAATCGCCTCTTCTTCAGTAGCGATCACGCCGTCGGATCCCGGCAAAATGGGCACATTGGCCTGTTTCATTGCTTGACGCGCTTTTTCTTTTTCGCCCATCAGCCGGATGATCTCCGGCGGAGGCCCAATGAACTTCAGGTGGGACGTCTCGCACACCTCAGCGAAGTTTGCATTCTCACTTAGCAGCCCATAGCCCGGATGGATCGCATCCACGTTCGCGATCTCCGCCGCGCTTATCACTGCAGGAATGTTGAGGTAGCTTTCAGAAGATTTCGGCGGGCCAATGCAAATCGCCTCATCGGCAAAGCGGACGTGAAGAGAATTGCGGTCGGCTTCGCTATATACAGCCACCGTGCGGACGCCCAGTTCCTTGCAGGCGCAAATGATCCGCAACGCGATCTCACCACGGTTGGCAATCAGGATTTTTTTGAACATGGATTGAATTTGCTTGCCGACTTACTTGCGCGCCGCGATTGCGAACAGCGGTTGACCGTACTCCACCGGCTGTCCGTTCTTGACTAATATTTTCGCTACTACGCCAGAGACATCTGACTCGATCTCATTCATCAGCTTCATTGCTTCGATGATGCAGAGGATCTGTCCAGTCTCGACCGTATCTCCAACCTTTACGAACGGCGGAGACCCGGGCGACGGAGCTTCATAATATGTGCCCACGATCGGTGATTTAACCAGGAAGAGATCTTCATCGGAAGCCGCCGGGCTCTCCGTTTTTTCTGGAGTGTGTCCTCCCGCTGGAGTTGCCGCTCCAGTTGCAGCCTGGGGCATAACGATCGGCGCCGCCATTACCTGGGGCACTGCCGACTGCACAAAGTGAACCTCGGGTGAATTCCCCGCGCGTTTCACCCGCAGTTTGACGTCGCCACGTTCCAGTTCAAATTCAGCGATGTCTTTTTCGATCAGGAACTCAATCAGCTCTTTAAGCTCTTTTTGATTCATCGTGAAGTTCTTCTTCTAATCTTCCTGCTGCCCAGGTGAACATCAGCAGCTTCGTCAGATAACGATAAGGTCTTTTCGGGTCGGCGTAAGCACTTCGCAACCGGTGTCGGTGACCAAGACCATATCTTCGATTCTCACCCCTCCGCAACCAGGGACATATGCTCCCGGCTCGATGGTTATTATCATTCCTGGTTCCAACACGTCAGGCACTGTGGATTTCACTGAACTGCGGCCCAAAGTGCGTTTTTGCTTCCGCTGTGCCGGAGAGCTTCCTTTTCGCAATGAAGGCAGTTCATGTATCTCTAGTCCCACTCCGTGTCCCGTGGAATGGGTAAAGTACCGTCCCAGCCCCGCTTTTACCAGTATTTTTCGCGCTGCGCTGTCCACTTTACTGGTTTCGACTCCGGGCTTTACTGAATCGATACCTGCCAACTGCGATTCCAGAACCGCTTCGTACATTTTTACTGCGTTCTTGTCCGGACGCCCCATGTGTACGGTGCGTGTCATGTCTGAACAATAACCGGCGAGTATAACACCGAAGTCTAAGATAACGAACCCATTGGCCGGCACGGGATTCTGGCTGGCAACACCATGCGGCAGGGCGGAACGCGCCCCGGCGGCCACCAACGTATCGAACGACATGCCCTCCGCACCCAACCTTCGGCACATGTACTCGATCTCCGCAGCAATCCCGCTCTCCGGCATACCTGGCCTTATGTCTTGAACCACAGCGTCGAACACTCCTGACGCGAGGCGGACCGCCGCCTGAATTGAATGGATCTCCTCTAGTTCTTTAATGGCACGAAGCCGTTCGACTACCTGCGACAGTTCCTTGAATCGAAATTTCCCAGCGACTGCCTTGCTCAAAGCTGCCCTTTGGGCAATTGTCATGTGATCGGCTTCAATGCCCATCGCTTGCCCTGCAGCCCTGGAGAGCCATTCAGTAGCGCCTGCCATGGCAGCCTGCTTCGCAATCACAATCCGTGCTCCTGAGACCTCTTCCTTAGCCTGTATGGTGTATCGGCCATCGGTGAAGAAGGCTAGGAGGGGCTTGCGCCGATTGTTGCCACAAAATACGGCGAGCACGCCGGCGCTGCCTGTGAACCCGCAGAGATATCGGATATTCGGCATATGCGTGACTAGCATGGCAGACACACGCTGCTGCTGCATGCTTTGCATCAACCGGAGCTGGCGACCGAGGTAATCCATGCAAGGAAAGTTTACAGCCGGGTGGCAATTCTGTTTGGGGGGGTAAAAAAGGCCCCCAGTTTGAGCTGGGGGCCGTTCTAGGGAGGGTAAAGTTTCTAGGTCTGAATGATCTTCGGAGTGATGAAGAAGATCAGTTCCTGTGAGCTGGTGTTTACGTTGCGGCGTTTGAACAAGTTGCCCAGCACCGGGATGTTACCCAGCAGCGGGACTTGTTGAATACCGACTGTGCTCTGCGTTTGGATTACTCCGCCGATCACAACCGTGCCGCCATCAGTGACTAGTACTTGTGTAGTCGCCTGCTGGGTTACGAGTGTCGGGTTGCCGTTGATAGCGCGCGCAAAGTCGGCCGTCGTGTTTTCCACGTCCACGTTCAGGAAGATGGT
Organism: Terriglobales bacterium; assembly: GCA_025462725.1. Classification (GTDB taxonomy): domain Bacteria; phylum Acidobacteriota; class Terriglobia; order Terriglobales; family Acidobacteriaceae; genus JAICLA01. Next base: position 571,610 of record JAOAPE010000012.1, on the reverse strand, counting down.
TCCTTCCGCAGTGATCTGCGGTTTCACATTCAATCTGAGGAACGCGTCCGTGTAAGCCACGGTTGGTGGTCCGCCTAACTGCGCTGCTGTAACGATCGGGATCCTGACGCCCTGCTTGATCAACGCGTTGATGTTGTTCTGCGTCACTACTCGCGGACGGGAAAGGATTTTCAGCAATCCGCGGCTTTCAGCCATTGTGAGCAGAAAATCAACCCGATAATTGCTGGTGGCATTGTTGAAGATCAAGCCGCTAGTCGGACCCACCGCGGGCAAGTTCGAGAACAAAGGAATGCTGCTCGAATTTGTGAAGTATTGCGGTGCGACATTGCCTACCGTCAACGGGCTCAGACCTACTCCGGGAGGCGAGCCTATTGCGCTGGGACCATTGCCCCATCCGAATCCGAGCTGTGTGCCTATGTCGCGTGCGAAGGATCTGTTTGCAGCTACTACGCGCGCTTCAATCTCGACTTCCTGGGTCTTCTTGTCCAACTGTCGAATGAGCGAGTCCACATTGGGAATCACCGACGGAATGTCGCTGATGATCACGGCGTTCGTGCGGTCATCGGCGATGATGCTGCCGCGTGCCGACAAGAAGCCTTTCAGCGTAGGTACAACTTCTTTTGCCACTGCATAATTCAGCGGACGATTGATGGTTACCATTTCGACTGCCAGAGCCTGTGCTTCATTCTGCGCGCGGCGATCGTCAGCTTCCTTCTTCATCGTTGCGGTTGTCGCGATGCGCAGCACGTTCCCCTGCAACTCGCAATCCAGACTGTTGTTCTTCAATACGATTTGTAGTGCCTGGTCCCACGGCACGTCGTCGAGCACCAGTGTCAATGAGCCTCTCACCGCGGGATCGAGCACCACGTTCAATCCGCTGATGTCATGCACCAGGCGGAAGAAGTCGCGGACATCAACATCCTTCAGGTTTACCGAGATGGGTTCGCCGTTGTATTTATTTCCGCCGCATCCGCCAGCTGGCCCTGCATTCGTTTGCGAAGCAGATGCCGTCGCTTGCTGGATCAAAGCCGGTGTCAATGCAGGCTGAACTTTCATGCTTGCATTCGACGTCATCGCCGGAAGCACATCGTTCTTCGCTGCGGCTACCGGCGCGTGACTTGCCGGCAGGATAGACGCTGCTCCTGCGATGTCTTCCTGGGTCGCCGGACGGGTTGTTACCGTCGGCTGTTCAACTACGACCGATGCCTGAGCAACGACTGGAGCCGCCGGAGCGGTTTCCGTCGCTTTCACTTTCTCAGCAACTATCACAGGCGCAGATACCGGCTCAGCGGTCTTCGCTTCTACCGATGCAGCATGCAGCCTCACGGTCAAACGATTGCCGGCTGATGCCACTACGAATTCATGAGCGCTCGCCAGGTCCACTACCACCCTGGTCGCAGGAGGATTCAGTGAATAGCGAGAGACTCGAATTCCTTTCACTTCTGCATTGCTGACTGCGATCTGTTTCAGCTTGGCTGCAGGAATCGCATTCGGAATATCAATCACCACGCGGTCAGGAGAGGTCAGTTTCAAAACCTTGGGTTCTACGGCGCCGGAAGACGCGATCTCCACGTTCATTCCATCTTTGCCGCGAGCGAGTGAAACGTTTCGCACTTCGACAGGCTTGCCGGAGACTGCATGCTTCGGGGTCACAGCAGGACGCGCCGTCGCCTCTTCCGTCTTCTCGGAAGGGTTGGCTGGCGCCGGTGTTGCGGCGGCAACTGGAGTCTTCGAGCTGACGTGGACAGCGAGAGCGTTCTTGCTCTCATCCACATTCACCACCGCGTCACTGGCCAGGCTCATCTCGACACGAGTGATGCTTGTGCCGTTTGCGCCCTTGTAAGCCACTACGCGGTAGGACTCGACACCCGGAAATTGTCCGCGCAGGTCTCGGCCTTTATTCTCCAGCTTCGCGGCAGACACCCCGGCCAAGTCAACCAATAACAGGTTGTCCGTCGGCCGATACTCGGTGTGTGTGAATGCGCCATTCGCGCGGATGGTGAGCGTGGTGCCGTGCTCTTTGGCTTGGACCCCGACATCCGTTAATTGCGACGCGCTGGCCGCGGCCATTGTGGTGACCACAAGCAGCAGCAAGAGAATTCCCAAAAATTGCTTCAACCTCATGTCGTCTCTCCTCACGCGTCGGTTTCCCGCTGCGTGTGCGGCGTCGGGCCACATCCTGCGCTTACGCGCTTAGGACGTTCCTTAACCCCTGCCGCTTAAGAATTAGCCCTGCTGTCGCACTCGCGTTTTTCGATATTGCTGGGGCAACATCGCGCGATAGTTCCAGCATGGATGATTCTGTTCCCGTTCTAATACTCGGCCCTACAACAGAGACTGCTTACAACTACTTACCTTCATACTTCCGGCTTAAACATAAACCGTCTGATGCCAAACGCATTAGCAATTAAATGACTGGTGCAGTTACTCTCTTGACTACCTCTTTCGCCGACTGATGTCCGAGGTTGTCAGTGATCGTCTCTCTAAACACGATCGAGTCACCGCTGATCTTCATCACCGATCCGTTGAACACCGGATCTTTTTCGCGCAAGTTGTACTGCTTCTTCGCAGCGTTCTCGACCATTGCGATCATTCCCGATTGCGTCTTCACGATTCCTTTGAGCACTACCTGGTCGATGATCAAGCAACGCGCCCCCGTCGTGCATACAGATGTGCCCTTCATCTTGTCCTCTTGCAACCGTATCGGACTCACAAAGGGATCACGGCGTCCTGCAGTCTTGACCACCGACTTCACATCTTTATTCTCGGCCGGCTTAGCAGTTTTTGCAGGCTTCGCTTTCGTCATCTTTGGCGTCATTGGACTCGGCGCAGGTTTCGTCTTTGCCAACGCAGGCGTGGTCGCTTTCGGTGCAGCCTTTTTCGGAGCTGCCGTCTGCAACGTTACCGTTTGCGAAGCAGGCTTGGTCGCTGCTGGCGTCGGTTTAGTAACAGCCGGCTTTGCGGAAGTGGTTGGCGCGGGCTTCGAGGCCGTCGGCTTCGCCGTGCTTGCCGGCGTGGTCGACGTCTGTGCCAGCGCGCTTCCTGCTAGCAGACCTGCCCCTAACATGGATACCAATAGATTCTTGATTTTCATTTCCAACCTCACTTCTTAGCCGGTGTCGCAGCAGGTGGCGGATTCGCTCCCGGTTCGCGACTGAAGAATGTTTTTGTTATGCACGCCACCATCACGCTATCGTTCGGCGCATACTGGAATTGCTTGTTTCCGCCCTTGGCCAGCGACTTCATCGTGAGTGCTTCCACATTCACGATTCGTGTCTGCGCAGCCAACTTGTCAAAGAAGCTCAGCACGCCGTAATACGGCCCATCGATCTCGATCGAGTAGGGGACTTCCGCGTAGTATTCCTTGGTCGCGACAGGTTTCGCTTCCATCTTGCGAAGCGAGATGCCCGCGCTGGCAGCCGTCTCTTGCAGCAATACAATGAACTTGTCTGTCTCTTTTTCGTCGGGAACGATGCGCTTCTGCAGTTCCATCTGCTGTTTCAGAGAGCCGATCTGACGGTCAAGATCGCCCAATTTCGTTTCGAACCCCTTGAGCTGCAGGTTCTCTGTGTTCTTCGCAGTAAGCGTGGCTAGGTCTGCCTTGTTCTTGTCCATGACCGGCGACACAACTCCGTAGTAGCCGCCGCCGGCAATCACCGCGATGAGCGCGACCATGATTCCCAGCTTTGCACCAGTTGCCAGTTCATTCATTTTCTGCAACATAAATTCCGTCCCTTCGTCCCGGGTCCCAGCGGAGCCGGCATTTCGCCCACAGGGTTGCTAAGTCTTCGTTGCTTGCTTCTCACAAGTCAGGATGAATGTGAACGCTTGCATTTCTTTCGCAGTCGGGTCCTGGCTGGTGATCTTGAAATCCACGTTCTTGAAATATCCGGTGCGCTTGATCGTCGTCATTAGGTTCGCAACAGCCACCGTCGTCAACGCAGTGCCTTCGATGCTCAACCCACTGGCACTTTCGGTCATCTCGCTCAACCACACCGCATCAGTGTTGTTGACGCTATCGCCGATCGTGTTCAACAGATTGACTGGCCCGGACTGCTCAGCGCGAAGCTGGTCAATGACCTTCACGCGCTTTTCAAACGCATCGGCTTCCTTCTTGCGCTGTTCGTATTTCACTTTGACGTTTGCAAGACGTGTGCCTTCGCGGTTTGCAGCGTCCAGGTCTGCGGCAATCTTCACCGATGCTTTATTGGCATCGTTGTACATGTAGCCAAAGACGCCAAGCCCTAGCACCAGGCCGACAACCATCAGCATGACAATGTTTGGGCCTTCGCCGGGCATGGAAGGAGCGGCAGCGCTTCCGCGCTTGCCCTTCTTCGGTCTGGGTACGCCTAATAGATTTATCCGGATCATAGGTCTTCAAAACTCCTCAGGGCCAATCCCACTGCCACCGCGAGTTGTCCCGCGTTTTGTTCCAAAAGCTCTGCATCCCCGGCGCCCACACTGATTCTCTGGAATGGGTTCAGTATCTCCAGTGGCAACGAGAATTCCTGTCGCAATGCCTCTACCAGTCCCGGCACCTTGGACGAACCGCCCGCCAGGTAGATACGCTCGATGTGTTCGCCCGCAGCCGTCGCGCGGAAGAAGTCGAACGTCTTCTGGATTTCCAGCACGATGATCTCAGTCACCTGTTGCAGGATAGGCAGCTTCGCATCTTCGCTGACCGTTCCAACCTTCTGGCCAAGCTTGAGCGATTCTGCATCATCGAATCCGAGGTCCAATTCTTTCTGCAGCGAATCCGTGTATTGGTTTCCGCCAACGCTGACGTCGCGTGTAAACAGCGGCGTCGTGCCTTTGACGATGTTGATATTCATCACGCTCGCGCCCAGGTTGAGCAATGCGACGGTGGTCCCTGGCGCCGGCTCGTAGTTGTACTCGTAGCAGTTCTGCAGCGCGAAAGCGTCAATGTCCACGATTGCCGGCGATTTCCCCGCCAATGACAGCACGTTCGTGTAATTCAGGATCTTGTCTTTCTTCACCGCCACCAGCAGGACATCCATCTGCGGCTCGGTCGTGTCTTCGGTCAAAATTTGATAATCGATATTCACATCAGCGATATCGAACGGGATATGCTGCGCGGCTTCCTGGTTGATCGTCTCGGATAGCTCCGCATCAGTCACCGTGTTCATCGGGATCTTCTTCACGATCACTGAGTGTCCGCTGACTGAGGTCGCCACGGACTTCGCTTTGATCTTGTGGTCGGCGAACAGTTTGGCTATGGCCGTGGACACGCTGCCCGAGTCCACGATCATGGAGTCAACCACGATGTCCGATCCCAGCGGCTCTACTCCAAACGCCGCCACAGAGATCGCGCCCTTCGACTTTTTCAGTTCCACAGCCTTAATGCTGCTGGAACCAATGTCTAATCCGACAATTGTCTTTTCGCCGCCAAATCCGAACATGCTTCCGCCTTATGTGCTGAGTAGCGTTAGATCGTGCCTTGCCTTTGCGCTCCGGCTGCCGCTCTCGCTGCCTTCGGACGCTTCTTCCCTTTGTCTTCTCCGCCCATGCTCTTGCGTTCCATCCACGAATCCAAAATCGTCTTCTTGAATTTCCAGCGATTGCCTAACTTGAACGCAGGGATTTTTTCCTCGTAAACGTACTTGTACAGCGTGTCCGTGCTTACGCCCAGGTACTGCGACGCCTGCCGGATATTCATCACTTCACGCGAATCGGCCATACATACTTAGCCCTTTCCACAGTAGTAGCCTAAAAAGCCGGCCTGCAAGGACACCCGTAGATTCTCGGGACCCTTTGGGGATCTACGAACCTGATGAGGAGGAAATCCTCTGCTCTACTCGGGGGGGAAACTCCTGACGTGCGGTTTATAGCAGAGTTACTACTGGGAGTGTCAAGATACTTTGCCGCTATCTTCCCTTTATCTTCCGGTTTTACCGTGATTTAGGACCTGTACCTTCGTGTCTTTCCGCAACATTCTGCGCTTACTTGGAGCTCACACCACAAGGCATAGTGGTGTTGATGCAAACGGTACGGAATTTTGCCTCAATCCATTCTAAGTACCCGCTTTTGCCCCTAATCTTGGGCAAAATCGCGCTGGCCCAACCTTACCGCTTGGGTGCGACGGGAGGTACTAGCGTCGCACCTATCCAGAGGCACACACATCTAATCTGTTAATGTCCAGATTTTTCTCAGATCGCGCCGTCCGGATACTTGCGCTCGTTTTCTTTGTCACTACACTGGCTTTTGGCACCGGACTGACAGCTACTTGGGTGTACTTCTCGCGACTCACACTTAAGCCGCCCGATGTCCCTCTCCCCGAGCAAGCTCTGAAGACACCTCTGCCTGCTTCGACGGTTTCTCCACTGCTGGTTCAGCACAAACTCGATCTCCCCGGTCGCGGAGAAATATTCCCCGCCCTGTCCGCCAACGCCGCCGACTACTGGCCTCTTGCCGTTCTGACTATCACCAACCAGGCTGACACTCCCGTGATGGAGACAGTCTCGGCCCAAGTTCCCGGCGTGAGTTTGCCTTCCAGTCGGACGATCATCATCGGCCCGCGCGAGACTCGCGCTTTGCACCTCAGTCCGGAACTGCTGCCAGACGTTTACAGCAACGAAGAGATACAGCGCACCGTGTTGCAGGTGCGCGCCGTTGACACCATGGGAACCACCGCCTTTGCGCAGGATTCCCCTGTCTTTCTTCACGCCGCCTCGGATTTGTTTTGGGGAAAGAAATTCGGCAACGCGCAATATATCGCCCGATGGGTGACTCCACACGACCCCTCGGTCCTACGCATCGTGTCATCGGCTAAACGTGCGAACCCGAAAAGCCGTTTCGCGGGATACAACACCACGAACCCGAATCCCAGCGCTCTCGCACCTCAAGTGCGCCAACAAGCTGACGCCGTCTTCCGCTCGCTTCGCCAATCCGGCATCGGATATGTCAGCAGCATCTTCACCTTCGGGAATTTTGTCGGACAAGCACAACGCATACGCTTTCCACGCGAAACCCTGTCCCTCAACGCCGCTAACTGCATTGATGTCTCAGTTGTCTTTGCTTCCGCCATGGAAAATCTCGGCATGAAACCTGTCATCGTCATTCTGCCGGGACACGCAATCACGGGGATTCGCCTCGGCCCACAGTCCACTGACATTCTCTATCTGGATCTCACCGTGTTGCCAAACGGGACGTTTGAACAGGCCGCCGCTCGCGCAAAGTACTGGCTCGCAAAAACTCCACCCGAAGAAATCCTGACCGTAGACATCGCCTCGGCCCGGCTGCTGGGAATCTACCCAATGCCTTCCGGCGAACGGGATGGCGTAAGAAGCAAGAGCTAGTTTCGCTTCGTTTGCCACCCACATTCTTATGGTGCCCCACGTTCGCGAAGCTAACGTGGGATCTGCTTCTCTGCCCCAAACAAAACGCGGCATCCGTTAAGATGCCGCGCCCAAAATCCAATCCCAAAATCTTGTTTTTCTTTGTGTGTTTCTCTGTGTCCTTCGTGCCCTCTGTGGTTCAATATCTTTAATTTGGTCTACCGACCGAAATGCTTCGCGTTCTTCTCCGTGTAATCTTTCCACTTGTCCGGCAGGTCATCAGCCGCGAATATCGCCGACACCGGACACACCGGCACGCACGCGCCGCAGTCAATGCACTCCACGGGATCAATAAAAAGCTGGTCCACGGCCTCGAATTTGTCCGAATCCTTCTTCGGATGGATGCAGTCCACCGGACACGCATCCACACACGCGTGGTCCTTCGTTCCAATACAAGGTTCTGCGATTACGTATGCCATAACTTTTCTATGTCTCCACTACGACGAATATGACTGCATATGCATAGCCAACACTCCATATTAGAGGCAGCCTCTTGCTTCTGCAACTCAAAATCAGGTTGTCAGGAAAGACTATTCGGCGTCGCCCAGCAGATTCGCATCTCTCGAGACTTGCCATTGTCCGGATTCATTCCTGCGCAGCACAGTGAGCGTGTAGCCTTTGCGCCGCATCGCTGCGCCGCCCGCAGTTGGGAGAATGTTCACTGTCAGATAGTTCCAGCAGTATGCGACATCGCCGCTCACTTGCACTTCTTGGATGTCAGCTTCAGGTTCAATGCGCACGTGGCTGAACACTTCACGCTGCACACCCAGGAACTTGTCTCGTCCGCGCATCGGCGGATTCCCCGGGCTCAGAAACACGACATCATCGGTCACCAGTGCCGCTATCTTTTCCAAATCGCCGGCGATCGTCGCCCTCAGCCAATCCTCGACTACTTAGCGAATTCTCTGCTGTTCTTCCAAACGTCCTCTTGATTGGGGCTTAGGCGGCTTTGTCTTTTTCCAGTTGTTCCAAAAATTCCTGGATCGTCACGTAAAACGGGTTCTCGCGAACAACATTTCCGCGAATTGTGACCGGGTGCGTTTCTAATCCTCCCCGGATTATTACCTTCCCGGGTAGGGCATTCACGTCATACATACACACCACCACGCACGGAAACGCCCGCGCAGCGTCAGTGACTTTGGCCTCAAATGCCAGTATCTCGCTCTCATCCGGCCAATTTGGACGGTGCCAACCTATGTTGCCGAGCAAGCGGATCATAGGCGCCCCACCATTCAACGCCTTCTGAAATGTTGCGCCGATTCTTTGCAGCGTCGCTTCGCCAGTGCCGTCGGCATTCAGAACACTCAATTGTTTGTCGGAGATCAGCCGCCCTGTGTCGAGGCCAAGGTCTCGCAAGATTGAAAGGACCTTGTCATTCGCTTCGTCGAACCCGAAGACCACACAGTGTTCATGGTTCCGAATGCCTAATTCCAGAAAGCCGACTGCATTCTTAAATTGCGTCTCATTCTCCCAGAAATAGGCAATATGATCGCACTTGTGCACGAACGTATCGGCGCCAGGTATGCCGAGTGAGATTTCTTTATTCAAGTGAATCACCTTTGTGAAACTCTGAAACGGTGTTTCTGAACTAGGCACTCACCAGTTCGCGTTCTTTTTGCGGCTCAAACTCCACGATATACCCCGCGACCGCCGTTGCCGCCACCGTCAGAGGACTCGCCAGATACATCTGTCCCGGCCCGCTGCGTCCGGGGAAATTGCGGTTTTGCGCGCTTATCACAACCTGATCCGGACGCGACGACACTCCCGGCCCCGCATTGATGCATGCTCCGCAACTCGGCTCGATGATGATTGCTCCGGCTTTCTTGAAGATGTCGAGATAACCCTGCTTTATGCAGTATTCGCGGGTCGATTGCGAGCCAAACTGAATATAAAACTTGACTGACTCCGCGACTTTCTTTCCCTGTTGCAGCGCACTCTTCAGTACCAGAGCATACATATCCATGTCTTCGTTTTTGCCCGCGGTGCAAGTTCCGCCGTATGCGATCTCCACTGGAACCGGCGTGTTCAGGTCGCGGATATATTTTCCATTTCCCGGATCGCCCGGCGTCGCCACCATCGGAGTGATATCCGCAGCGTCGAGTTCGATAACGTTCGCATACTGCGCATCGGAATCGCTCGTCAGGTCGTCGAGCAGACTTTCAGCTTTCTTGCGGTCCATCCCGCGACGCTCAACCAGAAACTCAACAACCTTCTTGTCGGGAGCAACAATGCCGGTAAAACCGCCGATCTCGGCGGCCATATTCGTCATCGTGGCGCGCTCGTCCACGCCTAGTTCTTCGATGGCTTCCCCGGCATACTCCATAACTTTCGCAAGAGCTTGCCCGCTCTTCACGTAATCAAGCGCCAGAATCGCCAGGATGAAATCCTTCGCCGTCACATTCGGCTTGCGCTTGCCTTTGATGATGATCTTTACTGACTCCGGCACCTTCACCCGCACATCTTTCGTGATCCACGAATTGAAGACGTCGGTCGTTCCAATGCCGAACGCGATGCATCCCACCGCGCCCACGTGCGGCGTGTGTGAATCCGATCCAACGTTGACTTGTCCCGGCAGCGCGTAGCTTTCCGCGACGATCGAATGGCAGATACCCTCTGAGCCCTTGCGGTCTTTCAACTCGCCATGCAGCTTGATGCCTTGCGATTTCGAAAACGCTTCTTGCTTGAGTTTGAGTTGTCCGGCGAGGTCAAGCAGTCCCATCTTCTTCTTCTCTTCAGACATCACTTCGTCAAGAAACGTCAGGTGGTCGCGGAAGAACATAATGCTCGACGCATCATTCACCGGCGTATCTTTTCCGACAAGCTGTTCATAGAAGATCGCTGCCATCGGCGTAACGTACTCATGGCTGAAGCGCAGATCCGTGCGCGTAAATCCTGTGTCGCCCGGCTTCACCGCTTCCACGCCGACCTTGTTCTGCCCGTCAACCATGTGCTTTGCGAATATCTTTTCCGCCAGAGTCATAGGACGCTTCTTCGTCGTGATCGGCGGCAAGGAAACTTTGCCCTGCATGCGTGCCACGTTGAACGGGAATAACCCGCCGTACTCGATCACCTGCCGCGTGATCTCGTCTTCACCTTGCGTGAAGACTGAAAGCGGAATCTCTTCTCCGCTGCGCACCTTGTCAATCAAACTGAAATCAGTGGACGTCAACACACCCAGGTTCTGGCAATTCTGCTTGTAAATGCGCTCAATGTTTTCTGCGATGACAAGCTGAATCCCTGCGCACAACTCCGCATAAGGACTCTGCTCCCGACTCGAACCCTTACCCCGACGCTTCCCGCTGACTGCCGCCACAAATCCGCCGCGCTTCACCGCGCCACGCCCGATCGGCGTCTCCGTCCCGCACTTCAATCCTAGATAAGGGACCTCTCCCAGCGTCTCGTCGAAATAGAAACAGTAGTGCGCAGGCGTGATCTCATCGGTGGAGATGTCATCGCGCAACTTTGGATTGTTCGCAGGATACTTCGTGTCCCAAGGCAGGTCTTCTCCGGCCAACTGCCGGCGGATCAACTCGGGATCTTCGGTAAGAAAAAGGATTCGACCTTGCAGCTTTACTTGCTCAGGACGCTTCGAGATTTCGCGGGTTAGAAGAGGATTTTCCACCCTTCAAGTTTAACAAAGAACTGGATTGCCGGACTTGTGTGGCACAGCCGCCCTCGGTTGCGCGGTATCCGCGAACAATCCCATACCTGCAACTCATTCCCGCAAAACAATCATGGATTGTCATCCTGAGCGCAGCCGTGCAGCGGCGGAGTCGAAGGATCTATGCATTTCCCCTGCGACCTTTGCGTCCTCTGCGGTTCAAAATCGCAGTTTCTGTTCAATGTCCTTCAACGCCATCTCTAACATCGCCTTGTGCCGCTCGCTCGTACTCGCGGCCAGATCGTTTACAATTTTGGCCCGCACCAACTCCAGACTTGCCTTCTGGCGCATTCGCGCTCTGTCTTCCGGACTCAGATTCTGTTTCTCCGGATCAACTGTTTTCCGCTGAGCCGCGCTCTGTTGCTCTTCAACTTGCTTGCTTTCGAATCCTCGTGCCATTGCTGCTAGTTCCTTTTCGTTCTCGCCAACTCTCGCACATCCGGCAACTCTTCCTGATCGCGATTCTCCAACACTCCCTGCAGCTCCCGCAAGAGTTCCGGATGGAGGATCGTGTTTGAAGCCACAACTTCTCTGCTCGCCATCTCGAATGGCTCATTCCATATTTTCGTGACTGTGCCCCCGGCCTCTTGCACCAATAGAACGCCAGCCGCCGTATCCCACGGGTTCAGATTGAATTCCCAATAGCCATCGAATCGCCCGCAGGCAACATAGGTTAGGTCCAGTGCCGCCGACCCTGCACGCCTGATTCCATGCGTGCGCATCGTGATCTGGTGATAGAAGTGGATATTGGGATTCTTATGTCGCTTCTGGCTGGGGAATCCTGTCGCAACTAAACTCTCGCCGATCGTCGGCGTCTTCGACACCCGCATTGTGCGGCCATTCAACTCCGCTCCGCTGCCCTTCTCGGCAGAAAACATTTCGTTGCGCGACGGGTCAAACACCACCGCTGCAACGCGCTCGCCTTCTTTTCCCGGAATGCCAACTTTTTCTACGGCAATGGAAACGCAAAACACAGGATACCCATGCGCGAAATTCGTCGTCCCATCCAGCGGATCGATATACCACCGGTACTCACTGCCCGTCTTCGTGTTCGTGCCTTCTTCGCCGGTGATGTCATGCGTCGGCCATTGCGCGTGGATTCGTTCCACGATCAGCTTCTCCGCTTCGCGGTCCGCTTTCGTCACCAGGTCGACATCGCCCTTGTACTCGATCTCCACCTTGCCGAAGTATTGCATCAGCAACTCGCCCGCTTCGCGCGCGATCACTTGCATCTTGGGAACGAAATTGCTCTCGGCAGGGCTCATCCTCTACGGCCGCCACCCTCTTCCGTGATAGACACGATGTCATGCTTGTAGATAAAGAGATTTGGCGCGCCCTCGCGCGTCAGACGGATCATCTTTTCGTCGTAGTACTCGACCCAGCCGCGCATCACTTCTCCGCCTTGCAGCTTCACGGCGACAGGTGTCTGTTTTTCGCCCAACATCTTCAGGTATGCGGACTCCTGCCCCGTCTCATCCGGCGGCGGAGACTTCGTTTTCTTCACAGTAAGGGGATTTTTGAATGACATGCGCTCATTCTACATCGCTCTTATGGATTCGCGCCTCGCCGAGCGGACCCGGCCACGTACAACCCTGCTGCCGCTAACTCAATCAAAACATTACAGAAGTCGGCCCCTACCCCAATCGGCAATCAAAGATGAAGCACTCGTTCTAGTTGAGGAGTCCCATGAAAAGAATTTTGATTTTATTCTTCGCGCTCGCTTTAGCTTCGATTTCTGTCTTCGCGCAGGGTACTGCCAGAACCCCGTCAACGCAGCCAGAGCCCCAGTCCACCCAGCAGCCTGCGACTCCGCCGACTTCATTGTCCACTGATCCTTCAACACAGCCCTCGCAGGATCAAGTCACGCCCATGGACCAGACGCCCACATTCAAAGTCAACGTCGTGGGACGCACGACCAAAGCCGTCAACTACCACTTCCGCAGCGGCGCCACCAAGGTTGACCTCAAAGGAACTGACCTCATGCCGAAAGCGCATGGCACGGCTCGCGTTGAAAGCCACCCCGGACGCATCGGCCTGGACGTCACCGCCAATGATCTCGACAGCCCTCAAGTTTTCGGCACCGAGTACCTCACTTACGTTCTCTGGGCGATCACTCCCGAAGGACGCGCGCAAAATCTCGGCGAGTTTCTTCCCGGCAGCAACAGTAAGGTCAGCGTCACCACCGCCCTGCAGGCCTTTGGACTCATCGTCACCGCCGAGCCCTACTATTCAGTCACGCAGCCCAGTGACATCGTCGTCATGGAAAACACCGTCCGGCCAGACACCGTTGGTGCCACCGAATATATTGACGCGAAGTACGAACTCATCGGCCGCGGACAATACATCCCCAAGCGCGCCGCCTACGAGCCGCTGAGGCTCGATCCCAAGGTTCCCATCTATTTGCATGAGGCTCGCAACGCCGTGCGTATTGCAGAACTCGCTGGCGCGGATCAGTACGCGCATGACAGCTTCCAGAAATCCGTCGCGCTCTTGCAGCAGGCTGAGGATTACCAAGCGCGTCGCAAGCCCGAACAGAAACCCATCGCCACGGTCGCACGTGAAGCCGCGCAATCCGCCGAAGACGCGCGCTTAGTCGCCTTACGTCGCCGTGGAGAAGAATTCGCCGAGCAGCAACGCAAAGCCGCAGCCGACCGCGAAGCCGCAGCCAACGCCAATGCGCAACAACAATCTGATCTCCGTGCAACCGCTGAACAGCAAGCTGCCGAATCGCAACGTCAGCGTGAAGAAGCAGAACGCCAGCGTCAGCTAGCACAGACCCAAGCCGACCAAGCGGCTCGCGCGCAGAGTGAAGCCGAGCAGGCCCGCGCCGCAGCATTGCAGCAACAACAAGCCGCGCAAGCTGCGCAGCAGCAGGCTCTGGCTGCCGCCCAAGCTTCCGATCAACAACGACAACTAGCTGAGCAACAGCGTCAGCAAGCCGAGCGCGAAAAAGAAGAGATGCGCGCCAAACTCCTCCAGCAGCTCAACACTATCCTTGAGACCCGAGACACCGCCCGTGGACTCATCGTCAACATGGCTGACGTCCTCTTCGACACCGGAAAATACACGCTTCGCCCCGCCGCTCGCGAAAAGCTGGCAAAACTTTCGGGGATCGTCCTCGCATATCCCGGCCTGAGTCTTGCCATCGAGGGACACACTGACAGCGTCGGCAGTGACGCCTTCAATCAGCGCCTCTCAGAAAAACGCGCGCAATCCGTCGAGGAGTACTTGACCAAGCAGGGTATTCCGCAAACCGCAATGAGCGCCAACGGATTCGGCAAGTCGCAGCCCATCGCTCCAAATACCACCGCCAGCGGACGCCAGCAGAACCGCCGCGTCGAGTTGGTCGTCTCCGGCGAAGTCATCGGCACCAAGCTCGGTTCACTGCGGACTCAGCCCGTCGATCCCAACGCTCCACCAACAAACCCGCGCTGATCCGCGGCGTCCCCCACACCGGCTCGTGGAATCTACGAGCCGGTTTTATTTTGTCATCCTGAGCGAAGCCGCATTGCTGCGCAGTCGAAGGATCTATGCATTTGGCACTAGACACTTCATGTCGCTGTGTTCCTTCATGATTCCATGGTGCCCTTCGTGCGAAAGCACTGCGTGAGGCAACATGATCTAACGCGATGTTAAAATTTTCTCTTGCCGCCAACGCAAAACTCGCGCGCATTTCGCTTCGCCCATTTCGAAGCTGACTTGCAGGAACTCGAACTCCGCAAGCGAGGCGTGAAGCTCAAACTTCAGGAACAGCCATTCCAAGTCCTCGCTATCCTGCTGCGACGCGCCGGCGAGCTAGTCACCCGTGAAGAGCTTCGTCAACAACTCTGGCCCGCTGACACCTTCGTTGACTTCGACCACAGCCTCAACACTGCAATCAACAAGATCCGCGAAGTCCTCGGCGACTCTGCTTCAAATCCGCAGTTTGTCGAGACCGTTCCCAAGCGCGGACATCGCTTCATCGCAACCGTTGAAGCAATCGGCCCCTCTGCCCAGTCCCTCAGTCCGACCCGCTCTTCAGCCGAAACCCTCGCACCCCTCAGCGAAAGCCACGCGCTCACTCCTGAAACTCTTAACCAGCTTCCGTCACCACAGCGCAGCACCGCACGATTTCTATTCGCGCTTATCCAAGTGATGTACCTTGTGTTTTATATCGCTGCGCTCGCCCAGTTCGACCGTGTTCAAGACATCCTCGCCGGCATGCAGCCTGACTCTGCTCGCATCCTGCAGGCAGTCGTCCTGCTCTCCGCCGTGCTCGCCATTCCCGCGCGCCTCTATCTTCTATCGGCGGTCTCATTCGACTATCGCGGGCTCGGCGTTAAATTCCGCCGCCTCTTCCCCGTGCTCGCACTGGTCGACATCCTCTGGGCACTCTCTCCATTTCTCATGCTCCCCATCCTCGGCATCGAACTCGCCTTCGCCGCCACCGCCGCCCTGCTCTACTTGCCCTTCGCGCAACGCACACTCATCCGCATGGCCTATGCAGAAAAAACTGCACCAGCAGCAGGACTCGCCACCTCTAATACGAATCTGATTGTGAAGGAGAGAAGAATGATGAAAGCAACTTGGGAAGGCGCGCTACTCGCGGAAAGCAACGACTGCGTTGTCGTCGAAGGAAACCAATACTTCCCTGCCGAGGCCATCAAGAAACAACACTTCGCGCCCAGCCAGCACACCAGCGTGTGTCCCTGGAAAGGCACCGCGCATTACTACGATGTAGTGGTAGACGGAAAGACCAACGCCAATGCGGCCTGGTATTATCCGCAGCCCTTCGCCGCCGCAATGGAGATCAAAGACCGCATTGCATTCTGGAAGGGCGTAAAGGTCGAATCCTAGATTTTCAAACTACGAACTACGACCTACGGTTCGATCTTCTCAAACTCCACCGTCCCGATCCTATACAACTTCCAGTCCTTGTAATCGAAGTGCCACCACTCTGTCGGATTCACCTTAAAACCCTCAGCCTCCATCGCCGCCCGCAATATCTCGCGACGCTGCCGCTGGTCATCCGTTCCGCCAGAATAATTCGCATACGCGCGCGGCGACATCTCGTCATACCCGCTCGGCATGGATACGGGCTGACCTGTCTTCAAGTCGTACATACTCAAGTCCACCGCGCATCCGCGATTGTGCTTTGACCCTTGCGCCGGATTCGCAACGAATATCTTTTTGTCATCCGGCGTCGCATCCCAGAAAATTTTCGTCACATACCACGGCCGATATCCATCATGGATCAGCAACCCGTATCCCTGCCCCTTTAACGTCTTGTTTGCCCGAGCCACCGCTTCCGCGGCAGGACGCTGCATGAATGCCCGTGCCTGCGTGTACACCGGAGTTCCCAGAAAATTGTTTGATGTGGCATAGCGGATCTCCAACCTGATCGTTGGATCCAGCTTGTTCAATTCCACCAACTCGCTCTTGCGGAATTCCCCTGTCTCTTCCGGGGGCGACGCCTTCAGCGCTTCCGCCCGCAACTCTTCCACAGGACGTAGCGGCGTGATCCTGAAACTCTTCTGAGTGTCCTCTTGGGCAACGGTCTCTGCCGCAGCTGCAGAAGAGACATTTTGTTTTGGCACAGCCACCGCTGCTGTTTGTGGCACAGCCGAAATGGACGTGTGTGGCACAGAGCCTGCCCTGAGCGAAGTCGAATGGGCCCTCGGCTGTGCACTCACGGGAGCTACTAAAATTGCGAGTGACAACAATTTGATTAGTGCATTCATTTCAACTGAACCTCGACTAAAGATTGCTTACTGCACCGCGCTCATCTTGATTTCATATTTGCGTGGCTGCGCTTTCGTCCTGGCAAATTCGTTGGCTTCTCTTGCAAGGGCATCCAACGCTTGCGCCGCCGAAGAAGCCGATTTCAATTTCTCAAAACGCAGCTGCACATCGCGCCAGCGCATGTACTCGACATCTTCTTTATCGCGTACTGCCTTCGCCAAGTCGCTCGTGCCTTTCGCTGCCTGCTCTGACATTCCGATCGGAATTCCCTGCTCCAGTTCCGCCGCCGTAAATTTCCCGACCTCTTTCCCATCGACGGAAAGCTCATAATTCCCTCGGGGCACTCCCGTGAGCCTCAGCGTCACTGCCCCAACATTTCCGATGGATGGTTCAGCTTGCCGCATTCGCTCAGAAAGAATCGGAGCTGGCCACGGTAATGGAGCTGTGACTGAGAAATGTGTGGCAGAAAATCTTTGCGATACCACGATGCCCTTCTCCGGTGCGCCCCAAGCCCGGACTATCGCGGCCGCCATTACGGCATGGCCATCCGGCCCGGGATGCACAGCGTCTGGCTCAAATGTGTAATCCGCTTGCGCCTGCTTTGCGGCCATTAACGCGCTTCCTGTGGCTGTATGCAGATCTATCACCGGTAACTTTTCCCGCGCCGCAATTTCCTTTACCGCCTCGGAGTATTTGTCCAACACCTCGTTGTATTTTTCACTCTGAGTGGGGCCATGCCGTGTGCCATCGAATACTGTCGGCGTCATCAAATAGATTCGGGCATGCGGGGCCTTGGTCTTGAGAATGTGAATGATCTGGTCCATACCGTCGGTGTAAGTGTTCATCACCGCCGGATCGAAGTCCTTATACAAACCATCATTCATTCCGAAGAGGATTGTTACTACGGTTGGCTTGTGCGCAATCACATCACGATCGATCCTCGCCAGCGCCCCCACTCCGGCACAAGGAACACAGGGATTTGCACTCACAGTGTCGCCACCCCATCCGGAATTGATGAAGACGATCTTCCGCTCCGGGTACCGGCTCAAAACAAACTGCTGGACATACGACGTGTACAGCCGCTGCTGCGTAATGCTATCGCCGAAGAAAACAACCCGATCGCCGTCTTTCAGCGCAAAGTCCTTCTGCGAAGACTCAGCCTTCTGCGCGGATGTCGCTGAAGCGGAAATCAAAATCCACGCAGCGATAACTAGAATTTTTTGTGAACGGAATTGAGACACTCGCACCTCCGCGAAGCCTCAGCATTGTAGCGAACTCAATCAGGATTACGAATCCATAATTCCTCTGCCCGCGCGAAGCGCCGCAGGTGCAGAGTCGAAGGGCGATGTTTTTGTTGCTTGTGCTCTTCCTTTGCGACGCGCGTCCTCTGCGGTTCAGTTTCTGCTTTTGCGTTATCCGTCTTTGATCTTTTATCCGGGGTTAAGAAGGGTTTGCTCTTGTCTTTGCTACAAACCAGAAACTAGGAACTAGAAACTATCTCCCCAATCTCTTCCCACTCCGCCATTAACTTTTCCAATTGCCCTCGACGACTCTTCAACAACTCCGTCTGCCGCGCCGTCTCTGCCGCGCTCACAAACGATATGAGCGAGTTTTCGCATTCGGCGATACCCGCCTCCAACTTCGAAATCTCTTCTTCCACTTCGGAGTACCGCTCTTTCATCTGCTTCAGCTTGATCGGATTGACGCGCTTCTGCTTCGAGTCAGCATTGTCAGGCTCCGAATTCACATTCTTGCTTTGCACACCATTCTTCGGAACACTTGCGCCGGTTGCTGACGCCACTTCCGCAGCCCCGCCCTGCTTTCGCCACAAGTAGTCTTCGTAGTTCCCGGGGAAGACATGCACCTGTCCATCGCCTACTTCGAAAACCCGTGTCGCCAGCTTGTCGATGAAATAGCGGTCATGCGAGACAAACACGACCGTGCCCGTAAAATCCTGCAACGCTCTCAGCAGGACATCTTTCGCTCGCATGTCCAAATGGTTTGTCGGCTCATCAAGCAGAAGAAAGTTCGACGGACGAAATAGCATCCGCGCCAGCGCATACCGGTTGCGCTCTCCGCCGGAGAGCACCCCGATGGGCTTGAAGACATCATCTTCGGAAAATAGAAAACATCCAAGCAGGCTGCGCAGCTCCGTCTGTGTTGAATGCGGAGCCACATCGCTCAGATCATCTAACACCCGCCGCTCCGGATTGAGTTCCTTGTACTGGTCTTGCGCGAAATAATCCGCATCCACATTGTGTCCCAGCCGATACGTTCCCGCGCTCAGCGGCTCCGTGCCCGCCAGTAATTTGATGAGCGTCGATTTTCCCGCGCCGTTTACTCCTACTAGCGCAATGCGGTCGCCACGCTCGATCACAAAATCAACATTGCGGAAGACAGTCTTCTCGCCGTAGCTCTTTGCCATGCTCTGGCACTCGGCCACCATGCGCCCGCTCTGCTTCGGTTGCGGAAAGGTGAAGTGGATCGTCTTTTCTTCCGCGGGAATCTCGATGCGTTCGATCTTCTCCAGCTCTTTGATCCTGCTCTGCACTTGTTTCGCCTTGGTCGCCTGCGCGCGAAAGCGATTAATGAACGCCTCCAACTGCTCGATGCGATCCCGCTGGTTCTTATACGCAGCCACTAATTGTGAACGGCGCTCCTCTTTTTGCGCCAAATACTTGTCATAGTTGCCGCTGTAAACGTGAACGCCCTTGTTCCAAATCTCCAGGATCTTGTTAACGGTCACGTCGAGAAAATATCGATCGTGCGATATCAACACGTACGCGCACGGATACGACCCGAGATAATCCTCAAGCCAGTTGCGTGTTTCCAGATCAAGGTGATTGGTGGGTTCGTCGAGCAACAACAAGTTCGGTTTCGCCAACAGTAACTTCGCCAGCGATATGCGCATCTGCCAACCGCCGGAGAACTCTTCCGTGCGCCGCGCCCAATCGTCTTTGCCGAATCCGAGCCCTTGCAGCACCGCTCCCACTTGCGATTCGACCGTATACGCATCGCGGGTGCGCAGCTCATTTTCTACTCGGTGAAATCGTTCCGCGACCGCCGCATACTCAGTGCCTGCATGGTCCAGTTCAGACATGCTCCGAGTCAGCGACTCTAGTTCCTGCTCCATCTTCCGCAGATCATCAAACACTGTCATGCACTCGGCGAAGACACTTCTGCCTGAGAGTGACAATCCATCTTGAGGAAGATATCCCGCGCTCACGCCTTTGGTGCTGCTGAGCGTACCGTAGTCAAGCGACTCCAGCCCCGCCAGCACTTTCATCAGCGTGGACTTGCCCGTGCCGTTGCCGCCGACCAGTCCAACGCGGTCCTTCGGCGTGATCAGCCAGTCGAGATTTTCAAATAAAAGCTTATGGCCGAATCGCTTTCCGGCCCCGGACAACTGGATCATGAATGTGAACTCACCGACCCTATTGTCTCATTCAAAATGGGGTGTCACTGCACTCTCTACATCTGTCATCCTGAGCGAAGCGCAGCGCAGCCGAAGGACAATGCATTTGCTGTTGTTCTTGACTTTGCTAGCAGCCAAAAACTAAAAACCAGAAACTGCGTTTGGTGTTTCTTCTAAATCACAAATTACAAACTACCAATCACAAATACTTGCCTCTGTGTTCTCTGTGCCCTCTGTGGTTCAAGGTCTTGCTTTTGATTTCATTGAAACCTGACAACCGCCCTCAGAACAACCCATACACATCCAACCTATTCTTCGTGCACACGTACACCTTTCCATTCGCAACCGTCGGCGATGTGAACTTCACAACAAGCCCAGGCTGATCGCGCGTGCCTGCTTGGTTGCTGTTGTAGAGTTCCGTCCCAACATTGCTCGCGTTATACGCATGCAACACTGCAGGATTAGAACTGCTCAACGTGTCGGTTGCGATCACCCACACTACCCCGTTCGTCGCGCCGTTCGCGGAAACCACCGGCTCCGCCGAACGGGTGGAGGACAGCGCCTCCGGCGACACTGCTGCCGGCGTCCCCGACATCAAGCCATTTGCCATCTTGAATTGTTTCAAGTGATCAAATGAGCCCACGAAATAAACGTTGCTGTTCCAATACGCGCCGATACCGAAGAACTCGTCTTCTTGATTGTTCCGGCCGAGCAGGTTCGGGAATGATTGGATGATCTGGCTGTCGCTCCCGGAATGGAAGTGTCCGAGTGAATCGCGATTCAGAACATATACAGTTCCGTTCTTGCTTCCACCGATCAGGATGAAGGGATGTGTAGTGTTGCTCTGCGTCGGCAATACGAGGGCGCCCGAAGATCCAACATCGAGGTCTCCGGATTTCAGCGCATCCTGGTTGTAGGGGATGAAGTAGTCAAGCAAGTTCAGGTTGGCATCGAGTTTCAAGTACGCATCGCCGAAATTGACACTGAAATCCGTAGTGCCGTTTCCGGTCGACAGATAAAGTATCCCGCTTCCGTCGGCAGAGATTCCTGCTCCGCCCTGCCATATACCGCCGCGCGATCCATTGCGGGTCACGTTGTAAACCGCAACTTGTTGCAGCGTGCTCGCGCTGTAAGCCATCACCCATCCGTGATACGGACCGATGTCGCCGTGCGATGCCCAAGCTATGTACACGTTTCCATTCGCCAGCAGAAGTCCCGCGCGCTGGTTCTCGTACATCGGTTGGAAGCTGATGTGTCCAGCGCCATCACCGCCGGTGCCACTTCCATTCACCGTTGCTTGGATCTTCACCGGGCTTCCTGCTCTCTCCGCTCCGGTCGTGATGTCCAGCGCATGAAGACGCTGTACGTACGTTCCGTTCTCTTTCGTCTCTGCCACCAGGTATATGGTTCCAGTGGATGAATCTATGACCGGCGTGCTCGTGATACCGATCTCTGTGCCGATGTCATAGTTCCCCAAGTCGCTGCCCTGGCCCGGCGTGATTCCCACTGCAGTATCGATAAAGCTGCGTGTCCACAGCGGAGCGCTGACTGCGCCGTCCGCGTCGAATGCGTACACGCTGTCATGTTCGGTGACAACGTAAACCACGTTGAATTTCCCCTTGTTCGGGATAGTCACGCCCGCAACATACAGCGGCTGCGCGTACACTGTTCCGGCAACCGAGCGAGTGAACTTCTTTCCAAAATGTGTCACGTTCACATTCGCCGGAGTGAGGATGGTTTCGTTCTTGTTCTGTCCGCTACGTCCGTTGTCGTTGTGATACGTCAACATTCCTGTCAACGACACAGGTGGCGGCGGTGGCGGCGGCGGTGGCCCACTGCTGCCAACCGTGACATTCACGCCCGCCTTAAGGATCGCGCCCGTCGCATCCCATGCTTGTATGCGCAAGTTGTGCGTCCCGCTTCCAACCGTGATGTTCGCATTGACTTGACTGCCGCTCGTCTTCAGCACAGCGACGTTGTCCAAATAAACGTACAGCGCTGTAACACTCTTCGAATCCTTCGTCGTCGCGATCAGGTTTACCGGCGACGTCACAGTCGCGTTATTCGCGGGCGCGCAGATGATCGCCGATGGATCGACGGTGTCCGTGCACGTCCCTTTCACCGTGATGTTGACTGACGACGAGAACGTTCCTGCCGAGTCATGCGCCAGCAGCTTCAGGACGTGGGCGCCCGCCGCTACTGGGACACTTACGTTGACGAAGTTTCCCGTGACCGTCTGCACCAGCACGTTGTCAACGTAAATGCCGACTGACGTCACCGCACGCGAATCGGTCGTCTTCGCATTGATGTTCACTGGCGAACTGACGACCTGACTGGCCGTCGGGAAACACACCGTTACCGACGGACTTGTTGTACTCGCGGTGCAAGCCGCAGAAGGTCTGGCATTGATCAGCAGAAAAAAAACGACGGCAAAAACACTGAGTCCCAAACGCATGGATGTCCCGAACGAGCAGCAATGGTTTCGGGTAAGTACGAGCAAGTTTTCCACCAATGTTACAGGTGGAACATTTTCGGGTGGGAAACTTTGCAATGAAATCAGCTACTTAGGAGTATGTACCATTTATTTATCAACTACTTAGTACATATACAACGGACAATTTTTGAGATTTCTGGTAGAGAAGAAAGTCTCTGTCGGAAGAGGTGGAAAGCAAGAAAAATGGAAATCTAGAAAATCGGATTGAAACGTGGTGTGCCGAAAAGCTGAATGTAAATACCACGTTGCATAGCGGCGATTCTCACGCGCGTTGTGAATAGGAATGCACGCTGCACCACTGCGGAGCAATTGGGAGCACTTGGGAGCACCTTGTATGTAGGTAAGTGTGAGCGCCGAAGGATTTTTTGCCGGGGCATTTACAACCTGAGCAGCGGCAATCAGCACTAATTGGATGTGGCCGGTGTGAGCAGCGCAAATTAGAGACACAGCCAAATAGTCATCGGACATTGGAGAGGAAAACCATATGCAATGGGAGCGACCGGATTTTGAAGAGATTTCCCTGGGCTGCGAGATCAACTCGTATGCCGTAGCGGAGCTTTCCTAAACGAGTGCGAATCAAGATACTGGGGTCGGCTGCCGGCGGCGGCCTACCTCAGTGGAATTGCAGTTGTGCGAACTGTGCGGCCGCGCGGGCTCCG
This sequence comes from Terriglobales bacterium, assembly GCA_025462725.1. Classification (GTDB taxonomy): domain Bacteria; phylum Acidobacteriota; class Terriglobia; order Terriglobales; family Acidobacteriaceae; genus JAICLA01. The sequence continues at coordinate 548,305 of JAOAPE010000012.1, read as the reverse complement.
CGGGCGGGAATCCGTGTGCGCCCACGCACGCAGACGCAGGTTGCGATTAGCGCCGACAACCGAACATGGACGCTTTTGAACTGCTCCCCTGATTTGCGCTCGCAGATTGAAGTCACTCCGGAACTTCATTCGCAACCTGGGAACAACTTCCGCCAATCACCGATAACCGGCGCAGTCATCACGAGCGCGGACGTCGATTGCATCTTCGGCCTTCTGCATCTGCGGGAACAGCAACCGCTGAATATCTATTCGACGGCCGCAGTGCGCGACATTATTCGCAATGAGAATTCCATTTTTGAAATGCTCGAACAAGCCCCGGAGCAGACCAACTGGACTGAATTCAAGCCCGGTGCGCGGATTGAAATTGGCTCTCAAAGCGGCATCGGCAGCATCGTTTGTCACACCTTTACAACTGGTAGCGATCTCCCCTACTACGCCGGTAAGGGAAGGAAAAGCAGTTCGGCAAATGATGGCGCGGTGATGGGGCTCGTCATCGAAAGAGGCAACTCAAAGTTTGCGTTTGTGCCAGGGGTGCGCGAGATCACACATGAAATCACTGAGCGTCTCGATTCATGCGACCTGTTGCTGATCGACGGAACATTCTGGAGCGATGACGAACTCATACGAATACAGGGTGGCGGTCGTACGGCGCGCGAGATGGGACATTTGCCGGTCTCGGGCGCGACAGGCAGCATCGAGCGATTGCGCGGACTGCGCCGCCCTCGAAAGATATTCATCCATATGAACAACACCAACCCGATGCTCAATGAAGAGAGCAAAGAGTACCGCCAGGTCAGGGATGCGGGTTGGGAAATTGCGGAGGACGGAACGGAGTTCGTGCTCCCGCACCAGATATCACGAGCGACATCATGAAAGAACTCTTACAGGAATACGAAGTGGAAAGCGGCGACCGGCTAAGCCGTGAGGAATTGCGCGAGCGCATCATGCAAATCGGTGCGGAGCGTTATCACCATCTGCATCCATTTCATCAGTTGATGCATGAAGGCGAATTGAATGCCGGACAGCTACAGGCCTGGGCGCTGAACCGCTACTACTACCAATCAAAGATCCCGATCAAGGACGCCATCATCTTGTCGCGCAGTGATGACGTGGAGTTCCGTCGGGCGTGGCGACAGAGGATTATCGACCACGATGGAGATGGCATTGATCTAAATTCGGCGGGAATCGAGCGGTGGCTGCGACTGGCTGAGGCTACTGGGCTCGAACGGCAGCGGGTGATCGACTGCAAAGAAGTTCTGCTCGGAGTGCGGTATGCGGTGGACGCATACGTTCAACTGGTCTCGCAGCGAACATTGCTGGAGGCTGTGGCCTCATCGCTCACGGAGACATTTGCGGGGAAATTGATCGCGTTGCGAATGGACCGGATGCGTAAACATTATCCGTGGCTGGTGAGCGGACTTGGATATTTTGAAAACCGCGTGACGCAGGCGCCGCGGGATGCAGAGTTCGCTTTCGATTACGTCTACACCCACGCGACTACGCGCGAGCAGCAGGAATCGGCGCTGGCAGCATTGGTGTCAAAGTGCGAACTGTTGTGGGCGCAGTTGGACGCAATCTACTACGCGTATGTGCAGCCCGGGTGGCCGCCACTGGGAGCCTTTCGACCATGATCATTACAGATGGAGCGCAACCAAGACTGGCGAGAGGATGTCGCTTTGGCGCGGATGACACGTTACTTGTCCCTGAAGGCGTGCTGCGACTGAAAGGAACAGGCGCGGAAATATTGAAACGGTGTGATGGAACCCGAACGCTTGGCGAAATTGTTGGGGAGATGCGCGAACAGTTTGTCGGGATGGTGGAGAGCGATGTTGAGGAGTTTTTGCGGAAATTGAACGAGCGGGGAGTGGTGGAGTGGTGAAACCAAATGACTGATAAACCACTAGCGCTGATTGCTGAGCTGACGCACCGATGTCCGTTACGGTGTGTCTACTGCTCGAATCCACTGGAGTTGGCGGGGCGCAAGCAAGAGCTATCGACTGCAGAGTGGGTCTCAATCTTCGAGCAAGCGGCGGCAATGGGGATTATGCACGCGCATTTCACCGGCGGAGAGCCGTTGCTTCGTGACGATGTTGTGGAGTTGGTCAGTGCAGCGCGCAAGTCCGGCCTCTACGTCAATCTGATCACCTCTGGCGTGGGCTTGAGTGAGGGAAAACTTTCAAAGCTGGTTCATGCGGGTCTCGACCACATTCAATTAAGTTTTCAGGATTTCGACGAAGAAGCTGCTGCGGAAATATCCGGTGTTCGCGTTTTGGCGAAGAAGCGAGAAGCCGCCCGTTTGATCCGACAAACCAATCTCGCATTCACTGTCAATCTCGTTGTGCACCGCAAGAACCTCGACCGCTTGGAAGAGCTGATCGCCTTTGCCGAAGGGCTGGGCCCGCAACGGATCGAGATCGCGAACGTGCAGTATTACGGATGGGCGATGGAAAACCGCTCTTCGCTCTTGCCGACTCGAGAGCAGGTTGAGAGATCTGTTGAGGTCTTAAATCGTCGGAAGCTCGCCCCACATAAAAACATCGCCATTGATTTTGTTACCCCCGATTATTACGGAAAGTATCCGAAGCCATGCATGGGCGGGTGGGGGCGCAGGTTGATGCTCATTGATCCTGCGGGGAGGGCCATGCCTTGTCATGCGGCAGCGGTGATCCCAAATATCACATTCGACAACGTGCGCGACAAACAGTTGCGGTGGATGTGGGCAGAGTCGGCGGCGTTCCAGATGTTTCGAGGCACGGAGTGGATGCAGGAGCCGTGCAAGACCTGTCCCAAGCAGGAGCATGATTTTGGCGGATGCAGATGCCAGGCGTTGTTGCTCGCAGGAGATGCGAGTGCGGCTGATCCCGTGTGCACGCTCTCGAACAAACGTCCGCTCGTGGATTCAGTTCTGCAAATAACAAATGCGGTGAAGGAATCTCCTCCACCGCATCTCCCCCGTACATTGCCGCTTATTTATCGCAGCAATCCTTCATAGTTAATTGATCACGTACACCTTGATGGTGCTCGATTTGACCCAAGCGCCATTCGTCCACGCTTGCACTTGGACGGTGTGCCACTTGCCGATGCTGCCGTAGACCCACTTGTCTACAGTTTTTACATTGTTAACGGCGGCTGCCAATTTTCCATCCACCAAGATCTGCATTGTGGTAACAGCTTTGCTTGAGGTCGCGTTGGCACGAACTTCGATCCAGTGTGACGCTTTGGCGTAGTTGTTGGTCGGCCAGGTGATGGTCACTGTGGGAGCCGGAGGCGGCGGTGGTGGTGGCGGCGGAGCAACAGTGTATGTCGCAGGGCCGGACATCCGATTCAGAATGCCGGGTTGACCTACCATCTTCACGTAGAGCGTGTAGGTGCCCGGCGCAAGAGTGTAGCTCCCAAGATTCAGCGAACGGCTGCCTGCGGGAAGCTGCGTGAGCTTCATCAGGTTCTGCCCGTCAGTGGAGATGAATACTTGGTAGTCGTCGATGGTTCGCTCATCGCCTTCCGTTGACGAGAAGACCGGCGCGAAGTTAAGCGAAGTTCCTGAGACGGATGCACTCATGGTTGCGCAGTTGTCTATTCCGGTCTCGAGTTCAGTGCCCTCTTCGTAGTCATTCCATGTTGCAACTTTCAAGATCGCTGAAGTGCTCAGTTGGTTATTGCTGATACTGCGAGCCATTGAATCAAGCCAGAGAGTGCCGCAGGTCTGCGAGATGATCCGGTTCTTGGTCCACGAGGCAACGGTGTCATTGAAACCCTTCCATGCCGAGCCGACCAAAGCTTTACTGGGGTAATCGACACCGGATTGGTAAAAAGAATCCAGATAGCCGAGCCCGGTGGTGTCAGTGGCGCTGGGGAAACCGATCCAGGAAAATCCGCCGTTCGAGTACGACGGGCTTAAGCCGCTGCGATTGCGGAAGATGAACAGAGGATTGCCCTGCGAGCCAGCCTGTGCTGCAGCCCAGTCAATGCCGGTTATGTCCTGATCGAAAATGAAGACGACCGGACGTCCGTTCACCCGCAGATAATTTGGCGACTGGAAGTAATGATCATTGTTGAAAGTCATGTCCGCGATCATCTTCGCGGTGGTGTTGGTGATGCCGGAGAATGCGCCCTTGTTCTCACTGACAGAGAAAAGAAATCCGGGATGGTTTTGGACAGCGGCGAACATCGTCAGTGCTCCGTCTCGGTTATAGGTGTTGGAATTGGCTTCGCTGACCATCAGGCCGTCGTATCCTCGGCTGATCATGTCAATGACGATGCGCTCGGACTGAACGGCATCATGTGAGGACTGTCCGATATCGATGTGTCCTGCTTTTCCCCACCAAGGCATGTAGTGAGCGAGGACCTTGCCGGTGTATCCGGGAAGAAGATTGCGAACCGGCAATTTGCTTACGTTGCCGGGAGCCGGATTTCCGTTAGGAAGCCCGATAAAAGAATCTGCCGCGCTGCTGTTCTTGGCGATCTCGGCAGCCAGGGTTGTGGTTGGCGTGATGGTAATCGTGCCAGCGAATGAATGAATAGAAAAGAGTGCGAAGATAAGGGCCAAGATCGGACGGCGTGAGTTCAATGTTTCCTCCAGGTTCTGTTTTGCGGTTTAGGGGAACGCAAACTTTGCGCGACGAGGAACGATCGAAGACGCAAAGAAATCTGTTGTGAACTGGAGGGAGTGTAGGTTTGGATTTTTATGGAGTCAGTCCAGAGAAGACTCCACAAAGGGTTAAGAATAATACTTAGTACCTACTAGGGAGCACCTGAGAAGAAACGGACGTTTCTGGCAAGAACAACTTGCATCTAAATCGAGAGTAGACACATTCATTTCAGACAGATACGAGTGGGACTTTATTTGTCACATCAGAGATTTCACGCCTCAATCCGGAGCATGTTTTTGGCGCGCTTGATGTCCGGGCTCGTTGCCGCCGTAATACTTTCGAGTCATGCGTTGCCACAGAATCCAGCACCTGTTACGCAGCTATCTGGTGAAACGACGCTCGACGCCGAGAGCGGTTTTAACACCAGTGCCAGCCCGAAGTTCAAAGGGCAGCCAAACGGCAATGCTGCGGCAGGTAACGTAAGCAAGATTCCAATTTCTTCACTGCTGTATCCGGGTGCGACGACAAAAATCTACGTTCGATTCATGCCATGGTTTGGTGACCAGAAACATGAGCCACCGGGATATCGGTCAGACGATCAGGCCCAAGTTAGCCGTCAGATCGCGGACATGGCGAGCCGCGGAATCCAAGGCGCATTCATTGCGTGGTATGGGAAGGAAGACAAGTTCAAAGACCGCGTAAGCACTATGTTCATGCGCGAGGCAGAACGAGTCGGCTTCCAATTTGCGCTGTCGTTTTCCGGAACACTCGACCCGTGCGCGAAGCAACCGGGATGCGACGTGACTAAAGCCATCGTTTCAGAGATTAATTTCGCCAAAGAAAATTACATGCAGTCGTCGGCATACGTTCGGGTGGACGGGCGTCCGCTGTTCTTTGTTTTTGACCTGACCAAGTACGACATCGATTGGAAGCGGGTGCGGTCGCAAATTCGTCCGCAACCGATGCTGCTGTTCCGAAATGCGCGCGGTGTCGACTACCCGGAAAGCAACGGCGCGTATGCGTGGCTTGACCCGAATGCCGCGAAGCCCAGCGATCCCGCAGGAATTGCGTACCTGAACGACTTCTATGGGAAAACGCAGAATGCCAACGGCAAGCTGGTGTTGGGGTCAGGATACAAAGGATTCGACGATTCCCTGGCGGATTGGGGAAAGCACAGGAGAGTGAGCCAAGAGTGCGGGCAAACTTGGATGAATTCCCTCGCTGTTGCCGGGAAGTATTACTCCCGCAGGAACCAGCTTCCTATGTTGCTGCTTGTAACGTGGAACGACTACGAAGAAGGCACGGAGATAGAAACGGGTATCGACAATTGCGTTTCAATAAATGCGAGTGTTGCGGGAACGAAGCTGAGCTGGGACATCCAAGGCAAGGAAAATACGCTGGACCACTATCGTGTGTTCATCTCGCGGGATGGAAAGAAGTTGATACCAGTCGCTGACGTGCCCGCGGGGACCCACTCCATCGATGTAGCTTCCCTGCTTCCGCAACCAGGAAAATGGAGCATCTTCGTGAAGGCGATTGGGCGGGCCTCAATGCTGAATCACATGTCGAATCCGGTGGAGTTGGTGGTGAGAGGGCAGTAATAATGATAAGCGGCTTTACTTTCCCTCGGCGCACCCCTATAACAATGCGCAAGGTCCTGCGCCATCATGAAGCCCACTCTGACGGTAGAAGAACAGCGTCTTCGCCAATCTGAAGACCGCAGTACTCACTGGAAACGATGGGGGCCCTACCTTAGCGAGCGCGCATGGGGAACAGTGCGCGAGGACTACAGCAACAACGGCACAGCCTGGGAATACTTTCCTCACGAACAAGCGCGGTCACGAGCGTACAGATGGAATGAAGATGGCATTGGCGGGATATGCGATCGCCATCAATACATCTGTTTTGCGCTGGCCATGTGGAATGGTCGCGATCCCATCCTGAAGGAACGCCTCTTCGGGCTCACGGGCAACCAGGGCAATCACGGCGAAGACGTAAAGGAATATTACTTCTACCTCGACAGCACTCCGACGCACTCGTACATGAAGTATCTGTACAAGTATCCCCAAGCGGAGTACCCCTATGCGCAGTTGCTTGAGGAAAACCAGAAGCGCGGCAAGCAAGACCCGGAATTTGAATTGATGGATACGGGCGTATTCGATGACAACCGCTACTTCGATGTGTTCGTGGAATATGCGAAGGCGAGTTCGGAAGACATCTTGATCGAGATCACGGTCGCGAATCGCGGACCGGAAGAGGCGTCTTTATCGCTGTTGCCAACGTTGTGGTTCCGCAATGAGTGGACGTGGGAACCGGCGATTGCGAAGCCGTCGATGAAGAAGGCGGGCGGGAAGAAGAGCCAGTGCGGAGTGATATCGGCAAAGCATACTTACTATCGCGAGCGGTATTTGTATTGCGAGGAGAATCCGGAACTGCTGTTCACGGAGAATGAGACGAATGCCCAACGCTTGTTCAATGCGGCGAATGCGTCTCCATATGTGAAGGACGCATTCCACGAATATGTAGTGAACGGAAATAGGGCGGCGGTGAATCCCGCGCAGGTGGGAACGAAAGCCGCAGCGTTGTACGAATTGAAAGTCGCTGCCGGTGCGAGTGCGACTGTCCGATTGCGATTGACGGATGCGAATCCGGCAGCGGCGGGCGATCCGTTTGGCGCGGAATTCGGCAAAAAATTCACGTTGCGCAAGAAAGAGGCGGACGATTTTTATGCGACGGTAATCCCCCCGCAGCTTTCAGACGACGCAAAAAACGTCATGCGGCAGTCAATGGCGGGAATGTTGTGGTCGAAACAGTTCTATCATTATGAAGTGAAGCGTTGGCTGGATGGCGATCCGGGACAGCCGACGCCTCCGCCGGAGCGCAAGCAGGGACGCAATCACGAGTGGAAACATTTGTATAACTCGGATGTGCTGTCGATGCCGGATAAGTGGGAATATCCGTGGTATGCGGCGTGGGACCTGGCATTCCACTGCATCACGCTGGCGCTAGTGGATTCTGATTTTGCGAAAGAGCAACTCGTGCTGATGCTGCGCGAATGGTATATGCATCCGAACGGGCAGTTGCCTGCGTACGAGTGGGCGTTCGGAGATGTGAATCCGCCGGTGCATGCGTGGGCGGCCTGGCGCGTTTACAAGATCGAGAAGAAGCGTCGCGGAGTGGGCGACCGGGTTTTCCTCGAGCGCGTCTTTCACAAACTCATGCTGAATTTCACGTGGTGGGTGAATCGCAAAGATGCCGAAGGCAACAACATTTTTCAGGGCGGATTCCTCGGGCTCGACAACATCGGCGTCTTCGACCGCAGCGCTCCGCTGCCGAGTGGCGGATTCATCGAGCAATCTGACGGCACCAGCTGGATGGCGATGTACACGCTGAATCTGCTAGCTATCGCACTGGAGCTGGCGGATGAAGATCCCGTATATGAGGATGTTGCGAGCAAGTTCTGGGAACACTTCTTATATATCGCATATGCAATGAACCATCGCGGGCACGAGGGCGAGGCGGGTGATGATGATTCCGTCGGCATGTGGGATGAGACCGACGGATTCTTTTACGACGTTTTGCATACACCGGAAGCTGGGCATCAGCCGATGCGAGTGCGGTCGATGGTGGGATTGATTCCGTTGTTCGCGGTCGAGACGCTTGAGCCGGAGATATTGGAGCGGCTGCCGGGATTTAAGCGTCGGCTCGAGTGGTTCATACAGAATCGTCCAGAGCTGACTTCCGGGATTGCATCCATGCATCGGCGTGGCCAAGGCGAGCGGCGATTGTTGTCCATCGTGGATGCTGCGAAGTTGCGACGCATTCTGCAGATCATGCTGGATGAAAAAGAATTCTTTTCAGACTACGGCATACGGGCGCTGTCGCGCGTGCATAAGGACCATCCGTTCTCTCTGAAGATTGCGGGAGTGGAGCACAGTGTTGATTACGAGCCGGGAGAATCGACATCAGGATTGTTCGGTGGCAATTCGAATTGGCGCGGGCCGATATGGTTCCCCGTGAACTTCCTGCTGATCGAGTCGCTCCAGAAATTTGATTTCTACCTGGGGCAGGATTTCAAAGTGGAATGTCCGGTGGGGTCGGGGCAGATGAAGTCGCTCAGCGAGGTGGCGGAGCAGATATCGCACCGTCTGGCGCGGATATTCATGAAGGCAGAAGATGGAACGCGCCCCGTGAATGGCACGAACGAGAAATTCCAAAAAGATCCGTACTGGAAAGACCTCATCCAGTTCTACGAGTACTTCCACGGGGACCTCGGCTCCGGTGTCGGCGCGAATCACCAGACCGGATGGACAGGCCTCATCGCCAAGCTGATTCAGCAGTCTGGCGATCCGCATGAGCGTGAGGATGAGAAAAAGGAGAAAGTCACGCGCAAAGCCGCGACCAGAAGCACGAATTAGATTCCAGCAAGGAAGGAAGCATCATGCCGCAGGATGGATGTGCAAATCGCCTAAAAGGACAAGTCGCTATCATTACCGGTTCAAGTTCGGGTATCGGCAAAGCTGTAGCTATCCAGATGGCGGCGGAAGGCGCGAGCGTGGTGGTGAATTATCCGGGAGGAAGTCCTTCGGGTGCTGAAGAAACCATTGCCGGCATAAACGCCGAGGGCGGTAAGGGCATCGTTATTAAGGCGGATGTCAGCAATGAAGATGAAGTGAAGGCGATGTTCGCCAAGACCATCGAAACCTACGGCACGGTCGACATCCTGGTTAACAATGCGGGATTGCAGAAGGACGCTGCGCTCGTTGATATGACGCTGGCGCAATGGAAGTTTGTGATTGACGTGAACCTTACCGGACAATTCCTCTGCGCGCGCGAAGCTGTGAAAGAGTTCTTGCGACGAGGCGTGGTTCCTGAAAGGTCGCGGGCAGCAGGGAAGATCATCTGCATGAGTTCGGTGCACGAGGTGATCCCGTGGGCGGGACATTGCAACTACGCAGCCTCTAAAGGCGGAGTCATGCTGTTGATGAAGAGCATGGCGCAGGAACTGGCGCCAAAAAAGATCCGCGTCAACAGCATTGGGCCCGGCGCGATCAAGACTCCCATCAACACAGCAGCTTGGGACACCCCCGAAGCTCTGAAAGAACTCCTGAAGCTGATTCCCTACGAGCGGGTCGGTGAACCTATTGATATCGGTCGCGCGGCGGTGTGGTTGGCGTCGGATGAGTCCGACTACGTCACAGGAACGACTTTGTTCGTGGACGGCGGCATGACTTTGTATCCAGGATTTGCGACGGGCGGATAGTGACGCAGTTTCGGGTTTAATTGAAGATCAAGAAATTGCCACGGATTGCACGGATGTCACGGATTTCAACGAATGAAACTGGGCTATACTTTCGTTCCTACTGTTAAGGAGAAGCAAATGAGAAAAGCATTATTGTGTCTCGCTGCATCGGCAATCATGGCGATCGGCTGTATGGCGCAAGCTGCGCCATCGAAATCTGACAAACCTGCAGCGGCCCCGGCTGCTGCTACAACTTCGCCCGCAACTGCTACAGGATTCCGCGCCGACCTGTTGAAGTCGCTCGATGACCTGGAGAAAAAGTCGGTCAGTTTGGCGGAGGCGATTCCCCAGGAGAAGTACTCGTGGCGTCCGGGAGAAGGTGTTCGCTCGATCGGCGAAGTTTACATGCACATGGCGCAAGGAAATTATGCGTATTGCGGGATGGTCGGCAACAAGGCCCCAGCAGACCTTGATGTGGCTGGACTCGAGAAACTGGCGAACGACAAAGCCAAGGTCGTTTCCACATTGAAGCAATCATTCGCGCATGTGCGGCAAACGATGAATATGCAGACCTCTGACGCTGATCTGGAAAAGTCGGCAAAGGTTCGCGGCAAGGAGAGCACAGTTCGCAATGCGTTGTTCCTGATGCAGGTGCACCAATCAGAGCACTTGGGACAATCCATTGCTTACGCACGCAGCGTCAACGTGGTTCCGCCCTGGACTGAAGAGAGACAGGCAGCGCAGAAGAAGGCAGCTGCCGAGAAGAAGTGAGAGGCAGCTGTCGGCTTTCAGCTCTCGACTTTTGGCTTTTAGCTTTTAGCCCTTAGCTGTTAGCGACAGCAAACAGAAACGAGCAACGGCAAAGACCCCGAAGACAAAAGGCCCATCCGAACTTGGATGGGCCTTTTTTGCCTCCGATTGCGGGCAGGCACTTTCGAGGATTACTATTTCAGCGATTGGAATTCAGAGGAGAGTCTATGCGCAACCGCTTCACTCGTTCTGCTGCTGTCATGTTGATGATGATTGCCGTGCTTCATGGTCAAACTTCTTCTCAGGCTCCACAGAAACCGGGACTGCCATCAACTGAGAAATCTAGCAATGCAAAGAAGGCCAATAAGGGGAACATAACTCCGCCGGCAAATCCTGCGAAGACCGGCGAGTCACCGATCTCGCGTCCGGCGGTACCTAAGTTCGACTTGGCAAACCTGGATAAGAGTGTTGATCCTTGCGTGGACTTCTACCAGTTCGCATGCGGCAATTGGATCAAGCAGAACCCCATTCCGCCGGATTATCCTGACTGGATCAGCTTCAATGAGGTGACGGAATACAACTTGGCAGTGCTGCATGACATTTTGGAGAAAGCCAGCGTCAACGATCCGAAACGCAGCCCGGTGATGCAGAAGATCGGCGATTACTACGCCTCCTGCATGGACGAAAAAGCGGCAAACAGCAAACGCTATTCGCCGCTGAAACCTGAATTCGACCGCATTGCCGCCCTCAAAGACAAGCAGCAGATGCTCGCAGTGATGGGAGTAGAAGCGCTGGCTTGGCCTGATCCTATCTTCGGATTCGGCGCGGGCCCTGACCTGCATAATGCAGACATGACCCTGGCCGCCATCGACCAGAGCGGAATGACCTTGCCTGATCGCGACTACTATCTAAAGGACGATGCTGCAACAGTCGCAATCCGCAAGGCATACACCGATCACATGACGAAGATGTTTTCGATGATCGGACAAACGCCGCAACAGGCTGCCCAGAATGCAGACACCGTCTTGAAGATTGAAACGGAGCTGGCGAAAGCGTCGATGGACCGCACGCAACGTCGGGATCCGAAAAACCGTGATCACAAGATGGCGATTGCGGACGTCGAGGCAATGGCGCCGAACTTCCATCTAAATACTTATTTCACCGCAACCGGCGCACCTGCATTCAAGGAATTAAATGTCGGTAATCCGGAATTCTTCAAGGCTGTTAATACGGTGATTGAAAACACTCCGCTGGATTCGTGGAAGACGTATATGACGTGGAGAGTCTTGCACGGCGCAGCCCAATGGCTTTCTGACGATTTTGTGAACGAGAATTTTAAATTCGACAAAGCCCTCACCGGGCAGGAAGAACTGCCGGTGCGCTGGAAGCGCTGCATCAATTCCACTGATAACGCGCTGGGCGAAGCTCTCGGCCAGCCTTACGTGGATGAAACCTTCGGCGCGGAAGGCAAGCAGCGGATGTTGAAAATGGTGGACGCTCTCGAAGGTGCATTGCGCTCTGACATCTCTGATCTTCCCTGGATGACTCCTGAGACCAAGAAGCAAGCCTTGGTCAAACTGACGGCCATCCGCAACAAGATCGGGTTCCCTGACAAATGGCGTGATTACACTAAGCTGAAGATCGTCCGCGGAGATCTGGTCGGCAACTTCCAGCGCGCGAATGCGTTTGAATCGAACCGGCAATTGCAGAAGATCGGCAAGCCAGTGGACAAGCTGGAATGGGGCATGACGCCTCCCACGGTGAACGCGTATTACAGCGGAAGCCACAATGAGATCGTCTTCCCTGCCGGCATTTTGCAACCGCCATTCTTTGATCGCTCCATCGATGATGCGATCAACATGGGCGCGGTAGGCCTTGTGATAGGACACGAACTGACGCACGGCTTCGACGATCAAGGTCGGAAGTTCGATCCCAAAGGAAACCTTCGAGATTGGTGGACACCGCAGGATGCTCAAGAATTCGAGAAACGCGCAAGCTGCGTGGCCGATGAATACAGCAGCTTTAATGCGGTCGATGACCTGAAGCTGAACGGAAGGCTCACGCTGGGCGAGAACACCGCGGACAACGGCGGCGCACGCATTTCGCTCATGGCTTTGCACAAACTGATGGAGCAAGCGAACAAAGATGCCAATGCCAAGGTGGATGGCTACACCGCTGACCAGCGGTTCTTCCTGGGGTTCGGGCGCGTATGGTGCGAGAACCGCACTCCTGAAATTGCGCGGCTTTCAGTGCGCACTGATCCGCATTCGCCGGGGAAATGGCGCGTGAACGGTGTGGTGCAAAACATGCCTGAGTTCCAGAAGGCATTCGGCTGCAAAGTAGGACAGCCGATGGTGCGGGAGAATGCTTGCAGGGTTTGGTAAAGCCTGAATAGGCCAAATAAAAGGCCCATCCTAAATGGATGGGCCTTTTTATTTCGGCAAAACTACTTTGCCGGCGGACGGCTGGCCGGAGGAATGATCCCGTTCATCCGCAGATATTCCACGAGTTGGCCGTAATGGTCGAAGCTGTGTCCGAAAGCCAAGATGCTCGCTCCAAGGCGGTTCATCTTGTTCGGTCCGCCAAAGGCGTTGTCGATCGGAGACAGCAGATTTTCTTGAGTCGCGCCTGCGGCCGCTTTGTGAAGATGCGCGAATGAGTCTTTGAGATAAGCAACGATTTCGGCTTTGCTTTTCATGGCCGCAGGGCCATTGTCAGCTTCGTCGCCCGTAGCTGGCGCTTTTTCACCAAGCATGGCGGCGGCGAGAAGATGATTGGTGACGGCAACGTGCTTCACCATGGCTCCGAAGGTGCGAACGCCTTTGAACTCGCCATTGGTAGGAGCAAAATCATATTTGTTTTCTGGCATGGCTTCGGCCAGCGGAACAAATTCGCTTTCCACACTTCCAAACTGCCGGTTGAGGACGGTTGAAACCGTGGGTGCTGCCGCGGGTTTGGCAGCCGGCTTCGCTGCGTCTTGAGCGAAGAGGGAGATGCTGGCGAAGAGCAGAAATGCTGAGGCCAATGTTGCGTGTCGCTTATTCATTTTTGTTTTCCTCTCAGGATTGACTTAGGTGCAGATAGGAACGAGGCCCGTGTTCAACCGATGACGTTTAATGGTCGTGAGTCCGAGTAATAGTCCGATCCCTGCAATGCGCAACGCAAGCGGCACTCCATAGTTCGAGGCCAGTGCTCCCCAAAACGCGCTTCCCGCAGCCATTCCGCCTTGCAACACCAGCAGATACATGGAGAGCGAGCGGGCCCGCAGCCACGATGGCGACATCTGCTGCGCGGAGATGTTAAGGCTTGCGAGCATGATAATCCAACTCATGCCGGCAGCGAAGAGCACGACGCAGAGCAAGCTGACTTCATACACCGAAGCAAAGGCCACGACAGCGGCAGCGAAAATAATCGTTGCGCCTGCGATGAGGGCGTTGATGTCAGTCTTATGGCGCAATGGTTGAAGGATGGCAGCGCCCGCCAGAGCTCCAGTCCCGAAGCTGCCGAGAAGAATGCCGTATCCGATGGGCCCATGTGGACTGGCGATGAGGGGCAAGAGCGCCCAGAATGCACTGGCAAAAAGACTAAAGAGCCCGGTGCGAACCAAAACTGATTGCACCGGCTTTGCTTCCTTCATGTGCGCGATTCCCGCGCGAATGTATTCCATGATGCGCGCCGTGGGAACGGGTTCAGGGTGCGGCTGCGATTTCCATCGGTAGAGAAAGCGATCACTCCGACAAACGAAGCGGCATTCAAAAGGAATGCAGGACCAGAGCCAGCGACGGCGATCACCAATCCCCCTATTGCCGGCCCAATCGCGCGAGCAACGTTGAATCCTGCGGAATTCAACGCGACTGCGGATGCGAATCGTTGGGGAGAGACCACGTCAGGCGTTATCGCCTGCCATGCCGGGTCATTCATCACCGCGCCGAATCCGAGCACGAATGTGAGCACCAGCAGGATCATCGGGGTGACCAGTTGCAGCACGGTGAGAATTCCCAAAAGGGCTGCCGCGGCCATCATCCATATTTGCGCGGCGATGAGGAGCTTGCGACGATCGACCATGTCTGCGAGCGCGCCTGCGGGAAGCACGACTAGAAAAACAGGAAGGCTCATGGCCGCTTGCACCAGGCCGATCATCATGGGCGACGTTGTGAGTGAGGTCATCAGCCATCCGGTGCCGATGTTCTGCATCCACGTTCCGGTGTAGGAAATGACGGAGGCGAACCAGAGATTGCGAAAGAGCGGCTCGCGAAATGGGCTCCACGCAGAAGGCATCGCCACAGTTGGAGCGGCGTTGGCGACGAGTACTGCTAACGAGCTTTCGGATTCAGACATTCTTCGCTATTAGCCTTAGCTGTTAGCTTGAGGCGTTCCTTTGGGTCAGCGAGCGAGTTTAGGTGCGAAAGGCCATTCGCCGTTTCGCCAGGAACGAAACATATAAATGATAGTCCCGGTGAAAATGAGCAGAGCTGCATAGCGGATCTCTTTTTGAAAATTCGGACGAGAGAACAGAACGAAAAGATATCCGGCAATGGCAATGAGGGCGGGTATCGGATAAAAATACATTCGGAATGGCCGTTCGAGCTCGGGCTGGCGCACGCGCAATATCATGAGACCAATAGACTGTGTGAGGAACTGAATCGTTAGCCGGATAACGACAAGCGCGGCGATAACGTCAGCAAGACGCAGAAAACAAAAGGCAGCGGCGACGAATCCGAGCCAGAGCAATGAGACATTCGGGAATTTGTGCTCGGGATGAACGCTTGCGAATGCCTTGAAATAGTTGCCATCCAATGCTGCGGCGTATGGGACACGCGAGTAGCCGAGTAGCAGCGAGAACACCGAAGCGAATGCAGTCCAAATGATGAGGCCGCTGATAAGGTATCCGGCCCACGCTCCGTAGATCCGCTGCATGAAGGTGGACATGATGAAAAACCGCGTATCAGTCTTCGCGGCATCATTCAGCTCTCGCCAGGGCAGCACGCCGAGGATGCTGATGTTCATCACAATGTAGATCGTCGCGACGGCAAGAATGGAATACATCAGCGCACGCGGGATGTTGCGTCCGGGATTTTCTACCTCTTCCCCTAAAAAACAGACGTTGTAGTAACCCCAATAATCGTAGTTAGCTACGAGCAGAGCCGCGCCGAGTCCGATGAAGAATCCGTGATCGAGCTGAAACGCGTTCGGAGGAAAGTCGAATGCGCGGGCAGCGTTGAAATGTGTGACTCCGGCGAAGATCACCCAGGCGATAGTAGCGATCACCCCGACCCAGAGCACGATAGAGAAGCGGCCGATGTCCGCAATCTTGCGATAGAGAAGAAAGACCGCCAGCAGAACGGCAGCTATTGCAAGGAATGTTGCGCCTGAGACGATGACGTTCAACTCTAGTGTTCCCAGCAGCGGAATTGCAGCCGCAAATTTGTGAGTAGACCAAACATGATCGAGTTGCGGAAAGATGTAAGCGGCGTATCGGCTGAGGCCAATGCATCCCGAAGCGACCGACAGCGGCGCGCTGAATGACAATTGCCAGATGAAGAGAAATGAGAGCAGGCGTCCGAGAGAGTTCGCGCCGTAAATATTCTTTAGATAGAAATACGATCCGCCAGCCTGGGGCATGGCGGCGCCGAGTTCCGCCCATACGAGTCCATCGCAGATGGCGAGCAGCGCGCCGAATATCCAGCCGAGCATCGCTTGCGGTCCGCCCATGGCGCTGATGATCAGCGGGATGGTGATGAACGGGCCCACGCCGATCATGTCAATCATGTTCAGCGCCGTGGCGCTTCGAAGCGAGAGTCCGCGGATGAGCTTCGGCGAAACGGCCCCGATATGCACCGGAGTTGTGGGCGCGCTATTTTGCTTCATGTCCCGCGCTTATCAGGTTTACGTAGAGGCGAATGGCGCCGGGAACTCCTGAAGGCAGTTGGCGGAAGAATGCGTAGCCGGTGTAAATGTAAGTTCCCTTCCCGAATTTCGCGCGCAACATGCCGCCTTTAAGCGGCGCTTCGCCGGGATCACCAGACGCGAGCAGCGGCTGAAAGTGGTCGTCCCACGTGGACATGAAATTCACGCCACGCTCCTGGACCCATCCGTCGAAATCGCGAGATGAGATTTTATTGGGGAAGCTGAACAGCGGATCGTCAGGCGCGAGAATCTGCACAGGGGCCTCTTCCACGCTGACGCGTTCCCTGCTCAACTGCGCCGGATACGGCGTGAAGTTCCCTTTATTGAAATCATCGGTGCTGAAATTGTTCTGCACAATGAGAGTGCCGCCGTTAGAAACGTAATCGAGCAGACGCTTGTTGTTCTTCTTCACGTCATCGCGAGTGTCATAGGCGCGAATGCCGAGAATGATAGTGCCGAACTGGCTGAGGTCAGTATGCTCGACGTCATCCGGCGTGAGCAGTTTTAGATCGATGCCAAGATTCTGCAGCACCGGAGGAATGTCGTCTCCTGCACCCATGATGTATGCGACTTTAAGATTCGCCGGAGTCTTCACATCCACAACGCTGACGCGCTGCGTCGCGGGCTGGTAGTAATAAAAAGTGTCAAGGTCTTCGCGACCGACTACGGTGAATCCTTCTTTGTACGACTTGTTGTTGTAATCGACAGCGGCACTGATGTCGTAGTTCCCTTCTTTAAGCGAGCCGGGAGTGACGGTGAAAGAGACCGTTCGAGCACCCGCTGCGGAAGCGAATTCCGCTGGCTGTGATGCCGGGGAAACGCGCCATCCAGCAGGCACATTCAAACGAACCGTGGGTTTCGCCGCGCCGATGAAGTTTTTCTGGACGGTGACTTTGACCTCAATCGGACTACGCGAAGAAGTTTGGATCACGTGCGCGGCGTGTTCGAGAAGGACTGAGAAGGCAGGGACGACGGCGATTTTTCTAAGGCGACCGTCGGCTGTTCCGGGAACTGTTGATATTTCACCTTCTTCGCCCTGAAACTTGTAACGGTAAATTACATGGACTGGATCTGGAGGAAGCGGAAGATTATCGAAAGATTTCGATGGTTCCGGATATTTTGGATTCATCAATGCAACGAGGTCAGCGTTATCGACCTTACGCTGTTTGCCTTTGCTCGCTAGGGCAGCAGATGCGGAATTGTCAATCGTGAACACATTTTGCCGCTCGGGATCTTCACGATGCCAGAAAGGGCGTGTCAAAGGAAACTCCAAAGGGGCCCTTACAGGGAAGTTCACTGCAAGACCCATTCTTTCTTCACCAGTCGTCGGCATACCGATGATCTTGAAATCTTCTATCGGTGCAACAGCGGCTCCAGATGTGTTTTGCAGGACTGGGGCTATGCCGAAATTCTCACCGGGAATGACGGTGTTGCCTTGCCGAGCCGTGTGAACTCTAGCCTCGAGGGCTAGTCCTAACGCAAGATTTGCTGCATCCTGAAACTGCTGCTCCTTCTCATGAAGTCTGTCCAACACCCTCACGGCTGCCGCAAAACTTAGACCTGTATGGGCTTTGAGAGGCGGCTGCAGTATTGCAAGTAGCGTACTGGTCATTCTCTTTCCCGCGAGCAATGGAACGGCGGCTTTCACTGGATCACTCTTCGCAAGCAGTGTGGCTTCATCCACTTTCGCTGAAATTTCTTCCAGCGATTTCCGAACCGACTCTCTAGTGATCTGCCCCTTGTAGTCCTCGTCCCAGAGCACCTTTTCGAAATCCACCAGCCCCGGAATCGTCGTATCAATCCCATCAAAGAAATCCTGCTCATGCGTGCCTGCCACGGGCGCGGGTTCCACCAACTTGTAGCTGCGATAGTTGGGGCCAGGCGGGACATCAAACACTCTTGCGTTCTGCGACTTCTGCTGGCTGTATCCGAGAATACCGAATTGCGCGAATGACATCCCTAGCGGCGGATAGACTTGTCCGGCGTCGATGCGAACCGTGTAGTCTTCTGACCCCCGATTGCCGACATAAAGTTTCTTCACGCGCCACGGGAGCAGTCCTTCTTTGATCTGCTCGGGAAAGCGATTTGGATCGGCAGCGGCGGCGACGGCTTCCGGCGTGAGTATCCCGACAGCTTGATGATTGCCGTGTCCATCCCGCGGAGTTCCGGAAAAGCGCGATACGACGACATCGGGACGAAAAGTGCGGATCACTCGCACCATGTCGGCCATCGGAACATCTTTGCCGCCCCACTTCTCAAACGTTTCGGCGGCGGTCTTCGAGAAACCGAAATCGGCGACGCGGGAGAATCGTTGCTGCACTCCGTAATATTTGTCAGACTCCAAAAGTTCCAGTGTACGCAGCACTCCAAGCTCGTCAAAGAAGTTGCTGCCTGTTTTGTTCTGTCCGCCGTCACCACGTGTGAGAGTCATCAGCATCACATCGGCGCCCTTGAAGCGGGATTCGTAAACGAGCATGCCGCCATCTTCGTCATCCGGATGCGCTGTAGTCTGCAGCAGACGCGCAGTGGTGTGCAGCTTGCGAAGCATGTTCTGCAATCCGAGCAGGCCGGAGTCCTGCGGCAGGCGTCCGGAATCCGCTTGTGGCGCCGGCTGCTGAGCAGGAACCACAATGGTCTGCGCAGTGAGAAGAACTAAACAAATCAGCCGGAACAGCCATGTTCGTTTGTGCAGGGGGCCAACATTGTTACGAGTCACTCGGTCTCCGAAGGTTTGGAATCGTGCTCTGGATGCGTACGCAATAATAGACGCCTCTCACGCCTGAAAGGAACCGCATTTAGTTTTTGCGGGCATAAGGAGTCGGAATCGTGCCACTCCCAGCGTGTTCGCGACTATACTGCGGTCAATGAATCGAAATCCGCAAAGGACCATGACTGAGCCCGTGAAGAGCCGCCCTCCAATCCGACTGCTGATATCGGATATTGACGGAACACTGCTGACACACGAAAAAGTGCTTACACCGGGCGCGATCGCGGCAGTGCAGAAGCTAAAGGACGCCGGCATCCGGTTCACGCTGACCAGCAGCCGTCCGCCACGCGGAATGAAAAGTCAAATTACCGCGTTGAATGTGACGGAACCGATAGCCGCCTTCAATGGCGGAATGATCGTGCAACCCGATTCCACCGTCCTGAAAAAAAGATTGGTTCCGGGGGATGTTGCGGCCAAGGTCATAAAAATTATCTCCGATTTCCGCTTGAGTGCGTGGCTGTTTACCGATCGTGATTGGTTCGTGCGCGATCCGAATGGGCCGCATGTTGATCGAGAGCAACATACAGTGAATTTTCTCGCCACAGTGGTCGCCGACTTCAATGCAGTGTTGGATCAAGCCGGAAAGATAGTTGGCGTGAGTGACGACTTCGATGCAGTCGTCCGCTGCGAGAAGGCGATCCATGCAGAGTGTGGCAACAGCTTAGCCGCGAGCCGGTCACAACCGTACTACCTTGATGTGACTCATCCTCAGGCAAACAAGGGGCAGGCAGTTCTGGACCTCTCAGATGTCCTCAAAATCCCGACCGAACAGATCGCCACCATCGGCGACATGCCAGCGGACGTATTTATGTTTGCAAAAAGCGGCATCAGCATCGCTATGGGGAATTCTAGTCCAGAGGTGAAAGCGGCTGCGACGTTCGTCACAGATTCAAACGATGAAGAAGGGTTCGCCAAGGCAATCGACCGCTTCATCTTGCAGCAAGCTGCGATCGCAGAAGTTCGATGAGAGTGCTATGCCGCCGCTGAGTCTGTGAGTGGAGCCGTTTTCCTGTACTTTGCCGCTTTGCCCAGGGCCGCTTGCAGGTTCTTTTGAAGCTCGAGCATCAGTTGTTGGGTGGCATCACCACGGGCCCGAAGCTGGTGAGCTCTTGCCCTGAGTTCTTCGATGTTGATGGGATTCTGCTGAGCACGTTTGTTCTTTTCTTCCGTCGCGAGCATCGGACGCGAATGAAACCATTTGTCTACTTCGTCGCTTAGGGCGAATACGGCGCTGCGGCTCTTGCCGCTGGGGCGATGAATCGGAAATTCAAAGCTCGTCTCCCACCGCTGGACGGTGCGAATCCCTCTACCCGTGTACGCCGAAATGTCTTTCCATGTGTTCAGAACCGTACTGGCCATAAACATATGATGCTGTCGAGAGCTGCAGTGTAAACCGAGTGACTCAGCAGTTTTTCCGGATTTTTTAGGGCTGTGCAAATCCAGAGTTCCCGTAAATCGAGAGCCGCTGGTCAGCCAGAACATCTCAACTCTGGCCAGAGAACATCCAACAAGAATACGGAGGATTCAAAATGACCGACAAGAATAAAGACTTCAACAAAGACGAGCAATTCGGGAACAAACAAAACGACGCTCAGCAGAAGGGCCAGAACCAAGCCGATGGCAATCGGCACGAAAATCAAGGCAATCGCCGGGGAGAGCAGCAGGACCAAGCCGCGAAGCCGAAGTCTCCCCAGTCTGATTCTCATAACGACCAGCAGAAGGATCAGGACTTCGAGGAAGTCCGCAAGCAGGCATAACGGTTCCAGTAATTCAGAAGGGCGGTGCGTTGAATCGCGCTGCCCTCTTCAGTTTTAGGCGCCACATGGCAGAATGAAGGAATGCCACCGAGACAATCTTCGACTCCACCTTCCTTTCTCTATGGCACCGCGTGGAAAGAAGAGCGCACTGCGGCGCTCACCTTTCAGGCAATCCGTACGGGTTTTCGCGGGATAGATACCGCCAACCAGAGACGTCATTATTACGAAGCCGGAGTAGGCGAGGCACTGGCCGAAGCATATCGCTCAGGTCTGGTCGCGCGCCCCGATCTGTTTCTGCAGACGAAATTCACAAGCCAGGGCGGTCAAGACGAGCGCCTGCCGTACGATCCTTCTGCGACACTTTCAACTCAAGTCGCCCAGTCTATGGCGAGTTCACTCGAGCATCTGGGGACCGATTATGTTGATAGCTTCGTCTTGCACGGACCTTCTTCAAATCACAAATGGACTGACGAAGATGCGGAAGCTTGGGAGGCGATGATCAAGGAGCGTGGCGCCGGACGAACTCGCTTCTTAGGCGTGAGCAATGTTTCACTCGAGCACCTTCAGCAATTGGCCGATATTCACAATGAACTGCCGGCGTTTGTGCAGAACCGATGTTATGCCCGGTTCGGTTGGGACCGTTCAGTTAGAAAATTCTGCGACGAGCACAAGATTATTTACCAAGGCTTCTCATTGCTGACTGCAAATGTTGAAGTCCTGCGGCATCCGCTCGTGATGGAATTGGTTTCGCGCGCGAATGTCACTCCTGCGCAAGTCGTCTTCGCCTTCGCGCGCCAGATCGGAATGCTCCCGCTGACGGGCACCAGCAATCCCGAACACATGAAGGAAGACTTGGACAGCCTGAGGGTGGAAATCTCCGCGGAAGCCGTACAAGTGATTGAAACCATAGGGGGATAACCCACCATTACGAGAGCCCATGACCCGGGTTACTTTGGTGCTCTGTACACATGGTCAGTAATACCGCATTGTATGTACCTGAAAGAGGTACAAGGTCTCGGTAAGTGTGGTTGAAAGAGTTAGTGGTATGCGCAAACAGAAGGGTTTTTCGCTGATCGAGCTGCTGGTGGTTGTGGCAATTATCGCCACGCTCGCGGCTATTGCGATACCCAGCTTGATGAAAGCTCGTATTGCCGCCAATCAGGCTTCGGCCGTTGGCTCAATACACGCCATCATGACGGCAGATGTGAACTTCCATTCAATCTTTGGTGGATTTGCTTCGTCGCTGGCAGCATTAGGCGGCAGTCCCCAAACCTGCGGCATGGGCAATGCTGCTCCGTCAAAATCTGCTGCTTGCTTGATCGACTCCTCACTGGCTGACGCCACGACCCCCGAAACAGCAAAGAGCGGATACTACTTCACCTACACAGGCACGGTTGAGGCTCCCAACGGAACAGTGCAGTCGTATGAAATTACCGCCACCCCGGCAGACCTGAACACCACTGGTGATTTGGCTTATCACGCCGATCCGTCCATGTGGGAGGCAGCCCCGCAGGTGCCAGTTCCAGCAAACGCAAACGATCTCCCGGCTAACTCGGGAAACAAAGCGTCAGCTGCGTCAGCTGGCAACTTGTAAACGGAAAAAGAAGGGTATGGCGGAGAGAGTGGGATTCGAACTTGAGGCGTTTGCGCGGCGTCTGAGCCGCGCGCCGAAATCCCGAGCGAGCGCAGCGAGCCGAGGGACCTCTACCAAACCAAAATAGCGGAAGAAAAATGGCGGAGAGAGTGGGATTCTCAGCAACCGTATTGAAAAAACACCATCAATGATGGCAAAACGGCGACTTATCTGTTGCTTACGCAGCTCTGCGGCAGTGTTGGTAAACCAGCAGTTTCCAGCTGATTCCATCAGCATCCTACAGCGAAAAAAGGGAAAAATGTAGCCAAAATTGTAGCCATACTCACGTATGACTTGCCCAACCAGAGTTGCCAGTCCGGAGATCCCAAAGAGGCTGCATAGAACCCGGCCACTGCCTTCCTTCGCGCTGGTCACTATACCTGCTTCACGGTAGACCTGATCAATTATGAATTGCGTCCGGGCATCACCGAGATAGTATGGTTGTTCCCCGTCAATAAGCCACTTGAGGCTGTATGTGGCCCACGAACACGCATAGCTATTCCTATCTCTTCCAACACATTTTAATTGGTACGTTCGATCTGAGTTGGGAACCCTGAGATAATCGGCCGTCTTTCAATGTTGCTGCAGTTCACTCCTGAAGGGCATAACACAGCACCACCGTCACCAAGAAATCCACTCGCCCTGCCGCAGTCGAGTGCCGTTGATTGGATTGTTCCCAACATACGCATAGCGGTTCAGGGATTGCGGAGTGCTCAAACTCCCGACACTCGGTTCCGAAGACCGACATAATCAAGGATGTTGAAATCTACTGAATTTTGAAGATTTTGAGAGCTTTGATATCAAACCCTTAGCTCATTATGAATTCGATTTGTTAAGCGTTGTTGATATAGGCTGCTCTCTCAGCTACAAATTTATCTACATAGTTTGAAATGCCGCTTAAACCGATTGGGATGGCTAACTCGCTTCGACCAATTCGGACGACGATCCATGTTGACGGCTTCCAACGATCCCGCAGAAAAAGCGGGGCTATGCCGAAGGAATATCAATGTGACCTCGCCGTTCTTGCAGTCCACGAAGGAGATGCGACCGTAGCGCATCAGGAGGAACGTACCGCATACCGCGTTATTCAGTGGGCTCACTATCCCGTGCTCACTGTGCCAAAGAGCATCCATATCTAAAAGCATTCGGGCCGAAACCTAAGATGCCTTTAGGCCACCGCATCTTTTTTCCGCGGAGAATGACAATGACGCCATCTTCGATGCGCGCAGAGTAGGCAATTTCAAGACAGCGAAAGCATCCAACTTCAATAAACCTCAACAGTGTTAAACCAGTCGCCTGCAACTGCTTCAATACCAAGCAAATCAGTGAGAACTGATTACCGCGGTTCAGTCTTTATATTATTTTGCTAACGTCCGTAACCACGATGCTTCATTTGCAGAAGCTTCTGTTCATCTGGCCAGGAGATGGTCAATAGAAACGCGGAGTCCTCTAGCCCTTCGACTTGGTGCTTTATTGACCCGCCGAGGGCCACAACACTAATTGTCTGCAGAGTGTGCGTCTCTCCTTGGGCAATGAAGAGTATCGATCCTTTCAAAACCTGCACGGAGATGGTGCCGTCAGCATGATGCTCCTTCAAAATGGAACCTTTTTCCATGCATATCAGCACCATTCTAAAGTCTGCTTTCTTGAAGAGGGTCTTGGCCGTATGACCGTTCTGCCAAGGTTTCGTCCGCTCCGAATCAATCACCTCACGGGCAAGATCAAATTGGGCGAAGTCCTGCTGCATCGTGCCGCCTTCGGTAAATCCTTCCTTTGTCATACGCTAACCTCTCCTGTGTTCGATGCGGCTTCAAGCATTTCAATTTGTACTCAGCGACTCGAGTGCGCGCTCTTGTCCTCTGAATGTCAATTTTTGGTGTTTATTTCGTCGACCTGTGGTCTGCTACCTTTCCAAATGGGATGAAGAAACCCGCGAGCATGTTAATAGCGAATGCCTGAGCGGCCAGCAGCACAACAGCAATTTCGATGACCGGAAGATAAGCCGGTCTAGTCAAGATTCCGCAGTGATGGGAACACAAAAGGATTGTGTGTCAGCAAAGCCAGCAGCGTGAGCAAGGCTATAGTCCAAAAGCTGTTCACCGCCACGTAAGCCGCTCAAACGAGTTGGGGGCGGCAGGTGAGCTAACAACCAGTGCAGACGAAAGCGGCCGATCCAGCACGAAGACATGCCCTCCCTTGGTCTTTTTACTAGATGTTGGGCAACAGATCGAAGTATTCATCATCTTCGTTGATCCCGCCTTCCCCCTCGCCTAAGATTTTCTCTGAGGCAACGAATTCGATGCGCTCAATCCACTTCACCATCTTGTAGCCTAGCTGGTTTTCTACCCGCAATCGCAGAGGAACACCATATTCTTCTCGAAGCGGAGCGCCGTTCATGGAGAACGCCAGAAGACACTGTGGCTTGAGCACATTCGTAATGGTCTGAGTGTCATAGTAGAGGTCTCCATAAAGTGAGCCGCCAAAGGAATAAAATGCGACCACTCCCGCCGATGGGAGCGGCTTAACGTGCTCTATAAGCTGATGCAATGGTGCATGGTGATGTTCTCTTCCACACCGAGCAATCGCAGATCTTCTAAAGTAAGCTCTACCGGGTTCTCCACCAACCCAGTGACTTTGAGTCTGTAATCCTTGAAGTGTCAGCAGCTAACTGCTTCCAGTCCTCGCGAGCAGGCATCTTTCCGTTTGGCCAGAGGTGTAGTACTCACGAGGTGCAAGCCTGTCGAGAGTGAGCAGCATGACAGGATGAGTGACTGCCTTCTGTACATGCTGTAACGCGCGAGGAAAAAACCATGAGATGTAATGTGCAAAAATCCATGAAAGCAACACAACAGCTATTCCAATGAAGCCCAAAACCATCCCATCGGGACGAAGATCGTCGATACCAAGAACAATGCGCACGACTAGGTTACCGATGGAGGTACAAGTATGGAACCACCCAGCCTCCGATTGTTTTGAAAGCCATGCACATCTAACCCGGCTCCCCGGCTTGGCTGACCCTGTGTTGCAGTCCGATCTTTCAAAAGAAATAGAACAGTTGCGGACCAAAGAGTCTTGGCACCGGGTAACCGGACGGAGTTCGAAAACCCTGGTTAAGCAACAGGATTTCCGTACCATTCTTATTTTGATGAAGGCCAACACACACGCATAGGGGAGCACAAAGCTGAAGGTAGAATTTCGATACAGACTCTACAGGGGCGAATCTGCATTCATGTGAAGGACCAAATACTCGAAGTTCCGACAGGCGGGTTGCATGGCCAAAAGATTACGCGACTCGGGACGACTTCCCTTAATTTTATGAGTAGTGGACTAGCAGCCGATGTTTGATCGACAAGATCGTTGTCATTCGATGTTTATTGCACCAAGGCAAAGCGCCGTGATGAACTATTTACATTTCTCAACTCAGGGTTTCCTAATTATTGCGGAGGTAGATCGAACCTATTCTCACCCTGAATTTATGCTCAGCCATCTCGCCACCTCTCGCAATTCTAAGCCGCTCGTGGGCTAGGTTCCCTGGTCCTTGCCGGTGCAGCTCCGCTCGCAGGCGGACGGATGATTAGCGGAATGATTGCAGAGACCAGCACAATGAATGCAATCACGGTGAGAGCCCCGCTGTACGCTCCAGTGCGTTGCCGAATTGTGGCGATCAATACTGGCCCTAACACTCCGGCAAAGCCCCATGCCGTCAGCATAAGCCCGTAGATGGACCCAACGTCCTTCGTTCCGAAATAATCCGCAGCAAATGCCGGCATCGTCCCGAACCCACCTCCGTAACAAAGCAGAACAATGAACGCGAGGGTGGTAAACAACGCGAAGGTGGTCACGCGTGGCATCACAAAAAAGACCACCGCCTGAATGAGAAACATCGACAGAAACACCCAGCGACGTCCGGCTAAGTCAGAAAACCAAGCCCATAAAAAGCGGCCCGATCCGTTTGCAATCGAGATGATTCCTACCATTCCCGCCGCGGTCACGGCGCTCACTCCCGTGATCTCCTGGGCCATCGGCGCCGCTTGTGAAATGATTGAGATACCCGCCGATGTGTTCAGAAACAAGAGCGCCCATAATGCGTACCACTGCCGGGTGTGCAATGCTTCGCTCAGGGTGAAGTCTTGTGCCGCGCGTTCTCGCTTCTCAGCCGCGGTTGGTGTCCACCCGGGTGGGACATATCCTGGGGGTGGATCTTGCATGAACAACGCGCCGAACGTGACGGCAATGAAATACCCGATCCCAAGAATAGCGAAAGTCTTCAGTACGCCGACGCTCGCAATCAGCCTCGTCGCGATTGGCGCCGTAATGAGCGCTCCGGCGCCGAACCCTGCCACGGCGAGACCCGTGATCATGCCCCGCTTATCGGGGAACCACTTGACCAGCGTTGCAACGGGAACAATGTAGCCCAGTCCCAAGCCGATTCCCCCTAGAAAGCCGTACGAGAAATACAGCCACCAAAGGCGGCCTGCAGAGAGGCTCGCAAGGAAGACGCCGGCTCCGTAGAAGATCGCGGCGGTCAGGGCTACCTTCCGCGGCCCCACTTTCCGCATCCAGAGCCCGCCGGCAAAGGCGGCAAAACCGAGCATCAGGATGCTCACCGTAAAAGTGAATGTGACTTCCGTGATCGTCCAGCCAAAGGCCTTCGTCAGCGGAATGCGGAATACGCTCCAGGCGTATACCGCACCGAGCGCAATCTGCATGAGCACGCCCCCCGCCGCAATAGCCCAGCGGTTCGGCAAGTTGCCCCTGTTTGCTGTCACTGGGCCTGCTGAAGACATATAATCATCCTCCTTGAACGCGTGATCCGAGCAGACGATGCCGCCATCGTCTTAGTACGCACCTCAACCTGCTCGCATCTGCGGAACGTCTCGCTCCGATGCCAGCTCCGGCGTCGATGGCGGTTGTTCTATCTGCAAAGGGATGCGCCAGTCTCGAGCCGACTCGCGACCTGCATAGATCCAGCCGACTCGAGTCAAAATGCTACCGGCGATGCTCGACCAAGCAGCGGCACGTCGCAAGCGTCGCGATCCCGAGGCACTGGCGATCAGGCGCAGCGCCAAAGGGACGGGTCCTGAAAGCAAGCCGCCTAATCGTGTCGTCCAACCCGTGAGTCCATGTTTCAGCGGACGATTCACCTGGGGATCGCGCCTAAATTCCAGATGGAAACCCTCATAGCTTTCTACTGCAGACGCGCCGATCCCGAGCATGTTGAGCGCCGGGCTGTCGTCATTCCCCATTAATTCCAGAACGGAAACCCCCGATCCCAGTCCTGACATTCCGAAATGTATGGGAAGTGATTTGATGTTGTGATTCCACGCGGGAATGGCCGTCGCGCCGATGAGCACTCCTGTGTAGGTGGCAAGCGGCAATCCCATTGCCGCAGAGAATCCTTCGGCGACGTTCCCCAAGACGCGGATGGGGCCGATGTCGATCTTTTGTTCAACAAGCTGAGCAAAAGCTGCGGCTCCAGAAGAGCTGCTGAAGAATGCCAGCACCCACGCGCCGACGGACATCGGGCTCTGAATCTTGAACACGCGCAACATGTTGAGAAAACGCTCAGGCCTGCCAAGGTCTGCGATCAGCAATCCGCTCGAAATGATTCCACCGCCAGCCGCAACCAGACGCGCGTCGCGCGCGAGGCGCTCATCTTTGCCGATCACTTTGGCCAACGCGCCTATGAGCGCGGCAGCGCCAGACGCACCCCCAACAAAGAAATAAATGGGAACCTGCCAAGTCCACTGCGGCTCCTTCAATAGGGGAATGCCGTAATAGCCAGTTTCGGGCGATGCCTTAGGAAACGGAGCGCCCACAGGCCTAACTCCTTGTTCCACCAATCGGCCCTTTTTCTCTGCTTCTTTGCGAATGCTCACGAGCCGTGCTTCACGCGCGTCGTCTGGAACTTGCTCACGTTTTAAGGGCTCTCTCACCTGCCGGCTCCTTCCAGACGTTTTCCATTCTTAGCCGGAGTACTCAAGAATGCGGCCAGACCTGCGACTACCATCATCCCGGCGGCGATTCCCGCTGAGCGCCATCCGTCTTTGAGATAGATGGTTGGCACTTCCGGCTTGGGCGGAAGATTGTAGGTGCGCGGGTCACCGCGAACGAGGAAGATCGAATGGATCCCGCCCACGCTGGTATCTTGCGGGTCATACACTGTCGCATCCTCGATTCCGCGCGCCTTCAATTCCTGCAGGCGATCTTGTGCTTCGTTGCGGAACTGGTTGATCTCTCCGAATTTAATGGATTGCGTGGGACAGGCTTTTGCGCAAGCGGGTTCCAACCCAACTCGCTGTCGATCAGAACAGAAGGTGCACTTGAATGCGCGGCCGTCTTCAACATTCTTCTGCACCACGCCAAAGGGGCAAGCTACGACGCAATATGAACAGCCATTGCATACGTCCGGCTGCACGTACACAGCACCGAATTCCATGCGCGTGATCGCGCCAGTCGGACATGCCTCCAAGCATCCGGCTACTTCACAGTGCTTGCAAACGTCGGAGGAAAATTCCCATGAAATGGCCTCGCCGGCATTTCCGCCGAAACCCGGTTGAGGATTGCCCTCTACAAATTTCACATGCCGCCACGTTGAGTGCCCAACCGCGCCGGTGTTGTCGTAAGAGAAACCCGACCAGTCGAATCCGTCTGCACTGACGCCATTCCACTCCTTGCACGCTACCTCGCAGGCCTTGCAACCAATGCACAATGTCGAATCGGTCAAGAACGCGGTCGTCTGGCCGGAGTGGCCCTGGAGATTTGTCGCAGTGCTCATGCCGCCTCCATCTTTCTAGCGAGGAACTCCAGCGCTGCTTTTCCTCGCGGACGTCTGCCGGGAGTGATGTCGCACACCAGCGCTTTGGCTTCCATGATGCGAACATTCGGCTCCTCGGAGATGGGTAACAAATCGTTGGCTGAATCACCCGTGACCAATCCGTTGGTGCCGAAGTGGAATGGGATACCAATCTGGTGGATAGAACGGCCCTCCACCGACAGCGGCTTCAGGCGATTTGTAACCATGACTCGTGCCTCTACAATGCCGCGAGGTGAAGTGATGGTTGCGAAAG
Organism: Terriglobales bacterium; assembly: GCA_025462725.1. Classification (GTDB taxonomy): domain Bacteria; phylum Acidobacteriota; class Terriglobia; order Terriglobales; family Acidobacteriaceae; genus JAICLA01. The sequence goes on along the minus strand of JAOAPE010000012.1, from coordinate 518,590 downwards.
CCCCGTGCTTCAAACCAATCTCAGACGCCAGCTCCGGTGAAACTTCGCAGAACAGCTCGGGCTGCAGTTCCGCCAGGTGACTGAGAGTTCGACTCATGCCTCCCGCTGTGTGATGCTCAGTGAGACGATAAGTCGAGAGGACATAGGGGAAGCTCGGATCTCCAGGCGAGCGCGCGTAGGGATTGTCGGGCCGCTCTCGTTTCATCGCGGCTGGATCCGAGTTGCTGCCCTTATATAAAGGATTAGGAAGTGGGGATTCCAGCGGTTCGTAATGGGTCGGTAAAGGGCCATCCTTTAGTCCAGCGCTGACGAACAGCCAGGCTACGCCGTCAGGGTGGAGGATGAACGGTTGATCACCGCCAATTCCCGCGGCACCAACCGCTCCTTCCGGCGGCTTGTAATCGGGAGGCTTGTCGCGATAAAAGTCCGGCACATCAAGACCAGTCCATTGTCTTTGTTGTTCATCCCACCAAACCAGTTTCTTTCGCTCGCTCCAAGGTTTTCCGTCCGGACGCGCGGAGGCGCGGTTATAGAGGATGCGCCTGTCTGATGGCCAGGCAAATCCCCATCCGTGTCCGTAAAGGTCGCGTGATTGCCGTTCATTCGGTCGATTCCTTCCCGGCTCCGGATAGCAACCGGAGTAGATCCAGGTGCCGCACGCCGTGGAACCATCCGCCTGTAGCTCTGAGGACCCTGAGATCAGCCGATGATCGGCAGTGGTCCAGCCATTGATCTCTTGCAAGACCTCTTCGACCTTGGGCTCGGCGTCCTTGCCGGCCACCGAATAGTCCCATTTGAGAGCATTAAGCGGAGCATTCCGTGGCCGCGGATCAGCCGCAGCCTTCGCTTTCAGGCGACGGCCCAAGTGAACCATGAACCAAGTATCGCTGGTTGAATCACCTGGAGGATCGCCGCCTTTTTCATGAAATTGCAACAGGCGTTGCGTGTTGGTAAAGGTGCCGGCCTTTTCTGACACACCGGAAGCAGGGAAGAGAAATACTTCGGTCGCAACGGTCTCGGGACTAAGCTCACCGCGTTCGACCTCCGGCGACTTGTACCAGAAGGAAGCGGGTTCGACTTCCACCATGTCGCGCACCACTAACCACTTCAGTTTGGCCAATGCCTTGCGTTCCAGACGGGCATTAGGACCGCCCACTCCCGGGTTTTGTCCCATCAGAAACAGGCCTTCCACCTTGCCGTCAGCCATGTCCAACCAAAAACCGAAATGTGAGTGGTCTCCGGTAACTCGCGGAAGATAGTCGAAGCAAAAATCGTTCTCCGCGGTCGCAGAATCGCCGTAATAGGCTTTGAGAAAACTGATGATGTACTTGTCGAAATCCGACCACACTCCCGTTTTAGCCTTGTTATATGTGATGTAGTCTTTCAGACTGCGGGCGTCTCTGTTGAAGATCGGCGTGGGCAGATAGCCGGGCAAAATGTCGTATAGCGTGGCGACATCAGTCGAGCCTTGAATCGAGGCATGGCCGCGAAGGGCCATAATGCCTCCGCCTGGACGCCCCATGTTTCCTAACAGCATTTGTAGGATGGACGCGGCGCGGATGATCTGCACGCCCTTGGAGTGTTGTGTCCAGCCGAGGGCATAGCAGATTGCTGCGGTCTTGTCCGGCCCGGAAGCTGAGCAATAGGCTTCCGCGACTTTTTGAAACAATTCCTTCGGCACGCCGCAGCACTGCTCTACCATCTCAGGCGTGTAACGCGCGAAGTGCTTTTTCAAAACCTGGAACACACAACGAGGATGCCGCAAGGTGAAATCCTGCTTGGCAGTTTCGGCGGTCTGTCCCGGACCTACGATCCCGCGTTTTTCGTGTCCGGCTTGCTGCTGGTCCTTTTCAACCTTGGGTAGCGGCCCTCCGAAGAGCGCTCCCTTTTCCGGACTGCCTTCATAGAGCCAGGTAGTCGGATCGTATAGTTTTTTCTCCGCGTCCCATCCGGAGAAGAAGCCGTCCAAGTCCTCCGTGTCGCGGAAATCCTCTCGCAGGAGAGTAGGCGCATTGGTGTAATGCACAACGTATTCACGAAAATACTTTTCGTTCTCGAGGACGTAGTGGATCAGTCCCCCGAGGAACACTATATCGCTCCCACAGCGTAGGGGAACCCAGATGTCCGCCATCGCAGAGGTCCGCGTAAAACGTGGGTCAACGTGAATCACCGTCGCTTTGTTCTTCTCGCGGGCCTCGATCACCCACTGGAAACCTACGGGATGGTTTTCCGCCATATTCGATCCCATGATCAGGATCGCATCGGCGTTCGAAAGGTCCTGTTGCGCAGTGGTAGCGCCGCCGCGCCCGAATGATGTACCCAGACCGGGTACAGTGGAGCTATGTCATATACGGGCCTGGTTGCTGATGCAACTCATTCCTAGCCCACCGGTGAACAGCTTGCGTATCAAGTAGTTTTCTTCGATGTCCATCGTGGCTCCGCCAAGATGGCATATGCCGAGGGTATGCATCACCGTCGCGCCGTTCTCTTTTTCTACAAACGTGCGCTCGCGTGATTCCCATACCCGATCTGCGACCATGTCCATTGCAGTCTCGAGATCGAGCTCGTCCCATCGTCGCGAATACGGCCGGCGATATTTCACTTTTTTCAGGCGCCCCGGATGGGTGTGGAGTTCGTGGGTATCCGAGCCCTTGGGGCAAAGACGCCCGCGTGAGACCGGCGAATCTGGATCACCCTCGATGGAGATCAGCTTCCCATCCTTGTGATGAACGAGTTGGCCGCAGCCAACGCCGCAGTAAGGACATACCGACCGCGCGACCTGGGCGTCGACCGTGCGAGGCTGGAGATGGCGGGTCCTTTCGGTCATTACTTCCAAACCAGTTCCGTCTGATCGATTTCTGATTTGCTGAATCACCGGCCAGCTTGAGATAAGTTCCTTGATCATTGTGACTCTCCAAGGCAAGATTCTGGACACCCCCAATGCCAGCAAACATAAGGGTGTGCTTTCCGGCTATGATGCCTACGCTGATAGCCGGTTGCCCTCTCTCGAGCTAATTCGCAGCCGCATCGGCGTGCGTGCCATTCGCCTTCAAACGCGGGGTGGTCAGTCGCAAACAACGTTCAGAACGTGACAATCGTGCCGAACTCATTCCTCCATGCATGTACCGTGTGCACTGGAAGTCCACGATAAAGTTTCGTGACCGCATCGGCGGTTCGCGTATCCAGATATGTGGTTTCTTGCACGAAGCTCATCCACTTGTTTAGTTTGTAACGCAATTGCGCCGAAGCGTGATCTGTACGGAGCAATCCGTTGCCACCCGTGCGAACGACATCTCTTGCGAAGGCGGAGTCGACCCCGTAAGTAAAGTACGTGGTCCAACCAGAATCTCGGCCGGCCGGATCAGCATGAAAGACGCGCGAAAGCGGGATTCCAATCTGAATGAAACCTCCCTGTCCGCGTATTGGCTGGATTGAGCCTGCAACAACTGTCGTTCCCACTAATCCGAAGGGGATGCTGCGATTGGCGAAGCTGAGCGCTGTACCAATCGGCGCTGCGCCACCAAGGTCGGTAAACACATCATTGAATTGTCCTTGGAAGAAATAGCGCAGGTCGCCTCCGCGATAGTATTTTCCAACCACCGTCACCGAAGGCATTGGGAGTTGCACTTCTGCAGTCCACGCATTGCGGTCTGAGGTGAGCGCCACGCCGGTGGGGAAGGCATTACGGACGGCAAGCGGTAATCCTGCCAGATTGGCGGCGGGCACGATTTCCCTTCGCTGTGCGTGGTCAAAGCTGAAGATGATCTGAGCTGGAAGAACCCCAGGCGCTTTCGAGAGCGGGTATTGGAAGACGATGCGGCCCTGTGCTTCGGGTTGATTACTTTCAGGACCCACGCGGCTGCCAAAACGAGTGCGCTGATCTACGTCCAAGCCCGGCTCGCCAAATGAAGACAACGCTATTGCAACTTCGGGCTGCACCTTGAGATCACCTTTCCCGAACTGAACACCGGTGCGGAACATTGGCATGCGTTCATACAAGTTGCCCTGGGCGAAGCCGAAGCCCGTAGTTTCGAAGATGTCCATCAGAGTTGAGGATCCGAAGATTGACCAATCCTGGCCAAATTGTGCGAACCACGGCAATCCCTTGAGCTTTGCGTCGAGTCGCACCCATCCCAATCGCAAAGACGGCTGCGAGGAGCGGTTGGCACTGATGTTGCGGTTGTTGACGTTCGTAAAGTTGCCTTCGAAATCGAATTCGAGTTTTCCGGTCAACGTCAGGTTTTTCGATGGATCCGGCCACTCAAAATCTACGCCTAGGCGCAACATGCGGTTGCGGATATGGAATTGAGGATCTGCATCGGGGCCTGTGTCGCCCAGAAGTAATGGTCCATCCGGAAAATCATTGCTGCCAAATGTCGAACCACCATTGAGCGTGGTTTGTTCAACTGCGCTGGCCTTGAAGAATCCGTACGGCCGCACAGTTGCCCCGCTTCCCAATTTTATGTCCGGCAATAGACCGCCTTTTTTCGGAACAGTGATTGGGAGAAAACGCAAAGGGGCGATTGCCGGGATCACAGTGGGTTCCTGCGGCTTAGAGGATGTTTGCGCCTGAGTCGCCGCAATCGATTGGGTAGTAGCTGGCGTGATCATGGCCGTACTTACCAATTTGGAATTCGATTGCTGGGCTACGTTTGTCGTCCTAGTGGCGTCCTTCGCGCTGACAGACTCCGACTCCGACATTGTCTGGTTGTATTCCTCTTGGGTGATCACGCCCTTGCCCAAAAGCATTCTTGCCAGCCGCTGTTGATAGTCCGCCGACGAAGAGGCGTGGCTGATCGAGTTGGCCTCCTCTTCGGATAAAACTCCTTTCGACTGCAACAATCGAAGCAGTGCGTCGGGTGCTGATTTTGTCTCGTTCTGCTGCTGGGCTAAAACCACGCTGGCCAGCGTGAATGTGCTCAGGAGAACGAGCAATAATTTCATTGCTCCATTCATGGGAAAACCTCCTGGCTCGGGTTGAGACCCGAATCCTGAACTAGGGATGCGGAGAGGTTTGCTCGAGGGGCTCTGAGGTTTTCGGACAAGGTGCGCCACCACGACGATGGGTCTTCGCCGCCTATAGCAGCAGGCCGTGCTGGCGGGAGACTATCCTCAAGTGCAATCTCAAAGGGCAGCCGAGCGCGCCGAAATAGATAGATCGCAATCGCTCAGTCTCGCCATTCATAGCAGCTTATGCTTTGCCAAATCTCGGAACGCATACGGTCAGCTTCAACTACTTCTGTTCCGGTAACTAGTTCACAGCGAGCGTTTCGATTTGAGGGGCCTTCAAAGGCTCCTCTTTTTTGTCTTGGGCAACATCACAACTCGGGCGTGGCATTTAGTAGCAAATGACCTGGCTTGCGTTCAGGCCATTCAGCTCTAGTCATGCTGGGGGTGGTCCTTCTTTCCATGTACCCAAATCTCACGTTCTCGTTTGGTGCTACAACTTCAAAAAGAAAAAGAAGAGTGCAGCACTACACCTTCAAGGCTCACACGACTACCGTTGTAATGCTGAGCAATTCTCCCCAAAGAATTGCTCAGCATTCCATCATCTGGAGCCGCAAGGAGCTGGACATCACCTGTCACATCGAAGGTAACGCCTTTTTGTTTACTTGGCGTTAAGACCAGTTTGCGGATTCGCTTCTGTATCTCTTGGCGTGCCGCAGAGCGATCCGCTGTGAGAGCCTCGGAAAAGTCCCATGCCTCACGCTCTACGAATTCTTCAATCTCCTTCCTCGAAAAGTCAAACTGGAGCGTAGGTGCGGGCGCCTCTAGACGTCGCGCAATTTCCCTCAGCTTCGGTTCAATCATCCTCAACTGTTCGGATAGAAGGTCTGAAAGCCCGTGTTCGGCTATGGCACGGGTGATGTTGTCCGCTTGTTTTAGCAGTTGAGCCCGCTCGGAAAGAAGTCCGCTGCGTTGACCGCCGGCAGTTAGTAGGTAATTCTGTTCTGTCTGCAATGGTTTGCTCAGTTGTTCCTCGAAATAACAGCAGATGTTTTCTTTCATCTGCGGATTCACTAGATTTTTGCGAATGGCGTCAATCAGTTGTGATTCAAGACTGTGATATACGATTCTGTTTGAGTTTTCACACAGCCCCTTTGAAGCGCTGATTTGGACATCCGTAACGAGCGTACTTCCCGCTGTTGGCCACAATGGTCATGTTGGTACCGCACAATCCGCATTCCAGGAGCCCGCTAAAAAGATAGACCGTTTGCGCGCGATTCATTCCCCCAAGACGCTTAGGCCCATGCTTCTCGCTCATTCGCTTGTTTTGCTCGTGAGCTTTTGTCCAAAGCTCATCCGAAACAATTCTCAGCGCAGGAATTTTCGATTCGCTCCCAGTGGTTTTCAGTGCGCAGTGACCGCTCTTTTTTCCGGTGTGAGGATTTCGAAACGTTTGGAGTCGGTTCCATATCACCACACCCCGATATCGTTCGTTGAATAGGAGGTCCCGAATAGTGGACATGTGCCATCCACGAACGGTTCTGCTACGCGGCGGCTGAGGTGAAGCAGTACCAGCACCGTTCAGTTTCTTGGCGATAGTTGTATAGCTGGAACCTGCCCCGTACATTTCAAAGATGTGCCGCACGATCGCGGCTTCACTTTCATTAATCTTCTGCTCAACCCGATTACCGCCGGTCTCCCATATTCAGCCATCTTCGTCGGATGAAGTATGGGAACATTGGTGTAGCCGTAGCACCTGCCGCTCGGGTTGCATTTTGCGAGGAACCGACCCCGTTGCCCTCTATGTACTTTGTCAGACAACGACTTGCTGTACTGCTCGTCCATCAAGGCGCTTATTGTTTGAATAGTTCGTGCACTTGCAGCGCGTGTATCTAAGTCAAGCGTTACGAAGTACAAGAACACGCCGGCATAAGCAAGTTGCTCGGTAAGGCTGAGAGTTCCTGGAACGTGACGGCCTAACCGAGAAGTGTCATCAATGAGTACGCAATCGAAAGGACGTGGGTATTGCTGAGCAGCTTCGAGCAGCTTATCTAGTCCCGCCAGTAATGGCTTCAATCCTTATATAGATGTTCGTCGAGCACCGGCCAGCCTTTGAGGACGGCTTTGTCTCTGCATTGACGAATTTGGTCTTCGGCTGACGCCGGGCGTTGCATATCGCAGGAGTAGCGGGCGTAGACGGCGCACCGAGGCTTAACTCCTCCTTCGAGATTGAGCATTGGACTGTATCTTGGTTTAAGTGATTGAAGCACCGATGTGCTCGAGGAAAAGCCTCTGATATCGACTGTATGCGACTTTCGTGTTCCGCTGATGCTTAATCTTGACGCGCTCGAGGTACGTTCGGCTGGCATCTGCAATGGTCTCTCGCTCTAGAATTGGCCGCCCTCTGGCGGCTGAACGTGAAGCGTCCCGCAACTCGCGTTCAATCTCGTCGAATCTGTCCAAAGCGACGTAGGGATCCCCGCCTAAGTCTTGCCAAATGCGCTTGCCAGCATCATTTGCATATCTGGCATGGTATGAGCCACCGGTGTGAGTCGCTTTTTTTCGATGAAAGCATAGCCGGCTTTTAATTCACCTTTTCGGGCGTAAACCGGCTTGCAATAGCGGCGAGTGCCGTCCGGCAATACTACCCGAATGTATAAAGTACACTTCCTTCCGAACATGTGAACTTCTCCTCTTCGCATAAATACTGCGAAACAAGGCGCGTCACGATTATTGGACAGCCAAAATTATTGGTAGCCAAAACGTGTAGCCATTCATTGTTTTCGGGGAAATTTCGATATGGCGGAGAGAGTGGGATTCGAACCCACGTTAGAGTTTCCCCTAAACACGCTTTCCAAGCGTGCGCCTTCAGCCACTCGGCCATCTCTCCGGGAATAGTGCAGGAAGAAAAACGCAACCGAACATTTCACTCCGGCAGATCCGGCTGCATTCTTATTCTAACTGATGGCTTGGGATTCGTCTCTGCGACGCGTCAAAGCTCGATGTTTGGACCTATTTAGGGCTCGCCATAGCAGCACTGGTTAGCGGCATGGCGGCGGCTTCAGGTTCATCGATGGGAATCTGCTTGCTCTGAAGCAGTTGATGATGGATGCAGTACAGCGCTAGCTCAAGGCGATCAGAGACGCCGAGCTTGTCGTAGATTTTGCGCAAATAATTTTTTATCACCTGTTCTGTAGTGCCGATCTCAGTAGCAATCTCTTTGTTGCGCATTCCCTGAGTGACACAAGAGATGATGAGAAGCTCTTTGTCAGACAGCTTCGTCTTCGGCCGCGGTGATGTCAGTTGCGCGGCTTGTGAGCGATACGCTTCCAATACCCAGTTCACACCCTTGTTGTCCAACCAGGTCTCGCCTTGCGCCACTTTACGCACGCATTTCACCAGCAAATCTGGCGAGATGGAACGTGAGACGATGCCGCGAACGCCGCGTCGCAAAAGATCAACCGTATCTTCCTCGTCTGGCTCAACCAGCACGACAACGATCTTCGAGGCAGGTGCGCGCTTCAGGAGTTCAGAGATGGCTTCCGCGGGATTCGGCGTAATCGCCGCTTCCAGCAAGATCACATCTGTTGGGAATTTGATGGCCGCCGCAATAGTCTGTCCCAGCGATTCCGCCTGTGCGACTACGCGAACATCATCTTCCAAAGCGAAGATCTTGCGGATTCCAACACGGTAGATGGACTGAGTATCCGCAATGATGACGCGGAGCGGAGTTGGCTTTTCCGCTGTGGTGTGGGGTTCGGATGATGCGGGCTTTACAAGTTTTCTGCCTTCGGTGCCCATGAGGGAGTCCAGCGTTCTTACAACCTACTTGAACCTTGATACGGGTCTAACTCGAACTATGAGCGTTCGAACCTATATTCGTCAATCACAGCGGCCACGGATCTGCGTCCGGATTCTTCGCTGCATCGAATAACACGCCCCACGCAATTCACCATAACATCCGCTGGGGTTCCAAGAACCGACGCGGGCATGGCAATGCTGAACGTGATCACGGAGCCGACGGCCATATCGGAATCCACATAAAAGAGTACGCCGCCCGCGGAGATATCTTGCGTCTCAGCCTGCTGGGCAATCTGCTCAGAATTCAAGGCTATGGGCAGTTTGATGGGAAATCGTACTGCACTGCGAAGTTCTTGCACCGCGCACCCCGGAAAGTGATTTGTCAGACCAAAGCTTTATACACCCGCTTTGGGCCGAAACAAAAGGTTACTTTAGTGCGAAACCGTTGGGAACCGGATGGTTACTTTCCCTGGCCCTAGAACTTCGTGACCTCAGTGAAATTGAAGTCGCGGACCTTCATCGCCGGAACGACCATATCGAATGCCTCTTCCCCGCTCGCGCGAACCGGCGTTCCCATAAATTCCACATTGCGAAGCATCTCCACAAGACTTTGGTTGAAGCGGAAATTGCGAATCCCGGCTTTGACTTTGCCGTTCTCAACCAAGAATGTGCCATCGCGGGTCATGCCGGTGAGGATCTTGTCGTAAGGCTCTACTTCGCGGATGTACCAACAACGTGTGACGAGGACGCCCCGCTCCGTACTGGAGATCATTTCGTCGAGAGTCTTTGTACTGTTCGCCGGCGCGCTGAAGACGATGTTCATAGGCGCGTCCCCCATTTCATTTGGCAGCGGAAATCCGTGACCGGTGGGGGCGATGTTGCCAACTCCGGTCGCTAATTCTGAAGACTTCATCCGCGTCGCATTTCCGCGCGAGTAAACCAGGTTCTTCGGGACTCCACCTTCCACCAATGCCACGCGCTGTCGAGGAATCCCTTCACCATCAAACTGCGCTCCCGATTGCAGCGGATGATACGCATCTTCATGGATGGTGATATTCGAACCGAAAAGTTGCGTCTGCATGCGCTTGTTCAGGAACGAACGCTCATCGAGCATTGCCTGCGCGCCAAAGTCGTAGAACATGAATCCGACAAGGTCGAGCGCGGCTGAAGGCTCAAGAATCACTGTGTACTTGCCTGGCGCAAGTTCCTGCGGCGGCTTCGTCGATTCGCGCGTCTTGCGGGCGGCGATGTCGGCGAGTAGTTCGGGACGAAGATTCGCAACGTCAGGCGAATTGAACTTCTGCCATCCGGAGGAATCGTCGGCGAGCATGGTGATTGAGATTTCTGCCAGCGTCTGCTTATGAAATGCATTCACGCCCTTGGAATTAACGATCGCTTCGAAGCTTTCGCTGGTCGAGAAAATGCCAGCCGTGACGATGTTGTTCTTCTTTGCGATGTCTACGATCTTGCCCACACCGGCAGCACGCTCTTGCGGAGTAATGCGAGCGGTCGAATCGAAATGTCGGCTCGGAGCGTTGGTTTGCCGCGCCGGAAGTTCGCTCGGCTTCGCCATAGGCAGCAGGTCGGGATCGGGCTCCTGAACTTGCGTTAGCTGCTCCGCGGATTGAATTGCGCGGCGCAGACTATCGTCATCAGTCTTGTTAGTCGTTGCGCGGGCAGTCTTGCCATCAATCTGCGTGCGCACGGAAACGACTGCTGTTTCTTCAGCAACATTCTGATGGATTGTATTGTTGGCGAAGCGAGTGAGAGCGAAGCGTCCGCCAGTGATGATGAGTTCGACCTCGCCAGCGGAGGAGAATTTCTTCAGTCGGTCGAAGATAGATTGTGTTTGGTCAGGAGTTAGCATTTAGCTCTTAAAGGCGCTCCCCACCTTAATGTTCCTGAACCGCGCCGGAGACGCGCCATGCCCGGTGCCCATGGTCTGCATAGGCTGCGCTTTGCCGCAGTTCGGAGTGCCCCAAAGTGTCCACTGGTCGCGAGAGCAGATGGCATCCATCGAATTCCAGAATTCAGTAGTGATGCCGGAGTATGACGGATTCTTCAGCATCCGGCCGAGTTTGCCGCCTTTGATCTCCCACGCGATCTCGCATCCGAACTGGAAGTTGTATCGCTTGTCGTCGATCGACCATGAGCGGTTCGTCTGCATGAAGATGCCGTCGTCAGTGCCAGCAACGAGCTGATCGAAAGTCAGTGGTTTCTCGCCCGGCAAAATGGATATGTTCGTCATCCTGATTATCGGAATGCGGTTCCAACTTTCCGCGCGCATGGTTCCGTTCGAGCGATTCTCACCAATCGCATGCGCGGTCTCGCGGGATGTGAGATATCCAGTGAACTGTCCGTTGGTGATGATCGGAGTGGATTGCGCGGGAACACCTTCATCGTCATACGCAAACGTGCCGAGTCCCGGCCCGTGCTGCTGCGTTGCGTCGGCGACAACATTCACGATATCGCTTCCATATTTCAGCTTCCGCAGCTTCTCCGTGGTGAGGAATGACATCCCTGCAAAGTTCGCTTCATATCCGAGGACGCGGTCGAGTTCGATCGGATGTCCGATCGATTCGTGAATCTGCAATCCAAGCTGCGATGAATCCAAGATGAGGTTGAAGTTCCGTTGCGGACATTGATCCGCCTTGTGCAACGCAACCGCCTGCTCGGCGACTCGACGCGCATTCCCCAGCAGATCAAGCTCTGCGACAAGTTCATAACCTTTGTTCTGGTATTGTCCGCCGAAGGAATTCGGATACGACCGCTTCTGGATCTCCGTGCCCGCAAAGGAATACACATCGAAGCCAGCGCCAGTGACGAAGCGCGTTTGGTGGATGTCCGATCCTTCAGACGAATAGAACCACTGCTCGTATTTGCGGAAGTTCATGTTCACTTCTGCCAGCGTGATGCCTTCCACTTTGCGCAACTGTTCGTCCACTCGCGCGAGCAGATCAAGATTTTCTGCCAGTGACGTCGTAAACGGATCAATCTGATGTGGCGTCGTCCAGTCCGCAACCGCGGCTTTTTCCGGCGCAAGAACCAGCACTTGGTTTTTCACCGTTGCGGATGCTTTCGCAATCTCCACCGCTCTCGCCGCAGCGGCGTCGACGGACTCGCGGCTGAGATTGTCAGTGGAGTCGAATCCCCAAGCGCCGTTCGCAATCACACGAATCCCGATGCCAAGCGTTTCCGAATCCGATGCGTGCGCGACCTTGCCATTCTTGGTCATCAGCGCGCGAGAGCGCTCGTCCACAATGCGGACATCGCAATAACTTGCGCTGCGCTGCTCAGCGGTGTTCAACGCCCAGGAAGCAATTTCTTTCATGCTCATAAACAGGAAGCACGATTGTAAACCGAAGCCGAGATGCGCGTTGCCATGCCAAGAAAATGGTGCATGTGAGCAGTTGAAACCGCATCCAAAGTTGCATGGGCATTTGGGATTCGCGCACTGCGCGGGCGCTTTTCACCGCTTTAGTGTTCGCGGCGATCTTAGGCATTGCATTCGTTTCGCGGAAAGTGATTTTCCTTTTCGTGTTCGTGGTGTTGTTCGCGTACTTGATGGAGCCGATCGTTTCACGAGTGCAGCGATGGTTTCGCGGATCACGCTGGAAAGCTGTGGCTGCAACTTACATCGTGTTCTGGGCGATCGTTGGCGGATTCCTCTTCACCGCCGGACAACGCGCCGTGCAAGAAGGTCAAAACGCCGCGCAACAATTGCCCGAACTGAACAAGAAACTCCAAAGCGGAGACATCGCATCAGACATCGGCAACCGCGTGGGATTCAAAGAGCAAACCAGTGCGCAGCTGAAACAAGTCCTACAGAAAAATCGCCAGCGAATCACAGATTTCTCCGGCGCAATCCTAAGAAGAGTTCCTGCCTATCTCTCCAACGCAGGCTGGATGCTGCTGATTCCGTTTCTCGCCATGCTCGTGCCGCAAAATAAAGTTCGACCAGTGCTGCAGATCGTCAGCGCCTATCAGAGCGGACCGCGCCTCAAACTGTGGCAAAGCACCTTGCAGCAGATAGACAAAATGCTGGGCGATTACATGTGGGCGCAATTTCTGCTGTCGGTAATCGCGCTCGTTGTCTTCTTGACGGTGTTCACATTTTTTCATGTTCCCTTTGCAGCATTTCTCGCCGTTGTGGGAAGCGTGCTGGAACTCATCCCAATCGTTGGACCGTTGATCACTGCGATCCTGGTGATGGGAACAGTGCTCGCGTCGGGCTTTTCGCATTGGATCGGCATGCTGATTTTCTTGGTCGCATTCCGCATCGTGCAGGACTACATCAACACTCCGCTGTTGATGAAGGCGGAACTCGAAATGCCTCCGCTTGCCGTGATCATGGCGGTGCTGATCGGCGGCGAACTCGGCGGCGGATTAGGCATGTTCGTTTCGATCCCAGCTGCTGCGGCAATCAAGATTGCTTGGCAGAACTGGCGGCAATCGCGAAGCGGATCACGAACAGGTGCTGCTGACGGAAAAGACCTTTCTGAAAACCAGTCAATTGCGGCATAAATCCAGTCATTACCGCTGAATCAATCCGTGTGCAATTGTTTGCAGTTTTAATTCAAACAAATGCAACTCCGTCTGAGTCTACCTACCTAAGTCTATCTACCTCAACAACTTCCAATTGGCATTGCGGATGCAATACATAAGGCTAGAAGTTAGGTAGACGCAAATGAAATCTACAAAGTATCTTTTCACCGCTGTTCTGCTCTTGCTGCTGGTGAGCGTCGCTCAACCTGCCAAAGCGGACACGCTGACCTTTGTTGGGTCATACCATGTTGGCGATGGGCCGGTGTGGTCCATTGGTTCCCCGCAGGCTTTGTCTGCGCGACAGGCTGCGGCTTTGCTCTTCGGTGGCGTTTACACCGACTATGCAATCTCCATCAACTCCAACACGACTGATTCGAACACCATCACTTACACCGGCTATTACGATGGATACGGTGTGCATCCTCATGGCGGCAGCCAATTCAGCCAGGACTTCGTGCAGCAGTGCGCTGGCGGATACAACGACACCACCTGTTTCATCTATGACGGCAACTTGCTGAACCCGAGTTTTTCCGCGTACATCAATGACGCCTACGGACCAGCGAATCGCGATTACTATGGCGATCCTATCAACTACGTTTGGACAAACGTGCCCGTGAACAATCCGGTTCCTGAGCCGGGCTCTTTGTTCCTGCTAGGCAGCGGCATGATCGGCCTTGGTGGAGCGATTCGTAAACGATTCCTCAACTAAATATTTCTGGGTAGTGCGAATGCCGCCTTTCGGGGCGGCATTTTTATTGCCTCCCATTCAATGCCGGCGCTTTTGCCACCAGTGTCTGGCGAATCTGCGCCATCGTGATCAGGTGGACAAACAACGTGAGCGGCACCAGCAGCGTCGGCAACAGCGACAGCGGGAAATGCGTGAGCGGCATCATCGATTGCGGATCGTGAAGACCGTTTACCAGTCCGGCGCGGATCACCATCAGCAGATCAAATAGCGCAAACACTTGCCAGACCATTAAGGCGCGGAGTTTCGCCGTGGATCTCGCGTCCGCAAGGATCGCGGCGAGCGGCGCGGTGATGCCGACAAGAATGTCGCCGATTCCGCCGACGACAGCGAACTGAAACGGCAGCTTGCCCAGTTCGTAATAGTAGTAGAGGAACATCGAGCCGGGAATCACGCGCCAGCATTGGAAGAGCACCAGAGCGCGCAGGTTGAGGCTGAGTGTCCAGGCACAGAATGGTTTTGAGATCACCCAGCAGAGGACAAGTGCCAGTGTGAGTCCGGCGATGGTGCCTTGTATCGCCGGAGCAGGCACGTCGTTGTATATGCCAGAAGCGGTGACGGCAAGTGCCGCTGCGGACCAAATGGCTAGGATGATCTTCGGTGCTTTCATTCTTCTTTCCACGTTCTAAGGCAAGCAATTTTACTTTGCTGCATCCTTGTTCATCCGATTTTTTCCGTGTGATCCGTGTCAGGCTTTTGCTTCTGCGCTTCGGCCGACAACCTCGCCAATCATCTGCTACATTCTTCCACGCCGGCTTCAACGTTGACGGCAGCGTAGAGGTCGCGGGCTTCAGTCCAGAGTTTTTTCGCTTCGTCGAGATTTCCGGATTCATCTTTGAGGATCGCAAACGGACGAATCGCGTTTGCCAGGTCGAGCGTGTCCGACTCCGGATTGCTGCGATAAATCTCCAGCGCTTCAATGTAACAAGGCTCGGCGAGCTGCGGACGCCCCGCGTCCAGATGAATGTCCCCCAGGTGGCGGACAGTGTGCGCCAACACCAGCGCCGTGCTCGCATCCTGACCATCGCCGCGAGCGAGTTCGCGTGCGATCGCGACAGCTTCTTCGTACATCGGCAGAGCGAGGTCGCCGCGGTTGCGGTCGCTCTCGATCTGTCCCAGTTTCTTGAGCGACTGCAGCAAGTCATTCTTGTCGCACGATTCCCTGCTGAGCGCCAGCGCGCGAGTGAGATCCGCGTGCGCATCTGTCGGGCGATTCTCGCGTCGGGCGACGTCGGCGCGGGCGATGAGTTGTTTCACTTCAGCGTTCGAATTCACCAAGTCATTTCACCACAGAGGCACGGAGACACGGAGGAATTGTTGTTCTGCTCTTTGGTCCCGTGGTACGGATAAAACGGAACGACCTTTATCGTGAGCCTGTGCCGGCGGTCTATTTCACTTCGGGACGGTTTGCGATACATACCTTGACGTTCGCGGTGCAACCAAGACTTTCAAACTGCACGAATGATTCTTTATGCACGTCTTTGAAGATGTCGCTCTTTTGCCCATACCAATTGCGTCCGACCCTTATTTGATGCTGATCGTCTTCCACCTTTATGTCTTCGACCATACCGGACACAACTTGCTTGTAAGCGATAGTGACTTGTTTCAACAGTGCCTTAGGTGACCGATCCTGTTTCATTCTTTCGAGGTTGAAGTGATTGACGCTGGCATGTTCGTAAAAATCGGTACAGTACAGATTCTGGCCCGACTGAAAACAGCCGCTGGGAGGTTGCGTCAGCTGCTTGGGCTCGCCAAGCTTTTGCAGATTGTCAGTGGATTGGAGAAGCCATTTCATTTCTGACGGCGACAGTTGCACTTCTGCAGGAACGTCTCTCCAATTATCGACGTGAAGAAGCGCCTTTGGGAGTAATTGAACACGTGCAAGTGTTCCATCATCCGCGAAGACTATTCGGATAACATAACTTGCACCGTGCCGATAAATGATTTCATCTGCCGGTCCAGTCTCCCGCTCTTTGTCGAAAAGCCTTAGGGACTTATCCTTCGGAGGGGTGTACCGCGCTTCGAACAACTTATCTGCTTTCGCAACAATTGCGGCTTTGCGCTGGTCCGCGGATGAGTCTCCTACACAAACAGACGGCGCAATACACACAAACAGTAAGAGCAAGCTTCTCATCCGATGCATCGGGAAATTGTATGCGGGTTCGAGCAGGGCGACCATTCCTTTTGTTCTTTCGCCGGGACAACGGGGCTTCAGCTCATCCTTCCGCAGAAAAATGACGGGCTTTAGCCCTGGGCTTTCGGACTTGGCTTTGGAGGGGCACGGCTTCAGCCGTGCCGGTCAGACCGCCTCCGACTCGGCTTTAGCCGCTGAGGTCAGCGACAGACCAGGGCTACTTCACCAGTTTCGTCACATACGCAAAGGTCAGAATCCCGTTCACCTGCACCGGCATTCCGTGACTTGTTGCCTTCTTGAAGTTCCAGCTCCTCAATTGCTTTTGAGCGGCGTCCGTCATCTCCGGATGATCTGAATTGAGTCCATAGGTCTCCCGGATTTTTCCATCCCGATCCAAGCACACGTAAATGCTCAAAACGCCTGCAGCTTTTCCTCCGTGTATCGGCGGCCACTTCATCTCTGGCGCATCTGGTGCCAACTTTCGCAGAACGGCTTCATTCAGAATCAGAGTTTGAAGTTGCTCTCCCGCCTCTTTCACGCTCAACATCGCTTCATCCGGCGTCCAAGAATCCAGCTCCTCGATGTTCTCCTCCAATTCCGTTCCCGGTTCCAAGTACTCGCGGATATGGTGCGCCACTTTCTTTTCGCCAAATTTTCTGTACGAAAGATACTGCGCGTAATAGCCCGGCTTTCCCACGGACTCCAGCAGTGTTCCATCGAAACAAAAAGTTGAGAAGACGTTGTTCTGTGGTGGAACGCCCGCCCGAAAAGCGAACCGCCGACACGACAGCTTTCCACCTATTCTGGGATTGTCATCTGATTGGTCTAAGTCAATGTCTTTGAGTGAAGCTTGCTGATCGAATGTCGCGTCTACCAGTGTGTGCAGCCAATTCGGATAGTAATCACCCTTCAGCTCTTCACTGACTTTGTCGCCGTTGACGATGAGTGTCTGCGAGAACGTCGGTGTCGTCACCGTCCGACGCCACTTGTTCGGTGCCGCCCAGTATTCTTCGATCTCAGCCCGATAGTCCTCGTTATTTTTGTTCGTCGCTTCCAGAACTTTGGCGCGAAGATGAAATGGTTGAGAGCCGGGCAGAGTGATCTGCGATTGTTCAATCGCGCGCTTCGGAATCTCTGCGCCTTTGTCAGACGCCGCAGATGAGAGGACCGCGCACAGAAGCGCTAGAAACGAAAGATATCTCATGGAGGTGATGTATCTTACTGCCATAACACCGGGCTTCCTACTGGAATCGCCGGCATTGGCTGCCCCACTACCTGCGTTGCAGCCCTGAGCTATCTCCCAAATGGCACCGGACATCAGATCTCACTTCTTTTTCCATTGCGCTCCAGTCCACTTCCTTCTTCTCAATGCGCGTGTAGTCATCCCAAGCAGAGGGCATCAGGTCAGACATGCGTTTGCATGCTCGAAGGCCTGCAAGGCAATTGAAGTTGATGTCCAACTCTGGTAGCTGCACGGCGCTGGCTGGGCTAGGCCCAGTATTCACAAAAAAGTGCCAGCATAAATTCAAGGCTGGATTGTAAGGATAAGTAACACGAGCGAAAGGCAGAAATGCGCGCCGGTTTCGAAACACGGTATCACTGTTTATGTCCGCAACAAGATCACCTTCTGGGCCGGGGGACCGGACCAATAAGCCGGTATGGGTTCCTTGAACATGATCGTCTTTTACGGCGATTGATGCGGCAATACTCCAATAGTGCACACCTAAATACCTCACGAAGGAATAATCAAGTGGCAGAGGGTTGGCAATTTGCCCGCGCCAAGAGCATTCGGAATGTGTGTCACATGCCTGATCATTCTCAGAAGTTCTCTGGAGTCCAAATTCATTGGCAACGGCTACTGCATCGTCCAGGCTTGCTTTCCCTGTTCGTAAGGCCATGACCGCCCGCACCATTCTTTCGGCTTTGAACTGCAAATAGTAGTTGTATCCGTGGAGGCTCAAGACCAAGAGCATGGCACAGGCCAGCGCCCTGCCAGCGCTCTTTACTAGCCTAGTGTACGAACTGTTCAAGGAAACTTTCCATTGCGAACAACAACGACAAGCAAAACTAACACTGTTTCGGGACAAAGGAACGCCAATTCCAAACGCCTGTGAGAATCCAAGTTGTGGTAGGAGAAATGTTGTTTTATCGGACTTAGTGTCTGATTTAGACACGGGAGCCACCGCGCTTGTTCCCGTTACCAATTGTCCTTCTCTGTTCCTCTGCATCTCCGTGGTGGAAACACAACAATTTGACAACATCGCGGCAATTACAATATCATTCAGCAAATGTACTTCCGCACTTGCATTCACCTCAAAGTTAACGGACACCGATGCCAATCCCCGGCGCTGCGCAATTCCACTCACTGCCATTTTCACCACCAGCATCGCCGCCACAAACTCAAACGCCGCGACATCAACATCGCCGCCCTCGATTCCAACCGCGCTCGCTTCGACGCCCTGCACAAAGTCATGAACGCCGTGCTCTCGCATCGCATCGATTCCGAGATCGGACGCACGCTGCTCTTCGGCATCGCCAACTCGTATCGCTTACAGCTAATTCGTATCGCCAATAGAATGAGGAATTTACGCCAAAGTGCAATCGAATCTATATTTTGCAGACCGAAATTTTGTAAGTGAGGCAAACAAGGTAGCTTACAACTGGGGAGGGGAGAGGGGGAGGGAGATATCAACCCGTAAACACCGGAACTGAATGACGTTCATTTTGGGATGCAGTTTCCTCCTAAAGTCGTCATTCTGGCTATCTTAGCTAGGGGGGAGGGGGAGGGGGAGGGCGAGGGCGAGGTATCAACCAGTAACTATGCTGGTGTCTCCAAGCGCAAGATCCTTCGCGCCAGAAGAAAGGCGCTCTGGATGACAACAAATACCGTTCTCGGTTTCGCCGTTGAAGACAAGCATCCGCCGTCCACATCTGCAACTTCTTGCACTTCGTATGCAAAGTGATTCGCAAAGGCCAAATAACGCGATCCCCCAAAGCCCGCAAGTTGCAGATTCAGTGCGGGTAATGCTGTCGCCGGATTGGAAGCGAACGTGCTTTTTCCAAGGTGGAAATCTATATAGGCGAGGTGTCTGATGAAGTGCGGGCAATCAGCAAAACGGTTTTTAGGCCTGTTTGCAGCCATCGCAGTTGCGCTATTAAGCGTGTCCGCGATGGCCGACACGGTCACGATCACGGTGAACGGAACTTACCAGTACACGGGAGCGGCGCCGAGTCCGACATCGAACTTCGCGTTGCAATTCTCGATCGACCGCAACCCGGTTGTGTGCGGCGGCAGCGAAGGAGCGTCGCTGCTCTGCGGTGCGTCATTGCCGGTGTACAGCAATGGAGTGCTGGTCTCGACGCTGGGACCTCCTTCCCTCTTGATCCGCAATTCGGCACATGACGGCGGCCTGGCATTGTTCCAGGACGACCTGCAATTAAACCGGTTGGGATTTGTGTTGGCGTCAAGTGAGTTGTTCAGCGGCAGCCTGGCGAATCCGACGTTTGTTGACGGCGTGTACGCTATTGTGTCGGCGCATGATTGCGATGCCCGCTCTCCTGGGACAATGGCAGGGCTTTGCAGTTATGCAGGACAGGGATTCGCTTCGGGCGATCCGGTGAATAATCCATTCTTCGATCCGGTGACTTTCCAGTCGGATGATCCGATCTTGTCAGGGACGATCACGATCAGTTCATCGCAGACTCCGGTCCCGGAACCCAGTTCGTTGTTGCTGCTGGGAAGTGGTGTTGTGGGGCTGGTGGGGAGAATGAGGAAAAGGTCAGTTCCTAGTTTCTAGTTTTTAGTTTCTAGTAAGGACAAAGGCAGAAGCTATCAGTGTTTAGCTGGTATTGCTGCGGAGAGCAAAGGAAAGGGGGCGACCGAAGTCGCCCCTTTCTTCATGCCGGCGAGACGCCGGCGCTACAAGTTCCCTATGTTCCTTCAGACCAGCTTGCCAAATACTCTTCTTGCTCCGGAGTGAGGCGATCGATCTTGACGCCCATGGATTCGAGTTTCAGTTTTGCGACCTTCTTGTCGAGGTCCACGGGAACTGCGAAGACATTTTTCTCTAGCGTCTTGTAGTTCTTCACAAGGTACTCGGCGGAGAGTGCCTGGTTGGCAAAGCTCATATCCATGACGCTGGCGGGGTGACCTTCAGCGGCGGCGAGGTTGATCAAGCGGCCTTCACCGAGAAGATAGATCTTGCGGCCGTCGCCCATGGAGTATTCGTCAACGAAATCGCGGGTGGCGCGCTTCGACTTTGACAGCTTCTCGAGCGCGGGAATGTCGATCTCAACATTGAAGTGTCCGGAGTTGGCGACGACAGCGCCGTTCTTCATGACTTCGAAATGTTCCTTAGCGAGCACGTTCTTGTTGCCGGTGACGGTGACGAAGATGTCGCCGATCTTAGCGGCTTCGAGCATGGACATCACGCGGAAGCCGTCCATGACTGCTTCGATCGCCTTCGTCGGATCGATCTCTGTGACGATGACGTCGGCGCCCATACCTTTTGCGCGCGAAGCGAGACCGCGTCCGCACCAGCCGTATCCGGCGACGACGAACTTGGAGCCGGCGATGAGAGCGTTGGTGCAGCGGATGACGCCGTCGAGAGTGGATTGTCCGGTGCCGTAGCGGTTGTCAAACATGTGCTTTGTCAGCGCGTCATTGACGGCGATGATGGGATACTTCAACTCGCCGGACTTTGCCATTGCGCGCAGGCGGATGACGCCGGTGGTGGTCTCTTCTGTGCCGGCGATGATTCCGTCGAGCACTTCCTTGCGCTTCGTGAGCGCGACGCTGACGAGATCGGCGCCGTCGTCCATGGTCATGTGCGGCTTGTGGTCGAGCGCAGACATGATGTGCGAGTAATAAGAATCATTGTCTTCACCCTTGATGGCGAAAACGGAGATGCCGTAATCCTTCACCAGCGAAGCGGCAACGTCATCCTGCGTGGAGAGAGGGTTGGAGGCGCAGAGGACGATGTCGGCACCGCCGTCGCGAAGCGTGATCATGAGGTTTGCAGTCTCAGTGGTCACGTGCAAGCAAGCGGAGACGCGCATGCCCTTCAGCGGCTGGCTCTTGATGAAATCCTTGCGAATGCTCTGCAGCACGGGCATGGACTGGTTTGCCCACTCGATGCGCTTCTTGCCCTGGTCGGCGAGTTCGATGTTCTTGATGTCGCAAGCGACGGTTGGTGCGGTTGTAGTGGCCATGTTTTCCTTTTTTCTTTCTAGTGCTGGAAGCGCAGTGCGCATTCCGCGAAAAATCTTGAACAAAATGATGGGGCGCGTTATGGAAAGGCGCGCCCCATTGCGGTTCCTATTTTACTTTACTTGGTAGCTTTTTCTTGGGCCAATCCGGCTTTCTCACGCAGAGTGGCAGCCTTGTCGGTTGCTTCCCAGGTGAAGTCAGGATCTTTGCGGCCGAAGTGTCCGTACGCTGCCGTCTTCTTATAGATGGGGCGGCGCAGGTTCAATGTTTCAATAATGCCCTTCGGAGTGAGACGGAAGTTTTCGCGGACGAGCTGCTCGATCTTGTCTTCCGCGATCTTGCCGGTTCCAAATGTGTCGACGAGGACGCTGACAGGTTCGGCGACTCCGATGGCATACGCCAGCTGAACTTCGGCGCGGTCGGCGAGGCCGGCTGCGACGATGTTCTTGGCGATGTATCGGGCCATGTAGCAGGCAGAGCGATCGACTTTGGTGGCGTCCTTGCCGCTGAATGCTCCGCCGCCGTGGCGTCCCATACCGCCGTAGGTGTCAACGATGATCTTGCGGCCGGTGAGGCCGGTGTCACCCATGGGGCCGCCGACTACGAAGCGTCCGGTGGGATTGATGTGGTACTTGGTGTTTTCGTCGAGCAGTTTGGCCGGGATGGCGATCTGGATGACGTGCTTCAGAATGTCAGCGTGAATGGTTTCGTTGTCGATGTTTTCCGCATGCTGTGTGGAGATAACAACGGCGTCAACGCGGACAGGCTGGTGCTTGGAGTTGTATTCGACTGTGACCTGGGATTTGCCGTCGGGACGAAGATAGTGGAGTTGTCCGCTCTTACGCACTTCAGCGAGACGCATGGTGAGCTTGTGGGCCAGCGCGATAGGTGTCGGCATCAGCTCTTCGTTCTCGTTGGTGGCGTATCCGAACATCATGCCCTGGTCGCCGGCGCCGCCTGTATCAACACCCTGAGCGATGTCAGGCGATTGCGAGTGAATGGAGCTGATTACGGCGCAAGTGTTGGAGTCGAAGCCGTAAGCGGCGTCTGTATATCCGACAGCGGTTACGGTGCCGCGAACGATGGATTGGAAATCCACGTAAGCCTTCGTGGTGATCTCGCCGGAGATAACGACCAGACCGGTAGTAGTCAGCGTTTCGCACGCTACACGGCTGGTGGGATCGTCGGCGAGGCAGGCGTCCAGAATAGCGTCAGAGATCTGGTCAGCAATTTTGTCAGGGTGACCTTCGGTCACCGATTCTGAAGTGAAAAGAAATTTATCGCGGGAAGGCAAGGTCGCAATCCTCCTAATAGTCAGACATCGATCCAATTAAGGCTTCGGGTAAGCTCGCACACTTAGGCGAGTTTTGAGGGATACCGCGGAAGCAAAAAGAAGACAAATCTCTTGTAAGTTCTTATTCAAAATTAACAAACGAGAGGACTGCGGGCAATGAGCGCACGCGGTGCTCTCCTTATTAGTATGCATAAATTTTACAGAGGTTGGAGCGGAATGTCGCGGATGTCGCAAGTTTCCGCACGTATGTGCATTAATCGGGTGATTTCAGAGGGTGAATGGATTAGCGGGTGGAGGAGTTATCGGCGGTAAAGGTCAGGGTCTTGGTTTTGGTCTCAGGAGAAAAACGTGGCAGCGTCTTTCCATTGTAAGAAAGCTCGACGGCAGCTGCGTTGCCGAGCTTTATGACAAGTTCCTTTTCCGCGTGGAAAGAGCGCTTGGAACTGGCACCGAGTTCACCCTGCCATTTGATAGTTCCGTCGGACTTAACTTCGACCCAGGACTTGTCAGTCGTTTGCACCACAAGATTGAGATTGCTGGTGGAAGCTGCGGGGGCGTCTGTAGCGGGCGTTAAGGATGCATCGGGTGTAGAAGCTGCGGCAGTTGGAATTTCTGACTTAGCAGATATTGCATCTGAAGTAGTAGTGGACGGGGTGCTGACGGCCGGCGTGATCGGTTGCGGAATCGGTTGCTGAACCGGTTGCGCGAGCGGAGCAGCTTTTAGGGCGGCAGGCTGTGCGGCATTGGCTGCGCTTGCGGAATTACGCAGATACTTCCAGCCGAATCCGCCGACTCCCAAAACAACCACAATGACAATCGCTGCGGTCATCAATCCGGCGGCTTGCGCTGGTTCCTCGGAAGTAACTTCGGCGCTGGCGCGGATGTTGTAAACGTTGTCGCGATGATGTCCGTTGCGCCCGATGATCTCATCAGAGAGATGCGCCTGATCTTCCGATGCGTGCTCGCGATTTTTGCGCTCGCTCTCGTATTCCGCGGCGAGAAAATCCGTGACTGCCTGTTCTTCGTCGAGACCGAGATAGCGGGAGTAGGCGCGGACGAAACCTTTGTTGAAGATTCCGCCTGGAAGTTTTTTGAATTCTTCTTCTTCAAGCGCGCGCAACATGCGGGAACTGATCTTGGTGGATTCGGCGATCTCATCGAGACTGATGCTGCGCATCTCTCGCTCACGTTGTAACTTTTCGCCGAAAGATCCCATTTCAAATCCTTGTTAGGGGGTGGTTGTGGAAAAGCGGTGGAAATGACGGCAATGATAGGTTGGTGTTAAGGTGCTGTCAAATCCAAAATAGGCGGTCTCAGCGGAGTAAACACCTTATTGGCAGCGACTTGAGCTTCAGGGGAGTTAACTCATGAGTAAGGCCTAGTGATTTTGTTTATTGCTGAATCGTAAATCGCCGTCATATAATGGCGCTCGTCAGGCATCCCCTCGAGGCCAGATCCTAAGGACATGTCACTTAATGACTGAGTTCGCTCCGACCGGACGAAAGCGACACATCGAGGAGATCGGCATCTTCCACGATGTCGCGAAAGCCCTGACTTCCTCGCTCGATCTCGACGCCGTCTTGCAGACGGTGATGGATAACATCGCAAAATTCTTCAAGCCAGATACTTGGTCGCTGCTCATGGTGGATGAGCAGAAAGACGAACTCTATTTCGCTATCGCAGTGGGTCCGGCGGCCGACACGCTGAAGACGCTTCGCCTGAAAGTTGGCGAAGGCATCGCCGGGTGGGTTGCAAAACATGGCGAATCGCTGCTGGTGCCGGATGTCTATACCGATCCGAGATTTGCAAAACGGATCGATGAAATGACGAAGTGGCAAACGCGTTCCATGATCTGCGTGCCGCTGAAATCGAAACACAGAGTGCTGGCGGTAATACAGCTTATTAATAGTCCGCTGGAGAGCTTCGGCGAGAACGAGATGTTCTTCCTGCATGCGCTCTGCGATTACGCGGCGATCGCGATCGACAATGCGCGGGCTGTTGAAAAAATCCAAGAACTGACCATCACGGACGACTGCACTGGCCTTTACAACGCTCGCCACCTTTATAAGACGCTGGAAGCTGAGGTCTATCGGTCGCAGCGTTTCAATTATGAGTTCAGCGTGGTGTTCCTTGACTTGGATCACTTTAAACAAGTGAATGACATCCACGGACACTTGATTGGAAGCCGGCTGCTGAATGACATTGGATACCGGATCAAGGCCTGCCTGCGTTTGATCGACTACGCCTTCCGATATGGCGGCGACGAATTTGTAGTCCTACTTCCTCAAACCAGTAAGGAACAAGGATTGGTCGTCGCAAAACGTTTGCGCGAGATGATCCGCGGCACGCCGTTTGAGATGGAAGGCAACGTCTCGCTGACGATCAAGACCAGCATGGGCCTGGCGACTTTCCCCGAAGATGCCAAGAGCGCGCATGAGATCATCCGCCAAGCTGACGAGATGATGTACATGGTGAAAAACAACAACCGCGACAGCATCGCGGTGGCGCAACAAGGCATGATCCGGTAGGAATTAGCAACATCCGCACTCACTGCGCTCGTGCTCTCCCGTATTTCAAGTAAAACTTATTTTGGAAGAGTTCATCAGGGTCGTACTGCCTCTTGAGGCGAAAAAACCTGTCAGCATTAGGATATGCTCGGGAAAATTGCTCTGCTGAAGCATGTAAACGATACGGAAGATAGTAACGACCTCCATTTCTTAGAGCAGCATCAATGAGTTCCCGCGTCATAGCTTCCATCTGATGGTCAGCGTTTAATGTGCGCTCTTGATTGAAGAACATGACGAATGCAAACATACGCTGGTCAGCGTACTTTAGAAATACGTCGCTGTCAGACTCGACCTCTCGCACAGTTACATTCAGCAAATCTGCCTTATATCGGAGAATGATGTGCTTCGCCTCCAGGAGGAAAGATCCGACTCTTTCGCGTGGCAAGAAATATTCATGCAAGATATCTGTCCAGGTGCTGGAACTTGAAGAAGTACCCAGATTGTTTCGTGGTATCGTGAAGAGCGGCATAAGGAAATCCATACCAGCTGAAGAGCAGACTCGATTCATACTTCTTTACCAGGGTTCCGAGATTCTCAAGAAATTAACGGCACATGCAAAGGATGAAGAGGCTTACTTGATTCTGCTGGATGGAGCCGGATCCATTCAATGGCGTGAACATGGGCCAGTGAGCAATCATGGCATGGACGAACTGGAAAAACAGATGAGCAAGTTGTTCCCAAGTCGATAATCCTCCTATTTTTTCGGTCTTCCCTCTAGCGCCGGACTCTGACTCGTACCTGTTTCCGTGTGGGTAGGAGCGGCAGGCTTCCAGGCGGAAGCATTTGCGGGCGCACTTGGATCGACGCCGAAATCCCATACATAAAGGTTCATCTGTTTGGGGCCAAGCATCTCGACGATGGCGTACTCGCCGGGTGAGAGAGGCGTTGCAGGAGTGAGCTTTGTCCAATCAGCTGAAAGCGATTCGGCAACAGCGTTGACTACGTTCTGTTGTTCGTTGATGCGTCCCGTTAAGGCGACTTTCAGATTGCTGACGACCCGCGAGTCTTTCTTTGTGTCTAATCGGACAATCTTGAAGCGCTGTATGGCGGGTAAATCGCTGGGTTTGTTCGGGGCTCTGGAAGCATCAGTGGTTTGGCTTTCATCGTCCGGCGAGAAATTTACGTTCACATAGATCGTGGGTGTGCCGGTGTGCGATTGGATGCGGGCGTGAGTCCCTTTCAATTCGACTGTTTGCTTAGGGCCGCTGGGCAAGGGATTGATCACCGAGCGCAAAATGTTCTTGCCCATTTGCTTGTTGATCTCGCTGCCGTTTTGCACAAGCTCTACAAGCTGCGGATGCGACTGGAAACTGTCGAGTATGAAGACTCCGCCTTGCTCAGGGAGTCGCAGACCGGGAGCGACAGTTGGTGACTTGGCTTCCTCAGCTTTGCGATCCGCTTCCGCTTCCAAACGGAGTTCGTTCTGTTCGGCTGTCCTGCCGGCTTCGCGGTCGGCTTCATACTTCTTCGTGGCCGGCCAGTCCACAAGAGAGATGGGCAGTTCTTCCCACATGAATCGCTCGGAGCTGTAGTAGCGGACACGGTCGCCCTGAACTTCCCACTTTGTGGCAATCTGGTACGAACCATCTCTAAGGATGAGCCGCTTGCCCTTGGTCTGCGCCTGCACTTGGGCAAATGAGACGGTGCTGAGCGCCAGAGATAGGATCAAACCGAGTTGGAGGATCTTCTTCACTGCGTAAATTGTAACCCTGCTGTACCGGATTAGATGCGAAGTGCGCGCGCCTCGAATTTCGGTTTCAGCAAACCCCGTTTTCTGGCATAATTGGATGTGCACCCCTACCGCGTTGTAGCGCACAAATTCAAACCACAATCTAATCAAAGGAACAGATGTCGGCAGAAGTGTGCCGTGCTGGGCGCCTTTGTTTGTGATTGGAATGAGGCGAGGGTTAATGTCGGCTAAGTACATCTTCGTAACCGGTGGTGTGGTCTCTTCATTAGGCAAAGGGTTGGCGGCGGCATCATTGGGATGCCTGCTCGAAAGCCGCGGGCTCAAGGTCAACCTGATGAAGTTTGATCCGTACCTCAACGTTGATCCGGGGACGATGTCTCCGTTTCAGCATGGCGAAGTGTTTGTCACGGACGACGGCGCTGAGACTGATCTCGACCTGGGGCACTACGAACGATTCACCCACGCCAAGCTTAGTCGCGACAACAATTGGACCACCGGTCGCATTTACGAACAGATCATCACTAAGGAGCGTCGCGGAGATTACCTCGGCAAGACCGTCCAGGTGATTCCGCACGTGACCAACGAGATCAAAGCGGCGATGAAGAAGATCGCCCAGGATGTGGATGTCGCGCTGGTCGAGATCGGCGGGACCGTAGGCGATATCGAATCACTTCCCTTCCTTGAAGCCATCCGCCAAATGCGGCAGGAGTTGGGACGCGACAACACCGTGTTCGTCCACGTGACCCTGGTGCCGTGGATCGGCGCCGCTGGCGAATTAAAAACCAAGCCGACGCAGCACTCAGTGAAGGAGCTCTTGAGCATTGGGATTCAGCCGGACATCCTGCTCTGCCGCACTGACCGTTTCCTTTCCAAAGAAATGAAGTCGAAGATCGCGCTTTTCTGCAACGTGGAAGAGAACGCGGTGATCACGGCAAAGGATGTAGCCAGCATTTACGAAGTGCCGCTGGTCTTCGCGCAGGAAGAAGTGGACTCACTGGCGTTGAAATACCTGCGTCTGGATGCCGCTGACCGCAATCTGACTGCGTGGCAAGATCTTGTCCATCGCGTTTACAACCCGAAGGACACCGTCGAGATTGCCGTTGTCGGCAAGTATGTGGAGTATGAGGATTCCTACAAGTCACTGAAAGAGGCGCTGGTACATGCGTCGCTGGCGCACAATTTGAAGTTGAATCTGGTCTGGGTGGAAGCGGAAGGACTGGAGACAGACGGCTTCGAATCACAATTGGAAGG
This sequence comes from Terriglobales bacterium, assembly GCA_025462725.1. Taxonomy (GTDB): domain Bacteria; phylum Acidobacteriota; class Terriglobia; order Terriglobales; family Acidobacteriaceae; genus JAICLA01. Next base: position 490,407 of record JAOAPE010000012.1, on the reverse strand, counting down.
GTTCGACGGCATCCTCGTTCCCGGCGGCTTCGGCAAGCGCGGCATCGCCGGCATGCTGAATGCGATCAAGTACGCACGGGAAAACAAAGTCTCATACTTTGGAATCTGCCTGGGGATGCAGACGGCGTGTATCGAATACGCGCGCAACGTCTGCAAGCTGGAAGGCGCGGACTCAAGCGAGTTCGACCAGGCTACGGCGCATCGCATCATTTATAAGCTGCGCGAGTTGCGTGGTATCGACGAACTTGGCGGAACAATGCGACTGGGAGCATGGGAGTGCCGGCTGGAGCCGGGATCACACGCGCAGATTGCGTATGACTCGCTGGAGATATCAGAGCGGCATCGGCATCGATATGAGTTCAATCGCGAGTATGAGGCTGTCCTCACGGGCGCAGGGTTGAAGCTCACTGGCTCAACTCCTGACGGCACATACGTTGAGATCGTCGAGCTGTCGAAAGAAGACCATCCGTATTTTCTGGGATGCCAATTCCATCCGGAGTTCAAATCGAAGCCGCTCGAAGCGCATCCTCTATTCAAGGCGTTTGTGGGCGCGTCATACGCGAATCGCGTGCAGCAGAAGGCAGAGAAAGCGAACGCAAGCGCGGAGATGTTTTTGAGGGCGAGGAAGTAAGTGTCGAAAAATATTGGTCGGCCGTTAGCGTACGACTCGAACGCTGCGAGCGCTTCGGATGGAGTTCCGGGATTCATTGCCCGACCCGAAGGAACTCCTGTCTATCACGGATTTCGAATTCTGGAAGACGTCCAAGTAGAGGGATTTCGCTTCGGCATGATCACCAATTTTGAAGCCCAGGAAACGAACGAAGGTGATGCTTTTGTCGTTGCGCCGGATGACAGCCGCGCAGGTCTCGTCTGGGACATTGGATCCAATCTGAATTTCGAAGAAGTCTTGCCTTTCGAAGCGTCCCGTTGGGGTGTATGGGCCGTCTCACTTCCACATCCGATGAGAACTCGCGACGACGCGAAGAAGAATCTGGAATCGATTGTGCCTGCCTTGAAAGAGAAATGGCAAGAATGGTTAAAGAAATTTCCGGGTGAACGCCGCTGAGTAAAGCTTTCGACATTCCGAACACTGACATCACCGTTGGCGGAGCTTCGCTGTTCCTGATCGCGGGGCCATGCGTAATCGAGAGCGAAGCGCACGCGCTGAAGATGGCAGAGGCGATAGCTGCCGTCTGCAAGGACTTGAAAGTCCCTTACATTTTCAAGGCGTCCTACGACAAAGCGAATCGCACATCCATCTCAAGTTTTCGCGGGCCGGGGTTGGAAGAGGGCACGCGCATCCTGAAGAAAGTTAGAGAGACGGTCGGCGTGCCGGTGCTGACGGATGTCCATGATGCCCATGATTGCGAGCGCGTCGGCGAAGCAGTGGATGTGTTGCAGATTCCTGCGTTCCTTTGTCGGCAGACGGATTTGCTCGTTGCCGCCGCGAAGACCGGGCGTGTGGTCAACGTGAAGAAAGGCCAGTTCGTATCTCCTGCGGACATGCGTCACGCGGTGAACAAAGTCCGCGAGGCTGGAAATGACAAAGTCGTGCTCACGGAGCGCGGGTCATCGTTCGGATACAACAACCTTGTAGTGGACATGCGCGGGCTGGCCATCATGCGCGAGTTCGCGCCGGTAGTCTTCGACGCCACTCACTCGGTGCAGCTTCCTTCCGCAAGCAATGGCACCAGCGGCGGACAACCGGAGTTCATCCCGCTACTCTCGCGTGCGGCAGTGGCAGCCGGCGTCGACGGAATCTTCATGGAAGTCCACGATAATCCGAAGGAAGCAAAGTCCGACGGCGCAAATGCGCTGGACTTGAAAAATCTGCGCAGCACACTGCAGCAGTTGCTGGCCGTGCGGGCGGCGGTTTCAAAACCTTAGCCGCAGATTGACGCAGATAACCGCGGATCAGGCCAACGCCTCCTCCAACTTCCCCTTCACTCCCGGCCATTCCTCGGCCAAGACACTAAATACGACTGAGCTACGGATGTATCCGTCATGCATGATGACGTGGTTGCGCCAGACGCCTTCGCGGACCGCGCCGAGCCGGGCGATTGCTTCCTGAGAACGGACATTGCGCAGGTCAGTCTTCAACTGCACGCGCAAAAAGTTCAGCGTCTCAAAGCAGTGTCGCAGGATCATGTATTTACATTCGGTGTTGATGCGGGTGCGCCAGACAGAGGGATTCAACCACGTATGTCCGATCTCGCCATTGCGATTCGCTAGCTGGACATCAAACAATCGCGTGCTGCCAACAACTTTATTACCCTGCTCGCGATCCAGGATGACCCAGGGAAGATCGGTGCCCTTGGTCTGCGTGGCCAGGCCTTCCATCATGTACGTGCGCATGTCTTCCACGCTGGTCATGCGATTGCGGAAGTATCGGAAGGCTTGCGGGTCACGTCCGGCTTCGTAGAGCGCTTCAATGTGGGAGACTTCGAGTGGAACAAGTTCTGCTCGGGTTCCGGTGAGTCGGATGGATTGGAGTGCCAGCGGGGCTGGAGCGATCATGATGGGAGAATACCAAAGACGAGTTCAACGCGGAGGCGCAGAGCCGCGGAGAAAAGAAAACGCATAGATCCTTCGACTCGCCTACGGCTCGCTCAGGATGACAACAAAAAAATTTCTCTGTGCCTCTGTGTCTCCGTGGTGAATAAACTTTACTTTGCCGGCGCTCCTGGTGCCGGTGCTCCGGCGACGGCTGCGGGCGTGATGAATGAGACGTCAATATTCTCGCGCTTGAGCAGACTTTCGAAGTTCACTTTGTCGACGGCCTTCATGTAGGCCTCTTTCGGCTCCACCTGTTTTGTCTTCACCATGTTGAGCAGCGCGTCATTCAGCGTGACCATGCCCTTGGATTTGCCGGTCTGCATGGATGAAGGTATCTGCGTTGTCTTCGCTTCACGGATGAGGTTGGCGATGGCTGAATCGGCCAGTAACACTTCGAGCGCTGCGATGCGGCCTCCACCGATCTTTTTGCAAAGGGTTTGCGCGATCACACCTTTGAGTGATTCCGACAACATTACGCGAATCTGCGATTGGCGGTCCGCCGGGAACTGATCGATGATGCGATCGATCGTGCTCGGCGCGGTAGAGGTGTGCAGCGTGCCGAAGACGAGGTGCCCCGTTTCAGCCATCTCGATGGCTATGGCGATGGTTTCAAGATCACGCATTTCGCCGACCAGTATGATATCGGGATCTTCACGCAGCGCTGCGCGCAATGCGTCCTTGAATGAATCCGTGTGATTGTGAACTTCGCGCTGATTGATCAGGCATTTCTGATTGTCGTGAACGAACTCGATCGGGTCCTCGATGGTAATGATATGGTCGCTGCGGTTCTTGTTGATGTGGTCCACCATGGCGCAAAGCGTAGTGGACTTGCCGCTGCCCGTAGGCCCGGTGACCAGGACAAGACCTTTGGTCAGGTAACAGAGTTTCAAGATGTCCTTTGAGAGATTCAGTTGTTCCGCGGTGAGGATCTTGCTAGGGATCTGACGGAAGACGCCGCCCATGCCTTTGCGGTCCATGAAGACGTTGCAGCGGAAGCGGGCTTCTGTGCCGAACTCGTAGGCAAAGTCAGTGTCTTTGCGTCGACTGAATTCCTCGCGGTTCTTGTCGGGCATCAACTCCCAGAGGATGCGTTCTGCATCTGCAGGCGTCAACTGGGTGGTGTATCCGTTCATGTTCACCATGTCACCGTCTGCGCGGACCATGGGGATCACACAGGATGAAAGGTGCATGTCAGAGGCTTTCATATCGAGCTGCACTCTGAACAATTTATCTATTTCAATCGGCCCTGATTTCCTGGGTGCGGCGGTAACGACCTTTGCTGGTGCGGCAGCAGCGCCAGCAGGAGACGCAGGCGCAGCCGCATGAGCGACTGGTGCAGGTGCAGCAGCAGCGGCACTTGCGGGAAGTCGCTTCAGGATAGCGCGAAGGCCAGTAGTTTCGCGCGCGAGTCGAACCTCAAATGTGCCTGCGCTTGAGAGATTCACTTGAAAAGCCACCTGAGCCTGAGTGGCCATGGCAGCCTTCACATTCGCTGGAACCACGGGCATGAGCAAGGCTTCAAGATCGGCTTGGGCCAGCGGCGCACCCACCGGCTCGGCCGCACCCTGTACGTTCATGAACACAGTCGGCTTGCCAGCCTGAAACATGATCTGACCGGCGGTGACGAGGGGTGCAGCGTTTAAGAGCGATTCAAGGGTCTCTGACATTGCCAGACGTTCTCCGATTTTTGAAATGACGGTGGTGATTTCCTGAAGGGAAAGCGAAGATAGCACGGCAGAATGGGAATCTCCAAGCGAATCCGGCGAGGCGCAGTTGTATGCAGCGAAGGCCTTAGTATCGGGCGGGAAAGGGGTATAATTTCCGCATGAAAACAGCTTTGATCCGCTCCGTATCCACCTTCTTGATTTTCCTTCTAACTGTGCCGCAGAGTTTTGCCACATGCGGTGGCGGAGGAGGCGGAGGAAAAGGTGGAATATCGCCGAGCGGCCCCAATGACGCGCCGCAAGTTTATAGCGTGCCGTGGAAGTTCCGCACGCCCACAGCGCCGCCTGTCACAACAGGGCTGGTGCTGTATTGGTTCCCTGCCTCGCAGGACGAAGTAAACAAGTCGAGCATGCGTCAATCGCGACAACTCTCAATGTATGCCACCCAATGCGTGTCGTTGGAGATCGCCGACTCAAAAGCTCCGATTTGGCCAAAGATTGCAGACTCAAAGCTGCCAATCGCGGTGATTGCGACTCCCGACGGCACCGTGATTTCCAAGATCGAGAACAACGACGGCAAGCTCAAGGTCGAGAACGTTGAGAAGATGCTTGAGACCGAGTTGAAGAATCGCGAAAACGGTTTGGAGCAAAAGCTGAACCAGGCGCGTGAGAAAGCAAAGGCCGGCGACAACAATGGCGCTATCCCCATGCTGCGCTCTGTCTATGAGGAGAAGTGCCTCTTTCCGAAGAAAGCCAAGGATGCCGCGAAAGAATTGAAGAAGTTGGGCGTGAATGATCTGGCTGCGATTGCCGATCCGCCGATCTTTGAAAAGGCTGCGAGCGCGCGAATCGAACGCAAGATGCTCAGCGGCTTGGCGGCCGAGGAAAAAGGAAACTACGTTGAAGCAGGCAAGCTGTATGCCGAAGCCCACACGATGGATCCTGCTGACCCGGCGCCGCTGCGATATTTAGGCGAAGTGTATCGTCATCACACTGGGGAGTGGGACAAGGCGCGCGTCGTCTTCAACAAGCTTCTCAAGATGCAGGCTGATCCGATGTCGCGCGCTGTAGCGCTGCATGGACTCGGCAAGATGACCATCCACGATGGCGAATTCAAAAAGGGATTGACGCTTATGGAGCAGTCCGCGAAAGAGTATCCACTGGCGCTGACCTACAGAAACCTGGCAGTGTATTGGAACTCGGAAGGCGACGTGAAGAAAGCGGACAGCTACACGAAGCAGGCGCTGGCGCTAGATCCGAATGATCCTTTCAACCAGATATTCGCCGCAGCATTCATGGCCGGCAATGGCAAGGGCGCTGAAGCCGTAAAGATCGCGGACAAGAACGTGAGTTCCATGGCTGCGTCTTACAACTTGGCCGCAATCTACGCCCAAACAGGACAGCATGACAAAGCGCTTTCGATGCTGAAGCGCCATTTCACTGAATATGAGCAGTACGATGCGGTGCGCACGAAAGAGATGATGGAAGCACGCGTGGATGCGGTGTTCGCATCTTTGCGGAGCGATCCTCAGTTCCTGTCACTGACCAAAGGCGCGGATGGAAAGCTTCCGATGCCGATGGGAAAGAGCCAGCCAGCGTCACGGTAGAAGGTTATTTCCGTACGAACAATCAAGCGTGGCTCGGCTTTTTCGCCGGACCACGCTTTTTCATTTCCCGCTCAACTTTGTCCAGCCACTTCAACTCAGTCTTGAATTGTTCGATCACCAGGGTGACCATCCACACGGCCTCATGATATTTGTGACCTACCTCGCGTTTGATCGCCCGTAGGGTTTCCGCTTCGCGCGTAAACTCCGCTCGCAAATATTCTCTTCGTGCTGCGAGTTGCTTCTTGAACACACCGGGCGAAGCCTGCCATGACAATGCCATCCAAGTGAGAAACGGTGGACGCTCACGCTGGGTAGCCCAGCTCTCTGCTTCGAGTGCCTTGCCCAAAGCTACGATCCCTTTTGCATTGGTAGCGAAAGCCTGGCGTTCCGGTCCCGCCGACGCTTCTTCCGTTTCCCCGGGGCCGATCAGTCCTGCGCGCGCCAGCTTTTCTAGCGAGTAATAGACCTGGGGGCGCGATATCCCAGCCCAGTCGCGGACCTCTCGCCGCTCAAGCTCCGCATTTGCCTCATAGCCATGCATGGGACGTTCAGCGAGCAAACTCAGCAAGACCAGATCCGGCGTAGTAAGGTTGTGTTTCTTAGCAGCGGGCATTCTTTGCCTTCCCCCCGCCGGATTTGCGAAGCTGGCTCCAGTACCACCACTGGCATTTCTCAGCGGACAGCAGCGGATCTTTCGCTTGTGCTATCGCGCAGGCAAATACGTCCAGACAACAGATGTCGTGCGCTGCCCCGGCAAAGTTTCTCGTACATCCGCTTGGGATTTTTTGTCGCAAGCTGCTGCACAGACCGGATGCCGAGCACTTCAAAGTCGCGAAGCATTGCCGGTCCGATCGAGATGAGGTCTTTCAACGTTCTCGGTTGCGAAGGCATGTGTCCCTCTTGACAAGCTATACTGTCTCTAGTCTAATTTAGACTAGTTGACGGAATCAAGGATAAAATATGTCATCCCAAGTGAAAGTGCAGAAGATCACCGCCCTTTTGTTCGCAGAGCAGATTGAGCCATCGGTTAGCTTTTGGGTCGAGCGCTTGGGATTCACGAAAGCGATCGAGGTGCCGGATGGCGATAAGCTCGCGTTTGTGGCCCTGAAGAAGGACAACCTCGAGCTCATGTATCAGACATTCAAGAGCGTGGACGATGATGCTGGCACTCGAGTGGAGAGCGTGCGTAAAGGGCCCTCGTTTTTATATGTTGATGTGGAGGACATACAGAAACTGATTGCAGCGATGAATGGGGTTGAGGTGACAATGCCGCTTCGAGACACCTTCTACGGCGCAAAAGAAATTGCAGTGAAGGAACCCGCAGGGCATATCGTCACATTCGCGCAGCAAGGTTAACGCCCTACTTCTCGAGCGGGACACGGTCGCTGACTTCCGCTAACGTCCGCAACTTCTTCGCGAGTTCCGGCTTCAGCGCGCCACCAGGATATCTCCATCCCCAATTTCCATGCATTCGCGATGGGGTGTTCATACGGGCATCGCTGTCGAGTCCCAGCACATCTTGCAGCGGAACAACCGCAAATACCGCCGGCGAGCCCTCGACCGCGCGAATCAGCGCCCAATGGATCCCGTCCTTGGCTTCGCCTAAATACGCGGTAACACTTTGCCGTTCGGCTGCGCTGAGTTCATTCCACCATCCCAGTGTGGTGTCATTGTCATGGGTTCCCGTGTAAGCGACACAATTCTGCTCGTATCTGTGCGGCAGATAAATGTGCGCGCCCGGATCAGAGAATCCGAATTGCAACACCTTCATGCCCGGCATTCCGAGTCGTAGGCGCAGTTCGGTCACATCCGAAGTGATTAGTCCTAGATCTTCCGCAATAAACGGCAGGTCTCCCAATGCGGCGCGTAAGGCGTTGAAGAGATCGTCTTGCGGACCGTCCACCCACTGTCCGTGAATCGCGGTTGGCTCTTCTCCGGGAATCTCCCAGTACTGTTGGAAACCGCGGAAGTGATCGAGCCGGATGAAATCGCAGGTGGTGAGCGCCCATCGCATGCGTTGGATCCACCAGTCGTATCCGCGCGATCTCAGCGCGTCCCAGCGGTAGAGTGGATTGCCCCACCGTTGGCCCGTTTTGCTGAACGCATCCGGCGGGACTCCGGCGACGATCTCCGGCTCAAGCTCGGCGTTCAAGTAAAAGATCTCAGGATGCGTCCACACATCGGCGCTGTCGAAGTTCACGAAGATGGCCACGTCCCCGATGATGCGAACGTCCTTCTCCGCGCAGTATGAATGCAGTTCTTTCCACTGCTCGAAGAATGCGAACTGCAAAGCGCGGCCGATCTGCATCTGCGGTTTGAATTCCTTGCGGGCTTGTTCTATCGCTTCGCGGTTTCGAGCGGCGAGGTCGCGCGGCCACTTGTTCCAACTCTGCTCGCCGAAGTGCGCGCGCAAGCAGTCGAATAGGACGAAATCTTCAAGCCACCATGAATTCTCTTTGCAAAATTGGTCAAAGCGGTCGCGCTCACCGAATGCGTCGCGCGGTTTGGCGAGAAATCTTTCCGCAGCTTTTTCCAGTAAGGGAACTTTGCGCGCGTAGACATCTTTGAACTCGACAGGACCATTCTTTTCCGGCAGCGGTTTCAAATCCGCAGAAGCGAGCCAATCGTGCTGCGCCAGCTTTTCCAAACTGATCAGCAGCGGATTTCCCGCGAATGCCGATATCGCCGAATAGGGTGAGTTGCCGAGTCCCACGGGGTTGAGTGGAAGAATCTGCCAAAGACCTTGTCCGGCATCATGCAGGAAATCCACAAAAGCGTGCGCTTCCGGGCCCAAGTCTCCGATGCCGCCTCGCGACGGCAATGACGTTGGGTGAAGAAGGATTCCCGATCTTCGTTCAAACTTGCGGTCCATTATGCGAACGTGGAACTTCGGAGTGAAAATGAAACAAGGCAGAAAGCCGATATTCCAGCCTTCTGCCTTCATCTTAAACGATTGTTGCTTCTATGCGTGTAAGCGGACTACGAACCGGCCAGTGAACCGAACAGTCTCTTTTCTTCCTGCGCGTTCACCTTGATGCTACCGTCCTTTTGCATACGCTGGCGAAGGTTCTCTGCGAACAGCTGCATCACTTCTCCGCGCTTACGCTGCGTCAACTGCTGCCGCAACTGTTCCTGCTGCTTGGCGTAATCCGCGCTCGAAGGTTCCTGCTTTTCTTTCAGCGCGATGACTGCTCCCTTTTGTCCGATGGCTAACGCTCCGCTGATCTGACCCGGTGACATATCAAACGCCACCGCTGCCGGACCTGACATCGCTCCCAACTCAGCCACTTGTCCCGAAGGCGAAACCAATTCGCTGGTCTTCACCGTGGCGCCCACTTCCTTGGCTGCCTTGTTCAGATCTTTCATTGAGCGGGCTTTGTCCGCGAGCTCTTCGATCTTCTTCGCCAGCATTCCGCCTGCGCGCTCATTGCGGAACTCCGTCTCAACCTTCGACTTCGCCTGTTCGAAGGTTGGAGTTGCCGGAGGTTTCGAATCGATCACTTCAGCGATGGCAAATCCCTGCGGTATTTGAATCTTCTCCGCCGGGCTCTTCGGATGGCTCAAGAACATGGCCTGCATGAATTGCGGATCGCTGCCGATCCCTGGCAGTGTTTTCGTCTCATCGAAGAAATCAGTGGTGATCACGTTCAATCCATTTTTTGCTGCAGCCTTGTCGAGGCCTGAAGTTCGCGCTTCAGTCACAATAGCGTTTGCGAGTGAGTCAACCTGTGTCGCGCTTTTTTCCGCGCGGATAGCTTTCTCCAACTCAGGCTTTACTTCGTTCAGCGGTTTCACGCGGGCTTCACGGCGGGCATCCACGCGGATGATGTGAAATCCAAAATCAGTCTGCACAGGATCGCTGAGCTTCCCGACCGGCTGGGTGAATGTGGCTTTGTCAAAAGCCGGAACCATCTTTCCTTTGGTCACACCTTTGTACAGGCCGCCATTGTCTTTGCTGCCGGGGTCTTGCGAATATTTCTTGGCAAGAACATCAAAGTTCCCGCCGGCTTCGAGTTCTTTCTTGATCTTGTCCGCTTCTTCTTTGGTCTTCACAAGAATGTGGCGGACGTCAGCTTGTTCTTCTTCCTTGAACGTGTCCTGACGCTGCGCATAGGCGCGCTTGTAATCGTCTTCAGTGATCTGCACTGGGACCTTGCTGGCGTCAACCACGATGTATCGGGCCTTGCGTTGTTCCGGGATCGAGTTCTGGTATCGCGCCTTGTTCTTGTCGTAGTACGCGCGCAATTCCGTATCGTTCACCTGGACCTGCTTTGCCAGATCTTCGACACCGAGTACGGCGTAATCGAACTTCACTTTCACGTTCTGTTTCTGGAACTCGCGCTGCACCTCTGCATCAGGAACGCCAACGCCGCCTTCCACGATGCTGCGCAGTTTGTTGACCAGAATGTCCTGCTTCATGATGCGTTCAAAGGTGGGAACGTCCATCTGGAAAGCATTGGCGATGAAATTCGTGTATCCCGCTTCACCAATGAAATTGCCGTTCGGAAACAGTTCCCTGGCGAAGTTTCCCTGCTGCAACTCATCGCGCAATTCCTGGTCAGAGACCTTCAGTCCCATGCGGTTGGCTTCGCTGACGAGCGATGCCTGCATGATCAACTGTTCCGCTGCCTGCTTCTGAAAAATGGGCATGTATTGCTCAGGGACTGCTTGCCCTTGAAGTCTCTGCTGGGCGATTCGGCGCGCGGATTGCGAAACTTGCATGGTGGTTACCGGTTCGCCGGCAACGGTTGCGTACACGCCCTGCGCGGTCGGGCCATTGCTGGTGAATGCCTGGCCCAAATATGCAACCATCGAGACGATCACAAAGCCGAGGATGAGGGCCAGAACGACTTTGCGTGTCTTGGTTGGGTTTTGTAGAAATCGAATCATCTTTGTAGAACTCCAGAACTGATTGTATGTAGTTGAATCTCAACTAGGACGGAATTGGTTATTATAAACCAGCGCAGGATTCTAGGCCGCCTGCCCTTCGCTGCCAATGAAAGCCGTCATCATCACCCGCTTCGGCGGACCTGAAGTTCTCGAGATTCAAGAAGTTCCCACACCCTCTCCGGTTGCCGACCAGGTCCTTGTTCAGGTGAAGGCATCCGCGCTCAATCGTGCGGACATCCACCAGCGGGAAGGTAAGTACCCCGCCCCTGCCGACTCACCACAAAATATTTCCGGACTCGAGTTCGCGGGAGTGGTCGTCGAAAGCGGCCCCGCTGCTCGTCTCTATGAAAAGGGACGGCGCGTTTTCGGCATCACCGGAGGCGGCGCCCACGCCGAGTACATCATAGCGCACCAGCGAACGCTGGCTGCGATACCTGACAATCTCTCGTGGTCAGAAGCCGCGGCAATCCCTGAAGCATTCATCACCGCGCATGACGCGCTCTGGAAGCAAGCCGCTCTGCATCCGTCGGAATCAGTCCTGATCCATGCCGTCGGCAGCGGTGTTGGACTGGCAGCCACGCAACTGGTTCGCGCGATCGGCGCGGTTCCATACGGGACCTCCCGAACTCTCGATAAGTTGCAGCGAGCGAAGCAGGAATACGGATTGCAAGCAGGCGTTCAACTTAGGGAGTCAATGGAGCCGCTTGTCGACTTCACGAAGATCGTGACACACGGCAAGGGCTTCGATCTGATTCTCGATCTAGTCGGTGGTGCGTACGTCGCCGCGGATGTCCAGGCGCTCGCCCTTAAAGGACGCGTCATGCTCTTGGCTTCTTCCGCCGGAGGCAAAGCCGAGTTCAACCTGGGACAGTTCCTCGGCAAACGCGCGCAGATCATCGGCACAGTCTTGCGTGCACGCCCGCTAGAAGAAAAGATAATTGCCACTCAGGCCTTCGCTAAGGAAGTGGTTCCTCTGTTCGCGGCGGGCAAGTTGCGCGCCACTATCGATAGCGAGTTCCCGCTGGCGGAGATTCAGTCCGCACACAAGCGGATGGAATCCAACGAAACGTTTGGGAAAATTGTGCTGACGATCTGACCCGGCAATCCAGTTAATTCAGGAAATAAGTGCGATAGAGCGTGTCGCGTTGTGCGGGACGGAAGCCAGCATCACGAATGATGTGACGCAACTCTTCTTCCGTGGTGCAATTCGTGACGCCCGCAGAACGGACGACGTTCTCTTCAAGCATCACCGAGCCAACGTCGTTTCCGCCAAAGCGAAGACCGAGCTGAAGGACTTTCAATCCTTGCGTCACCCAGCTGGCTTGAACATTCTTGATGTTGGATAGAAACAATCGCGAGACGGCGAGAGTCTTCAAATATTCAACAGAGGTGGCTTCGTCCCATTTGCGTCCGCCGAGCGCGGTGTTCTTTGGCTGGAAGCTCCACGGGATGAACGCGGTGAATCCGCCAGTCTCTTCCTGCAGATCGTAAACACGTTGAAAGTGATTGGCGCGATGCTCAAACGTCTCACCCACACCGAACATCATGGTGGCAGTCGTTCTCATGCCAAGCTGATGCGCGGTACGATGGACAGCGATCCAATCCTCGGTCAGGCATTTCAATCGCGCGACCTTCTGGCGAACTTCGTCGTCGAGAATCTCAGCACCGCCGCCCGGGATTGAGTCAAGTCCTGCATCGCGGAGACGCGCGATGGTGTCGCGCAATGAAAGCTCGCTGTATTCCGCGATTGCCAAAATTTCAGACGCGGAAAGGCAATGCAGATGCACCATCGGAAATCGCTGTTTGATTTCTTTGAAGAGCCGCTCGAACCAATCGATCTTCAAATCAGGATGCAGGCCACCCTGCATCAGCACGCCAGTGCCGCCGACCTCAACAGTCTCGCGAATCTTCTCAAAGATGGTGTCGAAGTCGAGGATGTATCCCTCAGCAGCCATCTTGCCCTTCAGCGGCCGATAGAACGCGCAAAACGAGCAGTACTCAGTACAGAAGTTGGTGTAATTAATGTTGCGGTCGATAACGTAGGTGACAACGTTCTCGGGATGCATCTTGCGGCGCAGAGCATCGGCTTCCATTCCGATACCGATGAGGTCATCAGAGCGGAGCATCTCCACGCATTGCTGTTTGGTCAGGGACATCGCTTGAACAATCTTATCAAAGGAACTCGAGCGCTGGCGCTTGGGGCAGGGCCCCACATTCCGCTGCGTAGGAATAAAAGGTGCGCAGCCCGGCGAGACAGTCTTCGTCGAGTTTGTAATGAATGTTCTCGGTCAGGTAGCTGGTGATCTCGGATTCAGGAAGGTCAAGGCGCACGGACCATTCTGTCGCGAGCTTTGCGATGTTCTCTGACTTCAGTCCGTTGTCGCGTGATTGCTGGAAATCATGAACGATCTTGACTGAGTCATGTCCTTCGAGCGCGCTTTTCCTAATCGCCCAGAATGCGAACACGAATGGCTTCCCTGTGCACCGTTTCCATTCTTCTGCGAGATCGTATACGTGATGCTGCCCTGTTTTCGCGAGCAGCGCCGGATCACCGATGAGCAGTCCCGCATCGCAGCTTTTTAACATAGGCCCGAGTTGCGGAGGCATGGGAACAAATTCCGGAGCGGTCTTGTGGAATTTTTTTAACAGCACTTGCAGCAGCGCCACGCTGGAACGCGAAGAGGTGTCCGCGGCAACGGTCTTGATCTGGTCGATTGGCACTTTACTGATGAGCAGAATGGAACGGACCGGGCCGCGCGCAGCAATCGCGATATCAGGAATGATGACGAGATCCGGGATTGTCGTATAAGTCGCCGCGGGGATAATTCCTATATCAGCCATCCCGTTGCGAAGAATCTCCGCGCAGGCCGATGGCAGCGTGTAGTCCACACGGTAATCGCGACGCAGATCGCCGTGATCAAAGTCCCACATTAAAGGGGCTGTATTTAGAAAGCTGATAGCTGAGACGCGCAGACGCATGAGCGGTTTCTGGTTTCCCGTTTCTCGTTTCTCGTGAACAACCGAACAAGGGATTCTATATTGCTGGATTACTTGTCGGCTTTTAGCTGTCAGCTTTCGGCAAACCAGTGTCGCGCCGCTGGCGATTGGAATTTTGACACTCGTACCCACAGCTTACGCTGTGGGCTAATCACTTTCGCGCCTTTGGCGCTATTTTCGTGGTGTCTCAGCTTCTTGAATAGCCGCCCGCGGTGCTACTGACTCTAGAGCTGACGGCTGACAGCTGATGGCTGACAGCTTTCTTCCCGCTTGACATCCAATTTTGTTGGCGTGTACAGTCCGCCGAGTTCGAGTATTTCCGGTCCCCCCGAATGACAAGCGAAAACTCAGCTGCGGCTGCAGCAGTAAAGCCTTCTAGCAGTATGCGTCGAAATCACTGGCTGGCGCTGGCCATGACGCCTGGACTCGGCGCGGCCAAAGCACGCCGATTAGTCCAGCATTTCGGTGACGTCGAAAAAGTGTTCCGCGCATCGTTGACGGAATTGGAAGCCGCTGGCATCAGGGCTGAATCGGCGCAATCGATCGCTCTTGGCAAATCGTCAACGCTGGCGGAAGAGGAATTGATCCGGGCAGTCTCGGCAGGAGCGGAGATCGTCAGCCTGGACGACGATCTCTATCCGGAGACGCTGCGTAACATTTACGATCCGCCGCTCGTTTTATATGTACGTGGCGACGCAAGCCTTTTGACGCAGCCGGGGATTGCGGTTGTGGGAACGCGGCATCCCACGCCGTATGGGATTGGGATGTCGCAGCGGCTATCGGCGGATATGGCGTCACGGGGTCTGACGATCATCAGCGGCATGGCCCGCGGAGTGGACACGCAGGCACATAAAGGTGCGATCGAGGCGCAGGGGAAGACGATTGCGATCTGGGGAACGGGCGTGGATGTGGTGTATCCGCGAGAGAACAAGAAGCTGGCGGAGCAGATCGTGGCAACTGGCGGGGCGGTGGTGAGTGAGTTCGCGATCGGAACTTTTGCAGCGCCGCAGAATTTCCCCATCCGCAACAGGATTATCAGCGGAATGTCGATAGGGGTGCTGGTGGTGGAAGCGGGCGAATACAGTGGCACACGCATTACGGCTCGTTGTGCGCTGGAGCAATCTAGGGACGTTTACGCTGTCCCGGGAAACGTTACAAACAAGAATTCCTGGGGCCCCAACACGTTGATAAAACAGGGCGCCAAGCTAGTTGCGACGTGGGAAGACATTTGGGAAGAACTGCCGACGCAGGTCAAGATCCAACTGGAGGCGAACTGGGTCCGTGCGACCGAATCGACCCCTACTGCATCTCTATTTGGAGACGAACAGTTCTCCCCACAAGAGAAGAAGGTCCTCAGGACTCTGAAGCAGGACGAAGCGCTTCAGATAGACGAGATCATTGACAAGCTCGATGGCGACGTCTCTTCTTCAGAAATATTCGCGGCATTATTTGAACTGGAAATGTCCGGCAAGATCAAGCAATTGCCGGGGAAGAATTTCGTGAGGAGCTTTTAGCCTTTAGCTCTTAGCTTTTAGCTTTTAGCTCAGGCCCAAGATGTCCACGCTTGTAGTTCTAAGCGGCATGATTAACTGAAAAGGTGAGAGATGCGGGACTTCAAAGATTTGAAAGTTTGGGACAGAGCCCATCAATTAACTTTGTCACTGTATTCAGCAACGCAGACGTTTCCAAGAGAAGAGCTGTTTGGTTTAACCAGCCAGATGAGACGAGCCGCGGCGTCGATCGGAGCAAATCTTGCGGAGGGTTGCGGCCGCAAAGGCGATGGCGAGATGGCAAGGTTTGTTCAGATCGCAATGGGATCTGCGAGTGAGCTTGAGTACCACCTCTTGCTTGCTCGCGACTTGAAATTGATACAGGTTGAAAAGCACAGCTCCCTTGCTTCGGAGCTGACTGAGATCAGAAAGATGCTAAGTTCGCTCTCCTCAACCATCGGAATCGCGAAGAATGCAGGCCTTAAGCTAAGAGCTAAAGGCTAAGAGCTAGAAGCTTGTGCGATTCGCATAACTCAGTTGTCCCATGTTACTGTCACTCATATTTGAAACTAGGAAACGAACCAATTGGCAAAATCATTAGTCATCGTTGAATCGCCGGCGAAAGCCAAGACGATCAACAAATATCTCGGCAAAGAGTTTGAGGTTGAAGCCTCACTCGGACACGTCAAAGACCTGCCTAAGAGCGGTCTCTCCGTTGACGTGGACAACGACTTTGCCACCGAACTGGCCATCATCCCAGGCAAAGAAAAAGTGATGGCCAAGCTGAAGAAGATGGCCGCCAAGGCTGTCGCCGTGTACCTTGCGCCTGATCCTGACCGTGAAGGTGAGGCCATCGCTGCGCACTTGGCGGAAGAGTTTGGCGTGACCCGCGACAGCAAAAAGAAGCTGGCTATACCGGTATATCGAGTCACGTTCAACGAGATCACGCAGCGCGCGGTGAAGGAAGCATTCGAGCATGCCCGCGGTATTGACTGGAACCTGGTAGACGCGCAGCAGGCGCGCCGCGTTCTCGATCGGTTGGTGGGATACAAGATCTCTCCGCTGCTTTGGGACAAAGTAAAGCGTGGGCTTTCCGCTGGCCGTGTCCAGACTGTTGCCCTGCGATTCATCGTGGAGCGCGAGCGTGAGATCCGCGCATTTACGAAGCAAGAATATTGGAGCATTGACGCAGCGCTGGCTGGGAAGACTCCGCCTGTTTTCGATGCGGCATTCTCAGGCAAGAACGGCGATAAATACGACAAGCTGCAGATCGGTGATGAAGCCTCTGCGACGGCGATTACTTCTGCTCTCGAGAAGGCCGATTGGCGCGTCAGCAATGTTGAAAAGCGCGAGCAGCAGCGTCGTCCTGTGCCGCCTTTCACTACCAGCAAATTCCAGCAGGATGCGTCACGCAAACTCAGTCTGCCTGTAAAGGTAGCAATGGGTATCGCTCAGAAACTTTATATGGGCGTGGAACTCGGCGACGAAGGTTCTGTCGGTCTCATCACTTATATGCGTACGGATTCGACGCGCGTTGGAAAAGAAGCGCTAGACGAGGTCCGCGAGCACATCGGCAAAGAGTACGGAAAAGAGTTCTTGCCAGAGTCGCCGAACACCTTCAAGTCGAAAAAAGACACGCAGGATGCACACGAAGCGATTCGTCCTACTTCGGTCGAGAAGGATCCTGAGAGTGTCCGCCAATATCTTCAGCCGAACGAATACAAAGTTTACAAGTTGATTTGGCAGCGGTTCGTGGCGTCGCAGATGATGCCCGCAATCTTCGATCGCACAACCATTGAGATTGACGCGAAGGCTGACAAAGATACATACCAGTTCCGCGCGACGGGCTCGATCATGAAGTTCGCCGGTTTCCTAAAGGTCTATGAGGAAACTAAAGAATCGAAGGATGAAGACGATGAAGCGCTGGAGCACAAGCTTCCGCCGGTCGAGACCGGAGACGCGCTGAAGTTGGAAGTGCTCAAGCCTGAACAGCATTTCACTGAGCCTCCCCCGCGATACAACGAAGCGTCGCTGGTGAAAGAGTTGGAAGAGCGCGGAGTAGGACGTCCCTCCACTTACGCAGCCATCATTAGTTCCATCCAAGAACGCGGATACGTTGTGAAACACGAGCGCCGCTTCTCTCCGACTGAAACAGGCGAGATCGTCGCAACGTTGTTGGTGGACAACTTCGAAGATATCTTCGACCCGAACTACACCGCAGGGTTGGAAGAAGAATTGGACGAGATCGAAGAAGGCCGCGAGAAGTGGACCAAGACGATGGCCAGTTTCTATAAGAAGCTGTCCAAAGACATTAGTTACGCGGAAAAGAACATGGTCAACATCAAGACCATGAAGAAGCCGACTGGCGAAATGTGTGAGCGTTGTGGCTCACCGTTGATCGAGCGCTGGGGACGGCACGGCTGGTTCTATGCCTGCTCTTCGTACGACAAAAAGAAAAAAGGAAGCTGCGACTTCACCAAGGAAAAGCCGGACAAAGAACTCGCCGTTGACGAAGACCTGCTCGATGACATGTGCGAGAACTGCGGTCAGCCCATGGTGCTGAAGCGCGGGCGCTTCGGCCAATTCCTAGCGTGCACCGGTTATCCGACCTGCCGCACAACCAGGCGCCTGGACCAGAACAAAAAAGTACCTGATGTTCCACTTGAGGAAAAGTGCCCTAAGTGCGAGCGCACTATGGTCTTACGACACGGCCAATATGGCGAGTTTACCTCCTGCAGCGGCTATCCCGAATGCAAATACATCAAGCAGAATTACATCGGTGTGAAGTGTCCGGATTGCAAAGACGGAGACATTGCGGAGAAGAAGGCACGTCGCGGAAACTACTTCTACGGATGCTCGAATTATCCGGATTGCGAATTCACTTCCAACTACAAGCCCATCGCGGAAAAGTGTCCGCAGTGTGACAGTCCTTACTTGTTAGAGAAGACTCTGAAATCAGGCACAGTGATCGTGTGCCCGAACAATAAAAAGACTTCAGAAGAAGAAGAGAAACCCAAGCGCCGAAAGAAAAAAGGCAAGGCTGAAGCGGAAGAGCCGGCCAAAATGATCCAGTGTGACTACACCCGCGCCGCAGAACTTGAACCAGCCACGACTAACGCATAAATTCACGAAAAGAGGATCTCAAAAATGCCTACTGCTACTCCTGCCGATGCGAATATTATCCTGAAACTTTACAAGCTGCGTACGGAAGAGACCATGCGCAAGGCGCGGAAGTTCGTCGCTATCGAATTTTCGCCCAAAAGCATTGAAGACGTGGTCAAGCTGCAAAGCTCTTTCGGCACCGACGAAAATGCTTATTATCGGCAGGTGATGTCGTACTGGGACATGGCTGCCAGCTTCGTCACACGCGGCGCTGTGAATGTTGAATTGTTCAGCGATTCAGCCGGAGAGCTGTTTTTTCTGTTTGCGAAATTCCGCCCGTTCATGGCTGAGATCCGCAAGACGAATCCGCAGTTCCTGGCGAACATGGAAAAGGTCGTAAACCTTTCCAAAGAAAATCAAGACCGCGTAGAGCGGATGGCAGCCACTATCGCGAGCGCAAGAGCGGCCGCGCAGAAATAAGACTCAAGGATTCTGTTCCTGTGGAGTCTTCAGAAAGGCCCACAGGAACAGCGATCCAAGAATGAAATCTATCGCGACTGGAACAGCAAAACTCGGGGCCACCCGATGCATCGCGATCAAAGTGCCACTGGCAGCGACGAATCCCCACTTCTCAAAGATTGCAGGCAGCATCAGCAAGCGGTATCGAATGGGATTTTGAGCGATCACCAAAAACGCAAACTGCCACGCCAGTCCGACGCCCACAAAACCGTAAAAGAATTCAGGATGCGTGATTGCTGGAGGTTGCGCACGCCCGATCGCCTCTTCCATGAAGTAGTGGGGCAGCAGCACAACAATGCCGTAGATCCCGGCGACATTGAATATCGTTTTGGCCACCTTCATCGCAATTCCCTACGAGATGTATTCGCGGATGTACTCGTTATCCGTGCATGCCAGTTCGCCGGCGCTGCCGTCGAAAATCACCTTGCCGTCGCGCATGATCAGGAACGAAGTGTTCGTGTCCACGGGAGTTTCTGCTGTGACCGGGCGCATCTCATTGGCCTTTGTATCAAAGTAGCTCGACGCCATGGTAAAAGCATCTTGCAGGCGATGCGTCACCAGCAAAGCGCTCGTCTTGTAAACGTCCCGCTGTTTCACCACGAGTTCAATGATGCGTGTAGACGTGATGGGATCAAGGCCGCCGGTGGGAGAGTCGTAGAGAATGACTTCTGGTTCCGTGATAATGGCGCGGGCAATGGCCACTCTGCGTCGCATGCCACCTGAGAGTTCCGAAGGGAATTTCTTCAACGTATGTTCCAGCTCGACGAAACGCAACGCCTCAATAACACGGCGATTTATTTCATCTTCCGCCACATGCTCTTCCCGCAGACGGTAAGACACGTTCTCTTCCACGTTGAATGAATCGAACAGCGCGCTTTCTTGGAAGACCATTCCCACGCGTCGGCGCAGCGCAAACAAATCTTCTTCCGGCATGCTGGAGACTTCTTGCCCCAGCACGGTGATCCGTCCGCTATCCGGTTTCATTAATCCCAGACCCAGTTTGAGGATGGTGCTCTTGCCTGATCCAGCGACGCCGAGCAGAACCTTTGTTTCCCCACGACGCAATTGGAATGAGATGCCCTGGAGGACTTGATTCTCCTCAAATGCCAATCGGACGTCATCGTATGTGACGGTAAAATCCTGCTGTTCCGGTTCCATCACGAGCGTGCCTGATCTGGATTGCTGCGAGGGCATCGCTAAATACCGCTCCCAAACCAAGACATGATTATGCGAGTGATAAAGAAATCCACCACGAGGATTAGCACTGAAGCCGCGACTACTGCCTGCGTGGTCGAGCGACCCACACCTTGCGTTCCGCCTTTTGTTGACAGCCCGTAATAGCAGCCGACCGTCGAAATGATAAAACCGAAGATGACGGGCTTGACCAATCCCATGGTCACATCTTCTGCGACCAGGTTCTGATAAGCCTGGTTCCAAAACTGGTAGCTGTTCAGTCCGAGCAAGAGCAGCGAAACCACCCATCCGCCAGTGAGGCCTACGAGATCGGAAATGATGGTCAGGAAAAACAGCATGACTACGCTGGAGACCACGCGCGGGGTGACTAGTTTTTTCGTCGGATCCGTTCCGAGCGCTCGCATCGCGTCGATCTGCTCGGTCACTTTCATCGATCCTAATTCGCTGGCCATGCCAGAGGCGTTGCGTCCCGCCACCATGAGGCTGGTGAGCACGGGGCCGAGTTCGCGCACCATTGAAAGCGAAACCAGTTGTCCCGTTAAGGACAGCGATCCGAACTTGATCAAAGTGGCGGACGACTGCAGCGCCAACACTGCGCCGGTGAAGAATCCGGTGAGGACAACGATTGGCAACGAACCAACGCCGATGAGATCCGCCTGCTGCAAAGTGTCAGCAACGTAGCGCGGCTGCTTGAAGATGTTCTTCAGCGCGCGCCCGGAAAGCTGCGCGTAATCCTGGACCGCCAAGACGTTTCCCTTGACGATCTCCACGGGAGAGATTAGTTGCATAGGTTCGAAGGCTTTCTCTTACGATGCTATTTTTTGCGCAAGTAGGACGCCGCAAATATAGCAAAGAGCCGGAGGAATAGGCTAGAAGTTCCGCAGGGGGAGCATCGCCGATTCAAGCTGCCATGGCGGTCGAGTTTCCCAGCAGTTCGTTGATCCTTGCCAGAAGCAATTCAGGTGAATCGCCTTTTATGAGGCAAACATCAACATTCGCGATAGCACTCGGCGGCAAAAAGATGTGAGGTGCAAACATCAGGACCGGGATGCGAGCATTGATCTTCTTCATGCCGGCAGCGATCACGTCACCGGAAATGTCCGGCAGATCGTAGTCGATCACCACCAGGTCTGGCACGAAGAATCGAAATTGGATGAGTCCATCAAGGCCATTGGCTGACCATGAAACATTGAAGCCGCAATTTTCAAGTATCCGCCGGCGCGTATTGATGCGAAGGCGGTCTTCATGAACGCAAAGCACTCGAACGACTCTAGCCATTTTATTTCCATTCTGCAGCGCAACGTCAGTCCCGCTTTTGTTGCGTCGCCTTGCTCTGTTGTAACGCCACCGCCGCAAGCTTCATGTAGCGGTCAAATCTCTCGTTCTGAGTAGTGCTCAAAGCTGGCTTCTTTGGCGGATACATTTCATTTTGTTTGGGGGAGCCCATCTTGCACGTCCTTGGTTCGCTACCGTCGAACGCACTCATCTATCCGAGTACCCGAATATATTGACCTTCTATACCAAAAGCTGCTAACGCCAAGTTGCGACCCAGAAGTGTGGAAAAATTTGAGTTAAGGTTTCAACTTAATCACGGGGATTAAACATGCGAGTCATGCGATACCATCGCAAGATGCGAGTGCGCGCGTTCTTCCTGACGATTTCCGCGATCTGCGCTGTTCTGCTTTCGCTCAATGCACAAGAAAAAGTGCAAGCAGGCGATTACCCGGCCACTATTTTGAAGTGGCGTGAAGAACGCCAAGCGAAACTCCGCGCCGATGACGGCTGGCTTACAGTCTCAGGATTGTTTTGGCTGAAGGAAGGCGACAATACTTTTGGATCGGCGCCGATGAATGACATTGTGCTGCCGAAAGATTCGCCAGCGAAGGCCGGAAGCTTCGCGCTGAAACAAGGTCACGTGTTCTTGCAGGTTAGTTCAGCAGTGAAAATGCTGATGAACGGTAAGCCCGCACAGAATGGCGAACTGCATCCCGATTCTGACAAACTGCAATCCGGCGATTTGACCATGTTCGTGATTAATCGCGGCGACAAATTCGGGATCCGATTGCGCGACAAGAACAGCAGGATGCGAAAGGAATTCTCCGGACTCACTTATTACAAGATCGACCCGAAGTTGCGTATCGTCGCGGATTTTATTCCTTACGATCCGCCCAAGAAGATAAAAATTCCAACGCTGCTAGGCACCAGTGTGGACCAGCCGAGTCCGGGTCGCGCGGAGTTTGTCATCGCCGGGAAGAAGTTCACTCTGGAGCCGACAGTCGAAGATGCAGACACGCTCTTCTTCGTCTTCAAGGACACGACGTCCGGCTCTGAGACCTACGGCGCAGGCAGATTCCTCTACACACTCAACGCCAAGGACGGCAAACTCGTGCTCGACTTCAACAAAGCTGAAAATCCGCCGTGCGCGTTCACGCCGTACGCGACGTGTCCGCTACCCCCGCCAGAGAATCGGCTATCGATTCCAATCCGCGCGGGAGAGATGAAGTATGGCAAACACTAATGACTCTGGCCGGAGCTCGCGGTCAGCTCCGTCCAACTACGAACCATTCGCCTGATCATTCTTGGACAACACTCTGGTAAATACGGCCATTCCTAACGGCTAGCAACCAATTTTCCAGAGGGTATCCCTGTGACATACAAGACGCTACTGCTGGCCTGCATGGCCGCATTCGTAATCCCACTCTCCATTGCGCAAACCCCGGGAGCCGACACCCGGTTAACAAATGATTCTCCTGGCACTTCGGGGTATATCAGCGCTTTCACCCTTGCTACCGGAACTGCCTATACCGATCCTGTGCTCAGTGAATGTTCTATTGCACGCGGGCGCCAGAACGAGCCCGCGGTCGCTGTTGATCCTAGAAATGTAAGCGTACTGATCGGGAGCTCCAATGACTATTGCGGAGTGTATTCAACCGTTGTCAATGGCACTCCCGTACCTCTCGGCCCGATATGGTTGGGCTACTATCGCTCCGAGAACGGCGGAACCAGTTTTCAAAGCTCGCTCGTTCCCGGTTATCCGGGAGACGTTTCTCCATTTGCTTCCCTCGCACATATTCGCACTGCAAGCTCAGGTGATCCGGTGATTGCATGGGACAACCACGGACGCGTTTTTATGGGTTCTGAAAGCTCCGGCGATCCGGCCGGAACAAAGAAAACGTTTGGAGATGTCTGGGTGGCCCGATATGTGAATCCGGCCGGTGAAGGTGGAGCTAGCATCAATGATGGCAAGCAATTCGCCGGTAGTGAGATCGTCCAGCACGGCTCCTCCGCACCAAATCTCCTCGGCAATTTTCAAGACAAGACCGCGTTGGAAGTCGACCGTACCGGAGGACCGTGTGATGGTACTGTTTATTTTTCATGGGTGCGCTTCAGCGGAAATGGTGGAGTGGCTGCTTACCTTTCGCGCAGCACTGACCATGGCGCCACATTTTCTCAACCCACAAAGCTGACTGAAAGCGTACAGCTCCTGCAGACTCCCGATATCGCGATCACGGGCAACGGACACGTCTACATCACTTGGAACGAGGCAAGGGTTGCAGGGCAGACCGTCGACGCAGTCGCATACTCGAAATCGACAGACTGCGGACAATCTTTTTCGAGGCCAGTAACCTTGCAGACCTTCACCCGCTATCGACCACTCGATGTTTCATCGCCTGAGCCGATCTCGATCCCGGCGAGTTCGCTTGACGATCCGTCAGGAGAAGAGGAGCGCGGAGCACCGGGCGCTATCTCCCGTGACTGCGGCGACTTCGATACCCACTGTAACGCCGGGTACACCTTCTTCCGCGTGGACGCGCTTGGCACGCAAGTGCGTTCGACTGCCGATCAATTCGACCCAACAAATGAGTTCGTGTATATCGTGTATGACGCAAGCAAGCCGGGGACACTTGTCAGTACCGGCACCAGCTACGGTTCAGCCGGATTGGGAGTTGGTAGCCAGGCAGGCATCTTCTTTACTCGTCTCGATGGTGCCACCGGCAGCCACACGACTCCGGTGCTTGTCGACAACCAAGCGGTTGGGCACCAGATCTATCCCGATGTCTCTGCCGACGGCGGAGTTCTCCATCTGCTCTGGTGGGACAGCCGGAATGATGCGTTCTACTCGCCGACGCGACCGATCGGCAATAGCGCGACCGGTGTCACCGGGCCTGCACTTGATGTCTTTGCTACGACTTCCACCAATCACGGTGATTCGTTTGCGACATCAACGCGTGTTACAGATGTGACGAGCAATCCTAACTTCGAGCAGTTCTCAAACCGCGAAATACCGTTTGCGGGTGATTATCTTTGGATCACCTCGATGGGCAGTTTCTCCTACGGAGCGTGGACAGATTGGCGCAACACGGTGCAAGGAACCGATCCACGAGAGACTCCTGAAGACGAAGACGCGGCCAGTGCTGATGTGCATCAGTGCCGAACCTTCAGCACATCTCTCGGAGCTTGGAGTGGCGATCTTTGTCCGCATGCGGGGGGGATCGACCAAGACATTTTTGGCGACCACACACCGTAAATAGTCGCATGAAAAATAAAGCGCGGAAGCCTCTGCTTCCGCGCTCTTTTTTTGGGACGACAATCAGGCCGTGACTTGCGCGGTGTATTCGTCGTACGTGCCCTTGAAGTCTTCGATGTTGCCATCGTGGTCAAAGTGCCAGATGCGCGTGGCCACTTCCTCAATCAGGTCGTGATCGTGCGTCACCAGCAACACTGTGCCTTCGAACCTCTGCAGGGCGATGTTCAGCGCATTGATCGATTCCAAGTCCAAGTGGTTTGTAGGTTCGTCGAAGACCAGGATGTTCGGCTTCTGCAACATCAGTTTGCAGAAGAGCAGCCGCGCAGCTTCGCCGCCGGATAGCGCGTCGGTCGGCTTCAGCCCTTCTTCGCGTATGAAGAGCATTTGCCCGAGCAGGCCCCGCAACTCTTCTGTGGAAGCCTGCAGGTCGAACTGTCGCAACCATTCAAGAGTAGTGGAACCCTTCTCGATCGTCTGCTTGTGGTCCTGAGCAAAGTATCCGATCTGCGCTTCGTGGCCCCACTTCACTGTCCCGGAGTCGATGCTGAACTCGTAATCCGCGGCTTCCTTCTTGTCGAAATTCGGAGCGCTCGCGAGCAGAGCCTTCAGCAGCGTGGTCTTGCCAACACCATTGCGGCCCATCAAGCCGATTTTTTCTCCGCGGGAAACGTTTGCGGTGAAGTTCTTGATGATCGCCTTATCGTCGTAACTCTTGTTGACGTGCTCGAACTCCAACGCATGTCGGCCAGAGGGACGGTTCATCGTGAACTTGATGAACGGACGCGCGATGTTTGAGCGCGCGAGGTCAATCGTCTGTAATCGCTCGACTTCTTTCTTGCGCGATGTCACCTGGCTGGAACGGGTGCCGGCCGCGAAGCGCGCGATGAACTCATTCAGCTGCGCGATTTTCTTTTCGCGTTGCGCATTCTGCGATTCGATCTGCGAGCGGACTTGCGTCTTGGCCATCACCATGTCGTCGTATCCGCCGGTGTAGGTGATGATGGTTTCGTAATCGATGTCAGCAATGTGCGTGCAAACGCTATTCAGGAAATGGCGATCGTGTGAGATGACGATCAGCGAACCTTCGTAGTGGTTCAGAAAATCCTGGAGCCAGTGGATCGAGTCAAGATCCAAGTGGTTAGTAGGTTCGTCGAGCAGCAACGCTTGTGGATGTCCAAACAGCGCCTGTGCCAACAGCACGCGAACCTTCTGTCCACCTTGCAACTCGCCCATCTTGCGCTCATGCAGCTCTTCGGGGATATCGAGACCATCAAGCAGGATGGCGGCGTCCGCTTCCGCGGTGTATCCGTCTTCTTCTGCGACTACGCCTTCGAGTTCGCCCAGGCGCATGCCATCGGCATCCGTCATGTCAGGCTTCGCATAGATCAGCTCACGTTCTTCCATCGCCTTCCATAGCGGCTTGTTGCCCATGATGACGGTGTCGATCACGCGGAAAGCGTCGAACGCGAACTGGTTCTGGCTCAACACACCCAGCTTTTTAGGACGAACTACGCTGCCTTTTTGCGCGTCAATCTCGCCGGTGAGGACCTTCATGAACGTGGATTTGCCAGAGCCGTTGGGGCCGGTGAGTCCGTAGCGCTTGCCGGGAGTGAACGCGACGCTGACGTCTTCGAAGAGCAGTTTTGCGCCGTAGCGCATGGTGACATTTGAGACTGAAATCATTGTGGATCAGGTGCCTTGGTCTTTGGGATAGTGCGAGATAGGGGCTAAAGAACAGGTCAGAAGCAACTACTCTTACTTATTTATTTTAACACTGGATATCAGCTTCTGGCAGCGGAACGGAAGGCCCCAATCGGATACCCAGCCTTTTCATCCTTTCCCACACCAAAGCGTTTCGACCGGATATTTAATGACCGCACGATCCGAGGTCAACAACACCATATCCTCGCTGCGCGCCTGAGCTACCAACATCCGGTCAAATGGGTCCTTGTGGTCAGTTTTGGCCGGAAGTTGGTCGAGCTCTAACGCGTGAATCTGCGAGATGCCCAACGGACGTATCCCATACGCTGCTTGCCACCTCGGGATGTACTGCGCGGGTGGGGATTCCAATTGCAACCTTCCGAGAGCGGTTTTAATCACAATCTCCCAGCAACTAGCGGCCGACAAATACAACTCACTCTCAGACTTCGCAAGCGCGTTGCGCGCTCTTACGTTCAGGTTCTCTGGTTGCGCAACCATCCAAAGGAAGATTGAGGTGTCCAGTAGGTATCTCATACGCGCTTTTTTGCCGATTTGCGGTAAAAGGAATCCAGCACCTTCCTGGGAAGCGGAGCGTCGAAATCATCCGCAATCTTGAGCGTTCCGGAACCAAGACCCAGCTTGCGCGCGCTTTGCTCTTTATCTACTGGCACCAAGCGGGCTACAGGAACTCCCGACTGGGCGATCGTGATCTCTTCACCTGAGGCTACCCGGCGTAGGAGTTTAGAAAAATTGGTCTTGGCATCGTGGATGTTAATTTTCATCGTGCGATAATAGACTAAGTCTCTGGACTAAGTCAACTAGTAGGATTAACTTCTCACAAACATCCACGCAATTCCCGCACTCAACACCGCCAACCCCGCACACGTCAGAGTCACGATCCGGAACCCAAAAATGAATGAGTCCTGGATCACTCGCTTCACCGACGCTTTCGAGTCGGGGTCAAGGTTCTCCGGTATCGGAATCGCCGCCAGCCTGGTGTGGTTCGCTTCGATGCTTGCGACTACATCTGGCGAAACAGCTGCTTTGCGGATTTGCTGATGCAGCTTATGTCCGAAGGCCGCGACCATTACAGCTCCGAGTATCGCGACGGCAAGTAAGCCGGAGACTCTGGCTACAGCATTGTTGATCCCGGAGGCCGCTCCAGCGTGGTCGGACGGAACGGAGTTCATAACTGTCGTAGTCAACGGAGCTACGGTAACGGCCAGTCCTAATCCCAGGGTCAGGACAGCAGGAAGGAATGCAGTCCAATAATTCGCATCTACTGACGGACGCGAGCATAACGCGAATCCGGCAGCGCACAGCAGAGGACCGACCACCAATGGCAAGCGCGGCCCCACTCGGCTGACCAGTCCCCCTGACCATCGTGACATGATAAAGACCAGCAGGATCATGGGAAGGGTGGCCGCGCCGGCTGCGGTCGCTGAGTATCCCTGAATCTGGATGAGGTCGAGCGGGAACACGAAAAAAAATACTCCGAGCGCTGCGTACAAAGCGAACGTGACCAGGTTTGCTGCTACAAACGTCCGAGAACGAAAGAGGCCAAGCGGGATCATCGGCTCTTTGCTCTTGCGTTCCACGCTCGGCAATGCGGCGATGCCTAAGACTCCGATAATGACCGCGGCCTCGATCAACGGATCTCGCCATCCTTTTGCAGCGGACATAATGAACGCATAAACCAGTCCGCCGAGTCCGAGTGTTGCCAGTGCCGCTCCCCCGTAATCCAGCTTGTGAGTGGCACTGGCCCCGCGACTCTCTGGCACGCGCCACAACGTGATCACCAGAACCGCAGCGGCAATCGGCACATTGATGAAGAACGCCCATCGCCACGAGGCGTGTTCAATGAGCCATCCGCCGAGTACCGGGCCAATCGCCATAGTGATCGAAGTAAGTCCGGACCACGTTCCAATCGCGCGTCCTCTTTCGTTTTCGGCAAACGACGCGCTTATCAAAGCCAGGCTCGAAGGAACAAGCATTGCAGCGCCTATTCCTTGAATTGCGCGAGCAATGATCAATTGCCGAACGTCCAAGGCAAATCCGCTTGCAACCGAAGCAACCGCGAAGATCGAAACACCAATGTCGAATATCCGGCGACGTCCGTAGAGATCGCCGAGCGAACCGCCAACGAGTATCAGTGCGCTAAGAAACAGCCCGTAAGATTCGACCACCCAGAGCACGCCGACGGCACTGGCCTTGAGTTCGGTCTGTATGGATGGAAGCGCAACATTGACGACTGTCGTATCAATGAAGGCCATGCTCGAGCCGAGTATCGTCGCGGCCAAGACCCAGCGGCCAGTGTTCGCCTTGCACGGGGCCTCCGCCGGATGCGACAAAATGGCGGCTTCTTCGCAAGGTGCTTTCATGCGGAGATAAGATTACTTTCGTGAGAGGGGAGGTGTCAGACTGTTTCGCAAATTGTAAAGAGTCTTTCCTCTGACATAGTCATCTATTCACAAAGCCTACCGAGGACTTCCAGCATGGCCACACCTGCACAGCCCGCCCGCACCCGCATTTCAGAATGGGGCGATCCCATGCTGACCGTCGCTGCCGCGCAAGAAAAAATCTCCGGACTCGAACTGCTGAGAAAATTAATGGCCGGCGGCTATCCCGCACCGCCGATCTCCGTCGTGCTCGGTTTCAAACTCACAGAAGTCGACGAAGGCCGTGCAGTCTTCGAGATGGAAATCGGCGAGCACCAATACAATCCGATCGGATGCGTTCACGGGGGAGTCATTGCCACGCTGCTCGACAGCGCCATGGGTGTCGCAGTCCATTCCACGCTGTTACCCGGCGAGAGCTATACAACGCTCGAGTTCAAAGTGAATTTCACGCGCACACTGACGGTCGACACGGATCGGGTAGTGAGCGAAGGCAAGATTGTCCATCGCGGACGCACCACAGCCATTTCGGAAGCGACGGTCAAAGATGGAAAAGGCCGGCTGTATGCAACAGCCTCCTGCACATGTCTGATAAGAGCCGCGTCAGGAGGCTAGGAAAGCTTTCCGTCCTGACTTCCCTCTTCATTTACAATCCTAGGTCGGCCACATGACCCCGGCTTAGGATTACCAACCTGACACTCCTCTTCACATTCGCGTCATTTGTATTCGCCTTCGAACAGCAGCGCGGATTCTCGCAGTTCGTTCAGCGCCAATTCCTCGACAAGACTTTCAAGGGCCTCTATACGCCCAACACATTCGACATGATGTTGTTGATCCCGTACTTCATTGTGTTGGTCTTTCTGGCCTCATACGGCGTTCACCGGTATGTTCTCGTCTACCTCTATTACAAGAACCGCAAGAACGCCTCACACTCGGCTTCACCGCCCGGATTTTTTGCTGAGCAAGATTTGCCGCGTATCACCGTTCAGCTTCCCATCTTCAACGAGCAGTTCGTGATTGACCGTCTCGTTGATGCCATCTGCAAGATGCAATATCCAAAAGACAAGCTCGACATCCAGGTGCTCGACGATTCCACTGACGAGACGGTCGCCGTCGCCAGCGCCGTCGTTGACCGCTACGCCGCGCTGGGCTATCCCATCACATACATCCATCGCTGCAACCGCCATGGATTCAAAGCGGGCGCGCTCGACGAAGGCATGAAGCAATGCAGGGGGGAGCTCATCGCCATCTTTGACGCGGATTTCGTCCCCTACGAAGACTGGCTGATGAAGGTTGTTCACCATTTCACCGAGCCGCAGATCGGCATGGTGCAAACCCGCTGGACGCACCTCAATCGTGACTACTCATTTCTGACGCAAGTCGAAGCCATTCTGCTTGACGGACACTTCGTCCTCGAGCACGGCGGACGCTCGCGCTCGAATGTGTTTTTCAATTTCAATGGCACCGCGGGCATGTGGCGCAGACAGGCGATCGAGGAAGCTGGCGGATGGCAGCATGACACGCTCACTGAAGACACTGATCTTTCTTATCGTTCGCAGTTGAAGGGATGGAAGTTTAAGTATTTGCAGGATGTGGAATGTCCTGCTGAGCTGCCCATCGAAATGACCGCCTTCAAGACGCAGCAAGCGCGCTGGGCAAAGGGCTTGATCCAAGTCTCAAAGAAAATTTTGCCCAAGGTGCTGCGCAGTGACGTCCCCCGCCGCGTGAAGATGGAAGCTTGGTATCACCTCACGGCAAACATCAGCTATCCGCTCATGATCGTGCTTTCTACTCTGTTGCTGCCCGCCATGATGATCCGCTTTTATCAGGGCTGGTTCCAGATGCTGGTCATTGACCTGCCGCTCTTCATGGCTTCCACATTTTCGGTTTCGTCGTTTTATCTGGTTTCACAAAAGGAACTCTTCCCCAAGAATTGGTATCGCACTTTTCTCTATCTACCGTTCCTGATGTCGTTGGGAATCGGACTTACTGTGACCAACACGAAAGCAGTCATGGAAGCGCTGCTGGGTATCCAGTCGTCATTCAAGCGCACGCCGAAATATCGCGTGGAAAAAAAATCCGACAGAGCTCAAGCCAGCAAGTATCGTCGCCGCTTGGGCCTCATTCCTTGGATTGAGTTGGCAATTGGCGGATACTTTGCCCTCGCGGTTGTTTATGCGATAACCAACCAGAATTACATCACCGTACCCTTTCTTCTGCTATTTGTTCTCGGATACTGGTACACCGGCCTAATGTCCTTGCTGCAGGGCAGATTTGAAAAGTTTTCATTGCAACGCGCGGGCGACCATTCCAAGCCGTTTCCCGTCGGCGTGTAGTTTCGAGGTGCTTCTTGTCTAAAACGAAATACGCTCTCTTCTTTATTCTTGTAACTAGTGCGCTCGCATTCGCCACCGAGCGCCAGCCCAACGCGACTTACCATGCTCGTCGCCAGGCGCTCTCAGAGAAAACCAACGGCGGCGTCATCATCCTGTTCGCGCCCATGGAGGCCGAGGGCCCCAACGCGCTCTACGGATTCCGGCAGGAAGACAACTTCTATTACCTCACCGGACTCAGCGAGCCCGGAGTGGGCCTGCTGATTGCGCCCGCGCAAGCCGCTACCGGCACCACGCCGGCGCGTCCTTATACCGAAATTCTTTTTCTGCCCGGACACAACATTTCGCAAGAGAAATGGACTGGCCCGAAGCTCGGCCCCGACAGTCCCGATGCCCAGCGACGCACCGGCTTTGATCGCATAGCCAAACTCGACGACATTCGCGATGAAGTCGTTCGCATCCTGCCGCAACCCCGCGCCATGGTTTTTACTGATCAGTCGAAATCCTCCGGCTCTGCCGGCCCCATCGAGTGGCTCTCCCGCGCGAACGCATTTCCTAACTACATCGGATTCGGCGATGTGAATCCTGTGATTGCTTCCCTGCGCGTGAAAAAGGATGCAGGCGAAATGGAACTCATGCGCAAAGGGACTGACGCCTCAGTCTCTGCGCAATTCGCCGCTATGCGCGCCATGAAGCCCGGCATTACTGAGCGAGAGATCTCTGCGCTCATGCAATACGAATTCGGCAAGCGCGGATGCGAGCGCCCCGCCTACGCGCCTATCGTTGGCTCCGGCTTCTACAGCACTGTGCTGCACTATTCCGAAGACGACCAGACCGTAAAAGATGGCGACTTGGTGGTGATCGACGTCGCTGGCGAATACTCCATGTACGCCTCTGACATCACGCGTACCCTCCCGGCCAACGGACACTTCACCGCCCGACAGCGCGAGATCTATAACATCGTTCTCGGCGCGCATGATGCCGCAATCGCAGCCTTCAAATCCGGAGCATCGTCACTGTCGCGTGCGGGAGAGAACTCGCTCTATCAGGTCGCCTACGAGTACATCAATACTCACGGCAAGGACCTACACGGCGAGCCGCTGGGCAAGTACTTCATTCACGGCCTCGGACACTTTGTCGGACTCAATGTGCACGATGTCGGAGATATCAGCGCTCCGCTTCAGCCCGGCGCTGTCTTCACGATCGAGCCGGGAATTTACATTCCGGAGGAAAAACTCGGCGCGCATTGAGGACGTGATGTGGGTCAATGGCAAAGGAGAACTAGTGAACCTCAGCGGAGCACTGCCGAGCACACCCGAAGCGGTTGAGAAATCAATGGCAAACTCGCGGCTCGCTCAACCTGTTCGGTAACATCGCATCTGGTATCCTAGTGAAACCGCCCGCAAGCCAAGGATTCGCCCACGGGCTAGCTGAATCATGATGATGATTGCGCTTTACGTTGTTTTGGTACTCTCAGTCGTTGCCGTATTGGGTGTATCGGCGGCTGTGTTTGTCCGCATAAGGAAGAGGATGAAGTCCAAACTCTCTTCCGAAGAGACTCAACAGATCAAGGCAGCACGCGACCGCGAAGCCGGACGCGTAATAGAAATGCGCAAGAGCGAACGGTAGGCCGAAATTATGACCACACGCAGCTTGGAAACACCCGTAAGTCTTTCAGAAGTCCGCACACATGACTTGGCCAAGGACGCCGCGCTCGTCGTCGGTGCCAGCATTCTTATGGCTGTCTGCGCGCACGTTGCGGTGCCGCTGGCTTTTAGTCCCGTGCCCATCACGCTTCAAACGTTCGGATTGCTCATCATCGGATTCACCCTCGGCAGCCGTCGCGCTCTTGCAGCCATGATGCTCTACCTCATCGAAGGCGCAGCCGGATTGCCCGTCTTCAGTCCCGCAGGACTCGGCGGCGTGGCGCAAATGCTCGGCACAACCGGCGGATTTCTCTTCGCCTATCCCGCCGCAGCATATGTGGCCGGAATGCTAGCTCGTTCGCAAGTTTCTGCCAAGACCAAATTTCTCTCCGCGGCTGTGTGCGCGGAGTTCGTTCTATTCACCGGCGGACTGCTCTGGTTCATGGTCCTCACCGGCACCGGATTTACGAAAGCACTGTCAATGACGGTTGTTCCGTTCATCCCTGGTGAAATGCTGAAGATTGCCGCCGCATGCGCTTTGGGCGCGGTATTACAGCGCAAACTCTCGCGATAATTTCTCGCGACGCACTCTCAAATTTTGTTTCAGGAAAGTTATTTCTTTGTCTGTTACCCAATCTGTTCCAAATCAGCTTCGCGAGATCACCGTCGCGCACAGTCCTGACTCTGACGACGCATTCATGTTTTACGGTCTTGCAACCAACAAGATTCGTACTCCCGGGCTCCGCTTCACGCACACCCTTTGCGACATCGAAACCCTGAACCGCATGGCTCTCGACGGCAATGGCACCTATGACGTCAGCGCCATCTCCTTCCACGCGTATCCTTATATTCAGGAAAAATACGCTTTGCTATCTAGCGGCGGCAGCGTTGGCGATGGCTATGGTCCGATGATCGTCTCTCCGCGCGCGCTCACCCTCGACGAAGTGAAGACGAAAGTCATTGCCGTTCCGGGAAAACTGACCACTGCTTATCTGGCGCTCAAGCTTTTCGCACCGCATATCGAAACGGAAGTCGTTCCTTTCGACCAGATCATTCCGCAAATTCTGGAAGGCAAGTACGAGGCGGGACTCATCATCCACGAAGGCCAGCTCTCTTACGGGCAATCCGGCCTGCAGAAAATTCTCGATTGCGGCAAGTGGTGGCGCGACATGACCGGGCTTCCCTTGCCTCTTGGTGGCAACGCCATCCGTCGCGACCTCGGCCCCGAACTCATGCGCAGCGTAGGACAAGCATTGAAAGAAAGCATCGAGTACGCGCTCGCGAACCGCGATGAAGCTCTCGAGTACGCGATGCAATTTGCTCGCGACCTCGACCGTTCAACCGCCAATCAATTCGTTGGGATGTACGTGAACGACCGCACCGTTGACTACGGTGACGACGGCAAGGAAGCCGTGCGCCGCCTGCTCGACATGGGATTCCGCGCCGGCATCATCCCGCACCAAGCCAAAGTGGAATTCGTCTAGCAGAACTAACTGATTCCCACTCTGATCTCAAAACAAAAAGCCCGCACTCACTTCGAGTGCGGGCTTGATATTTGCGTTCTACGGTTTGTTCGAAGCCGATTTATTCGCTGCCGAATAATACTTACCGATGATCACGCCAACCTCGACCGCTCCATCGGGATCAAGGTCCTGAAACTCGAAGCCCACCGCGCCGGACACGCTCATTCTCACTATCGCCCGCACGCTGCGCTTGATGCCCTCGCTCGTATCTACGATCACAAGATCATGTTCCTCGCCACTCTTGAACGGCTTCTTGGTGTTTACCTGAAATCCGCCGCGACCTAAGACAGTGAGATCGCCCAGCCGTTGGCCATCCGCTGTACTGACGAATGCATGCTCCATTTGCGGCAGGTTGATACGTTCGAATTTTCTCCGTTCATCGGTCATGCGGGGACTCCTTCGTTCTTGGAACCACATTTTAGCAGAGTCAGCATCGGCTCATTCGCGCTATCATTGCCTTTCGTTTTCAGGAGCTCATGTTGGAAGCACCGTCACAATCGAAACCGCTCTCAGTCATCGATCCGGCCAGCAAGCCTGAAGGCGCGCAGACTCTTCTTATCGATCTTGACGACACCCTTTGCGAAAACAATATTTATTTCGAGCGCGCGATTGCTGACTTCATCTCTTTTCTGAATCATCGCGAATACTCGACTGAACAAGTCCGCGAGGTCATCAATCAGGTTGAGCGCGAATCCATCCTCAAGCACGGATACGGCCTCCACAGCTTCGCGCATTCCCTCGTCGGCAGCTTCGAGCGCCTTTCTGTCGAGCCCATCACCCCGGAACTCCACCAAAAGATCTGGAGCTTCTCGCATCAGATCGCCGAACATCCGCTGGAAATAATCGACGGAGTCTCAGAAACCCTCGCCTACCTCGCCGAAAGACATCATCTCATCGTGATGACGAAGGGCAACATCACCGAGCAATCTGGAAAGATCGACCGCTCCGGACTAAAAGATTTCTTCGTCGCCATTGAGATCGTCGCCGAAAAGAACGTCGCCACGTATCGCGAGATCATCGCCAAGTATGCCTTGTTGCCTGAGACCACATGGATGATCGGCAACAGCCCCAAGTCAGACATCAATCCCGCGCTCGCAGCCGGTATTCACGCGGTCTTCGTCCCCCATTGCCAGACGTGGGTGCTGGAGCACGAAGAGATTTCTGCCGCGCCGGTGGATGGCAGAAAGCTGCTGGAAGTACAGCGGTTCAGCGATTTACGCCTGCACTTCTAGGCCTTTGGTAACCGGGGATTACAACTTTTTGTTTCCGGAGTGTTTGTACAATGAAGTAAGCAGCGGGCCCGGGCACTTGTCTCGCATCATGAAACAGTGGAGTGGCAATGACACTCAAATCAAAGCGTTTAATCGCTGTAGTGATCTTCATCGCAATCTCCAGTGCCTCAGCCTCACTTCTTCTCGCAAAATCGAAACCAAAAAAATCCGTTGCACAAATGGACGACTCCCAGCGCGCGCTGCATGCGCTGAATCGCTTAACCTTCGGACCTCGTCCTGGCGATATCGATAAAGTAAAAGCCATTGGCGTCGACAAGTGGATTGACCAGCAGCTATCGCCTGACAAGATCGACGATTCCGCATTGCAATCCCGCCTCGAACCATTCCGCACGCTCCGCATGGATTCGCGCACCTTGGTGCAGAACTTCCCACCACCGCAAGTGATCAAAGCCGTTGCTGACGGACGCCTCCGCATGCCGTCCGATCCCAAAGAACGCGCCATCTACGAAGCCCAACTTGAGAACTACAAGAATCGCGCCGAGCGCAAAGCGCAGAACGACAACGCCGCAGCTACCAAATCCGACGACGGCAACATGGCCAATGACATGGCTCCTGAAGCCATGGATCGCCGCGCCGAACGGCGCGAAGCGCGCATGAATGCAAATTCCGATGCTGACGCCTTGTTGCAGAAATCTCCGCAAGACCGCTTCAACGCCGTTCTGAAGATGCCGGCCGATGAGCGCCGGATCATGGTCCAGGGCTTTCAGCCAGAAGAGCGCGAGAAACTCTTACAAGGAATGTCCGCTGAACAGCGTGAGCAACTGCAAGCGTTGGCGAACCCCCAAGGCGTGATCACCAACGAGCTGGTGCAGAGCAAACTTATCCGCGCCATCTACAGCGAACGGCAACTCGACGAAGTGATGACCGACTTCTGGTTCAATCACTTCAACGTGTTCGTGCAGAAGGGCGCTGACCGCGTCCTCACCACCTCCTACGAACGTGACGCTATCCGTCCGCATGCGCTTGGCAAGTTCAAAGACTTGCTCATGGCGACGGCAACTCATCCCGCCATGCTCTTTTACCTGGATAATTTTCAGAGCGTCGGGCCGAACTCCATCGCTGCACAACGCGGCGGCGGCCGTGGAGCGAACCTTGCCAACAACCGCAATCAGCGCCGTGAGACTTTCTTCCAGCGTATCGGACTCGCACCTCAGCCACGCCGCCAGCGACCACAACAGCAGCGGAATCCCAACAACATGGATCCCAACGCCGCGCCCAAACCGCAACGCGGAGTGAACGAAAACTATGCCCGCGAGCTGATGGAGCTCCACACACTCGGTGTCGATGGCGGATACACGCAGCAGGACATCATCGAAGTCGCAAAGGTCCTGACCGGCTGGACCATCAAACAACCACAACTCGGCGGCAGTTTCGAGTTCAATGACAAGCTGCACGAACCCGGCGAAAAACACATTCTCGGACAAAAGATCAATGAGGACGGCGAAAAGGAAGGCAAAAAAGTCCTTGAGATGCTCGCCAAGCATCCTTCCACCGCGAAGTTCATCTCCCGCAAATTGGCCATGCGCTTCGTCTCTGACACTCCGCCGCAGTCTCTCATTGATTCCATGTCCGCCACATATCTCAAGTCCGATGGCGACATCAAAGAAGTTTTGCGCACCATGTTCAAGTCGCCGGAATTCTGGTCGCCTGAGTCGTACCGCGCGAAAGTGAAAACGCCTCTGGAGTTTGTCGTCTCTGCCGTGCGCATCACGGGAAGCGATGTGAGCAACGCGCAGCCGCTGGCGCAAACGCTTCAGCGCCTCGGGATGCCGCTATACGGAATGCAGCCGCCCACCGGATATTCAATGAAGGCCGACGCCTGGGTGAACTCCGCCGCGTTGTTGAATCGTATGAATTTCGGACTCGCGCTCGCCAGCGGAAAACTTCGCGGCATCAGCGTGAATAAAGATCTTTTGATGAAAGATTCCATGCCGCCGGCTGATGCTGACGCCGCCGTCGCGGTGATCTCGAACGCCATACTCGCTGGCGACATCTCGCAGCAGACGCGTGACACTATCCGCAAACAACTCGACGACCCCACGCTCAATCAGCGCAATGTCACAGATCCGATGAAGCAACTCGGCGTGATCGCAGGCCTGGTTCTAGGCTCGCCGGAATTTCAGAGGAGATAACGCCATGGCACTCACTCGACGCGTATTCCTGAAGAACAGCGCACTCGCGGTCGTTGGCACCACTGCCATCCCCAGCTTCTTGACCCGCGCCGCCTTTGCCGACGTCAACAGCACTGGCAAGAAGCGCATGGTCGTCTTGTTCCAGCGCGGTGCCGCCGATGGACTCAATATTGTTGTACCCCACGGCGAGCCCACCTACTACCAGATGCGCCCGACCATCGCCATTCCCCGGGCGTCAGTGATCGATCTCGACGGTCTCTTCGGATTGCATCCTTCCATGGCCGCATTCAAGCCACTGTGGGACAGCAAGCAACTCGCCATCGTCCACGCCTCCGGGTCGCCTGACAACACGCGTTCGCATTTTGATGCGCAGGACTACATGGAATCAGGAACGCCAGGGGTGAAGTCCACTGAAGATGGATGGCTCAACCGCGCGTTGCAGAAAGAATGGGAAAAGCAGTCGCCATTCCGCGCCGTCGCGCTCGGCACCGCACTTCCACGCACGCTCGCTGGCCCGAATCCGGCAGTCGCTATCAGCAACATCAACGAATTCGGAGTCGGCGGCAG
This sequence comes from Terriglobales bacterium, assembly GCA_025462725.1. Classification (GTDB taxonomy): domain Bacteria; phylum Acidobacteriota; class Terriglobia; order Terriglobales; family Acidobacteriaceae; genus JAICLA01. The sequence continues at coordinate 452,270 of JAOAPE010000012.1, read as the reverse complement.
AAATGCCGGGCCTGCTGCCGGCGGCCTCTCCAACAGTTTTGAATCCATGTACGCGCAGTCCGTAGACTCTGTCCTGCATGGCACCGGACAGGAAACTTTCGAAGCCGTGAAGATGCTGAAGTCCGCAGACCCTGCTAAATACACTCCTGCGGCGAACGCAAACTATCCCCGCGGCCGCTTCGGCGACAGCCTCAAGCAAGTCGCGCAACTACTCAAAGCAGACCTCGGCGTCGAAGTGGCATTTGCCGACATCGGGGGGTGGGACCACCACGTCAACGAAGGTTCCACGCAAGGTCAGATCGCAAATCTTACTCGCGAATTTTCGCAGGCCATCGCCGCTTTCTGGACAGACATCGGCAACCTTGGCGGCGAGACTGTCCTTGTGACCATGTCTGAGTTCGGACGCACAGCGCGCGAAAATGGCAGCCGCGGCACAGATCACGGACACGCAAATGTGATGTTCGTCCTCGGTGGCCCGGTGAAAGGCGGTAAGGTTTACGGACGCTGGCCCGGGCTTGATTCGCGCCACCTATATGAAGGCCGTGACCTTGAAGTAACTACCGACTTCCGCACCGTCCTCAGCGAGGGTCTTAGCCGACATATGGGCAATAGCCAATTAGCATCGGTCTTCCCCGGCTTCCGCGCCAGCGGCAAGGACTTCCTCGGCCTGATTGGCTAGTGTGTAAATCTTCGGGCCCTAACCCATAGCGTTACTATTTAGGCAACATCCTACTTGCACTCAGAATCTGAGTACGGGGAGGGAATACACATGCTTCTAGCAATTGCGGGAATCTTGATCCTACTGTGGCTCATGGGAGTCGTACTTAAAGTGGGCGGCGGTCTTATTCATGCGCTGCTCGTGATCGCCGTTATCGTTGCGATCTTTCACATGGTCACCGGACGCCGTTCAGCAGTTTGATCAGCAGTGCGGCGGTTGCGCCAGCAACCGCCCGTAATACATCATTACCTCTAAGCGGACGCATCCGTTCCGCATCTCTACGCTCGTAAATCGCCAGATGACCACACGCTATCGCGTCCGCGCGCCACTCGTAGCAAGCCGCTACGACGTCATCGTCATTTGTGGGGACGTGAACGGAGTAGCCATCGCCCGAGAATGCGCTCTTGCCGGCAAGCGCACTCTTATTCTTGAGCAACAGGATTTCGCCTCCGGCACTTCCAGTCGTTCCACTCGCATCATCCACGGCGGATTGCGTTATCTCGAACACGGCGAACTGGCACTCGTGCGCGAATCACTGCGTGAACGCGACTTGCTGTTGCGACAACGACCCACACTCGTTCGTCCCATGAACTTCATCCTCGCGTTGCCAGATCGCAACAGCTTCGGCCGACGCAGCGCGCTCGCCGTTCGCGCCGGACTCGCCATGTACCGGCGAATTGCCAAATCGCAATCGCATTTGGACTCGCCGGAGCAGGAGATGGAAACGTTGCAGCGCTCGCTCGACTCCGGAATGAAATGGTCTGTGTTTGATTACGAAGACGCGCAATGTGAATTCCCGGAGCGGCTCATCGCCGAGTGGTTGGTAGAAGCAATCGAAGCTGGCGCGGTGGCCCGCAATCACACGCAAGTGCTTGCCGTTACCAGGGCCGAAGGAAAAGTGAGCGGAGTCATCACCCGTGACTCGCTCTCCAACTTAGAAACTACATTTCCCTCAGATTGCATCATCAACGCCACTGGTCCTTGGGCAGATCGTATCTGCGCCGATTCCGGGATCTCCGCTAATCGCATGATCGGCGGAATTCGCGGCTCGCATATTCTGCTGCCGAAATTCGCAGGCGCTCCGCATTCTGCCATTTACGCCGAAGCGGTCGACCGCCGCCAGGTTTTCGTTATCCCATGGAACGGACAGACTCTGGTCGGCACTACTGAAGTCGCCGACGACGGCGATCCTGGCCGCAGCACGCCTACAACAGACGAGTTCCAATATCTCTTCGCGTGCTTCAGTCGCATCTTCCCTAATTCCGGCCTGCACTTTGCCGACATCACCGCCGGATTTGCCGGAGTCCGCCCGCTGCCATTTGTGCAGGGGAAGAAAGCTTCCGCGGTCACGCGCAAACATTTCATACATGATCACCGCGACGATGGCGCCCTCGGACTCTACTCCGTCATCGGCGGCAAGCTCACGACCGCCGCAAGCCTCGCGCGCGATTGCGCGCGCAAGATCGGCATCGCGGTTGCAGAGCCAATCACGATTGTTGCCAACAAGGTAGCAGCTACACACGACCAGCGCGCCATCTCCGAATGGCATCCGCGACATGCCGAGGCGATTGTCCGCGCCGCCGCTGGCAATCCGCAACTCGCGGCGAAACTCTGCCCGCACAGCGATCACATCGTTGCCGAAGCAGTCCACGCCGTCGAATCCGAATGCGCAGTCACACTCGGTGACATGCTTCTAAGGCGAGTTCCCGTAGCGCTTGGCCAATGTTGGAATAGTGAATGTACCGATCATGCAGCGAAGAATATCGGCGCCGCTCTTCAATGGACGCAGGAAGAGATCAGCACGGCAAAGGAAGACTTCGAGATCGAGCACAGCCGCTTCATGCACAAGCCGGTAGCCGCCGCTACCTCTACTCGCTGATTGGCACTGCTTGCGCCTTGGCGACACGCGCATACCGGCTCAGCTTCGTGTCGTCGGAGATGATTCCGTCCACACCCAAATCCCGGAACTTCTCGGCTTCTGCCGCATCATTGATCGTCCACACGAATGTCGCAATGCCCGCAGCCCGCAGTTCCTTATGCAGTGATTTGGAATATATCTTGTGATTGATGATCGCGTGCGATATCGGCAGCTTCTTCCATTTACTCAGCAGCCTCAAGTTGCGGCAGATGTATCCCAAGGACAAATCCATCCCGCCGCTCAACTCCGCCATGCACTCGATCACTTCCGGCAGAAATGACGAAACCAGCACTCCACCGCTTACCGGATACTTCTTCAACAACCGAACCGTCTCCTCTTCCAACCCGGCGTCTTTCAATTCAATGTTGAGATAACATCGCGCGCCATACTCGCGCAGCAATTCCTCCAGCGTAGCCAGCGGATGCACCGCCCGCAACTCCGCCAGCGTATTCTCTTCAACTTTCAGTTTGTGGAAATGCGCGTCATGGCAGATGGCTGCCACGTTATCGCAAGTGCGGCGTACGTCGAACTCGAATCCATCGCAGCCGTGTTCCAGCGCAATGTCGAATGCTGCAAAGGTATTTTCGGGAGCGTATACGCGCGTTCCCCGGTGGCCCAGGAACAAAGGACTCTGCCGGGTTGTAGGCAAGCGCTCGCTGCTCATAGGTGAACGCGCTGGGCGTTCTAGCCGAGGTCGATGTCGCGGAGTGGCTTCCCGCTATCGGGAGTTTCTTTGGCCCGCTTCACGGCTTCCTGGAATTTCTTTTCCATCAGGTCAGCCTTGTTCCGCTCGTTCTCGATCGACTGCTGAAACAGTGATTCCCTGCGCACGTCCTGCTCTCTCATCGCGCGCGTCGCTTCCTCAAAGTCATTGAACGTCTTCGGCCGGACAGGCGCCGTATGAGCGATCACCGCCTTGGTCGCGGGATCCACCTTGATCAGCGCCCCACAGCACGGACACCCAACATCAAACGGTTCTTGAGTCTTCGCCATAGGCAAATCATACTCCAGATTGGCTGACGATTGCTGCTGAAGGAAACTTGCGGAACCGTTACAGAAAAAACACCTGATGATCTGGACAATTGATCTGCCCCGCATCATAGATCTGCTTCAGCAACCCAACCCCATACCGCGCAAGGAAGGCGATTCCGGCGATCTCTCGCTCCTGCAAGTTCTTGCGCGGAAACAACGCATTCGAGATCTGTTCCCCGTGTTGCGCAATTTCCAAGTCCTTCCTCGCCACCGCATACGCTGCCCGCGATTGCAATCGCGTCAACTGATATCGGATCTTCGAACCCGCTTTTGTGGCCGCTTCCACTAATGTCGGATCAAGCCGCTCAAGCTCTGCCGACAATCTCCGCAAGCCGCTTTCAACTGCTGACCTCGTTAGATCGAACTGCGAGGTCAAATCGCTCGGCAACGTCTTCGCCGCCAGCAACTGCCGCAGGTGCTCCGGCCCTTGCATTGTCTCGGCGATGCTCAAGCCGTACTTCGCTAGCAATCGCTCAATTTTCGGCTCAACGAGTGTCGCCGATATCCTTGGCAGGATCGGAGTGACCCTTCCAAGCAGTTCTCGATAGACAATCGCCGACTGCGCGAAGTAAGCCACCTCTGCCGGACCGCCGACGTAAGCAATCGTCGGCAACAGAAAGTCCTGCACCGCAGGACGCATTAACGCATTCGCGCTGAAATCCTCCGGACACGCTTTGATCCGTGACACCAACTCCCCGGGCGAAAACTTTTCCTTCCCCACGGCGAAATGCGAATTGCTCCGCTGCACCGGAGTCCGCACTCCGTCCTGCAGCATGAAAATCGTTGTGGATGACCCGGTGACTTTCACTTGCGCATGGTACCCGGCGCTCTCCAGTGCTTTGCTTCGCTCCATCAGCCCGGAGTTTATGGCCGCAGCTTTCTCCGCCGCAGCAACATAAATCGGCTCCGCAATCCGATGCAATTCAGCATCTCTAGCGTCAAGAATCACAACGCCGAAATCCGCAAACAACCGCGCGAAAAGTTTCGCGAACGCATCGCCGAACAATGCTCCCGGCGCGTAGCTCTCGCGTAGGATGTCAGTAACTTCGGACTCGCCTAATAGTTCAAGTGCTTCTTGAACTACCGGCTGTATCTCGGCTCCGAATTGAACCGTGCCAACCGGCGCTCCTTCGACAGCTTTCGGATCCACCGCCAACTTCCGTAGCGCAAAGCCCTTGCCGTAAAGCGTTGCCGTGCTCACTTCCGCAAGATCGTGGTCCTCTGTCGCTAGCCAAAAAACCGGCACGGATTCCACGCCCGCCGCCGTCGCCGCCGCCGCATGTTTCACCGCCGTGAGCGCCTTCAGCAACGAAAACAGCGGGCCTCCAAACAAGCTCACTTGCTGTCCGGTGACTACTGCCGCCGCTCCATTCCGCAGTCGATCAATATTCTCTAGCGTCTTCGCCGATACCCCCCAGTTCTTGTTCTGCCGCTCCAGAACATCCGCCACCCGCTTGCGCCTCTCCCCGGGATACTTCAACGCCGCAGCTTCCGCAGCATAGAAGTTCGCAAACGGCGCATGCGGATAATACGCAGTGACTTTTTGGAAGTTGTGGAGGTAATCCTGAAACAGCTTTGAGGCGTGGGGGATAGAACTGATGGGTAGACATTCCGCGCGCATTACAAACACTCCTGGCGCGTACAACAACTACACTCGCGGATTAGGCTTTGGCGCGGCACTGATGTTGGATGTGGACTTTGGCTTTTCGTCACAGTTTAATTCGCACCATCTTACGCGACCCCACCGGGAATCCGCGCCTGAATAAACGCCCTGAATCTAGACATCATTCCCGATCATCTAATAACTACCGAGTTGACTCCACCCGGCAAACCAGCCACACTGGAGTCAGTACTTTAGTTCTTTGACAATCGACCTGCCCAGGTCGATTCCGAATTTCCCCGCAGCGCACATTGCGCATAACGGGAAAATGGGGGCGTCACGGCTTCGACGGAATTGCTTGCGGCAAAGAGGCATGCCAGGGTGCACACACCTGTGATCGAGTGCAAAACGATAATTGCCAATCAAGAAATGGCATACGCTGCTTAATTAGTTAAGTAGCCGTTCTTCGTGGCCACGTCCGCGGGCCATGAAAGAACGTCATTCAGCGGGCTGGTTCCTTACTCTAAGCCAGGGGGTCGGGGATGAGATCAACGGGCTAGCTGTCCGCGTTTCTTGTCGGTTCTGAGCGTGTCCAGCGAACGTTGCCGGTGAAGGCCGGTAGCATGAACTGAATAAGCATGTAGTTCTCTTTGCTAGTAACATTTTCGGACGCGGGTTCAACTCCCGCCGCCTCCACCAATTTTTCTTTGAACTTTCGCCGAATCGCTCAAGCAACCAAGCGCGACGCATATGCGAAGACGCGGTTCAGCGTTGATTCCTTCTTCTCTGTAGACTCACCATCCACGTCGACTTTGCTAACCACACAGCGCCCATCTTCTCTTATCGGATCAAAACACGGTTTTACATCGAGGCACGTTTCAGGCTCAAGTCTTGAATAGCTGCTCTTCACGATTTCTCCTTCTTAGTAGCGATTTCCATGAGATGAGCGGCCGTGCTTTGCAGATTCTCAAAAACAGAACAGCCGTCCAGAACTCGCGACGGCTGTTTCCTTGCAATGACGATTTCATATTTGGAACCGAACCGCTGAACGATTCCCTCTACTTCCCCGGCGCCAATATCTCGTCCAACCGGGCCGGAGTTCCTTCCACCCGCTCCAGTTTCGGATACCGCAGCCCTCCGTGGTAGTCGATATCAATCGTCTTGATCTCGCGACCTCGTTTGACCAGCAGGTGAATCGGTTCCTTGCTTGACTCTGCCGCAACAATCGCTTGCTTTATTGCCGTGGTGCTGAACGCCGTCCCGTTCTGACCAACAATTTGCATGTCGGGAGCCATGCCCGCTTTAAATGCCGGACTATCCCACCACACATTTCCCAGGCTTCCGTCAGACTTCGCCGTGAATCCTAGCGAAGTGGAAAAATTTGTCGTGGCTTTGGAAGGCTCTCCGTCTTCGCTTTCCGCCGCCTCGGCTTGCTCCACTGCTTTCAACCAATCAGGAGGCGTATCGCTATACGCCAGCCGATACCCGCCGCGAGTTATCCCATCTTTCGGAGTCTCCGGCGCCAGCTCGTCCACCCGCTTGTGCAGGAACGTTGCCCAATCAAATGGCTGGACCTGATTGAGTGCCGCGACCACATCATCGAATGTGTACGTTCGCGTTACATAACTACCATTGTCGATTCCGTAAAATATCTTCGCGAAATCATCCAGTGATTTCTTGCCGCCACTCATCTCCCGAATCTTCGTATCAGCATCCAGCCAAATGAGCAGGCCCTCGGTGTAATAGTCTTCCGGCCTCTGCCAGCTCACCCAACTCACAGGCGTCCGTTGTGAGACCGTCGGCTGGTTCGTCGTGTCTTCCATCGGACGCCACTTCCGCCCCGGGCTGATATCAAAATTTGCCGCGATTTCCCCGATGAGGTCTCGTGTTTGCGCCGCCGTGCGCATTCCTGAACGCGCTGTCAGCACGAACCCGTAATACTCCGTCATTCCTTCATAGACCCATAGCAGGCTGTCGCGCATCGGGACGTCGTAGTTCGGGGTCCAAATATCCGCGGGACGCCGAAACTTTCCGTCCCAAGAATGTGTGTATTCATGTGCGAGCAGATCGCGGCTGCGCACTCCCGCCGCCCAATCAGTAAAGTAGTTGGCGCGCTCGCCATCTTCGCTCGACTGGTGATGCTCCAGTCCCATGCCGCCGATCTTGTCACTCACTGAAAAAAGGAAGTCGTAGTGGTCATAATGGCGTGAAGCGTAAAGCTTGGCCGCTTCTTTCACCATGTTGCGATGGAACGTGAGCTCTTCCGGTGAGATTGCCAGATCCGCTTCCTTGTCACCGAAAACGTCCAGAAAGACTTTGTTCTGCGCATCGGTAGAAAGGTCCACCCGCTTGTAATGGATGCCAGCATAAACCGGCGAATCCACCAGCGTATTCAGCGTTGTCGTTTTGAAATGCACCAGGCTGCCTGCCTGCGAATTCACATCCAGCGCCGACGCAAACTTCCATCCCTCTGGCAATTTCAAACTAGCTTCGACCTGAATGTTGCGCACGAAATAACCCGCGGGATAAAGCAGCACAGTGTCCCACGCCAAGTCAGCGATCTCGTTTGAGATCTCGATGCGCCCTTCCCTGCCCGTCACTGGCGAAAGGTATTGGAACTCAACGTCGACACTCTTCACTCCCGTTGGCACCGTGATGTGGAATGCGTAAACATTCACCGGATCGCGCAACCACGGAATTCGTTTACCCCCCGCGGTTACCACCAGTCCCGCGACCTTTGAGATCGGCCCCGTCGGCGAGTGGTTCCCGGGTATCCACTTCGGGTAAAGCAGCGTAAGCTCTCCCGCCGAAACGGGTACGGTCTCATGGACATTCGCCACGCGGTGAGTGTTGTCCGTCAGGTCAACCAGCAGGCTGATGGTTCCGGGATAGGGCACATCGACCGGCGCAGCGATCGCCGGCGGATACGGAACGGGGTTTGGGCCGCGCTTATCTTGCGAATTCGCAACCAGAGTGAGCGTAAGGGTGAAGACCACCAAGAGAAGGAAACGTTTGACGTGTGTTTTCAAAATACCTCCGGCGTAAGACAAGGAATGCAAATAAGAATACCAGCGCCCATGGATCATGATTACTGTGGCAGACAAGTTCAAAAAAGATTTACGTCCAATCCAGCCACAAACTGGATTCCCGGAACATGCTTTCCGATTAATTTTTTGTCATTCGTCAGGAACAGATCAGCCTTTGCCTGTGCTGCGCAAGCCAAATGAACAGCATCTGCCGGACTAAAGCGGTACTTTGCCCTGATCTCCGCATATCGCACTGCTGCAGCTAGGTCAAAAGGGATCACTTCCACAAATGGCGCTTTAAATATTTCTTCTATGCGCGACGTCAATGCCAAGTCTTCAGCTTTCGTCGGCGCCACCAGAAGTTCGCCCACTCCGAAGGCGCTCGTCAAAAGCACATCTTCGCGCTCCTGCATGCTCAACAGGATCTGCGCAACTCGCCCTCCGAATTGCGCGTTGTCTTCCAACCAGTACACGAACAGCATCGTGTCCCAATAGATCCGGCTCATTCCGACGTTTTCCTTGAGGAACCCGCCTCTAGTTCTCTTCTCTCTTGTTTCAGGAAGCTCTCCCCTCCGCGCTTGAACAGGTGCTTCCCCGCTCCGCGGAGATTTATGAGCCCTTCAAAGCGGCCCTGGACGGGCCGACTTTCAACGATCTCATACGTGTATGTGACGGTGGTGCTCAGTCCAGACGGTGGCCCTTTCTTATCCACGATCCTCAGACCATTCTCAGATAAAAGCTTTTCGGATTTGAGCGCCTGACATACCACCGGTACGCGATTGTGAAATCGAAGCGCATTGTGAATCTCGCCTGCTGTGACCGAGAATCGCTTCTCTCCACGTCGTTTTGCAGGATTCAGGTACTGCGTTACAAATAGTTCCCGTACAGCCTCGGTTGGCCCCATAGCAATCCTCTCATAACATAGATAGCATAGCATAGATAGATGCCATCCAAATGCTAAACTGGTTTCGCCTTTCCCATTTATCTGAATCCATAGAGGCTTCCATGCCCGAGACCATCGAGCAATACAAGGCGCGCATCATGTCCAACATGGAGGGCAAGGAGCCGCTCGAGGTTCTGCAAGCGACTCCGCGTGCGCTCGCGGAGTTGATCGAAAACCGCAATGCTGATGCTCTTCTCCACAGTCCGCAGCCGGGCAAATGGTCTGTCGCGCAGATCATTGCGCATCTATCAGAAAGTGAAGTCGTCGCTTTCTGGCGATATCGCCAGATGCTCGAGAGCAGCGGCAGCAACATCATTCCCTATGACCAGGATGTCTGGGAGAATCTTGGCGACTACGCTAATCTCGACCCCCACACTTCGTTAGTGCTATTCCGTCTTCTTCGCGAACGGAATCTGCGATTGCTCGAGCGGCTCACTCCCGAGCAGTGGGAGATGTTTGGCATGCACGCCGAACGCGGCAAGGAGACCGTCCGTCATCTCTCCCGAATGATGGCCGGACACGACATCAACCATCTCGAGCAGGTGCGAAAGCTTCTTAGCTAGACAGCGTGCCCTATCTTCTCAAGACCGAGCCTTCTGTTTACTCATTCGCTGATCTTCAACGCGACAAAAACACCACATGGGACGGAGTCACCAATCCTGCTGCCGTTAAGAACCTGCGCGAGATGAAAGCGGGAGACCAGCTCGTCATCTATCACACTGGTGGGGAGAAGAGGGCGGTCGGCAGCGCGAGCGTCGTTTCGGTGGATGCGAACGATCCCAGGAAACCACTCGTAAAGATAAAAGCCGGCAAGCCGCTTCCTCAACCGACATCGCTTGCGGAGATCAAATCCAATTCCCGATTCAAAGACTCTCCCCTTATTAAGCAATCGAGGCTCTCTGTCGTCCCACTCACAGACGTCCAACATGAATTCCTGCTAGGAAAATGAAAGAGGAACTATGGCTGACCACTATCACGATCCCGCTGACATGCGCTTCATCAAAGAAATGGGCAAGCTCGCGCCCACCGAATTCAATGCCTGGCTCAACCTCGACAAGATCGTCGGACGCGAAGACGGCGCTATCCCCCGCAAATATCGCGAGCTGATCGCTCTCGCTGTCGCTTGCACTACGCAATGCCCCTACTGCATTGAGGCGCACGTCAAAGCGCTGAAGGCGGCTGGTGCCACCCGCGAAGAGATCACGGAATGTTCACTCATTGCCGCCGCATTGCGGGCGGGAGGCGCAGCAACTCACGGTGCCATGGCCCTCAAATTCTTCGACAAGGCTTAGGACAATATCCGCAAGCAGAGAACTATCGAAAAAAAGGCTCCGCTTTCGCGGAGCCTTTTTTCATTGCCTTACGATTACCGGATCTGGAAAGTCAGAGCGTGTTCTTGCGGATCTCCAGAAACCCTGAAGACCATCTGCCACGTTCCGCTAGCAAGTCCTTTTGTACTCAAGTTGAAGATGTAAGTGCCATCTCCCACAAACCGGAAATTACCATCCGGATTGGCATTGCCGGAGTCTTGTACATCGACACTGGAATTTGTGGATACCTGCGTCAACCTGACTGCGGTAACCGCAACCGAGGAAGATGAAACATTCGATCCGGCCGCATTGGTGAGTGCGATCTTCAAAGGTATCGTGCTGCCGCTTTGGGCGGACTTGCTGGCGTCATAAAGTGCCGTCCAACCGTAAGTCACAGTCAGGGTGCCGCTTCCAATCGCCGCAGTGAAGTTGTTGTCTCCCGCATAGTTGTAAGCAACGCCGTACGGAGGAGTCGTCGCCGCGAGATTTCCCGTGGCAAAAGCAGAAGAGAAGCTGCCATTGGGTTGAATGGCTGCACTCTGGGTGACTCCGTTCAACACGACGTTCACGCTGCCCGTAGGAATCAACGAACCATTGCTGATCCTTCCGGATAACGTTGTCGTCCCCGTGCCGTACACGATCACCGGCGAACTGATGTTGCTGAATGACGGTGCCGCCGCGGAGATGACGATCGCTGCCGTCCCGGAGCTTGCGCTGTAATCTCCGTTACCGGCAAAGGTCCAATTCGCAGTTCCGCCCGGAACGTTGGTGAAGCTCGCGCCCAGGTTTAGGAGCGCACTGAGGTTCTCTCCCGAAACTCCCGTAGCCGAACCGGATGCACCATGCGCGCCACCATCATAGATGCCGTTATATCCGCTCACCGCGATGTTCGCCGAAGCCTGCGTGATCGTGATGGCTGCGTCTCCGCTAGCAGCTGGATAGTTCGTGTTTCCCGCAAACGTCCAGTGCGCTGTTCCGCCGGGTACGGTTGTGAAAGTGCTGCCAAAGTTCAACAAGGAGCTCAAGTTCTCGCCTGAGACTCCTGTCGCCGAACCCGTGGCCCCATGTGCGTGCCCATCGTATGTGCCTGAGTATCCTGACACCGCAATGTTTGCCAAAGCCTGCGTGATGGTGATGGCTGCATCACCGCTTGCCGGTGGATAGTTCGTGTTTCCCGCAAAAGTCCAGTGCGCTGTTCCGCCCGGGACATCCGTGAAGCTTGCACCCAGATTCAACAAGCTGCTCAGGTCCTCGTTACTTACCCCTGCCGCCGAACCCGCAGCCCCATGTGCGTGCCCATCGTACGTGCCCGAATATCCGGAGACGTGGATGGTCGGAGTCGCCTGCGAGATCGCGATAACAGCATCGCCGCTCGAGGGTTTGTAATTGCTGTCTCCCGCGAACGACCAGTGTGCAGTTCCGCCGGGTACGTCAATGAACGCGGCACCAAGGTTGAGCATGCTGGTCAGGTCTTCGCCGTTCACGCCGGTTGCAGATCCGCTGGCGCCGTGCTGGTTGCCGTCATACACGCCGGTGTAACCGCTTACCGTGACGATTGCAGCTGCCTGCTTGATCGTGAAAGTACGAGCCACATCTTCCGCTGCATCATAGTTGGAGTTCCCCGCCTGTGAGGCCGTCACGCTGCAGGATCCCCCACCCGAAATTGTGATCGTGCTGCCATTAACGCCGCTCGATGCGCAATTGCCCGCCGCAACAAAGTTGACCGCATTGCCGGATGCTCCGCCCGTCGCACTTACCGTGAATGCCGCGTCACCGTAAGTCTTATCTGCCAGCGCTGCGAAAGTTATCTGCTGGCTCGCTTTGGACACTTCGAAGGACTGATCGACATCGCTCGCGGCGTTGTGATTGTCGTCTCCCGCTTGGGAAGCCCGGACGGTAATACTCCCCGCCCCTGTGATGTGCACGCTATTGCCCGAGATCGTCGCCGGTCCCGAGAAGATGCTGAGCACCACCGGCAATCCCGATGACGCGCTAGCACTCACCGAAAAGTCAGCTGCTCCATAGACTTTTCCGCTGAGAGCGCCGAACGTGATCGACTGGTCTGCCTTATTCACCACTTGCAACAGTGCCGATGAGACACTCGGTGCGGATGTCGAATCGCCATCGTAGGATGCGGTGATGGAATGTGTCCCCGCCGGCAAAGTGCTCGTGGTAATTGTTGCTTGACCGCTCGGGTTGATGATCGCAGTTCCGATCGGCGTTGCGCCGTCAGTGAATGACAGCGTCCCCGTCGGCAACGTGCTAGTCCCGTTGCTCACCGTTCCCGTGATCGCCACTGACTCCCCATAATGTGTCGGGCTCGCGCTCGACATCAGTGTCGTCGTCGTATTCGCCGTGAAGTTGATCTCTGTCACGGAGTGCAGTTCTATCCCGTTTGGCGCCACGCCGTTCTGGCCGTGGATGAAATCGAAGAATCCGATTCCTTTGATCTGCACCGGGACTAACACCTGCTGGAACTGGTCTGTCACCGCGAATCGAGCATCGAACTTCTTCCTTGCCGCGGATACCAACGCGCCCAGCGGGCTGGTCGGTCCTACGCATGCTGGTGAAGGTATTTCCGCGATGAGCGTGTGCGCCGGAAGAGCATCATCCTGCAACACGATGTGATAATCCACATCACCTTCTTTCTTGAAGAAGGTCATCGTCGCGTTCAGTACATACTGCGTGAATTCTGCTTCGCCGAACCTGGCATTGTCAGGCGGGGTCGTCGGAGGCGTCAGCGCACCCAGGTTCTCTATATTGCCCCGGCTGGACTTCGACAGATCGATCAACGCAGCATCGGGATCCGTTCCCGTCTTGACTGACCATCTCTCGACGCCGCAGGTTGGGCTCGCGACCGTCAACGTGATGGGAGCAGTCGCAGTCCTACCTTGTGAATCCGTGATCGTTGCTACTACACTCTTCGCGCCAGTCGGGATGAATGCGCCGACGGTCTGTTGAAATGAAAAAATGTTATCTCCGGCGACTTGGTCACCATTCGTGCCATCGTCAAAGAAAACTTGCGACGACGCGCCACCAATGCTGCTGACATCCGCCGATACCGCAATCCCCGTGCTTGCCGGAGTGGTTGCAGGTGTCACCTTCACTGTAAGCAGCGTATTGCTGGCGGGATCAAGCGACCCCGGCGTTCCGATTCCCAACCCTGAAGGCTGTGTCGGATCGCCTCCGCATGAATTCGCCGGTGAGGCGCTGTTCCGCGGAATCGGTCCAACGATCACGAAATCGTTCAAGTTATTGTCTGTGTCAACGCAGCCATTGCCTTTGCGGACAGCAGCCGTAGTAGCGCTGACCACCGGTGTCGGCACGGTTTCAGAACAGTTCGCGACACCATATCCAACCATGTCCGCGATAGCACCGCCCGACGGGCAAGCCCCGCTTAACGGCGTTGTGCTCGCCACCAGCGCCACTTTCGCCTGCGTGCCACTCATGGCGATACCCAAACCATCACCGGCTACACTTGCATCACCGACCACATCCGCAGTGGGTAAGGGGGTAGTGCCACCATTTCCCTTCGACTCTTGCACCAAAAAGTAGTGCCCAGGCGCGAGGAAGCACGTTGCTCCGGTCGCGCAAAGCTTCGTTACCGCCCAACTAGTTGCTCCGGCGGAACTGTACTGCACAGACCACCCGGTGATATTTACCGGTGTCGTAGCTTGGTTGAAGATCTCGATGAAGTCGTTTGTGTACGTCGAACCGGAATTGCCGCCGCCTCCATACACTTGGCTGATCTTCACCGTCGTCGGTGGCGGAGGCGGTTGGATCGTCAGCGCAATCGTCGCTGTATTCGTCCGTCCTTGCGCATCGCTGAGATTGATTGCCAGCGACTTTCCTCCCTGAGTCGTTCCGCTCGCAATCGCGATCTGGAATGAATAGATACCGTCATTGGCAGCCGCATCGCCATTCAGGCCGTTATCAAGGAACTGCTGATTGTGCGAACCGCCGATGGAACTCAAGTTTCCGAATACTGTCACGCCTGTGCTCGGAGGATTCGTTCCCGACGTGACCTTCACTGTAAGAAGCGTTGTGTTCCCTTCCTGAAGACTGCTCGGTGCAGCCGCTCCTACGCCGGTCGGAGGCGTCGAACTCGGCGTCACGTTGACTGAGATGGAAGCGCTTCCACTTCTACCTTGCGCATCCGTTATCGTGGCCGGGAGCGATTTCGCTCCACTCGTTGTTGCAGCAGGGACTGTAGCGCTGAATGAAAAGATGTTGTCGCCCGCAGTCACGTCGCCGAAAGTACCATTGTCAAAAAATTGTTGGCTTGCACTTCCGCCGATGGAAGACAAGTCCGCCGTCACTGCAAGTCCGGTGCTCGTCGGATTCGCACCCGGTGTGACCGTCATCGTCAACAACGCTGCATTGCCCGCTTGCACTGTTCCGCTGCTTCCAACACCCGCCGGATTCGTCGGCGTATTTACGGGCGGCAGTCCCAGAACCGAAATATCATCCACCGCAAGCGCTTGCGCATTCGTCGTGGTCGAACCCGTCGCCACTGAGTAATTCCATGCCAAATAGAAGTTCGTGCCGTTCGGTATGGTGACCGTCAACGGCTGATTCGTGATTGCAACAGTCACGCCGGGAGCATTAGCGTATCCAGCATTAGCTGCATCTGCCGGGAAGCTAGTCAGAAAGTTGGAACCGGCACTCACCCACGTTGCACCGTCAGTTGAATAGAACAGTTGGATCCTGAATCCCGCCGGATTCGAGCCCGTTCGGTATTTTTCAACGTTGTATGAGATCTTCAATCCGGAAAGACTGGTTCCGGTGTTGTTCACGTATTGCGCATAAAGATTTCCGCTGGCCGTGGCTGTTCCGGAAGAGAGGAATCCGATCGCCCGGTCGCTGCCGGTGGTAGTCGTCCCTGATCCGAAGTTGTAAATTCCATTGGCTGCTGTGCTTGAAAGATTTGCCCCGCCCGCCGCGGTCGTGTTCGAGGTCGCCCCCGCGAACGTACCCACCGTCCGCACCACGCTCGGCTTGTCCACTCGAAAATCTGCCGGCAATACCGCAGTCGCTATCGTCCCGATTCCATCAAAGTTCTGCGTTGCTGCCGTACCTGTGGACAACGAAATGGCTGCATATGCAAGGCAAGTGCAGATCAACACCAGCAACAACACAGAAGACACAACTCTGGATTTGGCGACAAAGTTCGGCATCATTCTTCCTCTTATTTAATTTGTAGAGTTTGCGGGCTTTCGATCGATCTCTGGAACAACTCGGTGCCGGTCGTCTTCGCGCCTCCTTACGGAAGGGCGAATTCAAGTCGAGGGGAGGTGGTTAAGCGATTCGACTTAATAACTACCGTGGCTAGTATCCGCATTCCATGCTGGATTGGGCAAGTGAATATTTAATGAATTTATATTCGCAAGAGAGCAGCTCTACCAGCGTCGCTTGTTCTTGGCAAGTCGTTATTTTCGAGTCCTCCAGAGTTCCGGAACCCCTTGTCTCGCGGCAGAGTACCTGCTCCGCTTGAATTGCTGTGAGCTGCTTGGCAGCAGCCGCTCGTCTACCCGCATCCATTCTGGTGGGAGAAGAGATATCTATGAAACTAAGGAAAGCACTTTCTGGACTCATCGTTCTGGCTGCGTTCACAGCAGCTTCTGCGCAAACGGCGCGTGTAGTACCTTCAGGCGCTGAGATCAAGGTTCGCACTGACACCGCCATTCCGGCCAAACCGACAGCGAATGCGAAATTCACCGGCAGCATTTCCAATGACGTTGTCGACAGCTCTGGCGCCGTGGTGATTCCACGCGGATCGCGAGCCCAACTTGTGGCTGTCCCCAGCAGCGATGGCAAAGATACCAATTTGGATCTCCGTTCAGTCACTGTGAACGGACAACGCCAGTTGCTCTCCATGCAGGGCTCAACCAATGGTTCAGCTCCCGGCGGACTCGGCGCTAATGCACGTACTGGAAAGTATGTGGGTGGTGGCGCGGCAGTAGGTGCCGTACTCGGTGCCTTGATGGGCGGCGGTAAAGGAGCGGCCATCGGCGCTCTTCTCGGCGGCGCGGGTGGTGCAGGCGCTCAGGTTTATACAGGACGCAAAAAGGAAATCCCGGCAGAGACCGAACTGAGCTTCAAGACCGCACAGGACCTTACGATGCAGCCCGCTTCCACTCGTTCAAGTGCCGGTGTGCACCACAACTCACATACCACTCCACAACCCCAGTAGAACTACGCGTCTGCAAAGAGGCTGATCGGAAACGATCAGCCTCTTTCTTTTGGAAGAATCATCTATCGGCTGCCCCAGTTCGAAAAAACTAACGTGGGGTTTTCGACTAGATCGCCTTCCCTACATACAATT
The DNA here is from genome assembly GCA_025462725.1 of Terriglobales bacterium. Lineage (GTDB taxonomy): Bacteria > Acidobacteriota > Terriglobia > Terriglobales > Acidobacteriaceae > JAICLA01. The sequence goes on along the minus strand of JAOAPE010000012.1, from coordinate 435,398 downwards.
GCGGAAACTCCTTTTGCAGTCCGCGCACTTTGGGAATGTCGTTGATCACGATGTAAGGGCTCGTAGGATGATTCACAAGATAATGCTGATGATATTGCTCCGCCGGATAGAACGCCTTTCCGCCCGTCACTTCTGTCACGATCTTTGTTGAAAACGATTTTGCGGCATTCATCTGCGCGATGTAAGCCTCAGCCAATCGCTTCTGTTCCGGCGTCTTATAAAAAATGGCTGAGCGATATTGTGTCCCCTCATCCGGCCCTTGACGGTTCAACTCCGTCGGATCATGGGCGACGGAGAAAAACACCTTCATCAGTTGTCCGAATGTCACTTTCGACGGATCATAGACCACCAGTACTGATTCGGCATGTCCTGTGTCACCATTGCTGACGAGTTCATACTCGGCCGTCTTCGCTGCGCCTCCCGCGTAGCCGGCGGTCGCGCTCTTTACGCCTTTCACATGCTCGAATACCGCTTGCACGCCCCAGAAACATCCGCCCGCGAATACCACGCTCTCCTCTCCTGGCGTCTTGGCTAATGGAGCATCAGCAACCGGATTCGGTATCGTTCGCGCACTGGCACACGATATGGTCATGATTGATACCAGCATCGCTCCTAAAACTACGCAAACACTTCGCTTCATGACTGAACACCTCAAAGACTTAGTAGATGAGTTGGCCGCTCGAAAGATGCAGTCAGTGTAGGGCAACAGCTTTTCGATTTACAGCCATTTACCGCACTTGTACTCTGGCTTGAGTACACTCAGAACAATTCACCAATGTCCATGCACTTTCCACTCGCGACGACCAATGCACACTGGTACTCCTAGATGAGCCCTCGTCGCGTTCTGCATTTACTCGGAAGCAGCGGACACGAAGGCACTGGCATCGCCAGGATCGCTTCCACATTAGCGTTGGGGATTGACCCGAACCGTTATTCAACTTCAGTTTACTTTTTCGGACAGCCCGGCCCTCTCTCACACCAATTCCAGCAGACAAACATTCCCGCCACGATCATCAAGTGGCGACATCCCAGCCGCGATCCCATCGGGCTTTTCACCTTCTGGAACACACTGCGCAAGGAATCTTTCGACATCATTCATGTCCACTGGGGCGGCCGCTTTGTCCGTGCACTCGCTCAAAGGACGGGCGCGAAAGTCATACTCCATCTCCATGGCTCAACCGGATACGGCGCATCATCCACAGCAAACGCGGATGCCGTGATTGCGGTATCCAAAGCAGTGGCTGCAAGTTCCAGTCACATCAATACGAAAGTCGTTTACTCAGGCGTGGAGGTTCAAAACGCCGCAAGCCCCGCTACATCGGGATCAACGATAGGTTTTGCAGGACGCCTCGAAACTATCAAAGGAGTCACCTACCTGTTACAAGCACTGCATCTTCTCCGTCCTGAGTTTCCCGATTTGCGATTAGAGCTCGCCGGTTCTGGGCAGGAGGAAGCGAACCTACGGCGCGAAGTCGCCGCACTCGGATTGTCCGGCTCTGTTGAATTCCTCGGTTGGGTTCAAGACCTGCGCCCCACGCTCTTGCGCTGGACAATCTTCGCGCAACCATCGCTTGATGAAGGCATACCACTCTCATTGCTGGAGGGAATGTCTGCGGGGCTTCCAGTGGTCGCTTCCAACGTGGGCGGAATCCCCGAGGCAGTGCAAGATTGTGTTACGGGACGACTAGTTTCTCCTGCAGACCCCGCCGCGCTTGCCGAATGTATTCGCGGGATGTTGGCAGACAGCAGCGCTACTCAGAAAATGGGAGAGGCGGGACGTTTACGCGTTCAACATTACTTTTCTTCGCCTCAGATGGTCGAGTCGGTGGCCAGAATCTATGACGAACTACTCGCGTTGTGAGCGGTTCGGTTCCTTAAGCGGAAGTAGAGCCATAATCCCCGAAGCCGCGCGGCGAAAATCTTCGATCGTCCCAGCCCGGTTTTTGCGCGTGGCGACTCAGGTGCGTGCCGCCATTCGCGTCGAACGCCTTTGAATCCTTCGTAAACAAATTTCAGAAGTTGCGTTCTATACCGCGGCGCTTGGAAGAACAGGAATAACAAGTAAGAGGTCGCGTAGGCGCAGCCCTCGAGATATCGTGCGCGCAATCCTTCTACTGTGTACACGCTCGGGTGCGTGACCACTGCTTCCGGAACGTATGCGACCCGGTGTCCTTTATCTACTAGTGAAAAGACCGCGAACTGTTCTTCTCCCGCAGCGCCGGGAAATCCGAGCCGTTCATCAAATCCTCCCCACTGAGAAAACGCGCTGCGGCGCAGCGCCATGTTGCCGCCTCCGCCAAGTCCGCCAAAAGCCGTTATCTCGAACCATTGCGGATGCGCTTTGTCCACGATCAACGGCTCAAGCGCGGTACCGGGGCCCTGAATCATGCTGCACAGCTGCACTACCTCAGCGCTTTCCTGCGGTGGGACTGTTCGCCCCCCAGCCGCTAGTATCTCCGGCTGCTGAAACACGGTTACGAATTGCGCCAGCCAGTCGCGCTGTGGCAACGCGTCATCGTCTATATAAGCCACGATATCGCTTCTTGATTCAGAAGCGCCGCGGTTACGCGCGCGGCTCAATCCCAATTGCGGTTCCACTACATACTGCACTCCCCAGCGAGACGCAGTCTCGCGCGTGCTGTTGTCGTCGGGTGCGTTGTCCACAACAATGATCTCCGCCGGTTTGAGTGTCTGCTCGGAGACCGCCGCCAGGCATTTCTCAAGCTGGACGGACCGGTTCCTCGTGCAGATCACTACCGCGCAGGATAGGTTTTCTTGAGGGGACACAGCGCTCGACATTCATGACAACTATAACAAGCACGACTGAGATACGGCTTCGAAGTGCCTACTAAGCCGACGAGCCAGCAGCATGGGCAGCCACGGCCTTCGTCTCCACTTGGGATATCCGCATCACCGCGTCCGCCAATGCGCGATGGAAGTCTGACGTGATCAGGTTGATGTCAACCAGCAATGGCGACTGTGAGTGTGCCCGATAGATGGTCAATTTGCCTGCTTCAAGCTGTTCGCCTGAACCGAGCTTTAGCGAAATATTCCATTCACCCGCCGCGGAATCTGTGTCTGGCTTCCGCCAAGTTCGATTCTGACCGCCCGCATTCAATTCGAAGCCATCGAAATCATTGTCGTGGAACATCCCCGCCAAGAGTTCGAAGACCTCATCCATGGATTGCGCCTGCGGCAAATGCTCGGCAGCGTATTGGACGGCGAGATTATTGGCGATCACACGCTTTTGGTCGATCGTCCTTCTCGCCAGTCTTTTGAGTTCCGTGATTTCTCTGTAATCAAGCTGCTGGAAACCGAGCCAAGCGCCAATGCCGAGGACCGCGAGCACCACGCCGCCAGGCCCCGCTCCCGGATACAGCAGAAAAAGGCTCATGAACGCGAACAGCGCAGAGATTCCGTACAGCACGATCACTGCCTGCCGATGCGTCATTCCTTTGTTCAGCAGCTTGTGGTGAATGTGGTCGCGGTCCGCCCCGAAGATCGGCTTCCCGCTCAGGAACCTTCGACCGATCGCGACGAACGTATCCAGGATCGGAAGTCCGCAAGCGACCATCGGAATTGCAACGGCGACCAACGTTGGTGACTTCTGCGAACCGGCCAAAGAGATCGCGCTCATCATGAAGCCGACGAACAGGCTTCCGGAGTCGCCCAAAAATATCGTCGCCGGATTGAAGTTGAAGCGCAGGAATCCAAGTATCGCGCCCGTTAATCCGACTGTGATCATCGCCATCGGACGATTCCCGCTGATCAGCGCGACCACAAATACCGCCATCGTCGAGAAGAGCGCGGAACCCGCCGCCAGACCGTCAAGCCCATCGATCAGATTAAATGCGTTGGTGATCCCCACAACCCACAGGATGGTCAGCACCAGTGACACTGCCGTACTAAACGGGTATGTCCCGAAGATAAGGGGATTCACCTTCAGCCCCACACCGAACATCATCATCGCCGCCGCTGTTTGCACGGCAAACTTTACCCAGACTGGAATGTCGAAGATGTCATCTGCCAGCCCGAGTAGGAAGATCAACACGGCGGGCATCCAAAACTGCCGCAGTGTCCCGGTCAGGTAAATAGGATTTCTGCCGATCAGGTAGTAGCCCGCAACCAGCAAAGCAAGACTGACGTTGAAAGCGGTAAACAGCCCCACGCCGCCCAGTCGCGGAATGCCCGCAGTCTGTACTTGCCGTCTTCGGTCCCCTTCGCGTATCCAGTTCCTTCGAACGGCAATATTGCGGACATACCACGTCGCTCCCATGGAGAGGAACATGGAAGTGATAAAGAACGCGAAATAAGCGAATCCGATGATTCCGATCAAAATCTTCTTGTCCGGCTAAATCTGTAGATCACTGCACAGTTGATTTATTTCGGAGGGATTACAGCGCACATTACTATGAACTCACCGCGCGAATCAATCCTTTATCCTCTCCCGACAGCGGCCTTCGCTTTCACACCTTGAAATGCTTTTACCTGTTCAATCACCCTGTTGACTGCTGCGGCGGAAGAAAATTCCTTTTCCAGCAGTTTTCTCCCGTTCATGCCGACTCTCCGGCGCAGCTCGGCACTTTCTGCCAATTTCAATGCGTTGGCTTTCAACCCTTCGTCATCGCCATTCACCGTGCACAAACCGGCCTCCGCTTCGATCAATATTTTCATCAGATCATTCTCGGGATTGAAGCTGGCCAGTATGGCAACGGAGTTGTACATATAGGTCAACAGCTTGCCGGGAAAATTCTGCGTTTTCAGTTTCCTATCCAGCGACATCAGCCCCACGTCAAACTCAGAGAGCATCGCCAGGTATTCCTTCTGTCCCACAGCAGGCAGAATGCGGAAGTTCTTGATCTCTTCGTCGCGCACCTTCAGTTTCAGGCGCTCGACTTCGCTTCCCTCACCTACCAACAGGAAAAAAATCCGGGGATGCTCCTGCAGCGAAGCCGCCAGCCGGACGATATTGTCCATGTCCTGCGCTACCCCGATGTTCCCACCGAAAAAGAACACCACCTTCTCTTCCAGGCCCAACTCTTTTCGGTAATTTGAACGTGGAACATCTTCTTCGTTCAGGTTCGTCCAATTGAAGAGCAACTCCAGCCGATATCGTTTGTGCGCTAACTCCTCGTTGAAGTAATCAAAATTCGCCGGAGTCTGCACCGCGATCACATCCGCTACATCGTACTGTTGCAATTCGCGTCTTCGGAAATAGTCGTGAACAATGCCCTTCCGCAGCACTCCCGCATCCACTGACCATCGTGGAAAAATGTCCCGCAAGATTAAATAGGAGGGACATCCCCAAATCTGCTTGAGTCTTTTCACTAGAGGCCCAAAGAATATGCTGGGAGAGTAGTAGATGATCAGGTCACATGGATTCTGCTGGAGGAATTGCTTGCTGCGGCGCCACATGGTTCCGGAGAGCGGTACTTCCTGCAACGCCCGAAAAAAGTTCGACGCCCCTTTGATCTTGCCCGTCCGCACCCGAACGATTCTCAAATCCTCTTCCGTCGAAATTTCCATGTCGCTGCGGATGGCCTCGGAGGGCGCGAGGACAGTCACATCATGTCCCGTCCGATGAAACTCGACTCCCAAGTCATGGATCAGCTTGGCGCTGGACTTGGTAGTCGGGTAGTAGCAATCAACGATGATGAGGATTCGCAATAGAAACTCTTCTTTAACAATGTTGCGGCTAGACGCCAGCCTGCGCAGCGCTCAATAGGGAGTACTCCGCTTTGACCGCCTGCGCGATTCTCTCCCCTGCCTTGCCGTCCCACTTCTCCGGGATAGCGCTTTCACTCTTGTACCCGTCCGCCAGTGCCGCTCGAACCGCCGGAAGCAGCTCCTTCAAGTCCGTGACCAGCGTGTTGGTACCCACTTCGATCGTGCAAGGCCGTTCGGTGTTTTTGCGCAACGTGAAACACGGAACCCTCAGCCACGTTGTCTCTTCTTGCACGCCGCCCGAGTCCGTGATCACCGCTTCCGCATGCCCCATGTGCGTGACAAAATTCACGTAGTCCATCGGCTCGACGAATTCGATGTTCTTGTAATCGGCCAAATCCAAAAGCTTCTTCGTCCTCGGATGCACCGGAAACACCACCGTCGTCCCGATCGCATCCACGGTCTCCAGCACTTTCCTCAGATTCTCTCGGTCATCCACATTCGATGGCCGATGCAAGGTCATCAGCACGTACTTGCGCCGCGGCTTATCTTTCGCAGGAATCGTCTTCCAAACCCTCTGGAGACTGTCGATCATCGTGTTGCCCACGAAGTGGATCGCACTCAAATCGCCAAATACTTCTCGTTGCAGATTCTCCAGCCCGGCTTTTTCGGTGACGAACAAAACATCGCTCAGCTCATCCACCACGATCCGATTGATCTCTTCTGGCATGCTGTTGTCTCCAGAACGGAGACCAGCCTCAACGTGATACAACTTGCGTCCATCGTGATTCGCCGCCAGCGCTCCCGCCAGCGTGGAATGAACATCCCCATAAACAAATACCGCTTCGGGATCGTATTCCGCAAACTGTTTCAGAATGTTGATTTTCATCTCCTGCACATTTCCATGCGGAAGCGTTACATCCGGCTTGAGTCCAAGCTGCTCCATCACCACATCGGACATCTTCGCGTCCGTATGTTGGCCCGTATGCAGGACTACGTTTTCAGAAAATGTGTTCAGTGCCTGGATGACCGGCGCAGCCTTCATGAAATTCGGGCGCGCCCCGACAACATGCAGGAACTTATGCCTTTTGGGCATTCGATTTCTCGCCGTACACCGATTGCATCCACTTCACGGTTCGCGCAATTCCTTCCGGCAGCGCCACTAGTGTCTTGTGGTCCAGATCGCGCTTCGTCAGCGTAAGATCAGGACGCTTATTCGGAACGTTCCCCACCTCACTCGCGATGTATGTGATCAGTTTTTTGTCGACCGGCCGGATCTTCCCGACCTCTTCGATCACGATCTGCGCCATCTCTTCGATACTTCTGTAATCGTCGCCGCCGATGTTGTACACCGGGACACCGGCGAAATTGCTGCCCCGCGGCAACTTATCAAATTTGTCTGCGACATTCGCCACCGTTCTCGTCCAGTCATCGATATACATAAATTCACGATGCCCATCTTTGTACACAGTGATCGGCAGACCATGCATCAGCCGATAACAGAACAGGCACACCACGCTGCGATATTCGTTGTAGTACTCGCCATCTCCGTAGGCATTGAAGAACCGTAGGATGACCGCATTCAAACCTTTTCTCTTCGCGGAAATCATCACTTGCCGTTCCTGTACCCACTTGCTCAGTGCGTAATTGTTGTGAAACAGATGGACGTTGTCATCGAGAACGCCTTCTTCCAGCATCGGCAATCCACTGTCGCCGTAAGCTTCTGACGATCCTGCCAGCACCAGCTTTGCCTTGTTCGCAATGCACAGACGGATCACATTTTCCGTGCCGATCTGGTTCGACGTCCACAGTTGTTCGTAATACGCTTCACCGTTGTTGCGTCCGAACTCCGCCGCCAGGTGGTAGACAAACTCCGGTTTCGCTTTTTGGAAAAGCTCTTCGAGCTGCCGATACTCCCTTACATCGCAGCGCATGTACTCAGGATCTTCGTTATGGCACATGTCGGAACCAAAGGCTTTGTGCCCGCGTTTACGCAATTCCTGGAGCAAAGGAATGCCCAGGGTTCCCGTTGAACCTGTGACCAAAATCTTCATCGTCGTCCTGATTTCAATTGAATGTTTTTAGTCCGGAATATTGTCTAAAAAGTGTATGTCAGAGAACACCCTCACGAGATAAGTCGTTCCACTTACTTTCGTCACCACATCAGCTTGCGGGGGGGTGCAAGCGATGCCTACTATCCTATCGCGAGTGTCAATCAATGTCCTTCGCAACTGCCGTCCCTGGGTCGCCCGCTATTAACTTCGAGAACATGGCCATCGTTTCGCGCAGTGGACCTTCGTTTTGCATGCACTCAATACCGTATTGCTCGGCCCGCTTTGACCATCGCTGGTATTCGTCATCATTCATGTCGATGAATTTCTGCAGCATCTCATCAAAGAGATCCAATCGCTCCAGCGGGATGTCCGCTCCTACGCCGCGTTGCTCCAGGTTTCTCCACGGAGTCTGATCGCTGATCAGCACCGGACACCCTGCAGCAAACGCTTCGAGTATCGCGTGCCCAAAATTTTCTCCGTAACTTGGCAGCAGCAGCACTTCATTCTCTAGCAGTCCGCCATGTACGTCTTCATGTTTCAGCAGGCCTTTGTATTGCACATGCACATTGCCGGGCAGATTGCGCATCACCTGCTGACAATCTTCCCAATACTGCTCATCGCTGATCGGCCCATGGATTGAGAAATCAATGCGCCCGGACACGCGAGTCAGCATCTTGAGTGCTCCCTCGAGATTCTTGTTCCTACTGATGCGCGAAAGGTAAATGATCTTCAGGAAGCCCGTTTGCTTCGTAGGCCTCGCCACGGAAACTCCCGCTTCCTGCGACGGCAGGTCCGGAGCCACCATCGCCAGTGACACTGCTTTCACCGGAACCACGTGCGATTCAATGTCCGCCTTCTCGAACTTGCTCGATGCCTGTAGCGTTACTCCATCCAATATCCCCAGCCGATTGATGAACCAGATGTAGAGTTTTTTGCGCCATGGCTTGATCACCAACGCGCCATCGCCAAACTCTCCGCGCGGCGCGAGCAGCACCGGGATATCAGGAAACCATCCCACTCGCCTCGCAAACAACACTCTGATCGTCGTCCGCGAAAAAAAACTATTCAAATAAACAACGCTCGGCGATATCTCTCGTACCCGCCGCAAAATATTTCTAAGCGATTTGTCTCTCGTATAAAGGACACGCGCGCCTTCCACCGCATTCCACTCCTCTATCGCGATGCCTGCGTAAGTTTTGGTATCACCCTGGTCGCGGTCAGATGTGAGTATGAAGAACTCATACTCTTGCAGCCTGCTCACCAGGTTCGCTATCGTGCGCACGGGTCCGCCGAATCGGTTGCCCGGCAGATAGTGGTCCACGAATATCAGAATCTTCTTCACGCTTGTGCCTTGGATAGAGTCTTGAGTGATGACCTCAAACGCTTTGAGCTTTCGCAACTTGAGCAATAGCTCCCGTGGTTTTTGTATGGCGATTTAAAACTAGAAGCATGGGCTTCTCGACTGGAAGATGAAAAACAATACCAATGCTTGACGCCGAAACATATCAAGGCAAGAAACACGATTGATCCGGGCAGATGCGGAATTCTTGTGAACACCTTGGCGAGAAGTGCCACCATCGCGAGGTGCACTAAATAGATGGAATATGAGGCCTCCCCTATGAAGAGGAAAATGCGCGGAATCTTTGCGGTTAGGAATTCAGGGGCGCGCAGACCATACACAATCAGTCCTGAGCTCAGGCTGTAACAGAGCAGCAGAAAATTTTCGTTTCCAACCAGAGACAGAGAGTCAAATGTCCCGGTAGCCAGAAAAAAGAAGATGCCGATCGGAACCAAAGGAAGCGGTCGCTTATACGGCAGAGCCGCAGAAAGTATTCCAATAAGAAACCCTATATTTCTCAGATTCAGAAGAAAGTTGACACTCCCGCCAGACAAGTTCCAAGCTATCAAGCAGAACTGCCAAAGCAAGAACAATGAAATCCCGATTCTTCTATTGAGTATTGCTACGCCGAACAGAGCATAAAAAAGCAGCTCGTGAGAAAGTGTCCAAGCGACCGCCAAAATGTTCAGGTCAGTCATTGGCCAGAGCACAAATGACTTGCCTATAGCATGCCAATCTCGGTGATGCGCTTCACCTAAGGACGGGACGGCAACGTAAACCAACACTAAAATTCCAAGCACGATCCAGTAGGTTGGGAAAATTCTGCTAAATCGCCTGAAGGTGACCCGGGCAAGTCGATCACGTTTTCCAATGTCGTTGGCGTGAATCGTGTAAATGACGAATCCGCTCAAGACGAAAAAGAAATCTACTCCCGCGTATCCGAACCGGAACCAGGAACCGAATGGAAATTCGTGGAAATAACTTTTTACCGTGCCATTCGCATGAAATGCGACAACAAGGCAAGCCGCAACGCCTCTGGCGGCGTCTATCGAAGTGAGTCTCATCGGCAACTTAGGTAGGGAACGGCCATCTTAATGCTTTGCAGGCCAATTCGCTACCTCCAAAATACTGCGGTGCAATGGGGTACAAATTTTGTACACTGTACGGACTACTCACCTGCCATGCCACTTGATTCAACACAAAACACTTCCGACAAGGTGTACCAGAATCAAGGCAATGCACCACTTCTCGCACTCATCGATTCTCATTTCTCCAACAAAAATGGACGTCTGCTTGACATTGGCTGCGGCGCCGGGGACAACGCCCGCATTCTGAGCGCTGCCGGTTGGCATATCACCGGAATCACTTTAAGCCAACATGAACACTCTATTGCGAGCAGATTCTGTGAACAGGTTTATGTTCAGGATCTTGAAAACGGGATTCCACTCGAATTGCAGTCCGACAAATTCGATCTCGTCTTGATGTCGCACGTCTTGGAACATTTGAGAAATCCGAATAACTTGCTTGTCCAGGTACGTGGCATGCTTACATCGGAAGGACGTATCGCCGTTGCATTGCCCAACGTGGCCCATTACTCACAGCGTCTCAAACTCCTTCGCGGCGAATGGAGCTACACACAACACGGGCTGATGGACAATACCCATTTGAAGTTTTACACGCATTCCACCAGTCGGGATCTACTCACTCAAGCTGGTTTTCGCATTTTGAAGGACCAAGCGGTCGGCGGTTTGCCCTGGTATCTCTCCCGCAAGGTGATTCCCGCTTCAGCACGCAAATATGCCGATTCGGCCGCCTGCGGAAGATGGCCCAACATGTTCGGCCATGAGATGCAATTCATCGCCGCAGCTCCGGCGATAGAAGCGGCTAAGTTCGAGCCCGGTGCCAGCTAAGTATTTCCGCCATGCGGTTGTCATACGAATATGCCGGAACGCATCGCGCATGACCAGCTTTTGCGATCGGTAGCCGCTCTTCAGGATGCCCTAGATAGTAATCAATCTTTCCCGCAAGCTCTTCCGCGGATTCGAAGCACGCTACTTCTTCGCCCTCTTTATACAGCTCCAAAACTTCTGCGTTGCGCTCGTGGAGCATGAAGCCGCCACACGCGGGGATGATGTACGTGCGGCTGGTTGTTTCGTCCCCTTGCGAAGCACCTGCGACCTTGCCTGACATAATCGCCAGATTTATCTTCGCAGCCTGAATCGCGCGAACATAACTTTCCCCTAGAAGATGAAACCCTCTGACGTACTTCGACAATTCCTTCGGGCCACGCTCCGTCCATCCAGATCCCCATATCGAGAGATCAAGATTCGGCCGCAATTGCGCTAGTTTAGTGAGGATTTCTTCCTTATAAGAGGTGTGAGTGGCAATGAAGCTTATATCCCGACCATAATCCTTTTTATCTCTCTCGCTTGCAACAACCCGTCTGTGTAGGCTCGGATCGTATCCATGGGGCAGATAGCTCCCGCATCTGATGTTGATCTTTTCGGATACATCTTTGAGCCAGAACTTTTTCGTGTAGAAGACGCAATCGTACTCGGGCAAAGACCTGGGCAGCCATTTGCCGTGCGTAAAGGCTGAGGTGTCCGGATAGTAGTTGTAGAGCGCAACGCCCTGCTTGCGGATCGCGCGCAGTGTCTCCGGCAGAATGTAATTGCCTTTGAAAGCCAGCAAAATATCCGGACGAAATTGCACTGTCAGCTCTAGTACATATTGGTTGTATTCTCGAACCAGCCCGGGTCTTAGCAGTCGTGCCACAGCTCGCGAACCAGGAGACTGAAACGTCGGGAAGAAGGTTTGCGAATCAATGTCCAAGGCATCGCAGCCAAGCCGTCGCAGGCTCTCAGAGCATGAGCGCGCATTGCTCCCCAGCCAATTCTCTCCCAAGAAAAGAACACGCAGACCCTCATAAGCCCCACTCTGCGGCCGCTCGCCCGTCTGAGTCATTTCCGTCGCCGTCATTGTTGTGTGGCTTCCAATATCATAATGTTGTTTCTGTCTGGCGGCTCAGTTTACGGTCTAGGAACGCGCCCATCCTTAATTCATCTGCAACCTCGCAGCCGTTGTCCAACTATCCATAATTGTCATCCTGAGCGCCTTGTTTCTGGCGCGAAGGATCTTGCGCTTTCACGCTCTTGCATTCACAACTCAAAATTTTATTTGCGAATCACAATTCACAAACCACAAACCATCCTCGACACCTACCACGATCCGAAACCTTTTTTCCTCTGTGCTCCTCTGTATTCTCTGTGGTTCAAGATTTTGATTTCCCCAGCTTCCTCAACTCGGTCGCCGCAACCAACAGGTGCCGAGCAGCGACGGTCACATCCTGTTCTTTTGACATGCGCAACGAAGCCGCACTCGCATCAGCATAGAAGTCGCGGTCAGAACTGAGACGCACAAGCGCATTCTTCAACGCCTCAATATCGCCGCAGGGATACACGATCGCATTCTCGCCATCGCGCGTCGTGTCCTCTGCACCAATGCACCCTATCGCATCGCTCGCGACCACCGGCAAGCCGAATGTTGCGGCCTCTGTTATGACCAACGGATGGGAATCCTTTTCCGACGTCACCGCCAGGCAATCAGCCGCGGCATAATAATTTGCGATCTGCGCCTGATTCACAAATCCTGTGCACCGAACGTTTTTCAGCTCATTCTGCTTGCAATACTCTTCCACCGCCGGACGCTCCGGGCCATCGCCCACGATGAATCCGAAAATGTCGCTGCATTGATGCAGGGCTTTCACTAAATCCATTGGACGTTTCCCTGGAGTGAGTTTGCCACATAGCAGAACAACGAACGCATCCTGCGGAATCTCCAATGTTTCACGAATCCGCCTGCGGGCCTGTCCCACATTTGGCGCTGCATTCAGCAGGGCCGTTCGGTCCACCGGCAATGTTCCACGAAAAAGTCGCCCTTTCGGAATTCCGTATTGAGAATGGTAAGCGTAGTTGTTGTCGCCCACATAGAGTGCCCCATCTACATGGCGATAGAAAAAACCAACAATTACGCGCTTCGCCATCCGCTTCCACGCCGGAATCGATTGTCCGCTATTCGAATCAGAGTAGATTAACAATGGCTTACGACTGTTCTTCGTCCATCGGGCCACTCGCCAATTGGTCCTGCTTGCATAGCCATGTACCAGCACCACGTTAGGGTCGAAGTTGTTCAGAGCTTCCACGGCGGTTGGATTGTCCAACTCCCAAAAGCTCATCGAATTAGGCCGCTTCTTTATCGGCAAGAATTCGTAGTTGTAGCCTTCCAGAAGCGGTATGTCCCATTTGATCTCGACCCCGAATTGTGGATCGTGATACTTCTCTGACCCCCAATCGCAACAATAGAACAACTTCAAGTCCACTTCGGGGAGCTTCGCGACCTCGCGATACCAAGGAGCAAAATGCTGTATGGGATGGCTTACTACGACAGCGATTCGAAGTCGTTCCTCTGCCGTTGTCAAATTCACCGAAGGCGCAGCCCAGCTGGGGTGTTTGCCTGTAAATACGAGATTAGGGATGCAAAGGGTCGCATATTCAGCTATTCTCGACCTGCAATGGCATTATGCCAAATGTTTTTTAACTCGAAGTGCGATTTCTCTGATCCATTCAGCCGGTGAATCGATCCGCGACCTTGTTACCGTCGGTGACTGTGATCATCCCGACATACAACCGGCGTTCGCATTTGCAACTTACACTCGAAAGCCTCCGCGCACAGGATTACGCGAACTTCGAGGTCCTTGTTTGTGACGACTGCTCCACCGATGAGACGCAGCAATACCTATCGGACTTACAACAAGAGTGGCCGCAGTTGAAAGTGTTCCGTAACGAAAAGAACCTGAATTTCAACGGCACGCTCCAGCGGTTGTTCTCCATGGCAATTGGTGACTTCGTCGGCATGCAACACGACCATGATGTCTATAAACCTAATTTCCTTTCGAGGATGGTCGAAGTGCTTCTAGCAAATCCCCGAGCAGGTTTCGTCTGTGCGGGATATGACGAATTCAATGAACAGGATCAGATCGTGCCGCGCTCGTTTGACTTGGAGACTCGCATCTTCGAAGGAGGCAATCTCGCCGGAATCAAACTGCTCAAAGTGTTGGCCAGTGAGCGGCATACTCCGATAGCTGCAATGGGAACCTTATTCAGGCGCGATGCGCTCGTTCGTGCGGGAGGCTACAGCTCTGACTGGTATCTCGCCTCCGACGAGGATCTCTATTGCCGCATGGCCCAGGTTGCCGACGTCGTGTTCTGTCCCGAGCCGCTTTTCATCATGCGCTCCCGTCCTGCCGAGCGCCAAAAAATTCTCGGCAGCTGGAAAAATATCTATACGCTCTTTTTGTTTCGTCTCTCTGCCGCCACTCAACTCGGTAAACACGACTCTTGGGCTCGATTCCGCGCTGTCTGTCGTCAAATAATATTCAAGTGGCGTCTGCTCACGAGGGAAAGCCTTTCCCTATGGCTCAGGGGTGAAAAGTCTCAACTGCGTGAGGGTCTCAAGCCCGACCTCCTGCCCCAGCTTCCCACTACTCAAAAGCCGATGCTAGCGATTGAGCGCCTCTTCTTGCACCTTCTTATTCGGCCGCTTATGGCAACAACTGCCATAGGTTTGCTGCTAAATCATTTCCGGAAAGCGAACCGGAGATGATTAGCGTAAAGAGCAACAAGGCAATTTTACTTTGCGGTGGGATCTTGCTTGAAGCCCTCGCGTTGATTGCCATCGTCCGTCCGGGTTCTAACACCATAGGCGAGCGCGATGCATTCCTGTACTTCTGCGCCCTTGTCTTTGCATTCTCCATAGGCATTGCTTCGTTTGTGCGGCACGATTTTTCCAACCTCACATCCTGGTGGATCGGGATGTTTCTACTTCAGTTCGGGCTGGCGCCGATATTTTGCAAACTCCTGCAACTCGATGAGATCGATCCCCTCGCCGTAAAGGCCCTGTTCCTGGTCATGGTCGGCACCGTCGCCTTCTGGGCCGGGGCCAAGTTCGTGGATTCTCAATCCATCAATAGGCGTTTCCTGCCCACCGAACCGGGAGTTCGCGAGCGCGTCATGCGCATAGCATTGGCGTTCCTTGCTCTCGGCACCGTGGCCAAATCGTACATGCTGGCGAATGGTTTGTTCTCCTATGTTTCAGAACGTAAACAACTGGAGAGCAGCTACAACTACGTTCAGTGGCTCGACGTTGTCGCCGGGCTCACCATCTCTGCGCAGATCGTATTGACCATTGAATATTTCCAGGCAAGAACGGATGCACGGATAAAATTCTGGTTCTACGCAGTTACCGCCGTCAACATTGGTTTCGGCCTGCTCTCAGGCATGAAAGGTCAGGTGTTGGTCGTTCCCATCTTGATCTTCCTGATCGGCTCGCTTGTCACCATGAAGCGCCAGTGGCGGGTAGTAGGCATCGGATTTGCTCTATTGCTTATTCTCATCCCATTGAACAATTTCTACCGTGAAGAGGTTCATTCTGGAGGCGCCATCACCAGCGTTGCATCCGGCAACGCCGCCTATTCCCGGGCCGTTACTTCTGCCAACGAGGACAGCAATTCAGCTTTGACTTCATTCGCACTGGAGGGTATTGCGAGCCGTTTGAATCTGCTGCCCATTATCGCTTTCGTCGAACGCAACGACGAGAACCTGGCTGCCCTGGAAGGAGATGAGAAGATTTGGATGATTCCCTTCTATCCGTTCGTTCCACGTTTCCTCTGGAAAAACAAACCCATCCTCGATAAAGGTCGAAGGATGTCATTGGCCATGGATGGCATCGAGACCAGCGCCACCGCCGTGACTCCCATCGGCGACCTGCTCGTGATGGGGGGAGTCACCGCTCTCTTCATTGGAATGTTCTTCGTCGGAATAACTATCCAATGGATCACCAACCTGCTCAGCGGTGATTACGGCGCCAAAGTGCTGTTCATCTACGTTTCCTTGTTTACTAAACTGTATGGCGTCGAATTTGACATCTTCATGCTGTTCACTTCTATTATCCAAGCCTTGTGCGTGATCTTGGTGGTGAGTTACTGCATCTATGGCGGCAAGATATTCGGCACCGGCCGGCAGCTTGCCCCCAACATGCTTAACCAAAAGCTATGGCTAACTAGACAGTAAACAGATACCGCCGAAAGCCCCCGCTTTTCCACAACGTTCCACGTGGAACATTTTCATGCGGAACTCTTCAATAAAGCTCGTGTTCTAATCGCTGACACCCAAAACATGCAACGACTTTTCCGACATTCCGTCTCGCGCCGCATAGCCGCAATAGCGATCCTTTTCACAGCCGTCGCCGTTGCGCAGGATGTTCCAACTTTTTCCAGCAACGTAAAAGTCGTAAACCTGCTCGCCACTGTCCGCGACAAGCATGGACAGATCGTCAACACACTCACGAAAGATGATTTCGCTCTCGCCGAAGATGGACGCCCGCAGACCATCCACTACTTCACGCGTGAGAGTGATCTTCCGCTCACGCTGGGATTGCTTGTTGACACCAGCCTCAGCCAGCGCAACGTGCTCGAAGACGAGCGCGTTGCCAGTCGGCGCTTTCTGAATGAAGTGCTGCGCATCGACAAAGACAAAGCATTCATCATTCACTTCGATCGTGAAGTCGAATTACTGCAGGACCTCACATCATCACTTCCCAAACTACAAACTGCACTCGACAACGTTGATCTCCCTGAGAACACTACGCGGCGCGGCGGTGGCAGAGGCGGGCCCGGCGGTCGCAGTGGAGGTGGCGGCTTCGGGGGCGCCGGCACTTTGCTTTATGACGCGGTGTATCTCGCATCGGACGAAGTGATGAAACCGCAACAAGGCCGCAAAGCGGTAATCATTCTTTCTGACGGCGTTGATACGGGCAGCAAACTTAATGTGGCGACAGCGATCGAGTCGGCGCAAAAGTCTGACACGATTGTTTACTCCATTCTCTTCGCTGACAAAGACGCATACGGTGGTGGCGGATTCAGCTTCCCCGGAGGCGGTGGTCGCGGAGGCATGGGACGTCGCGGAGGCGGAGGCGGTGGCGGACGCGGGGGTGGTGGCGGATACCCGCAGCAGCAGTCCGGCAAAGATGGAAAGAAGATCCTGCAACAACTTGCGAAGGAAACCGGCGGAAGTTTTTTCGAGGTGTCGAAAAAAGAGCCGATCGAAAAAATCTATGCGGCGATCCAGGAAGAGCTGCGCAGCCAATACAGCCTGGGATACACGCCTGACCGCACCGACAACAACGAAGGCTTCCACAAGATCTCGCTTACTGCAAAGAAAAAAGACCTGGTCGTGCAGACCCGCGACAATTACTACGCTAGAAAGTAGGCGCTCGCCTTTTTCAAATGCGTACGTCTATGTTGTTCATGAAAATACGTTCGTTGCTTCCCATCTACTTGCTGCTAGTGCTGCTGTCTGGCGGAGCGGCGCAACAGCGGCCGTCAGCGAAGACTGATGCGAAGAAAGAGGCGCTGCTCGCCAAGACATGGAAAGGCGAATCGATCTGCTTCGCCGACTTCAAACCTCAGTGCCACGACGAAGTTGTCGTATATCACGTCACCCAGTCCAGCGATAAGCCAAGCACGCTCAGCATACAAGCGGACAAGATCGTGAATGGACAGCCAGAAGATATGGGCACTTTGGATTGCACTTTTGACAATTCCAAGAGCACAGTGACATGCGCAATCCCACGAGGTGTTTTTCGTTTCACCGTCCGGTCCAACAAGATGGATGGCGGCCTTTGGGCTCCTGATGGCAAGCAGATCCGCCGCATCAACCTAACGCGCGCCGAGTGAAGCGCTCTCAAGCTAGAATTGACGCCTTCTGAAAAGCGAGGCGTGATGAAGTTCAGAAAACTTGGGCGAACAGGATTCGATGTAAGCGATATCGGTTACGGCATGTGGGGCATGAGCGGCTGGAGTGGCTCCGATGACGCCGAGTCGCGCAGCGCGTTGCAGCTCTCAGTGGATGTAGGTTGCAACTTCTTCGACACTGCATGGGCGTACGGCGAAGGCAAGAGCGATGGGTTTCTCGGCGACGCACTGCAAGCGAACAAGAGCGCCCGACTTGTTGCGGCGTCGAAGGTGCCGCCGAAGAATCGCAAATGGCCTGCGTCTCCCAAATATTCCTATGAAGATTGTTATCCCGCAGAGCACGTCTTCAGTTACGCAGATCTGATTCGCCAGAAACTCAAAGTGGATTGCATCGACCTTTTGCAATTCCATGTTTGGGACGATAGTTGGGCGCACGAAAAGTCGTTCGCTGAAACAGTGTCGAAGTTAAAACGTGATGGAGTAATCCGCTCGTTTGGAATCAGCTTGAATCGTTGGCAGCCAGAGAACGGAATCGCCGCGTTGCGTACTGGCGTGGTGGATGTCGTACAAGTTGTTTACAACATTTTCGATCAGGCTCCTGAAGATGAACTCTTTCCTGTTTGCAAACAATTGAATGTCGGCGTGATCGCGCGAGTGCCGCTCGATGAAGGAAGCTTGGGCGGAAAGTTCACCGCGGAAACAACATTTCCGGCGAATGATTGGCGCTCAACATATTTCAATCCAGAGAATCTGCGCGCGACATTGGAGCGCGTGGAACGACTCAAAGCGATTCTTCCCGAATCGATGACGCTGCCGGAGATGGCGATCCGATTCATCCTGTCCAATCCGGATGTGAGCACGACGATAATCGGAATGCGAAATCCGAATCATGTCCGACAAAACCTAATGCTGAGTGAGGCCGGCCCACTGCCCGCCGAACTCATTCAGGAACTGAGGAATCATCGCTGGAACCGGAAGTTGAACATGAATAAACAGAGCTAGTTCAAGCGGCCCTGCCTCCAGTCACACCGGCACGCTCTTCGGCAACGAGTGCCAACGCAGACCAATCAAGATCGCCGTGCCCGTTTGCGATGGCGCTCAGAAAATTGTCGTGAACAACATTCGCGAACGGCATTGGAACAGCTAACTGGTCAGCCGCCGCATACATCAGCCTTATGTCCTTAAGGCCAAGAGGCAGCTTAAATCCCGGCGGCGAGAACTTACCCTCGATGATCTGCGGGCCGTAGATCTTGTAGACGGGAGCATTAAATAAAGTTTTGCTGAAAACATCGAATGGCTTCTGTGGGTCGAGACCCGCCTTGCGCGAGAGAGCGAAAACCTCTCCAAGACTTTCGATGACGCACGCGATAAGGAAATTTCCCGAGATCTTTATCAGATTTGCATGCTGGGGCTCTTCGCTCACTTCAAAGGTGCGTTCTCCCAAAACGTCGAAGAGTGGTTTTGCTTTTGCGACCGCATCCGGCGGGCCTGCTGCCACGATGGTCAATTTGCCTGCTGCGGCAGCTTCGGGTCTTCCGAAGACAGGTGCTGCAAGATACCTCTGCCCGCGCTCGCGGTGCGCAGCAGATAATCGCTGAGACAAAGCCGGGCTGATCGTGCTCATAGAGACATGCATCCCGCCCGGCTGCATTCCTTGAATAATCCCGTTGGGGCCGAAGATGACGGATTGAAGGGCATTATCATCAGCAAGCATCGTGATCGCCACCTCCTGCTTGGCGGCTGTTGCAGGGGAGTCAGCGACCTCGGCTCCTTCTTTGGCGAGAGCATCAGCACGCTCGCGAGTACGGTTGTATAGGACGAGTTGATGTCCAGCGCGGATAAGATTGCGCGCCATCGCCTGACCCATATTGCCTAGACCAATAAATCCAACACGCATGATTTTTTCCTCTGGTCTCTCGGATGCGGAATTGTTAGCGTCGGAAATCAGCTTGGGCTCAAACTCGAATTCTTAACTCTTCAGCTATACTGCCGCGATGAACACAGCTCTGGCTCCGACGCGAACGTCGCGAGCGCTTCCTGCAATTGTTTTGGGCGGATTAACGGCGGGCATTCTCGATATCACCGCTGCATTCGTGACTTGGGTTCCGCGAGGCGTCTCGCCGGTGCGCATCCTGCAAGGGATCGCGAAGGGCGCTCTCGGCGCGAAGGCGTATGAAGGCGGACTCGCCACGGCAGCGCTCGGTCTCGCATTCCATTTCCTGACCGCATTCACTGCCACAACAGTCTTTTATCTTGCGAGCCGGAAAATCGCGTGGCTCACGCAACAGGCCATCGCTGCAGGAGTGGTTTATGGCGTCGCGGTTTACCTGTTCATGTATTTCGTCGTGATGCCGCTCGCATCGATCAAGCCTCTGCTTACGCCGTCTGCGATAGTGATTGCGGTGCTCACACACATTTTCTGTGTGGGACTGCCGATCTCGATAACTGTGCGAAGGTATAGCTGAAGTTCAACGAGCGTTGTTGTAGTCAGGCACAATGATGCCTTGTCTGAAGGTGCTAAGACGGTCGCCGTTCACGTCCTTAACAGCGATGTCCAACCGATAATGTCCCGGGCGCAGCGCAAAGGTGTTGCGGGAGATTGATTCTTCTTCTGGAGAGATTTTCTTCTCCAGCTTCACTTCGTGAACGCCCAGAATATCTTCGAAAATTCCCTCAATCCTCCCGCTCATATTTCTGATGACCCCGAATATCTCCAGACGCCCCGAGCGAGTGGGCGGGATTCCCTGTTCAGGACCCAGTGTTATTTCTTTGTTCTTCATGGCCACAGTCAGTGGAACAAATGTTGAGGCGTCAGTGAGCTTGCGGGAATCCGCATGTACTGCAATTTGAAATTGTGAAAAACGAATCTTGACAAAGACAACTTCTTCCAAGTCTTTGAACCTAACCTGCGGTGTTTTAGGCCCGCCCCTGGGCGGGGTAATGGTGTCGCGCACTTTCTGGTAATCAACGGCGCCCACCGTAAATTCGAATTTATTGCAGCGGCATTCGTCAATAAATTCTAAGTCAGCTTCCCTCTCGAAATCCTGAACGTAGCGGTAGTGCCAGGTCTCTGCACTGTAAGTCGAATCGCCAATCTGCTTCGGATGTGGTTCGACGTGATCTGGCGGGCCGTAAACAACGTATATGCGCCCGCGATCGGTTTCCCAACCGCGCCTGCCGGAGGTATCGTGAGGCGCAAAATGTTCGTTTGCGTAAGCCATGCGGGTGTAATGCTCTTGTTTAAATTCGTTGCGGATGGTGTCAGGCGTTGGGTCGCGACGCGTCCAGAACGCCTCGATGAATTGTTCGCGCTCTTCGTCGTTTGTCAGTTGCTTGAAGGCACGAGCTTCTTCGGGCGTGATGATCCATTTGACATCTTGCTCCAGCCAGGGGATGCGGGCATCGACGACCTGTTCTGACGTTGCACTCTTGGGTTTCTTGGAAGTGGCTGGACGAGATTGTTGCGATGCGAGGTGAGGTGTGGACGCGAAGATCAGGAACAGGAGAAAAGCGAGTCGCATGGCAAGAACCTGTGAGCAGGTTTAAGGATAAATGAAGTGGCGTCCTTTCCTTGCGGAAAAGTCAGCAAAGCACCGTCGCATTTGGGCAGGCATCTAAAACTGAACGTACCGCAAATTCAGGAGTTCAAAATGCGCACACAATGGCTGACATTATCAATTCTGACTTTCTCGATTGGATTGGCTGCGCAATCGGTAGGAGCCCAATCGCAGATAGGCATTGGCACCTCCTCTACCTCGCCGTCGATGCCCGCTCCCCGATTGATTACGCCCTGCCCTACCCCCTCCACTACCATCGGGGCGGGATCTGGTTCTACGATGGTATCTGCCTCAACCGTGGGCGGAACCGGCAACACTATGGGCACAAATCCCACAGCTGGCACCACCGGCACAACGAGTAGCACGAGTACATCGACTCTGGGCACAACTCCGTGTCCAGCAACCATCACCACTCCGAGTACGACAACAGCCACAACACCCGGCGCTAGCGGCGGTGTGACGACAGGCGCTGTGACGGGAGCTGTTGGTGCCGGTACCACAAGCACAATGCCAAGTACGAGTCCAAGCTCTAATCCAGCTGGTAGTACGGTGAGTACGGCCCCGGGCACGCCTGGCGCTACAACTCCGAATTCACCTCCTCCTCCTCTCTGATTGAAGCAGGCTCGAATGGTCGAGAGGACTGGGCGAGCGCTTCCCCGATCACTGAGTTGGGTCCGCTTTGGCCAGCACGATCGCGGTTCCAGATGAGGTCGCTTCGTAATAGCGCACAAAACGCTGGGGTTCATCCGCGCTATATGGATTCAGATTGTGCGCCCAACGAAAGCCGATGGGCTGGTACCAGAGTTCAGCCTCGATGTGGAAGGGAGCCGTTCCGGTCGATATGGAATATCGCACTAGGCTTCCCTTCTCATTAAAGTCCGGGTCGTCTGCAGCCTCGCCGATCACGGCAATGTCCTTCTCTGCGGTCTGCTTGTTGAATCCCGATGGGAGTATCCGGTTGTCTTTGAAATATCCGACTGCCGAGAGCAGGCCTGTGGTCACACGGTTTGCGGAGTCCCTCATAATCGGCTCATAGATCTGAACCTGCTCGGGACTCGTGATCTCGCGGTAATGCGGCTCGAAGCGCAGCGGGTCAGCATCGTTGTCGTTTCCCTTGATGGAACCATCGGGATTGAGTGCACCTGACTCGAAGATGGTCTGTCCGCTATTGTCGCGAATCCTTACGTGCAGCCAAGCGCGTCTCGATGGATAGGCTGTGGGGAGCTTGTGACCGGTCAGGTTTTCGACGAACACCTCAAAGCGAAGACCTGCGGACGAAGCATCCACATTTCTGATGGTCACACGCGCCGCTTGTGATCTTAGGAAGTCCGCAGTCCGGTCAGCGGCGACATTGAGTTCCTGCGGCAAAGCTACGACACTCAGATCCTCTCGATACTTATTCAGCACCCGCAGCATGAAAAAGTTCGCGCCGACAAAATCATGTCGATGAAAACCCGTTCGTGGCTGTCCAAAAATTGCCGTGATGGCCACGGGCTCGCGAACCTCAGGCATGTGGCATGACTGACAACTGCTGCGTTGGGGGTAGTCGCTGTGCAGCCACTCGACATAGGGCATCTGCTCAGGAAAAGTCCCAATCTCTTTGCCATCTTTGCCAAGCGACTTCGTAAAAAGCGTGTGGCACGAACCGCACAAGGCAGAGTCGCGGATGTGCGCCGCTTCCGTGGGCACAAAGCCGCCTGTGGAAGATTGCATCACGCGCTTATGTCCGTCGTCGATGGCAAATGGCCCGTACTCAGGCCGGTCGTCCTCTGACTTCGGCATATCCACCAGAAATGCACCGCTGAAGCTTTCGGGTGTTCCCAGTTTTTCCTTTGCGATCTGGTGACAGACTGAGCAGGTGACGCCATCCTCGGCCGCCGCATTGTCTTTGGTGTCAGGATTGAAGGGCAGATGCGAGAAGACTTCTGCCTTTTGGCCATTCATTTTCGCTTGCAGATGAATGACAGGCATGTGGCATACGGAGCACTCATCCTCAATGGCGGCTTTTGACTCAGGATGATCAATCGTTTCCCGCCGGACGCTTCCCTGCCAGTACGGATCTCGCGAAGAATTAGCCATGATGCTTGCCCGCCAATCAAAGCCGATGGAAATATCCGCACCTGCTTGCGTCTTCAATCCGTTGTGGCATGCGACGCAGCGATCCGATGTATGAAATTCCGGCTTCACTCCGGACTGCTCAACGCCGCCTCGCAGCAGCGTAGGCAAGATGGCCAGCAGTGCTACGATTGCAAGCGAGTATAAGGCTCTCTTCCGCATCACCAGCCTTCAGTCAGCTTTCCATCTCCCCAGTCCCACAGAACGTAGAACACCACATTGATAGGACGTCCCGCAGTGTTATTCATCGGTGTGCGCACTCCGAGGTTCGCCCGAACATGCTGCCGACGGCTGATAGTCACCTGCATCTGGGGCAGGATGTCCCAATCTGTCTTGGCTCCATCCACCAAATCTCTATCGGCGAGAAACTCAACCATGGGAGACCAAAGCCTTCCAAGTCCGTGGTCATGAGCAAAGCTCTGGCCTACGGCAGTGCGATAGAAAACGGTTTGCGGCGCGATATCAGTGTGACGCGGCAGCTCGGCCCCCGCCTGGAATTGCACGAACGTGTTCGTGGGAAAGAGTTGATCGAAAGCGGCGAAGGTCTCGAAGGTGGTGGTGCCAGTGCCAAATCCGCGGTTCTTGTTGCCGGTGGGCGCGATCACCGATCCTTGCAGACTCAGAATGGATCCCGTGCGAAGGCTGGAGAAAAACTCGCGCTTCACTCCCAGAGTCACATCGCCGACACCGCCATACCAGGTGTGATCCTGGTCCTGCGCATTGATCGGGACATCTACTTCTATCTGGTTGCGAACTCCGAAGCGCTGCTCGTGGATGATATCGGTCGTGAATCCCGGCGCTCCGCTTGCATTCGCCGCAGTGCTGATCACAACCTCATCTTCCGGATACGCCTTTTCGGTCACCAGCGCTCGAGGCAGATTCAGTTCTCCGCGCGCCCAGTGTTTATTCGTACAGAATTGACGAAGATATCCGATGACGTCGTCGATCTGCCCCGATGTAAGCAGCTCTCCAAATGCGGGCATGATCTGTGAGAAGCCCCGGGAAGGGCCGCCGTGGACGACCACATCTTTCCATGCCGAGTTCGGCTCCGCAGTAGTCTGATCACACCGGGTGAAATCCGGAAAGGTGTCTGGCAGTTCGAAGCCGGCGATACTCCGCGGAGTGCCCTTGCCGTCCGCCGCATGGCAGGCTATGCATCCGCTGTTGAAGATCTGTTTGCCGTTTTTCGGATCTGGCGGCTTTGGATACTTAAGCGTTTGAGAAAGCAGCACAGCGGAAGCTAAGAAGCAAAATGCGACCGGTGCAGTCACCCATAGTGCGCGTGAAGCTCTCCGAATTTGTCGCGCTGCCTCTTTCATGAATCCACGTTACTTCTGATGCAGGCCACGCAGGCGTTGAATCCTATGCTGCTCGATGTGGAAGGGGCATATAGGAATTCAAAAAGAAGCATGCGGGATGTCGGAAGGAGTGAATGTTTGAAGACACGAGCCAGAGTGAATTGTGCGATACCGAATCATGCAAGATAAGTTGCGGCGGTTCTGAAAGAAAAAATTTTAGATTTCTTTGCTACGTTTGGCGAATCAATTCGAAACGAATCGGGTTTCTATTTGAAAAGGAAAATGTTTTGAACCGATTGAATTTCATCTCGCCATTATTTCCTCTCTTTTCCGTGCTCCCGTTCAGCGGCTGCCTGCTGCTGGTCGCGACAACGCTGCTAAGCCAACTGTTTGAATCGCGCAAGGGCGTAGGTCTGCAATAGCGTGCAGCCAACGGGAAACAATTTTGATTCACAGACCAAGGACGTGCTCGGTATTAGCCGATCACGAAGAAATTCGTTCTTCCGAGATACGAAGAAAGCAGTCTCAGTGCCGGTGTAGCAACTGAAAGTGATTAAATGGAGGTCGTTAGATTTGCAGCCACTCATTGCTTCGCAATGAACGGGCACTTGGCGTACTTGGCTTTAAGCCTATCTTCAGGTTCCGCAATTAAGATGCTGGATGTCGTGATGAACGACCGAAGCCCCCGAGCCGCGTGACCCTGTTCATCAGGACGAGCGCCGCTCGGGGTTGCCGTTTGGGGTTACAGCACCAGCTACTCTATGCTCTCTGAACTCAAGGCAAGACGCCGACTTGCGCCTTGCCGAACTACTTGATCGATAGTGGCCAGTGGCTTGCGTTGTCATTTCGGCATGAAATGGAGATCGTTAGACCCTTAGTGTCGCTTTAGTTCTGTTATCGCGGGATGGAAGCTTGAATACGAAATCGCTGCGCCGATTTGCTGAACTAGGATGATTTACGGGAATCCACTCTCGCCCACTTATCGCTTCGCAATGAATGGGCACCCGGCTGCTGGTCGCGATGACGCTTGCAAGATTCAAACACTTGAGAGAGCAGCGGTAAAACTTCAGCGTACAAAGAACAGCCGGGATTGATTGAATATCATTGTTGCGAATCGTTCATACCTTGAAAAGAATGGGCATAGTATTAACAAATAGAGTTAATTTTTTGGTTGAGGCACTGATAAATGCGTCCGTGGGCTGATGGATCAGGAAAGAACCTGTCGTTTCCATCAAAGTTTGTTTGCGACTTTGCGCTGGCACTCGAAGAACAAGGACTGTTTGAGGCATTGCAACTGTTGAATCAGGGATCTATTTACAGGTTCACCGGGGTATACCAGTTTGAAAAACCTGATTGGGTAAGAAGCGTTGTTCTTTTTGACCGCAAGAATCCAGATCTACGCATCGGCGCGGACGTGCCTTGGAAAGATTCGTACTGCATGATGACAGCCAACGACGGGAAATCCTGCGAAATCGCGGATTCCCTGACGGACCCTCGCTTGAAGAAACACACGGCAAGAGAGGTAGTCAGAGCCTATTGTGCAGTTTTGCTACGCTATTCGGACGGACGATCGTTGGGAACCCTTTGTCACTTCGACCTAAAACCTCAATTGGTCCCACCGGGGACGTTTGAAAGTTTAGATGCCGTTAGGCCTGCGCTTGAGCAATTTCTGTGTGCAGGTGTAAATTGCTCACAGGGCAAGCGCGTAATAGCCGGGCAGTAATACTGTTCCGAAAACTCGCAAGCCGATCAATGAATCGGATTGTGCAGAGCTAGTCCTTTCTGGACTGCTTCTTTGGTTCTTCCAGTTCATCTGCTCTCAAATGATGTATTCGGGTGCTTCTCATCCATTCATCAAGTTCAGCTCTCAGCGCGAAAATTGCGCTACGTTCACGATGCGAAGGACGATGGATGGGCAATCCGAACTTCTTTTCCCATCGCTGCAACGTCCGGATTCCGCGACCCATGTAGGCAGATATTTCTTTCCAGGACTGTAGCGATACCTGAGCAGCAGTTGTCGTTGTCGATTGGAACACCTCTTGCAATTCAAACAATAACTGCGCTGGCTTGCCGTTCCGACCAGGTTCAACTGTCCCTGGCGAGAGCTGAACGAGGGATTTCTGATTTGGCGAGATCGCGTTGCCCGATACCAAAACGAGCGAATCCCCGAAATTACGCACGAACGTCCTCAACTCTCTTTGTGACATCTTCTCGGTGACTGAGTAGCCCAGGATCACAGCATTGAAGAGGGTGGCGCGGAACACTGGAGCCGCATGAGCAACATGGGATACGGACACAACATGAATATCGCGGGACATTAAGGGAAGAAGAATGCTGGCTTCGAGATCCATGCAAATCGAAAGAATTGATTGCATGAAATCCTCCTTCATGAACAACTTTGAATCCTTTGTAGCAGAAATGGTGCTAAGTTTTCGCAGGTTTTACGCACTGGCGCAAATTGACGCACCATTGTTGCTGCCAGAAGTTAGGTGGGTGATTTATCGTGCTGAATGTCGTTCAACGAACGACCGAGCCCCCGAGCCGCGTGACCCTCATGCATAAGGACGAGCGCCGCCCGGGGTTCCATTTGAGGACTACACCAGCTACTCTATGTCGTCTTAACCCCGGCGCACCGCGCCGAGTTGCGCCTTCGGCCCGTATTTTAAGTGCGACGCCGACTTTGCTCATCCAGAATGATTTGTGGGAATCCACTCTCGCCCACTCATTGTTTCGCAATGAAATGGGTGACCCGGCACATCAAAGAAAAGAAGGGCCTTCCAGAACTAAGCTGCTCTGGACATTTTCTCTGGCAGCTCCGGGGTACTTTTTGTCTCGTGGCATTTGCGGTTATTTCTCATCCATTCGTCAATCTCTGGCTTCAACGCGAAAACTGCGCTGCGGTCATGATTGGAAGGCCGATGAATGGGCAGACTGAACTTTGTTTCCCAGCGCTGTAATGTCCTTATCGGGCGATTCATGTACGTGGAAATTTCTTTCCACGATTGTAGAGATCCCGGAACAGCGGTTTTCAATCGAAACAAGGCTTGCAAGTCACTAACCAACTGCTCCGAAGCACCGAGGCCCTTGAGCTCGCTCTTAGCGGGTGAGATAAGCAGAAGATTGTCCCGCTCGGGTGAGATCTGCCTGTTAAAGCTTAAAACAGGAATATCCTGAAATTGACGCATCATCGGCGTGAGCTCTCTTTTCGACATTCTCTCAATAACGGTGTAACAGAGAATCACTGCATGGAAACTAGACGAATGGAAGACAGGGATTGCATAGGATAAATGGGAGACACTGACCACCGAAAAACCACGCGAGATCAGAACCTGGTTACGGAGAATCGTGAGCTCTGGTGTACCACCGACGGCTAGAATGGAATGCAAGATATGTTGTTCCTTACCGCGTGAAACTTGGTTTCCAAAATTTGATGCCTATTGTTTTTAGACGACGGTCCGCTCGTAAGTGAGCCAGCGGCACATATTGGCGTACTTGTCTTAAGCTTATCTTCATGTTCCGCAATTAAGATGCTGGATGTCGTGACGAACGGCCCAAGCCCCGAGCCGCGTGACCCTGTCCTTAGGACGAGCGCCGCTCGGGGTTGCCGTTTTGGGGTTTCGGCACCAGCTACTCTACCCGCTCTCACTTCCAGCAAGACGTCAACTTGCGCCTCGTGGGATCTACTCTCGCACTCATTGCATAGCAATAAATGGCGCACCCGGCATCGCAATGAGTGGGGCACCTTGCCGGTTCTTCGTTGCTAGCTATGCGAGATGAATGGCTCTCTTACCACTCTCTTGCGGGCATTGTTCCAGGACATGCTGCTCTTCTTTTTCCTTCAAACCGTCTGTGATGTCTCCGACAAGTACCTCACCGCACAGAACACAGGTCGATTCGATGACAAGCACGCCCCCGTCAAGCCTCTTTCGCTTGAAACGGTCATTCATTGCGTTCTTCATAATGCTGCCATCCTACTCTAACCTGAACGTTACGCTCGGAATGGTTAAGGCAAGTTTTGGAAGTCCTTTGTTGTACGAATGGAAACCGGAACGGCTTTCTTCGGATCAGATCTGCGAATCAGTTATTTGGGTTTCTTTGGATGAAAAATAGACTTCACGAGTTCCGCGAGTTCGTCAGGACTGGGATTACGCAGAACATACTCCGCACCTGTAATGACAGGGGAGACGTTACAAAGTTCCAGGATGGGTGTCTGTGGAAGGCTGCGCCTGCTGGCATCGGCGACCGACCGCTTGAGCGTTTCATTCACCGCACGGCCAATGATCACTAAGTCGAACTTCGACTTGTTAATCACGTACTCCACTTCTCGCAACGTGCTTACTGACACGACACTGAAGCCAATCTCTTCTAAGAGCATGTGCTTCGTGCGACGAACGGACTCGTCTTCCGCGACGGAAAGGATTTGTTTATCGATGGGCATTACTGAGGACTAAAAGCAGAGTACCAGAAAGGCTAAGCCGCACAAAAGAGGTAAATCATGCGGTTTTGAAAAAGGAAAAGGCCATCATGCTTTCCAAGCACTTACGTGCAGGACTCAGAAGTCTCGCCCACTCATTATTTCGCAATGAACGCGACACCCGGCACTCGGCAACTACTCTAATTGTACTGTAGCTAAACGATGTGGATTGTGGTTCTAGCTGCTTTCCCCTTCGCGCAATTGATGGTGTGCTGAATCTCTTTCTCTTTTAAGCCCTGTGTAACGTCGCCTTCAAAAACCTCTCCGCAATGCACACAGGTTGATTGAATTACCATCGCAGAATTTGGTTCGTTGTCTCCGATCCGTTTCCGCTTGAAGTATGAATCGGTTGGGCCATTCTTGCGGTGTGACATCTAGCCCTCCGAAGTAGCGGATGCTGATTTGCCAGCTGCTGCAATAGTGCTCTTGACCGCTTGGATCAGTTTAGCGGGGCCGTCATAAGAATCCACTGAGGCGTTAGCTTCTGGAAGTGGTGCATCGCCATGTTTCCGAACTGAAAGCACCGGGGACTTACAAGTGGGACGCAATGTCTTAATCAGAGCAGTCTTGTCTTTGCGCGGCATGGAGTGACCCATGACGATGAGGTGAAATGTTGGATTGGCGGAGCAATGCTCCATGGCTTCAGCGAAGCCAAGAGCAGCTGTCACATCGAAGCCAGCTTGCTCAAGAATCATTTTGCGCGTGAGCAACAATGACTCGTCGTATGAGATACAAAGGATGCGTGGGGGTGATTCAGACAAGAAGAGGAACCTCGGCTACTCAGATGCAGTCTGACCAGAGTAGGTTGTTATAACCCGTAAGCAAGGTGCTTTTTAGCAAAGGGCTAAGTAGCTGGGGAACAGTATTACGCTGGATTGCTGCTGGCTTCGCAGTTAACTGCCGTGTACTCTGGTTGATATGGTTCCGCCAATCCTTCCGACCTCCCGTGCAGAACGGCTCTTATGCATGGCCCGCTCGAAGGCCGCTTGTAAGAGGTCCGCATTTCTTCAAGATCGCTCGGCGCACCTATTGCGAGACTCTAAGAACTTGCTATACCTGAGCAACGATTGGAGCCGAAGAATGATTAAGCTCCGCAATCCCTGGAGCTAACCGAAGCGTACCTACTTCGCGGGCTTTGTTTTCTTCTTGGCAACTATCCTTTTCGTTCTCTCAATCCGCTCGAACGACTTCATTAGCAACTTCTTCGCGTTATCGAGCCTCTCGAAAGTCTCCAAAACAGTGCCGAACCCTTTGACTTTCTTCTGCGGCATGATTGTAGGATGCCACTGTTGTTGGCAGGATTTCCGAAAAAGGGACAAACTGCGATTTCAGTTTGACGCCCACCTTTGGCCGTATAATCCGCGCGCTTCCCAACTCACATTCAGAAAGGCTTTCCAATGGCCATCGCTTTCCAATGGCCATCTATGATAGCCGCTCCGATAATGTTAAGCCCGGGCACGGCAATGCTTTCAACTCCACACATAGGCCGGGGCAAACAGTGCCCCACTCCGGAATCTACTCTTGCGAGCATTGCGGTGACGAGCAGCTAATGCTGGTGACCCATTTCCACCGCAGAATCACCATCAACATAACCCTAATGTTGCATCAATTCTGTGGCGTTGTCTGGTGTTTGCTCAGCAGAAGTAGCTGATTCTCAGCAATTTGGCAGTAACCCGTTCACGCCCGTAATGGTCCCAGAATTCGTAAACGCCTGATTTTCATTGTGTTACGGAAGCAGCAAGCATGAGAATACCCGCCAAAAGCCGCCTCACCCTGTGGAAAACTCTTCCGTGTTAATACGCTCGCCTTATGGCCGTCTTACAGTCCAAGGAACATACTCTTCTCTTCCTTTGAATGTTGAGACTTTTCCCACTATGACCACGTATATTGATTTGACCATGTCCACCGTAGCCTTATCGGCAGTGAACTTGATGGAGCGCGAGGGAGCAGAGATTGCCCGCGGATTGCGGCGGCGCGACTCTGACCTGCTCGACCACCTTATCGAGGTCTATCAGCACAGGTTGCTGCGTTACCTGATCTATCTCACGGGAAACCGCGAGCGCTCCGAGGACCTGTTCCAAGAGACATGGATGCGCGTGCTCGAGCGAGGCACACAGTACAACGGCAAGGCGCGGTTCGACACTTGGCTGTTTGCGATTGCGCGGCATCTGGTGATTGACGCGTCGCGAAAGAAGACGGCGTCTAGTCTGGAAGCGTTGACGCATCCGCAAGATGGCGGTGTGCCGATGGAGTTTGCCTGCGCGCAGCCCACACCTTATGACTTCACTTTCATGCGCGAAGAAGCAGACCGCGTGAGTGCGGCGCTGGTGCACCTGGAAGTGGCGCAGCGCGAAGTGGTGATGCTGAGATTTCAGGAAGACATGTCACTGGATGAGATTGCGGAGATCACCGGAGCGCCGCTATCGACGGTGAAGTCGCGGCTGTATCGCGGACTGGAAACTTTGAAACCAGTGCTGGCACAGAAAAATCTTCAGGGAGCCTCGGCTTGAACCACGAGCTACAAAACGGGCTGAGCCCAGAGCGAGCGCTGGATTGCGCGAGCGAAGGGCGAGGACGAAGCAGCGAAGAGCTGCGGAGTCCTGAAAGCCATGTTCAGGCGCTCGAGCTGATGCTCGAGTTGAAAGCGAACTTCACTGAGGAAGAATCTCAGGAAGTGGGATCTCAGCGCGAGTGGTTGGCTTCACACCTGAACGGCTGTGCGGATTGCACAGTGCAACACGAAACGATCTTGCAAGCTGCTGCGGATATGCGCATGGCAGCCTTCTCGATGACGGCGAATCCGCAACTGGTTCGCGCCACGCAGTTGCGTGTACGCGCGCGGGCGATGGAGATGCGGCAGCAGCAGAACAATCTGCGTCCGCTGTGGATCTCTTGTGTGCTGGCTTGTGCGTGGGCGGTCATCAGTGTGCCGTTCCTTTACCAAGGATTTGAGTGGCTGGGACACAATGCGAACATGCCGAGCATTGTCTGGCAGACATGCTTTGTGATCATGACGCTAATGCCGATCGCCGCGGTGGGAACGATTGCCATCTCGAACGGCCTGCAAGGAAAATTTCAGAAGCGGACGTCTTAGGGACGAACATAGAACATAGGGATTGATGAATTTTCAGAACACACGTTCGGGATCTGATTCAGAAGACACCAGCCTAGTTCCATGGTGGTCAACGATGTTGGCCGTTGCGGCCTTCGTCGGATGGCAAGTTGTAACATTCAAGATCTTCATCCCCAACAATCCACATCCGCGGCCGATCGCGTTCGTCCTCTTCTGGAGCGTGATGGTGGGCCTGTTCATGGCGTTTTACATGCTCATGATCGGGTATGTGAACCGCGATGCGCGTCGCAGAGGCATGAGTCCGAGCTTCTGGACGGCCATCATGATCTTCCTGCTGGCGTCGGGAATCGGCTTCATCGTTTACTTCCTGTTGCGCGAACCTTTGGTGCTGAATTGCCCGAAGTGCGAAGAGAAAGTAGACGAGGAATTTAATTTCTGTCCGCGATGCCATTACCAGTTGAATCCTACGTGCGATGTCTGCAAGCACGGCGTTCGGCTGGGCGACATCTACTGCGCTCACTGCGGAAATGCACTGGAGATGGCTGCGCTGGACATTGTCCGCGCACGATAGATTGCAGTTCCCTTCCTTAGTTCATATACTTCCTTCAGTTTGATTGCTCTCTGAATTTCAATGTCTCTGACCGCGCTCATCATCGACGACGAACAGCTTGCCCGCGACGAACTCAATTACCTCATCAAGAACGTGGATGGCATCGAAATCGTGGCCCAAGGAAAGAATGGCGTGGAAGCGATCAACTTGATCCGCGAACATTCGCCGGACATCGTGTTTCTTGACGTGCAGATGCCGGGG
Source organism: Terriglobales bacterium (assembly GCA_025462725.1). Taxonomy (GTDB): domain Bacteria; phylum Acidobacteriota; class Terriglobia; order Terriglobales; family Acidobacteriaceae; genus JAICLA01. The sequence continues at coordinate 402,204 of JAOAPE010000012.1, read as the reverse complement.
CTCGACGGCTTTGGCGTGATCAAGAAGCTACTCGATAAAAAAGTATCGATGCCGCAATTCATCTTCGCCACTGCATTCGACCAGTACGCGGTCAAAGCGTTCGAGGTGAACGCCATCGATTATCTGCTGAAGCCGTTCGACAAGAAACGGGTGGCGCAGGCGATCGAGAAAGTGAAGTTGCGCAAGAAGGCGGAATCGCCTGGATCTCCGGGAGAGAAACTGGAGACGCTGGTGAAGTTGCTGGAAGCGCAGCACGCGCCCGCGACGAAGAGCAGCAAGGTAATGGTGCGCGCGGCGGGACGGCTGATGCTGGTGGACCAGAAAGACATCTGCTATGCGTCGATACAGGACGGCGTGATCAGCGTGGTGACTGCGCAAATGGAAGGCCAGTCGAATTGTCGAACGCTGGAAGAGTTGCTGGACAGTTTGGATCCGAACCAGTTCTGGCGGGCGCATCGCGGCTTTGTGGTGAATATCAACCGCATCAAGGAAGTCGTACCGTGGTTCAAGAGCAGCTATCAACTGCGCATGGACGACAAGAAACAGACGGAAGTGCCGGTCAGTCGCGCGCAGACGAAACGCCTGCGCGAACTTTTTGGACTGTAAAGTTACCTGTTCAGGCTCGACGCGCGCGAACCATTATTCCTACCACTGCGGCGAGCACTCCAAACAATCCCAACAATGGCAATGGCGAAGCTGACGCTGGCAGTTGCTGGCTGGGCTTCGCGTTCGCATTGCCAGCTTGCGTGTTGCCGGTTGCCGTACGCGCCTGACGAGCGCGCGGGCTAGTGGGCTCGGTTGCAGCGTCGCTGGATTGTGGTTGCGTTTGCGCCTGGGCTACTTCGGGTCCCTGCGTAGATTGCTGAGTGTTGGCTGCGGTGGTGTCAGAGTTCGCAATGCCAGCCGCGGCGCGGCTGCGAGCGAGTTCAGCTTCCACTACTGCGAGGTCGCGCGGATCGAGAGCAGCAGTCGTGTTCTGCGTGGAGTTGGCGCCAGTGTTGTCTGGGGTCGCGGCTTCCGATGTGTTCTGCGGCGTCAGCGTTTGATTGTTGCGAGCGTTGGAATTCTGCAGTGCGTCAATGCGTGCGTTGTCGTACTGGCGTGGTTGCGTGCTTCCATGGCGGGACTTATACATGCGCGCGACATCCGCAACGGTTTGCGTTCCCGCATTGGCTTGCGAGTTGTTTGCTGGGCCATTCGTCTCTGCAAAGTTTCCCATCCCTGTGTTCAGGACTCCGCGAAACTGATCGCCTCTTGCGCCCGTAGGAGGCGGCGTGAATGGAGGAACGGGGATTGAGCCTCCGGGAACAACGCTGCCGGTTCCGCCGAAGCGGGAATCATTGACGCCAAGTGACGGCGGCGCGCCGGTAGCGGCGCCGCTGCCAGGAAGCGCGACGTTAGGCGGCGAAAGCAGAATGCCATTTCCTCCACTGCCGGTAGAGCCGTTGGAAGAAGTTCCGGTGGTGACGAATCCGGAATTGACATTGAGATTGCCAGAGTTTGTGTTGCCAGTAACCTGATTGTTGGTTCCGGGAGTTTCGTTCGTGTTCGTGGCGCCAGGGACCGCCGAAGATCCTGTGCCCTGTCCAGTGCCGGTCGTAAGGCCATTGCCGGGAGTATTTCCGACGGTGCTGGCTCCGGTGGTGTCATTGGTGGTGGCGCCAGGGACTGCGGTTGTGCCTGAGCCCGTACCTGAGGTGTTACCGGTTCCGTTAGTTGCAGTTGAGCCAACACCCTGGTTGGAATTCGCCGCGCCGGGGACTGCGCCTTGACTCATGCCTTGTCCTGTACCGGTGGCGAGGCCCGTTCCAGGGGTGCTGCCGACGGGTTGGGAGCCGGTGGTGCCGGTGGTTCCAGCCGCGCCGCCAGTGCCTGTTTGCGTGCCTGTGGCCCCCGTGGTGCCTGCTCCTGATTGCGCCCCGCCCGCTGTGCCGGATGAACCGGTGCCCGCAGTTTTCTGCCCTGCGGCTATTAACGAAGTCATTAACCCAAACAACACCAAAGACCTGAACATAGGTACTCCCTGTACTGCTATCAAGAAAGTTTGATTACCAGAGAGTTAACAGGGATGCCAGAGAAGAAGGAATCCGGGCTAAGCCGTTGCGATGTCGTAAGTTGGCGGAGCTACTTAGGAGCCGATGAACCGCGCGTAGAGGCTGCGCGCGATGGCGGTGTCAGTGGTGCCTTTGATGATGGCGCGGCCGTCAGGGAAAATAGTCATCTCGTAGGCATCGCGCCAGAACTTCAGGACAAAATCGTTGTGCTTCACCGTGCCGTGCGGCTGAAGGCGGGCGGTGATCTCAGAGAACGAAAGGGGACGATGTCGCTCGTGGATCTGGACGGAGTTGCGTCCGCAGAGAGTGATGTGCGGGCGTCCTTCACCGGCGAGATGTGGAAATTCGCGAGCACCGCAAGTGAGGCAATCGGGACGCGGAGTGGCGGTCGAAATCTCTGAGCGTTCGTTTGACCAGAGATCGTAGGAGATGAGTGTCCGGCGGAGTTTGTCATTCGCTCCAGTCAGAAATTTCAGGGCTTCGGTTGCGGAGATCGAAGCGGCGAGATTTACGGCAGAGTTGAGAATGCCTGCGGTGTCACAGGTTTCTACGATCCCTTGCGGGGCGGCAGGAAAGATGCAGCTGAGGCAAGCGGTGTCGCCGGGCAGGATGTTCATGGCTATTCCGTAGGCACCGACGGCGGCGGTGTAGATCCAGGGAATATTTTGCTTAATGGCGAAATCGTTGATGAGGTATCGGGTCTCGAAATTGTCAGTGCCGTCGAGGATGAGTTGCACGCCGGAGAGAAGCTGCTCGATGTTGTCGGGCGTGAGATCGGCGACGTGCGGCTCGACAATAATCTCGGAGTTGAAGGTTGCGATCTTCTTTGCGGCGGCGATGGCTTTGGGAATGGATTCGGCGGCATCGGACTCGTCGAAGAGGGATTGTCGCTGAAGATTGCTGGGTTCGACGAAATCGCGATCGATAACGCGTATCTGTCCGACGCCGGCGCGGGCCAGAAGGCTGGAAATTGCCGATCCCGTTGCGCCGCAGCCGACGATGGCTACTCGCGATGTCCGCAGTTTTTCCTGACCCTCGGCGCCGATTCCGGCAAAGAGGATTTGGCGGGAGTATCGTTCGGAAATCTGCGGCGGAGCGTTGGGCTGAGGTTTGAAAGACATTTCGTCAGAATCGGGGTTCCACGTTTATTATAGTGCTGCGGTATGCCAGCCCCCTGTGCGGTTCGGCTCGACGGCAGTGATTCGAGCTAACTACAACAAAGTTAGTGATTTAGATAACAAAGTGGATCAGAATTCACGTAGCTCGAACTGCGTTTTTCAAATCTTAAGTGAGAGGAACTGAGTGTCGCAGCCCCGTGCGGCAACATCGCTGGCCATAATCCTGTTGGTATTGGCCTGCGTCAGTACTCCGCTTGTGTCGCAGAACCCTCCTGCGGCTTCGGCGCCATCTCGTTCGGCGCTGGATAAGTATCTCGGCTTGCACGTGCAGGCGATCGATTTCCGCAGCGAGCCAAAGACGAGTTCCAGAAGCAATCTCGAAAAAGACAAGCAAGAACTGCTGGGGGCGATCCCGCTCAAGTCTGGCGATGCGCTCAATCGGCAGAAACTCCGCGACAGTATTGAGAAGTTGCAATCAACCGGACTGTTCGCGGCGATAGAAGTGGAAGCAACGGCGGTGAGTCCTGGATCAGTGGCGCTGACGTTTGTCACCAGGCCGAATTATTTTGTTGGATCGATCAAGGTGGAAGGCGCACCGCAGCCGCCGAGTCCAAGCCAGTTAGGCAACGCGACCAAGCTGGAAATGGGACAGCTATTCAGTTTGCAAGCGCTCGACCGCTCGCTTGCGCAGATGAAGCGCGTGATGGAAGACAACGGATTTTTCAAGTCCTTCATAAAAGCCGATTACGTTCTGGATGCTGACACACAGCAAGCGAACATCACGTACACCGTAATTCCGGCAGACCGCGCGATGGTCGGCAAGATCGCTGTGGGTGGCGATCCGGGGATCACGGCGGAAGAGGTGATGAACGTCGCCAAGATGCATCCGGGGGATTCAGTGACTGTGGCCCGCGTGACGCGCGCGCTCCAGCGTCTGCGCAAGCGATATCAGAAACAGAAGAAGCTCGAAGCACAAGTGTCACTGACTGACAAACAGTACCACTCCGAAACGAACACTCTGGACTACGTCTTCAATGTGCAGCGCGGACCGACGGTGGACATCGCGGTTGAAGGCGCAAGACTCCGCGAAGGACTGATCAAGAAATACATCCCGGTATTCGAAGAGAACGCTGTCGATGACGACCTGCTCAATGAGGGGCGCAGAAACTTGCGTGACTACTACCAGACCAAAGGCTACTTCGATGTGCAAGTGGATTACACGAAGAAAGTTGACGATCCGCAAGACAAGCATCTCTCCATCATCTTCGACGTAGAGAAAGGCGAACGACACAAACTTAAGGAGTTGGAGATCCAAGGCAACAAATACTTCGACACGCAGACAATCCGCGAGCGGATGCAAATCCAGGAAGCCAGTGTGTTGCTTTTTTATGGGCGGTTCAGCCAGTCAATGCTCGCGCAAGACATTGCCGCCATTAAAAGTCTATATATCGAAAACGGATTCATGAACGTGCAGGCCACCAATTCGGTGGAAGATGATTATCAAGGAAAAGGAAATATCAAAGTCATCATCCATGTTGATGAAGGGCCACAGACGCGAGTGCAAAGCCTAAACATTGAAGGCAACAAGGCATTCAACGACGAGACACTTCGCGGGGTGATCAATACCGGCGAGGGACAGCCCTATTCTGACTTCAACGTTTCCAATGACCGCGATGCTATCTTGAATTTTTACTTCAATCACGGATTTCCGGATGCGAAGTTTGAAGCTTCGGCAGAGCCCGACACAAAGATCGCAAACAAGCAGAATGTGGTGTATCGAGTGACGGAAGGCGAGCAGCGATTCGTTGACCGCGTGCTTTTGTCTGGACTTCAAAATACACGCAAGTACGTTGCGCGCCGCGAACTGGAAGTGCAGCCGAACACGCCTTTGAGCCAATTGGACCTGTTGAATACGCAGCGACGTTTATATGACATCGGCATCTTCAACGAAGTAAACGTTGCGGTGCAGGATCCGCAAGGCTCACTCACTCACAAAAACGTGATGGTGGGAATGGATGAAGCGAAACGCTACACCTTCACTTACGGCTTGGGACTCGAAGTGCAGTCAGGAAACATCAGCAACACTTGCGTCAACCAGACGCCAACAGGCGGAACCATCCAAGTGCCCTGTTCGACGCAAGGCGAGACGGGCGTGAGTCCTCGCGCGACTTTCGATGTAACCCGAATAAATTTTCTGGGACGCGATCACACGATCTTGCTCAAGACACTGGTTGGACGATTGCAACAACGCGGACTCATCAGCTATGAGGCGCCACGATGGTTCAACAGCAATAACAAGACGCTGACGTTCACGATGTTCTATGACAAGACGCAGGACGTGAACACCTTCACGGGGCAGCGACTGGAAGGCTCGGTGCAGATCAGGCATGTGGTGGACAAAGCGACGACGCTTCTCTACGGCATCACTTATCGCCGAGTGAGTGTTGACCAGGCAACGCTGCACGTGGATGCCACGCAGATTCCCTTGCTGGCAAAACCAGTGCGCGTGGGATTCCCCGACCTCAGCTATGTCCGCGATACGCGCGACAATCCTCTCACCTCAACGCGCGGCACTTACAATGCATTGGACGTGAACGTTGCCGGCGGCATCTTTGGCTCACAAACCAGTTTTTCAAGGTTCGTGCTGCAAAACTCGACGTATTACCAGATCACGAAGAACGCCAAAGTTGAGCGCCGGTGGGTACTCGCACGTTCGATTCGAGTAGGCATCCAAGAACCATTTGGTTCAACCACAGCCGAAGCCATACCGCTGCCGGAAAGGTTCTTCGCAGGTGGCGGCAGTTCGCACCGCGGCTTCTCAATCAATCAAGCTGGTCCGCGCGATCTGCAAACAGGGTTCCCCCTGGGCGGCTCAGCCATGTTTGTGAATAGCATTGAACTGCGCACGCCTCCGATATCGCTTCCCTACCTGGATGAGAACGTTAGCGCGGTTTTCTTCCACGATGCCGGGAATGTGTTCAGGACTTCGCAGGATATGTTCTCCAACATTTTTCGGTTTTCTCAGCGCGATGTTGCAAGCTGCCGCGATGCCGCGAACCCGAGTGCAGGATGCGATTTCAACTATGTATCGCACGCGGTGGGCGCGGGACTCAGATACAAGACTCCGATCGGACCTGTGCGTGTTGACTTGGGCTACAACTTGAACCCAACGGTGTTTCCGGTACGCACGACTACCCCACCGCAGAGTCAAACGTTGCGGCGGTTCAACTTCTATTTCAGTATCGGGCAGACCTTCTGATGAAGCCATTATTCAAAATCGCGGTGCTTCTTCTGTTGTCGCTGACGTGTTCAGCGCAAGAGGTAGTAGATCGCATGATCGCGGTGGTGAATAAGCATGTGATCACACAAAGCGATTGGGACCAGCAGGAGCGCTTTGAAGCACTCGTGGACGGGAAGAAATTCGATGCACAACAACATTCCGACGCGGTGCTGGAGCGGTTGATCGACCGAGTGCTCATATCTGAAAGTATCGCTCGCATCCAAGTCGCACACGCGACACCGGAACAAGTGAAGATGCAGATCGCGGAGATGCGTAAACAATTTCCTGCCGCGCAAGGCCAATCGGATGACGCGTGGAGGAAGACGCTCAGCGAGTATGGCTTTTCGGAAGAAGACCTGGCACAGATTGTGGCCGAGCAACTCGATGTGCTTCGTTTTGTGGACATCCGTTTTCGCCCCAGCGTACAGGTTGCGCCTGAAGAGATTGAAAAATATTACCGCGAGACTTTTGTCCCTGAGCTGAAGAAGTCCGGAAGTGAGATTGCGATCCCGCCGCTGAAGGAAGTAGAGGCCCGCATTCACGCTTTGCTGACAGAGCAGAAGGTGAATGGCATGCTGAATTCGTGGGTGCAAAGCTTGCGTACACAGAGCAATATCCAACGGATCTCAACCACACCGATCGAAGCAGGCCAGAAATCAGTGGTCCCGCGATAACTCCCGAATGAGTGAGAAGCCCGTCATCCCGATCAGTGAAGAGCAACAAAGTCCCGCGCCTGTTCGAAGGCGCAGGCGAAGATTCATTGGGATCGCGCTGCTGCTGATCGTCTTGGGAGCTGCCTGGTATCTCACCAGTGACCATTTCCAAAACCAAGTCCGACTCAAAGTGATTGCGGAACTTGAGCGCGTCACCGGTGGCACGGTTGAACTACCGTCGTTCAAGTGGAACCTATCGAAGCTTGAGTTCGTTGCAGAGAACTTGACGATTCATGGTCTGGAAGGTCCTGACCAGATTCCGTACGCGCATGTAGACAATCTGAAAGTCCGGCTAAAGATCTTGTCACTTTTGAGCCGGGAGTTTGGACTGCGGGTTGTGGACGCGCAGCATCCGGTGGTTCACATCATGGTCAACGCAGACGGAAGCACGAACCAACCACGCCCTAAGATTCAGGATGTTGAAGGCGCTGGCTCCCGCGTGGACATGTTGTTTGCGCTGGCCATCGAGCGCGCAAACATCAGCAACGGACTGGTGATCTGGAACCACAAGCGAATACCGCTGAACCTCAAAACCGAAAAACTTTCCGCAGAAATGTCATACGCGCCCCTTGACCGACGTTACGAAGGGAAGATCTCAGTCGGCAATTCATTGGCGACACTTGGCAGTTTCAAACCGCTGGTATCGGAAGCGGAGATTCAATTCAGCCTTATCAACACTGAGGCCGGAATCAAGTCACTGAAGTGGTCTTCTCCGGCATCGCGACTGGAAGCCAGCGGACGCATCGTCAATTTTTTCAATCCCGAAATTGAGCTCAACTATTCCGCTATCGTGAGCATGGCTGAGTTGGGATCGATCGTTGATTATCCCGAACTGCGGTCTGGGGTGGCCGACATTCACGGCTCAGCAAAATACTCGAATTCCGGAAAGGCTTCGCTTTACACATCCAACGGCAAGCTGAATGTTAAGGATCTGCTCTGGAGAAATAATGCGTTCAGTCTTCCCGGCATGGATGCGAGCGCTGCGTTCAGTCTGGATCGCGACAAGTTGGTGCTGACGGGAATCAACGGACGGCTGCTCGGCGGTGCAGTCCAAGGAAGGGTTGAAATTGCCAATTGGACTAATCCAAATCGCAAAGCGCAAGCCAACGACAAAACTGTGCAACGGGGGAATGCGGAACTGCACGTAGAAAAGATCCGCGCTAGGGATGTTGCAGCCTCACTGTCCACGCGCTCGCTTCAATTATCAAAACTACACGTAGTAGGAAGCACGGACGGAAGTGTTGCGATACGGTGGGTGGGTTCCCCGGTGAACGCGAGCGCAGGACTAAATCTGACTGTAGTGCCGCCAGCGGCGCCGTCGGCTGGTTCCTTGCCGATAACCGCCCGGTTACAGGGGACGTTCAGTTTGCCCAAACAGCTTTTGGAAATCGGCGAGCTCACTCTCTCGACCGCGGCAACACACATCAAGGCCGCGGGAACACTCGGCAGCGAAACGGCAGAACTGACGCTGACCGCGGATACCGAGAACTTGCGCGAATTCGACCCCATCATCTCAGCACGCGAAACGGGATTGCCGGTAAGCCTGCAAGGACGAGCGTCATTCAAAGGCACCGTTGCGGGACGATTCGTTATGCCTACGGTCCGCGGACACTTGGAATTGGCTGCGTTCGACTCGCTGGTCAACCTGCAGTTTGCACCAAGAAGACCGATTGCGGGCACGCCTGAAGTGCCTCAACGTGTGCGATGGGATTCGATGGTTGTCGATCTGCAATACTCGCCGAAGTTTATTTCTGTCGCCAACGGTCTGCTGCGAAGGGGCGCAAGCCAGATCGTCTTCTCCGGGCGTTCGACATTGACGAAAGGGAAATTCGACGAGAGCAGCGCCTTCGTCCTGCAGAGCCAGGTGCGCGATGCATCCGTAAGCGATGTTCAGAGCCTTGTGGGGACAGGGTATCCGGTGACTGGCACGCTAAATCTCGTCGCCACTGCTTCCGGCACGATGAACGATCTTCGCGGCAACGGGAGGTTCCAGGTAACGAGCGGGACTATCCTGAACGAACCTTTTAAGGTGCTGCATTCGGATATCCGATTTGCGGGACGCGAAGCGCAGTTCAGCAACATTGCGCTTTCGCAAAACGGTGCGCAGGTCACGGGCAACGCTACTTACAACCTGACTACCGAAGCATTCCGGTTCAACGCGAGCGGAGATAATTTCGATCTGGCGCATATTCAGGTGCTGCAACGTCCGCGATTGTCACTCGCCGGGCGCGCGCGCTTCCAGGCAAGTGGCTCAGGAACGGTTGAACAGCCGACAATAAACGCAAACATTCTTCTCACGCACTTGATCGCAAACGGCGAGTCCATTGGCGATACCACCATCAACGCCATCACACACGGGCGCGAGATGCAGATCAGCGGGGAGTCGCGATTGAGCGGCGGAGATGTGACCGCAAAAGGAACCGTCGGACTGCAACACGATTTTCCCGGAACACTCGAGATCAAATTCAACAATCTGGATTTCGATCCCCTGCTGCGGGCGTATCTGGATGGGCGCATCACAGGGCACTCGTCCGCGAGTGGAACGATCACCGCGAGCGGGCCATTGCGGTATCCGAGATTGCTGCGCGCGACGGGAACGATCGACCGCATGTCCGCCGAGATCGAGAAAGTACAACTGCGTAACGTGGAGCCCGTCGTGATCGGACTCGAGAACGAGAATTTCCTCGTGCAGAATTTTCATGTTACGGGTGAAGGAACAGACCTGACCGCAGAGGGCACGATCGGATTGCTGGGCGAGCACAACCTTAATGTGCGCGCGAATGGCAAAGCGAACCTGAAATTGTTTCAGGGCTTCAGCCCGGGATTGCTTTCGTCCGGCACGACGACTATGCAGTTGACCGCGGGCGGCACGATCTATGCGCCGAAGGTTACCGGCGAAGTGACGATCGCAAATGCCGGAGTGTCATTCATCGACCTGCCAAACGGGCTGAGCGACATTAACGGCAGCTTTACATTCAATGAGAATCGGCTGCAGATCAAGACTCTCGCCGCACATACCGGCGGCGGCACGTTAAATGTTGGCGGATTCATCGCCTATCGGCGGGGACTCTTCTTCAACCTGACCGCGAATGGGCAGGACATTCGGCTGCGGTATCCGCCAGGAATCAGCGCGGTTGCGAATACCGATCTGCGGCTTTCCGGGACATTGCAAAACGCGCTGCTATCTGGCGAAGTGACGGTCACGCGCTTTGGGGTGAATCCGCAATTTGATTTTGCAAATTATCTGGCAAGGAGCAAACAGCCACTGCTCGCGGGCAGGACGAATTCCGCCATGGACAACATCCGGCTCGATGTTCACGTTACTTCCACGCCGGAGCTGGAAGTACAAACATCGTTGGCGAAGATCGCAGGAGACGCTGATCTGCGGCTGCGGGGATCGATGGCGCGACCCGTGGTGCTTGGCCGCATCAACATTGTGGAAGGCGACGTCTTTTTCAGCGGCACAAAATATCACCTGGAGCGCGGAGACATCAGCTTTGTGAATCCGGCGCGGATCGAGCCGATACTCAACATTGAAGCATCAGCGCGCGTTCGCGAATACGACATCACGCTCGGGTTTCACGGTTCCACCGAAAAGCTGAGCACGAACTATCGCTCGGAGCCTCCGCTGCCTACCGCGGACATCATTGCCCTGCTCGCGCTGGGCCGCACGCGAGAAGATTCCGCGCTGACGCGTCCTACAAACCAGACATTCAGCGACAGCGCATCGAATGCCATCCTCGGACAAGCACTGAACGCCGCGCTGAGCAGCCGCGTGCAGCGGCTCTTCGGAGTGAGTCGGATAAAGATCGATCCGCAAGTCGGCGGCGCGGAGAACAATCCCAACGCGCGGCTGACAATCGAGCAACAGGTGAACAACAACATCACTCTCACCTATATAACGAACCTTGCTTCGTCCGCGCAGCAGTTCATACAGATGGAGTACAACGTAAACAAGAACATCTCCATCATTGCAGTGCGCGACCAGAATGGCGTGATCGGCTTCGAAGTGCGGATGCGTCAGCGCAAAAAGTAAGTGCAGTATGGCAGCAAATCCTGAGTCCGATCCCTACGCGCCGTTGCGGCATGCGATGGTCGAAACACAATTGCGCGCGCGGGGCATCCGGGATGAACGCGTGCTGGCAGCGATGGAGCGAGTTCCGCGACATCTATTCGCGCCCTCTTACAATTACGACGCTGCGTATGAAGACCATCCTGTATTGATCGCGCAGAACCAGACGATATCGCAGCCGTTCATGGTGGCCGCGATGGTGCAGGCAGCAGAGATCAAACCAGCGGACGTGGTTCTCGAAGTAGGCACAGGCTCGGGATATCAGGCAGCGGTGCTGGCGGAACTCGCCGCGGAAGTGTTCACCATCGAGCGATTCGCTGCGTTGGCGGAATCAGCGCAGCGCAACCTTGCGCATCTTAACTACGCGAATGTGGTTGTCACCATTGGTGACGGAAGCGAAGGGCTTCCGCAGTATGCGCCGTACGACGCTATCGTCGTGGCCGCTGCGGCGCCGCGGATCCCGCAGGCGTTGGTGGAGCAACTGCGCGAGGACGGACGGCTGGTGATCCCGGTGGGCAACTCTGAAGAACAGCAACTACATCTTGTGCAAAAGCGCGACGGGATGCCTTTTGTGCAACCACTTTTCGGGTGCAAATTTGTGCCACTCATAGGGCGCTACGGCTTCCATCCAGCAACTTAAATCCCACTTTTGGGTTTGTACATCTAAGGAGGAAATAGCTAGGAGGAAGACATGAAACAAGCCAATCTTTTGCCAACTCTGGCAATGGCATTATTGCTTTATCCCGCGACGCAAGCCGTTGCCCAAGATCAAAACCAAAATCAGAACCAGAATCAGGGTCAGTCCGCGCAGGGCTCGAACCGCGGTGGACAGTACGACACTGATATCCAAAACAAGCTGCAACATGACTTGTCGAAAGACAAGTTCAAGAACGTGAAGCCCACCGTGGAAGATGGCGTGGTCACGTTGCAAGGCACGGTGGACACCTATGCCGCCAAGGAGCAAGCGGAACGCAAAGCCAGCGGCGCAGACCATGTGCAGGCAGTGCGTGACCGAATCGAAGTGGCGGGCAAGCAGGTTCCCGATGATGAGTTGCGGAACAAATTGTCAGACAAACTTCGTTATGACCGCCTGGGATACGGCTTCGGCAACGTGTTCAATTCGCTGAGCCTGGGCGTGCACAATGGGTACGTGACTCTCGCCGGAAACGTACGCGACGAAACGGACCACGCGTCGGCGCTGTCACTGGTTTCAAACACTCCCGGAGTAAAGGGTGTGCATGATGAGATACAAGTGGAACCGACGTCGATCATGGACGATGAACTGCGCATGCAACTGGCGCGGCGAATCTATGGCGACCCGGCATTGCAGAAGTACGCTATTGATCCGCAGGCGCCGATCCGCATCATCGTACAAGGTGGACACGTTGGACTCTACGGAGTGGTGAACAGCAACCTCGACAAACAAGTGGCAGTGATGCGTGCGCGGGAAGTCCCGGGGACGTTCAGCGTGGATGACCACTTGGTAGTTGCGAATGCTGACAAACAGAAGGAAACGCAGAAATAAATCGGAGACCGTTTACTTCTTGCGGTCCTTGGAATGTGCCGGCGCCTGAGTCGCCCGTTGCATGGGAACGATGGCGCCGCGATGCGGGTCCACAGCCGTGTGGGCCCGATGCATCACCTCTTCTTGAATATAGCTGACAAACTCCTGCATCTGCTGCTGCATGATTTCCATGCGCTCGCGCATCTGCAGGATGATGGCTATGCCGGAAATGTTCACACCCAAGTCGCGCGCCAGATTCAAGATGAATTCCAGGCGCTGGCAATCTTCGTCCGTGTAGAGGCGCGTGTTCCCTTCCGTGCGCGATGGCTTCAACAGGCCTTCACGCTCGTAGAGACGCAGCGTCTGCGGATGGATACCGTACATCTCCGCGACCGAGGAGATCATGTACGCGCCTTTGGATTTACGTTTGGCCATTTTACCTATCGGCTGTCAGCTATCAGCTGAACCCTTACTCAGCGGCTAAAGCCGAGTCTCAATATCCACCTATTGCAGGCCTGAAGGCCTGCGCCACCCGAGCTCTTCATATCAGAAATTTCAAATCACAAATTACCGCTATCAGATCTTGCTCCACATATCTGCCCGGGGATCATCGGGATTCAACTTGCTCAACTCGCGCAGTATTTCTTTCGACCGCTCGTCCTGAACTTTGGGGACAGTGATCTGCACTTCGACGATCTCGTCGCCGCGTTTGCCTTCCTTTGCTGTCGAGGCAACTCCCTTTTCGCGCAGGCGGAGTTTCTGTCCACTCTGCGTTCCGGGAGGGATACGAAGTTGTGCGCGACCATCAATCGTCGGCACTTCAACTTTCGCGCCTAACGCGGCTTCCATCGCGGTGACGGGAACCGTTACGCGGATATCGTCGCCTTCGCGGTCGAAAATCGGATGTTTGTCCACGCGAATCGTGATGTAGAGATCGCCCGGTGGGCCGCCGCGTGTACCGGCATTTCCCTTGCCTGCTAACCGGATCCGCTGACCATCGCGGGTGCCGGGCTTGATGCGGACTTCGATGGAATCAGTGCGGGTGACCACTCCATCTCCGTCGCAGTTGGGACATGGCGTCTGCGCTTTGCCTGTGCCGTGACACGTGGGGCAAGTTACATCGAACTTCATGTTGCCGGACATCTGCGTAACTTTTCCGTTGCCACCGCAAGTGGGGCACGTTCCCGGCGCGCCGATGCTGCCCTGTCCGTGACACACGGGGCAGGTATCCTGCCGGGTGATGTTGAGGCGCATGACGGTGCCTTTGATGGCTTGCCAGAATCCGACGTTGACCTGGTATTCGAGATCGGTGCCCGGTTCGGGGCCGGTCGGCTCTGCGCGGCCTCCGCTGAACATGCTGGAGAAGATGTCACGAAATCCTCCGCCGCCACGTCCCCGGCGTCCGCCGGTGGCTTCGCCGCCGATATCAGAAAAATCAAATCCGCTGAAATCGAATGGGACCCCTTGACCTGTCCGTCCGCCACCGGCGCCGCCGGGTGCTCCCGCACCGAATCCTCCAGCGCCGAAACCACCGCCACGAGAATAGGCTTCTGCTGCCGCGGGATCGATGTTGTCTGAGTAGTATCCGAGCTGGTCGTAGATCTTGCGCTTCTTGGGTTCCGAGAGAACATCGTTTGCTTCAGAGATCTGCTTGAACTTCTCTTCCGCCTGTTTGTTGTTTGGATTTACGTCAGGATGGAACTTACGCGCGAGCTTGCGGAAAGCTTTGCGAATCTCTTCGGGAGTCGCAGTCTTCTTGACTCCGAGGATGCCGTAATAATCTTTGCTCTGAGGCGTAGTGGCCATTATTCGATTCTGTTCAGAGGATTTGTTGCACTACTTTTTTGTACTGGCGTCAGCAGTCGCAGCCGCGTCCACGACCTTTGTCGCCTGCCATGATACTGCCTGCCACTTTCCATCTCGCTTCATGAAGGTGCCGCTGTTGCGATAGTTGTTCGTCTTGCCATCGCCGGCGTGTTGCACCAGCTTGAAGTTCAGGACGGCCGTGTCGCCGAATTGGCGGACAGTGATGTCCTCGGCATCATAAGTGTCCTTCTTCTCGCCGGGCTTCGAAGCGTCTGGCTGCTTTGTCGATTCGGCGCGCATGCTCTTCATGATGTCGGCTTTGGTCTTCACTGCGCCGGATGCTCCGGTGTAGATCAGGTCGTCAGCCCAGAAGCGATCATGCATGTCGGCTTTGTCCACGTTGGTGAGGAACTCGTGAAGCAGGTTTGTGATCTCAACTTTCGCGCGGACGGGAGTGATGCCGCCACCTTTGCCGCCGGTCGGCTTCACGTCTTGGCCTGGAGCCGCTGTGAGCGCTCCCATCAGTAATACCCACGCTACTGCTTGGGGAATCTTCATCTCTTTCATTGAATCATTTCTCCAGTGATCATTGACCCATTGAGCCGAAAGGTTTGAGAACCCCCACGTTAGCTTCGCCCATTCGACTTCGCTCAGGGCAGGTTACCGTGGGGCACCTGCGACTCGTGATAACTAAAAGATGACTCATTGAGCCGAAATCCTTGCGGGGCCCAATGAGTCAAAGTTTCGTATTGGAGTTGAATCAGTTATTTCTTATCTTCAACGTCCACGTACTCGGCGTCGATCACGCCTTCGTCCTTTTTCTGTCCTGCGCCGTCCGCACCTGGTGAAGCACCGCCGTTTCCTGCGGATGCGCCGGTTGCTCCATCAGCACCCGCTCCCGGAGAAGCCGCTTTGTACATGGCTTCCGCGAGTTTGTGTGAAGCGGTGGTCAAGCGTTCGCGAGCGCTGTTCATTTCCGCGGGGTCGGTGCCTTCGAGCGCCTTCTTGGCATCAGCCAATGCGGTCTCGACCTCGCCCTTCTCGCCGGCAGAGATCTTGTCGCCCTGTTCCTTCAACATCTTCTCAACGTTGTAAACCATGGAGTCAAGCTGGTTGCGGGCTTCAATCTCTTCGCGCTTGGTCTTGTCTTCGGCCGCGTGCGCTTCCGCATCCTTGGCCATGCGATCCACTTCCTCTTTGCTCAGACCGGAAGATGAGGTGATGGTGATCTTCTGGTCGCGATTGGTGGCCTTGTCTTTGGCACTGACGTTGAGGATTCCGTTGGCATCGATGTCAAAAGTGACTTCTACTTGCGGAACTCCGCGCGGCGCCGGTGGAATGCCGGTCAAGTGGAACTTGCCGAGCGTGCGGTTGTCGCGCGCCAGCGGACGCTCACCCTGAAGGATGTGCACTTCCACCGACGTCTGGCTATCTGCCGCGGTCGAGAACGTTTCCGTCTTCTTGGTCGGAATGGTGGTGTTGCGCGGGATCATCGCGGTAGAAACGCCGCCCAGTGTTTCGATGGAGAGCGTCAACGGAGTCACGTCAAGCAGCAACAGGTCTTTCACGTCGCCTGCGAGCACGCCTGCCTGGACAGCCGCGCCGATGGCAACCACTTCATCCGGATTGACGCCACGATGCGGCTCTTTTCCGAAGAGGTCTTTGACCAACTGCTGGATACGCGGCATGCGGGTTTGTCCGCCGACGAGCACCACTTCATCAATCTTGCTGTTGTCTATGCCTGCGTCTTTCATCGCCTGTTTGCACGGTGCGACGGAGCGCTGGATGATGTCATCAACAAGTTGCTCGAGCTTCGCGCGCGACAGGCTCTTGACCAAATGCTTCGGCCCGCTGGCGTCAGCAGTGATGAACGGCAGATTGATCTCTGTCTGCATAGTGGTGGAAAGCTCAATCTTTGCTTTCTCAGCCGCATCGCGCAGGCGCTGCAATGCCATTTCATTGCCTTTGGCGCGCAGGTCGAGTCCTTCTTCACGCTTGAACTCTTCTACAAGCCAGTCGACGATCTTGGTATCAATGTTGTCGCCGCCAAGGTGGGTGTCACCGTTGGTGGACTTCACTTCGATTACGCCTTCCCCAACTTCCAAGATGGAGATATCAAAGGTACCGCCTCCGAAGTCATAGACCGCAATCGTCTCTTCCTTCTTCTTGTCGAGGCCATAGGCGAGTGCCGCCGCCGTGGGCTCGTTGACGATGCGCTTTACATCGAGTCCCGCGATTTTGCCTGCGTCTTTCGTCGCCTGGCGTTGCGCGTCATTGAAATATGCGGGAACGGTGATGACAGCTTCGGTCACAGTCTCACCGAGATAGTCTTCCGCGGCCTTCTTCAGTTTTTGAAGAATCATGGCGGAGACTTGCTGAGGGGTGTACTCCTTACCCTGAGCCATCACGCCGACGTGGTCACCGGATTTCACCACTTTGTAGGGGACCATTTTGGCTTCTTCGCTGACTTCGTCATAGCGACGTCCCATGAATCGCTTGATGGAATAAATCGTGTTTTCCGGATTGGTGATGGCCTGACGTTTTGCCACTTGGCCTACCAGCCGCTCGCCGGTTTTGGTGAATCCGACGACCGATGGCGTAGTCAATCCGCCTTCCTCGTTGGGGATAACCTTGGGCTCTCCGCCTTCCATGATGGCGACCACCGAGTTGGTGGTGCCAAGGTCAATACCTATGATCTTTGCCATAAACTGCTGCCTCCCTGCGCTATAAGTGCTGTGAGCTGAACCAGATACTGGATAACAACAACTCCATTATCAGAGTTGAGTGAGTTATTGTCAAGTCTTTGGTGCTTATGGGGCTATAGGATGCGAGGAATTTTCGACTTTACTTGGTCGCGGTAGCAGCTGGCTGGGCGGCTTCAGAGGGAGTCGCCGATTTGAGCGATTCGAGGTTCTTTAGCGTCTTTTGCCAGTCATCTTCCTTCACTTTCGATCCCTTTGCCGGCGATTGGTAGAAAGTGAGGATATTGCCTTTGAGGGGCGGGGTGAGCTTGCTGAAGTTCTCTTTCGCGAGCTTGTCCAACAGCTTCGCGTAGGCGTTGTCAGTCAGTTCGTATTCCCCGGCCTTGGTCTGCTGACCCGTATCGAAATCACGATTGGGTAGCGGGAACTCATGGGTTTTGAGTTGCTGCAAGTAAGTTCGGTATTGATCCACCGTGGTATTCACGCTTTTCAAATAAAGGTTTTCAGTATCGGAATTAGGCACCTTGAAATTGATAGCTTTGAACGGTCCTACCTTGGGGACGAGTCGGAAGAGGAAAGCGAGTATCCGAGCACCGACGCCGGGTTTCTGGTAGGTGTTGCCGAAGTCGTGTTCGTAGCTCGCGCGACTGAGATTGTAGAGAAACTTCTTCCTGCTAAAAGTGGGATTCTCTTTCACCATTTGCGCGTTCTTAGTGGCCAGCGCCACCCTCGTCATCTGCGGGATGACTTTGCTGACCGACCGCCGGAAGCTCCCAATGCTTAGATCGAGACTCATGAAGACGTCCTTCAGTTCGACGCCATAGGTCCTTACGAATGCCCGCTCCAGCACTGGCTTCGCGACTTGGAAGCCGATGAAATCGTGATAGGAGTCTGATGTGTATCGCTGCTTGGCGACCTGGGCGACGTCGAATCCGAACTCAGTCTGGATGTGCGCCTTGGGATCCTGCGCAAAAGTCACGTGGTCGCCGTACTTGGCGCGGAGCTTGGGAAATTCCATGGCGACGGCAGTGTTCACGGCCGGGTGTCCGCTGATATCCGCGGCGTAGTGCGACAACGCTCCCAACGCGAAGGCGTACTCATTCACGTCATGGGCTTCGTCGAGGAGATTGACGACGAAATCTCCGCTGCGAACGTAATGGACGAGATCACTGAAGTAGCGATTGCCGAAGGGATAGTAGCCCATGTCCTGAATGAGGCATCCACCATAGGCGTAGGCGTGGGCTTCCTTCAATTGTTCGGTGGTGGTTCCGGGATATTTCTCGAGCAACAGCGGACGAATCTGATCGAGCCATAACAGGTCTACGATTTCTTCGTGCGTGAGGACGGAATACGCCGCACTAATCTGGCTGGTGGAGAAAACCATTGTCAGCAGCAGTAGGACCGAGACAAGAGATCGAAATGGAAAGGGCCGGGGAGGAGTGACTCTGTTCTGCACAGCTTGAGTATATGCATCCAGCAATGTAGTTGAATGGAAATTTTCGATGTCATTCCGAAAGTATCGGATGTTATTATGCAAATCCGACTTCAATGGCCAAAACTATGCGCGCATCGTCGCGCACTTCCCTTACCGTATTCCCGCTGATCGCCGCGACCTACTTCATGGTTGCGGGAGGGCCGTACGGACTTGAGGAGCTGGTTCAAAAAGCTGGATTCTCCCGCTCGATATTCATTCTTCTTCTTACTCCGCTGATCTGGAGCTTGCCTACCGCGTTGATGGTAGGCGAACTTTCGAGCGCGATTCCGGAAGAGGGTGGATTCTATGCCTGGGTGACCCGCGCAATGGGAGCGTTCTGGGGGTTCCAGGAGGCGTGGCTTTCACTGGTCGCCAGCGTTTTCGACATGGCGATCTATCCGACGATATTCGTCCTCTACCTTTCGCGGCTCTGGCCTGCTGCTGCCGTAGGACACAACGGCGTCATCATCGGCGTGCTGATGATCACCGCGTGCACGCTTTGGAATTTGCGCGGCGCAGGCGAAGTGGGCGGAGCGTCACTGCTGATGACAGTGGCATTGCTCGCGCCGTTTGCGCTGATGATCGTCTACGCGCTGGGGCAGGCGGGACACCCGGGAATGCATGTAGTGAAGACATCGCCGCAGACCGATCTGTTCGGCGGGATCATGATTGCGATGTGGAACTACATGGGATGGGACAACGCATCCACAGTCGCCGGTGAAGTTGAAAATCCCCAGCGGACATATCCGCTGGCGATGATGGGCGCGGTCGCGCTCGTCGCAGGGACATATGTGTTGCCGGTTGCGGCAATCGCGCTGACCGGAGTTGATCCCAGCCAGTGGACGACGGGCGCATGGGTGGAGGTGGCGCAAAGCTATAGCCGGTACTTGGGAATCGCCGTCGTAGTCGGCGGGATGATCTGCGGGCTGGGGATGTTCAACGCGCTGATCATGTCGTACTCGCGACTGCCGCTGGTGCTGGCGGAGGATGGGTATTTGCCGGCGGTGTTCGCGCGCACCCTGAAATCCGGCGCACCGTGGGTGGCGATACTCGCATGCGCGCTGGCCTGGACGGCATCGCTCGGCCTGAGCTTCGAGCGACTCATCACCTTTGATGTGCTGCTGTATGGACTGAGCCTGATTTTGGAATTTGTGGCACTGATTATCTTGCGCGTGCGCGAGCCGGAACTGCCTCGTCCTTTTCGAATACCGGGTGGGATGATCATTGCATGTTTGCTCGGAGTGGCTCCGGCGCTGCTGATCGTGATGGCGCTGTTTCGAAATCGGAGCGAGCAGATGGGTTCGTTCAGCGCGCTTACGCTGGGACTAGTTCTGATCGCGGCAGGGCCGGTGGTCTATTTCGCCAGCCGATTGTGGCGGAGAGGATCGAAAGCTGCGGCAGCCAACTAGTCGTATCGCTCAAAGATGATCTGCTTGCGTTCCCAGCCGCACTCGGCGAGCAAGGCGCGGTTTGCTGAGACCATGTTGTTGAGCCCGCAGATGTAGGCGTCCATATCATTCTTGCCGCGGTCGGGACGGCCCTCGAGGATTTTCTTCACGTGCTCCTGCACGTATCCGCGGAGGCCCTGCCATGGTTGCTCCCCCCGGCTGAGCGTGATGAGGTAATGGAAGTTGGGATACTTGCGCGCGACCTCTTCGAAGTACTCGCGATAGTAAATCTCACTTTCGTGACGTGTCCCAAATACTAGCCAAATCTCGCGGGCTTCGCTGCGGTCAGGGGCACCATCGAGCGGAAAAAGCCACTCGACGAATCCGCGCATGGGCGCAATGCCTGTGCCGGTGGCGATCATCAAAGAATCGCGAAGAGGATTGCGCAAGACGAAGTGTCCGTGCGGGCCGTGGAAGTGCACGGTGTTTCCGTGCTCCATGTCACAAAGATAGTTGGAGAAAAATCCGCCTTCGACGCGGTTGAGGCACAGCTCGAATTGATTATTGCCGCGCGGGCCCGAAGCAAGTGAGTAGGCGCGCGTCATCTGCTTTTCATTGTTCTTCGCCAGCATCGAGACGAACTGTCCTGCGGCGAAATCAAAAGACGCAAGTTCCTGGACTTCAAATTCCAGGTGCTTGCAGTCAGCCCGGTCAGAGAGGACTTCCGTACGGGTGAGTTTGGCTGTGTAGATCGGACGTTGGGCTGCCATCGTGGTCGTGCTTTTATTCTAGCCGAAGCAGGATTCTACAGCCCTACGCCGCTGAGTTGGAATTGCTTTGCGAGGAATCCGGCGATGGCCGCTGCCGCGCGGAATTGTGCGACGCCAGTGAACATGTGTCCCTGGCCGGGAAATATCTGCATGTCATAAGGGACGCCAAGCTTCTTCAACACCGACTCCAAAACATAGGCTTCGCTGACTGGGACGGTGGTGTCGGCTTCGCCATGCAGGATGAGCGTCGGCGGAAGATGCTTCACGCTGGGCAGAATGTGCTTGGGAATTCCGCCGAAGAGATCAACGAGAGCCGCGATGCGGTCGTCCTCTGCACAGAGTGTGACGGAAAGATATGCGCCGAGAGAAAATCCAAGCAGCGCGACACGGTCTTTGTCCACCTCTGGTTGGCGGAGGACGTAGTCGAGTGCATCGCGCAAAGTTTCCAGCCACTCAGGAAAGTGTTGCTCGATGGTGCTGCCGTAAACCCAGTCGTGTCCGGTGCGCTCGAAGTAGTGCACGACGAAAACATGCGCGCCCAGATTAGCTGCCTGCTGCGCAATGGGATCTACACTGCGCAGAGGGCCGCCGGAACCGTGCACAAGAATAATGGCAGGATGAACTCCCTTCGATGCGGGAGTGTAGTGGTCAAGCCTGATCTGCTTGCCACCGCTGGTAAAAGAAGGCATTCGTGTTGGATGAGCTCTAGCGAGTTTTCGCTGCAGCGATTCAATTGGGAACAACTGCACTAAAGCGCCGGAGGCGCGGAAAGCAAAGCGCTTAGCCCACCACGTTAGTGGTGGGTAGCAGCATAGTAAAATCCCGAGTCCCGGAGGGACGACAGCATCCGGCGCTGGTTTGCGGTGATGCGACTGCAATCGTGTTGCCGCTGGTGAGGAGGATATGCGGGATTCTGCTAGGGACTTAGCGACCGAGTCGCACCTCAGGGCTGATGGCAGTCTTCGCCCACTATCTTCTTCTGACGGACTTCTTGCCTCCCATTTTGCCAAGTACGAATTGTTCGAATGAACGATTGTTGGTCATTCGCGTCGTCTTGGAGTTCTTGCCGGATGAGCTGTAATTTCCCAGCTACCCATTTGTATTGATTGTCTTCATACGTGCAGCCTGCGGAACCACTGTTTACGTAAGTCTTCACAACTTTGCTGCTACAGTCCACAGAAACAAATGGAAGCTCTACAAACTGCTTATATTCAACGAACTTGCCTGACAAAGCATTAAATCTGAAAAGGTAATACCAAGTGTCCCCATGGATACCCATTTCTTTCTGGATCAAAATGTCTTTGTATCCATCGCAGTCTACGTCACGGAAAGTGACTGGGTCGGTCTGTTCGCGGTGGAATGTCGGCCGTTCGTTTTCCTGGAATCGAATGGTTTGTAACTTTCGCGCGCCGCTTCTGATTTCTACCCAATCAATGCTCTGAAACCAGCCATCTTCACCGGCCAGGAACTTATGGACGTGTAATTGAATTGGAGGAATTGAAGGGTGAATCTTCTGGACGAGTTTTTGCGTCTCCGCTGAAACGGGAGGGCCAATGAGAATGAAAAGCGCAATTGCGGCTCTTAGCGTCTGCAAGCGCCGACTACTCCACCGTCACTGATTTCGCCAGATTTCTCGGTTGGTCAACGTCGCATCCGCGGCGTACAGCGATGTGATACGCGAGCAGTTGCAGCGGCACCACTTCGAGTATCGGCGACAGCAACTCCGGAGCTTGCGGCACATAGAGAACGTGCTGCGCGTGCTCTTTGATCTCCTCGTCGCCTTCTGTCGCGATGGCTATGACGATTCCTGACCGTGCAGCAACCTCTTGCACGTTGGACATCGTCTTCTCGTATCTCAGCAGCGATGCCGGATCGTTCGGATCGCGTGTAGCAACGACGACGACGGGAAGATTTTCGTCGATGAGCGCGTTGGGGCCATGCTTCATCTCGCCAGCCGGATATCCCTCGGCGTGGATATATGAGATCTCTTTCAACTTCAACGCGCCTTCGAGTGCGATGGGATAGTGAATGCCGCGACCGAGGAAGAGAAAATCCTGCACTTTGGAATATTGCTTTGCCAACGCCTCACATTCTTCATCGTGCGCGAGAAGGGCTTCGAGTTTGCCGGGAAGCAACGTGAGATCGGTAATAAGTTTTTTCGCCTCTTCGGGCTTCAACGTTCCGCGCACTTGTCCTAGATACAGCGCCAGCAGGAACGCCGCCGTGAGTTGTGCGGTGAATGCTTTTGTAGATGCCACGCCGATCTCCGGTCCCGCGTGCGTGTACACCGTGCCTGAAGCTTCGCGCGCGATCATGGAACCTACAACGTTGCAGATGGCCAGCGTCTTTGAGCCTTTGGATTTGGCTTCGCGTTGCGCGGCAATAGTGT
Organism: Terriglobales bacterium; assembly: GCA_025462725.1. Taxonomy (GTDB): domain Bacteria; phylum Acidobacteriota; class Terriglobia; order Terriglobales; family Acidobacteriaceae; genus JAICLA01. Next base: position 378,934 of record JAOAPE010000012.1, on the reverse strand, counting down.
CGGCGGTCTCACCGGATTGCGTTATCAACAGCGTGATGTCAGAGGGATCGATGATGGGATCGCGATAGCGCCATTCGCTGGCGTAATCCACGTCCACGGCAAGCCGCGCGACGCGCTCGATCATGAACTTTGCTGCAAGCCCTGCGTGCCAACTGGTACCGCAAGCGGCGATATTGATCTTGCGGGCTTTTCGGAATTCATCTTCCGTGATGGCCATCTCTTCGAGGAAGACCTTGCCGCTGTCGAGCGATACGCGACCGAGTGTTGTGTCACGCACGGAGCGCGGTTGCTCATAAATTTCTTTGAGCATGAAGTGCTTGAAGCCGCCCTTCTCCGCCATGATGGGGTCCCAGGTAATGTGCTGCGGCTTGCGGTCAACTGGATTGCCGTCGAAATCCGTAAGCTTCACGCCGGACTTGGTGATGATGGCCATGTCGCCATCGTGAAGGAAGAAAATGTTGCGGGTGTGATGAAGGATCGCGGGCACATCAGAGGCGATGAAGTATTCGTCGTCGCCGATGCCGACCACTGCGGGCGGGCCATTTCGCGCGGCAACGATCTTGTCCGGATCGTCAGTGGAGATTACGCCGAGGGCGAAGACTCCGGTGAGCATCTTCACTGTTTTGCGGACAGCGTCTTCCAGTGATATGCGTTTTCCGTTGCTTGCGGCCAGATGTTTTTCGACGAGATGCGCAATGACTTCTGTGTCAGTCTCGGTAGTGAACTTGTGACCTTCCTCAATCAACTTTTTCTTCAGGACAACATAGTTCTCAACGATGCCGTTGTGGACTACGACGATCTTTCCGGTGCAATCGCGGTGCGGATGCGCGTTCTCTTCCGTCGGACGTCCGTGAGTGGCCCAGCGGGTGTGTCCAATGCCGAAGGTGCCTTCGATGGGCTTCAGTTTGATGGCGTCTTCAAGGTTGCGGAGCTTGCCTTCAGCGCGGCGGATCTGAAGCCCGTCGCCATTTCCGCCGACGGCAATGCCAGCGGAGTCGTATCCGCGGTATTCCAGCTTCCGCAGACCTTCAATGATGACGTCCACGACTTCTTTCTTACCGACGTACCCAACGATTCCGCACATAGTCCCACTCCCTGTCGCCCGTTAGTCTTTTAATGCGTAAGAAAATTCTTCAATCACCGGATTGGTCAGCACTTCGCGAGCAATCCGCTCGACTTCACTGTTCGCGGCAGACTTCTCCAGCCCCTCATCGAGCGTGATCTCAAAGTACTTGCCCTGGCGGATGTCCGCCACGCCTTTGTATCCCATCTTTTTCAGCGCGCTGTGAATGGTCTTGCCCTGCGGATCCAGGACAGTCCTCTTTAATGACACATATACATGAGCTTTCATGATTTTGAAAATTATATCCTTAGTGCGCCGGGAAACAGCCGTTCTGATAATCTTTCCTCGACTATGGCCACCACTGAAAACGCCACCACCAGCCAGACTTCCCTGCTGCGCAAAGAGATGGGCCTGTTGGACGTGGTCTTGTTCAACATCGCTGCCGTCCTGGGCCCTCGCTGGATCGCCCGCGCCGCCCACTCCGGGCAGTCGTCCATTACGCTTTGGATTTTCGCAGCTATCTTCTTCTTTCTTCCCATGTCACTGGTCATCGCGGAGCTTTCGACGCGATTTCCTAACGAAGGCGGCCTGTATGTATGGACCAAAGAGGCATTCGGTGACTTCCATGGATTCGTCGCCGGATGGTGCTACTGGATGTACAGCCTCCTGTATTTCCCAGGATTGCTGATGGCGAGTATGGCGATGTCAGTCTACATAGGAGGGCCTAAATACGCGGCTCTGGCTGATAACAAGATGTACCTCATCCCCACTTCTCTTGGATTACTGCTGATTGCCGCTGGACTCAACTTGGTCGGGCTGAATATTGGCAAGTGGTTACAGAACGCTGGCGGAGTCAGCACTTACGTTCCGCTGATGATGATCGTGGGACTGGGCGCGTTTGTCTGGATGAAGCAAGGCTCGATCACACAATTCAGTCTGCACGAAATGGTGCCCACGTTTTCCCTCGACACATTGAACTTCTGGTCGAGCATCACATTCGCGTTCGTGGGGATGGAACTCATCAGCATGATGAGTGAAGAGGTGCGTGATCCCAAGCGAACATTCCCGCGATCCATCTACATTTCCGGAACGATGATCGTGGCCATATACATCCTGGGAACGATTGCTGTGCTGGCGATGGTTCCCGCGGATGCAGTCAATACGCAAAATGGAGTCTTTCAAGCGATCGGTATTGGCTCAGATGCTATCGGCATTGCATGGTTCGGCGTACTAGCCGCGTTGCTGGTGACAGTCGGAAACGCAGGTGGAGTGGGAGCTACAGTCGCAGGAGTCGCGCGCGTTCCATTTGTCGCCGGCATTGATCGCTATCTTCCTCCGGCATTCGGCAAACTCCATCCAAAATGGCGGACACCGTATGTCGCCATCATTGTTCAAGCAGTGCTGTCAGCGGCAATTTTGCTCATTGCGAATGCGAACGAGAAGATTGCGGGAGCGTATGAGATCCTCATCAACGCCACGCTGATCGTCTATTTCATTCCCTTCCTATATATGTTCGCGGCGTTCATCAAACTCGCTTACGCGAAAGACCGCGAGCATGACACGGAAGCCGCGCTCGTCCCCGGCGGCAAGCCCGGAGTATGGATCGCCGGAACCTTGGGATTCGTGATTACATTCATCTCCATCGCTCTGGCATTCATTCCCAGCAAAGACGTCATCGACAAAACGGGATACGTGATCAAGATTGTCTTGGGGACCATCATCGCGGTTGCGATTGGATTCCTGCTGTATTGGCGCGGGGCGCGGTCAAGAAAACTTGAGCAACCGGCTGCAGTTTAGAAGCGAGGTTGAGTTGATGCGCACGATCCATGAGGACGAAGAGAACATTTGTATGCGGCGCGGCACATTTCTTGTCTTATGGGACCTTCTGACGAGAACCCTTGACAATGCAAACTCTTGTAGAGAGGTAGCGGCAGGCAAATACGACGTTCTATTCTCCCTAGACGAGGCGGAGCGACGGGCTCTTCACTCGTTAACTGGCGCAATCCAGCGCGGAGGCATTGAGGTCATGTCCAACGAACTCCCCGACTTGATCGCCGAAGAAAAGCGCCGAATCATGTCGCGCCCTAGCTGAACTAGGTTGTGCCACGACCTAAGGTATGTAACTCTTTCACACTCGCAGGCAACCAAAGTTGCCCATTTCTCGTCTCTATGACTGTCGTTATCGTTTGGCTGAAGGAATTCTGGCTGGACCGGCCCTTTTCAATAGCAAATCATCTATAAGTCGTTACCAGCGCGGCGTTAGAACCGTCCGCTGGGCTTGCAGCATCTGTCACATAAGACAACGAATCAGGTACTTGGCCGCATCTGAACTGACACGGCCTGAAAAGGCAATTTGACACAAGCTAAGAAAACATTGGTTCCCGGGCTGAGCGAAGCAGAGGCCATTGAACGGGCCAAAGCTGGGGACGCAGCTTCTTTTGAGGCGCTATATGCGCTGCACAAGCGGCGTGTCTACTCACTGTGCCTTCGCATGGTAGGCAATACTGCGGAAGCGGAAGACCTGGCACAAGAGGCGTTCCTGCAGCTCTTCCGCAAGATTGCGACGTTCCGCGGAGAGTCGGCGTTTTCGACCTGGCTGCATCGGCTTTCAGTGAACGTGGTGCTGATGCACCTGCGCAAGAAGGGCCTGACTGAGGTTTCCCTCGATGAAATGATGGAGCCCCAGCAGGAGGATGGCCCGAAGAAAGATATCGGCGCGCGGGACAACGTGCTCGCCGGTTCGATCGACCGGGTAAATCTGGAGCGGTGTATCGAGAGTTTGCCGCCGGGTTACAGGATCATATTTGTTTTGCACGATATTGAAGGCTACGAGCACAATGAGATTGCAGAGATGATGGGATGCTCCATCGGGAACAGCAAGTCTCAGTTACACAAGGCAAGAATGAAACTTCGCGACCTGCTGCGCTTGAGCAAAGCAGAAAAAGCAGCGAAGCGATAAAACCGCACTGGCCGCGGGAAGTAAGGAAAGACTGAAGCACTGGCAAGAGACCGGGTGAGCGCGTAGCGAGCGCCGTCCAGCGCGAGCAAAGCGCGAGGGCGAAGCAGCGAAACGTAGCGGAGCCCTGAGAGAAAACGATGACTATGAACTGCGCCGAATTTCACAAAACGTTGCCGATCGCGATTGAGAGCGGCGGAAACATTGACGAGCAAGGCCATCTTGCCACCTGCAAGAACTGCACTGATCTTGTTAACGATCTCCGCTATATCGCCGAGCAAGCCAAGCTTCTGCTTCCTATGCATGACCCGAGCCCGCGCGTCTGGAACAACATTCAGTCAAGCTTGCAAAAAGAAGGAATCGGACGAGTTCGCGTAGCAACGGCCTCGACGGCCTCAAAAAAAAAAGAATGGCCAACGCTAGGGTGGGCCGCCGCCCTCGCAGCTAGCCTGCTGATCGGCATCGCGCTCCTGCAAGTGAATCGGCAAGCGAGCCAATCGGAGGAAGTAGCCGACGCGTCCGCTTCATCCGGACCAATCACTCCGCAATCGCAGCCCTCGAACGACTCCGGCGCTGCGGCCTCCAACGACGAAAATGACAAACAGGTGCTCGCGGAAGTTGCATCCCGCAATCCGGGATTGAAAGCCATCTACGAAAGCAACCTGAAGAACGTCAACAATTACATTTCTGACGCGAAGACTTCCGTGCAAAATGACCCCAACGATTCGGAAGCACGCGAGCACTTGCGTGAAGCCTATGCCCAAAAGGCGATGCTTTACGATATGGCCACTGCACGGTCCTTACAATGACCGCAGCACTGGCCGGATTGGCACAGGAGATGACGATGTCGCAACCGAGCGGTTCACGTATGAGAGTCCGCGATGATCGCGGCAGACTTCCGGTCACGCTCTTGTTGGCCGCGACACTACTGATCCTCGTCTCTGTTTCATCCGCGGAAACAAAAAAGGAATTCCATTACACGGTGGGCGCGGGATCCACGGTTTCGCTGTTCAATGAAAACGGCAACATCACTGTCCGTCCTGCAAGCGGGCGTCAAGTTTCCATCTCTGCCACGCTGCAATCCGCGAAAGTTGAAGTTGATTGCAATCAGAACCTGAATCGCATCACTGCGCGGACGCACGTTCTGCAAAAACCTACGACTGAACAAGCGCGCGTGGACTACGACGTTCAAGTCCCGGCAGATGCAAACGTGATCATTGATTCCGGCAACGGCGCGATTCGCGTTGACGGACTTCAGGGAAGCGTCAACATTACTTCCGACGCAGGCGAAGTCACTGTAAACGGCATCAACAACGGAAATGTGCAAGTGCAAGCGGTGAACGGACAGGTGAATCTCAACCAGTTCAACCAGAGCCGCGTGACGGTCTCTTCCACCGGCGGCAATGTGCAGCTGACGAACGTTACGGGACCGAAAGTTTCCGTGCAGACTACGACCGGCAACATCGCTTATACCGGTGACTTCAATGGCGGCGGAAGTTACAGCCTGTCCAATCACACCGGCAATATTGACGTGCATCTTCCGTCGAATGCTTCCATCGATCTTTCCGCGCGTTCGATCAAGGGCGGCGTGGAAAATGATTTCCCTTTCCAGAAAAATATTCATCCCGCCTTTCAGCTCTCTGAAGGACGCTCCTTTGCCGGCACTTCCAATTCCGGCGCGTCGTCGGTCGATTTACGCTCATTCAGCGGGCGAATCCGCGTGAAAAAGCAGTAAACTCAGACTGGAACCAACTTAATCAACACAGGAGACGAATGGCGAAGATGTCCCGCATGGGGCAGGTTCGCATCACTCGATCATGCTGGTATGTCTGGTAGGTTTCATGGGCGCAGGCAAGACAAGCATTGGACGTGCGCTGGCCCAACGATTAGGATGGCGCTTCCTCGATCTCGACGACCTCATTGAGAGCCGCGAGGGACGCAGCATTGCCGAGATTTTCAACCGCTTGGGAGAATCCGGATTTCGCATCGCCGAAACTTCCACGCTAAAAGAATTGCTCACCGCGAAGTCCTTAACAGGATCTTCGATGGTGTTAGCCCTGGGCGGGGGCACACTCTCGCAACCGGAAAACGAAGCGGCACTGCAGCGTGAAGATGTGAAGACAGTTTTTTTGAGTGCATCCGCGCTGGAACTGTGGCAACGTTGTCTCACGAAGCATAGTGTTGGCGGGGACACGCGACTGCGTCCGCTGTTGAAAGATGAAGCTTCTTTCAAACAGTTGTACGAGGAGCGTCTTCCGGCATTCGAGCGGGCAAACGTAGTGGTGACAACTTCCGGCAAGAGCGTGGATGCGATTGCCGAAGAGATCCATTCCGCCCTGGATATTCCGCCCACAGCGAATTAGCCAACACATTGCCGGTTTGGAGGATTCATTGACACCACGCGTGCGATCGGTGCTGGGCGTTTTCATCGTAAGCATTTTTCTTCTCGCCACATTCTCTGTTGCCTCCGACAAACCCGACAAGAACGCGAAAGCGGCCACCAGCGTTGATTCTGGCAGCTTCGGAATCCTTGTAAATGGAAAGCGCTTGGCGACGGAATCGTTTCGCGTAGAACAGCGCTCCGATTACAGCAGTGTGAGCTCGGAACTGAAGTTCGAGGACACCAACATCCAAGCGCTCCAGTCCTCTGAGTTGCAGATGCTCCCTTCCGGGCTGCTGAAGAAATACACATGGAAGGAAGTGAAGCCGGGAAAATCACAGATCATCGTCGAACCGCAGGACGAATCATTTCTGGTCTCACACATGATGGCCAGTCCGGGTGACCCCGCGAAAGATACGGTGCATCCGCTGGCGCCATCGACTTCCATCTTGGACGACAACTTTTTCTCGCACATGGAAGTGCTAGCGTGGAAGTACATGGCTGCGAATTGCCGAACGAACGCCCAGAACCAGACTGAATGCAAATGGCAGACGCAACGGCTGCCGGTTTACATTCCGCATCAGCAGGCTTCGATGATCGTGCAGATACAATTCACCGGAGCGAGCAAAATGAAATTGAACGGCGTGGAAGCTGATTTGACTTCCTTCAAGATGCAAGGCGACGCCGGCGAATGGCTGCTCTGGTTCAATGGACAGAATAAGCTGGTCCGCGTGCTCATGCTCGCAGACAACACCGAGGTACTCCGCGATTGATCGCAAGGTCGAATCCAACTGAACCGGAAGAGCGCTCAAGCACTGTCGCCATCGCTGAACGGAGACGGCGCGAAGGCCATCGCTCTGACATACTTTTCACGTTTGCAGTGCTGGTGGGAATATACGTCGCTTATCAAGCGATGAACGTTCTGCTGCTGGTCTATGTAAGCGCGTTATTTGCCGTGGTGCTTGCGCCGGCGATCGGTCTGGTTCGGCGGATAAAGATCGGCAACTGGCGTCCGGGACGCGGAGTGGCCGTACTTGCCATCATTGTAGCCATGCTCGCAGTGCTCGTGTTTACTGCGTTATTTGCGTTGCCGCCGATCTTCCGTGATGCGCAAGAACTGGCTGAGAATTGGCCATTGAAGCTGGCCGCGCTTACGGCGCGAATCAGGACAATCCCCTTCTTCCATAATTTCGATCCGAATCAATTGCAGGATTATGCCGCCGAAGTCATTGGCGGGGCGTTCGGATTCTTCAAGAACATTGCTGGCGGCGTTTTCGGATTCTTCAGCTGGTTCATCATCACGGCATATTTCATTCTCGACGGCGAACGCGCATTCCATTGGGGAGTGTCACTGTTTCCCATTCGTCAACAGGCGCGGCTGTCAAACACTCTGATCCGCGCGGAAAATCGTATGCGCCATTGGCTCGTCGGCCAAGGCGCGCTCATGCTGATCCTGGGGACATCGAGCGCAATTGTCTTTGGACTGCTGCAATTGAAATATTTCTACGCGCTCGCGGTGTTTGCGGGCCTGGCAAACATAATTCCTATAGTTGGTCCGATCGCGGCCGTCTCGCTTGCGAGCGTAGTCGCGCTGTTTGATTCGCCGACGAAGCTGTTAGGCGTGCTCGCATTCTTTGCCGTGTACCAGCAGATTGAGACTGCATTCCTCACACCGCGCATCATGAAGACGACGGTGGATCTTCCGGCGCTGGCAGTGATCATCGCTCTCAGCCTCGGCGGCGCATTGGCGGGAGTCTTAGGCGCACTGGTTGCGGTTCCCACTGCGGCGCTCTGCGCGGTGTTGATTGACGAATACGTAGTGAAAAAAGAAGTTTAGATTCGGTTCTCCTTTCCCGCACGATCCCCACGTTAGCTTCGCGAACGTGGGGCACCATTCCCTGACAGCGCTGCCGTCCGCGGGACAAATCGCTAGTGTAAAATTTGTCATTCGCGAATTCCGCTTCCAATTTCATCTATGACAAAGATTCCAGTAGGCATTCTGGGCGCAACGGGCGCCGTCGGCCAACGCTTCATTCAATTGCTCGAAAACCATCCCTGGTTCGAAGTCGCGTGGCTCGCCGCGTCGGAGCGCTCTGCCGGATTGACCTACGCGGAAGCCGCCAAGTGGAAGATGAACAGCGCGATTCCCGAGCGCGTGGCCAAGATGAAAGTTGCGGACGCGCAGCCCAGCGGTGCTCCGAAATTGATTTTCGCAGCGCTGGACGCGTCCATCGCGCAGGAACTCGAGCCGCGATTCGCGCAAGCGGGACACGCAGTAATCACCAACTCCAGCGCGTTCCGTATGCATCCGGAAGTGCCGCTCGTTATTCCGGAAGTGAATGGCGATCACCTGCCACTGCTCGAATCGCAATCATGGCGGAAGAGTTCTCGCGGATTCATCGTGACGAATCCGAACTGCTCCGCAATCGGCCTAGTAATGGCGCTCGCGCCGCTAGCTGACGCTTTCGGATTGGAGAAAGTTTTCGTCGTAACTATGCAGGCGATCAGCGGCGCTGGATATCCCGGCGTTCCCTCGTGGGACATCCTCGGGAACGTCGTTCCCTACATCGCCAAAGAAGAAGAGAAGATGGAAGCCGAGTCGAAGAAACTCTTAGGCTCGCTCGTGAATTCGCACGTTCAGGATGCCGACTTCACCATCAGCGCACAGTGCAATCGCGTTGCGGTGGAGGACGGACACACCGAATCCGTTTCAGTGAAGCTGCGCAAGCCCGCGACCAAGGACGAGATCATCAGCGCGCTCGCGAACTATAAAAGCAAGATCGCCGGACTCAATCTTCCCACGGCGCCCGCGCAGCCAATTTTCTATGACGCTGCTCCGGATCGTCCGCAGCCGCGTCTGGATATCCATCGTGGCAATGGCATGACGACCAGTGTGGGACGCCTTCGCCCCTGCAACCTGCTCGATTGGAAATTTACGGTGCTCTCGCATAATACGATTCGCGGAGCTGCGGGCGCTGCCATTCTCAACGCGGAACTCCTCAAGGCGAAGGGACATCTCGATTGATGTCGCTCCCCTCCAGAGAGATCCACACTCGCCTCGGGCAGGTGTCCCGATGATCGTCATGAAATTCGGCGGAACCTCCGTCGAAGATTCCAAAGCCATCGATCGTGTGGTGAAGATCGTGCGCGAGCGGCTTGATTCCAAGCCGGTCGTCGTGGTGAGTGCGATGGCCAAAGTTACCGACCAGCTTCTCGCAACGGGCAAGGCCGCGGGCAATGGAGAGCGCGAACAAGCGCTCGACCTTGCGCGGGCGTTGCGCGAGCGGCACTACTCCGCAGCAGGCGAACTTCTCAGCACCGGAGTTTTTTCGGAATTTCATTCCGAACTGGAATCGGATTTTGATTCGCTGGACGAACTTTTGCGCGGCATTGCGGCTGTCGGCGAGCTTACGCCGCGAACCATGGACAACGTGGTCTCATTCGGCGAACGCATTTCGAGCAAGATGGTGACCGCTGCGTTCTCGGCGCGCGGGCTCAACGCCACGCACGTTGATTCGCGTGACTGCATCGTCACTGACAACACTCATTCCAAAGCGCTGCCGCTGTTCGATGAGATCAATCCTCGATTACAGAAGATCGTTCGCCCGCTTCTCGAGCATGCTCGTATCCCCATCATGGGCGGATTCATCGGCTCAACGCGCGAAGGCGTAACAACAACCATCGGACGCGGCGGCTCAGATTTCACGGCGGCGATTGTCGGCGCGGGTCTCGATGCCGAGCGCATTGAGATCTGGACGGACGTTGACGGCATGATGACCACTGATCCGAACATCTGCAAGCAGGCGCGACGGATAAAGTCCATCAGCTTCGAGGAAGCGGCCGAACTAGCGTACTTCGGCGCGAAGGTATTGCATCCGGCGACACTGCTTCCCGCTATCCAGAAAAATATTCCCGTGTACGTGCTGAATTCGCGCAATTCGAAATCCGAAGGTACTCGCATTTCCGCCCGCGCTCCCGGGAGCAAGAACATCTTTAAAGCCATCGCGGCGAAGAAGCGCATTACGATTGTGGATGTGGTCGCCACGCGCATGCTGATGGCACACGGATTTCTGAAATCCATCTTCGATGTTTTCGATCGCCACAAGTGTCCGGTGGACATGGTCTCCACCTCTGAAGTCAGCGTCTCACTGACGGTGGATTCCAACGAAGCCATTCCCGCGATTGCTGCTGACCTGCAAAAGCTGGCAGACGTGAAATACGAAGGGCGCAAAGCGATCGTCTGCCTTGTCGGTGAAAACATTCGTGGCACTCGCGGCATTGCGGCGAAAGTTTTCGGCGCAATTCCCAATATGAATGTGCGCATGATCTCGCAAGGCGCGTCGGAGATTAACATCAGCTTTGTGATCGAAGAAGACGATGTTCCCGAGGCGATTGAAAGTCTGCACAAAGTTTTCTTTGCCGATCCCGATCCTGAGATCTTTGGCGAGGTGCTGGGCAAATGAGATTGCTTGTCTTGGGAAAAGGGAAAACCGGATCAGTCGTCGCGGAAATCGCGAAAGATCGTGGACACAGCGTCATCTCGCTCAGTTCTGCGGAAAACATCAACGCCGGCGCGCTCACGCCGGAAAACCTGAAGACGTTAGGAATCGATGTCGCCGTGGATTTCACCACGCCTACGGCAGTGCTCGACAACATCTCCGCATGCGCACACGCCAAAGTCAACATGGTTGTGGGCACAACCGGGTGGCACTCCGAGCTCGATTCGGTTCGCCACCTGGTTGAACAGAACAACATCGGACTGGTCTATGGCTCCAATTTTTCAGTGGGCGTGAATGTGTTTTTCGACATCGTGCGCGCGGCATCGGCCGCGCTCCATGTCGGATACACCGCCAAGCTTGTTGAGCGCCATCACGCGGAGAAGAAAGACTCGCCCTCCGGAACGGCGGCCACGTTGCAGAAGATCATCACTGAAACCGGCGGCACTGAACCTCAGATCACATCCGTGCGCGAAGGCGATACGATAGGCACACATGTGATGCTTCTCGATTCCGAGTACGACACGATGATGCTTGTCCACGATGCAAAGTCGCGTCGCGGATTTGCGAGTGGTGCAGTGAGCGCGGCGGAGTGGGTGCACGGGAAAAAGGGCTTTTACGATTTCAAGGATATCTTCGGGCAGTTGGCAAAATAGAAGCAGAGGTAAGTAATGCAACTTCGCGGATGCGGCACCGCTCTCGTCACACCCTTTCGTTCCAACGGAGCCATCGACGAAAAGTGCCTGCGAGAATTCGTCAACTGGCAGATTGATTCACAGATCGATTTCCTCGTCCCTTGCGGCACCACGGGCGAAACCCCGACGCTAACTTACGACGAGTGGCTGCGTGTCATTGATATCGTTATTGAAGTCGCTGCCGGACGCCTTCCCATTGTCGCTGGCGCTACTTCGAACTCAACGCGTGATGCAGTCGAGAAAGCGCAGGCAGTCGCCTCGCGCAGCGGAGTGGACTTCATCCTCACTGCAACACCCTATTACAACAAGCCCACGCAAGAAGGAATCTACCGCCACTTCGAAGCCATTGCGCACGCGGTGGATAAGCCCATCATCCTTTATAACGTGCCCGGCCGCAGCGGCGCGAACATTGAACCTGCAACGCTGGCGCGCCTCGCGGAACATCCCAACATTGTTGGCGTAAAAGAAGCGAGCGGGAACATGTCGCAGATTGCGGATGTCTGCAACATTGTGCCTTCAGATTTCCTGGTATTTTCCGGAGATGACGCCATCACGCTTCCAGTGATATCGCTCGGAGGGGTGGGAATCATCTCCGTTGCGTCAAACGAGATTCCGTATGAGATGAGTGCGATGACCCGCGCTGCGATGAACAATGATTGGGACGAAGCCCGCAGCATCCACAACAAATTCCTGCCGCTGATGCAGGCGAACTTTCTGGAGTCGAATCCTATGCCGGTGAAAGCAGTGCTGGCGATGATGGGGAAGATCGAAGAGAATTATCGTCTACCGATGGTGCACGTAAAACCGGAGACGCGTTCGAAGCTAGAGAAGATCGCCGCCCAAGTGGGCGTGATCACGTAGATTACGCCGCGATTCTCTCCGGACGCTCCGGTCTGATGGTCACAAACTTTCGCGATGGCGCGAGGACCTTCGCGTAGATCCGTTCATAGTCGCTGGCCATGCGCGCTGCGGAAAAATTCTTTTCTGCCACTTGCCGGCAAGCGCTGGGCCGGATGCTCGCAATCTCTTTCACTGCTGCGCACATCTGCTCTTCGTTGCGCACCAACAACCCAGAGACGCACTGCTCCACTACTTCGGGCAGCGCACCGCGTTTGAATGCAATGACCGGAGTGCCGCAGGCAGCGGCCTCCATCGCCACCAGCGAACTGGTTTCTTCGGCGCTGCTGGTCACCAGCACTGCCTTCGCGTTGCGCAACAGCTCTGACTTGGCTTCGAACGAGGGCGATTTCACAAACCGTACCTGCGATCCCATCTGCTCTAACCGCGGCGTGATAGCGGTATCGAAGTAAGCCTGGTGATAGCGGAACGGATACACCGACCCAGCGATCACGATCGGCAATCCTGATTTCTTTGCGACGTCGAGAGCGGTGTGGGTTCCCTTCTCTTCGCAGATGCGTCCCAACCACAGCAGATAATCGCCTTTTGTCTTCTGCACCTGAAAGCGTTCCAGCGCAATGCCATTCGGCACGCACCCGATCACTTCAGGGACATCCGCAAATGTTTTCGCTTGTGACTTCGAGACGCAGACGAAGCGGACATTGGGCGCCACTCGGCTGAAATATCCAGCGGGATAAAAAGATTTCGGCAGATGAAGCGTTGCCAACACCGGAATGTTCGCGCGGCTCACATGCGGATTCGCAAAGAAACTTCCGCTATGGTCATGCACCAGCGAAAAGCCCGTGCCAATGGTTTCGCGCACATTAATGAGTTCCAAACAATGCGAGGCGTGCTTCTCTTCATGGTTTCTCGCACTGCTGAGGCTGCCATTCGCGGGCGATCCCGTGGCATACAGCGAACCGGAGACGACCGAACCCGAACACGCGGCCACTGTGATGCGCGCGCCACGTTGCATTAGCTCACGCTGTAGTGTCCACAAGACTTGTTCAGCGCCGCCGGAACTGTCTTGGGAGACTGGCAACAATGGATATGACACGAACAGCATTCTCTGCCCATTCCCGCGCGAAACGATTTTCATGCTGATTGCGCCACCTTGTCTGGCATCCATCTCAAGCCTTCTCTGAACGCAAGGCAAACATCGTGCCCGGTTATTCCCCACTCCCAGGCTTCATAATTCAGCACGCCTTCATGTGGCGGCTGTCCAAAATCATAAGCAGGCTGCGGACGAAACGATTCCGACGCCACATGAAATTCCATCAGGAATTCCAACTGCGAACGATACGACGAAATCATCTTCTGCTTGCGGTCACGTTCCGCCTGGTTTGCGATCAAGCTGATTTTGTCGTTGCTGCTCTCCGCAAAGCGCTGGAGTATCAACCTGCCATTCATGCGCCGATACAGCGGCATCTCCCACACCGGCACATTCATTGCGCGTCCCACAGCCCATGAAAGAAATGCGCAACTGTCATGGTCTGGATGTCCACCCTCGTAAGCGTGCGTAAGGATCGCGTCAGGCCGATACCGCTCCACCATCAAGGCTAACCACTCCCGCGCATTTCCCAGATTGCGATGCAGTTCCTGGTCAGGCGCGCCGAATCGCTCAACGTTGATGTCCTTGAATGTCGCCAGCGCCCGCTTCGATTCGAATCTGCGAACCGTCGCATAATTCTGGCGCGAGCCGTACGGCTTCCAGAACTCGCGCATCTGCGGCGCCCCATCAGTCATGAACAGCACTGACGGAGAACTCATCCTCTGCATCAATGCGCCACAGCCGACTGCTTCATCGTCGGGATGAGCGACGATGATCATTGTCTTTCCCAGTAAAACGCGGCCCGATAAACCTTGGAATCCCAGAGACTCACCCACAGCATCCGTTTTGATGCAAATAGCTGGTGACGTGATAGGCCAGCAACACCTTAGAAATTCATCTTTGGGCAAACCACGGAGAGACATTCGCAGGCAACCTTAGGCTGTTCATTCTTTGTTCCGATTTCGTAATTTCTCTTGCTGAATCCTGCGGGCTTCTCGTTCGGTTCTATAATCGGGGCGCTTTCAACACCTGCTTAAGGTCTCGCTGCAACCCATTTTGATCAGGATGATCTCCCGGAGGATCTATGAGAAGACCATCTGTTGTCCTGCCGTTTCTCTTGATTGCCATATCTCTTTCCGCCTCAGAAAACGACGCCAAGGCGATGTTGCGGCAGGCGGCCGCTAAATACCGCGACGCCAAATCATTTCATTTGGAATGGGAGACCAAAATAACCTCAGCCTCCGCCTTTGCAAGCGGATGGCAAAAGCAGACGTTTGTCGTTGCGGGTGAAGACCGCAAGTTTCACTACGAGGCAAAAGGAACCGCGCTCCGCGGCTTACGTATAAGCGACGGCCAGAGCGACTGGTTTTACCAAAGCGGATTGCGTCAATACAGCGTGCAGCCTTCTCAGCCTGACAAAGCACGAGTTCAAGCTCGCGGAACTGCTGGTGGTACCACCGAAGGGTGGGTCAAGACTGCCATGCAAAGTCTCCTTCGGGTGGACGACGATGCGGAATCGTCGGAGATCTTAGGCGACGAAGTGGTGACGATCGGGACGGCAAAGTTCCCTTGCCTGAAGGTGCACGCTAGACAGCTTTCATCTTTCCGCGAGGGAGTGACCTCAACCCGCGAGAACACCTATTGGATCGAGAAGAGCACCGGCCTTATTCGCAAAGCGGTGTTCGCGACGAACGGTCCTAGCAGGGCTGATGACGATGTGGATGAGCAATCAACAATCGTCGAAATAAACTACTCGCGCGTGGAGTTGGATACGGTTCCCGACGCTGCCTTGTTTGAGTTCACGCCGCCAGCTAACACGTATCTGGTTGATGATTCGAGACAACCTGTCTCGGCTCCATTGCGGGTTGGAACTCCGGCGCCTGCGCTGATATTCGATGACAAGAAGACTGGCACTTTCAATCTTGCCGAACTCAAGGGCAAAGTCGCCCTCGTGCAATTCTGGGCTTCGTGGTGCGGAGCGTGCTTGGAAGAGATGAAAGCCCTCGCACAACTTCCAAAATCTTATGCAGACAAAGGCCTGGTGATTGTAGGTGTCGACGAAGATGAAATGCCTTTACGGGGTGACGATTATTTCTCCTCGCAGAAATTCCAGTGGAAAAATTTCCACGATCAAGGTGAGATAAACCAACGAGTCTGGGGCTTAACAAGCTATCCATTGCTCGTGCTTGTGGATAGAGAGGGCAAGATTGTTTGGACGAATTCAGGCGTAGGCACTGGGTTTTCGAGTTCGCTACGTTCGCAGCTCGACAAACCCGAATTAGGTCTTGCGCCATGATGTGCTGTTCTAGGGCTTTGAACTTACAATCATGTGAGACGGATTAACCCATGAAGCCAGCGATGTGTCTTTTTGTTACGTGGATTGCAATTCAGGCGTTCGCGCAATCTGCAACTAGCGGCGTACCCCACATTGATTCTGCGACGCACCAAGCCTCTGTCGCGGAAGCCTTTTCTCCGGGTTCTGTTGTTCCCACTTTTGACAACGGGTATGTAATCAGTCGCGCGTCCATGGGTGGCCCTCAGATAGCGCTATACGATCGAGACGGGCGCCGGTCCCAACTGGTCAACGTTAATTTCTCTGATGCCCGTAAGGTGCATATCGGGGCAGTGGGCGTAAGCGCACGAGGCGAGCTCATCGTCGCTGGGGCAACCACAGATGCTGACAATGAAGCTTCCTACTACATCGCCAAGGCAGACCCAGTTAGCGGATCAATCTCAAGTATAGTTAGAGTGGAATCGTTCGCGCCCTGCAAATTTGTGAGGACGGAAACGGAGATATCTGGACATTTGGCTCAGAGCTTCAATCCAAATCACAAACGTTTGATGTCTTGCGTCTATATTCAATGGATCGCGGACTGGTCAGATCGATGTTGCCGCGCAACACGGTCGGGGCGACACTCGAGCGAAACGATTATCGGAACCGTTCTTTTTTGCGGTGCTCCAGCACGATGGTCGGCTTATATACCGGATCGGAGTGGCTCACCGTAACAGCGGGAACTAACTCGATCAAGCGCTTCACCATAGACAAAGATAGCGTAACCTCGCTTACCTTAACTGGCTTTGCACTAACGTCAGTCGGCGCTTTTGCTAGCTTTGAAGGTGCTGAAGGAGAGACTCGCATTAGAGGACTTGCCATACTGAAATGTGATGAGAGCAAACTGCAGTGTAAATGGCTTCCAATGAAAGATACTGTCCATGACTTTCAAACCAAGGGCGTTCCGTCTCGACTCCTGGGTTCATACAAGGACGAATTGGTCTATACGACTGGCCAAGGGAGAATAGAGTGGGCGAGCGTACATTGAAAGTCTTGCTTATCGCCGGAATCAGGTAAAGCTTTGCTGAGCTCTCGTTTCGCCTGGAGACTTTGACTGCACTGGATTGTCTTGCGCAGCGATTCCTTTCCCCTATCCGCGTCGCCATATATACTCTTCAACTTCGCCCTATATGCACGCCTTACGAGAGCCCATTCAGCGGTATTTCGCGCAAAATCCGATTCCCGACGCCCAGAAAGCCGACGCCCGCCGCGTTTTTCTCGAATTTCGAGATTCGCTGACCGCCGGCGAGATCCGCGCTGCGCAAAAATTGCACGATGGCAGCTGGCATACAAACTCCTGGGTGAAACAGGGGATACTGTTGGGCTTCCGGTTGGGCACCCTCGTTGAATTCGGCGACCCCAATGTCCTCTCCTTCGTGGACAAAGACACCTTTCCCGCCCGAAGTTTTCGCGCAGCTGAAAATATCCGTATTGTCGTTGGCGGGTCGTCTGTTCGGATGGGCGCCTATGTCGCACCGTCGGTAGTCTGCGCTCCGCCCATGTATATAAATGTTGGCGCATACGTGGACGAAGGCACCATGATCGACTCCCACGCACTCGTCGGCTCCTGCGCGCAGGTGGGCAAACGCGTTCACGTTAGCGCGGGCTCGCAAATCGGCGGAGTGCTCGAGCCGGTGAACGCCTCTCCAGTGATCATCGAGGATGACGTGCTCGTGGGCGGCAACTGCGGAGTCTATGAAGGTGCGGTAGTCCGCGCGCGCGCGGTGTTGGGCTCGGGCGTGATCCTCACGCGCTCCACTCCGCTCTATGACGTGGTGCGCGGTGAAGTCTATCGCGCTACTGCGGAGTCGCCACTCACTGTTCCCGAGGGCGCGGTGGTTGTCCCGGGCTCCCGCGCGATCACAAAAGGAAAAGCTTCCGAATGGGGCCTTTCGGTTTACACTCCCATCATCGTGAAGTATCGCGACGAAAAGACCGATCATTCCGTGGAACTGGAAGACTTGCTGCGCTAACGCATAAATCAATGAGTCAACCCAACCAGCCGTCAAGCTCTCTCAAAAATCTTCTGCTCGCTACGCTCGCCGCCATCACGCTCGCGGCAATCGTGACGGTCGTTGCGGATTTCGGCATCGTTCCACTCTCCGCCGGCACGCTGATGACAGTGCGATGGATCGCCCTCGGCATCGCCACTGCGTACGCAATCAGGAAACGCTCGCTGACCGCGTGGATCATCGTCTCCATGCTGATTGGCGCGGAATTCGGACACGACTTCCCTCGCCTCGCCATCGGACACGATCCCAACCTCCCACTCGCGAAAGGCGAACCTGACCCACTCAGCGCGAAACTCCTCAGTGCGCTGTTCCTGCGATTGATCAAGACCATCATCGCGCCGCTGATTTTCTCCACGCTGGTTGTTGGTATCGCGGGACACTCCGACCTCAAGCAGGTCGGACGCATGGGAATCAAGGCACTTATTTATTTCGAGATCGTCACCACGCTGGCATTGTTCATCGGAGTGGGTGCGATCAATTTCTCGAAAGCGGGAGTCGGCGTGCAGCCGCCCGCGAACATGCAAGTCGAACAGATTGCGACGGCAAAGCAGTCCGCGTCAGACGTGATCCTGCACATCTTCCCTGAAAATATCGCGAAGTCTGTTGCCGAAGGCCAAGTGCTTCAGGTGGTGGTCTTCAGCATCATCTTCGGCGCAGCGCTGGCGTTGATGCCTGAGAAAAGGAAACGCCCGCTGCTCTCGGTTCTTGAGAGCCTTTCAGAAACGATGTTCAAGTTCACCAACATCGTCATGCTCTTTGCGCCTATCGGCGTAGGCGCAGCCATTGCTTACACAGTAGGAGCGATGGGCTTGGGCATTCTGAAGAATCTATTCGTGCTTTTGGCCACACTCTACGTCGCGCTCATCTTCATGATCGTGTTTGTGTTTCTGCCAATCGCATTCCTCGCGCGGGTTCCTATCAAACGATTCGCACGCGCTGTGGCTGAGCCCTTCTCCATCGCCTTCGCAACGGCCACATCGGAAGCCGCACTGCCCCGCGCCATGGAAAACATGGAAGCGCTGGGCGTTCCACGACACGTTGTCGCATTCGTCATGCCCACGGGATACAGCTTCAACCTCGATGGCAGCACTTTGTATCTCGCGCTAGCGTCCATCTTCGTCGCGCAAGCGGCCGGCGTCCCACTCTCATTCGGACAGCAACTGCTCATGGTCTTCACGCTAATGGTCACCAGCAAAGGCGTTGCCGCGATTCCCCGCGCCAGCCTCGTTATCCTTATGGGCACGGTAGACTCATTTCATCTTCCCGCGTGGCCGGTGTTTTTGATTCTCGGCATTGACGCCCTCATGGACATGGCGCGCACCTCAGTGAACGTCATCGGAAACTGTTTAGCGACGGTGGTCATCGCGCGATGGGAAGGCGAGTTCGGCAAGGAGCAACCATCCCCCGTAGTTTTGGAAGCAGTACCAACGCACGACTAAAGGAGCTTGCATGAACGTGCGACACGGACTCTCACTCAGCAATCGGATGGTGGAGAAAGATTTTCGCTGGCGCGGAACAGAAATGACGCGCGCGGAAGCTTTCAGTGACGCCGTCTTTGCGTTTGCCGTTACGCTGCTCGTGGTCGCGCTCGAGGTGCCGCACAGCTTTTCTGATCTCATGAACGCAGTGCGCGGATTCGGCGGCTTTGCCGTCTGCTTCAGCCTTTTGGTCATCGTCTGGAACGAGCACACTGATTACTTCCGCCGATACGGCCTTCAAACCAGTTGGAGCATCACTCTCAATTGCACGCTGTTGTTCCTGGTCTTGTTCTACGTCTATCCATTGAAATTTCTCTTCGGCCTTCTCTTCGGACTGCTGCTTCATGGCCCGGTGCCTCAAATCACACAAGACCAAGTGCCAGCCTTGATGATCCTCTACGGCTTGGGATTCGCGGCAATGTTTATCGTTCTCGCGTTGATGTATCTGCACGCGTACAGACTGCGCAATGAGTTGGAACTGAATGAAGTTGAGGTTTTCATCACCCGGCGCGTGCTGATCAATCATGTGGCCATGGTCTGCTTCGGCCTGACATCGGCCGCGGTGGCCGCCCTGCTTACTCCACAAAAGTCTGGCCTTGCAGGTTGGCTTT
The DNA here is from genome assembly GCA_025462725.1 of Terriglobales bacterium. Lineage (GTDB taxonomy): Bacteria > Acidobacteriota > Terriglobia > Terriglobales > Acidobacteriaceae > JAICLA01. The sequence goes on along the minus strand of JAOAPE010000012.1, from coordinate 358,963 downwards.
ACGCTTTCATCGGCATCTATCACTGGATCGCCGGCACTTTTCTCGGCAAAAAACAGCGGCTGCTCACCGAAAAACTCGATCGCGAATCTGCTGCTGCTTCCGTTTAGTACCGCACTCCACCTTGCGTGTTAGCATCAGAAGTTCACTATGCCTGCTGGAAAATTACATGTAATCCCTCTTGGCGGACTCGGCGAGTTCGGAATGAACTGCATGGCCATTCGCTGGGCAGACGACATCATCGTCATCGACTGCGGCCTGATGTTCCCGGAATCCGAACTGCTCGGCGTGGACATCGTCGTTCCGGATCTCACGTATCTCATACAGAATCGCGACAAAGTGAAAGCCGTCGTCCTCACTCACGGACACGAAGATCACATTGGTGGATTGCCGTGGTTTCTCGGCGAACTCAATGTCCCGGTGTACGGCACGGAATTCACACTCGCGCTCGTCGAAAACAAATTGGAAGAGCACGGACTACTCGACGACGCTGACCTCATCGAGATCCAGCCTGCGGAGCGATTTAAGATTGGGCCGTTCACGATCAATCCCATTCGCGTAACCCATAGCATTGTGGATTGCGTCTCGCTGGCGATTCACACGCCCATCGGCGTGATCATCCATACCGGTGATTTCAAAGTGGATCCGACGCCCACTGACAATCAGCTTTTCGACTTGCACACCTTCGCCGAATACGGCAAAGAGGGCGTGCTCGCGCTGTTTCAGGATTCCACCAACGTCGAACGCAGTGGATACACACCGAGCGAACGCGCGGTGCGCACCAAGTTTGAAGAAGTTTTCCATCGCACTAAGCGACGCCTCTTCATCTCCTGCTTCTCGTCATCCACGCACCGGATTAAGCTCGCACTGGAAATGGCGTTCCAGCACAACCGCAAGGTCGCGCTGGTGGGACGCTCCATGACCGAAGCTACTGAGATCGCGCTTGATCTCGGATACCTCGACGTGCCCGACGGACTGCTCATCCATCCCGGCCAGATTCGCGATTTTCCGCCGGAGCGCGTTTGCGTGATGATCAGCGGAACGCAAGGTGAGCCAATGTCTGCGCTCTCTCGCGCGGCGGTGGACAACCACAAGCACGCCAAAATCGAGAATGGCGATACAGTTGTGCTTTCGTCGCGCATCATCCCCGGCAATGAGAAGGCGATCTACCGCGTGATTGATCATCTCTTCCGCCGCGAAGCGAACGTGGTCTATGACGACGGCTCATGGCCGCCCATCCACGTCAGCGGACACGCCAGCCAAGAAGAACTGCGCCTGATTATCAACCTGGTGAAGCCGAAGTTTTTCATTCCCATTCACGGTGAGTATCGCCAACTCCGCCGCCATCTCGAACTGGCTAAATCTATGCACGGCGCTGTGGGACAAACCATGATGATTGAGAGCGGGGAAATCCTCGAGTTCGACGAACTCGGCGCGCGCAAGGCCGGCAAGGTTGCCGTCGGCCGCGTCTGCATTGACTCCGGATCCATGGGAGACGTCGTCGAAGACCTCGTCATCAAAGACCGCCGCCACCTCAGCGAAGACGGCATTGTGCTTCCTATCGTGGCCATTAATAAGCTCACCGGCGAAGTCGAATCGGCGGAGATCATTACCCGTGGATTCGCATCCGCTTCAATCGAGAGCGAGATCACCGCGCAGGCCCGCGATGTGATGACCAAGACATTGCAGGATTCGAGCACGGAAGAGATGCGTGACTACGGCGTGGTAAAAGAAAAAATCCGCCAGGACTTGAAACGATTCATCGTGAAGAGCACCGCGCGTAGGCCGATGATATTGCCGGTGATATTGGAAATATAAATAGCAGCGATTTCATTCTCCGAATCAGTGAATCACTTTTCCTTCCGGACTAATGACAGCACCCACGGCCCTCCATCCGAAGTAGTCCCAGGACTTGAATTCAGAAGCTGACCACCGGAGTACAGGGTCGCAATGGAAGTGCCATAACAACACTTCTCTGTTTGGAAACACCAACCATCGTGACCAGCATGATTGTGTTGTTTCAATCTCCACAAAAGCTATTTCGTTAGCCTCTGCATTTATCCTGTTGGCCAACAGACTGTTGCCATGTTTCTTCAAATCCTCTATTACGCTTTGCAGCGCTTTTGTGCTGAGAGAACGGTCGCGAACAAATCTCAATTCAATTTTCGTGGCCGGATATTCTCGTTCCCATTCGGCTAACCACGGAACCGAGCGCACGAGATTGGAAAAATAATCAGCACGGGAAAGAAAGGCCTCCACTCCAATGAGCTTGTTGTGATCGAAAGGTAATCCGATGCCGATCACCATGCCAGAAGGGAGACTGGGGCTGACCAGTTCCGCATTCCAGCCACACTTGTCCAAGTCTATGGATGCCAGGCAACTAATAGCAGTCTTCTTAAGCTTGTACCTTTCAGTGATTGGCCGGATTTCAGTACCGATTTTTGCTTCCGTATCAAGGGCATTCCATTCTGGCTCAATGCTGCGCATTACCTGTTCCGCCAAATAATATCTGAGACCCCGCCAATCTAAACGAGAGCGGTTTGTGAACTTCGAGGGCAGCAGTTTCATCAGAGCACTGCTGACTTCGCAGTTATAAGTCTGAACTTCGCCTGATGAGGAGTGTATCCCCCAAGGCAGCATTAAATGATGTTGGGAACTCGAACTCAAAAGCAATTCGCGACCGCTGCGTAAAATCCTAACTGTGATTTTCGGAAAGTCATCAGTATGCCAACCACTATTGAAGTGTCTCTCTAGTGCTTGTTGCGCAAAACTTGGCTGAGTGAAATGTTCCCTGAAGAGATCGATTTGATCCTTTGAAAACTCTGAAAGTTTTTGACGTTCATGTTCTTCCAACGCCGGAACAAAATTGCTCTGCAACCATTCAGGTGTAGTCCCGCAATTCCCCAATTCCGGCGCAGAAATGGATGGCGCATCAACGGCTCTCAAAAGCTCGTCTACTAACTCAGGCTTGATTCTCTTGCCGTCAGCCGAAAAACGCCCATTATCTCCGTGAATGATCAGATTACTTTTTGAGGGTTCTCCTAGTCCGCCCCAAGACGAATCAATTTCAATTCTTATCTTTTCCGCCGCACTTGCTGAGCATTGAAGACAGATGATGAGCGCGATCATTGCGTATATACGTGGCATATCGTCCATCTTAGACCTGTAGAATTCTCCTTTGACAGACTTACTTAACAAATAAGATTCTCCTATGGCTCTGATGCCATCCCGCCGCGCCAAACGCAATACACTGCGCGCGCTCGTCCTTGCCACCGTTTTACTTCCAGCCGTATTTTTCTTGCCTACGGCTGCGGACCACGTCCATGCGGCTTCCTTGCTTCTGCGTGTGGAGGATTCCAAAACAACTAGCTTCGTCTCGCACATGGGGACCTACACGGTTGCGGAGAGTCGTACCAGTTTCACGACTCCGAACGGAGCCGTTGCTGCGCGGCTCTATTCGCCTATCGGACTGAGCGATGCTCCGGCGATGGTCATTCTCCACGGCGTTCATCACCTCGGGATTGAAGAACCGCGACTTGTAGCATTCGCGCGGGCCTTTTCGGCCAGTGGTGTGACCGTGCTCACGCCGCAACTTGCCGATATCGCTGATTACAAAGTCACACCAGAAGCCGTCCGCACCATCGGCTTTGCCGCGAAGAATCTGCACCAACAAACGGGACATCCAGTCGGTGTGCTCGGACTCAGCTTTTCCGGCGGGCTCGCGCTGCTCGCCGCCGCAGATCCGGCATTCGCAAATGATTTCGCTTACGTTGTAGCCGTGGGTGCGCATCACGACATGGCGCGCGTCGCCCGCTTCCTCGGCACCGGACAGACCCAGCGGCCCGATGGAACCACCGTCACCATGCTTCCCCATGAATACGGTGCATTGCTGTTGGTCTACAGATTCGTTGACGAGTTTTTCACGCCGGAGGACAAGACCAACGCCGCAGAAGCGATTCGACTCACACTTTTCGAGGACACCGACGGCGCGAAGAAAAAGGCTGCTCAACTTAGTTCCGCGGGACAGGCACGGATGAATCTGCTGTTCGCGCGAAAACGCGAGTCGGTTCGCAAAGAACTTCTGGCGGCCATCGAGGAACATGCGGAAGAGTTCGCCGCGGTCTCTCCGCGCGGGCACCTCTCCGCGATTCGCGTGCCCGTGCTCTTGCTTCATGGCACCGGAGATGAGGTCATCCCGGCAACAGAATCCTTATGGTTGGCGCAGGAAATCCCTCATGCGCAGCTTCACGCTCTTCTGGTCAGCCCGGCGATTACTCATGTGGAAGTCGGCGGCGCACCTGGTATCGGCGACAAGGTCGCGTTGGTGCATTTCATCGCGGAAATGCTGCACGAAGCGAAGCTCTCGCACTCGAAGTAGCTGTTTTCGCTTGACAACAATCGGGTAAATAGATATACTTCATTGCGTAATATTAACTAACAGTTAATTTTAAGCGAGACATAACTCCTTTCTTTTCTATATTTTCGTATGTAACTGGTTTGCTTTCTATATTTTGGCGACGTAATTATATACTTGACAAACCCAATTGCTTTGCCCTATAGTGTTCTTCAAGGTACAAAGCATGTTCGATATTAGCACTAGCCCACACTTCCAAGACAGCGAAAAAGCAAGAGAGTTTCTTGAAGCTATGCGTTGGCCGAATGGCCCTGTTTGTCCTCATTGCAATTGCAAAGAGGCTTACAAGTTGCAGCCGAAAGAAGGCTCCAAGAAGTCCGTGCGTCTCGGTGTTTACAAGTGCAAGGATTGCCGTGAGCAGTTCACCGTCACGATCGGCACACTCTTTGAAGATAGCCACATCCCGCTAAACAAATGGCTGCTGGCTTTTCACCTGCTCTGCTCTTCCAAAAAAGGTATGAGCGCACATCAACTGCATCGCATGTTGGGTGTGACTTATAAGACTGCGTGGTTTATGGCTCACCGTGTTCGATACGCGATGAGCCAGCCATCATTCACCGACAAACTTAAGGGCATCGTTGAAGCCGATGAAACCTATGTTGGTGGAAAGCGTAAGAATCGCGGTGGCAAGGGCAGACCGGATGCGTACAGCCATAAACAGCCAGTTTTCGCAGTAGTCCAGCGCAACGGAGATGTGCGATCTTTCCACGTTGAACGCGTGACCGCTGACAACCTAGTGGGCATCCTGCGAAAGAACGTAAAGCAGACCGCGCTTGTAATGACGGATGGCTTTTCTTCTTACGATGGCGTAGGCGCACGTTTCAAACGGCATGAGGTAATCAATCATTCCAAAGAAGAGTATGCACGTACAGCAGCAGACGGAACGCGAGTTCATACAAACACGATTGAGGGATACTTCGGAACTTTGAAGCGCGGCATAACGGGCGTGTACCACCAAGTGGGAAGTCAGCACTTACACCGCTATCTGGCAGAGTTTGATTTCCGTTACAACAATCGGAAGATCAAAGATGCAAACCGCACGATGCTGGCTCTGGCTGGAATCGAAAACAAGAGGCTTCAACTTCGGGACTCAAGGAACGCTACTTCCGCATAGGGAAGCAGCAGCTTGATCTGTTTGAACCACCTAAGCCAATGAGTCGGTGGATGTGGAAGAAGAAGATGCAAGAGGAAAGGCTCACCTAGAGGTGAGCCTTATAAAATCATAGTGGTAAGCAGGGTGCGGGAACATCCTGATAGCGCACGGTACATTTAGTGTACCATGCGGAGGCACTGCTATGGCCCTTGATACTGTCACTCTCGTGCTTGACGGAGAGGTTCCCCTCTCTGAGTTCGCCAATGCTATTGCGAACTTCAATGAACTGGTCAATGCTCTTTCCGAAGAGGTGGGCGGATCGCAATTGGATTGGGTGATAGATGACCTTCAGTACAGCAGCTCGGTTGCAACCGTCCGAAGCAGAGAGAACCCTGAAGCCACCGCTCGCGTTGTTGAGGCTTACTCTAGGGTTGGTTCCTCTTTGGAATCCAGAACTGCAATTCCATACTCGCCTAGAATAGGTAACGTCGCCAATAAAGTTGTTTCCATATCTGACCGCAGAGTTAGAGCTGTGAGATTCGAGACTCCAGTTACAGAATCCACAGTTATGTTAAATAAACCTGCGGTGCTTGCGCCTATTCTCGCGCTTCCTACCGCAATAAAGAATCTTGTTCTGCCACACCCGAAACCAGCGTACGGCGGGATAAAAGGCAGAGTGCAAACCCTCACGAATCGAGGGGGGCTACGCTTTACGCTGTTCGATCTTCTCAACGATAAAGCAGTTTCCTGTTACATCGAAGAGGGACAAGAGGAATTGCTGAGAGATGTTTGGGGAAAGATGGTACTGGTTGAAGGCCTGATAGCGCGTGACCCTGGCAATGGGAGACCTATTTCTGTTCGACACATCGCAAATATTTCCCCACAGCCAGATCCGCACACAGGGTACGAATACGAGAAAGCACGAAGCTCTGCGCCATCGCTGAGCGGGATGTCGCCCGAAGAGGCTATAAGAAGGCTACGCGATGCTCAATAATGATGGACTCAAAGTAATCTACTGGGATGCTTGCGTTCCCTTGTCTTACATCAATGGACATGTGGATAGACTTCCACACATTGAAGCCATGATGAAGCAAGCACGCAACAAAGAGTTTCATCTCATTACTTCCACTTTGAGCATCGTTGAAATTGCATGGGCAAAAATTGAGCAAGACAATAAGGCATTGGATGCAGATAGCGAAGCGGCCATATCAAATTTATGGGTTGCCGGTTCTCCAATTGAACTGGTGGAGTTCTACGAAGAAATTGGAAGGAAGGCTCAATTATTGATGCGGGCTGGAATTCCAAACGGCTGGAATCTAAAGCCTGCTGATGCAATCCATCTTGCATCAGCAGACAAGCTAAAAGTAGCTGCCTTTCATACGTACGACCCCGCACTGAGTAAATACTCAGAACTAACTGAAACAAAATTCCCTATTCACGAGCCACTATCGGATGCTCCTTACCTTGCGCTGGGGGCTGCTGTTCAAGGTGCATCAGAATGAAGAAGAAATCGGAAAAACTGATTCCACACATCCCGCTCAAGTTTGAGGATGCGATCTCTGCTGCTTTGCAGACGAAGCCAGAAAAGAAGAAGCCCCTAAAGAAGAAGGCGAAAAAGTGATCACACTCCAGGCGATGGATGTAATGTTTGGACTGCTACTGCTGGGTGTGTGGGCAGGAGTAGGCGTGCTATTGCTCATCTCTGCCAGACTCGCAGCAATTCAGCGACACATGAAAAAGCCCACCGAGTAGGTGGGCTTTTTATTCCACTAATTGACGTTCCGGGTTCATAGCTTCTTGCGCGGCTTTGTTGAATGCATCTGCTCCACCCTTCAAATCGTTACGGTAGCTGATCTTTCCCCAGACCGTGATTCCCACCACCGATGCAATTGCACCGAACATCAAGGCCACTCCGTAAGCATTCTGCCCCATGGATACCAGCTTGTATCCGAAATACAAACACGCCAATAAGACCGCACTCCCGAGAAATGGGGAGACTTTTTGCGCGAAGGCGTTGGATTCTACGACGGTGGTTTCTAAGCTGCGACGGTGAGCACTTTGCACCTCCGCCATAGCGATGATCTTATCTACCATTCCCGGCTGCACTTCTTCGTACTGCTTCAAGAGACCGGGAGGCGGAAGGGGACTGGAAAAAGTTACAGACACGGATTGACTGCGGACAATGCTGTGCTGAGGATCGTTGTTGCGATTCCTGCGGCTCACAGGTTAGCGGTCGTCGTCCTTGCGAACGACTCCATCTGCACCAAGCCGTAGGTCTTCCCCAACCATGTACCAGTCGGAAAAGATTGCGCGAGCATCGGCTTCAGCAGGGGTAGCACTCTGATTGTAGGAATCAAAATGCCCAGACCAATCAAATAGACGCGCAACGCCAGTCATGGCGTTCGATTGCGCTGCAAGGAATAAGGTCTTCATCTTTGGTAGCCTGCCCACACTCCGTTGGATGCATTAGACTTCAAAAGTGTGCAAGGTGAGGGTAACACAACTTGGTGCCGGGGAAGGGACTTGAACCCTCACGCCTTTCGGCAGCGGTTTGAACAACACCCCAACAACAGGGCTGGGATGCTCTTCGAGACCGCCGTGCCTGCCAATTACACCACCCCGGCAACACTGTCTATTATAAGGGTTTGCAGTCGGGAATCAAAGTGTGGCGATTTCCGAAAACAGGACAAGCCGCGATTTCCGCTTGAAACGTGCCTTTGGTGCGTATAATCCGCCCGCTTCCCAATTCCAATCCAGAAAGGCTTCCAATGGCCCTGTTCTATGTCACCTACGATCTTATTAAAACAAAGGATTACGAAAAGCTTTTCGCAAGATTGAAAGAATACAAGGCTCAGCGAGTGCTTCTGTCTGTTTGGGCATTCAGACGAGAGAACACAACGACAGCAGCTCTTAGGGACGACTTGAAGAACTACATTGATTCCGATGATAGATTGCTAGTCATAGAGTCGGCAGATTGGTCCTCTCGGAACTTATTGGTCGATCCCAATAAACTGTGAACTTCAGGGGTGCTGTCTCTAAACATTGCAGACAGCACCTCAACTTCTTGCCCATCCTCAGGTTGAATGGTCACATTACCGTTTAGCCAGAATATTTTCATTTTTGTCTCCTGTAAGTTGTTTATTGCCCACCGTTTACAGGTGGGTTTGTCAAAGGGATAATCTCGTTTGGCGATTTCCTCCACCGCTTACCTAATGTTTTCAATATTTTGCGAAAGCGAGGGGGAGGGGGGGTACCCCCAACTGAATGATCATCTCAACCGATCTGCGCCTGCCCAGCACGGAGTATTTCAACGCTCCGCAAAAGAAAGACCTCATCGTCCTTCACCACACGGTAGGAGGCTCAGCGAAATCCACATTCGCCTACTGGCGGACTGATCCGGAACACATCGGTACGGCGTACATCGTCGAGCGCGACGGCACAATATTCGAAGTCTTCCCTCCCGAGTGCTGGGCGTACCACCTTGGACTAAAGATCGGCCCAAAGGGTGTCATGGATAAACGCTCTATCGGAATCGAGATCGCTTCAGAGGGCGCGCTGCTTGAGCGAGGCGGCAAGTACTATGCCTTCGGGCGCATGGCCGAGCAGACGCAATTCGCTGGCCCGCGCTTCGACAACAAAACCGTCTGGCGCGACTATCGCTATTTCGCCGAATATACGCCGCAGGCCATCGACTCCGTCTGCCAACTCGTGGACAAACTGCTCACGCAATTCTCCATCGCGCGGCAAACTCCCGCAAGCCGGCTCGACTGCAATCTCGCGGGATACAGAAACTACAAAGGAGTTCTCACGCATTGCCAGTTGCGCGCGGACAAGACTGACTGCCACCCCGGATTCGCTTGGGACCAGCTCATCGCATCGTGCAAGCTGAAGGTGACCGACGCGGCAAAAGCTGCCGGAACCTCCTGAAGAATGTCATCCTGAGCGCAGCAAAGGATCTTGCGGTTGGTTTCCGACTTTTCCCTGACTACTGACTACTAACTACTGGCTACTGCGTTAGAATTGCATTTCCCGGAGGAACTCCCATTCTCAAGCTCGACGATTTTCTCGCAGCACAAAAGCGGATTCACGGAGTGGCCGCGCGCACACCTCTGGTCGCGTCGCCCGCGTATTCCGCGCCCACGCAACTGTTTCACAAGCTTGAGAGCATGCAGCCCATCGGCTCATTCAAGTTGCGCGGCGCATACAACAAGATCGCGACGCTCACCGCGGAAGAACGCAAGCGCGGGGTCATCGCGCACTCCAGCGGAAACCACGCCCAAGGTGTCGCGTACGCCGCACGCGCCATGGGCATCAAAGCGACCATCGTGCTTCCCAGTTCCGCGCCCAAGATCAAGGTGGACGCGACCAAAGCGCTGGGAGCAGAGATCGTCACTGTTGGCCCCATCAGCACAGAACGAGTGGAGATGGCGGACAAACTCGCCGCGCAGCACGGATACGTCCTTGTCCCGCCGTACAACGACGAGATGATCATCGCCGGGCAAGGCACTATTGGCCTCGAGATCTTCGAAGACTTGGAAGACGTGAAGCTTGTTCTTGTCCCGGTGAGCGGAGGCGGATTGATCAGCGGTGTCGCTGCTGCGTTGAAGGCCCGCAAGCCCAACATCAAAATTGTTGGAGTGGAACCCGAACTTGCTGCCGACGCGCAAGCAAGCCTCAAGGCCGGCAAGATCATAAAATTCGATCCGGAAAAAGTGACGAAGACCATCGCCGACGGACTGCGCACCACTCCTGTAGGCGCGATTCCATTCGAGTACATTTACAAATACGTCGACGATATTGTGACTGTGACTGAAGATGAGATTCGCGCGGCGGTGAAGCGGCTGTTGCTAGAATCGCGATTCCTCGCCGAGCCGAGCGGTGCAGTCACATCGGCCGCATTCTTCTATCACCACGATCAGCTTCCGCCGGCAAAGAAAACGGTCGCTGTTGTCAGCGGCGGCAACATCGCTCCGGAGATGCTGCGGGAGATTATGGCGTGAACGGTGTTTTCTTGGATATGCGCTTACGAAATTTTTCTGTTTCCCTCATTCTAGTTTTGCTCGCCGTCTCCGCCTTCGCGGAAACCGAGCGCGGCATCATGGTGCGCGAAGCCAATCTCTTTGTTTCGCCGGATGCAAGTTCGCAAAAGCTCGGCACCGTCGGTCGCGGACGCGAGATCGCCGTCATGGAAAAGAGCCATGACTGGATCAAGGTCTTTGCCAATGTCGATCGCGAGTTGAGCGTTACCGGATGGATCCTCGACAAAGGCGCTGTCCGCCCGAACACGCCCAATGGCGACAAGATTCTTTTTGGCGAGGCTGTCGATTCCGAAGCGCAGGCCAGCCAGCGACACGGACGAAAAGGCGCTGATCAGGATGCGTTGCGGCTGTATGAGCGCACTGCGGAGTACTTCCCCACGTCTCCTCTGGCTGGTGAGGCACTATGGCGCGGCGCGGACATCCGTTGGCAACTCGACAAGAGTGATGTGCGAAATCGCCCTTCCGCCAAAGAACGCGATCCGTTGCTCCATGGCCAGATCGATGAAGAGCACATGAAGCAGGTGCAGAAGAAATTCCCCAATACGAAATGGGCGGACATGGCCGCCTTCAGCCGACTCGACAACAAACTCTGCGGCGAATGGCAGGGACTGCCGAAGTGCCCGGAGAATGAATCGGAGATGTACGAGAAATACGTGCGTGAGCATCCGCAATCTCCCAAGGCGGGGGAAGCATTGTATGAAGCCGCCTGGAGACAAGGCGCGCTGGTGGACATATATAAAGAGCGGCACGAAGACGCAAAGGCGGCGACAGCCCTGCAGAAATCCACCGCTATTTGCCAGAGCATCATCACGCAATATGCGCAACTGCCTGGCGATTGGGCGGCGCGCGCGCAACGCCTCGCCTATCTGCTGGAACAAAAAATCCCTATCTACGGCACGCGGATCGACTAGCCCTTTTCATTCCAGGAGCAGCTTTGAACGACTACTTACTATCGGTGTTGTTGGGCATCATTGAAGGCGTGACTGAGTTCCTTCCCGTCAGTTCCACGGCGCACTTGCGTATCTCGGAAGCGATGCTGGGCATTGACCTAGGCAACGGATACTGGAAGATGTACACCATCGTCATCCAGTTGGGCGCGATACTCTGCCTGCCGATCTATTTCCGCGAGCGTATCTGGAAATTTCTCTCCACGTTCCCAACCGGCGAAAAAGGCGACCGCACTGTGCTGACGCACCCTCTTTCACTCACGATGATTGCGTTTGTCTTTACCGCGGGTCCCGCATTCCTGATGACCAAGATCATCGGGAAACATCTGGAAAGCCTCTACATCATGGGTTCAGCGCTGCTCATCGGCGGAATCGTGATGTGGATCGTGGATGTGATGTACGCCAATCGCCACCACACCGAGAGCATGGAACAGATGTCGCTCGGCCAGGCGATTTGGATTGGCCTCTGCCAGGTGTTGTCGGCAGTCTTCCCCGGAACCTCGCGGTCGATGTCCACCATCGCCGCCGGACAAATTGCCGGGATGTCGCGCTCCGCGGCACTCGAGTTCTCGTTCTTTCTTTCGATCCCCACGATGGTCGCCGCGACATGTTATGACCTGCTGAAAACGCTGCGCCCTTCACACGGCGCGGCGGCAACGATTACTCCGTCAATGATTGATTCCCACGGTTGGGTCTTGCTCGGAATCGGCTTTGTAGTGTCGTTCATCGTGGCGCTTGGCGTGGTTGCTTGGTTCATGAAGTACGTCAGGCAGCATGGATTCGTACCCTTCGCGATCTACCGAATCATCATAGGAATCGCCGTCTTGGTTTGGGCCATGAAAGGCGCTGGACATTAGCGCGCTTCCAGGCTGCCAAAGGTGCTTCGCAATAAACGTCGCCCAGTACGATTTTCATTGTTTGTTCCTCGTTTTTTGACATAATTGTTCTGCTCTGGTGTTTCTGCTCCCTTGGCATCCAAAGCTCGAGGGAACCGTTACGCCTCTATGAAGTATTTCAACTTGGTTTTTACGCCAACGAAGATCCGGCGGCTGAATGAGCTGATCGGATTCGTGATGTACGTCTTCGCGGGCCTCCTTTTCCTCGCGCTCGTTTCTTATTCTCCGCTCGACGCGTCTTTCAACACCGCCGCTCCTGATCCGTCGATTTCGTCGCCGCACAATTGGATCGGAATGGTTGGCGCGCTCGCGAGTGACTTGCTACTGCAAACTCTCGGAATCTCAGTCTTCATAATTCCGGTGATGTTCGGATTGCTCGGCTCGCGCTGGTGGAAATCGCGCGCCGTGAACTCGGCGATGGCTAAGTGCTTCGGTGCAGCAACACTGCTCACGTTCACTCCTGCGCTGCTCTCGCTGTTGCCGTGGCATTGGCGATGGCTGCACGCAACGCCCATCGAAGGATTGGTCGGACGAATCGTTGGCGATTTCCTCGTCCATTACTTCAATCTGACTGGCGCATACATTCTTTCCCTGACGGTAATCGCGATTGCGCTGTATCTCTCGACCGCGTTCTCCTTCGGCGCGCTGCAGATGTGGTTCCAGACACGCTTCGCCTTCGCGTACGCACTGCGCGAGCGGTTCGTGGATTGGCGCGAGGCGCGAGCCAAGGCCAAAGCGCAGAAGGAATTGGAAGCGCGAAAGGCTGCAAAGCCAGTTGTCACGTCGCAACTCGTTCCCGCGCAGGTTCCAAGTAAGCGCGCAGTTGTTGCGCCCGCTGGTGTGGCTCCAGTAAAAACTGGAATCGAACGCACATTGGAAGAGCGACTCGGAACCAACGGATTCACCGGCGAACTGAACTCTCCTTTGCCGTCGATTCAAGAGAAGCCTGCTGCGGTTCCTGAAGTCGGTGCTCAGCCCGAAGTGAACGTCCGAGCAGACGAGAACCGGAAGGCAAAGACCATACTTCCCAAAGCTGCTGGAGACTTCAAGCTGCCTTCTTCCGCGCTGTTGCATCGCGCGGACGCGCACGAGAGCATCAACGAAGAAGAGTTGAAGCAGCTCGCAGTCGTGCTCACGGAGAAATGCGCAGAGTTTGATGTTCACGGACAGATCACGCATATCAATCCTGGTCCCGTTGTGACCACGTACGAGTTGAAGCCTGAAGCGGGCATCAAGTACAACCGCATTACGGCGCTGTCGGAAGACCTTTGCCTGGCGATGAAAGCCGAGAGCATCCTTATTGAGCGCATGGCCGGCAAAGCGACTGTCGGTATTCAGGTTCCGAACGAGAAGCGCGAGACCATTTGGCTGCGCGAAGTTATCGAAGCTCCCGAGTTCACTGATATCAAGTCGAAGCTAACGCTCGCGATGGGCAAGGACATTAACGGACGCATCGTTACTGCGGATCTCGCCACGATGCCGCACCTTCTGATCGCCGGTTCAACTGGCGCGGGCAAAAGCGTGGCGATCAACGCGATGATCATGTCCATCTTGTTCAAGGCGACTCCGGAACAAGTGCGATTGATCCTTGTGGATCCGAAACGGCTGGAACTCGGCAACTATGAAGGCGTTCCGCACTTGTACACGCCTATCATCACTGAGCCGAAGCTTGCATCCTATGCGCTGCGGAATGCTGTCCGCGAGATGGAACGCCGCTTGAAAGTGCTCGCCGAAAAAGGTGTGCGCAACATCGGCCAATACAACGCGCTCTTTGAAGGCACAACTCCGAGCCTGTTCGACGAGGCATCTGAGCACAAGCCGCTGCCTTACATCATCATCATCATCGACGAGCTCGCCGACCTGATGATGCTCGATGGCAAGAACGTGGAAGAGTCGATCACGCGGTTGGCACAGATGGCGCGCGCAGTCGGAATACATTTGATACTCGCCACACAGCGGCCATCTGTTGACGTAATCACTGGATTGATCAAGGCGAACTTCCCTGCCCGAGTCTCATTCCGCGTTGCCACGAAAGTGGACTCACGAACGATTCTCGACGCCAATGGCGCGGAATCGCTCCTCGGACGCGGCGACATGCTTTATCTGCCATCCGGTTCATCGCGTGTTCAACGCGTGCATGCGCCCTTCGTTACGGAGAAAGAGATTGCGGCTGTTGTCGAGTTCTGGAAGCAGCAAGGCCTGGCGCAGTACGAAGAGAAGTTCCTGGCCGCTCCGAAGGACGAGAACGGCAAAGCTGAAGGCGGCGCGGATGGCGAAGGCTCCAACGAAAGCGATGAACTCTTCGAGGATGCAGTCCGATTGGTGCTGGAATTCGGCAAGGCTTCGACTTCCCTGCTGCAGCGTCGGCTGCGCATCGGATACGGTCGCGCCGCTCACCTGATTGATCTAATGGAACGCGACGGAATCGTTGGTCCGGCGGACGGACCGAAACCGCGCGAAGTCCTCAAACGTCCTGATTGGTTGAATGAGGTTGAAGAAGCGCTGCGATAGCGTTACGGCTTGAACCCTTTCATTGCCCAAGCACCGAGCGCACCGATTGCGACAATCATTGCCGCCCATAGGATTGCGGGATGTCTCTCCGTGAATGGTCGGTCATCCGGTCGTCCTGTGAAGGAAGCATTCGCAGAGTCGGGTTGCAGTTGTGCCTGCGCCACTTCGCTATCGGCTGGCACTTCGAAGAGCTTTGCATAATCGTAAACGGGAGCAGTCCGCTTCTCGTCTCCGTAGTAAAGCTTTAGGTCTTTCGCGCCTGCGGGATTGAAGTAGATTCGATGTTCGAGCATCTCAGGGAACACGCGATTGATTCGCAATTGAGGATCGTCACCGTTCTCAATCTCTAATCGGTAATCCTTACAACGCAATCCGGCCAGCTCAACATTGAGATTTTCCGATTCGACCTTCCGTTCTTTCCTCACTAGTCGAATACGGTTGAGGTCGTCAGTCATAATTAGCCGGTTTTCACAGAAGACACTCACGTTGCGTCTGAAGTTAAGTTCGCTCGGATCCACATCGAAGTGCACACGGTCGAGTGGAACTTTGTCCGATGCATTCCACGTAAGAATTGTCTTCTTGGATCCAGCGCTGACACTTGGCACTTCTGAGAGCCGGACGTATCGTGCCTTGTCCTCCTGTAGATTCGCAACGGTTGTGCCTGATATGTCATTCGGCACCAAAGGGCCAGTAATCGTAAGGCGAAGATATCGAAAGCGGGCTGTCGTTGTGAGGCGAATCGTCGAGTTGTTTCCAAGCTTCTCCTTTGAGAAATCGAAGATCGTAAAGGACCCCAGGTCACTCCAAGCCTTCGCGTCGACTTCGTTTTCACCTTCTACCTTCACTTGCGCAAGATAGTCGCGCTTGCGCACATCCAAACGAATATTGTCGTATTCGGGAATCCCCACATCGACCACGAACTGGGTGTTTCCGCGCACCAAGCCCTTGTTCAGAATCGGCACAGATGAATGCTCCGCCCGGGTGCTGCCGGAACGGACCGCTAAGGAGTAAGGAATCTCTTTTTCCCCTGCAAACAGACGCAGATCGCCGAGATCAGCGCGCGCATGCTCGAAGATTGCTTCGTCGAGCACAGCGTAATTCTGCTTATCAGGTCCAGACACAGTCACATTACGCACTCGCTGAAAATAAGCAACTAATCCTGCGGGTACATCGCTCGTAAAACCTGCAAGCAACAGAGCAGCACCGAGCATGGCGGCACAAAGCAGTAGGCGCTTATTGATTTTCAGGACTTTTCTCCAGTGCTGGGTTCTTTTACCGAAAGCTTAAGCCAATCCTTCTGATACACGAATGAAATTCCCATCAAGAGCACGCCCAGACCCAGGAAAGTCACAACTCGAAAGACCCCGCTCAAAGTGCTTAGGTCATAGATGAAGACCTTCACGATTGTTAACGCCATCAGGAGCAGGGCTTGCCACCGTAGAACCGACGACTTGCGCCAAAAACCCACCATCATCAGCACCGCTCCGTAAAGCATCCATAGCGCGGAGTAACTGAAATCGCGGGCGATGCGCAGATCATGCCAGTCATCTCCAGGAGTGTAGTAGCCGTTTGGGTTTTGGAGCTGCTGAAATCGACGAGAGTAAAAGTTGGCAATCTCAGCATTCAAGGCGAGGATGGCGAGCACGTTGATGCAGATCGTTGTGACCGCATACGCCGGATCAGACTGCCCGCGCTCTTTCCTAACTTGCACAGCGATGGCAGTCAGCACCGCTATCGCAAGCAAATAAGTTGCGAAGCGCGAGTTGAATACGACTGTCTGGGTATGAAAAGTATCGATGAACAAGAGACTGATGACGCCGAGACCCAGGGCAACAACCGCTGCATTCTTTAGGAACTGCTGATGAGCGCGCGTGCCGACCCATAGCAAAGCTGCGGATTCGACGAACCATCCCATCGTGATCCAATGGCCTTCAAGTTTGAGCGGGACTGCGATGGTCAAGAAGCTGATCGCAATTGCGAGATGCAACCAGCGATGCAGCGGACCTATCCCTTCAGTCTCGGGAACATCTGGCTGTTCATCCACTAGTCTCTTGCTCAGAACAATGTAGAAAGCACCAAGCACGATGGCCGCCCAAGCTAGGGCCGTGCGGTGGTCGTGCTCGTACATGGCGTAGAGTTCGATGAAAAAGATGAAGGGATTTAAAAGTGCAACCAGAAGGAAAGTTTTCGATGCTGCCCAAGTGACATCTTTGTTCTGTTGTAACCTCTTAAGCGCAGGAATGATTGCGAAGATCAGGAAGAAGGCTGTGGCGTAGCCCGTTGCGATATGGTTTTGCTCTTTGGAGTAGTACTCCGAGAACCAACCAACATATAAGGCTATGGTGGCGAGAAAACTGCCCATGAGTAGCCGTCGCCAAGGGCGGAGAGCCACCAGAAAGATGCTGAAAATATCCAGCAATATGACATAGGAGAACAACTCGACTGGGCGGTTCTGGCCTGTGGACAACAGCAACGGCGTGGAAAATCCACCAGCTAGTGCTACTGCGGCGATGATTTGCGAGTCTTGCTTCAATGCGAGTGCCGCCGCGGAAGCGGTAACCATGATCATTGCTACAAATGCAACCGCACCGGGGAGCAAGTGGTAGAGCTGGAAAGCCGCCCATAACGAGAGGAACATCACTCCAATGCCGGCCGCTGTCAATGAATACGAGAAGTACTTGTACCCACGATTGTGAATGCGACTGCTCCATGTCACTAGCGCGATACCAGCCAGCAAGCCGATAGCAACACGCCCACTAGGCCCGATCCAATTGTTATCGATTGCAAGTTTAAGGAAGTAAGCAACACCAGTAAGCAGCGCGACAATGCCGATGCGGTTCAGCCACTCAGAACCGATTCGCGATTCCAAGTTCAGATCGGGAGGTATCTCGGACGAAATCACGGGAGCAACAGCGGGTACTCTCGGCAACGGCGGGGGAACAACTGGTTGCAGCGACCTTGTCGCCGTCTCTGAAGTTGAAGGCTGTGGACCAGCTGGCTCCGTGGTTGAGCTCTTCCCCACAAAAAAGAACTGCTCAAGACGGTAAATGCGCTGGGTAAGTTCCGCTACACGGCGTTGCAGCTCGTCTATTCGATCTTCCGTATCCGCCATGCCGAATACCTTACAGCTGACGGGGCGTTGGATGCAAAGACCTGGCTGAAATGGCGAATCCCGCGCCCGACGCGCATAATCTAATCACTTAAATGAACGACCAAGTCAAAACTGTTTTGCTGCTCGGACTGCTGTCGCTGCTACTCATCGGCCTTGGCGGAGTTCTGGGCACGAACTATCTCTACGGCTTCACGATCATGGCGATCGTGATGAACTTCGTCTCGTATTTCTACTCTGACAAGATCGTGCTCTCGATGAACGGCGCGCAGGAAGTCAGCATGGAAGAAGCGCCTCGGCTGCACAGCATCGTTGAAGAATTGGCCGCGCGCGCGAACTTGCCGAAGCCTCGCGTGTACATGATCCCGCAAGCGCAACCCAATGCTTTCGCCACGGGCAGGAATCCGCAACACAGCGCGGTGGCCGTGACTCAGGGCATTATGCAATTGCTCAACGAGCGGGAGCTGCGCGGGGTCATCGCACACGAGCTGGGACACGTGGTTAATCGTGACATCCTCATCACCTCAATCGCCGCGACTATCGCTTCCGCCGTCACATTCATAGGACACGCCCTGCAATGGGGAGCAATGTTCGCTGGCAGCCGTGATGACGACGAGCGCGGGTCTCCTCTGGGCGCTTTGGCGCTGGCTATTGTTGCGCCGCTTGCGGCCACGATCATCCAGCTTGCGATTTCGAGATCACGCGAGTTCGAAGCCGACGCGACCGGAGCCCGGTTGTGTGGTGATCCTGAGTCGCTGGCGCGAGCACTTGAAAAGTTGGAACGTGGTGCGGAGGCCATTCCCGCCGACGTAGCTCCTGCCACAGCGAGCATGTACATTGTGAATCCATTTTCAGGAGCGAAGACTTTTATGAACTGGTTTTCGACTCACCCGCCCATGGAAGAGCGGATCGCGCGTCTGCGCGGGATGATGCTGGATGGAGCTAGCTTGGCCGGATCATTCCAGGGCGGAAGGTAAGCGCGCTCACGCGGCGTTGCTATCACTCTTCTTTAGACTTGCGCGAAGCTGAGAAACCAACCTATCTATGTCCCTGACGTCCGCGTAGATTCGCCGAACGTCTTCCATCTTCTGATTACGTTCTTCAATGAGGCGGAGGATCTTCTCCCAGGTTGGGCTTCGGCGATACGGGTTCAACGACATGGCCCTACTTCTGTCCCGTGCGGCGATCCCGCACCCCCTCGGGGAACACTAGCATAATCAGAGATGCCCAGAGATTTCGCTGGGATGCTTTGTAGCATTGATGGTGCATCCCCACTCACTCTCAGCTCTGTTTCGTGTACGATGTTGCGCACGTTCAGCTCGCAAATCAAATCATCCGCAGGAGACCTCATGGCCTCTCGACTTTGGAAATTCGCGCTAGCCGCAATCCTGGTACTCACCATCGGCGCAACCGCGCAGAATTTTGATGTAAAACAACACACACTGAAGAACGGAATGAAGGTGTTGGTACAGGAAGATCGTTCCATTCCCAATGTGGCGCTCTACATCTTCTATCGAATCGGCTCACGAAATGAGCACACCGGAGCAACCGGACTCTCCCATTTTTTTGAACACATGATGTTCAATGGCGCCAAGAAATACGGTCCCGGTGAGTTCGACCATGTGATGGAAGCTGCGGGTGGCAGCAACAATGCTTATACGAATCGCGATGTGACCGTCTATCAGGATTGGTTTCCAAATTCCGCCCTGGAAACCATCTTCGACCTGGAAGGCGACCGCATTGAGAATCTCGCGTTCGACCCAAAGATTGTCGAGTCGGAACGCGGAGTGGTCTATTCCGAGCGCCGCAACTCCGTGGACGCCAGCAATCGCGGCATCCTGAATGAGCAGCTCATGGCTGCGGCGTTCATCTCTCATCCTTATCAATGGCCGGTTGTGGGCTGGGCCAGGGACATTGAGAGCTGGAAGATGGATGACCTGAAACACCATTTCGCGATGGGTTACTCACCTAACAACGCGACGATGGTCGTTGTCGGCTCAGTAGATGCCGAGCAGATCTTCGCTTTGGCGGAAAAATATATTGGAAGCATTGCTACTCACGATGCGCCTCCGAAGATAGTCAGCACGGAACCGGATCAGCTGGGTGAGCGCCGCGTGACCGTCCGCAAGTTTGCGCAATTGCCTCTGCTCTCGATCGGCTATCACGTTCCGGAAGCGAACAGTCCCGATTACTATGCGCTCGATGTTTTGGAGACCATTGCGTTCTCCGGCCAAAGCTCGAGGATGTATCGACGCGTGGTGGATAAAGACCAGCTTGCATTGGGAATCAACGGAGGACGTGGAATCAGTTTTGATCCCACGTTGTTCACGATCAGTTCGCAACCAAAAGCGGGAGTGGCGCCGGAGAATGTTGAGAAAGCGATTTACGAGGAGATTGGAAAGCTGCAGAACGAGCCCGTGTCCGATCAGGACCTCGAAAAAGCCAAGAACATACTGCAAGCGAATTTCTACCGCGAGATGAAAACCATCAACGGCCGCGCAAACGCCATTGGGACATTCGAGGTCTTCTTCGGCGACTTTCACCGGCTGTTTAGCGCGATTGACGAGTACAACAAAGTCACCAAAGCGGATGTGCAGCGCGTGGCCAAGAAATATTTCACTGAGAAGAACCGAACGGTTGCAACGTTGATCCCTGAAGCAGCGGAGGCCACAAAGTGAAAGCCACAATCCTGAAAACAATCATTGCTTCCCTGCTACTCGGCTCCTTGGTTCAAGCACAAACTGCGAAGCCGAAACCAGCGGCGGCACCGGCGGCAAGCGCACAAGCCGGCGGGCTCAAACTTCCCACATACAAAAAGGTGACTCTGAAGAACGGCCTTACTGTGTTGTTGATGGAACAGCACAGGCTCCCCATCGTCAGCATGAGCTACATCGTTCGTGCTGGTTCAACCGCAGACCCGAAAGGAAAGGAAGGTCTCGCTTCCCTCACAGCAGGTCTTCTGCGAAAAGGAACGAAGACGCGCAGCTCTGACCAGATATCGAACGACCTGGATTACATCGGGATGACCTTTGGCGCGAGTGCGAATCCGGATTACACCGGAGGCTCCGCCGAGTTCATCAAAAAGGATACTGCTCGGGCGCTCGATCTCTTCACCGATGTGTTGCTGAATCCCGTCTTTCCGGCAGACGAACTCGCGAAGCTTCAGAAGCAGCGCATCGACGGCATCAAGTCGGCCAAGGATTCTGTGCAAGGTGTAATGGCCGCCTACTACGATTCCTATCTCTTCAAAGGGCATCCGTATGGACGCCCCGCGGGTGGCGATGAAAAGTCACTCGCTTCCATCAACCAAGGTGACGTCGCATCTTTCTATGCAGCTAACTACACACCGGGGAATACGATCCTCGCAGTCGTTGGCGATTTCTCTAGTCCCGAGATGGAGCGTCTGCTGAATGAAAAGTTCCAGACATGGAACTCCAAGACGACCAAGGCTGCACCGGTGCCTGCAGCGGTTGCAGTGACCGGCAAGAAACTTCTACTCATCGACAAACCGGATTCCACGCAGACCTACTACTACATTGGGAATGTTGGTATCGCGCGTAACAATCCTGATCGCGTTTACGTGAACCTGGTGAACACGTTGTTCGGCGGACGATTCACCTCAATGCTCAACACCGACTTGCGAATCAAATCCGGCCTGACATACGGAGCTAGTTCGCGATTCACGCGGCGCATGGCTCCGGGTCCGTTCGCTATCACCAGCTTTACTAAGAACGCCACAACCGAGAAGGCGCTCGACATGACACTTGATGTCGTGAAGCGATTGCACGAGAAAGGCATCACCGAAGCGGAATTGCAATCCGCGAAGAATTACATCAAAGGACAATTCCCTCCTACGATTGAAACCAGTGACGCGCTCGCCGGACAGATCGCCGACCTCGAGTTCTACGGATTGGACGCCAGCGAGATCAACGACCTGTACGCGAAGATCGATGCAATGAACGTTGCCACTGCACAGCGCATCATCAACCAATACTTCCCTGCCGATAACCTCGTCTTTGTTGTAGTCGGCAAAGCCAGCGAGATTGAGACTGCGGCGAAGAAGTACGCTCCTGTCATGGATAAGAAATCGATCACCGATCCAGGATACTGATCGTTCATCACCGAGCGATTGAGCGAAGTGTTCATGGCGAAGCCATATAAAATGGCACGCCATGGACACAAAGCAAACTTCCCGCCGCAATCTTCTGAAGTATTCCGCCATTGGAGCAGCCGTCCTGCCGTTGACCAATCTTTTCGGCAAAGCGAAAGCCAAGGTCGAGAAGCCGATCGTCCTTTCCACTTGGAATTTTGGTGTCGCAGCCAATGCCGAAGCATGGAAGGTGTTGAGCGCCGGGGGCCGAGCGCTCGATGCGGTCGAAGCCGGCGTTCGCGTGCCTGAAGCGGATGGCAAAAACAACAGCGTAGGTTATGGCGGACTTCCCGACCGTGATGGTCGCGTCACGCTCGATGCCTGCATCATGGACGAGTTCGGCAACTGCGGGTCGGTCGCGTCTCTGGAGTACGTGATGCATGCAGCGTCGGTTGCGCGCAAGGTGATGGAGAAGACTCCACACGTAATGCTTGTCGGCGACGGCGCTCTGCAGTTTGCACTCGATAATGACTTTCCCAAACAGAACCTGCTTACGCCTGAATCGGAGAAAGCGTGGAAGCAATGGCTGACGACGGCGCAGTACAAGCCCATCATAAATGTCGAGAACCATGACACGATCGGGATGATCGCGATGGATGCTAATGGCAATCTTTCCGGCGCGTGTACCACCAGCGGACTTGCTTACAAGATGCACGGGAGAGTTGGGGATTCGCCGATCATCGGCGCAGGCTTATATGTGGACAACGAGATAGGCGCAGCAACTTCGACCGGACTCGGCGAGGAAGTGATTCGGATCGTGGGATGCCATCTGGTTGTAGAACTGATGCGCCAAGGACAAACTCCTGAACAGGCCTGCCGCACCGCGGTCGAGCGGATCGTTAAGAAGCAACCGCAGAAGTCGAAAGATATTCAAGTGGGGTTTCTTGCATTGAACAAGCAAGGAGAATACGGCGCCTTCTGCTTGCAGAAGGGATTCAATTACGCGGTGTACTCGAATCCCGTAAAGAATCAGCTCTTCGATTCGAAGAGCCATTACTGATGCCCGACCGAAAGAGGATTTTGCTCGAAATCTGCGCGTACTCAGTGGAGGCCGCAATCATTGCGCAATCCTCTGGCGCTGATCGCGTGGAGCTTTGCGCAAATCGTTCTGTACACGGAACGACTCCGGCAGCAAATGACATTCAGCGTGCTCGCACCGAACTAAGCATTCCACTCCACGCAATGGTGCGCCCGCGTGGCGGCGATTTCGTTTACTCCGATGCGGAGTTCGGAGCGATGAAAGAAACAATCCTAGAGTGCCGGAAAGTCGGCGTAGATGGCGTGGTGCTGGGAATGCTTCTCCCGACTGGCGATATTGACATGAAGCGATGTCGCGAGTTGGTTGAGCTTGCGAGGCCGATGTCGGTCACATTCCATCGTGCATTTGATGTCACTCGGAATTCGACGAAGGCGTTGGAGGAGATCATTAAAATTGGTTGCGAGAGGTTACTGACGTCTGGGCACGAAAGTTCAGCCACAGAAGGCTCGGCCATGATCGCGCAACTCGTTAAGCAAGCGGAGCAAAGGATTTTCATCATGCCCGGTGCAGGTGTGAGAGCAGATAATCTCGCTGAGTTGATTCGGAGAACTAGCGCAACTGAGTTCCACTCATCGGCATGCTTGCATGGTGACTTGCCGAATGCGGATGAGATTCGCTGCATGCTAAAGATCGTCGATGAACTCTCGAAGAGTTAGTTCATCGGCTTCCATGCGGTAATCCTTATCTCTTCACCAACCGGAGCGCCGAACATGACTAGCACTGTTTCGTATAGTGCAAACGCGCGGTCCCCGATACTCGGTTTGGTATTCTCAAACCCTTTGCCAGTACGTCCTGCGCGGTATTGCCTGCCAATCTTCCGATATCCAGCCGCTGACCCGGCGGATGTCCGCGTTTCGAAATCTTGAAATCCGACGCTCTTCAGCAGATTGATTGCCGCGTTCATAGGTGGAAGAACAAGATGTCGCGGCGGATCCCAATTCACTGAAAACTGTTGCGTGCCCCGAATCCCCAACGACTCCGGATTCGGATACACAACCACCAGCCGCCCACCGGGCTCAAGCAAACGGAAGCATCGCTCCATTGACGCCCGTAAATCCGGCAGATGCTCCAGCACATGGCTCATGAAAATCAGTTCGAAGTAACCATCAGGAAAATCAACCCCGGTGAGCGTGCCCACTTTCACATCGCATCCGGTCGCGGCCTGTGCTGTTGCAGCGGCGGCTGCATCGACATCTAGCCCGAACGCTTCCCACCCTATCCAATGCAGACGTCGCAACGTGTTTCCCGCACCCGGGCCAACTTCGAGGCATCGACCTCCATTTCCTGATGCAGCCAGCGGATCGCGAACACCATACCGCGCCCAGCGTGCAGCGCCGGGAATCCATGCCAAAATCGCTCCGCTGAATTTCGCAAAAGCCGAAATGTCATCAGCAGATGTTCCGTCGGCATAACGCCTGATCGCTTTGCGCAGAGTGCCAGTCCATCTGCCAGCATCATGCGGCCCATCAGGTGCGGCGGCGCCCGGAGCAAAATGCGTGAAGTAATTTGAGGGATAACACTGTTCCAAATCCTCAAGTGCAACCCGAGGATTTTGATAAACCGTTGCGCACCCTGCGCAGGTCACATACTCGAACGTGCCTGGAACGGCGTACAAATAATCGGGCAGTGTGAATTTCGCAGCGTGCTCGGGCGACTCGCAAACCGGACAGCGATCAAGCTGCTCAAAGCGCATGATGTATTTCAACATCCATGCGCGGAACGGTCAAAGCAAATAGCCGAGGATATGTCCCCGGCTATTTCTCAACATTGCTTCTACAGCAAATCGTCGTCGCCCGGGCGTCGCGGAGGCGGCGGTCCTTCGCCTTCGGGACCTGGCCCTGGCACTCTGAACTTATACATTCCTGGTTCTTGACCTGCCTTCAACTTCTTCCATTGATCGGCCGTCATCACACGGCGTATGCCCAAGAGCATCTGCGCATTGGCCTTCTCCAGATCTCCGCGGGCAGCGGTCACTTTTTCTATCTGCTGCAGCACCTTGGCTTCTTCTGGAGTATCAGTATCGATCAGCGGTTCTAGTATTGCTTCTTGCTTCTGAAGGTTTGCGTGCAGGTCAATCAGGCGGAGCCTTGTATCCTGGAAAATTTTTTCCATCTGCACTACCTGCGAATCAGAGAGCCCGAGCCGTTGCGCCAGCTCGGTGTTCTTCCAGAACTTGCCCTGTGGAAACGGAGCCCGATCTCCCCCCGGGCCCATCCGCAACTCCACTCTTTCACGATCGTCCATCATTCTCTTCTTGGCCGTGCGTTCTCGTTCGACACTCATCTGCCTTTCGCGATCCGGCGAAGGCACCTTGGGCACACCCGCATCCTGTGCTAAAGCCAGTCCGGATAAAACTACAGTCACAGATAAGAATCTAAAAAACTTTCGCATTGTTTCTCCTTTAATGTCTCGCCACTCGAACTATTTTTTCTTGAACTTGATCGCGCGTTCCCGTTCTTCCGTCACCAACCCTGCCGGAGCCAGTGCGGACGGGACCTCCCGGTAAGCATCGCCTTGAATCTGGCGTAGCAACGCCTCATCCTTATCATCGTTCGATTGCGTCGTCTGCGGAGGATTCACTGATTGCTTCGGCAACTCAACTGCAAATACAAGCAACGCGAGCGCTGCTACGAACGGTAGTGCCTTTGCAAAATTGATGGCAGTGCGCTTCTGCATGGCTCGTTCCACGATGCTGGCGCGCTGCCGCGTCCAAAAGGCCTCTTCGCGTGCGGCTTCGTCCTGCACAACATTCTGAAATCCGGCCAACAGCGATCGCAGTCGTACACCCTCTTGCCTGCACTCGGCGCAGGAACTCAAATGAGCATCCGTTGCGTCTTCGAAATCTTTCGCCAGCCACGCTTGCCACTGATCGTCGTTTAGATGTTCCAATGTTTTGTCCATCGTTACCTGCTCTTGCTTTCCAAAGCTGCCATTTTTCTGACGCTTGCCAATGCCCGGAACAAATGGGTTTTCACCGTTCCCTCTTGCAATGACATCGCCTCAGCGATCTCAGCGATACTCATCTCTTCTGCGAACCGCAGAATGAAAATTTCCCGCTGCTGTGTCGGAAGCTCATTCACCACATCCCAAACAACACTCGCTTGATCTTTCGCGATCACCGCACGCTCAGGATTCGCCCGCGGCTCAACTGCGGCCTCAGCCACGGTGGCAACATCTTCCTCGCTCTCAGGACGAAACAATTGTCGCCAAAACGTCAACTTCCGGTCGCGCCGGTGGTCGCGCGCGAGATTCACTGCAATCTTTGTGAGCCAAGTTACAGTGCTCGAATCTCCGCGGAACGAATTCCAATTCTTGAACGCGCGCAGAAAACATTCCTGCGTAAGCGTGCTGGCGGCATCACTGTCGCGCAGCGTGGCAAATAGGAACCGGTATATCCGTCGCTGGTGCTCGCGCACCACGGATTCGAAGTCGGCTGTCTCCAGGCTCTTCTCCTTGGCTCCGGCGGCGATTGGCACGCTCAATTGCATGGTTCAGAAGGTATAGACGAAAAGACCAATCGCGGGTTTACACACCAGAGGATTTATTACGGGTGTGGCGAAGGGAGTATATCCGCGCCAATGTCATGGCGTTTGAGGGATTTGTGAATGGTTGTTATAATTCTCGACAGTTCGGTAAGCACCAGCAACATCCTTTAGTGCTTTCCTTCCTGCACCCCGTCCTCCTGTGGATCAGGGTAAACCAAGTGGCCAGATAGCTCAGCTGGTAGAGCGCAGCCCTGAAAAGGCTGGCGTCGGCGGTTCGATTCCGTCTCTGGCCACCACTTCAAATCCTCCGTCACAAGTTTGAGTTCATTCAGATACTTAATACCTGTAGCCAGAATTCTTCCGCGTTCTAGTACCTCCGACCGCAACTAGTCCGGCAACTCTAGTGTTTCTACTCTCATAGGCCCGGATTATCCCTCATGACCAAGATTGCTGGCGTCGCCAGCGCATTCCCCCACCATTACTATAGGCAGGAGCAGATCGCCCAGGCTCTAAAGAAAAATTGGGCCAACAAGATTGAAAACCCCCAAGTCCTCGACCGCTTACTGATGCGAGTAGGCGTGGAGGCCCGCCACCTCGCCTTGCCCATTGAACGTTACGAGCAAATGTCTACCTGGGGGCAAGCGAATGACTCGTGGATCGAAGTAGCCGAGGAACTCGGCGAACAGTCCCTGTGCAGAGCACTGACTCGGGCCGGTCTTGAGCCCGCGGACATCAATGCGATTTTCTTCACTTCGGTAACAGGCATCTCCAGTCCATCCATCGACGCCAAACTGATCAATCGGATGGGACTTTCCCGCAACATCAGACGTGTCCCTATCTTTGGGTTGGGATGCGTGGCCGGAGCAGCAGGCATTGCGCGCGCAGCTGATTACGTCCGCGCATATCCTGATCAAGTAGCCGCCCTAGTCTCAGTGGAACTTTGTTCATTGACTTGGCAACGGGACGATCTCTCGGTCGCCAACATCATCTCCTCGGGACTATTCGGCGATGGTGCCGCTTCCGTCGTGATTACCGGAAGCGAGCGTTCGCGCCCCGGTCCGGCGATCATCGATTCTCGTTCCTCTTTTTATCCTGGGACAGAAGATGTTATGGGTTGGGAGATTTCCGAGAAGGGCTTCCAGATCGTCCTTTCGCCGGATGTGGCCAAGGTGATCAAGGAGAATCTCGGTCGGGATGTCGATGGATTCCTCGCAGACAACGGACTTGATCGTTCAGATATCGGCGCGTGGATAATGCATACCGGCGGACCCAGAGTGCTGGAAGCCACTGCCGAGGCGCTGAACCTCCCCGAGGGAGCACTCGACGCTTCCTGGCAGTGCCTGCGCTCCGTTGGCAACCTGTCTTCAGCTTCGGTGTTATTGGTGCTTGACGAAGTAATGCGGCGCCGGCGCCCAGCACCGGGCACTTACGCGATCCTCGCGGCCATGGGGCCGGGCTTTTGCGCAGAGCTAGTGCTCCTGCAATGGTAGCAACGTGAAAAGCGCCGTTCTGAACTCACAAGTATTCATCGTCGGTGGAGGACCTGCAGGACTTGCGGCCGCAATCGCATCTCGTCGAGCCGGTTTTTCAGTGGCACTCGCCGACTGTGCGCGGCCGCCTATCGACAAGGCCTGCGGAGAGGGGATCATGCCTGACGGGCTTGCCGCATTGCATGCCCTGGGCGTCGAATTGTCGCAGGGATTAGGCTTTCCATTTAGCGGAATCAGATTCTTATGTGGGAAGAAAGCAGTCGACGCTTGCTTTCCGCGCGGCAAGGGCATCGGTATTCGCCGCCCCCTATTGCATCAGATTCTTCTGGATGAAGCTTCGCGGCTTGGCGTGGAAATGCATTGGAGTTCTCGCGTTTATGTCAAAGACGACCAAATCACTATGGATGGCCGGCCTGTAGAGAGCAAATGGCTGATCGGGGCGGACGGTCAGAATTCGGCGACGCGCAAGTGGGCAGGGCTCGACCGCGGTAAGACCCATCGTCGCCGGTTCGGATTTCGGCGACATTACCAGATTGAACCGTGGTCGGAATTTGTTGAGATCTCTTGGAGTGATCGGGCGCAGATGTATGTCACTCCTGTTGCGTCAGACCGAGTGTGTGTCGCTCTGATCACCGGGAACCAGCATCTGCGCTTTAATGAAGGACTCCGGTTGTTTCCTGAAGTGGAAGCTCGGCTGCAGAATGCAACTGCGATCACTCATGAACAGGGTGCGTTGTCGTCTTCGCGTCAACTGGACAAGGTCTTTATTGGGAACTTCGCTTTGATCGGTGAGGCATCGGGGTCGGTTGACGCGATCACCGGGGACGGATTGTCGTTGGCTTTTCAGCAGGCAGTGGCTTTGGCTGAGGCGATACGCTGCGAAAACCTCGCCACTTACCAGAGCCAGCACCGGCGCATTGCTCAGCTACCTCGCTTCATGGCTGAGGCCATGCTGGCAATGGACGGGCGCCCGCGATTCAGAGATCGCGTGTTCAGTGCGCTGACGGCTAACCCTGCTCTGTTCGAGAGGATGTTGGCAGTGCACACCGGCGCGATCGCGCCTCTCTCTTTCGGGGCGCGTAATGCCGCTTCGCTTGGATGGCATCTGCTCACCGCTTGATCGTTAGGATGACTCTGTTGACGAAAATCTTTTACCGCCAATTTCCTTTTAGGATCGCGCTATTCGTTCTTCTGAGCATTTTTTGTGCAGAGGCCGCGCTTGCGCAAGAAGCCGTTGTCCGTTTTGAACCGGCTCAGACGAAGGTCGCTTTCACGCTAGAAGACCCGCTGCATACGGTACACGGCGTATTTACGTTGAAACAGGGCGAGGTGCATTTCGATCGCCAATCAGGCGTTGCGAGCGGCGCGCTAATCATCGACGCCAAGAGCGGTGATAGCGGCAGCACGGGGCGGGACAAGAAGATGCACAAAGAAGTTATTGAAAGCGACAGATTCCCGGAAATCACATTCATTCCCCAGAGAATAGTAGGTCGTTTGCCGACGAACGGCAGCACGCAGATTCAGGTGGAGGGCATCTTCAAGATCCACGGCGTAGATCACCCGCTCACTCTCGCTGTGCCTTTACAGATCTCTGGAAATACTGTGAAGGCTACGACTTCTTTCGATGTTCCTTATGTCGCATGGGGAATGAAGGATCCAAGCGTGTTCATGTTGCGTCTAAAGAAATCCGTCCGCATTGACATTGAGGCAACCGGACAAGTCTCCGCAGCGAAATGAATCACTGAATTCGCGCGAGTTCTTTCTTGTAGAGCTCGTTTTGCGGAAATTCGGCCGAGAGCCCCTGCAACAGATACCGAGCCGTGTTGGAATCCTTATCGCGCATAGCGGCGACGGCCAACAACAATCGCGCGAATGGTGCTAGGTAGTGTCCTTTTGTGGCTGCGAGCCTTAGTTTCTCAATGCCCTGCTGCTTGTCAGTCTGTGCGCCGGTGATTCGCAGCATCCAGCGCACGGGCGCAGCATTCAGTCCGAGAAGATAGTTCTCAACTCCAACGGCAAGATAAGCGTCATAACAGGTTGGATCGAGTATAAGTAATCGTTCCGCGAGTCCGCGGGAACGCTTCATGTAGTTCAGACCGGCAGAATTCTTCTTTTCCATGAGCGATGCATAGTCGCCGCGCAAGCCGTCGGCGAGAATAAGCGCGAACAGTGCATTGATATCATTCGGCGATTTCGCCAACTGTTCTTGCGCCATTCTGTCGCTGACGGCAAGCTCTTCGTCGAACGACTTCTTGATAGCAGGATCAGCCGAGTTTTTCGGGCGACTCTCGAAATTACTGTCAGCGGTGAAAAGATCGAACTCCAGCACCCGCAAGCGGTCGAACTCGCCGAACAGATAGGCCGCCGCGTTGGAAACATGGCCAAATGGATCTTGCGGGTGAGTGTGTTCATACTCGGTAAAGGTAGAGTGCGCGTGAGAGAAGTTCAGGTTGTACATATCGCGATAGCCACTATCCAGAAGTGGCTGCGACGTTGTCGCAGCTGAAGCTGCGGCGAATAGCAACAACACAACACCCGCAACAGCGATCGCTCTCATCACTAGACATTCACCACGCGACTGACGAACCCAAGAGCCTCGGTCCAGAACGCGCCGGAGGAATGCACTTCGCGGACTATACGTTCGATGGACTGGATAAACCGCTCCATCTGCTCATCCGTCACGCCAAGGGGCGGCGCAACTTTCAGCACCATGAAGTTGTTCCCGCATATCTGGGTGAGGATGTTTTCCTGACGGAACATACGCATTACCAGCATCTGTCCGAACATACCAGGGTGAATGCGCTGGAAGGCTTCAAAGCCAAGCCGCAGCGAGAGCTTGGAAGGTTTTTTGAAACGGATGCCGCTCAACATACCCGCGCCCAATACTTCGTCCACCATCTCATAGGGGGCTAAAGCGTGACGAAGCTGATCGCGCAGCCAGGTTCCTTTTTCTTCAGCCTGCCGACCCAAGTCCTCATTTTCCAGAACGTCGAGGGTGGCAAGTCCCGCTCTCATAGCTAGGCTGTTCTCTCCGAAAGTGGACGTGTGGACGATGGCCTTCTTTAGAGAAGTAAAAACAGATTCATAGATTTCGTTCCGCATAAGCACGGCGCCTACCGGGATCAGTCCTCCGCTAAGAGCTTTTGCGAGGATCACCATGTCGGGTTTTACACCATAGCTGTGGGCGGCAAGGAATGGCCCAGTCCGGTGTAACCCAGTCTGAACTTCATCAAAGACGAGCAACGTGCCATGTTTACGGCATAGAGCTTCGGCCTCTAGCCAATACTCTAGCGACGGAACCCGAATACCAGCCTCTGACTGGATAGGCTCGACGATGTAAGCAGCGTATTTACCACAGCCCAGCTTTTCTCGCAGCGCTTCAAGGTCGTCGAATGGAACACTTTCGGTCTGCGGGAGAAGAGGGCCGAATCCTTCCCTCCAAAACTTGTTGTCCATCAATGAGAGCGCCCCACAGGTTAGTCCGTGAAATCCGCCTTCGGCATACAAAAGTCCGCTGCGACGCGTATGCGCTCGCGAAAACTTTATGGCAGCTTCGACTCCTTCGCTGCCTGAACTGCAGAAGAAAGTCTTTTCCAGACCACCGCCGGCAAGGCGACAGAGCCGGGCACCCAACTCTCCAGCCAATTCCGGAACGTGGCTCTGCAACATGGCCGGGCCACTCTTTGCAAGTTCCTCTTGAAGGGCGGCAACGACCTTTGGGTGATTGTGGCCGGTGTTGTGAACACAGTATCCAGACAAAAAATCAATAAATACTCGGCCGTCAGCGGCAAATAACTCCGCTCCTTGGCAGCGTTCGTACGAGACGTTCATCTCCAGGAGGTCGAGCAATTTCACCCATTGAGGGTTTACATGGTAAAGATAGGTTTCAGTAGCGGTATTTGCAACGCTCTCGATTGGCAATTCCCCTCCGGGGGTGGGGTAAGTAAGGACTGCTTCATGCTAGAACCCAGTTTTGACGGAAATGTCTTCTTCACAGTTTGCGTGGCTGGGCTGGGGTAGGTGCCGCGATGAGCACATCATGTTGAACTCTTGTGACGGATAGCTAGGCCATCTAGGGAGACATCGGCTCGGATGCATTTGCATCCGATTCCGTCTCTGGCCACCATATTTTCAACCACTTCCACTCGACCACAACCAGCGACAAAGGAACAGATCTACCTTTGACGGCACCAGGCGCGGGAGTCTCGGGCAAAACCATTCTAATCAGCTTGCTCTGCGCCAGCCGCTTAGCCGTGGTGGTCGCCAGCGCATACAGATCGAGTGTGACCTTGCTGTTCCCATGCCGCAGAGACTCTTGCACCACCTTGATGTCATCCCCGTTCTCCCATCGAAGCAGCCGCAAATGCCCGCCGGGTCGAGAAGGTACCCAAAAAAATGAGACAAGTATAGATGGCAATTCCCGGAACATTTTGTTCTGTCGTAACCTTCGGGTTACGAGAACGCCAGAATTTGGCTAAGTAGATGATTCTGAGGCGCTGATTTGAGGGTTGGCCAGTCGCGGAAGGAAGTCGCTAATGGGAGCAAAATGGGAGCCCGGGTGTGCAGAGCTTTTAAGGGACCTTCAATTCGACTTCTATTACCTCGATCGCCGCGTCACCCAAATTCTCCGATGCATGTTCTCGCGCCGCCGCCCATACAACATCGCCAGCTTTGTGCGTGACTATCTTGGAGGTGCCGTCCGGGGCCGTGCTGCGCTCGCGGACGTCGGTTAGGTAGACGACAACACCCGCCTTATGTGCGTGCATTGGCGTTAGGGCATGAGCTGAATGAACGTTTCGCCGGACAGTTACGCGCTCATTGTCTATCTCCGTTCTGGAGCTCACAGAATCTGCGAGCTTTTGACTCTTAGCACCAGCAATAAAGGCGCTCGTTATCAAGAGGCCGATGTATGCTGCTTTCGTAAGCATTGAATGAACTCCCTCTTAAGCGTTTGTAGTGACCGCGCTAGTCTGGGCGACGAAACTCTTGCCTTTTTCCTCACGCCCTAACAGCAGAGCTACAGACAAAAGTACGATTACCATTAGCTCGAAAGACGCAAGCGCCCGCGAATAGCCGAATCGATCTCGCAAGGCATACTCAATGGTATTGGTTGGCGCCGCCAAAAGAATGCCCACTTGATAGGCAAATCCGGGGACCAAACCCCTAAGTGCATTCGGAGCCATTTCATTCAAATGTGCCGGGATGATCCCCCATGCCCCTTGTACGCCCACTTGCATTACGAAAGCGCCGAGCGCCAATGCAATCGTCGTACTGCCGAAGGCCCACGCCGGCATCACGCAAAGCGAGACCCCCATGGCCGCCATCATGGCTCGGCGGCGTCCCCATTTCTCTGACATGTGCCCGAACAATATTCCCCCTATGATCGCGCCTACGTTGTAGAACATGGCAATATAGGAAACCGTAGCAGTGGTAAATCCGTGCACCGATTTCAAGAAGTCAGGATAGAGATCCTGTGTTCCATGCGACAAGCCGTGCATTAAAGTCATCATTACTGCCAAGTAAAGGAACAATTTCCAAGAGGATGCAGCGGCGCTGATTATCGCTCTGATCCCGGGGGCCTTGTTCTGTTTCCACGCTTCTGTTTCCTTCACATTCCAACTAATGTAAAAGGCCAACAAAGCCGGAAGACCGCCGATCCAAAACATCACGCGCCAGCCAAAAGTGGGCAATATTGTGCGGGTGGCTATCGCAGCTAACAAATATCCACTCGAATAGCCACTTTGGAGTATCCCTGAGATCAAGCCACGCTTCTTCTGAGGTGCACTCTCCATGGCGAGGGAAGCTCCTAAGCCCCATTCCCCTCCCATCCCGATTCCAAACAGAATTCGAAGCACGAGAAAAATAGTGAAATTCGGAGCGAACCCGGACAACAACTCCATCACAGAAAAGAAAATGACGTTTGCAATCAGGGGCTTCCTTCGTCCGAATCGATCTGCAAGCATTCCGAAGAGGAGGGCCCCGAAGGGGCGCATCGCAAGGGTCGCTGTGATGCTCCAGATAATCGCGCTTTTTGCCACGCCAAAATGCTGGGCAAGCGTGTCCACCATGAACACGACTACGAAGAAGTCAAAAGCGTCCAAAGTCCAGCCTAGATATGAGGCCGTGATCGCGTGCCATGGACTAGGTGTCGCTTCATTCTTTGCAGTGATCATTTAAGTCCTTTCAAGGTCGAACACAACACTTTGGGATTTCGATCACTGTTGCTTGTCATTGCAAAGGTTCAATCCTTGCCAACTTTCCCCGATGCACTTCTGCGACCCAAATCGTGACGGGTGTTGTCGAATTGTCGACATCCACCCTCCTCATATTCGCGCTCAATGTGGGGAGAAGATATTCGGTGAAAGCGCCGGTGGCAGGATTGAGCCGATAAACGTAATCGGTGCTCATGCCAACTGTCCAGACATCGCCGGTCTTGTCTCTCACCGCGGGATACGCTCCGTTCCACGGTATTGGTGGAGTCCACTCCCTGAATTGCTTTGTCTTCGTATCGAACATTCCTATTTTGGACGCATAGTTCTCGCCAAACCAATAGTTGTCCTCGCTATCCATGAAACTACGGCGCGGACCAGAATCAGGAGTAGGAACGGGATAGAGTGCGACTTCTCCCGTCTTTGCGTCCACTCGACCAATCGTGCCGCCTGCAATGTCTGCGAAATATCCGTTGCCGGATGAGTCTACACCTATCCCATATGTGCGGTGGCCCTTGGACTTTCTACCCGCGGTTTCGATAGCAGCGGCTTTCTTGTCCGCGACATAGCCTGGAAATGAATCAAAGACGTCAAAACGCCCAGTATCTGGATGGAGTCTGAACATTTTGCGCCCGCCGCTGTCTGACATCCAAACGGTACCGTCGGGTGCTCCGAGCGCGACGTGCCCGCAGCGACTTTGCGGACCGTTAAACTCATCCGGGACTTTCCAGGAGGTGAGTCGTTCGGTCTTCGTATCAAACTTCGACAACGTGCATCCCTGAAAAAACCTGGGGATCCAGGCGTTCCCTTCTTTATCAATCTTTATGGTCAACAACCCCTCTGGAAACCCAGGCCGCATGAAAGGCAACGTCCATTCTCTCGTCGCCCCAGTCGCAGGATCTAGACGACCTATCACCGCACGTTGAAAGTCGTTGTACCAGACGAAGCCATCGTGCCCGACCGCTACATCATGTGGAAGGCTCAACTGGCCGGGCAAATCATATTCGGTGATCACAACTCGCGTCGCTTCGCCCTTCGGGCGTGGAAACGTCTTGAGGCGGAAAGGCCACGTTTTTCGTCCGTTGAGATTGATGGTTGCGAGGTATGACGAAAGCTTTGGGTCTGGCGGATCAGACGGAGGAGCGACCGGCAGTGGTAAGGGACGTTGAATAACACTGGGCGCTACCCATTTTTCCATCCGCTTGATTGCGTCCGGCCATGATTTAACGTCATAGCGGCTTTGCATAACCGGCGTAAGGTCATGACAAGCCACACAGCGGTAGAGCTTGGCCTTTTCTTCTTCGGTTCCGGGGGCGCTTTCGAGCCACTCCGCGCTGGTTAACTGCGGAGCCAAGTCCGTAGCGCGCCTTAGAGATATATCGATCCTCGAGTTAGTTCCGTCTTCTATTCGGACATTCGCAGGTTGCTCCAGTTCAAATCCTATGGCTCTTATCGAAATAGAGTAGTCGCCAGCGGGCAACCGGTTCGCCGGAAATGTAAAAGCACCATTCGCGTCAGTGGCAACAGTGACGGTCATGCGGCTCTCACTTCTTTTTGCGCTGACCAAGACCCCTTCCATCTTTCCTTCATCACTGGAGGTCACAGTTCCGGTTAGGGCAGCCTTTGAGTTTTGCCGAGTGTCACGATTACAGGCGAGAGGCAGCAACACCATCGCCGTAATTAGGATTGCCCTACAGAGGAATGAGATGTGATTCTGCCCCTCAGGTCTGATTAGCATATTGAAGGACTCGGTCAGATTTGTGACTGCGATGCAGTCAGGAACGGAAGATTCCTTCAGGGTTCCTTCCTGTGACACGGTTCCCAATTTCACTCATTCTCCTGAAATGCAGCAAGCGATTTGATGGCCCCAGCTGCAGAACAACTGATTTGACCTTAAGGAAAGCTTAAGTCGAATGAATGACACGGTTTTCGACGTTCTGCGCTGCCTGCGCGGCAGTCACACGACATTTCAGAGGAAGTAACACGGATATTTGCGTGCCCTCGTTTTGCTTCGATGCCGCGACGATTGTTCCCCCATAAGCTTCGACGATTGACTTCGCAATCGCCAATCCCAATCCAAAACCACCTGTTGCTCTTGAGCGTGATGGGTCGCCTCGCCGAAAGCGCTCGAAGATGTGCGGGAGATCTGCTTCTCCGATTCCTGACCCAGAATCTCTAACGCACACGCTCGCTGATTCGCCCTCTGCGCGAAGATGGATACGCACGACACTCTCAGCAGGACTGTGTTGCACTGCATTTTCCAGAAGATTGATCCAAATCAACTCCAAATCTGCTGAGTCTGCATTGATTTGTAAACTGGCTTCGCTTGTGAACTGGACCTTAACGCTCCGAGCATTTGCGAGTGCGCTGATGCGCGCCACTGCCATCTCACAGGTGTATGCCAGATCCACGAGATCCAACTCCCGGCGAATTCCATCAGCCGCCCACTGCTCTACTCTTGCTAAACGGAGCATCCGGTTGAGCAATTCTTCTAAACGGTCGCTGTCTTCGCTGAGTTCCAGCATGGCAAGACGGTACTCTTCGCTCGTTCGCGGTCTGTTAAGAGTTCCCTGAAGGCTGGACTTCAAAATAGCGTGCGCAGTCTTCAATTCGTGCGCAGCATCACCGACGAAGTCGCGCTGTCGCGTAAAAGCACGTCGGAGTCCATCGAGAACTGTCTCAATCGCTGCGATAAGAGGTTCCAGTTCCGTGAGGACACGTGCCTCGGCGGAAGGCCTGAAATCCCAATTTCTGACTGAAATCTCACGGGCTTGGGCTGCCAGTTCATGTAACGGAAGCAGTCTGCGCCGGAGGCTCAAAGTTCCAAGAAGCAATGTCGGTATCAAAATCAGGAGGCTTGCGCCTCCAATGGATGCTGCCAGCGCACCAAGCCCTTGTGGAATGTCCATAGTGGGTGCGGCATACACCACAGTCAGTTTCGGGGCTGGAGTCGGAATACCTGCTTCTGTATCTAGAACCGGAACATCGCGCAAAATTATGGCGCGGTAAGGCTCTCCATCAACATCAAAATCCCAATATCGTGCTTTTGGTGGAATGTTTTTAAAGATTGCGGGATCGTAGCCTTCCTTATGCACCTCGAAACCACCGCGATCGCTCTTCACCATGTAAATATCTTTGTGAATCACGTGCTCGGATGGTGGGATCTTAGAGGCATCGAAAAGCAAACCCGGATTCTTGTTGTCAGGGTAATAGACAAGAGCCGCAACACTCAGAGCTCTTCCTTCAAGGTTAACGTCGAAGGCGGAGAGCAGATAAAAGCGGGAGAAAATCACTGCCACGGCCAAGATCGCCACGGCGAGAATGACCTGACATGCAACCAGTGTCGCGATCAAGCGCTTTGTCAGCGAAAGCTTTTTCACTTCGGAGTCCGGCTGCGTTCTTTTGAGTGCTCTGCTTGCAACGAATATCCTTGGCCGCGGAAGGTGCGGATCAATTTCACGCTGGATTTCTCGTCTATCTTGCGACGCAGTCCTGATATATACACTTCGATCACATTACTAAATTTTTCCCAGTTGTAATCGTAGAGATGCTCAAGCAATTCAGTCTTAGATACCACTGCTCCAGGGCGATGAGCAAGGTATTCCAACACTCGATATTCCATGGGAGTCAACACAATGTGGGCTCCGTTGCGCCGCACACGACGGCCAACACTATCCAGTTCCAAGTCCTCAATCGTTATTAGAGGAGAGTGCTCTCCCTTGCCACGGCGAATCAATGCCTTTGCCCGCGCAAGTAACTCTCCCAAATCGAAAGGTTTCGCCAGATAATCATCGGCGCCGGCATTCAGAAGCGCTACAACAGAGTCCTTCTCTTCACGCGCTGACAGAACGAGTACAGGCGTTTTATGGCCATTTTTCCGGTACTTCCGGAGGAGATCCAAGCCGCTGATCTTGGGCAGCATAAGATCCAGGACAATCAGGTCATAAGGACTCGATTCGGCTAGAAAAAGGCCTTCTTCTCCGTCAAACGCAATGTCAACGGCGGAGGATGTGTTTTCCCGCAAACTGCGGGCCACATTCTCTGCCAGTCGCTTTTCGTCCTCTATTACAAGAACTCTCATTCGTTTGAATGTAGCATCACATAGCTGATTGGAGTTCCTGAATCAACCACGTTGTAGAAGTGGTCTCATTGCGCGGATGTCGCCTAGTTTTTCAAGGTTAATAATGGACTCTGTCAGCAGTTTGGTAGCAGAGGCACCAAAAAAAGGCTCGATCAGATCCGTTGCTTTAGATACCACTTCCTCGCGTGTCATCGGATTTTCAGCAGTGCCCTTCACAGCTTCCACTCGCTCCTCCAGATGTTTTCCATCTGTAAGGTTTACTTCGACGATCGTCACTCTCTTCGGATAAAGCTTTTCCAACTCTTCGTCCGGAGTTAGACGGATCTTGGCTTTTTCGCGCAGGACCGCAGCATCTTTCATTCTGGGCTTGTCATGCGCTGCCTGAAAGGAAACGGTGCTGTCCACCAGCATCACAGCAAGCATGTGCTGTAGCGAGATATTTGGCATGTCACGATTGTTAACGGTCTTCGCTTCACTTGTGGCAACTCTAACGATGACACTCTGCACCTGGTCGCTACGGAACTTATAACGCTTCATCAAGGCTTGCAGTGCATCCAGAGGAGCTTGTATTGGTGAACCGACTGTCCACTTCTTGATGTTGGTGCGAGTCACCTCATAACGCTCGCCCAGCTTGTCCAAAAGGGTAGCCGGATCGGCCTTGGGTGCAAATGCCCGGATGAAATTATCTGGCCCCGAGAACACGTCCTCCACGCCGGTCGCGCCCAACTGAATCAGGATTGCGGAGGTTACTGCATTGCGCGCCGGCGTGCCACCGAAAACCAATGACTTTTCGATGTGCTCCGTATCACGTTGCCAAGCGGCTATTCCTGAAGCCTGCTGGGAAGCATAGTCGAGAGCAAACCGCATCTGTCTGACATCTAGATTGGCAGCACAAGCTGCTGCTGCGCCGGCCCCAAAATTAGCGGCGATGTTGTGCGAGCTATGGTGAGTCTCAATCTGGAAAGGAAGACCGCCTAAGGTCATCATCACCCTGGTCCCGATGTCGTAACCCAACGCAACGGCTCGGATGAAACGACTGCCGCTGATCCCGAATTGCTCTCCTGCCGCCAAGGTCGCAGGCACAATGGAACATCCCGGGTGACTGTGGGAAGGCGCGTGAGAGTCGTCAGTCTCATCAGAGTGCGCCATCATTCCATTCGCAAGCGCAGCTTCGATTGAGCCGCACAGCAGCTTCGAACCTACAACTGTCGCCACTTTCTCACCTGAATGCGCTCGCGCGAACTTCATCGCGATCTTCCCGGGCGGGAGGTCGACTCCTGAAATCATGGCTGCGATGGTGTCAAGAATGTGATGTTTTGTTTTTTCAATCACATCTTCCGGCAATTCTCGCGTGCCCGCATTCGCCATGTAGCTGCACATTCGGGCGATGATCTGGTCATTGCTCGCCGGACCCTTCGAACTCTGGGTTGCCTCTTGGACAGCAAGGGCCTTGAGGGGGATAGCCGAAGTTGCGGCAGTCGCGGCCAAGATTTGCAGAAGGGAGCGTCTTGTCAGTGCTGACTCCATTTTGGATTCCCCGATATTGTCTTTATTACCCATGAAACTCTCGCCCTCCTAAATGCGCACTCGGTGTCGAGAAAATAGCGCTTTGTTACTTTGTCGCGCTCGCTCTCACAAGCGGTAAGGTAATGTTTGTGTCTTTTCAATCTGAACAGCTTTCAACTTATTGGGATCCAGTCCCAACAAACTGAGGATTGTCGGAGCGATCTGGGTGGTGGTTACAGCAGTCCGAACTTCTTGCGGGCGGTGGCCCGGGATTGCCAACATCAACGGCACATGTGTGTCCTCGTCGAGAAATCCACCATGCTCAGCGATCGCTAGTCCGTTCGGCTTGGTATAGATAACCCCAAATTCCGGCTCCACGACAATGTCAGGAGCGCGAGAATCCTCTGCTGCATCTGGAAACATCAGCTGCAAAGCTTTGCCCGAAAGGATTCTCTCAATGTGCGCCTCCTTTTCGTGAGCTTTCAACGTGGCCACCACTTCAGCAGTCCTCTTGCTGTCAGTCAGCCATATGAACACGATGTCTGCCCCGGAGGCCTGAGCAACGAGTCCATTCTCAATACCGTTGATCAGGTTGGGAATGATCTTTTCGTCGATGATTTGCTTTTTCGTGATGTCGATAGGCGACTGGCCGTGCTTAGCAGTCAGAATTACTACCGTTGATGAAAGGAGTTGCCGCGAACGTAGCGCCTCCATTATCTTCCCGATAGAACGGTCCGTATATTCCATGGCGTCAAGCAGCGGAGCGCTTGGGGTACCGGCAATATCGGAATATCCCATGCCAGACTTCAGCTTTTGCCCCACAGTAACAGCTTGAAACGTCATGCCGAGCATTGCAGGCACCTGCACCGTCTGCTTCCCAGTCTTGTCGTGCCCGGATATCTCGTTCAACACCGCTTGAAGTCGAAGGTCATCGAATGCCTTGATTTTCTCGATGCTCTTCGATGAGGCATTGAAATGCAGTTCGGGAGTGAAAAGGTCATCCACGCCTTTGCCAGATGGACCATTCACCACTTCATATCCGGGTTGCTTGTCTGCCCAAGCGGTCCGATACCCAGCAGCCTTGATGACTTCGAATATTGTGTTCACCCGAAGAAGGTCATGCGGGAAGACCGGCGCGCATCCTCGCTTGGGGTCCAGGGGTACCTTTTCTGCACTGACGCCCCCTCCACCGTCATTGGCATCGGGATTGATGTCGATGCTTTCATCAAGGAGTATTTTGGTTCCGGTAGTCGCACATTTCGACCCAGCTGGTGAAAGCGCCCGGTCATAACTGGATTCGAAATAAACACCGGTTGAAAATGGCGTGCCGCCAGTCACCATGGAAAGGATTCCCGGAAAGGAATCTGAAGGCTTTGTCGTGTGCGCACCTGTGTAGGTGATAGAGATTTTCTTCAGTTCAGCAAGTGCTGATTGAGGGTGCGACGTCACGAAATTCTCGAGATCGAGCGCATGAAAACCATCAATGCCAAGCAGCACGATGTGCTTTATCGAATTTGCAGGAGCGCCTTTCTTCTCCCCGACGGCGGGCTTTTTCGATTGGCCCCATGCAGAACCGAGAATGAATGTTAAGGCAATGAAACTGAATAACGAAATCTTCTCCCAATGGAAGGACTTCATATAAGTGCTCATGGCTCCTATAAAGATGGATATCTGCAATCAAGACGAGACACGGCAATGCTTATGTCGATTCAATGCTGCGGATCGTCCTGTTACCGCACTTCCTCGAAAAGTTTGGCTTCGGATGGAATTCGCCGTTTTAAGCCGGCAACGATCTGGCGAGCGCGCTTCAGAGCAGAAGCTTCGCCTTCGCCTTTTTTACATCTCAGGTTCATGCCGATGATCCCGATTGTCTTGCCAGAAGAAACATAGATTGGCAGGACGATGTCATAAACGTCCTCTCCTTTCAATTTGATCAAAGGAGTTCCGGTACGCATCACTCCCATATCGTCGTCTGAAGATTTCTTGCCAATCTTTGACGGAACGTTCGAAGCGATGATCACATTGTCCGGCTGGCCGGGAGGTGTCACATGGATCCCCATGCTCACGAGATCGTTTCGCTTGGCAAAAAGTTCATCCACTAATTTCTGCGCATATATTTTCTTTGTTGATGGCGATTGAGCTTGCGCCAAGGAGCAAATCCCAGCTAACAGGATTAGGGCTGCAGCGAAACGTGTTTTCATAAGACCTCAGAGAAATGGCGGCTACCTTT
Source organism: Terriglobales bacterium (assembly GCA_025462725.1). Classification (GTDB taxonomy): domain Bacteria; phylum Acidobacteriota; class Terriglobia; order Terriglobales; family Acidobacteriaceae; genus JAICLA01. The sequence continues at coordinate 316,767 of JAOAPE010000012.1, read as the reverse complement.
ATCTGATAGCCGCCGAGTTCGTATCCATGCGACGTCATGCGGCTAAAAAATGACTTTCAAGCCGAACTGTATCTGACGCGATGCTGTTGCCGTTGACGTGATTAGGCCAGCTCCGGGTACGCCTGGCTGGCCTGTATTGTCGTCGTCAAACACGATGTTATTGCTCGTAGGAGGAGCAAAGTTTGCCCGGTTCAGAACATTGAACCCTTCCACTCGGAACTGGACGTTGACCCTCTCCCCAATGTAAGTGTTCTTGATCAGTGAGCTGTCCAAATTGAGGAGCCCCGGACCTATCAAGGAATTACGCCCCAAATTTCCGCGCAATGTTACAGGGTTCGGATAGGCAAAACATTCAACTTTTATGTAGTGAACCGGGTTGCCCGGATTAGTCAAGGTGTCGCACCCTGGGGTGTTTAGTCGGTTTGGCAAAGGACTCGCATCGGATGTATTTCTCCCCAGAGGATCGCCACCGAGGAGCACATTGAACGGGATGCCGCTGCTGGCTTGTAGGATTCCGCCCACCTCCCATCCGTGTATAAGCGCGGATGCAAATCCATTGCGCTGCGCAGCGCCACCTGTGGGTCCAAGGGTCCACGTGTAGTGGATCATCAAATTATGTCGCAGATCGAAATCAGAAAGGCCTTTGTTAAGCGAAGGGTTGAATGCCTCAGGGTTGATCAATGCATTGCTGAACGCGTCAGTTCCAACCGAGGTTGACCCGTTGTCTATGCTCTTGCTCCAGGTGTACGAGCCTTGAATTTGGAATCCATGGGTTACTTTCTTTACCACCTTGGCTTCGAGGGCATGGTAGTGTGAATTTCCTAACCACATGACTGCGCCGATTCTTCCGAAGTTAGGGTTGAGTTTTGTACCTGAGCCAGACGGAGATGGGTACAAGTAACCCGCCGGAGTAAGCACGGGCAAAACTGAATTAGCGTCCTCAAAAGGCAGAGCTTGATGAACACCGCGTGATCCTACATAAGCCAGCATTGCCGTAAGTCCAGAGTTGATCTCACGTTGAATGTTGAGGTTCCAGTGCATTACATAGTTTCGACCCGGATCTGGTTGTATATATGCAGAACGGAGCGTGTTTGAATTAGCTGAGATGAGTGCAAAGGCGCCGGTTGGAAATGACCCTGCCGGCAAGTTTGTGATGTTGCCCTGCTGGAAGAACGGGGCGGTGAATTGAGTTGTGAGTTCGAACAGATATGGCAGAGGCAACACATCAAACATCCCGAATCCAGAGCGGATTGCAGTCTTGCCGCTTCCTGTAGGATCCCAGCTCAATCCAACGCGGGGTTCGAAGTTCTTGGTTGTGGGATTGTTAAAGAACGGGTCACCAAGATGGGGCGCAGCATCAGTAAGATTACGCAGCGTTGCCAGCTTACCGTTGACTTCTGTCGGTACAGTTGCCATCTCATAACGTAAGCCTAAGTTGACGGTGAGATTGGGCCGCAGTCGAATGTCATCCTGAACATAACCGGCAAAGATAGTCTCGCGGACCGACCGACCTGAAAGATGTCCTGGTATCACACCAACAAATGACTTCGGTTGGTTCTGGAGATACGCCTTCAAGGAGCCAAACTTGAAATTTCCATTTGGCGCGGCTACTGCGAAGTAGTTGTCATCGATGCGTTCAATCGATCCTCCGAATTTAATAGTATGGATTCCGATGGCAAACGAGGCATCATCATGTTCTTGAATGGAACTGAAATGATAGTTGTGTTGGGAGAACGCGCCTAGTCCACCTGAAAAAGAGGTCAAGCTGGGTACGTTGACTTGGGCGGCGTCTAAACCCGGTGTACTCCCGAAAGCAGGGTTGCCAGCTGCTGGATTTGTGGCGGATGGTGTTTGTCCTTCGAGCGCAACTACCCGATTAAAGCCGAATCGGAATGAGTTCAGAAAGCGGGGGCTGAATGTATGGTCCTCTTCAATCGTGAACAAGTTCCTTTTTGTTGAATACCCGAAGAGCTTGTTGTTCATTTCATCGGGCTGTGAGGTCGAGCCATTGTCGAACAGATAGGTGCTGAACATGCTATCGTTGGCTGTAAAGTGGTGATCAATACGGCTACTTATGTAGTTTTCCGAAGTTATCTGAGGACCATCAAAACTGTATATTCCTGTGTCGCCGGATCCGATGAGTCCACCATTAGGGAGTGGATAGAAAGAGTTCGTAAAAGCAAGCACTGCGGGATTGACCGCAATCACTCCACTGGAAAGGTTTCCGGCGCGAGCAGCGGCGGAGGGAGTAGTCGAAACCTGGGTGATGTTTGTGCTCTGCCTGATGCCTTCAAAGTCGACGAAGAAAAATGTTCGGTCCTTAATGATAGGAGCGCCCAGAGAGGCACCATATTGGTTGCGACGAAACGGAGGTTTTACCGCCCCGGTGTCAAAGTAATTTCTGGCATCCAGCGCACTGTCACGGAAGAATTCGTACGCCGTACCGTGTAATTTATTACTTCCGGACTTCGTGACCGCATTGATGATTCCACCCGAGGAGCGGCCGTACTCAGCCGGATATCCACTGGTGAGCACAGAAAATTCTTGCACTGCATCAACTCCTAGATTGATGCCGAGGGCGCTGCCAGGCGCACCGTTCGCGTAATCATTGATGCTTATGCCGTCAAGGCGGTAGTTATTTTGCCAAGGACGCCCCCCGGAGATCGTCATTTGAGCGCCTTCACCTTGCTGTACACGATTGCCGAGGCCGTTTTCTGTCCGGATCGCGCTGACTCCGGGCTCAAGGGTCGCCAGTTGCGTCCAATCGCGGCCATTCAGTGGAAGCTCTTTTACTAAGCGCTCACCAATGACGCCGCTGATTTCCGAGGTGCCGAGTTCAACGCCGCCGGGGATCGAACTAACTTCGATATTTTCGGCCGCACTGCCCACCGTCATGCTCACATTGATGACCTGAACCTCACCCACAGCGACTGTCAGATTGTTTTGAGTCTGCGTATTGAAGCCCACAATACCGATCACCATTTGATAGATACCGGGAGCGAGGTTGGGCGCGCTGTACACACCATCTGTATTGGAAACGGTTTCGCGGACCACGCCCGTTGCCACGTTCTTGATCGTGATCTTGGCGTTAGGGAGCAATGCGCCGCTAGGGTCAGTCACACTACCCTTAATAGTGCCACCGGCAACCTGAGCACTGAGATTAAGGATGTTGAGGGAGAGGACAAGAAGTCCAAAAATCATTAGACGGCAGAACACAGAAACTCTCGGCATGATGAAGCACCTCCTCAGGTCGCTTCTATTCACTTACTTGCAGAACGCAGTAAAAGGCCGAAACTGGAGTAGCTGCCGGGGCACATAGCCGAACCGGTCAACTCAGGGGTGTTTCAAATTCTCTTATGATGTGACGACTGATTAGGAAACGAAAACCCTGAAACCGCAATGGGAGCTTTCTAGTCTTCGTAACATTAAAGCAACCTTAAGATGATCGATTTTTCTGGAGTTCGCGACGGGGTGATGACGTGTAGCTCGGATGCTGAGCTACACGTCGAAAATAACGACTATTCACCAATGACCAAGATGGAAATCGATCCGGGAACCACCGCAGGACGTGGATGACCAGTGGGACTTCCAGTGAACTTGGCTGATGGCACATAAATGAGGTGCTTTCCAGAATCCAGTGTCATCGTCTTAGAGCCTGGCATCGACTCTACCTCTTGGACAGTGGCATACTTTCCGGCGCTCCCCTTCTTAAAGATTGAGAGTTTGCCATCTCCACTCGAAGCAAATATGAAACCAGTCTTTGGATCGAAAGCTACGGCATCGGTATCTTCGCCAATCGGAAGAGTCTGCAAGACTTTGCCAGAATCAGCGTTGACGACCGCCAACATCTTATTGGCGCAAGCTGAAAATAAAGTGCGGCTCGCGTTGTCGATTGCGAGGCCCGTTGGCTCTTCGCATGGCTTCAGCTGCCATGTTTTCTTTACTTTCTTGCCGGCAATGTCGATTACCGCAAGCATGCTCTTGTCTTCGATGTTGACGTAGGCGTTTCCTTTGTTGTCCGCAACGATGAATTCCGGCCTGCCCACCATCGGGATGGTCGCAACAACTTTTCGCGCTGCTGCATCGATCACTGTCGTTGTATTGCCCTTCCCATTCTGCACAAATAGGCTCTTGGTTGCTGAATCGTAAAGCATTGAATCCGGATTGCCGCCTGCAGGAATCTTCGCCACGGGCTGCAAACTTTTCAGGTCGAATGCAATAACGCTGTCATCCCCTCCAGCACTGATGAACCCCACGCCTAGTTCAGGTGCCAAAGTGATTCCGTGGACTCCGGGCGTATTCGGGATGTCACCAACGACGGCTCCTGAATCAGCATCGAGGACCGACACATGCGTTGCGCGGGACATGAACAAGCGGCGCGTTTCAGGATCGATGACCAGGTAATCCCATCGACCGGCCCCTTCAACCGCAATCTTGTTGATTACTTTGAAAGTCTTGGTAGATTTGTCCGCCCCGTAAGACGCAACGACTGCAATTAACAGAAAAGCCATTACGATTGAAAGCTTATTGAATAGACGCATTTTCTTCTCCTAGACGCCTGCAGCAGATTCTTGATGGTAGGGGAAAGTCGCTCCCAGAAGGAGTGTTCCCTATGGACAAAAGTATTGGCCGCCACCTTAAGCCATCCTTAAAAATCTGTGGCGACTTGGAAAATCCTGCCGCAGACCTTTTTAAGGTTTGGTTAATGTCTCCCCATTTAAAACAGTTTGGCTGCTCGACGTTAGTACCCATTAAGCGAAATCTCTCTGGAGTTTTGAATGAGTTGGAAATTTAAGCTCACTGCATTGCTGTTGACTGCTGCGCCGGTTATCACTCTCTCGCAAACGCTGGCTATTTCGGATACCAAGACTGCTCCCGACCCTCCCATCACCGTTACACTCCAGGACGCTCTCGACCGTGCCCGGGCTTACTCTCCGGAATTTCATGCAGCATTAACGGAGCTAGGCATCGCTCACGAAGATAAGGTCCAATCGCGGGCCTCGCTCTTGCCTTCGGTAAATTACAACAGTCAGTTCATCTATACACAGCCGGCGCCAGGGAACGCGCCGCGGTTCATCGCTAACAACGGTGTCCGCGAATATATAGCGCTTGGAAACGCTCATCAAAGTCTCGATCCAGCCAGTTTCGCGCTCTACAGGAGAACTGTGGCGCTGGAAGCTGCGACAACGGCGCGTGCGCAAATTGCTACTCGTGGACTAGTTGTCACCGTTACACAGGTGTACTACGGGTTCGTTGTCGCGCAAAGGAAGTATTCAACAGCCCAGCAGGCCGCGACTGAAGCAGGAAGGTTTTTTGATATCAGCCGCAAACTTGAAAAAGGCGGTGAGGTGGCCCATGCAGACACGATCAAAGCCCGATTACAGGCCAATGACAAAGAGCGGGATTTGCGCGAAGCCGTACTTGCCATGGAAAAAGCTCGTGTCGATCTTGCCATTCTGATCTTTCCTGACTTCAACCAGAACTTCACCACCGTTGACGATCTTCGACTTCCCGATAACATTCCTGGCTTTGACGAGGTCACAAGACTGGCGAGCTCGAATAATTCAGAACTCGCAGTGGCTCTGGCACTGGTAAAAGCAGGTGATTCCGAAGTGAAGGCGTCCCGTGCCGCATATTTTCCCACCCTCGGGCTGGATTACAACTACGGCATTGATGCGTCCCGCTTCGCTTTGCGCACCGATGGAGAGAGCAACCTGGGTTACTCGGCCGCCGTAACCTTCAATTTGCCGATCTGGAATTGGGGATCCACTCACAGCAAAGTAAAGCAAAGTATTCTTCGCCGTGATCAGTCAAGGCTTGAGTTGAACTTTGTGCAGAAGAAACTCCTTGGCCAGCTGAAGGTTTTTTATACCGAGGCCCAGACTGCACTTTCTGAATTGGATCTCCTCCGGAACTCTGCCCAGTTGGCCGCCGACAGCCTCCACCTCACAACTTTGCGATATCAGAGTGGTGAAGCCACAGTCCTTGAAGTGGTTGACGCTCAAAACACCCTTACCATGGCACGCAATACCTTTGATGACGCGGAAGTTCGCTACCGTACTTCCCTGTCAAACCTACAAACCCTCACAGGCAAATTCTAACTATGACGAAAAAGCTGAAAGCGTTTTGCGTTACTTCAATCTGTGCCTTGGCAGTTTTCGGACTGCTTGGAGGGTGCAGCAAAGCAGAAAAAGAAGTTGAGCCGTTAGTCACGGTTCAGATAGCCAAAGTGGAAACCAAGGCTCTCACGGAAACGGTCACGGCGGATGCCGTGCTGTTTCCCTTACAACAGGCGGCGATTACTCCGAAGATTGCAGCCCCGCTGAGCAAGATATATGTGCAGCGTGGTGATCGCGTTAAGGAAGGCCAGTTACTTGCCACGCTTGAAAATGCTGATATCGCAGCTTCAGTGACAGAGAATCGCGGAGGCTTCGAACAGGCTCAAGCTTCTTTCGAGACTTCCACGAAGGCGGGTATTCCAGAGGAACTGCAAAAGGCCGAACTGGATCGGCAACAGGCCAGGGAAAATCTTGATGCGCAGACAAAACTCGCGGAGAGTCGCAAGTCCCTCTTCGAGCAAGGTGCCTTGCCTCGAAAGGATCTCGACACGGCTCAAGTTTCCTACATTCAGGCAAAGGCGCAGTTCGAGATTGCTGACCGTCACCTTGCTTCTCTGAATGCCGTAGGTCAAAAGGCTTCGGTTCAGAGTGCGAATGCGCAGCTCGCGCAAGCTCGTGGCAAGTTCGAAGGCGCTCAGGCCCAGCTCAAATACACGGAGATCAGGAGTCCTATAAACGGCGTCGTCACCGACCGTCCGAATTTTGCAGGCGAGATGGCACCCGCCGGAGTGGCACTGATCACGGTCATGGATTTGTCTTCGATCATAGGCAAGGCGCACATTTCGCAGGCGCAGGCTGCCCGGCTGAAAATAGGCGACCTTGCCGAGATTCAAGTGCAAGGAGTGGATAAGCCCGTACCAGCGAAAGTCTCCTTGATAAGCCCTGCATTGGACCTGAACAGTACCACTGTTGAAGTCTGGGTAAGAGCGGACAACAAAGGCCAGCGATTGCGTCCTGGTTCGGCAGCAAAAATCGAGATGCAATCTCAACACGAGGAAAATGCATTAGTAATTCCACAGAACTCCGTGCTGAAAGATGAAACCGGAAAAACGACGGTGTTAGTCGTAGATAAAGAAACCGTTCATCAGCGTGAGGTTCGAGTTGGGATTCAGGATTCAGAGGCTGGACTCGTTCAGATAAGTTCTGGCTTGCAAGCTGGAGAGATTGTTGTGACAAATCAGGCTTATGGCCTTCCCGACAAGACAAAGGTCAAGATTCAAGAAGCGGAGTCAGCTAACGCTGGCAAGGAAAAAGCTTCAGAGAAGAAGGAGGAAAAGGACTAGTGTCGAGAGAAGATCAATACTGGTTTTCCAGGCAGGCGAAGCCTGTTCTTTTCCTGCTCATCGTACTGGCATGTGTGGGTGCTTATCTTGCTTTCTCCGTCCCGGTCGCGGTTTTTCCTGAAACCAATTTCCCGCGAGTTGTGATTGGCGTTGACAACGGAGTGATGCCGATCGAGCAGATGCAAGTCACCGTGACGCGCCCCATTGAAGAGGCCATGAATAGCATCCCCGGCCTGCAATCCGTGCGTTCCATTACTAGCCGGGGCTCTGCCGAGATCGATCTGTTTTTTAATTGGCGAGTTGACATGGTTCAAACTCTGCAATTTGTTGACGCCGCACTCTCGCGAACTCAGGCGGTGCTGCCGCCGACTGCAAAGATTGAAACCCATCGCCTGACCTTCGCAAGCTTCCCAATCCTCGGATATAGCCTTACTTCGGACTCTATTCCGCAGACACGGCTTTGGGAGATCGCGACGTATGAAGTAAAGCCACGCCTCAATCGACTTGCAGGTGTCTCGAGTATTGTGGTCCAGGGTGGCCAGCAACCTGAGTATCAGATCAGTCCTGATCCCGCAAAATTGCAACTCTCAGGCACAACAGTTCCAGACATTCTGGCCGCCGTTGCTCGCAACAATACCGTCGATTCTCCAGGTTTGTTTCAACAAAACCATCAACTCGTCCTCGGCTTGATCAGTGGTCAAGTACACACCCCCGAAGAACTGGCCGGAGTGGCCATTAAGACCACTGCTGCCGGGGTTCCGGTTCGCATCGGTGATGTCGCGACCGTTGGAAAAGGAGTGAAACCTGTTTACACAGTTGTTATTGCCAACGGCAAACCTGCAGTCTTGATCAACGTGAATCGGCAACCTGACGGCAATACGGTTCAAGTTGCTGACGAAGTTGCTGCGGAAATTGCTGCGATCAAACCCACTCTACCTCCAGGAGTCGAACTGGTTCCCTTCTATGACCAGTCCGGACTCGTTCGTGACTCCATCAACAGCGTTCGTGACGCGATCATCATCGGGCTGATTCTTGCATCGGCAGTCTTAATGCTGTTTCTCCGCGATTGGGGAAGTTCACTGGTTGCGGGTCTCGTCATTCCTATCACCATCTTCATCACGTTCATTCTGCTTCGTGTGCTTGGCGAAAGCTTCAACTTAATGACGCTGGGCGGCCTAGCGGCTGCGGTTGGACTCGTCATCGATGACGCGATTGTTGTGGTTGAAAACATTGTTCTACACCGAGACAGCGGGCAAGATCGCTTTGAGGCGATTGGAAGCGCGTTGAAAGAAATCACGGTGCCGTTGATCGGTTCCACTGTCACACCCATCGTCGTTTTCCTCCCACTCATTACGATGGAAGGCGTGATCGGCGCATTTTTCAGGGCTCTGGCTATAACAATGTCAGTTGCCTTGCTCACCTCGCTTGTGCTCGCATTAACTTGGACTCCCGCACTCAGCCTCTTCTTCATTAGAAGAAAGACTTCAACCACGGCGACTGAAGGGACTGAATTGGAACGATTGCTCGCTACCGAAGAAGCAACTCTTTCCGGCCGATTCGGCAAGATTGTCCAGTTCCACGAGAGAATCTTAAAGTGGAGCCTTGAGCGGCCAAAAATGATAGCGGTCGGATGCGTGTTTCTGCTTGCTGCTTCTTTCATTTGCTATAAAGCATTGGGGACGGACTTGCTCCCCGAAATGGACGAAGGCGGCTTCATCGTTGACTACTTAATGCCCGCTGGAAGTTCTTTAGAAGAAACCAATCGTGTGGTTTCGCACGTTGAGGAAATTATTCGGTCGGCCCCTGAAGTCGAAAGTTTGTCGCGTCGAACAGGCTTGCAGCTCGGCTTGGCCGCAGTGACGGAGGCGAATCGCGGTGACATTGCAGTCAAACTTCACTCCAATCACAAACGCGACACCGCTGAAGTCACTAGTGATCTTCGTGCACAGATACAGGAAGCCGAACCCGCGCTGAATGTCGAATTCGTAGAAGTTCTGCAAGATATGATCGGTGACCTTTCCAATGCCCCCGAGCCGATTCGAATCAATCTGTATTCTCAAAACCCCGAAGAACTTGCCAAGTGGGCGCCACAGATTGCAGAAGCAATCGGCAAAGTCCACGGTGTGGTGGATATGCGAAATGGCATCGAAGACACGATCAGCGGACCTGCCGTCGCCTATCAGATAAATCAAACAGCAGCAGTGCATGCGGGTTTTTCCCCGGAAGAATTGTCCATCGACGGGGCCTCCATGGTTGAAGGGGTGCTCGCCACTAGCCAGATGATCGTGGGTGGAAAACCGTACAACATACGCGTGCGTTTCCCCGGCGCCGGACAGATGAATAGCACCAAGATGAATGACATGCTGCTTGTCAGCAGTTCAGGAAAAACCGCGACGCTCGGCGCTCTTGCCACAGTGAGCGAGGTGCCTGGTCAAACGGAGATTCGCCGGGAAAATCTTCAACGCGTGGTCACAGTCACCGCTCGCCTTGAAGGAGTAGATCTTGGTACTGGGGTCGCGAACGTGCAAAAAGTAGTGAATAATTTGCATGTGCCGCCGTCAATAAGGTTGGAATATGGCGGAACCTATCAAGAGCAGCAACAATCATTCCGCGAACTCGGGACGGTCCTAGCGTTGGCGATACTTTTTGTGTTCGGGGTCCTACTCTTTGAATTCCGCAACTTCGCCGCGCCAACAGCGATCGTGGCATCGGCACTACTTTCAACCTCTGGAGTTCTGTTAGCACTCCTTATTACTCGTTTGTCATTCAACGTGTCTTCCTTTATGGGCCTCATCATGGTGGTGGGCATAGTCGCCAAGAATGGGATACTGCTGCTCGACGCAGAGAGCAAGTTCCGCACTTTTGGGATGGCCGCAGAAGAAGCAATGCTCCAGGCCGGGCGCCGACGATTGCGTCCGATTGCTATGACTGCCTTGGCGTCAATCGCCGGGATGTTGCCATTGGCATTCGCGGTAGGCGCGGGCTCACAGATGCTTCAACCGCTAGCCATCGCCGTGATCGGAGGAATTGTCATTTCGATGGCGTTGTCGCTCCTGGTCACTCCAACAGTTTATTTCCATCTCAATCGCTCCAACTCCAGCCAGGCACGTGAAGTGCCAAAAGTAGAAGCAGTCGTTAGCTCGCACTCAGCTTAGCGACTTCGGAAAAAACGGATTTGGGCAGCCCCTAGCGGCGCTCGTTCTTCCACAGAAGAATCACGCGGCATAGGGCTCGACCCAGTCGTCCAGAGTGACGCTGGCTCACAAACGAGAAAAACGAATGTTAATGGAGGCTTAAGAGTCCGTACACCAAATTCAGCCCTGGCCAGCCTTGCCGAAAAACGGCGGTGCTGGCCAACTGTCGGAACTGAGGCGCCGTTTGAGACCGCCGGAAAATAGAGGGCTGTCGAGCTTGTACCTGTAAGACTGAAAAACCTGTTTCGGCTGAAGATCGGCTTGTCTCTTTGTGCTATTGAATAGCTGGACAGGTACTCTGCAGAAATCTCACTGATGAAGTTGAAATATTCTAAGCTCTGGAGACGGTCAGGCTTCTATTGCTCACTGGGGCAAGCGCAATTGGAGTTACAACAATCCCAGGCGCTCAGGTTCGATGTGCCCGCACGATAAACCTCCTTGGCGCGGGACCCACAAAGTAGAACGGGTAGCAGGTCACCAGAGTCAGGATTGATTCGTTGGAAGCAGCGAGCACTTCCGTATCGCTAGGCGCAACCACCTCCATTGAGTCCACCTTATATACGTAGGAGCCTGCGGGAGTTGTTACTGTAACTTCATCGTCGAGCTGAATGTTGCGTAACGCTCTGAAGAAGGTGTCGCGATGTCCTGCAAGTGCAACATTGCCTACTTCACCAGGTAATGCTGTTCCGGTGACGTGGCCAACCGCTCGTCTCAGAGTCTCGTCGTCGGCGCCTTCGGCTATGATCACGGAAACACCGATTCTATTGATCTCGAGACGCCCGATTGCCAATCCTGAAGTCGGTGCGACAGCTCGAACAGCAACTGCTGGAATCGGTGCTGATGTTCGTTGCGGCTTCACAGCCGACAATCGCGAACTCTCGGTCGACTTATTCAGTCGCCAATTTGCGGAGACTTGAAAAGCTTTTGCATCCACCAAGCTGAAACCAATGTATCCCAGAGATGCTATGGCCAAAATCAGGAAAACAGAAGTCATCCCACGCAGGAAAACCTGTTTGGAACTGGAGCGGGGCGTAGACATTTAGTTCCTCGGCTCCGGCTTGATGGCGATAGTGGATTCGGGCTTCAGCGGCGCCAAGTAGCCAATGCGCGTCGTTACGAAGTAGCCACCGCCCTTCGGCGTCGCGGCTCGGACTTGAAGAGACCGATATGTGCCATCTGCTTGTTGGTTCGTTGGCGTGTAAGAGATCGTGTACTGATTACGGATCTCATGCGCAATGCGTTCGCAGATCGGCAGCACATCCTTTAGCTCTTCCGGAAAGTACGACTCACCACCGGCAGCTTTGGCGAGTTCTTTCAAGACCTTTGGATCTTTATCCGGGTCTTCGGGCTCGTAAATCCCGATTGCATAGATGATCGCATCGGATTTGTTGGCAAGCTCCAACATCTTTTGCTTGGTGCGTGCGCTGGCATTGTCCGCTCCATCGCTCACTACTATGAGAACTTTCTTGTCGCGGTTCCCCTTCTTGAGATGCTCGAGTGCGACCGCCACCGCGTCATACAAGGCAGTCTTTCCATCGGCAATGACTGTTTTCATTGCTGCTTTCAACTGGTCACTCTGGTCAGTGAATGCGACATCCTGCGGAAGTCCGAACCTAACATGCTCGTTAAAGTTCACCAGGAACATCTGATCTTGGGGATTACTTGAACTCGCGAAAGCGAGTGCTGCGGCAATGACTTCCGCGCGCTTGGCTCGCATGCTGCCGCTGTTGTCGATGACTAGTCCAACAGTGACCGGAATGTCTTCGTGGCTAAAATGCTTGATCGGCTGTAGGACATGGTCCTCAAATACTTGGAAGTTCTCTTGCGCCAATCCAGCAACCGGAGTGCCTTTGCGATTTCGCACAGTTGCATGCAACACCACTTCGCGCACGCTCACATTGATGGTGTATTTGGAATCGGGCGCGGAGGAGCCGGCGGTTTGCTGGGCGTTCAACAACTGGGCGAGCGCCAAAACGCAAACCAGCGCGACCAATCGTCGGGAAACTCCTGCCTGCCGCATTTTCATATAGAAGCGTTTGCAGCAAAACCCGACTGTTGGACTGTCGTGGATCCGTTCGGAATATTAATTCTCGAGTGGATGAGTCGTACTGCTTTCGCGCACAACATGAAGCCACTTTTGACGACGTAGCCAATCCCGAAAATCGTTAACAGCACGATTCCTACCGCTAACGCGAGAAGGACACAGGCCGCCAATTCACTTGCGATATACATGTAACCTCATTCGATTAAGGCTGCGAGCTGCCACTTAGTTTTGGTGGCAGCCCGCGATGCCTAGCTACCTGCGCTGATTGTTGTACGCCTGTTGATAGCCCTGCTGGTATCCCAACAAATACTGCTGTTGGTATGCGTTCTTGTCGCCGTAGCTGTTGTTGTATCCGCGATCGGGATGGTTATAGCCCGGGCCGTATTTCAAAGGACGTCCCGCAGCGCGGTCGCTCTGACCGTCATTGGTTCCATCCTGCGCTCCCATGCGGAAGCCGGGGTTGTTGCTGTTGTTCGGGAATTGGCCGTTGCGCGAATATCCGCCGAGTGAACCATTCTGCCCGTTGTTGTAAGCGGCTTGGTAACCCTGCTGATAGCCCTGCTTGTAAGCCTGTTCGTAAGTTTGTTTGTCGCCATAGCTGTTGTTGTATCCGCGATCGGGATGGTTGTAGCCCGGGCCATAGCTCAACGCACGGCCAGCCGCGCGATCGTTACGACCGTCGTTGGTGCCGTCTTGCGAGCCCATGCGGTAGCCGGCATTGTTATTGTTGTTCCCGTATTGACCGTTTGTGTTGTTGTAATTGGCATATCCCTGGCCATAGCCGGCTTGATAGGCCTTGCGGTCATTTCCGTTTCGCGGCTGTGACCGGTACTGGCTGCTTCGATTCTTCGCCCTGTCAGCCTGACCCTGTGCCACTCCTTGTTGGAAGTATCGGTTGTTAGCCCAGGAACTGTTGTCATTGTTCTCGTCGCGATCCTGGTGCTTATCTTTGTTGTGACCGCGGCCGTGCTCCATACCTTGCTCTGACTGAGCGACGATAAAACTGGGAGTGCCCATTGTTGCGATTGCAACTGCGGCTACGATTCCCAATGTCGTACTACGTAGATTCAATTTCACTTTGAACTCCAATTCTGATGCTGCGAGTTGCGGTCTTGCTTAGTCCTGTGTTGCAGCTGTACGTGCGGATTTGTCTTCCAGGCACGTACAGCCCTATTGCATCCGCTTAAGCGGAGTACTTCTTCATGACGCCAGCTGCGCCCAACGAGAGCAGGCCGAAGCATGCGATCAAAGGCATGTTGCTGCCCGTCTTCGGCATTTTCGGCGCGTCCAGCTTGGCTACTTCCACGGGCGGGGTCTGAATCACTTCGGCTACGGGAACCGATTCGCCAGTAGGCTTCACGGCTTCGATCGGCGCAGTCTTCATTTCCTCTACGCTTGCAATCTCAACCGGAGTTGCGAACACAGGCTCGTTGCTGACTTTCGCCAACTCAAGCGCCTTTGCCTTCGGGTAGACGAACTCTTCTCCCCATTGACGGCCCGGATAGAACCAAGTGCGGATTGCTTCCGGCTCGCCCTGTGCGCGTTCTTTGAAAGTTATGACCGTTTTCTCAGTGGTGCGCGAACGGAAGTTCGGCACTGCCAAGATGGTGGTGAATAGGTGGGTCTGTTTTTTGTCGAAGATCTGGACGATGTGGCGATCAGTGAGTGAATCCATGATCTTGAACACATATGTGCCAGCCGGTAATACCTGAGCGCCTACACCGGGAACTTCGAATGGTGCGCTAAAGGTAACGAATGTCTTGTGGTTGGTGTCGTCAGCCGATGCTGCCGGCAAAACAACAAGTGACGCGGTAATTACGCAAACGATGATCAATAATCTCGTGAAGAATTTCATTGTGTCCTTTTCTCTGAACTTGAGTTAACCGCGACGCGAACTGCGCAGCAGAGGCTTGCAGTACCCACTATCAGCTACTCTGGATTTCCTTACTGGTCACTATTGACCAAGCACAACGATTTTTTTTGATCTCGGGAATGTGTGCGATATTAAACACGTTTGCTTTGACGTGATCGAAAGCAAAAAAAAGCAGGACAGCGTGAGCTGTCCTGCAGGAATCAGTGTTACAGGAGAGAATCTACTTTTTGCGATTTCGCGTGGATGGTTCCGCGATCTGTGTGCCCTGTGTATTGAAATTTGCACCTGCTGGGACCAACCAGACTTGCGTCTTCTTGGCCTGTTCGCTACCGGTGCGTGTCTCAATGCGGCTTGCATCAATGCCCTTCTCGGTGACGAGATAGGCCTTGCTGTTGAATGCACGTTGAGCGGCGAGCCGCGTCCCATTGCGCTCAGACGAATCAGCTTCACCGATCAGTACAAGCTTTGCATCCGAATCACGTTGCAAGCGTAGAGCAACTTCATCAAGGATGGCCTTTGCGGCGTTGTCGACGCGCGGGCTGTTCTCTTTGAAATCAACCTCGTTCAGCTTGCTGGCTTCGATAGCCGGCGGTGCTGGGGGTGCTGGCGGAGGCGGAGCTTCCACGTTTACCGTTGTTGTTGAAGATGCCGTCAAAGCAGGATTGCGATCGTCGGCAACATTGCAAGTTACTGTGATGGAGCCGGGTTGCGCATTGCCGGTATTCAGTGTTGTAGAGGCGTCGGTTCCAGAGATGCTGCCCGCATTCGCACTGTAGCTGTAAGTGAGACGGCGGCCATCAGGACTGCTGGCTCTGGAGTTGATGGTTGAGTTTCCACCCGGTTGCACGGTTGATGGGCTAGGCGAGCATGAGATCACTGGCGGACGTGGCTGATTGACGGTGAACTTGGTGCTGCATGATGCAACGCCGTTCTTGCTGCCATCGCTCAAGTTTGCATTCACCGCATAGGAGCCCGGCTGCAAACCGCTGGTATCAACTTGTGCCGAAGAATTGTTTCCTGAAACTTTTACTCCGGTACCATTCCATTCGTATCTGACCGTACGCTTGGGATTGAAATTCGTTCCATTCGCAGTGACAGTCACAGGTTCGCCGGCAAAGATTTCTGTCGGTTGAACTGAGCATGCTGCCGTGGGTGGCACGGGGGCTTCTCCGCCGCCGAACTTAAACACAAGTCCAGTCTGCAGACGTACACCGCGGAGGTCAGTCGTAGGCACCGGAGCCGGAGCAAAGCGATATGTCGAGTAGACATAATCTGCACGCAACACGCGAAGCGCTATACGCCTGGAAACGTTTACATCCAATCCTGCGCCGAACATGATGCCGAGCTTGTCCACACTATGGAAGGCTTCAGGTACGAGCCGGTGGTCGCCGACGAGCACTTCGGCAAATGGCGCGAAGCGTCCCCCGCGGAACGTGAACTTCGGCCCGATCGAGATGTTAGAGAACCGAGTGTCGTCGATTCTCTTGGCCAGCGTGAGTTCGCCGCTGCCCCAATGGTTGCTGTGATCGATGCTAATCCCGAACCAGCGATTGACGTTGTATGTGCCGGTGATGCCAACTCCATTCGGATTCGATTCCAACATGCTGTTCAATGGCAACAGCGCGCCCTTGAGTTGACCGTTCACGGTGGAGTTTGGATACAGGAAAGAGTATCCGCCGTACAACTCCCACTTTGGGAGAGGTTGATCCTGAGCCACGGCGGCTGAAGTGAAGCAACAGAGTAGGACAATCACTGCGGCGAGCGTTGTTGCTGACCGACGGTGACCACTATTTATTAAAGATGACATGCGAAAATTCCTCCGAATTTCGATAACGTGAAAAAGCTTCTTCTATCCGGTGCGATAGCGGACCAAGTGATGGTCCGCTATCGCTTCCGTTTATGGGCAGGGGGGCACGTTGACCGTGTTGCTGTCCAGAGTGACTGCGCCCGTACGGGCCAGCGCTCTGCCATTCAGCGTGGCGCCAGTAGCAGCTGTGATCGACGCCTGTGCCAGGATGTTTCCAGCGAACGTTGTGTTCGTTCCAAGGGTCGCTGAACTGCCAACCTGCCAGAACACGTTCTTAGACAAACCGCCGCCGGACATGATGACTTGGCTGTTACCGCTTGCCGTTGTGAGGCTGGAGACGATCTGGAATATCCAGACACCTGTCGCTGGACCTGCCAGCGTTAGATTTCCGGTGATTCCCAGCGTGGGCTGTGCGCTCGTGGTCTTGTAGACACCCGGTGCAAGCGTGAGTCCACCCGCGTCTGCGGGAAGAACCTGTCCGCCTGCTGCTCCGGCCATGTTGTTATAGGCCACAGTCAAGTCACCTTGAGCGGTCTGGGCAACTGCATCACCTAGATGTGTTGCGCCGGTCAGAGTTGCCGGTGGGAATCCAGTGACTGAAGCTGCTGGCCAAATACCAACATCTCCGCCAAGAATCTTCGTAAGACCAACACTGCTGACAACCGGGGTCGCGCCGAGGATGCCGAAGTTGCAAGCAGTTCCGAGGGGCGAAGCCGAGCCGGGTACGATGGGCGGAACGATCGGAGGACATACAGCGGATGTAGTGAACGTCCAAACAAAGTTCGCGGCAAGCGCGTTGCCAAACGTGTCAGTCGCTCCGGTGGTAATCGTCGCCGTAAAAGGAGTGCTCGGCGCAAGGACGGCTGTCGGTGTAAACGTCGCGACATTCGTTGCCGCTACGTAGGTAACCGTGCCGGGTACATTTGCTCCGTTGGCAGTCAACGTAAACGTTGTTGCCGGTGAGTTGATGGTTGCAGGATTCATGGCTTTGCTGAAAGTGGCGGTCACGACAGCGGCATTAGGGCAAACCAACAAAGTTCCGTTCGGTGGAGTAACGGATGTGACGGTTGGTGGGGCAATGGGCGCTGTTGGGGCGAACCCGTTCCCGTCCGGGTCACCGCATCCCGGTGTAAAGGCGGCCACTGACAACAGCAAGGCTGTGATCAGGATCTTATTAAGCTTGAACTTATTCATTTACCTCTCCTATTGATTCCCGTAACAGATCCGCAAGTGAAGTACGCATAGCGGGCGTGTTCAAAAGAGAACACTCGCCACTCCAAGGTACGGGAGTAGTAGTTGCACCGCTGTTCAAAACTGCTCAGTTGTATGGTTTATTTTGAAAAAACTAAGGTGTGCAATATTGCTCAGTCAGGGCAATTATTCTTTTAGCAGGTAAGAAAGAAGGGACTTATGCACTTGCAGATGACCGTTGTAATCGATGAACCCCTTTTGCCGGAACTCATTCATGAAGTGGCTTACGCGTGAGCGAGTAGTACCCACTGCCTGCGCCAGGGTCTCTTGGTCGATGTTTGCCACTTCGGGAGCGCGTCCAGAGCGCTTGCTGAACCCTGATAGCTTCAATAAGAGCCGAGCCAGCCTGCGTTCACTGGTGTTCATGAGTTGGTCCATGAGGTCGTCTTCGACCCGCCGGATGCGAAGCAATAAATACGCCGTGAAAAGTTTCGCAAAGGCTGGCTCCATCTGCAGGCGACGTGCTAGCGCGCGCTTACTGATCTTACCGATAATGGATTGTCCGATCGAGGTTGCCGTGCAGGTGCGCAATGGGGTGCCGATACAGCCCTCTCCGAAGCAGTCACCTTCACGCAGGATCGAGACCGCAGCCTTGTTGCTCCGCGTCGAAGCCACCGCCAGCTTCACGTATCCAAGTTCGACACGGAACATAGCCGTAGCGGCATCACCCTGGTAGAAGATATTTTGGCGGTTCCGATAGACACGGCTTGCCGATTGCGATTCAAGCTTCTTAAATAGAGTGTTCGGGTCGGAATTCAGGATACTTTCACGTCTCATTGAGGTATCTTGTTCACCTGAGGCACACTTAGCTTACTAGCAAGAGTTCCACATAAGTGGTCAATACTGCTCAATCGAGTTGCGGATTCGAAAGGGCTTAGGCTTATAGGATGTGTGTCCCGGAAGCGGGGGCGCCGGAGGATCCGATAAATGACAGCTGTGGGTATGAAGTCCGCAATACGACCTGACAATGGTACGACAGTCTCTGCAGCTGTCCCTCTAATTACCATCAAGAAGGCGGTAGCGATCGGCCGTACTCGCCGAATGAAACAATCCGTCTTCCCGGTAGCCGACTTCCTCAACGACGCAGGCCTCGGAAAAAGCATTTTGGAGCGCCCCAAAAACTCGACCATATTTTCCCAAGGCGATCCCGCGGACGCAGTCTTCTACATCCAGAAGGGTAAAGTAAAGATCGCCGTCGTTTCGGCGCAAGGAAAGGAAGCGACGGTCGCAGTGCTGGGCGTTGGAGACTTTGTCGGCGAAGATTGCATTGCCACCACTCATCCCCTTCGGCTGCTGACCGCCACCGCGCAGTCAGATTGCGTGTTGCTTAGGATCGGCAAGAAGGAAATGATCCGTGTGCTCAGCGAGGACCACGCTTTCTCAGAGGTTTTCGTAGCGTTTCTTCTTGCGCGCAACGCACGCAGTCAAGAAGACTTGATCGATCAGCTCTTCAATTCCAGTGAAAAGCGACTCGCACGAGTTCTTCTACAGCTTGCTCAGTTTGGAAAAGAAGACCAACCTGAGATTGTGATTCCCAAGATCAGTCAGGAATCACTCGCAGAGATGGTGGGCACTACCCGCTCGCGGGTCAGTTTCTTCATGAATCGCTTCCGCAAGTTGGGCTTCATCGAGTACGACGGGACTATCAAAGTCCACAGCTCACTGCTCAACGTAGTCCTGCACGAATAATTAGAGCAGGATGCTTCGCTCATGCTGCGGATGTTCCGCGTTGATCCGCACTCCCGCCAAATAGCGGCAGTCATTAATGCGCGGGATTTCCGAGTTCGAGTAGTGAATGCGATACTCCGCAGCGCAATCTGAGCACGTCAGCATGACCGAATCGACATTGCCTCCGTAGAGGATCGCCGGCTCGTTATTGATGTATCGAATGGCTTCCGCAGGCATTTATTTCGCTGACTTTGCCGGGGCGGGTTCCGGGGTAATGTTGGTCTTCAACGGCGATTTCATTGTTGCCCGTAGTGCCTGGGTTCTCACGCGCATCTTTGCTTGTTTCCGGTCACGCAGGTTCTGTCTTGCCTTGTCTCCGTTAAACTTGGACATCGATTCTCCCTTGAAGGTTTCTGATCTGGTCCACTCTCGTCTGTGGAAGCTTACATTTAGTAAGCATACTCGCTAATAGCTCCTCATTGTTGATAGCGCTCTCCAGTTTTTCGAATAGTGGTGCGAAGTTAGCCTCAATAGCAGAGCGGAAAACGGAATCCGCGCTCATCGTAGCACTGGCTGACCGCCAATCGCCGAGTGCCGCTTCGTCCGATTGCTTGTGCGTGTCCAAAAGCGTGCTCATGGCGGACTTCTCTACATAAAGGTCTTTCAAACATCTCAACAAAAAGCGGCAGTACTGCAATTCATGCAACGTCATTGGATTTTCCCTTGAATCAGTTCCATGTTGCCTTAGCGAAGCTACCTACTGAACTGAGAGCAGCGTCCCTACACTACCGATTCAAGTCTGTCGGGGCGCTGGTCTTGAAGCTCAACGCTGATTCGCTCGGAAGCACAACGTTCTTATTGCCTGTTATTGCTGCGCCTCCGGTGCCCGCTGCCGCTCCGGCGCCTGCACCGATCGCCGCACCTTTGCCACCGCCGGCGAGTGCTCCGATGACCGCACCGGCTGCTGCTCCGCCGCCTATCATCGTGGCCGTACGTTTCCCCTTGCCAGTTTCAGTGCGCTCCAGAATGCCTGTTTCGATTCGTGCTGTATGGCCGTTCGCATCGACCGAATCCAGACGCAACTGCAGACGAGCTCCGCCTTCGAACCTGCCAAGTGCCTGAGCATCCACAACCGTTCCTGTCGCAGTCGCGCCTTTCGCAATGACCGTCTTCTGGTCAACCTGGATCGCGTCCATCACTGTGGCAGTAAAGGTTTGTCCACTCTGGCTCACGTTCGACGCTAACGTGTCATTGAGACGAACTGTAATGACGGTTCCTGAGGGCAACACAAGCTTTGAGGTTGAGACTTTGGCCGCCGGAATAACCGCGGGAGCTGCAGCAGTTGTTTTCGTCGTAGTCGAAGCCGGCTTGGAGGCAGCAGGTGTGGAAACGGGTGCAGCCGTTGCGCCCGGAGTCGTGGCCGCGGATGTAGCCGGTGCTTCATTATTTGTGGCGCAACCGATAAAAGAACTGAACAGTGCAAGAGTTAACGCGCACGAAGCAATTTTGCGAATCATTTGTTTCCTCATTCTTGAAATCAGATTCTAATAAATCTAAGCTTTAGCCTTGGCGCCAATCGCCATCCCAGCGCCGCCCAGGATCAGGACCGCACTAATGATGGGCGACACTTTCTCCTCGGTGCGCGTTTCCACTCCTATCGAAAGGCCACCCGCCTTGATGCCTTCGTGCTGCGTCTGCGGAATGGGCACGAACAAAGACAGCACTCCTAGGATTAGGACTACAATTCCGACCCAAAATAGATTTTTCATAATGCTTCCTCCGAGTGCCGCAATTACGCGGCGTCTTTCTGTCGTGTCGCCTTCACGCCCGTCAAGATCCCTAATCCTATTGCGACAATTCCACCGACCACGATCCACTGCGTGGGCACGTGAAGCATTGCGGCTCCGTAGATCAGTCCGCCGATAACAATCAGATAACCAATGATGTAGATTCCGAATGACATAAATGCCTTTCTGCTCTCACAAGACTTTCTATCAAGGGAGAGACACTCAGTTTCGCCGCCCTGAAAGCATGTTGAAAATGAAGACCACCAGTGCCACTACGAGCAGAATGTGGATGAGGCCGGCTCCGATATGAAGGCTGAATCCAAGTAGCCAGAGGATCAGCAGAATTGCAACGATTGTCCAAAGCATTTTGAGCTCCTATCTTCTGTGAATGAAAAAGGGAGTCTCGAAGATTTCGAGACTCCCTCATATCAACTTAGCGCAAGCTTCCTGTAGTGGTGTTCACCGGGTGTCCGATGACTTCGCCCGAAACCACGAGTTCGACTCTTCGATTTTGCTGACGTCCTGCAGAGTTGTCATTGGAGGCCACTGGCATCGTTTCGCCAAAGCCTTTCGACGTTACTGACCCCGATGCGACTCCCTGTTGCACAAGGTAATCGCGGACGGAACCCGCACGGTTGTCAGAAAGCTTTTGGTTCAGCTCATCGCTTCCCACGCTGTCCGTGTAGCCGCCGACTTCGATATTGAGTCCCGGATATGAAAGCAGAATGCCGGCGACCTTTGCCAGCTTCTCGCGTGCTCCAGGCTTCAATGAGAACTTCCCGGTATCGAACAAGACATCAGACATGCTGACAATAAGCCCGCGTGCGCTGTCACGTGTCTGAAGGATCGTGTTCAATTGATCCGACAACTTTGTGCGCATTGCCGCTTTCTCTTTTTCTGCTTGGTCCGCAGTCTGCTGCGCCTGCAACGCTGCTAAACGGGATTTCTCCGCATCTGCTTGCGCTGCTGCAATCGCATCTGCCGATGCTGCCTGGCTGTTTGCTAGATCCGTCTTAGCCTGTGCTGTTTCAGATCGCGCATTGGCTGCTGCTCTGCGTGCCCGAGCTGCATCTGATTCCGCCTGTGCCTTGGCAGCATCGGCTTTGGAGTTGGCGTCTGCTGATGCCTGACGCTCCATCGCCAGACGCTCTTCGCCCATGTTCTTTACTGCGATTGCGCGTGCATCTTCAGCAGTCTGCACTGCTTCCCGCGATACTGCCGTCAGTGGCTGCTTCGGCATGTCTTTGCGGATCGCATATTCATCGGCCTTGTTCATCAACTCAACCGCATGTTTGTAGCTGTCGCTCGCGTATTTTTCCGCGCCTTCAGACTGCGCTATGCGCAATGCATTGCGTGCTTCAAAGAATTCCAAGGGCAATTTGGCATTGGTGACCACCGGATCAAACTTGTAGCCCGTAGGGATATATCCGCCACGTTCCAATAATTCGTACTTAGCGTGTACCGTTTCGGTTGCGCCCTTCGTGTCCGGACGGATGACATTCTCGATCACCACCACGTTGCTGGGCTGACGCACTGCATAATACGGTTCCGCAGTGACGACCAAAGCAAACGCTTGCAAATCTGTGGTCACGTCCAGCTTGCTGCGGTTGTTGCCGCCTAGCAATACTTCGCCGAGGTTGATCGCACGGCCTTCAGGCGAGATTGCCCACATGATGTAGGTGAGGTACTCGCTACCGAATGTCGTTGGTTTTACCAGGTTGCCGAACTCTACTTCGATTTCGATGTAACCCTTCTTGCTTTCCACTTTCGCTTGACCGTTCGCGCCCGGCATCAGGTCTGTGCCAGCGAAATCCACCTTCGTTGCTCCATTGCGATGCTGGTAATTGACAGCCTGAACGCTACGGCTGACCACGTTCACTCGGAAGACCGGTGTGGTTGCCATTGGTTCAACGGCTTGATTGTTGGTCTGAGCAAACGCGCTCACACTGAGTAAAACTCCTGCTGCTAACAAAAACTTGGTTTTCAATGTATCTCCTAGTGGCAGTCATCTGCCCTACTGCTCGTATCAAAAATGATTGAATGACTCTCGATGGATACAGCATGACAGGCGGGCGTTACCGGGTCTGAGCAAGAGTGCTCACATGGGGAAATTTCTTTTTAGAGACTCTAGATAAAGGGTGTTTGGCTTGCAATCTCGTCTTCAAATGCTCCAGTGGACGCTTCAATCGCAGCTGCCTCAACCACTTCAGCTTTAGTCAGTGGCTGCTCCAACATCGGGGCGCCCTCGCTCGCAATCGTGGGACGCGGAAAGTCGTTCTTGTATTTGATGTGGAAAGCGCAGAAGAAACAGGAAGCATTGAGAATGTCCGGGCTTCCCAACGGCGACACAGTCAGTGGAAATGTGCGGAAGCATTCCGGGCACGTTGCCACAACATAAGGATTGCCGTGGGAGTCTTTCGCGTTCAATGGGATCCAGACTTCCGCGAGTTCCCGTGTATGTCTGCTTGGAGTGAACGCTTGCAACAATGTTTGCACTGTCCCAAGGAACGTCGTGGGACTCTGACCTTTTGCGTAAAACGCGTCGGCAAGTATTCCCCCTGAATTTGAGTCGCCGACGTAGGCGCCGCTCATGGCCATTACTCGCACTTCAGGAAATCGTCGTCGCACCACCGAGAGAAACTCGAATCCTGACATGCGGGGCAGATGGAGGTCGCACAGGATCAGATCCGGGATATTTTTTTCCAGGCATAACAAGCCCGCAAAACCGTCTTCCGCGCTGGTGACCAAATATCCCGCTGATGCTAGCAACGAAGAACACACCGCCCGAAGTCCGGGGTTGTCGTCCACGATCAGGATTTTCTGTTGAGCGCTCATATCATCTTTCTTAATACGCCGATGATTATCGACCGGCAATTGGGAACAAAAAATGGCAGATAGCGGTGGTCAGCTACCTGCCACTAGCCGTGAACATTCAGTGCTGCTATTTCGCTTGCGCAACAGCTTTTGCGCCGCTCACTGCAGCGATGAACGATGTCGCAGAAGCGGGAACAGCAACTTTCCCGCTTAGAACAGCAGCAGTAGAGACCTTGCGGCCATAGACTGCCTTCGTGGAATCGTCATCGCGACGAATGGAAACGCCATTCAAGGTGATCCCGGCAAACGCGCCTTTTGCACGCGAGTAAGTCAGGATTTCCGTTTCAAGCTTCCAATCGGTGTCCGCTGATGCGTGACGACCGACCGGCCCTGCGGCTGCCGAAGCATCTGCGCCGATCTGGAACTTGCTGGCAATCAGCTTCTGCATCCCTTTTTCATTCTGGATGATCATGACCAAATCGACGCCTTCAATACCGATCTGGAAACCTGCGCTGCCGCCGCCCACTGTGAAGAAAGCCGGAGCGCTCCATCCGTTGGCATTTCTGCAAGTCGCGACACCTTTGCCATGGCTGCCACCGAGAACGAATCCACCTTTAAGCATATTCGGCACAACAGCGATGCACTTCGCATGTTCCAGGACTTCTTGAGGAATGCCCTTGTCAGACGCATTCATCAGTTCGTGCAAGACCTCGGCGGAAGCATTCAACCGATTGTCCGCATCCTGACGCGCTGTTCCCGCGAAACCGAACGTGCTTAAACCCGCTATTACCAACAACAAACCTAGCTTTTTCATAACTCTCCATGAAGCGTATTGCTTAAACCACTGCTTTCTGTGGCGCTCATCTGCGATTTGAATTTCTTAAATTGTGTAGAAATATTTTCAGAGCCGGCCGGAAAGGATTAACACCAACAAAATAATCAGGAGAAGGCTGACACCGCCGGTAGGCGCGTATCCCCATCCACGGCTGTGCGGCCATCGGGGAAAGGCTCCCACTAACATCAGTACAAGGACTACGATCAGAATTGTTCCCATGATGACAGCTCCTCTTTGTTCGACTATCGCCGACTCAACCGGCGAAGTTCAGCCCACAAGGAGGACGTTAGCAGCTTGGGAAAGGGTCGTCTGGTCAATAAAGCTCACTCGTGCTCTGAAAGACGGCATGGTCGCTGAAGTGCCAGCCCTGAATGCGCCACCTGTTCACCTAGAGGAAAGCTTTCGCGCATTACAGGCCAAGGTGGCGCAACTGGAAATTGGGAAGTTGATTAAGACAACAGACGTGGCTTTCTTCATCCGCACACGGGCAGAGAAAGGCGGCGAGGAATGGATTGGAACTGCATCCTCTTTTGGCAATTTAATAGACCAACTCGCATCCTGCGCTCCGCTTTCCAAAAACACCTCAATCGTCTTAGGATCCGGAAATCGTAATAAGCAGTCTTTCAGGTGACATTATCAAATTTCTTGGCCAGAGGTAGATTCCAGTCGCTAACTGACAGAGAAGAGGTTTTGGCTTTTCGTCCTCAAGTATCGGCCGACGGCGCCCGCATTGATCGCCACCTTAGAGCTAACCGGCTCCCGCTGGCTTCCTCCAAAGATTTGCATAGAAGCGGCCAGAGAAGCTGGGGTACAATCCTCAATTCGTAGTAGCTGGATTGAGAATTATGCCCCCCGAACCTGGTAGTAATCGCCCCTTTTCGCCATTCTTGCTGGTGAGCAGTCTCTTTTTCTTGCTCTACTCTTCCCTTCCGGTTTTTTCCCAAGCGACCTCGGCAAACTCCAGCGGGCCCATTTTAAAAAAAGCCGCTGCTTCGCTGCGCAAACCACACCGTCCGAAATCCAAAGCAAGATCGCCGCAAGCCTTGCAACGAAGATGGAGAGAGGCCTACAGAGAAGGTGATCAGCAACGCGAGCGCGGTTACGACTCGCCATCGGAAGCTGCTCATTATTATCTGCAAAAGCGGCTGCCCACCAACGAAAGGAGCCTGCCCGTTGAAAAGTACCTGGACGCTTCACAAAAGATGCAGCGCATGCAGCGGCACTCCTCCGTTGCCAGTACAAGACTTGCAGTGTCGACCCGCGCTGCCGGCGAAGTCAGCGGGATCCTTCAGCCGGGGTTGCAAACCTGGTCGCCCCTCGGTCCCGGCAATATCGGTGGCCGAACCCGGGCCTTAGTCATCGACTCCAACGATGCCAACATTATGTATGCGGGGGGGTGTAGCCGGGGGGGGTGTGGAAGTCCTTCAATGCTGGCGGTAGCTGGTCGCCTGTCTCTGATCTCATAGCCAACCTTGCCGTGACTACTTTGGCCATCGACCCGTCCAGCCACAGCGTAATTTATGCCGGAACCGGAGAGGGCTACAGCAATTTTGACGCCGTGCGCGGAGGCGGGATTTTTAAGTCCACCGACGGCGGTGCCAATTGGAGTCACCTCAATGGACCGAATGCCTTGTTCTATCCCGGTGCGTTCGATTATGTCTTCAAAGTGCTCGTCAGCGCGCACAATCCATCCAACGTCTATGTAGCGGCAAGATCAGGTGTATGGAGTTCGGCAGACAGCGGAGCTACCTGGCGCTGGTCGGTGGTTGGGAACACTTGCCCGGACTTGGTAATGCGCACTGACAAAGCTGGTGACTACTTGATTACTGCTTGCGGACAGTTCAGCCGCGGCTCGATTCTCCGCAACCCCAATGCCGAGAACATTAACAGTCAGTGGCAGACACTACTCGCTGATGATGCCATCGGGCGCATCAGCCTGGCGCTGGCACCTTCTAACCAAGACGTCATTTATGCCATGGCCGATCGGGTGCAAGATCCAGCCCGGAACTACGCTTTGCGCGCCGTCTATCGCTCAGGCTCGAGTGGCGACCCAGCTACCTGGACAGTGCAAACCAGTGCCGCCAGTCCAATAAAGCTAAACACCCTGCTGCTTACAAATCCCGAAGCAGCGACCGCGAGCGAATGCGGCGTCGGGAACAGTTTCTTTGTCGATCAAGGGTGGTATGACAATGTCCTGGCTGTCGATCCGGTAAATCCAAACCGTGTTTGGGCAGGAGGCATTGACCTGTTTCGCTCCGATGATGGTGGCGCAAACTGGGGGTTAGCTTCTTATTGGCTTGCGAAAGGACAACCGCAGTACGTCCATCCAGACCAGCACGTCATCGCCTTCCACCCGTCCTACAACGGCAGCAGCAACAGGAAGATGTATGTAGGAAATGATGGCGGGATTTTCCGGACCGACGACGCACTGGCTTCCACCGCCACCGGTCCCCTAGCTACTTGCGATTCTTCGCAATCTGGAGTCACCTGGACCAGTATAAATAATGGTTACGGAGTCACGCAGTTCTACCACGGTGCACCATATCCAGACGGTAGTACCTATTTCGGGGGCACGCAGGACAATGGCACGATTCGCTCCGGCGTCGTGAGCGA
Source organism: Terriglobales bacterium (assembly GCA_025462725.1). Classification (GTDB taxonomy): domain Bacteria; phylum Acidobacteriota; class Terriglobia; order Terriglobales; family Acidobacteriaceae; genus JAICLA01. The sequence goes on along the minus strand of JAOAPE010000012.1, from coordinate 289,479 downwards.
CACCGTGTGGTCGGAAATTCTAGGCGGCGATGGCGGATACGTGGCCGTGGACCCGACAAACACGAATCGTCTTTTTGCTTCAAACCCAGGTCTGTCACTAAAAAGCTCCGGCGATGGCGGGCAGACTTTTGCGCCAGCGACCAACGGCATATCTGATTTTGGATTATTTGTTGCTCCCTTTGTGATGGATCCAGCGCAGCCGAAACGTTTGTGGACTGGGGGAATCTACCTTTGGCGCAGCAACGACGGAGCCGCTACGTGGCAGCGCGCCAGCGATGTAACTCCGGGGAACGGACTTGTCAGTTCTCTTGCCGTTGCTCCGGGGAATCCAAATCTAGTTATTCTGGGGATGAGCGACGGATATATTCTCAGGCAGACCAATGGTCTCACTTCGAACTCTTCAACGAATGTTGATTATGCGTTTCCACGAAATGGCTTTGTTTCTTCCATAGCTTTTGATCCGAAGAACCAGAATGTGGTCTATGCCACCTACTCCACTTTCGGGGTCGACCACGCCGCACACGTCTACAAGAGCGCTGATGCTGGGAGCACCTGGAACCAATCCGATGGCGTCGGAGACGGCGCCATTCCTGATGTCCCGGTACATTCGATTGCGGTTGATCCCAATGTGACTTCGCGGCTGTATGCGGGCACTGACGTCGGTGTATTCGTCTCTCTCGATGGCGGACAGAGTTGGGCGGTGGAAAATACTGGGTTCGCAAACGTAGTTGTTGAATCGCTTAAATTCGATGCCAGCGGCCAACATCTTTTTGCTTTCACTCATGGCCGCGGCGCTTGGCGAGTAGACCTGCGACCATCGGAACTGTCCATAACGCCCTCACTATTGAATCTGAGCAATCATCATCTAAATTCAACTGGTACCCCGGCGCCAGTCGCAATCCGCAACGTGGGAGCTACGACTGTGACGTTCGCTGGCGTAAATGTTTCGGGCGACTTCTCATTAGCGTCGAATACTTGTACCGTTCTCGCACCCGGCTCCGCGTGCGAGCTCGACATTAGCTTCAGCCCTTCGGCGCTGGGAACTCGCGCGGGGACCCTGACCATCAGCAGTTCTGCCGTAGGAAGTCCTCACATCGTGGCGCTGCGAGGGAACGGATTTACCGGGCCGGCAGTGTCGCTTTCTCCGGAGTCGATCGACTTCGGAACCGAGATCGAGGGCCACCCCGACACGGCAAGCCCGCGCGAGGTAACACTGACTAATACGGGGAATGCAGATCTTGCTATTCAATCCATTAGGGTTGATTCAAACTGGTTCACATTTTTTCGCTCGAGTAAGTGTCCTAACGTCTTGTCTGCCGGATCGAGCTGCAATATCCTCGTTGAAGTTGCGTCAGGATTTAAAGGGCAGATCTCTGGGAAGCTGAACGTTTACAGCAATGCAGTTGGAAGTCCATATGGCGTGAATCTATCGTATGCCGGAATAGCTGATCCAAATCCAAACGCTGTCGCCATTGGAGGATGCTGCGCTCCGGGAGGTTCCATAGCAGTTGGAACGGCCTTCCAGTTAGAAGCACAAGTGAATCACGTTCCCGCCGGATCTTTAATCAACTTCAACGGTACAACTTACCCGACAACCATTGTCCCCGCCGGGCAAACATTTTTCGTTCGCGCAAATATCCCTGCTAGCGCGCTTACTGTGCCGGGCGTCTTCGACGTAAAAATCCTACTTGCCGGGAATCCCGCAAATCAACTTCACGCGGGTTCATTCGACGTGTACCTGCCGGTTGCAGTGGACCGTATGGTTTTCGACCCCTTTAAACGAAGGATTTACGGCGCGAGCAATGGCAACTCCCTTTATGGCGGGACTGGGTTCAATTTTTTGTATGTGATTGATCCTGACACCGGAGTGGAAAAGACGGTCGATTTAGGCGGTGTAATCACAGCCATGGCGCTCTCAGCCGACGGCAGATTCTTGCATATCGCTTCGGGCAACAAGCTGCTGCGCTTTGATACTGTGGCCCAGATTATTGATCAGCAGGCCAGCCTCGGAACTCGAAGGGGTATGGCACTTTCTGTTTACGACATGTTTGTGCTTCCAACTGACGACAAGAGCGTTGTGTTGTCCTTCGCAGTTGGGGGCATAGCGCTTTACCGCGAGGGCTTACAGGTAGGTTCTCTCTGGGACAATTTCTTTACTTCGTTCCGAGTGCAACTTGGCGATGTTCAGGAGTTGATCTTCAACAATCATTCGGGCGAAGGACTGCTACAGGTGGGAAATGTGCCTTATAGCTTTTACGCATTGAGTGGTAACCCACAACTCGCATACTTAATGTCCGTGGGAGATAACGGGATACAGCTGGTGAATTCGGTCAGTATTCCCGACACTTCCAGTTCAATTATCCAGAAAGGGATCGCTTATTCAGTATCGGGTTCAGCATATGACTTGCAATCAGGAAAGTCCATTAAGCAATACGATAGATTCTCAGACAATGGGTCGAATTCCTACGGTGCAGTATTTCCGGACCCGAGCCGCAACAGGGTTATATTTCCAATGCAGTATGGATTCAATGCATTCGATCTGAATACGGGCGATTTCCTCGGGTACACATTCGGTCCGGGGATTATCAGCACTTCATTCAGCGATTTCATCTTGGTTCGGCCTGATACGGCTGTATTGGCGGACGGCAGGATTCACGTTTTTCAGACCTCAGCCTTAAATCCCTTTGCCGAAGTCGGGCCGGTCCCAGCCGTTGCAAGCCTCTCTCCCAGCGGTGCGCTAGCAGGAAGTCACAATCAGTATGTCCATCTTACGGGTAGCAACTTCAACGCCGGTTCAGTAGTCCGCTGGAATGGAAAAGACCGCACCACAAGTTTGATTGACAGCAATACACTCGTTGCGGCAATTTCTACGGCTGATCTGGCATCTCCGGCCACAGCCGAGATTACCGTCTTCAATCCTGGCGCGACTGGTGGTGTTTCGGGCACAACGAATTTCACAGTTTCGCCACAACCAATTTTGTCGCAACCGCAACAACTAGCCTTCGGCAATCTCGTGCCCAATTTGATGTCGAGCACTCGGACAATAAGGGTTACGAACAATCAGCAAAGTAGGATCCTGGCCATAGGCTCTATCGTAGCCACACAGTCCGATTTTACGGTCACCAATAATTGCGCCGCTACGCTAGCTCCGGCAACGAGCTGTGATATCAACGTCAGGTTTGCGCCTTCCGAGTTCGGAGCAAAATCGGCGGCACTGGTGGTGACCACGGATGCGAATACGCTTTCTGTCCCGATAACTGGTAATGGCTTTGATATTGTCCTGTCCTTAATTCGTCCCACCAGGGCATCGCGAGGAGCGGTCCCGCAAGCAATCTCATCACCACTACAATTGACGGCTTTGGGGGCGAGTAGTCCAGTGGAAGTATCTTGCAGTGCAGGTGCAGCTTACACTTGTTCTGCAACTCCTAATCGTCTACGACTAGGAGCCAACACCTCGTTGGTAAATATCACGCTCAGGGCACTCCACGGTAGAGCGGCACGGCTGCGAAAACATTCAACAGGCACAACCATCGTACCGGTTTCGGTAGAAGCAAGGTCCGGAAACGTAATCAGACACTTTCCTGTTTCCGTCAGCGCACAACCATAGACTTTTCAGGTTTTCTCCCCAAGATGTCTACCGATCTCCCGCATTTTCGACCGATTTCCCGCCTGGTGGTTCGCGCTCGGGGTCTGCTAGCCAACCGTCCGCATGTGGGATTTGTGAGCCGACGCATTATTATTAATCGTGGGAACAATACGGGAACAATAGCCATTCCCGCTGGTTCCCCGCACTATCCGAGTCTTTCTACCGCTTTCTTAAAGCCGCCGACATTACCTGTCTTCCGAGTCCTGAAAAGGCTGGCGTCAGCGGTTCGATTCCGTCTCTGGCCACCATTAAATTAATCACCTTTGCACCGCTAAGGATCAATTCTGGTTTCCATTCCTACGAGCGAGCCTCGCGGAGGCACCCAAGACAATGAAGAGAAACCGAATCAAATATTTATTGGCTGCAATCGTTGTGATTGTGCTCGGCCTTGCTTCACGAAAATACTCAAGGGTGCTTCCGGGATTTCTCGCTGCTTATGCCGGCGATACATTGTGGGCGCTGACCGCCTTCTTAGGGATAGGCATGTTGTTCCCGCGATGGTCGAGTTGGCGAGTCTGCATAAACGCACTACTGTTTGCTTTCGCTATAGAACTGAGCCAGCTGTACCATTCTCCGTTCGTAGACCAGGTGCGGCACACGACTTTAGGAGGCTTGATCCTTGGTGATACTTTCGTGTGGAGTGACCTTCTCTGCTACGCAGTTGGCGTTTCGCTCGGCTATGCTCTGGAGAAGCTGGTCCACAAGGATGGCCAAGGCAAGTCTGCGAACTAAGGTTGGATTAAAAACCAGCCGCCCATCTGCCACGTAGCTCGATTCCGTCTCTGGCCATCACCAATACACACCGCATACCGGCAACACCCCACTCATGCAACTCCAGCGACCACTCCAGCCTTGATAGTCTCTGAAATGTTAGTATTTCGTGACGAACTCTCCTGGAATGAAACTCTTCAGCAACAGTTCAAAATGGTTGCTTGATCCTCTCCGCCGCAAGCGCAAGCTCTCGTCTGCACGAGTCACAGCATCTTTGTGTAGCCTGCTGTTCGCAGCGAGCGTGCCAACAGACTTCTTCTGCTCTACAGCGCACGCACAGCAAACGAATACTTTGAAGCCGGTAGTGGTCCAGCCGGGTGCGCCCGGTAAGCCGAGCGTAAAGCTGCCGCCGTCCACAATGGCAAAGCTGCCGCCCCGGTCCCAGGCGGAAGTGGATTTCATGCAGGGTATGATCATGCATCATTCCCAAGCAGTGGAGATGACGGCGCTGATTCCCTCGCATACTGAGAACAAGGAGTTGCGCTCGCTAGGCGCTCGCATCAGTAGCTCGCAGCCTGACGAGATCAAATTCATGCGGCGCTGGCTCGCGGCAAGAGAAGAGCCAGTTTCGCTAGCGATGGCGGGAGTGCCGGAGATGAAGATGCCGCATGATCAAATGGCCGCTATGCCCGGCATGCTTTCTGCGGAACAGATGAGAGCACTGCGAAATGCGAAGGATTCCACCTTCGACCGATTATTTTTAGCAGGGATGATCCAGCACCACAACGGCGCTTTGACCATGGTGAAGGGTTTGTTTGACACCGCAGGCGCCGGACAGGACGCTGAACTGTTTGAGTTCGCGACCGATGCTGACAACTCCCAAAGGGCCGAGATCAAGATCATGCAAGCAATGTTTGAAAAGAAATTTCCAGAGGAGAAAAGATGAACCGAATACCCAGTGTCGCTCTTCGCGTGGCAATTACCACGATGTTTTTATTTTTGGCTGTGAACTCGACGTTAGGGCAGACGCCGACGCCTACGCCGGTAACGCCAGCACAGGCCGCCCCTGCCGCGCAGGAAGAAGCCAATCCGTTTGCTCCGGAGCCCCCTCCTGTGCTGGCTCCTGGCATGACTGGAGCAGACACAAACGATCCGCGCGCGAAGCTTGCCCCGGGTCTATATGACGCGGGCGAAACATCCATGGGTATCAAACACCTTATGCTCCTCAAGAAGCCGGATGCATTCCAACTTGGGACTGACAATCCCGACGATGCAAAGGTGCAGAAGACGCTGAGTCAGCTCGGCATGGGCAACACCTCGAAGATGCCGAAGTCTATGCACTTGGTATTGGCGCAGCTTGCTTTCGCAAACTCTGATTTTGCGTTCCAGGGCAATCATCTGTTTCAGGGGAATTTCTATGGCGTGAATATCTTCGACATCTCCAATCCGGCGAAGACCACGCTCCTCACTACGTTGGTGTGTCCCGGCGGACAAGGCGATGTGTCTGTTTATAAAAACCTTCTGTTTATGTCAGTAGAAATGCCGAACGGACGATTAGATTGCGGCACGCAAGGTTTTCCGGCTGAACCGCCTCCTACCCCGGAGCAGGAAAAAGAAAAGAAACGGCGTTTGCCGGTGGCGCAAAAAGAACGTTTCCGCGGCGTAAGGATCTTCGACATCTCTGACATTACGAACCCGAAGCAGGTCGCGGCCGTGCAGACATGCCGTGGATCGCACACGCATACCCTGGTAGTCGATCCCAATGACAAAGATAATGTTTACATTTACGTTTCCGGCACGTCGTTCGTGCGTCAGGCGGAAGAGCTAGCCGGATGCTCTGGCGAAAAACCAGATAAAGATCCGAATACAGCGCTGTTTCGTATCGAAGTGATCAAGGTTCCCGTGGCTGCCCCGCAAGATGCGAAAGTAGTGTCCAGTCCTAGGATATTCATTGACGCCCGAACCGGCGCGATGAACGGCTTGAACAACGGCGGGACTCATGGAAAGACAGGCTCCGAGAAGCCGGCGGACACTGACCAGTGCCACGACATCACCGTTTACTCGGCGATCGGGTTAGCGGCGGGTGCGTGCTCCGGAAACGGAATCCTGCTGGACATCAAGGACCCGATACATCCGAAACGTGTGGATGCCGTGAACGACCCGAACTATTCTTACTGGCATTCGGCTTCGTTCTCGAATGATGGGAGCAAAGTTGTATTTACAGATGAGTGGGGCGGCGGCCTTGGTGCGCGGTGCCGTCCAACCGACCCGAACAAATGGGGAGCGGATGCGATCTTCAGTCTGAAAAATGCCAAACTGAGCTTCGCGAACTATTACAAGCTGCCGGCGGCACAGGGCGACACCGAAAACTGTGTGGCACACAACGGGTCGCTGATTCCGGTTCCCGGGCGCGATATCGAAGTGCAGGCTTGGTACCAGGGCGGCGTCTCCGTTATGGACTTTACCGATCCGGCGAATCCATTTGAGCTTGCATATTTTGATCGTGGGCCGATCGATCCGAAGATGCTGGTGCTGGGCGGTGAGTGGTCAGCGTATTGGTATAACGGCTACATCTACGGTTCAGAGATTGCACGTGGCCTGGATGTATTTGAACTGTCTCCGACGAAGTTCCTGACGCAGAATGAGATTGATGCTGCGAAAGCCGTTCGCACGACTGAGCTGAATGTGCAGAACCAACAGAAGATCGTGTGGCCGGCAAATCTAGTCGTCGCAAAGGCCTACGTGGACCAGTTGTCGCGGTCACAAGCGCTGGCCCCTGAGAAGATCGCAGATCTGCAAAAAGCGATTCAAAGCGCGGAGAGTTCTCACATGAGCAAGGGTGATCTCTCAAAGTTGAAGCGCATGGCACCATCCCTGATGAAGGACGCTGGCACGATGAAAAGCCAGACGGATTCCTCACGTTTGCGTGCGTTGGCTGAGATTCTGGAGCATCCGACCGTGTAAACAAATTCCAAGCGGGCGGGTGCTGTTTAGCCCGCCCGCACAGCTCTATACCCAAGCGATGGCTTCAGCAACTTCGCCTTCATGGTAGCTCAATCTTCATTCCGCTTTCCGCCACGTACTCGGTTTGTACGTCACCATGCTTTTGGCGAGCCTCCCCGTGTTCGGGCCTAGATCTTTTTGGTAGACGACGTCATCGTCGGTGACGATAAAAGTCATCACTCCAGATTTTCGGTACTCCACGGGATAGGCAATGAAGCTGACTCCCGCGTTGCCCCCAGCGGGCGCGTTTTTGTTCAGTCCCTTAGGGGTTTGGAAGTAGTAACCATCGGATTGGACCGGCTCATTCTGGTTTGCAGAACCGTCATCGCTGGTTTTCAGCAAAGCTCTGATGGAACTATCAGCAGTTTCTTCGTCTTGGTTTGACTCACTTTCTCGTTTTGCCTGGGCTAGAGCGTGGCAGGCTTCAATCGCCTTGGTTTCATTTTCCCCGATTCGCCGGTAAAGCACTTCTCTCATGCCGGTTCTGGCGTCGAAATGCCAGCTACCACGGGTTGCTACAAGCGGGACAGGGAAAGGCCAATTCTCTGCGCCGATGTACAACACCGTTGTACGGTCGGGTTCGCGCACCAAGCGGTGCATCTCCTTATATTTACGGACGAAAGTCTCTCGCTCCTGCTTGTTTTGAACTTCGTCTTCCAATGAAACGAGTGCTTTCCCGCCCCCGAGTATCTTCATCATGGCCTGATCATCATCAGCCTTCACAGCGGCAACAAAAGCGTCAGCCGCCTTTTCGGGCGAGGAGAAGCTCTCCGGGGCCGGCCGCTGAGCAAAACAAAGTGGGGCAGAGGTCGCCACCAACAATGCGAATAATGCGGAGGCGGCTCTTCGTGTCAGTCTGCCTCCACGAGTTATTTCGAGCCTGATCTTATTTTCCTTCATGATGGCTTCTCCATTTCGACCATTTACAGCTGTTTGAATGAACTAAAGCTACCTGTGACTTCCGCCACCGTGCCCGCCGCCTCCGTGGAAGCTCGATGCGCCACGGGCCGAGAATCCCCGCGCAACGCCTCCATGATTAAAGCCGCTGAACGCGCCGGAACGCATGCCGGAGGTGCCGTGTGGCTCCGCAAATCCGTGAGAGACAGGGGCCGTGCCGCGAATTTCTCCTCCACGATTGAAACCACCACCGCGAATCTCTCCTCCACGATTGAGCCCGCCGCCGCGAATTTCTCCTCCGCGGTTGAAATCTGCCCGCCCACGGGCGAAGTTGCCGCGATTCACAAATGTCCTGCTATGAGAGACGTAAACGTTACGATTGAAAATCACCCGGCGGGCGCCCCAATCAAATCCCCAGTTGTTGAAACCCCACCCAAATCCGCTAAAGAAGCCAATACCAAAGCCGGTGCCAAATAGGATCCCTGGCCCTCCGATGTACAGTCCAGGATATGGATACCAACCTGGATAGGCGACTACCGGCAATCCATACACAACCCACGGATCGTATTGCGGAACGTAAACGACCTGTGGGTTGGCTGGTTGAATCACGATCGTCTGGCCCTGAGTGGATACAGTCTGCTGCGGCGTACTCTGCAAGTTCCCGGACTGCTGCGCCCGCTGACGCAGCACTTGCACTGCGTTCATTACATCCTGTTGCTGGTTGGTGTAGGCGTCGCCAAGTCCCGAGGTCCATGTAATGTTCTTATCCAGGTTTGCGAGAACCGAAGGATATTGTGTGAGCGCTTTTACACTGGGATCCCAATTCTGCTTATTCACTTCCTGGGCTAATTGGTCTCCCTTCAGGTTTGAATGCTGCTGCATCCATCGGTCAGCTTCCACCAGTTGAGCCGGATATGTGGAGGCCGCGAGAATCTGCGCGACCAGTGCGTCCGGATACAAGGCGATCGGTGCTACCAGCTGTTGCAACTGTTCAGGAGTCTCCAGTGCTGACTGAACCGGCGTTGGTGTGGCGGATTGATCCGCTTGTTGGGCAAACCCCATTGGCGTGGTGCCTAGCACCAGAGCTACACAAAGAAAAAATGTCACATGCTTTCTGATCAATTGCATGATTGAATCTCCTTCTCGCGAGGACTGAGCATTAGTTCAAAGCTTTGTTGCACCAGTCCATAGCGAGCCACTTATTTTTTCGTCGCTCCCGGCGGGAAATCTTTGAGCATCTTTTGCACTCCCTTGTCGAGATTCTTTATGTTCTTGTCGGACTTGTTTGATAGCGTGTCACTGGCTGAACCTCGCCAGAGCAACTTCTTCGACTGCGTGTCGAACATGTCGAGCAGCAAGGTGCCGACCTTGTAGTTGTCAACGGTCGTAGTCGAATCTCCGAAGCCTCCCCAACGCCAACCTCCTCCAAACCCATTGTAAAAAGTATTCAGAGATTGCTGGTTCTTAGTCGTCTCCATCGCGACGAGTGAGACGTCGCCGCCCGAGGGCACCTGCGTCCAGCCTTTCGCTGTCAAGGCTTGATCCACGGCACTCTTGATTCTTCCCTCCCACAGCGGATCTCTTGTGTCGACCTTTTGCCAGGAGTATGTCTTATACTGGGCAAAATTTGCGCTTCGGTCATAGTCGGTCTTCACTTGTTGCGCGAATGACGCGGCGGACAAAAACAGGAACATCACGGGTAAAACAAACCTGTTGCGTGTTTTCATAATTTCTCCTTTGATAAGTCAGGTTGATCGTTGTAAAAATCCCGTTCTCTAGCCGTGTGATGATCCCGCAACACAATGGCCGCAGTTGCGACCACCGCGATGGTGATGACGAATGGCAGAACGGGGGCATAAATGTGCGCGTGTACTAAAAGAAGGCCACCAGCGGTGGCGCCCACGAACAAAGAAATGAGCACGCCTGCAAGTCTCCGCCTCTCTGCAACCGTTGCGGACCAATTCGTAATGTCACTAACAAGTAGGATGATGGTCGCGGTCGCAGCGGTCGTAAACACGCCTTCCACATGGAGTGTTCGGACCGCCGCGCTCTGCATACCCATCGCAAACCCCCACGAGCCGAGCAGAACATGAGAGACATCAATCGAAGGCTGGCCGTTGCTGGCGAACCAAACAGCGAGGAAAACAGCATGCGCGATCAGCGATAAGCCAAGCGCCACCGTCACTCGTTTGGGCCACGTGCATGAACCTACAGTAGGCTTCACGATTCGTGCCGAGACATAGACTCCCGCCGCGAATCCGGCGAGGGAGACGACGATCGCGACGACTCCCGGCGCAGGGGCACCAGCAACCCTGAGCCCCAGAAACGCGATGTTTCCCGTCATGAAAGCTGAGAAGACCTTACCCAACGCAAGAAAGCTGATCGCGTCGATGGCTCCCGACGAAACTGCCAGTACATTTAGCAGTAGGTCGCGAACTATGACTTCGTCCGCCGGATGTTGGATCTTTGTCACGAGTTCAGCTGCCATGATTTGAATCACTCCAAGTTGCTCGCGCGAGTTCACGCTGCCTTAGCCGCCACGACTGGAGTCTTGTTCTCCGGGATTTTCACGAGCACTGACTCATCGATGTTCAGGTGCGCACGCACGAGTTCGTGGGGCGTGAACTTCAACCATTGGGCCAGCGAGACGTCGGCGTAATGGTCACTGCGAAAGATCTCCAGAAATCGCAGAGTCTCCGAACCGATATTCTCGATGTAATGACCCATCGCAAACGGCACCGAGCCGACGTCGCCTGCTTGGAAGTTGAAAGTACGTGCATTGTTCTCCGCCGCGAAGACGGTCATCCGCGCTTCGCCTGAGATGTAGTACTGCCACTCATCGGCATTCGGGTGCCAATGCAGTTCGCGCATACCGCCCGGTTCAATCTCTACAAAGGCGGAAGCAATCGTCTTGGACGCCTTGAACAATGAGGAATCGGTGATGCGGACGGTGCCACCTTTCGTCCGGATAGGCTCCTGTGCCCGCATGTGATGACTAAAAGTGTTTGGTACAGGCCCTCTGCCCGCGACGCGATCCTGCGACAATGGACCCGGCACTTGCGCTTGGAATATCCAGAGGTCCTTTTGCGGAATGTGATCAAAAGCGCTCTCTGGCACGCCAAAGTTTTTGGCGAGAATGTCTTTCGGGGTATGAGCCAACCAGTCGCTGAGCAGGAAGGTCGCCTCCTCAGAGAAGTTGCCGTCATCGAAGACCAGCAGGAACTCGCAGCCGTCGGGCTCGAGTCCCTGGATGGAATGCGGAATGCCTGCAGGGAAGTACCACAAGTCACCCTCGCCGACGTCGTCTTGGAAGGCGCGACTATCCTGGTCGATGGCGGTGATTCGCGCTCGGCCTTTCAGCATGTACGCCCACTCGGCCGCTGTGTGCCAATGCAACTCGCGAACCCCGCCCGCAGTGAGCCGCATGTTGACCCCTGCAGCCTCCTTGGCGCTGGGCAATTCGCGCATCGTGGTCTGCCGTCCCCAGCCACCTTCTGACAAATGCATGTGGCTGTCCGCGAAAGACCACCTCATGTTTGCCATAGTGCCGTGGTCCATTGACGGCGGCACCAATGTGTCCTGGTTTTCGGCTTCGCGGGAGGGATTTGTGGGGCCCATGATACTTGCGCCCTGGTTACCCCTGATCGGTTGAGGGCTTTTAGAGACTTTGGTTTGTTCGCGTTCATTAGTTTTAGTTAATGCCATTGAAGAACTCCGATTTTGAATTAGTGAGGCGTGGACTTTCCGAACCTCTGAAAGAAAAGGCCCAAGCAGCTCTTCTTGTAGCGGGAGGATTACTGTGTCCTGGAAGAACCCTAAGCGGATTTGGAATCTCCACGCCTCACTGAAATAAAAAGCATTTGAGATGCCAAAGATTTCTTGACGAGGATGCTTCACAATGCATTGAAGGCATTAGCGGATACGCATCGTGGAGTATAGATCTGGCTGACGAATGTTGATTTTCGTCGACGACAATCGTCGAACTTACGACAATCGCAGTTAGGCCGCAAAGTCCATCACTTAGTCTGAATTTGCACTAGCTCTTGTCCTGGAGAGAGGTAATCTTGCCGCTCCCACTTTCGTTCGACCTCTACGCCCCCAGTTGTCCCGGTAACATGGGCCGCAGCTGGATCAGCTTTTTTCGGTGCGCTGGTTAATCCACTCCACAATTGCGTAGGTAATTTCCCACTTCGTGCCTACAATGTTCCGCAACATTCCTCTCTTCGGGACATTTGTAATCCATGAATTCAGTTCTGCATCTCGGCGGCCTTTCTGCGTGGCAGCTTTGCAAGCGTGTTTGGCTCGAGATTGAAAAAGACGACGTACTCGGGCGGGCAGCGCAGCTGTCTTATTACTTCCTTCTGGCGCTGTTTCCGCTGCTGATCTTTCTCATATCGCTAATGGGACTGATCCCAGACATTGGCGCGCAGATGAAATCGCACCTCATGCAATACCTCGCGCAAGTGCTTCCCGGTGCAGCTTCCGCGCTCGTCAATCACACGATTGAAGAGACCACGCACGCAAGTACAGGCGGGACTCTGATGTTCGGACTTCTCGCAACCTTGTGGGCTGCTTCCAACGGCATGGGCGCGATCACCTCGACGTTGAACATCGCCTACGATGTGCACGAGCATCGCCCTTGGATCAAACGCAGGATCGTCGCAATCGCCCTGACCGGAGCGTTAGGAGTCTTAGTCATGGCAGCACTGCTCTTCATTATTTACAGCGCGCGAATGTCATCTGCGCTGGCTCACGGTTACGGATACGACGATGCGCTGGCGGTATTCTGGCGAGTTTTGCAATGGCCGATGATCACTACCTTCATGTTGCTTGCTTTCGGGCTCATCTACCACTTCGGGCCGGATTTCAAAGACCACGGTTGGCCTTGGGTGCTGCCCGGTTCCATCGTCGGAGTGGGGCTCTGGGTTCTCTTTTCCATCGGATTCCGCACTTATCTCGATTACCACAACGCTTACGGACACACCTACGGATCTCTGGAAGCGGTTATCGTGCTGATGCTGTGGTTCTACGTGACCGGAGCTGCGATCCTAATCGGCGGCGAAGTGAACGCGGAGATCGAGCATGCCGCATTCGATGGAAAACCTTCGAGCACTGCAGCTTCTAAACCGCTAGCAGCATCGGTTTGATGAAAAGCAATTCTTGACTCACCATTACCTTTGTTGTAAACAAGGGACTCCTCCCTACATCTGTTTTTTACTTTCTCGACCCTCGGGGTAGACATGCGTAAACTCTGGTATGCCGCAGGCATAACCTTGGCGTTGTTGCTGGTGTTATTTGTCCTTCCGTTCTTCATCGACATAAATAAGTACCACGACAAAGTTCAAGCCGAACTCGAGACCTTGCTGCACCGCAAAGTCTCTGTGGGACAAATGCATCTTGGAATCCTGCCCCCGGCCATACGCGTCGACCATGTTGATATTGCCGAAGACCCAGCCTTCGCTACTGGACACGCCTTTGCCGTCGCCGACTCGGTTTCCCTTCGCCTGAAGTTCATGCCGTTGCTTACAGGAAATCTGGAGATTGCGGCACTCGAACTTAAGCGTCCTCAGATCGAGTTAGCAAAAAATGCTGAAGGCGTATGGAATTTCTCCAGCCTCGGCAAAGTGCCCGCACCTGCCGCGCCCGCAAATCCTAATCCAGATACAGCGCCGACTGCGCCCGCTACAACTCCAGCGCAACAACCGCAAACCTCCAGCGCGCAGGCCAATCTTTCCCGTATTGCGCTTGACCATGTAGCAATCACGGACGGAGAGATCGCGATCACTGACGACCAAGCACATCAGCCACGATCTGTTTACCAGCACATTGATATCGCCCTCGGCGACGTTGCCCTTAGCAAGAAGATGCAGTTCGATGTCGCCGTTCATCTTCCCGGACAAGGCGATCCCAGCGCCAAATTACAGGGCGATGCCGGCCCTGTGAACCTCGACAAGATTCTCGACACTCCCTTTTCCGGCAAGCTCACGCTGGACAAAGTTCCACTCTCGGCAGTGCAGCAATACGCTCACGCGGATGCTTTGAATGACATGGAAGCGACCGTCTCGGGCACTACTGAATTGCAGAACCTTAAAGGCCAGATCGCTTCCAAAGGCGACCTTAGCATCGAGCAGTCGCGAATTCACGGAACTGATATCGGATATCCCATCAAAGCTGTTTATGACGTCAGCTACGACCTTGCACCCAACATTGCGCACATAAAGAATGCGCAAGTGAATCTTGGCTCAACGCCACTGGCTGTGAGCGGCAGTGTGAATCTGGGCGGCACGCCCACGCAGCTCGATATTCAGGTCTCCGCCAAAAATGCCGAACTCGCTGAAGCAGCGCGTTTGGCCTCCGCATTCGGAATCGCTTTCAATCCGGGTGTTAGGGTCACGGGCAGGTTGAGTGCAGATGTCCACGCCCAGGGGCCGCTTCCCTTGCCTGCGTTGAATGGAACAGTCTCAGCGGTTGATCTGGTCGCTACCGGAAATCAACTTCCCCAACCCGTAAAGGTCGGCGCTATCGAGTTGACGATGACCCCTGAAGCGATCCAGTCAAACGATTTCACCGCCAGCACATCGAATACTTCTGTCAACGTCCGTGCAGCGGTGATGCAATACGCTGGCGACGATCCCCAGATCAATGCCACCGTCCGCGCCAATCACGCCGACATCGCCAACATCATAGACATTGCCCGCACCTTTGGGGTCACGGCTGTTGAAGGAATCAAGGGTTCCGGAACGCTGTCGCTTGATGTGAACGCCGATGGTCCGGCGAAGCGACCTGCCGATCTTCACTTCGGCGGAACGGCTGCCATCCAAAATGCCTCCGTGAGCACGCCATATGTCACACAGCCAATAAGAATTCAAAATGCGAACATGCACTTCACGCAGAACTCGGCTTCTATCGATGGACTGACGGCCTCGCTAGGACACACTACCGCAAACGGCACGATGACGGTCCGCAATTTCGTTTCGCCGGATGTCACCTTCAATCTCGCGGCTGACACTGTCAACGTGGTGGAACTGCAAGCCATGCTCGCACCCGGACCCGCACCCGCTAAGCGCGCCCGAGCTGACTTTTTCCAACTTGTTCCTACCGCTGAAGCGGCGAAGGTCACGGCCGAATCCACCATCCTTAATCGGACGACCGGATCGGGCACTCTCTCCATCAACAAGATCGTCAATGACCAGATTGTGTTGAACCATGCGCGCTCGACCGTGAAGTTGGACCACGGCATCGTCAAGCTGGCGCCGCTCACCGCCGAGATGTTCGGAGGAACACAGACCGGTTCCATCACTACGGACATGCGCAGCGTGCCTATCAGTTATTCCGTCAGCAGCTCATTCCAAAAAGTGGATGCCAACCAACTGCTCTCTTCGGTGTCCTCAATCAAGCAGATGCTCTTCGGGATTCTCGCCGCTAATGCGCAGACAAGTTTTTCCGGAACCGGACCGGACAGCATCGCTCAAAGTCTCAACGGAAATCTTTCCGTAAACATGGCCGATGGCAAGATCATGGCCGTTGACCTCGTTTATGAGTTGGCGGCGCTGATGCAGTCTCTTCGTACCGGGCAGCAGAAGAAGTCGTTCACCAAAATCGTCAAGATGACGGGCGACATGAAACTCACTAACGGTCTGGCCGAAACCAACAACCTGAAGATCGCACTTGAGGACGCATCATTGGCCGCCGAAGGTGGCATTAACCTTGTGGATCAAAGCGTCAATCTGCATCTTGTCGCAACATTTTCGAAGGCCATCAGTCAGCAGATCACTGGCAACAAAGTAGGAAATTCCATAAACGTGGCGCTGAGCAATCGCAACGGTGAACTTGTAATCCCGGTTGTGATCACCGGAACCATGCAGAAGTACAAATTTGCGCCCGACCTGCGAAAGCTTGCCGACATCAAGCTTCAAATGTTTGCACCCGGCCTCGACACGAAAAAAATTGCCAGCTTCTTTAAGGGGAAGGGCAAACAGGCGGATGCAAAAGCTTCTCTCGCGGACGAGACTCCCGACAAGAAGAAGGGCGGCGGCGTTAAAGGATTCTTTGGAAAACTATTCAAGGGGGACAAGAAGAAGGACGCGCCAGAGCCAAAATAGCTTGGGGCGACTCTCGCCGCCCCATCGGTATGATCACGCTGCCTGCCGCGGGCCGCGGAGTTTGTACCGCGATCCAACCAAACGCATTTGCCTCCGTGCTCCGGAGTTGTCATCGTAATCGGAGATACCC
Organism: Terriglobales bacterium; assembly: GCA_025462725.1. Taxonomy (GTDB): domain Bacteria; phylum Acidobacteriota; class Terriglobia; order Terriglobales; family Acidobacteriaceae; genus JAICLA01. The sequence goes on along the minus strand of JAOAPE010000012.1, from coordinate 272,990 downwards.
GCGATGACGCTCTCTCCCGCGCCCTGTGCATAGAAATAGGCAGCTTCACGAGTATCCTGAATTTTCAGCATGGCCGGAAGAGCGGCACTGGTGGCCGCCACTCCATAGTCAAGAATGCCGTGCACTTTGAAGCTGTAAAGCCGGAATACTCCCAGTTCATAGTCCGTCATTAAAGCATTGGCCAAAACTCCTGCGCCCAATGCGAATGCCGCATTTGATGCGCGGACATTGCTTTTACGGAATATCGCCCCGGCAATAAAGTTTGTTGCCGCGTGCACGTAATCAATCGCCGAGTGCGTTTTCGAATTGATCACTCTCGGCATGGCGTCGTCAATACCCAATCCAGCCATCAGAAAAACTCCCTTCAGTATGAATGTGATTTGGTTCGGCTAAGCGGCGGCTCTTGCTCCGTTAGCCCACGGGTCCATTACCACCTTTATGCATTGGTCTTGTTTGTCACGGAACATCTTGTACATCTCCGGTGCAAGGTCGATCGGCGGACGGTGAGTTGCCACGAAGCTCGGGTCAATATCGCCGCGTTCCACTCGATCGAGCAACGGTTTCATGTAGCGCATCATGTGCGTCTGACCGGTCTTCATGGCGAGTCCTTTATTCATGAATGCTCCCATGGGAACCTTGTCGATGAATCCGCCGTACACGCCCGGCACGGACACAGTTCCACCCTTTCGACAGGCCTGTATGGCCTCGCGCAGCGCGATGGGCCGATCCGTCTCGATCCTCAACATCTGTTTCGTCCTGTCCATCATGTAGCCGATACCGTGTCCGAAAGCTTCCATACCAACGGCGTCCATGCATGAATCAGGCCCGATGTTTCCTGTCATATCCTTCAGCAATTGGATCAGATCATCTACCTCATCGAAGTTGATGGTCTCTGCGCCACCCTCTTTCGCCATCTGCAATCGCTCAGGAATGCGGTCAATCGCGATCACGCGTTCCGCACCGAGCATGAAACAACTCCGAATAGCGAATTGCCCAACCGGTCCGCAGCCCCAGATTGCAACTGTGTCCCCGGGTTCGATGTCACAGTTTTCCGCCGCCATGTAGCCGGTGGGAAATATGTCGGAAAGGAAGACGACTTTCTCGTCAGGAATACCGGCAGGAATTTTCAGTGGCCCAACATCCGCAAATGGTACGCGTGCGTATTGGGCTTGTCCGCCGGAGTATCCACCCAACATGTGTGTGTAGCCGAACAGTCCAGAGGGTGAATAGCCCATGATCTCTTCGGCGATCCAGTAGTTCGGATTCGAGTTATCGCAGCATGACCAGAGCTGGCTCTTGCAGAAGAAGCAGTTCCCGCACGCGATCGTGAATGGCACAACCACTCTGTCGCCAACTTTTAGTTTGTCGCGGTTGATCCCTGGGCCAACCTCCACAACTTCGCCCATGAACTCGTGTCCCAGAATGTCACCCTGCTCCATCGTTGGGACAAAACCGTTGTACAAATGCAGGTCAGAACCGCAGATGCAGGTACTCGTGATACGGACGATCGCATCACGTGGGTTGAGAATCTTGGGATCAGGAACTGTCTCGACGCTGATTTTGTCCACACCCATCCAGCAAACTGCTTTCATGACACTCTCCTTAATTGGCTGAATACTTCGGCTACTTCGACATCTCCCTTAAATGGCCGATCCGGATCAACGAATCGAGCTGCGGCCGCGGTGACTGAGCGCGGGCCGTGCGTCTGCCCATCAGTCGTGGGGATCTCACCCGCTTCCATCAAGGCTTTCAGGCGACGCAGATCCTGCCTCATAAGAAAGTTCGGGTCTTTGCCGAGCATTTTGGCAACGGCATGACCCAGAGCTCCTGCCGGGGGACGGTATCGAATACGTGCTGAAATCAGCGTTCCCCGGTTTCCCGGAGCGGGTTCAAATTGAACGTAACCATCTACCTCGATCTCTGAACCCGGAAGCGAACGCCACGCGATCGATTGATTCGTCTGTTCGTTTACAATCTCCGCATCCCACCGGAATTTGGTTCCCAGCGGACCTACTGCAACCCAGCGGGAACGTCCTTGACCGGTAACCGTGACGGACTCCAAGTGGTTCATGAAAAGCGGAAAATGCTCGAAGTCGTGCCAGAACCGGTACGCTTCTTCAGGTGAGCCGTTGATAAGGACACTGCTCTGTGTCGCGGGTTCCTCAAGTGCGTTTGCTTTAGCCCCACTGATTGCAACAACTCCGCCTAGTGTTGCGAGCGCAAGACCTACTGGCGAGCGCCGGGTAAGTCCATAGATTGCCAGCGCACTTCCGCCGATCAGGGAACCCCAACGCTGAATGCCTTGAGCGTTTCCGTTTCCGCGATGTCTTCCGTGAATTCTTGACGTCTGATTCATCGAATTTCCCCTGTTTGAACTCGGTCAGATGCCGCCGTGCCTTGCAGGGTGCACACGATTCCGGGTTTTTGCAGAGCTGATGAATTTGCAGCATCTCTGACGGTCAGCATTCACCGAAGTGCAACTGGAAAATCAACCAATTGCGGAGTGATCAGGCTCATTTCTTAAATTGCACCCAGTCGCGCAAACAGGAGCATCCAAGACGCATGCCGAAATTGTTCGATCCGCTTCGTCTACGTTCACTAGAGTTCCGCAATCGCATTTTCGTGTCACCCATGTGCGAATACTCCAGCCATGATGGATTTGCTAACGAATGGCACCTCGTACATTTAGGCAGCCGCGCCGTCGGAGGGGCTGCGCTCGTGCTCAGCGAAGCCAGCGCTGTAAGCCCTGAAGGGCGCATTACTCCGGCGGACTTGGGCATTTGGAAAGATGAGCATGTTGAGTCCCTCGCCACGATTTTTCGTTTTATCCACGAGCAGGGCTCCGTCGCCGGAATGCAACTGGCGCACGCTGGAAGAAAAGCCAGCACGAACGAGCCGTGGAAAGGAGGCGTCCCCATCTCTCCAGCACAAGGCGGATGGTCTCCAATCTTGGCTCCCAGTGCCATTCCGTTCGACGACGGCTATCAAACTCCAAAGGAGATGACCGCGGGAGACTTAAAAAAAGTTATCAGCGATTTTGTACAAGCCGCCAATCGCGCGCATGCTACCGGTGCTCGCGTTATCGAAATCCACGCCGCGCATGGATATCTCCTTCACTCCTTCTTCTCACCATTGAGCAACCAGCGCACAGATGAGTATGGCGGGTCTTTTGAGAATCGCACACGCATCATCCGTGACGTTCTTTCAGCGGTTCGAAATGTTTGGCCGGAAGAGCTGCCCGTCTTTGTCAGAATCTCCGCCAGTGATTGGGTCGAAGGTGGATGGGACATCGAGCAATCGGTGGAACTGGCAAAACAATTGAAGTCGCTCGGTGCTGATCTCATTGATTGCTCCTCGGGAGGTCTGGTGCCGAACGCAAAGATTCCTGTCGGACCTGGATACCAAGTCCCATTTGCGGAACAGATCAGGAAGTCCGCAAACATCCCCACCGGCGCGGTAGGCATGATCACTTCGTCCTTGCAGGCAGATCAGACAATCCGTACAAGGCAAGCCGACGCTGTATTCCTAGCACGCGAACTGCTTCGCGATCCCTATTGGCCGCGGCGGGCTGCTTACGAATTGCACCAGCCTGAGCACTGGCCGCCGCAATATGAGCGCGCTCGCCGATCGCAGCGTTAAACCAACCCAAAAACTGCTGAGACGCGCGTTTCAACTCTGCTACACTGAGCGTTCCCCCTGTTGAGAGGTCCTCATTTGAAGCAATCGCAGAGCTACTCCGCTCGCTTCGGCGGTTCTTACCGCGAGTTGCTGTTCATCGTTTTGTTTTTCTGCCCCGCTCTTTTTGCGCAATCTTCTGAGCCGAATACCGCGGTTCGGCCACCAGCAGCAACAAAGACAGAAGCTGCTACACCGGTCGATACAGCTTCCAAAAATGACGCTCTCCGCACGCTGAAAGTCGGCGGCGGCGATCTCTTAGACATAAAAGTTTTCGGGGTTCCCGAACTCAGCGACTCCGTCCGCATCAGCGCTCGTGGAGACGTCTCACTGCCCTTGGTGGGAACCGTTCATCTCGACGGCTTGACCGCTGAGCAATCAGAGAAGTTGATCGAGCAGAAGCTAAAAGAAGGCGGATTCCTCCGCGACCCTCACGTCTCCGTCTTCGTGAAGGAATACGCTACTGCTGGGATTTCCGTCATGGGCGAAGTTGCGCGTCCCGGATATTACGCGTTGATCGGCGCTCGACGACTTTTCGACGCACTCTCATTGGCCGGAGGCACTACCACCAAAGCGGGCAAGATTGTCAGCATCGCGCATCGCGATACTCCGAATGATCCTCAACTGATCACGCTTTCTAACGACCCAACAAAATCTTCTCTGAGCAACGTTGAGATCAACCCCGGCGACACTATCGTCGTTTCCAAAGCGGGGATTGTTTACGTTGTTGGTGAGGTCACCAAGCCCAGCGGTTTCGTGATGGAAAACAACGAGAGCCTTACCGTTCTGCAAGCGCTTGCATTGGCCGAGGGACTTGGCAGATCCGCCGCCCCCAATGGCGCAAAGATCATTCGCAAGACGCCCACCGGCCTCGAAGAAATTTTAGTTCCGTTGAAGAAGATACTGGAAGGCAAGTCTCCGGATGTTGCCATGCGTGGTGAAGACGTTCTTTTCGTACCTGCCAGCGCAGGCAAAAACGCCGCCCGCCGTACTCTGGAAGCAGTGGTTCAGACCGCGACGGGTCTTGCCGTTTACCGCCGATAACGCCACCCACGAACTTTCATACCGGACGATGAGTTCACAACTATCCCGACGCAGCCGTGCACGAAGTTCACGCCGGGCCATCCGTCGCAAACTACGATTTGGAATCATCATTTCCTTAGGTTTGATTGCCGTGCTCGGAATCTGGTATCGGCTAGTTCAATCCTGATCCAATCCTAGTTCAATCCTAGTCGAATACTCGTCCGCCAGAATTGCACAACGCCAGCAGCATTCCAGCATCCATCCGCATCCAATCCAGCATACGGGCATCCGAAATACCGGGGCCAGAGGTAGCTTGTGGATCGGTTCAGTCGAATCATGCGGAGCGTCAACGCCTTTAAAGGCGAGCTACTGCGTCCGCATCAGGCGGAGAAGCAAGTTCCCCGGCCAAAGATCGGATTAGCTCTAGGTGGCGGGTTTGCTCGCGGCGTCGCCCACGTTGGTGTCCTTAAGGTATTCGAAGAAGAAGGGATACCCATCGACTACATCGCCGGTACCAGCAGCGGCGCAGTCATTGCGGCTATGTATTCCAGCGGGGTGTGCGCCAAGGAACTCGAAGAGATTGCAGCCCTGTTAAAGTTCAGCGACTTCGCCCGCCTCACCATCTCTCGTTTGGGACTTTGGACCACCGATCCAATGATCAACCTCCTCAAACGTATTTTGAAAGTTCAGACGTTTGAAGAATTACGGATTCCACTCGCAGTCTCTGCAACAGAATTCGCTTCCGGCGATTCCGTCGTATTCACATCCGGCCCATTGATTGATGCTCTGCGCGCCAGTTGCGCGTACCCTGGCGCATTTCTTCCTGTCGCCGTGAACGGACGTCTCATGGTGGACGGCCTACTCGCGCATCCAGTCCCCACCACGCCTCTCAAGCAGATGGGTGCCGATCGTGTCGTTGCCGTGTACTTCAAATCGCATTGGGTAGGAACTTCCGGCCCGCGTCATTTTATGGACGTGATCGGCCAGTGCTTCTCAATCGCGCAATCGCGAATGTGCGGACAATGGCAATTGAATGCCGACGCCGTCCTCGAACCTCACGTCGAAGCCTTTGCCTACGACGCATTTCACAAAGCGTCAGAGCTTGTGAAAGTTGGCGAAGCCGCCGCAGTGGCCGCGCTACCGGCGATCAAGTCATGGCTGAAGACTGCTTCGGAAGCTGAGCCTGTTCGTTCCGGGGCCAAGCAACGACTGACTCCCGCCAGCGTTCCCGTTACTGGTTAAACGTAACCGCCGACTGCCCCTCAACTCTCGCGAATGGTGTAAGCTGTTTTCCTTAAGATCTGCAATCTTCATCCGCAAATCAGGAGCGCACGCTTGTCCTCACCTCTTGTCCGATCTGCAAAGTTTTTTCTCGCCTTTTGCCTCATCCCCACACACTCTTTCGCTCAACAACCTTCCGCGGCCGGCACCCCTGCCGCGGACGCTGGCGCCAAGAAAGTCTTCGGCTTCCGTGATTTCTCTAAACAAGCTGAGTGGGACAACAAGTTCATCGCCGTTCCTGATACCAAACTTGCGGATGAGCACCTCCGTACGCTGACCTCCGCTCCGCACGCCGCAGGCACGCCTGAGGACAAGGCTACTGCCGAATACGTCGCGCAAAAATTTCGTGAGGCCGGACTAAAGACGCAGATTGTTGAGTACAAGATTTGGATGAACTACCCGAAGTCAATCAACGTCTCCGTGACTGCTCCGGCGAATGTGAAGATGAACGGTCCGCGCCGTGAGGACGTCGGCAAAGGCCTCGATCCATACCAAGACGATCCCCGAGTCCTCCCTGCTTTCAACGGATACTCGCCTTCCGGTGTCGTCGAAGCCGATGTGGTCTATGCCAATTACGGTTCGCCCGCCGACTTCAAGAAGCTGAAAGAATTGAACATCGACGTGCGCGGAAAGATCGTCATCGTCCGCTACGGACAAAATTTCCGCGGCGTGAAATCTTTCGTCGCCGAAGAAAATGGCGCGGCCGGGGTCATCATCTATTCCGACCCGATCGATGACGGGTACATCAAAGGTGACAAGTATCCTGTTGGCCCATGGCGGCCGGATTCCGCCGTCCAGCGCGGCTCCGTTCAGTATCTATTTAAGTATCCCGGCGATCCCACAACTCCCGGATTCGCCTCCACCACATCATTGCCTGACAGCAAGCGGCTTCCGCTCGACCAAGTCACCAGCCTGCCAAAGCTTCCCACCACTCCGATCTCTTACGCCGACGCCACTCCCATTCTCGAAAACCTTCGCGGGCCTGCGACACCTCGCGAATGGCAGGGCGCCCTGCCGTTCACGTATCACGTTGGTCCGGGACCAGTGCGTGTGAAAATCGACCTCCAGCAGGACTACGCTTACCGCACCATTTGGGATGTCATCGGCACAGTTCCCGGATCTGAAACGCCCGAGCAGTGGGTGCTCGCGGGAAATCATCGCGACGCCTGGGTCTATGGCGCAGTCGATCCCAACAGCGGTACCGCTGCGATGCTTGAGACCGTTCACGGCATCGGCGCACTATTGAAATCGGGATGGAAGCCGAAGCGCACTCTCGTCTTCGGCAGTTGGGACGCGGAAGAATACGGCCTCATCGGTTCCACCGAGTGGGTAGAAGAACACGAGAAGGAACTCACGAACGCGGCTGCGTACTTCAATATGGATGTCGCAGTTTCCGGCCCAAAATTCGGAGCCTCATCCGTTCCCAGCATGAAGCAATTCATTCGCGAGGTGACGATGTCAGTCCCCAGCGGCTCCGGATCAGGAACTGTTTACGATGTCTGGAAAAAGGCGAAGCAGGAAGAATCAGCGACAGCGTCACCGGATCTCGGCGGCTCGCAGACGCGTCCACCAGCGACCGCCACCAACGATGTTCCTGTCGGCGATCTCGGTAGTGGCTCCGATTACACGCCTTTCATCCAGCGGATGGGCGTTCCTTCCAGTGACATTGGTTCCAGCGGCGATTACGGTGTCTATCACTCCGTCTTCGACAACTTCGCCTGGTTCAAGAAATTCGGCGATCCAACCTTCGTCTACGAACAGCAAATGGCTCGCATCTTCGGAATACAAATGCTGCACATGGCAGATGCCGATGTCCTCCCGCTCGACTACGCTCTTTACGGACACGAGATTGAAGGCTATCTGGTAAAAGCGAGCCAGCGCGCCGAAAAGGCACTTCGTGGCCCTGACTCTCCAGATTTCACTCGCGTCATGATCGCCGCCCGCAGATTCACCGCCGCTGGCGAGGCGGTCTCCAAAGTCCAGCACGACGCAAACGCCTCCGACGCAACGCTCGCGAAAGTGAATCGCGGATTGATGGACGCTGAACGCGCGCTGCTGATTCCTGAAGGCCTTCCGCGCCGTCCGTGGTTCCGGCACGCCATCTATGCTCCCGGCGAATACACCGGATACGCAGCCGTCGTCGTTCCCGGCGTGAATGAAGCGATTGACGCCAATGACGCCAAGCGAGCGCAGCAACAGCTCACGGCTGTGACCGCGGCTCTCCATCGCGCAGCACAGGTATTGGAAAATTGCACGAAGTAACGCTGTTTTGTGATACATTCCGCGTGCTATGAAGGTGTATTGGCTTGAACGCTTAGGCAGCTTGACCGCGGGTGCCGGAATCATCTACGCCACCTACGTCGCCACCAAGGGCATGACGCTTGACGATGTTGTCATTTCCACTAGCATCACCAAGATCTTGTCAGAGACAGGCCCAATGGAAGCTTGCGCTCTCGGCATACTGGTCTGGGTGTACGCAAAGTGGCGTAAGCACGTTGACCTGCACTGATCAGCAGCGCTACGCTCCCTGAAAAATCTTCTTCTTCTCGGCCACTTCCTGGCTACAACTCGCGTCTAATTAGTTGCGCCCATACAATAAGGAAGTCCTATGCCTTTAGCGCGCATTATCACGTCCACTCCTTCTGCAGCCAAGGATCTCGCTCAGACCCTTTCCGATTCCGGCTACATCGTTGATATCGTCTCGCCTTACAGGATTCCTGCAAGCGCGGTCGATCTAGAGATCAACCTCGACATGGAGAACGGAATTGCATCGGCAGCCGAAACTTCGGCGCCAAATAGAAACGGCGAGCAGGCTTTCGCAGCATCCGATTACGCCGAATCCGATCTCTCGGAAATACCAGAAGATTACGTTGCTGAGCGAGAGTTCGTCCTTGCTCCTGCATGGAGAAAACTGACTGGTCATCTTCGCGAAACATGGAGTAACTTCCGGCCGCAACGCTCCACGGAGCCGACGCCGGTCGCGGAAATTCCTGCGGATTCGGGCTATGCAATTCTGCGCGCGAGGAACCTTGAAGCACGGAAGCGCGTCTCCAAACAGTTCTCCAAGGCGCAAGGCTCTGCGTCTCACAGCGCACAAAGAGCCCAGGCTCTCATTCGAAAGCACGCAGCACGCATCAACGACGCTGCAACTGCACACGCAATGCGGGCCAAAGCGCAAATTGCGCTGCTTACCTCAGAGTTCGCGGCACGAGTTCAACAACGTCGAGCGAAGAATCCATCGCTGGTGTCGCAAGAAGCTGGTTCCTCCCGCGAACGCTTCGTTATCCGGCAGCTTTGGCCAGTCGCTGTTGGAGTCGCGTTGGCTTTCATCGTGGGCTTCGTTGCAGCCTCTTACACAAAAGTGCCTGTTCCGGCTGAACAAGCCGCGACCGCGAGCAATGGTGTAACTGTTGTTGCGAATCCAATGCATGCGGCGAAGCTGCGTAAGCCCAAAGCGACGAAAGCGGTTTTACCAAGACAGAGTGCAGCCACAGCTCGCAGAGCAGTCTACGATCCCGATGCTGAGGACGAAGTGATCGTCCGTCACTATCCTTCAAAGCAAATCACTGCAAAGAACCAGAATCCAGGACCAAAACGATTCTCTGACCTTCAATAAATTAGTTTGAGAAATGAAAAAGCCGCGCAATCGCGCGGCTTTTTGTCGTGAGTCGTGATTATCGCTTCGTCGCCAATTCCTTTTCCATCAGGTTCGTGTAATCCACCTTCACCAGCCCGTGGACATTCTTGTTGTACTCGTCCACCTTCGATGAATAATTCATCGAGCAAAACTTCGGGCCGCACATCGAACAGAATTTTGCTTCTTTGTAGTAGTCATCAGCGAGTGTCTCATCGTGCATCGAGCGCGCTGTCTCTGGATCGATAGAAAGCGCAAACTGCTTTTCCCAATCGAAGGTGTACCGGGCATAGCTGATGGCGTCGTCGCGGTCCTGCGCGCCGGGACGATGTCGCGCCACATCCGCCGCGTGCGCCGCAATTTTGTAAGCCATGATGCCGTCTTTCACATCCTTCGCGTTCGGCAGTCCGAGATGCTCTTTCGGAGTCACATAGCAGAGCATCGCCGCGCCGTGCCATCCGATCATCGCCGCGCCGATCGCGCTGCTGATGTGGTCGTATCCAGGAGCGATGTCAGTGACGAGCGGGCCTAGCGTATAGAACGGGGCCTCATAGCACATCTCTTTTTCTTTATCGACTTGCTCTTTTATCTTGTCGAGCGGCACGTGTCCTGGGCCTTCGATCATCACCTGCACGTCATACTCCCATGACTTCTTCGTCAGTTCGCCAAGCGTCTTCAATTCTGCAAACTGCGCTTCATCGCTGGCGTCCGCGATACACCCGGGACGAAGCCCATCGCCCAACGAGTACGACACATCGTGCTTGGCCAGTATCTTCGTGATCTGGTCAAAATTTTCGTAGAGGAAATTCTGTTTGTGATGGTGCGCCATCCACTGCGCCAGGATGGAACCACCGCGGCTCACAATACCCGTGATGCGCTTCACCACCATCGGCAAGTATTGAATGAGCACTCCGGCGTGAATGGTCATGTAGTCCACACCCTGCTCTGCCTGCTCCTCAATCACTTCGAGCATCACGTTGATGTTCAAATCTTCCACGCGCTTCACGCGCGAAATCGCCTCGTATATCGGCACCGTGCCAACCGGAATCGGCGAGTGTCGGAGAATGGCTTTGCGGATCTGCGGGATGTCGCCACCGGTGGAGAGGTCCATGATGGTGTCCGCGCCGTAGTGGACAGAGGTGTGCAGCTTCTCCAACTCTTCATCAATGTTCGAACTGACGGCCGAGTTTCCGATATTGGAATTGATCTTGCAAAGCGAGGCCACGCCGATCGCCATCGGCTCCAGCTCAGGATGGTTGATGTTCGCAGGGATGATCATGCGGCCAATGGCCACTTCGTCGCGCACCAACTCCGGCGTCAGCTTTTCTTTGTGAGCGATGAACTGCATCTCTTCCGTGATAATGCCCTTGCGCGCATAGTGCATCTGGGAGAAGTTCGTGTCGCCGGCTTTCGCCGCTTCGGCGCGGCGCTTGGCTATCCATTCGGTACGCGGCTTGGGGACATCAAGTCCTTGATACTTGGCTTCGGCGTGATGCGTCTTCATGTTCACAGCGCTGTCGCTGGCGATTCCATTGGTGTTCGTGCTCATTATGAGTCCTCGCTGGCCTTAGTTCTAAGCAGTGATTATACGCGCTGGAAACCAAAAGCTTTAACCACGGAGAGCACAGAGAACACGGACATTAAATAATGTTGAGTCCTTCATTGCATCCTTCTGTGCCATCCAACTGTTCGCATGCCGATAATGATTCGGTTGCTTCAGCCTTTAGCCCTGTTTTCCTCTGTGTTACTCAGTGCTCTCTGTGGTTGAAGCCGTCGGTTGAAGAATCCGTTACACCGGCGTACGATTTCAGCAGAACCATAATGTCATCGACCCAGAACAAGTACGTCCGCTTTGGCAGCGCCATCGCCGTGATCCTGATCACGCTTTCTTATCTCGCTTACACCGGAGTGCAAGAGAGCAAGAGCTACTACGTGACTATCGCCGAACTGCGCAGCATGGGCGAGAGCGCTCACACCAAGCGCCTGCGCGTTGCGGGAACTGTTGTACCCGGTTCGATCAAGCGGCTGGGTACGACTGTCGAGTTCCAGTTGCAGGAAGACACAAAGACTCTTCCCGTGATCTACAAGGGAACCGAAGCGCCTCCGGACACCTTCAAGGATGAATCGCAGGCGCTGGCTGAAGGCGAGTTCGGTCGGGATGGAATCTTCCACGCCAAGACTCTTCAGGCCAAGTGCGCCTCGAAGTACGCACCGAAGAAGGATGAAAAAGGAAAACCCGCCACAGCCAGATCAACAATGTAGCGTTCAACGCAGAACTAAATCGCGTTTCTTGAACTGGCCGATTGCACAGATTTGGTCGTCCGCGCGAGCAACTCCTGATACCGCGGCTCTTCGTGCAGCAATTGCAAATACGGATCGTTGCGGATGATATGCGGGTCACCAAATCCGTATTGCACCGCATTCTCAAGACAATCAATGGCACGCTGGCGGTCTCCCAGAATCGCATAGACGCAGCCTACGTTGTAGCAGACCGCGGAGTCCTCCGGATCCAGCGCCAGTGCCCGGCCGGCCCACTCAAGTCCGCGTTCTTTGTCTCCCATGCGGCACAAGCTATGCGCGCCCAGATACAAGGCGCGGACATCGTCCGGTTGTATCTCAAGGTGCTTCTTGATCACCTCCAAAGCTCGTTTGTGCGCTTTCAGGGCGATATCACTGTGCGGTTCCACACCGTCAAACACGTTTGCCAGCAGCGACGGCGCCTGATAGTCCTCAGGCCGCGTCCGGCAGGCTTGCTCGAATAATGCCACCGCTTTTTGCAGGCGTCCGTGGATCAGGCATGACCGCGCGTAGAAGTAATATGCCTCGAACAACTCCGGATTCAGCCGGATGGCGGTTTCAAATTCCCTTTGCGCTTCTTCATGGCGGCCCGTCAGAGAGAAGGCGTGACCTCGCGCCGCGTGCGCCTCGGCCAGTTCGGGATCGAGTTGCAAGGCCCGCGCGCTGGCCTGTTCCGCTTGCCGAATATTTTCCTCCGTCGGCTGCCAGTAAAACTGGAGGAAGGAGCAGCAATCGGCGAGGCCCGCGTAAGCGCGCGCGTAATTCGGATCAACTTCGATGGCGCGCGCAAACATCTGCCGGGCGAATTCCATGCCCTTCCGCCGGAACTGATGGAAGAACTGCCGGCCGCGCAGATAATAATCATAGGCCTGCACATTGGCAGTCGGCACTTTTTCAATCTCGCGCTTCTCTTGCTCGCTCAGCACCACGCGCAACGCCCGCGCAATGTTCTGAGCGATCTCGTCCTGGATGGCGAACACGTCTTCCATCTGCCGGTCGTACCGCTCCGCCCAGACGGAGTGACCAGTACGCGACTCCACTAATTGCGCGGTAATGCGCAAACGATTACCGGAGCGCCGCAGACTGCCCTCCAGGATGTACGCGGCATTCAGCTCGCGTCCCACAGCCGGCGCACTCACCGGCTTGTCGCGATAGCCAAGCATCGCAGACCGCGGAAAGATGCGCAGCTCGCGGATCTTTGAGAGCTCCGTGATCACGTCCTCGGTGATGCCGTCACGGAAGTACACATCATCGTCGCCGCCTCCCAAATTGTCGAAGTACAACACCGCCACGGACTTCTCGGCTGGCATGGCCACTGCCGGCGTCACGCGAGCCCCACTCCTGGAGCGTTCCCCGGACTCCGTCAGCTTCGACCCTGATTCCGTATCGCGCTTCAGCCGCAACAAGTCAGCCTTGATGTCGCTGGCATTCTGGTAACGCATGGAACGGTCTTTCTCGAGCGCCTTAAGGATGATGCGTTGCAACTCCTGCGGTAACTGTGGCTTGAGATTGAGCGGCGGGGTGGGCTCTTTGTTCAGGATGGCGTCGAAGATCACCGCCGATGTCTCACCGCGGAACGGCAGAATGTCTGCGCACATCTGATAGAGCACCGTTCCGAAGGAAAACAGGTCGGCGCGCGCATCGGTCACTTCTCCGCGCGCCTGTTCCGGCGCCATGTACGCTACAGTTCCCAGCAGCGTGCCGGGACTGGTCAGGTGCATGGGAGTCACCGCAGTCTCATCCGCCTCCATCGCAGCTGCCTCGCCGTCAGCGGCGACGCGTCGCCGCGCCGGCTCCAGCTTGGCCAATCCAAAATCCAGCACCTTTGCCTGGCCCCGGCTGGTGATAAAAATGTTGGCTGGCTTGATGTCGCGATGAAGAATGTTCTTAGCGTGCGCCGCTTCCAGGGCGTCCGCGATCTGGATGGCCAGCGGCAGCAGCGTCTCCACTGACATCGACCCGCGCTGCATCTTGTCTGACAGCGAATCGCCCTCCATCAGCTCCATGCTGATGAAATGCTGTCCCTGGAACTCATCAATCTCGTAGATGGTGCAAATGTTGGGATGGTTCAGCGCTGAGGCTGATCGTGCCTCGCGTTCAAACCGTTCCAACGACAGCGGTTCGCGCGCCAACTCCGGCGGCAACATCTTCAGCGCTACCCGGCGGCCCAGGCGAATGTCCTCCGCCTCATAAACCACGCCCATGCCACCGCTTCCGACTTTGCCGATAACCCGGTAATGCGATACGGTCTCGCCTATCACACGGCCACACTCGATAAAAACAAAGACTGGTGCCTATGCTATGTGGTTCGCCTGAAGAGCGCAAGAGTGCGATAGCGCATACTTGGGACTCAGCAGATTTAGCGCGGGACACCTATTCCATCGACCGTTAGTGTGGATGTCTTCTCTTTTGTTTCCCGTTCGCGCTTTTCAATCTCTTGCCCTTCTTCTTCCGCCAATCGGATCTCTTTCATCAAGATTGCGGCCATGGAGAGTTCGTCCTCATCGATGCCTTCCGGTAGCGGCTTGCCGACAAGGCTGATGTTGCGGAGATTGCTTTGCGCGATCTGGAGGGCGTAGAGGAGTGTACCGGCGTCGGCGCGCTCGATGCGCTTCTCAAGAAGGGCGCGCATGACTTCCATGATGCCGACCTGGATGGCGTTGGCGTCCTCAAGTGGAGGAAAAACGAACCGAAAAGGCAGGTTCAGGGTATGCATATGGAAGTGGCATTTCTTGTGTCCTGTTTTAGATGGCGAACCGCAGCGGTTCCCGTCTACTTTCATGTGGTTACATCGCGCGACGTTCGGATGAATCGGCATATCGAGATATCCCCTCCCCCTCCCCCCTGTATATGATCCTCAATCAAGTCAGCAACTTAGGGGCGGGTATATGACGCAAGTGGCTGAAAGCAGACGGATTCATATCTCTTGATATGAATTTCAATTAGGCAATTTGTAAACAGTGAGGTTAGCTTGGGGCAGGAATGGTTGTCAAGCAAAAAGAATAATGCGACACATTTATATTAGCTCACTGATATTGCAAGAACCGGCTTGACATAAACGATGTTGCACAGAGTAGGCTCTGTGGTAAATGAATTGGTACAGAAGGAAGTTAATGGGCAGCATCGCTGGCTTCATAGGTGCACTGGTTCTTGTGCCAGCGTCTTGTGCAGGAAAACATCTGGAGCACCCATATAAGCGTTCTGATATTGACACGCCAGTGTCCCTAGCGGTAGGTACTGTCCGGACGCCAGAATTCAATACCGTTACTCAGTGGTACGTCATCATCATTCAAGTTGAAAAACCCCTTCCGCTTGAACAGATTATCTGCATGATGGGAGTCACCCACAATCCAACTGAAGCTAGTAGTTGCAGTAGCAACGACCCGCTGCTTCGAGCAGACTGGATAATATGGGACAAGGACCAAATCGTCGCAAAGGGTTCAAGCACAACAAAGGCGGACAGCATGTTTACAAAAGAGCATGTCTATAAATTTCTTGGCGGCTTTCCCGGAAAATCTGGGAAGAAGTATGTCCTGGAAGTGAAATTTACTCAGGATGGTACACCTCTGAACTCAGCCAATCCCCACTTGATTGTTATTCAGCAAAGGTATCACTGATACGATTCAAGTATTGCTTCGACGCCTTTGCCTCAGCGGCTAAAGCCAGTCTGCTGGAGGCGGCGATTATGCAGGGCTGAAGCCCTGCGCCACCCGAGTGTTTTCGGAACTTAGGAAGAAGTTCAACCGCAGTTGGTATGATTTAACCGAAAACCACTGGAACCTTACCTGTCCACCACCTCCAATCCCGCTGACGTCAACGACGCTCCCTCCCTGCACAATCCTGCAGGGGCAGCCAATATCGTTGCCGACAAAATCACAAAGATCTTTGGCCGGGTCGCGGCTATCCGCGAAGTGAATTTTTGCTTCAATGCCAGCACGCTCTACGTGCTGCTGGGAGACAACGGCGCAGGAAAATCCACTTTGTTGCGGATGCTCGCGGGGTTGACGCAGCCGACGTCCGGCAAGGTCGAGTTGAACGCGAACTTCACGCGCCAGCAGGTGGGATACATGGGCCACGCTTCCCTGCTGTACGACGAACTTACCGGCATGGAGAACCTGCGCTACTTTGCCGAACTGCAAGGCATGGGCACGAGCCACGAGACGATCAAAAAATGCGAACTGGCGATGAACTGTGTGGGACTTGATCCCGGAATGCATCGCAACGTGCATGCCTATTCGCAAGGGATGCGGCAGCGGCTTTCACTAGCGCGCGCGGTGCTTCATTCGCCGAAGATCGTCTTGCTCGATGAACCATTCTCAAACGTGGATGCGGTTTCAATGGCGCAAATGTCCCGCCATCTGGGTGAGTTGCGCGATGCCGGATGTACTGTGATCGTCATCACACACCAAGTGACGGCGCTGGCGCATACTGGTGACGAATTCCTGACAATGCAATTAGGCAGGATCATTGAAAGCAGGAAACGTGCGCAGCTGCGTCCGACAGAGGTGGGCTTGTGAGCGGCGGATTTTACGCGATCACGCGCGCCAACCTGGAAAAAGACTTGCGGTTGGAGTGGCGCTCAAAAGACGCGCTCAACGCCATGGGATTTTTCGCGCTGCTGGTAGTGGTGATATTCGCGATGTCATTCGATCCATCGGCAGAGGAGTCGAGGCGGATCGTTGGCGGAATCTTCTGGGTGGCATTCCTGTTTGCGGCCATCGTGGCGCTGAACCAGACGTGGGCGCGGGAGATGCGCAACCAGGTGCTGGATGCGTATCGTGTATCGGCGGCGCCGGCGAGCGCACTGTTCTTCAGCAAGGTACTGGGAAATTTTCTTTTCGTTGGATTGATCGAGTTGCTGGTGTCTCCGCTGTTCGTGGTGTTCTACAACGTGCGGTCGATCGGTCCGGTGTGGCAACTGGCCGTAGTTTTCTTTTTAGGCACGTGGGCGCTCGTGGCGAATGGAACGTTTTTCGCCGCACTGTCACTGAGGACGCGAAATCGCGAAGTGATGCTGCCGCTGTTGCTGTTTCCGATATCCATACCCGCGCTGCTGGCAATGGTGCAGGCGACGACGAATATCCTGAGCGGAGAATATTCTCCGGATATGTGGATCAAACTTCTTGCCGGATACGACGTGGTGTTTACGATTGCGGGGTTGCTGATGTTTGAAGTGGTGCTGAATGCGGAGTGAAGCAGCTGTCGGCTATCAGCTAAATCAAAGACAAGAGCAAAAGCAACACCTTGAACCACAGAGGACACAGAGATTCACGAAGAAAAGCAAGCCAAAGTTAAAACATTTTAGTCAGTCTTGAGCTAAGAGCTAAGAGCTAAAGACTGACGGCTGAGGGCTGACGGCTAAAAACTGATAGCCGAGAGCTGATAGCCGAGAGCCGAGAGCTAGAAAACCATGAAACCAAAAACCGCAATATTCGTACTCATAACGCTCGCGCTGTTGGGCTTGGGCTTTTATCAAGGCATGTATGCCGCGCCCACTGAACAGACGATGGGCGACATCCAGCGCATCTTCTACTATCACGTGCCTTCGGCGTGGACAGCGTTTCTATTGTTCTTCGTCAACTTCGTTGCTTCGGTGATGTATTTGATATGGAAGAGTCCGCGCACCGACGCGTGGGCGGTAGCATCCGCCGAAGTGGGCGTTGTCTTTTGCACGGTGGTGTTGATCACGGGACCGCTGTGGGCGAAACCTGTTTGGGGAATCTGGTGGACGTGGGATGCGCGTCTCACCAGCACACTAGTGTTGTGGCTGATCTATGTGAGCTACCTGGTCATGCGCAGATTTTCTGAAGGACAGCAGACGGCAACGCTCGCGGCCGCGCTTGCGGTATTCGGGTTCCTGGATGTGCCTATCGTTTATATGTCGATACGGTGGTGGCGGACGCAGCATCCGCAACCGGTGATCGGCGGAGGGGCGAACTCGGGGCTTGCGCCGGAGATGTGGCCTCCGCTGTTGTTCAATTGGCTCGCTTTCTCGTGCTTAGCGGCGTTGGTGGTGTGGATGCGATATTCGCTGGCCCGCGCCGAACAAGAGTTGGAGCACCAATACGCCGTACGCTCGCTTGAAGGCCGCGACGAGATGGAAACACAACTGAAGAGGGCACGCTGATGCTGACGAATCTGTATGTTGCTTATGGGATCACGTGGGCGATTCACATCGCTTACGTCGGATATCTCTGGAACCGCTGGAGCAAAGTGCGGAAAGAATTGGGACGGGGTTAAGCGTCAGCGCTTCGGCATCACCATTGGTAGGCGCGCGGCGCCGAGCAAGCCTGCATCGCCACCGAGGACTGCGCGCGTGACGATCGTTTTCTGCAAGCGCGGGGTGTTTGGATCTTCTGAACTTGTGGCGACGTAAACGAACGAACGCTTCTTGATCTCTTCCATCATGGTGGGGGCGAATGCGTCCCAAGAGTGCGAGACTCCGCCGCCGATTACATAGATAGGTAGGTTGAGTCCGTTAATGAGGCTGGCGAGTGTGACGCCAAGCGCTTGTCCTACACGCTTAAAGATATTTTGCGCAGGCTTGTCGCCCTGGATGGCGAGCGTGTAAATCAGCTTCGCGCTGAAATCGTCACTGCCGCGGTTGAATGCTTTTTCGAGTTCGCCCGCGCCGCCTGCGGCGACTGCTTCCTTCGCCATGCGTTTGATCGCAGTGGCAGATGCGTATTGCTCGAGGCATCCGACGCTGCCGCATCCGCATGGATGTCCATTGGGTTCGACGGCAGTGTGACCGAGTTCGCCGGCCATTCCGGTCATGCCATGCCAGATGCGTCCTTCGAACACGAGTCCGCCGCCGACGCCCGTGCCGAGCGTGAGCATGCAGAGGTCGTCATAATCGCGTCCGGCGCCGAGCCATTTCTCTCCGAAGGCCGCGGAGTTGGCGTCATTCTCAAGGATGACGTGAGTCATGAGTCGGCGCTCGATCTCTTGACGCACGGGAAAATCGCGCCATCCGGGAAGGTTCGGCGAGTTGAGCACCATCCCTGTTTTCATGTCGATGATGCCGGGCACTCCGATACCGATGCCGCGCAGCGAGCCGCTCGCCTGAAACTTTACTGAGAGTGCGCGAATGGCATCACACATTTCTGTGATGACGACGTCGCGTCCGCGGGAGACTTCTGTGCCCGTGGTGATGGTTTCGAGGATGTGTCCGCTCTCTTCAACCGCAGCGATGCGCAGGTTGGTTCCGCCGAGATCGACTCCGATGGAAAACTGTGACATGGGATTGTCAGACTACTAGTTTCTGCCGACGATTTCCAGCGCGGGAGCGAAGACCAGGAACTCGCCAAGGAGAAAATTAGCCGTGGAGCAAGAGAGGATGGCAACCAGATTCGCAATCAGCAGCGGAAGGTGAAGGTCGGTGGCGAGGAGTTTCATCAACACCAGGTTGCCGATGAGCGAAACTGCACCGTTGCTGAGATTGAAATGGAGTAATCGGCGGAATGATTGTTGCGGAGTGGAGCGGGCGCGGTCGGCCCAGGTGTATCGCTCGTGCCAGATGAAGTTGTGCAGGATAGCGGCTTCGACAGCGAGGGCGGTGGATGTGAGCGTGCCGAATCCAGCGACGTGCGTGAGAAATGCGAGCGCGGCGAGTTGGACGACAACACCGAGAAGTCCGGCGGCGTTGAAGCGTAGCCATCGCGTGAATAGGCGAGTGTCACTCATGCGATGCTCGCGCGATTCATTTCGGATTCGGGAGCGAGGCGTTCGGCTATATAGAGCATTCGCGCATGTTTGATTGTCGCGAAGAGCAGGACGAGAGCGACTCCGATCGTGGCGACCACGCCGCCAACGTCGAAGAGCAAGTAGGCCTGTCCGCGAATGTGGGAGATGGGACGGAAGAATGCGTAGATGTTCCCGATAGCGAGCACGATGCGGAGTTCGGTCGGTCCGAAGCCGATGAATGAGAGGTGGAAGGTGCCGATGGTGTACGTCGCAAGATAAATCTCAATGCAGAGCATGAAATAGATGATGAGAAATGCGGCGGCGACAGGCCAACTCATGTATCCGGAGGCGGCGATGCCGCAGAAAAGGATGGTCATACCGTAGGCGTCAATAACGTGGTCGAGATAGAAGCCGTAGCGCGGACGCTGACGGTTGCGGACGCGGGCGAGCGTGCCATCGAGGCTGTCGCCAAACCAGTTCACGGCCAGCCAAGCGATGACGGCGAGCAGCGCGTAGCGGTTCCATCGCGCGTACCAGTAGCTGAGCCCAGCGGCGATCATGGCGAGGAATCCGAGCGCGGTCAGGTGGTCAGAGTTGATCCAGCCCGGCATGCGATACGCGATCCAGATCAGGGCGCGCTTTTCCGCTGCGGCGAGCAGGCTGTGGTGCTCCCGGTTGGCGTCTTGAAATTTCTTGTTGGTGGACATCGTGCTCTCCTTGTAAATCTTGGAGGATTCTGATGCGGAGAGTGATTTTCAGCAATGCACGGGAGGTAAAGCGGAGGTCAATTAGAGGTAAACAGGTAAGTGGTTGAAAAAGCGCTTCTTACGGCTTGAGGTTTGATAATCATTCCTCGAACATCGCAGTATCCAGCAGTCTTGCTCCATGAATCACTCTCAAAACATGAACTGTTCTCGCATCGACTCGGAAGATCGTCCGATAATTCCCGTGGATTAGATGTCGGTACGATGTTCCGAGCAATTCGTTTTCAGGAATAAGAGGGCAACGCTCGGGAAAATGTTCTAACGCACTGACTTGTCGATCTAGTTCGTCGAGCAGAGCGTCACCCGCTGCTGGGTTGTCAGAGGAGACATAGGAACAAATCTGCTTCACATCATTCTCAGCCGCCCTTGCGACCCTAACCCGAAACTTTGCGGGCATTCCTGAGCTCTCTTAAGAACGACCGCATGGGGCGGGTACGTTTTTTGGCAACGTCCTCTTCGGCCGGTGCCAAAAGACGGGACATGTTACTTGCTGCCAAATGCTTTTCAAAAGTCTTGGCGTCGAGGATGACCGCGTCAGCCTTGCCATTGACGGTGAGCACAACCGGTCGTCCCGTCTCGTGGATGCGATCGAGAATCTCGCGCGTGTTGCGCTTGAGATCGGTGACAGATCGAATGTCTTCAGTGATATTGATTGACATGGCACCCCTTAAACTTTCATCATCTTAGCACTAAATTTGATGCCAATAAAAGCGCTACTTCTGGCACTTGGGACAGTAATGCGTCCCCCGTCCGGCGACGACGATGCGCTTGATTGGTGTTTTGCAGACGTAGCAGTAGGCGTTGGTGCGTCCGTAAACGCGGTGCTGTAGTTGGAAGAACCCTTCTTCGCCGCTGGCGTCAACGTAGTCTGAAACAGAGGACCCGCCGAGGGCGATGGCTTCCTTGAGAACAGTCTGGACGGCGGAGTGCAGACGCTTAAGTTCGTCGCGGGTGAGTTGTCCAGCGCGTCGGCGGGGACGTATGCCGGCGCGATAGAGGGATTCGTCGGCGTAGATGTTGCCGACACCGTGCAGAAGTTTCTGGTTCAGCAGAGCGGCCTTAATCGCAGTCTTGCGTTTGCGGAAAAGACTGATGAACAGATCGAAGTCGATACCGAGCGGTTCAGAGCCGGGCCCGGCGAATCCAGTGTGTCTTCCATTCTTGTCCGCTACAACTACCGCCAAGCGACCAAATCGGCGGGGATCGACGAACCTGACCTCGCGTCCGGATTTCAGCTTTACGATAGCGTGAGTGTGAGGGGCGATGTCGGCGGAGGGTTCGGTGACGACGAGGCGCCCGGACATGCCGAGGTGGACGATCCACTGTGCGGGCTTTTTACCGGAAGCGAGATCAAAGACGATGTGCTTGCCGACACGTCGGACTTTGTTGATGCGGGTGCCTTCGAGGGTGAAGACGATGTCCTTCGCTTTGGATTTCAGCGGCTCGGGCTTATTTCCCAGCCAGACGGAATCAATCTTGTCGCCCGCGATGCGGCTGTTGAGTCCGTTGGCGATGGTTTCGACTTCAGGCAGTTCGGGCATTCGCGATAACTAATGATAAAGGAAGGAGGCTAGTAATCGCCGCTGGCGCCGCCACCGCCGGAAGAACCGCCGGAGTCGCTGGAGCTGCTGGAGGAGTCACTGCTGCTGTATCCGCCTGAAGAAGAGTCAGAGGAATCATAGGAATTGCCGCTCCAATTCCCACCAGAGAGATTGGCCCTAAATTCAGGCAGCATCTGAATCCATTTGGAATCTTTGTATCTCGTGTGCATGAGTATGCTCCGCACTATAGCAAGCACGGGAAGGATAAACAGACATACGAGTACTACACCCACGATCACCCTTAACCATGGGTCAACAGACTGGGCAAGAGTTGGCGAAGGCGCTGGATGAACTACGGGTGAGCTGGCAGCTTGGCTGACTTTGCCAGGCCCGGCAATCACTTCGCCCATTTGAGTGGAGAGTTGGAGGAGTGCGGGCCCGTATTGTTTCTGCTTCAACAAAGGGGCCATTTGGCGGCCAAACCCGCCGACTTTACCATCGGGCAATATCGGTTCGAGTCCGTACCCAACCTCGACCCGGTACTTGCGCTCCTTTACCGCCAACAGAATCAGGACACCCTGATCGTTCTTCTTGGGACCGATGCGCCATTGCTTGAAGAGAGTTGAGGCGTAGCTATCAATGTCCGAACCATCGAGAGACTTGACAGTAGCAACCACGATGGCGGCGCGATTGACCTTTAACAACGAGGCAGCGGTTTGCTCAAGGCGCTGACGTGAGCTGGAATCAATCACATTGGCGAAGTCGTTCACAGCTCCGTTCTGCTTGAGGTCGGTGACTTTCTCTCCGAATGCGGAAGCCGCCAGCAGAAGCAGAAGTGCGTAAGCGAGGATGGGTATTCGCTTCGAAATGTTCGCCATGCGGCTGCTAACATAGTCCTGAAGGCAGGGTAGGTCAATCAGATTGCAGGCAAAAGCGACCTGACCAATGAAGCCGGAGGTAAACAGACCATCTCAACGCATTTCAATCTTGTACTGTTAGCGTCAGCACTGCTCGCGAGTTCGATTGCCTGTTCGGCCCAGGACTTTTCTCGCGAACGCGTTAAGGCACCACTAGACTGGTTCAACAATGGTGTTCGCGCGGTCGAGATCATCAACCACGATGAGGATAAGGCTGATGTTCTGCTAACGGGTAACAAAGGGATAATTTTTCGAATCTCTGCACGCGGTGAGATTATTCCGTGTGTCAGAGCAAGCGCACCCGAGATTTGCAAACGCAATCTCGTTTCGTCTACCGTCGTGACGTTCCTGCAGCTTGGGAAAGGCCGGTCTGCCCTGCTCTTGTTTTCTGACGATGGTCGGCCTGCGCCCGGTTCAATGTGGGTTTTGATGCTCGACTCTACAAACAAGCCATATACCGCGTTGCACCTACCCAACTTTGAGCTAGGTTCATTCATCACGGGTTCACGATATACAGCTTTGATCGGGATAGACACATATTCACAATCTTGTTGCGTTGAAAATGCCTTTACATATGACCCGTCGAAAGTTTTTACTTTGGCAAATCGCATAGGAGCAAAAGCAAAGTATTCCTTAAGGGAAAGCGCAGAGTACAACCGGAAACACTATGTGTGGGCAGGGCCGAATTCGCGTGAAGATGTCTTGGTGGTAACAGCACCGGGCGCTAAAAAGCGGCTAATCACGAATCCAGACAGACGTTCCCATTAGCAACTTCGCGAGCAGCTTTGCGCGAACCTGTCATTGCTTGCGCAACGCAGCCGCGTTATCATTGAAAGTCACACCACTAGTTCTGACATCCCATACAATTCAATGATTCTGATGATGGGGCTCTGAGTGTGCGTAAAAATATATGAAAAAAGGCAATACAGCAGTCATTATCGGCGCGCAATGGGGGGACGAGGGCAAGGGCAAGATCGTTGACGTGCTCTCAGAGAACTATGACGTCGTCGCGCGTTATGCCGGCGGACACAATGCCGGACACACCGTCATCATCAAGGGCAAGAAGTTTGTCCTGCAATTGATTCCCTGCGGCGTCTTGCGCGAGGACCGCAAGAGCGTCATCGGCAATGGCGTGGTGCTGGACCCGTTTGCCTTCATGAAAGAAGTGAACAGCCTGCGCGCCATGGGCGTGAGGGTTGACGGACACCTGTTCGTCAGCAATCGCGCGCAAGTCATCCTTCCCTACCATCGCATGATCGAACTGGCTGCGGAGAACGCGCCGGGACGCGTGAAGATCGGAACCACGTCGCGCGGCATCGGCCCGGCGTATGAAGACAAGATGGGACGCCGCGGATTGCGCGTTATCGACTTGCTGAACAAAGAAATTCTGAAAACACACATTGCCAACGCCTGCCGCGAGAAGAACATGATCGCGCACGCGCTGTTCAACTCCGATCCGTTGGACGCAGACAAGATGTTTGACGAGTATTCCGACATCGCTGAACAGGTGCGTCCGTTTGTGGTTGACACAGCCGCGCTGCTGAACAAGTCATTGAAAGCCGGCGAATCGATCATGTTTGAAGGCGCACAAGGCACGATGCTGGACATTGACCATGGCACGTATCCGTTTGTAACTTCGTCAAGCGCCACTTCCGGGGGCGCAGTCATCGGTACCGGCGTTGCTCCGAATGCGATCAACACAGTGATCGGCGTGACGAAAGCTTATTGCACTCGCGTCGGCGGAGGACCGTTTCCCACGGAGATTCACGACGAGTTGGGCGACATCATCCGCAAAAAAGGCAACGAGTTCGGCGCAGTGACGGGGCGTCCGCGACGCTGCGGCTGGGTTGATCTGCCGCTGCTTCGATATTCAGCGATGATCAACGGTATCGATTGGTGGGTCGTAACGAAGCTCGACATCCTCGACGAACTAGACGAGATTCCTGTTTGTGTGGCATACAAAATCAACGGCAAGAAGACATCAGAGATTCCCGCTGATTCTGGGAGCTACGACAAGATCGAGTGCGTGTACGAAAGGATGCCGGGATGGAAGAGCTCGACCGAGGGCATCACCGAATTCGACAAGCTTCCCGCGAAGGCGCAAAGCTATTTGAAGTTCCTGGAAAAAGAGACAGACGCGAAAATCGGAATGGCTTCGACCGGCCCTGATCGCGACCAAACCATGTTTGTTGGCGGATTCGAATCGGTGGTCAATCAGGCCGACAAGAAGAAACAGGTTTCCGGTCAGTAGCCTTAGGCAGCGTTCTTGTTCGGCTGGTTTGCCGGGCGCTCGAGTTCGCGTTCGTCAACGTCTTTGCCGTTGATGGAGATGATCGGTTTGCGTTTGACTTGCGGGTTCACATCTTCATCGGCACTTTCGGCTGTCCCGGTCGTCATCTCGCCCGCAGGCGGAAACTCCGCGCGCACCATCAGTTCAAGCAGGTCGTTCGGGTTTACTTTGTCTTCGCCTTCTCCGATTTCCGTTCCGAAGGCTTCGTGACGCGTTTCTGGTTTTCGTTTGCCGCCGATCCCCATGGCAATGTTCTCCCGTAGAAAATGAGATGCGCGACCGTGGAAATTGGAAATCCGCGCTAAGGTCGCAGTGCCGGTTGTTTTGTGTAGTTAAAGCTTTTGGCGGAGAATGTTGCCATGCTGCCGTTCAAGCTCGTTTACAGCGACCGATATTACCTCCCGATTGGCGCCCATGTCTTCCCCGCGGAGAAGTACAGGCTCATACACGAACGACTGCTTGCGACCGGAGTGGCCGAGCCTGCCGATTTTCTTGAGCCTCCGCCAGCGACAGATGACGACGTCCGCCTGGCGCACAGCGCGGATTACGTCCGTAAGCTGCGAACAGGAACTCTGAGTGCCGCCGAAGAGATGCTGCTTGAGCTTCCCTACTCGAAGGAATTAGTGGACGCATTCTGGCTGGCCGCTGGCGGCTCGATCGCGGCGGCCGAGTGTGCATTGCGCGATGGCATTACATTCAACATCGGCGGAGGGTTCCACCATGCATATCCCGACCACGGCGAAGGATTCTGCATGGTGCACGATGTGGGCGTAGCCATCCGCCGCATGCAGCATGACAAGAAGATTGCTAAGGCCATGACGGTGGATTGCGATGTCCACCATGGGAACGGTACTGCGGCGATGTTCCCGCCCATCCGCGCAGGGATTAATCGGCTGCCTTCGGCGTTGCCGGGCACAGCGAATCTCGCGGATGACGCCAATGATTCCGTCTTCACGATCTCGCTGCATCAGCAGAACAATTATCCGGCGATTAAGCCTCCATCGTCTATTGATGTGAATCTGCCGGACGGAACGACTGACGAACAGTATCTACAATGGTTGGACAATGCGCTCAGCTCCGGCCTGCGGAAGTTCAAGCCCGACTTGATCTGCTACATCGCGGGGGCGGATCCCTATCGCGAAGACCAGTTGGGCGGACTTGCCCTGACAATTGACGGACTGAAGTCGCGCGACGAACTTGTATTCAAGGTGGCGAAGTCGCGTGGCATCCCCGTGATGGTCACTTACGCCGGTGGATACGCGCGCAAAGTGGAAGACACGGTGATGATCCATTGCAACACGGTTGTTTCGGCGCGGGAAGTCTACTGGTAGGCAGATTCAGCCGGCGCCTGAATCGCCAGTGTTTATCCTGCTAAAATAAGCAATTCAGCACTACTCCCTGGAATAGGCATACCCACACATTATGTTTGAAAATCTGTCAGACAAGCTGCAACGCGCGTTCAAGAACCTGCGCGGACAAGGCATCATCAACGAAGAGAACATCGGCGAAGCGCTGAAAGAGATCCGCATGGCGCTGCTCGAAGCCGACGTCAATTTCAAAGTGGTCAAAGAGTTGATCGAGCACATCCGCGAGAAGGCGCTGGGACAGGAAGTGATGACCGCGCTCTCGCCCACCGAGCAAGTGGTCAAGATCATGCGCGACGAAATGGTCGCGATTCTCGGCAAGGACACAGCAAAGCTGAAGTTCGCATCGCAACCGCCTACGGTCGTCCTCATGGCGGGATTGCAAGGTTCGGGTAAGACGACGACCTCCGGCAAACTGGCGGCGTGGCTGAAAAAAGGTGGACATCGGCCGATGCTGGTCTCCGTTGACGTGTATCGTCCGGCGGCGCGGCAGCAGTTAAAGATCGTCGCTGATGCGATCAAGGCCAACATCTACGAAGGCAAAGTGGATGGCGATGTCGGCACTGCGCTTGTCGAGCGTCTTGCGAAAGAAGCTCGCCGAGATGCCGTGAACAGCGGATGCGACGTGCTGATCGTGGACACCGCGGGACGCTTACACATCGACGATCAGCTCATGGACGAGATGCAGGTCCTGAAGAAACGGCTGAACCCGCAGGAGATCTTGTTCGTTGCCGATGCGATGACCGGACAAGACGCGGTGAAATCTGCCGACGAGTTCCACAAGAAACTCACGCTCACCGGCGTGGTGCTCTCAAAGATGGACGGCGATGCGCGCGGCGGGGCGGCGCTTTCGATCCGCAATGTCACTGGACAGCCGATCAAGTTTATCGGCGTCGGTGAAAAGTATGATGCGCTCGAGCCGTTCCATCCTGATCGAATCGTCTCGCGCATAATGGGCATGGGCGACATGATGTCGCTGATTGAAAAGGCTGAGGAAACTCTCGACAAGAAACAGTCCGAAGACTTTGCCAAGAAAGCGCTCACAGGCGACGGATTCTCGCTCGGCGACTTCCGCGATCAGTTGCGGCAGGTGAAAAAATTGGGATCGCTGCAGAGCATTGTTGGCATGCTGCCGAAAGTGGGCCCATTCGCAGGAATGCAGGCCGCGGTGGACAAAGTGGATGACAAGGAACTCGGGCGCGTGGAAGCCATCATCAATTCGATGACACCGTATGAGCGCGACCATCACGAAGCCATCAATGGCAGCCGGAGAAAACGTATCGCGCGCGGGTCAGGCACGAGCGTCCAGGAAGTGAATCAACTGCTGCGGCAGTACGCGCAGATGAAGAAGATGTTCAAGCAGATGGGCAAAGGCGGCGGCTTCATGGCGCGCAAGATGATGGGCATGAAGATGCCGGGGATGTAATGAGGCAGTAGTCAGTGGCTAGTGGTTAGTGGACAGGAATCGATGAAATGGCGCGGCATATCGGCGGAGCATGATGGAGTGCGGCCTGGGGTCTCACTTCAGCAGCGGCTGATGGAGATCAAGGCGGGCATCGCGCAGTATGTGCGTCCGGAAAGCCAGGCAATAAACGAACGTGGGGTCGCTGAGCTAGAAGCGTCGGGCATGGTGGGTCGCATTCTGCCGGTGGGAGCGAAGGCGCCGGAGTTCACGTTGCCGGACCAGAATGGAAAGATGTTTTCGTCGGCGGAGGTCCTGGCGAAAGGTCCGCTGGTGATTGATTTCTACCGTGGGCGATGGTGTCCGTTCTGTGTGACGGAGTTGGAGACGTATCGCGATCTCTACGCTGAGATTCGAGACACAGGAGCGACGCTGGTTGCGATATCGCCGCAATTGGTCAGACATTCGGCTTTCACCGCCGATCAACACAAGCTACGATTCCCCGTACTGAGCGATGAGGGCAACAAGGTGGCGCGGCAGTTTGGATTGGTATATCGGGTGCCGGAGTATCAGGAGCAGCTCTTCCGTAGCGTGTTCATAAATTTACCGAAAACCAACGGCGATGAGAGTTGGGAGTTGCCGTTGCCGGCGACGTATGTGATTGATCGCGATGGGACGGTGCTTTACGCCAAGGTGTTTGCGGATTACACGCAGAGGCCAGAGGTGGAAGAGGCGCTGGGAGTTTTACAGTAGCTCGTCATTTCTCTCACACGATGGTTACTAAAGAAGTAAATCCAATCAGTTTGGCACTTGCGATAAGTTCCGCAATCTGGGCTTCAGTTTCCTTTTTCAAGAATTCTCTACTTCCAGACGTCACAATCAGAAATCCGCTGGATAGGAGTCTACATTTCACTGCGGGCCTGATATTCGCAGTTGTCGCAGGAGGAATCATTTACATGGTGTTCAGCGGCGAATTAGTCGTTGTCAATCTCTGGCGCTAGTATCTTCCAAAGGTGGGTGCACCACTACCGTGGGTTCTCCCACCTTGCCAATTCCCCCTAACATCCTGCATAATATTGGTTTGCACCTCTCTGCTTGACCTCAAGTGTATGGGTGTCTATCTGCCTGCCGCTGACTTAATCACGGCACCGCATCCGATATAGCCGGAACTAACAGAAAAGGAAAGTACTTACAGTGTTGATGATTCGTTTAGCGCGCGTTGGTGCGCGTAAGCAGCCGTACTATCGTGTAGTGGTGATCGACAAAGAACGCGCGCGCAATGGCCGCGCAGTTGAGATTGTGGGCACCTACAATCCGCGTACTAACCCTGCCAGTGTGGATCTGAAGCGCGATCGCATTGACTATTGGGTCTCAAAGGGAGCGCAGTTGTCTGACCGTTTGGACGTCCTTCTCAAGAAGGCTCCGGCGGCCGTTCCTGCTGCATAAGATTGTCTCCCATTGTTTGATGGGAGTACGCGACCCTTATGACCGATCAAGCTCACAATGACGCCAATGCCGCTGCGGAAGTTCGCGCTGAGGAACCGACTGCGCCCAAGCCGGAAGCTGCGGCCTCCACGGTGAATGCCCGGCAGTTAGTGGAAGATGTCGTCAAGTTCCTGGTGGAACATCCGGAACAGGTGAGCGTTGAGGAAGTGAAGGAGTCGGGTGGCATCGTCCTGAACCTGCGCGTGGCGCAGAAGGACGTGGGCAAAGTCATCGGCAAGCAAGGCCGCACGGTGCGGTCATTGCGGACACTGCTCGATGCAGCCGCGTCGAAGTTGAATACTCGCTGCACGCTGGAAATCATTGAAGATGAAGACAGCGTGAACACCGGCGCCGAAGGCGCAGAGTAACAACCTTGGCAGTCGGCGATAGCGAAGGCGGATACATCACCATCGCACGGGTGGCGAAGACACAAGGTCGCCACGGAGAAGTTGCCGCTGACCTCTATACCGATTTCCCCGAGAAATTCGCGGAACGTAAAAGATTGTTCGCGTTAGGCAAAGACGATAGCCGACGTGAGTTACAGGTAGAAGACCACTGGCCGCATAAGGGTTGGATGGTTTTGAAGTTTGCAGGGATTGATTCCATCGACGATGCGGAATTGCTGATTGGAAGTGAATTACAAATCCCGCTCGCGGAACGCACAGAGTTGGAAGAGGGCACGGCGTTTGTAAGCGACCTGATCGGATGCACGGTCTGGGATTTTGCGAATCAAGATAGTCCGACGGAAGTCGGCGTAGTGAAAGACGTTCAGTTTGGCGCAGGAACAGCGCCGACGCTAGTCGTAACAGGAAAGATGGAACATCTGGTCCCTTACGCTGAACAGTTTTTACGGAAGCTGGATTTGCCCGCGAAGCGGATCGAGATGCAACTGCCTGAGGGGCTTTTAGATTTAGGAACACCTCTCAAGACAGACGAGAAGAAGTAGTAGTACCGGAAATGACAAAGTTCGAGATCATCACGATTTTTCCGGACTTTTTTCGCGGGCCACTGGATTTCGGCATTGTGCGCAGGGCGCGCGAAGCCAAACTGATTGAAGTTGCTGTACATGATCTGCGGGCACATACGCATGATCGCCACAAAACGGTGGACGACCGTCCATTTGGTGGTGGTGAGGGGATGGTGCTGAAAGCTGAGCCCATCTTCGAATGTGTGGAGTCGCTGGGAGTTTCGCCTCGCGAGAAGCGGAACGCGAGCAAGGAAACAGTGGTGCTGCTTTCGCCACAGGGTCGGGTGTTCGACCAGGGAGTTGCGGAAGAGTTGTCGCAACTGGAACGCGTAGTAATGATCTGCGGCCGGTATGAAGGCGTAGATGAGCGCGTGGCGGAAGAGTTGGTTGACCGCGAGATTTCGGTCGGGGATTTTGTTTTAAGCGGCGGGGAGTTGGGAGCCGCGATTATAGTGGATGCGGTCACCAGGCTGGTGCCGGGGGCGTTAGGCAACGAAGCGTCAAGCCAGCAGGAGAGTTTCAGTTCGCGGACTCTGCCGGTGGATTCGGGCGATGATGTTCCGAGTTCCACGTGTACATCCGGCGGGTTGCTGGATTATCCGCATTACACAAGGCCTGCGGAGTTTCGCGGCATAGCGGTGCCGGAGGTTTTGAGTTCCGGCAACCATGTAGAGATTCGAAAGTGGCGCCGCAAGAAGGCGCTGGAAAAGACATTGCGCAACCGTCCTGATCTGTTGGATCGCGGCGGATTGAGCGAGGAAGACCAGAGATTGATCGCCCAGATCCGCGAGGAACAGGCGACAGGAAATTAAGGATAACGAGGAACAGATCATGTCAATTCATCCGATCATGGCGAAGCTTGCCAGCAAACTGCAACGCACAGATATGCCGGTGATGAAACCGGGAGATAGCGTGCGTGTCCACGTAAAGATCAAAGAAGGCGACAAAGAGCGCGTTCAGGCCTTTGAAGGAACTTTGATCAAGAAGAGAAACGGCGCTCAGGCCAGCTTCACCGTCCGCAAGATCAGCTTTGGCCAGGGCGTAGAACGTATCTTCCCTCTCCACTCGAAAGTGATCGACCGCGTAGAAGTGCTGCGCTCGAACCAGGTTCGCCGCGCGAAACTGTTCTACTTGCGCGCATTGAAGGGCAAGTCGGCACGCTTGAAGGAAGTCGAAGTCGCGCGCTAACGCAGTCCTGCAACTTAGTTCGAATCGGCTCCGTGCAATTGCCTATTGCATCGGAGCCGTTTTCGCGTGAAACTGACGTCAGCTTGCAATACTTCTGGCGCGTGTAGATTGTCTTCCGAAACTCCTCCAATCCAAAGTTCCATTCCCGCTCTCGTCGGCGCCGGCGCGAAAAAACTCTCAGCTGCCGCCGCGAAAATGCGTTTGCTCAAGCGCCTGAAGTGCACACTGAAATTTGAAAAACAGGCATGGGCTGCCGGAGCGAAGTTGGTGGCCGGAGTCGATGAAGTCGGCCGCGGATGTTTATTCGGCCCGGTCGTAGCTGCGGCGGTGATTCTTGAGCCTGACTACCGCATCCGCGGATTGCGGGATTCGAAGCTGATTGCGCAACACAAACGCGAGTCGCTGGCGGAGAAAATCCGCGAACATTCAATTGCCATTAGCATCGCCTCAGTAGATGTGCTGACGATCGACACCATCAACATCTATCACGCATCGCGCTTGGCCATGCTTAACGCGGTTGTGCAGTTGTCGATAGTCCCCGACCATCTGCTCGTGGACGCAATGGTTGTTGACTTCCCTTCCGCTACTGAGCGCATTGCGCAGACCAAGATCATCCACGGCGATGCCCTGAGTTGTTCGATTGCCGCTGCCTCTATCATCGCCAAAGTCGAGCGCGATCGCATGATGCGCGAGCTGGCTCCAACGTATCCGCATTACGATCTGGCGTCGAACAAAGGATACAGCGCGCCCAAACACCTGGCGGCATTGCGCGACCACGGGCCAACGGAGTTGCATCGTAAGACGTTTGCTCCGGTGTGGAACGCACAGCAATCGCAGGAGGTGCTGGCATTTATCGAAGAACTTGAAGACGGCGTGATCGAACCGGAAATCGCGATTCCCAAAATCGCAGGCGCCTAGACGCTGTTGCGGCTCCGCTGTGCGATCGCCAGCAGCACTGTCCCTGCTGCGGCGGCGATGACTCCGACGTGTGACCACGGAGTTTCCAGACTGCCGCTCGGCGGCTCTAGAAAGAATCCGGCGCAGATGAACAGCGGTGCGATAAGCAAGAGAGCGGAGCTGAATGCGCTGACCATCCTTGACGCTCCCGTCACGAGCCCGGGATATCGCACGCCGACTGTAAGGTTGAGCAACCCTGAAAAGAGCAGGTAGATGTGCCGCGAACGATAGAGTAGGCGGACACCATCCGGCAGCAGCTTCACTGAATGAGTCTTCATGTAAACGCCCGTGAAAAGGAACGCGACCAGCGTGATGAATCCGGCGATCACGTGTATGCGACCGAGTTGCGGAGCGTGACCTGGACGGGAGTTTGCGCGTTGCAATGCAGCGCCGGAATTCATGCGCAGGATTCTACATTAACTGCAGATGAAACTTCGCGACCCGGGTGCCGTTCTCATCGAGCACTTCAAACATGATTCTGTCTTCGACGGGCACGTCAGGCAGTTTGAATGTGAGATGGTAAATGCGCTCGTCGGCGGGGATGTCGGCAGGAATACCGATCATCTTCATTTCGGTAGGCTCCAGCACCGTGGCATGGATGCCGTGAAACACCTTCAGCCTGAATTGAAGATTTGATTGGAAGTGGTCAACATCGGTAGTCGCTTCGACGGTGTTCGGCGTCGGCTCCTGCGACACGGTGCGGCTGCCCACAGTGAAACGCACACCGAGTTCTGGCGGATATTGCTTGACCGGATTACCGTCTGTATCCAGAACTTTTTTAGTACCGCCCGTGCCGACAAGCTTGATGTTCTCAAAGTCCTTGCATTCGACCGTCGCAAGCATGTTCAGGCGGCGCTTTGCAGGCTGCAAGATGATTGAGTCTCCGCCCAGAGGCATGGCGGCGTGAAGCTGAGTTCCATCATCCGGGTTCTGCGCGAGAGCGCCGGTAGGGACCCCAATAGGGATTGCAAGCGCAAGTAGCACAACTACTTGAGGTAGAACTGGGGCCGATTTCACTTGCACCGGGGTCAGGGGAAACATGGGGCCGGACTGCCACATTGTAAGGTGCGGAAATCGCAGCTAGTTTTGCCCGAAGATTGATTATTTTGAGGGAAGGTTTCGCGAGGATAGAGCTACTTTTTGCGACGCTTCGGTTTTTCCGGGACAGCAGGTTGCGACCCGGTCACGCTGGCGAGAACTTTGTCGAAGGCCTCGCGCGCGGTCATCTCTTTGTTTCCTTTGTTGTGGCGGAATTTGTGTTCGCTTTCGCAGGTGCGGCAGCGGGTCTTGCTGACCGCTTCCCCGATCATGGAGACGACCGAATGGTCCGTCGTCCGCTTGCATCGGGAGCAATAATCATCGATGTAGTCGCCAAGCCGCATGCCGCCTCCTACCCGTGGGCGCAGAAGTTTTGATGCGCGAAGGATAGCATGAGCGCGTCGCGAAGTCCGCCATGTGGCGGATGATATGATTTTCCTTCACTCACAATGCCCAACAAGCGCGGACAATTTATCACCTTTGAAGGCCTCGACGGCTGCGGCAAGACTACGCAGCTTGAGAAGCTGGCAGCCGCGCTCAAGCGCGGAGGCCATCAGGTGGTGATCACGCGCGAACCGGGTGGCACGGCTATCGGTGAGAAAATTCGCTCCGTCTTGCTGGACTCGCGCACTTCGGGACTGGCCCCGCTGGCGGAGTTGGCGCTGATGTTTGCCTCGCGCGCGCAGCAGATCAATGAAGTCATTCTTCCTGCGCTGAAGCAAGGAAAGATAGTCCTGTGCGATCGTTTCACAGACTCGTCTGAAGCCTATCAAGGCGGTGGTCGCCAGCTTGGCTCGCAGCCCGTCCTTCAACTTCATAAGGTTTTATGCGGTGATCTGCAGCCGGATCTCACTGTTCTTCTCATCTCTGACTCGACGAGCAGCGTGCATCGCGCGCGCAGTCGCAATGACCGCAAGAAGAGCGAAGCGAAGATCGATGAAGGACGTTTCGAGATGGAGAAAGAAGAATTCTTCGCTCGCGTCCAGAAAGCGTATCTTGCAATTGCAAAACGGGAAGCGAACCGCGTCGTCAAAGTGGAAGCGCACCAATCTATCGGCGCCGTTCACAAGGAGATCATCAAGGCAGTCAGGAAGCGATTGCCCGCTGCGCTTGCGAGGCACGCGTGAGCTTCAACGACTTCCACGGCAATCAGAGCATTATTCATCAGCTTCGCGAGATGCTGGCGCGCGACCGCTTCCCTCATGCCGTAATTCTTGCTGGGCCGGAAGGCGCAGGAAAATATACTCTGGCGCAGATGCTCGCGAAAGCGATGAATTGCCTCTCGCCAGTGACCAGTGATGGTTTGCCCGACTATTGCGGACACTGCGCAAATTGCACCCGAATCGCAGAAGCAGACGACCTCAACGCGCGATTCGCGGAAGCCGTCGAAGCGCGCGAGAACATGCGGGAGGCAGACAAAAAGGACACGCGAATATTCGTGCAGTCGCATCCGGAGGTGCTGGCTATTCCGCCTGATCCGCCGCAGATGCTGATCAAGCTTGGCCAAGTACGGCGCGTGATTGAAACGATCTATTACAAGCCAGCCGAAGCCCGCCGGCGCGTTTACATCTTCACCGATTCGGCATTCATGAAGGAAGCGGCGAATTCTCTGCTGAAAATTTTGGAAGAACCGCCGGATTTCGCGACCATCTTCATTCTCACTACGAATTCCGGCGAACTACTCCCGACCATCCGCTCGCGCTGCATCAGTTTCACTTTGGGCGCTCTGCCGACCATTGACATCGAGCGATTCCTGGCAGAACAACGCGCGGAATGGAATGTCCGCCAGCGTCAGTTAGTCGCGCGACTCAGCGGCGGCGCAATCGGTAAAGCGCTCAGCTTCGACTTGCCGTCGTACACCGCCGGACGCGCCGACGCGTTGCTGATATTGCAATCCGCCGTGCAGAGCGATGACCACACGCCGCTGTTTCGGGTCACCGAAACGTATCGCGCCGGAGCCGAAGGCAAGGACAAAACGGATCAGCTCATCCGCGCAACGTATTCCCTGCTGGAAGATTTACTCTTCATCAAATCAGAATCGCCGGAGCTAGTGCGAAACACTGATGTGCTTCCGGAATTGAAGAAGCTAGCGGCGCAAGTCGAGTTCGAATGGATCGCGCAAGCCTCGCAAAAGCTGGGGCAATTGGAATCCGGCATGCGTCGCAACCTGCTGCGCTCGCTTTCCCTGGACTCATTCGCCACGGCGCTGGAGAGGTAAACACCTTATCTCGGTTATGGCGCGTCGTCGTTTGTCGTTTGCCCACCGGTTTTCCTCTGTGATACGGTAGCGAAATTACCCGTCCAATACAGTGTTTTCTGAACCGAGGAGTTCTCTCTAACGATGAAGTCCAATTCTGATTCGACCGGCGTAGTGCGGGCACGTGAAAAAGACGACTTTGTCAGCCGCAAATTGATCCGTCCCACTATGCCGGATGGACAAACGAGAGTCCCGGAGCGGACAGTACGACCGGAGAAGGTCGCGCGAAAAGTAGTTGCGACGGAGCACACACACGCCGAGGATTTCTATTTCCAAAAACAGATCCAGGCGAAGACCATGATCACACTGATGCTGAAGAGCGGCGACTCACTGGTAGGGATGATCGAGTGGTATGACAAGAACTGCCTGAAGATCAACCGCAACGGAAAGACCGGCGTACTGATTTACAAGTCGGCGATCCGATACATGTACAAGAGTTCAGAAGTAAAAAGCTAGGCGATTTTTTCCGCCTCCGCTTTTATCATCTCCCAGGCTTGTTCCACGTGATGTCGTTCAGTCTTCGTCTGACCTACGCACAACCGCAGCACAAATTTCCCATTCAGCTTGGTGTGTGAAAGATACATCTTCCCGCTCTTATTCAACGCTGACATGAGTTGCTGATTCTGCTCGTCCGTGCCCTTCAACCTGAAACAGACCAGATTCAGGCTCTGCGGCGCAGACAACTCGAAGCGATCATCGTTCTTGATTTCCGATGCGAGCCACTTCGTTAGTTCCACATGCTGCCGGATGTGGAATCGCAGGCCTTCGACACCGTAATGTCGGATCACGAACCACAGCTTCAGCGCACGAAAGCGGCGTCCGAGCGGGACATGCCATTCGCGGAAATCAGTCACCGCGCCGGATTCAGTAGCGGTATTGCGCAGATACTCCGGAGTGATGCTGAGCGCATTCGTCAACGCTGCCCGATCGGCCACGTAGTAGCAACTGCAATCGAAATTCGTGAACAGCCACTTGTGGGCATCGAAGACGAAGCTGTCAGCCAGTTCGACTCCACGCTGAATGTAGCGGAATTCCGGACAGATCGCCGCCGTGCCGGCCATGGCAGCGTCAACATGCAGCCAGACATTGTGTTTGCGGCAGATACGTCCGATCTCTTCAACAGGATCAACTGCCAGCGTCGAAGTGGTACCCACCGCCGCGCAGACAAAGAACGGAGTCTTCCCATCTTTCTTGTCCTGCTCGATGGCTTTTTCAAGAAGGTCAGCGCGCATGGTGAAATCATCTGCGACTTCGATCAAGCGCAGATTCTTGCGGCCAATGCCAGCGATCTTGATGTCTTTTTCAATGGATGAGTGCGCGTGCGCCGAAGTGTACGCCGTGAGTGACTGTCCCACTCCGTTCTCATTTGCGCTGAAGTTGGTGGCACGTTCGCGTGCGCTAAGGATTGCGCACAATGTCGCGCCGGACGCAGAATCCTGGATCACTCCGCCGCCGTTATTGCGCGAATGAAACTGCGCGGGCAGGTCGAGCATCTCGGCGAGCCAATCGAGGACGACGATTTCAAGCTCAGTGCATGCAGGTCCCGTCTCCCACAACATTCCCTGAATACCGAGCGCGGATGAAAGCATGTCGCCGAGCAGCGATGGCTCGCTTGCATTCGCCGGAAAATACGCGAAGAAGTTTGGCGACTGCCAGTGAGTCACGCCCGGCAAAATGAATCGTTCAACGTCCTTCAGTACTTGATCGAACGATTCACCGTTTTCGGGCGGATGCACCGGAAGCGATTTGGCGACTTCCCCTGGCAACACCTGCGACTTTACCGGGAACTTCTCGATGCCATCTCGATACGCGATGATCCATTCCGTTAGCTGCTCGGCGGCCTTCCTGAAATCTTCAGAAGGCATGTGGAAATTCGAATTCGCGGAGGGCTTTGGCGCGGACATATTCGTTACAGCTTGGGCAGCACGATTCCCTTCTGCCCCTGATATTTGCCCTTCTTGTCGGCGTAACTGGTCTCACAAGGCTCGTCGGACTGGAAGAATAGAATCTGGCAGAGTCCTTCGTTGGCGTAAATCTTTGCGGGTAACGGCGTGCTATTCGAAATTTCTAGCGTGACGAAGCCTTCCCATTCCGGCTCGAAAGGCGTTACGTTAACGATGATGCCACAACGCGCGTAAGTGGATTTGCCCACGCAGATTGTCAGTACATCGCGCGGGATCTTGAAGTACTCCACTGAGCGGGCTAGAGCGAAAGAGTTTGGAGGCACAATGCAGCAATCCGATTGCAAGGAAACAAACGAGCGCTCGTCGAAATGTTTCGGATCGACGGTCGTTGAATTCACATTGGTGAAAATCTTGAATTCATCGGCGACCCGCAGATCGTATCCGTATGACGACAGCCCGTAGGAGATCACGCCGTCACGTACTTGCTTCTCATTGAACGGGCTGATCATGTCATGCTCCAGCGCCATCCTGCGGATCCAACGATCACTCTTGATTGCCATCCATGCCTCTCAGTGAAAATGAAGTCGTGGTGCGAAGCGGGTAAAATCCCGAAGGTTGCGTTTGTTTTTTCTTTGATTGAAAGCGCGAACACCTATACTAAAGGCACGCGACTTACATTGACAATGGCTCGCAGGTTCTTTAGTATCCGCAGCTTACAAGCGGTTGACGGGGTGGCATTCCCTGTTACTATGGAGCAGCAGCAATGAGGGCGGAGCGCTTTTGTGATCAAACTTGACATCATTAACGAAGTGGTCAGCAAGACAGGAATCACCAAGTCAAAAGCAGAAGCGGCCGTAGAGACGGTCTTTGAGAGCATGAAGAAAGCCCTGGCAACGGGCGACCGCATTGAGCTTCGCGGCTTCGGCGTGTTCAACGTGCGTCCGCGCAAAACCGGCATCGGACGCAATCCGCGTACCGGTGCTGAAGTCAACATCCCGCCGGGCAAGGCCGTCCGCTTTAAGCCGGGAAAAGAACTGCAGTCGATCGATTAAGGATTCGCGGCGAGCTGCTCTCCCCTAATGTCAAACGGCGGGTCCTCTTTCACCTTCACGCGCTCACAACCGCAGATGCCGGGCGCATTTATCATTCAACCTCCGAAACGCAAATATTGGCTTCACGCACTGCTCTTTCTTCTTACCATTCTCACCACCCTGATCATTGGCGCGCGGCTTCAAGACAACTTCACCAACGGACGTCCGAACTTCATCGCCGATGCCGCATTCTTTCCGCTGCGATGGATCTGGCAAGACCCGCGGCGCTTGCTCTCGGGGATTCCATTCTCGGCTACGCTGCTCGGCATTTTGATGGCGCACGAGATGGGACACTTCGCCTACAGCGTCCGCCATGGCGTTTACGCAACGCTGCCGTTCTTCATCCCCGCGCCAACACCTATTGGCACCATGGGAGCGTTCATCCAGATCAAGTCGGCGTTTCGCTCGCGCGCAGCACTGTTTGATATCGGCATCGCCGGGCCCATCGCGGGATTCATTGTCGCCGTGCCAATGGCGGTTATCGGACTGATGCTTTCGCGGCCCATGCCGGTTGATCTCGATCCCAAGGTGATGCAGTTAGGACAGCCACTCATCTTTTCCATCCTGCATTGGGCAATGGAGCAATTCAGCGTGGGCGCGGTTTCGCAGTTACCGTTGTCGGCCGTCTTCTTTCATCCGGTAGCGATTGCCGCGTGGGTAGGAATGCTGGCAACTGCGTTCAACCTGCTACCTGGCGGACAACTCGATGGCGGACACATCGTTTACGCGGCTCGTCCTCTGGCGCACAACACTGTGACCAAGCTGGCGATGCTAGCGCTGGTACCGCTAGCAATTTTCTATTGGGCTGGATGGTTGATCTGGGTAGTA
The DNA here is from genome assembly GCA_025462725.1 of Terriglobales bacterium. Taxonomy (GTDB): domain Bacteria; phylum Acidobacteriota; class Terriglobia; order Terriglobales; family Acidobacteriaceae; genus JAICLA01. The sequence continues at coordinate 233,400 of JAOAPE010000012.1, read as the reverse complement.
GGGTTGAGGATTACGCTTCGGCATCCGGCGGTACCAGCATGGCCCGACTTACACATGCCGCGCCGATATTTGACGATGCTTGCAATCCTGATTTTCGTGCTGACGTTTATTCCGGAGCCGTTTCCTGACGGCGGGCTCTACGATGTAATCAAGTCGTTACTGCAATAGATTCAGTTTACAGCAGTGACAGCGCATCCACATCGACGATGATGTTTGTGCGCGGGATGTTCAAGTCAGTGGTGTATCTCAGCATCGCCCGAAGCGTCGCATTCAACTTCTCCCTGCTCTGGGCCTTCAAGACAAAGTGATACCGGTAATCGCGTTTGAGTCGCACAATCGGCGCGGCAGCTGGCCCCATCACACGGACACCTTCCATGCGCGTCTTCTCCACCCATTTGCCGATCTCGCCTGAGTAGCGCAAAGCAACATCCAGTTTGTCACTTCGCACCAAAACATTGGCCACCGCCGTGAACGGCGGATAATGCATCCATCGGCGATACTGGAGTTCCTTGGCGGCGAATCCGTTGAAGTCATGCTGCTGCGCGAACTGGATGGCGTAGTGCTCCGGATAATACGTTTGCAGGATCACTTTGCCCGGCGTTGTTCCGCGCCCAGCGCGTCCGGCAACCTGCGTAAGCAATTGAAAAGTACGTTCGGCGGCGCGAAAATCAGGAAATCCCAGCGCGAAATCCGCGCCAACGACGCCGACGAGTGTGACTCCGTGGATGTCATGCCCCTTAGCTACCATCTGCGTGCCTACCAGCAGATCGATCTCACCGGAATTGAGCTGGTTGAGAACGCGTTCGAAATCGTGACGTCCCCGAACCGTGTCACGGTCAAGACGCCCAATACGCGCCTGCGGAAACGCCGCGTGTAGATGGTCTTCCACCTTTTCAGAACCAGTTCCCAGAAAAAATATGTACTCGCTGGTGCACTTCGGGCAGACCTTTGGAATGGGTAGGCGATATCCGCAGTAGTGACATTCGAGCCGCGCCGACCCTTTGTGATGGGTCATCGCGATAGCGCAGTTCTTGCATTGGATGGTCTCGCCGCAACTGCGGCAGAGAACAACGGCGGAGTACCCGCGGCGGTTGAGAAGGATGATCGCCTGCTCGCCGAGTGCGAGCCGTTGGCTTAGCTCGTCGAGAAGTCGGCGAGAAAATATCTGGTCTTCGCCAGTCTGCTGAAACTCCTGCCGCAGATCGACCAGTTCCACTTCCGGCATCGGGCGGTCCGCAACACGGTCCCGCAATTCAATAAGCGAGTACTTCCCTTTTTGCGAATTGTGGAAAGATTCGAGCGATGGTGTCGCCGAACCAAGCACAACCGCTGCGCCGGATAGCTTCCCGCGCATCACCGCGACATCGCGGGCATTGTATCGCGGAGTCTCTTCCTGCTTGTACGAGCTGTCATGCTCTTCGTCCACCACGATCAACGCGAGGTCTTGCACCGGAGCAAAAACAGCAGAACGGGTGCCAACAACAATGCGCGACACTCCGTTGTGAATGCGATGCCATTGTTCCGCCCGTTCGTCATTCGACAGCGCCGAATGAAGGATGGCAACTTGCTCACCGAAGATGCGATGCAGGTTGGCGGCGGCGGCGGGAGTGAGCCCAATCTCAGGCACAAGCAAGATGGCTGCTCGGCCAGCAGCGAGCACTTGCTTCATCGCCGAAAGATAGACAGCCGTTTTTCCGGAACCAGTGACACCATGCAGAAGCGACACTGAGAACCTTTTCGCTTCCACAGCTGCATTCACCTGCTCCAGCGCATTCACCTGTGCGGCGTTCAAGCTGAATCCCAGGGGCTCTTTGGCGGTGATGTTCGCGACAGCGAAATCCGCAGGCTCCTCGATGATCTCTGCCAGGCCGCGTTTCACGAGTGTCTGCAATGTGGTGCGCGGAACCTGTGGACACGAAAAGTTAAGGTCGTCCACACGTACACGTCCGCCCCCAACAGTGAGGGCGAGCAGCAAAACTTGCTGGTTCTCATTCAGTTTCTTTGGGGGAGTCGCTGATTCGGCAGGCTCTCTTAGTACCGCCACCTTTACCGTGCGGCTTGCGTCGCGGATGTGCGATGTGTCCACACGGGCAATCCACTTCTTGCGCAGCATGCCCGCGAGCGTGTCCTTCTTCGCCCCGGTAGCGGAGCGCAGTGTCTGTTCGCGAACACCTTCATCGCCGCCGTTGGCGAGGTGATCGAGAACCTCATACTCGAGCATCTGTTCGCCAACTGACTTCCTTGAACGCCTTGAAGAACCTACCGTTGCCGATTCATACAGCGCGGTCTGCCCGGCTTCAGTGATAGTGAACATCCACTGCTGCTTCACCTCCGCCATTAGCGGCAGCATCGTGCGGTAGACCTCACCGATGGGAGCGATATAGTACTGCGCAATCCAATTGCCGAGCTTCAGCAGAGTGTCATCGAACACCGGCGCTGAATCCATCACCGCGATCACGGTCTTCGCCTTCACTGAAGGCGGATTGTCATGCAGCGCGGTGACCACGCCCGCAAGCCTGAGGCTGCGAAACGGGACGAGCACGCGACCGCCGACCACAGGCGACGTTTCACCTATTCGATAAGTGAAGGTCATCTCCAGTGGGACGGGGAGGGCTACGTCGCAGAAATCCGGCATGGACAATCAAGTTTACAAGAGCTAAACATCTAATGTATATTCCATGTAGATACGGAGGCAAAGATGAAGAGTTCGCTTGCTAAGTGGGGCAACAGTTTAGCTCTTCGGATCCCGAAGGATGCAGTGGAAGGCGCTCGCTTATCCATTGGAGACAAACTCGAACTGTCAGTTTCCAAGCCAGGCTGCATCGTGATCCGTAAGCTTCGACCAAAGCCGACCATCGAGAAGCTCGTGAGCGGAATTACTGCGAAGAACCGCCATCACGAGATTGAAACAGGAAAGCCAGTTGGGAATGAAGTTTGGTAGCGCGACATTATGTGCCAGAGGAAGGCGACCTGATCTGGCTTGATTTCGATCCACAAGCAGGCCACGAGCAGTGCGGTCGAAGGCCAGCGTTGGTATTGTCTCCGGCTTTGTACAATGACAAGGCTGGCCTTGCAGTTGTCTGCCCTGTTACCAATCAGTCTAAAGGCTATCCGTTTGAGGTGGGGCTGCCATCTGGATCAAAGCTGGGCGGTGTGGTCTTGGTTGATCAGATCAAGAGCTTGGATTGGCGGAAACGTCGGGCAACACGTGCTGATCGTGTTGGAGCAACAACATTGGAAGAGGTCCGCGATCGGATTCGACCATTGTTAGGACTCTAGACTTCCGATCAGTGCGGTCTGCGCGGAGCGCAGAAGATGACCAGCGCCAGCCCCAGCCCGTAGAAGATTGCGGCATTGGAGAATGGCGCGCCGAGGATCCTTAAAACTAAGCCGTAAAACGCCACGCCCATGCTCAACGCGAATGAGACTGTGTATGTATTGCGCAATCTGACGAGCAGTTGCCTATCTTCTGAATCGAGTCGTAGCCCATCTTCAATCTTCGGCAGCACCTTCATACGGATGTAAAGCACTATCGCGATCTCCACCAGAGCAAGTCCCGACATCATCAGCATGAGCGAAGGCTGGTCAGTGTTGCGACCACCACGCATGATCTCGCCGAGGCCCACATAGAACAGCGTCATTACGATGATGGCGATGTGAAGGATTCGCAGCAGTGCGAACAGCTTCTCGCTCAAGCGGACATCTTTCGGTTCATCCATTCTTCGGGCCTGCCGGAACCTTCATGCCTAGATGCTTCATTACCATCTGCAGATCTTTCCAGGCTTCGGCCTTCTGACGCGGATCGCGCAGCAGATATGCCGGATGGTAGGTGACCGCCAAGTTCGTGTTCTTGAAATCGTAGATCTGGCCGCGCAGGTTGGCCATTGAATCATTCAGTCCCAGAAGATTCTTCGCAGCGACTGCGCCGAGCGCAACGATGATCTTCGGTTTCACTACCTCAATCTGTTGCATGAGAAACGGAGAGCAGGTGTCACATTCATCGCGCTCCGGCGTGCGATTCCCCGGTGGCCGGCACTTCACCACGTTCGCGATGTAAACATCCTCGCGCTTGATCCCCATCGCATTGATCATGTTGTTCAGCAGTTGCCCCCCGCGTCCTACGAACGGGAGACCCTGCTCGTCTTCATCCGCGCCCGGTCCTTCGCCAACGAACATAATGTCGGCGTCCATATTCCCAGTGCCGAAAACGATTTGGTTTCGCTCTTTCGACAACCGGCATCGGGTGCAATCACCAATATCGGCGCGGATGGCGTCGAGTGCGGCCGTCTTGCTGAGATCATTGAGTACCGGAAGCGACTTGACTTTGACTGGGGCAGGTTTCGCGGCAGAACTGGATTTTGCCATTGTGCTTTCGACTTCAGGGGTGTGCGCTTCCGCAACAGGCGCTTCGCTGCGGCGGTAAAAACTATGAATGCCAAGGTCACGGTAAAACTGGACACGCGCCGATAGCGCCTTCTTGGCCTCTGGGGTGAGTGGAGTCATCAATCTATCGAGTGGTGCCCTGCGGGCTGCGACGCTTTTGCTTGAGAGACGCGACAACTTTGAGGATTTCCATCGCAATCTGCGACTTGTCAGCTTCCGGAATCTCGATCTCATTGTCAGCAGTGATGATGGTAACGGCGTTTCGTTCGGAGTCGAATCCGATACCGGGTTTGGATACATCGTTCACGACAATCGCATCCAGCGATTTCGAGATCAGTTTTTTGCGCCCATTCTCGACAACGTTTTCCGTTTCGGCGGCAAAGCCGATAACGATTTGGTTAGAGCGCCGCTTGCCGATCTCGGCAGCAATATCCTCGGTCGGCTCCAACTCAAGCGTAAACGAACCTTTGCGCTTTATCTTTTGTCCGGCAACCTGCTTCGGCTTGTAATCCGCAACAGCGGCAGCTTTGATGACGATGCTCGCCTGATCGAGTTTGCTCAAGACGGCGTTTCGCATCTCTTCCGCAGTTTGTACTTCAATCAACTCTACTGGCGCGGGTTTTTCCAATGCAGTTGGCCCGCTCACTAAGATCACTTTCGCTCCGTTGCGAAGCGCGGCTTCAGCCAGTGCATATCCCATCTTGCCACTGGAACGGTTGCCGATATATCGCACCGGATCGATAGGCTCGCGCGTAGGACCAGCCGTGATCAAAACCGTCTCCCCCGCGAGTTCGCGGGTGGCATGCAGCGCGTCCATGACGGACGAAACAATGGTCTCATTCGCAGCCAGTCGCCCGGAGCCGATCATGCCACAGGCGAGGTATCCGGAATCAGGTTCAACGATGCGCACTCCGCGCTGCCGCAGAATCGCCAGATTGGCCTGTGTCGCCGGATGCTCCCACATATTCACGTTCATCGCCGGAGCGATGATGATTGGAACTCTGGTCGCTAGATGCAGTGTGGTGAGGAAGTCGTCGGCAATGCCCTGTGCGAATTTCGCGATGATGCCTGCGGTCGCCGGAGCCACCACTAGCGCGTCAATCTCTTGCGCGACTGCAATATGCTCAACGGCTGAATCAAGATTCGGGACGGACTCCGCACCCTCAGGCCCGAAGAGGTCTGTAATAACCTTTCGTCCCGTCAGCGCAGCGAATGTCAGCGGACGCACAAACTCCTGAGCAGACCGCGTCATCACCACCTGCACTTGGACATTGCAGTCCTGAAGCAGGCGCACGATCTCAGCAGCCTTATAGGCGGCGATTCCGCCGGTAACGCCCAGAGCAACTTTCATACGTATGCAGATGCCGTCGCAGCTGAATTTGATTCAGCGCAGGTTAGCGGCTGCCACCATCAAAGAAATCGGCGGCGGTAGCCAGTTCGGTTTTAGGGGCGGGGGTAACGGTGTAGTTCACCAGGCCGGCGTGGATCTCATCCTGCGCAATGCGGCTGGCCTTCCGTGATGACGTTTTCACCAGCGCCGGAGCGCCGGACTGCAACTGTCGCGCGCGTCGCGCAGCCACCAGGATGTAACGATACTTGCTGTCAAAACCTTGCATTTCCATCTTGAGACCCTCCAGAATTCAGCCTGTTGTCGCCGGGGTGAATGATGCCAGTATCTCTTTCAGTTTGCTGCTGGTATTTTCCGTGGTTTGCAGACACTGCTCGGCGGTCCCGATCATCCGGATTTCCTCAGGAGTGAGAACTTTCCCGGAACGCTTTACGCGCTCAGAAAGCACTATGGATTCCAGGAGGTCTACCGAATCTTCAAGACGGTCGTTGACGAGAATATAGTCGTATTGGGGGTAATTCTCAATCTCTTTTCTTGCCCCATGCAGGCGGCGTTCAATGACCTCGTCAGAAACTGAACCTTCGCTAATACTGCGGTTACGTAGCCTCTTTTCAAGCACTTGGCGCGATGGCGGGAGCACTAGAATGCCCACCGCGTTTTTCATCCGCGACTTAACTTGGGCGGCACCTTGGACGTCGATATCCAGCAGAAGGTCGTTGCCCCGGGCTTCGGCTTCACGCAGGAATCGCTTAGCCGTGCCGTAGTAATTGCCAAAGACTTCGGCATGCTCCAGGAATTCATCTTCCCCGATCATCTTTTCAAATTCCGGACGCGAAATGAAGTAGTACTCCATCCCGTCGCGCTCGCTACCGCGCTTGTTGCGCGTGGTGTAAGAGATGGAAAATTCCAGATGCGGAACAATGCGGCGCAGCTCATTCACCAGCGTAGATTTGCCGGAGCCAGAAGGCGCGGAGATGATGTAGAGAATTCCTGACATGCTTGGGTCGTTACTTATTCAATGTTCTGTATCTGCTCGCGGGCCTTTTCGATCTCCGACTTCATCGCAAGTCCGAGTTCGGTGATGCGCAATCCTTCACCAGCAACGCCAGACGTTTTCGACAACAACGTATTCGCCTCGCGATTCAACTCTTGTAAAAGGAAATCCAATTTCTTTCCGACCTCGCCACCGGTGTCGAGCAGGCCAATAAAGTGGCGGATGTGCGTTTTCAGCCGGACAATCTCTTCCTCAATGTCGCTGCGCTCAGCCAGGATCGCCGCTTCCTGTAAAATCCGGTCCGCATCGGCCTTCCCTGCGATGAGTTCATTGAGTCTGGATTGTACTTTCTCCATGTAGGCTCGGGAAACCGCGGAACGCAATTGCGCGACCTCGTCGGTGACGCTGGAGAGCCCGGCCATCCGCCGACGCAGCTCGTGCTCCATCCCCTTGCCCTCTTCTTCGCGCATCTCGTTCAGCCGCATGACCGCTTCTTCGCAGCGAGCGAGGACAGCACTGTCGAATACCTCATCCATTACTCCGGTGCTCGCGCCAAGCGCGCCGGGCATTCGCAGGATTGCATTGAGGTCGGGCTCGGCGTTGAGGGCAAATTCCTTGGCCGCTTCGCGGAAGGCTTCCACGTATCCGCCGACCAGTTCTTCGTTCAACTGGAACCCGCTGGTGCCGCCGCGTTCCACGCTGAGCGTCAGGTCAACGTGTCCGCGATTGATCTTCTCTTTTAGCAGACGGCGAAGTTTCATCTCCAGCGCGTCAGTCTCTGAGGGCATTCGCATTTGCAGGTCTAGGTAACGGTGGTTTACTGACTTCAACGACAGCGTGAATGCCACCTGCTCGTTGCTCTTGCCGTCGCCCGTTGCTGCCTGCGACCGCACCTGCGCGTATCCCGTCATCGATCGAATCGCCATAAAGTGAGTGTCTAGCCTATGTCAACGAACTGCAAGTCGTACAGTCGTTTGTATGTGCCCAGTCGGGCGACCAGTTCATCATGCGGCCCTTCATCGGCAATCGTCCCTTTTTCCAGAACGACGATTCTACTGGCGTGCCGCACAGTTGATAGCCGATGCGCGATCACGAACACCGTCCTGCCCGCCATGAGGTTTTGCAACGCCGATTGCACCAGCGCTTCGGATTCAGTATCGAGCGAGGACGTCGCTTCGTCCAGAATAAGGATGGGAGCATTCTTCAGTAGCGCGCGTGCAATAGCAATTCGTTGACGCTCGCCACCTGATAGCCGCGTGCCGCGCTCGCCGATAACGCTGTCGTATCCGTTCGGCATGCGCGTAATGAAATCATGCGCCAGCGCCGCCTTCGCAGCTTCTTCAACGCGTTTCTTGGAAACACCAGGCTGTCCGTAGGCGATATTGTTGCGAACGCTGTCATTGAAGAGGATGGTCTCCTGCGTGACGATACCGATCTGCGCCCGCAATGACGATAGCGACACATCGCGAACATCGTGTCCGTCGATCAGGATGCGTCCGCCACCGCGGGTTCCGTTCCCATCGTAAGTGCCGTCCACGTCGAAGAAGCGCGGAATCAGATTCGCCAGCGTCGTCTTCCCGGCACCGCTGGAGCCGACAAACGCAATGACTTCGCCCGCCCTGACATCGAGATTGATATTCTTGAGGATGAGCTGCTTGACGCCGTTCTCATCGGCGTAGGAAAAATCCACGTTCTCGAAGCTGACGCTCTCGCTGAAGCCCGGCAACTCGATCGCACCGGGACGCTGCTTCACGTCATCCTGCGCGTCCATGAATTTGAATATCTCAGTTGATGCGCCTAACGCCTGCTGAAAGTTGTTGTTGAACTGCGCGAACTTCCTCACCGGATCATAAAGCTTGAATACCGCGACGATGAACGTAAGGAATCCGCCGGCGGTGAACAGGCCTGTTTTGATGCGATCGCGCCCAAGCATCAGCAGCAACGCGATTGCGACTGCGCCGATGATGTCCATCAGCGGCGAGCTCAGAGCTTGTGCGCGGATAGATCTCAGGTTCGCACGGAAGAGTTTTCGTGCTGCGCCGCGGAACCGCGTCAGCTCCCATTGCTCCATTCCGAACGCTTTGACAATGCGGTTGCCCGTGATCGTCTCGTGCAAGATATGTTGAATGTCGGCGAGTTTGTCCTGCCCCTTGCGGGTAGTCGTCCGAACACGCCGCCCGATCTTCCCTGCTGAAAAAACAATGAAGGGGATGAACAGCACCAGCACCCATGCCAGCTTTCCGCCGAGGACGACGACCACACCCGCAGTGAAAATCAGCGTAAAGAGTTGTTGCAGGAATTCGCCCAGCACAGACGACATGGCAAACTGCACGCGCTCAATGTCATTGATGATCGTCGAAAGCAGATTGCCCGTCGATTGCCGATGGAAGAATCCCACCGAGCGCCGAAGGATTTTGTCGTAAAGGTCGTTGCGCAGGTCCGTGATCATGCCGAATCCGGCATAGTTGACCAGATACGTCCCCAAGTAATCGCAGATACCCTTCAGCACTGTTCCGGCAACTAGGGCGAACGCGACAATTGTCCAATCGTTGTGCAGGCGCGCAGGCACGAAATGTTGTAGGTCGAACCTGTAATCCGTACCGGGAATGGTGAACAGATTTATCGGCGCGTGATGAGTCGTGGGGTCGAGCACGCGGTCAAAAATCGGTTTGATAAGCAGAACGCGCAATGCATCGAACAGGCCAACCAGCGCCATCAGCACCACGGACGCAATCAGATGCAGTCCATAGGGCCGGGCATAGCGCAGCAGTCGGAGGATTCTTTGCATGGGAGCGAAAGGGCTATTCTATAGCACTCAGCCGTTAGCTCTTAGCTCCTAGCTTCTAGTGCTAATAAGCTTTAATCGTTGTTTTCTGAATACCCAAATGGCAGCAAGGGTCTGAGCTAAAGGCTAAGAGCTAAAAGCTAAAAGCTGCCTTACTCCGGCGAATCCCGGTGGGTCACGCTGACGTTGTATTTGGCCGCTGCAAGCCGTTTTTTGACTTCTTCTGAGATCAGAACTGAGCGGTGTTGTCCGCCGGTGCAGCCGAAGCCGATCGTCAGGTAGCTCTTGCCCTCTTTTACATAATGCGGCAGGAGGTAGATCAGCAGCTTGGATATCCGCTCAATGAACTCGCGCGACTGTGGGAATGAGAGCACATATTTCGCGACCTTCGGATCGCGTCCTGTGAACGGACGAAGCTCGGGAATGAAGTGCGGATTGGGCAGAAATCGCACGTCGAAGAGCAGATCGCAATCCTGCGGCACGCCGTGTTTGTAGCCGAAACTCACGCAAGAGACTGCAATCGCATTTTCTCCGGCATTGCGGCGGAAGGCATCGAGCGCATGCGCGCGTAGGTCGTGGACGTTAAATTTCGACGTATCGATAATGAAGTCCGACGCATTGCGGATCTCATTCAACTGCTCGCGCTCGGTCGCGATTGCCTGCGGTATCGTTTGCGCTTTTCCCAAAGGATGCGGGCGTCGCGTCTCACTGAAGCGGCGGATCAGCGCGTCATCAGAAGCTTCCAGGAAAATCACCTTCATCTGCAATCGGTGCTTCAGTGATTTCAAGATGCTGGGCAGCTTGCGGAACTGTCCGCCTTCGCGGATGTCAACCACCAAAGCCGTGCGTTCATACTCTGAGTTCTGCGCCAGCTCGGCAAATTGCGGGATCAACTCGATAGGAAGGTTGTCAACGCAGTAGTATCCCAGGTCTTCAAAGGCCTTCAGCACGGAAGCCTTGCCAGAACCGGACATGCCGGTGATCACAACAAGTTCGTTGCGCGACCGGCGAGAGCCGTTGCGCTTGCCTCGGGCTTTCTTCTTCAGGGATTTCTTTGGAGTTTGCCGCGATGGCATGGTCAAGATGTTAACACCGGGATATAGATTTCGTTGCAGACGAAAGTGCTGCAGGAAATCTAGGTCTTGAAGACAGGGAATGTGCTCTTTTGATTGTTACTTCCGAATGCGGATTAAGAGTGAATACACCTCATCCAGGTCGGCCCGATTTCCTGTAAATGTCACTTCAAGATCGCTAGTGGATTTGCAACTCATTCCCATTACTGGCAGAAAACCGCGAGATGCCAATTCGGGCAAAATCTCTCCTCCGATACACAGAAGTTGTTCATTTCCAAACTGTAGCGCATGACGCTCAGGTGTTCGACCTTGTGATTGGAATTCGTGTTTCTCAACTGATTCCCACAAATCTAAATCCTTGGTTCCGTTTCGCAGAGCCCTGATATTGATGACGGGGGCTGATGTAATCCCCGAGTTAGCCCCTATTCGGGACTTTGTGCTCACGAGAACCGCATTTTCCAAAGTCTGGTCTACGACGAGCCAACCAGTTGGGACCGGCACAATGTACGTTCCTGTTTGAATAGAATCGCCATGTCTCCAATGCCATAAACTGGCCCTGAGTTGTGGTTCACGAGAAAAACCAACATATCCCATTGCAACAACGACAATAAGGGCTAATAAACCGAGTTGTCTATTCTTAGGCATTGAGACAGAAGATATCGTATTAGTCGCTATTAACCACAAAAAAAGGGCACATCGCTGTGCCCTGCTTCAAAACATTTGCAAAACCTATGGCGCTTCAATCAGCTCCATCTTGCCATTTCGTTTCCGGTGCAGCACCTTGACCTTGCCCTGTCGATCGCGAAAAACAAAAACATCGCGATCGCGGAATTCTGCCTCTTTGACTGCTTCTTCGATCGTCATAGGACGCATCGCCACTGAGTCCTCAGATCTCACAACGTGCGCTTCTGTCACCCGGGTGGCCATCGGGAATGAGTGGATGACAACGTCCACGGCCGTGCTCTCGGATGTGCCCACTGCGATCTTTGTAGTCTCCGGGCCCATGCCGTCCCATGCGGCGGACGCACTAGCCTTCCGCGCCGCGCGTTTCTTCGAGCGAAATTTGGTTTTATATTTGACTGCTTGCCTGTCGACTTTATCAATGGCTTCGCCGACAGCCTGCGACATCTCTGCCGCTTCGGCAATGCCGACCAAGGAATTATTGCGAATGGTTATTGTTATTTCTGCGATGTGGCGTTTCTTTTCCGCCGCCAGGATGACGTGCGTATCAAAGGTCTTGCCGAGGATCTTCTGGAGTTTTTCCAGTCCGTGTTCGACCTGCTTGCGGACTGCGGGAGTGACTTCATACTGCCTGCCGGTGAATTCTACGTTCATGTGGTTCCCTCCTCGAAATCGTTGCTGCGACTATTTGGGGGACCGACGCCCGAAATCTCTTCCGGGTGGAGCGGCGCATCCGTTACGACTCATTCATAACGACAGCGTTTGCCACGACGCCCTGTTTTTCACCTCAATCTTTTACTCTGCGCTGGTGCGTGCTGGGAATGCGCATGTCTTCCCTGTACTTGGCCACCGTCCTGCGCGTGACCTGAATACCTTGGTCCTGCAAAACCTTTGCGATTTGGTCGTCCGTAAACGGGTGCGCCGGATCTTCTTCCTCGATCAACTTCTTTACTCGCCGCTTTAGGATCAGCAGCGAAGTGCCCCCGCCTTCGGGTCCGTTCACGCTCTCACTGAAAAAATATCGGAGTTCGAAGACACCTTGCGGAGTGTGCGTGTATTTACTTGAGACCGCGCGGCTCACAGTAGAAGGATGCACGCCGATCTCTTCCGCCACCTCTTTGATCATCATCGGCTTCAAGTGGTCGATGCCATGTTCCAAAAACTCGCGCTGGCGTTCGATGATGCTGTAGCAGACTTTCAAGATCGTCTGCTTGCGCTGCTCAATATTTTTGATGAGTTGGATGGCCGACTTGTACCGCTCTTTTACGTAATTACGTACGTCTTTTTCCGCCGCCTCTTTGCCCAGCAGGCGCTTGTAGGTGGGATTCAGCCGGAGTTGCGGGACGTCGTCCTCATTCATCATCACCAGCCACTCGTCTCCCTGTTTGACGAATGCCACGTCCGGCTCGATCAGCCGGGGAGCGGACTGGTTATATCGCGAGCCGGGTTTAGGATCGAGAGTGCGGATGAACTCGAATGCCTGCATCACCGCTTCGAGAGGCCGCCCGATGGCTCGGGCAATGTCTTTGTACTGCTTGTTCTGCAAGGGACGAAGATGCGCATCAACGATGCTGATCGCATCAGCGAGAACGTCGCCGCTTCCATTCGCGGCGGAATCACTCTTTGCTCTCGAGTGAAGCTGCATGTGATGTTGCATTTGCAACATCAGGCATTCGCGCAAGTCGCGCGCCGCCACCCCGATCGGGTCCATGCTCTGCACGAGCGTCAAAGCTTCCTGCATGATTTCACGGGAAACGACTAACGCAGCGGTGGGTTGCGTCCGCGGAACTTGCGGCTCGATCTGATGGACAACGACGTTCGGATTCGGTTCAAGCGAATCATTGCGTGAAACCAAATGCAGGGCCGCATTGGAAATGTGCGAGGCGTCAGAGAAATCATCTTCGGCTGGAATCTCGGAATCCAGACTCTCAGCGTCGTCTTCAGAATCGGCGATTTTCGCAAACTCATCAGCGGGAGCGAGCGCATTAATCTCTAAGTCTTCTGGCTCTTCCTGGCCATATGGCTTTCGCTTGGCCTTTTTCACGACAGCCTTCTCGGGATCAAGCAGCGCAACCAGTCCTTGCAGTTCGTCGTCGCTGGCAACGAGATATCCGTCTTCGTTCAAATTCCCGATGATGCGTTCCGCGGCTTCGCGCACGTGCTTCGTGACAGAGAGCGATCCCAACTGCCACATCAGGTGGTCAGTGAGTGTTGTGGGACGCGAAAGGAAGTTCTCAAATGAAGGCCGCTCAAGCGACTCGATATCAGAATGGGTGCGGTGGCCGGGATCAAGATAGTCGCGGAAGAATGAACCAAAGTCGATCTCATCGAAGGGATCGGTCTTATCGCCGGCGGTGATCTGCTCGTCGGCGACTTCCGTCCGCTCGACGTGTTCTTCCTTCCGGGCGATCTCTTCCAGCGAGATCGAGGACTCTTCAAGCTCTTCCAGAACCGGATTCTCAACGATCTCGGCCGTGATCATGTCCTTGAGTTCGAGCTTGTTCAACGCAAGCACGCTCACCATCTGGACCAGACCCGGCGTCAAAATCTGTTTTTGTGACACCCGAAGATTTAATTTGTTCTGAAGTAGAGCCATTTTCCCCTTACAACTTTGATTGCGATGCTCTCTTACCTTAAATCATCGCGACTGCATTTCCTCTAGGTGTTTTCCTATACGAGCGAAAAACTCTCGCCTAGATAAACACGCTTGACTTCCGGATCGTTTCCCAACTGCTCCGGCGTACCTGTCCGAAAGATTCTTCCTTCGTTGATGATGTAGGCGCGGTCTGTAACGCTGAGCGTCTCACGCACGTTGTGGTCAGTGATAAGCACGCCGATGCCACTGGCCTTCAGATCGAAAATAATCTTCTGGAGATCGAGCACCGCAATGGGATCGATTCCAGAAAACGGTTCATCCAGCAAAATAAATGTCGGCGAAATGCACAGCGCCCGGGCTATCTCTACCCTGCGACGCTCACCGCCAGACAACGCATATCCCTGCGTCTTGCGGATATGCCCTAACCCTAGCTGGTCGATCAACTTTTCCAGCTTCTGCTTGCGTTCGTGCCAGGAAGTGGGCTGCGCTTCCAGCACCGCCATAATATTTTCTTCCACGTTCAACTTGCGGAAGACTGACGCCTCTTGCGGCAGGTAGCTGATACCATAATTCCGCGCCCGCAGGTACATGGGGACGGAGGTGATCTCCTGCTCGTCAGCCAGGATCCTGCCTACATCTGGCGGAACCAGACCTACGATCATGTAGAAGGTAGTGGTCTTTCCGGCGCCGTTAGGCCCAAGTAAACCAACCACTTCGCCCTGTTTTATGTGGATACTGACGCCGTTGACCACCCTTCGCCCTCGATAAGATTTGCCAATCTCGTCGGTCGAAAGTGTCTGCATCAGGGTTTGCTCTCGTCCTTGATCCTTGTTCGAGTAACAGTGCGGGAGGACTCTCCGCTACCTACCTGCACCCTATCATCGCGATTATAGAAAGTCAACGAATCGCCCGTCACATTGCCCCGTTCGGCATCAAAAATGCTAGGCGGTTTTCCAGGAACCCCCGTCAGAACGAATTTGCTATCCGCAGCCGTGTAAACCAGCCTCTGTCCTGTGGCCTTCCGGGCGGGATTTTGCTGCTCGACCACGATCGGTCCTTCCGCAATGATCTGGTCCACTTGGCTCGCCGACTCCTGTCCCGCCGCCGCTTTCGCGTTTTTCGGCCGCAGGAGGATATCAACGTGCTCGCCCGTCATTACCGTGTCGGCGCTCTTCACGCGCACACCGCCATCGAACCGTGCCTTGCGGTCATTGTCAGAATATGTGAGCTTCGCAGCTTTAACGTTGATCGGAGTGACCTTCCCTGATTTGTCCGCTTGCACGAATACAGTTTCCACGTTGGAGTCTTTGCCGCTGAGCGCCTGAACATCCGGGTCACCATCCGCGGACACCGACGCCGTTAGCGACCGATGCGTCCGGTCAAAGACGATGATCGGTGCTTGCACCAGGTTTGCTCCCTGCCAGAGCCTCGCCCCGCCGGAGTATCGGGCAATGTCTCCGCCCTTGCTTGCATTCATCGTTGCCGCAGTCACGTGAATGGGATCGGAATTCCCAGCAGCCAGAATTGCGCCACTCGGATTCGCCTTCATCTGGTTGTAAGTAGTTTTAACGTCGCCTTTCGCGTTGTAATCTCCCGTGCGGCGATTCAGAGCTGCAGAATTAGAAGTGAGCGTCAGTCCGCTAGCCGCGTCTTGCACGCGCACGCTGCCGGTCAGTGAAAGCGTGTCATCCGCGGCGACAAACTTCGCGCGGTCGGCCATTGCCGTCCGCTGGCCTTCGGAATATTTCAGGTCACCTTCCTGAACAGCGGAAGTGATGGCACCATTGCGCACCGGATCAAACTGCGCAATCAACTCACGACTGGTGCTGACGCGGTCAGGCGATCCCGGAGTGAAGGAAGCGATCTTCGCACCTCCCGTTCCGCGCAAAGATGCCAAGTGATTTTTGCCAGTAAATCCTGCCTCAAACTTTTTCGCCGAAATTACCGTTCGCGAACTTGCGCCGGCCGACTTCGCCTTCGTCGCCGTCGAATCCGAATTCATTACGATCTGCGACGGCCCTGAAGTGACCGCGCGATCCAGTACATTCCCGGCCTTCATAAAGAAGTCTACGACGTCAGCCTGAAGCTGCATCTCCTGCGCATTCGCGCCAGGCTTCGTGTTTTGGCTCCTGCCTTGTTGAAACTGAACGGCCTCGCTCGCGTGAATCTTCGCGATCTGGTTCTTGCCGCCAAAATCGACGACTACTTTCCCCGCGCTGCCTTGCAACGGCAATGCTCCGGTGGAATCCATCTTGACGTTGCCGCTCAGCACTGCCGTGCGAATGTCATTTGAACCGGAGAATGCGACGTTCACCTCACCCGCTTGCATCCGCGTAGATGTTCCCGGAGCCTTGGCGTTCTTCGCTTGCGCCACAACATTGCCTGCCGCGATCACGCGTTCAACAGTGTTGTCGTCTCGCAAGGAGATGGTCACGCGCTCGGCATCCATGCTGCGGCCCTTGCTGGTTTTTCCCGGAGCATCCTCCATGTGGACGCCATGCAACACCGCCTCGCGCGGACTGTCCTGAATCAAAGCATTGTTGGCAGTGATGTCAGCCGCGCCAACACTGGTTCCGGATGGCCCCTTCGCCGCGCTCGCCGCTGTATGCACTCTGACGTTCGACTTCAGATGCAGCGACATCTCCTTCGAGTCATACACCGCGCCGACAGCAGAGCCCTGCGCCTGCGGCAGTGCGAATTCAATCTTCTCGTTCGTCTCTGCCACCCCGGTTTTTTGATTGAACGTCAGCGCACTCGTCTTTAAATGGATCGCCGCAGATTGCGCGCTCACATCACTTGCATCATTAGACGGCTTTCCCTTCGCTTCGAGGTCAATGATCACTTCACCCACCGACTTCACCTCGCCCGACGCGGCATCGTAATCAAATTCCTTCCCGTAGATCTGGTCGTAGGCCGCATTCTCCGTTTGCGCTACTCCCTGTCCCCGGCCATAAACGATGATGCGCACGTCATTCAGCGCAGCGTGCTGATTGCCCTTGTACTGGATAGCCTTCTTCGCCGAAATACTGTAGAGCGTCTTACCACCCGCCGATTGCGTGTATGTAAATCCATTCGCGCTCTGTTGAATGTCCGCCCCTAGCTTCTTGGGGATGTCTCTCACAGCTTGATGAATGCGATAGCGCGCGTATCCGAGAAAACCGGCCACTACCAAGAACAAGGCGATAGCGAGGAACGCAAACCAGTTGCGTACGGTTTTCGGATTTAATGGCATGTGCGAATGATTTTACGCGAGAGGGAGTCACGGGACGCGTCCGATTCGGCGGATCAAACGCGAGCGCAACATTTTTCTTGCCGAAAAATGGCTAACCGCAATCCTAGTTTCTTTTCAAAGAAAATGCTGCGTTTAAGTTTTCCACAGTGTTCCATGTGGAACATTCTTTAAATGATTTCGGGCGCTACGAAGTATAGCTTTTAGCTAATACCCTGTAATCAGATGCTTAGGGTCATGCGTAGGGAGCAGGCAGGCCGTGGGCGAGGCGATGGGTGCGCATAGCGTCTTGCTGGTGGGTCTTGATGGTGAGATCACATGTCGGTTTTGCTGTGCAGGGGAGGATGAATCCGGCGGCGCGGTCGGCGGGAAAGTAGGCGTCGGCATGGGATTGGTCGAAGTCGCAAACGGAGTCACCGTTGTTGACAATGCGTCCGGCACAGGTGAGACATCGGCCGTGGCGGCAGATTGCGGGAAGGACGATGCCTGCGTCGTTTGCGGCGTCGAGGATGAATTCATCGACGGGCACGTTGATGTTGCGTTGTGAGTTGTCGGGGAACAAGAGCGTGACGGTGAACTGTGCGTCCGGGTCGGAGTTGTTCGGAGTGCTCATTAAAGGAAAGCCCTCCTGAATGGATGCAATAAGGTTGGGCAGCGAGGAACACCCACCCGTCGCTCCAGATCGTTTCGCTTCAGAGTGGGGCACCCCAGATTACGCTCGGAGGGGGGCACCCCACTCTGAGTTGCGAAATCACCTAACTCCCGATGTAAAAGGGAGCGTTCTTGCTGTAGGGTGCGTGGCCTGGCTCGCCGCGGCGGAAGTGTCCTGATGGGACGCTCTTGCCATCGCGCTCGAAGGCGAGCAACTCAATGAACCAGGCTTCGTGCTCGATCTCTTCGTTCAGTATCCTTGATGCCATGTCATAGGTGCGCGGGTCTTTGCCGATGGTCATGTCGCAGATCTCGATCCAACTGCGGATGGCGCATCGCTCAGACTCGAGCAACAGCGTGAGAATGTTTACCGCCGTGGGCGGATCAGGAAGTTTGGCGGCGCGGCATCCTGCCATGTCGTGAAATGCTTTGAGGTCATTGGGCAGTTCCCCGCCGAGTTCGTAAATTCGTGGCGTGATGAGTTCAAAGTGAGCACGGTCTTCGAGGCGCGCGTCCTCGCAGATCTCTTTGTAGTCTTCGTGCCCGGCAAGGTGCATGCGAAGGATGGTGTAGTAGTAGTATGTGCTGGCAAATTCAGCGGCAGCATTGGCGACCAGCATCTTTATAAGTTTGTCGACGTCAACTCCACGGGCGCGGATGACTTCTACTCCGACGCGCTTGGTGATGTCTCCAGCTTTGACATTGTCAGTGGTGGGCATGAAAGGCTCCTTTGTGGGTTAAAGATGTGCGGCAGGCGAGATGCGTTGCGAGATAAAACACGCAGCAGAGGTGCTGGTGCGAGCTGCCGTTGCATGACAGCTACATGCTTCCACCCTATCGCTGCGCGATAAGGGCGGGCATCGTCTATTCGTCCAAAAGAACCGGCCGCGTTCTTGTGAGAACGCGGCCGGCGACAGTGTGCGGGAGTACACGTGTCAACTTTTAGTTTATCGTTTGATCCTGGTCCAAAGTCCTGCGATCAGTGAAGAGAATCCACCTAACAAGAACAACGGAAGCGGAGATGCGGTTTGCGGGAGCTTGCCGCTGGTGGTCTGGTTGCCGGAGGTGCTGCTTGTTCCAGCCGTGCCAGATTGATCGGCAGTGCTACCCGTTCCGGTGCCGCCGGTGGTGGCTGTTCCAGTGCCGCTGGTCTGGTCACTAGTGCTGGAGGTTCCGGTGGTTGAGGTTCCACCCGTGGTTCCATAAGTAGAACCGCTGGTGCCCGAGGTTCCAGTTCCGGAGGTGCCGGTTGAACCGGTGCTGCTTTGTCCTGACGTCCCGGTTGTGCTGGTGGCGTTTGGATCAGTTGAGCTGCCCGTCGAACCGGAGGTTGAGCCCATTCCTGAGGTGCTGCCTGTTCCGCTGTTGCTGCCAGTGCCTGACGTTCCGGTGCCGGTCGTGCTCTGGTCAGGAGTAGTTGACGTGCCGCTCCCGGTAGTTCCGGTGCCCGTGCTGCCAGTCCCGGTTGTGGAACCCATACCTGTGCTGCCCGTACCGCTGGTGCTGCCGGTTCCGGTTGTGCTGCCCGTACCAGTAGTGCCGGTCTGATCTGATGTGGTCCCCATTCCGCTGCTGCCACTTCCAGACGTCCCGGTCGTGCTACCCGTGCCGGTAGTGCTGCCGGTGCCCGTGGTTCCTGTTGTGCTGCCGGTGCCAGTGGTCCCAGTGGTTCCGGTCGTGCTCTGATCAGGAGTTGTCGTTGTGGAAGTTCCGGTGGTGCTCCCAGTTCCGGTGGTGCTGGTTCCGGTGGTGCTGGTTCCGGTTGAGGTTCCAGAAGTGCCGGTCTGTTGATCCGTGGTGCTGCCGGTTCCTGTTCCGGTGGTGGAAGTTCCTGTTGTGGAAGTTCCCGTTCCTGTACCTGTGGTTGAAGTTCCTGTTCCTGTACTGCCTGTCTGCGCGGCCAAGCCAATCGACAGTGCGAGCACAGACAATGTCACCCATGTTGTTCTCATTTTTAAAGCTCCTTTGTTTGTGCGTGGAGGATTGCTCCGCGCAGTTAATACCGCTACTCAGTTAGGTTTCGTTCCTAGCTTGGATGGCGTTGGCGACAAGGAGGATGGCGTCATGGTGTGCCAGAGGAGCAGCTATCAGCTCTCGGCTTTCAGCTAAGTCAAAGGCAAGAAAAAAGGTCTCAGGTATCAGGTATCAGTGAAGTCAAAGGCAAAACGTAAGACCTTGACCCACAGAGAAGAAAGAAGAAGCTGTCGGCTATCAGCTAATAGTTCCCAGTTCTCAGCTAGGTCAAAGGCAAATCTCTGACAGACATAAGAAGCTGGATTAGGAGAACACGCGGATAGACAACGGATTCCAAGTTGCTACAATCCGGAGTAGTTGAATCCTGTTCACCTCACCGTGAAAAATCCTAAGCGCTGGCAATTGAAAACGAATGACGATGATGCCGCGCAACGGCTGAGTGCGGCTGCTTCCATTCCCATCACCATTGCGCGTTTGCTGGTGCAGCGTGGAATCAGCGAAGCGAGTGCCGCGAGTACATTCCTGAATCCTGCGCTCAACCAGTTACATGATCCGTTTCGGATGCTGGGGATGCGAGATGCTGTTGACCGTATCCAAAAGGCAATCTCGACGAAGGAACAAATCCTCATCTATGGCGACTACGACGTGGATGGAACAACCGCGATCGTAATCCTGAAAACCTGCATTGAGTTGCTGGGCGGCACGGCGGACTTTCACGTTCCACATCGCATTCGCGAAGGCTACGGCATGCGGGACAACGTGATCGAAGCGGCGGCGGAGAATGGGATCACGCTGGTGATCAGTGTTGACACTGGTATCCGCGCATTTGAAGCCGCGGAGACGGCAAAGCGCGTCGGGTTGGACCTGATCGTGACTGACCATCATCTACCGGAGATCGGGGTAACTCTTCCCCATGCGCTGGCGGTGCTGAACCCGAACCAACAGGATTGCAAGTATCCGTGCAAGGAGTTGTGCGGTGCGGGAGTGGCGTTCAAGGTGGCGCAAGCGTTGCTGACGGAAGCAGGCGCGCAGTTTTCCAGATTGATTCCATCATTCATCAAGATGGTGGCGATTGCGACGATCGCAGATTCAGTGCCGCTGGTGGGCGAGAACCGGGTGCTGGCGAAGATCGGCCTAGATGGATTACGTCCTCCCGTGAATGGCGGACTAAAGGCGCTGATGCAAGTTTCGCAACTGGATGCGGCAGTAAAGCCGATAAGCGCGACCGATATTGCTTTCCGGGTAGCGCCACGGATCAACGCCGCAGGTCGAATGGACGTTGCACAAGATGTGGTTGAGTTGTTCACCACGCGCGATGAGGCGCGATCGCGCGAGCTGGCGAACAAGCTCAACGAACTGAATTCCGACAGGCAGGCGGAAGAGGCGCGGATCATTGCCACGATCTATTCGCGGCTGGAGTCAGACGAGTCATTCAAAGATGCGTATTGCGTAGTGATTGCGGGAGATGGTTGGCATCGGGGAGTGATCGGCATTGCAGCGACGCGAGTTGTGGAACGCATGTGCAAACCGGCGCTTGTAATCGCTATTGATGGAGACGAAGCGCATGGGTCAGGGCGATCCATTTCTGCGTTTCATCTGCTGGATGCGTTGGAGTCAGAGCATTGCCGTCCGTTGTTCAAGCGGTTTGGCGGACACTCGCATGCAGTGGGGTTCTCCATGCCGGCCGATCAAGTGGATGCGTTGCGTTCGGCGATGGACGCCTATGCAAGAGCAAAACTCAGTGCCGAGGATTTTGTTCCGGTGTTGAATATTGATTCCGAAGTATCGCTAAACGAGTTAACGCCGGAGTGGATGCGCTGCCTCGAAATGCTGGAGCCGTACGGGATGGGAAATCGCGAACCGATTTTTGTGGCGCGAGGATTGCGACTGCAGCAACCGCCGCGAGTCCTCAAGGAAAAACATATCAAGCTGAAGTTGGGACAGAACGGGCGCGGCATGGATGCGTTGGGTTGGCGGATGGCGGAGGATGTTCAGGCGCTGGGATTAGTCGTTGGCGACATTGTGGATGTGGCGTTTACGGTGGAAGAGAATCTGCATCCGGATTTCGGCGGGCTGCAGTTGATTATTTGCGATCTGGTGAAAAAGGCGGGAGCCACGGGTTAGTCGAAAGGCTCAAACGTAATCACACGAAGGACACAAAGGTTTCACGAAGGGCACGAAGAAAACCCAAGCAGGGTTGTCGTTCATTGCATTGCATACATTTTGCAGATTGGCAGGGTCCATTCCACCCGCCAGCGGGAGCGAGTTCAATGGCGAGTGTGCAAGTCTAGATCGCAATTAGACCCATCCTTATTAATGTGAGTGAGACTACGGCAACGAGCAGCCAGAGCGCGATGCCTTGCGCTAGCGGCCGCACGCCGACTTGCTTGAGACTGGCGCGCGAGATTCCTGTGCCAATGAGGAATAGTGTAACGGTCAGCCCGGTGCGCGCGAGGCGGGAGGCGAGTGTGTATCCCGCGTTTCCGGGTGCGACGTAGGTGTTCATCACTGCTGCCGCGAGAAAAAACAAAATGAACCACGGCCATTGAACGGCAGCGGAGCCGACATCTTTTTTTTCGCGCAATGCTGCGGTGCCGAGTGTGACTGGCACGATCCACAATGCGCGCGCGAGTTTCACCGTAGTAGCGACAGCAAGTGCTATGGCGCCGAATTTTGCTCCGGCTCCGACGACGGAACTGGTGTCGTGAATCGCGAGCGCGGCCCAGAGTCCGAATTGGGGCTCGGTGAGATGCAAGGCGTGTCCGAGTGGTGGGAAGACGAGGAGTCCGATGGCGTTGAGGATGAAAACGGTTCCGATGGAAACGGAGAGTTCTTCGTCCGATGCGTTAATCACTGGCGCGACTGCCGCGATGGCGCTGCCTCCGCAGATGGCTGTACCCACTGAAATGAGATAAGAGGAATTTGGGCGCACGCGGAGAATTTTGCCGAGGCTCCACCCGGCGGCGAGTGCGAAGGCGATGCCCAGAAGCGTGTAGATAAATCCGGAGCGTCCCGCTTGGAGGACTTGCTGGAGGTTCATGCCAAAGCCGAGTCCGACGACTGACACTTGCAGAAGAATCTTTGACCAATTGCGTGAGAGGGTGGCGAAGGGATGATTGAAGGCCAATCCGAATGCGACGCCGAGTGCCAGCGCGACCGGCGGCGATGCCCAAGGCAGCGGACTGGCCGCGAACAGCAGGCACAACAGAAAGATTATCTGCGCGAGCATGTACATCTATTAGGCAAGCAAAGAGCGGATATGTCAAAAGAAAGAGCGCGCGCAGCGTTTGTTATAATTTAGCTCTGCAACAAAGAGTGGCGCTATCGTCTAGGGGTTAGGACGTGAGATTCTCAATCTTAAAACACGGGTTCGATTCCCGTTAGCGCTACCAACTTCCCTCAATACTCTTCTTTTTTATTCCGCGAATAAGGCTCGCCATATTTGTTGAGATGTTCCTTTGTGCCGTCAGCGAAGTGGATGGCGATGCCGGGCAGTTTGTTCTCGCCGGTGGTGATGTCGACATCACGCGAGAGGGTTGCGAGTTCCGCTTCCGATGCGCGCTCATACCAGAATTCGAGTTTGTAGCGTCCGGGTGGGACGTGGGCGATCTGGAAATTTCCGTCCGTCGTCGTGGTGGCGAAATGCGGCGTGCGCAGCGCGACAATCACGGCGCTCATCTCCGGATGAATGTTGCAGAAGATGTATGAGACTCCGGGCTGGTTGAAGTGAATGGTGCGCGTGCTGCCGCTCTCGTAGAGTCCGAGGTCGAAGGGTTTGCCGCGATAGATCGAAAACACATTATGGAAGTAGGGGTCTTCGTTGGGGAAATCAATCTGCGTGCCCAGGGTGACCACGAGCATGTGCGGAATGAATCGTTTGTTATTCTGCAACAGGCGGACCTTGGGACCGGGCGGGACGGGGTCGCTGTTGCGCAGCGGAGTGAGCCAGACGACCGCGTCGGAGTTAGCTCCCGCGGATTTCGCCGGATTGATGATATTCACCGCGCCATGAACGGTTGCATCCTGCGCGGAGGCAGCGATGCTGAGTGTTGCCAGCAACAAGAGATAGAGTGTGAATCTCAGAAGCGAACTCCTGCAGCGACGTTGATGTGATTTCCGGTAGCGCTGCCGAAGACCGGTGAAAGGGTGAACAGGCGGCGGTATTCCAGCGAGAAAAGCAGGATTGAGTTTGGCTTGTAAATGAAGTTCACGAATTGCGCGCGGTTCTTCTTGAAAGCGAAAAAACCACTGTCAGTGACGGGAGAGGCAAAGAAGCGAACATCGGTCCCGACGTTTTCGTCTTGTCCCATGGCGGCGTTGATCTCGAAGCGGGGTGCCGGCATGAACTTGAGTTGTGCCCATCCGCCGGCGGAATGCAGCGGATGAATCGCGGCGTGTGGGAAGGTGAAGTCGGGATAGATCACGCTGCTCCAAATGCCGCCGCCGAGGCCGCCGACGGCTTGGCCGGTGTAATACTCTCCGGAGAGTTCGAATTTGTTGGCGATGGGAATTTTGAAATCAGCGTTCACGGTCCAGCTGTCGTTTGTTACCGCTGGCTGGTTGTTTA
Source organism: Terriglobales bacterium (assembly GCA_025462725.1). Lineage (GTDB taxonomy): Bacteria > Acidobacteriota > Terriglobia > Terriglobales > Acidobacteriaceae > JAICLA01. The sequence goes on along the minus strand of JAOAPE010000012.1, from coordinate 209,119 downwards.
TGCTGAGGAAGCGCTGACGTCGCTGCTGGCCCCGGTATCCGGCGAAGCCGATGGTGAAAGGAAAATTCGCGGAGGTGGAGCGGTCGAGCGCGATGCGTCCGGCGATGGCGGGATATCCGCTGCGCTCGCCTGCGGTTGCGGTGCGACCCTGAGTTGGCGGGACTTCTTCCGTGAGCGGATCCAAAATACCGCCCTGCAGCACAAGAGCGGAGTCGTCGCTGGTGGTGAAGCGATGCTCAACCATGATTTGCGGAGTCCACACCCAGAGATTGCCGGCCCATGAAAATGCGGGTTCAGCGATGGAAGCGTAGGAAGTGGGCGAGAGTGGAGAGATGAAGAGTGTGTCCTGCCCGATGTTCAAAGTGGTCTTGTCCCAATTCAAATGAACGTTCGCGGTACGAAGACGGAGAAGGCCGGCGGTGATTCCGTAAGTTGTTTGCGGACTGCCGCCGAAGAAATCTATCGAGACATCCGCTGAAGTTTGCGCGCCGAAGATGTCAGGGCCTTTGGCTTCGATGCCGAGCAGCGTCTGTCTCAGAGTTGCGCCCAACGCGGCACGAGGAGAGCCAGGGGCTTGTCCGAAGGCCAGATTGGGTTGGTCCTGAAGATCGAGATTACCGTTGTTGTGATAAGCGTTGAAGAGGATGAGTCCGGAAAGCTTGACCGGATACTTCCCTGCGCTTTCGACTTTCACTTGATGCAATTCCGTAACTTTCGAAGCGAGGAACGCGGGGTCTTGGTCGGCGGCGGCCGCGGAGGGCGGAGCGATTGCGGAAGCGGAAGTTGACTCTACAGTTGCAGCGGCGCTTGTGGGTTGGAGTTGTTTCTTGAGTTGATCTAGATCGCGGCGCAGTTCTTCGATCTGGCGGACGGAATCGGAAAGCTGAGTGCGCGTCTCCTGCAACTCGTTGCGCAACTGCTCGACGTCATTTGTTTTGTTCGGAACCGGAGCCGAGGCTTGCTGCGCAACGCTGGTGACGGACACGGCGCAGAAGATGACGCTGAGTAATGCAGACCTCAAGGCGGTCAACGCCTCCGATCATCATTGAAATTCGCGTCCTGATAGCGACAGCATATCACCGGAGGAATTCATTGCTAATGAAAGTTTGCTGGGGTAAGCTGCGGAGTCACTAGGCGTGAATATCCACTTCAGACACCTCCGGACAAAACTTCTCGCCTCCATGCTGGCCGTTGTGGTGCTGCTGACGGCAGCCATGCTGATCCTGCTGCAATTGAGAATGCTGGCGCATGTCCGTGAGGACGTGGCGTCCACATTGCAAGCGGAGTCCGTCGTATATAAGGAAATTGAACAAGGGCGCAGAACGCAAGCGCAACAGAGCGCGGTGCTGATCGCGGACCAACCAAGCCTGAAGGCGTTGATGTCCACCAATGATCGGTTGACTGTGCAGGATGGATCAGAGCCATTATTGAAGACGAGCAATGCCGACTTGCTGATGCTGGAGAGTGCGAGCGGCGAGGTGCTGGGCTTCCATTCGAAATCAGAAGACGTGCGCGTCTCTGGCGTAAAGCATTATTTGCAGGAGTCGTCTGGAAAACAAGATTGGTGGTACGTGAATGGCCATCTCTTCGATGTTAGCTTTGCGCCAATCATCTCCGGAGCCGGGCCTGAAGGGCATCAGTTGGGGAGAATTGCGCTGGCACGGGAGGTGTCACCGCAGGCGTTGGGCGATGCGGCCATCTTTGGCAAGTCCAATCTTGCGTTCGAGAGCGGCGGCAAAGTGTTGCAGACATCGCTCGCAGGGAATGCACGCGGTGAGTTCGAAAACTGGCTAGCGAAAAATGCTACAAGCACGGGGACATTGGACGAAGTAGAAATCAGCGGTGAACGATACTTTGCGCATTACATCGAACTTCCGGGTGAGCATCCCATTAGGCTTTATTTCTTGCGGTCGTATGATCAGGCGACGGGATTCCTGCGACAACTCAACCGAATATTGCTGACGCTGGGAGCGATTGGAATCCTGATCGCTTCGCTGGTGGTGTTCGTGTTGTCGAAACAGATCACCGGGCCGTTGGAAAATCTGGCAGCCGTAACGAAGCGCATGGAAGAGGGCGACTTCGAGTTCCAGCTTACTGCGCAGGGTACTGATGAAGTCGCACAGCTTACACGATCATTCGAGCAGATGCGCGCGAGCATCCGCAATTCACGTGAAGGAATGTTGCGCACAGCGCGATTAGAAGCAGTTGGACGACTCGCCGGCGGCGTGGCGCACGACTTCAACAACCTGGTAACGATCATCTCCGGCTACAGCGACTTGCTTCTGGACACGGCAGACTCGAAGACGCGTCCTTATATAGAAGAGATCAAGAACGCGGGACAACGCGCAACGGCGCTGACGCGGCAATTGCTGGCGTTCAGCCGCAAGCAGGTGCTGGAGCCGCAGGTGCTCGACCCGAATCAGACTGTGCGCAACATGGTGAAGATGTTGCGAGTGCTGATCGGTGAAGACATTGAATTGGCAACGAATCTTTCCGAACAGATCGGGCGAGTGCTGGCAGATGCGGGACAACTCGAGCAAGTGATCATGAACCTCGCCGTAAACGCACGCGACGCGATGCCCGAGGGCGGGAGGATCATCATCGAGACGATGCACGTTGATCTCGATGAGGCATATGCGGAGAAACACACTGAGGTCACGCCCGGGCCATATGTGTTGATGTCAGTGACGGACACGGGAAGCGGCATCAGCGGCGGAACGCTGGCACACATCTTCGAACCGTTCTTCACGACTAAGGAAGCAGGAAAAGGAACGGGGCTGGGACTGGCGACGGTGTACGGCATCGTTAAGCAAAGCAAGGGACACATTGCGGTGTACAGCGAAGTGGGAGTAGGGACGGTGTTCAAGGTGTATCTGCCATCGCTGGATAAAACGATACCTGTTGCTGCCGCGCAGCAATCGGGTGCAATCCCACGCGGCGAAGGAACAATTCTGTTGGTGGAAGACGAGCCGGCATTGCGAGTGCTCGCGGCAGAATCGTTGAAGCGACTGGGTTACAAAGTGCTTCAGGCGGGAAATGGATTGGAAGCGCTGGCGTTGGCTGACCAGCAGGCGTCGGCGAAGATCGATGTGGTGCTGACGGATGTAGTAATGCCGCGCATGGGCGGTCCAGAGTTTGTCGCGAAGCTGCGCGAGAAGCGGAGCGATTTTGCGGTGATCTTCATGTCCGGCTACACGGACGCAGCGGTGCTCGAGTTTGCGAACCTGGGGACCGAGTCGCTGCTGTTGCATAAACCTTTCACCACGGATGCGCTGGCGAGGAAGATCAGCGAAGCGCAAGGGCGATTGGCCCATTGAACCAGTGAATCATTGATTCGTTGAAGCATTGAGCCGAAGTGCAAAAGCAAGCGCTTGCAGAGCCGGATGGCGAGCTAATTTTCCGAAAGAAATTTTATGAATTCCAATCTCAAAGCCCTTCAGGGCACGTGGGAAATCGTTACGCTCGAATACGATGGCCAGAAGATGCCGTGTGGCGGAGCGAAGATCGTTGTTAAAGACGCGCGGTTTGTTTCATTGTCCATGGGAGCGGAGTACGAAGGAACAGTGTCGTTCGACGAGAGCTCAAGCCCGAAGACGTTCGACATGAATTTCGACAAAGGCCCGCACAAGGGGAACAAGTCGCTGGGTATCTATGAAATCGATGGCGACACTTGGAAGATATGTATTGGATTTGCGGGAAAGAGCCGTCCGACAAAGTTTGAGACAAGTCCGGGGAGTGGCCATGCGCTGGAGACGCTAAGGCGAGAGGTGTAACTTGCCAACTGTAAAAAGCACATAGCTGGCTCCCACCGCGCTTATCTCTTACTTTCCGGCCACGATAAGCCCTCAGACTTGCCTAGCATTTCGTAGCGGGGTCGCTTACCGCGATCCAATTTATGCGAGATATAGTAGCCGTATCCCATGTGGTTGAAAGCTTCGATCAACCGAACCGCTATAGCCTTCGCCTGGGCATGTTCAATCTCCGGCGGAATATCGACGCCTATGCCTGTGGGCTGCGACCGCCGCCCAATGTATCCCGCACTGAAGTACAAAGTTTTCTCGTCCGTTTCGTAGGTTACACTTAATGCCTCGTGGGATATTGACTCTATGCGAATGTTGAAATCTGTCCCTCGATACTTTCGGTCGCGATAGCCCAACAGTCTTAGAAATCTGTTCATTTCCGCTTCGAGTTCAGTGCTTTCGTGAATTGTCCAAGGCTCGCGCGCACCGATTCCGTCGGCGTGCCAACGCCGATGCGGATGTGTTCCGGCATCTCGAAGAAGCTTCCGGGGACGACGCTGATGTTGGAGTCCTGAAGTAGTCGCTTGCAGAATTCGTCTGCGGTTCCCTTCACTGCTTTCACGTGCGGAAAGACAACTGTTCCATGTTCCGGCCAGACGTACTCCAATTGAGATTGCGATTCGAGGAAGGCGCGCAGCAGGCGCCGGTTCTCGTCGAGTACCGCTTTTTGTTTGGCGGCGATCTGGTCGAGTTTGGAGAAGGCGACCACGCTGAGCAGTTCGGGGATGTGCGCGGGGGTAGCGGCATGGACATCATTGAGGTGCCACATTCGATCAGCCATTTCAGGAGTGGTAAGGACCCAACCGCAGCGGAGTCCGCTTAATCCGTAGGCTTTGGTAAGGCTGTTGGTGCTGATGAATACTTCAGGATCGATGTGGAAGGCGCTTTTGGGTTCGTGCTGCCAGAGCACTTCCAGATAGACCTCGTCCGCGAGGACACGCGCGCCGACTTTTTTTGCGAACTCGCCGATCGTCCGCAGTGTGCTTTCCGGCGTGAGCGCACTGGTGGGGTTATGCAGATTGCAGAGGACAATCAACTTTGTACGTTTCGAAATATTGCGTTCGAGGTCGGCGAGATCGATGTCGAAAGTCTTGGGATCGCGTTGGAAGCGCTTGATGTCGAGACCCAGGTATCGGGCGGCATCGAGGATGAGCCCGTAAGTCGGTTGCTCGACGAGAATCTCTTCGCCCGGATTTGCGGAGGCAGCGAGCGTGAGATAGTTGGCCATCGAGGTCCCGGTAGCGGCCACGACTGACTCGACGGGCACGCGATAGCGAGCGGCGATAGCACGGTTGAGAGGCTCGTATCCGTAGATGGTTGAGCCGTTGATCTCAAGCTGATCGATGGTGACGCCGAGATCGGCGAGCGGATACGACGCCATGCCGCTGGTGGCGAGGTTGTACTTGGCGCCGGAGTAGAGTTTTGCGAACTCCATGTATGAGGAGCGCGCGTGCGAGCGCTGGAAGTTCATGCGGACTTGGCCTTTTTCCAAAGATAAAAAACGGGAATGCCGGAAAAGAGTATCGCGATTCCGATGAGCGTGTTCGCGGGATATCTGATCACGGTGTTGATGACTACGAGCGCGCAGATGCCGCAGAAAAGGGCGGTCGTCCATGGATGGCCGGGCATAAGGTTTTGCGCGTCACCGACGTTGCGTTTGCGAAAGACGAAGATGCAACTGGCGGAGATGCCGAAGAAGATGAAATCCATGCTCACAACATAGTTCAGTATCTGCTCGAATTTTCCTGTGAGCAGGATGACGGCTGTCCAAATGCTCTGCAGGATGATGGCGAAGACCGGCACTTGGGTTTTGGAGCTGATGCGTCCAATGGCTTGGAAGAAGACTCCGTCTTCTGCCATGGCGAAGTAGACACGCGGAGCAGTGAGCACGCTCTGGCTGAGAAATCCGAGCGCGGAGACGGCAATGCCGAACGCGATGAGTGTTGCGCCCTTCGTTCCAAAAGCGGCGCTCATCACCGCGGAAGCCGGCGTTTTCGTTTGCGCAAGCTGTGTGGCCCCGAGCGCCAACAGACAAACGTAATTTACCGCCATATAAAGGATGATCACGCCGATGACTCCGAGTAGGAGTCCGCGAGGGAGATCTTTTTTAGGATTCTTCAATTCCCCGGCTGCGAAGTTTGCAGTCTGCCATCCGGCGATGGCGAAGAGCACCGGAACCATTGCCGCGCCGAAATCTGACGCGAGTCCGAGACCGAGAGGTCGATCGGTAAGCGGCCGCCATACGATATTCGGCGTGGCTATGTAAAACAGGCCTGCGGCCACGAGGACGAATATCGCCGCGATCTTCATGATCATCAGCGTGTTCTGAACGGTGCTTCCGGTGCGCACACCGAGACAGTTGATGATAGTGAGAATCGCGAGGGTGAGAACGGCGACGGCGGCTTCGGGAAGGTGCAATCCTGTGAGTTCAATGAAGTACCGCGAAAACGTTACCGTGACTGCGGCCATGCCGCCGGTCTGGATGACGAGGAGCAAGACCCATCCGTAGAGGAACGCGAGCAGCGGATGGTAGGCTTCGCGAATGTACGCGTATTGTCCGCCCACCATGGGCAATCGCTCGGCGAGCTCCGCGTAGATGAACGCTCCGAGCAGCGCGATGACACCGCCAGCGGCCCATGCGCCGAGAATCAGCGCCGGAGTGTGGACTTTCTGCGCGACCACGTAGGGATTGATGAATATCCCTGCGCCGATGATCCCACCCATGACGAGCATAGTGGCGTCAAAGAGGCCGAGACGTCGCGCGAGTTGCGGTTGTGACGATGGCTCCGGCTGCAGCTGAGGAGCAATGTTCGGCATGGAAAGAGTGTACAACGGGTCAACATCTTGACCGCGAGCTGAATCCAACGCAACCAGAGAAGAAGGTTAGATGGTTCTGGAAGACAAAACACGCCGCGGCGTTTCGGGATTTGGGATCGCGTGTCTGATTATTATCCTGATCAATGGGCTGATAGATGTGGCGCTGATACCGAAAGCGAACGCGCTGTTCAGCGGAGCGTCTGATTTTGCGGCGTTCTACACTGCGGGAAAAATCGTTGCTCAGGGAAACGGCGGTCATCTATACGACAAGGATACACAGTCGAAGACGGAGTTACAGTACACGCCTTATCCGACTGCTCCGTTGTTGTTCTACCACCCGGCGTTTGAAGCACTTCTGTTCGCGCCGCTGGCATGGCTTCCGTATCGAAATGCATTCTTGTGGTGGAACTTCTTGAACCTGCTGGTGCTGCTTTCGATACCGATGGTTTTGCGCAAGCATATTGCGATCGTGGACAGGAATTTCATTTTCAGCACAGTCGCATTGCTTTTGTTCTTCCCGGTATTGCTGACATTCCTGCAAGGCCAGGATTCGATCGTTCTACTGCTGTGCTACGCATTGGCTTTTGTTTGCTTTCGCTCAGGACGGGATTTTCGCGCTGGAACTTTCCTGGCGTTGGCGCTGTTCAAGTTTCAGCTGGTGCTACCGTTCGTGTTTCTCGTTTCCTTGTGCAGACAATGGAAAGTGGTGCGGGGATTCTTTGTGGGCGGAGTGGGCGCCATGGTGGCGAACTTGATCGTCACTGGGCCGCGCGGCCTATGGGAGTTTCCGCGTTTCCTGCTGAATGCAAATCAGAACTGGACACAGGGCAACATCTTCCCTTACGCGATGGCGAACATTCGTGGATTCATTTCCTCCACCGGGAATGACAACTGGGCGAAGGTGGCAATCCTTGTTTGTTCCGTTCTAGTGATGGCTGCCGTCTTTCTTGCGACGAGGAAGGAGGGGCGATCGGAAGAACTGCAGTTCGCGCTGATGATGCTAGCAACGCTTCTGGTCAGCTACCACTTGAATCCGCATGATCTCACGCTGCTCGCATTGCCGCTTGGCATTGCGGCGAACCATGTAGTAACGGGCACGGAGAGCCGCGCTGTCCGTCTGACTTTGATAGTCACGATATTGATTCTGTTTGCAGCGCCGACCTATCTGTTGTTATTGTCGTCGCACAAAATGTATCTGCTCTCCTGCGTGATCCTGGTCCTGGGCGCCACGCTGATGAAGACGATGCTGGACCAGCGAGCATCCGACGCGGTCATTGCGGCTGCATCCGCCTCGCAAATCGCCCGCAAAGTAGCGTAAATTCGTCAGTGTTACGCGGCCTTTAATTCCCTGTTCTTCACACTAACCGCTTTAAAGGAATCCGGTCTAAGAAGCGAATGGAAACCCTGGAGGCAACGGCAGTTGCGCAGGTCCTCTCCGGCGATCGCGATGCCTTTCGCGTGCTGGTGGACGCGCACGCACGGGCAGTTTTCAGCGTGGCATTCCGTATGACAGGAAACAAAGAAGACGCGGATGAGATCGTGCAGGAAACATTTCTGCGGGCATACAAGAGCCTTGACCGTTTTGAAGCGCGGTCAAAGTTCTCGACGTGGATCTATCGGATCGCGGTAAACCGGTGCTTGGATTTCCTGGAGAAGAAAAAGATCGCGGGCACGTACACGATCTCAGACGAGCCGGACCCGGAAGAGAACACGATCCAGTTGCCTTCGAATGATGCGGGACCGGATCGGTTACTCATGAGCAAGGAAGCGAAGATGAAGATCTCACAAGCGATGACGCAATTGACTCCGACAGAGCGCGTGGCATTCACACTGCGGCACGTGGACGGGCAATCCATCGAGGAGATCAGCAGGGCTTTAAAGATTCGTGAGAACGCAGCGAAGAACACGGTCTTCCGCGCGGTACGGAAGCTGAGGGTAGCGCTGGAACCAATGGTGGCCACCAAATGAAACATTTAAGCGAAGAAGAGTTGATCTTGAAACACTACGGCGAGTTGAAGGATGAGGAGCTGTCGGCGCATGTCGCGGGCTGCGAGGAGTGTCGCGCGGAGCTGATGAAGCTTGACGCGCAACTGAAGCAGGTGCGCGTGCCGGGTGTCCCAGAACTCGACGAAGGATACGAAACGCAACTGTGGTTCAAATTGCGCGACCAGTTGCCGGAACGAAATGTGAGCAAGTGGGCCGTGTGGGGGAGAAACTGCGCGATGGCAGCGGCGATGGCCGTTTTGCTGGTGAGCGCATTCCTCGCAGGAAGACAATCGCGCAATGTCGTGAATTCGCCGGTTGTACAGAACAATCAGCGGAAAGTCGATCGCCTGGTGGCGCTCGCGGTGGGCAATCATTTGGAGAAATCGCAGATATTGCTGATCGAGTTGATGTCGCAAGGTGACAACGACAAGACGGATTTTTCCGCCACCCAGGGACAGGCGCGCGATCTGCTGGATGCGAACCGGTTGTATCGGATGAGTGCGGCGAAGAGTTCGGATCCGACGGTGCAACGCACGCTCGACGATCTGGAACGGGTGCTGGCGGAGATCGCAAACTCGCCATCGGATTTGAAGTCAGGGGATGTGGAACGGCTGCAAAGAATGATTGAACAGCAAGGGCTGCTTTTCAAAGTACGTGTAGTGGGATCGAGAATAAGAGAACAGAACAATCCTGTGCCTGCAAAACAGCAGGGCACCAAACTATAGAGGACGCATGAAAACCTACATCAGCACTTTTGTCATCCTGGTAGCAAGTACTTCTGGCCTATTTGCCAGCGAAGCGATGGGCCGTAAAGAGGCGGCACGCAGTTTCGAGTTGGCGATGCTGGAGCAGAATCCGGGATCAGACAAAACGAACGTTGCGGAAGATGCCGCCTATTCGCAAGCAACGCAAGCGCTCGACGAAAACAACTACTCGAAGGCCGCTGCCGATTTCGATCAAGTTGCCAAGATGAATGGGCGTCGGGCAGAAGGCGCTATCTACTGGAAGGCCTTTGCACAGAACAAGCAGGGACAAAGAAACGAAGCGCTGGGGACGATCGCAGAACTACGCAAGAGATTTCCGCAAAGCCGCTGGCTGCGCGAAGCGGGCGCTCTGGAGATTGAGATCCGCAAATCCATGGGCGAGCGTGTGAATCCCGAAGCAGAAAAGGATGAAGAACTGAAATTGATGGCGCTGAGCGGCATGATGCAATCGGATGATCCACGCGCTATCCCAATACTGCGAAAATTCCTGAGCGGGAATTCGTCAGCGAAGCTGAAGGACAAGGCACTGTTTGTGCTTTCGCAAAGTGACCAAGCGGAAGCGCAGCAGGTGCTTGGTGAGGTGGCGCTGGGCAAACAGTATCCGGAGTTGCAGGAGAAGGCGATCCACTACCTAGGAGTTGGGGGCGGAAGCCGTAGCGGGCAGCAATTGCAGAATATCTATGACCAATCGCCGGACATCAAGATCAAGAAAGCGGTGCTGCATGCATTCATGGTGTCCGGGGATGAGCAGCGAGTGTTTGCGCTCGCGCAGAAAGAGACGAATCCGGAGCTGAAGAAGGATGCCATCCACCAGCTCGGCGTGATGGGCGCACACAACGAGTTGCGACAACTCTACAAGCAGACGAGCGGCAGCGATGCGAAGAAAGAGATCCTGCACTCGATGGGAATCGGTGGCGACGACGAAGGGCTGATCGAAGCCGCGAAGAGCGAGACTGATCCTGATGTGCGCGCCGCGGCGATTCACGGGCTCGGTATTGGTGGCGGTCGGCGAGGGATGGAAGCGCTCGTATCGATGTACGGTGCTGGCACTGACAAGGAAACAAAGAAGCGCATCGTGGAGGCGCTGTTCATTCAAGGAGCGGCAAATCAGTTGGTTTCCCTAGCCAAGAAGGAATCCGATCCGGAGATGAAGAAGACGATTGTCAGTAAGTTGTCAGTGATGGGATCGAAAGAAGCGAACGACTATTTGATGGAAATCCTAAATCAGTAACGGGTGCAATCATGAAACGATTACTTTTCTCAATGGTGATACTAGGGGCAGTAGCGATGGCGCAGCAAAGTGCGCAAGCGGGTCCGAGTCAGCCAGCGGCGGTGCGGCAGCCGAAGTTGATGAATGCGAAGCTACAGGTGGTGAGCGGATCGGCGGGATTGGAGAAGACCGTCACTGATCTGGCGAAGTCGCATGCTGGAGCGGTCTGGATCGGGTACACGATCCCAGTAGAAGCGAAAGACCGCACGATGTGCTGCTTCGATGACTGGCGACAACGGTCGAACAACCGTTGCTGCTTCGGGTGCAACCTGGAGAAAAGTAATAACAACTTCTTCAATGGACGAGTCGACAACAGCACTTCGTCGTGCGAGAACCTGGAGCCGGCGGATTTCGCATTCGTGATGTTGCGGTCGCAAGATGGAGTACTGACGAAAGCGCGGACGTTCTCGCGCGATTGCGGATTGGATGCGGCAGGGTTGAATGTCTACTGGATCGATAATGTGAATCCGGTGGAGAGCATCAAGTACCTGACAAAGCTGGTGCAATCAGAGACAGACGGATCGCACAAGAAGACTGTGGGCGGAGAGGCGGTGTACGCAATCGCGATCCACAATAATCCGGCTGCAGATATGGCACTGGAGAGCCTACTCGCTCCGACAGGGCCGCGCAGGATCCGCGAGGAAGTCGCGATCATGCTGGGTTCCGAGCGCGGTGAGCGCGGGCTGGCCGTTCTGCGAAAGATTGTTACGAGTGACAGTGACGAGAAGTTTCGCGAAGAGGCATTAGTCGGATTCTCGCAAAGTGGAACCGACGCCGGGCTTCGTGACTTGGTGGACATCGGGAAGACTGATCCGAGTTCGCGGGTGCGCGGACAGGCGATCTTCTGGCTCGGTCAGGCGGGCGGGCGCAAAGAAGCGCAGGCGATCAGCGATGCAATTGATAACGATCCGGAGACAGAAGTGAAGAAGAAGGCGGTTTTCGCACTGTCACAGATGCCGGAGAGCGAAGGCGTTCCCATGCTGATCCATGTGGCGAAGACGAACAAGAATCCGGCGGTGCGGCGCGAGGCAGTGCGCTGGCTGGGACAGACGAATGATCCGCGGTCGCTGGCGTTCCTCGAAGAGATACTGTTGGGACCTAAGAAATAATTTGCTCGGTGACTAAGCTTGGGCCGCCTTCGCACGATAGCGGTCCGCAGCCACGGCGAGCACGATGATGACGCCAATGATGATTTCCTGAACGTAATTGGCCCATCCCATCTGTAGGCATCCATTGCGGAGGAAGGCCATAATGAGCGCGCCTATCATCGCGCCTAGAATGCTTCCCTCGCCGCCATTCAAACTTCCACCACCGATCACCACGGCTGCAATCACATCCAGTTCAACGCCGACGGCCACTGTGGGATCTCCCTGCCGCAATCGTGACATCTGCATCACACCCGCGAGTCCGAAGAAGAGTCCGCCAACCGTGTAGATCATCAACTTCATGCGTTCCACATGAATTCCGCAGGCGCGGGCTGCGGCTTCGTTCGATCCGACGGCAAATACGCGCCGTCCAAAGACGGACTTGCCCAACACAAGAGTCATGAAGACCGCAAGCACGATGGCAATCCACACACCCGGGGCGACCAGCATCCACGGGCGCGTTGGAAAACTCACGGCCAGCTCGTTGATCCACGTGGCGGGAGCATTGACCGTCTGCTGATTCGCAAAATACTTTGCCAGCCCACGGGCCACACCCAGCATTCCTAATGTCGCGATAAAAGGGACGACCCGCAGCCGAGTAACGGCGAGTCCGTTAAGCAGGCCCACTATCCCACCCACGAGGATTGCCAGGACAAGCGCCACAACAGGACTCATCCCATTGCGCAACGCGAGTGCGGCGATGACGCTGGTGAGCGCGACCGCTGCGCCGACGGACAGATCTATCCCTGCGCTAACGATGATGACCGTCATCCCGATTGCGCCCAGCGCAACAATGACAGTCTGTGCGAGCACGATGCGGATGTTGGCGACGGAGAGAAAGCGATCAGGCGAACCACTGATGATCGCGAAGAAAGCAATGACGGCGATCAGCCCCAGAAACGGTCCGGCGACTTCGATCCAGCGCCGAAACCTGTGCTGCTTCGGCACTTCAACAACGAGGGGATTGGGAGATGGTGTGGCCATACTATCCGGCATTCTGTTGTGGAGCGGCATCGCCAATCGCGGCTTCCATGATGGATTGCGGTGTCCACGAGACCACCGCGCGCGCGGGAGAGAGACGTCCACGGGACATTACGGCGATGCGGTCGCAGATTCCGAGCAATTCTGGCAGATATGAGCTGACCATCAAAATGGCTTTGCCCTCTGCGGCGAGGGCGCGAATCTCTTTGTAAATGTCAGACTTGCTGCGGATGTCCACACCGCGAGTGGGCTCGTCGAGCAAGAGGATGTCAGGATTCTGATGGAGCAGGCGTCCGAGCGCAACTTTTTGCTGGTTACCCCCGGAGAGACGGAGCGCGGGAGTGTCCGCACTTTTCGTTTTAATCCCGAGTGTAGCAATGATTTTGGCAGAGGCATTTTTCTGTTTGGCGGCGTCGATCCATCCAGCTCGCGAGAAGTCAGACATACGGCTGATGGTGAGATTGTCGGCAATTGACATCTGTAAGCAGAGGCCTTCCCCTTTGCGGTCCTCGCTGAGATAGCCGAAGTTGTTCTGGATTTGTTCACTGCTGGAAACATTGCTGACGCGAATCTCACGGCCTGAAAGTTTTACGGTGCCAGAAGCGCGCGCCAATCCGAAGAGAGCGCGGACCATCTCGGTGCGCCCGGAACCGACGAGGCCGCCGATTCCAAGAACTTCTCCGCGATAAAGATCAAAACTTGCCGAAGCGAGACGCGGAGGAAAAGAGAGATTGCGGACTTCGAGTATCGGAGTATCAGTTCCTGAGTGCGTAGGGGATGCATGATGCGTGAAGATGCTTTCAACTTCGCGGCCGACCATCGCTGCGACTAGATTCGAGTCAGAGACGGGGCTGATGCTTCCAGTGTCCACGCTGGCTCCATCGCGCAGGACGGTGTAGCGGTCGGCAATCTCACGGACTTCCTCCAGAAAATGGCTGATGTAAATGATGGCCACACCCTGATCGCGTAACTGGCGAATGACGCGGAACAAGCGTTGCACACTGTGTTGCGTGAGGCTGCTGGTGGGCTCGTCCATTAGGATGATGCGGGCATTGGAGGCGAGCGCGCGGCAGATCTCCACCACTTGTTGGTCAGGAACGGAGAGTGACGCGACTATCTGCTCGGGAACAATGTGATCACACCCGAATTCGTTGAGCAGCTGACGTGCGCGCGTAGACATGGCAGCGCGATCGATGACGCCATATCGGGAAGGCTCCATGCCGAGCAGAATGTTTTCCGCAACAGAAAGATGCGGACACAACGAAAGCTCTTGATGGATATGCGCGATGCCGCGGGAACGGGCGTCGCTTGGCCCTGCCGGTGCGTATGGTGATTCCGAGAAATGCATCTCACCGGAGTCGGCGGGAAATCCACCGCTCAGAATATTCATTAGCGTGCTCTTACCAGCGCCGTTCTCGCCGATGAGCGCGTGGACTTCTCCCGGCTCAACGGCGAGGCTGACACCGTTCAGAGCGACGGTTGCGCCAAAGCGCTTTTTGATCCCGGAGAGTTGCAGCAGAGGCATGGCTATTTCAGATACTGCTCGATCGGAGGATACAACAACCCTTGCGATTCAGGTTTGTCCAGTGTTGACGGGGTGATGAGCGTAACACCGGTATCCACGCGCTTTTCAATCGGCTGCTTCATGAGGTGGTCCACCATGGCCTTCAGGCCGAGTTCACCCATGCGAAATGGGTTCTGCACTACGATGCCGTCGAGTTTCCTCTGCTTCATCGCTTGCACAAAGATGTCACTGGTGTCGAAGCCGATAAAGCGGATCTTGCCGGCGCGTCCCGAGTCATCAAGCGCGAGCAGCGCACCGGCGGTGGAGGATTCATTCGGCGTGAACATGCCCTGGACTTCGCCGCCGAAGCGGTTCAGCAAATTTTCCGTGGCGGTCTTTGCGGTGTCGCGCGTTGCGCCGGCGAATTGATTGGAAGAGACAACTTGGATGTTCGGGAAGTCGGCCTTGAGGCTCTCGAGAAATCCTTTTTCGCGCTGCTCAGTGCTGCTGACGCCTTCCTGGTATCGGAGGACGAGAACCTTGCCTTTTCCGCCGAGCAATTTGCCCATCTCTTCCGCGGCGAGTTCTCCGCCGTGATAGTTGTTGCTGGCGACAAAGCTGATGGGAGTTTGCGAGTTCAGGCCGGAATCAACGACGACGGTGGGAATACCCGCGCGCGATGCTTCCTCGATGGGGCGGACGAGCGCGTCCTTATCGAATGGAGCGAGGACGAGGCCGTTGATACCTTGCGCGAGAAACCCTTCGACGACCTGAACTTGTTGCTCGCGGTCGTCCTCACGCATGGGGCCCTTCCAAATCACGTTCACGGTGACGCCCTTGGCGGCGAAGTCCTGCGCGGACTTCATCGCGCCGGCGTGAATGCTCTTCCAGAATTCGTGCGTAGAACCTTGCGGGATTACGGCGATGGTAAACGTCTTGGCTTGCTCACCGGACTTGCGGTTGCATCCGGTAAGTGCCAGCGCACAAATGAAAAGCAGAAGAAGGTTCTTGCGCATCTTGGATTAATCCTTAGCAGGCGCAGTTGCGCCCGATTTTTTGAAAATCACTTTCACGGTCTTAATCTCGTACGCTTTGACGGTGATTTTGGCGGTGGAACCTTCTGACACGAGCGGTGTTCCTTGCTGCTCCATCAGATTGGTCTCAAATGCCTGCGCAATGGGCTGCGCGAACTTGAGGTTTGCATCGCCAGTTTTGCCCGCAAGTTCGTAGAAGCGGAAGAGAACGCCGTCGTCATCTTCGGCCTTCTTCACCGCTGTGAGAACGAGATTCGCCGGGGTCATCTGCACGAATGACCACGATGTTGGCATGTCGCCGCCGTGCGAGGTCAAATTCACAGTCAACAATTTGTAGTTGAGCTGATATCCCTGACGGACTGTTCCCTGTTTCCAATCCGCACCATGAGGATAGAAAGAATATGTGAAGTGATGGCGGCCTTCGTCGGCGTGCGGATCAGGCCAGACGGGCGAACGCAGCAAACTCAGACGGAGGACATTGCCCTTGGCGTCGTATCCATATTTGCTTTCATTGAGCAGGCTGACACCAAAGCTATTGTCAGAGAGATCGCCCCAGCGCAGCGCAGGCACCTCGAATTTTGCTTTCTCTTCTGGAGTGTTGCGCGTTGTGGGTCGCTCGATGCTGCCGTAGGGAATTTCAAACGTGGCAAGATTCGATTCCACCGGCACAGTGATTCCGGCCTTGATGAGAATGTGCTTCTCGTGCCAGTCAGCGTCGGTGACAACGTCAACGCGCGGAGTGGCGGCGTAGAGAACGATGTCCTGCACGAAAGTGGAGTCCTGGAATTTGCGCTTCACGCGGATGGCCGAACGCACCGGGCCGCTTTCAACCAGCTTCACTTCTTGCGCATCTTTGATCTCCCACTTCTCGTCTTCGAAGTTGGAGTCGATGTTCCATGCGTCCCAATCTTTCGGCTTGTCACGGAACGCCTGAAGGAGATTTCCGCAGGTGCCAGGCGCAATGGATTCGTGGTTGGTGCGCTTGTCGAAGATGCTGGTGATGCATCCGTTCGTGGGATCGACCTTTACACGGAGGAACTGGTTCTCAAGCTGCGTGCCAGAGGCGACGAGATCTGAATGAGCGGCGATGCCCTTTCCGGGGAGAACGCGAAAGAGTCTGTAACCAAGCGATGGGACGTCGTTCGTGGAGATCAGCAGCTTGACGTTGTTGGTGGAATCTTTCGAAACGAGTTGCGAGAGTACGGTTTTCCCGCTGCTATCGACAACGTGGACACTTGCAGTTGGCGCGGGCATCTGCACTTCGGCTTCGGCGACATCGCTGCGATCCCATCCCAGCGGATTGAAGACGAGCAGCGGCACCCCTTCACCGCGAGTGTTTACATGGCGCCCGAGTTCAGAAAGTGAGCTGCGGAGTTCGTCGCCGGCGACATGCGCCACTTCCGCGTAGTCACGATCGGCATCGCGATAGATGGCATTGATGCCCGAGCCAGCGGCGACGTCGTGAAATTGATTGAACAACACCTTCTTCCACGCACCTTCAATTTCTTTGCCGGCATAGTGGCGTCCGAAGAGTGTGTCTATGGCGGAAACTTTCTCCGCATTCAGCAGCAGTTCTTCGCTGCGGCGGTTGTGGCGCTTGGTCTCAGCCTGCGTTGTGTAAACGCCGCGATGGTATTCGAGATAGAGTTCGCCGTTCCAGAGCGGCAGATCGAGTTGCGGCAGCTTGGCTTCAACGTCTTTGAAAAAGGATGCGGCAGTTCCGAAGGCGAGCTTGGGATACACAACATCATTACTCGCCCACAATTTTTCGCGATCGAGCATCAGGCGTGTTGGGCCACCACCGTGATCGCCGATTCCATAGAGGTGCATGATCTCGGGGAAATCCTTGTGCTTGGGGACGTAGTCGGCAACGTCTTTGGCCATGCGAGCTGGTTCCATGGAGTTCACGTAATCGTGCGGGAAGTACGTGAGGATGCGGCTCCCGTCGGGCGACTGCCACCAGAAAAGCTTGTGTGGAAACTTTGTGGTGTCATTCCAATAAATCTTTTGCGTGACGAAATAATCGACGCCGGATTTTTTGTATATCTGTGGAAGTTGCCAGTTGTATCCGAAAGAGTCAGGGTTCCAGCCGATATTGACGTCCTTCCCAAACTCGTTTTTGAAGTAGCGTTTGCCTATGAGCAACTGGCGCACAATGGATTCGCCATCTGGCATATTGAGATCGGGCTCCACCCACATGCCACCAACGATCTCCCATCGGCCTTCCTGCACTCGCTTCTTGATGCCTTCCGCGATGTCAGGATATTTTTCATCGAGCCATGCGTTCGCCTGCGCGGACGATTGCGTGAACGTGTAATCGGGATATTCGTTCATCAACTGCAGCGCAGTGCCGAATGTGCGGCGGACAACGTCAACGGTCTCACTCGCGGGCCAGAGCCATGCCATATCAATATGTGCGTTTCCGGTGGCCCGGATTGAGTATCGCTGAAAGAGTTCGCGGAAAGGCTCCAGTTTGAATTGCACATTCTTCAATGACGCATCGAACGCAGCCTGATTGCCATTGGCTAGAGCTTTTTCATCCACAGCCTGGAACGCGGCTTCGAGTTGCTGCTTGCGCTCGGCGGGATTGTCGGCGAGTGTAGCGATGAGTGAATCCGCGGAGCGCAATTCTTCCGCGATGGTCAGCGGATTGGGACGTTTCGTCCCGGGAATGATTTTTAGGCGGGTGCGCAGATTGTGATCGCCTGAAAGGACGAGGCTCTTGATGGCGACGACAAACTTGTCGCCGGGTTTGATGTGCTGCGCGATCATCGTTGGTTCGAGCACTTCTCCCATGGAGACGCGCGCACCATTCACGTACACGATCGCATCGTCATCGGTGTTGAAGTCGAGCATGAGCGTGGAATCGGTGAGGTCATATCCGTGCAGTGTGGAGGGTATTTCGATTGTCGAACGGAACCAAGCGCCGCCGCCTGTCCACTTGTGATTCGGCTTTGCAATCTCCCATGCGGAGTCGTCGAGATCGACAGCTTCCCCGTGCGCAATGTCAGCCGTGTGAAATCGCCAAGTTCCCGGGAAATCTCCGAGTGCATTCAGGTGATCAACGATCTGCTTGTGCGGATCAACGGGTGCGGCGGGCGTTTGCGCTGAAGAAGATGCGGCGATGAGCGAGATGGCGCAGAGCAGTGCTGTCCTGCGAAGAAAACGCATGGCTCGTAATTCTCCTTAGTCGGGCTTCGCTAGTTACTGCCGGAAGCTGTCCCGTTCAATACAACTTCGGGCAGCTTCGCGGTCTTTAGTTGAGCGTTGAGTGCGGGGATATCCTGCGCCTTGAGCGATTGCCAATTGTCAAAGATTGTCTTCTCTGATTTTTGCAGGTCTGAAATTGCCGCAACGGCTTGGCTTGTGGGTGCAGTGTCGGCTTCTTGCAACACACCCATCAGGCCGAGCAGTGCGCCGCGCATCGCGGAGAATGACTTCGGTTCGGGACCGCCGCCGCGTCCGCCACGGCCGCCTTCTCCGCCGCCTACTGCTTGCAGCTTCTGGTTGAGAGCGTCGAGAGCGGGAGCGAGTTCTTTCGCAGCAGGATTCTTCTGCAAATCCTGCACCTGTTTGCGAACGGCAGCGACTTGCTGCATGGATTCCGAAACGGTTTGCGCATCGTCATACAACTGGCGAGAAAGTTTGAACTGCTGTGCGAGGTCTGCATCCAGAGTTTTCACACGCGGGTCCATCTTGATGGTGAGCGGCTGCGTGTAGGTCTGTCCGTTGGCGATGAGTGCGACGGTGTACTGGCCGGGCATGACCCACGGGGAGGTCGCGTCCGGTGCAGTGTTGCGATAGACCGCTGAGATGGGATAAGCAGGCTTGATGCCGGGAGTGGGCGCGAGGTGCATGTCCCACAAAAAGCGGTGCATGCCCGCCGAATGCGCCAGCACTTGCGGTGGACGCACCCAATACGTGGGCACGGCGAGCATAGGATCGATTGGCTCGATTGGGTCGGCACTGGAATAATGACGAAGGACTTTGCCCTCGGTGTCGCGAATCTCGAGCGTGATGGGGCCGGAGGTCGCGGATTTCAAGTAGTAATTAATGATGGCGCCATCCGGAGGATTGGGGCCGGCAGGTTCATCCGGCGGAAGCGGAGTATCACTATTCATGTTCCAACGAACGCGATAAGCCATTTGCGGACGGAAGAGGTAGGCATCGCCGACCAAAGTTTTTGCCTGAAGCTGGCGAAGCGGGGTGATGTCATCCAAGATCCAAAAGCCGCGACCGTGAGTGGCAGCAACAAGATCATCGTTCTTGATGATTACATCGCGAACGGAGCTTGCGGGCATGTTGCGTCGCAACGATTGCCAGTGGTCACCGTCGTCGAATGAAACGTATACCGCGCGCTCCGTCGCTGCGAAGAGCAAGCCCTTGCGCTCGGGGTCTTCGCGCACAGCGTTGACGTTTTCGCCTTTCGGGATTCCGTTGACGATCTCTGTCCAAGTCTTGCCGGCGTCGCGAGTGCGCAGGATGTGAGGGTTCAGGTCATCGAGACGCAAGGTGTTGATGGCCGCGTAAGCTGTCTGAGGATCGAAGTGGCTGGCGTCAATGATGGAAACTTTTGTGAATGGTTTATTTTGCGACGGAGTGATGTCAGCCCAATTCGCGCCACCGTCGGTGGTCAGATGGATAAGGCCATCATCGGTTCCCGCCCAGATGCGATTCGGTTCGAGTGGAGAGATCGCAACGGCGTAGATCACGCCGCGCTGCGTGGGCTGGGCGGTTTTTTCTGTTTTATATTTGCCGATGCTGGCAGGCGCTTCGAATGTCTTGCGGGTGAGGTCAGGACTGACTTGCTGCCAGCTTTGTCCGCCGTTGGTGGTCTTCCACAACGTGTTCGAGGCATAGTACATCGCGTGTCCGTCGGGCGAAAAGACGATCGGCTCGGTGCGGACGACTCGGAAATCGGCAGGGCGAATCGGCTTGGGGGAAATGTTCTGTACCTGATTGGTGCGCCGATCGTAACGTGAGATTTTTCCGCCGAAGACGACGTCAGGATCGAGCGGATCAGGAACGACGTATCCGTATTCTTCCGCAGCCACGGGGTGCCACTCGCGGAAAGTTATTTGTCCATCATTGCCGCGGCTTGAGATGCAGGCGGAACCGCTCTCTTGCTGTCCGCTACAGAGGCGATACGGAAAAGCATTGTCAGCATTGACGTGGTACATCTGCGCGGTGGGCTGGTTGTACCAGGAGCTCCAGGTTGAGCCGCCGTTCACGGTGATGATTGCGCCTTGATCGCTGGCGAGCGCGATGACCTGCGGGTTGTCAGGATTGATCCAGATGTTCTGGTAATCGTCTCCGCCGGGAGCGCCGCGGAATCCCGTCCATGTCTTTCCACCGTCAACGGACTTCCAAGTCACAGTGCTGGTGACGTAAATGATGTCAGGATTTTTGGGGTCGATGCGCGGTACGGATAAATCGCCGCCGCCGATGCGTCCTGCGGGGCGCGCATCAGTTGTGGCTTGTGTCCAGGTTTGTCCGGCGTCAGCGGAGTGGTAAAGCGCGACGGTTTCTTTCGTTGCTACAGAAGCGAACAGCCGATTCGGCTGGCTCTGCGAAATCGCGAGATTGGCTTGGACGATTCCTTCGGGAAGTCCCTTTGTTAGCTGGTTCCAAGTCGCGCCGCCGTCAGTGGATTTGTAGATTCCGCCGCCGGTGCCGTTCCATGCACCGTTCTCCCACGGGCCCTCGCGGGCTTCCCAGAGTGAAGCGTAGGCAATATTTGGGTTCGATGGATCGATTTTTACGTCCGCGCCGCCGGTGTTCTCATCATTGTACAAGACGCGCCTGAAACTCTTTCCGCCATCTGTGGAGCGGTAGATACCGCGCTCTTCATTTGGACCGTAGGGATGTCCGGCGACTGCGACGAGAATCTTGTTGGCGTCCTTCGGATCGATTGCAATCTGGGGAATCTGCTGGCCGTCGCGAAGGCCGAGATGTGTCCACGTCTTGCCGGCATCGGTGGATTTGTAAATGCCGTCGCCCACGGACAGATCGGGGCGGTGCAATCCTTCGCCGCTGCCGACGTAGATGGTATTCGGATCAGAGAGCGAGACGGCAACTGCGCCAATCGAGCCGGTGGGCTGGTCGTCAAAGATCGGGTTCCATGTGCGGCCGTAGTCGTTGGTCTTCCACACGCCGCCGTTCACTACACCTATATAGAAGACGCTGGGTTGGCTGGGAACTCCAGTGATGGCCTTGGTGCGTCCGCCACGATACGGGCCGATGCCTCGCCAAGTGAGAGATTGAAACGCCTCGGGGCCGAACTCTTGTGCGACGGCGATGGAAGTGAAAACGAAAACAAATGCGGCGAGAAACAAGGACACGCGATGGCGGGAAGTTTTCAAGGATTTCCTCCGGAGAAGCAGGAGGATATCGTAATCAGAAGAATTGGTTCTGTACAGTCGCGTTGAAGCCGCCTGAGCCTAAATCAGCCATCAGAGATTCAACCGTAATATTCGATGGCATCAATCTCAACATCGCCCTGCCACCCGAGTACCGTGACATAGGTAACGTTCAGCTTCTTTCCGCAGCATAAGAGCTTCATACGGCGATACTTCACAATCACGGAAATCTGAGACCCGTCCCTTCGCTTGGCAGGCCACCTGATAGCTTGTTTCGGCGTTTCACTTCGGAGGGCCTTTTCTACGATCGGCGGCAAATCGTCTGGAGCCAGCCTCAAGAAAGGCATTCCGATCAACTCTTGCTGGGAGTAGCCGATCACCTTGCTGTATAGGGCATTGGCGGCAACGATGCGACCCGCATCCCTGTCTATGATAAAAGCGGGCAGCGGAAGATCTTCGAGCATCTCAATGTACTCTTTGGAAGTGAAATTCTTCGATAGCGACGCCTGTTGCTGATGGAGCCTGCGCCGCGCTTGACGGAGAAAAAGTTGGGATTCCTGAAGATGCTTAATGGCGTTTACGTGACGCTCCACAGCATGTACATGCGCTTGGATCGAGCTGGTTCTTCTCTCCATGGCGACTCCGATTTGACAATGATGCCACAAAATCAGAGAAGCTGCTATGCGCGGATACGAACAAATTCGCTGGGGTTCAGGTGATTGAGATCGACCGCGTCATACTGCGGAAGTTCGCCGCGAACCATTGCGACTTCGTCACAAGCGTGCAGCTTGGGACAGTTGATGCAGTCCTTGTAAATCTTGTCCGGGAGCTCCTGCCGTGTAGCCGTACGGAAACCGAACAAGCTGAAGAAATCAGGGATACGCGTGAACAGGCACACGCAGCTCACGTGTTGGCGCTCGGCTTCCACCATGAGCGCATCAATCAGGATGCGCCCGGCGCCGCGTCCTTTGTACTCGGGCGAGACGGCGATGGATCGGACTTCAGTAAGGTGCGGGCCGTAGAGATGGAGCGCGCCGCAGCCGATGATCTTGCCCTCGTCCTCAACGACGATGAAGTCGCGGACGTTCTCATAGAGTTCCGGCAGTGAGCGCGGAAGCAGGGTGCCGTGTTGCGAGTAGCCATTGATCAATGCGTGGATCTGCTGCGCGTCTGGCAAAATGGCATTACGCGTGTGCATGGGCTTCTCCTTTGAGCTTGGCGATGCGTCCGCCGGCTTCAGCGAGCGCTTTCTTGACACGGGCCCGGGCGGTACCACCGATCACATCATGGCAATCGAGAACCGCGTTCAGTTGAATGGCGTCATAAAAGTCTTGTTCGAACGCGGGATTCAGGCTTTGGAGTTCCGAAAGCGGCAGAGCCTGGAGTTCGCATCCTTTGTCCATGCAAAGCCGCACGGCGGCGCCGATGATCTCATGTGCGCGGCGGAATGGAACTCCCTTGCCGACCAAATACGTAGCGGCGGCAAATGCATTCATGAAATGAGACTGCGCAGCAGCTGCCATCACTGCGAAATCAAATTGCACTTCCCGCATGAATCCGGTTGCGTGCTGCAACATAGCAAGCGCAGTGATGGCAGAATCGAAGATCGGCTGCTGGGTCTCCTGCAAATCTTTGTTGTAAGCGAGCGGCAACCCCTTCATGTTGATAGTCACTGCACTCGCGTTGCCGATGAGTCGCGCGGACTTTGCACGAATGAGTTCGAGCGCATCCGGATTCTGCTTCTGCGGCATGGCGCTGCTACCAGTTGAGTAGCTCTCCGGAAGTTTTACGAACCCGAATTCCTGCGAGCAGAAGATGATGAGTTCTTCACTCCATCGACTGAGATGGATGCCGAGCACTGAAAGCGCTTGCAGGAACTCGATTGCGAAGTCTCGATCGCTGGTCGCGTCCATGCTGTTGGCGGTAGGCGCGTCGAACTCGAGAGTTCTTGCGATATCGTGTCGATCAAGAGGAAGCGTGCTGCCCGCAATAGCGCCGGAACCGAGCGGAGAAACATTGAGCCGCTTGCGGCAGTCAGTGAGACGGTCCGCGTCACGCGCAAACATCTCAAAATATGCGAGCAGCCAATGCGCGACGAGGACAGGTTCGGCACGCTGGAGATGCGTGTATGACGGCATGGTGCGCTCACCCGCTTCGGTTGCGCGGCGGACGAACGTTTCCATCAGCCCCGCGATGCCCGTGAGTGTGGCGTCAATCTGCGCGCGGATGTAGAGCCGCAAATCGGTAGTGATCTGCTCATTGCGACTGCGTCCGCTGTGGAGTTTGTATCCTACTTCCCCGATGCGCGTGACGACTTGGCGCTCGACGAAGTGATGGACGTCTTCGGACTCTTCATCGTCCAGCAGAGCAGGGTCTTTCTGCGCATCCGTGCCGATGTCGCGTAGCGCATTTGTGATCTGTTCCAATTCCGCAGGCGAGAGTATCCCGATGCCTGCCAGCGCTTTCGCGTAAGCGGCACTGGCGGCGAGCTCTTCGTTCAACAATTGTTTGTCGAACGGAAAAGAGCGCTGCCAGCTTTCAAAGCCAGGATCGAGTGGCTGCCGGAATCGGCCAGACCACATTTTCATTTCACAACCTCAACGTTGGCCTGCTTCTTCAAGATGGCGCGAGTGCGAGCAGGAAGGCCGAGTATGCGGATGAATCCGGCTGCGTCCTTCTGGTCGTAGCTCTTGCCCATCGTGAAGGAAGAGAGGTCCGTACGATACAGCGAGTTCTCCGAACTCCTGCTCGCAATCGCGACGTTGCCTTTGTAAAGTTTCAGCCGCACGTTGCCGGTCACTTCTTTTTGCGTCTCGTCCACAAATGCGTCGAGAGCTTCACGCAACGGAGTGAACCACAGCCCGTAGTAAACCACTTCCGCATATTTCAGCGCGACCATCTGCTTGAAATGCGTTAGCTCGCGCTCGAGACATAGTGCTTCCAGTTCGCGATGCGCAGTGATCAGCAACGTGCCACCGGGAGTCTCGTAGCATCCGCGGGACTTGATGCCGACGAAACGGTTCTCCACGATGTCTGTGCGGCCGATGGCATTGCGTCCGCCGATCTCGTTCAGCAACTCGACCATGGAGACGGGGTCCATGTTCAGGCCGTTCACCGAAACGGGAGTTCCCTGCTCGAAACCGATCTCGACTTCTTCTTCCTTGTCGGGCGCTTCTTGCGGCGAGACGGACATTTGCCATGTGCTCTCGAAGGGCGCATTCGCCGGATCTTCGAGTTCTCCACCCTCGTGGCTCAAGTGCCAAAGATTCTTATCGCGACTGTGAATCTTCTCGCGGCTGGCCGCGACGGGGATTCCGCGCTTCTCAGCATAGTCGAGACAATCTTCGCGAGAGTTCAGTTCCCACTCGCGCCACGGGGCGACGATCTCCAACTCCGGCGCAATCGCCTGATAGGCGTGTTCGAAGCGGACTTGGTCATTGCCCTTGCCGGTGCATCCGTGTGCGACGGCTTTCGCTCCGCATTGCAGCGCTACTTCCACCTGATGCTTGGCGATCACCGGACGCGCAAGCGACGTGCCGAGCAGATACTTGTGCTCGTACACGGCACCAGCGCGCAGCGCGGGGAAAACGTAGTCGGTAAGAAATTCCTGTCGCATGTCGCGGACGATCACATCTGACGCGCCAGTTGCATAAGCCTTTTTCACCACAGCTTCGACGTCGTCACCTTGGCCGACGTCGCCGACCATGGCGATGACGTCATATCCATGATTTTCTTTCAGCCACGGCACGATGATGGAGGTGTCGAGTCCGCCGGAGTATGCGAGAACAATTTTCTTAGGCATTGGTGCTCCTTGGCCGGAAGCGGCGCAATCCGCCGCCCAGCAACATAAGTAAGATCGCCTTCTGAATATGCAAGCGATTTTCAGCTTGATCGAAAACAACGGACTGCGGAGAGTCAATCACGGCATCAGTGACTTCATCGCCGCGGTGCGCGGGCAGGCAGTGCATGAAGAGTGCGTGATCAGCAGCGTGTGACATCAGCTCCTCGTCAACCTGAAATGGCTCGAAAATCTGCGCGCGCTGCTGTGCTTCTTCCTCTTGCCCCATGCTTGCCCAAACGTCGGTGTAGATCGCATCTGCTCCGGTGACGGCGGCAACGGGATCGTTGGTGATGGTTATCTTTGCGCCGGTCTTGGCGGCAATCTTCTTGGCCGCAGCGACGACTTCCGCAAGGGGTTCGTATCCTTTTGGAGTTGCGACGCGGATTTTCGCGCCCAGTGATGCGGCCAGCAACATGAGCGAATGTGACATGTTGTTTCCGTCGCCGACATAAGCGAGCGTGACCTTGGCGATGTCATCAAATTTTTCTTCGAGCGTGAAGAAATCCGCAAGCGCCTGGCAGGGATGTTCCAAGTCGCTCAACGCATTGATCACGGGAATGGACGCATGCTCGGCGATTCCGGTGATCGTACTGTGCTCGAACGTGCGCAGGATTACGCAGTCAACCCAACGCTCGAGATTGCGAGCAATGTCACTGAGTGACTCGCGCTCATCGAGCCGCGAGCGTGTCTGGTCAACGAATATCGCCTGGCCTCCGAGGCTGGACAATCCTGCCTCGAACGTAAGACGCGTGCGCAGGGAAGGCTTCTCGAAGAACATCACCACTTGCTTGCCTGAGAGTGCGCCGCGGAAATCCGCAGGACGGGCCTTGATGAGCGCGGTCAAGTCGAGCAGCGCTCGCACTTCTTCGGGCAGCAGGTCTTGTATCGAGATCAGGTCCCGATGGGCTACTTCAGCGGCCGGGTGCCCTGAAGACTGGGGCACGGGCGCAACTAACATTCTGGTGCTCACTATCGCGTTCTCCTCTGGTTTGAATCTGGAGTCGCATTACGGGGCCCTTTACTGAGAATGGAATCGAGCGCGCGGACAACGGTATCCACGTGGCTCTTGGTAATGATGTACGGCGGCAGGAATCGCAGAACTTTCTCATGCGTGCGATTGATGATGATGCCGCGCTCCAGCATGGTGCTGACGACTGATTTCGCTAGATCAGCGGAGTCGAGCTCGGCGGCGAGCATGAGTCCGATGCCGCGTACTGTGACGATGCTGTCGTGCTTCTTCTGTAACTTGCTTAATTCTTTTTGGAAATAATTACCGACCTGCTCAACGTTCTTGAGCAGCTTCTCGCGCTTCAGCGTCGCTAGGAATTCGAGTGCAACTGCGCAGGCGAGCGGTCCTCCGCCAAACGTTGTGCCGTGCATGCCAGGATGAATCACATTCGCAACTGCGTCTGTGGTGAGGATTGCGCCCAGCGGAATGCCCGCAGCCAGCGGCTTCGCGACGGTGACAATGTCCGGGACGACGCCGAATTGCTGATAAGCGAAATACTTTCCGGTCCGTCCCAGTCCGCTTTGAATCTCGTCCGCAAGAAGCAGGGCGCCAGTCTGCTTCGTCAGCTTGCGCGCAGTCTTCAGGAATTCTTCGGTGACAGGCTGAACTCCGCCTTCACCTTGAATGATCTCCAACGCGACGGCACAGACGGTGCCGTCAAACTTCTTTTTCAGGTCCGCGACATCATTAAAAGTCACGAATTCCACGCCGGGCATGAGCGGAAGAAATGGTTTGCGATACTTTTCCTGTCCGGTGGTGGCTAGTGCGCCAAAGGTGCGTCCATGGAACGAGTTATCCATGGCGAGTACGCGCCATTTGGCTTCGTGTCCGTTAAAGTTCGTGGCCTGCGCGTAGGCGCGGGCAAATTTCAGCGCCCCTTCCCACGCTTCTGTCCCGCTGTTGGAGAAAAACGCGCGGTCAAGTCCAGATATCTCCGCCAACTGCTTTGCCAACTCACTTTGATAATCGTGAAAGAAAAGATTCGATGTGTGAATCAGCTTCCGGCTCTGCTGCGCAATGGCGCGGGTGATCGCGGGATGCGAGTATCCGAGGGCGTTCACGCCGATGCCGCTGAGGAAATCGAGGTAGCGCTTGTTGTCGGAGTCATAGAGATAAACACCGCGTCCGCGCTTCATCAGCACGGGATAGCGCTCGTATGTGGATACGAGTACGCCGGCTTCGGATTTTTTAACGGACTTTACGCTCATGCCACGGCCACCATCACTTCCGTGCCGTATTCGATCTTGTGCACATAGAAGTCTGGGATGCATGACGCCTCTGCTGCGGGCAGAATGCGTACGCGTCGCACGCCCTTTCGGAGAGCCTGCTGGCAGGCTTCGAGCTTGGGCAACATTCCTCCGCTGATGACGGCATTCTGGATCAGACCGGAAATCTGATTGGCCTCTAGCCAGCGAATGACGTCTCCGTTGGCATCTTTCACCCCGGAAACGTCGGTGAGGAAAATCAGGGCGTCAGCTTCACAAGCAACGGCGCAAGCAGCGGCCATCTGGTCAGCGTTGATGTTGTAATACTGGCCATCGCTGCCGGGTGCGAGGCTGGATATCACCGGAACAGCATTGCATTTCCAGATCGCATGGATCCACTTGGGATCCGCTGCGCATATTTCGCCGACGAATCCGAGGTCGCCTCCCGCATATGCCTTTTTCCGTGCGCGGAATGAGAGCCCATCGCCGCCGCACATGCCAATAGCGGATTGTCCGAGGGCGTTGATGGCGGACACAAGGTTCTTATTCATCTGCCCCCCGAGGACCATGAGGGCGATATCTCGAGTCTCAGCGTCAGTCACGCGGAGTCCGTTGATGAACTCACTGGTCTTGCCGAGCTGCTTCATGGTGCGAGTGAGAGCCGCGCCTCCGCCGTGAACAACGGCTACACTGTGCTTGTCTGCGAGGTCGGCAACCGCACGCGCGCACTTCAGCCGCAAGGCTTTGTCGTCGAGCGCTGCGCCGCCAATCTTGACTACTACTTTCAATTCAACCCCTCCTGCTCATTCCATCCGTACATCAGGTTCATGTTCTGCACTGCTTGTCCCGCCGCGCCTTTGATCAGGTTGTCGAGACAGGAGACGAGCACCAGGCGTTTGCCATCGGGGCTGAGCGCGAATCCGAGGTCGCAATAATTTGTTCGCAACGAATACTGGATCTGCGGCAATGAAGGATGCGGAAAGATGCGCACGCTTTTGCTGTCGGCGTAAAAGCTGCGGAGCGCTTGCTCGATGTGCTCGGGCGTTGCCGATTCTTTTAGGCGAAGGTAGATCGTGGAGAGAATCCCGCGCGGGATTGGCAAGAGGTGCGGCGTGAATATTAATTGCTCTGCCGCGATGCCGAGTTGTTCGAGGATCTCGCCGGTGTGGCGATGTCCGAAGACGCTGTATGCGGAAAGGTTCTCCGCGACTTCGACGAAGTGAGTCTTCGCCGAGGGTTCTCTGCCAGCGCCGGAGACGCCGGACTTGCAATCGCAGACGATTCCGCAATCAAGATCGGCCATTCCGGATTTCACGAACGGTGCGAGAGCGAGGATCACGGATGTCGCATAGCAGCCGGGATTGGCAACGAGTCTTGCTGCGGCAATCGCGGAAGAGTTCAATTCCGGCGAACCATAGACGGATTGCTGCATGGTTCCGGCGGAGGCCGCCATTTCGGGGAGCTTGTATATGGCGCGGTTAGATTCATCTTTCAAGCGCCACGCTCCGCTGAGATCAATCACACGTAATCCGTTCGTAAGGGCTTCGGGAACGATCTCCCATGAAGCACTATGTGGAGTCGCCAGAAAAAGGAGGTCAATGGATTCGCGCTTGAGGGCGTCCATTGAGAACTGGTGCAGGCGTGTGGGATGTCCGTTCATTGCGTGCGGATACACCAGGTCGAGTGTGGCGCCAGCTCCAGTTTCACTGCGTGTGAACAACATAGGCGCAGACACACGCGGGTGCTTCGCGAGGATTTGGCCTAGTTCGAAACCGGCATATCCCAACGCGCCGACGATGGCAGTCTTGAGCTTCTGCTGCATCAGGCGAGAGACTCCAGGATGCGCGATGCAAGCTTGTGGGCCGACTTGTTGTCCTGCGTGACCATCAATATGGTGTCGTCCCCTGCGATGGTGCCCATCACTTCGGGCCAGGATTCGCCGTCGAGTGACGCGGCCACCGGCTGTGCGCTGCCGACAGAGGTTTTGATCACCAGTAAGTTCTGGGCTTCGCGTACTTCCAAAACGAACTCGCGGACGAGGCGATGCGCGGAAGGCAGCACTTGCTCATTCGCTAATGCTGCGGGCGCGCCTGGTGCGAATTGGTACCCGTCAGAAGATTTCACCAGGCCTAGCTCGCGGACGTCGCGTGACAACGTGGCTTGCGCTACCTTGAAACCCAACTTAGCCAAGGCTTTGCGCAGGGCGTCCTGATTGGCGGGAGAGCCTTGTTCTAAAAGCTTCAGAATCGCGTTCTGGCGGGTCGCTTTAGTCATTAGAATATTTATTCACTTATATGAATATTTATACATAATGATAAACAGCAATTCACTTCTGAGTCAAGAAAAAATATGAAAATTTTAAGGTCTGATTTGCAGCAGGCAGGCTGACGGAAAAGCTAGCGGGTTTGCATATGGGGCAAAGCTGAGTAAGAGTGGATGGAGTTGAGAATTGTTTCTACAACGTAATCTTCGCCCATGCTGGAATTGATCATCATGTTGTAGAGATGTCGGGTGGGCCACTCTTTGCCGAAGTAGCGCTTGATAAATGCTCTACGCTCTTCGTCAATGGTGTCGACCAATTCAACTGCTTCGGCTTCGGTTTTCCCCAGCGACATCACCCGCTTAACCTTGTCCTCGCGCGGAGCATAAACAAAGACGTGGAATGTGTCTTTGCGATTGCGCAGGATCCACGGAGCCCCGCGTCCAACGATGACGGCATTCCCCTTCTCTCCCGCCTTCTCTATGACTTGCGTCACGAGTTGCACCATGCGGTCAGTGTCAAAGGATTCCTGCCCGGTCGTGGGCAAAATGCGCTCGTAACTACCTCGGGCGAAAACCTTCGCAAGCCGATACAGTCCCGAATCATTATGTTCATCGCAGCGGCTGACAACCTCAGGCTTGACCTTCGCCAGCTCCGCGATCTTCTGCGTGAGGGACTGGTCGAGCAGTTCCCATCCCAACCGCTTGGCCAGGCGCTCGGCGATAAAACTTGCGCCGCTGCCGAATTCACGCTCGATGCTGACTACTTTTATGTCCACGTTACTTTTTCTCTCTGAGGAGAACGGTTGCTGTGACTGACATTCCAGGGCGCAATGCGCGATCAGAATTCTCGCCCTGCTCGAACACGATCTTCACCGGGATACGCTGCACCACCTTCACGTAATTTCCCGTTGCGTTCTCCGGAGGCAGCAAGCTGAAGCGTGCGCCACTGGCGCCACCGATGCTCTCTATGTGTCCTTTATACTCTCTGCCGTAGGCGTCCACTTCAATGTGGGCTTCCTGCCCTACTCGCATTTTCTTTAGCTGCGTCTCCTTGTAATTCGCAGTGACCCAAACATCGTCGAGCGAAACCAGTGACATCAACTGCTGACCGGGCTGAACATTCTGCCCCGCTTCGACTGTTTTTCTTCCGACGATACCGTTCACGGGAGCGACGATCTTCGTATATTGCAGATTCAGTTTTGCCTGATCCAAGTTGGCTTGCGCCTTTTGTACCTGTGCTTCCGCGGCGGAAAGCTTGGCGCGTGAGTTCTGCACCTGCTGCGGCGCGGTGTTTGCCGTGCGCAACGTGGCTTGTGCCTGAGTGATCTTTCCGCGGGATTGCGCGATTTGCTGCTGGGCAGCCGAGAGTGCCGCCTGCGCCGCTTCCACTGTGGCGGCGCTGGCTTGTGCGGCCGCGACAGACTGGTCGTATTGCTGTTTTGAGATCTCGTCTTTCTGAACAAGTTGTTTGTAACGGTTGAGATCTGCCTGCGCCTTGACGTTGTTCGCTTCCGCTTCGCGCAACCGAGCAGCGGAAGCTTGATATTGCTGCTGCGATGCCTGTAATCCTGCTTGGTTGTTTTCTACGTCGGCACGCGCAGACTCCACCTGGCTTGAAGTGGTCGCCGATGTGATAGGAAGGCCAGTCCGCGCCGATTCTGCATTCGCCTTTGCATCTGCCAGCTCTGCTTCGAGGCGCTGGAGCGTGACCTGGTAGTCGGAAGGATCAATCTCCGCCACTACGTCGCCGGCTTTCACTAACTGATTGTCATCCACATTCACTTTGACCACGTGGCCCGTGATTCTCGCGCTGATCGAGTAGATGTGTCCGTCAATCTGCGCGTCATCGGTGGACTCCCGTCCCGCGGAGTACCACCACCATCCGACAACCACGATCACTGCCAACAGGCCTCCGGCGAACATCAGTGGCTTCAGATTTCTCTTCCCCCGCGGACGTTCCGGCGGCAGTTCGCCGGCACGAACTCTATCCTGCTCCGGCGCCTCAATCTCATTTACTGTGTTTGCCATGATTACTTTCCTTCCACAAATGCCCGGCCCTCAGTCTCTGCCACTCCAAGTGCGCGCGCCAGTCCGAGCTTGCTAACGTTGTATGAAAAAAGACTCGCTATGTAATTCTCGTTCGCATTCGCGAATGCCTCTTGCGCCTGCACCACTTCCAGATTGTCCGCGACGCCGGAAGCGAAACGGTCCTGCGACTGTGTCAGCGCTTGCCGAGCGAGATCCACGGTACTCATTGTGACGCGAACCTGGTCGGCCGCGGAGTTCAGGTCAAGAAATGCGGAGCGAACTTCGAACTCCGCCTGAGCACGCAAATCGTTTAACTGCGCGCGCAGTTGTTGGAGGGCCGCGTCGGCTTGCAGGACATCGCCCTCTATCCTGCCACCTAAAAAGATCGGCATCCGAATCGCACCTGTCACGTGGAACGTAGAGACCGAAGAACCTGGCGTGATTCCGGTGGCGCCGTAATCAGCGTCTGCACTGAAAGACGGTAATCGCTGGGCAGAGGCTGCCTTGCGGTTCAGTTCTGCCGAGCGAAGTCTGGCCGCGATGCTCTTCAAGTCCGACCGAGTGACTGCAGCGCGTTCGATGGCTTGGTCGAGAGTGACATTTTCAAGCGGCGCATAAGGGATCTTCTCTGTAAGTTCGATGTTCTGCCCTTGTTGCAATGGCAATCCGATGGCGCGGGCAATGCTAAGTAGATCTTTGGAGTAAGCGTTCTTGGCGACGATAAGCTGCTGCTGCCTGGCTTGTAGTTCCACCTGTGCGCGAACAGAGTCGATCGCGGGTGACAGCCCTGCGTTGTGAAGATCAACGGCTTTGTTGTAGAGCGCGCGAGCGGTATCGACCTGTGCTTGAGCAGCGATAATGCGCGACGCATCAGACAATGCGCGGAGATATCCTGAGGCTACTGCGGTGACGATGACATTTCTTGCGTCCTGATAGCTGAACTGAGCGGCAAAGACATCCTGATTTGAGGCGCGAGCACGGTCGATCTTCGCAAGATCGAAGAGCGATTGCGAAAGGGAGACTCGCGCGTCAAAGTAGCTGAAGGGCCCCACTACGGAAGGAAGGCCCGGGACTTTGATCCCAAACGTCTCCAGATTTTC
Organism: Terriglobales bacterium; assembly: GCA_025462725.1. GTDB lineage: Bacteria > Acidobacteriota > Terriglobia > Terriglobales > Acidobacteriaceae > JAICLA01. Next base: position 176,014 of record JAOAPE010000012.1, on the reverse strand, counting down.
CTGCTGTCTAGTTTCGATGACGCCGGATGAAATATTAGGCAGCAATTGGCTGAGAACGCGAAGGCGCTGTCCGCGGGCTGAAGCGGTGGCCTGATTCGTCAAGAAGACACTGAGGTTCGTGCGGAGCGCGCGCTCGATCGTGTCCTGCAAAGTGAGTGGAACGGTACTTGGGTTTCCGGTTTGGCTGGCAACGGCATTGGACTGAGTCGCCGCTGGGCTTTGCCCAGCTCCGTTTTGCGCCGCGGCGGTGTGGGCAAGAGAGAAAGCGAGAAGCCCAAGACCAACGAATCTTACTCGGAACATCTTTCTTCTCTCCTGCATCAGAAACAAGCCCTCCGGTGGAACAAGCCCTCTAGCGCGTGTCCGCTGCAATCCTGATTGTTCGGAATTAGTACGGCCGGCTGGCAGTCTTTCCGAATTGCGCCAAGGTGCTCAACCCAATAAAGATGATGCCACAAACAGCTGAGATGCAAGAGTTTGGGTATAGACAGCCTAAGCCGCAGTAGCTTGGGACTTCTTGCTGGTCACCGTTTTCAGCAGGACGTAAAGAGCCGGGATAAAGAACAGGTTCAACGCCGTTGCCAAGAGCATGCCGCCGAAGACTGTGGTTCCGACAGATTGCCGGCCTGCGCGTCCAGCGCCGCTGGCTGTTACAAGAGGCAACACACCGAGGATGAATGCCAGCGAGGTCATCAGGATGGGACGCAACCTGATCCGTGCCGCCTCCACCGCCGCCTCAGCGATGGACATCCCACGAGCGCGCAATTGTTCGGCGAATTCAACAATAAGGATGGCGTTCTTGCTGGAGATGCCGATGAGCATGACCAGTCCGATCTGGCAGTAAACGTCGTTCTGCAATCCCCGGAGCGATTGCGCTCCCACTGCTCCCAATACGGCCATAGGGACTGACAACATCACAATGAATGGCAGCGAGAAGCTTTCGTATTGCGCAGCGAGCGTCAAATATACGACCAGCATGCCAAGTCCGAAGAGCATGGCTGCTTGTCCACCAGATTGGATTTCTTCGAGTGACAATCCCGTCCACGCGAAGCTCGTGTTCTTGGGAAGCGCCTTTTTTGCAAGTTCTTCCATGCTATTGATGGCGTCGCCGGAGCTGCGGCCAACCGCAGCAGAGCCGTCAATCTCAGCCGAGCGGAACAGGTTGTAGTGGCTGATGACCTGCGGCGTAGTGGATTGCGTCACCGCAACGAGATTGTCCAGCGGGATCATTTGGTTGCGATCAGAGCGAACGTAGAACTGGTTGATGTCCTTCGGATTCGAGCGAAAGGCCTTGTCCGCCTGCACGTACACGCGATATGAGCGATTGTTGAAATCGAAATCGTTCACGTATTGCGAACCCATGTAAATCTGCAAGGTGTCAGTGATCTGCTTCAGAGGTACTTGCAGCGCCTTCGCTTTTTCGCGATCGATAGTCACAACAAACTGCGGATCGCTCGCCGTGTAACTGGTGAACAGGCGCGATAGCCCTTTGTCCGCATTTCCCTGCCGCACCATGTTCTGCGTTATGTTGGCGAATTCTTCGAGGGAGTGTCCGCCGAGGTCCTGAACAATGAATTGGAATCCGCCGAAAGAGCCCAAGCCCTGCACTGGCGGTGGGGCGAAGGACACAACGATAGCGCCGTTGATGCCGAAGAGTGGCCCTCGCAGACGATTGATGACAGCGTTCACCGAATGCTCTTCGCCTTTGCGCTCTGATAATTCCTTCATTGGAGCGAAAACCAGTGCGCGATTGGGAGCGCTGCCACCAAAACTGAACCCAGGCACGGAAAACACGCCGCCGACTTCAGGCGCTTTCATCAGGACCTGCGAAACCTGGCGGCAGATGTTTGTGGTGTATTCGAGCGACGCGCCTTCCGGTGCTTGGACCACGGTGATGAAGTATCCCTGATCTTCTTCCGGCACGAATCCTTTAGGCACACGCTGATAGAACCAATAGGTGAATGCGAGCAATACAACAAACACCACTAGGGTAACAACGCGGACACGCAAAACCTGACTGAGCGCGCGGCGATATCCTTCAATGATTCCATTGATGACGCGGTTCACTCCGCGGAAAAACTTAGGTTCCGCGTGCGGTTTGCCCAACAACAGAGCTGACAGGGCGGGAGTAAGCGTGAGCGCGTTGAACGCCGATATTGCCACCGAGAACGCGATGGTCAGCGCGAATTGACGAAAGAGAATGCCCGTGGTGCCGGGAAAGAATGCGACTGGCACGAAGACAGCGATTAATACCAGCGATGTCGCGATCACCGCTCCGGCGACTTCACCCATCGCGACTGACGCCGCTTTGTGCGCATTGTGCAATCCTTCGGTGATGTGCCGCTGAACGTTTTCAATGACAACGATGGCGTCATCAACGACGAGTCCTGTAGCCAGCGTGATACCGAAAAGCGTAAGCGTGTTGATCGAAAATCCGAGCATCTTCACGAACGCGAATGTGCCGATCAGTGATACAGGAATTGTGATCGCCGGAATAAAAGTGCTGCGCCAATCCTGAAGAAAAATGAATATTACGAGGATGACCAGCAGAATCGCTTCGCCGAGCGTGTAAACCACGTCGCGAATCGATTCGCCGACGACCGTAGTGGTGTTGAATGCAATCTGGTATTTCAGTCCGGGCGGGAAGGTTTTTGAAAGGCGTTCCAGTTCCGCCCGTGCCGCACGATCGACTTCAAGCGCATTGGCGTTCGTAAGTTGCGTAATGCCGAGGCCGACGGCTTCGTGTCCGTTGAACTCCAGGTTGCTGTTGTAATTTTCAGCTCCGAGTTCGGCAGTACCTACGTCTTTGAGCTTGACCAGCGTTCCGTCTGCTCCGGACTTCACGATGATGTTGTCGAATTCAGTGGGCTCGCTCAAGCGACCGACTGCGCGGACACTGATCTGAAATTCCTGCCCGGCACGAGCAGGCTGCTGGCCCACTTGTCCCGCCGCGACTTGCACGTTCTGTTCGCGAAGAGCGTTGACCACGTCCGAGGCTGTCAGACTGCGGCTGGCCATGCGAACCGGATCCAACCACAAGCGCATAGAATATTTGCGCTCGCCGAAGATGATGACGTCGCCGACGCCCTTTATGCGCTTGAGCGCATCGCGCAAATAGACGTCAATATAGTTGCTGATGAAAAGGCTGTCGTACTGTTTGTTCTCAGAATAAAAGCCAGCGGCGAAGACGAATGAGTTGCCACTCTTGGTGATGCTGATGCCGGTATTGTTGACTTCCGCGGGCAGGCGTCCTTGAGCGGAACTGACGCGATTCTGGATATCTACAGCGGCGAGGTCAACGTCGCGCGTGATGTCAAAAGTAGTCGTAATGGAACTGGTGCCGTCATTACCGCTGCTTGAGGTGATGTACTTCATTCCCTCAACGCCGTTGATCTGCTGCTCAAGCGGGATGGTGACAGCGGTCTCAACCACCTGTGCACTGGCCCCGTTATAGTTGCTGGAAACTGTGACTTGCGGCGGAGCAAGATTTGGAAACTGCGCGATGGGCAGCGAAGGAATGGACACTGCGCCCGCCAGGATGATCAGCAGCGAGCAGACTGTCGCGAAGATGGGACGCTTGATGAAAAAATCTACGAACATTTATAAATTCGGTTTCCTGAAGAGAACGCGATTAGGTTTTCGGAGTAACAGGCGCGCCTTCGAACAACATCTGCGTTCCTGAAGTAATGATTTTTTCACCGGGCTTTATGCCATCAAGCACAACATAGTTGTTGCCCACCATCTCCCCCAGCTTGACCTGTTTCTGGTGAGCTTTCAGGCCCTTGTCATCGCCTTCGGCGACGTAAGTAAAAAATTGTCCGTTGATGCGAGAGACGGCTAGCACTGGGATCAGCAATCCCGGACGCGAGCCCCAGATGATTCGCGCGCGGGTAAATTGCGCGGTGCGAAGTTTGCCGTCTTTGTTATCGACTGCCGTCTTTACCAAGATAGATTGCGTCTGGTCGTCGACTTTTGGCGAGATGAAGGTGATGCGTCCTTCCGCGACCTTGGCTCCGGAGCTATCGAGCACCTCGACAGACTTGTTCATCCCCAGTTCGCCGGCTTTTTCAACAGGGACGGAAAGATAGAGTTCCAGATTTCCCGGCTCATCAACCGTGGTGAGGATTGTATTAGTGGTGACGCGGTCGCCGACATGAACGGGGACGTCACCAACGATGCCCGCCGTAGGCGCGGCCACGGTGAAATACTTTAGCTGGACCCTTTGCTCACGAACCTGCGCGTCGAGAGCGTTCAGTTCCGCTTTGGCGGAATCGTAGGCGGCTTGCGCTTCGTCCAGTTGCTGACGGCTTACAACGCCATCGGACGCCAGTTGCTTTGTGCGACCCAGTTGTTGCTCCGCATACTTCACGTTGGCGATCTTCGCTGCGTGAGTGGCTTCCTGGCTGCCCACAGTGGCCTGTTGCTTCAGCGGATCGATCTGCATGAGCGGCGTTCCCGCGTTTACGCGCGCGCCTGACTTCACATAAATGTTGGTGATCTGCCCTTCCACTTGCGGGTTGATGACGGAAGAACCGCGAGATTTCAGCGTGGCGACATATTCGGAAGCATCGTTCACGGACGCAGGCTGTGCTGTAACCATGGTCACGGCAGCGGGGGGCATTTGCGGAGCGGCCGCAGCAGATTTCGCAGCGTCACTGCTGCCGCAACCTGATAGGGCTGCTATCAAGGTAATCCCCGCGACGACTGCAATGGTGAATTTAGGTTTCAAACTGTTCATTATTAATAAACTAGCACGGACGCTGGCATTCTGGAATGGATGCTCCCGTGTGGTTGTTCGGTTCAGAAGTTTATGGATGCATTGTGGAAATCATACGGCGGCGGGTGATCGCAGGCGCTGGAGGCGCCCACAGGCATTTTCCAAATCTTCGGTCTTCTTGGCGAAGCAGAATCGTAAGAGGTTGTCACCGGAATTGTCATGATAAAAGGCCGCACCGGGCACGCTGGCGACACCGGTTTCATTCAGTAAAGTCATCGCCTTCTGCTTGCTATTGGATCCGGCGAGAGAGGATGAGTCGGCGAGGACGTAATAAGAGCCTTGCGGGATCGATGGAGTCAGCCCCGCGACCGTAAGCGCCTGGCAAAGCATGTCGCGCTTCTGCAGATACTCACGGCGGAGATCGGAATAGAAGCTGGCATCGAGGTCGTTGAGCCCGGCAGCCGCGCCGTGCTGAAACGGAGATGGTGCACAGACGTATGCGAGATCGTGGAAGTATCCGATGGCGGTCTTCCATTTTGCCGGACAGGCTAGATATCCGACGCGCCATCCGGTGATGCTGAAGGTCTTGGAAAAACCGGAGATGGTGATGGTGCGCTCGGCCATGCCGGGCAATGATGCGGCACTGATGTGCTGATGGCCGTCATACAGGAAGTATTCGTAAATCTCATCCGTGATCAGCAATAAGTCGTGGCGGATGACGATCTCCGCGAGTGATTGCAATTCACCTCTGCTGAAGACTTTTCCTGACGGATTGGCCGGAGAATTGATCACAACGGCACGAGTGCGTGGTGTGATCGCACCTTCCACGTCTGCGGGATCGAAATTCCAATCGGGTGCTGCCAAGCGGACAAACACAGGAACCACATTCATGGCCGTGAGGGTGTGCGTATGGTATCCGTAGAATGGCTCGAAGATGATCACCTCATCACCAGGGTTCAGCAGTGCGAGGCAGGCCGCTGAAAATCCGCCGGTAGCTCCGGATGTGACCAGCACTTCTCGCTCGGGATCGACATTCAGTCCGTTGTAGTCACGCAGCTTGTTCGCAATCGCTTGACGCAGGGTCGGGATGCCGTCGAGACGCGTGTATTGATTTGCACCGGATTCAATCGCGGCCGCGGCTGCGCGGCGGACCGTCAGCGGAACTTCGGTGTCGCAAACGCCTTGCGCCAGATTCACGCCGCGCACTCGTTCGCACTCGACCGACATCACGCGGATCTCAGATTGTGCGATGTCGCTGGCGATACGGCTAAGACCGATCATCCATACATGCTAGACCAGCTTTCCGGATTCTTCCACACGCCACTATGATAGAGGTATGTCCCGCAGGCTTTTCTATTGCGATGATCATGTGATCCCGCTGCCGCCGGGGCACAAGTTCCCGATCACTAAATATCGACTGATCCGCGACCTGCTTAAGGCAGACGGACTGTTCGAGTTGTGTCCCGCCCAGTTTGCTGAGAGAGCGACGATTGAACTCGTGCATGAGGAGCAGTACGTGGACGAATTCTTTCGCGGCACGCTGCCGGATGCGGCGATTCGGAGGATCGGCTTTCCGTGGTCAGAAGGATTAGTTCGCCGGACGCTTGCTTCTGTCGGCGGAACGCTCAGCGCGACGCAAGATGCACTGGAATTCGGCTGGGGCGGAAATCTGGCAGGAGGCACGCACCATGCGTTTCGCGCTGCAGGTTCGGGCTTCTGCGTCTTCAACGATCTTGCTATTGCGATTCACTGGCTGCGTCGGCAAGGGAAGATTAGTCGCGCTGCCATCATCGATCTTGACGTGCATCAGGGTGATGGGACAGCTGAGATCTTCACCGGGGACACCAACGTTCTCACCGCTTCAGTGCATTGCAAAAGCAACTTCCCTTTCCGGAAACAGCAAAGCAGCATCGACGTGGATCTGCGCGATGGCACGACGGACGAAGAATATCTGTGCGAACTGGACATGTTGCTCCCGCAGGTATTCGCGTTCGAGCCGGAAATCATCTTCTATCAATCGGGCGTGGATGGATTGCAATCAGACTCGATCGGAAGGCTTGCACTTTCCCATCAAGGGCTGAAGGAGAGGGACAGGCGGGTGATGTCTGCGGCGAAGTGCCATCGCGTTCCGCTAGTAGTCACTCTGGGCGGAGGGTATTCGATTCCAATCGAATTAACGGCTAAAGCCCACGCGAATACTTATCGCACGGCGGCGGAAGTTTTCTCTTAGCTTGCTACTGAGGCAACCGTAGCGAGGTTATGCTGTGTCCAGGTTTGGGCAAACGTCAGTGATAGGTTTTCGTACCGGCGAACAAGCGGCTGGATCGGATCCGTCGCATCCGGCATTACGAATTTCACCACCAAATAAGCTTCGGCCATGAGGATCAGCATTCGAGTCCGAATCGCATTCGAAACCAACTGCTGCGCTTTGACTGCGACTTCGCCAGTGCTGGAATGTTGAACGATCTGTCCGGCTTGGACCATAAGCTTGGAATTTTCTGCTAAGCGGGAAAGATACTCCCACATGATGGTCACGCGCTCGCGTTGCAACTTGCGGAACTCAGCCGCCGGCAGATTGCGCTGGAGATACCGTTGTTCTTGCGGATCGATCAGGTTCGAGAACGCTTCCATGTCCACTTTTTGCCATCGCGACTCGAAATCAGCGAGTCCAGAGATCTGGCGGCCTTGGCTTCGAGACATAGCCAAAAGCGAGATCACTAGAATCGCTCCCAAAGCGACGATCGCGAGAATGACGGACATGTTCACTAACCTTTCTATCGGCTTACAACTGCGGAAGTTTATTCTCGGGCAGTTCCATAACAGGTGACTTTCGTCCTTTCAACGCATAAGCCACCCATATGAGAGCCGCTAACTGGTATGAAAGCACTGATACCCAACCGAAGATCAAGTTTGCCGTCGGGCCGAGCATGGCACGAACAGAGCTGTTAATCAATTCGATAGCTGCATAAAGCCCAAAACCAGAAGCGATTCCAAACGCCTGACTACTCCAATAAAAACCAAAAAGCAATGACAGCGCCACCAGGAGAAGCATAAAGCCGACTTGGACAAAACGTGCTGTGCGGGCAAACACGAGAATGGTGTAGATGAACTTCTCAGTATCTCCGCCCTGGATTTTCAGAGCTAAAGTTGCCGCCATTACCAGCAACACCGCGATAATAAACATGAAATTCGATTTGCTGAATGGAAGCGTCCCTGAAGTGAGCACATTCCGCGCTACCTCATACAGCACTACAAAGCTCAGGAGAACAGCTATACCTTGAGCAATCCAGTAGAAAAAGAACCCGAAATATGGCGTACTCCAAAAACGCAGGCCCAACTGGACATAGCTGCTCAGGCCCACCCATAACAAATACACCATGAACCATTGCAAATACCCGCTTCGGCCAGCCCGACGATGCACCGCCACAATTGCGAAGAGCAACAATGGCGAAAGTATCCAAAGGGCATATTGGCTCGCGGAGATCTCTTGCATGATTGCTACTGCCGAAGATTAGCCTCTTCGGCAGCATCAAACAAGTAACTTTAGTTGTCCGTTCCCAAAATGGGATTCGCTAACCGATTATGCAGTTCGCTCCAGGGATGCACATTGAGGGCGGCGACCCTCCATCCTTGCCTAATGCCCCCGCAATTTCGACACAGTTCACTCCAGGAATGCACATAGGGGGCGGAGATCCGCCATCCTTGCTCAACGCCACTGAAGATGCCACACAGTTCGCTCCAGGAATGCACATCGGGGGTGGCGATCCGCCATCTTTTTGTTGAGTTGCAATGAATCCGATCGAAGCGAAATGCGTGCCCGCGAAAGATAATTGCGTCCGCTGTCCGCCTTCTTTCTGTGGGGTTGAAGCAAATGCTGATCCAGCCATGATGACCACTGCAACGACCAACAATAAGCGCTGTTTCATAAATCCTCCTCAAGTTGCATGGCATATCTGCCGATGCATGAGGCGAGGATGCGCTTAATTGATTGAAGTTCGGAAAGTGTGTGCTATGTTACGTTTTTCCGAAAAGCAGGAACTCTAGGTGAACTTTAGCGAAACGTTGGAGAACTTCGTCAAAAAGACTTTGTCAGTTGTCCCGGGCATGTGGCACAAGCTCGCGTACCTCGCTGCTCTCCGCAAAGAATCCGGCGAATACGAACATTGGGGACTATCAAAACGATACGGAAAGGAGGCCACGGGCTCCGCGCTCAGTTCTGCTCACTCCGGAGTGTTCGTCGACGTGTTGCGTAAACCGGTGGCAACACTACTGGAAGAAGTGAAAGAGAACGCCGCGGAACAGCAATTGCCCGAGAAGGAATATGTTGAAGAATTGTGGCTTAGTCGTAAGCCCATGATCCCGTCCGATCTCGGCGGTGGATCACAGAAGCATTTTGAATTTACGTTGAAAGCTTTGCGAAGGCTGACGTACTGGCGCGCTAAGCGCCTCCAAGACGGATCGCAGCCCCTACCACCTGACCGATGACTTCGGCCTCTTGCGGCCACCGCATGATCCTGATCTCCGCCGGCGACATCGGATGCGGTTGCAAGATTATCTTTGCATCTTTGATCGAGCACCATCCGCAGAGCGATTCTTCGCGCGTCTCTAAAAAGTAGATAGGACGCTCATAGTCCGACTTCCAGAGGCCCTTTCGCACTCTGCACTTCGACGGATCGATCTGGATGAACGATCCGGGCGGCAGAATGGGATACATCGTGTAATCCTGGCTACCCACAAAGCCATAACTGAAATCGTCTGACGCGAACGTGGTCAGATAAGTAGTCGGCAACACTCCCCATTTTTGGATGAACAGTCCCAGGCTTGCCGTCTTTGAAAAATCCAGGCTGGGATCGAATCTCAGCGGAAGATGGATCTCCTGCGGGATTGTCGCGCCTTGAATCAAATGTGTTCTAGGCGCGCCCGAAACTGCCATGTCGAGTGGATTCGCAGTCAGGTCGATTCCATACCATGAGAGTACCTCGTCCCATCTCACGCGATAAATGATCGCCAAGGATTGCAACCTATAAATGCTGGGCAGCACGCCCTTCGTCTCAATGTCAGACAGCCGGCTGGGCGGAATGGCAAACTCAATGTTGCCGAAATTCGCGGCGACTTGGTTGCTGGCGTCCTCTACAGAGCGGAGCGTCATGCCTAATCGTTCGCGAATATCTCGCAACCGGCGTCCTGCGGCGACAGAGATGGATTCTGCAAAAGTGCCGGATTTCAACTCTGCCATGCGGATGGATTCCCGTTTTCGTAACAAGTGTACGCGTTGAAGGTTTCGCAACTTCATTCTTAGATGAAGTTTGCTGTAAGGTTTTCGTAAATTACAAAGAGTTATTGCAGGCTTTTTACACGATTGCAAGCAAAAACGGGAATCGTAGTAAATCGGCTATTGTTTTCCGGAAAACGGATTACACAGACTCTCTCAAATTTCCGCGCCACTCTCTGCCGAATTCGTTACCATGCAACTCACATTCGGCACCGGTATCTAAGTGGAAGTCCCCTTTTGGGACTTTTATGAGCGCACAGACTACCACCTTGCCCGACTTTTCGGCCAATATGCAGCCCGCAACCAAGTACGCGTACTTTTTCGGCGGCGGTAAAGCCGAAGGTAACGGCAAAATGAAGGACGAACTCGGCGGCAAAGGCGCCGGGCTTGCCGAAATGAGTAATGCCGGCCTTCCTGTCCCTCCCGGATTTACTATCCAGACCGAAGCTTGCCGCGAATACATGTCCAATGGCTCGGCTTCTAAAGAAGTCGATCAGCAAATGCACAATTCCCTGCAACGACTGGAAATGATGCAGGGCCAGCGACTCGGTCGTGGCGACAATCCACTGCTGGTAAGCGTGCGTTCCGGCGCGAAATTCTCCATGCCGGGCATGATGGACACCATTCTCAACCTCGGCCTGAACGATGAATCAGTTAAAGCCCTCGCGCGAAAAAGCAATAATCCCCGATTCGCCTACGATTCCTACCGCCGCTTGATCCAGATGTTCGGTGCGGTTGTCATGGACATCCCGAAAAATGCGTTCGAGGAAGTCTTCGACGCCCAGAAGAAAAAACGCAAGGCGGTCCTCGACACTGATCTCGATGAGAAAGCCCTGCAAGAGGTCGTGGAAAAATTCAAAGCGGTGGTCGTGAAACACACGAAGACGCAATTCCCGCAGGACCCGCTCGAACAATTAACCATGGCCCGCGATGCGGTCTTCCGTTCATGGAACAACGACCGCGCGAAGACTTATCGCCGCATCAACAATATTGCCGACGAACTCGGCACCGCTGTCACCGTGCAAGCGATGGTCTTTGGCAATCTGGGGGATACCAGCGGCACGGGGGTGGGATTCACCCGCAACCCCGGCACCGGCGCCAAAGAGTTTTACGGCGAGTTCCTGATGAATGCGCAAGGAGAGGACGTGGTCGCCGGAATCCGCACACCTGTTCCGATTTCCGGATTAAAGAAAATCCTGCCCGATGTCTATGAACAACTTCGCGATATCACCTCGCGCCTCGAAAACCATTACAAAGACATGCAGGATTTCGAGTTCACCATCCAGGACAGCCGTCTATATATGTTGCAAACGCGCAATGGGAAGCGCACCGGGCGCGCTGCCGTCCACATTGCGCTCGACATGGTGGACGAAGGACTCATCGACCAGCACACCGCAATCTTCCGCGTTGAACCTAATCAGCTTTACGATTTCCTCGTTCCGCAACTCGATGAGAAACACGGAGTTGTCGAAGTCCTCTCCATCGGACTTCCCGCCTCCCCCGGCGCAGCCGTCGGACGCATCGTCTTCACCGCCGACGACGCTGTCGAGCAACATGCGAAGCACCCCAAAACGCCGCTGATCCTCGTTCGCGCCGAGACTACTCCCGAAGATATTCACGGAATGGAAGTTGCGGTTGGCATTCTCACTTCTCGCGGCGGCATGACCAGCCACGCGGCAGTCGTAACGCGCGGGATGGGCAAGTGCTGCGTCGCTGGCGCTGGCGATATCGGCATCGATGAAAAATCCGAAGAGATGACCGTCAAAGGACAGACCTTCCGCTCCGGCGATTGGATCTCCCTTGACGGCACCACCGGCCGCGTCATCAAAGGAAAACTGAACACCGTTCCTGCAACGCCGAACGTCCCTGAACTCGAGCGTTTCATGGGTTGGGCCGAACCATTCCGGACCATGCGCGTCCGCGCGAATGCTGACATTCCCCGCGACGCAACCATCGCGCGCACCTTCGGCGCCGAAGGCATCGGGTTGTGCCGCACCGAACACATGTTCTTCGCGGAAGATCGCATCGACCACATGCGAGCGATCGTCATGGCCGCAGACGTGAAACAGCGCAAAGTTGCGTTAAGCAAACTGCTGCCCATGCAGCGTGAAGACTTCCTCGGCATCTTCCGTGCGATGGACGGTTTCCCTGTCACGATCCGTCTGCTCGATCCGCCGCTGCACGAATTTCTGCCGCGCCGCGAGAACCTGATGGTGGACATCGCCAAACTGGAGATCACCAAACCGCGCTCACCGAAACTCAAAGAGATGCATGCACTCTTGCGGCGCGTTGACGAACTGCATGAGATCAACCCAATGCTCGGACATCGCGGCTGCCGGCTCGGAATCACCGAACCCGAGATCTCAGAGATGCAGGCGCGCGCCATCTTCGAAGCCGCGGTCTGCGCATCGCAGGAAGGAATCAAAGTTCTTCCCGAAGTAATGGTTCCGCTGGTGAGTACCCTTAAAGAGATGTCACATCAAGCGGCTATCATCCGTCGCGTTGCGGAAGATGTTTTCAAGGAACAGAATCACCGCGTGGAATATCTCGTGGGCACGATGATCGAACTGCCCCGCGCGGCCATGATGTCCGGCGAGATCGCCAAGGAAGCCGAGTTCTTCTCCTTCGGCACCAACGACCTCACGCAGACTACCTTCGGCTTCTCGCGTGACGACATCAACAAATTCCTGCCCTCATACCTCGAACAAGGCATTTTGAAACACGATCCTTTTGCCATGCTAGACCGCGAAGGTGTCGGCAAGCTGATGCGAATCGCCCGCGACGCCGGACGCAAAGCGCGCAAAGATTTGAAGATCGGAATCTGCGGCGAACACGGCGGAGAACCTACTTCTGTAGAGTTCTGCCACGGACTCCACATGAATTATGTCTCCTGTTCGCCATTCCGGGTCTTAACTGCTCGGCTCGCCGCTGCCCAAGCCGGGGCCGCGGAAAAACTAAAACTCGAAAGCGGACACACCAGATAGGCACGGACGACGATCAGTTATAAATAATCCTGATTACGGCACTTCCGACTCCGCGAGTCTTGAAGACTGTCGCACAAACAGACCAAAGCTCAGCTGGAGTTTGCGCCATGTGGCACGGCAGAGTCAGTGCGTGTTGGAATAAGATCAGGCAAGTGCCTGCATTAAAAGTCTTGAGTCTTCCCTGCTCCGCTCGGGATGATAGAGGGAGGATTTGCATCTGGCATCTGCCTTATTTGGGACCACATCACAAGACGCGAACGAATCCCCGAAAATGGAGCGCCACGATGAAAGCACAAAATCTATCGTCTACAGTTTCGTCTGAAACAGGTTCTGCAATAGCGAGAGAAGAGATCCCGTCAACAAAAATACAATTCAACAGACGCTCATTCCTTAGAAGCAGCGTTGTTACCGGAGTCGCCGCAACTCTTACTGGAGGACTCCTAACGGAACTGCCCGCACTCGGCCAAGATTCTGAAGCCAATCTCACGCATGATCGTGAAGCCAGCGGCGCGCTTAACAGAGGGGACGCTGCAATCCTTCGCTTTCTGGCCGCAGCGGAAATCCTTGAGACCGATCTCTGGCTACAGTATTGGGAACTTGGAGGAACCCAGGACAATGAGTTCGCAACGGCGACCGGAGGGAATTCGCTTTACACGCAAGCACTCGCCATTCTTGACGCTGACATGGCGCAATATATTCACGACAACACCGACGATGAGCTCAGCCACGAACTTTTCATCAACGCTTATCTTGCCTCAAAAGGCGCAGATACGATCAGCCTCGAGGCATTTCGCACGCTGCCGGGCAGCCAAGCTACGGGAGCAAACAAATCAAAGAAGCGGCTAACCAATCTGATGCAGCTCAATGTGGATACCAGTTTTTGGAGCCGCTATCGGGTAGACAACGCCAATCCTGACCTTGATCCCAATTTTGTCTTTCCGCAGGCGGTCGACATTACCAACCGGACGGCAATTCCCAGGACCGACGCTGATCTGCAAGGTCCGGCAACAATCGATCCTACGAATATTCCTGATCACCTCAAGGCCATCGCATTCACCGCAGGATTCCACTTCTCGTTCATCGAGCAAGGCGGCACCAGCCTTTATGCCTCACTAGCTCAGAGAGTGACAAATGTGGAAGTTCTAAGGATCCTGCTGAGTATTGGCGGATCGGAAATAATGCATTTTCAAACTTGGCAAGACAAGGCAGGCAATGCTCTTGCGTTAACGGACAAAGATCCCGTAACGGGTTCGACGGTTACATTTAAAGATCTCACCACGAACCAGCCGGAGTCTCTGCAGGCGAACCTGATCATGCCGGAACCTTGTCCATTCTTGAGCCGTAAATTTCCGAAGTGTTCGATCATTCGTCCGACGAATACGCAGGGAGCTGCAATGGCGGCTGTTAAGGCCCTTACGGCGGACGGGCTCTTTATTGGCCAAAGCAAGGAGTTCTTTGACACGTTGAGCGATTTAGCGGAGGATGCAGACGCCGCAGCCCGGTAAGAGATGATTAATCCGCTTAGGAGAAAGGCTCTGGCTTTAACATTTGCCAACAGCAGCTGAACTCGTGCCTAGCGCCTTTTTCGCGATGGGACGAGCAAACGCATTCGTCGGATTGTGCGTGTTGATGGCGAGCACCTTACGATAGAGGTCCATGGCTTTATCGTGGTCGCCGGTCTTGTCATACGCTTGCGCCAGCAGCGTGAGGATGAACGGATCTTTCTGGTCGGCCTGCTGTAGGTCGGCGATAGCGGACTTCATGTCGCCGGTGTAGAAGGCGACGTATCCAGTGAGATACGGATAGAAGACGGCTTGGTTGGAATTGTTCATTTTGTCGAGCGCGGCTTTCGCTGCAGCAACATGTTTCTGCGCTTCGAACTTATTTCCGCGACGCGCAGCGATACGCGCCAGGGCATGTTCCCAGCGGAAGTCCCACAGGTCTTTGTCGGCGGGCTTTAGGTCGGGAGCTTTGTTCGCGGTGTCATAGCCACTCTTGTAGCTGCGATACGCGTCATCAATATCGCCGGACTCAAGTTGAATGCGCGCAAGTTCGTTGGCTGTACCGGCTGCGTCGATGAATTTGTTGTCCTTCATCTGCATGTTGAAGGCTTGCATCTCGAATTTCGCCGCTTCTTTGGCATTGCGCTGAAAGGCGTAGCTGAAGGCCATCGCTTTAAGGGCTTGGATCCTTAATTCCGCAGGCGCGATCTCGATGGCTTTAGAAAGATGCTTGCGCGCCTCTTCGTACTTGCCTTGCAAGTCGAGCGCATTGCCGATGCCGATTTGCGCGTCGTAAAGGTCTTTGCCAGAGCCGGAGTTGATGATCTTGTTGTAGGCATCAATGGCTTCGCTTTGCTTGCCCTCTGAATTGAGTTGCCGCGCCTGCTTGATCGGTTCAGAGAAGTCGCTCGCAGCAGGCGAACCTTGCATTTGTACAGGTGCTTGCTGTGTGCCTTGAGCCGACAGCAATGTAGATGAAAGGAGCATTGCCGAAAAGAAAGAACTGACGAAGCGGTAAGTGCGTTTCATGGTCGAGAATTATCACACATTGCGCCCGGTTAAGTTGCGCCGGGTTAGGTTTGGCCCGAGATTCCCACAGTTCATCCACAGCATTCTGGGTTCCAGTCGCAAGTTGGCGTGGTTTGACGCTTGCCCGTTGCAGCGCCAGTCTCTAGTCTGCTGTTCAGCACTTCCAGACCACCCAGCCGCGTGACCCTCATGCATAAGGACGAGCGCCGCTGGGTTTTATTTTTTCCTCTTGTGCCCGTTCTACGCCAAGGTTGCAAAGCCATGCTTCTACTCCGGTGACAGAATTCGGTGCAACATTTAGTATCTTTTCGTGAATATACATCGTTTTCTCCCGTCGTTTCGCCCATTGCAGGCAGGCATAATCGCATTACTGCTTGCATGCACCTCACTGAACCTTGTCGCGGCTGACAAGAAAACCCAGCTTGCGAAAGTCCCGGCGGACTCGCTGCAGGCCATCAATCCCAACGAACTGCGGATGCACCTGGAATTCCTCGCCTCCGATCAGTTGGGCGGACGTTACACGCTCTCCCCGAATTTCGCCGTCGCTGCACAATATCTGGCCACGCGGTTAAAGTCCTATGGCTTCAAGGGCGCCGGTGAAAACGGCTCCTATATGCAGAACTTCGAAGTGATCACAGTCAAACCGGACGCGCCCAAGAGTTCGCTCACCGCTACCATCGCGGGACAAAGCGCCGATTACGCCTACGGAGATTTCACCAACTCCGGCACGCGTGCCGGAACCTTTGAAGGCGGCGTCGCATTCGTCGGGTACGGAATCTCTGCTCCGCGCCTGAACCATGACGACTATTCGGGCGTCGACGTAAAAGGCAAATGGGTGATCATCGTCCGCGGCGCACCCAAGGATGTTGATCCTTCCAAGTTGAAGGATGAAGAAAGCGGTCAAGAGGCAGCCAAAGCGCACGGCGCGATCGGCCTTATTACGGTGCCCACAAGCACAAATTTCGCCAACAACATGAAAACGGACGCGTTCAAGCAGCGTGTGCTGCAGCAGGAAAGCGTGCGACTCGCGTTTAACAATGACAAGAAGCTGCCTGGCGTCACCCTGGGACCGGCGATCGCAGAAAAGCTGCTGGCGCAGATGGACCTGACCTTTGACACAATCGCTGCCAAGCTCAAGAACGGCGAACCGCTCGCTTCAAAGGCGCTGAATGCTTCTGTGAAGGCGACCATTGCATTGAATGTTGCCACTGTAAGAACTCAGAACGTTGTGGCTACGCTCGATGGAACGGATCCGCAACTCAAAGATGAGTATGTGACCTTCAGCGCACACTATGACCACTTGAAGACAGGCGTGAATGGAGACATCTATCACGGCGCTGACGACGATGGCTCGGGAACAACTTCTGTTCTGACCATCGCTCATGCACTAGCGATGCATCCTCCGCGACGTCCCGTGTTCATCATCTTCCATGCTGGCGAAGAGTTGGGATTGCTGGGCTCGCAATACAACACCGACGACTCACCTGTCATTCCGCTGGACAAGATTCTCGTGGACTTGAACATCGACATGATCGGCCGCTCCAAAGCAGCCGGGGACACCAGCGAAGCCAACAAACAACTCACCGACAAAGACACCATCTACCTCATCGGCGCTGACAAGATCAGCGCGGAACTGAACACCATCAGCGAGTCCACAAATGCGGAATTTGAAAAGATGAAGCTGGATTACCTTCTGAACGATCCGAATCATCCGGACCGCATCTACTTCCGCTCTGACCATTGGAACTATGCAAAGCACGGCGTGCCGATCATCTTCTACTTCGATGGAATCCACGTGGACTATCACAAACCCACGGACACAGTAGACAAGATCGACTTCGATAAAATGGCGCGCGTCGATCGCTTGGTGTTCGAAACAGGATGGCGCATCGCCAACCTGGACCATAGGCTAAAGAAAGATGCTGCTACAGCGACTGCCGTAGCGGCAGGCGCAAATAGTCGTTGATTGTCGCAGTACCCGTACTGAATGTGTTGGATGGCGTTGGGAGTCTTCGTTTATACTCGAAGGTTCTCAACGCCAACTGACAGGACCAGCCGCCTTAAGTGAGCACATCACAAACTTCCGCAAGTTTTCGTCTAGCCTCCCGCCTCGAACAAGTCGGCTTTTCTGACATCGTCCAGATCCGAAACAAAGTGATGGATCTGCGCACCCAGGGAAAACAAGTCCATCAGTTTGAAGGCGGCGAACCTTATCTGGCGACGCCGAACCACATCAAGGATGCGATGAGTCGCGCACTGCGCGACAACAAGACTCGTTATGCGCCGTCGTCAGGCATTCTGGAAATGCGGAAGGCGATCGCGAAGAAGGTTTCTGAGCGCAACAATATTCCCGCCCGGATGGAAGACGTCATCGTCGTGAACGGCGGAATGCAAGGATTGTTCGGGTCGTTCCAAACCGTTCTCAACCCCGGCGACGAAGTGCTGATGTTCTCTCCGTATTGGACGCCGATCAAAGACCTGATCGCATACTCGCAAGCAAAGCCAGTATTCGTGCCCACCGCCGAAGCGCGTGCGAACGGGATAAAAGAGACGCTGGCGAAGTATTCGAATGCGCGCACACGCGCGATTTACTACAACACTCCGCAGAATCCGAATGGCGAGGTCATGACGCGCACGGATGCCGAAGCTGTGGCCGCATTCGCGTGTGATCGCGACTTGATCGTATTCGCAGACGAAGCGTATGAAGACCTGGTGTATGACGGCGAGCACGTCTCCATTGCATCGCTGCCGGATATGTTCGAGCGCACGCTGACGTCATTCACGCTTTCGAAGTCGTATTCGATGACGGGGTGGCGCGTGGGATATGTTGTCGCAAAAGAGCCTTGGATGACAGGCTTGCGCAAGACGACGCTCTATTCGACGAATGGCGTTTCGACTCCGTCACAGTGGGCGGCATTGACGGCACTGGAAACTCCGATCGAGTTTTTTGCGGAGATGCGCGCTGCTTACAGAAAGCGTCGCGACCTTATGGTGAATGGGCTGAACGAATTGGGACTAGATTGTGCGATGCCCGCAGGAGCCTTTTATGCGTTCCCTGATGTAAAACGAATCGATCGCGACAGTCGTCGAGCGGCGGAGCATCTACTCGAAGCGGCGCAGGTGGCCACAGTGCCCGGGGTCGTCTTTGGAGAACACGGCGAGGGACATCTGCGATTCTCATTCTCGACTTCGCCGGAAGTGATCGAAGCAGGCTTGGATTCGATGCGGAAGAACCTGTAACACTAGGCTGCGATCTTCTTTCGATGCGACCCACTGATAGCGATACTCTCGCCCTGTGTGCTGCGCACCCACCACATATACCCGAACCAAAATCCTAGAAGTAGCGCAAGTGTTGCCGCCGACGTGTAGATTGCAATCTTCATGGATTTGGTGACAACCCAGGTCACTATCAGGAAATCGCCGGCGAGTCCGATCGCCAGCGGAACCATTGCTGCCAAAACGATCCTGTGCGCGAACTGCAAGAACTCTTCGGAATCCTCTCCGCGATTTACGATACGGTGATATGCAGCGGGAGCGATCAACAGAATGGTGCAGAGCGCAACTGCGAAGAGACTCCAGAGATGGATCAATTGGAGGGACCTCGGGAGTACATCGAAGGTGTCTACCAGCACAACGATGAATTGAAATCCGAGCAATGCCTGTGCACCCGGCAAGACCATTCGCGCTTCAATCAGCACTTCCTTGATTTTGTCCTTGAGTTCCACGTGCTCTCCTTTATTGTCTCCGCCATTGTTAGTTCCTTTGCCTTGCAAGCGCTTCTGATATTCCAATCCATACCAAAAGTAGAGTGCAATCGCGGCGGTGATCACGCCGAAAGCCCAGCTACTTGAATCGGGGAGAACCTTTGAAGCCGCGACAAAGAGATCAACCCCCAGACCTAGTGCGAACGGGAGCAGCGCAAACATGCTCATCCGATGCGTGAAGCTGTGCAGTCCAGGTTCGAGTTCGCCACCCGCAACGATGCGATGGTACGGAACTGGGGAGACCAGCAGTCCCAATGCGAGGATCATCAGCCCCAGAGAGACGACCTTGGCATTCTGCAGTTCGGGAGGCAAGTTGGAGAACCCATGCTCGAAGATGGCGCGGAACCCGAAGCCGATCAGGACCTGCGCTCCCAGTATGAGGATGCGGCTCTCATTGAGGGCATTTTCGAGTTTGTCTTTCAATGGGGTCATGTAAGTACTCAGTTTGGATGCGTGCTGGAGAGAGTGTGGGACTCGTGTAATGCCCTGAAAATGGGCAGTTGACAACCTCTGCCAGAGAGCGCAGAATCCTACTTCCGTGGGCGAAGAAAAAGCGAAAGTGAGTCTCTGAATTTTCGCGTCTTCTGGCCTGCTACTCCCTTCTGAGGCTGTGCTTTATGGTGTCCCGCTCTGGTTTCGCAATCCCCATTTCCCGCGCTGAAATTGTGCGCGCGCAAGTAGAAGCCAATCTGGCCAAGAAAATCCCTTCAGCATTGACCGTGCGGGAAAGACCGAAGATAGAACTGTTCTCGACAGGAATCGGCGAAGTGGATGCAGCAATAGCCAGAGAGACTGGCGCTGAATCTGGCGGATTGCCGCGAGGCGCGCTGAGCGAGATCTGCGGGCCCGCCTCTTCGGGACGAACGTCAATACTGCTTTCGTTGCTAGCACAGGTGTCGGGCCAATCGCATCCGGAGTTCTGCGCAGTGGTGGATGCCAGTGATGCGTTTCATCCTGCGTCGGCGGAGAAGGCAGGAGTGGAGTTGAGTCGCCTCTTGTGGGTGCGTTGCGGAAGCAGTTCGGGATTGCGAGCGGCAGCTTTGAGTGCATTGGAAAAGGCCCTTAAAGTCACTGACCTGCTTCTGCAGAGTGGTGGATTCGGGTTGGTGGTGGTGGATTTGGGGGACTTGTCGCCGCAGATCGCGAGGCGGGTGCCTCTTACATCGTGGTTCCGATTCAGTCGAACCGTGGAGAACACTCCTACAGCCCTGGTGGTGTTGGAAGAAGAGCCTTATGCGAAGACGTGCGCTTCGCTAGTGCTGCAAGTGAAAGCGGCGCAGGCAAGGTGGGCAAATTTGTTTTCTCCAGAGTTTTTTGCGGCTGCTGGATCGAGTAACTGTGCTGCCCCGACACATACGAATCTGCTGCGTGGGCTGGACATTCATGTCGAGGTAGCGCGTGCGCGCAAACAGCCGCAATCGGTGGTGAGCTTCGGGCGCAAGGCAACGTCGGCCGCGAGTTCTGCATTTGAAACGCAAATGCCGTGGGCAGGATGACTGCATGCCGTTTGCTTGTGTTTACGTTCCGGAATTTTCCGTGCAAGCGCTGGTGCGACACAGCAATGTTTGCGATTTGGGCGAGAAGTCCGTGGCGGTGCTGGCGGGAACGCCTCCGGTAGTCGCCGTCATCGCCGTAAATGAAAAGGCACGTCTGGCGGGGATCGAACCGGGGATGACGAAAGTGCAGGCGGAGGCGTGTCCGGAAGTGGTATTGCTGTCCCGATCCCCCGCGCAAGAGGAGTCAGCGCATGCGGCGCTGCTCGATTGCGGACAAGCTTTTTCTCCGCAAGTGGAATCGACCCGGGCAGACACCATCCTTGTGGATCTGCACGGGCTCGAACAATTGTTTGGTCCAGTGCAGAACATTGCGCGTGAGTTGTCGCGCCGTGCAGCCGACGTGGGACTCGATGCGAACGTGGCGGTGGCTGCGAATCCGGATGCAGCGATGCACGCCGCTCACGGCTTTCCCGGAGTGACGGTAATTCCGCCGGGGAAAGAGGCGGAGCGGCTGGGATCGTTGCCCATAGATGTGCTCGCGGTTTCAGAAGAGATGTTCGAAACGTTCGATCGCTGGGGTGTGCGCGATCTGCGAGGGCTGGCTGCATTACCAGCATTAGCATTATCCGAGCGGCTTGGCCAAGAAGGCCTGCGACTGCAAGCGATGGCCATGGGAAAGACTTCGCGCACGCTGGTTCCCGCGCAATCGCAACTTCATTTTGAAGAGAGCATGGAGTTGGAAGATGCAGTCGATCTGCTGGAACCGCTGGCATTCATTTTGTCGCGACTCTTGGAACAGCTATGTGCGCGATTGTCGGCGAGGGCACTGTCAACAAATGAACTACGGCTGAGGCTCACGCTGGAAGTGAATGAGGATGTGCAGGTGAAGCAGCATTCAGCATTTAGCACTCAGCATTCAGTGGTGAATGGTGAGGTATTCCCTAGAAGCAGAGGAACAGGTACCGAAGAAAGATGTAGAGAGATTCACGAACGCACGATTCGACTGCCAGTACCTATGCGCGACAGCAAAGTATTTCTGAAGTTGCTGCAATTGGATCTACAGTCGAGTCCGCCGGCATGGCCTGTAAAGAAGATATCTCTCACGGCTGAGTCCGCGCCAGCGCGCGCGACACAAAGCGGACTGTTCGTATCTGCCTCGCCGCAGCCGGAGAAACTCGAGCTTACGCTAGCGAGAATCCGGAATGTAGTTCAGGGGTTGGGAAAGAATTCCCATCGCGAAAAGAAGAAGCTCACTGATTTCAATGTCGCCGAGCGTGTGGGGTCGCCGGTTCTAGTGGACACGCATAAACCCGATTCGTTTCTCATGCGGCATTTCACGGCGCTGAGCGAACGTTCGCGTCCACAGGTGGCTGTGCCGCACGTTGCGAATGCGTTGCGGATGTTTCGTCCGGCACTGGCAGTCAAAGTGGAATTACAAAATGGAGTGCCTGCGCGATTGCTGCTGGATGGAAGCAGAGCATTTTCTGATGTGGTCGCGATTGCGGGGCCGTGGCGGAGCTCCGGCGAGTGGTGGAGCGAATATGCATGGTCGCGCGAGGAGTGGGACATCGCGGTGCGGCAGAAAACAGATGTGATGTTCTGGCGTGTGTATCGCGATGTGAATAGGGGCGAGTGGTTCGTGGAAGGGAGTTACGACTAAACCAAGCTTAACCGCAGATCAAAGAAAGATAAAAACGGATAGCCTTTTCGTTCGGCATGAAAACCAATTACATCGAACTTCACGCGCGTTCAGCATTTAGTTTTCTTGAAGGCGCTTCGCAGCCCGAAGCGTTGGCGGCGGCGTGTGCCCATCTGAATATGCCCGCAATGGCATTACTCGATGGAGATGGCGTTTACGGCGCTCCACGTTTTCACATGGCCGCGAACAAATTGGGAGTGAAGGCGCACATCGGCTCGGAGGTAACGGTTGCGGATGCAGGAATGCAGTCCAGTTTTCCGCTGCTGGCGCAATCGCGTGAGGGATATCAGAACCTGTGTCGGCTGATCACGCGGATGAAGCTGGGCGCGAAATCGAAGACGATGACCGGAGAGTCCGCAGTTTGCCATAGAGATCTGGCTGAGTATTCCACCGGGCTCATCTGCCTGACCGGAGGCGATGAAGGCCCGCTGGCGGCGGCGCTGAAACGAGGATTCGCAAACTCTGGAGCAGCGGGGGCGATGGATGAAGGGCGCCGATGCGTGAGAGACCTGGTCGGCATTTTCGGTCAAAAGAATGTTTATGTGGAATTGCAGCGGCATTTTGATCGCACTGAAGAGGCGCGCAATCAGGCTGCGATTCAGTTAGCGCGAGAGTTCAACCTTCCCGTGCTCGCGACAAATGGCGTGCGTTATGCGACGCCACCGGAACGCGAGATGCTGGATGCGCTGACTTGTATCCGCCATCACACTCAACTGGAAGCCGCAGGTCGTTTGCTCACGCCCAACGCTGAACGGCACCTGCGCAGCGCGGCGCAGATGTCGCAAATATTCGCGGATATTCCGGAAGCGATCGCAAACACGGAAGAGTTGTCGTCGCGTTTGGAATTCACGCTGGCTGATCTGGGATATCAGTTTCCAAAATATCCTGTGCCTGAGGGCGAGACGATGATGTCATTCCTGCGTGCGCGAACGCAGGAAGGAGCACGCGAGCGTTATCGTCCTTATTACGACCGCGCGCGACGGCAGGTTGAGCGCGAGCTTGGGCTTATCGAGAAACTCGATCTTGCCGGATATTTCCTCATCGTGTGGGACATCGTGCGGTTCTGCCGCGAGCAGCGGATCCTGGTACAGGGGCGGGGATCAGCGGCGAATAGCGCGGTCTGTTATGCGTTGGGAATCACGGCGGTCGATCCCGTAGGGATGGAATTACTGTTCGAGCGATTCCTTTCGGAAGAACGCGGCGAGTGGCCGGACATCGATCTCGATTTGCCGAGCGGCGACCAGCGCGAGCGCGTGATCCAGCATGTTTATCAGCGATACGGCAAGATGGGCGCGGCGATGACGGCGAATGTGATCACGTATCGGGGACGGTCAGCG
Organism: Terriglobales bacterium; assembly: GCA_025462725.1. GTDB lineage: Bacteria > Acidobacteriota > Terriglobia > Terriglobales > Acidobacteriaceae > JAICLA01. The sequence goes on along the minus strand of JAOAPE010000012.1, from coordinate 152,214 downwards.
GCGCGGGAGATGGGAAAAGTCCTCGGCTTTGATATAGAAACGGTGGATCGGTTATCAAAATTGGTGGGCACGTGGGAGTGGCGCGATCCCGCGGACACGCTGGAGCGAAATTTCCGCGAAGCCGGTTTCGATCTGCGGCATCCGCGAATCGCGCGGTTTATGGATCTGTGTCTCCGAGTTCGCGATCTGCCGCGGCATTTAGGACAGCACTCGGGAGGCATGGTCATTTGCCAAGGGCAGCTCGATTCCGTTGTCCCGCTGGAGCCGGCAAGTATGCCCGGGCGCGTGGTGGTGCAGTGGGACAAAGATGACTGCGCCGACTTGGGCATCATCAAAGTCGATCTGCTTGGATTGGGAATGATGGCGGTGCTGGAGGATTCCATCGCGCTGATCGGGAGGCATCATCGCGAAGACGTGGACCTCGCGCATCTGCCGCCGGATGATCCAAAAACTTATGCGGCAATCCAGAAGGCGGACACGGTCGGCATGTTCCAGATCGAAAGCCGCGCGCAGATGGCTTCCCTGCCGCGCAACTATCCGCAAAAATTTTATGACTTGGTTGTGCAGGTGGCGTTGATACGTCCGGGACCGATCGTAGGGCAGATGGTGAATCCGTATATGAAGCGGCGACAAGGACGAGAGGGGGTGAAGTATCCGCACCCTTCACTCGAGCCAGTGCTCGCGCGAACGCTGGGGGTTCCCCTGTTCCAAGAACAGCTGCTGCGCATGGCAATGATCTGCGCGAACTTCAGCGGAGGCGAAGCTGAGGAATTGCGACGCGCGCTCGGGAGCCGCCGGTCACAGCAGAAGATGAAGGAGATCGAAACAAAACTGCGGGCGGGCATGGGAGTAAATGGTATCGACCGCAAAACGCAGGACGAGATTGTCTTGTTTATCAGCTCATTCGCGCTGTATGGATTTCCTGAGTCGCATGCCGCGAGCTTTGCGCTGATCGCATACGCGAGTGCGTACCTGAAATGCAATTACCTGGCGGCGTTCACGGCGGCGCTGCTGAATAATTATCCGATGGGGTTTTATCATCCTTCGACGATCGTGAAAGATGCACAGCGACACGGGCTGCGTGTGCTGCCGGTGGACGTGATGCATTCGGAATGGAATTGCACGTTGGAAGGAGAACGCGAGTTCGCGTTGCGCATGGGACTGCGGTATGTCCGGGGATTACGGAAGGAGGTCGCGCAATGTTTGGTTCATCAACGAGCACATAAACGATTTGAATCAGTCGATGATTTTTCTCGGCGAGTCCCGGAGTTGCAAAAGAAGGAATTGGTAATGCTGGCACAGATAGGAGCGTTGAATTCGATTTGTGACTCAACGCGGCGAATCTCAGCAGCTGAAGCCGTGATTCCTTCTGAGCACAACGGCACGGCTAAAGCCCTGCCCCACCAAAGCAGTACATCGCGACCGAGAAAGCCTCACCGTCGTGATGCCCTCTGGCAAGTGGAACGCGTTGCACAACCTGCCGGGCCATTACTGATGGAGTTGGATCTACAGGATGGCATTTCGCCATTGGAGCAAATGACAGCCGAGGAGCGCCTGGTTGCCGACTTTCACGGCACAGGAATAACCGTGGGGCCGCATCCGATGACATACCATCGCGAGGTTTTGGACAAAGCGAAGGTATATCGCGCGAATGAGTTGCCTACTGTCCGCAATGGAAAGTACGTGAGAGTGGCCGGCGCGGTGATCGCGAGACAACGGCCCGGAACAGCGAGCGGATTCATCTTTCTGAGCTTGGAAGATGAGAGTGGAATCGCAAATGTGATCATTACGCCTGCAATATACGACCAGAATCGGATGACGGTGATCAGCGAAAGATTCCTGTTGGTCGAAGGGATGCTGCAGAACCTGGAGAATGTAGTTTCAGTAAAAGCAGAGAAAGTGAGTCCGTTGCATGTGTCAGAGGCTGAGATAAAATCGCACGACTTTCATTGAGAAAAAGATTAACCCCAGCATTGACAAAAATCGGCGCTGGGCAAGAATTCCGCAGGGCATTGCGGTAGTATTAGCAAAAGCGCGGGCAGCGCGGAGTGGAATAATCCCGCCTACGTTTCACTTATACCCAGATCACTGAACCACTCCGAACCCGCGGCTTAACTTTTGGAGTTGATGATATGGCAAACGACAAACAGCCCCGCAACAGCGCTGCGAAAAAAACAACGAAAGCCAAGACACCTGTCCCTACCACTTCTGAGCCGGTGAGCACCGCCGAAGCTACCATTGCGACTTCACGCAATGCGGTGATTGAAGGGAATGCGACCATCGATCTCGACGACGTGCGCAAGCGCGCCTATGAACTGTACGAGGAAGGCGGACGACTCGAAGGCCGCCACGAAGAACATTGGCATCAAGCAGAGGCGGAAGTGCGCAATTCAAAGAACGGCAACCGAAAGCATAAAAAGATCGCATGAAAAAGGGCGGCCTGAGCCGCCCTTTGTTTTGGCAGTGCTCCTGCCTACGCCATGCGTTCGTAAGGCATGCGCACCACTTTGCCAGTGCTTGCCTCGAAGTCCGTTAACCCCGTAACTACAGTCTCGGCCAAGGCCGCACCGCGGAAGAATTTCGCTTCCTCTTCATCACCGAAAGCGAGAAAATTTGGCATTGTGGCTGTGAGGCCCGCGAGTCCGGCGTCAATCTTGCCGTGCGTTTCAAAGCTGATGACGCGCTTCACTCCGCCCGGATAATCAGTAAGCATGGAGGTGGCAGCAGTGGCTGCTCCGCAGAGCATGGCCCCAACTGCAGCACGCTTATTATTGCGCCAGAAAAAAGCGCCTAACGCGAAAAACGTGCCTGCCATGGCGTAATCGATCACAGCGTGAACTTTCGGATTGATCACCTTAGGCAATCGGTTTGCGACAGCGCTCGTAGCCATTTGTGATAAAGGCATGTCCAGTTCCCTCGTGAACAGATTATGACTCAATACTAAAGGATGCGAGCAGCAAACCTTGGGTTGGAGCTAAACCGGGGAACTCTGCCGGTCAGCCTTTCCGGGAAGCAACACGCAACATCAGCAGATCCAGCGCTGCTTTGGCTTTCGCGTATTCTTCTGGCGAAATCTTATTCTGCAGCCTCTCGGATTCAAGTTCAAACAATTCTTCTTTAAGGGTGTGCTGCATAGAAGGGGCCATGGTATTACTGCCGGCGGCGGACGCGACATTTTGAAGCGAGTTCATCGAGTATGCAGCGCCACCTACTAGCATGAGTGCCACTAGGGCGATCAGCCACCATTTGTATTTGGAGAGTCCGTCAGGAGTATTTATCGGTGTACCGAGTCCGCCGCCGGGACCGGTTCGGTTCGCTGCATCGCTGGGATTGGTGCCACCCTGTTCGGCGCCATCTGATCCCTTGTCCAGCGCGACGGTGCCGGTTCCCGAAACCGTGAACCCGACGGGCGCTCCTGCAGCGGTCTTCTGCGCAACGTAAACGGACATGCCGGCGTCTTCACCTTTCGCTTCAAGCTTCGAGCCGGCAGCAGGAGTGATCTGCATTGACTTCGGAATACTCACCGCGAAGTTTTCTGTCGGACGCAACAACTTCGGATCGAGCTTTGCGCTGCCGCTGTACGGCATTGAGTAAGCGACCTGGAACCGTGTTTCGCCGGGGCGGATCGGAAATAGAAACGTGTAATGGTTCTTCTCTCCGGTGGGAATTGGAGTGGATGTGACAGGCATTCCACCCGGACCGGCAGCAAGCGCCTGCATAATCTTTGCCCCATCAGGCAATACCATTTCGAAACTTTTCGGCGACATCAGCGTGCGCGGCGGGTTCGATGCGTTGTTGATCCCGTACATCTCGACGACTCGCAATTCGCCGCCATCGGCTTCGAGTCGCATCACGTCAACCGATTGAGAGATGTTGTCGAGCGATTCGGCGGCGTCGAAAACATCAACGTCTACGGAGGTTGTGCCCGGAGGCGCGGGCCGATGGTAGTTCACGTTGCGGTGATTGACTCGCACCAGGTGTGCTGTGCCAGCATCAGCGACGTTCAGTTTGAAATGCCCCTGTGCGTCAGTCTTTGTTCGTGCGACTTCGTCCATGCCCTGCGCAAGGCGCAGCAGGATCACATCGTCGCCGACAGCGGGTTTGTTTGTGGTCTTATTTGTGACGGTGCCAGTGAGATCAGCAGCGGACGAGTACAGGCTGGCCGTCACTAGGAGAGCCAAAATGAATGCTTTCGGAATGCGATATTGCAAACTGGCACACCTCATAAAAATGACTATCGTATTTGCGCGGAAGCGCGTTCAAGTGAATCGATCTCGGCGAGCACCTGTGCGGCTTCATCCTCAAGGCCAGCACGCATCGCGATGTAATCGGGTTCGGGAAACTTGCCTGCCTTGAATTCAAAATTCAAGTCGCGCAGATTTTCGTAAATAACATCTTTGCGCTCTCGTAAATAGGTCAACCGCGATTTCTGTTCCCCGTGAGCAAGATTGGCGACAGGCGCGAAGACGTAAACGAAAAGGCTCGCGAAGAGGAGTGCACAAGCGGCAATGATCATAGTTCCGTCTCCTCTCTGGCGCGATCGCGAAAACTTTTTAGTGTGTCAGTCATCTCCGGAGTTCCGGCGGCGTGCGTTGGCTTCGGCATGTGCTTCCAATTGCGGACTATAAGAATCGTCAGACCGATGCCAAAAAGAAAGACTGCATACGGAGTGATCCACGCTACACGATCGAATCCGACCAGCGTGGGAGCTGCCAAAACTGTTGGCCCGTACTTCGCGACAAATGTTTGTAGCACAGTGTCATCGTTCACATTGGCTTTGACTCCAGCCATGAGCTCGTTTCGCATGCCATCAGACGATGGACATCCAACGTGATTACACTCGAGCAATATCTGATTGCAACCACAGGTACACATGAGCTCGTGGCCTGTTTTCTCGAAGCGTTGATTAATGTTGTCGGCGCCAACGGTGAACAAGGCGAGTAGCACGACAAGGATGACTGATGCGAGTCGACGATGTTGGAGGAACTTCATCATTTGCCCACCTCGACTGTGTCGCGGGGGGGAGAAGAGCTCGACGAAGCGCTGCCATTACCATTCGACGCTGATGGGGCCTGTCCGGCAGCGGGTTTGCGCGGTGCAGCGAGAGCTGCGGGCAAATTGGGAGCGAGGCAGACGAACGTGCCAATAACGATGATCCACACACCTGTCCATATCCAGCTTACGAGCGGATTCAGATGGGCCTTGATGATGGGCTTGTCATTGTCAGGATTTTTCCCGGCGTAAACCAAGTACAGATCTTCCTGAATGGTGCTGCGAATCGCGACCATGCTGCTGGGCTGTTGACTCGATTTGTAGAAGCGGCGCTCCGGATACATCGTCTCCAGTTTCTTGCCGTTCTCATAGACGTCGAGGATCGCGAGTTCCGTACCGTAATTGGGAGTGTCATCCTGCGTGTACTTCCGGCAGACCAGGGTGTATTTGCCAATGGCCATGGAATCGTTTAGCCCAAGTTCCTGCTCGTTGGTCTGATTGAACGCCGCGCCTGCAAATCCAATGCAGATGACAAGCACGCCGTAATGGACGATATATCCGCCATAGCGTCGGGTGTTGCGTCGAGTGAGTTGAACCAGCGAGGCTGCCCAGCCGATGCCGGTGTGTCCGCGAATGACGCGCGCACCGCGAATGAACTCCGAGGAAATGCTGGCGAATACGAGCACCGACAGAGTGATCGCCATCAGTGCATAGAAATTCGCGGCTTCCTCCCAAGGACGCATTCCGCCAGCGATGAGCGCAATTGCCGTAAGCAGCGCTAGCGCAGCAGGAATGGCGAAGTTTCGTTTTACGCTGTCGAACGATGTGCTGCGCCATGCGAGAAGCGGACCAACTGCAGTCAGGAACAACAGGAACAGGCCAATGGGAATATTTACGTTGTTAAAGAATGGAGGTCCAACCGTGACTTTCTTGCCCTGAACGAATTCCGACAGCACAGGAAAAAGCGTTCCCCATAGAATCGCGAAGCATGAGGCGAGCAAGACGAGGTTGTTGAAAAGAAAACTGGATTCACGCGAGACCAGCGACTCCAACTTGTTCTCGCTCTTCAGGTGCGCGCGGTTCTTAATGTAAGAGAAAAGGCAGAACGCGAAGATGATTGCAAGAAACGTCAGGAACCAACTCCCGATCGGAGAGTTCGCAAAGGCGTGCACAGAACTGACGACTCCACTTCGAGTTAGAAATGTGCCGAAGATGGAAAGAAGAAACGTAATGAAGATCAGCCATACGTTCCAGACTTTCATCATGCCGCGCTTTTCCTGCATCATCACGGAATGAAGGAACGCGGTTCCCGTCAACCAGGGCAGAACGGAAGCGTTTTCAACGGGGTCCCATCCCCAGTAGCCTCCCCAGCCGAGGACCGAATATGCCCAGTGCGCGCCGAGAAAGATGCCGCAGGTGAGAAACAGCCAAGCGACCATGGTCCAGCGGCGAGTGATGTGAATCCATTTCTCGCCGGGATACCGCATGATCAAGGCGCCCAACGCGAAAGCGAAGGGCACGGCCATTCCGACATATCCCAAATAAAGCATCGGCGGGTGGATGACCATCTCCGGATATTGGAGAAGAGGGTTCAATCCATTGCCGTCCGCAGGTATGGTTCCCTTCGCCAGCGCGAAAGGAGGTGCTGGGAAATTAACCAGCAGCAAAAAGAAAAACTGCACTGCAGCGAGAATCACTGAAGCGTAGGCGGTCAGCTTGACGTCAACGCGGTATTTGACTCGTACAACAAAAGCGTAAGCGGAAAGAAGCAATGCCCAGAAAAGAAGTGACCCTTCTTGTCCGGACCAGAGCGCGGCAAACTTGTACGCAGTGGGGAGAGCAATGTTGCTGTGCTCGCGAATGTACTCCAGAGAGAAATCGTTGTTCAGGACGGAGACGACAAGAGCTACTGCCGCTGCAACGACTGCGATGAAAGTGGCTATACCCGCCCGGCGGGCAGTTTCCGCCAAACGGTCTGCCCGAGGGCCCATGTACAACGCAAAGGCCCCGGCGGCCATCGAGTAAAAGCTAAGTACGAGCGCGAGAATAAGGGCGAAGCTGCCAAACAAGGCCATGGAGAGGGTGTCTAACCGAGTATTGTTTCAAAGTATAGAGATAGGCGCAAATAAGCTGTGATGCGCGTCACAATCACAGCTTGGTAGCTCCAGATGAAGTCAGGTACAATCCCGATTCCGATGTCTCAATCTGCCATACAGCCCAGCAATCTAAAAGCGCATAGTCGCGCCACTCCACTTGAGAACGCTCTGCGAAGCATTATCAGAGGCAAAGATGACGTCGTGCGCCTAGCGATCGTGGCCATCTTGGCGCGTGGACATCTCTTAATTGAGGGCGTGCCCGGCGTGGGAAAAACAACGCTGGGACATGCGATCGCACGGGCTATCAATTGCACATTCCAGCGGGTGCAATTTACTAGCGACATGTTGCCCAGCGACGTGCTCGGGATTTCCATCTACTCGTCAATGGAACAGAAGTTCGAGTTCAAACCCGGACCGGTCTTCACAAACGTGTTGCTGGCTGATGAGATCAATCGCACCACTCCAAAGACCCAGTCGGCATTGCTGGAATCCATGAGTGAGAATCAAGTCACAGTTGATGGACAGAGCCATCCGCTGCCGCAGCCTTTTCTGGTGATCGCAACGCAGAATCCTGTGGAGCACCACGGGACGTATCCGCTGCCGGAATCTCAGATGGACCGGTTTCTCATGCGCGTGAAGATGGGATATCCGGAATCGGCGAGCGAACGCGAAATTCTACGCGCCACCGCGGGCGCGGCAAGATTGGACGATCTGCAAGCTGTTGTCACAGGCGCCGAAGTCATAGCAATGCAGAACGAAGTAGAAAAGATCAGGGTGGACGATTCCCTGCTGGATTATGCGTTGGCCATCGTGAAGAAGACCCGTGAGTCAGAATACTTTTCGCTGGGAGTATCTCCCCGGGGATCGTTGATGCTGTATCGCGCGGCGCAGGCGATGGCTTTCCTGGAAGGCCGCTCGTTCGCAACACCGTCCGATTTCAAAGGACTTGCAGTGCCTGTATTTGCGCATCGCGTTGTGGTGGATGCGCGGTATTCGTCCACGCTGAAGAAGACCGAACAATCAGACAAGCTGTTGACGGAGTTGGTTGAGAGCGTCGCGGTGCCCGTGTGACGGAAAACCTGGAAATCACTCAGCCTGGAACTCCCGAATTTCCTGAACCCACCGACGATGAACGGTCTTCCGCAATGCTGCCGCACATTTTGCAAGTGTTTGGCAGTTTCTTTGCGCCATTAATTATCTTCCTGGTGAAGCGCAACTCGCGCTACGTCCGCTTTCACGCTCTTCAAGCATTGATTTGGCAAGTGCTGGCCACCTTGGCAACAATCCTGACATTCATCGGCTTCTTTGTTGCGATGTTTATGTCGTTCTCTTCAATGCCACAAGGGCCGAACGCGCCTGTTCCCAAAGCATTGTTTTTCTTCCCTCTAATTTGGCTTGTTTTCATGGCTCAATATGCGATAAGCATTTTGTTGGCTATCGTATTTGGGATTCAATGCAGCAAAGGCAGATGGTCGCGGTATCCGCTCATCGGAGGACTTGCCCTGAGATGGTCGAAATAGGAGATTCCCGAAGATGAATACTCTGCTCAGATTCATGCTGTTGCTGTGTCTCATCGCCTGGCTCGGCGGCATTATCTTTTTTTCGCTGATCGCTGCACCGGCAACCTTTAAGACCATGGAATTGATCAAGGACAGCCAGCCGTTTGCCGGTCTTCTGATCTCGCGCATGCTCTTTCCCTTGCATGCGCTCGGACAGCTTTGCGCCGTGATATTCCTCATCGCTTCGGCGGCGCTCTACCGAAGTATCCGTCGCATTCCCCAGTTCCTGATCGTCATCATGTTTGCGCTGACGCTGTTCTCGCAGTATTGGGTGACTCCGCGCATAGAGGACCTGCGCTTCGTTGTCGCCGAGAAGAATGTAGATATGGCCAAGCGCGCAGAGTTCGACAAACTGCATCGGACCTCCGTTGGCCTTGAAGGTGCAGTACTGCTGCTGGGACTGGGAGTGGTATGGCTAGTCGCGAAAAAGCCACAGCGATAGCCATCTGGGCGGCTAACCATTTATCATTGTTGTTGCCGCTCCTCTTTAGAAAGCACCCGTAACGAATCATCCATTATGAAGACTGGAATCATAGGCCTGCCCCAAGTGGGCAAAACTTCGCTGTTTCAAATCTTAACCAAGGTGGATGTCGCCGCGAGCGCTCACAATCCGCGTGAGGCACATCTGGGAATCGCAAAAGTGCCAGACGAACGGCTGGACAAACTTGCGTCTCTTTACAATCCAAAAAAACTGGTACATACATCCGTTGAGTACGCGGATGTCGCTGCCATCGGGCAAGAAGCACTGAAGGAAAGCGCCTATGCGAACAATCTGCGCACCGTCGATGCCTTGGCGCACGTGGTTCGCGCGTTTGATGACCCGGCAATTCCCCACATAGGAGAGAACGATCCACTACGCGACATCAAGAATGTTGACTTCGATCTCATCGTGAACGATCTCGGTCAGGTGGAGAAGCGGCTAGAGCGATTGCAGAAAGACTTGAAGAAGCAGAAAACAACGGAACTTGAGAGAGAGAACGACCTCATTCTCCGGTGCAAGGCGCATTTGGAAACGGAACGCCCGCTTCGCGAAATGGAAATCGATGCGGATGATAGAAAGCGGATTCGCGGGTTCATGTTCCTGAGCCAGAAGCCGATCCTCTACGTGGTGAACGTCAACGAGAGCAGCGAGTTGGGCAAGGACTTGGAAGGTGCTGTCACGAAGTATGGATTGACGGAAGTTGCTGCTCGTCCAAACGCTGGGGCAACCGCAATCTGCGGCAAGGTAGAAGCTGAACTCGCATCAATGTCTGATGCAGATGCGGCTGATTTCCTGTCGAGTTACGGGCTGACTGAAAGCGGATTAAGCCGCTTGATTCGAAAGAGCTACGAACTGCTGGGTCTGATCTCATTCTTTACTGTGGGCGAAGATGAATGCCGTGCGTGGACCACGGAACGAAACTCCCGCGCGCAGAATGCTGCCGGCGCAATTCACTCAGATCTGGAGAAGCATTTCATCCGCGCTGAGACAATCCACTGGGACAAATTGCTGGAAGCAGGTTCGGAAGCGAATGCGAAGTCAAAAGGCTGGCTGCGCCTTGAAGGCAAAGATTACATCGTGCAGGATGGCGACGTGATGCACATCCGGCACAGTGGATAGATACTCAGCAACTCCTCTGGTATTCTGCTTTGCCGTATGAATCCACTCGTCATCAGTGTCGTGCTTGGCCTAACGGCCGCCTTAGCCAACGGGCTTGGCGGATTCATTATTGTCCAAAAGAACTGGAGCCATGCTTACCTGAAGTATTTCGTGGCACTGGGTTCGGGATTCATGCTCGCTGCCGCTATTTTAGAGATGATCCCGGAAGGCGCGCGCCTGGCGCATGATCGAACGCCATTCTTCATACTCGCCGGATATCTGCTCGTTCATTTTTTTGAGCACACCGTCACTCCGCATTTTCATTTTGGTGAAGAGACGCACGCTCATGAATTCGGACACATGCATCGAGGGTATTCAGTACTTTTTGGCCTGCTGATCCATACCTTCTTCGACGGGATCGCCATTGCCTCAGGGTTTTTGGTTTCTGCGTGGCTGGGCTGGATCATTTTTGTCGCGGTCTTTCTTCACAAGATCCCGGAAGGATTCACAGTCGCTTCCGTCATGCTTGCGAGCGGAAGCAGCCGAAGGACAGCGTTCGGATCCTCTGCACTTTTAGGAGCTGCAACGGTTGCCGGAGTGCTCACCATGAGTTTGCTCTCGCATTGGTTGGAGTTTGGCTTACCAATCGCAGCAGGCGTTACGCTCTATGTGGCTGCGTCCGACTTGATACCAGAAGTCAATAAAGAGCCGGGCGTAAAGATGGCATTTGTGGTGTTTGCGGGCGTCGCACTTCTGCTTACCTTGCGCTACTACTTCAAGCCGATCTAGTTATTCCACCACTTGCTTCGCGCGGTATCCATCGCGGGCAACCACTTGGTACTTCACATTCTTGCCCTTCTGGTCTTGGACCTTGAGCGGCTGCCCGTTCTCATCAACCAATTCCACTTTTAGCTTGCGATAGCTGCCGTCCTGTTTGGCATTGGTTGGATGGTAAGCGATGGTGTATTGATTACGAATGGTCTGCGCGATGTCGCGAAATATCTCAGGGAACTCGGCTTGGAATCGCGGGAAATAGGCCATTCCTCCGGTCATCTTCGCGAAGGTGTTCATCTGGTTGTCCGCCTGAAGGTAATCGAGCTGGGCGATGGAACCCATGGCCCCGCGTGCGTCATAGTACTCGCGGACTGCGCGTCCGGTGCCGACGGCATAAATCGTGATGTTCTGCGTACTTTTCAGCTTGGCCAAAATCTTGTCATACGTCAGGCGACTGAAGGTATCCACGCCACTGGAGATCAGAACAACGTATTTGCGCCCTTCGATTCCGTCTATGCGGTCAAGCGTGTCATAGAGGGCGTCGAAAAGATTGGTCTCGCTAAATCCGGGGATGCGCAACGAATTGATAGCACCAGCGACCGCACGTTTGTCCTGCGTGAAGTCCACCATGATCTGCGGCTTCATGTCATAGCTGATCACGGCGACCCAATCTTCGGGTTTCAGCGCTCCCATGAAGCTGTAAGCGCCATTCAACATGTCATTGATGAATGCATAGTTCGTATTTGCGAATTCGACCAGCAAGACAGCCGTGATCGGCGCTTCAGTCTGGTTGAAATTCGTGACTTGCTGCGGGACTCCATCTTCGATCACGCGGAAATTACCGCGTTTGAGTCCGGGGATGAATTGTCCATCCTTCGTCAGGACGCTGACGTCGAGCGAAACAAGTGGAACGTTTACACGGAGAGAAAAATCTTCCAAGCCGGCAGGATTCTTCACCTTCTCCGGTTTCTCAGGCGGCTTTTCTTCGGTCTTCTTCTTGGGAACGGCAATTGGGCCAATATCGCCTTGCGGACCGCCCGCAGCGGGATTTTGTTGTTGCTGTTTGGGTGTCTGATCTTGGTCCGGTTTGGCTGGTGCGGTTTGCTGCCCTAAAGCGAGAGCGGGAGAGAGAACCATGGACATGGCGCAGGAAAGTACGAAGGAAATTGCTGCTCGACCGCGAAAAAGACGTGGGATATAGGTCATTATGCTTACCTTAAGCTGAGTTTCTCCATGCTAGTATAGATGCTTAAATTCAAGGTTTTCGTTGATTTTAACCTGCTTCGCGACCAGCTGATGGCGAGTGTACTACTAACAAGCCAATCGGGGGTGAGTTGAGCCGAATCCGGCAACGCTCATATGCGCAGTGTCGCACTGGTGCGAAATAGGTGAGCTGGCCAGAGTGGCTGGCGACGAAAACAGTGTGTCCACAAATGAGAATTGCTGTTTCCTTCCGTGTTGCATCCCTTCTGCTGGTTCTCTGTCTGTCCAATTCGTTCACATTCGCAGACGACAAGACACCGATTGCCAAAGACAAAAAACCTGCCGAGGTAGCAAAGTCGCCGGAGCCTCACAAGAGCAGCGCGGCTCCAACGCGGATCATGCCTCTCGAAGAAGTGAAGCTGGGCATGCGCGGCGTCGCTTACACAGTGTTTGAAGGCACAAAGCCGGAGGCCATGGAAGTGGAGATACTCGGCGTTCTCCACAACATGAACGGACCGAAGAGTGACATGATCCTCGCACGCCTTCATGGAACCAAAGTGGAGTTTACCGGCGTGGTCGCTGGAATGAGTGGGAGTCCCGTTTACATTGACGGCAAACTCATTGGCGCGCTGGCATTTCGCATCGGCTCATTTTCAAAGGAACCAATCGCGGGCATTACTCCGATTGAAGACATGCTCGAGATCAATGAGCTTGATCGCAGCGCTCCGCCACAGAGCGTGTTTGCACCGACTCGCCCGGAAACAGAAACAAGCCGCACTTCGATTAGCGGCGGCAATCCCGATGCGAAAGCCGGTGATTTAACACAGCTCGCCAGTTACATGACACCCATTGCTGCACCACTCGTATTCAGCGGATTCAGCGACGAAGCAGTAAAGCGCTTCATGCCGCAATTCGTCTCTGCGGGGATCATGCCGGTACTTGGCGCAGGTTCGGTAAGCAATGCAGTGCAGCCGGAGGCAATCGAGCCGGGTTCTTCGGTGGGAATCGTTCTCGTTCGCGGTGACATGGACATCGCCGCGACTTGCACCGTCACCTACATGGACGCTGAGCGACTGCTCGCGTGCGGACATCCGCTCTTCCAGTTCGGAAAAGTCGAGATGCCGATGACGAAGTCTACCGTCTTGGCGACGCTTCCCTCACCGCTAAATGCTTTCAAGATCGCGGCAAGCACTGAGACGATTGGATCATTTGTTCAAGATCGGCACACAGGCATCATGGGAAAGTTCGGTGCGGATTCACAGATGATTCCCGTCACCCTGAATGTGCGCGGCGGATCGAAGCCGAAACAATTTCACTATGAGATGTTGAACAATCCAAAGCTCACTCCAGTGGTGATGATGAGCACGATCTTCAACGCGCTTCAGGGTTTGAATGAGTACGGCGAAGATTCCAGCTATCGCATGGAGGGTAAGATTTCTGTGCAGGGCTTCCCGACGGTGCAGATGCAGAACATGTTTGCGCCCGCGGATGCCCAGCCCACCTCAGTTTCAGTGGCGATGTCTGTGGGCGATCGCTTCGGACGCATCTACGAGAACTCTTACCAGACTCCCGATATCAAAGGTGTACAGATCGACCTTGACCTCATCCGAGAGCGACGCTGGGCGCGGATTGAAGCGGCACGCACTGACATGACCGAAGCGCGTCCCGGCGACCAGATCATGGTTGAAGTGGTGTTGCGACCGTTCCGTGGCGAACGCATTGTGAAGCAGATCCCGGTACGGATTCCTACGACGACTCCGAAAGGAAATGTGCGCATCCTCATCAGCGATGGAGACACGCTCGATAAATCCCGCCGGTCGCCAGGTCAGTTTGCCCGCAAGCTCGACCTGAACGCCACGATTGCTTCTCTTAACAAAGAGCGAACGAACGATCGGCTCTATGTTTCTGTGTTGCAATCGAACCCGCAGGCGATGGTGGAAGACAAAGTGATGCCCGGATTGCCGCTTTCCGTGATGAACGTGATGGATGGAATGCGCGGCACACAGGACATGATCGTCTCTGGCGAATCTGCGGTGGATGAATCCTCAACGCCGCTGGACTTCGTTGTCGCAGGCTCGCAGGTAATCACCCTGACAATCAAATAGTCGGCGCGAATTCTAGTCCGCCGAACGGAAACTGAAAGAACCAAATGAAATTCACAAAGCTTCTACTTCCCATTTCGCTCCTGCTGTTTGCATGCCCGTCGTTCGGTGAAGGCACTCAGACCTGGCAACAAAAAACTTACGATGACTTCTCCAAAGGAACGGCAAAGGGGATTGCCATCCGCAGCGACGGCTCGCTCGAGTTGGCCCCTGCGTTCAAGGCGATCCACACTTCGCCTTCTACATACATCTGGTCAGTGGTTTCCGCGGGCGATGGATCTATCTACATCGGAACGGGTTCGCCGGCGCGAGTCTACAAAGTAAGCGCAGACGGAACCGCCACGACAATCTTTGAGCCGAAAGAGTTGCAAGTGCAAGCGCTCGCCTTGGACAAAGAAGGCAATGTCTATGCAGCGACGTCTCCGGATGGCAAGGTTTACAAGATCACCAAAGGTGCGGTCGCCAGCAAAGAGAAGAAGGCAGATGTAGCGAAAGACACGAATATGGTCACAGTTGACCCGAACTACAGCTCCAGCGTTTTCTTTGATCCTAAGACGAAATACATTTGGACGATGGGCTTCGACGCCGATGGTCGTTTGTATGTCGGAACCGGAGATCGCGGCGAAATATTCCGTGTAACGAAATCGGGTGAGAGTTCGGTCTTTTTCAAGAGCGATGAAGCGCATATCCGAACACTTGCCTTTGACAATAATGGAAACGTGATTGCCGGCTCTGACGGCAGCGGATTGGTGTATCGCATCAATGCTGCGGGCGAAGGTTTCGTTCTTTACAGCGCTCCGAAGAAAGAAATTACCGCGCTTGCGCTTGACGCAGCAGGAAATATTTACGTAGCAGGTGTCGGACAAAAGAGGAACGACAATCCTGCACCTTCGATACTTTCGCAGCTTGTATTCACTCCGCCTGCGGGACAAGGTGGAAGCAATCCTGCGTCGGCGCCGAACTTTGGAGGTTCGACTCAAACCGGTGGATCAGAAATCTACATGCTTGCGTCAGATGGTTCACCAAAGCGCCTTTGGACCAGCAAAGACGATGTAATTTACGCGCTGGCGTTTGACGCGCGTGGACGCTTGCTCGCAGGAACCGGCAACAAGGGACGAATCGTGGCCGTGGAGAAAGACGGATCTTATTCCGATCTGCTCAAAGCAAGCGCGAACCAGATCACCGGATTTGCAAGCGCTCCGAATCATGCGCTGTATGCAGTCTCGAGCAATCTCGGAAAAGTCTTCCGGCTCAGCGCTGCTGCAGATTCCGAAGGCACGTTCGAGAGCGATGTTTACGATGCGCATATCTTCTCGCGCTGGGGCCGAGCGGAAGTGCGCGCCAGCGGCGATTTCGAGTTCTTCACTCGCAGCGGCAATGTTGATAATCCAGATCGCAATTGGAGTGCGTGGAAGAAAGTCGATCTAAGCAAAGACGCGAAGATCGAAGCTCCTCCCGCGCGATTTATCCAGTGGAAGATCGTGATGCCTGCGAAAGCATCTGCAAGACTTGAAAACGTAAAGATTAACTATCGCTCCAAAAACGTTGCTCCTGTCATTGACGAAGTCGCGGTGCAAACCGGCGCGAAGTTCAATAGCAACAGCGGAACGCGATCCCAGTCGGACACAGTGATGGTCGGACTCGGCGCGCAAAGCAGCAATCCTTCATCACAGCCACGATTCGATAATCCTGTTCCTGCACAGCGTGATCGAGGATCAATCGCTGTGCGATGGTCGGCTCGTGACGACAATGATGATGACCTCGTCTTCGCGCTCTATTACAAAGGCGATGGCGAAACGCGTTGGAAACTTTTGAAAGACAAGATCACTGACAAGTTCTACTCCTGGGATGCTGGACTTCTTCCCGATGGCGGATACACCGTGAAAGTGGTCGCCAGTGATGCTCCTTCACATTCGCCTGATGAAGCGCTGCTTGATTCGAAAGAAAGCGGGCGATTTGAAGTGGACAGCACTGCACCGCGCGTTGATGGACTGAATGCAAAGATCGATGGCGGTGTCCTGCACATCAGCTTCAGTTCACGCGATACATTTTCTGCCATCAAGCGGGCCGAGTTCTCTGTTGATGCCGGCGAGTGGCAATTTGTTGAACCTGTCGGCCAACTCTCAGATTCCTTGATGGAAGCTTACGACTTCAATACTGCGCTTCCGCAACAATTACCAAATCCCGAGCCGAGCAACAAAGTGAAAGGCAAGCGGGAGAATCTGGGCGCGACTGAAACTGAAACTCAGATTTCCACGACTCAACCTGATCCCATTCTTCTCAGCAATGAACATGTGATCGTTGTGCGAGTGTTCGACCGGTTCGATAACGTGGGCATCGCAAAAATCGTAATCAAGTAACAAGAAGCTTTTCACCACAGAGAGCACGGAGAACACAGGGAAACCAACTTTGGTTTTCGGTGTTCTCCGTTTTTTCTTGCTCAAACTTACTTTGCTACTGGCAGCGGACTCGCAATCTTCGTCAACATGTCTGGTTGTGAGGCATCGCGCTCGAGATGCGGATAGCGTTCGCCACCGTGGTAGTCGATCCGATACGTGCGCGCATATTGGCCATTGAACACGGTCACTTCGATATTGCTGTTTGGCTGCTTTGCTGCCTTGACTGCTAGGCGAAGCTGGTCAGCTGAATATTTTTGTCCGTTCACGCTAACGATCTTCATGACGGGGCCGATTCCAGCTTTTGCTGCCGGGCCGTCGGCGACGACGTCGATCACTTGGCCGTCGTTTTCTGGCGAGATGTCGATCAACATACCGAGAGAAGGCCCCATCTCGAGTTGCTGCGTTACCTTTTCGCGATCGAGTGCGAGTTGAGAAGGATCTTCGCGATAGGCAAGTTTCCATCCGCTACCGGTGATTCCGCCGAGGGGAGCTTGCGGAGCAACTTGGTAAACGCGCTGATTAAGGAATGTTCGCCAGTCGTAAGGCGTAACGGAATTCAATGCGGAGACAATATCGTCGAGAGTGTAGGCAACGACTTTCGGCGCACTCGATTCCCCACCGTAGAAACTGCGACAGAAATTATCGAGCGACTTTGCTCCATTCGTTTGCTTGCGGATAATCGTGTCTGCCTCAAGCCAGATCAGAGTTCCTTCTTGATAAAAGTCAACAGCGCGGCGCCAGTTGCCCCATTCTTCGGGCGCGTTGTAAAGCAGCTGTGCGGCGACTGTGGTATCGACGAGCGGGCGCCATGAGCGTCCGGAGCGGTACTCGGCGCGGCTGGCGATCTCGGCGAGTTCGTCGCGATAGATAGCTTGCGTCCAAATGCCGCTGCGTGCCGCGAGCAGATATCCAAGATGATTGGTCAGCCCTTCATAGACCCAGAGCAATTCACCTTTCATCGGCTCCTGATAGTTCGCAGTAGCGAGACCTGCGGGTCGGCGATACTTGCCATTCCAAGAGTGCGTCATTTCGTGCGCGAGGAGATATCCGTAGACTGAGCGATACTGCGGATGCACCAATCCGAATTCGGGCAGGCGGTTGTCGCTGGATTGATGGTGCTCAAGGCCGTTCATGTAAGTGCCGTGAAGATTCACGAGGTATCGGTAGTTGTTGTAATGTCGCGCACCGAAAAGCGATCCGGTCTGCTCCACCAAGTGGCTGTAAGCGGCAAGCCAGTCTTCCGGAATTGAAAGCGCGGCATCGCTGTCGGCGGCGATTTCCATGAAGTGTGGGCGGGATTCGCCGGCGGGAGTTAATTTAATCTCACGGAAGTGCGCGCCGGCGACGACCGGAGAATCCACGAGCGTGGTGAGATTAACGGTTTCGAATTCTATGGAGTGCGGCGTCTGCGTTTTCATCGGAAGCGCGGTGCCGAATTTCCATCCTGCGGGCAGCGAGAGTGAAGCGGTGAAGGTGACCGTGTCGGTGGCTTGTCCTTCAACGTAAAGCAGAACTTGATTCCAATTGATCGTGGTCAACTCGGTACTGGTTGAGGGTGAGAGGAAGAATCCGGCTTTCTCGTTGTTGCCGAGGCAATCGAACTGCGCTTGGACTTCCGTCGCCCCGGCAGGAACCTGCAAGTGGATCGCGTACATGTCCACTGGATCGCGCTGCCACGGAATCACGGCGCCTCCAGCGGTGAACTTCATGCCGGCAACGTCAGTAATGGGACCTGTGGGCCCGTGCTCGCCGGGAATCCACTTTGGATAAACCAGCGTCATGGGGCCGGGCTTTGCGGGGATCACAACACGAGCATGCAGGATGCGGCGCGAGACTTCTGTGGCATCGACGGAAAGTTTTATTTGCGCTGAGGCGAGTGCGGGAAGCAAGAGCAGAACGAGAAGAGTGAAACGAGAGCGCATGGGCGATCCTTGCGTGCGAGATTTCGGAAGCGTGGAAAGTATACGGCCTACCCCCTCCCGCAGGGCTAAGATAGCCAGAATGACGACTTTAGAGAGAAAACAAGTCGCGAAAGAACGCAGTTCATTCCTTGGTTTGGGCGACAGGTGTGATACGTTCCTGGGGACCCCCTCCCCCTTCCCCCTGGTCTATTGCAATCAGTGGTTTAAGGGCGCAATTATCACTTTGACGCAGAACCAGTAACTATCTTTTGTTTCAGTAACATACCATAAATTAGATATTCACAGGCGGGTTACGTTTGCGTAGCCTAAGGTGAAATAAAGGCGAGGGTTAACACGAATAGTAATCCGTTTCCTCCAAGCCCCAAAAATCACAGTGTGTACTATGACAGCAGGCTTGGCGGTGTGCCTCGCGCTGTTTACGGCGATCCTTCTAATTTACAGATGCGAATCCCTGACGAAATCTTACATTGCGTTGTTTACATCGGTGCTAGGAAGTCTGGCGGCGAAGTAGAAGAAATCCAGCTGAGGGGGACGGGATTTCTTGTAGGGATCACTAGTGACACAAACCCAAGCACTCAATACGGCTATTTGGTAACCGCCAAACATTGCATAGTCAAAGCGTTGGAAACTGGCAGCGTATATGTTCGCCTGAATTTAAAGAGTGGTGGGTGCGAGTTCGTCGAGGTTGGGGCTGGAGCGGAATGGCTTTATCCCGACGATCCAGCTTCTGATGTTGCCGTGTTGCCATTCATACCAAATAGCACCATCCACGACTATAAGGTTCTTTCCAGCACAATGTTGGCCGATGCCGAGAAGATGACGCGACACAAGATTGGAATCGGCGACCATGCGGTGATTGCGGGATTATTTTCGCAACACGCTGGAAAGCAAAAAAATCTCCCCATTGTTAGATTTGGGGAAATAGCTGCTATGCCGTCTGAGAGACTAACCGATTCCAAGGTTGGTCTTAGCTATCACGCGTATCTTATCGAAGCCCGATCCATCGGTGGATTGAGTGGATCTCCCGTATTCGCCTTCTTGGGTCCAGATAGAGTTTCCCCTGACGGATCAGTGAACTTAACGCAGTGGTTTTTGATTCTGATTGGAGTTATTCGTGGCCATTGGGAGCATTCAGAGCCGGGAATAGCTAGTTCAGCCTTTGCTGATGAACTAGACAAAATCAATTTTGGGATTGCCGCTGTGACGCCCGTGGATGAATTGTCATCCGTATTGTTTGGGGAAGTTCTAACCAGCAGAAGAAAGCTCAAAGATGAGGAGTTGGCTGGGGCGGCATCTGCCGTCCTCGACTGATATGGGGTTGTATTTATCAGCCCATCGAAGCATCATAGTTGGAATGCGTAAGTCGGCACTCTGTCGCAGCGAAGAGAACACCATGAATGACAAGGAAAAGTTCGACGCGGTTCTAAAGCAGATGATCGCTACAAAACCGCAACCGCGAACCAAGAAGGCTGATTCCAAGAAAGCCCCCAAGAAGTAGTAGTCAGTGAATTATTGTTGCTGCGGAATTTTCTTTGTCTGGTTCCCGTCTACTAGTACTTGACCAAAACCGCCACACAGCGGGCACATGGAACCGTTGGGCAAGAAACCATTGTCACAATTAGATTGCGGACACATTACGATTTTCATGAATCACCTCTCCTGATTATGCCAAGCCGCGCGCTGCCGACTCCTACCCCGGGAAGGAGAATTTGGAGTAGTGTCGGCAACGTGCGCTATATAGCTAAGGATGCCGCAGAGGAGCACCAAGTTGTGGGGCGAATGGAAGGCGAATACAAGAATGGAAGATCAGAAATAGGTAAATCTCGCCTTGGTACTAAGCATCTTAATGAGCAAATTGTCGTGAACTTTTGTGCGACAATTTAGTTGACAGTATCTTGGTGGCATGTAGAATTCTCTGCGAACCGAATTCCCTTGATGAGCGGAGTACTATTTCTTCCGCTAACTAGGCCTCCCCAAGAGCGTCAACTTTGTAGAGCACGATCCTGATTTTCAGTTTCGGATTTTGGTTTGGCGATGGTGGGACTCGAACCCACAACCTTCTGAGGGGGGTGGCATGACAAGCCACTGTGTTTGCCAGTTTCACCACATCGCCAGAAAAAAATCTGATTACACGAGGTTGGAATTGAACCAACGACCTCTGGTTTAGCAGACCAGCGCTCTGTCGGGGCATCGGAACCGCAAAGAACCTAACCCACAGTCCACTGAGCTACTCGTGCATATGATGGAGTGCCAAAGGCACTCCATATTTTTTGGTATTAGCTTTAGGGCATTTCTACTTCTCTGGATGTTGACTTTAGGCCTGCATGTTGTACGTGTCAAGAACTAAACGCAACATATTGTGTCTCTATTGTACTACTTGCATTTCACCTTGGTTCTGGGGTTTGTCGCTGATTCCGAAAGGTTTAGCAGCAATTAAAGGTACTGAGAGAGGCAAAAATATCGGGGATCGGTAAGAGGTAAACCATCGCCACCAAACTTAGGCGTTCTCGATGTGAACTTCGCTTCTGGTTCTTTTAACCTTGAATCTTCTGATTAGGTTTTTTGCTCCGTCCCGCCTGAACGCTATTTCAACAACGGCGCCACTGTCCGGAATCATGCAATCATCGTTGCCGCGTCTAACAACAAAGCTAGCGGGATACCATTCACTTGTGCGCTCGGACGCTATTACAAACTGTGCCCATTCGCCGTCACTCAAATCAATGGACTTCATAAGTCTTCCGCCTTTGTCTAAGACAACTTGAAACAGCTCAGGGGACGGGTTTAGGTTGTCACTCAACATCTCGGCAATTCTTCCGTCGGCAATCCATGTTGCAGGTGATCCAGAATGCAGTAAGGTAATGGTCGCTGATCTAGCTCCTGACTGCGCTGTTATGTCTAGGGCTGGCGGATTCCACCATCTAATGACGCGCAATTCCAGCCATCTTCCCACTACCCAAATGGTGGCGACAGATGCCCAGGTTCCAAAAAGCACAGCTCCGCCGGTGAGCCAGTATTGAGGTGGATACCAATTGCTCGGCATTACAGACACCACGCGACTTGCAGCGGCCACAGAAATTGTGACTTGCCATAAGAACTGGATAGTGCTGGCATCGCCAGCGAGTTTCCATATTTTCTGGCGAAGGCTTGGCTGAGATTCAGGCATGGCCGAGGATTGTACCTTGCGAGCCTAGAAAGGGACTTCATTTTTATCCCCTTCCGTTTCGGGTGCGGTCAGCAGTGCATAAGGCAGCGGATTAGACTTCGCAGCCCTAATCAAGATGTGCTCGAAGATGGCCTTCTCTTTACGGTTATTCCAGCGGAATTCAAACTCATTTAGATAGCGTTGAAGATGTTTGTAGCTGAGTCTGTGATAGCTGCCAACGATTCCACGCTTCAATAGTCCGAACGCGCCTTCTACGGTGTTCGTGTGAATGTAGCCATCCACATATTGCCTAGCACTGTGGTTGATGGTCTTGTGCTTGTGTTTTAGGAATAAAGGAATTCCGGAATCGTAAAGGACGCTTTCGTCTGTCATTACCTGAGCAGTTCGGCTGACTGATTCAGTGACCAGAATTTTGATGTCTTTGGATCTGGCCTTCGCCATCTTCTGAAAGCGCATTACGCCTTTACGCTCGACCATGCCAATGACAGGTATCTTTGGACGGACAACGTGATTGCCAGTCCTGAGGTCTTTGCGGGGCTTTCCGCCTAGATACGTTTCGTCTATCTCGACAGTTCCTTGTAGCTTGTAATTGCCCAGCGCAGCATCCATTGCTTCCCGTATCCGGTGAGTCATGTGCCAAGCGGTCTTGTAGCTGACTCCGATTGTCCGGCTGATCTGGCAGGAACTCATGCCCTTCTTGGCTTGAGATAGCAACTGAATCGCAAGGAACCATTTGCGTAAGGGAATGTGAGAATCGTGGAAGATGGTATTGCAGGTAGCTGAGAACTGCTTACCGCACTCTAAGCACTGTAAGACCCTACGCGCCTTCTTGGTCTTGCCGTGAGTCGTTATATGGCTTATGCGCTTGGATTCGCAGGCAAGGCACTCAACACCTGAAGGCCAGCGCATCTTCTCAAAGTAATCAATGCACTCATCTTCAGTCTGGAAATCTCGGGCAAGTTCGGCCAGATTCATAAGGTCTTTGGCTCCCTTTTGCACATACAGGGTTGGGACACTTGTCACAGGTAAGTGCACCTGAGTAGCCAAAGCCTTTGTTTTTAGTCAGGAATTTAAACGCTTTAGAATCAATCTGCGTCAAGGTGATAGTTCCGTTTAAGGGGGATACTTTGGTCGCGGTATATTGCTTTCAGTGAGTTGCGGGCAAAGTATTCATGTATAACGTGTTAGCTAAAAGACAATCTATATTTGTTAAGCGGCCATTCACAGTGAAGGAGCCGCAGCGCGGCAATACACGGTGTCGCGCCTCTTGCGCTTGGTGCTTTTCAATGCCTTTTCCCACCGCTTACGCGGTGGGCTATTCCCTTCCGCCGCGCTGCGGCTGAACTATTGCAGACTCACTGATTGAACAACGCTAAACGCAGACTCACATAGCAGACAAACGTATACGCGCTCGAGTTAAGCTCCGCAATTTACAATCTTCAAATGCGGACAATCGGGCTGACGCTGGCGTGGGTTGTTGGAATTGTCTACGCGACAATCCCGAGTTTCTGGCTGGCGATCCATCCGTTTGCCGAGAAGTGGCGCAGTCGTAGGGGGAAGGTCTATCCATTGATGGGTGGGATATGGCTAGCGATGATCCTTGTGATTGCTGGCTTGACGTGCCCGTGGCGGTTAGAGAGATTTTATGAATCAGCATGGTCGTCGGTTGCGGGTGCGGTTTTCTTCGCGTTCGGCATTTTGACTTACAGGCAAATCGGGCGCGATTTCGGGGGCGACAAGCTTATGGGACGCGCCGAGATACATCCTGAGAAATACGAGCAGCGGTTAGTGACTTCAGGCATGCACGCGAAGATGCGGCATCCTATATATCTTGCGCATCTCTGGATGCTCACTGCGTGGACGGTAGGCAGCGGTTTGAAGGTACTGTTTGTACTGTGGGTGTTTGCTATTGTCACTGGAGTGCTGATGATCCGGGTGGAAGACAAGGAATTGGAAGCGCGGTTTGGGGATGAGTTCCGCGAGTATAAGAAGAGGGTGAGAGCGATTGGGCTGTTTAATTCAACGTCAAAAGCTTGAACCACAGAGAACACAGAGGAGAATTGGGTTCAGGCATTTGCGATTGCGAAGCTTAAAAACAAGAACAAGGGCATTGTTCCTCCACTTCGCTGCGCTTCGGTCGGGATGACAGTTGTATGAGGGCATTGTGATTTGTGATTTGAAATTTTGATTTAGGCGCAAAAGCAAAAACAAATTCCACGGCAAGGTCCCTCCACTTCGCTGCGCTTCGGTCGGGATGACAAGAGTTGAAGCATACGGGACGGCAGCGTGGATTGCGGTCGGAATAACGGTTGTGAAATTGAATTATGAATTTTGAACTCTTCATCGCCGCGCGATACCTGCGAGCAAAGCGCAGACAAGCGGTCATTGGAGTCATCACCGCGATATCAATCATCGGCGTGGCTGCTGGAGTGGCATCACTCATCATTGCGCTGGCGATCAACAATGGGTTCCGCCAAGACCTGCAGCAGCGTTTGCTGGGGTCGACTCCACATGTGAGCGTGATGAAGATTGAGAACAGCGGGATACGGGATTGGCGTTCGCTGCTGGAGAAATTGTCGAAGGAGCAGCACGTCATCGCGGCGGCCCCGGCTATCTACGAACAGGTATTAGCGTCACGGGGATCGCGTGCCAAGGGAGTTGTTCTCAAGGGTGTGATCCCGGAAGAAGAAGCGAAGGTGAGTGGGTTACTCAATACGATCTCATTCGGGTCGGCGGATGCGCTAAAGCTGCCCGCGGAACAAGCGTCGAAGCCGATGGAAGGTTCGGAATCGCCGACAGCTGCGCCCTCCCTCGCGCCTATCGTTCTGGGAAAAGATTTGGCGCATGAACTGGGCGCGACCATTGGGTCAGTGATCCTGGTCACGAGTCCACAAGGAGAATTGACGCCGTTCGGGATCGTGCCGAAGTATGTGCGGTTCAAGGTAGTGGGAATTTTCAATAGTGGGTTCTACGACTACGACACCGCGTGGGCATTTACACGGCTGAGCGATGCGCAGCGGCTGTTTGGATTGGGCGATGTTGTATCCGTACTCGAATTCAAGTTGGACGACCTGTACAAGGCTGGCGAGGTTGCGACGAATCTGGAGGCAGCGGCAGGCCGCGGTTACCAGACGACGAGTTGGATGGACCAGAACAAGGCTTTGTTCCGCGCACTGAGGCTCGAGCGGGTGGTGACTTTCATCACCATCGGACTGATCGTCGCTGTGGCGGCGCTCAACATCTTGATTTCGCTGATCATGATGGTCATGGAAAAGACGAAAGACATTGCGGTGTTGATGTCTATGGGCGCACGCAAGAAGCAGGTCCGGCGAATCTTTATTACGCAAGGCGTTCTAATAGGCGTGATCGGAACGGTGCTGGGAGTGATTCTTGGATACGTTTTTTCTTGGGCGGGCGCGCACTACAAGTTGATATCGCTATCCGCCGAAGTTTATTCCATCGACTACGTTCCATTTGCTCCGCGATTCATAGACGGATTAATCGTGGCTTTTGTGGCGATCGCTATCTCGTTTTTGTCGACGATTTATCCATCGTGGTCAGCTTCGCGGGTGCTGCCGGCGGAGGCGTTGCGGTATGAATAGCGCATCCGTAGTACCTGTAAAGACAAAGGGTTGTTCGGCTGCGAAGAAATACAAGCGCGCGGGCGTGTGCTCCATACAGGAGGCACATTGCATCTAATCCAACAGACCGAGGGTCTACCTGGCACGCGGATGCGGGCTGAAAAGCTGAAGAAGGCTTTCCGCAGTGGCAAGCAGGAATTGGTTTTATTTGAAAACCTGTCGTTTGATGTGCAAGCAGGCGAGATGCTGGCCATTGTCGGAGAGTCCGGAAGCGGAAAGAGCACACTGCTTCATATTCTGGGTGCGCTGGACCGAGCAACGGCCGGGGACGTTTACTTCGGAGAGACGCAAATAGGAAAGTTGAACGAAGAAGCTGCGGCGGATTTCCGAGGGCGTGAGATCGGATTCGTTTGGCAATTCCATTACCTGCTTCCAGAATTCACCGCGCTTGAGAATGCAGCTATGCCGCTGCTGATGAGGGATTCCTCCGCAGTTAAGAAGAAACTTGCGCTTGAGAAAGCGGCCGAGTGGCTGAGGCAAGTTGGATTACTGGAACGTGCGGAGCACCGTCCGGGAGAAATGTCCGGTGGAGAACAGCAGCGAGTAGCGCTGGCACGGGCACTGATCACAGAACCGAAGATGTTAATGGCGGATGAGCCGACTGGCGATCTTGATGGGAAGTCCGCAGAGATGGTGTTCGAGCTAATCACGCGGTTACATCACGAGCACGGACTCACGTCGCTGATAGTGACGCACAACTTGGAATTTGCGCGGCGATGCGATCGAGTTCTGCGGCTAGCTGGCGGACAGCTGGCGCCGGTCTCAAAGGCGTCGTTAGTAGAAGACCGCAGTCATTTCTAGCCTGACACATCCCTACTGAAAACAGTAGTTACAAAGCTGATGCTTTTCTTGAGCTTGCAATCCATACGACAGGAATTCATAGAAGACGATTCCGGCAACAACGGGTTGGGTTCGGGGTTTTAAGTAGCAGGCGAGAAGTAAGTGATCAGGAACTTTGCATCGGGAATGTGATTTCAGCGTCTAATAGAAGAAGAAAGATCAGTTTAGTAACCGAAAGTCACCGGGAACTTAGGCAAAAGTAACCTTGAATTTGGTTTCAATTGGCTGCATGATGGGTTCTAATAAGTTCGAAGGGTGACAAGTTTCCCAAAGGGGGCACATGTTCGAACGATACACAGAGAAAGCGAGACGAGTAATCTTCTTCGCAAGGTATGAAGCCAGCCAGTTTGGCTCGCCATACATTGAGACTGAGCACCTTTTGCTCGGACTGCTGCGGGAAGACAAAGCCCTCACCAATCGCTTCCTGCGCTCGCATGCGTCAGTGGAATCAATCCGGAAACAGATTGAAGGCCACACGACCATTCGCGAGAAGGTCTCCACCTCCGTCGACTTGCCGTTGAGCAATGAGTGCAAGCGCGTGCTTGCCTATGCGGCTGAGGAAGCGGAGCGCCTTTCACACAAACACATTGGAACGGAACACCTACTCTTAGGCTTGCTGCGCGAAGAGAAGTGCTTTGCCGCGGAAATATTGCACGAGCGCGGATTGCGCCTGGGAACGATCCGGGAAGAGTTGGCGCGGACGTCGCAAGAGAAAGCTGCACCGGCATCGCAACGCAATCGGGAAAGTTCGTTGCTCTCTGAATTCTCGCGTGACCTGACACAGGCCGCGATGGACAACCAACTTGATCCGCTTGTAGGACGTGAGAACGAACTGGAGCGCGCGATCCAGATACTTTGCCGCCGCACAAAGAACAATCCTGTGCTGATCGGTGAGCCGGGCGTGGGCAAGACGGCGATTGTAGAAGGATTGGCACAGCGCATTGCCGACGGTGAAGTTCCTTCATTCCTAGCTGACAAGAAAATCCTCGCACTTGATCTTTCATTGATCGTGGCGGGAACGAAGTATCGCGGACAGTTTGAAGAGCGTTTGAAGACCATCATGAAAGAACTGATGGAGAACCAGAACGCGATCGTATTCATAGACGAACTACACACATTGGTGGGAGCTGGGTCGGCAGAAGGATCGCTCGATGCCGCTAATATCCTGAAGCCTGCGCTTTCGCGTGGCGAGATCCAGTGCATTGGCGCGACGACGCCGGGTGAGTATCGGAAGTCGATCGAGAAGGACCGCTCTTTGGAGCGCCGCTTCCAGTCAGTGAAAGTTCCTCCTCCGAATGAAGCTGAAGCAGTACAGATCATCAACGGCATCAAGGAACGTTACGAGAAATTTCACGCAGTCACTTATACGGATGAAGCGATTGAGTTCTCGGTATCGCATTCGAGCCGGTACATTCCCGATCGTTTCCTCCCGGACAAGGCCATCGATCTAATCGACGAGGCCGGCGCTCGCGTGAAGCTGCGCCAGACTTCGCTGCCCGAAGAGATTACGGATGTGCAGAAGCGGATCAAGTTCATTGTCCACCGGATGGAGAACGCGATTGCTAATCATGAATTCGAGAAGGCGCGCTTCTACTCAGATGAAGAACGCAAAGAACGCGAGAACCTGCGCGCACTTCGCGAGAAACATCACCTCGATGATTCAAGCACGGGCGTAGTCGGACGCGAGGACATTGAAGATGTCGTATCGCGCTGGACTGGCGTTCCCGTCAACTCGATCAAGGAAGAAGAAACCGCAAAGCTGTTGCGCGTAGAAGAAGAGCTCCACAAGCGCGTGATATCGCAAGAGAAGGCGATCTCGGCGCTGGCAAGGGCGATCCGTCGCTCACGCGCAGGGTTGAAATCTCCGAACCGTCCGATCGGCTCGTTCCTGTTCTTGGGACCTACCGGCGTAGGAAAAACGGAAGTCGCGCGCACACTGGCGCAATTCCTCTTCGGTAGCGAGAAATCTTTAGTACGGTTCGACATGTCAGAGTTCATGGAAAAGCACTCGGTCTCGAAGCTGATCGGGTCGCCTCCGGGATACGTTGGATACGAGGAAGGCGGACAGCTCACGGAACGCGTGAAGCGGTCTCCGTACTCAGTGGTGCTCCTCGATGAGATTGAGAAGGCGCATCCTGATGTGTTCAACATCCTGCTGCAAGTCTTTGAAGATGGTCAGCTTTCTGACGGTCTCGGCAACACCGTGGACTTCAAGAACACGATCATCATCATGACGTCGAACATTGGCGCCCGGCATTTGCAGAAGCGCTCGGGATTGGGATTCCAGTCGGACAAGGAAGAGAGCATATCCGGCAAGGTGGAAGATCTGGTCCGCAGCGAAGTGAAGAAGACTTTCAATCCGGAGTTCCTGAACCGGTTGGACGAAGTCATCATCTTCAACGCGCTCAGCGATGTTGACCTGATCCAGATCGTTGAACTGCTGATACAGCAGCTCAACACAAACTTGGCGCAACGTGCGATCACGATATCGGTGACGGACGAAGCGAAGAAGTGGATACTGGACAAGACGATGGTGGATCGTGCGTATGGTGCGCGTCCGCTGCGCAGGGCACTTCAGAAGTACATTG
Organism: Terriglobales bacterium; assembly: GCA_025462725.1. Taxonomy (GTDB): domain Bacteria; phylum Acidobacteriota; class Terriglobia; order Terriglobales; family Acidobacteriaceae; genus JAICLA01. The sequence goes on along the minus strand of JAOAPE010000012.1, from coordinate 123,356 downwards.
AAGACCCGCTGTCAGAGGCGCTGATTCAGGGCACGTTTACGACGCGTCCGGCGTTCATTGAAGTGTTCCTTGAGGGCGAGAAGCTGTTCTATCGCCCGGTGGGTGAGGAAAAGACTGAAGGCGTGCTGCTTTACAGCAACTAGCCTCAGGCATTACAAGTATTAAGCCGCCAATCGAAAGGTTGGCGGCTTTTGTTTTTGCCGAAAGGCCTGCATCTTTGGCCAGGTTCTCACATCTACAAACTTATGCAAATAATCGTCTATTCTGCCCCGTGGTGTGGTGATTGTCGCGAAGCCAAACGGTTTCTCGACAAGCACCAGCTCCTTTATACGGAAATCAACATCGAGTCCACGCCGGGAGCGGCGGATGAAGTTGTGAAGAACACGGGCAAGCGCGCTATCCCGCAATTTGTGATCGATGGCAATTGGGTGCAGCCCTATAAGCCAGGGATGGGATTTCTTTACGAAGAGATGAGTGCGCTGTTGGGCGTGGATATTCCCTAGTCGCTTGTCTGGGCTTTGCGGAACCTTGCCGGGAGGAAGACCCGAATCGGCAAGACTCTCTCGCGTTCATGTTCCGCTTGCAGATTCATAACGCGGGCTTTCAGCAGATCAGTGATTGCAACCACTCCTACTAGCTTGGGGACGGCAGTTCCGTGACCTCGGTCTTGCTCGCCTTTTCTGCCGTCAGACCGACGATCAATCACGGGGAACCTGGTGAATCCGCTGCGCGCCATTCGGTTCACGACAATGCGCAAAGGCTCGCCGGGATAGGCGACTACCAGATTGTCCTTTGCAGGCACGACGTCTCTCAGGCGTAATCCGTCAGCAGTAGTTTGAGCCATAATTTTCTCGATCTCGTGCCGGGTTACCACGTTCAACAATTGCTTATCGCTGCCGACAACCGGGTAAAGCCATTGTCCGGAACGGGCATGGTTGGGCGCCACTGACTCCTTTAGATCTGCAAGCGCGAGTTCCGCGGGCAATGCCACAATGCTAGTCCGCATGACCTCGCGCACGAAAGTGATCTCAAGCGGATCGATCGAATACTCGCGGCTGAGATGGTATCCGCGACGGCTCAGCTTTTCCGTGAGGATGGAGCGCCGCAAGAAAAGGACGGTGAACGCGTGTGCTATGACCGCTGCTATCAAGAGCGGCAGCATGAGGTTTATGTCCCTTGTGAGTTCAATCGAGAAGATCACGGCGGTGAGCGGCGCTCGCATGGTTCCGCCCAATACCGCAGCCATGCTGATCAAAGGCCAAAATCCCAGACCTTGCGGAGTGAATAATGCGGGAAAGAAGTGCGCACCTGCGGCTCCGAGCGCTCCACCGATCATCATCAAGGGAGCGAGCACACCGCCTGAAGTTCCAGAACCGAGCGAGAAGCTCCAGATCAGCGACTTTACAACAAGGATCCCGAGAATCACTTTGAGCGGAGCGTCGCCTTGGAGGAACTCGCCAATGACGCTGTATCCAACTCCCATCACAGGCGGAAACAGCCATCCGCCAATTCCGATTACCAAACCGCCAATTGCGGGCCACCACATCCAGTGAAATGGAAGATGCTCATAGGCGTCCTCTGCGAGATAGACGGATTTGGTAAGCGCGAACGCAAGCATTCCAGCAACAAGTCCCATAAACGCGCAGGCGACCAGAGTCTCGAAGCCGTAAGCGTTCACGTGAGGCTTCATGGTGAACAGAGGACCCATTCCCAAGAGATACCTGCGAGCGGCTGCGGCCGTCGCAGTGGCCAATGCGACAGGCACAAGACTGCGCGGTTTCAACTCGAACAGAAGCAGTTCCACTGCGAGCAACACTGAAGCAATCGGGGCAGCGAAGGTGGCTGACATCCCAGCGGCTGCGCCGGCTACGAGCAATGTCTTACGCTCGGTGTCTGTGAGATGAAAAAATTGCGCCAGCAGCGATCCCACTGCTCCGCCGGTCATGATGATGGGACCTTCGGCGCCGAAAGGGCCACCGGAACCGATGGAAATCGCGGCCGAGACTGGTTTCAGCAGCGCAACCTTGGCCTGGATCTTCGAGCCGCGGAGGAGAATGGACTCGAGGGCTTCGGGTATGCCGTGGCCGCGGATGCGATCCGAACCGTAGCGTGCCATTAATCCAATGATGAGTCCGCCAATGACAGGAACCAGGATGACCCACGGACCAAGGTGATGATCTGCCGGTGAAGCGGGCTGGAAGCTGAACCTCTGAAAAAAGAAGAGATTTGTGGCGAGGTCGATGAGCCTGAGTAGCCACAACGCCAAATAACTGCTCACTACACCGATGACAATAGCGAATAGAGATATGGGAATGAGTCTTTTTGTGGCGGTGAAGTCGCCCAGCGGAGCGGGCAGATCCATTGCGACACCGGAATCGGCATCTACCGGGAGGCCATTGCCGCCGGTGACAGTTCTGTTTGCTTGAAACCAATCTTGAAAACTCATCTGACTTAAATATATCGCTTTACGATATATTTACAAAACGGGATACCTAACCATCCCTTTTGGCTCGAGAGCACGTGTACTCCAGCGCGGCGGGGACCCCGCATTCATTAACTACTTCTTGCTTTTATGTGAAGATTCCGGAACGTCTTCGATGACCGTTTGCAAAGAGTTGAGGAGTTCGAGAAATTTAGTTTGCAGCTCCGAATAGGTGAGAACTGACAGCTCGCCCAAAACTTTCTCGCCCTTGGGCGTAAGCGCGATGACGGTGTTCCGGCGGTCGTCGGCAGACTTAGTCCTAGTCGCGAGACCCTTTTCAGTAATCCTGTCTATGAGCTCGACCATGCTGTGATGCGCCAATTGCATGCGATGCGCAAGGTTTGCAACTGTCGGTTGCTGCCCTTCGGGCAGCCCTTTTACGGCAAGCAGCGCTTGATGCTGTTGCGGCTCGAGTCCTTTAGCGCGGGCCGCTTTCTCGCTGAAGCGGAGGAAGCGACGGATCTGGAACCGGAACTCCGAGAGCCGGCGGTATTCGGCGATGGTCAGGGCACGCTTGCGGGAAGGCTTCCGTCGCTCAGTCTTTGTCATGTCACCTAGGGGTGCCAATGTGGAAATCGTATTGCGATCGATTCATCGGCTTTATGTTTGTTAACTGGAATTAAGCGGCTTCGGAGGGGGAGCCGCAGTTTGGCCCTGCGGGTGGAAGATTACCATTTACAATCATGAGTTCCAAAAAGAAAGTGCAGGAGTTGCCGCTTGATCGCACGATATACACGGCCGGAGATGGGCCGGATCTGGAGTGACGAGAACAAGTATCGGATGTGGCTGGCGGTTGAGCTGGCCGCCACACAGACGTTGGCCGACGCTGGGCTGGTTCCGAAGTCGGCGGCCAAAACGCTGGCGCAAGGAGCGGATTTCGACCTCTCGCGGATTCAGGCAATCGAGGCGGAGGTGAAGCATGACGTGATCGCCTTCACCACGGCGGTTTCAGAGAAAGTGGCCTCGACTGAGGCTTCGCGGTGGTTTCACTACGGTCTGACGTCAAACGATGTTGTGGACACGGCACAGGCCCTCCAAATAAAGGCAGCGTCAGCGATCATCGCGGATGATCTGCGCAAGTTGCGGGATGTGCTGAAACGTCGCGCGCATGAATTCAAGAACACACCCATGATCGGGCGGACTCACGGTATCCACGCCGAACCGATCACGTTTGGCCTGAAGCTGGCGAACTGGTACGCGGAAACTGTTCGCAATATAGAGCGCTTCGAGCGAGCGACGGAAGAGATGCGCGTGGGGAAATTCTCTGGCGCAGTGGGCACCTTTGCGCACCTTGAACCCGAATACGAAGAACAGATCTGCGAGCGGCTCGGGCTGAAGCCCGCAGCGATCTCGTCACAGGTGATCCAGCGCGATCGCCATGCGAACTACGTGGCAACGATTGCGGTGATCGGGAGCACGCTGGATAAGATCGCCACGGAAATTCGTCATCTTCAACGCACCGAAGTACGCGAAGCGGAAGAGTTCTTCAGCGAAAAGCAGAAGGGTTCGTCGGCGATGCCGCATAAGCGGAATCCCATTACGTGCGAACAAATCTCCGGACTTGCAAGAATTTTGCGCAGCAACGCGCAAGCGGCGTTCGAGAATATCCCGCTATGGCATGAGCGGGACATCTCACATTCGTCGGTAGAGCGCGTGATTTTGCCGGATTCAACAATCCTTGCTGATTACTTGTTGAATAAGACCACGAACTTAATCGAGACGATGTTCGTTTATCCGAAACGCATGTTGGAAAACTTAGAAAGCACGGGCGGGCTGATTTATAGCGGTCAGTTGCTGCTTGACCTCACGGAAGCGGGGATGTCGCGTGAAGATGCTTACAGGCTCGTGCAGGGCAACGCAATGAAAGCCTGGCGCGAGGGACTGAATTTCCGCGAGATGGTTTCGAAGGACAAAGAGATCACGTCAAGAGTTCCGCAGAAGAAGATCGAGAAGGCATTCGATCTCAAACGACAACTGCGGAATGTGGATAAGATATTCGCGCGAGTGTTTGAACCGCAGAGGACGCGAAGGTCGCAGGGTAAGAAAAATTCTTGAAACAGACACTCACCATTGCGGCAACGGGCGCAAGCGGCGCGGTCTTTACGCGAGAAATCCTGCTTGCGGCGCAACGCGATAGTCGCATTGAAAAAGTAAATTTCATTGCGTCAGATGGTGCATTGCGTGTTTTTGCAGAAGAGTTAGAGATTGCTGGCCGGAACGAGCTTGTCAGTCGATTGCTGGGCGAGGGACCTGCCAGCTGCAAAATCACGCAGCAATCGAACGATGATATCGGCGCTAACATTGCCAGCGGCTCGTATCCAACGGATGCAATGGTGGTCTTGCCGTGCAGCATGGGCACGCTGGCGCGAATCGCGAACGGGATGGCGATACATCTCATCGAACGTGCGGCGGATGTCTGTTTGAAGGAGCAACGCAGATTGGTGCTGTGCGTTCGCGAGACTCCACTGAACAAAATCCACTTGCGAAATATGCAGTACGCCGCCGATGCCGGCGCGACCATCTATCCGGTGATTCCCACTTTCTACAACAAGCCAATCGATTCCAATGAGATGGCAAGGCAATTTGTGTGCCGCGTGATGGCGCATATCGGCTTGCCGCAAGAGGATGCGTACAGTTGGAAGGGGAAGTAGCTGTTAGCTTTTAGCTCTTAGCTGTTAGCGAAAACAAAAGCAAAAACCCTGTCGTTAGCGCGCGTCCTTACGTAGTACTTTGCGCACGACCTCTTCTGTCCCGATCACTAGCTGATAGTTGCTCAATTCCTCTTCGCGGACCCAGCGGACATCTTGCGCGTCACTGGCCGGGAGCAATTCCCCACCGATAATGCGGCAGACGTAGTCAATCAGCACGTAGTGGTATTGCAGTTTTCCGGTTGCGTCGGGAAGGATGCGGTCTATGACTCCTGCCACTTCAATGGGCTGAACGTCCAATCCAGTCTCCTCACGCATCTCGCGGATGATTCCCTGCTCGAGGGTTTCACCTAAGTCTTGGACACCGCCGGGGAGCGACCACTGTCCCTTGAATGGCTCGGTGCCACGTTGCACCAACAGCACGCAACCGTTCTTCACGATGACGGCGCCGACTCCGACGATAGGGCGATCTGGATATTCGCGGCTCAAGTGGTTGAGTTTACCTTCAATTCTCGCCGGGACGGCTTTCCGCTCACGTTTTTCAATCATCTAATCGCAAATGGCATTGAATGAGTACCAGCGGAAGCGAGATTTCAAGCAGACTCCTGAACCGGCAGGAAAAGTAGAAAAGGCCACCGCGCACCGATTCGTCGTGCAGAAGCACCGCGCTTCTCATCTTCATTTTGATTTCCGGGTAGAGATGGAGGGCGTGCTGAAGTCGTGGGCCGTCCCGAAGGGGCCGTCGCTTGATCCGGCACAAAAACGGCTGGCCATGCAGGTGGAAGATCATCCTGTTTCTTACTTTGATTTTGAGGGAAACATTCCCGAAGGCAATTACGGCGCGGGCACGGTAATGGTGTGGGACGTAGGCACATGGGAACCATTGGGCGATGCTCACCAGATGCTGGGAAAAGGCGACCTCAAATTCCGCTTGATGGGCAAAAAGCTGAAAGGCGAGTTTGTGCTCGCGCATATGAGGTCTCGGCGGCCCGGGAGCAAAGGCACGGAATGGCTGTTGATCAAGAAACGCGACGAGAGTGTGCAAGAAGGGTTCGAGGCGAATGACCCGAAGTATGACTATTCGGTCCTGACAAAGCGTTCATTGGCTCAGATTGCCGGCGACCAGAAATCGGGCGAGTGGGAGAGCAATCGTCCTGCGGCGGAGTCGAAGAGCAAAAAGGCTTGGCTGGCAGATGCGCTGCGGAAAAACAAAAGCACCCGAACCACAGAGAGCACGGAGGACACAGAGGCAAAACCGGTAAAGACCCGTTCAGCGGTGAAGCCAACAAAAGGTGCTTCGACACCTTCAGTGCTTTCGCCAAAGCCTCGAAGTACAAACACCTCTGTGTCCTCTGTGCTCTCTGTGCTTAGAGATCTCAAAGGCGCATTGAAAATGCCGATGCCGCATGTCATTCGTCCCATGCTCGCGACGCTAGTTGACGAACCCTTCGACGGCAATGATTGGCTCTTTGAGGTGAAGTTTGACGGATATCGCGCATTGTCGTTCATCGAAAACGGCGATTTGCGGATGGTCTCGCGCAATCAGAATGAAATGACGGCGGATTTCCCGGAATTGGCCGGACTTCCCTCGTGCATAAGAGCCAGCAACGCAATTGTGGACGGCGAAATCTGTGCGCTCGATGAAGAAGGGCGTCCTTCATTCAGCCTTATGCAGCAACGCACCGGATTCGAGCCGGGCAAGGTTCGCAAGCGAACTATCGCGAACGGGAACACGGGCTTGAGCATCGTCTATTACGCATTCGATTTGCTTTATCTCGACGGCTATTCCCTGCTACGTGTGGATCTGGAAAAGCGAAAAGAGTTGCTGCAAAAGATTCTCGCCACAGATGAGGCATTTCGATACTCGGACCATTTCGTCGGTCAGGGTTCGGCGCTGTATGAGGCTGCAAAGGCAAAAGGACTGGAAGGGATCGTCGGCAAGCGCCGTGCATCCTGTTACGAACAAAAGCGCACCCGCGATTGGCTGAAGATCAAGATCACGCAACGGCAAGAGTGCGTTATCGGCGGCTACACAGAGCCCCGCGGCAGCCGCGAGCATTTCGGATCACTCGTCCTGGGACTATATGACGACAAGAAACGGTTGATCCCGGTTGGACAAGCGGGCAGTGGATTTACGCACAAGTCGCATGAGGAGATGTGGAACAGGCTGAAGAAGCTGGAGACGAAGACGAGCCCGTTCTACGGAAAGCCGGAGAGTTCACGCGGACTGCATTATGTTCGTCCGGAACTGGTGGCAGAAATTAAATTCACAGAATGGACACATGAAGGCCAGAAGGATGGATTGAAGATGCGCGCACCGGTTTTCCAGGGTTTGCGTTTCGACAAGAAGCCAGAAGAATGCCGCTTCGAGTTGAAAAAATCGGCGAAAGAAGAAGCAAAGTTAGCTGAGAAAGACGCGGCATAGAGTGATAAACTCCCGCAGCAATGCAACCCTACCAGACCCCCACTGAAGCAAAATCTGCGCTTCTCTCCGTCATTTTTGAACAAGCAGCAATTGACGGAATCTCCCTGACCGAGTTTGAGAGAAAACTCCTTAGGTCAGTAGAAACCGACCCCACACCTACCGAAGAGGAAATAGAGAATTTCGATGACGAACAAGGCGATGAATCTTGGGACAAAATCGCATCGCTGATCCGAAATGCAAAGACCCGATTCCGGCGTGATGGCGGCCGCGAAGCTGAGAGCGAACTTAAGGCTTGCATTACCATTGCAGCGAGGAAAAACGGGTACTTGGGGGAGATTCTTTTCTTACGGGGGTTTGCCAGTCTGTACGGCGAGTCTCTTTCGAAGAACACTCTGCAAATTATAGGAGCGTCAGTTATAGGCGGAGCTGCCCTTGTGTACGGGCTCTTCTTCCTTCTTGATCATAATCCTCAACGGTGGATTGATGCGCACACAAAGCCGTTGCAACGGGCTAGCGACTGGGTCTCACTACACACTCTGTGGATGTCGAATCCGTACGGTTGGTTCCAGCAATACGCAGGATACGTTGCTTTTGCGGCATTGTTCGCATATGCCATTTACGCTTATGGCTCTATGCTGCGCGACCATTTCCGGCGGCGTTAGCAGCGTTACTGGACGTCTTTCATCGGCAGCATGGAACCGAAGTCTTTTCCGGAAGGCGCTACTGCGCGCGCAACCAGATTTCCAAACGGTTCGCGTAGCTCAGGATATTTCGCCAGCAGAGCTTTCATGACTTCCTTGTTCTCGAGGAAGGTCTTACCGGTGTCAGTGATATCTGGGGTTGAGTACTTCACGACCAAGTCGAGGCCCTTCGCGCCTTCATCCGGTACGACGAAAAGATTTGTGACTTGATAGACCTTCCCGTTTGCTGCGGGTAGCGGCAAAGGAGACTGCTCGGGCAGATCAGGCGGTGTGGCCTGCTGAATCTCGTCGTAGAAGTTGTCCAACTTCGCCGTGGACATGAACGGCAACGGAGCCGCAAGTTCCCGAGCGGCGAGATAGTAATACCAGGCGTTGTGCTTCTGGCCTTTGGCTTTGAACTGGCGCGCCTGTTCCCAATACCACTGGGCATCGTGTCCGGCGATCTGGCGGGGACGCGGGAACAATCCGGCCAGCTTCCAGGTCGGGCCTTCCTGACGCATCAGGAAAGAATAAAAGTATGGAGTCTTAGAGCTCTGCACGTCCATAATGGCCAGTGCGTATTTCCCCGCAGGAAGGTTCTGCAATGTGAATCCGACTTTGTTGGGCGAGTTGAATACTCCACAGTAGAACTCGGCTTTGTCGAGCTGCGGTGTTGTGCCGGTTGCGTCGAGCAAGTACACGTTGCGTACTGAACCTGTTGATCCGGCGAGGGCAGCTTTGTGCTCCTGCAGAATGCCGTCGACTCCGGCGATGTTGGATGCGATGTCAGGAATCGCGACTGCGGCCAACGCCTGGCTGTTGCCCTGAGTCACGTAATTGAACCATTGGCTCGCCGTGGATTGGACAGCGGACTTAGTGGCCGCGTCCATCTCAGTGGACGTGGAACATTGCTCCGCTTTCGCCTGCCATACAAGCGCAAGCACAACCAGCGCTGTGCCGATAATCAGCCGATAAAGGCCATTCTTAAGTTCTGCACCGAAGAAGTAATTGAATCGCATGGGTTAAAGGATGATACCTGCAAGATCACGCAGCTCTGGATATTTATGATGCCGCAACTCGCATCAAAAGATGTAAATGCAGAACGCCGAAACCGGCGCAAGTTAGCGATATTTCAGGCATTAAGCAGTGCTAGAATCAGCTTAGAAGCACGTGTGACAGGATTCTATGGGTTCCGTTGGGAAGATAGCAATTTCGTTGTTTATGTGTTGTGGGTTGATCTCGGCGCACGCTGCTGAAAAGTCCGCAGTTGCAAAGAAAAAAGCGGCGCAGGGTAAGAAGGTTCATCTACCGATCGATCAGCCTGCTCCAATTGCCCCTGCACCGCAAGCCGTGGTTCCACCACCTGCACCGCTCCGACCTGCACAGATGAGCGCGATAGCGCCCCGAGTGAGCTTCCAGAACGGCCTATTGACAGTGTTCGCCGAAAATTCAAGCTTCAGTGATGTGCTGAATGCAATTCGCGCGGCGACGGGTGTCCGCATTGAAAGCAGCGGCGGAATGGGCGGCGACCGGATCGCTGCGCAGATAGGACCCGCTCCGGTGCGAGACGTCCTGCTTACGTTGTTCCAAGGGTCTCGTTACGATTTCATTATGCTCGGGTCCAATACAGATCCGAACAAACTGGAACGAGTGGTTTTGACGCCCAAATCGGCCTCTGCGGGGCCGACCGTAGCGGCCAACAATCGCGCTCCAGCAGCGCCTGCAAACGCAGATGCCGAAGGAGATGACAGCGGGGATTCAGCAGCATCAGACGACAACGAAGGCTTCGCGCAACCTGCTCCACAGCCACAACCGAATGCCGCACAGCCCGGAGCACCTGGAGCAGCCGTTCCAGGAGCGGCGGGTGCGGCTGTGCCGGACGCTTCGCAGCAGAATGGGGTGAAGACTCCGGAACAGTTGCTGCAAGACCTGCGCAACATGGAGCAACAAAAGCAGCTTCAGCAGCAGCAAACCACCCCGCAAGGACCGGCGAGCCCCGACGTCCCACGGAGCACGCGTCCGCCGCGAGGTTAATTGCTGGAGTTAGCTAGCGGTTGTTTGTGAGCTTAGAGCTACGACGGCCTTGGCCAGTTTAGGCTGGGTTTGAGGCTGGAGCCCTCTTCTCTGCCCGAAGACATAGAGCATGGCAGCCAGGACGGCCCATCCGGAGAGGATCCCGAAAAACAGTGCAAAGACTATGGTGAGGAAAACCGTGGTGCCAGCGAGCATATGACTTCCCAATCAGATGAAGGTTTGTTCCTGTTCGTTGTACTGCCTCTAGAACCCGGCTGCATAGATATCCCTAGTGCAGCATGTTGCGTCCGTTTGGCGCGCCTATCGTGACCTTTAGTCACTGATTCACGCGTATTTTTCACTCTATCGCTATTTGACCCGCCGCACTGTTGACAACTAAGATACGGAGTAGAGTTGCGCCCATTCCCTTCTGAAGCTGTCTGTAGCACTGCACCTTAGACTGTGCGGATTCAGACCCGGAGTGGCGGCGGAGCCTACGAACTTCCACTTTTGCATGGCCATTACCAAGATCTCAGTCCGCGGCGCACGCCAGCACAACCTTAAGAACATCAGCGTAGATATTCCACGTAACACGCTGACGGTTGTGACCGGTTTGAGCGGTTCCGGAAAATCGTCGCTTGCCTTTGACACCATTTACGCCGAAGGCCAGCGCCGCTACGTGGAAACGCTGTCCGCATACGCCCGCCAGTTCCTTGACCAGATGGAACGCCCTGAGGTGGACTCAATTGATGGCCTTAGCCCCAGTATTTCCATCGAGCAGAAAACTACATCCCGCAGCCCGCGCTCGACTGTAGGGACGATTACTGAGATTTACGATTATTTGCGCTTACTGTATTCCTCGATCGGAGTTCCGCATTGTCCGAACTGCGGCAGGCCGATATCGCGGCAGACTTCAGACCAGATCGTGCAGCGTGTGATGCAGCTTTCCGCCGAAGACCGCGTGATGGTGCTCGCGCCCATCGTGCGTGGTCGTAAGGGCGAGTTCCGAAAAGAATTGGAGAAGCTTGCGCAAGCGGGATACATCAAGGCGCGCATCAATGGCGAGATCCGCAGCTTAGATGAGGACATGGACAGCATCCGCCTGGACAAGCGGAAGAACCATACGATCGAGGTTGTCGTCGATCGCCTGCTAGTGAAGCCCGGAATAGAGAAACGCCTAGAGAATTCGGTTGCAGCGGCGATGAAGCTCGCCGATGGCCTGGTGTTGATTTCGATCGTTAACGGCGAGGAACATCTCTATTCGTCGAAGTTGGCGTGTCCTGATTGCGGGATAAGCGTAGCGGCGCTTGAGCCGAGGTCGTTTTCATTTAACAGTGTTTATGGCGCGTGTCCCGAATGTAATGGCCTTGGATACAAATATGATTTTGATCCCACGCTGATCATTGTGGATTGGTCAAAGCCGCTGCTGGAAGGCGCGCTGGGGCCGGGCTCTGGATCAACGTATTTGCAGCGCATGCTCGCGATCGTGGCGGAGGCTTACAAAATCGACCTGAGCACGCCCTTTGAGAAACTTCCGGCAAAGACGCAGAACCTGCTGCTTTACGGGCCCACAGAGAAAGAGGCTCCGCGCACGGGCTTCCACGGCGTCATCGCGTTCCTGCGGCAGAACATGGAGGACTCGAGTTCTGACAGCTATCAGGAGTGGATGCTGAACTACATGTCTGGCACACAGTGTCCCGCATGTCATGGTCGACGATTGCGTCCGGAGAGTCTCGCGGTTAAAGTGAATTCCGTCTCCATCGCAGACTTCACCGCATTCAGCGTGGGCCGCGCGCTGGAAGCCGCGCGCAAGATCAAGCTGAATGGACGCGAAGAGCAAGTCGCAGGACGGGTGCTGAAGGAAATTATCGGGCGGTTGCAATTCCTGGATGCAGTAGGGCTGGGATACATCTCGCTCGACCGCTCAGCGGCAACGCTTTCCGGGGGAGAAGGACAACGTATCCGGTTGGCGACACAGATCGGATCGCGATTGCGAGGCGTTCTTTATGTATTGGATGAGCCGTCGATCGGGCTGCATCACCGTGACAATGATCGTCTGCTGAAGGCGCTGGAATCGCTGCGCGACCTGGGAAACACCGTGCTGGTTGTAGAGCACGATGAGGAGACAATCCGGCGCGCTGATTATGTGATTGATCTTGGCCCGGGAGCGGGACGGCATGGCGGCGAAGTAGTTGCCGCAGGCACGCCGAAAGAGATCATGGACAATCCCGAATCGGTCACGGGCAAATATATTTCCGGCAAGCTTTCCATCCTGCCGAGCAAAGCGCCTCGACCGGTTGAACTTAATGGCAGCGGCGGTGAGAACGGTACTAGCAAGGCGATCAGCATTCTGGGTGCGAAGGAACACAATCTCAAAAACGTCGATGTGAGTTTCCCGCTGGGCGTAATGACGGTCGTTACGGGTGTCTCTGGCAGCGGGAAATCGACTTTGGTGAATGACATTCTTTATCCGGCGCTCGCTAAACAACTCTATCGTTCGCGACAGGTCGCAGGTGCGCATAAAGCTATCGTTGGCATTGACCAATTGGACAAGGTGATCCGGATCGACCAATCGCCGATCGGCCGCACGCCGCGGTCGAATCCGGCGACGTACACGGGCGTGTTCACTGACATCCGAAACATCTACGCCATGCTGCCGGAATCGCGCGAGCGCGGATACAAGCCGGGGCGATTTTCATTCAACGTGGCTGGAGGACGTTGCGAGGCGTGCACAGGCGACGGCCAGCGTCGCATTGAGATGAACTTCCTGCCAGATGTATACGTGCAGTGCGAGGTCTGCAATGGCAAGCGATACAACCATGAGACGCTTGCGGTGAAGTTCAAGGGATTCAGCATCGCCGACTTATTGGAAACGCCCATTGTGGATGCGCTGCCAGTCCTCGAAGACATCCCGCAGATTCGGCAGAAGCTGCAGACGCTGGTCGACGTTGGACTCGGGTATGTACAGTTGGGGCAATCTGCAGTGACGCTATCCGGCGGCGAAGCTCAGCGGATCAAACTGGCAAAAGAACTGTCAAAGCGGCAGACGGGGAAAACTCTTTATCTGCTCGATGAGCCCACTACCGGACTGCACTTTGACGACGTGAAGAAACTGCTGGATGTGCTGCATCGGTTGACCGATTTAGGCAACACAATCATTATCATCGAGCACAACATGGATGTAATCCGCAATGCGGATTGGATCATCGATCTTGGACCCGAAGGCGGCGAGGACGGTGGCAGGATTGTTGCACAGGGCCCGCCGGAGCAGATTGCGCGAATCAAGAAGTCATATACCGGACAGGCAATCGCGGCAGTGGCTGGGCGATAACTTCTGCGTGAAACCTCCAATACAATTGAATGACGATGACGCCTGAGAGTCCCCTGCAAGAGCTTCCTCTTGAACCGCAGCCAAATGCGGAGCCGGGATGGGGCATCCTCGACATCCTTGCGATATTGCTCATTGGATATTGCGCACTGGTTGTGAGCGCGAAAGCGGGTTTCGCCATGGCGCATTCGCTCCCTCGATTTGCGGGATTAAGCATTGACAAAGTTGCCAGCAGTCCCCTTTTTGTAGTTCCTGTCCAACTCATCGCATACCTGATTGCATTTGTTTTTGCACGCATGCTGATCACAGTGCGCGCACAGCAGGATTTCTGGGAGGCCGTGAAGTGGAAATTTCCGAGCGTATCTGCTGTAGGCACGTATGTTCTTGTGGGATTCGTGATGGCCATTGTGGCCCAGATCGCGGGACATTTTTTACCAATCCCCAAATCATTGCCGTTTGATCGCTATTTTCAGGAGCCAGTATTCATCTACCTGATGATGGCGTTCGGGGTGCTCGTGGCTCCACTGGTGGAAGAGTTGCTCTTCCGCGGGTTGTTGTACCCGGTTGCGGTGCGATGGCTGGGAGGCTTGTCCGGCACCGTTTTAACCGCGCTGCTGTTCGCGCTCGTGCATCAATCACAGCTTGCGCACTCATGGGCGCCGCTGCTCGTCATCTTCGGCGTCGGATTGGTATTGACCAGCGTGCGGGCTCGTGCGGATTCACTGGCGGCCAGCTGGATCGTTCATGTCAGCTACAACGCGACGTTGTTCGCAGTTTTGTTCTATGCAACGAGCGGATTCCGCCATTTGGAGAGACTCGCGGAATAATCTTCCGCTGCTGCTGTGTTACATTTTTTATCTATATGACAGGCCCCCTCAATCCCAAAGAAAAGCTGTTACGCCTGCTGGCGGAGCACTCGTTTAAGCTCGGCGAATTCAAATTGTCGTCCGGCGGCACCAGCGATTACTACATCGATTGCCGCACGACCACGCTCCATGCAGACGGCGCGCGGCTTGTAGGCCAAGTTGTCACGGACGTGATCCATCATCATGGCTGGCGGCCGGAAGCCATTGGCGGCATGACCATGGGAGCGGATCCAATCGTAACCGCAGTCTCGCTGTTGAGCGCTCAGAGAGTACAAACGCGCGCACCCGCCCGCACGAAAGAAGCTGATTTGGCTTCGTATTTTATCCACGGTTTTCTTGTTCGGAAACAAGAGAAGGCGCATGGCACAGGCAGACGCATTGAGGGATTCCAGAAGCCCGGCGCAAAGGTGGTTATCGTGGATGATGTTTGTACTACCGGAGGCTCCACGATCCAGGCTATTGAGGCAGCGCGTGAGTTTGGATTTCAAGTAGTCGGCGCGATCTGTCTGGTGGAGCGACAAGAGGCAGGGGGCCGCGCGAATGTTGAGAAAGCCGCCGCACCGTCCACATTTGTTTCCATCTTTACCGCTCAGGATGTTCGCGAGGAGCACCTGAAGCTTGCGTCGAGCAATGCTGCGTCACAAAGCTGACAATCCACTTCTCGCCCTTTACACTGGATAACAGTCACCAATTATGATCAAGACCCTTGAATGGACCGACGCAGGCGTTCGTTTTATTGACCAGACAAAGCTCCCTACAGAAGAAGTCTATGTAACCTGCGCAACGTATCAGGAGGTCGCAGATGCGATCTTCACGATGATCGTGCGAGGCGCGCCTGCCATTGGAGTGGCGGCGGCCATGGGAGTGGCTCTCGGTGTCCGTGATGCGAAAGCGGATTCGGTACAAGAGCTCCGTCCACAATTTGAAAAGATTTGCGAGATTCTTGCGGCAACACGTCCCACAGCAGTGAATCTATTCTGGGCTATTCGTCGCATGAAAGAAAAGTTCGAATCCGTGGCGGGACAGCCAGTTGATTCCATAAAGCAAGCGCTTATCAAAGAAGCGCAGCAGATGTACCTCGAAGACATCGCGGCCTGCGAAGCGATGGGACGCAACGGCGCGATGCTGCTGCCCCGATCCGGCGGAGTGCTTACACATTGCAATGCAGGAGCGCTGGCTACGTGCGGCTACGGCACGGCGCTGGGCGTTATCCGTTCAGCCGTGGCGTCCGGCAGCAAGATCAACATCTATGCGGATGAGACGCGCCCTTTTCTTCAAGGCTCTCGGCTGACGGCATGGGAGTTGAATCAGGATGGAATTCCCACAACGGTTATCGCCGACAACATGGCCGCAGCGATGATGAAGCAAGGCAAGATCGGCGCGGTAATCGTAGGCGCTGACCGGATTGCTGCAAATGGGGACGTCGCAAATAAGATTGGCACCTATTCGGTTGCGATCATGGCCAAGGAACACGGCATTCCCTTCTATGTCGCCGCACCCTGGTCAACGATTGACCTTGCTACTCCCGATGGCGACCACATTCCAATCGAACAGCGTTCCGCCACGGAGATGACACACTTTTCCGGAAAGCAGATCACGCCTACGGGGATCCGCGTTGAAAATCCGGCGTTCGATGTAACACCGCACAAGTACGTGACGGCCATTATTACTGAGCGCGGAGTGGCAAAACCGTCGTACAGCGAATCCTTGCAGCAGTTGAGCCGCAATGAGCCAGTTCCTGCGTAGCTAAGGTATTTCTCTAGGGTTACGCAATTTATTTTGTTTGTTGCTGGCCTAAGTTCGCGCTATGCTCCTGCGCAAGCCCGTCCCCAATTCCCTAAGTACCTAGAAGGTTCAGTATGCGCGTTCGTCTGGCACTTGCCTGTGCCCTGTTCTGCGCTCTCGCTTCACCGCTTGCGGCGTCGCACGATCCCAATAGTCCCTCTTCTGATACGTTCGCAGCCCTTGTCAATTCATTGCAACACCTGAAAAAAGCAGACCTTCCGGGTCTCATGCGACGCGCGCAAGAGAACGATCCGCGATCTCAGATGCTGCTTGCAATCGCCTATCGCGACGGGATCATCGTTGCCGCGGACCAGCAAGTCTATCTTGACTTCCTGAAAGCTTCCGCTAACGCCGATTACGCAGCAGCACAAGCGGAGTTGGGCAGTTACTTTGAAGCAAGCGGTGACCACGAGCAAGCGCTGCAATGGTTGAGCAAGGCAACAGCGCAAGGTCAGGTTGATGCAGAATTTGCGCTCGGCATGATGTATGCCAAAGGACAAACAACGCCGGAGCATCGTCCGGACATGACAAAGGCGGTTCCGTTGTTCCTCAAAGCAGCCTCGCAAGGCCATCGGGAATCGCAGTATGTCGTCGCAATCGCATATCACGATGGCGGCGGGGTCGAGCGCGACGAAGCGGCTTGTAAGAAGTGGATGCTGGCCTCTGCGGAGCAGGGCTACAGCAAGGCGCAATTCAGTGTCGCGGCCAGGTATTATTTGGCCAAGGATTACAACAATGCCTTGGCTTGGTTTCTGCGCTCAGCGGAGCAAAAACATTCGCGGGCGGAGTTAAACGTGGCCAGCATGTATTTTGTTGGACAAGGCGCAGAGAAAAACTTCGAAAAAGCACTTTATTGGTATCAGCGGGCAGCAGAACACGGCGAAAGTTCCGCATTGCGGATGATCGGATCCATGTATTTCTCCGGCACAGGAGTCCACAAGGACGTGGTGGCCTCATACGCCTATGCGCAAGCTGCTTCGCAATCCGGAAACCAAGATGCTACCCGCGAACTCGACAAGCTAGGAGCGAACTTGTCTCAGGAGCAGATTGCAGAAGCCAGCCGGCGCGTTCCCCAATTACTTATCAAAACGGCAGGATTAGAGACGGCGGGAACAATAAGGGAGTCGCGTCCGTAATATTGAGCAGGAGATAGTCTAAATGCTGAAGCTGCTGCTTTGGTGCATCCTGTTCGTATTGTGCTGGCCGCTAGCGCTGCTGGCGCTTGTTCTCTACCCGATCGTGTGGTTCGTGTTGTTGCCGTTCAGAATCGTCGGGCTTGCGGTAGAAGGTGTGCTGAAGCTGGTGTGGGCGATTTTCATGCTGCCGGCGCGAATCCTTACTGGGCCGCTGCATGAATAGCACGTCTCTAATGCTTCAAGACAGAGAGTAGATCGCTGTAATCATCTGTCCACAGTGGTGCCTGCTTGTTCGGCACCAGCGGCAGCCCTGCTGCAAGGATTTCAGGGGCATTCAACGTCTGCGCGCCTTGGGAAAGAAGTATCCATTCGCTGGCCCTGATGGCGCCACCATCGCCTCCATTGATAACGAAAGTCGCGTTGAAGTTGAGGTCGTTAGCAAGACCCGCGACGACAGGAGCCAGATCCAGCGCCTTGTTCGAGACATGGATAGCAATCACCGACTCCGGACTGCGTAGATGCTTCATGTAAAGCTGCAATGCTTCTCGCGTGAGTAAGTGCACAGGGATGGCGTCACTGCTGAATGCGTCCAGCACGAGGATGTCAAAGTTTTGCGGATCATTTTCCGAGAGTTCGCGTTCCAGCGAAACACGGGCATCGCCACGCACGATCTGGAATCTGCCGGCGGAGCTTTCCAAGTAGGAAAACATGGCTTTGTCGCCGAGCGCAAATTTGATCACCTGCGGATTGATCTCATAAAAGCGGACGAGATCACCAGGCCGAGCATAAGCGGAGATTGTTCCCACACCCAACCCCACAGCACCGATTCGAATAGCGCCATTGGGAGCGAGCGCACGAGGGTAGTTGAGTATCGCCAAGCCAACTCCGCTTTTCCGGGTGTAGTAGCTGGTCAAAACCCTTTTGTACTCTGGACGCTGCAACTGGATCCCATGCGCCGTGCGTCCATGCAGTAATTCATAATGCTCAAATTGCGATCCCGGAGCTCCGCGGTCATTCACAAACAGCACACCATAGAAGTTTCGAGTCTGCGCCAACACGGTGTGGTCGGTGATAGTGACGTGACCGGTCAACAGAGCGCCAAAGACAAGCAGACCGGTTAGGATTCCACCCTGCATGAAGCGCAATTCCCACTTTCCGCCTTCCGCCTTGGTCACCACACGCCAAACGCCGAAGATGTTGAGCAATAGCAGAGCGAACAAGAGAATCTTGTAAGCTGCCAGGGCTTTGGCCGTCATCCATATCCAGCCTGCGTACACCACGAAGCCGGGGAGAAGTGCGAATGCCAACGCGAGAGCAAACGGAACCCATACTTTGCCGGTATGTATCCACGATTCGCGATCCATATAGAGCGCGGCGAGCAAAAGCACAGCTACCAGGAACAGCCCGATGTGATATTCCCAATATTCTCGGAACAACAGAGGTGCGATCACACCGACGAGAGTGCCTCCGGCGGCACCACCGGCTGAGATCGTCAGATAAAAAGATGTCAGGTGCTTTGCATCCGGTTTGAGCTTACTCAGTTCGCCATGGCAAACCATGCACGCAATGAACAGCGTAAGTGAGTAGATATAAATCTGTGAGATGGGTTGCGCATTTTGGCCGATGAGCAGAGCAAGAGACGCCAACAATCCAACAACCGCGTATGCAGGATGGAACAGCTCGCGCCGGTAAATACGGGCGGTTCCGAAACATAGGATGAAAGTCAAAAGGTAAACGCTAAGAGGGAATACCCATAAGAGCGGCACTACGCCTAAGTCCTGACAAATGAGGTTGGTTGTGGCCAGCAGCATCAAGGATCCGCAGAGGGCCAACGTGAACCACATCACCCGGGTCTTTGTCGTGATTCCGATCGAACCAGAAGCCTCAATGTCGTTCGATTGTTCCTGCCTGCTAGCCGCCTTCGAAGCAAGTTTTGCGCACAGAGCGCACAGCACCGAAAAACAACCGAATCCGGCACTCCATAATCTGGCCTGCGTGGCAAGTCGAAGATGTGGTTCCACCACAAACGGGTACGAGAGCAGCCCCAGCATGGACCCAACATTTGATAGCGCGTAGAGCTTGTATGTTCCCTGGTCCGATCGCGTTGAGTCTTCCCCGATTAACCATCGTTGCAGCAAGGGGCTGGTTGCGGACAACAAGAGAAATGGCAATCCAATGCTGAGCGACAGGAGAGCTAGCAAGCCGCTGATCGGGGAGTCTCCGTTGATTGGTTTCCAGTTTGCGTCCGGCGTGATGGGAGAGTTCCAGATGAAAGCGCGTACCGCAAGCATCACTAAGGATGCAGCGAGCAGGGCCACATGCAATCCGAACTGGGTTCTCCGACGGAAGCGCGATGACAGGAAGTGCGCATAGGCGTATCCCCCAAGCAGCAACACCTGAAAAAAAAGCATGCAGGTGGTCCAGACCGCGGCGGCTCCGCCAAACCAGGGCAGCAGGAACTTGGCCATCAGCAATTGGATCTGGAAGAGCAGGAATGCGCTCAGGAAGATCGTGGATCCAAACACGACCTTCACAAACGCGGGTTGCTGTTGAGGAAATTCCCTGCTGGGTGCCACACCGGAGTGAGAGGACATTGCGCTTATTCTATGCGACCCTGCGGTGAAACGGACAAGCGCATCGCAATCAGAAGTAGCACGCCAGATGTAACCATCAGTACAGCTCCGGGGAAAAGGCCGAGTTCGAAGAAAAGATAAGCGGCCTGCAAAACCATCAGGACCCCGATAGCATTCGCGAGGCCTTTGGCCGAGATTGCCGCTTTTCTGAAGCAAACCAATGCAACCAGCCCGCCCAGAAATGCGGTGTTCACTGAAGCCAGGAGCCAAATGGACTTCATCGCTGTAATCCATTCGGGATCGACTTTGCCCTTGCGTAATTCCGCCAGCAATGCGGGAGTGGCGAGAAATGCGTGGCCTGCTGCTGTAAGCAAGAATGCGGTGATTGACAGACCGGCGAGCACCGTCGCTATACGATTGAGTTTCATTTTTGTGCAGGAAATTATAACGTTTAATCTCGGATTTGCGTTCTCGCCCGAACGGGACTAACATTCTGAGCCTCGGGACCCAGCCTGTCTGCGGTGCAATCTAGTCGGCAGTTTTTGATTGCATTTGCCATCCGGCCATGAGCTTTCGCCCGAGACTTTTCTATCTTGACCATGCCCGAGTCAGGGCCGCTGGTCACAACTTCTTCGAAGTAAGTCCACAAGGAGGACTAGTTATGGGAGTCGCAACTGTTTCGGCGAGCATTCATCCCGGCGCTGCCAGCTTTGTCACAAAAAAAGGAAAGATACTCATCAACAACAAGTGGAGCGATGCCGCATCCGGCAAGACCTTCACCACTTATGATCCCGCAACAGGAGAAGTTCTGGCCCAAGTCGCGGAGGGCGACAAGGCTGATATTGATCGCGCAGTAGCCGCCGCACGCAAGGCGTTCGAACCGAATTCCGCATGGCGCAAGATGACGGTTTCCGAGCGTGGACGCATGATCTGGAAGTTGGCCGACCTGCTCGAGCAAAACACCGAAGAGTTCGCCACGCTCGAATCGATGGATAACGGCAAACCGCTGACCGTGGCGCGCGGCGCCGATGTGCCGCTGGCAGTAGACATCCTGCGATACATGGCTGGGTGGGCTACGAAGATCGAAGGCAACACGATTCCGATATCGGTTCCATATGCGCCTGGCGCGAAGTTCTTTGTGTACACGCGGCGTGAACCCATTGGAGTTGTGGGACAGATCATCCCATGGAACTTCCCGTTGCTGATGGCCGCATGGAAACTCGCGCCGGCATTGGCGACAGGATGCACCGTAGTCCTCAAGCCTGCGGAACAGACTCCTCTTACAGCACTACGTCTGGGCGAGCTGATCGTTGAAGCCGGATTCCCCGAGGGCGTTGTAAACATCGTCCCAGGATTCGGCGAAACCGCCGGTGCAGCACTCGCGGCCCATCCTGATGTGGACAAAGTCGCATTCACGGGATCGACGGAAGTAGGCAAGCTAATTCTTCATGCGGCTGCCGGCAACCTGAAGAAGGTGTCTCTTGAATTGGGAGGCAAATCGCCGAACATCATCTTCCAAGATGCCGACCAAAAGGGTTCCATCCAAGGCGCCGCCAGCGCAATCTTCTTCAACCAGGGTCAATGCTGCTGCGCTGGTTCACGGCTGTATATAGAGAAGGGCATCTTCGATGAAGTCGTTGAAGGTATTTCTGACCAGGCGAAGAAAATCAAGGTGGGACCGGGACTAGATCCATCGACGCAGATGGGGCCGCTCGTCTCTGAAGAACAGCTCAATCGCGTTTGCGGATATCTGGAGTCAGGATTCAGCGAAGGCGCTAAGGCATCCACTGGCGGAAAGAAGAAAGATGGCAAGGGCTACTTCGTGGAGCCTACAGTCTTAGTGAACACTAATCCAAAGATGAAAGTGGTGCAGGAAGAAATCTTTGGACCTGTTGTCACGGCTACTCCGTTCACTGACATAGAGGACGTCGTCAAGCAAGGAAATGACAACATCTATGGATTGGCTGCGGGTATCTGGACGAAAGACCTGAGCCGCGCGCATCGCGTTGCAGAAGCGCTGGGTGCAGGTACCGTCTGGATCAATTGCTACAACATCTTCGACGCCGCCATGCCGTTCGGCGGATACAAACAGTCAGGGTGGGGCCGCGAGATGGGTCACGACGCACTTGATCTATATCTGCAGAAGAAGTCTGTTTGCACAATGTTGTAATCAGCATTCGGGTGACCCGTATGACAAGACGGGTCACCCGATTTGCTATTAACTCACTCCGCGGTTCCTCCCCTGAATTCCGGATTTCGTAACAACTGCGTTTTGTCAGGTCGCGGTTCCACCCAAGCTGCGAAAATCAAGAAAGAACAATCGAAGTTCAATACAAGGGGAATCGATGTCCATGGGTCGGGGAGTTACGTCCAGTGCCGGTGCAGAGGCTCTCCTTCACCTTTCCCAGGATGTCTCACGCGCGCTGGATGAGTTTGTGCGCTCGGTTCGGATCGCATTCGGGCCAGATTTAGATTCGGTCGTCCTTCTTGGCAATGAACCCAAAGACGCAGATGAGAAGCATGGCATCGATGTTGTGGTCCTGCTGAACGACTTCAAGGGCTTTCGTGCTGACCAAGCAAGGCAAGCATTGAAGCAAGCGCAAGCAGTTGTCCCTTTTCGCGCGATGTTCTTGCTGGTTGGTGAATTAGGATCGGCGACCTCAGCCTTCGCGCAGAAGTTTGGAAACGCTGCCCAGCTGCCGATCGTGCTGTATGGTTCAGATCCATTCCAGAATCTTGAGGTCCCGCGCGAATCGAATGTTCTCCGGTTAAAAAAGATGTTGCTCAATATCGTGCTGCAGCTTCGGGAGGCCTACGTTCAGCGCACAAACAGCGAGCACCAGCTTGCCGGTGTCATCGCCGACGCCAGTGGACCGCTGCGCTCGGCAGCCGCAACCATGTTGATACTGGAGGGCGTTCTTCCCGCGGAATTGCCCCGAATCTCCCTGAAGACTTCCTCACGAGGATCTTTGGAGCGCGTAGCGCGCGAGCTTGGCGAGGATTCGAATTACTTCTCGGCGCCGCTACTGGGGCTTTCATCAGCGCGGGACGAGAGAAGCCTGCCGCCAGGAGTGGCCGGACCAACATTGCTTGGATTGATCGAGTTGGCGTCCCGAATGCGCGGTCGCGCAGACCTGCTGAAGTGAATTGCTAGATCATTTCCTTGAGACTTGGACTTATGATCAGCTTCGGTTCTGTGACTCGCTGAACGTCTTGCGGGGTCAGGCCGGGTGCGATTTCTTCCAGTAATAGTCCCTCTAGTGTCACTTTCATCCATCCCATTTCAGTGACAATCGTCTCCACGACTTTCACTCCAGTGAGCGGAAGAGTGCAATTCTTCAGTATCTTCGCCTTTCCGTCTCGTGTGGTGTGCTCCATTGCGACAATTACTCGGCGAGCGCCGGCCACGAGATCCATGGCACCGCCCATTCCCTTCACCATCTTGCCGGGGATCATCCAGTTGGCAAGGTTGCCATGTTCGTCCACTTCCATTGCGCCGAGGACACTGAGGTCAATGTGACCACCGCGAATCATGGCGAATGAATCAACGCTATCGAAGTAGGCGGTTCCGGCAATCTCAGAAACTGTTTCCTTGCCTGCGTTGATCAAGTCAGCGTCTTCCTGTCCAGGAAAAGGATATGGGCCAATGCCCAACATTCCATTTTCGCTCTGCAGGATGACGTCCATGCCCGCTGGAACGTGGTTGGCGACCAGCGTGGGCATGCCGATGCCGAGATTGACGTAGAAGCCGTCGCGCAATTCTTTGGCAACGCGCTTCACAATGCGATCGCGTTTCTCTGTGTCCTTCTGCTTGTCAGTTTTTGGAAGCGGCTGTGTGGACATGCTCTATTCCTTCCTCAACGTACGACGCTCGATGCGCTTCTCGTAATTTTGTCCTTGGAAGATGCGTTGGACGTAGACGCTCGGGGTCATGACTTTGTCGGGATCAAGAGAGCCGACTTCCACCATCTCTTCTACTTCGACGATTGTCACTCTCGCGGCCATGGCCATCATCGGATTGAAATTGCGCGCCGTCTTCCGATAAATGAGATTTCCCCACTTGTCGCCCTTGTAGGCTTTGATCAGAGCGAAGTCAGCTTTCAGTGCGCGCTCCATCACGTATTGTCGGCCATCGAACTCACGCACTTCTTTGCCGTCGGCGACGATCGTGCCAACCCCGGTGGGAGTGAAAAATGCAGGAATGCCCGCTCCGCCTGCGCGAAGCCGCTCGGCAAAAGTTCCCTGTGGCACTAACGTGAGATCAAGCTTGTTGCTCAAAACCATCTCTTCCAGAAGACGGTTTTCGCCAACGTAACTTCCGACGTGCTTGACTATCTGTCCGGCGGCAAGGCACTTGCCTAAACCGAAATCGTCGATACCGACGTTGTTGCTGATCGTAGTGAGGTTTTTTACGCCCTTGCGGACAAGCGCGTCAATCAGGTTTTCTGGAATACCACACAGTCCGAAGCCTCCGACCATGATGGTGGCGCCATCGGGGATGTCGCGGATGGCTTCGTCCGCATTCACAACCACTTTGTTCATAGGCTATGGATTCTATTTTGAGGAGGCAGGTAGCTGCAAACGCGGTAGGCGTAAGAAACGCTAGAAAAATTCAGGCGAATCAGGCGGAGGGCCGTCGGCATCGCCAGAAGACGCCTGAATGTCAGTCATGCCTTTGATGATTTCTCTTTCACCGTCAGAGAAAGTTGTGTGGTAGGAATCGGAACTCATCACCCGCTGCCGCTGGTCTGGCGTCAACTGCTGTAGCAACTGGAATTCACGGCGTACCACCGCTCGGCGGCCTTCGGGAATCTCATGCATGCGCTGATGAAGCTTTTCCAACTGCTGCTTCTGCTCATCGCTCATGTTCTCGAACTTAGCCATGCGGTCGAGCATGCGTTGCTGTTGTTCCGGCGAACGGCTGTTGAATTCCTTAAGCTGACCGCGTAGCTGTTCCTGCCGGGTGGGCGGCAATTTCTGAAACTGCGGATCGTTGCTCAAAAGGTTCTGCTGCTGCTGTGGCGGTAGATTGTGATAGCGACGGAGCCATTGGCCCGCAGGCGGAGCGGCAGATCTTCCATCCCCGCGGCGGCGCATATTGAAGCGCCCAAAACGCTTGTCCGGTGACACGGATTTATCAGATCCATCGTCGCCCGATTTTTCCGGAGCCGCACCTGTCTGCGCAGGAGGCGGTGTGGAAGGCACAGGCGTAGACTTCTGCGCCATCGCGCTGCCTGCAAGCAGCACGGCGATCACCAGAGAACGCGCCGAGATGTGATTAGATAGCGACAAAATCTTACCTACAATACCATTGAATCCAACAATTCCGTGCTGGTGAATCCTACAATTCAGCGCTGGAACCTTTGTTGCCGGAACCTGTCTGGGAAGCATCGGTCTTGAGGTCATCCAGGAGGTCGAAATCAGAGTACAAGTCCTGGTTCTTCTCAAGCTTCTGCAGATCGTTAACGGCAGCGCTCGCCTCGGTTGCACCCGTCCTGGTTGGTGTATTCACGAGAGGGCTCTTATACATCGTGGCTCCCAGAGCCAGCGCAAAAACCAATGCCCCCGCAGCCATCGGACGCCAAACCGGCACTCCGAAAGCAGGTTTGCGCAACCAGTCGAATACGCCTACAGGCGCGAGAGTTTCTTCGCGTTTCACTTCTGCAAGCCGCGCCTGAAAACGAGTGTTGAAATACTGCGATGGCTCCGGCGACTGCCATGCGTCCATTGCCCACATAGTTTCCCGCAGAGCGCTGTAAAGCTGAGCGCATTCTGCGCAGCCGGCCAGATGAGTTGAGACTTCACTGGAAACGGGATTCGTATCCGTTAGCGCGAGGTCAAGAAACTTTTCCTGTATCTGATTGCAATTCATAACTACTCCAACCTAGACGAAAGCCTGTAACTTTTCGCGCAGCGATTCATACGCGCGGAACAACAATGATTTCGTTGCCGATTCACTTAACTTTAATACTTTGGCGATTTCCTTGTAATCCAGTTCTTGATATTTGTGCATCAACACCGCCATCCGTTGACGTTCCGGCAATGCCATGACGTGTTTCCGGATAGCGGCCAACCGCTCTGCGCGAAGCAAGCTCTGTTCGGCTGTCAAACTTTTGTCTGCCACATCAACAGTTGTTCCGGTTTCCTCGTCAGGCTCGTCCAACAGAACAGTGTCAGCCGTGCGCTCCTGCCGCGTATCCCGAGCGTGATTCACTGCCAGATTCGTAGCAATGCGATAGAGCCAAGTCGTAAATTTTGCGTCCGCGGCATACGTCGCGCGCGACCGGTAAACCCGTAGAAAGACTTCCTGAGCCAGCTCTTCCGCTACTGCCTGATTGTGTGACATTCGGTACATAAAGCTGACCATCGGACGACGGAACTTCTCCACCAGGTAATCGAAAGCGGCGTCATCGCCTGCGCCAGCCCGAAGCATGATCTCGGCATCAGAAAGCGTCTCAAAAACAGGAGTTACGCTGAACGATGGCGAACCTGCAACCGCTTGCGCTTCCTGGCCGCGCACGCGAGGGGTCATATCCTGCACCGCCGCTGAAGCGAT
Source organism: Terriglobales bacterium (assembly GCA_025462725.1). Taxonomy (GTDB): domain Bacteria; phylum Acidobacteriota; class Terriglobia; order Terriglobales; family Acidobacteriaceae; genus JAICLA01. The sequence goes on along the minus strand of JAOAPE010000012.1, from coordinate 96,864 downwards.
GCGCTTTCGGGCCCCAGTTTGGCCCCGCTTATTAGGCTCAGACCAGACTCCAGAGCTCCAGGCATCAGCTGGCAACCCACGGGATTTAAGTGCAATGCTGCCCACATCTTTGGAAACCCACTGAAAGGACAAAAGTTGCTGGTTTTTTGACGGCTAAACAGTTCAATTGTAACGGGAAAACGGGCAAGTCCAAAGGAGGACCGGGCTGCCGAAATCGACGGCAAAGCATTTGATACAATCGGAGAGCCTTCCTCGCCACATCGGGCGCTTAACTCAGCGGTAGAGTGCCACCTTCACACGGTGGAAGTCGCAGGTTCGAATCCTGCAGCGCCCACCAAACAAGCCAAATCAACTCGGAAAATGGAAGTAAACGTCCTGCTGCGACGGGATTGGGACGCCGTCTTTCGTGGCCGGCGTAAAACGCCAATTCTGGAGAGTAGCCAGCACCTTTTGATCGATGCCGTATCCAATGCTCTTCAGCAGCTTCGATTCAACCACGTTGCCGCGGATGTCAATTGTGATCTCCACAATCACGTCGCCATGCACCCCTTGCGGCAATTCCGATGAAGCAACACTAGGCCGATCACCGGAAACTGGCAGCGCTGGCCGAACCTCGGGCCCATATGTCAGTCCCTGAGACTGTGATCCGTAGGGCGTTCCCGCAAGCGTGGTCTTGGCTGTACTTCCCTCAGACTCCTGTTGTGCAACGGGCGCTTTGTTTACGGCTGCGAGTTTGCGGCTCTTTTGGCGGGGAGGATCTACCGCAGAATGTGCCTGGGATTCCGGCTGTCGGGGCAAAGTATGCGAGGGCACGTAAACCAGCACCATCGAAGAACCGCGATCCCCTTTCATCACGATTCTTGGCTTGATGACTGAGCTCGGTTGCCACAGGAGCAGAGCCAGCAAGATGACGTGTGCGGCTAACGAGGCCACAATCGCGCTGGACTTCCTACGATAAATCCTTGAAGTCGTCTCAAACATAAGCGAACAGTCTGGCGTGGCAAGAATATCACCGCTAGGGACGGCGTCCAATATTCAGTGCTTCCACTACGAATGTCAGGCCCAGGCAGATGTGTCTCCAAGGGTCGTTTCAAAGCCGGAATCCATGCCAAAACCGGAATTGAAATTGTTTCGTTGAACACTTTGATGTTGGCAGGATGTGAACGCGGGATAGGCTGGGTCTCGCCGTTCAAGGGGGACAATGTATCAGCTAAGCGTACGCACAAAAGGCGCCCTGATCGTCGCAATTTCAATCACTTTCAAAATCGTGCTGTTGTTCGGCTTGCTCTTTTTGCAGTACCAAAACCAAAGAGCCGAAGAAGCTTCCACGCACTCAAAGCAGATATTGTCTGTGGCTCGACAGCTCATGTCAGAACTTCTGAATGCTGAAACAGGCATGCGCGGCTACATCATTAGCGGTAACCCGGTGTTTCTAGAACCATATAACGATGCAGTCAGAAATGTTCTTCCCACGCAACAGAAACTAGAAAAACTATGCGGCGACAGCTCAGTCTTGCTGCCATTGGCAAGAGCAATTAAACCTTCGGCAGAAGATTTGCTGACCTACCACGGTCACAATAAAGCTTTGATCGAGGCTGGCAGTTTGCAAGCTGTGCGTGAAGCTACTCGTCAGGGTGAAGGCAAGCGACGCATGGACAAATTGCGGGGGGAATTGCAACAAATCGTTTTTGCAACAGGAAGGTATTGATGCTGAGGCCGACCGTCAATTTTTGCAAATGCGTTTGCGTATGTATTGGCTCCTTTATGGTGGCCTTGCTCTTGGAATCCTTGTTGCCGCTTCGATTCATCTGTTGCTCGGGGACATCACCCAGCGGATCGAGACACTCACCATTAACAATCGCTTGGCTTCTGATGGCCAGCCATTCGGTCCCATCGTTGGAGGCAACGACGAATTAGCGGAACTCGACGCGCAATTCCGCAAGCTGTGGCAAGACAAGGACACTCAAACCCGCCGGTCCCTTGAGATCTACGCCCGTGAATTGGAGCGCAGCAACCGCGACCTCCAAGATTTTGCGTCAGTCGCATCGCACGATCTGCAAGAACCCCTGCGCAAGATCAGCGCCTTCAGCAGTCGACTCGAAGCCCACTTGGGCAGCACACTGGATGAGAGGACCAGCGATTACTTGCAGCGGATCCGGAACGCCGTTGAGCGTATGTCGTCATTGAACGAGAGCCTATTACAACTCGCCCGAGTTCGAAGTAAGGCCGATCCCGCGGAAACCGTGGAATTGGAATCGATAGTCTCCCAGGTGCTGTCCGACCTTGAAGAGCGAATCACCGCCTCCGGAGCGACAGTGCAATGCGGAAACCTGCCGGTAATTTGGGCAGACCCCAACCAGATGCGGCAATTGTTTCAAAACCTTGTTGCAAATGCCCTCAAGTTCGCGAAGAAGGATCAGGCCGCTTCGGTGCAGATTGAAAGCCGACCTCTGGGCAATGGGCTTTGGAAAATCTCAGTGCAGGACAACGGCGTCGGTTTTGAACAGCGCTTTGCAGACCAGATCTTCAGGCCGTTTCAAAGGTTGCACGGTCGTGTGGAGTTTGAGGGCAACGGCATCGGTTTGACCATTGTCGAGAAGATACTTGCGCGGCACGGCGGCACTATCACCGCAACGAGCGCTCCCGGACAGGGCGCGAGGTTTGAGATGACTCTGCCGGAGAAACATGAAGCGAAGGAGCGATTCAATGAAAAACAATCAAGGCAAGCCCATGCCGCTCTTATTGGCTGAAGATGATGATGACGATTTCCTTTTAGTACAAGAAGCGTTCCGAGACTCTTTGATCGCCAATGAACTGATTCGGGTCTGTGACGGTGAGGAACTCTTGCAATTTCTCCGCATGCAGGGCAAGTATGCGGGTCGACAGAAGAGCAGCGACCCTTCATTGATCCTGCTTGACCTGAATATGCCAAAGATGGATGGCAGGACTGCGCTTCAGGAGATCAAATCAGACCCCGCGCTGAGACATTATCCAGTCGTCGTTCTGACTACTTCCAATACCGAGGAAGATGTGTTCAGGTCATAGCAGACCGGGGTTAACGCGTTCATGCAGAAACCTGGCAGCTTTGGTTGCTTGGTGAAAGCGCTGAGCAGCTTGGGAAGCTTTTGGTTCCAGATCGTGGAACTACCTTCCAGCAAAGCTTAATATGCCAGCGTCGCCTCTTACATTCTTGATCGTCGATGACGACGAGGAAGATCGTCTTCTTCTTTGTAGCTACATTGAGGAGTTATTTCCCAAAGAAGATTTTCGAATGGATTGTGCGGGAACTTTTCGCGAAGCGCTTGCATTGATCAGGTCACACCCCTACGACCTCTCATTCTTTGACTATCAGCTAGGCCCCGACACTGGGTTGGAGCTCTTCAAGAAGGTCAGGGCTGATGGTGTGCGGATGCCCATCGTCTTCCTTACCGGCCAAGGGGGAGAAGAAGTGGCCGCCGCGGTGATTAAGGCGGGCGCCACTGATTATCTTCCTAAATCGAAACTAAACAGCAGTACGCTGCTCGAAAAGATCAAGAATGCGATTGAATTCCATCGCGCTGAGGAACACCGGTTGATCGCAGAACAACGACTTCAAAATAGCGAGCAACAATACCGTGCACTTTTCGACAATTCTCTTGACGCCATATTGATACTCGACGAAAGCGGCCACTTCACGGATGCGAACGCGATGGCTTGCGAGGTCGCCGGTGTCGAAAAGGATGAGATTATCGGCCGTCAGGCGGGAGACTTCGCCGAATTCCCGTTCGAGTTCGCGCCGAAACGGTTTCTGCAGGATGGCCGCGCCCGGGGCGAGTTTTCCCTATTGCGCTCGGACGGAGCAAGCCGAACACTTCAGATCTCTTCTCGCGCCCACTTTCTTTCGGATAAACACCTCGTCATTGCCCGCGACATCACCGAGGAGAAGCGCGCCGAGGAAGAACATCGCAAGCTCGAGCATCAACTTCGACAGGCGCAAAAGATGGAAGCCATAGGGCGACTTGCGGGTGGCATCGCACACGATTTCAACAATCTGCTGATGGTCATTACTAGCCATGCAGAATTGATCGTTCGTAAACTTCCGCAAACCGGCGAGATCGGCAGTACCGTGGAAACGATCATCGGCGCCTGTGACAAGGCGAGTTCCTTGACGGAACAACTGCTCGCGTTCAGCAAGCAACAGGTACTCGCGCCAAAAGTCCTGGAGTTGAATCTTGAGATCATGAAAATGGAAAATCTTCTCAAGCCAGTTTTAGGAGGTGACTTGGCTCTGGAAACGTCATTGGCCAAAGATCTGGGGATGGTGAAAGTAGATCCCGGCCAGATCACGCAAGTCATCTTGAACCTTGCTGTCAATGCCCGCGACGCAATGCCGCGCGGAGGACGATTGACCATCTCGACGAGGAATCTCGAAGTGGATGCGCCATACGCAACTCGCCACACCGGCATGAAGTTGGGAAGCTATGTGGTTTTGTCGGTGGCGGACAATGGCGCCGGCATGAACGCCACTACTCAATCGCGCATATTTGAACCCTTCTTTACGACAAAAGGGATCGGGGAGGGCACCGGCTTGGGCCTGGCCACGGTGTACGGAATAGTGCAGCAGAGCGGCGGATACATTGCGGTCGAGAGCCAATTGGGTAACGGCACAAAATTTTCCATCTACCTACCGCGAACCGAAGAACCGCTTCAGCCAGCGGATGAGGTTCCAGAGTTATCACTTGAGACTGGTTCTAAAACGGTGCTGTTGGTAGAAGATGAGAAAGACTTGTTGCGTTCTTTATCCGATCTACTCAAAGCGCACGGTTATAGCGTAATCGGCGCGATGAACGGAAATGAAGCAAAAATGCTGCTTCAACAACATGGAAAAGACATTGACGTGCTGATTACGGACGTAGTCATGCCGGGCATGGGCGGAGACGAACTCGCCGAGCACGTTCGCGCAACGCAACCAGAGGTGAAGATCCTATTTATTTCCGGTGGGACGTTGCGTTTGGTATCCGAGGTCAAACTTCCCAGCAATACAAAGCTGCTGCATAAGCCCTTTTCCGGAAGGGCGCTCATAGAGAATTTGCAGGCTCTCATCGGATAGCCCGCCGTTCCTCACTTGAAGAACTCGTCCATGTCAGGAGCACCGGAAGCAGCGCCCGGAAACGCGTTCACTCCCAAGGCGCGCAACATCAGGCGCAACACGCTTTGATGTTGATAAAAGGTGCTGGATTGAAATCCGGTCTTCGCCTTCGAACTGATGACAACTGTTGCAACATGGCCACCACCAGACTGGGTATCTGTTGCTATGGATTCGTCGAAAGTGATGACCAACAGTCCGCTGCCTTGAAAGGCTGAACTGGAAACAAGTGGGCCGATGTTGTCCCGCAGCCATGCGTCGGCGGCAGCAAGTTGGTCATTGTCAGTGCAAGCGGGCGCTCCATTCGGACAATCATGCGCATTGTGCCGGTTATCAGGAACGATGTAGGAATAATTCGGAAGCGAATTGTTTTGAAGATCGGACGCGAATTGCGAAAAGGGGACGATGTTTCCGGTTTGCGCAGCACTGTTCAGAACATCGCTGAAATATGCGAATGGATTGTGGTGCTTGACATAAGCGCCCTGATCTCCGCCGGTGTATCCCACCGAAGGCAAGCTTTGTGCGTACGCTCGCCAGGTCTTCCCTTCCGCGTTCAACTGCCGTACCACATTGTCGTCAGGCACAGGCCCGACAAAATCGTCTGATGTCGCAATCGTCTGCCCGGATGTGAGAACGAAGTAGTTCGGCAATGATGGGTGTGAATTCGCGAAATAGTTGGTCGCTAGTCCGAAACTTTGAGCTAGGCCGTTCAGATAGGGCATAGCCGGATTGCCGATCACGCTTGAATAAGAATGGTTCTCGAGCACTACCAAAAAGACATGATCATGGGAGATGGAGGACGTCGTACCAGGAGCAGGAACGGGCGTAGTTACAGTCTGCGGCGTGGGGGACGATCCTCCGCCACAGCCAAAAGATAGCAAGATCATGACCACAACAAAGGGAACAACAACGAACCGCACCCGGATGGAACCCAACATTTAGTCGACCTCAGAACAATCTCTAGACGGTTGTTGGGATGCGTTGAGACACTCCCGTGTTCGCTGCGAGTTTTGCTTTGAAAGGATCGATGCTTACGTTCAGGGCTGGCGGTGTTTCAGTTGCTCCAACTTCAGTTGGGCATCCGGAGCGTTGGTGTCAGTAGGCGCTTCTTTCAGGAACATTTCCAGTTCCTCAATTGCCTGGTCCGGCAACTTATTGCCGATCAGGGCGCGCGCAGCGAAGTAGTGCCCAATGGCACATTCCTTGTGTGAGATGGTATGGAGTGTCTTGGCATAGGAAACCGCACCATCGAGCCGGCCCGACAGATATGCGGCTTGCACCCCCAGGCACAATGCTTGCGCATTCAACGGCTCGTTAACAAGCGCCTTGACGACGGCTTTGTCGGCCTCACTATAGTGTTGGCCGGAAAGCTCGATTCGCGCCAGGTTTGTGTACGCCCGGGTGAAATTCTCATTCAACTGGATGGCCTTTTCAAAGGCGCGGCGTCCGCCTTCGGCATCGCCAGTCTGCATCAGAATCACGCCTAAATTGTTATAGGGGATGTCGTAATCTGGATAGATCTCGATCGCCTTCTCAAACGACTGCCGTGCTTTAGGCAGGTCTCCGGCGGCAAGGGCCTTATCACCTTTTTCAACCTCTTTGACGGCTGCAGGAGGCGCTTTTAAGCGCTTCGCTGCTACCACGCCGCTTCCGGTTGTCGCTAGAGAACCCTTAGCTCCCTTGCGATGTAGGCGGATGTTAAGCATACGATCGCCGAGAGCGGGTTCGACGTTGTCCAGCACTGTCTCCTCGATATCGGGGCCGCGGACACGAATCCGGTAACTGCCCCCGTTGCGAACCGTAAAGAGAACTTGTCCTTCTCCGTTAGGCGATTTCTCATCAAGGTTGGCGCCAAACGAATCCTGCAGCTGCACATGGATTTGGAGGTTGGCAGCAACGTCGCTGGAGGGCTGTCCTGCTGTCGTATCGCGTTCATGACCTGCAGCGGGTTGATTTTGTCCTGTCGAGATACTGCCACTGAAGTTGGAGCCATCATCGAATGCCAGGGTGATCTGCATGTTGACTATCCGATTGGCGGACTGGGCACTGACAATTTGGCCCTCAAGCGTTGTGCCTGTCAGCAGCAACAAGAACAAGAATGTGGCGAAATGCTTAAAATATCGCGGCATAGATTTCCAAGATTGACGAATCGAAAAACAAAAAATGGGGACCGGTTTCCCGGCCCCCGAGTAGTCTCACGTTCTAAAACTTCTTAGAAAGTGAATCTGAACTTGAAGCGCATCTGACGGCCGGTCTGGAAGAAGTTCGGCAAGCCGTAGGTTCCGCTCAAGATCTTTGCTTGTGAGTTCGCCAAAGCGATGTAGTCAAACCCGGTTTCCAGCGGCAAGTAGTTTGCAATACCTGCACCGAAGGTCGGGAATGTTGCGCCTGAACGAAGAATGCTCTGTCCTACGCTCAGGACATTGCGTTGATTGAGAACGTTGAGGACGTTGACTTCAAAGGCCGCGCGCATGTTTTCGTTCGTCTTGCTGACGTGGATCTCGTGAACGAAGTTTGCGTCGATCTGACTGAAGGCAGGCGTTCTCTTGTTGTGCTCGATGGTGCCGGCAACCCAGTTTCCAGTGGTTGGATCACGGGTGACGTTTGCGAAGTCGCCGCGACCTTCCACGAATTGGAATGCTGAACCAGCGGTCTGTATATACGAGCTAAGCGGTGTGCCGGATTCCCACACGGTGCTGCCACCGAGGAGAGTTTCCATACCCATCCACTTCACACGATAGAAACCATTGGTTTTGAGAGCGTGTGGACGATCGGTGGCCAATGGACCATCGGCCAAACGCCCGTGGCTATCAAACTGCATCTGCGGTTCATCGAATGCACGACCAACGTTCGGCGAAGTGCGCTGACCGGTGGCTCCACCGTCGCCCACGTCGCTGTTGGTAAGGCCGTTGTAGTTACCAGTTTCACGACTGTAGATGTAAGACACCTGGCCAAACCACTTGGCTGAGGCGCGCTTGATCAAGCGGAATTCCAGACCGTCATAACGACGGATGGCCTTCGGCTGGTTCGGGAAATTGGCAGTTGTGCAAGGTGCCGGGCAGTTAACACCATTGCCCAACAGTGGCTGAAGATCCGTACCTTCGCCAGGATTGGAGATGAAGAACTGTTCACCTGATGCAGTGGTGATACCAGTGTCTTCAATGGTCCGATCAAGACGCTTACGGGTATAGCGGGTTTCCAACGCAACGGTTGGGGTAATGGCCCAGTCAACACCAACAACGTACTCATGTTGGCTCATAGGCTTCAAGGCAGGATCAATACAGGAGACCACACCGCAGCCTGCCGTTGGATCGTTGGAGGTAATGCGGAAGTCCTGGTTTTCAATGAAGCGACCAGTCGTCGTTCCGCTTGCACCACCACCCGCTGCCGGGCAATAGTGACCGCCAGTAGCTACAGGAACGATCTTGCTCACATCTGGATCATCCAGCGCGTATACGCAATCATGCCAGTAGTCTCCACCGAAAGAACCTCGGGGAAGTTCATACTTCATGATGTCGTAGAACTTGCCATAGCTGCCGTACAGTTTGACTTTACCGTTACCGAGCATGTCCCATGCAGCGCCCAACCGCGGAGCAACTTTCTGTCCGAAGCCGAAATCGATGCCGGGCAAACCAGGCTTGAAGGAGGGCAGGGATTCTTTGTCAACGCGGATGCCCAAGTTAAGGGTTACGCCGTGACCGATGTTCCAAGCATCCTGTCCGTAAAGTGCGTGGTTCTTGCTGCTCGCCAATCCGATGGTGCCGAATTCGCGAATGTTGTAGGTTCCCCAGAGACCCTGGCAGCTGCTGTTGGTAGCTGTGCCAGCGTTTCCGTATGTCGCCAGGTTGGTAGCGCGAATGGCTGCGCAAACACTGGTGTTGGAAGCCAAAACAGTGTAAGGAGTAGCGAATGCAACGCCCACAAGTGAGGTGTTGTATCCGGTGTTGACATCACTGTTCAAAGAGTTCAAGCCATAACCAAGCTTGAAGTTATGCGTTCCAAAACCCTTCTTGAAATAAGCAAGGTCCTGGTTGAACGATTTGCGATACGTGGCATCTTTGTTCGTACCGGCATTGGCGCCGATATTGGCAAAGCCAGCAGCATGTTGGAACGCAGCAGGAACAGTTGTTCCTTGCAGCGATGTGGTCGTGTTGTCAGCCTTTACGTTGTTACCGCTGGTCAGATCGTTGTAGAAATAACGAGTACCTGCTGGAAGTCCACGATCTGAGACGTTCTGATAGAAATCGCCCCAGCGTGAAGTTGCAATCAGGTTTTGGGTAATGGTGATATCAGCTCCTGCGCCGAACAGAACGTTGGGCAGGACCTGACCGCGATCCGCAGCAAAGTTCGTGACTGCGGAAGTGGCGCTTGTGTTTACTTCGCCATTGGTGAAGTCTGCGCCCGGAAGCGTCAAACCGTTGATGCGGCTATAGGCGTACTGCCATGAGCCGTACACGCGAATACGCTTAGTTGCCAAAGCATCAACGCGGGCATAAGAGTAGTAGGTGTTCTGTGTTTGCGGGAAAGTGTGAAGTCCCGGCTGTGGCGCGGCGGCTGTGAAGTTCACCGTGCGCGTGAGGTCAAAGTACTGAGGAGCAAAGCTGGCAAATCCCCAGATACGGTTCTTTACGATGGGTCCGCCGAGCATAAAGCCAGGCTCAACCTGACGGAAGTGGTCTTTCTTAGCTGTGACGTACTGGATTGGCGAATCCAAACGCAGCGGAGTGCTGGCTGCGATGCTGGGGTCTCTGCGCTGTGTTTGCGAAGGACCAGCGTTGAATGCGTCACCTTGGTAGTAGGTCCACACTTCACCGTGCCATGCATTGGTGCCGCGCTTCTGGACGACGTTGATCACGCCGCCGAGTGCGCCGCCGTACTCAGCTTCGAAGCCAGACGACTTGATCTGAACTTCCTGCACGAACTCAAATGGTGAGTTGGCGTTGGAAAGTCCGGTACGAAGGCTGCCTGTATCCTGACCTTCGATCAAGTATGCGTTTTCTGCGTTGCTGGCACCATCAATCTGGTAGCCGCCCTGCAGAGGTTCATTGCGTGCACCAGGAGCGAATCCAATCATGGATTGGAACGAACGGCCCTTGGGCAATGCATTAATGATTTCCTGGGTAGCAGTAGCTTGCTTCTTGCTCTGTGCTACTTCGACGAGCGGAGCCTCGCTGGAGACTTCAACCGTTTCAGTGTTCGATCCGACCTTCAGTGTGAAGTTCAGGGTAGGAAGAACACCTGTTTCCAGTTTCAAACCCTCTTGCTTCTGGGTTGCGAAATTGGCTGCCGTAACGGTGACGGTGTATACGCCCGGTGGCAAGTTAGAAAAGCGGAAATACCCGGAGTCGGTCGTGGTCTTCTTCGTACCGAGCAGCACGGGGCTGGTCACCTCGACGGTCGCGCCATTCACAGCCGCGCCTTGAGGATCTTTAATGTTTCCCTGAATGCCAGCGGTCGTTTCTTGTGCAAATGCGAACGACGCTACTAGCAATAGAGAACATAAGCAGAACATGGCCACTATTTTGGTCCATGAATATGCAGAGCTCTTATTCATCTAAAACTCCTCCTGATTTTTGTAACGGGAACAACTTTGGTAACTTTTAGGTCTGTTGGTTTACTACGAAGTTCTTTCGGGGTAGTACTGCCGTTCTACTCTGCAAGCGGGCAGCCAAACCGTAAGTTGATGAATCTAAGTACATTGTTCAAAGCGCGACGGGTAATAATACGGATAATGGAACGCCAAGATGCGCCATATCTCTGATTTCTCATAGTTCACTTATTGGCTCCCCCAGGAGTTGTCCCGGGTACTGCATGTTGAGCGCCCCGAATCGGAACCTTTTCAGTAAATAAGCATCGGTCGCTCCTGCGGCGTCATCTAATTTTTTCGTTGCATCATCTTTCGACTGGATATACCATTTGATTTGTCTTCAACGAGCCGCACATTCGAGTGCTGGCATTCGTCCTTGCGCCCCCTGAATTCGGCGCTAGATGGACGAGAAACTTAGTTCAACTTTCGAACTCAGACGCATCGGTAGAATCGCAAACTTTTTATACCGGTTCCCTGCAGGACAGAAAGCCCAAGCAACACGGCTTTGCGTGTGGAGCGACGATGCCACGAATGGCAGGTTCGCAACCCGGCAGCAAGTTCACGCTAAATAGATACAAAGAATGCAGGCAAAAAAAGCAAATGAATAAAGGACCAAACCAACCACAGCCACCTACTGGTGGCGGCGGAGGCGGTGGAAGCCATCGCAGGCGCCGACGCAGACGCGGATCTTCAGGCAAGAAACAGAACGCAGGACAGCCGAACCAATCACAGCCGTCAAATGGCTCTACGACTTCCAACGGCTCCAGCGGTCGCCAGCATGGAGGCGGCGGCGGCGCACGTCGCAGTAATCGCGCTCGACGTGGCGGTGGCGGACCCGCTTTCGTCGGCCCCATGGATCACAGTTACCGCAGTGGACAGCCACAAAACGGCAACACCATTGACGGCAATCGGGGCGGAGCAGCATTTCATTCTTCCAGAATGATCCAGCCGGACATGACTCCTGTGATCACGCGGCCGGATGCGCCTCCACGCATATTCTGCTTCGTTGACGATCTTTTCTTTCTCGCGAAGATTCAAGAGACCGCCCGTAAGATCAACGTCAAAGTCGAATTCGTAAAAGCCATCGAGCCGGTTCTCGATCGCGTGCAAGACGAAGTTCCTGAAGAGGAACGTCCGACGCTCGTAGTTTTCGATCTCAACAATCTTGGGATCAAGCCACTCGCGATGATTCCAAAACTTCGCGCGAAGCTGAAGAAATCAGCATCGATCATCGGGTTTATCTCCCATCTTCAAGGCGACCTGAAGATGAAAGCGCAAGAAGCAGGATGCGACATGGTGATGCCGCGCTCCGCGTTCTCGCAAAATCTCGCACAACTTCTCCGCCGACACGGCGCGCCAGAAGACCTGCACGAGGTTGTCGAATAAATTCAGAGTAGAAGCACAAAGCCCTCCGATCGGAGGGCTTTGTTTTTAGAGATGTCGCTATCCCGGCGGCCATTTCATATCGCGTCCGCCGATCAAGTGCAGATGTAAGTGGAATACTGATTGGCCGGAACGTGCGCCCACGTTGTATACCGTGCGATATCCATCTTCAATGTTTCGCTCCCGTCCGAGTTTTGCTGCAACTAGTTGGCAATAGCCGAGGATCTCGGCATCTTCCGGACGAGCTTCTTTCAATCCGATGATGTGCTGCTTAGGAATGATCAACAGGTGCGTTGGAGCTTGCGGAGTGATGTCTTCAAACACCAGGACTTTGTCGTCCTCGTAAACTTTTTTTGCGGGGATCTTTCCAGCGATGATCTTGCAGAAGAGGCAGTCTTCCATGGTCAATCCAGTCGTACTAAGAATACGCCGCCTTCACTGGATTTCGTATCGCGCGCGAGTTCGAAGGCACGCTTGCGATCGTCCTGTGGCGGACGGATTCTGACCCATTCGCCTGTCGGGCCGGTGAACTGGATCACTTTCGAAGCCTGGTATTTGCGCGCCAACTTGTTCTTCAGCTTGGTGGCTTCGTCGTAATCAGTGAACGCGCCGATCTGCACAGCCCAACGTCCGCCTTCATTCAGCGGCGACGGCGATTGCAGCACTTCCACTTTCACCTGAGCAGTGCCTGCGCGATAGACATCGATTTCCTTCGCTGCGGCCATTGAGAGATCGAGGATGCGGTCGCCGATGAATGGCCCGCGATCATTGATGCGTAGAATCGTCGACTTGCCCGTCTTCAAGTTAGTCACTCGCACGATGGAGTTCAGCGGCAATGTCTTGTGCGCGGCCGTTGGCTGATTCATGTCGAATATTTCGCCATTCGCGGCTTTGCGATTGTGATACTGCGAACCGTACCAACTCGCGATTCCCGTCTCTACGTAAATGGGCTTGGCGTTCTTCGGGAAATTGTATTGTGTGTTGTTCGTTTCGCTGCTCGGTTGTTTTGTGGAAGCGTTGTTTTCGCTTCTGCTGTCGATTGCAGGCGGAGCAGTGATTTTTGTGTGTTGCGGCTTTTTCTCACCGCAACCGACGACCATGGCGAGCACGAGAAAAAATGAAAAAAAACGTGCTTTGTGCGAAATAGACGTGGCGGAAAATCCTGAAAGCGGCTTCAACATGGTCGCTCAATTATTGACCGCTCTGAATCAACAATCAATCACTTCGCAGGCTGGCGAATCTGCGTAGTAACTGATTTTTACGTGCCGGCCGCGACGCTCAACTGACCGTCAAGATACGAGTGGATCCATGTTTCGAGTTGTTCGCGACCGCCGTCGCCGAGCGCGAAGCATACGCCGAAAACTTTATTATCTTTGCGCACCCAGCTGATGCTGCCTTGAATCGTCACTAGCGCCTGGCCGGGCGGAACAATGGCTATCTTAATCTCGTCGCGAGAGTGAACCGGCTGCTCGAAATGCAATGACATGCCGCCCGCGCTCACTTCCTGCGTGAGGGCGACACCCTTCACTCCATTCACTTCGACAAGCGCGCGCGTAACGATGGGAATGCGCACGTGTCGTCGCAACTCTTTCTTTAATAGAAGGAAGGTGGTGCGGATGGCGCGAATGACTTGCGGACGATCTACTGGCAAGCTGAAAGCGCCGCTAAGCATCAGCGGAAAGCGCCCGATCTGGTCGGGCTTTTCATAGATGCCGTACAAAACCAGCTTGCTGCGAACATTTCCGCCGCTGAGCGTGGAGATGATATTCACGTCTTTGTGAATCGGGACAACAGCCGCAGTGAACGACTCGCTACGCAATCGGCTGACTTCCTCGTGCGCAACGACCTTCGTCAAAATGCCAAATTGCTTGAAGCATGAGCGCAAGATTGTGGCGCTAGCATCGTCAAGATCGAAGAGCGCGACTGTCGGCAGATCAGGCATGGCCTCGGCGGATGTTCCCGCTGTGCGCACCCGATTGCGTCCCGTCATCTTGGCGGCATACAGTGCTTCGTCGGCAGCGCGATAGAGTTGCTGCAATCCAGCACCGTCTTGCGGGAACTCGGCGATACCCGCGCTGAAGGTGGTGGCGAAATCCGAACCGGAAGGCGACTTGAATCCTTCTCCGCGCCAGCTCTCAAGCAAGCGTTCGAGGCGTTCGGCGCCGGCGTCGCGCGCGACTCCGTACATTCCAACGACAAACTCTTCGCCTCCCCATCGCGAAACCACATCTTCTGACCGCAGCGAGCGGGAGAGCATCTTGCCGAAGCGTTGCAGGACCATGTCGCCGGCCGCGTGTCCGAACTCGTCATTGACTGACTTGAAGTGGTCTAAGTCGAGGATGCAGAAGGTGAACGGCTGTCGCTGGCGTTCGGCGATCTTCAGGAACTGGCTCAGAGTCTTGTTGCTCTGCCGTCGAGTTGTGAGGCCGGTGAGCATGTCCGATTCGAACGTGCTCTTGTTGAAGTAGTTCCGCTCGAGGCGGTTCCAAACGCGCTCTGACATTTCCGCCGCAGTAAATCTGCGAGGGACAAAATCATCCGCCCCCGAAGCGAAGATGTTGTGAATCGTCGCGACGTCTGTCTTCGACGTGATGAGGATTACGGGAATCCAATTCCAGCGGTTGTCCACGCGAATCACGCGGCAGAGATCGAGTCCGGAAAACTGCGGCATGTCCACGTCGAGCACAAGCAGGTTCGGTGATTGATCTTCGAGTGTCTCCCAAAACCGCATGGGATCATCGAGCGTCGAGACGCGAACACGATCAGACTCGATCGCGTTTTTCGCGTGCTTCAGTATCTCGGGAATATGCGACATCACTAAGACCCGCGCCAACAGCGCAGATTCCTGACTGAAGATGCGATCGATGGATTCGCCAAGGTCAGCGCTGTGCACCGGTTTTTGCAGCAGAACGCGAGTGCCTTGTCGCGCTGCTTCGACTTTGATCTGCAAGTCGTCGCGGGTAAGCACGGTCAGCGCGGGAATGGTTGGCGACATCGCCGCCAGTTCTGCGATGAATTCAAGAGCGTCAATCCCGATGGATTCGTAATCGAGGAGCGCGGCGTTGGGCCGAATCTCAGCCATCAGCTTTCGCGCGGAAGCGAGATCGGTTGCCCACAACAATTCGATGTCGCGATTGGCGAGTTCGCTGACGGTCACCGCTTTCAGTTCTGCATCTGCGCCGATTACGAGGAGCGACGGTCTAACCATTCAGAAAAAGCCTTTACGTTATTTAGTCCCGAAGGAGACTCTAATTTGAAAAGTCTTTGGGGGTGGGCATCTATAAAGGTACTTGCGCCCCCGCCAGTGGTCAATCGGGAAAAATGCTCAGTTGTAAAACCTCCTGATGTCAGAAGGCAGCATCGAAACTTCCTGAAAACCATGTCTGCTAAAAAGAAATCCCAGAGGCAATCCGAGCACCATGCGCTGACCAGTCCTAACCGCATCGGCGCGTTCGTTGATGGCGAAAAGAATGTCATCAACGTTATCGTTGAGACTCCTAAGAACAACCGCAACAAATTCCGCTTTGACGAAGAGCGCGGAGTTTACGAACTTGCCGGAGTCCTCGCCCGCGGGCTCAGCTTCCCTTTCGACTTCGGCTTCATTCCGTCAACGAAGGCCGATGATGGTGATCCGCTCGACGTGATCCTGCTGATGGACGAACCCGCCTTTCCCGGATGCCTGGTGAAAAGCCGCGTCATCGGCGTGATGGAAGCGACGCAGACCGAGGACGGTGAGACCACTCGCAATGACCGTTTGTTTGCTGTCCCGGTGCAATCGCACGATCACGCGCGCATCAAGAGCGTGTCCGACATCGACAAGAAAATCATTTCGCAACTTGAACACTTCTTCAGGTCTTACAACGAAGAGAAAGGCAAGAAGTTCAAGGTGCTGGGAATCAAGGGGCCGAGTGAAGCGATGAAAATTGTGGAGCGGTTTCTAGTTTGAGAAGCAGTTTCTAGTTTTTCGTTTCTAGTTTCTAGTTCGGTTGCGATTTGTCTTCGTGGGTTACCAACGCAGTCGAATACCACGTTAGCTTCGCGAACGTGGGGCACCAAACCATGTCGTTCATACCTGCCCATCTGAGCTGTTCTGGTAGAGGTACCCCCCTCCCCCCTAAATTCGCAAAATATTGAAAACATTTAGTCGGAGCGGGAGAAAGTGGCCAAAATATCGGAAACAAAGAACTTACATATCAAAATATAGATTACAAAGAACTTAGCTGCTGCTATTTGGGGTTCCCCGTTACTCCTTCATAACGTCCCCCCAACCCCTTTGATATGGCAATATATTTGAATCCGCTGCGACCAGACGAACAGGGTAATTTAGTTTTAGCCAATTGTAAATGATAAATATACATACTTAACTTCCTGCAAATTGCGGGAAGCGGTACACCAAGCTACAAGCATTGACTCGAGCGCCGAAGGTGCGGAAAGCTTGCGCTTAGCCCAGCACGGAAGTGCTGGGTACACGGCGTGTAGAATCCGAGTCCCGGAGGGACGTCAGCCTTGGGACATTCATTCACGTCGAATTTAATTCATCTTGTCTTCAGTACTCACCAACGACTCCCGTTGATTGCGCCCGAGCGAGAGCAATCACTCTATGATTTCATTGTGGGCATTGGAGTGAATCAGAAGACGCCTGTGATTGCTATCGGTGGAGTGGAAAACCATGTTCACATTCTGTTTGCATTGCACCCGACGATGTCGCTGGCGAAGGTGATCCAAAGTTTCAAAGCGAACTCCTCAAGACATATGCGCGAGCGCAATCGCGGATTTAGGTGGCAAGAGGGTTATGGTGCGTTCAGCGTGAGTCAATCGGCGAGGGGGCACGTGATCCAGTACATCGCGACGCAGAAAGAGCACCATGAGAAACATAGTTTTGAGGATGAGTTCTTGTCGTTATTGAAGCGGCACGAAATTGAATTCGATACACGATTCGTTTTGGGGTGAGAGGCTGGCGTCCCTAGCGGGACTCGGGTTGGTTGTCTTGCATACCCAGCACTGGCGTGCTGGGCTAAGCGCTTCGCTTTTCGCGCCTACGGCGCTGGTGAATCGGCAACAATCGGATGGGATTTGAGCCAGGGTTAAAGCCCTTGTCCTTGCGCCGTGACACGCGCCTGAAGGCCCGCTCTCCCACCGGTGCCGCTTCGCGGCATGTCGTACACAGCCGGGGGCGGCTGTGCCACACCGTCACATTCAAGTGCAGATTTCTCGCTTCGCTCGAAATGACAAGAGTAGAGGCGGCATGGCCGATGATTAGGCGGAAAAAGGTTGAAAGGTGTCGCTAAGCGCAAGATCCTCACGCGCCAGAAACAAGGCGCTCAGGATGACAACTTGAAATTGATCGGCACTTACTGAGATGGACGGCCTGCAAACTGCGAATGCGAAGTACTAATCACAAGCTACGGAACGCCATACGACCCACGAACTACAAACTTCGACCAACGAACAACGCTCTTCTAGTTGAACGGATTTGAAAACTTCACATCGCTCATAAACGTTGTGTCGGTCAGGGTTTGCAGGAAGGCGGCGAGATCGGCTTTGTCTTGCGCTGTCATATTCAGGCGCACGACTGCTCCGCCGGGATTTCCGCCGACGCGCAGCAGCGGACTGAGATCGGGATTGTTCTGCACGCCGGAGTTGTAGAACTCGATGACCTGGTCGAGAGTGGTGAAGCGTCCGTCATGCATATAAGGTGCGCGGGCGGCGATGTTGCGCAGAGATGGCGCTTTGAAGCGTCCGTTGCCAGCGCCGGCGTCAGTGGTGACGGCGTCGAGTCCGTTGTTCTGGATGTTGTTGCTGACGTTGGCGGCGGTTCCGTGACAGCGGTCGCATCCCAGCGATGGCCCGCCGTTGGGACCGGAGCCAAAGAGTTTTTGTCCGCGCTGCTCTGACGCGGTGAAGACGTTGGTGAAGTTCGGCGTGCCATTCGTGCCCGCAGCAAAGGCCTGGTCATACTTCGATTGATACGTGACCATGGAACGGATGAACTGCGAGAGCGCTTTGGATATGCGGTCGCTGGTGACTTGCGGAGTTCCGAAAGCGGCTTGGAACAATGCGGGATAGAAATCAGTGGCTGCGAGTTTGGTCTGCAGATCAGAGAGCGTCATGCCCATCTCGACGCTGTTCTGGATCGGCTGCAAGGTCTGGTCCTCGAGCGTGAGAGCGCGTTCGTCCCAGAAGAAATGCGCGCGCTGGTAGTAGCGCGAGTTGCTGAGGCCCATGGCGTGGCGTCCGGTGGTGCCGCCGAGGAATCCGACACTGAGTTTTGCGGGATCGGAAAACCCGTGTGCTTGCTGATGGCATGAGGCGCAGGCGACGGTGTTGTTAACGGAGAGCCGTTTGTCATAGAAGAGGACGCGTCCGAGAGTGGCGCCGGCGTTGGTGATGGGATTCGCCGCGGGCGTGTTGTCAGTGATAGGCACGTTGCCGAATGGCGCGTTGGGATTTGTGTATTGCGCGGGGACATCGGTGACGGCGTACTTCACGTAATCAAACATGGCGGCCGGCAGATTGGGATGGCTCGTGGCAACGGTGTCGCGCGATGGACGGGACGGGCGGGCGACGGCGATGGTGTCAGAGTTTGCAGCGCCGGGTTCGGGATTCGCGACGGTGACTTCGAGTCTTATGCCCAGCGCGGCGATGGCTGCGGGAACTGCGGCTTGCAGTTCGGTGGACGATCTCAGCTGCGGAGTGATGGTAATGGCTCCGACTTTCACTGTGGCTCCGGCGACGAAATCTTTTCCGGTGATGTCGAGCAGGACGGAAGAATCAGAACGCTCGGTGCTTTCAATGGCGAAGATCACCGGGACAGGATTCAGCAGAGCGATGGTGGTACTTCCCTTCACTGCGGGATTGGCGATGCTGGCAGCGGTGATGATGGCTTGCTTGTCGGCGGGCAGCGCAGCAGGCGCTTGATACTTGCCGGTGGCGTAGATGTATCCGACGGTGTCATTGCCGCCGGGGATTCCGTTGACTGACCAACTCACGGCAGCGGTATCGAAGCCCTCGACGGCGAGTTGAGTGGTCTGCTCAACGCGGATGGAAGCGGCGGCTGCGGTGACCGTAAGCGTGCCGGGTGCGACTTGCGCGGCTGGCGTGGCGAAGTTTCCGCCGGTGCATCCGGGGAGGATGAGGGCGAGAGAAATCGAAATGGTGATCAGAGACCGACGTCGATTTGCGCTTCGGGGCATTAGGTACTCCTGAATCTTTTAGGGGCCGAATGTAACCGAGGGTCTCTTGGGAAGTGCTGCTGGAAAGATAGACGAGAAAACTTCAATGTGGTTGACACGCGCAGGAAGTGATTTCGAAAGAGGAGATTCGCCGGGAACAGGATTATCGCCCAGCAGCACGCCGGATTTCTTCAGTGAAGTTCAATACGACGTGCAGATCGTGTGTTGAACTCTGCTGCGCAGCAAGCCTTATCATAAGGAAACGGCCATCTGGCGCGATGGAATAACTCACGCCCGAGTCCGAACGCAGATTGTAGTTGGCTTCAGATATCACGGTAGGCGTGCCCGATTGAAAGGTGGAATGGGCATCAATCGGCGCCACCAAGAACTGATTATTGTTCCGGAAGAATAGTTGGCGTCCGTCGTGCGACCAACGGGGTTCCTCGCCGCCTCCGGTTGATATCTGCCATTTGCCGCTTAAGGCTCCTGTGCCGCGAACGTAAATCTCTGGCCTGCCTGTTTCCAAAGACTCGTAAGCGAGCCATGCGCCATCCGGAGAAGGTTCTGCTGCGAAGTCGTCAACCGCGTTTGTCACCATGGGTTCGAGCTTCGCACCTTTTGTCACCGGGATGCGAACGATGTCACTGCCATCATTCAGAGTGGTCACACTGGCGTATAGATTCTTGCCATCAGTGGTAATGGCATCGAGAAGCACACGGAAATCGCCCGGCATTTCTATCAAGAGTTCGGCTTCACCGCTTCCGTCCGCTGCCTTGCGCCACACTCCCCAGTGGGCACCTTGCCGACTGGAGTAATAGATGGTGTTGCCGTCCGGCGACCACAAAGGTGTGGAGTGTCCGCCGCCGAAGGTGAAGCGACTGAAACTCTTGCGAACAAAATCGTAGATCCAGATATCAGAGTCGGAACCCATTCCGTTGCCAACGACCATTGCCAAGCGCTTGCCGTCCAAAGAGAGCTTGGGATCCCAATAATTGCCAACCGGAAGCTGAATAGGTTCGACTTCGCCTTTGCGATCCACCCACATGATCTTGTAAAGACCCTGTTCATCACCGGGCACACAGATGAGCGTGCCATCGGCGGCGACGGCGAAATGAACAGCGCCAGTGGTGACATCTCCGCTGACACCTTGAAAGACTGGAACGGGCGAACCGATGACTTTCAGTGAGCCGGGATCGAAGCCAACACCGTACAGGTTACCGCCTCTGGCAAAAACCAAATGTCCTGACGAAGCATACTTGACCATGCTGGCATTTTTTAAGACGGTCCGGCGCTCGCCGGTACTCAGCAGGACTGCATCAAT
The DNA here is from genome assembly GCA_025462725.1 of Terriglobales bacterium. GTDB lineage: Bacteria > Acidobacteriota > Terriglobia > Terriglobales > Acidobacteriaceae > JAICLA01. The sequence continues at coordinate 76,276 of JAOAPE010000012.1, read as the reverse complement.
GTCAGAGTTGTCATAATTATCAGGGCTCGCGATAGTGCCTATGGTAAAGAGGACGGCTTTGCCACCGGGCAGAGCCTCAGGCCATCGATGCGAACGCTCACCTTTATCCGCCTTCGGAGTGGTGATCTGCTTCGGAGCTCCGCCGGAAGATGACACCTCATATAACCCCTCGGTGGCGTCAGGAGAATAAACAATGCTTTCGGAAGACGGCCAGGTGATCCCGCGTCCATCGTTGGCAGTACGACCCGTTTTCAACTGCGCCACAGTTATCGGGGGGCCGCCTGAGACTGACACTTTCAAGAGCTTTCCGTTGGCGAAGAAAGCCACCCATTCGCCGTCTGGGGAGAACGAGGCCTCCTGCGCACCATCAGTTCCTGGGATCTCGGCGATTTGAAACTCGTTGCGCTTGCGCAGATAAAGATGACTGGTGCTTTGCGACATCAAAGCCAAGACAATCTTCGACCCGTCCGGGGAGATAGTAATGACGGAGTGAGTGATGAGATTCAGTAGATATTTGTCGGGAATGGCGATGGAGTAACGCGAGACGATCTTCTCGGCAGGGCGAGTCGCACGCCAAAGCAAACCGATTGAAACCAGCAGCGCGACTGCAACCACAACCGTTGCCCATTTCAGCCAGCTTGGAGGCGCAGCGACCGCCAAGCTATTCGGCAAAGCTGCTTTGGGATCAGGGTTCGCAAGATACTCTTCGATCTCAATACGCGCGTCGCCAATCGATTGCAGCCGATGCTTGGGGTCCTTTATCAGACAGCGATGCAGCAGTCCGAGAATTCCAGGGGGAACATTCGAGGGCAGCGTATTCCATTCCGGCTCAGCGCGCAGAACTCCGGCTAGCGTGTCTGAAACTGTCTCGCCGATAAATGCCTGCTTGCCGGTGAGCATCTCAAAGAGCACGACACCAAACGCCCAGATGTCAGCGCGGCGATCTGCGCTCTTGCCCTTCGCCTGTTCCGGACTCATATATGCCGCAGTACCGAGAATGATCCCGGCCTGCGTGGCAGCAATGCTGATGGTCGGCGACTTTGCTAAATCTGAGCTGGATGATTGTCCTTCGAGCGCTTTCGCTAATCCGAAGTCCAAGACTTTCACCACGCCATCAGGAGTAATCTTCACGTTAGCGGGTTTCAGATCGCGATGGATAATCCCCTTTTCATGCGCGGATTCCAGGGCATCGACAATTTGTTTGGCGAGAGGCAAGGCTTCGTCGAGTGGAATCTGGCCTTGTGAGATGCGCTCGGCAAGGGTTTCGCCTTCGACTAATTCCATGATCAGCGCAAAACTGCCGTTGGTCTCTTCCAATCCGTAAATGGTGGCGATGTTGGGATGATTCAGTGATGCAAGCAGTTGAGCTTCACGCTTGAATCTCGCCATGCGCTCAGTGTCGCGGGCAAACTCTTGGGGCAATACCTTGAGCGCCACTTCACGGTTGAGTTTGGAGTCGGACGCGCGATAGACCTCGCCCATGCCGCCCGCACCTAATTTACCGGTTATCTTGTAGTGCGAAACCGTCTGATCCAGCATGCGAGTTCACCCTGTTCCGACCGATGAAGTATAGCTGATGAATAGTTATGGGGATCTCTTGGGAAATGCTGGCGGAAGCTAGATGAGAGATTTGAACGGGTTCTGTAGAGGGCAGGTGAAAGACGGTTGCGCTGTGAATTGAAGCAGTAGGTGCCACGCTGAGAAGAGAACATCCAGCGAAAGCGAGAGCTTCGGATTATTTCGAATCAATTCTCACCTACACAGAATGGTGCTTTCGACGGGTTGCGCTCCACTCTATGATTGGACCAGCAGCCTCGGAAACGTCCTCAACCAGTGACGTCAAGAAAGCCGTCACATCAGTACAACTGGACAGGTTGGCACTTTGCCCGGCCCACATTGGCAGAAGATCCGATCGGCCCTCGCTCTCTGCGGCGACCGAGAGGTTTTTAATGAGCGCCCGTTGCAGCGGGTAGGGCAGTATCCCGGTTTCTTTTCGGTTCAACTCCTCCATCAAGCGGTTGTGTATCCCCCGAGCCAGTCTACCCGTGAAGCCTTTTGTTAACTGGGTACGGTCGGCATTTCTCTGCAACAAGGTCTCGCGATGAAGGCGGCTGGCACCGGACTCCGCACACGTAAGGAATACAGTTCCCATTTGAACGGCCTCTGCGCCGAGCGCGAGGGCGGCGATGACGCCGCGCGCATCTGCGACCCCACCCGCGGCGATCACAGGGACATCAACGGCGTCGACGATCTGAGGAACGAGCGAGAAAGTGCCCGTGAGCGAATCCTCTGCAGCACGGAGGAATGAGCCACGGTGGCCACCAGCTTCGAAGCCGGATGCAACAATCGCATTGACACCGGCTTCCTGTAAGAGCACAGCCTCTTCAGGTGTTGTCGCTGCGCCAATCGTGACGATGTTCCTCGCCCGACACTCGTCCAGAATTTCTTTCGGAGGAATGCCAAAGATGAAGCTGAGTGCCGGTACGTTCGAATCGATAACAGCACGAACTTGATCTTCAAATCGCGTCGCCGGCGAATACGCTTTGTACATCGGGAGAGGTACTCCCAAGGCGCCAAAATGGGCCACAAGCGGCGCCAGACTGCGCTCGAAAGCGTTAGCATCCGAGGTTCGCGCGCCTTCGTCTTCCTGCGAGACCCACAAATTCATAGCGAACGGCCTGGATGTAAGAGAACGAATCTCAGAGATAACTTCTGTGATCGCCTGCGGCGTCAAGTTCAGCGCCCCGAAAGATCCCAATCCACCGAAGTTGGAGACGGCAGCCGTCAATCTTTGCGATGCGTATCCGCCGAACGGACCTTGAATGATCGGGTAGTCAATTCCCAGGATAGAAGTGATGCGATTGCGATTCCATGCGTTCATCAGGCTGAGACCTCAATTTCGTGGTGACTATTTTTGCTCTCTTCGGATATTTTTTCATGATCATTGGCTGAGGCTTTCTCGCACTTAATCCGATTCATTGGGATTGACCTTGCTAAAATGCGGTGGCCTATGTTGCAGTGTGTCACTGTTGAGTTCTGTTGAGAAAAGAACAGGCATGTCCGTTCCCTGCCCTTAATCCCCATTCAGTGGCAGATTTGCACCGTTCGTGGGTTAGCTGTTTAGGTACCATCCGCTAGGCAATAGTCTAGAGTGGATTTATTGTATCTGTATGAACAGCAGGTACTTCCGCCAGATTAGCCCGAAGACGGTTGACTGGCTTTTAGTGCAGTAAGTTTTGTCCGTTGTGACGAGACCATTTGAGGAGAAGAAAAGTCAGAATGCATAAACCAGTTAAGTATGCCGAGAAGGTATTGGCCGTAGTCGCGAACGGCGCTTGGAACGTGTTCGATACGCTGAACCAGATTGCGCAAAAACCCTCATTCACTCCGAATTGGTCAGACAAACCGCTGCTGAAATCCTACGAAAAACAAAAGCCGCCGCTAGGGTGGCCGCGAACGACGGACTCGTTGTGTCCGCGATGCGTGCCTGAGATCCGCCAGCAGATCCTTGACGGCAAATTGCCGCATGAAGTTCTGCTCAATGAAAAAGTCGGCGAGATCAAAGCGCAGATCATCGAACGCGATGGCAAGATCCTGATGGTTAAGGACTGCCCCAAGCACGGCCACTTTGAAGACATCATGGCCATGGACACGGCGTTCTTCAAGCACCTGGAAGAAGTCTTCCCGGGGCGCGATATCGCCGCGCACAATGACGAGAAGCTGCACAATCACGGCACGTCCACGGTGAAGCATGGCCGCGGATCGGTGTTGACCATCGACCTTACGAACCGTTGCAACATGATGTGCGATCCGTGCTTCATGGATGCGAACCAGGTCGGGTTCGTCCACGAACTGACGTGGGACGAGATCAAGACCATGCTGGATAACGCGATCACGATCAAGCCGCGTCGCCAGATGTCTGTACAGTTCTCAGGCGGCGAGCCGACTCTGTCGCCGTATTTCCTCGATGCTGTCCGCTACTCGCGCAAAGTTGGATACAACTCAGTGCAGGCTGCGACGAACGGTATCGAATTTGCGAAGAGCCCTGAGTTCTGCAAGCAAGCTGCGGAAGCAGGATTGCGCTACGCGTACCTGCAATTTGATGGAATCGGAAATGCCGCGAACGCTCACCGCAAAGTGGGCAACATGTTTGACGTGAAGGTGCGCGCGATCCAGAACCTGCACGCAGCCGGCGTTGACATTGTTCCGGTAACGACCATCGTGAACGGAATCAATAACGAGCAGGTTGGAAAGATCATCCAATTCGCGTTGGACAATCCGAAGATCATCAGCTTCTTGAGCTTCCAGCCGGTATCGTTCACTGGACGCGATGAAGAAGTCACCGATGAGCGTCGCGAAGCACAACGCTATACGCTGAGCCATCTCGCGCATGATGTAAAGAACCAGACGGGATTAGGCGAGCCTGTCCGCGATTGGTTCCCTATCAGCTTTATGAGCACCTTCTCTGACTGGGCTGACCTGGTACATGGGCCGACCGCAGATTGGGGACAGCTGAGCTGCGGATGCCACCCGAATTGCGGTATCGGCATGGCGCTGATGATCGACAAAGAAACGAAGGAATCTGCGCCGGTCACGGCGTTCCTCAATGCTGATCGCCTGGCGAAAGACGTAGCGCGCATCAACGATGCAGGCCGCGGGAAGTTCCTGTCAGTCGCTGGCGTCACGCTGGCATTGCTCAGAAATTACAATCCGTTCAACGCGCCAACGCACTTCAGCATCTTCTCGCTGCTGGCGAAGTTTGATAAATGCTTTGGAGCAACGGGACGCAACTACGGCAGCGTCACCGGCGACCGCACAATGGCGGACATCGAGAAGCGCCGCAAAGACCGATGGAACTTCCTGTTCATCGCAGGCATGTGGTTCCAGGACCTGTTCAACTACGATTTCCGTCGTACTGAACAGTGCATCATCCCTTACGCCACGCAGGAAGGCGAGATCAGCTTCTGCGCATACAACACCGGTGTGGGTTGGAGAAATATCATCGAGAAGATGCACATGACGGCCACGCTTACCAAATGGTACGAAGAGCACGGTCGGCATGAGATCTTCGCGGGCGGAAAGAAAGTGGGCATCGGCGAAGCGGAATTGCGGCTCAAGCTGAACCAAGAGCACGTTGACGGCGGCTTGCAACACGATCTTGATGACAAAGGTATCGCGAAGACTGCGCGCGAAGAGAAAGTCCGCGCACGTGATGCGAAGATCAAGCAGGATGCTGAGAATGCGCGCATGGCGAAACTGTATCGCGAGAACGTCCTGGGTGAAAAAGCGCCTGAGGGTGGTTTCGTGAGCATCGACCAGTTGGGCGGAATCAAGCCAGCACCGGCGAAGGCTGAAAAAGAAGAACCGGTAATGGGAGACTAGTTTGTCGGTAGTCAGGAAATCAAAAGCCCGGCCTAAATGGCTGGGCTTTTTGTTTGCGCGTTGGACGCTGAGTCGCTGCGGTTTTGTTTTTGGAAAAAGAGTTCACGCTGATACACTTCCGCGCATGTTCCGTCGCCGAATCTGTTGCGCTCTGCTTTCAATGTCGATCCTGTTCTTAAGTAGCTGCACGTTGTGTTCGCAAGCCAAGACAAGCAGTTGGAAGAACGCCACGGGCGCCGAGCAACATGAGCGCTTGCTCTGGGATGCGGTGAAGTCCAAAGACTGGCTAAACGTGGAGTCGCACCTGGCGTCGAGCTTCGTGTTCGTGGATTCCGCGGGGGCGAGGGATAAAGCGCAACGAGTAAAAGACCTTCGCGAGATGCAGGTTTCGGAGTTGTCGCTTGGCGATGTGAATGTCACGGCGAACGGAACCGGGGCGATCGTCACCTACACGCTGACTTTAAAGGGCGTGAAGGCCGGAAACGGCACACCGAGCCGCGTGATGTCGGTCTGGCAGCAGCAGAAGAATGGGTGGGTGCTGGTGGCAATGTCAGAGACGGCGGCAGCCAAGTAAATGCACGTCCGGCAGTATTCCTGAAATGTAACAAAAGGTTACATTCGCAGGCGCATTAGTGCTTCCGATGGTTGCTTCATAAACTCCCTAACAAACAGTTTCTAAAGCAGATACCCTAGTCAGCAATCTTATGGAACTCTGGATGCTCTAGTGGTAGTATCGCTGCGCAAACGGCAAGTTGAAGATGAAGGCGCGGGAGATCCATTCAATGCATAGAAAAACAAGACAATCGGATGAACGGGCTGGGTTCTCGCTGACGGAACTGCTCGTAGTGGTGGCTATCATCATGGTGATCACGGCATTTGCTGTGCCGACCATCACCAAATCTCTGTCCAACATTCGGCTTCGCGCAACAGCGACGAACGTGAACGGCTTGATTCAGCAGTTGCGGATGCAAGCCGTCAGGGACAACAAGTACTACCGGATGCGTACGCAAGCGGCTGTGCCGCCAAATGGCTTGTTGACCTTGTATATCGATACAAATGGAAACAGTCTATTGGACGTGGGCGAACCCTCCGTCGCTATCCCCAATGACACGACGATCAACGACGGAACAGGTGGCCCGGCGACCGTTCCCCCAAATGTTCTCTTTCCGCCCTACATAAAGGCAAACACCGTGGACATTGCTTTTAACGAGCGCGGGTTGCCGTGCAGTAACCCACCGATATGTAACACCATCGCTCCTTACATCGTTTACATGCAGCAAACACGGGCACTCGCGGCACCTGGATGGGCGGCCATCACGATCACTCAAGCAGGGCGGGTGAAAGCGTACACGTACCAGCCGGGAACACCGGCACCATCCTGGTACTAGCGCCAGGGAAAGTCGCATAAGGAATGGATATGAAAAGAACTTTGTTTCGGAAGCCGAGCAACAAGAGCCGTGAGTCGGGAATGACGCTGGTCGAATTGCTCATCGCGATGATGGTACTGGCGATCGGGCTTTCAGGGATCATGGCGATGGTCGTAACGGCGTTGGCTACGAACGGTCGCAACCGCACAGATACCAGTGCGACCCTGATCTCACAAATGGTTATCGAGCAGATGGCGAACATTCCTGCATCGACGAACAAAGTCTTCACGGTCACAGATTGTGCCGGAACTGTTTGGAACATCAATACGACAGGGGCAGTGGCTCCGGCTGGTGCGGGAGCGGCCACCAGAGGCACTGACAACGTACCCGTTTGGGTTTCGTCAGATATCAATTTCAACGTTGCTGCCGCATATGGCGCAGCACCGGGCAACGGTTACGGAATGGCCTATGCCTCCTGTGGAATCAATGCAGGGCAGCAAATAATCTACGACGTCCGCTGGAACATCGTTGTTGATGCTAATGGATTCACTAAGACTGTGACTGTGGCGACGCGAAATACGGGCGCCAATTACAACCGGGCAGACGCTTTGAAAGCGTTTGCGATACCGGCACAGTTGAAGACAGTTCTAGGAAATTAAGAGGACCAGATGAAACAGAATGCGAGCAGAACCGAGCGCGGATTTTCACTGTTGGAAATGATGATGGTGCTGGGAATCCTTTCACTTGTCCTTGCGGTGACCATGACTGCCATCAACGACGTGCAAAAACGGTCGCGCGTGGAAGAAGCAAAGGTTGACCTCACGCAGGAATCGCGCGAGTTCGTGGAACAGATGGTGCGCGACCTTCACCAAGCTGGTTATCCGACGAGTAGCATGTATGCCACTGCACCGGCGGTGACAAGCACTTCCTATGCTGCAGGACTGCTCAATGGGACGACTACGAGCCTTTCATTCGAGGGCGACGTAGATGGTGACGGCGTCGTGGACACGGTGCAATACAGCCTGATCACCGATCCCAATGCCGGAATACCGGCAGGACAGTGTCCGTGCATCTTGCAGCGCTCACAATTACAAAAAGGTGTTGCAGGAACCAACTTCACGCAAGAAGTAGATGGAGTCATCAATAGTAGCGGCGGTGCAGGATCATGGGTGATCGCCGGGAACTCCGCCAACATGAGCGGCGTGGGCACTGTGGCCAATGACACCCGTTACGCGGATTTTAAGACTGACCCGATCTTCCGCTATTACGACCAGTTTGGTGTGGAACTCACGCCACCATTAACGGTGGCAAACGTACGGGCTATTCGAATCACAGTGAGCACGCTTTCTACAACCGTGGACCCGGTCAGCAAGGTGTTTCCGGCAAGTTCAATGACGGCATCAGCGCGAATTGCGAATAAGTAGAGAAGCGGTGGCTAGTGGGTTACTGGGGACCCTCACTGGATTCTCAAAAGCAAGTTTGGCTCAAGGCTTTGTGGGTAGGTAACAGCCTGAACGGAGCAAGGACAAAACTTTATGGACGCAAAACATACAAAACGGAATAATGAACGTGGCATAGCGTTGTTTATGGCCATCTTCGCGTTGATGTTGCTGTCGGCGATCGCCGCGGGATTCATGTACCTTGCGAATACCGAAACAGCCGTAAATGCGAACTACCGCGCAGGACAACAAGCGTATTTCGCGGCGCGTGCCGGACTTCAAGAAGGGCGCTTAAGGATTACGAAGGGCTCGGCTGCGGGCGACCTCTATGCCCAGGCAAATGCATTGACCATGCCTACCGCAGCCGCGACGACCGGCGGCATATACATTCTTAACCCGGCTGCCGGCGAAGCTGCTGCAGTGCCTTGGGATTCCACCAACCAGTATTTTGACGACACTATCTGCAAAGCGAACTTCCCGGGACTTAACATAGCTTACGGAACGCAAAACACTCGATGCACGCCAGCCCAAGCACCTACGGCCGCTTGGTATACAACGGTAAACAGCAATTCGCTGAACACTGGCACGGCTTCCGCGCTTTCATACAAATGGGTACGAATCACATTGAAGGCGAACCGATCCGGCTCGCCATTGACGACCGCGGCCGCACCATTGGATTATCCGTATCAAGTGGACTCCAGCGTTGGCGCCAATAACAATCGCATGGTCTGTTGGGATGGAACACAACAGGTCATACTTCCAGCCGGCCAAGTTGATTGCAAGACTCCTTTGGCGGGCGGCACGGTCATGAACCCGGTCTTTCTGATCACTTCTTTGAGCAGGCTGGCCAGCGGTTCGGAACGCACGCTAAGCATAGAAGTCGCTGACGATCCGCCGTTTTACAACAACTCTGCGGTGAATTCACAGGACCACGTTACCCTGAACGGCGCGCTCACTGTGGATGGATATGACGCATGCAGCTGCAGTTGCGCCTGGAACAATGCGAAGCCTTCCGTATATGTCTGCAGCAACAAGCCGGGTAAGACTTGCCTTGCGGACAAGTACGCGATCTACTCCAATTCCAATGTTGATGCCTTGACTGGCAAGAGCGAGTCTGCGACAGCCGGAACCAGTCCCATCATCGCCGAGAATCAGGCCAAAGTGACAGATGTAGCTGCCCTGATCAACCGCTACAAGAGCCAGCCGGGAACGGTTGACGCGACGCAGGCTCCATACAATTACACCTGCAGCCCGGGTTGCGGACAACACTCGGGTCAAACTTTCGGCATACCGCCGTTGTTTCCTGCGGACGGCAGCGCACCAAGTGATCCGCCTGCCAACGATCCTTCTCTAGGCGCACAGCAGACGCAAGTCACCTATGTGCCTGGTGATTTGAAGATTACAGCCGGTTCGATCGGTAATGGCATCTTGATCGTCGATGGCGACCTCGATATCAACGGCGGACTTCAATTCTTCGGGCTTATCCTGGTCAAAGGCGTCGTCAAATTCAGCGGCGGCGGCGCTAACAAGACCAATATCTTCGGATCGGTTCTTGCCGGTAAGAGTTCAGTGGATGACACTGTGCTCGGTGGCAGTGCGGCGATCCACTACGATCAATGCGCTCTGCAAAGCAACGGAAATCCAGCTCCGCCAAGAATGATCAGCTCGCGGGAAATCGAGTATTAGAGGATGAGAATGAAAAAAGCTCTATTGCTATCGTTCACGGCGGTCCTACTGGCGGGAGTCGCGTGCGCACAAACAAACACGGATGACAAACCTTCGCTCGCTGACCTTGCGGCCAAGCAGAAGAAAACCAAGTCTGCCCCGAAAAAGGTGATCACGAATGAGGACTTGCCGGAACACCCGGCTGACAGCGCTCAGAGTGGCACTATTTCCAGTGCAAGCACGGCTTCAGGAGTAGCAGGAACGGCCGGCACCGCTGACGCGAAGGCAGATTCCACCAAGTCCGATCCAAAGGACAAGAAGGCCCCCGATCCTGAGGCAGTCACTGCCGCGAAAGCCAAGGTCGACGGGCTAAAGCACGACGAAGACGTCTATACAGACAGCATCAAGAGGAATGAAGAACTGATGGCGAAAGGCAGCGAGTTCCGCCGCAATATGATGGCGGAGACTATACAGCATCAAAAGGACAACCTCGAAGCTACAAAGGCAAAGCGTCAAGCCGCAGAGGCGGAATTGGACAAACTTAACAATCCGCCTAAATAGGCGAATTAGGTTCATCGAGGGCTGGCAATCGCCAGCCCTTTTTTATTTCGTTAGTGAGACCGTGTAGTGAAGTTCGTCTGAACGGCACCCTGGTTGTACGCTTTGGGGAAATCCGAAACGTCAGTGTTCGTGACGGGCAGATCGAGTGGCTCCGCGGTGACCACGTAGGAGTCGGGCGGAACACCTGTAATGGTGTAACTTCCGCCCGGTGTGCTCAGTGTCCCAATGGGAGTCTTGCGGATGTTGAACGCTGCGAAGGCCTCTGCGCCTGTTTGTGAATCCGCAAAGACATGCGCACCGAATACCCCTGCACCATTCAGTCGCACCGTTCCTGAGATTGATCCCGTGCCGACAGCCTGACCTGATGCCGGATACATCGCCGAGATTCCGGCGACATCGTCATAGCCAAGCGTTGTCTCGACATCTGGCGTGAACGGGAACATGATGGCGCGAACTATCGGTGAATGATCGAGGCCGAAGAAATGTCCTATCTCGTGAGTAGCAACCGTCTGTACGTCTTGCACGGTGCCGTTGCCGGTGTCAGTGGTGAAAGTATTGGACGGGTTAAAGAGAATGTCGGCATCAAGTATTTGTCCGACGAACTGCGTAGTGCCGCCGCGGCCGTCGGAGTCGCCGACTGAAGTGGCAACAGTCGTCATGGTGACGGCGAGGGTCTCCGCTTCCGAACTGAAATCACCGGTGCAAACAAAGCAAATCAAGTTTGTATTGTCCATACCTGCGGCAGTCTTGGTGGAATCGTTCCCGCGGGCGACTGACAGTGTTGTGTTGGGCGCAGAGGTCCAAGTGGTGAAGCTGGCCTGGATCACATCAGCTACTGCGCGTGAACCCTGGACATTGCCACCGCGAGCAGGATTGATGTTCCAAACAATAGGAAATGCACTGGCTGCCCAATGGTCAGGCACGGGGCCGGTGCTGGATGCAGTCAGATCATTCAGGTGCGGGAACGCGGACGACAGTGGCAGCAAGATAATTGCAAGCACACCTACCATTGCTAAAGTTCGGCCCAGAGCGGAGCGATTCATTTCGCCACCTCATGAACCATTGCGTCTTGAACGAGAGATTTCAGGCGGGTAAACGGCATTCGAGACCCCGAAAAATGTTCCGTTGTTCCCTGTTGCGGGTTGAAGGCTTCCACTCCGACCACTCCGTTGCTGACCATCTTCTCTTTACCGTTCGCGGACGGAAGCATGCGGAAATCACCCTGCATCAATCCGGTAACGACCAGTGTGCCGTCCGGCGACTGCGAAGGATGCACGAAGAGCACGGCTTCATCTCCGCTTTGCCAATGCCGTACCCCCGCAACTTTTTGCTCGTAAGCGCCGGAACGTCCGCCCATTTGCTTGACGATCACCTCGTTGGCAGCTTGCCCTTTGAGTGCACGTGAGACGCGGAATTTTGTAAATGTGAAAATCATTGTGTGTTCCGGGTTCCATTGCGTCCAGGAATCACCCGCTTGAGCCACCAGCACATGCGTGGAAGCGTGCGTGAGCCGCTCGATGGACATGGGAACAATCGTGGTTCCGTTGGCGGTCAGCATCAGCACAAAGACGAGAGCAAACATGAAACTTGTCTTGAGGAGTCTCACGGGATCACCTCGAGTCCACCGGTAAATGTGGTGATGTCGCTGTTGGCACTCTTGAGGTAAACAGTGCGCGCGCCAAGCGCCGCACCGGACGCTACTACGGCAGTGAACGACAATCCGGGAGTGTTGTCTGTAGACGTAATGCTGTTGATGTTGCTGACGGCGATGTCGCCCGGGCCGGAGATGCTCACCGTCATGGAACCGCTTAGTCCATGGCCGAAGATCAGAACTCTCATGGTGCTGCCGCGATGAATAGTTGAGCCGCTATTACTGGCGCTGCCACCTGTCCCTACATTAGTCACGCCGAGCAATTCGGCGTTAGGCGGAGTTGAGGAGGCTGGCGCCGAAACGCTGATATCGGTTCCGCTGGCAGTCTGTCCTGCGCCTACGGAGACCACGGTTGCGGTTCCTGCCGGAGTGGGGCCGCCACCGGTGCCTCCGCCGGTGGGAGTCGGAGTGGGAGTAGGAGTTGGCGTTGGCGTTGGCGTTGCTACGCTGGTCGGCGTGGGAGTGCTGCTTCCGCCGCCTCCGCAACCAGAAATGATGAAGAAAGTGGCAGTGGTTAGCAACGCTGCCGCGCGAAAGAATTGGTAGGGGATCAAGTATTCTGCTCCGAACTTGATTAGAGATGCTGCGAGTGAGGGCGCTGTTGTCCTTTAGTCACGCGCTTATTGTGAATTGGAGAGCCGACACTTAGAATCATCTTCCTTGAAGCCTGCTAATTCACCTGTGGTGCAACGTTCTCTGCCTGGCGTAGTCCGGCCGAAGGTATTTCAGTCCCGTTTGTTGCGCTGGTATGACGCATCGAAGCGTGATCTACCATGGCGGCGGACGCGCAATCCATATCACATTTGGGTCTCAGAGATCATGCTGCAGCAGACCCGCGTGGCAGCCGTCCTGGAGTACTACAAGCGATTCCTGCTTGCGTTTCCCACACTGCGCGATTTGGCGGAGGCGGACGAGCAAGACGTGCTCGCGCAATGGAGCGGGTTGGGATACTACCGTCGGGCGCGGATGCTGCATGCTGCGGCTAAACAGTTGGTGAGTGCAAGCAATAGGATTCCGAGGAGTTCAGCGGAGTTGCGGGAGTTGCCGGGGATAGGTCGCTACACGGCGGCAGCAATCGCGAGTATCGCGTTCGGGGAACCTACGGCAGTGGTGGACGGGAACGTAGAGCGGGTACTGCTTCGGTTGAGCGGCCGCAAGGAAGATGATCCGCTGGATTTTTGGGCGGGCGCGCAGGAGCTGATTTCGCCGGATCGGCCCGGCGACTTCAATCAGGCAATGATGGAATTGGGAGCGACGGTTTGCCTGCCGATCACGCCAGAGTGTGGCGCGTGTCCGGTGAAGAAGTGGTGCGCGACCCGTGGAGCGAAAATCCGCGTCAAGCGCAGTGCGCGGCGGACGGCGAAGTTGGGATATCGGTTGTCTCTGGATTCCAGCGGTGTCCATCTGGTGCAGCGCCCCAGCGATTCGACGCTGATGGCGGGCATGTGGGAATTGCCGAGCATCGCGCGATTTCCGACGAGGGCTCCGACGCTTAAAGTGCGGCACGCGATCACGACGACGGATTACGATATCCACGTCTGGAGCGGGAAGCCGCAGCATGGCTCTCAAAGAGTAGAATTGAGCCGGGCGGAGAAGCTGCCTCTTACCGGGTTGACGCGCAAAATCCTGCGTCGCATGGGCGTTTTGTTGAATCGAAAAGCTTGAAGACCAACTGGAGAGACGAAGATGCCGGCACTCGCTCCGGGCGCGACCGCGCCTGACATTTCACTCAGCACACTGGATGGACGGCAGCTTTCATTGGACGGTGCCGAGAGTTCCACGCCGGTGGTGGCGGCATTTTTCAAGGTGGGCTGTCCAACGTGCCAGTACGCGTTCCCCTTCCTTGAGCGCATCTACAAGGCTTATCCAAAGGACAAAGTGCGGGTCATCGGCGTGTCGCAGGACACGAAAGAAGACACGGCAGAGTTCACCAAGAAATTCGGCGTGACATTCCCTGTCGTGCTGGACGAGATGAAGAAGTATCCAGCATCGAATGCGTTTGGATTGACCAATGTGCCGTCGATATTCATTGTAGAGCCGAACAAGAAAATCGGATTCTCTTCCGTGGGATGGGTCAAGAACGAGATTGAGGCGCTGAACAAAGTAGTAGCGCAAGCGGCAGGAGTGCCCGAAGCGCAGATATTCAACAAGGGCGAAGATGTCCTCGACTTCAAAGCGGGTTGAGGCTCAAAGAATTAGCCTGCGGTCGCAGGTAATCCAAAAATAAACTACTGCAGTGGAGACCATGAATGCGCAAGGCAACGATCCTGATTGCAGTTCTTCTGGCTACGACTTTCTCTTTCTCTCAAACAAAAATTAAATCCGCCAGCGCGAAAGAAACTGATGCATCGCTTCCACCGGCAGCACAGGCCGCGCTTCGCGCTGTTGATCCCGAGCACATTCGGCAGCACGTCAAGTTCTTGTCGAGCGATCTGCTTGAGGGACGCGGCACGGGACAGCGAGGCGGAGATGTCGCCGCAGAATACATCGCCACGCAATTCGCGTTGTATGGCCTCAAGCCAATGGGCGAGAACGCAACCTACATGCAGAAGGTTCCGCTCGTTGGCGTGACTACGGTTGCCGACTCGAGCAATTTCACCATTGAGCCCGCAAAGGGCGAGCCGATGAAGCTGAAATTCCTCGACGAATTTGTTGCTTACAACCAGAACCTCACGGAGAAAGCGGACATTGATGCGCCAATCGTCTTCGTGGGATATGGCATTGAGGCTCCAGAATACAAGTGGAACGATTACAAGAATGTGGATGTCCGCGGCAAAGTGCTGCTGATGCTGGTGAATGAGCCACCGTCCACTGACGAAACATTCTTCAAGGGCAAGGCGCTCACCTATTACGGACGCTGGACGTATAAATACGAGCAAGCGGCGCGCAGGGGCGCAGTCGGAGTGATCCTCATTCACAAAACCGATATGGCCAGTTACGGCTGGGAAGTGGTCCGCAATTCGAACTCTGGCGAGAAGTCGTTTATCCGCGAAGACCATCCAAGATTGAATGCGGCGGCGTGGATACAACTCGATGTTGCGCGGCAGCTGGCAAGCGCCAGCGGCATGAACATTGACCAGATGATGAAGGATGCACAGTCGCGTGATTTTCGTCCGGTGCCGATGAACGCAAAGCTGAAGGCGACTCTCGTGAGCAAGGTGCGTCCGATGCAATCGAACAATGTAATTGCCATGCTGCCGGGGTCGGATCCGAAGCTGAGTTCGCAAGCGGTTATATACTCCGCGCATTATGACCACTTGGGGATTCGTCCTGATCAACCGGGAGACAATATCTATAACGGCGCAGCGGACAATGCCACCGGTTGCGGAATGTTGCTAGAAATGGCACGGGTAATGTCAGCTGCATCGCAAAAACCAAAGCGCTCGATGATTTTTGCCGCCGTCACCGCCGAGGAGCAAGGGTTGCTCGGATCGGAATATCTGGGCAAGCATCCGCCGATTCCTGCCGGGAAAATCGTGCTGAATTTGAATTACGACGACATCCCGCCGATCGGTATTCCGGAAGAGATTGAGGTCGTCGGCGCGGAGCGGACATCATTTTTCCCGGTCGTGCAGGCGACCGCAAAAGCGTTCGGACTTGAGATCAAGCCGGATGCGCGACCAGAGGCAGGACACTACTATCGGTCAGACCATTTCAGCATGGCGCGTGTGGGAGTGCCGTCGTTCTCGGTGAATGAAGGGGTGAAGTTTGTTGGGCATCCGGCAGAGTGGGGAGTGCAGCAGGCGGCGGATTACACCGACCATCGTTATCACCAGCCGTCAGACGAATACAAGCCGGAGATGATCTTCACCGGCAATGCAAAGATGGCGCGCTTCGGATTGGCGCTGGGGTGGAAGGCTGCAAACCTGCCTAGCTCACCCGCGTGGAAGCCTGGAGATGAATTCGAGGCGGCACGCAAAGCGAGTGCAGGAAAGTAATCTTTCAGCAAATTTGGAGCAGAAATGGGGCCGACAACTGGGCCCCGTTTTAGTTACTAAAGGCATGCCGCCCCCGCATTTCTATTGATGGAATCGGCGGACTCGCGTGATATATTCGGCCTTCCAGAGTACCTGAGTGAACGCCTGATACGGTCAGGCGCTCACAACTCTCATGGCCTTTTCCTTTCTACAACGCGGAAACTTGGCTGACTACGCCAAGCAGTTGCAACTCTCGCAGTACTCGCCCGAGATTATTCTTGAAGGCCTGCTCACCGGCGTGGACAACGTCCGCACGGACGTTTATCTCAGCCCAAAGTTTGCCGACGTCACGCGACAACACATTGCAAAGCTGCTGGCGAAATATGGCGGCGTGGAAGATTTCGTCGCCGAGGATTCGCTAGCTCGGGCGATGGCGGCTGCGACTCCCGCGATCCAGTCGGGACGCACTATGGGCGGGTTTATCGGCTCGCCGAAACCGGCCACCGTAGTAGCTACTGCAGCAGCACCGTCAAAGCCCGCTGAACCCGCCGACTTCAAGAAATTGATGGCGGACCTGCACATTGTGGCGCTGAACCGGGCGAAGACTGACAACAACATCAGCCTTGATCTGCTTACGCGTCTAGCAGTGGTGAAATTCCTTCGCGCGGAACTGCTGGCGCAGTTCGCGCAACTGCTGGAACGCTGTCGGGTAAAGCTGAAAACGTATGAAGGCCCGCGCAATCCGAATCCGCAAAAAGGGATCGAGATGCGCGAGCGTTTCGCCAAATTGCAAGTGACGAAGAAGACTGTCCTAAGAAAAGCCGGACAGGACATCTTCGTGACTATCCGCGAGATTGAGAAAGAGACTCTCGTAAAGATGCGGCGCTCGATGTTCGGCGATGCGGCAAGCGCGTCCTATGATCTGTTTTTGAACCGCCTGCTGTTCATCGATGATGGGAAAGACGATTACCTCAATGCTGAGCACTATGTAATGCTCGGCAATTACGATCGCGATCCTGATCGCTTTCAGACGATGTTGGAATTTGCTATCGCGTATCTCAAGTCGCTGAGTGTGGTTCCTGCGGGAGCCGAAGAGGACAAGGCGCTGGATGCGATGCTGAATGTCCCGGAGAATGCGCAGGAGTTGATGGCCGGCGGCACGCCTGACGAGAACACTCCGAAGGGCAAAGCGCAGCGCGCACTGTTAAACGGCTGGGTGGACTTCCTCGAAAAAGAGAAATTGATGGACCACGTTGTGGCTTCGTATGAGGTGGTTCCGCTGCTGGCGCAATACTCGCCGCCGATCAACCCGCAGCAACTTAAGAATTCGCTGATCTCGAAGACTGAACGTCAGCGGGTGGAAACGCTGCTGGACGAGCACGGAAAGATTTCTCCTGATGGTCTGAATTCCGCAGTCAAAAAATTGGAAGCACTAAAAGGCAACGACCGCGCAAAGATTGCGGGACGATACGTGAGTGATTTCATCCGCTTCCATCGCGATCTGCGCAGATATGAGGCTGTACTCGCGGCGATGGATGGCATCAACGTCATCGGCGTGACGAATGAGAAGTTGCGCGAGCTTTCGGCGATCAACAACACGCTGTACGAATTTCTGCTTACGGAAGAACAGAAGCCGTCGGACGCGAGCGTCATTGATCACATCATTCTGAAAGCCGACATCCGCGACAGCACCACGCTCACCAAGACACTGTACGAGCGCGGATTGAATCCGGCGTCGTACTTCAGCCTCAACTTTTTTGATCCGGTCAATAAGCTGTTGCCAAAGTACAACGCGACCAAAGTCTTTATCGAAGGCGATGCGTTGATCCTTGCGCTTTTTGAACGCGAAGGCGAGCAGGGCTTTGGAGTGGGCAAGACCTGCATGCTGGCGAAGGAGATGGTGCAGATCGTCCGCGCATACAACGAGCAATCGAAAGCGGCGGGGCTACCGACGCTCGAACTCGGATTGGGAATCTGCTTCCAGGAATCCGCACCGATGTACCTGATGGACGGCACGCACCGCATCATGATCTCGAAGGCGCTCAATGAAAGCGACCGCCTGTCGGGATGCAGCAAGGGTGTGCGTAAATACATGGCGAATGTGAAGACTGACCTGTTCAATGTCTTCAGCTTCCAGACGGTAGAGGACTCGGACACGGGCGGGATTCCAGATGAGTTCCTCGTGCGTTACAACATTGGCGGCATACACATCAACGGACTCGCATTCCAGAAATTGCAAAAGGAAGTGTCACTGAAGTTGCATGAGATCGAGATGCCGATGATCTGGTCGAATGAGAAGGTCCGGCTGTACACGGGCATGGTTCCCGTGGGACAAGGCATCTTCCACAAGATGATCATCCGCGAAGGAACCATCGCGTATGTTGACCTGAAAGATTTCTCGCTGAAGCGCTGGACGGAGAAGAAGTACTACGAAGTCTGCGTGAATGAATCGCTTTACAAGCAGATGGAAAGCGAATTCACGGCGTAGAAATCAGAACCCCGTTCGTCGGGTCTTAAACGGAATCTGTACTACCGCTTCTAAATCCACAGGCGAACCATTCTTCGTCGCCGGACGGAAATGCCATCGCGTGAGCGCTACTCGCGCATTCTCATCCAACTTGTCGTGAAATCCTTGAAGCACGCGGACTTCCCCGACGGTGCCGTCGGCGTGAATGACCGCGTAGAGGATCACGGTTCCCTCAACGTGCTCGCGCATCAGTTCAGCGGGATAGGCGGGATCGACCTTGTTGGTGGCCACCGGGGTTGAGAGTTCGCCGGCATGAAAATCCTGATTCAACTCTGCGAAGCGGATGATCCAACTGCCGCCTGCTGAGGTGAGGTTCGGCATGTTGAGCTGCATGGAGTAAATCCTTTTGCTGCCGAAGACTTGGTCTTCAGGTTTGCGATTTTCGGGCGGCGTGTATCGCGACGTCTCACGGCGGGCGATGTCTGCAAATGATGGCGGCGGATGCGCGGCGGCGATTGTCCGATTCGCTTGCGAGGTGGACGGAGGTTTCGGCGAGGAAGACGCTGCAGGGCCGGAGACCACTGCGGTTGCGGTACCGGGTGTGGTGCGCGGTCCAGCGATGGAGATTCCCGTTGCGGAGTTCGAGGGTGCGCCCGTTGCCGCAGGCTTGTCGGAATCAGAATTCGAAGCGGCGATGTCAGGAGTTCCTGGCGCGCCGATCTTTCCATCTGGAGTTGCGGCGAAGATTCCGGAGCGGCTGGCATCAGGAACCTTTATCTCTGCTTCGGGCGGAGATGGACGAACGCTGAGCGCGAGCAGTTGTCCTGCGGGTTTGCGCTGGTCCCCGAGGTTTTGTGATGGTGGCGGTGGTGGCACAACTTCTTGTTGGGCGAGAGCGTTCTGGGTTGGCATGGCTTCCCTTGTAGGAAGTTTGGGTGCTTCGACTGGAGGCGCGGGTTCGGCAAGCGCAACGTCCGGAACCTTCGCAGTCGGTTTCATCTGTTCCGCTGTGAACGCAGGTTGAACAACTTCGGGCGCGGCGACCGCGAGCATCCTGCGGGCTTCGTTACGGACATTCGGCGCGGGCTGAACTGGCGTGACTGCGAGCGCTGGAAATGTAATCTGCGATCTGGTCAGCGCCAGTGTTGGTACTGCTGGTGTCGCGGTTGAAACAACTATATTGGGCAGCGGCACATCGCGATGCAATATCTCCGGGTGCGGCGGATTGATGATGGTCTGAGTGCTGTTGTCCGCCGCTGCCGGGACGGAGATGATCTGCTGCTTGGCGAACTCCGGTTGGCCTTTCTGCGCGATTTGTTTTCGCGGCGCGGGTGCTGATTTGAGCGCGGGCAGGAGATCGTCCACTTTGTAGTAACTAAGAGTTGTATGCTGGTAGGGATCCTCAAGAACCGTCTGAGGAGGCGTTAACCAGAACCGTCCGGTGGTGAAGATGAAGAGGATGGCGGCGGCGTGAAGGAAGCCAGAGTGTCCGAAATCTTTCCACGGTAGAGGACGTTCGACGAAATAATCCGGCGAAACTTCTCCCGGTTTTGACATCAATTGAAGTTCGGGTGGAGGCGGGCGGAAGATATCCGCAATGTTGTTCAGGAACTGCGGCCACCACGGCTGCCATTCGACCAGCAAAGCAGGAGTACGCGCCCTCTGTTCAAACATCTCGAGCTGAGTAATCCTGTGAGCCTGCTGCATAGTTCGTGAGAAGATGAACTGACGTGATTATAACTTGGTAAACGCCGCTCAAACGCGCGAATCCAGCCGTTTTAGGGCATTTGGGAGCTAGATGAGATTAGGACTTTGGGTTGTGATTCTGGGACTTGCGATGGGAACAGCCGTTGCTCAAAGCGCGCCTGCTGCACCGAAAGCGGCGACCACGACAGCTGCGGAAGACATCTCTGGCATGTACTCGTTCGAGCGCGACGGCGAATTCATCCAGGTGACCATTGAACCTGCCGAAGCGATGAAGCCGGCAACCGTCAGCGGATTCATTTCACGGTACGGCGATGATGACAACGACCGGGGAGTCTTTCTTGACCACTTCATCAGCAAAGGATCGCTAGACAAGCAAGACATCGCCTTTGTAACCAAGCCTGTTCATGCGGTCTTCTATGAATTTTCCGGGACAGTGAATCGGGGGCCAGTGAAGACTCACGCCGAAGAGGGATACTTTGTACTGAAGGGCACGCTGAAGAAAAACACGATCTTGCCGGACAAGAAGATCAAGACAGTCTCGCGCGAAGTCACCTTCAAGTCGTTTCCCGACCTTGACGACGGGCAAGCGAAACAATAATCAGTGGCCATGCACCATTGCGGCTGCGCCTTCCAATGCCGGGCCAATCCGCTTTACTGGATAGTCGAGCGCCAGACGGAATCCGATGGTGGGATGGAAATAATCCGGCTGCCCTGAAGTGCGGAACGCACACTCCAAGCCCGTAGGTGGAAGAGCCCATGCGTTTCCGCGAATGGCCATCTGACCGTAAACGGGATCACTCGGCTTCGCGCCGGGATCGTATTTCGACATTGTCCATTCGGCCGCACCGCCTGCGAGATTGTGAATGCCCCAGGGTGATTCGTCCTTATAGTTCTCCCACTTCCAACTCATGTTGGTACCGCTGTCGCCGTATCCTTGCGTGACGACGGCGAGGCCCTTGCCGGGCTGGTTGCCCCATGAATATGTGCGGCCATCGGCACCGCGACAGGCGCCTTCCCACTCCCAATCTTTGGGAAGACGATAGGCGAGGCCATCCACTTTGCTTCGCCAGCCTACGTAAGCTATCGCATCATTGAAGGAGACGCCGCGCACGGGTGACTTCGCGAACTCTGCAGGATCGCCGCGGTCGGTTGGCATCAGATCGCCAGTTGGACTCATCACGGCTAGATTCTTGCCGAAATCTTTTGGCAGACGCTGACGGGCTTCAGCGGCGCGTCCGGTGCGAGTGAGTTCTTTGAGGAACTGCGCGTACTCGCCCATGCTGATCTCATCGTGATAGATGAATGATGGTGGCAGATTGATCGTGTGCGGAGCAGGCGCGCCTGCGGTTGTGCCGCCCACAATGACTTCCCCACCAGCCATGTAGAAAAATCCGGGCGGCATCTCTTCATCTTTGGGCAGTTCGATCTTGCGATTCACTTTTCCACCGCGTGGCATACGGAATGGGACGCGGACTTCGGCGTGTCCGGGTGCGCGAAGCAGCAGCATATAGCTGCCGGGCGCGAGCTGGGCGAGGTTCACCGCGCCTTCGCCCAAGACGCCTGCGGCGGTTGGTTGGAGATTGAAGACGGAATGTTTTTCGACTGGCAGTGCGACGCCGTTTGCAATCCGCGTGCGCTCAGCGTCAATGAAGGCCTGATCAATTTTGTTCGTGTTTGGATTGAACGGAACAGGAATCAGCCGCGCGGGAAGATCATTGTCGCTGCCGTCCTTCGCGCGAAGAGTTTCAAAGCGGAAGAGAAAAGATTCGGTGTCAGGCGGATCGAACGAGAGTGCGAGCGTGCCGAATCCTGCCAACTCTGCGGCGAATGGATTTGGCTCAGGCGCATTTCTCTCAACGTCTGCGCGGGTGGCGCGGGCGAGTTCAATGTTGTCCTCTGCAATCGCCAACCGCCAGAGTTCCATGTAGCTCTCAGCCAGTAGCAATCGTGCGCGCGAGTTTTGCGGAGAGATGTCGAGCACACGACGCAGAGGATCCGTTGCAGCGTTCACGGCGTTGCGGAAAATTCGCGCATTCTCGCCCTGCGCGCTTGCGCTCAATTGCGCGGCATAGGGATCGTTGTCCGGGCGGCGTTGGGATGAAAGCGCGGTCTTGTAACTGCCTCGTGCGTAGTCGAGTTTCGCGGTGGCATCGCTGAGAAGGCTATGGATTGTCCATTGCCGCCAGGCGAACCATCCGCCGAAAATTACCGCGAGCACGACGGCAGCGCTGATGGCGGATGTCTGTACTTGTCGGCGATTGCGACGCACCCATTTGGCGGCGCGTTGAAGCGGAGAATCCGGGGCTGCGCTGACAGGCTGGTTTTCGAGATAGGCTTGCAGGTCGTCGCGAAGAAGCGAAGCTGTGGCATAGCGGTCCTGCGGCTTGCGCGCCATCGCGCGGTCGCAAATCGCTTTTAACTCGCGCGGCACGGGATTGAATCCATGTGAGCCGGTCTCCAACGGAGGCGGTGGGCCATCCACTACTTGCTTCACCAGAGTCAGTGCCCCGGCACCGTGATATGGCGGCATTCCGGAAAGAATTTCGTACAGGATTGCGCCGAGGGCGTAGATGTCAGTCCGCTGATCGAGTTCGCTGATCTTCCCCGCCGCCTGTTCAGGCGACATGTATGCGGGAGTCCCGGCTATGGAGCCTTCCATCGTTGATTGTGATTGGTCTTCAGCGCGGCTCGTCGAGATGCGGACTGTGTCGCGCTCGTTCTCTTGCTTTTTCGTTTTCTTAGCGCCGAGGACCTTCGCAAGGCCCCAGTCCATGACGAGCACTTCGCCGTACTTGCCGAGCATCACGTTGTCGGGCTTGAGGTCGCGATGGATGATGCCCTTGCTGTGCGCATAAGCGACGGCCTGGCACATGGAAACGAGAATCTCGATCATGCGGAGCGGCGTGTAGCGCTCACGATAAAAACCCGCGCCCTCTTCGAGAGCGGAATTGTCGGCGCGTCCCTTGATGACTTTTTTCAGCGGAACGCCTTGCACATACTTCAACGTGAAATAGACGCGGCCGTCGGGATCGATGCCGAGGTCGTGCACGGGAACGATGTTCGGATGCTCGAGTTGCCCGGTGGCTTGGGCTTCTTCGATGAAACGGATGAGCGAGTCCTCTGAGACTCCCCGCTCTTGCTTGAGGAGCATCTTCATTGCGACTTCACGTTTGAGATCGCGGTCGAGAACCTTCAGGACCTCGCCTACGCCGCCTTGTCCGAGTTTGCCAACAACCTCATATTTGTCCTTGAGCAGCGACGCCGCGGCGCAAGTATTGCTGCCGCCCTGGATCATCGCGATCACTGATCGACGCTCATCGCGGATGGTTGGTGTCACCGTGTGTGCGACAGTGGCTGAGTAATCGAGCGTTGCTTTGGACGGATGTGACGGGGCAAATGTGGGACTGCCGAGGACACGAGTCTTGTCTTCGTCCGGCTGTGGGTCATTAGTGATCAGCCTTGATGATGAATCCGAATACATCACTCGCGTAGCCTGGTCGTCATCTGGTGAATCCGTTGGGCCAGAACTCATCTTCGGTGGTGCGATTGGCTGCGTGATGCGCGATTCCGTGGTGTCCGGTGGCGGTTCTTGCGGGACGGTCTCTTGAGTCATCCGTTGTGTGGTCTGATCCTCAAGCGATTCTTGCGAAGGAGCGGCAGCCGGCGGCGCGGGTGGACGCACAAGTTCGGTTTGGTCGGCGGGGCACTTGTATCGCGCGGTCGGTTTCTCAGGATTGCCCTGATATTTCTTCCCACAGGTGGGACAGACCAAGATGAATGAAATTGATGGACTACTCATAGGCAATCAGGATCCCAAGTTCCTGTGGAAGCGGGTAGCTTATAACAAAAAACGGCCCAACGTAAGCTGTTGTACGTTGGGCGGTAGGGGTTCGGATTGCGGCGGAGTTAAGGTGTTTAGTGGCCTTCGCCTTCCAGGAATTTCTCTACTTCCATGGCAGCCATGCAGCCGGTGCCGGCTGCGGTGATTGCCTGCCGATAGCGGCGGTCCTGCACGTCGCCGGAAGCGAATACGCCGGGAATCTTGGTGAAGACATTGTTCGTGGTGCAAAGGTAGCCATCGGCATCGGTATCGAGCTGGCCGTTCACCCACTTTGCGTTCGGTTCATGGCCGATACCGAGGAACATGGCACTGGTCGGAAAGTCGTAATCTTTTTCCAGCTTCACATCGCGAAGCTTCAGGCCCGTGACTTCCTTCTTCTCCGGCTCGTAAACGTGTTCCACGATGGTGTTAGGAAGAAAATGGATCTTCTCGTTGCTGCGCGCTCGGTCGAGCATGATCTTTGAAGCGCGAAATACGTCTCGACGGTGGATCAGCGTGACTTTGCTGGCAAACCGTGTGAGGAACAATGCTTCTTCCATGGCGGAATCTCCGCCGCCGATCACCGTGATTTCTTTATCTCGGAAGAAAAATCCGTCGCAGGTTGCGCAGGACGAAACGCCGTGTCCGATCAGAGCTTGCTCGCTAGGCAATCCGAGCCATCGTGCGGATGCTCCGCTGGCTATGATGAGCGTGCGAGTTTGAATCTTCTCCTTGCCGAGATCGAGCGTGAAGGGACGCTGCATCAAGTCGGCTTTTGCTATGTGTCCGATCTTGAACTCGGCGCCGAAGCGCGTGGCCTGCGTCTTAATGTTAGTGATCAGCTCCGGCCCTTGGATCCCTTCCGGCCATCCAGGGAAATTTTCAACGAGGGTAGTGAGAGAGAGCTGTCCGCCAGATTCATGCCCTTCGATAACGAGTGGCTTCAAGTTGGCGCGCGCGGCGTAGAGTGCGGCGGTGAGGCCGGAGCATCCCGAGCCGACTATGACGGTTTCACGTACAGAATTATTCATGTGGGGTGATTAGATTGCTCCAGTGGAATTAAGGTTCAATCATAACAACAGCAGTGGATTCTGTGACTGCAGCCTATTTCTTTGGAGTGGCAGCTTGCGTGGCCTTGGTGCTCTTGGGCGAATCACGCCTTTTATTGGCAGCTGATGTCGCTGCTTTTTCGTTCGAAGTTCCCAGCCATTTAAGCTCGTTCGAAAAAGTGCTGCGCAATCCGAGCGACTTGCGGTATGCAGAGATCGCTTTCGAGGCATCCGCAAACAGCTCTTCATAGGCGCTCTGGTCGGCCTTGTCGCAGCGTGCCAGAGCGATGGCAGACTTTCCGAACCGCTCGATCTTAATGTGCGTGGCCGGGGTGTCTGCGTCGAGCAGGGTGCTGGGTGCGGCTGCCCCTGCGGAGATGCTGTCTTCGATAGAGACCAGCAAAAGGTCTTTGGGGTCTTTGACCTTAAAGATCAAAGTTTCCTGCGTTTCTTTCGGATCAGAGCTGAGCGAATACTGAATGATGTTGAAAACAGGATCGCCAGTAAGTTCCCTTCGCAAGCGGATGTATTTCGTGACATCGGCTTCGCTCTGGGTCACACCGCGGGTTACTTCCCAAGGTGTAGCGAAAGCTGCTTTAGCGGGAATCTTCTTGAGCGCCGCGGCCAGCTCATGCTTCTCGGCATCGTCGGGCGTGCACACGTTGAGGATATTCACTTTGATGGGCGGGTTCTGTGCGGCAGGCTTTGTCTCAGACTGTGTGGGCGGAATGGTGGGCGCGTCCTGCGCGAGACTAGCGCAGCCAAGAATCAGAAGCGTGATTGCGATGCTGCAGGTCTTAAACACGGAGAAATTGTAACAGGCAGAGTGGCGGGTAATTGTCGTAATCCTGCTGCTACAATTTCAGAATGGCGAACCTAACGTTAGTTTATGGAATGCGCTTACTGCCGGCAGACGACATCAAAGAAGTGGGAGAAGCTCCGGTGAAGTTGCAGAACGGCAATACCGCGCACGTCACCATGCATGTCTTGGAAGGCACCAAGAAACAGATCGAAGCTCAACTGAAACAGAGCCTCGACGCATTCTTTGAACTCTATCCTGAGATTTAGGCGCGCTAAGCCGCTTTTTCTCCTACCATCATGCGCAGCAGGGGCAAAAGGCGTCCCATCTCGACAGGCTTGAACAACACAGGAATGCCCTGGTTCTCGAGGGAGTCCACCAGTTCGGGTTCGGCATATCCCGTCAAAAGAACACAGGGCAGGTCCGGTTGGAGTTCCCGAACTTGCCTGATCACCTCATCTCCAGAGATGTCACCCTTCAGGGCCAGGTCACAGATCATTGCATCCACGCGCTGCGTACGCAGGACAGCATGCGCCTGCTCCATATCCGCCGCGTCAGAAGCTTCGTATCCTACATGCTCAAGGATCGCCTTCAACGTGTACACCACGGTAGGCTCATCGTCCACGACCAAGATGTGTCCAAGCATTTTTGGCATCGCTGAAACCGTTCCCGTTCAAGCGCGAATAAAAAGCTCAAACTGTTTATGGCGTGATATAAGGCTGTTCGCTGTTTCGCTTATTACTATCAATGAGTATTAAGATTCCAATCCATCGCGGTTTGCTGCTTATGTTGCTGGCCGGAGTCATACAAATTCCGTCCGCCAAGGTAGCTGCTCAGGAGAATGCGCCGAAACTCAATGCTGCGAGCAACCTTAGTTTGGAAGAACTCAGTGCCCGAGCAGGGATCATCTTCGCCGGACGAGTTCTAAGCATAGAGCTGCCTGAAGAAGGGGCCACCGGTGGCTGTGATTGCGCGAGAATCACTTTTCAAGTGGACGAAGCGATCCGGGATGCCACTTCTGGCGACATCATTATCATCAATGAATGGGCGGGTTTGTGGAGATCCGCTGCTGCTGCGCGATATCGCAAGGGCGAAAAACTCTTAATGTTCTACTACCCTCCAAATGGAGCAGGGTTGACCAGTCCGGTGGGTGGAGATGCAGGACGCCTGTCCGTGACGACTCAGGAACTCATACAACTCCCAAAGGACCGGAAGAACATGATGCTCCGCTCATTGCGACTGCGGGAAAACAGTAACTCAGGGGTCCAGAACCCCGCAATGCCAGACGACAAACTCCCCCTATCCCGATTGGTTCGCGCGCTCAGGCTGATCGCCTCCGAAGCCAACTAGCCCTCCGTCGGCACCTGAAATTTACGAAAACAGGACAAACCAGGGTCAATCCCCACAAGTACCCACCCCGACGCGTAAATTGGAGCGCCGCAGCACTCGGCGCTCTAAATGTTAATCCTGTCCGGATCACGAAAGGCTCTCGGCATCTTTGTGGCAGCATTTCTGCTGTCCGCAGTTCCTCGGCTGGATGCTGGAGGAGTGAAGTATGTTGCGGGTGTGACCAGCTTTGATCCGAACGTCGCCGGAAAGCCAATCACGTGGGCCAATGGCAATCTCGTTTATTTCACTGACCAGGGCAATGCGGGACCCATGCTGCCGCAATCCGCTGCAAACACGTTTGTCGCAGACGCCTTCGCCGCATGGACTTCCGTCCCAACCGCCGGCCTCAAAGCTGCGCGCGGTGGCGCGCTGGCGGAAGACGTTAATGGCACGAATGTTACGAGTACGCAGAGCGGGATATCACTTCCGCTTGATATTCAACCGACTGCCGCGGCCAAGCCGCTTGCAATCGTCTACGACAATGATGGTGCTGTTATTGACGCGTTGATGGGAGCAGGAGCTAGCGATCCCAGCATGTGCGCTACCAATTCCGTAATGGGTGGTGTCGATAAGTTCAGTACCGACGCGCATTTCACTCATGCACTGATCATCATCAATGGGCGCTGTGCTCAAAATTCCAGCGATCTTCCTTCGCTGCGCTACCACTTGGTTCGTCTGCTCGGGCAGGTGCTCGGGCTTGGGTGGTCGCAAGCGAATGACAATGTCCGCTCCGGTTCGCCACCTGCCAACAGCCAAGACTTTGCCGGCTTTCCACTGATGCATCCAATGGAGCCATTCTGTTTCGGAGCGATCACCGACTGCATCCCCAATGCGGACCAATTGCGAATGGATGACCGCGCCGCGGCCACCCGGCTATATCCCGTGACTGCGCTAAATATTTCGAGCTTCAGTGGAAAGCAGATCTCCGCTGCGTCGACGATCCGCATTCGCGGCAGTGTTTATTTTTCTGATGTCCATGGAAATTCCGGCCAGCCGATGCAAGGTGTAAACGTTGTTGCCAGATTGATTGATAAGAGCACAGGAATGCCTTCGAGGAGCAGTGTCGCAACATCGGTCTCAGGATTCTTGTTCCATGGCAATAATGGAAATCATATAAGCGGATTCGGAACCACCACGCAGCTCTACAATGCATTCGGATCAGCAGACACGGGGCTCGAAGGTTTTTACGATCTCGGCGGACTCGAACTGCCACCCGGTGAAACGACTGCTTCGTATCAGATCACTGTTGAGCAAGTCGAGCCTTCCTATGCAGGTGCAGCTACGGTGGGCCCGTATGGCTCGTCCCAAATAACGCCTTCCGGCACAGCCCCAGTGATAATCCTTGCTGACTTGTCCGCAGGTGCCGATGTACTGAAGGACATCGTGATGTCGGGAAACCCGAAACTCACGACCGATGTCTCCGAGCCGAATTCCTTCGCAACTCCAAGTCCCGTGCCAAGCAGCGGGCAGTGGTGGGGGTCGCTCAGCGGATACGGCGATGAAGATTTTTTTACATTCTCGGCGAAAGCGAACCGGACATTCGATTTTCAAGTGATTGCGCTGGATGAAACTCTCTCACCTACTAGCGGCAAAGCTCATCCTGAGTTGGGAGTGTGGAGGCCGTCGGACCTGACCGCACCACAGCTCATGGCGGACGCATTCAACAGGCTGACGCCGGGGCTGACTGAATTGGCAGGGGATGTGTCTGCTGCGGGCAAACTGAAATTGGGAATCGCTGATTTTCGCGGCGACGGACGTCCGGACTTCCTTTATCGCGCGCGATTGCTTTATGCAGACACTATCACTCCAGAGAGATTGGCGCTGAGCGGCGGCAATGTGATCATTCGCGGAATCGGATTTCGCCAGGGGCTTTCGCTAGACGTTGGAACGACTGCAGCTAGCGTGATTGCCATAGATGAGAACCAACTCGTTGCGACACTTCCTGCAATGAGCGGGACGCAAAACGTCACCATCACAGCTCCGCAGACGGGCGCGGTCACGACGATGAAGAACGCCGTCACATTCGGATTGTTGAGCACCGATCAAGTACAAATCGTGAGCAGTGGGAATCCTCCAGTAGCAGTTGGGACAGATGCTCCGAATCCGGTGGTGGTCCGAGCAGTGGCTGCGGATTCAACACCACTCGCGGGAGTGAACGTGACATTCACTGTGACTCCAACCCAATCATTATTTCCGCTGTGCGCCAAAAATGTCTGCAACGTGGTGACAGATATAAACGGAGAAGCCTCTATCACGCTGACTGTCAAAGCAGCAGGCACGAACACCGTGACCGCTACCCTGCCGAACGGGAACAGCACCACTGCTGCGATTTCCGGGAATGCGAGCTTGAGGCTTGCCGAGGCCGTCCAAGGGGCATGGGTCTTGGCTGGCTCTTCGACATCATCTGCCGTGGTAGTCCAACTGATGAATTCAGGAAGTCCAGTAAGCGGTCAGCCAATCAACTTCACCGTCACCGCGGGTACGGGCAATCTTTCCGTTGCGAATGCAATCACTAATGCAAGTGGAGTTGCAACCACTCAGCTCACCACATCAAACACCATGACAACGGTGATTGAGAGAGCGTGTCCACCTGTGGGCGCAGCTTGTGTGGATTTCGTACTGCAACCAGTCACCCCTTCCAATATCAAGATAAAAAAAATCTCAGGAGACGATCAGTTGCTGCTTGTTGGGCAAACTCCGCAGCCTATTCTCCTTCGCGTAACAGATTCGTCTACTCCCGCGAATCCTGTAGGGAATGTTCCTGCCACGATCTCCGGAGTGGTTTATCGGGCCGCAGGTCCCCCCGATTGCTCTCCGTCTGACGGAGTGTGCCGACCTCTGACACAAGTAGCTGTGTCGCGGTTCAGCCAAACTATCTTGTCGAACCTAAGCAATGGCACGGTGTCTTACCAGCCTGCGATTCAGAACTCATGGGGAGCAGTACGCGTGGCGGTGATTGTTACTGCTGGAGAGGCATCCCAGCAATTTGCGATGCAGGTAGTGGCGCCGCAACCGTGATCTAAACTGTCGGCACCTGGTAAAAGGCGTCTGCATGGTGAGGGAATCCCCACTTCTATGCACCTTTTGAGGGTATCTAAAGGCTTTTCGTGCAGTCTGAGCTGTTTTTTAGGGCTAAGCCACAACCAAGGCGCATCCAATGTGTTTAGACTAAAGAAGCTGATATGAAACGAAAATTGACGATGCAACGAAGATCCATTCCGCTGAGTGTCATGATCGCAATTTTTCTGATGACGCTCCTCCCCCAACTAACACTCGCGCAAGATCGCGGTGAAAGCCAGATCAACACCACCCCGCCCGTGGGCACCACTCCGGAAGAGATCATCCAGAAATTCGCTTCCAAGGAAAAGGAATTCGCGCTAGCTCGCGAAAACTACACCTTCCGCCAATATGTGAAGATCGAAACGCTCGATGGCGATACACCGAATGGCGAATATCAACAGGTGGTAGACGTTACCTTCGACGATCGCAATCGGCGTCGGGAGAATGTAGTTTTCTCACCTCAGCCTTCGCTGGTCGGTGTCAGCATGGATCCCGAGGACTTCGAGGACATCCAGCATCGCTATCCTTTTGTTTTGACCATTGACGAGATTCCCCTGTATCAGATCCTCTACGTAGGACAACAAAAGATCGACGAAGTCGAGACCTATGTTTTCGACATCGCGCCTAAGAATCTGGAAAAAGGTAAGCGATACTTTCAAGGCCGTATATGGGTGGACAACCGCGACTTCCAGATTGTGAAATCGCAAGGCAAGCCGGCGTACGCCAAGGAAAAGAAGTATGAAGGACACGCGTTCCCTTCGTTCACTACCTATCGTGAACAAATAGACGGCAAGTACTGGTTCCCGACGTATAGCCATTCCGATGAAGTCTTGCACTTCCCAGCGTCAAGGGGTAACCCGATGGCTAACGATGTTCACATCCGCATAACGGTGAAGTATCAGGATTACAAGCGATTTGCAGCCAAGTCGAAGATCATCTACGCAGGCGAAGAGATCAAGCCTGACCAGCAGCCTCCGCCGCCAAACCCGAAAAAATAACTTAATGTGAAATGAAAAGGCCAGCCTCCGAAGAGACTGGCCTTTTTACTTATTGCCTGTGAATTATGCAGCTGGTGCGAGCGAACGCTGCGCTGCCTGCTGGATGAAGCGCTTCATCACGGTCGCCCACATTACTTTTTTCCGTAACGCACTTTCTTTGCCGCTGCGGCCCTGGGCGAACATGCCGAGCAATGACTTCATCTTCAGCACGCGAATGATCGCGTGGTCTGCCGGGCTTACGCCGTAGGCTTCAAGGAAGCTGTCTTGGACCTGTCCGGTGATACTGCGGTTGCAGAAGGGATACTTTTCCAGCGCTTCAATGCAAGCGAGGAAGTGCGCGGCATCCTGATAGCAGAGTCCACGCGGTTTCATTTTTGCGAAATCGCTGATGCTGATTCCCCGCTCCCCAACCACCACGTTCAGTGGCGTGAAATCGTTGAGCACAGCGCAGGATGGCAATGCCTTCTTCGCCGAGGCCAGCGTCTTGCGCGCTCCGGATAGGATGGTGCGGATCGCGGCATCGTCCAATCCTTCTCCGCGACAGCTCTCGCACAGCTTCTCCAACTCAGCATTCAGGGCCGCAGTGTCAAAAGGCTCCGGCATGTCCGCGGTGCATTTCTGGAAATTACGCAGCCAGTGTCCAGTCATGGTTGCCGCCATGCCCAGGCTGCCGTTGTCGGCGAATCCCGGCAACAATGCGCCCTTCATGATGATCGACTGCAAAGGCACGCCAGTGAACTTCTCACTTACCACCGCGCCAAATTCGCTGAAATCACCAATGGGACGGGGCACGCCATCGAATCTCTTCTTCTCGAAAGCCGAATAAACCTTGTAGAGGTTTTCGCTCTCAGTACGCGCCAGATTTTTTGCGCTGTGTTGGCCTGACTTGCTGGCCCGATAAACTTTCGCTGCGAGCCGTTCGCCGCCGGCCTCAAAGTCAACGACCATGTCATAGATGAAGTGGTCGGTCTTGGGGGTGTGGCCCACAACCCGCACGTTTTTCAACTCGCCGTGGTTCGGATAATACTCAGCAGCTGAGCTTCGCAGCTCGGCCACAATATGGTCCATTACGTTTTCTGCCATTTTGGGTTCTACCTAGGGGTTCGAGAATGCGCCCGAAGAGCGTGAAGCTCGGGCTAGCATTCTGGATAATGCAGTTCTCATGCCAACTACACACTGTTGGATGTGAATTCCTAAGTCACTGATTACAGAAAAGATATTCCAAGCGAGAAATATTTCTCTAGTAGCAGAGCAAGGACATAGTGGAATGCAAATGCTCAATTGCGGCAGCGGAAAAACTAGTAAAAAAGATACTTCCGCCACTTGGAGTCAGACCGGCCGATCATCCGCATGATGTGCCTGCTGGTGTGCAGGTTGAAGGCGCGCGGCTCGCGAAGCAGTTTCATGCTGGTTTCCCCGAGCATTTGGTTCCCTTTGGTCCGATTGCAAAGGTGGCAGCAAGCGACGAGGTTCTCCCAGGTGGAAAGCCCTCCGCGGGAACGCGGAATTACGTGATCCAGTGTTAGTTCTCCAGCAGCAAGCACAACGCCACAGTATTGGCAGGTGTTGCGGTCACGCAGCAGAATGTTCTTACGCGACAGCGCGCGTGTTTGATGCGGGATGCGGCGATACTCCAGCAAACGAATGACGGACGGCAGTCTCATCGCAATCCGCTGCGCATGCAGGAAATGGCCGTTCTCTTCTTCCGTCATGGCTACGCCCTTCAGGACCAGCACCAGCGCGCGGCGAGCAGCACAGATGTTGATGGGCTCATACGAGGCATTGAGCACCAATACAGGCGCATAGAGCGGCATGCCTTCGGAATCGCTTGGTCGCGAGACGTTCTCCGCTGGCGCTGTTTGATGCAGCTTGATGCGCGAGCCCGAAGTGGCTTTGGTCCGGTGGTGTCCTGGCTTGCGTGAATGGCCTGACATAGTTGTTTAGAATTCCCCGCCGATAGCGTTGCCAGTCGCCGCCGACGCTGCTTCCTCCTGCCCTATTTGACTTACTTCTAAGGCCGAAAACGGTTCCAGCCTTGAAACTCTCGCGATCGTCGCCACCCAAACTTGCGCTGCTCCGGCACGCACCAATACTCGCGCGCATTCCTGAGCCGTGGTTCCGGTGGTGAACACGTCATCTACTAGGATGACGTTTCGACCAGCAATGATTCGCTTATGCAGCGGATTCACCGCAAATGCCCCACGAACATTGAGCCGCCGCTGATGACGCGTGAGTCCGGTCTGCGATGTGGTAGCGCGCTTACGCTGTAATGCGCTGATGATCAACTCTGCTCGAAATTCTTTTCCCAATGCCCGGACAGCATGCATTGCGACACGCTCAGACTGGTTGAATCCGCGCTGATGATGCTTACTGTTGTGCAGCGGAACGGGAATGATCACGGCGTTCGGGCCGACTTCATCAAAGAGCGGCGCAATGGCGTCGGCCAGAGTCTTACCTAGTATGTCGGCTGTCGTTTGCACGCGATCGTACTTGAGCAGGTGGACTAGATCCCTAAGCACACCTTCATATGGTCCGCCTGAGACAGCCCGAATATACGTAGGACGCACCTGCTGGCACAACCCACATAGCGGCGAACCCTGTTCCTCGCCCTGGAAATTGCGAGAAACCAGCAGCTCTCCGCAAATGTCACATTGCGAACCCTGGAATGGCTTGATCTTTGTGAGGCAGTCGGTGCAGACAGGCAGGCGAGAGATGTTCAGAAGTGGGTCGCTACAAATTCGACAGTCGCCGGGGAAGAAGGTGGCGAACAGACTTTCCACGGGCAGCCTCAACAACGCTTTCAACGGACTCTGCCTGTGGCTCGCAAGCGGTGAGCTTGCCCGAGTTAGGTCCCCGATGCTACTGCTGAAGACGACCCTCCTCCAATCCAACCGGGAACTGTTCTCGGCTGGCTTGTTAACCGGAGTATAGCCGTAACACTGGTGCAAATCAATCGTTACTCAGTAGAGCGCATATTGAATTCGGGCGAATCGATCCTTCCCAGAGTAGTTCCTTTCATGAACTGCTGTGCGACCCGTTGACAACCTCTCGTTAGCAAAGTGTCTTCACAAATGTAGGGGTTGCTATGTAGGGGTTGCTATGCCGAACAAGCCTGGTTTGTCTCCGCCTAATGAGGACGTCTCGAAAGAGCAAATAGTCCCTCCCACCGATCAGCGCAGTCGTGGATTTACCCGCCGCACCTTTTTGGCGCGAATGGGAGCAACAGGGATTGTTGCCTCCGCCACTTCCCTTCTGCACGCCGCGCCGGTTGAAGATATCCAAACACCCGCACCGCCTACAGTGGCCAATCCTCAGGCCGTACCGATGGTGCTCAAGGTAAATGGTAAGGAGCATCGAGTCGAACTCGAGCCTCGTGTAACGCTGCTGGATGCCCTTCGCGAAAATCTTCAAATGTTCGGCACAAAGAAAGGATGTGATCACGGGCAGTGCGGTGCATGCACCGTCCATGTGAATGGACGCAGAGTGAATTCATGTCTCAGCTTTGCCATCATGCACCAAGGCGACGAGATCACGACGATTGAGGGCCTCGCCAAGGATGATCAACTGCACCCGGTGCAGGCCGCGTTCCTCGAGCATGACGGCTTTCAGTGCGGCTATTGCACGCCGGGACAGATGATGTCGGCTGCTGCGCTGCTGAAAGAGCCATGTGGCGCGGACGACGATTCTGTACGCGAGTGCATGAGCGGCAATATTTGTCGATGCGGTGCATATCAAAACATCGTGGCCGCTGTTCAGACGGCCCGCCGTCAAACCGGCTCATAAGGATTAAGGACGGTTCGCATGCAAGCATTCCAATACAAGAAGGCGAATGACGTTGATGGCGCGATCGGTGCAGGTTCAACAGCGGGGTTGAAGTTCGTTGCCGGCGGAACCACGCTGATTGACTTGATGAAGCTGAACGTGGAACGTCCCACGATGGTAATGGACATCAACAGCTTGCCACTTACAAAGATTGAAAAGACTGCTGATGGGGGACTGCGGATTGGCGCAATGGTTCGCAACAGCGATTTGGCGCACGATCTAACGGTGCAGAAGGGATATCCCGTACTCTCTCAAGCGCTCTTGTCCGGGGCTTCTCCTCAGTTGCGAAACATGGCAAGTACCGGCGGGAACCTGCTGCAGCGGACTCGTTGCTATTACTTCCGCGACACCGCTTATCCGTGCAACAAGAGAAACCCCGGGTCGGGATGTTCCGCGATAGATGGCTATAACCGGATCCACGCCGTCCTGGGTACCAGTGAACATTGCATCGCCACCCATCCTTCAGACATGGCAGTTGCGATGGTGGCGCTCGAAGCCTCCGTGCAGGTCAAAGGGTCTAATGGAGAGCGCACAGTTCCGCTAAAAGACTTCTACTTTGTTCCGGGTTCGACTCCCAATAGGGAAAACGTCCTGGCACCCGGCGAACTGATCATGTCCGTCACCTTGCCGCGCCTGGCTGACGGCACTCGTTCGTACTACCTGAAGCGACGTGACCGCGCCTCGTATGAGTTTGCACTCGCATCTGCCGCAGTTGTCGCGCAGATGCAAGGTAGACGATTTCAGCGCATTCGAATAGCACTGGGCGGAGTTGGCACAAAGCCATGGCGGTCCACAGAAGCCGAGACGGTGCTCGAGAGTCATGAAGCAAGCGCACAGAACTTTCGCAAAGCTTCTGAGGCGGCGCTGAGTGGCGCGAAAGCCATGCATGACAATGCATTCAAGATCGAACTTGCGAAGCGCACACTGGTACGGGCGCTGACCGTTGTGACAAGCGCAGCCTAGCTGCGCCGCACGGAATGATCAGGAGTAGCGACAATGAGTAGTTCTATAGTGGGCCAAGCGGTAACGCGAATTGACGGCCGGCTGAAGGTCACAGGTCAAGCCGCATACGGTGTGGAGCATCGGATCCAGAATGTTGCGCACGGGGTAGGAGTCTCCAGCACTATCGCGAATGGACGGATAGTGAGGATTGATACCAGCGAAGCGGAAAAAATGCCGGGAGTGTTGGCAATCCTGCATCACGGCAACTTCGACCGAATGTATCGCCCGGCAGGATCACTTGAAGAGATGAGCCGTCCCGGCGAAAGCAGGCCACCGTTTGAGGATGAAAACGTCTACTACTACGGGCAGTTCGTAGCGCTGGTAATAGCGAACACGTTCGAGCAGGCGCAGGACGCCGCTTCTCACGTGCGCGTGCAGTACGAAGCGAAACGTCCGTTCGTGCGGTTGGAACAAGTTCCGGCGCCGAACAAATCTCCGGATACCCAATCATCGAGGGGCAATGCGGAAGCCGCGCTTCAACAGGGGCCAGTAAAGCTGGATGCGACATATGTCACACCCGTTGAAACGCATAATCCGATGGAGATGCACGGAACTATCGCAGCGTGGGAAGGCGACAAACTCACTCTTTACGAAACGACCCAAGGAGTGGTCAATCACCACAACGTCGCATCGCAAGTACTGGGCATGCCACCGGAATCAATCCACATAGTTTCACCCTTTGTTGGATCCGGCTTCGGATGCAAGCTCTTTCCGTGGCCACATTCATGGCTGGCTGCGGCTGGTGCCCGGCATGTCAAGCGACCAGTGAAAGTCGCAGTGCCACGCACTTTAATGTTCACCACTGTTGGACACCGCCCACTTGTTCAGCAGCACGTCCGGCTTGCAGCCACGCAGGACGGCAAACTCGTTGCGATGATGAATGACGTTCTTCAGCACACCTCAGTGGTGGATGAGTACCTTGAGAACTGCGTGGATGCAACTTCAATGCTATACAGCTGTCCAAACGTCAAAGCGCAGCAATACGAGGTACCGTTAAACGTTGGCACCCCTACGCCGATGCGCGGTCCGGGGAGAACTCCCGCTTTATTTGCTCTTGAATCTGCGATGGATGAATTGGCCATCAAACTCAATATGGATCCGCTTGAGTTGCGGTTGCGCAATTACGCGGAGAAAGACGAGAGTTCCGGAAAGCCCTGGTCAAGTAAGCATTTGCGTGATGCCTATCAAAAGGGCGCGGAACGCTTTGGATGGAGCAAGCGCAATCCCAAAGTCGGATCTATGAGAAAGGGCAACGAGATCTTGGGATGGGGCATGGCGACCTGCACATGGCCCTGTCACGCTGCTGGTGCTGACGTTCGAGTGCGACTTCTCTCTGACGGCTCTGCGCACGCGTCGTGCGCTACGCAGGACATCGGCACTGGCACCTACACGGTCTTTGCGGAAATAGTTTCTGACAAGACGGGATTGCCCGTAGAAAAGGTTAAAGTAGCCCTCGGGGACAGTTCGCTCCCTCCCGGACCTACCTCCGGTGGCTCCGCGGCGACTGCGAGTGTGGTTCCCGCAATCTCGAAAGCTACGGAGAACGCGATTCAAGCGGTAATAAAAGCCGCCTCAAAAGCCCCACAGGGCCCATTCCACGGTATCGATCCAAAACAATTAAAGATGACCCAGGGACGAATTCACATCGTGGACAAGTCGCCCGACAGCGGTGTCCCTTTCCAGGAGATACTCGCGTCACAACATCTCGTCGGATTGGATGGAAAAGCTACATCCGGCCGGGAGCACCGGTCATATCCCGGAGACCCTGGCCCGGAACGAGAGAAATATTCGATCCATTCTTTTGGTGCGCACTTCTGTGAGGTCGCTTTTGATCCCGAGATCGTGCGATTGCGCGTAACACGCTGGCTTTCGGTGATTGACGGCGGCCGAATAATCAACCAGAAGACCGCAAGGAACCAGATCTTGGGAGCTGTTGTGATGGGCATCGGCATGGGCATGCTCGAGGAAACCGTATACGACCCGCGCACCGGCCATCCGATCAACAACAACTTTGCAGACTACATGGTTGCTGTGAATGCGGATGTCCCTGAGATGGAGTGCATCTTCCTCGATTATCCAGACACCGTTCTGAACGAATACGGCGCTCGCGGCATTGGAGAGATCGGGTTGACTGGATGCGCTTCGGCGATCACCTCGGCCACCTATCACGCTACAGGTATTCGCGTACGTGAATTGCCGATTCGGATTGAGAAGCTTCTAGCATCGGCATAAAGTTGACCTAAGGAACTCCCTGAACAGAGTGCCTGGGTGTAACTGCCGCATCACCCCCGTGTGGCAGCTTGTATTCCCTATGCGCCCGTGTTAACTTTCGCCGTTTGCACTTTTCGCTTAACTCATTGTGTCAACTAGCCTTCCGGAGGAACTGAGTGGCCGAAATCAAGGAAATGCGTCCCGTTGAAACAACGTTTCAACCCTACATCTCAGCGAATCAAAACCTTGCTGAATTCACTCCGCGCGCCATCCTGCTCGGCGGCTTCTTTGGAATATTGTTCGGCGCTGTCACTGTTTATGTCGGACTCCGCGCCGGGTTGACTGTCTCCGCCTCGATCCCTATCGCAGTGCTTTCCATCAGCATTCTGCGCGCTTTCGGTAAGGCGACAATCCTTGAAAACAACATCGTGCAAACTGCCGGATCTGCCGGAGAGTCCGTTGCGGGCGGTGTGATCTTCACTATTCCGGCGCTCATCTTCCTCGGATTCCCGATGGAGATCCAACGCATCTTCCTGCTCGCTCTCGTGGGCGGATGGCTGGGTGTCTTCTTCATGATTCCCTTGCGGCGTCAGTTGATCGTGAAAGAGCACGGCAATCTTCTTTATCCCGAAGGAACGGCTTGCGCTGACGTTCTCATTGCCGGTGACCGCGGCGGTTCATTCGCCAGCCGCGTATTTATGGGACTCGGGCTGGGCGGTCTTTATACGCTCTTCCAGAACGAAAATCTTTTCGGCTCGTGGACAAGTTCTCCTGCTTACAACCCGTCATGGCTGCCCGGCGGTTCTATCCGCGGCAACACCACTTCTGAATACCTCGGCGTGGGATACATCATTGGGCCACGCATCGCTGGCGTGATCTTCGCGGGCGGCGTATTCGCATGGCTCGTGGTAATGCCCGCCATCAAGTTCTTCGGCGGACATCTGACCCAGCCGCTGTATCCGGGAACGATGTTGATTTCCAATATGTCTTCCGATGACATGTGGAAGGCATACATTCGGCCTATAGGCGCGGGCGCTGTTGCTGCTTCGGGCTTAATCACTTTGCTTAAAACGACTCCCACGATCATCGCCGCATTGCGAGCGGGTGCTAAGGATTTGGCCAAAGGTGCGGCCGCCGCGGCATCCGAAAAGCGTACTGACAATGATCTGAGCTTGAAGGTCGCGCTCGGTGGAGTTGTGCTTGTTCTATTGATGATTTGGGCGATGCTCACCTTCAAGCCTGTCCCCGGCACGCAAACCGGATTCTTCGCCAACGTCGCTGCCGCGATCTTCATCGTGATCTTCGGCTTCCTATTCGTGACCGTATCTTCGCGTATCACGGGACTGATCGGTACGTCGTCGAATCCGATATCCGGAATGGCCATCGCTACATTGATGGCGACATGCGCTGTGTTCCTCGTTCTTGGTTGGACCGCAGCAGCATACGGGGCATTGGCCATTACTATCGGCGGAGTTGTTTGCATTGCTTCGGCAAACGCCGGTAACACATCACAGGATTTGAAAACTGGCTTCCTCGTTGGGGCCACGCCGCGCAATCAGCAACTGGCGTTGCTCATCGGCGTTTTCATCTCGGTGATCGCCATAGGATACACGCTTCAAGGCATGAACAAAGCGTTGGAACAGTTCAGAAGCTTCCCTGCTCGCACCATCGATGTGGATCATCTGCCGGTGGGAGTGGAGCTGCAGAAGAGTGGCTTTGACCGGGAGCGCGTTCGCGTCACGAACGACGCCAACCAAGTTGTTGAAGAACCGGGCAGCAAATACATGGTGCTCAATTCCTTGGGCTCATCTGACTTGCCAGACGGGAAATATCTCTACAATCCGCAAACTAAGCAGATAGAAGTGCAGTGGATACAAGGCATCGGTGGCGAGAAAGCCCCGGCACCACAGGCGCGATTGATGGCCACCATCATCAGCGGCATCTTGAACCATCGCCTGCCATGGGGACTTGTGCTCATCGGCGTCTTCATGGTGATAGGGGTGGAGTTGTTGGGAATCCGGTCATTGTCATTTGCCGTTGGCTTCTACATCTCCATTGGCACAACGCTGGTCATGTTCGTTGGAGGCGTGATCCGCTGGCTGGTAGAGCGCAACATGGCCAAAGCTGGAGAGCTGGTCGAGGACAGCGAAGTCAGCGCAGGCTCACTCTATGCCAGCGGCTTGATCGCAGCGGGAGGCATTGTAGGACTGCTGGGTATCGGCGTGAAACTGCTTGAGGATCGCAACATCATCAAGCCTGGTGCGTTGATCATGGAATTTACCAAGGACCCAACAATCTCAAAGATCATCGCGGTGATCACCTGCGCCGCTCTCGCATACTCGCTTTACTATTTCGCGAGAAAGCCGCTGGAAGAAGCACCACGGAAGTAATCATCATTCAGAACCAATAGCAGGGCGCAACGCGAGTTGCGCCCTTTTATCATTTCTGGTCTGAT
This sequence comes from Terriglobales bacterium, assembly GCA_025462725.1. Taxonomy (GTDB): domain Bacteria; phylum Acidobacteriota; class Terriglobia; order Terriglobales; family Acidobacteriaceae; genus JAICLA01. Next base: position 35,515 of record JAOAPE010000012.1, on the reverse strand, counting down.
GGATTCGTTGTTCGAAAGCTCGATGGAAATCGCAAAGAATATTGCACGCGTGCAGGAACGGATCGAAGCCGCTGCAAAGAGGTCAGGCCGCAAGCCAGAGGATATCGCGCTAATGGCGGTCACTAAGACCATGCCTCCAGAACTCATCCGTAACGCCTATCAAGCGGGGTTGCGCCTCTTCGGCGAGAACCGCGTTCAGGAATTTGCGGACAAATCGGACTATGTCGCCGACCTTCACGGCTCAACGTGGCACCTCATCGGACACCTGCAAAGCAATAAAGCAGCAAAAGCGGCGACTCTCTTCGATTCCGTGGACTCCATCGACTCCCTCCGAGTCGCTGACAAACTCGATGCTGCCGCACAAAGGGCTGGCCGAACTGTTCGCGTGCTCATTGAAGTAAACGTGGGAGGAGAATCGGCCAAAAGCGGCGTTGCGCCAGTTTCCAGCGAGTTTGAACAGATATTGCGTGCCGCTCCCAGATTTCAATCACTGGAAATATGCGGGCTCATGACAGTGCCGCCGTTCACGTCCTCGCCTGAAGGCGTACGCGAATACTTCCGCGTGCTGCGCAATATCCGCGACGAAGTCGCCGCACGCAAGCTGCCAAATATCGGCATGGACGAGTTGTCGATGGGGATGTCGCATGATTTCGAAGTCGCTATTGAAGAAGGCTCCACCTGCGTTCGCGTGGGTACGGCAATCTTCGGCGCGCGACCGAAGATTGAATCGGAAACGGCGCACTAGCCGCAATGGTCCCGATCAAGGCATCGCAATGCGGAATCAGCTTTGCGGTGAAAGTGCATCCGCGTGCCAAGGGGAACGCAATCACCGGAGTGGTGGGAGATGCGCTGAAGCTTTCGCTCACCTCTCCTCCGGTGGACGGACGCGCCAATGCCGCCTGCATAGATTTCTTTGCAGAACTGTTTGCAGTATCGCGCGCTTCCGTTACCATTGCTGCCGGCGAGACCAGCAGGAACAAAGTGGTGCGTGTGGCCGGAGTGTCAGAAGAGTTCATCCGGCAAAAACTGGCAGCGGCACAAGGAGACCAACATTGAGTTTCAGCGAGCGCTTGCAGGATATCCGCAGCGGATTTGAACGGCCTTTCTGGGTGGCAAACGTTACAGAGCTGTTCGAGCGGCTTTCGTATTATGCAGTTTTCGCCGTTCTCACGCGGTATCTCGTTGAGAGCCTGCATTTCTCCCAAGCTACTTCCACGAAGCTTGCCGGGATGTTCGGCGGCGCAGTCTGGGTATTGGCGATTTTCGGCGGAACAATCGCCGACCGCATGGGATTTCGGCGGGCGCTGTCACTTGCCTATTTGTTTTTGAGCACGTCCTATTTTCTTGTTGGGTCTCTGGCCACCGCATGGATGGCACCCATTCGCGCCAACTTCCCGGAAACGCCCCTGCTTGTTGTGATTCTTCTCTTCCCGGCTCTCGGGGTCGCTCTGGTCAAACCTTCGGTGGTAGGGACCACAGCGCGCGCTTCAAAAGAGAACGTCCGCTCCATCGGATATTCGATCTACTACACGCTGGTAAACATTGGCGGCGCACTGGGGCCGTACATGGCTTCCTACGTGAAGAACAATTTTGGTGTGGAGAACGTCTTTCGAATAGCCGCACTCAGCGTTTTTCTTATGCTGTTCGCCGTTCTTCTCCTGTTCAAGGAGCCCCGCAAAGCGGATGAAGTGCAAGCCACCAGCCTTGGCGAGATTATCCGCAACTTTTGGACCGTACTCACGAATTTCCGGTTCATGCTTTTCCTGCTGATCTTTTCCGGATACTGGGTCGTTTACTGGCAGGAATTCATTACTTTGCCACTGTACGTGACGAAGTACATTGACCCGAAAGCCGACACGGCATTCATGCTGGGCACCGGCCCAGTAGTTGTCATCTGTTTCACTGTACTGGCAAATGTCCTGATGCAAAAACTCGCGCCACTCCGCGCAGTGATCCTTGGCACGCTGATCTCCGGCGTCGCCTGGATACTGCTCATCGTGCATCCCTCACTGCCAATGGTCTATGCCACCTTGGTCGGCGTGGCATTAGGCGAAATCACACAATCACCGCGATACTACGATTATGTTTCCCGGCTTGCCCCTTCGGGACAGCAAGGTACGTATATGGGATTCGCATTTCTGCCCATCGGCATTGGGTCATTCCTGGGCGGATGGGTGGGTGGAGGACTATTGGATCATTTCTCCGAGCGGCCGCAGATGATTTGGTGGTCAGTGATCAGCATCGGTGTCGGTACCGCGGCTTTGCTTTGGATCTACGATCGTTTCATCGTCCGCCCGGCTATTGGGGACAAGGCCATTGCCACAGGCAACTGACGCCGTCACTTGTTACAATTGCTGTCTGACGTATTCACTATGAACCTCACTGAGATTCAAGCAGCCCTTCGTGCACGCAATTTCGATGCATGGCTCTTCTATGACCATCATCACCGCGACCCCATCGCTTATCACGTTCTGGGACTGCCTGAAAGTTTGCATGTCACGCGACGTTGGTACTACGTGGTTCCCGCAGAGGGCGAACCGGTAAAGCTGGTGCATCGGATTGAATCGTTCCGCTTGGATTCGCTGCCCGGGAAAAAGCACGTTTATTCCGCATGGCAGGAGCAGCATGAGCAATTGAAATCCATGCTCTCGCCTTACAAGAATTTAGCCATGCAGTACTCGCCCAACAATTCCATCCCTTACATCTCTCTTGTGGACGGCGGCACCATCGAACTGCTGCGCAGTTTCGGCAAGAACATCATGAGCTCTGGGGATCTCGTGTCCCAATTTGAAGCTACTTGGACGGAAGACCAGATTAAAAGCCACTTCGCCGCAGGCGAATCTATTGACGGAATCATGCGGGCAACATTCAAAGAGATTGGCGCGCGCGTTCGCAATGGCGGCACTACTGAGCATGAGATCCAGGACTTCATCATGGAAGCGTTCAAGCGCGAGAACCTGGTTACCGACGCTCCCGCGAATGTTTCAGTGAACGCGAACAGCGGCAATCCACATTATGGGCCGTCTAAGGAAAAGCCCGTGCCGATCCGCAAGGGTGATTTTGTCCTGCTCGACATTTGGGGCAAGAAGGACACGCCCAACGCCGTTTTCTACGACATCACTTGGACGGGCGTTGTTGATGCGACTCCCACGAGCAAGCAGCAAGAAATTTTCAACGCGGTGACCAAGGCGCGCGACGTGGGATTCGCAAAGGTGAAATCCGCGATCGACAGCGGCAAAAAGATTGCCGGATGGGAAGTGGACCAGGCCACGCGCGATTCGATTGAAAGCGCTGGCTACGGAAAATATTTTGTTCATCGCACGGGACATTCCATTGGCGTGGATATTCATGCCAATGGCGCCAATATGGATAACCTCGAGACGAAGGACGAGCGCGAGATCCTTCCCAATAGCTGCTTCTCCATCGAGCCGGGGATTTACCTTCCCGAGTTCGGCGTGCGCAGCGAGTATGACGTGCTTGTCCGCAACGGCAAAGCAGAGATCACAGGCAAAGTCCAAAACGAATTGGTGCTCATCTAAGAATGGCCGAAAACACCCAAGCGCAGCCTCTCGCGGATACCCCGCTCACAACTACGGCCATAATGGCCCCTATCGTGGGGTGGATCATCCCCGGCGGCGGCCACTTCATGCAGCAGAAGTGGATACGCGGCGCGCTGCTCTCGATATCGATCATCGCGATGTTCTCGTTGGGGTTGGGCATGGAAGGCAAGATCTATTCGCCCAACACCGGTGACATTCTCGACATGTTGGGGTTTGTTGGCGATATCGGCGCGGGTGGACTATACATTCTGGCGCGCATGTTGGATTGGGGACGCGGCGCCATTCATCTCGCCACGGCCGATTACGGCACGAAATTCATTATCGTCTCCGGCCTGCTGAACGTGATCAGCGCGGTTGACGCTTACCACATCGCCATCGGGAAGAAACAATAATGGCCATCCAACTCACACACTTTTCCGCGGCAGTGGTGTTCGCCATTTTCGCTTCCATCGTCTTCGGCATCACGCAAAAAAACACCAAAGAAGAAATGATGCGCTATGGCGCATATTGCTTTGCTCTCTTTTTGATCGGAATCGTCGCTGCTGGATGGGCGATGGCGCTGTTGCGACACCTAGCAGGGCGCTAGGCATCGCCGGGATTTCGCCCGGGGGCTCAGACCGCTCAACCTTCCCAGACAAACGCGTCAAACACTCTCTTTGTTTCGAATCCCAAATGCTTGTAGAGATCTACAGCCGGCGTGTTTGCCTCGGTGACTGTAAGCGTCAATTCTGAGAAGTTGCGACGCTTGAGGTTTCTGCAGCAGTGCATCATCAATGCCTTGCCCAGACTGCGTCCGCGATGCTCGGGCTGCAAACAAACCTGAGTCACATGTCCTACGTCGTCGCGCACGCGCGAGCAGAGCAATAATCCAACGATGCCGCCTGTGATCCTGCTGATGGCGACCGAGGAAGCCGCAGCATCGAATGTGCCACATCCCGGAAAGCGGACAATATTGTTCAGGAATCGCAGCGAGCCACCGACGGTACGGTATTGATCGTTGATCTCGGAATCGATGTGCCCGAGGTACGCAGCCGTGATAAGTTGTGCGGCACTCTGGAAGTCCGCTTCCGTCCACGGCCTGATCTCGATATCCGCCATTGGGGGCAGCGGCGATTCACAGGCTTCTTGCGCGGATCCCAGCGGCAATTCCATAAACAGGCGCGGAAAAACCCGGAAGCCTTCATTCAAAAATGGGATGGTCACCGAACCCGACGGATGCACCAGCAACTGCGCCTCTACTCGATGCACTCCGGGCGTCTGCTGTAATGTCTCAATCACGTGCGAGACGAGTCGCTCGCGCAGCGCGTCTTCATGCGGAGAATCCGGCATGGCGTGCCCATTGGCGCTGACGAAGAGATCACCGATCACGCCCTTGCTGCCCTCATAAACAAAAAATGAATACCCCACCACGCGACCGTTCTCGATAGCGGTGTATCCCGGCAGGATCTTCGAATCGATATAACGCAAGATCATATCCGCGGAACTGCGATAGTCCCAGGCCATGCGCTGCGCCCACACCTCCGCTTCGCGCTCCAGCAGCGGACGCAAGTCGGCGGATGTGTAATGCCTGAGGTCGAGGATTTCTACTGTTTCCAGAGTTGTGCTCCGCATAGTTGTAAGAAGACGAGCACGCTAAATATGGTGCCTGCGGCAGGTGAAATCGCTTTAACGCCTGTCGAGCGCTGAAGAGAGTCTAGTGCGACTCGCGTCCGGAATCAAAGCAGCATCAGCGCAGAGGTACCTAGTGCGACATGAGAATCGCAATGGTTATTGCATAAGGGTTTATTTTTTTGTAAGCGGCGGCTCCGAAGGAGCGACAGAGGCGGCTTTGGGCAACTCCGTTGCGCTTTGAGAGACAGCCCCAACCCAATAGTATTCGAGATGCTGCGCCGGAAAGCCTCCCGCCGGGGCGATTCGTCGCCCTGCTAGTAGCGGTTCAAACTCTGCTCGCGATCCCGTCTTCGCAATCAGCAGATGCTGAAAAACAGGGATGTCTTTCTCGTTGTAGCTGCTGATCTTCTGGTTGCGATAAAATCCAAGCCCGTATCGCAACTCACGCTTGGCGTTATACACGGCCACAGGACGGGCATCTGCGCCGATCTTCATCAAGTCGACCGCCACAGGACGCGCGGAATAAAAATTGTCTATGCTCGGTGCCACGACCCGCAATACGAATCCCAGGATGATGATTACCGGCACGATTGTGACAACACGCAAAAACCGCACACCCGTGCGCCGGACAGTCACGTAGATCAGCATGAATGAGCCTGCCGAGAGGATCACCGCTAATGCGCGTGCCTTGAATGTCAGTGGCAATCCCTGAAGGAAGAAGTATGGGAACACGAGAAACAATCCAACGATGACTCCGGCGAGGGCAGCATGCGCCGCAATCACCAATGGGTTGATGGCCTGCTCGCGTCTGCGCTGCAGGAAGTCGGCCGCCAGGATTGTGCAGGGCGCGATTGCGGGAAGAATGTATCCTGGCAACTTTGATTGCGATATCGAGAAGAACAGAATCGGCAGCAACGCCCAAATGACCAGGAACTCAGGGAAGGAATCGATTAGCGTGCGTTCTTCTGACGCCTTCGGCAACCGCCAGTCTCTCAAACATGAGCGGCACGCATCGAGCAACGCGGGAATGGCGAAGAAAGTCCACGGCACCAGCGCCAGCAGCAGGACGGGGATGTAATACCAGAACGGCTGCCGGTGCTGAAAGGTGTTCGTAGCAAACCGCTCAAGATTGTGCTGAAAGATAAACACGTGAAGGAACTGCGGATTCCTCGTCTGCACCGCTACAAACCACGGCAGCACGATCCCGATATATAGAACGATTCCCGGTAGCCACAATGTCCGCAAGGCGGACTTGATGTCTCGCCGCAGTATGCCAAAGACCAGTACGATTATGCCCGCGAGAAATGGTGCGACCGGCCCCTTGGCCAATGTGGCAATGGCAAGAAAGAAATACAAGTCCAGAAGCCAAATCTTCTTCCCTGTCTCATACCACGCATACCAGCCCAGCATCGCCACCGTGAACGGCGCCGCTAACTGCATGTCCGTCGACGCCCCGCGTGCGAACCCGATCACCGCCGCGCAAGATGCAGTGATAAGTGCAGCATCCAACTGCGCGCCCGGACGAAACCGTCGCATGTGGAAGAAGATTACGGTGATCATGCCCAGCGCGAAGGTGGCGGAGGGCAATCGTGCGGCCCAATCCTTCACACCAAAGGTCTCAAAGGCGAACATGGCGCGCCAGTAATAGAGCGCCGGTTTTTCGAGCCAGGCTTCACCGTTCAGAGTAGGAGTGACGTAGTCGTTGCGGTCGAGCATTTCGCGCGCGATCTGCGCATATCGGGGTTCATCGGCGCCAACAAGGCCGAAGCTGCCCAGTCCGTAGAAAAACAGGAATGCGCACACGGCCGCAACAATGACCAACTCAAGTGACGAGAGTTTTCGCTTCAGCATTTATGAATGTATGAGGTCGAAGAAAGAGTTTAACAGGTGGGCGCTTCCGGTTACGCTCATGCGGCTGAGGTGCCTACGTTCTTATGTGTGAGCGTCTTGTACAACGCATAAACACTCACCAGCGTCCATGTTCCTTCGAGTATGACGAACCCCACCTGCAGAGGTTCAAACGCGACGTATGCCAATATCGCTGCTCCAAATGTATTGAGCACGTTGTAGAGGGGCTTATCTGAGTCCATCCATTTCATCTGATGGCCGATGTAGGCGATCAGAATCAGCAGCGCTCCAGCCGACGAAATGACCTGCGTGACTAAGGATGGTTTGTTCATCGTTATTTGCCTACGCGACGGCGTCCTTCAATCTCGGCGATCAACTTCTCCGCGGCGACCGAGAGTGGGCCTTGCAGCGAGCATCCGCTGGCGCACTCGTGACCGCCGCCGCCAAACTGTGCTGCTATAGAAGAGACATCGACTGCACCCTTGCTACGCAAGCTCACACGATACCGCCCGTCTTCAAGTTCGCGGAAGAAGATGGCGACTTCGACATCCACGATGCCCAGTGCGTAGTTCGCCAAGCCTTCGCAGTCTTCGGGCAGGGCGTTGCATTGTTTCATGTGTGCTTGGGAGACGAACATCCAGACTAGGTCGTCTTTGCGGCGAAGCGTTCCCAATGCGGCCCCGAGCAGCCGCATCTTCGATTCCGGATTCGCAAAATAAACCTTCTGCGCGATACGCGCCGGATCGGCTCCAGCCCTGACCAGCTTCTGCGCGAGAACAAACGTGTGTTCCGTGGTGCCTTGAAAACAGAAGGAACCCGTGTCAGTGAGAACAGCCGTATAGAGGCACGTGGCGATGTCTGGCGTCATCTTTACGCCGAGAGCATCGCCCAACTCGAAGATCATTTGCGCGGTCGCACAGGCGCGGGGGTCGATCCAATTCACATGCGCGAACGGCTTCGCGCTTTGGTGGTGGTCGATATTCACCAGAACACGGCCATTGCTATCCAGTCCACGCACTCCGGTGCGCTGGAGACTGTCACACTCGAGGATGATGGCCGCTTCGTAACTGCCATTCACTTCTGGGGTTTGCATCACCCTGTCAGAAAACGGCAGCGGCCTATAGATCACCGGGACAGGGTCACTCATGACCACGTCAACCTCTTTGCCAATACTCCGCAGTATCTGCCCCGCAGCCAGCAACGAGCCCACTGCGTCGCCGTCAGGCCGTGCGTGTGAGGTGAGTACAAAGCGTTGGTGCTCACCTATCGTCTTGAGGACTTCCGTGATCATGTGTGCTGCTAGGTTTGACTCTTACGCGCGCGTTTGGCAACCCGGTCAAGTAACTGATCGATGCGTCCGCCGAACTCCTGCGAGCGGTCCAGGTGGAACGACAACTCCGGAATGTGGCGTTTGCCCAACCGATCGCGAACTTCATTGCGGATATAAACACGCGCTGCGGTCAGACCTTCCATTGTCTGTTCGGCCTCCTGCTCGTCACCATCCACGCTGATGTAGATGCGCGCGGACTTCCCGCCCGGATTCATCACGACTTCCGTCACATAGCAAAGGCCGATTCGCTTGTCGGCGAGTTCGCCTTCAAGGATGGATCCTACTTCGTCTTTTAAAGCCTCGACCACCCGGTCACGATGATGGCTGGCTCCGCGTCGCTCTGGCATAGGTTTACTCTGGGTGAAAACATTTTAGGATAGCAGAAATCAGGCAGCGATTCCGGGCGCTAAATGTAGTCAAGAAATGAATCCACGACTTCCGCACCATTGTTATTGGCGATCCGCACGGCTGACTTTTCCACGTTCTGCATCAGCCCCTCCAGATAATCGCGAGAGCCGGAGATGCCGACAATCCCGATCGTCGCCCGCTGCCATAGGTCGGTCTCATCCATCTCGGCAACGGAAACGTTGAACGCCGCCCGCAGCTTGTCTTTCAAACTTCGCACGACCTGCCGCTTGTCCTTGAGCGAATGCGAACCTTCGATCCGCAATTCGAGCGTGAGGTGGGCTATCGGCATTTCGTTCTCGTACAAAAATGTAAGGGCGCGACTCACGCCGCGCCCAATCCATTCGCGATTCTGCTGAGCGGCCTACGCTGTCAGTTCCGCCGCGATCTTCTCCACGCTGAACGCTTCAATTACATCGCCAACCTTGATGTCATTGTAGTTGGCGATACCGATACCGCATTCCATGCCGTTGCGCACTTCAGAAGCATCGTCTTTGAAGCGCCGCAGCGATGCAATTTTGCCTTTGAACACGGGCACATTGTCACGCAGGAGCCGAACTTCCGCATCCCGCCTGATTGAGCCGTCGACAACAAAACACCCGGCAACCGTTCCCGCCTTCGGCACCTTAAAGATGTTGCGAACTTCTGCGCGCCCTGAGTACGATTCCTTGAAGATCGGCTCGAGTAAGCCGGTCATCGCTTTTCTGATCTCGTCCTGTAGCTCGTAGATGATCGAGTGCAAGCGGATATCCACCTGCTCCTGGTCTGCGATCTCCTGCGCCTTGCGTTCCGGACGCACGTTGAATCCGATGATGATGGCGTTCGATGCCGAAGCCAGCAACACGTCGGTTTCCGTGATCGCGCCAATGCCCGTGTGCAGAACGCGAATGGTGACTTGCGAGTTCGACAACTTCGTCAGCGAATCTGCCAGTACTTCGACCGATCCAGCCACGTCGCCCTTCAGGATGATCGGCAATTCCTTCATGCCGGCATTCTTGATCTTCTCCGCAAGGCCTTCGAGCGAGACGCGTGACGACTTCGCCAGTTGCGCTTCGCGGGCCTTCATCTCGCGATAATGCGAGATGGTCTTCGCCTTGTCGCGGTCCGCCACAACGATGAACTGGTCGCCAGCGGTGGGCATGCCTTCGAGTCCCAGCACTTCGACCGGAGTTGACGGCGGAGCGGAATCAACAGCATTTCCCCGATCGTCAAACATGGCGCGGACTTTGCCGAACGAATTGCCGACGATGAAAGTATCGCCCGTCTTGAGTGTTCCGTTCTGTACCAGCACGGTTGCGACAGCGCCGCGACCGCGATCGAGTTTCGCTTCCACGACCGAACCTGTAGCAGTGCGGTCAGGAGAAGCTTTCAAGCCTTGGACGTCCGCCACGAGGCAGACCATCTCCAGCAACAAGTCGAGGTTGGTCTTCTGTTTCGCCGAGACATCGACGAAGACCGTGGTGCCGCCCCAGTCTTCTGGCAACAACCCGCGATCAGCAAGTTGCTTCTTCACGCGATCAGGCATTGCATCCGGTTTGTCGATCTTGTTCACGGCAACGATCAGCGGAACCTTCGCGGCTTTCGCGTGATCGATGGCTTCGAGCGTCTGCGGCATCACGCCATCATCCGCCGCGACAACCAGCACAACGATGTCCGTGACCTTGGCTCCGCGTGCACGCATGCGAGTAAACGCTTCGTGACCCGGGGTGTCGAGGAATGTGATCTCGCGTCCGTAAGCCGGCGAATCCTTCTTGCCGATCCGCACCTTGTAGGCACCGATGTGTTGCGTGATACCGCCGGCTTCTCCGCCGACGACATCGGTCTCACGAATAGCATCGAGCAGCGAAGTCTTACCGTGATCCACGTGACCCATGATGGTGACCACCGGTGGACGCTGTGCACCATCCACTGATGTATCCACCGTTTCCGGCCCCATCGATGCGTCCACGTCTTGAGCAACCTGCTCTTCGAAGCTGATGACGTTAGTATCTGCACCGAAGTGGCGTGCCATCTCGATCGCCAACTCGCCATCGAGCGTCTGGTTCACTGTGGCCATTACGCCGCGCATGAGTAAGCGCGCGATGATGTCCTTGGCGCGAACGTCTAGCTTCTCCGCGAGATCCTTCACGCTGATTCCTTCAGTGATAGTGATGGTTCGCGATATCGGCAATGGCTCGTTCGAAACTTGTTGTCCGCGAGTCGGCGGAGCAAAGCCCTTCATCGGGCCTTCTTTCACGCCGCGCGGTACATATCGCTGACCGGGTCTGCGAGAGGGTCCTGCAGGACGCGCTGTTGGACGCCCCGGAACTGGCGGGCCACCCGGCCCAACTCCCAGTGGACGTGGTCCACCCATCGGACGCCCGCCCGTAGGCGCAGTCCGCGTAGGATGCATGGGGCGACGCTGTCCCGGAACGAATGGCGCGCGAGCGCCGCTGCCTGGAGGTCCGCCCGCTCCTGGTGCTTGCGGGCGTGGACGCTGGAATATCGGCTGGCCGCGAACTGGCAATCCGCCTTGCGGACGCAGCCCTGTCGTAGGCGAACCGGGTGAGGATGCACTGGCAGGCGGCGCTGCCGGACGTGCCGGAGCGCTGTAGACAGGACGTGGCCCGGTCTGCGGAACGATCAATCGTCGCGGTGGCGGAGCAGATGATCTCGTCGGTGCAGGCGCGGGAGCTTCTGGCGCTGCCACTGGGGCTTCAACCACAGGTGCCACAGGCGCGGCTTTGGCAGCTACGGGCTCTTCGACCACTGGCTTTTCAATCTTCTTTGGAGCTTCTACGGGCGCAGGGGCGACTGGCGCTGCCTTAGCGATAACGGGCGCTTCTTCTTTCGGCGCCACAGGCTTTTCAACCGCTGGTGCAGCCGGCTTCGGCGCCGCAATTACAGGTTTAGCCGTGACTGCGCCAGGCTTTGCCGGAGTTGCCGATGCTGCCGGAGGTGCGACCTTGGCGATTGCCGGAGTCTCTCCCGGCTTCTTGATGGCCTTGAGCACGTCGCCGGGCTTTGAGATCTTGGAGAAATCAAACTTCGGCTTGACTTCGTCGCTGCGCGACGAACCTCGAGCGTCCTCTTTGCTCCCTCCGCCTCCGTTGCCGGACAGGAACTTGCGGATGCGGTCAGCCTCGTCGGCCTCCACAGAGCTAGAGTGTGTTTTCTTTTCCGTGACGCCAACCTTGGGCAACACGTCCAGGATCGCTTTGCTCTTTACCTCAAGCTCCCTGGCTAGATCGTTGATTCGAACTTTTGACATCCGTCCTGCATTCCTTAAGAAATCGCGCTAAGCGTTTCTCTATTTGGGTTTGTTATGCCGATGTCTTCGGCCCTGCATTTCTACTTTGTTTCCGTTTCTGTCTCTTCCGGTAAAACCGTATCTTGCGGAACCGGTGCTGGCTCTTCGCCGTGCACATGCACTTCCGCAAGGTCCGCAGCTGGCGCGTTCTCTACTCCCGCGATTGCTGCCGCTTCAAGCGCCTGGTTTCCATCTACTGCTTCCTTGAATTCTTCTGACGCGCCCTCTTCTGCAGGATCATTGAATTCAGTCGCTTCGGCATCCGGCGCAACCGCCGCCGCTTCTTCCGCTGCCTCGTCTGCAATTTCCGCGTCTGGCAGATTGTCTGCCGTTTCCAGATTGCTGAAGTACTCGTTTACCGCCAGGCTGATCTTCTCAATCGTCTTCGGCCCGATTCCCGGAATCTCTTCCAGTTGCTCCGGAGTCATATCGGCCAAAGCTTCGACAGTGGTCACGCCGGCAGCTGCCAGCTTCTCGACCAGGCCTTCGCCCAATCCAGTGACGTTCTCCAGCGGCGTGCTAGTGTTCGTGACCAGCGCGGACATCTGCTGTTCCACTTCCTGCCGCTTCTCTTCTTCGCTCTTAATGTCGATCTTCCAGCCCATCAGCTTCGCGGCAAGACGAACGTTCTGCCCCTTTTTACCGATGGCTAGTGAGAGTTGCGTGTCGTCCACTACCACTTCGAGGTGCTTGTCTGAGGCATCGACGATGCTGACGCGGCTTACCTTTGCCGGCTGCAACGCTTTCTCGGCAAACGTGACCGGATCTTCGTGGAATTCGATGATGTCGATCTTTTCACCGCGCAATTCGCGGATGATCGACTGCACACGCATGCCCTTCATGCCAACGCATGCGCCCACGCAGTCAACGTCTTTGTCTTTCGAGAGGACAGCGATCTTCGTGCGCTCGCCTGCTTCGCGTGCAATTGCCCGGATCACAACCGTTCCGTCGTAAATCTCCGGCACTTCGGATTGGAACAAGTTTTGAACCAGCTCCGGCGCCGCGCGGGAGACCACAACCTGCGGTCCTTTCGACGCCTTTTCCACCCGGACGAGAACAACGCGTACACGCTCGCCGACTGCGAACGATTCGAGTCGCGACTGCTCTTTGCGCGGCATGCGTGCTTCCGCTTTGCCGATGTCCAATATCACGTCTGGCCCTTCCACCCGCTTCACGGTGGAGTTAATGATCTCGCCGACGCGTCCGCTGTACTCGTTGAAGATCGTGTCGCGCTCGGCCTCACGGACCTTTTGAAAAATAACCTGCTTCGCAAGTTGCGCAGCGATGCGACCCAACACGTCAGTTTGTTTGTACAAGCGGATCTCGCCGCCCACTTCTGCGGCGTTATCGATCTTCTGCGCGTCAGTCAGCGTGATCTGCAGGTTCGGGTCTTCCACTTCCGCAGGAGACTCAACAACATTCTTTACCGCCCACGCAGTGATGGCTCCGGAGTCCTTATCCAGTTCAGCCTTGAGGCTCTCCATGCTCTTATAGTGTTTGCGGGTGGCCACAACGATGGCATCTTCCACCGCAGACACGACGATCTGTGGGTCGATTCCCTTTTCCCTGCTTACCGCTTCGATGAATTGATATAACGCGCTTGCCATAATGACTTTTCCCGTTCAAACCACTGATTACTGCGATACCTATTAGATGATCCAGCACTGCATTTCGCACCAGCGCCAGCACTTCGACCATCAAAAACTTAAATCTCTGGAACTAAATTGGCTTTTTCAACATTCGCCAATTCGATAACGACTTTCCCCGCCGACTCGTCTTTCTGTTTCTTCTTCGGCTTCGACTTTGATTTCGCATTACTCAAGTCGAGCGTCAAACGACCACTTTCAAAACGTTCCAACTTGCCTTCGAAATGCCGATTCCCTTTCGAAGTTTCTGTCACCCCGATTGGATCGTGCGTCATCAGCTTTACTCTGCTGCCGGTGAACCGCTCGAAATCCGATGCCGTTGACAATCTCCTGTCTAACCCCGGCGACGATACTTCCAACATGTACTCTCCGCCTGGCACCGCATCCTCTACATCGAGGATCGCACTCACCTCGCGGCTTACATTCGCGCAGTCTTCATGACTTACGCCGATCACCGAGGCACTTGGCGCTTCCACCACCTCAGGCGAAGGAGTTGGCGAAGAAGTCTCTGCTACGTTGTCTGCCGCCGAACCCTTGCTTGCCGAGGCGTTCGCCCCTGCCACTTCTCTGGTCGGAACTTTGTCAATGACGATGCGGAGCAATCGTCCCTGTTTTCCAGCTCCACCCTTGAACTCCACATCCACCAACTCGAGTCCGAGTGAAGCACTTACTCGGTCGCAAATCGCGCGGATTGTCTCGATATCCAGGGCCATTTTCTTGCTCAAAATAAAAGTGGGCTTTCGCCCACTGGTGTGCTGCGCCCGAATTAGGGGCTCCCACTCTTACATCCGGCGACGACTCAGCCTTGGTGGGACAACCGGTGCCCTGGCCCTTACAGCAGCCCGGGGGAAAAGCTACGACTGTTTTATGATACGCCCCCTGCTCTGAAAAAACAAATTTCTCCGCTGTTACGAAAACCGTACAAACCCTTATGGTACAAACGTTTCCCCCACCCTAGAAATCTACCGAAATGCCTATCTGGGGCGCCACTCTGGGGCTGGCGGCGTAGTATCCGGTGGCAAGGGCGAAGTCCAGGCTTATCTTCTTTGCTAGTCGATAGTTGCCTCCAACCTGTGTCTGCAACTGTCCACGCCCTAAATCAAAATTCTGCGTTAATTCACCCGTCAATTCCACTCCGAGTCGCAGCTTCGGAGTGAAGTCCTTCACTACAGACGCCGCTCCCGTGTAAACGGTCCCTTTCGTTTGAATACCCACGACGCCGGTCAGCGTGTTGCCAGCCAGCACGAACCCGCTATTGAGGCGCAATTTGGTTTTGTCCGTCAGCGATTTCTGCGCAATCAGGTTGAAGGCGTAGTCGGTCAGTCCCGATCCAAGTTGCTTCGTCTCGTCTCCCGTCGGAAATTCGAACGCCGCGCTGATAGTCAACGCAGGCAGCCTCGAATGGTCTCGCTCTTTGTAGAAGTTGTATTTGATTGAGAAGTCGATGTCCCCATATCCGAACGCGACTCGCGGCAGCACCGAGTCCGGCGCATTGCTGATTCTGATCAACTGCTCGTCAAGTCCTAGTTCAACCCCTTTGAATAATCCAAAAGCGAACTTTACGTTAGCCGTATTTTGCCGCAGGTTGGGGAAGCTACTCTTCTGGAGAACGTCATATTCGTTCGCCATCTCCATATGGATCTTGTGATAGTCGATGACGTCAGCGTCGTCAGTGTTGAAGGGTTGCTGCGCCTCGGCCAGCGTGGGCGTGATCAAAGCCGCAAGAAGAACGACAAAGAAATAGAAGCAGCACTTGGGTGATGTTGGGCGCAAGGTTCATTCTTGCATCGCTTGTCTCTGAATCAAAGTAACTTTTTCGATTCCAAATGGGCCGTAGTGCTCTTGAGGTGAAGCCGATGACACGTGCTAAAATCCTCTATGATTCACTTCCCAGTACCTGAAGCCCTCACGTTTGATGATGTGTTACTGTTGCCGAACTACTCTGACGTAGTCCCCGCACAGGCAAACACCGTGACCCGCCTCTCCCGACACATCGAACTGAACATCCCCATCATCAGCGCCGCCATGGACACCGTGACAGAATCTCGCCTGGCAATCGCGCTTGCGCAACAGGGCGGACTCGGCATCATCCATCGTAATCTGACGATCGAAGAGCAATCCGGTGAAGTGGACAAAGTAAAACGTTCCGAAAGCGGCATGATCGTTGATCCGGTGACCATGTCACCCGACGCGAAAATCTCTGACGCCCTCGAAGTCATGCGCAAGTTCAAGATCAGCGGCGTCCCGATCACGAAGAACAAAAAACTCGTTGGAATCCTCACCAATCGCGATCTTCGCTTCGAATCCCGTACAGACATTCCAATCAGCAAAGTGATGACAAAGGAAAATCTCATCACAGTTCCCGTGGGAACTACTTTGACCGAAGCCGAAGCCATCTTGCACAAACACCGCGTGGAAAAACTTCTTGTCGTCGATGACAAGTACGTCCTCAAAGGTCTGATCACTGTAAAAGACATTCAGAAAAAGCTGCGCTATCCATCGGCCGCGAAGGACTCCCAAGGACGACTCCGAGTCGGAGCTGCGGTCGGAGCTACCGGTGATTTCCTTGAGCGAGCCCAGGAGATGGCCCGTACAAAAGTCGATGTCTTAGCGATCGACAGTGCCCACGGACATACTTCGCGGGTGATCGAAGCGATTAGAGCTATCAAAGCGAAATTGCCGGAAATCGATCTACTCGCCGGCAACGTCGCCACTTTTGATGGCGCTTGCGAATTAATCAAAGCCGGAGCTGACGCAATCAAAGTCGGAATCGGCCCGGGTTCCATCTGCACAACTCGCATCGTCACTGGCGCGGGTGTCCCGCAGATCACAGCTATCGCTGAGGCCTATCGCGCCTGCAAAGATGCTGGCGTTCCGGTTATCGCTGACGGCGGCATCAAGTTTTCCGGCGACGTCACCAAAGCGCTCGCAGCAGGCGCGAGCATCGTCATGATCGGCTCGCTCTTTGCCGGAACGGAAGAGAGTCCGGGAGAAACCATCCTCTATCAAGGACGCACATTTAAGTCGTATCGCGGTATGGGTTCGCTCTCCGCGATGGCCGCGGGATCGAGTGAACGCTACGCGCAATCGGAAGGAGACTCCTCCACAGGCATGATGGCAACGGATGAACAGAACGAGCCTAAGGGACAGAACCGGCTATCGAAGCTCGTGCCCGAAGGCATCGAAGGACGCGTTCCCTATCGCGGCACCCTAAACGCGATGGTGCATCAACTCGTCGGGGGATTGCGCTCTGGCATGGGATACGTCGGCTGCCAGACCATCGCAGAACTCCAGCAAAAAGCGCGCTTCATTCGCATCAGCGGCGCCGGATTGCGTGAAAGCCATGTGCATGACGTGATCATTACCCGCGAAGCGCCGAACTATCGCTTGGAGTAACTCAAGCAGATGCAGCCGCATCACAATCTCTTTCTTGGAAGTGGTTTCATCATTGAGTCCCGACCGCACGATCATTCACGAACCCGTCAGCGAAAATTCCACTGGCTCAGCCCTTCAGAATTACAGTTTCAGAAAAAAGCTCTGGTTCTGGGGGCCAGCATTCGGTTGGTTGATCGCCATTGCCATTTTTTCGACTGAGGAAGCCTCCGCGGCAAATACCGGCAGCATTCTGCTGCACATCCTTAGATTCCTCCACCTCAAGCTCAGCTTCCACACCTTCACCCTTCTGCACGGACTGATCAGAAAATCCGCGCACTTTTGTGTGTATGCGCTTTTAAGTGGGTTATTCTTCCGCGCCTGGCGCGGGCCTTTTCGCTTCGGATGGCGTTGGACATGGATGCTGCTGGCATTGGCGGTTTGTCTGGTCACGTCTTCATCTGACGAGATACACCAACTGTTCACGCCTGGTCGCACCGGAGCCGCCACCGATGTCCTGCTGGACATGTCCGGCGCTTTCTTCATGCAGTTGATGATTATTGCCGCGGTATTTGGCAAGCAGCGAACGCCTATGCAGAAGCTAAGAAACTAGTCGGGCCACTTTCGTGCGCCGTGAATAACGCTGAGGATTTGTAGTTCCTGATTCTTGATCCGGTAGCAAATAAAATACTCTGTCTGTGGAACCACCAACTCTCGCGTATTCGGCAGACGTGCAGTTCGACCAAGCTTTGGAAAGGACGACAACCTTTCGACCGCCTCGATGACCGTTTCCACCAATTCGGCCGCGGCCTTCGGATTATCCGTAGCGACGTATTCGAATACGTGCAGCAGATCACGGGAAGCCGGCCCTGTCCAAACGATCTTCATGCCGGCTTCTTAGTTGAGCGGGAAATCCTCTTGCGCACGGTCCTCAGCACCTGGTCGTGAGAGACTAGGTCGCCGGAGTCTGCCGCTTGAATGGCCTTCCGGATGTGCGCGATCTGCCATGCTTGCATCTCCAAGTAGTTCTTCAGTGCCTGCTCCAAGTGCCACGATTTTGGCCTATCAGTAGCCTGGGCGAGGTCAGATAGCTGCGCTTCCAATTCCGGATCGACTCTTACTGACAGCGTTGTAGACATTTGCTCCTCCTGTAAACACTGTAGACACTTGATGCTACTGTAAACAGATGCTTCAGACAAGAAAAAGCCGCACATCATTTGATGTGCGGCCCCTTATTCCTATGAGCGGACGATTTACTTCTCGTCTTCGCCAGCCTGCTTTTCTGCTTCTTCCAATTGCTTCTTCGCAGCTTCCATCTTCTTCGAGCGCGCCTCGGTGCTCTTCTTCCGCTTCTGCGCGACGAACTTCTCGCTGCCCAGCAACTCGATAAACGCCGTCTCGCCGCCGTCTCCCTTACGGAATCCGGTGCGCACAATGCGGAGGTATCCGCCCGTGCGGTCGCCGAATCGCGGAGCAACGGTGTCAAACAGCCGCTTCACGGATTCGCCCGTCATCAGATATGCCAGCGCCTGACGACGCGCAGCCAAATCGCCGCGCTTGCCCAGCGTGATCATCTTCTCCACGTGCGGACGCATCGCCTTGGCCTTGGTGACCGTAGTCTCAATGCGCTCTTCCATGATGATGGATGTCACCAGGTTGCGCAGAAGTGCGCGACGGTGACTGGTATTTCGTCCGAGTTTCCAACCTGCTACACGATGTCGCATAAAGGACTACCTTCCTGAATTCTTTTTCAATCAGGCACAGCCTGCGTTCACAAGCTGTGCCCTTTATCTCTCTCACTACGACTTAAATGATGTCGTCGTCTTCATCTTCGTCATCATCGCCCAATCCAACAACGATGGGAGACATGCTGCCGCTGCCCGGGATGGCGTTGCCGTGCTCGTCAATCTTCATGCCGAGCCCCAATCCCATCTGCGACAAGATCTCCTTGATCTCATTCAATGACTTGCGTCCGAAGTTCTTGGTCTTCAGCATCTCCGCTTCAGACTTCTGCACCAACTCACCGATCGTCTGAATGTTCGCATTTTTTAGGCAGTTGTAGCTGCGTACTGACAGCTCCAATTCCTCGACCGAACGGTTCAGGTTCTCATTGCGGATCTCCGGCTTATCGTCACCGGAACCAGATGCAGACTCCATCTCCTCTTCGAAGTTGATGAAGATGTTCATGTGGTCCTTCACCAACTTCGCTGCCAGCCCGATCGCATCCGCCGGAATCACCGAACCATTGGTCCAGACTTCCAGCGTCAACTTGTCATAGTCCGTGATCTGACCCAAACGGGCGGCTTCCACGGAGTAATTGCATTTACGAACAGGGGAGTGGACTGAATCGATCGGAATGAATCCCAATCCAAGGTCTTCCTCGAAGTTCTTGTCCGCGGAAACATATCCACGACCGCGCTTCAAGCGCATCTCCATGTCCAGCTTGCCACCTTCGCTGACAGTCGCAACGTAAACGTCTTTGTCGAGGATCTCGACATCGCCGTCCGCTTCAATCATTCCGGATGTGACAACGCCCGGCTTGTCGGCTTTCAGGTAGATCGCTTTGGGTCCGTCGCCATTCAACTTGAACGGGATCTGCTTGAGGTTCAGGATGATGTCCGTCGCATCCTCGACCACTCCGGGGATGGACTGGAATTCATGCATCACGCCCTCGACTTTGACGGCGGTTACGGCTGCACCCTCGATGGAGGAGAGCAGCACACGGCGGAGAGCATTGCCTATCGTTGTACCGAAACCGCGCTCGAACGGCTGCGCATAAAAGCGACCGTAAGTGTTGGTCAGTGTGTCAGTATCAGCGGCAAGACGTTTCGGTTTTTGAAAACCCTTCCAAAGCATTGAAAACTCCTATTCCTTATGCGTGCCGCCGCGAAGCACTCTGCTGCGGTCACACGGTTGTGTCCTCTTTTGTTGAAATATGCGCGCGGCATTTACGCCGCGCACTTACTTTTACTTCGAATACAGTTCGACGATCAGCTGCTCGTTTACCGGCAAGTTGATGTCTTCGCGTTTCGGCAAGCTGCTCACGCGGCCGGACAGCTTATCGCGGTCCACCGAAAGCCAGTTCGGCGCCGGCTGGTGGCTTGAGAATTCCCGCGCACCTTCGATCACCACTAGCTTGTTTGACTTGTCGCGAATGCTGATCTCATCGCCAACGCTGACCTGGTAGGAAGGAATGTTCACCTTCTTGCCGTTGATGAGAACGTGTCCGTGGCGGACGATCTGGCGGGCCTGACGACGCGAAGTCGCAAAGCCGAGCCGATAGGCCACGTTGTCCAACCTGCGCTCCAGTTGCTGCAGCAGGATGTCGCCGGTCACGCCTTGGGCGCGCGCGGCTTTTTCAAAGTAGTTGCGGAATTGCTTTTCCAACGTGAAATAAATGCGCTTGGTCTTCTGCTTCTCGCGGAGCTGGAGTCCGTAGCCAACAATTTTGGCCTTACGGTCTTTGCCATGCTGTCCGGGAGCGAAGTTGCGCTTTTCGACTGGACACTTCTCGGTAAAACACTTTGCGCCTTTCAGGAACAATTTCATTCCTTCACGACGGCAAAGACGACAGACTGCACCTGTATAACGTGCCATTTACTTCTCCTCTGCTTCAGGCTATGACAGGAACCATGGGGTCCTTGTCAGTTGATCGGTTTACGGGACTGGCTAGTCCGGTCTTCCCGATGTATTCAAGACGCAGTAGCTGCGTCTCAATCTTAAAAACTAGACTCTGCGCCGCTTCGGCGGACGGCAACCGTTGTGCGGTATCGGCGTTACGTCGCGGATGGTCTTTACGTCCAATCCTGCGGCTGCCAATGCTCGGATCGCCGACTCACGTCCTGAACCCGGGCCGCTGACGCGGACTTCCACCGAGCGCATACCGTGATCGCGCGCCATGCTGGCTGCGTTCTGCGCTGCTTGCTGCGCCGCGAACGGAGTCCCTTTGCGCGATCCGCGAAAGCCTAGCGAGCCGGAGCTCTTCCAGCTCACGGTATTGCCGTGCGTGTCCGCAATGGTCACGATGGTGTTATTGAACGTCGCCTGAATGTGGACGATCCCGAATGGAACGTTCTTCCGTTCCTTCTTCTTGAAGGTCTTTCCGGTGCGTTTACCTTTTTTATCTGTCGCGCCTGCGGCAGCTGCTGGCTTAGCCATTTTCAATATTCCTTTTCAAACTAGAAACTGTGTCTTGCCCCAAGAACTATGTCTTAGAAGCTGTCTTCTTCTTGTTCGCCACAGTGCCCTTGCGCGGACCCTTGCGAGTGCGTGCATTGGTGTGCGTGCGCTGTCCGCGGACAGGCAGGCTTCTGCGATGGCGATATCCACGATATGACCCGATCTCGATCAACCGCTTGATGTGCATGGAAACGTCTTTGCGAAGGTCGCCTTCCACATTGCCCTCGGCCTCGATCACCTGGCGGATGCGGTTGACTTCTTCTTCGTTCAGATCCTGCACCTTGCGGTTACCATCGACATTCGCCGCCGCCAGGATCTTCTTTGCGCGCGGGTTGCCGATGCCGTAAATGTAAGTGAGCGCGATGTCCACATGCTTCTGTCGCGGAAGATCGACGCCTGCGATACGTGCCATTTGATTCTCCTAATCCTATTGGCAGCAGACATAGTCTGCCGAACGCCCTAGCCCTGGCGCTGCTTGTGTTTTGAGTTCTCGCAGATCACGCGCACCACGCCACGGCGGTGAATGACCTTGCACTTGTCGCAAATCTTTTTTACTGATGCTCTGACTTTCATTGTCTGCTTCCCTGCTTCCCAGCCAAAATCTTATTTGTAGCGATACACAATGCGTCCGCGGGTCAGATCGTAGGGCGAAAGTTCAACCGCTACCTTGTCTCCCGCCAGAATACGGATAAAGTTCTTGCGCATCCTGCCCGATACATGCGCCAGGACCTGGTGCTTGTTGTCCAATTCAACCTTGAACATGGCATTCGGCAACGGTTCCAGCACTGTTGCCATTACTTCAATCGCGTCTTCTTTTGACATTCATCTCCAGCAAACTTTTAGTGGTTCTTTACTATTCCGCCGTCAATACCAGCGGGCCTTGCTTTGTTACTGCTATGCAATGCTCGAAGTGGGCGCTGAAACTTCCGTCTTCTGTAACAGCCGTCCACTTATCGTCCAGGACGCGCGCACCCGGCTTTCCTGCATTTACCATCGGCTCAATGGCCAGCACCATGCCTTCTTTCAACTTGGTGCCAAAACCGTTGGTGCCGTAATTCGGGACTTGCGGGTCTTCGTGCAGCCGCGTCCCAATACCGTGTCCTACAAAATCTCTGACTACACTGAAGCCGTTATCTTCTACCAGCTTCTGTACTGCTGCGCCGATGTCGCCAACCGTGTTTCCGATGACCATCTGTTCGATTGCGCTCTTCAGCGAATCCTCAGTCACCTTCAACAGCTTATGCACTTCCGGAGCAACTTCGCCCACGGGAACAGTGATGGCAGCATCGCCGTAAAATCCATCCAGCACTACACCGCAGTCGATTGAAACAATGTCGCCTGACTGCAGCACCCGCTTCTCTGAAGGAATACCGTGCACGATCTGTTCGTTCACAGAAGTGCAAAGAACGCAGGGATAATCGTAATAACCCTTGAACGCCGGTTTCGCGCCCAGTTCCTGTATCTTCTTCTCTGCCGCCCGCTCCAGGTCCATGGTGCTCACTCCCGGAGCCACCATCGCCTTCACGGTATTCAAAACTTGGCGGACGATGCGCCCGCTTTTGCGCATCTTTTCAATCTCAGTTGTGGACTTACAAACCACAGCCATACTGCTTACGCGCTCCGCTCTTCTATCGCGCTGATCACTTCTTTGGTCACCGCGTCAGCTTCCTGCTCTCCGCTGACAACGCGCAACCGCCCCTGCTGACGGTAATAGTCAGCTAAGGGCTTCGTTTGCTGCTCATAGCTTTTCAGACGAACGGCGATAGCTTCATCCGTATCATCTTTGCGTGTGATCAACTTCGCACCGCAGGAATCACAAGTGTCAGGGACACGCGGAGGCTGGGAGTAAACGTTGAAGATCTTGCCGCAATCCGGACAAGTACGCCGTCCGGTAAGCCGTTTCAACAACTGATTATACCCGACCTCGAAATCAATCACAATGGGCGGTAAATGCTTCCCACCAAAGGTCTTTGCTGCCAGCACACCATCCAGCCATTTCGCCTGTTCAACTGTGCGCGGGAAGCCATCCAGGATGAATCCGCGGTCACAATCGGCCTGCGAAAGCCTCGATTCCACCATGTCGCAGACAATCTTGTCCGAGACCAACTCGCCCCGGTCCATGATCTCTTTTGCCTGCCGGCCCAGGGCCGTTCCCCGGCTTACGTGCTCGCGCAGGATGTCGCCGGTCGATATCTGCGGGATTCCATACCGCTCCGCGATCCGCTTTGCCTGCGTACCCTTCCCTGCTCCCGGCGCTCCCAGAAAAATCACGGGACCAACGATCCGCTCGACAGGTGTAGGCGCGTTCATTCTTACCAGCTCCGCCGTCCGCGGATTCTTCCGCTGCGTGGCGTAAATCCTTCATAGTGCCGCATGATCAATTGCGACTCGATCTGGTTGGCTGTGTCCATGGCCACGCCGACTACGATCAGCAACGATGTGCCGCCGAAGTAGAAGGTTACGCCCAGACCGTTGGTTACCCATGCCGGCATCGCTTCAAAGAATCTTCCGATTGCTCCTGGCAAGTGGTTCAACCGGATACCTGCGATCATCCACTCAGGAATGATGGAAATGATGATCAGGTAAGCAGCGCCCACCAGCGTGATGCGGGTCAGTATCTCGTTGATGTGGTCCGCGGTACGTTTACCCGGACGTATGCCCGGAACGAACCCGCCGTACTTGCGCATGTTGTCTGCAACCTCGGTCGGGTTGAAAACGATCGAGACGTAAAAATATGCGAAGAAGACAATGGCCAGACAATAGATGAGTGTGTAGAGCGGCTCGCCCCATTGCAATGAGGTGGACATCCAGTTGAAATAACGGCTGTCCTTGAAGAACGCCATTTGACCGATAAATTGCGGGAACGTCAGGATTGACGACGCGAAGATCACCGGCATAACGCCACCGGAGTTCACTCGCAACGGCATATGCGTCGAACCGCCGCCCATCACCTTGCGTCCTACCATCTTCTTTGCGTATTGCACCGGGATGCGGCGCTCACTACGCTCCACGAAGACGATGAAAGCCACCACTGCGACCATCACCAGCAACAGCAGAATGATCGCCGGGACAGTGAACGTGCCCCAAACGTTGTTCCTGATCTTGTCGTACAAGTCGGCAATAGCGCGCGGCAGCCCTACGACGATTCCCGTAAAGATCAGCAGCGACATTCCATTTCCGATGCCGCGCTCCGTGATCTGCTCGCCCAACCACATGATGAATGCCGTGCCTGCCGTCAATGTCAGGATGGTCATCAGCACGAACGATGTTCCCGGAGTCGTCACTACCTGTTCGCCGCCAACGCCCTTTTGCAGCGTAATGGCGATACCCGCCGCCTGGATCGCGCCCAAGACCACTGTCATGTAGCGCGTCCACTGCGTGATCTTTTTGCGTCCCAGCTCGCCTTCTTTTTGCAGCTTCGCCAGCGGTTCATAAATGACCGTCAGCAACTGGAAGATGATGGACGAAGTGATGTAAGGCATGATGCCCAGCGCAAAGATCGTCAGTTTGCTGAGTTGTCCGCCGCTGAACAGGTCAACCAGGCCCAATGGCCCACTGCGCATACGTTCGAAGATGCGGCTCAGCGCTGCGGCATCAATGCCGGGAGTGGGAATGTGCCCACCCAGGCGATACACCGCCAGCAAAGCCAGCGTGAACAGCACGCGCTTCCGCAGGTCCGGGACTCGAAAAATATTGGCCAGCTTTTCAAACATGAAAACGGATCCTCTACTACTTGGTTGCCTTGTCTTTCGAACCCTTGTCCTTGGTGGCGACCGGTGCTGCCGCTTCGCCGCCGATGACGTTGACCTTGCCGCCAGCTTTTGTGATCTTGTCGGACGCGCTCTTGGAGAACTTGTGTCCGTGAACCGTGATCGCGGACTTCAGTTCGCCGGTGCCCAGAACTTTGATCAGCTCTGACGCGCGCTTCACGATGCCTGCTTTCAGCAGAACTTCCGGAGTCACTTCTTTCACGCCTAGTTCAGCGATGCGGTCCAGGTTCACCACCGCGTATTCCACGCGGAAGATGTTGTTGAAGCCGCGCTTCGGCAAACGGCGATGCAGCGGCATCTGGCCGCCTTCAAAACCGCGCATCATGCGCGAACCGGAGCGCGACCGCTGCCCCTTGTGTCCACGGCCTGATGTCTTACCGATACCGGAACCCATGCCGCGTCCCACGCGCTTCTTGTTCGAATTCGCCGCTTTCGGCGACCTTAATGTAGATAAATTCATTTTCTGCTCTCGGCTCTCAGCTATCAGCTCTCGGCTGTAGCGTTCAACATCGGCTAGCCACCAGGTACTTTATTTTCTTACTACTGGCAACTGACTACTTGCTTGTGACGATCTCCAAAAGGTGCGGCACTTTGTTCACCATGCCACGGATCGACGGCGTGTCTTCACGCTCGATCACCTGATAAAGACGTGTGAATCCCAGTCCTTTGACCACAGCCTTGTGCTTCTTCGGCGTGCAGATGACTGAGCGGATGTACTTGATCTGGATCGTCTTCTTGCTCTTGGTCGCGGTCATGGATTAAAGCTCCTGTACGGTCTTGCCGCGCAGGGCAGCAATGGTGTTTCTGTCTTTCAACTGCATCAGCGCTTCGAACGTCGCCTTGATCACGTTATGCGGATTCGCCGTGCCCAAACTCTTTGTCAACACGTTCTGGATACCCGCCGATGTCATGACTGCACGGACTGCTCCGCCGGCGATGACTCCCGTTCCTTCCGGTGCCGGTTTCAGCAGAACTTGTCCGGCTCCATAACGTCCCAGCGACAAATGGGGGATCGTCATCTGCGAAATGTTCACGCGGATCAGGTTCTTCTTCGCCGCTTCAATCGCCTTACGGATCGCCTGCGGAACTTCTTTCGCCTTACCTGTTCCGTAGCCCACCACTGCGGCCGAAGGGTCACCCACAACCACCAGCGCTGCGAACGACATGTTCTTGCCGCCCTTCACAACCTTGGTCACGCGGTTGATGGCCACTACCTGGTCTTTTAGGTTGAACTGTCCCGCATCGAGCTTCTTCTTGATAGATGGCATTGTTAAAACTCCAATCCTGCTTCGCGCGCGGCATCCGCCAGCGCCTTGATGCGACCGTGATAAAGGTATCCACCGCGGTCAAATACGACCTTCTTCACGCCTTTTTCCTGTGCGCGTTTCGCGATCGTCTTTCCAATCTCTTTTGCCGAAGCCACGTTGCCGCCAGTAGTCTTCGACTTCTTGTCCGCTTTCTTGCCTTCCACCGTGCTGGCCGAGACCAGCGTCACGCCGTTCATGTCATCGATGACCTGCGCGTAAATGTGGTTTAGCGAGCGGTACACATTCAGGCGCGGACGTTCCGCCGTGCCCTGCATCTTGCGCCGGATGCGCGTATGCACGCTCTGCCGGTTCGCGTTTCTCTGTATCTGAGGAATCATCTTCTTTTATTTCCTTAATGCGGATTCTCGTCCGCAGTATTTCTTAGCTGCTCACGAGGACAATGGCCCTCGCAAACTCAGCGATTACTTCGCTCCGGTCTTACCGACCTTCTTCTTCAAGCGCTCGCCAACATAACGCACGCCCTTGTTCTTGTACGGATCTGGTGGACGCAGCGAGCGCATGTCCGCAGCGACTTGTCCTACCTTTTGTCGGTCGATGCCGGACACAGTCAAGCGTGTTTGCTTCGGATCCACGCCGACTTCAATGCCTGTCGGCAGAGGAAACTCGATCGGGTGGGAATAGCCCAAGCTGAACACTACCGTCTGTTTGCCCTTCAACTCCGCACGGTATCCGATGCCGACGATCTCCAACTCTTTCGTCCAGCCCTTGGTTACGCCTTCGACGGCGTTCGACACCAGCGCCCGGACAAGTCCGTGGAACGCAGCCTGTTTGTCATCGCTGCGCGTGGCCAGAAGGTGACCGTCTTTCGTCTCCAACTTGATCCCCGAAGGAATGTAAGTCTCGATCTTGCCCTTTGGTCCCTGCACTGCGACCAGGTTGCCGCGTACGTCCACTTTCACGCCCTGCGGCATCGGGATTGGTTTTTTTCCGACTCTAGACATTTCTTAATCCTTATTTTGCGAGTCCCTCGCCCACAGGCGAGTTCCACGGCATTGCAGCCATCAGGCTGTTAATAGATTTCGCAGAGAATCTCGCCGCCGACGCCTTCCTTGCGCGCCTGCCGCCCCGTCATCACGCCCTTCGGCGTGGTGAGGATGTTGATTCCCAGTCCGCCCAACACGCGGCGGATCTCGTTGTGTCCCACGTAAACGCGGCAGCCCGGACGCGAGACGCGGGTGATGTTGTTGATCACCGTCTCGTTGTTCGGTCCGTACTTCAAGTACAGCCGCAAAATCTTTCGGCCTTCTTCGTCAGTCGCCTTGAAGTTGGAGATGTATCCCTCTTCCTTCAAAATGCGGGCGATCTCCAGCTTCAACTTCGAAGCCGGGACATCCATCTTCTGGTGTTTTGCCCTCTGCGCATTGCGAATACGCGTCAGGAAATCTGAGACCGGATCGGTCAAACTCATTTCTACTCTCCTTTGATTCCGCTGCCCGTTTGCTTGCAGCACCCGCTTGAGACCTTCCAGCCTCTCGTAAGCCTTCTTGTAAAGGCCGGGCGTTTGCAAGAACCCGCAGTAGCTTTACTTCGTTGGCCGAGCCTTACCAGCTCGACTTTGCAACCCCAGGAATCTCGCCCTTCAATGCCAAACCGCGGAAACAAAGCCTGCAGAGACCGAACTTGCGCAGGTATGCGCGCGGCCGTCCGCACAGTTTGCAACGGTTGTGCTTGCGGGTCGAAAACTTCTGCTTCTTGAGGTCTTTTACTCTTTTTGCTGTGGTCGCCATCTTTTTCCTATCTGCTCGACCGGTTCAATCCAGTCGAAAGAAATCTGTGTTACTGGGTGCGGAACGGCATGCCCAGGCCCTTCAACAGCGCCCGTGCTTCGTTGTCCGACGTTGCTGTCGTCACGATCGTCACGTTCATGCCCTTCATCTTGTCCACTTTCGCGTAATCGATCTCCGGGAAGATCAACTGGTCTTTCAATCCAATGGTGTAGTTCCCGCGTCCATCAAAAGACTTCGTCGATACGCCCTTAAAATCGCGCACGCGCGGCAGGGTCACGCTGATGAACCTGTCGAGGAACTCGTACATCTTCTCGCCACGCAATGTCACCATCGCGCCAATCGCCATACCTTCGCGCACTTTGAACGCCGCGATCGACTTCTTGGCCTTGGTCACTACCGGGCGTTGTCCTGCAATCTGTCCTAGTTCGTTCATCGCCGGATCCATGAGCTTGGCATTCTGTGTTGCATCGCCCACGCCCATGTTGATCACGATCTTGTGCAGTCTCGGCACAGCCATGAAATTTTTCAGTTCCAGCTCTTTCTTCAGCGCCGGAGCCACTTCTTTTACATACTTCTCATGTAGTCTGGTTTGCATTTTCTTCTTTTGCCTTCTCCACGGTTTCGGATTGCCTTAATTCAGGCGTGTACCGGTTCGTGGCTTCAAAATCTATTTGTCGAGCGGTGAATCGCAACGCTTGCACACACGAATGTTGCGATCGCCTTTGGTGTCATGTCCCACACGCGTCGGCTTGCTGCAGCTCGGACACACAACCATCACATTCGAGATCGCCACACGCGACTCCTGCTCGGCGATTCCCGCCTTGCCCTTCGTCTTCTTGGCGCTCATGTGCTTCTTTACGAGCTTCACGCCTTCCACCAGCAGTTTTCCTTCGTTCGGAAACACTGCTAGCACGCGACGGCCATCCTTCAGGTTTTTGCCGCGGCCGGTGATCACTTTCACCGTATCGTTCTTATGGATATCAACTCTGCTATGCATGACTTCCCTCTAATCCTCGGCTGCCTTACAGAACTTCCGGCGCCAGTGAAACGATCTTCAAAAATTTCTTTTCGCGCAGTTCGCGGGCAACAGGACCAAACACGCGTGTCCCTACCGGCTCTCCGCCTTCATTGATCAACACCGCGGCGTTCTGGTCAAAGCGGATATAAGTCCCGTCTTTGCGGCGAGTCTCTTTGCGCGCCCGTACCAGCACCGCTTTTACTACTGTTCCCTTTTTCGCCGTTCCATCCGGCGAAGCTTCCTTCACGGAAGCGGTAAAGACATCGCCCAGGTGCGCCGTCAATCCGGTGCCACCGCCCAGCGGCAAGATCACCTGGAGCTTGCGGGCTCCGGAGTTGTCCGCCACTTCGAGCATGCTTCTCATCATCACTGCCATAACTTTTCTCCCATGCGCTCAGGATCTCCCGTGCGCGGCTTTCCATCCCGAACTAGCTAGCCAGATCGCGTTTCGCTTTTGACTCCGCCTTGTGAGCGGCATCGTTTGCGGCGGCGAGCGCCGAGCGGCGGATGATGTCCAGCAATCTCC
Organism: Terriglobales bacterium; assembly: GCA_025462725.1. GTDB lineage: Bacteria > Acidobacteriota > Terriglobia > Terriglobales > Acidobacteriaceae > JAICLA01. Next base: position 5,906 of record JAOAPE010000012.1, on the reverse strand, counting down.
AGCGCTTCAGCTTCGACATCGGACGCGTCTCTTCAATCCGCACTACGTCCCCGAGCAACGCCTTGTTCTCTTCATCGTGGACATAGAAACGCTTCGAGCTTGCGATCACGCGCCGATACAACGGATGCGCCTTCTTCATGTCCACTTTGACCACTATGGTCTTGTTCATCTTGGTCGACACTACTTCGCCAACCTTGGTCGCGCGGCCTGTCGTCTTCGCTGTTGTTTCGGCCATGGCTTATCTCTTCTCCGACTTCTTGGCTGCCGACTTCTTGGCCGGTGCCTTCGCTTTGACTTTCGCAGTGGACGCTTTCGCCTTTGCCACCGGCGCAGCCGATTTCACTTTCGCTGCTTTGGCCGGCTTTGCCGCCGGACGCGCCGCGCCCGTGGTCGAGGTGTGCAGTCCCAGCTCGCGCTCACGCGTGATGGTCTTCACCCGCGCAACTCCGCGACGCAACGAACGGATCTTGTTCAAGCTCTCCGTCTGTCCCATCTTCATCTGGAACTTCAGGCGGAACAATTGGTCCATCTGGTCGCGTTCCTGCTGCTTCAGTTCGCCGTCTGTTAAGTTTCTGACTTTCTCTGCATTCATAATTTCACTCTGCTTTATCTTTTAGTGTCCGTGCCGCGCCACAAATTTTGTCTTCAGCGGCAGTTTGTTCGAAGCCAAACGCATGGCTTCAGCGGCATCCGCCTGGCTCACGCCTTCCATCTCGAACAGGATCTTGCCCGGGCGTACGACTGCGACCCAGTGATCCGGAGCGCCTTTACCCTTACCCATACGGGTTTCAGCAGGCTTCTTCGTGACTGGCTTGTCCGGGAACAACCGCAACCACACTTTTCCCCCACGCTTGATGAAACGCGTCATTGCGATACGGCTAGCTTCGATCTGACGGTCAGTGATGTATCCACACTCCATCACTTTCAAACCGAAGTCTCCGAACGCCAACTCCGCTCCGCGCCACGCTTTACCGCGCATACGTCCGCGCTGCTGCTTGCGGAACTTAACTTTCTTTGGCATCAACATAAAAATTCAGTCCTTAATTCCTGATTACTCGAAACTAAAATGCTCCGGTCGTAGCAGCCTGCGGTTCCCGCTTCTTCTGCGCGAGGATTTCGCCTTTGTAAACCCAAGTCTTCACGCCGATGATCCCGTACGTGGTGTGCGCTTCGGTGAATCCGTAGTCGATGTCCGCACGCAGTGTGTGCAGCGGCAAACGTCCCTGCAGATACCACTCGGAGCGGGCGATCTCATTCCCGTTCAAGCGGCCCGACACGCGGACCTTGATCCCCTTGCATCCGAAACGCAGCGCCGAATCCACGCTCTTGCGCATCGCGCGTCGGAATCCAACGCGCTTTTCCAGCTGCAGTGCGATAGCTTCTGAAACCAGTTGCGCATCCAGCTCCGGCTTGTGCACTTCGAGGATGTCGACAAAGACTTCGCGGTTCGTCCGCTTCTGCAAGTCCAGCTTTAGCTTGTCGATCTCAGCGCCTTTGCGGCCGATGATGATGCCCGGACGCGCGGTGCGGATCATGATGCGCAGCTTGTTGCCCGGACGTTCAATCTCCACCGAGCTCACGCCCGCCGACTTCAGCTTGTCCTTCAACTCAGCCTTCAACTTGATGTCCTCAAGCAAAAGCTTGTCGTAATCGCGCTCCACGAACCAGCGCGACTTCCACGGTTTGGTGTAACCCAACCGAAATCCGTAAGGATGTACTTTCTGTCCCATTTGAAACCTCTTATTCTTAAATCCCTGGCCTTTATTTCGGCCGTTGTTCTTGTCTTTGCTTTTGCTCTTGCCTTTGCTTTTCAGCTAAGCGCTAAAGGCTAAGTGCTCAGAGCTACTTCACTTCTTTTTCGCGACAGCCTTCTTCTTTGCTCCCGCTCTTCCAGCAGTCTTGCCCTTGGTCGATTTCGCCGGCGCGGCCTCTTCGCCCACCGTTGTCGCCAGATCGGCACTCGCGCCGTCTTTGTTGCGTTCTGACAAGATGATGGAGATGTGCGTCATCCTGCGCTGATAGCGGAACGCGCGTCCCATCGGGGCCGGGCGGATACGCTTCATGCGCGGACCTTCATTGCTGATGGCGTTCTTCACGAACAATCCATCCACGTCCACGTCAATGCCCTTTTCCTGGCCAACGTAATTGGCATTCTGGATCGCCGAGCGCAGCAGTTTGTGCACCGTCGGGGCAATGCCTTTCTTTGTGAAAGCCAGCGTATTCAATGCCTCTTCCACGCGCAGGCCTTTGATCAGGTCCAGCACCAACCGCACTTTCTGCGGCGACACTCTCATATATTTCGCTTCAGCTCTAAATTCCATTTTCCTATTCCTTACTCTCAACTATTCGCGCTGCTGCTTATCTCGGCGGGGCCGGCTTTGCCGTTGTCTCTGGCGCTGCCTTCATGGAGTGGCCTTTGAAGGTGCGTGTCGGACTGAACTCGCCCAGTTTGTGTCCCACCATGTTTTCGCTGATGTACACCGGGATGAACTTTTTCCCGTTGTGCACGGCAATGGTATGTCCCACCATGTCCGGGTGGACAGTCGAACGGCGCGACCACGTCTTCAGCACCTTCTTCTCGTTGCGCTTGTTCATGTCCTCGATACGCGACATCACATGCGTATCAATGAACGGTCCTTTTTTTGTCGAACGTGCCATAACTTAAATTCCTCTTCGCCTTACTTGCTGCGGCGATTCACAATGAATTTGTCTGTGCGCTTGTTGTTGCGCGTCTTGTATCCACGCGTCGGCTGTCCCCACGGAGTCACTGGGTGACGTCCGCCGGAGGTCTTGCCCTCACCACCGCCGTGCGGGTGATCGACCGGGTTCATGACCACGCCGCGGTTCGTCGGGCGGATGCCCAACCAGCGTGTGCGTCCAGCCTTGCCGATGCTGATGTTTTCGTGGTCAAGGTTGCTGACCTGTCCAATGGTCGCCATGCAGTTGACCAACACCTTGCGGGTCTCGCCCGAAGGCAACTTGATCAGCGCGTAGTCGCCTTCTTTGGCCACCAACTGCGCGGATCCGCCGGCAGAGCGCACCATCTGCGCGCCTTTGCCCGGCTTCAACTCGATGTTGTGTACCGTCGTTCCCGGAGGAATGTTTTTCAACGGCAACGCATTTCCAACCAGGATGTCAGCCTCAGGGCCGCTCACGATCGTCTGTCCCACCGTCAATCCCACGGGCTGAACGATGTAACGCTTTTCGCCATCGGCATACGCCACCAGCGCGATACGCGCCGAGCGGTTCGGGTCGTACTCCACCGAAACCACTTTCGCCGGAATGCCAGCCTTGTCGCGCTTGAAGTCGATCAAGCGCAGCTTCTGCTTGTGTCCGCCACCGCGGTGCCAGCTCGTCAAGTCACCCGCATTGCGGCGCCCCGCCGTGCTCTTCTTCGGCGAAGTCAGCGGCTTATGCGGACGGTTCGTCGTTAGGTCGTCATTGACCAACGTCGTCTTGAATCTCTGCGACGGTGTCAACGGTCTGTATGTCTTAATCGCCATATTTCACTCTTTAAGCTTTCAGCTTTTACTTGCTCTTACTGGCCACTAATCACTGGCCACTGCTTTACATGTTTTGCGCGTATTCCGGCATCTTCTCGCCGGACTTCAACTTCACGTAAGCCTTCTTCCAGTCAGGACGAAAGCCGGTGAACTTTCCGCGGCGGCGCTCTTTGCCAACATAGTTAGCAGTGCGTACCGATGCGACTTTCACCTTGAAGATGCTCTGTACGGCTTCTTTCACTTCCGTCTTGGTGGCCTTGGCAGCCACTTCAAACACCAGTGTCGATTCCGTTTCCTTTACTCCCAAACCTTTTTCCGTGATCACAGGACGACGGATGATCTGATAAGCAGATTTCATTACGCCACCTCTGCCTTTCTCGCCGGAGCAGAAGCTTTCAACGATGCCTGCAACTTTTCAATCGCCGGCAGTGAGAAGATCGCGCGCTCGTAACGAAGCAGGTGATACGGATGCACCAAATTGCTCTGCACCAGTTCCACGCCCTTCAGGTTGCGCGTGCTCAATGACAAGTTCTTGTTGTCGGTCGCCGCATCCACGATCACTGCGGTCTTCGCGACATCAAGGCCATCCAAAGTCTTGCGGAAGCCCTTGGTCTTGGCGTCCTTCAGTTCCAGGCTCTGGACGATGGTCAGTTTGCCATCTGCAAACTTCGAGGCCAGCGCCGAGCGCAATGCACCCAACAGTTTCTTCTTCGGAAACTGATAGTCATAGGAGCGAGGCTGAGGTCCGTGGACCGTACCACCGTGACGCCAGAGAGGCGAACGGATAGAACCCACGCGGGCGCGTCCGGTGCCCTTCTGCTTCCAAAGCTTCTTGCCGGCACCACTCACCAGCTTCTTGTTTTTTGTGGCATGAGTTCCGGCACGACCTGCGGAACGGTAATGTTTCACCGCTTCCCACAGCAGGGCCTCATTCACCGCGCCGAAAACTTCCTCGGCCAGTTCGAAGGTCCCAACCTTCTTGCCGCTCAGATCTACTACATCAATATTTGCCATAGCTTCTTCTCTTTATGAACTTCGTCAACTAGCCACTGACCACTGGCCACTAATCACTATTTCTTCTTTGCAGCCTGTGCTGCTTTCTTGGCCGCCTTCAACGGATCGACCGTTCCAGCTCCTGCAAATCCACGACGCTCTCTTGGCGGTTTCTTCGCTTTGCTGATAAGCACATATCCGTCTTTCGGCCCTGGCACTGCGCCTTCCACCATCAACAAATTGTCATCAAGGTCAATGCCCACAATGCGGAGGTTCCGGACCGTGACTTTGTCCACGCCCATGTGTCCTGACATTCTCATGCCCTTGAACACGCGGGACGGGAATGCCGACGAACCGATCGAACCGGGGATTTGGAACATCGATCCGTGTGAGGCAGCGCCGCCGCCGAACTTGTGGCGCTTCACAACACCGGCGAATCCACGGCCTTTGCTCGTGCCGCTGATATCTACGAACTTGTCATTCTGGAAGATGTCGACCAGGACTTTGTCGCCGACCTTGGCGCCATCGCCATTCGATTCAGCGCTTTCTCCGGCCACAGGTTCGACCATCGGAAACTCGCGCATGAACTTCACTGGAGGAAGGTTGTTCTTCGCAAAGTGTCCAGCCATCGGCTTAGTCACGCGCGATCCCTTCACAAATTCCACTAGGCCGATCTGTACGGACTCATATCCGTCTCTGGTGGCCGTCTTCTTCTGCGTGATCACGCATGGTCCGGCTTGCAGCACGGTGATAGGACGAACTTCGCCCTTTTCATCGAACAACTGAGTCATGCCGACCTTTTTTCCTAAAATTCCGCTAACCATGTTTTCCTCTCCTCATCATGCCTCGCCTTAGTAGCGGGCACTGCCGGTATTACTTTTTGCTTTCTTTTCCGAATGCCTTGATTTCGACGTCGACGCCTGCTGGCAGGTCGAGCTTCATCAGCGCGTCCACCGTCTGCTGCGTCGGCTCGAGGATATCGAGCAAGCGCTTGTGCGTGCGGATCTCGAACGCTTCGCGCGACTTCTTGTCCACGTGCGGCGAGCGAAGGACGCAATACTTATTCTTCACCGTCGGTAGTGGAATCGGCCCCGCGATCTGTGCGCCCGTGCGCTTTGCAGTTTCCACGATCTCGCCTGTGGACTGGTCAAGGATGCGGTAGTCGTAAGCCTTCAGCCGGATTCTGATTCTCTCTTTGCCTATCATTTTCCTTTTACTTCCTTCTCAAAGATCTAGCGGTCTCGAGTAAGTCGCCGCTGCTTTTGAATCCCTATTTCACGATTTCTGAAATCGTTCCTGCTCCCACCGTGCGTCCGCCTTCGCGGATTGCAAAGCGCAAGCCCTTTTCCATGGCCACCGGTGTGATCAGCTCGACTGTCAAAGTCACGTTGTCGCCCGGCATCACCATCT
>JAOAPE010000017.1 GCA_025462725.1 Terriglobales bacterium | reverse complement strand
CGAAGGTGACGCAGGTGAGGTCCACGAGATCGGAAAGCTGCTTCGGCATGCCGTGCCTGGCGAAGTATTCCGGACTTCCGACGACGACGCGGCGCACGGTGCCGACCCGGGTCGCTATCATGCTGCTGTCGGGCAGGGCGCCGATCCGAACCGCCATGTCGATGTTGTCCTCCGCAAGATTGACGTTCCGGTCGGACAGCGACATCCGGACGTTGATGTCCGGGTACGTCTTCAGGAAGTCGTTGACGATCCCGAGCACATGGAAGCGACCGAAGGTGACCGGCGCCGCAAGGATGAGCTCGCCGCGGGGTGCAGTGTATTCACCCGATGCGAGCGTTTCGGCGGCGTTGATGTCGTCGAGAATTCTCTTCGACGAGGCGAGATAGGCTGAGCCGGCGTCGGTCAGCGAGAGCTTGCGCGTCGTCCGGACAAGCAGGCGCGATTTCAGATGGTCCTCAAGCTCGGAGACCTTCCGGCTGACGGTGGGCAGAGGTATGCCCAGCTTTCTGCTCGCTCCGGAGAAGCTTCCCGCCTCGACGGTGGCGACGAACAACTGCATGGCTTCCAAACGGTCCATAGCGATATTCTCATCCAGTGAGAGGATAATTACCGAAAATATCGGATTATTCACGAGAAAGAAAAGGCCTAATAAGCATTTATTGTTAAATTCAGGAAATGGATCATGGCCATGGCCAAGCTCTTCAACGCGATCAAGAATCTCACTGTCGCTCCCCAGCCCAAGGACGACAACGCGCTGCGCCGCAAGATTTGCGAACTCGAGGCGGAAAACCAGGAGCTTCGCGAGAAGCTCGCGTGGCGCGGTCCGTGGATGTTCTGAGGGACACGCCGTGAGGACGCCGAAATCGGTGAAAGGCGCGGAGGACTTCGGCAGGATCCGCCTGTCGAAGTCCTTCTTTATGCGCGATTTCCTCTACAGCGAGATCGCCAACATCCACGGGCTGACGAATCTTCCGGATAATCCGGACCTTGCTGTCCAGGCTGGATCGAAGCTCTGCCAAGAGCTTCTGGAGCCGCTGCAAGACTCCTTCGGGCGGCTCGGCATCCGGTCCGGCTACCGGTCGCCGGAGGTCAATGGTCTCGGCAACGAGAAGTACGGCAACTGCGCCTCTAACGAGGCGGACAAAGGTCGTCATATTTGGGACCAGCGCAGCAACGACGGCGGTATGGGCGCGATGGCGACGGTGGTCGTACCGTGGCTCACCGACCGCAAGGAGGAGGGCTCGTCGTGGACGTCGATGGCCTGGTGGATCCATGACAACTTGCCCTACAGCGACCTGCAATTCTTTCCGAAGCTGTTCGCCTTTAACATCGGCTGGCACGAAATCCCGAAGAAACGCATCACAAGCTTCGTCGCCCCGCGCGGACTGCTGACGAAACCCGCCATGGATAACCACGCGAGAAGCCACGCGGCCGACTACCTGGGCTATCCGAAGCTGAGACGGTCGTAACACGAGTCGACGATAACCATCGGTTATGGATTCCGTGAGCCAGCGATCGGTGGCCGAACCGACCGCCCGGGTCGATGATGTGGACGACAGGATCCACTGATTAATCGGGGATGGCAAGATGCGTACGGTCCAGCACAAGCGAGCGGCCTTCCGAAAATTGCACGAGAGCGGCTGCTTCGTGCTGCCAAACCCTTGGGACGTCGGCACAGCGCGCATGTTCCAGCACCTCGGCTTCTCGGCACTCGCGTCGACGAGCGCCGGGTTTGCCTGGTCGACGGGGCGGCCCGACTACGGGCTGGTCCGTGACGAGGTGCTGGCGCATCTGCGTGCGCTATCGGCAGCCACCGATCTTCCGGTCAACGCCGACTTCGAGTCCGGGTTCGGCGCCGACATCGGCGAGCTGTCTGAAAGCGTGCGGCTGGCAGTGGAGGCGGGCGTGTCGGGATTGTCGGTTGAAGACCGAGACCTCGAAGGCAGGCCGAACGAACTTTACAGCGTGGACCGGGCCGTCGAGCGCGTCCGCGCCGCACGCAGCGCCATCGATCGGACTGGAGAGGACGTGATCCTCGTGGCGCGCACGGAAACGCTGCTGGTGGACCCGTCAACGATATCGTCGGCGATCGACAAGCTCGTCGCGTTCGCAGATGCGGGCGCGGATTGCCTGTACGCTCCGGGCGTGCGGGAGAAGGGCGAGATCGCCTCGATCGTGCGGGCGGTTGCTCCTAAGCCCGTCAACGTCGTGATGATGCGGCCGGGCCTGAGCTTGGCGGAACTGACCGATCTCGGCGTCCGCCGCGTCAGCATCGGAGGAGCGATCGCACGGGTCGCCTGGGCGAGCACCATGGCGCTCATGAACGGCATCGCGAATGGATCGTTCGACGGTCTCGCCGGTGGGACGCCCGGCAAGGAGCTCAATGACATTTTTGCGAAATTCGTACGCTCGGATTCGTGACGCAGCGCGCATGATTTCGATAACCCGCGGGAACTTGCGGTTCCCTCATCGATTGCGTCGAATGCGCCAACGCTAAAAACGGGAGCCAAGGGTGGAAGCTAGATCCGGTCCGCTGTTTTCACGTCGTTCGCTGCTGCTCTCGACCGCCGCGCTGCTCATCTCCACGAGCTCTCGCTCCACGGCCAGGACCATCGCCGGCGCGCTTCCCTGGGAGCCCAATGGAGGCAATCCCCCGGTCGCCGCCAAACTCGGACCATGGGAGTTCTTCAGCGTCGACGAGGGCCGCGCCATGGAAGCGTTGGCCGACCGGATCATTCCGCCGGATGCCCAGACCCCGGGAGGCAAGGACGCCGGCTCGGCCGTTTTCGTCGACCGGCAGTTGGCCGGCGGATACGGCGCACAGGAGGGCCATTACGTGCGGCCGCCCTTCATCAAGGGCATGAAGAACCAGGGCGCCCAGTCCGAGGGCGGACCCCGCAAGGAATATCGCGACGGGCTCGCGGCGCTCGACAAGGCCTGCAAGGCGAGGGAAGGCGGCAAGTCGTTCGCCGACCTGACGGACGACCGCAAGGATGCGGTCCTGAAGGACATCGAGGACGGGAAGCTCGAACTCGAAGGCGTCGATGGAAAGTCGTTCTTCGCGCTGGCGATCAAGGACGTCCAGACCGGATTCCTCGCGGACCCGATTTACGGCGGCAATCGCCACATGGCGGCCTGGAAGATGATCGGCTACCCGGGCGCCCGCTACAAGTATCTCGACTGGGTCGGCCGCCATAACGAGCCGTATCCGCTGCCGCCTGTGAGCATGATCGGCCGTGCGGAATGGACTACGAACAATTCGGGAGCCCGGTGATGGAACGCATATTGCCCAAGAAAGACGTCGTCATCATCGGTCTCGGCTGGAACGGCTCGGTCATGGCGAACGAGCTCACGGACGAGGGTCTCGACGTGATCGCGATCGAGCGCGGACCGTGGCGCGACGCGCCGACCGATTTTCCTCCGAGTCAGATGCAGGACGAGCTTCGCTACCGCATCCGCCACGAGCTTTTCCTCCGGCCCGATCAGCTGACCTTTACATTGCGCAACAAGCTCGACCAGCAGGCTCTGCCGATGCGC
>JAOAPE010000035.1 GCA_025462725.1 Terriglobales bacterium | reverse complement strand
TTCACGCGTGCGGGCAACCGTCTGCGCCCGACGGCCGATGCCATCACGTTCCGGGCCGAGGTCGACCGCACGCTCGACCGCATGGACGATCTGGGCCGTGCGGCAGAGCATATCCGACAGGGCCAAGTCGGCTCGTTGACGGTGGCGAGCCATCCGATGGCGGGCGTGTCGTTGCTGCCGCCGGTGATCGCCGCCTTCGCCCGGCAGCGGCCGAACGTGCGGGTCCAGCTCTTCACCCGCAATTCGGATCTGGTGCGCGGCATGTTCCCCTCCCGCACCATCGACATCGGCATCGCTGAGCTACCGATCGATCCGACTGGGCTCCACGTCATCCGCTATCGCATGGAGTGCGTGGCCGTCCTGCCCAAGGATCACGCACTGTGCGCCCACGAAATCATCACGCCGAAACTGATGTCGGGGCTGCCCTTTGTCGGCATGTCTCGGGAGTGGGCGGCCCATCATCTCGTCAACAGTGTGTTCGCGGAGGCGGCGGCCCATCTCAACGTAGTGGTGGCGTCGGAATTGTTCGCGATGATCTGTGGGCTCGTCGCTAACGGCGTCGGCGTCTCGATCGTCGATCCCGCCACTGCGCGGCAGTTCCAGGCGGGTGGCCTTGCGATTCGTCCCTTTCGCCCACTCGTCCCCTACGACATCGCGATCTTTCATTCGGCGGAGCAGGATTTGTCGCTGATCGGCCGCACCTTCCTCGAAGCGTTCGATGCCCATCTGCAGGGCCTCATCGCGCCAGCCACGGAGACTGATCGATGATTCTTTCGTCGGACCTCATGGGACGCATCGCGGCAGATCCGGATTTGACGCGGGACTTCGAGACGCTGTGCTCGTTTGGCGGAAGGCTGGCCGGGACGGAGAGCGAGCGCCTGGCCATGGACTTCGTGGGCGAGCGCGGGGCCCGGGCCAGCGGCGTTTCCTGCCAAACCCTTCCAGTGACCTACGGCGGCTGGCGTGCCCTGCGAGCCCAGTTGCGGCTCGCCGATGGCAGCCGCGCTGCTTGCCACCCCCTCGTGCGCTCCGTCGCAACCCCGCCGGAAGGGCTGACCGCGGAGGTCGTTGACCTCGGCCGCGGCACACCGGAGGAATTCGCAGCCCATCGGGCGGAGATCTCCGGGCGCTTTGTGCTGGTGCGACATGAACTGATGTTCGCGGCCGGCACGATTCATCGGCGGCGCAAATACGACATGGCGCGCGAGGCTGGTGCCGTGGGCTTCTTGATTGCGGGGCCGCTGCCTGGCGGTCTTGTCGCGGGATCGACCGGACGCAAAGAGGGCGCGGCCGGCATTCCGGCGGCGGGCATCGCGCCCGAAACCGCCGTGCACCTCGCACGGACTGCCAGCGGCTGGGCGCGGGCGACGCTTCTGCTCGACACGGAGGAGAAGGACGCCGAGACCCGAACGCTTTTGTTCGATATCCCCGGCCGCGAACAGGAATGGGTGGTGCTTAGCGCCCATGTCGATGGCCATGACCTGAGCGAAAGCGCTATCGATAATGCGTCCGGTGTGGCCGCGGCTCTCGCTGTGGTTCGCGCCCTCGCGCCTCTGGTCGCCGACTGGCGCGCCGGCCTCCGGCTGGCCTTTTTCAGCGCCGAGGAATGGGGATTGATGGGCTCGGCACGCTATGTCGCGCAATTGAGCGAACGCGAGCGGCGCAGTATTGCGTTGAACATCAATCTCGACAGCGTCGCCGGCGGCTCACGCCTTGCCAGCTTGACCAGCGGCTTTGCGGCGCTCGAGCCTTTTCTGCTCTCAGTGGCCGATGCAAACGGTCATCGTCTGCGCTGCGTGCGCCCCATGATGACGAATTCGGATCACGCCAATTTTGCGATCGCAGGCATCCCAGCTTTCCGGTTGGTCGCGGGCTATGATGATCCCTCGGCGCTCGTGCGCCTCGTTCTCACCGCCGCCGACACCCGTGACAAGGTGGCTGGACCCGAACTCGCCGCCGCCGCTCAACTCGCCGCCAGCCTCACGGCTGCCGCATGCCGGGTGGACGGGCCCACCGCCTCCAGTTGGCGCGCGGGGGTGGTAGCACGCTAATGGACTCTGCTTCATGGCGCGCGATTTTCGCGGTCGGGCATTCTCAAGCAGAACTTGTAAGGCACAGCCTTTGCTCTCTAGTCGAACGTCTTCTTTGCGTAGAGTCGAGGTGTGACGCGGTAGCTTTAGCCCGTCTTCGCGGATTGGCGGGTTTTAGAGATGCCTGCTCGTTATAAATCAAAGGGTTAGGTCAAAAGGTCTTCACTACGGCGACGGGCCTGGTTGACGGCGGCCGTGGTGATCCTGGGCGGCGGCTGCGGTGGCAGGTGGAGTTTCAGTCGGTCGATCAAGAGCTGCAATTCGGGTTCTGGGTGGGTGTAGCGGGTAAGCAGGATCTCGCGTCCGTCGGTGGTTGGCAGATGGACATCGATCATCTGGACGGCGGCGAACTTCTCAAGCGCGCTGCGCGCGGTCAACCCGGGCGCCAGCGCATGGAGGCGACGGGTCAGGGTGATCTGCATGCAGTAAGCCAAAAAGGCGATGAAGATGTGAGCTTCGATCCGCTTCTCGTCCTGATGGAAGATCGGGCGGATCGCCAGGTCGCCTTTGAGATTGCGGAAGGCCTCTTCGATGGCGACGAGCTGGGTGTAGTACTGCCATAGCTGGGCGGGATCGTTGTCGCTGAGATTGGTCCGCAACAGGTAACGGCCTTCGCGCCG
>JAOAPE010000029.1 GCA_025462725.1 Terriglobales bacterium | reverse complement strand
GCTGGGCTCGGGACCGGGGCAGCTCGACGCCGACGGCGTCAAGCTCGACTGGTGCTACGACATCCCGCTGCGCCTCGCCGACCCCGGCCTGGGCTGGGGCGCCACTGCCCTCTACCGGTACCTCGCGGTGCTCCACTCCGCCGCCCACGCGGTGCGGCACGAGGCGCTCGTCGACGCCAGCGCGGCGGCGCCGCAGTTCGCCGCGGTCACCGACGCGGTGCGTCTCTACGACGCCTGGAGCGAGGCCGACTGGAACCGCCGCGCCGCGGTGGTGAGCGCCGCCGACCCCGACACGCTCATCGACGGCGACGGCTTCCAGGCGACCGCGGCGAACCTCGTCGCCCACGCCGTCGCCAGCACCGTCTACGGCACCCCCGCGGTGTACTTCGGCACCCGGCTGATGGACGGCCGGCCGATCCCGCCGGCGCTCGCCGCCGAGGTCGGCACCCTGGTGGCGCTCAGCCCGGACAAGGGGCAGGGCCGCCCCCGCTGGCTGGGAGGCGGCGACTGGGAGTACGTGACCGGCCCGGCGTGGCAGGCGCGCAGCTTCGCCGGCGGCACCGGGCTGGTGGTCTGGCGCAGCGCCGCATGCGGGACCGCGGTGGCCACCGCGGGCGGCCGGGTCACCCTGCCGCTGCGCGCCACCGCCGGGATGGTGGTGCGCGACCCCCGCGGCCGCCCCGTGCCTGCGCAGCGCATCGCCGCCGGCCTCAGCGTGGTCATGGTCGCGGGCCGCCCGTATACCCTGCAGCGGCCCGGAGCCAGCTGCTGAGCGGGCCCGGCCACAGAGGACCGCCCCACCCATGAGCACCACCGCGACCACCGTGACCCCGGAGCTCCAGGCCTACCTCGCGCCGCTCTTCTGGCCCGAGGACCGCCTCCTCCAGGAGCTCGCCCGCGACCTCGCCGAGCGCGGCCCGCAGATCCAGGTCTCGGCCGAGGAGGGCCGGCTGCTGGGCATGCTGGTCACCCTGAGCGGAGCCCGGCGGGTGCTCGAGGTGGGCACCCTCTTCGGCTACTCGGGGGTCTGGATGGCCCGCGCCATGGGACCCGCCGGCCACCTCGACACCGTGGAGTTCTCGCCGGTGCACGCCGAGGCGGCGCGGGGCTGGTTCGACCGTGCCGGGCTCGCCGACCGGGTGACGGTGCACCAGGGCCCCGCCCTCGAGGTGCTGCCCCGCCTCCACGCCGGCTACGACCTGGCCTTCTTCGACGCCGCCAAGTCCGAGTACTGCGACTACCTCGACCACGCCCTGCGGCTGGTGCGCCCGGGCGGGCTGATCCTCGCCGACAACGTCTTCTGGGGCGGCCGGGTGGCAGCCGGCGGCGGCGGGGACGCGGACGTTCGCGGCATCCGTGACTACAACGCGCGGATCGCCACCGACCCGAGGCTCACCTCCACGGTCATCCCCGTCGGCGACGGGCTGTCCGTCTCGGTGGTGCGGTAGGGCCGGCCCTCGGCGCTCTCCTCAGTGGTCGGAGTCGTCGGTGGGCCGGGGCCTCCTGTGCTCGTGACGCGAACCGTGGCGCTGATTGCCGCCGGCGTTCTGGTCGGGGACCCAGTGGCCGCCGCCGTCGTAGTGGCCACGGCAGTCCGAGCGGCTGGAGTCGCACTGCGGGGGGTTGGAGTACCCCGAGCCGGTGTTGAAGCTCGGCAGCGAGATCTGGCCGCATCCGCCGAAGAGCAGCAGCAGCAGGAACCCGCCGATGATGAGGACGATCGGCACCGTGGCGTCGTTCTTCTTCCCGTCGGCCAACTCTGCTCGAAACCTCCCTGTGGGCCTCCAGTATGAGCCGCCGTCCACGCCGTGTGCAGGTGCAATCAGGGCCCGCGCTGGTCTCGCACATCACGATCCTCACCACCGTGGCCGGAACCGCGGCCCTCGCCGCGGTGGCCGCCGGGCCTGGAGCCCCGGTCACAGCGCGAGCCGTCGCGCTGGACGCAGCCCTGATCCGTCCTCCCGCGGTCCACTCCGTGGCAGCCGCCGCCGTAGAGGAGCAGGAGCAGCAGCGCCAGGACGACCACGACGATCACCCAGGTGTTATCGTCCTTCTTCTTCTCCTCCTTCCCCGGCCGGACCGTGACGTCCCACCCCGGCATGTCCTCTCTCCGCCATCCGAGTCCGGTACCTGGCAGCGTCCTCGTCCCTTGTACGCCGGGCCCGCGGTATTGTCAACATATGACACTATCTATGGCCCGCTCGGGGGGCTGCTAGCATCGCGCCATGGTCGAGGCGCTGCTGGCGCTGGGGATCGTGGTGGTGGCCGGCGGAGCCGCCGGGGTGCCCCTGCTGCTGCGCGACCGCGCCCGGATGCGCCGGCTGCGGCTGCGGCTGGCGATCGAGCGCACCCCCCCGGGTCCACGCCGCCAGCTGCTCCGGCTGCGCGGCCGGCTCCGGGAGTCCGCGGCCCTCCCGCTCCCCGCCGGCGGCGTGGCCACCACCCTGCTGGCCGACGCCCGGGCGGTCGCGACCCAGCTCGACGCCCACCTCGAGTCGCTGCTCGCCGACCCCGACGACAGGCGGCTGGAGACGGCTCTGCCCACCCTCCGCCTCCACGTCGAGGAGGTCGACGATGCCCTCGCCCAGGCGCGCCTCGCCAGCGTGGCCACCCCGCCGGCGCTGCTGCAGGCCAGCATCGCCGAGCTGCGCGCCGCGGTCGAGCGGGATCGCCGCGTCGCCGCCGAGGTCGACGCCGCCCTGACCCGGCGCCTGCCCCCGGGTGGCTAGCCCATGGCTAGCCCCGCACCAGCGCCTCGGGGCGGAGCTGGTCGGGCCGGGTGTGGCCGCTGAGGGCGAAGGTGAGGTCGAGCTCGGCGAGGAAGCCGCGGAGCAGCTCGGCCACCCCCTCCTCCCCCGCCACCGCCAGCGCCCAGATGTAGGGGCGGCCGAGGAGCACGGCGCGGGCGCCCAGGGCCAGGGCGACGAAGGCGTCGGCGGCGCTGCGGATGCCGCTGTCGAAGAGCACCGGCAGGCTCTCGGGCACCGCGTCGACCACCCCGGGGAGGGCGTCGAGGGCGGCGATCGAGCCGTCGACCTGGCGGCCGCCGTGGTTGGAGACGAGGATGCCGTCGACCCCGTGGTCGACGGCGCGGCGGGCGTCGTCGGGGTGGAGGATGCCCTTGAGCACGATCGGCAGCCGGGTGCTCTCGCGGAGGAGGGAGAGCCCCGTCCAGGTCACCGAGGGATCGGAGAAGACCGACAGGAAGTGCCGCACGGCGCCGGCCATGTCCTCCTCGGGAGGGGTGGGGAGGGCGGCGCGGAAGACCGGGTCGCTGAGGTAGTTGGCGATGCCCTCGCCGTGCAGGAAGGGCAGGTAGGCGAGCTCGAGGTCGCGCGGCCGCCAGGCCAGCATCCAGGTGTCGAGGGTGACGACGACGGCGCCGTAGCCGGCGCGCTCGGCGCGGCCGAGCAGGCTCGCGGCGAGGTCGCGATCGCGGGGCCAGTAGAGCTGGAACCAGCGGGGGGCGTCGCCCTGGGCCTCGGCGACCTCCTCGATGCTGCGCGACGAGGCGGTGCTCAGCACCATGGGGACACCGGTGGCGGCGGCGGCGCGGGCCACCGCCACCTCCGCGTCGGGATGCACGATCGACTGCACCCCGACCGGCGCGAGCATCACCGGCGCGGGCATGGGGGTGCCGAGCACGGTGGTGCCGAGGTCGCGCCGGCTGACGTCGCGGAGCATCCGCGGCAGGATCCGCCAGCGGCGGAAGGCCTCGCGGTTGGCCCGCATCGTGTCCTCGGCGCC
>JAOAPE010000028.1 GCA_025462725.1 Terriglobales bacterium | reverse complement strand
GCGCCACCGGCGAGTTCGCCTGGCGGCGCATCGCGCCGGGGCCGCGCACCGCGGAGGAGGTGCTCACCATGGCGCTCACCAGCGCCGCGATCCCCCCGGTGGCGACCTGGCACTGGCTGCGCGGGCTGGCCCGGGCGCGGCGGCTCGTCGCCCGGCCCCGCCCCCGGCCGGAGCTGGTCCTCCTCGATCGCGACGGCACCCTGGTGGTCGACCACCCGTACTGCGGCGACCCGGCGGCGGTGACGCCCATGCCGGGGGCGCGCCGGGCCCTCGACCGCCTCCGCCGCGCCGGCGTCGCCCTCGCGGTGGTCACCAACCAGAGCGGCATCGCCCGTGGCCTGCTCAGCCGCGACGCGGTCGACCGGGTCAACCGGCGGGTCGAGGAGCTGCTCGGGCCGCTCGGGCCCTGGCTGGTCTGCCCGCATGGGCCCGAGGACGGATGCGACTGCCGCAAGCCCGCGCCCGGCCTGGTCCTCGACGCCGCCGCGCTGATCGGCGTCGACCCCTCCCGCTGCGCGGTGGTGGGGGACATCGGCGCCGATGTCGAGGCGGCGCGCGCCGCCGGCGCCCGCGGGGTGCTGGTGCCCACCCCGGCGACCCGGACCGACGAGGTGCTCGCCGCGCTCGAGGTGGCGCCCACCCTGGGGGCGGCGGTCGACCTGCTCCTGGACGTCCGGCGGTGAGCGCCCGCATCCTCGTCGCCCGGCTCGACAGCGCCGGCGACGTGCTCCTCGCCGGCCCGGCGGTGCGCGCCGCCGCCGCCGGAGGCGCCCGGGTGACCCTGCTCTGCGGCCCCCGTGGCCGGGGGGCGGCGGCGCTCCTCCCCGGCGTCGACGAGGTCATCGTGTTCACCGCCCCCTGGATCGTCGCCGACCCGCCGCCGGTCGACCCGGCCGCGATCACCACCCTGGTCGACGAGCTCGGCTCCCGCCGCCTCGACGAGGCCTTCGTGCTCACCAGCTTCCACCAGAGCGCGCTGCCCATGGCGCTGCTGCTCCGCCTCGCCGGCTGCCCGGTGATCGCGG
This sequence comes from Terriglobales bacterium, assembly GCA_025462725.1. Taxonomy (GTDB): domain Bacteria; phylum Acidobacteriota; class Terriglobia; order Terriglobales; family Acidobacteriaceae; genus JAICLA01. The sequence continues at coordinate 1,761 of JAOAPE010000028.1, read as the reverse complement.
CGGTGAGCGAGGACTACCCGGGCTCGCTGCTCGACGTGCGCCATCATGTCCCCGACGACGTCCACGAGGTGGAGCGCGGCCTCTCGCTGCTCGCCACCCGCGGTCACCGCCTCCCCGCGGGCGACGACGGGCGGCTGCGGGTGCGGCGGAGCGGACGCCTGCACCCCGCGGCGGCGGCGCTGGGCGGCTACGTCGCCGTCCACCCCGGCGCGGCGGTGAGCGCCCGCGCCTGGGCGCCGGAGCGCTGCGCCGCCCTCGTCGACGCGCTGGTCGGGGCGGGGCGGCCGGTGGTGGTCACCGGTGGCGCCGGGGAGGAGGCCCTGGTGGCCCGGGTGGCGGGTCCGCCGCGGCCGGGGGTGGTCGCCCTCGCAGGCGCCGTCGACCTCGCCGGGCTGGCCGAGGTGCTCGCCGGCGCCGAGGCGGTGGTCTGCGGCAACACCGGCCCCGCCCACCTCGCCGCCGCGGTCGGCACCCCGGTGGTCTCCCTGTACGCGCCCACCGTGCCCGCGGTGCGCTGGCGCCCCTGGGGGGTCGAGCACCGGCTGCTCGGCGACCAGGCGATCGCCTGCCGCGGCTGCCGGGCGCGGGTCTGCCCGGTGCCCGGCCACCCCTGCGTCGACACCGTGCCGGTGGCCGAGGTGGTCGCCGCCGTCGAGGCGCTGGCGCCGAGACCCGCACCCGTCGCCGGAGCGGCGCGGTGAACGTCCTGCTCTGGCACGTCCACGGCTCCTGGACCACCGCGCTGGTGCAGGGACGCCACCGCTACCTGCTGCCCCTGCTCCCCGGTCGCGGCGCCGACGGTCGCGGCCGGGCCCGCACCTGGGACTGGCCGGACTCGGCGGTGGAGCTGGCCCCGGACGCGCTCCGGAAGGAGGAGGTCGACGCGGTCATCCTCCAGCGCCCCCACGAGCTGGACCTGGTGGAGCGCTGGCTGGGCCGCCGCCCCGGGCGCGACCTCCCCGCCCTCTACCTCGAGCACGACGCCCCCCAGGGCGAGATCGGCTCGATGCGCCACCCCCTCGCCGGCCGGGCGGACATCCCCGTGGTCCATGTCACCCACTTCAACGACCTCTTCTGGGACTGCGGCCGCGCCCCCACCCGGGTGGTCGAGCACGGCGTCGTCGACCCCGGCTACCGCTACAGCGGCGAGCTGCCGCGTTCGGCGGTGGTGATCAACGAGGCCCCCCGCCGCGGACGGGTGGTGGGGCTCGACCTGCTGCCCCGGCTCGGCGCCGAGGTGCCGATCGACCTCTTCGGCATGGGCAACGCCGGCACCTCCGCCCCCCCCGCCGGGCTGCGCACCGACGATCTGCCCCAGGCCCGGCTCCACGCCGAGATGCCCCGCCGCCGCCTCTACGTCCACCCCTACCGCTGGACCTCCCTCGGGCTGGCGCTGATCGAGGCGATGCACCTGGGCATGCCGGTGGTCGCACTCGGCACCACCGAGGCGGCCGAGGCGGTGCCCGCGGAGGCGGGTGTGGTCTCGACCGATCTCGAGGTGCTGGGACGCGCAGTGCGCCGCCTCGCCGCCGACCCCGACGAGGCCCGCGCCATGGGCCGCGCCGCCCGGGAACGCGTCCTGAAGAACTTCACCTGGGATGCGGTCGTCCGCAGGTGCCTGGAAATCTATCTCGCGTAACGGGAATTCAGCAACTCAACCCCCAACCTCCGGCGGGCCAATTTTCGATGCGGATCCTCCTTGTCAACAGCCACTCGCAACTTGTCGGAGGTGTCGAGCGTTACCTTCAGAGTCTCGTTCCC